>NZ_SLUP01000004.1 GCF_004341235.1 Mariniflexile fucanivorans
ATGCCTTACCTTACTTAATACCATTACGATAAAACTCCAGCATAAAAAGATATAGCGGATAGCGCGCTTTTTAAACCACTTAAAAACTTGCCATAAAGCCTTTTAATTGTTACGAAATAACCCCTAATGTATTATTACACCAATATTGAAATCCTATAAATTTGGTTTGTATTATGCTATTATTTTGCATTTAGATAAAAGTTTTTAGCGTAAAGGATTTTTGAATACAATTCATTGTTTTTGAGTTAGTTATACTAGCTGTATTTTGCAGAAATATCTTGATGGATACTCATTTGGTATCTTTTTTTTTGAATGATTTATACCATAATAAACCACAAAGTGATTATCTACAGGTTTATTACAAACCAGGTAAGTAATCACAATGAGTGAATAGTAGGATAAAATCGAGTTATTTAGAATAAGAATTAATTTTTTTTACTTTTAATTTCAGTAAAAAAGAGGCCATAATGAAATATATAAGAGTTAACCCCCATAACTTATACCATTCATTCATAATTTCAGTAAAGGATGCTTTCATTTGGGTTAATTTTACAAATCCTTCAATTCCATGCGTTGAGGGTATTAACTGAGCTATAATTTGATAAAATTGAGAGAAACTTTCAGGAGGAAATGATAATCCGCTAAGCATTAGTGCAGGAATGGATGTTAGAACGATAAACAAAAGTGAGTCTTCTCTTCTTTTAAAAAATGAACTGATAACTAATCCTAAAAAAACAACGGAAAATACATAGGGAATTATAAAAATATAAACGGTTATTATTGATGATCTAATAGGTATTGAAAACAGCGTATAAACAATTCCAATTTGTATGGGTATGATTATTAAAAAGAGGCATGTATATAAAATTGCTTTACCTAAAAGTACAGGAATTGTACCTCCTTTATGTGCCAATCTAGGGAAGTGAGATTTTGTTGTCCGGTCTTCATTACGGGTTCCGTTTATCAGACCAACCCCCATTAATAATACCAATTGTACAATTAAAGCCGTTAGTATGGGGATTAAATATGTGGCGTAGCCTCCCGATATGTTAAATAAGCTATTGTTAACAGATTTAATTGGTGTATAATTTTCAACAGCTTGTTTATATGTCATGCCTTTTAATACATCTTTTTTTATTATAATTGCTGCATTGAAATATCCATTAATAGTAGTAACTGTACCTAGTACTTTCTTGTAAAATAGCATGTTAGAAGCATCAGAGTAAGTTGTTATGGTAACTTGTTTTCCGCTTTTAATATTTTTCTCAAAATTGTTAGGGATTATAATGATGCCTTTAATAGTGTTTTCATAATAAGCAACTTTAGCTTCTTGTAAATCGGTATAACTGGTTTTAACTTCCAAACCATCCCCTGAATTTAACATAGCGATATAATCTCGACTTAACCTTGAGGCATCTTGATTTATGATAGCTACAGGTACTTTTTCAACAACTTGATTGGAATAAACAAAGGTGTATGCTACAAGGACTAAAAAAGCAATGGATAGAAAAACACCTATAATGGCTTTATCATTTTTAATAGCATTCCATTCTGTATTTATGGCATTCCAAAATGAAATTTTTGATCTGTGATATGACTTTGTGATTTTTTTCATAACTAGATTCTATGGTTAAATTCACCTTTGATAAAAAGTTTTGTTAGTTTCTTCCAGAAAAAAATAATTGGTAATGCACAAAGGAGCATTAGTACTATAATCGTTTTAAAAGAATAATATACAGGAAATCCTTGTTGAGATTGTTCCATAAACAATTTAAAAAAATGTGTAAACGGAAAAATTTGACTTATCCATTTTAAAACTAAAGGCATAGAAAAAATGGGAAATGTAATTCCTGAAAAAGACAAACTAATAGCAGCAAACCCAGAACCAATTGTTAATGCTTCTCTGAAACTATTGCTTAAAGACAAAAAGAGTAGCCCAAAACACTGACTTGAAATAATCAATAATATTAATCCAATTAATAAAGCAATTTTACTTCCATTTAAAGGGAAATCTTGCCAAACAAACATGGTGTAATACATGATAAGTCCAACAAAAAAGAACCATATGGTATAAGGTAAAATTTTACCCAAAAGTATGGGGCTTAATTTTCCGTTAGAGATTCTTAATAATTGATTGCCTTTAATGTATTTTAAATCACTCCCAAAACAATAAATGGTAGTTAAAATAATTATTATTTGAAAAAAGTATGCTAAAAAGCCTGAATTTAAATAATAGGAATAATTGGTATAAGGATTGGATAAAACATGATTTTCTAAGCTAACAGGTTGATAATTTATTACTGCTTGCTGAAATGATACACCTTTTACAAGTTGTTTTTGAATATATATTTGAGCAGAAATAGTACCAATAACTTTACTAAAAGCTTTAAACTCTAGTCCACCTGGTAGTAAAACATTGTTATTGTATTGATTTAAAATGGTTACTTGTTTACCGTTTTTTAAATCGGCTTCAAAATCTTTTTGAATGGTAACCAATCCGTAAATTTCACCTTGCCGGATTAATGATTCTCCTTCTTGTTGATTAATTAATGTATGACTAATTTGTAATTCTGGTGTAGCGTCTAATTGAGAAATAACATTTCTTGATATTGCCGAATTATCCAAATCAATCACAGCAATTGGTAAATTTCGCGCTACCCCAACTTTTAATAAACTAGAAAAGAAAAGAAATGAAACAAACGGTAATATTACAGCAAAAACAAATAAGGTTTTACTATTTAAAAGTAATCCCACTTCTCTTTTTGCTATACGGAACATTGGTTTCATATTATTTTTTAAATTGAGAATAGTCTATTAATACACTCATTCCTGGTCTTAAATCTTCCTCTTTGTTTATGGGTGAAGCTTTAATTTCAAAGGTTCTAATATCAAATTCTCCAGTTGATTTTGTAGCATTCCATGTTGCATACTCTCCCAGTGGCGCTATGTAATACACTTTAAATTTTATTTTTTTGTTTTCAAGGGCAGGAATGGTGGCTTCAAACTCAGCATCTTTTTTAAAATGAGCTAAATAAGTTTCTTTTATGTTGATAACGGAATAACTATTTGCTAGATCTACTAAATGTACAACAGGATAGCCAGCTGAAATTAATTCACCTTCTTCGGGTAAAAAGTTTAGTACTTCAGCATCAATAGGTGAAACAATATTTCTTTCATTGCTATAATTTTCAACTTCACTTAAAGCACCATCAGCTCGTTTTACTAAAGCTTTAGCCGCAGCTATGTCTTCTTTTCTAGCACCATTCATTGCCATTTGATACATGTTTTGAGCTGCTATTTGATCGCTTAAAGCGGCTTGTTTTTTAGCAAAAGCTTCATCTTTTTGTTGTTGTGATATTAAACCATCATTAAATAAATTATCGATACGTTTGTACGTTTTATTCATAACATCGGCAGCAGCTGTCGCTTTTTCAAAAGTACTTTTAGCGGCTCTAATTTCCTCAACTCGTGCACCATTTATGGCTTTATCTTTTTGGGCAATAGCAGCTTCTTGGGCAGCAAGCGCTTGATTGATTTTAGCCATAATTTCCGGACTCTCTAAAGTTGCCAACAATTGTCCTTTTTTTACGGAAGCTCCCTCTTTTACATCGAACGTTTGAATTCTAGTTGGAATTTTGGCAGATAAATAGATTTCTTTTGCCTCAATTCTACCTTGTAAAACAATGTGTTTTGGTTTTATTAAAAGCCAAACGCCGGTTAGGACTAAAATGGCTACTAAAGTGCCAATAAATAGTGATTTTATTAATTTTGAATTTTTCATTTTAAGTTTAATTTTGGTTCAAGAATAGTTCTGTTTGGCCAGATACAACCATCAATTCTCCGTAGGCTATATTGTAGTCGTATAAAGCTTGTAATTTGTGAAACTGTATTTGTGAAAGTTTTAAGGTGGCATCTACAACTTCTAATGAAGTTCCTGTACCTTCTTCAAAAGCACGCGTTCTCATAAATTTTAATTTCTGTGCATACGTTTCATTTAAAACAAGACTTTGATATTGTTCTGATGCCTTTTTCATTGTGTTATATAATTTTTCAGAATACGTTTGAAGATTCAATTTGGCTTGAGAATCTATAGCCTCAACTTGATTTATTTTATATTGAGCCGCTTTAATTTTGTGTTCTCTTTGTAAGCCATCAAATAACACCCATTCTACACCCACGCCAACAAACCATTTTGTATTTTCTGTAATTGTTAAATTATCTGTCCATGGTACATAATTTCCAAATAAACCAATTTTAGGATAATAATCACTTTTTTCTGCCTTAACACCAACTTCAGCTAGACTTTTGTTTTGCTGAATGGCTTTTAATTGATGGTTGTTCTTCAATATATCGGTTTGAAATTCGCCTAGTGATTTAATTAAATTTGGTTGAGAAAAATTAGTTGAAAGACTATCTACATTGTCAGACCCTATTAAATTTTCTAGGGCTGTAGTAGCTAGTTCCAAGTCTTTTTGAGAACTCATTAAATCTGTATTTGCGTTAGATAATGCCACTTGAGCATTCAAAGTTTCAACTTCTGGAATGATGCCATTTTCAAAAAACTTATTTGCTTGGTTATAGTGTAATTCTACGGTTTTATAAATAGTTTGTCTAAGGCTTTCAACAGATTTAGCTAGTTTTAATTTATAATAAAGTTGAATGAGATTAATAGTGTAATCATTATCCACAATTTGGTGATTGTTTTTCGCTAAATTATATTTTATTTTAGCCGCTTTGTTGGCGCTATTTATTAAACCTCCAGAGTAAAGGGGCATGGAAAGACCAAGCGTTGCAAAACCTAAGTTTTTTTCCTGTAAGGTGAAATTCCAATCGCCTAAAACTTCAGCAGGGTTCGATATGCTTAATAAGCCACCAAACATATCTCTTGGTGTATTTAAGTCAACACTAATATCATTATCGATTCTTAAATAGGTTCCAGAGGCGGTTATTTTTGGTAAATACAATCCTTTTGCAGCTTTGTACTCTTCTTGGCTCTGGTTTATTTCAAATGAAGAGGCTTTAATATTACCGTTTGAAGATAGCATTAATTCATGGGCATCTTTTAAAGAAATTATTTGTGCTTGACCAATGATGCTGCCCATTAATAAAATTAAAAAATTCAATTTTTTAATTCTGGATTTATATGTTTTTTTAATTTTTAAACTAATCATCTTTTTATTCTTTTAAAATTCTCATAATACTTTGTGTTATAAAAGCAAGATCTTCCTGTATGGATTCTTCTAATCCGAAAATGTTTTTTCTTTTAAAATGGATATAATCTATGGCATATAGAAAAATATGGTAGTGCAGTTGAGCGATACTTATGGAGGTAGAAATTTCGCCAGATTTAATTCCAATATCTTTTATCTTTTCAATTAATTTTAAGCTTTTTTCTTTTAGTTCGTCTGGCAGAATATAATTTTCGTTGTGTAGAAGCTGATAGTAAAATTTGGAAGCTATAGGTTCGTTTATGGAATACACAATTCTGTTTCTAATAAAAGAATGTACAAACGGTTCAATATTTGTTTGATTAAAGCCTAGGAAGAAATCTAATTCCTGATAAATGGAGTTTGCTTTTTCAAAATAAAGCTCATTTATAAGGTCTTGTTTTCCAGTATAAATTCTGTATAAATAACCGCCGCTTACCTTAGCTTCTTTGGCTATCATGGCGATGGTGGTCGATTCTATGCCGTTTTCAACAATAGTAAGCATCGTTGCTTCTTTAATTCTCTTTATTTTTTCTTCATCTATTTTTCTTGCCATAATCTAATAATTAGTATCGGATGCAAATATATGAATAAACGTTCATTCATTTATAAAATGATTAAAAGATTTAGCATTTTATATTCTGATAGATATAATTAAAGACGAGAAGGCTAATTAATGGTTGCAATAAGGTCTCAAATATTTTGTAGATGTTAATATCAAAAAAAGAAAAAGAGGTATTTTTTTTGAATCTTAGACACAGGAAATTGATGTTAACAAAAAATCCCGTAAACATTAAAGTTTCGGGATTTTTTCGTGGTACCTCCAGGAATCGAACCAGGGACACAAGGATTTTCAGTCCTTTGCTCTACCAACTGAGCTAAGGTACCTCGCCAAAGCGGTTGCAAATATATATTCATTTTTGCTATTCACCAAAATAAAGTTAAAAAAAATGACATCTATTTTTTATTATTTACCATGTTGGGTTTTATTTCTTTTATAATCAATATAATAAGTTAAATAGGATACATATTATTTCTCATTTTGTAATTTTGGATTTTAATAAAAATATGAATTTAATAATAGATATAGGGAATTCTCTAGTGAAATTAGCTGTTTTTGATGGAAACAAAATTGAACATAAAGAAGTAGTTGAACTAGATTTGATTTTAGTACGCATAGAAGTTATTAAAAGCATGTTTAGTACAATTAGGAAAGCCATTGTTTCTTCTGTTGGAAAATTAAGTGAAAGTGATATTGAAGCTATTGCTAGCCATTTTGAATTAGTCATTTTGAATTCTAATACAAAACTACCTTTTACAAATCTTTATAAAACCCCAAAAACATTAGGCGTAGATAGGATTGCTTTGGTGTGTGCGTCTGTTAAATCCTATCCAAATAATAATGTGCTTATTATTGATGCTGGCACTTGCATTACTTACGATTTTGTAAACAGTAAAAATGAATATCTTGGAGGCGCTATTTCTCCGGGTTTGCGTATGCGTTATAAAGCATTGAATAATTTGACGGCCAATTTACCGTTATTAGATACAGAATTGCCAAACAGTATCATTGGTAATTCAACAGAAACATCCATGCATTCTGGCGTTGTTTTTGGTGTTTTAAAGGAAATAGAAGGCGTTATTTTGGAATACGAGCAAAATTATTCAGATTTAACAGTTATTTTAACAGGAGGTGATAGTAATTTCTTGTCTAAACAATTAAAAAGTAGCATATTTGCGACTTCTAATTTTCTTTTAGAGGGACTGAACTTTATTTTACAATATAATTCAAACGAATGATTAAAAAACTTGTATTGGTTTTTATTGCAATTTTTGCAATTAATAGTTACGGACAACAGGGTACAGCTTCACCTTATTCTTTTTATGGTATTGGAAGCTTAAAATTCAAAGGAACAGTCGAAAACCGAAGCATGGGTGGTTTAAGTATTTATAATGATAGTATACATATAAACTTAAGAAACCCTGCCGGATATGCAGGTAAAAACTTGGAAATGCTTAATGGAGAAAGTAGACCGGTAAAGTTTACCGTTGGTGGATCTTATTCCGATGTGGAACTAAAAAGCAATTCAGGAAGTGCAAAGGCTAGTGCTACCACGTTTGATTATTTAGCCTTATCTATTCCAATGGGGAAATTTGGTTTTGGCTTTGGATTAATGCCATATACAGCTGTGGGTTACAAACTAGAAACTTTAGACGATAATTATGATGATGGCAAAAAATCGAATAGATTTAGAGGTGAAGGTGGACTAAACAAAGCTTTTTTAGGTTTTGGCTATCAAATTACAGATGAATTAAGTGTGGGTATTGATGCCCAATATAATTTTGGAAATATTCAAAATAGCAACATCACATTCAGTTATGATGAAGATGGTAATACTACACAATATCAAAGTAGAGAAAATAATCGCTCTGATTTAAGTGGGTTAAATATAAATTTAGGATTGTCATATAAAACCATGATAAACACTAATTTAGAATTAGTTACAGGTTTAACATATACGCCAAAAAGCATCTTAAGTTCAAAAAACGAAAGATCCATTTCAACAATAATTCTGTCATCTACGGGCTCGGAGTCTGTTTATAATACAATAGACACAGATTTAGAATCTTTAGGTTTATTGGAAACCGATTTGGTGTTACCATCAAAATTCTCAGTGGGTGCTGGTGTTGGAGAGCCAAGAAAATGGTTTGTGGGTGTAGAATCTGAATACCAAAAAACCAGTGATTTTTCAAACGATTTATACAATTCTTCTGCGGTAGTTTATAAAGACGCTGCCAGTGTTTCAATTGGTGGTTTCTACATTCCGCAGTATAATTCATTTACAAGTTATTTTAAACGCGCTGTTTATAGAGCTGGTTTACACTATGAAAATACAGGTTTAAATATAGAAAATGAATCAATAAACGAGTTTGGCATATCTTTTGGAGTAGGATTACCAGTTGGTAGTTTTTTCTCTAATGCCAACTTAGGAATGGAACTTGGAAAAAGAGGAACAACAAACAGCAATTTAATACAAGAGAATTTTATTAATTTCCAAATAAGTTTATCTTTGAACGATAGATGGTTCCAGAAAAGAAAATATGACTAACAGCGTAACATTATTATCATGAAAACAAAAATTACATTATTATTAGCAGCATTATTTATTGGATTAAATATAGGGTTTGCACAGCAAGATGAAGAGTGTATGACAAAGCTTTCTATATTCCACGAATATGTAAAAGCTAAAAATTATGATGCAGCCTTCCAGCCTTGGATGGATGTAAGAAATAAATGTCCTAAATTTAACAATGCCATATATATAGATGGTGAGAAAATTTTAATGGACAAAATTGAAAAAGCTACAGGTGCAGATAAAGCAACTCTTCTAAACGATTTAATAAAGTTATGGGCAGAAAGAGGCGAGCATTTTCCAGATAAAACACCAAAAGGAGAGTACGGTGCACAAACTGGACAATTAATGTACGACAATAAAGCTATTTTAAATAAATCGAGTGAAGATTTGTATACCGTTTTTGATAATGCCTATCAAGAGGATAAAGCAACTTTTACAAATCCACAGAGTTTGTATACTTACTTTTCTTTAATGGTAGATTTATATGATGCTGGTAAAAAACCTGCAGAAGATTTATTTAATAAATATGATGATATTGTTGAAAAAGTAGAAGACGAAGTTAAAAATTACTCTGAAAGTCTTAACGTACTTATAGAAAAAGAAACTGCGGGTACCGAGTTAACAAGCAAAGAGTCTCAATACAAAGCCTATTACGAAAGCTACTTAGCTGCTTACGATCAAATTGAAGCTGGTATTGATGAAAAAATGGGAACAAGAGCAAATTGTGATATCTTAATTCCATTGTACGAAAAGAATTTTGAGGCTAATAAAGAAAATGCCGTTTGGTTACAAAGAGCCGCTGGTAAAATGTCTGAAAAAGAATGTACAGATGATCCTTTATTCTTTAAATTGGTAAATGCATTTCATGAGATTAGCCCATCTGCTAATTCAGCATATTACTTAGGTATCTTAAAAGATAAAGAAGGAAGATCTAGCGAAGCAATTGCTTTTTACAAACAAGCGATTGATTTAGAAACTGATAGTTTCAAAAAATCAAATTTAAATAATAGAATTGCTTTGAAACTAAAATCAAGAGGTAGTTATTCTCAAGCAAGAAACTTTTTTAGAGAAGCTTTAAGATTAAACCCTTCCAACGGACGTCCTTATTTGTCTATTGCAGCTATGTATGCAGCAAGTGCCAATGATTGTGGAGATACTAACTTTAATAAAAGAGCTGTGTATTGGTTGGCAGCAGATGAAGCTCAAAAAGCAGCACGTGTTGATTCCAAATTGTCAGGTGCAGCAGCAAATTCGGCAGCGAACTATTTATCAAAAGCACCATCAAAATCTGAGATTTTTAGTGCAGGTAACTCAGGTACAGTTATTAAAATTGGATGTTGGATTGGAGCTTCGGTTACAGTGCCAAAAATGTAATGAAAAAACAAAGTTTACATAAAATTCTAAACATAGTCATCATATTAATGATGGCTATGTTTTTTTCATGTAACGACAGTTTTAATCAAGTCCAGAAAATAGGTGTTTCAGAAAATGAACCTATTGGAATTGCAGAAAATATTAATTTAAAACACACCGATTCTGGTAGAGTTACAGCAAACTTACTAAGTCCAAAAAGGTTAGATTTTACTAACAGAGACTTTCCATATAATGAATTTCCCGAAGGGATTACTTTATATTTATATGACGAGCAAAACAGAAAAAACACTGTGGTAGCCGATTATGCTATTGTTTATGACCAAACCGACCTATTAGATCTGCAAGGAAATGTTGTTATAACCAGTGAAAATGGGGTTTTAAAAACCGAACAATTATATTACGACCAGAAAAAAGAATGGTTGTTTACCAATAAACCCGTAACCTATAAAACCGAAACGGATATTATAAATGGCAATGGTTTCGACTCTGATTCAAAATTCAAGACTGCCGAAGTGCTAGAAGTTACCGGTATTATTTCTGTTGAAGATTAACTAATTCCCTAAAAGGAATTTAAAAATGCTGCTTCTTCAATTTTAATTATCTTTACACCAGTTTTTACAATAAATATAAACATGAAATATTCTAAAATTTTTCAATACGCCTATTTGGTTTTCGCTATACTTTTTATTTACGATGGTATCACCAAATGGAATGATGGTACAAATGGCGCTTATATTTCTCTAGGGCTTGCAGCACTAGCTATTTTCATGTATTTCTTTAGAAGGAAATTTGCTAAGAAATACGATAAAACAAATAATTCAAAATAAATGAGTATTGATGTCGTCATCATCATTGTATCATTAATACTTTCTGCCTTCTTTTCGGGTATGGAGATTGCCTATATATCTTCAAACAAAATTCATATAGAAATTGAGAAAAAACAAGATGGCATCTTATCAAAAGTTTTAACCAAACTTACTGCAAAACCATCCAAATTTATTGCAACCATGCTTATTGGCAACAATATAGCTTTGGTTATTTATGGGTTTTTTATGGGCGACTTGTTGGTAGATTGGTTTAAAACCATGGTGCCAACATCCTATGGTTTTTTAGATTTAATGTTAACCGATTTTAGTTTGTTAACCCAAACAATAATTTCTACGCTCATTATTTTAATAACTGCGGAGTTTTTCCCTAAAGTATTTTTTCAAATATATGCCAACACTTTAATTAAAGCACTGGCAATTCCTGCATATGCCTTTTATATGCTGTTTACGTTTATTTCAGATTTTGTTATTTGGATTTCAGATTTTGTGTTAAAACATATTTTTAAAACGGAAGGGGACCAAATACAATTGGCATTCACCAAAGTGGAATTGGGTAATTATATAACTGAACAAATGGAATCGGTTGAAGCACACGATGATGTAGATTCTGAAATACAGATTTTTCAAAATGCCTTAGAATTTTCCGAAGTAAAAGCACGCGAAGTCATGGTGCCACGTACCGAAATAACGGCTATTGAAATTAACGATTCTATTAAATCGCTCAACGCTCTTTTTACAGAAACAGGTTTTACCAAAATATTAGTATATAAAGACACTATTGATGATATTTTAGGTTATGTACACTCCTTTGAATTATTTAAAAAACCTAAAAACATTAAAGCCATGATGCTTCCTGTGGAATATGTTCCAGAAACCGTCTTGGTTAAAGATGTGCTTAGTGTGCTTATAAAAAAACGAAAAAGCATGGCCATTGTTTTAGACGAATACGGAGGAACTGCGGGTGTTATGACGGTTGAAGATATTGTTGAAGAATTGTTTGGGGAAATTGAAGATGAACATGATACCGTCGATTTAATTGAAGAAAAACTAGACGATAGCACCTATACCTTTTCAGCACGATTGGAAGTTGATTATTTAAATGAAACCTATAAGTTGAACCTGCCGGAGAGTGAAAATTACGAGACTTTAGGAGGTTTAATAGTGAATCATACCGAAGAGATTCCTGCACAAAACGATGTTGTAAAAATTGATGATTTTGGTTTTACAATTTTAGAAGTATCAAATACTAAAATAGACCTTGTAGAACTGAAACTTTTAGATGACAATTAGTCTTCTTTTTTGTTGAAAATTGAAGTAATTTTTCCTTCGCAGAAAACAAAGCGTATTACTGCAAACAAATGCCTAATAACACTTTTATTATTAAATAGAAAATAGTATTTTCGCCCACGATATTTTGTCAAGCGTAATTGACAACCAACTTAACAATAGTTTTTTAAAAAAATATATTTCAAATGGCAGTTTTAAATAAGATAAGACAACGTTCACTATTTTTAATCATAGTGATAGCGTTAGCGTTATTTTCTTTCGTATTAGCAGATTTATTTAAAAGCGGTAGTTCGTTTTCATCAAAATCTCAAAATATTGTTGCAACCGTAAACGGAAAAGACATTACCCGCGAAGATTTTATGCAAAAAGTAGAGGCAGCACAGCGTCAAGCAGGTCCAAACGCTACGGGGTCTCAAGTAATTAACCAAGTTTTTGAGCAGGAAGTAAGACAAGCCATTATGGATAACCAGTTTGAGAAACTGGGGATTTCTATTGAAAAAGACCAAATGAGAGACTTGTTAAAAACGACATTGTCTACCAGTCCAGAGTTTTTAAACGAAGCTGGTCTATTTGATGAAAATAAATTAAACGAATACATTGCTAACTTAAAAGAAACTTCTGCCGAAGGGTACCAAGGTTGGGTTAACTACGAAAAATCCATCGCTGCAAATGCTTTGCAACAAAGCTACTATAATATGGTTAGGGCAGGTTTAATTGCTACGCTTAAAGAAGGCGAGCTAGAGCATAAATTAGAAGGGAATAAAGTGGATGTTCAATTTGTTCAAATTCCTTATTCTTCAATTGAAGACGATAAAGTGAAAGTATCAACTTCAGATGTTTCCGATTATATAAACAAACATAAAAAACAGTTTGAAGTAAAAGAATCAAGAGATATTAAATTTGTTCAATTTAATGAAGTTGCTTCAACTGAAGACGAAAACACGATCAAACAAAGTTTAAAAGGGTTGTTAAATGATAAAGTGGAGTATAACGATGTTTCAAAAGCAGATGAAACCATTGTCGGTTTTTCAAACACATCCAATAACGAAAGCTTTGTAAATAATAATTCAGATATTAAATTTGATAAACGTTTTGTATTTAAATCGGACTTACCAGCTGGTGTTGCTGATAGTATTTTTAAATTAAATGAAGGTAAAATTTATGGGCCTTATACAGATAATGGGTACTATAAGCTTTCTAAGGTAGTTGCTGTTAAACAAATACCAGATTCTGCAAAAGTAAGACACATATTAATTCCTTTTATTGGTTCTCAAGGAGCCACTCCAGAGGTTACACAAACTGAAGCTCAAGCAAAATCAACTGCAGATAGTTTGTTAACAGTATTAAAAGGAGATAAAAGTAAATTCTCAACATTTGTAACTGATTATTCTTCCGATCAAGGAAGTGTGAACAATGAAGGACGTTACGATTGGCATCCGTACAACTCTATGGTGCCAGAGTTTAATGATTTTGAGTTTGAAGGTAATGTAGGCGATTTAGGTGTGGTTAAAACAATTTTCGGTTTTCACATTATAGAAATTGAAGGTCAAAAAGATAGAAAACGAGCTATTCAAGTGGCAACGGTTGCTAGAAAAATAGAACCGTCTGAAGCTTCTATTGATAAAATATTTAGAGATGCTTCTAATTTTGAAATAGCTGCTGGTAAAAAAGATTTTGAGGCCGCTGCCAAAGAGAAAAACTATACTGTACGTCCTGTAAATGATTTAAAGGCTTTAGATGAAAACATACCAGGTGTTGGAAGCCAAAGACCAATAGTGCGTTGGGCTTTCGAAGAAGATGCTAAAGTAGGAGCTATTAAACGTTTTAATGTTACTAATGGATACGTTATTGCTCAATTAGTAGCTAAGCATGAGGAAGGACTTATGTCTGTTGAGGATGCAAAAGCAACTGTAATGCCAATAATACGTAAACAAAAGAAAGCTGAGTTAATTAAAAATAGAGTGTCTGCAACAAGTTTAGATGCTTTAGCTAAGGCTGAAAGTACAACTGTAAGAACAGCTGTTGATGTAAATATGAAAAACCCAATGCTAACAGGCGCAGGAAGAGAGCCTTTAGTTGTAGGTGCTGCTTTTGGATTGAAAGAAGGTAAAACTTCTAACTTAATAGAAGGTGAAAATGGTGTGTACATGATTAAAGTGACTAAAGTAAAACCAGCAGCTAAGTTAGATAGCTATCAAGCGGTTGCAAATAGAGTTGAACAACAAAAATTTAATGTGGTTTCTTCTAGACTTTATAATGCTTTAAAAGAAGCTTCAGAAATTGAAGATAATAGAGCGAAAAACCAAATTCAATAATATTCTTTTTTAAAAAGAAAAGTTTTAGATATATTTAAAGAGGCTGTCTGAAAAGTGTAATGCTGTGTCATATTGAGCCTGTCGAAATATTTTAACTTACTGATAATAAATATCGGTTTCGACAAGCTCAACCTGACAAAGTAAATGCAATACACTTTTTCAGATAGCCTCTTTTGTTTTTAATAATATTTAGAATTAATTAGAAAAGAAGTATCATTTCTTTATAAGGAAGTACAACATCAAATCCTTTTTCTTTAAAGTAAGCGTTAGGGTTGTTTTTAGAAGCAGCTAAAACAAAATCGCCACCCCAAGCACCTAAACTTTTAATACTTCCGTTAAAATCGCTAAAGAAACGTTCTTGAACGGTTTTCTGATTAATGATTTTTGAAATGATGTTTTCGTGTTGTGATATTAAAAATTCAAAATCTTCTAAAGAGTTACGGCTAATTATTTGATTTGTAATATCGTTAATTTCAGAAACAATAGAAGCAGTATTGTTTTTAGTGGCATTATAGGTAGCAATACCATCACGACTGTTTTGTTTTTTATTCAAATACACAAAGTATAAAGACTCTTTAAATTCAGGATTGAAATCGATTTTTTTAATGCTTCGGTGAATCTCCGTAGAGTTTAAAGGTTTTAGTTGATAGGTTATGGGCGTGTTGTTTTGTGCACAAGCAATATCATAACCACTACCACCAAATGTTTTTTCTAATAATTGATAAGCATCCACATTAGCCCAATCTGCAATGTTGTTTATTAAGGTGGAAGACGTTCCCAAACCCCAGTTTCTTGGAAACGTTAGTTTTGTTGAAATTTTAAAACCTTCATTAGTAATTAAAAAATCTGGATTTAATGTTTTTACAGCTTCTAAAATTTGAATGATTCTTTTTGAAACGTCGTTGTGAGGTTTTTTAAATCCAGAACAAACTTCATCAATAGTAAAGCTGTCTTCAAACCAAATATTGTTTTTTTCATCAAAACTTTCCCAAATAATCTTAGGTTCATTGATTGTTTCAATTTCTAACGATTGTCCGAATTTTGTTGGTAACGCAAGCGATAAGGCACCATCTAGTACCACATATTCTCCAGTAATTAAAAGCTTTCCGTTGCTGTAAAACTTTTTCATTATTAATTATTAATTCTTAATTGGTTGATAGCTTCAACAACCGCACTATGTGTTACTACGTTTGTTTTAAAATGTTCAGTCAATGTGGCTTTTTCAGTTTCTGTAGCTTCAAACTGATTTAAAATATTCATCAAATGCATTTTCATATGCCCTTCTTGAATGCCAGTAGTTGTTAGTGACCGTAATGCGGCAAAGTTTTGTGCTAAACCAGCAACAGCAACAATCTGCATCAATTCTTTAGCAGTAGGGTGGTGCAGTAATTCTAAGGACAGTTTCACCAATGGATGTAATCCCGTTAAACCACCTACGGTGCCTAATGCTAATGGAATTTCCATCCAAAAAGTAAAAATGCCGTTTTCTACCTTGGCATGCGATAAGCTGCTATATATGCCGTTTCGGGAAGCATAGGCATGAACGCCTGCTTCAACGGCTCTAAAATCGTTACCAGTAGCTAAAACAACCGCATCAATACCATTCATAATGCCTTTATTATGGGTGACGGCTCGGTAAGGTTCAACTTCTGCTATTTTAACGGCTTGTAGAAATTTAGTAGCAAATTCTTCAGCTGAAATGTTTTTATCTTCATTCAAATCTTCAACCCTGCAACTTACTTCGGCACGCACCAAACAATCGGGAACATAATTTGATAGAATACTCATTACTATTTGAATGTTTTTTTCTTCTTCAGAAAACCCATCAAAAGTTAAAGCTTCAGTTTTAAATGTTTTCGAAAATTGTTCAAGGCAAGAATTTATAAAATTGGCACCCATAGCATCCAAAGTTTCAAAAGATGCATGCAATTGGTAATAGCCTTCTATGTATTCCGTTTTATCGCGTAGTTCAATATCTAATATACCACCACCACGTTTTTCCATGTTTTTGGTAATGGGTTTTGCGTCTTCAATAAGTTGCGATTTAATACTATTGAAGTAATTTTTTATATTTTCAGTACTTCCATAATACATAAAATGCACTTGCCCTATTTTTGTAGTAGAAATAACTTGGGTTTTAAATCCGCCCCGATCCATCCAAAATTTAGCTGCTTTACTCGCTGCAGCAACCACAGAACTTTCTTCAATGGCCATGGGTATGGTATATAATTTTTCGTTTATTAGAAAGTTAGGAGCGACTCCTAAAGGCAAATAATAGTTTGTGATGGTGTTCTCAATAAACTCATCATGAAGCTGTTGCAGTTTATCGTTGCTATTCCAATATTGTTTTAAAATGCGTTTTGCATCTTCAGCATTAGAAAAATAGGTGTCAACGATCCAATCAATTTTTTTTGATTTTGACAATTTAGAGAAGCCAGAAATGGATGCGCACATTAATTTTAGATTTAAAAAGCAAAGATACTATAACCTTTTTTTATATGAATGAAGACCGATTTAATTGTTAATATTTACTGTTTTTTGAAGATTTTTTAGTAAACTTGAAAACTTTTAGCAAAACCGCAACGATTGATTGAAAACAGCAAGATTATTTTAATATTCAAGAGCTTAAATCAGTCTACTTTAATAATTTTTTTATAATAAATTCATGGCAGTTAGCACTTTAAAACCACACCAAAAAGAACTTTGGGGACAACCAATAGGATTATACATTTTATTTTTAACAGAAATGTGGGAACGCTTCTCATATTATGGTATGCGAGCTTTATTGGTTTTGTATATGACCACGTCTGCTTTAGGTGACGATGCACGTGGTGCGGGTTTAGGTTGGACAAGTAAAGAAGCACTGGCACTTTACGGCTGGTACACCATGTTGGTATATGTGATGTCTATTCCTGGCGGTATGATTGCAGATAAATTGATAGGTCAGAAAAAAGCTGTTTTGTTTGGTGCTGTTATATTATGTATTGGTCATGGCGTGTTAGTGCTTACAGATATTTGGGCATTTTATACAGGTTTGGGCTTAGTAATTTTAGGAGTTGGGTTATTAAAACCAAATATTTCAACTATGGTAGGTGGATTATATCAAGCTGGTGATATACGCAGAGATAAAGGTTTTAGTATATTTTACATAGGAATAAATTTAGGCTCATTATTGGCAACGCTCATGGTGGGTGGCGTTGTAGCAAAATGGGGTTGGCATGCAGGTTTTGGTCTTGCAGGAGTAGTTATGGTATTAGGGTTAATTAATTATATTGCTGGTCAGAAGTATTTAAAAGAAGTAGGTAATTTAGAGCCAAGTACCAATGATGAAAATGAAGTATCCTACGGAAAATTATATTCAGATTTATTTAAATCACCAAAGCAATTACTAATTGTAGGTATTTTATTGTTAGCATCTATTTATGGTTGGTTTACTTTAGATTGGGGCTATGGGTTACTATTTATGTTTTTAACAGCTATAGCGGCATTGTTAATCATGATCTATAAAGAATTAGACACGCAAGTTTATAAAGACCGATTTTTAGTGCTTTTACTCTCTTTCATTATGGTCATCATTTTTTGGGGTGCTTTTGAACAAGCAGGCGGATTAATGAATTTATATACCGATACAAAAACTGATAGAGTACTGTTTGGTTGGACCATCCCAACAGTGATGTTTCAAAGTTTAAATGCAGGATTTATTATTATTTTTGCAACGGTAGTAGCTGGAATTTGGGCTAAAAGAAAATTGAAAGGTAAAGAAGCATCGTCGTTATTTAAAATGGCCTTAGGGATAATAATCATGGGCTTTGGCTTTGTTTTTATGGTTTTTGCAGCTATGGAGTTTGAAAAATCAGGCACTTCAAGTATGATATGGTTGGTTTTAGCCTATTTGTTTCATACTATTGGAGAACTTTGCTTATCACCTGTAGCTTTATCGTTTATTACTAAATTAGCACCTGTAAAATATGCTTCATTAATGATGGGAGTTTACTTTGCAGCCTCAGGGTTAGGAAATAAAGTAGCAGGTATTGTAGGGGAATCAGCTTCCGATTTTGGCGAATACGCTGTGTTTTCAGGCATATTAATTTTTACTGTGATTATTGGAACATTGTTTATAATTCTATTAAAACCTTTAAAGCGATTAACACATGGCGCTGAAGATAATGAACGTGTAATGCATTAATGAAAATATCATATAATTAAAATTCAATATTATTTTTTAAATTACTAAAAATGAGTGAAAATTCAACCGACCAATTTTTTAAAAGCACTGTTTTAGGTCATCCTGCTGGATTATTTGTACTATTTTTTACTGAAATGTGGGAACGTTTCTCGTTTTACGGAATGCGTTCACTTTTAATTTTATTTTTAACAGCCTCATTTACTGATGGTGGTTGGGAATGGACACGAGAAAATGCTTCGGCGCTTTTTGGTTCTTATGTAGGTTTGGTTTACCTATCAACCATGTTAGGTGGATATTTTGCCGATAAAATTATAGGTTTTAGATGGGCGGTAGTTGTTGGAGCTGTTTTAATGACTCTAGGGCACGCTTCTATGGCCATAGAAACACAATTTTCTATTTATTTAGGGCTTGTTTTATTAGTTTTTGGAAATGGTTTTTTTAAACCAAATATGACATCTATTATTTCTGAAATGTATAAAGACAGACCCGAGAAAAAAGATGGCGCTTATACCTTGTTTTATATGGGTGTAAATGCAGGAGCTTTCTTTGGAATTCTACTTTGTGGCTATTTAGGTGAAAAAGTAGGTTGGAGTTATGGTTTTGGGTTAGCTGGAATTTTTATGTTCTTTGGAATGTTGCAATTTTGGTTGTCGCAAAATATTTTTGGAGACATAGGCTTAAAACCAACGGCAGAGAGTAAAGCAAAATCTGAAGCTTTAGATACGGATAAAAGAAACCCATTTACAAAAATAGAATTAGCCGTTATTTTAATATGCTCAGTGTTAGGATTGTTATGGATTATTAATGATCCTGCTTCTAAAATTTCTGGAGGAACTGTAAATATTTTTGGGTTTTTAGGCGACAATGGAAATAACATTGCCATAGTTTCAGCTTTAATATTATTTTTAATATTACTTGTTGTTCGTTTAATGAAATATTCTCAAATTACCAGAGAAAAACTAATAGCAGTAACATTTTTTGCTTTCTTAACTATTTTCTTTTGGGCTATTTTCGAACAATCTCCTAACTCTTTAACCATTTTTGCTAATGATTATACAAATAGAGTTTTAGATGGTAATTGGAGTACCTTTTTCCTGATTATAAATTCACTAATTACTGTTGTGCCGTTAGCAATTATAACTTGGGTGCTTTATTTATTGTTCAAACAAACGTTTAAAAATTATGCAGTAGCTAATCTTATATTATCTGCGAGTTTTATCATGGTTTGGACGATAGCTATTTGGATGTTGATTAAAGATTTTTACACAGCTGGATTTGTTACTTTATCTGATGCTACTTTAGAGGCTTTAAAAATTGATAAAGTTACTGAGGCCATTACAGAGGTACCGGCAACATGGTTTTCTACTTTAAACTCATTATTTATAATTTCATTAGCACCATTATTTTCTAAATGGTGGGAAAGTAAATACAATCCCTCAGCTAATATGAAATATGGGATAGGTATGTTTCTATTGGCTTTAGGAATGGCTTGTGTTGCGTTTGGAGCTATGGGTATTGCTCCAGGAGCAAAAACGGCATCAGTAAGTATGATTTGGTTAATTTTAGTATACTTATTTCATACTATGGGAGAATTATGTATATCTCCAGTGGGCTTATCATATGTTAGTAAATTAGTTCCAGCAAGAATGATAGCCTTTATGTTTGGTGTATGGTATTTGGCAGTTGCTATAGGTATGAAAGGTGCAGGTAAATTTGGAGAAAACATTGATGCTATTGCAAACGAACATGGTTTAAGTTATTTCTTTTGGATGTTAACTATAATATCATTAGCCGTTGGAATCTTTTCAATAGCTATGACGCCCGTTATTAAAAAATTAATGCACGGTGTTCGTTAATCGAAAAAAAAGTTAAAAAATATTGAAAATGCGCCCTTTTTGGCGCATTTTTTGTAAGTTGGACGCTAGTATTACAACAAAGAAAATTATGAAAAGAATAGTATATGTATTAGTTTTTACTGTTTTAGCCTCGGTTAGCAGTATAGCACAAGAGATTAATTGGGTAACGCTCGAAAAGGCGATTGAACTTCAAAAGAAAGACCCTAAGAAAATAATGATAGATGTTTACACAAGCTGGTGTGGACCATGTAAAATGTTAGATAAAAACACGTTTCAAAACCCAGATGTTGCAAAGTATGTGAATCAAAACTATTATGCCGTTAAGTTTAACGCTGAAGGTAATGAAACAGTTAATTACAAAGGTAAAACTTATACGAACCCTAGTTATAAAGCAGAATTAGCTAGCAGACGTAATTCAGCACACCAATTGTCTAGTTATTTCCAAATTCAAGCATATCCAACCATTGTTTTTATGGATGAAAATGCCGATGTTATTGCGCCTATTAAGGGGTATCAAACACCACCTCAGTTAGAGTTATATCTAAAAATGTTTAAAGCGGATGAGCATAAAAATTTAGACACACAAGAAAAATTTAATACTTATTACACTGCTTTTAAACCAGAATTTAAAGGTTAAAAAAAGTTCAGGTTAACTTAATAATCAATAATAAAAGCTCCTTTTTTACTAGTTGGGTAAAAAGGGAGTTTTCGTTTTTTACAAATAGCTTCCCAACGTTCTACATACGATTTGTAATTACTACCGTCTGCAATAACATATTTAGGTTTTATAGAATCAATCAATCGGTTTAAGTTTATTTTTGGTGATTGCCGCAACAAGACATAATCTGGTTGAAACGATTTTATATTGTAAATGCCTAAACTATCAATCACTAATAATTTTTTAGTATTCAGTATATAAACTGATTGCAGCGTATCTTCATAGATGGTTTTTATGTGATTCCCAACAGTATAATCTTTAATTATTTTAGTTTTAAGTTTTTCTATAAGGTCTAAGTCTGAAGCTACTGTTATACTATTCTTCAATGAATTTCCTAATAAAGTATATCTGCTTTTATGAAATACAATAAATTGATTTTCGGATGTGTTGTAATTTGTGTAAATGATTGCAGATTGAATAATTATAATACTAATTAAAAACCATTTTAAAGCTGAAAAATTTCTTTTTACGTAAAACCGAACTAGAAAAATAATGAATACATATGCTACAAAAACATATAGTAAACTAAAGGGGATATCCTTAAATAAAAACTCTTCTTGTTTAGAAACCCATCCTACAAATTCATTCATTAAACTAATAATATAGCCGTAGCCAGTTGCTAAAAATTGAGGCAACATATTTAAAACTGCTAATAGAATAAGTAATATTCCAAAGCCTAAAATAAGCCCTAAAAGCGGTATAATCACTAAGTTTGAAAGAAAGAATAAACTAGGTAATTGATGAAAATAATATAAACTCAACGGAATAATTCCAAATTGTGCCGAAACCGTAACGGTTAATGTATGCCAAAGTTTGTCTGGTAACCAATATGTAGTTTTCCATAATTTATAAAGTAACGGGTCGATAGCGACAATAGCAAAAACGGCTAAATAACTAAGCTGAAAACCAACATCAAACAAAAACATAGGTTTAAAAAGTAGTATAATAAGCATCGATATAGCAAGCGTATTGTAAATATTGGTAGGTCTATTTAAATTTTTAGCAATTGCAACTACGCTAAACATGGTGACGGCTCGGGTTACAGAAGCTGAAAGTCCTGCAACAATAGCAAAACTCCATAAAACACTAACTAATAATATGGCATTCAGTAATTTACCGTGTTTAATGTGTGTAATAGGTTTGAAAATAAACTGTAAAATCAATAAAATAAGACCGATGTGCAATCCGGAGATCGCTAAAATATGAATAGCGCCCGCATTGGTGTAGCTGGTGTAAACTTCTTCGCTAATATCTTGCCGTTGCCCTAATATAAGTGCGTTGATAATGGCTATTTCGTCGGGTTTGAAATGATAGGGTTTTAGCTTTTCGTTGATGTGATTTCTAATACGGTTGGCGATTCCAAAAAGTGTTTGAGTGCCCGATTTTACTTTGAAAAGCGATGGTTCTGTAGTGAATATTTGATGGTAAATATATTTTTTCTCTAAGTAAGATTTATAGTTGAACTGATTCGGGTTTAATGGATTTATTAAATCTTTAAATGCTGTTCTACTAATAAAAATAGCATCAACCTTCAGCGGTTTTGTTAAAGAATCTTTTTGAATGTTTAAGAGTGACTTTCCAATAACTTTCTTATCATTAACCGCTAATAAATCAATAATATATTTATCGTAATAATTACCCGGTTTTAAAACTTCTCGAATTCTAAATGTGATGGTTTTTAAGGAATCTTTTTCTTCTGAAATTTGATATGAATAATGTTTCGCATTGTTTTTTTCATTGTGAAGATTGGTTACTAAAACGCCTACCAAAACCATGGAAACGAAACTAAAAAAACCAAACCAAACGGTTTTAACCAATCGGTTTCTATCAATAAAATAAAAAGTAGTAAGCAAAAGTAAAGCACTACCAGTTAAAAGCAGGCTTAAGTGTAAAGGTATATTAAAACCAAAGCCAATAACAATGCCTAGAATAAAGCACGATGTTAGTTTTATAATGGTGAAATTGAGTAGCCGCATAACTACTCTAAATATATAAAAAATCTTATAATATTCTACGAGCTTCTACAAAAGCATTATTCCAGTAATTTTCTGAAAGTTTTGAAACAATTACACCAGCACTTGTGGTGGAATGAATAAACTCGATATCGCCATTTTCAGAAGTAACAACAAGGCCTACATGGCTAATATCGTTGCGCCTGTTCATGGTTTTAAAAAAAAGCAAATCGCCTTCTTGTGTATTTTTTAAAGTCACTTTTTCGCCTTGTTTTGCCATGTCTCTGGAAATTCTTGGTAAAATAACATCAAAAGCTCTAAACGATTCAAAAACCAAACCAGAACAATCCATACCATCTCTTGTAGCACCACCAAACTTGTATCTTACGCCATTAAATTGTTTAGCGTAGTCAATAATATTAAATGCTTTCGAATTGTTGGAGTTAAATTCGTCTGTTTTAGTATTAGAATCTTCTGCCTCTGCATAAGTAATTACCCGTGCTTCCGAAGTTCGATTTGGTATAATAGTTTTAGAAGATGTTTCTTTTTTTACTACGATGCTTTTAGAGGATTTGCAACTAGTAAAACATAAACTAATAGCGAGTAGGATAATTGTAATGTTTTTAATGAATATCATGAGGCTTTAATAGATTTATAAATTAATTGGGCGGTTTTTGCACTGGCTCCTTTACCACCAAGGGCTTTTTCAAGTTCGTAATAATTAATAAATATTTTAGAACGCTCTTTATCGTCTAAAATTTTATCAAGTTCTTTTTTTAGGCGTTTTTTGTTAAAATCACTCTGAATGAGTTCGGTTACCACTTCCTTATCCATAATTAAATTCACCAAAGAAATAAATTTTAAAGTGATAATGCGTTTAGCAATTTGGTACGAAATAGCACTTCCTTTATAACAAACCACTTGGGGTATTTTGAATAGAGCAGCTTCTAAAGTGGCCGTTCCAGAGGTTACTAAAGCCGCATACGAAACACTTAACAAATCATAGGTTTTATTGGAGATGAATTTTACGTTAGCCGATTTTATAAACGGTTCGTAAAAACTGTAATCTTGACTTGGTGCACCTGCAATAACAAATTGATAATTGGGAAAATCATCAACTAAACTAAGCATAACCGAAAGCATATTTTTTATTTCTTGTTTTCGGCTTCCAGGTAATAAGGCTATAATAGGTTTGTCGTTTAGTTCGTTTTCTTCTCTAAATTTTTTTACACCCACCTGTGTTCTGTCGGCAATGGCATCAATCAAAGGGTGCCCTACAAACGTAACCTTGTAATCGTGTTTTTCATAAAAAGGAGCGACAAAAGGCAATATTACATACATGGCATCAATATCGCGTTTTATAGCATTTACTCTGCTGGCTCTAGAGGCCCAAACTTGCGGAGAAATATAGTAATTGGTTTTAAAACCTGCTTGTTTTGCCCACTTCGCTATGCGTAAATTAAATCCTGAATTATCTATAAAAATAATGACATCGGGCTTAAAAGTTTCAATGTCGCTTTTACATAATGAAATATCTTTAAAAATAGCAGACAGGTTCATGATAACTTCAACAAAACCCATAAAGGCACGTTCTTTATAGTGCTTTACCAATGTGCCACCAACCCCTTGCATGAGGTCGCCACCCCAAAACCTAAAATCTGCATGTGCATCTTCATGTAGTAATGCTTTCATTAGGTTCGAGCCATGTAAATCGCCCGATGCTTCTCCTGCTATAATGTAGTATTTCATTTAATTTGATCTTCCGTTTCTTGTCTTCGGTTTTGCGTCCAATGCCTAAAACAACTTAAATACAAAAGTAAAAATTGCTATAAAAATAGTCATTAATAAAACACCTCGTGCGCGATAATCTTGTCGTTTTCTTATAAAAACAAAAAAGGCAACTAAATTTAAAATAGCTCCTAAACTAATCAGTTTACCTAAAAAACCTTCATTAGAGGCTGCTTTTATAACGGTTATAAAGTCATCGCCTTGTCCTAATAACGAGGCCACTAAAAATAAGCCTACACCATTAGCTACTAATCCAACAAGCATGCCTATGAATATATCTTTTTTAATCATTTAAATTCCAAGTATTTAATGTTTGAATGAAATGGTGTGCCGTTAAATCGAATTGCACAGGTACCACGGAAACATATCCGTTTTCCAAAGCCCATTCATCGGTATCCTCACCGCCATCTAAATTAACAAATTTTCCTGCAAGCCAATAATAATCACGCCCTTGTGGTGTTTTGCGTTTATCAAATTTTTCCACCCAATTCGCTTTGGCTTGTCGGCAAACTTTTATGCCTTTTATAAGTTCTTTAGAAATATTAGGGATGTTCACGTTTAAAATCACACCGTTTGGTAACCCTTGTTTTAAAACGTTTACCACAATAGTTTTTACGAATTCTTTAGTTGCTTCAAAATTAGCGCTCCAAGCATAATCCAATAATGAAAAACCAATGGCAGGAATTCCTTCAATACCTGCCTCAATGGCAGCACTCATGGTGCCTGAGTATATCACGTTTATAGAAGAATTTGAGCCGTGGTTAATACCAGACACGCAAATATCTGGTTTTCTTTTAAGTTTTTCTCTAATAGCAAGTTTTACGCAATCGGCAGGAGTACCCGAACAACTGTATTCGATTTGTGGACCGTCATCAATAAAAACTTGTTCAACATATAAGGTCGAATCTATCGTAATAGCGTGTCCCATACCACTTTGTGGGCTATCGGGTGCTACTACTACAACCTCTCCAATGGTGTTCATTATAGAAATTAAAGTCCTAATTCCGGGTGCATTAATACCATCGTCGTTAGTAACTAATATGAGTGGTTTTTTTGTCATTTTTACATTTGAAAAACTCTCGCTAAAATACATAAATTCCTTAGGAATTAGGCTAATTCTTCAGTTTAACAAAAAATTAGTAGCAGTTTACCTTTAATGGCATAGTTTTTTCTTTATTTTAGTAAAAAAATGAAGGGCATACTATGAGCCATCGAATATTAATCGAATGAAAAAAATTATGAAAAGGAATTATAAAGTGCTGTTTCTATCGTTGTTATTAGCCTTTGCCTCGTGCAGTTTCACAACAAAAAAATTCAGTAATCCAGATAAAGATAAATTACTAATTCAGGTCATTACTTTTGTTTTAGAACAAGGACATTTTGATCCCATTGTTATAGATGATACGTTTTCGGCAGAATTATTTAAAGATTATTTAGAAATAATTGACCCTGTAAAGAGGTATTTCTATGAGTCTGATTACAAGGAGTTTGAGAAGTATAAATTAACAATTGACGACCAGCTTAAAGCTACGGATATCACATTTTTTAATGTGGTACATGAGCGTATGTTAAAACGTATTGAAGAAGCTAAAGAAATTTACAAGGAAGTATTATCACAGCCTTTTGATTATTCACTAGACGAAAGTTTTAATACCGATTATGAAAACAGTGGCTTTGTGAAAAATAGAAAAGAATTAAAGGAGCGCTGGAGGCAGCAACTTAAATTCTCTACACTTTCAAATTACGATGACTTATTGGTGCAAGAAGAATTGGCTAAGAAAAACGATCCGTCTTATGTCATGAAAACGGATGCGGTGATTGAAAAAGAAGCGCGTGAATCTACCTTAAAATCTATTAATGTATATTTCAATGATAACATTGATGATTTAGAGCGTGAAGATTGGTTTGCCATTTATGTGAATACTATTGTTGAAGAATTCGATCCGCATACGTATTATTTAGCACCCAAAAGTAAAGAAGATTTCGATCAGCGTATGTCTGGTAAATTAGAAGGTATTGGTGCCAGATTGCAAAAAAGAATGGATTATATAAAAATTGTTGAATTAATTTCTGGAGGACCTGCATGGAGAAGTAAAGAATTGGAAGTTGAAGATGTTATTTTAAAAGTAAAACAAGAAAATGAAGCCTTCCCTGTAAATATTGTTGGTATGCGAATTAATGATGCCATAAAATATATTAAAGGACCAAAAGGAACTAAAGTAACCTTAACAATTAAAAAAGTTGATGGTACCATTAGGGATGTGGTTATTACTAGAGATGTGGTTGAGTTGGAAGAAACGTATGCAAAATCTTCAGTAGTTAAAAAAGACAATATAACGTATGGAGTGATTGATTTACCTTCATTTTATGTCGATTTTCAAGATTATAAAAACATCAATGCTGCTAAAGACGTTAAATTAGAAATAGAGCGTTTAAAAGCAGATGGGATTCAAGGTTTGATACTGGATTTGCGTAATAATGGAGGTGGTTCTTTACCCGCAGTAGTAGATTTAGCCGGTTTGTTTATTAAAGATGGCCCCATAG
Organism: Mariniflexile fucanivorans; assembly: GCF_004341235.1. Classification (GTDB taxonomy): domain Bacteria; phylum Bacteroidota; class Bacteroidia; order Flavobacteriales; family Flavobacteriaceae; genus Mariniflexile; species Mariniflexile fucanivorans. The sequence continues at coordinate 27,192 of NZ_SLUP01000004.1, forward strand.
TACAAGTGCGTTCTACAGGTGAAGCTAAGGAAGTGTTGCGAGATAAAGATAAATCTATTTCATGGGATGGGCCTTTAGTTATTTTGGTTAATGAAATATCGGCATCAGCATCTGAAATTATGGCTGCCGCCATGCAAGATTATAAACGTGCTATTATTATTGGTGGCAAGCAAACCTATGGAAAAGGTACAGTTCAAAACGTAATCAATCTTAACAACATGCTTCGAAATAATACCAGTGGCGATTTAGGAGCTTTGGCTTTAACCACTCAAAAGTATTACCGAATAAATGGTGGATCTGTACAGTTAGAAGGTGTGAAAAGTGATGTAAATGTGCCTGGGCGTTTTAGTTTTATTGAAGTTGGTGAAAAAGATAAAGAAAACCCATTACCTTGGGATGAAATTGATGCAGCCGACTATACGCCATGGGTAAATTATTATGATTATGATGCGACTATTAAGAAAAGTAAAGAACGTATAAGCCAAAACCAGCAGTTGAAACTTATTGAAGAAAATGCCAAATGGGTAAAAAGTAAAATTGATGAAACCTTTGTGCCTCTTAACTATAAAATATATAAAGCGGGATTGGAGTTGAATGAAGAAGAAGCAAAACGATTTGATGATTTAACAAATTATAATACTAATTTAACGTTCGATTCTACAAAATATGAAAAAGCACTTTTTAATAATGATACAACCGATTTAAAAGAAAAACGAGAAAGATGGCATGAAAGTTTAAGTCATGATATTTATATTGAAGAAGCGATTAACGTTTTAGAAGACTTGAAAGTAGTATCCCCAGTTAAAAAAGTAGCAGCAACAACAAAAAATTAAGTTGTATATGAGTCATAAATCAAACTCATTAAAACAGTTAGCGCTCCAAAAATTTAAAAAGAATTTTTGGGGCGTTTTTAGTTTTTATTTTATAATATTTATTGGGTTGGTTTCGGTGTTTGCATATGCGTTTGCTCCCGATAGTTCGCAATATGCCAACCAAATGCATTTAGCAATTCACTCGAAAAAACCAGGGTTTAAAGTTAGCATGCTCACTATTCCATCACAACTAGAAACCAATCAAAGTGGTTTTGATAAATTATTTTTCGGGAAGAAAAATGCCGATTCTGAAATTCCTATTTCAGTATTTAAAATTGAAAACGACATGTTAACCTATAAAGAATATGCTTCTGATGGGTTAGAAGGTGTTGAAAAAACGATGCGTATTACTGAGTTTCCTAATAACAATCCCGAAACTTTTATTAAAGAAAAAACCTTTCTTTTTGGCACCGATAAATATGGTCGCGATTTATTAAGTCGGGTTTTAGTAGGCGCCAGAATCTCTTTTTTTATAGGTTTTGTAGCAGTATTTATATCGTTGGTAGTTGGCATTTTTATGGGAAGTATCGCAGGCTATTTTGGAGGTAAAGTAGATGCACTTATTATGTGGGTTATTAACGTAACCTGGTCTATACCAACATTATTATTGGTTATTGCCATTACTTTAGCTTTAGGAAAAGGGTTTTGGCAAGTATTTATTGCGGTGGGTTTAACCATGTGGGTTGAAGTGGCTAGGGTGGTACGTGGTCAAATAATTAGTGCCAAAGAAATGCAATACGTTACTGCAGCCAGAGCTTTAGGTTTTAATAATTATAGAATTATTACCAAACATATTTTGCCCAATATTATGGCGCCTGTTATTGTAATTTCGGCAGCTAATTTTGCAGCAGCTATTTTAATTGAAAGTGGTTTAAGCTTTCTAGGTATTGGTGCGCAACCACCTATGGCAAGTTGGGGAGCCATGATAAAAGATCACTACAATTATATCATTCTAGGAAAGCCTTATTTAGCGATTATCCCCGGACTTTGTATTATGAGTTTGGTGATGGCATTTATGCTTATTGGTAATGCGTTGCGCGATGCTTTGGATGTGAAGGGGTAATGTTTAGATGTTATATTCGTTAATAAGTAACTATTAGATGGCTGTGTTGGTTGCGTTTTTTTTATAAATATATTCCATAATGAAACAAAATAATATTATTCCAACTGCTACTATTACTCCAGTTTTATTTTTGTGAAATTGTTGTATCAATAAAGTAAAAAACGCTAATAAGCAAAGAACGCTTGCTATTAAAGATATGCTTTTTTTCGACTTCAATTCGTTGTGTTTTTTAAAGGCAATATAATTCACAATAGCAAAAATCAACAGAAATCCTGCGCTTCCTGCAGTCGAGATACTTTCTAAGTTAAATAGGTTTACCAATATAATGGATAAGATTGCTGTTATAAGAAAACCAATAGGTTTGCCCCAAAATTTGTGACAAAAATATCTGGGTAATTCTTGGTCTTCTGCTATGTCGTAGTTTACCCTGCCACTTCCTAAAACGGTAGCATTAATAGCAGAAAAAGTAGAAATCAATGCCGTAATGGTAATAATGGTGAACCCTATTTTGCCTAACGTTGGTTCTGCTGCTTTAGCAAGAACGTAATCTTGGGCATTTGCAATTTCTTTAAATGCTAAAGAGCCAACTGTTACAATTGCAATTAAAATATATAATACAATAACAAATCCTACGGCTCCAAAATATGCCTTTTCGGTATTTTTTTCTTTATCCTTTAAATCAGATATGGAATTGGCTATCAATTCAAAACCTTCATATGCAACAAATATCACCATACCTCCAGATAGTATTAAAATTGGGCTTTCCCAATTTTTGGGTGATAATTGTGCTATATTTTCAGAATTTATTGAAAGTCCATAAAACCCTATTCCTAAAAAAGCTATCAAAATCAATAATTTTATTACTACTGCAATCGATTCTATTCCGCTTACCAGTTTTACGCTTAAATAATTAATTAATAATGCAATTGTTAATATAGATGTTTGAAAAATATGAATATCAAATTTTTTAGAATCGGTTAAAGAAATCAATTCGGCAGCATAAGAACCAAATGCAGATGAATAGAGGGCAAGCATTACTATATAACTTATCCATAGTAAATTATTGATCCCTCCTGCAAGTATGCCGTTTCCATATTGTTGGTGTACAAACTTTACAGTTCCACCATTTTCTGGATACTTTTTTGAAAGTTTTGCATAAGAATAAGCTGTTAATAATGCGATAATACCAGCAAATAAAAAAGCTAGTGGTGTTCCGCCTTTAGCGAGTGAAACAGCAAGTCCCAAAACTGCAAAAATTCCGCCGCCAACCATTCCTCCTATACCAATAGAAATAGCATCTTTTAGTCCAATTTTTTTATCCATATTTTATTTTGAATTTTAAAAATAGGAATTTTTTGCTTACAATTAAGGATGTTTAGTTGACTAAAAAGAAATTTAAAATAGAAAAGTTTAAAAGAATTTAATCTGATTTATTGTTCAATAAACAAACAAGATTCAATTGTATAATTTTTTCTGAGGCAACTAGTTAATTACTCACATTTAGTAAAAAGCTTTTTAATTTTTCATATTTGGTTATATAAAAGGAAGTCCATAATAAGGACCATATAACTAACCCCATAAAAGCATATAGTGCTATTTTGTGGTTGTTGAAATAAATTATAAAACTCAAGGCTAATATGACGATGCTGTTGATTAAAAACGCATTTTTTATACTTGTGTTTATAATGCCTGTTAAGCAATTCCAACCAACTAATTTGTTTATAATTATAGGCTTTTCAGGGTTTGAAAAGTCTATTAATAGTTGTTGAGAAAATTCCATGTTAATAATGATCTTGTCATTATTTCGCTGGTAATTGTAATCGAATTTTCTTAAAAAATTTTCAGTATTTTCAGGTTTCATTTCATAATGATTATTTGAAAAATAAAAATACCTATTTCTGCTAAGTGTTTGTTTTTGTTAATGTTAAGTAAATGTTATTTGTTGTGTGAAGCCTTAATGGAATAAGAGGGCAGAAATTTTGAATTTTAAAAAGTATCTAATTCCATATTGCTGTTCAGTTCATCAATATAATTTAAAACCTCGTCTTTTCCAGCTTCGTTGCTTGATGAGGTAATAAAGTAATTAGGCATGTCTTCCCAAGTTTCCAAAAGTACGTTTTTGTAGTCATCCACATGTCTTATAATAGCGTTGGGCTTTAGTTTGTCGGCTTTGGTGAAAATAATAGAAAACGGAATGCCATGTTCACCCAACCACTGCATGAATTCTAAATCGATGGGTTGTGGGTCGTGCCTAATATCTACTAAAACAAAAGCGGTTACTAGCTGTTCGCGTAAGCTAAAATATTGGGTGATAAATTTTTGAAACGTTTTTTTAGCATTTTTAGAAACACGCGCGTAACCATAACCAGGTAAATCTACCAAATGCCAATTTTTGTTTATTAAAAAATGATTGATAAGTTGCGTTTTTCCAGGTCTACCAGATGTTTTTGCTAAACTTTTTCGACTGGTAAGCATATTTATAAGCGACGATTTGCCTACGTTACTTCTTCCTATAAATGCGTATTCGGGTAGCAATCCTTTGGGGCATTTTTCTACATCGGAATTACTCATTACAAATTCGGCCGATTTTATATGCATGGAAAAAAAATTTTGTCATTCCCTCGAAGCAGGGAATTTTAATTAATTGAATTTTAAATTAAAGACCTCGTTTTTGCAACCAAGCATCTAATATTTGGTTAAACTCATCAGGGTGTTCCATCATAGCGGCATGCCCGCATTTGTCAATCCAAAACAATTCAGAATCTGGTAACAAATTATCGAATTCTACAGCGACTTGGGGTGGTGTTACATTATCATTTTTACCCCAAATAATACAAGTAGGAAGGTTCATTTTCGGTAAATCTTTAGCCATATTGTGTCGAATGGCACTTTTAGCAATGGCAAGGGTCTTTATAAGCTTGTTGCGGTCGTTTACAGTTTCATAAACTTCATCTACAATGTCTTTTGTCGCCACAGCAGGATCGTAAAAAACATCTTGAGCTTTCTTTTTAATAACCTCATAATCACTGCGTTTTGTGTAGCCTCCACCCATAGCACTTTCATATAAACCAGAACTTCCAGTTATAACCAATGCTTTAACTTTTTCAGGAAATAGTTTGGTGTGATATAGGCCAATGTGTCCTCCTAAAGAGTTTCCTAATAAAATAACTTCACTATAGCCTTTAAATTCTATAAAGTCATGTAAGTATTTGGCAAAACTTTTTACGTTGGTTTTTAGTAAAGACATGGTGTAAATAGGTAGCTCTGGAATGATAATTTTATATCCTTTTTGGCTAAAATATTTAGTTACTGATTCAAAATTACTTAATCCCCCCATGAGTCCGTGCAAAACTATGATTGGGGTGCCTTCACCTGCTTCAATATAGCTGTAATTTCTCTCTTTTTTTAAACGATGCGTCATTAATCGGTTGTCATTGCTTTAAAAACAAATATAGTTATTTCATTCATATTTCAATCATTTTATTGGTTCTCAAAAATAATATTTCCAAAAGAATATGTTAACAAACCCACAGCTCCTAAAAAGCAAGGTTTAATCTGTTGATACTAAGCGGTAGTGGGTATTGTTGCTGTGTAATAACATGAATAAACACCAATTAATCGAAAAATTATTAACAAAGTGGTACAAAGTGGTAAAAAGTGGTAAAATTTTCAATATATTTGAATTTCAAACTCTAAAAAGTTTTTAAATCACATTGGACTTATTAACAGGAACATACGATTGTAAAGTGGATGCTAAAGGCAGGTTGATGATGCCTTCTCCGCTTAAAAAGCAGCTGTCTTCGGTTTTGCCGGACGGGTTTGTGTTGCGTCGTTCGGTGTTTCAAAAGTGTTTAGAATTGTACCCAATGAGTGAGTGGCAGGTGTTGATGCAGAAAATGAACAAGCTTAATAGGTTTAATAAAAAGAACAACGATTTTATTCGTCGTTTTACTGCGGGTGTTAAAATGGTTGAGGTTGATGTGAATGGGCGCTTATTAATTCCGAAAGATTTAACTGTGTTTGCTAATATTTCAAAAGATATTGTGGTGGCTTCGGCTATTAATATTATTGAAATTTGGGATAAAGATTTATATGAACAAGCCATTGATGATGCGGCTCTAGATTTTGCAGATTTAGCTGAAGAAGTAATGGGACAAGATGAAGATGACCATGGAATATCATAACCCAGTATTGTTGAAAGAAACCGTTGATGGGTTGAATATCAATCCGGACGGGGTGTATGTAGATGTTACTTTTGGAGGTGGCGGACACAGTAAGGAAATATTAAAACGACTTGGCGATAAAGGTAAATTGTTTGCTTTTGATCAAGATTTAGATGCACTCGAAAATGCGATAGACGATTCAAGATTTACTTTAATAAATGAAAATTTTCGCTATATAAAACGCTTTTTGAGATTTCATGGTGTGAAAAAAGTAGATGGTGTTTTGGCAGATTTTGGTGTATCGTCCCACCAGTTTGATGTCGCTGAACGCGGATTTTCAACACGTTTTGAAGCTAATTTGGATATGCGCATGAATCAAGAAAGTGTCTTGTCTGCTTTTCAGGTGGTGAATAAATATGAAGAAGAACAATTGAAGCAAGTGTTTTTACAATATGGTGAATTACGAGCGGCACCAGCTATGGCACGATTAATTGTAGAGCAGAGAGAACTGCAACCCATAGTAACTAGTGAAGAACTAAAAGTAGTGTTGAAAAAGTTTTTGCCACCACGACATGAAAATAAGGTGTTGGCTCAAATATATCAAGCGATACGTATTGAAGTGAATCAGGAAATTGAAGCTTTAAAAGAGTTTTTAGAGCAAACACCTGAGATTTTAAATGAAGGAGGAAGGTTGAGTTTAATTTCGTATCACTCGTTGGAAGATCGTTTGGTAAAACGCTTTATAAGAAATGGCATGTTTGAAGGGGAGCCAGAGCGTGATATGTTTGGAAATTTTGAAGTGCCTCTTAAAAAAGTAAATGGATTGATAGTGCCTTCAAAAGAAGAAATTAAAATTAATAGTAGAGCAAGAAGTGCAAAGCTTCGAATTGCTGAAAAAATATAATTAGAAGTGACTAATCGGGGTTGAAGCCGAAATTCAACTATGAAAACAAACATCTATAAATTATTAAAAGGCACTTTTTTAGTAAGTGATGATTCTTTTAAGAATTGGAGGTTTATACTGTTTATTTCGGCTTTGGCTATTATAATGATTGCGAGTTCACACAGTGCCGATAAAAAGGTGTATGAAATAGCACGATTAAAAAATGAAGTAAGTGAAATGCGTTCTGCTTTTATCGATGGACGCTCAAGGCTTATGAAATTGAAAATGGAATCGAATGTTATGGGGGTTATGTTAGAAAAAGGTATTGCACCGTCAGTGATTCCTCCAAAAAAAATAAAAGTAAAATCTCAAAAGTAACGCATTAGTTAAATGGTAAGCGAAAAAAGTATATTGAACCGATTGTATTTTGTTGCAGGATGTATGTTCATCTTTGGGCTGGCCGTGGCATTCAAATTGGTTAGTATTCAGTTTTTTCAAGGTGATAAATATAAAGCCTTAGCAAGTGAACGTGTCGTTAAAAATGTGGTGATTCCGGCTAATAGAGGAAATGTCTATTCTGTGAAAGGAAATTTATTGGCAACATCCATTCCCAAATATGATATTAGGTTTGATGCCTTAACGCCTACAACAAAAACCTTTGAAAAATATGTGAAACCATTAAGCGATTCACTTTCAAAATATTCTAAAAAACCTTCTGGTTATTTTCAAAACGAACTTAGAAAAGCACGTGCTAATAAAAACAGATATTATTTAATAGCGCGCAATGTTGGATATTCAGATTATATCCGTTTAAGAAATTTCCCTTTGTTGGAATTAGGAGCTTTTAAAGGAGGTTTAATTGTAGAGCAAACCACTAAACGTGAGCATCCAATGGGTGGTATCGCGCAACGTTCTATTGGTTATGAACGTTTTGATGAAAAAGGAAATGTGACTAGAGCGGGTATTGATGGTGCTTTTGGAGTGAAGTATTTACGTGGAACCGATGGCCAACGAAAAAAACAACAAATTGGAAAAGGACAGTGGAAACCGTTGAACGACTCCAATGAAATTGATCCGAAAAACGGTTATGATGTATATACAACCATTGATGTTAATATTCAAGATATTGCCCACCATGCACTTTTAGAGCAATTGGAAAAATACAAAGCAGATCATGGTTGTGTAGTAGTAATGGAAACCAAAACGGGTGAAATTCGTGCTATTTCAAATTTAGGAAGAAACAATAGTGACGGCTTTTATTACGAGCGTTTAAATTATGCCGTTGGTGAAAGTCATGAGCCAGGTTCTACCTTTAAACTAATGGCTATTACTGCAGCATTGGAAGATAAAGTGGTCGATACATCTACAGTTGTTGATACTAAAAACGGAAGGTTGACTTTTTATGGTAAACATGTGGAGGATTCTAACCATAGGGGTTATGGTAAAATAACGCTTTCTAAGGCTTTTGAGCTTTCTTCTAATACAGGATTGGTGGCTGCAATTGATGAAGCCTACAGGAAAAATCCTAGCAAGTTTATAGACAGGTTGTACTCCATGAGTCTTAACGAAAGTTTGAATTTGCCTATTATAGGAGAAGGAAAGCCTATTATTCCAGACCCAAGAATTAAAAACGGGAGATGGAGTGGTATTGCGTTACAGTGGATGGCTTATGGTTACGGTGTGTCTTTTACACCACTTCAAACATTAACCTTTTATAATGCTATTGCTAATGATGGTGAAATGGTTAAACCTCAATTTTTAAGAGAAGTTAGGGAATTTGATGATGTGGTAGTGCCATTTAAAAAGGAAGTGATAAACAAGCAAATTTGTTCCAAAGAAACCATTTTAAAAGTAAAACAACTCCTTAAAAATGTGGTAGAAAAAGATCATGGAACGGGACATAGGTTGTATTCTGAAAATTTCTCTATGGCAGGGAAAACAGGAACTTGTCAAAAAGACTATGCCACCAAAGATAAACTGAGTTATATCTCATCGTTCGCTGGTTATTTTCCTGCTGAGAACCCAAAATACTCATGCATTGTGGTTATTCATGAACCCGATAAAAGCGTCGGGTATTATGGTGCCGATGTATCTGGGCCTGTATTCAAAAAAATAGCTCAAAAAATATTTACAGATACGCCTATTACAGATGAGGTGAGGTCTTTAAAGGTACGAGTTGCTTCCGTAGAAAACGAATACGAGAATTTCTATAAAACAGCTCAAACTTACAAAACCATCATGCCGAATGTGGTTGGTTTGCCAGCTATGGATGCTTTGGCTTTGTTAGAAAATATGCAAGTGAAGGTAAAAGTGAAATTAGAAGGGAGTGGCGTTGTTAAAAAACAATCCATCGAAAAAAATATAAAGTTAAAAACTAATCAAATCGTAGTATTAAAAGCTTCATGATCGCATTAAAAGACATATTGTATAAAGTAACTATTAACGCCGTGGCAGGTGCTACGGGTGTTAATATAACTGCTATCGATTTCGACTCTAGAAACATTAAGAGTGGTTATGTCTTTGTTGCTGTAAAAGGAAGTGTTTCAGATGGTCATAAATTTATTGATACTGCTATAAGTCAAGGAGCTGTGGCTATAGTATGTGAGGTTATGCCCGAAAAATTGATAGATGGTGTTACTTATGTAGAGGTAGATAATGCTAATAAAGCTTTAGCTATCATGGCTTCAAATTATTATGAAAATCCATCAGCAAATTTGCGTTTAGTTGGTGTTACTGGTACAAACGGAAAAACTACGGTCGCCAGTTTGTTATATCAGTTATTTAAAAAAGCTGGTTATAAAGTAGGTTTATTATCTACCGTTAAAATTATGGTTGATAATGACGAATATAAAGCAACGCATACAACGCCAGATTCATTAACTATTAATAAATATTTACAGTTAATGAATAATGAAGGTGTTGAGTTTTGTTTTATGGAAGTAAGCTCTCATGGTATTCATCAGTCAAGAACAGAGGGTTTGCATTTTGAAGGTGGCATTTTTACCAATTTAACGCACGATCATTTAGATTATCACAACACATTTGCGGAATACCGCGATGTAAAAAAAATGTTTTTTGATACACTTCCAGAAAAAGCATTTGCGCTTGTAAATACCGATGATAAGAATGGCTTGGTCATGTTGCAAAACACCAAAGCGCGAAAATATACTTATGCTTTAAAAGGATATGCCGATTATAAAGCCCAAATATTAGAAAACCAATTCAGTGGTTTGTTGTTGAAAATAAATGATGCTGAAGTTTGGACTCGTCTTATAGGGAATTTTAATGCTTACAATATTTTAGCAATTTATGGTACGGCGGAATTATTAGGTCTTGAAAAAGTTGAAATACTACGCTTAATAAGCGAATTAGAGAGTGTAAGTGGTCGTTTTCAGTATGTGATTTCAACAGAAAAAATCACTGCTATTGTTGATTATGCACATACGCCAGATGCGCTTAAGAACGTGTTGGAAACCATCAATAGCATCCGTACTAAAAATGAAGAGTTAATAACCGTTGTGGGCTGTGGTGGCGATAGAGATAAAACCAAGCGTCCAAAAATGGGACATATCGCGACCGCATTAAGTACTAAAGTGATTTTTACTAGTGATAATCCGCGTAGTGAAGAACCGGAAGCTATTTTAAAAGAGATTGAAAAAGGTGTAGAACCTCAAAATTATAAAAAAGCATTAACTATTACCGAAAGGCTTCAAGCTATAAAAACGGCATGCCAAATGGCACAACCTAATGATATTATTTTGATTGCTGGAAAAGGGCATGAAACTTATCAAGAAATAAAAGGCAGACGCTTTGATTTTGATGATTTTAAAATAGTGCAAGAATATTTAAAAGAGTTAAGTAAATAAAAAAAGTTAAGTCGGTTGTCGTAGAGCTGTTAAGCTGATTTATAGTCAACAACTGTACAACTAAGCAACTAACACAAACAATTAATAAAATGCTGTATTACCTATTTGATTATTTAGAAAAACAATTCCAAATTCCTGGAGCATCTCTTTTTGGGTTCATCACCTTTAGAGCAGCTTCCGCTATGATTTTGTCGTTGTTAATTTCTACCATATACGGTAAACGTATCATCCGTTTTTTGCAAAAACAACAAGTGGGTGAAACTATTAGAGATTTAGGTTTAGAAGGGCAAAGTGAAAAAGCAGGAACGCCAACTATGGGTGGAATTATTATTATTCTAGCCACATTAATTCCTGTGTTATTATTAGCGAAACTAAGCAATGTTTATATTGTTTTACTAATTGTTACCACGCTTTGGATGGGAACCATTGGTTTTATTGACGATTATATTAAAAAATTCAAAAAGGATAAAGAAGGTTTAAAAGGACGTTTTAAAGTATTAGGTCAAGTAGGTTTAGGAATTATTGTTGGAGCTACATTGTATTTTAGTCCCTATGCAACTATCAAAGAAAAACTGCCCATTGAAGTGCGCCAGCAAATGGTTGCCGAAAATCCCAATGTATCACCTACTAAGTTTTTTAAAGAAGAAGCAAAATCAACAAAAACAACCATTCCATTTGTTAAAGGAAATGAGTTTGATTATGCTAATATCATTACTTGGATTAACCCAGAATGGTCTAAGTATGCTTGGGTGATTTTTATTTTGGCATCTATTATTATTATTACTGCAGTATCAAATGGGGCTAATCTTACTGATGGCATTGATGGGCTTGCGGCGGGTACATCAGCCATTATCGTGCTAACTTTAGGGATTTTTGCTTTTGTGTCTGGACGTACCGATTTCTCTGATTATCTCAATATCATGTATATCCCAAATATTGGTGAAATCACCATTTATATTACTGCTTTTGTGGGGGCGCTTATTGGGTTTTTATGGTACAACACGTATCCAGCGCAAGTGTTTATGGGTGATACGGGGAGTTTAACTATTGGTGGAATTATCGCAGTTATTGCTATCGCCGTTCGTAAGGAATGGCTAATTCCTGTGTTGTGCGGCATCTTTTTAGCCGAAAATTTATCCGTCATTATGCAGGTGAGTTGGTTTAAGTATACCAAGAAAAAGTTTGGAGAAGGACGTCGCATTTTCAAAATGTCGCCATTGCATCATCATTATCAAAAATCTGGATATCACGAAAGTAAAATAGTAACCCGTTTTTGGATTATTGGAATTTTACTAGCAATACTTTCAATTGTGACTTTGAAAATTAGATAAAAGCCCATCTCTTAATCTCTTCCCAAAGGGAAGAGAAGCGATTGTGAATATGAAAAATGAATTAAAAAATGGAGATAGTTTGAAGCCCTCCTTTGGAGGGTTTGGGAGGCTTGTTGTTTTAGGTGGAGGCGAAAGTGGTGTTGGAACAGCACTTTTAGGGAAAGCAAAAGGTTACGACGTTTTTGTTTCTGATAAAGGAAAAATAAAAGAAAAGTACAAACAAGTTCTTATACATAATGAGATTGAATGGGAAGATGAAAAACATACAGAAGCTAAAATTCTGAATGCAGACATCATAATGAAAAGCCCTGGAATTCCAGACAAAGCGCCTTTGGTAAAACAAATTCGTGAGCAAGGGATTTTAGTAGTTTCAGAAATTGAATTTGCTTCCAAATATACCAACGCAACTATTGTTGGCATTACGGGAAGTAACGGTAAAACAACCACGGCAACCTTAACACATCATCTTTTGAAAGGAGAACTGGAAGTTGGTTTGGCAGGTAACATTGGCGATAGTTTTGCAAAACAAATTCTGGAAAAGGATTATCCTAATTACGTTTTGGAGATTAGTAGTTTTCAATTAGATGATATTGTTGATTTTAAACCACATATCGCTGTAATTACTAATATTTCACCCGATCATTTGGATAGATATGATTACAAATATGAAAATTATATCGCTTCAAAATTTAGAATTGCAGAAAATCAAACGAAAGAAGATTTTTTGATTTACGATGCTGATGATGAAGTGCTAACAATATGGTTAGCCGAACATCCAGTTCAATCCACATTATTGCCATTTTCATTGGTTAAAACAATAGAAAACGGAGCGTATTTAGAAAACGGAAATATAATAATAACAATAAATAACAATAAAATAATTATGCCAACAACAAGTCTAAAGTTAGAAGGAAATCACAACGTTAAAAATGCGATGGCTGCTTCTACTGTGGCTCATTTACTAAAAATTAGAAAGCAAACTATTCGTGAAAGTCTTGAGAATTTTCAAGGGGTAGAACACCGTTTGGAGCAAGTGCTTAAAATTAACAAAGTACAATACTTTAACGATTCTAAAGCAACTAATGTGAATGCAACTTATTACGCTTTAGAAAGTATGGATGCACCAACGGTTTGGATTGTTGGCGGTGTAGACAAAGGTAATAATTACGAAGAACTGTTTCCTTTTGTAAATGAAAAAGTGAAAGCAATTATTTGTTTAGGTGTTGATAATGAGAAGATTTTAAGTGCTTTTGGAGGTATGGTTGATGTTGTTGTTGAAACTCAGTTTATGAGTGAGGCTGTTAAAATAGCTTACAAACTAGCTGAAGCAGGTGATAATGTATTGCTTTCTCCAGCATGTGCAAGTTTCGATTTATTTGAAAATTACGAAGATAGAGGTCGTCAATTTAAAGAAGCAGTAAGGAATCTATAAAAAATAAACAGATGTTTTTCTGAAGAGAAAAGTGTCTAAGAAAAAATGGAAAACATATTAAATAACATAAAAGGCGATAGGTTAATTTGGGCAATAGTGGCGCTATTGGCAATAGTGTCGTTTTTACCTGTTTACAGTGCTGCTAGTAATTTGGCATACAAGAGCGTAGGCGGTAATACTTTTACGTTTTTTATTAAGCATTTAGTTCACTTAGGGTTAGGCTTTGGTATTATGTATGGGGTTCATAAAATTCCGTATAGATACTTTAAAGGTTTATCATTAGTTATGATTCCTATTGTGTTGGTTTTATTAGGAATCACCATGTTGCAAGGAACCACCATTGAGGGTGCAAACGCTAGCAGATGGATTCAAATACCCATAGTAGGTGTATCGTTTCAAACGTCCACATTAGCATCGGTGGTGCTTATGATTTATGTGGCGAGGTACATGTCTAAAATTAAAGATAAGGAAATCACATTCAAAAGTTCCATTTTGCCACTTTGGGTGCCTGTATTTATGATTTTAGCATTAATACTTCCTTCCAACTTTTCAACGACTGCTATTATGTTTTTAATGGTGTTGATATTGGTTTTTTTAGGAGGCTATCCACTTAGGTATATAGCTCTTATTTTGGGAATGGGTTTAGTAGGTCTGGTGCTTTTTATCATGTTGGCAAAATTAACAACAGGTCCCTTAAGTGTTAAGGTTGAAACTTGGGAAAATAGAATTAAAAATTATTCAAATGATGAAGATACCGAGGCGGATTATCAAATTGAAAAAGCTAAAATAGCCATTGCATCAGGCGATATTTTTGGTGTGGGGCCAGGTAAAAGTATTCAGAAAAACTTTTTACCACAATCTTCTTCCGATTTTATATTCGCTATCATTATTGAAGAATATGGACTTTTAGGAGGTTTTTTTATCATGATACTGTATTTGTGGTTACTATTTAGAATTGTTATAGTAGCCCAAAAATCAGACACAGTTTTTGGTAAATTATTAGTTCTGGGTGTTGGGCTTCCAATTGTAGTTCAGGCATTAATAAATATGGCAGTTGCAGTAGAATTGTTTCCCGTTACAGGGCAAACCCTGCCTTTAATAAGTAGTGGGGGAACATCTATTTGGATGACCTGTTTAGCATTAGGAATTATATTAAGCGTAAGTGCTAAACGTGAAGAAATAAAAGAACAAGAAAGTATAGAAGATAATCCGTTAGAAATATTAAGCGAAGCGATTTGATAAATTATGATATACGATTATTGAATTACGATTTGTAAAATGAAAGAAGCATTAAAAAATAGAACTAAAAAATTTGCATCAGATTGTTGGAATTTGTGTGCTAAGTTTCCTGTTTCTAGAGAATATAATGCTTATTGTAATCAGTTAATTAGGTGTTCTAGTTCGGTTGGAGCAAATTATAGAGCCGCTTGTAGAGCAAAATCGGATGCGGATTTTATAAATAAGCTTAAAATAGTTGAGGAAGAAGCGGATGAAAGCATGTATTTCTTAGAATTATTATTAGATGTATCTGGAAAAGAACAAGAAGAAATGAAGAGATTGCATAAAGAAGGAAATGAATTATTCTCAATTGTAGTTGCGTCTATAAAAACGATGCGAAATCGTAAATCGTAAATTGTGAATCAAAAATCAAAAACATATAAAATCATATTATCCGGTGGCGGAACAGGTGGTCATATCTACCCAGCCATTGCTATTGCAAACGAATTAAAACTACGTTTTCCAGATGCTGAATTTTTGTTTGTAGGAGCCAAAGATAGAATGGAAATGGAAAAAGTGCCGCAAGCGGGCTATGAAATTAAAGGTCTTTGGATTTCAGGAATTCAGCGCAAGTTAACAGTAACAAACTTGAAATTTCCATTGAAACTAATTAGTAGTCTTTGGAATGCGCGACAAATTGTGAAATCGTTTAAACCCGATGTAGCTATAGGTACTGGGGGTTTTGCTAGTGGACCGTTGTTGCAGGTGGCTGCGGCAAAAAACATTCCTTATTTGATACAAGAACAAAATTCATATCCTGGTATCACCAATAAAATGTTAGCTAAAAAAGCCAAAAAAATTTGTGTGGCTTATGATGGGTTAGAGCGTTTCTTCCCAAAAGATAAAATAATAAAAACAGGTAACCCTGTGCGCAAAGGGTTGTTGGATATTGAATCTAAAACAGTTGAAGCTAAAGAGTTTTTCAATTTAAAACAAGGTAAATACACCTTATTGGTTTTGGGAGGCAGTTTAGGGGCGAGACGTGTAAATCAATTAATAGAAAAGAAATTAGACTTTTTTGACACCCAAAATGTACAAGTAATATGGCAATGTGGCAAGTTGTATTACAGTCAATACAAAATTTATAATAATACAAACAACGTACAGGTTTATGAATTTTTAAATAATATGGACCTAGCTTATGCGGCTGCGGATATTGTGATTTCAAGAGCAGGTGCAAGCTCTGTTTCAGAGCTTTGTATTGTAGGTAAGCCTGTTATTTTTGTGCCTTCTCCCAATGTGGCTGAAGATCATCAAACAAAAAATGCCATGGCTATTGTAGATAAAGAGGCTGCCATGATTATTAAAGAAGAGGATTTAGATGCCGATTTCGAAAATAAATTTTCACAGCTTATAGCCTCGCCAGAAAAGCAAAATAAGTTGGGTGATAATATAAAAAAGTTGGCATTAGTGAATGCAACAAACCAAATAGTAGATGAAGTTGAAAAGCTTCTTAGATTAAAAAAATGAATTTAAACAGCATACATAACGTTTATTTTGTAGGTATCGGAGGTATCGGTATGAGTGCTTTGGCTCGTTATTTTGTGGCTAACGGGAAAGTGGTAGCGGGTTACGATAAAACGCCTTCTGAAATCACTGATAGCTTGGTGGCGTTGGGTGTTGAAATTCATTTTGAAGATGCTGTTGAAAATATTCCTCAAAGTTGTTTAAATATTGAAAATACGTTAGTTGTTTACACGCCAGCAATACCAAAAAATCATATTGAATTTGAGTATTTTAAAACTAATAATTTTCAAATTCTTAAAAGATCTCAAATTTTAGGACTCATAACGGAGAATACGTTTTGTTTAGCGGTTGCAGGTACTCATGGAAAAACAACCACATCGAGTATTTTAGGGCACTTATTGTATGAATGTAATGTGCCACTAACCGCATTCTTAGGGGGTATTTGTGAAAATTATAATTCTAATTTAATTCTGAATGGTACGGAGGTTTCGGTAGTTGAAGCAGATGAATTTGATCGTTCATTTTTAACCTTATCACCCAATTTGGCCTGTATTACTTCTATGGATGCAGATCATTTAGATATTTATGGTGATGCTTCAGAATTAATAAAATCATTCAAAGATTTTTCAAAAAGAATTAAACCTAACGGAAAATTGTTTGTAAAAAATGGTTTGCCAATTCAAGGTATAACGTATGGTATTGAAGATGATTCCGATTATTCAGTTCAAAACATAAAAATAGAAAATGGCTCTTATGTTTTTGATGTGAAAACGCCAAAAACAGTGCTTAAAAATTTACAGTTTAATTTACCTGGTCGGCATAATTTATCGAATGCGCTAATAGCTTTGGCAATGGCATTGGAATATGGTTGTGAACATGAAGATTTGGCTAAAGGGTTAGCGTCTTTTAAAGGGGTTAAGCGCAGATTTACATATCAAATTAAAACAGACAATTTTGTTTATATAGATGATTATGCGCACCACCCTGAAGAAATAAATGCAGTGCACCAAGCGGTTAGGGAAATGTATCCCGGTAAAAAAGTATTGGCTATTTTTCAACCGCATTTGTTTAGTAGAACTCGCGATTTTGTTGATGACTTTGCTAAAAGCCTTTCGAAGTTTGATGAGGTTTTGTTGTTGGATATTTATCCAGCCAGAGAATTGCCAATGGAAGGAGTTACATCGGCATGGTTATTAAGTAAAATGACGAATGAAAATAAACAACTAATAAATAAATCAGATTTATTACAAAAAATACAAGAAAGTGATGCAACCATTGTATTAACTATTGGAGCAGGCGATATAGGTGAAGAAGTAAAACACATTAAAAATAAATTTAGTCTTGAAAATTAACTGGAACTACATAAAAATGTTTGTGTTACTAGGTTTAGTAATTTTTCTTTTTGCTTTCTCATCAGCAAGAAATTCGGCGCGATTAGTGTCCAGTCCTCAAATTAAATTTGTTGGAGAAAACAACCTGTTTATAACAAATGAGAATGTTAGTAAATTGTTAATACAAAATTTTAAAGGTCTTGAAAATATACCTAAAGAAACTTTAGTTTTGAATGAGTTAGAAATCGCCCTGAAATCTAGTCCCATGATAAAAAAGGCTGAAGTGTATGTCGCTGTAAATGGCACACTTAACGCCGAAATTGAACAGAAAACGCCTATAGCAAGAGTAAGTACAAATGTATCTTATTATATAGACGATGACGGTTTATACATGCCTTTGTCTAGTAATTTTTCTGCTAGAGTGCCACTGGTTACTGGTTTTGTTGAAAAAAATAATTTAAAAAACATTTATATAGTTGCAAGTAAAATTAATAATGATGAATTTTTAAAGAAGCATGTTGTAGAAATTCATCAAGGCATGGATAAGTTTATTTATTTAAAACTTAGACACTGCCAATTTTTAGTGCAATTAGGAGATGTTTCATCTATAGATAAAAAAGTGAATAACCTTAAAGCGTTTTATCAAAAAAATTTAAAAGAAAAAACGCTCGATAGTTATAGCAAAGTCAATTTGCAGTTTGATAACCAAGTAGTATGTACCAAAATATAAGCCATGGAGCATAATTTAGCAGTAGGATTAGACATAGGAACCACAAAAATTGTGGCTATGATTGGTCGTAAAAACGAGTACGGAAAAGTTGAAATTTTAGGTATAGGTAAATCTAAAAGCTTGGGTGTGCATCGTGGTGTGGTAAATAATATTACCCAAACTATTCAATCTATACAACAAGCGGTACAAGAAGCAGAAGCCGCTTCAGATATGAAAATTGAAGGTGTTACCGTTGGTATAGCAGGGCAACACATTCGCAGTTTACAGCACAGTGATTATATAACCAGAGCAAATGCAGAAACGGTTATAGATGATGAAGATATTGATAGGTTAATAAACCAAGTACATAAATTAGTAATGCTTCCTGGAGAAGAAATCATTCATGTATTGCCACAAGAATACAAAGTAGATGGTCAAGGTGAAATTAAAGAACCTATCGGCATGTATGGAGGTCGTTTAGAAGCGAACTTTCATGTAGTAGTTGGGCAAGTATCGTCTATACGGAACGTAGGACGTTGTATTCAAAGCTCGGGTTTAAATTTAGAAGGCATTACGTTAGAACCTTTAGCATCAGCCAATGCGGTTTTAAGTCAGGAAGAAAAAGAAGCAGGCGTAGCATTAATTGATATAGGTGGAGGTACTACCGATTTAGCTATTTTCAGAGACGGAATCATTCGTCATACCGCTGTAATCCCTTTCGGTGGAAATGTAATTACTGAAGATATTAAAGAAGGTTGTTCCATCATTGAAAAACAAGCCGAATTATTAAAGATAAAATTTGGTTCTGCATGGCCAGGAGAAAATAAGGATAACGAGATTGTATCCATTCCAGGTTTACGTGGCAGAGAACCAAAGGAGATAACCCTCAAAAATCTCTCTAAAATAATTCATGCGCGTATAGTTGAAATTATTGAGCAAGTGTATGTAGAAATTAAAAACTACGGACACGAAGAGCAAAAGAAAAAATTGATTGCTGGTATCGTTTTAACAGGTGGCGGCGCACAATTAAAACATTTAAAACAGTTAGTAGAATATATCACCGGTATGGATACCAGAATAGGCTACCCAAACGAACATTTAGCAGGCGATAGCGATGAGGACATTACAAGCCCATTATATGCAACAGCCGTAGGTTTGGTTTTAGATGGTTTAAAGCGTAATGAACGTAAAAAAGTTGAACTGCAGCAAGAGAAAAAACATGAGGCTAAAGAAGAAGAAAAGCCTATTGAAGAAATTAAAGAAAAACCAGTAAAAGAACGTCGTTCTTTTCTAGACAAATTAACAGAGCGTGTCAAAGATTTTTTAGATAACGCAGAGTAGCACAAAATCCATTGAATAAAAATAATTATAAAAGTATAATACCAGTAAAACAGAATTTATGAGCAGCAAAAACGAATTCGCAAGTATCGCATTTGATTTACCTAAAAATCAATCAAATGTTATTAAAGTTATTGGTGTTGGCGGTGGCGGCAGTAATGCCATTAACCACATGTTCCAACAAGGCATTAAAGGAGTCGATTTTTACATCTGTAATACAGATGCTCAAGCGCTTCAAAATAGTGGCGTACCAAACAAAATCCAATTAGGACTTAACTTAACCGAAGGGTTAGGGGCTGGTGCTAACCCTCAAGTTGGAGAAGAATCTGCAGTTGAAAGTTTCGAAGATCTTTCAAATATGCTTGATACTAATACCAAAATGGTTTTCATTACCGCAGGTATGGGTGGTGGAACCGGTACAGGTGCAGCGCCTATTATTGCTAAAATGGCTAAAGATTTAGACATATTAACAGTAGGTATTGTAACAATGCCATTTCAATTTGAAGGCAAAATGCGTATTGAACAAGCGCAAATTGGTATTGAGAATTTAAGAAATGTAGTCGATTCATTAATCGTAATAAATAATAACAAACTTCGTGAGGTTTATGGTAATCTTGGTTTTAAAGCTGGATTTTCAAAAGCAGATGAAGTGTTATCCACAGCTGCTCGTGGTATAGCCGAAGTTATTACGCACCATTATACACAAAACATCGATTTACGTGATGCTAAAACCGTATTGAGCAATAGCGGAACAGCTATCATGGGGTCTGCATTGGCATCGGGTAAAAGTCGGGCGCAAGATGCTATTCGTAAAGCCTTGGATTCACCTTTATTAAACGATAATAAAATTACTGGAGCTAAAAATGTATTGCTGCTAATAGTTTCAGGATCTCACGAAATTACTATTGATGAAATAGGTGAAATTAACGACCATATTCAAAATGAAGCAGGTCATGGTGCCAATATTATTATGGGTGTTGGTGAAGATGATAGTTTGGAAGAGTCTATTGCTGTAACTATCATAGCTACAGGTTTTAATATAGAACAGCAAGATGAAATTTCTAATACCGAAACAAAAAAAGTGGTGCATTCTCTTGGAAATGAAGATTTAGATGCGAAACCTAAACCAAAAGAACCCGTTGTTATAGCTCCAATTGTCGAGTTGAAAGAAGATAAAGAGCCACCTGTAGTAAAACATACTTTGGACTTTGATATTGAAGAAGAACCTCCTATTAAATTTGAGAAACCAATTGTAAAAGAGGAAAAAATAAGCAAACCTTCAATTGAAAATAATATAGATTTAATACCAACTTCAGAACTTATAAAAAACATTAGAGTTCTTTATGAAGAATTAAGTGCAAACGATCCAGAAGAAGAAGATTTTATTATAAAACCAGTTACTAAAATGTCTAAACCAGACAAATATATAGCTGATTTTGAAGCGGTTTCTGATTATATGGAAGAAGAAAAACAAATCACATTAACGTTCGATTTGCCTTTGTCATCAAATAATAAATTTGATCTTGAAGAAGATGAAATGCCATCAAAGAAAGTTGATGATAATATTAAAAAAATAGCGGTTAATGATTATGTAGAGTTAATTCCTGTTAACGAATCAAATGAAAAAGGCGAAATGCGCTATGCCTTAGAAGATTATATTGAAGTTGAATCTTCAATGAATAAAAAACAAGTAGAAACAAAAAAAGTTATAGAAGAGTTTGATCAAGAAATAGTTTTTGAAAAGAAAGTGGTTAAAGCCCCTGTTAAAGAAGAAACTGCAGATGAAGAATTAGACCCTATGAATAGTCCTATTTCTGAAATATTGATAGAACGTGCCGAAGAACGCAGACGTAAAATGAAAGACTTCAACTATAAATTCAACAATGCAAAAATTGACGATATAGAAAGAGTTCCAGCTTATAAGCGTCAAGGTGTTAATTTAGATGAAGCAAAACATTCATCTGAAACAGATTTTTCAAGATCAAGTGTTGGAACAGATGATAATGATGATATTCAAATAAGAAGCAACAATTCATTTTTACATGATAATGTAGATTAAAAATATACTGGCCTAACTTAGTTATGAACCCGAAAAGTTTCCCTCAGCTTTTCGGGTTTTTTTAATTCTTGCGAAAGCAGGAATCTTATATATTTTAACTTAAAACTAAAGATTGAAGACTGCCTAATTTTTTTTATCTTCGCATTCTAATAAATAAAACAATGAGTTTATCACAGGATATCATGACGGCTTTAAAGGAAGCCATGAAAGCTAAAGACCAAACAGCTTTAACTGCTTTACGCGCAGTAAAATCAGCTATTTTATTAGCACAAACTGAAAGTGGTGCTAAAGAAGAATTAAGTGAAGAGCAAGAGCTTAAAATACTTCAAAAGCAAGTAAAGCAACGAAAAGATAGTGCAGCTATTTATATAGAACAAGGTCGTGAAGATTTAGCGGCACCAGAATTGGCTGAAGCTGAGGTTATCAATCAGTTTTTGCCAGAAGCGATGAGCGAAGAAGCGATTGCGCAAGTAGTTGTAGATACCATAAAAAAATTAGGCGCAGATGGTATGAAAGATATGGGTAAAGTTATGGGTATTGTAAGTCAAGAACTTGCGGGGAAAGCAGATGGCAAAACCATTTCTAATATTGTAAAAGAGAAATTGTCTTAAAAATATAAGATTCCCGCTTTCGCAGGAATAATGGCCACGTAGCTCAGCTGAATAGAGCACTGGATTTCGGCTCCAGCGGTCGGGGGTTTGAATCCCTTCGTGGTCACTAAAGGGGATTTTCTGCAAATTGCGTGGGAAGTCCCCTTTTTTATATCGTCCGAACCCCTTGAAAATAAACAGATTGCACCGAAAATTTCATTGACACTAAAAGTTCGAACTACCTTGTTTTTGAAGTCGTAGCCAATTCCGTCGGGGAACACCATATATTGTATGGCCCTTTTGGTTTTCAGATTGCCTAACTCCCACAATAAAGGCAGGTTACAGGCAAATTCAAGTGCGATTTTTATGGATTTTTTAAGGTTCGAACTGTTTATTCCCCCATTTCCCAGTTTTTTCTCCAATTCTCTTTTTTCGGTTTTTAGTTCCGGCATAAAAAGGTCGTACTGAGGTTTTGTGATTTCGTTCAGCACAACGAACCTTCTTTCCAATGTATCTATCCGTTCTTGGAGCTGGTCAAGTTCTTTGGCCGATCGTTTTTGGTCGTTAAGTGCCTCTTGGTTTTTATCAAGTAAGGTGCCGTGTATGATATCGGTCAAGGGTGCGATATATTTTTTATCGGCTATTGCAAACCTGCCCAATACATTTAAAAATTCTTCATGGAGCTTTTTGGCACTTCTGTTCTCTTTGCTGCCCTTACGCCTGTTCTTGTAATAATACAGGCCTTTTTTCTTTACGACATATCCAGTGTAGGGTGTTCCGCAAACCGAAGATCTGATAAACATTTTCAATGGCAGATTTTCATCATCGAACGAATATTTCTTAGGTGGGTCCCCGGCATGAAGTAAATTATGGATCTTAAGGAAAATTTCTTTCGATATCAGGGCTTCGTGTTTTCCCTGGATTACCTCCCCGGGAATCAGGCCATTGACCATAAGCCCACAATAGAAAGGGTTTCTAAAAAGGTCGGTCAATTTTTTTGCTTTTATGTCCAAGCCCTTTTCTTTCAGGCGTGCGGCAATTTCAACATGGGACATATTGGCGTTTGCTTTCCATAAAAAGGCTTGCTTTAGCAACCTTCCTTCTTCTGAAATCACGAAATTCGGAATCTTCCCTTTTCCCGGATTTGTATTGGTGTATCCAAATGGGTAGGCTCCCGTCCAGTATCCCCTTCGTAATTTTTCCCGCATTCCCGTAATGGATTTATCCCTTCGGATTTGGTTGTCAAAGTGGGAAAACATGTGGTACAGGTTTTCCTGGAACGTACCGGCACTTGTGGTTACATCAATTTCCTGAGTGGCCGAAATCACGGCCACTCCCTGCTTTTTTAGTTGCCCGCTTATATACGCGCCGTTCGCACCTGTTCTTGAAAATATGTCGTAGGAATAGACAATGATATAGCCAATGTTCTTTCTCCTTTTGACATAGTCCAGCATCTTTTGGAACTCCTTACGTTCATCGCTCTTTGCCGATTCATAAGTTCCCCCAAAATATTCCATTACTTCCAATTCTTTCTTAAGTGCATACTCCTGGCAATACTTAAGCTGGGTTGTTAGACTGGCATTGTTGTCAAATTGCTCTTTACTGGAAACACGGGTGTAAATAACGGCCGTATTGCTTTTTCCAATAATCCTTCCCTTTTCCTTTTTTGCAAATTGTTCAAATACATCTAAGTTCATGTGCTCCCTTTTTGGACATGGCCGCAAACTATATTGGCGAGTTCTTGAAGTTGTTCTACGGTCTTTTCCGCATCTTCTTCCAAGTAATCCTCAAAACCTTTATAAGTTTTAAGCCATGCGCTGTTGAATATTCTATTTTTCTGCTTTAGCTCAATTATTGAGTTTGACATTTCCCGTAAATATTGGCAGCTCCTTTGTCTTGTAGGTCACTACCGTATTTGTAAAAGCAGGCTTTAATTTACCTTTTTTAATTGATTGAATCCCTCTTGGAACTACTATTTTATCACATACTTATTAATTGCTTGTTAACAACTTTTGGTGTTGGGGTTGATTTTTTTCTTGAATATCCTGTTTACACAGACGATCTTCCCATTGCTCTGCTTGATTTCCAAATTTTGATAATCGTGCTGTTTCAAAACGTCAATGATACGTTCTCCAGTATTTATTCTTTCAAAACCTTCAATTGCATCAACCTCCCCATTTTTGATTATTAATTTGATGGATAGGAACCTTTTGTTGCGTATCATCTCCAATACTTGGATTTCAGAGGAAGATAATCCTGTAGATTGTAGCTTATCGATTTTTTTCATAGGTTCTGTTTTTAAGTTGTATCCAAGTGGATTTTGGTTAACGCAACCCTTGGATTCGGGCGTGCGTCCATCCGTTCATTAAACCTTATGTGTTTTCAATTTTGTTGAATTTTGGCTTGTTTGACATTTGTCAAACTTACTACCGTTTAAATCTATATAAAGGCTTTGCTGTACATGATGAAGTGTACGTTAAATTGATTGATAGAGGTTAGCGTCATTAACCAAGCGGGGTTCCTGCTTCTGTCATTTGGGGATATTTAGAGTGTTTATTTGCAAAAGGTGGTAAGCAGCTTTTCAGTAAGTTTTTACATATACTTTGTTTTCTCTATATTCAAATTGAATGTGAGCTCTACTGTAAGCCCTATCATCGATTATTTGTGTTGCTTGATTTTTTGAAGAATAGTTTGGATGCTTTATGGGGGCTTCCCCAGTCTTTTGGCAAGCCTGCTGCATTGCGGTTTCAAGATTTGGGATGACTCCGCTTCGCTCAAGGTCATCCCAAATCTTTTACCTCCATTCCGCAGACCTGCCCAAGACCGCACATAAAGACAAAGGAAACTTTAAAAAAAAGTTCCCTTTGTCTTTATTTTTCCATGCGAACCGCATTAGCATATAGTTGGTTAAGTAAAATTGAAAACAGGTTTGTAAAGAATATTTGATGGGAAAGGATTTATGCTTGAATGAGGGCGTACAAGATTTACTTCTCAAATTCGAAAACATTCATTTTTCTATTTTGTGATAAAATTATCTTGTTTCAGATTAATATTGATCCGCTTCATCCAGCACCCTAACGGGTGCTTTTTTGTGGCTAGGGAGAAAGAAGAAAAAGATGGCATTCACTTGGTTTTTAGCTATTTCATCTAATTGTATGTATATATTCACATATATATACATATATAAATATATATGACAGGTAATCATGATTTTTTCCATATTTGCAAAATGGTGGACTAACAGTCTGATTCCTTCTACCCTTTATTTTTTTCTCCCTCTCCATTTGTTTTCACATCCTTTTTTCAAAATAGTTTTGCGCTAATTACTTAAAGTTAACTTGTCAAGAATTGGAAATACATGAGGACAACGCCCATGGAAAAGCCCGCTACAAAACCACTTTACAATTTTTGGTAAATGACCCCTATAAATACTTCCAAGTGCCTGAGGCGGAAACTTCACTTAAAATAACGTTAGAGGACGTAAAACTCTGTTAATCATTTTACCGTACATTACACCATGTACGTTAAAGCCATTACATGATGTTAAATGGTGGTAGGTTTGCTATATGCCGAACAAACCACAAATAAACAAAATGAAAAGAATTTATGTAATGGATGGTGACGGAATCCAAGAGTACGTTCCCATTCACGGTCAAGACAATCAAATTCCAAAAATCGGCTTAGAACTATCTGCAAATTCATCAAATTCAAAATCAGAGGATGCGTTATTGACCATTTCAGACCTTACCGAAAAATTCTCGATTTCAAGACTAACCATTTATTTCTGGATAAAAAAAGGGCTGTTAAAAAAAATCTTCATTGGAGGCAGAGTTCTTTTTTGACCCCTAACGACATAAGAACACTTATTGATAACCAAAAGTCAGTCGGATAAAAAGCCAAAGTCAGTCGGTAGTCACGAAGCAAGCCATGTTTTTGCAAGCAAAAACTGCTCACTTCGTTCGCAGGTGCTATAAGATATCATCTCAAAATTAATAAATATGGCAAGACCGAAAAAAGATATTCAATCACTAAAGGCGATTCGCATTAATGTTAGAATGACGGTCAATGATTTTTTGATTGTATCGGATAGTGCAAATTGTTTGGGTATCGGAATCCCGGAATATATAAGAAGAAAGACAACCGGTAAGGCGATGCCAAGAACGAAAGTCACGCCTCACGATAGACAGTTGTTTGTGGCATTGAGCCGTATCGGGAACAACTTGAACCAATTGACGAAAAAGGCACATTTGGGGATGCACACCCCAAAATTGCTCCAAAAAGAATTGTTAGAGTTGAAAGAAACCATTGACCAGTTAAAGTTAAATATTGTAAATAAATGATAGCGATGGGATTGAATGGATGCCTTTTAAATTGGAACTGGAGGATAAAGACTGTTTGAAAAGGAAAAAAAGAAAAGGGAGAAAACTCTAAAACAAGATGGACATAGGGTTAATCAATGATAAAACATTAAATGCCTTGGTGGATAGCCTATCCATTGAGGAGCTGGAAGGTATTTTAGCTGAAAAGAAAACCAAATCGTGTTCCGATTACAAGCCCGAAGCCATGACAGTAGAATAGCGCTTAAAAGAATATTATAGCAAACTTTTGATTTCTACGGGCACGGTTTATCCACCGAAGCATGGGGTTAGGTAGTGCGAGTTCCGAAATGGATAACATATAAAACCTATTAGGGACGAATGATTTAGAGTATGGAGATAAATAGGGCTGATTAAAAATATACCTTAATTTTAACCTTATATTAGGAATATGCATGGAACACGAGAATCAAAGAAAAAGGCATTGTAACAATTGTATGCTTCCCTAGTTGGGAACTATTTGTTACTCAAAAGACTTCGTTCTTCCGTTAATATTTTTAAAACACCTATCGGAGCGTTTCGAGTTGCGCAGAGATTTGTTAAAAGCTGCTTTAAACGATCCTAAATCAGATTACTAAACACAAAACACCGAGGAGCAAGGAGTAATTATATTTCTGGAACTCTTGATATAAAACTAACCCGCAAACTCGAAAACTGGCACGAGTTAGATTTTTCAGACTTTATAAAAGAACTGAACAAAGCCATTAAAAAAGCAGGTGGCGCACCACTCACCAAAAAAGATGAGTTTGAATGGCTGGAACTATTTGAGGACAACAAGAAAAAAGCCCAAGAACTACAGACCCAAATTAACCAAACCGAACGGGAAATTGATGCCATGGTGTATGAATTGTATGGGCTAACGAAAGAAGAGATTGCTATTGTAGAAAACGCATAGCTCTAACTTTATTTATGGTGACGCATCATGCTGCAACACTTTTGCACAACCATTGCATCAAAAAAATAGTATCTTTGTTTCAATGAAATTTTTAGCATTCATATTAGCTATAACCTTATTGGCATTATCTGCAATGCCTTGTTCTGATGGTCAAAATTTTGAAGACCAACAGCACGAGGACATGAGTGCGGAACATAACCATCAAGAAGATAGTGATGATTCTTGTCCAATAACTTGTATTTGTAATTGTTGCGGTATCTCAATCACTTATGAGCCATTGGCAACATTTGAGTTATTAAATTTCAATAAAATTCCAACACAATTATTATCTACATATCAATCGAATTATAGATTCGATTTCCATTCCAATATTTGGCAACCGCCACAAGTTTAATGAATGCTTGCCTTTCGTCTATCGCTCAAGATTAACTTCGGCAGGTATCTTATAAATTCAAGTAACCAATAATAACTATTGGTCGCTATTCTTTATTTGTAAATTCATTATAACTATTTCTATGATTAATAAAATCATTGATTTTTCAATCAATAATAAATTCATTATTGGTTTGCTTACGCTTACCATTATTGGAGCAGGTGTTTGGAGTATGACCAAAGTACCAATCGATGCTGTTCCAGATATTACCAACAACCAAGTACAGGTTATTACACAAGCACCCAATTTAGGAACAGAAGATATTGAGCAAATTGTAACCTATCCTATTGAGGTAGCAATGAGCAACCTTCCCGATGTACAGGAAATTAGGTCAATTTCCCGTTTTGGCTTATCTGTGGTTACCATTGTGTTCGATGATGAAATGGGAACCTATCTACCTCGACAATTGGTAGCCGAAAAACTAAACGAAGTTAAAGAACAGATTCCCGCAGGTTTTGGCGAACCTTTTATGGGACCTATTTCCACAGGTTTAGGAGAAATTTATCAATATACCTTAAAGGTAGCAACAGAGTACAAAGACAAATATACCATTGCAGATTTGCGCTCTATGCAAGATTGGATTGTTCAGCGTCAAATGGCGATGGTTGAAGGTGTGGTCGAGGTAAACGCCATAGGTGGAAAAATTAAACAATATGAAGTAGCGGTTGATCCAAACGATTTAAACGCTATTGGTTTAACCATTACAGATGTCTTTAATGCACTTGAAGCCAATAATCAAAACACAGGTGGTGCGTACATCGAAAAAAACCATCAAGCCAATTTTATTAGAGGCGAAGGCTTGGTGCGAAGTTTAGAGGATATTAAAAAAATCACGGTTAAGAATATCAATAATATTCCTGTCACTATTGGTGATATTGCTACGGTACAATTTGGTTCTGCAATCCGTTATGGTGCATTGACCCAAGATGGCGAAGGAGAAGTTGTTGGTGGTTTGGTAATGATGCTTAAAGGTGCAAATTCCAATGATGTTATTGCCAATGTAAAGGAACGGATGGCTCAAATAGAAAAGTCATTACCCGAAGGTGTTATTATAGAGCCATTATTAGACCGAAGTAAATTAATAGGTGAAACAACTTCCACAGTTACCACAAATCTTATTGAAGGCGCATTGATAGTCATTTTTGTGCTTATCTTCTTATTAGGAAATTGGCGAGGTGGCTTAATAGTCGCTTCAACCATACCATTATCCTTATTATTCGCTTTTATTTTAATGAACTTTTTCGATGTTTGGGTAAACTTAATGAGTTTGGGAGCCATAGATTTCGGAATTATAGTTGATGGGGCTGTCATCATTGTAGAAAGTACTGTATTCTTAATTGCATCACAAGTCCTAAAAAAGAAACAGCTTACATCCAAACAACGAGATAAAGTTGCTTCTAATGCTTCAAAAAAGATGATGAATGCTGCGTTTTTTGGTCAGTTAATTATCCTTATCGTTTTTCTACCCATTTTAGCCTTACAAGGTATTGAAGGAAAGATGTTTAAACCTATGGCGTTGACCTTTATTTTCGCTATGATTGGCGCCATGGTACTGTGTTTAACGTATGTGCCAATGATGTCTGCTTTGGTGTTAAGAGCACCAAAAAACGATAAAAAATCCTATGGGGATAGATTTGTACATTGGGTTGAAGACAAATACCAACCTTTACTGGTTAGAGCTTTGCGAAAAGGAAAATGGGTAATTGGTATTGCGGTTGTGCTGTTCGGGATTACGGTTTTTATGTTTTCAAGAATGGGTGGCGAGTTCATCCCTCAACTTGATGAAGGCGATATTGCCTTTCACGCTATATTAAAACCCGGAAGTTCACTTACCGAAACCATTGAAACCACCACCAAAATAGAGCAGATTGTAAAAGCGAAATTTCCAGAAGTCGAAAAAATTGTAAGTCGTATTGGTGTTGCCGAAATACCAACAGACCCAATGCCAATGGATTTAGCCGATGTTTTTGTGATTCTGAAACCTAAAAGTGAATGGACAACAGCAGAAACAAAAGATGAATTGATTGAGAAAATGAAAGAAGCGGTTGAAATCGTTCCTGGTGTAAATTATGAATTTACCCAACCTATCGAAATGCGTTTTAATGAGTTACTTGAAGGTGTTCGAGAAGATATTGCTATAAAACTTTATGGTGAAGACATTGACATTCTATCCCAAAAAGCCGAAGAAATATCTAAAATCATAGCAGGTACTGAAGGTATTGGCGATATGAAAGCAGAAGCCACAACAGGTTTGCCACAAATGACCATTAATTATAACAGGAATAAATTAGCACAATACGGGCTTCAAATAAATACCCTAAATCAAACCGTACAATCTGCATTTGCAGGTGGTACAGCAGGTGTGATTTTTGAAGGTGAAAAACGCTTCGATTTAGTGGTGCGTTTAAGTTCCCAAAACCGTAAGGATATTACAGATGTTCAAAATCTATACATCAATTTACCTTCGGGTGCTCAAATTCCATTGCGTGAAATTGCAGATGTAAGCTACAAAACAGGACCCATGCAAATCAGTAGGGATAATACCAACAGAAGAACTTATGTTGGTATTAATGTAAGAGGTCGTGATGTAAAATCGTTGGTAACCGAAATAAAATCAAAATTAGATGCACAACTGGAATTACCATCAGGTTATTTTATTCGATATGGTGGTGCATTTGAAAATCTGGAACGTGCCAGCAACCGGTTACAAACCGTTGTACCTATTGCATTGTTACTCATTTTCATATTGATATACTTTGCATTAAAATCACTACCACAAACCTTAATGATTTACATAGCCATCCCAATGGCAACTATTGGTGGTGTTGTAACTTTATGGTTGCGTGATATGCCATTTAGTATTTCAGCAGGTGTTGGTTTTATTGTGCTATTTGGTGTTGCGGTTTTAAATGGATTAGTAATGATTAGTGGACTCAACGAATTAAAAGACGAAGGTGTAACCAACCTAAAAGACAGAATTGTTGAAGGTACCAAACGAAGAATAAGACCAATTATGTTAACCGCTTTTACAGATGTATTAGGCTTTCTACCAATGGCGATTTCATCATCAGCAGGTGCAGAAGTACAACGTCCATTAGCAACTGTGGTTATTGGTGGTTTGTTAACTTCAACCTTGCTTACTTTATTTGTGTTACCCATTTTATATCATTGGGTAGAAAACAAATCGTTTACGTTTAAACCGAATAAAAAGTTGGTTACAGCAACAGCAGTTTTACTTTTACTATTTGGCTTTTCAGCACAAAGTATTGCGCAAGAAGTAAACGATACAATTCCCAAAATTTCATTGCAGGAAGCTGTAAAACTTTCAAAAAATAATTATCCATTACTAAAGCAAAAGCAGTTGGAAATCACAAAACAAGAGCAATTAAAAGCGACTGCCTATGATTTTGGAACTACGCAAATTTTTACAGGTGGTGAAGAAATAAATAGTGACAATGGTATTTACACAACCATTGGTATTGGTCAATCGAATATCGATGTATTTGGTATCGGTTCAAAAAAGAAGTTGCAAGAGCAACGTATTCAATTGGCGCAAAAGGCTTTTCAACTTTCTGAATTGGAATTAGAATTGGAAGTTAAAAAAGCGTGGTCAAAATGCTATCAAATGAAACGGAACTATGATTTGTATAAAGAACTGGATTCTGTTTATTCCAAATTCGAGCAAGCTGTAGCGTTAAATTATGAAGTAGAAGCTATTTCTAAATTAGAATATTCAGCAGCAAAAAATCAAGCGTTTCAAATTCAGAATAAAAAAACACAAGCTTATAGTGATTATCTTATGGCTTTACAGCAACTTAATCTATGGTTGGTTTCAGATGAAAATTTTACGGTTTCAGATGAATTTGATACAGCTTTTGATTTAAACATTGAGTCTTTCAATATTGAAAATCATCCGTTGTATAGTATATCCCAGAATATTGTAGATGAAGCGGAAGCCAAATATAAAGCTGCAAAAGCAGATAATTTACCAAAGTTGAATTTACAAGGTGGTTTACAAAAAGTAAATGGTGATTCAGGATTTTATAGCTATCAGGCAGGTATTTCCATTCCGTTTTTATCTGGTTCAAACAAAGCACAAATTAGAAGTTCCAAAATTGATAAAGAAATAGCCGAAACCAATGTAGCGTTCAAAAAACAGGAAGTACAATCAAGATTTGTTCAGGCTAAAGAAAATTATATCAAATGGAAAACATCTTGGGAGTTTTACAAAGACCAAGTATTGCCAGTAGCAAAAGAGCAAAAAACAGGTGCGTTATTGGCATATAGAGAAGGTGAAATTGATTATACTGCATTTACGCAGTTGATAAAAGAAGCCATTCAATCCGAACTGGAAGCACAAACAGCATTAGTAAACTATTTAGAAAGCACATTTCAACTACAATATTTTAATCAATAAGACAATGAAAAGAAAAATATATAAAATCCTTACCTTAATGGTGTTAACCATTTTTGTGTCAGCTTGCGGAAATAAAGCAAATCATAACGAGAATGATGGTCATTCCCATAATGAAGAACAAAACACAGAAGTTAAGGAAGCACATAATGAAAGTGAAGAAGTAATGCTTTCACAGCAACAATTTGATGCGCTAAAAATGAAAATAGACACATTGGCATTACGTAATATGAGTGGATATGTCGAAGCAAATGGTTCTTTGGAAGTGCCACCACAAAATGAAGCGGCCATCACTACGGTTGTTGGTGCAAATGTTGTTTCAATTGAAGTTATTGAAGGTGATAAAGTCAATAAAGGTCAAGTTGTGGCTTATCTATCCCACCCAAATATTATAAAACTACAAACCGATTATCTAAACGCCTATAGCAATAGTAATTTTCTGAAAAAGAATTATGAACGTCAACAAAAGCTATATGAAGCTAGTGTAGGTTCTGGCGCTAACTTTCAAAGGGCAGAAGCCGAATATGAGGCATCAAAAGCAATTGTAAATGGTCTGGAAGCGCAATTGCGACTATTAAATGTTAATACTACTTCTATTCGGAATGGCACAATTGCACAACGCATTGCCTTGCGAAGTCCAATAGAGGGTTTTGTGCAAAACGTTGAAGTAAAAACAGGACAGTATGTAGAACCACAAACCGAATTATTTGAAATCGTAAACACGCATCACGTACACGCAGATTTAATGGTCTTTGAAAAGGATGTCTATAAAATACAGAAAGGTCAAAAAGTAAACTTTACAGTACAATCCATTCCAGATACAGAACTTACCGCAGAAATCTATTCCGTAAGCAAAACGTTTGAGGACAACCCAAAAGCAGTTCATGTTCACGCAGAGATAGAAAACAAAAAAGGCAACTTAATTCCAGGAATGTATATTCAAGGTAAAATACAAGTGGATAATACCAAAACAAGAGCATTACCTGAAAGCGCCATCATAAAAGAAGGCGAAAGATATTATGTGTTTTCAGTAGAAAAAGAAAATAACGATTGGAGTTTTAAACCCATAGAAGTCATATTAGGTACTAAGGATGGTGACTGGGTGTCAGTTCAATTTATTGAAGACGTAGAAAGTAACACACAATTTGCCTATAACAATGCTTACTACCTTAACGCAGAAATGAAAAAAGGGGAAGCAGAACACGCACATTAATTATGGATGCAACAAGAAAACAAAATTTAAAACAAGCAAGAACACTTCAAATATGGAATGTCATTTATGACGTTATTGAGGTGTTGATATCTCTTATTGCAGGGTTTGCCTCAAACAGTTCAGCTTTGATAGGTTGGGGATTGGACAGTACTATTGAAGTTATAAGCGCATCAACTTTAGGTTGGCGACTGCACGGAGAGATAAAAGGCATTGATGAAGAAAAAGTAAAAAGAAGAAAGAAAATTACACTCTACGTCATTGCTGCTTCTTTTGTATTAGTTAGTATTTTTATTACTTACGATTCTGTTACAAAACTTATCAATCAAGAAACCGCAAGCTGGAGCACTATGGGATTAATTATCTTATTGGTTTCATTGGTAGTAAACCCTATTCTTATTTATTTTAAAAGAAAATACGGTAAAAAACTTGATAGTCCAGCACTATTAGCAGATGCCAAGGATACGTTTATTTGTCTATATCAAACAGTAGTTGTGCTTTTAGGTTTGCTATTGGTCAATCAATTAGGTTGGTGGATGGCAGATCCTATTGCAGCACTTCTTATTGTTCCTTATGCTTTAAAAGAAGGTTGGGAAGCATTTAGCAAAGCAAGAAATATTAATTTTAATGAGACTAAAAAATGACAGAAATAGAAAAAACGCTCAATAGTTTTAATGTTCGTCCAACAGCAATGCGCATTTTAATCTACAAGTTTCTTACAGAAAGGAAAATTGCGGTTACGTTAAGCGACATAGAAAATGCTTTTGAAAAAGCAGATAGAACAACTTTATACAGAACGATAAAAACCTTTGAGGAAAATGATATTGTACACCAAATAGATGATGGTACAGGAATAACTAAATATGCATTATGCGAACAAGGTTGTAATTGCAATATAAAAACCGATTTGCATCTACATTTCCATTGTAATAATTGTAATGAAACCGTTTGCTTAACAGAACATAAAATCCCTCAAATAAAAGTTCCTGAAGGTTATTTGGCAGAGGATGTAAATTTGGTAGTAAAAGGGATATGCGATAAGTGCAGTAGCTAAAAATGCACTTCCATTGCACTTAATTTATCAGTATTTTTAAATATAATTAATTAAAATATACAAACAATGATACATTTAATCAATACAGAAAAAGACAATTTAATTTCAGCAAAAATTAGCGGTAAAATTTCTAAGAGTGATGTGGAAAAGATTCATCCACTTATCCATAATATTATTGAAAAAGGTAAAAAGGTAGATTTCTATTTTGAAATGGAAGATTTTACAGGTTATACCTTAAAAGGATTTTGGGAAGATATAAAAGTAGATAGCGCACACATTTCCGATTATGGAAAAATGGCATTTGTAGGCGAAAAAAAATGGCAGGAATTTGCAGCAAAAGTTACTGACTTTTTTACAAGTTCAGAGATTAAGTATTTTGATTTAAAAGATAAAGAACAGGCAAAAAATTGGATATTACAATAGATGAAAAAAAAGAAAGTTAATTTAAGAGATTTAAAACCAGATTCAGAGACCCAACATAGTCATGATGATGGTCATAATCATAGCAATACTAAAAGTGCTTCAAATTTAAAAACCTATTTACCTGCTATTTTCAGTTTTGTAATGTTAATGGTAGGTATTGCTGTAGATTATTTTGAAGCAATCCCTCAATTTTCTGGCTGGATTCGTATTATTTGGTATTTGGTAGCCTATATTCCTGTTGGTTTTCCAGTAGTAAAAGAAGGTTGGGAAAGCATTAAAAAAGGCGACTTTTTTACAGAGTTCTTTTTAATGTCTATTGCCACAATAGGTGCATTTGTAATTGGGGAATATCCAGAAGGTGTTGCAGTAATGTTATTCTATGCAGTAGGTGAATTATTCCAAAATGCAGCAGTTAATAGAGCAAAAGGAAATATAAAAGCATTGTTGGATATTAGACCAAAAGAAGCCAATGTATTTCGTGATGGTGATTATAAAAGTGTTTCGCCAGAGGATGTTAATATTGGAGAGAAAATTCAAATTCGAGTAGGTGAAAAAATCCCATTAGATGGTATTTTATTATCTAAAAATGCAGCTTTAAATACGGCAGCTTTAACAGGTGAAAGTAAACCCGATTCTATACTTGAACAAGCCAAAGTGTACGCAGGTAGCATCAATTTAGAAAGTGTTATTGAAGTTGAAGTGACCAATAAATTTGAAGATAGTTCTATAGCCAGAATATTAGATTTGGTTCAAAATGCAACAGCACGTAAATCTAAAACGGAGTTGTTTATCAGACAGTTCGCTCGTATCTATACACCAATAGTAGTTTTTTTAGCGATAGGTGTAACATTCATTCCTTACTTTTTTGTAGGTGATTATGTGTTTAGAGATTGGCTGTACAGAGCCTTGATTTTCTTGGTAATATCTTGTCCTTGTGCATTGGTAATTTCTATTCCATTGGGTTATTTCGGTGGATTGGGAGCAGCTTCAAAAAATGGAATATTGTTTAAAGGTGCTTCATTTTTAGATGCAATGACCAAGATAAATACATTGGTGATGGATAAAACAGGAACGGTTACCAAAGGTGTTTTTAAAATCAAGGACATTAAAGCTATAGGTTGGGAAGAATCTGAATTTATGAAATACTTAATGGCTATGGAAGAGCAATCCACACATCCAATAGCAAAAGCCATAATGGAGTATAAAGAAAATGGAGAAGATTTTGAAGCACAAGACGTTTCTGAAATTGCAGGCAAAGGTTTAAAAGGTATTGTAAATGGTAAAACAGTTTTAGTAGGGAATAAAGCCTTGATGTCTGCTAATAATATTAATGTTCCAACTGAAACGGAATCTATTGTAGAATCCATTGTATTAGTGGCAATTAATAACAAGTTTGCAGGTTACTGTGTAATTGCAGATGAATTAAAAAAAGATGCTAAAGAAACAATTACCGCATTACACAAAGTAGGCATTAAAAATATTATGATGCTTTCCGGTGACAAAGATTCCATTACTCAACAAGTCGCAAAAGAATTGAATATTAAAAATGCTAAAGGTGGATTATTACCAGAAGATAAATTAAACGAAGTTGAAAATTTAAAGAAAAATCCTGAAAACAAAGTGGCTTTTATTGGTGATGGTATTAATGACGCACCTGTATTGGCAGCAAGTAATGTAGGTATTGCAATGGGCGGTTTAGGTAGTGATGTCGCAATTGAAACAGCAGATGTCATCATTCAAACAGACCAACCTTCAAAAGTTGTTAGAGCCATTAAAATAAGTCGTTCTACACGAAAAATTGTTTGGCAGAATATCATTTTAGCATTTGGTGTTAAAGTTATTGTTTTGATTTTAGGAGCAGGTGGTTTAGCGACAATGTGGGAAGCAGTATTTGCAGATGTAGGAGTAGCTTTGTTAGCAATTTTAAATGCTGTTCGCTTGCAGAAAATGACTTGGGATTAAGCAGATTAGTCAATTAAACTTCTGTTAAACAAAATCATAGTTGTTAAAATTTCGTAACTTCGCAATTAATATGAAACAGTTTTTCCATAAAATAATGTCTTTAGCAATGGCTTTTGTAGTGTTATTCTCTACAATGTCATTTACTGTCAATATGCATTATTGTGGAGATAATTTAGTAGAAACTGCTATTTTTCAAAAGGCCAAAGGTTGCGGAATGGAAATGGAAAAGCCTTCATCCGAAGGATGTTCTATTACCAAGAAAAATTGTTGTGATGATGAACAATTAGCAATTGAAGGTCAAGACGAACTACAATTGCAAGTTGACAAAATCACGTTTGAGCAACAAGTATTTATAGCTTCATTTGTTTACACTTACATTAACCTTTTTGAAGGTTTAGAAAATAACGTTTCTACTTACGAAGAATATAAACCGCCACTAGTCATAAGGCAACTCTACAAGATTGACGAAACATACTTAATTTGATTTTTAAACAATAGACTGTGTTATCCTATGACAGTATAATGTCATAAGGATAATTTGCTGTATTCGGTGTTTTCTTAACACCAACGTCTAACTGTTTAATAAACAAAGCTAATGCTAAATAAAAGCATCAAATTTTTAATAGAAAACAAACTCGTAGCAGTTCTGCTACTCGTCCTTTTTGTTGGATGGGGAACTGTAAACGCACCTTTTAATTGGGACACAGGATTTTTATCAAGCAACCCTGTAGCCGTAGATGCCATTCCAGATATTGGAGAAAACCAACAAATTGTATTCACAAAGTGGGATGGTCGTTCGCCACAAGATATAGAAGAC
This sequence comes from Mariniflexile fucanivorans, assembly GCF_004341235.1. GTDB lineage: Bacteria > Bacteroidota > Bacteroidia > Flavobacteriales > Flavobacteriaceae > Mariniflexile > Mariniflexile fucanivorans. Next base: position 65,158 of record NZ_SLUP01000004.1, read on the forward strand.
CAAATTACGTATCCTTTAACGACTTCTTTACTTGGCATTCCAGGAGTGAAAACCATTCGTAGTTCTTCTATGTTTGGGTTTTCTAGTATCTATATCATTTTTGAAGAAGACATCGAATTTTACTGGAGTCGCAGTCGCATTTTAGAAAAACTCAATTCATTACCAAGTGGATTATTACCAGAAGGTGTTAATCCTGCATTGGGACCTGATGCCACAGGTTTAGGACAAATATTTTGGTACACGCTTGAAGGTCGAGATGAAAACGGAAATGTTACCGGTGGTTGGGATTTACACGAACTGCGTAGCATTCAAGATTACTATGTAAAATATGCTTTATCTACTGCAAGCGGTGTTTCTGAAGTAGCTTCCATTGGTGGTTATGTTCAGGAGTATCAAGTTGATGTCAATCCAGAGCTGATGCGTCAATATAACATTGGTTTAAACCAGATCGTAAAAGCGGTTAAAACTAGTAATCAAGATATTGGTGCGCAAACTTTAGAAATCAATCAAGCTGAATATTTAGTACGTGGTTTAGGTTATGTAAAATCTGTTGAAGATATTGAAAATGCTGTAATTACTTCAGAAGATTTTACTTCAATCAAGATTAAAGACATTGCTAAAGTATCATTAGGTCCAGCAACACGAAGAGGTTTATTAGATAAAGAAGGTGCAGAAGTTGTTGGAGGTGTTGTAGTGGCGCGGTATGGTGCTAATCCAATGGAAGTCATTAACAATGTAAAAGCTCAAATTGAGGAACTGAAAGGAGGATTGCCTTCAAAAGTATTGGCAAACGGCAGAACATCTCAATTAACAGTCGTTCCTTTCTATGATCGTACCGAACTTATTCAAGAAACATTAGACACACTAAACGAAGCATTAACACTAGAAATATTAATTACCATTTTGGTTATTATTGTTATGGTTTTCAATTTAAGGGCTTCTATTTTAATTTCTGGATTGTTGCCTGTCGCCGTATTAATGGTATTTGTTACCATGAAACTGTTTAACGTGGATGCCAATATTGTAGCACTTTCTGGTATTGCTATTGCCATTGGAACTATGGTAGATGTAGGCGTCATTCTCGCAGAGAATATGATTCGCCATCTCGATGATGAAAAATTACGGTTACGAGAAGATGGTACAGCGTTAACTACAAATGAAGTAGTTTATAATGCGACTGCCGAAGTTTCAGGAGCAATCTTAACAGCGGTATTAACCACCATTATCAGCTTTTTGCCTGTATTTACAATGATTGGTGCAGAAGGAAAATTGTTTAGACCACTTGCATTTACCAAAACGATGGCATTATCAGCATCTTTGGTTATTGCTTTATTTCTAATTCCACCATTTGCAGCATATTTATTCAGAAAAACATCACTTAAAAGTTCATTTAAATACATTATAAATGGTGCTTTAATAGTTTTTGGAATCGCAATTATGGTTATTGGATATTGGTTAGGGATTATTTTAATTGCTTTTGGTATTACAGGTTTACTTGGGGTTTTGGGTAAACTAAATAAGAGAAATAGCAATCTTGTAAATATTATTATTTCATGCACTGCCATTATATTTTTACTTGCCGAATATTGGAGACCATTAGGCTTTGACAGAAGTATTCTAGTTAACTTAATTTTTGTGGCTATTATTTGCTTCGGAATTTTAGGAATATTTTCAATTTTCAGAAGGTATTATGGACAAATTTTAAATTGGGCTTTAGCAAACAAGTTATTGTTTTTAATTATTCCAGCAACTGTGCTTGTTTCTGGAGGATGGATAATGAATAATACAGGAAAAGAATTTATGCCATCTTTAAACGAAGGCTCTTTTCTATTAATGCCAACCTCATTACCACATTCTGGTGTTGAAGAAAATAAACGTGTGCTTCAGCAATTAGATATGGCTGTAGCCACCATTCCAGAAGTTGAAACCGTAGTAGGAAAGTCTGGTAGAACAGAATCTGCATTAGACCCTGCGCCTTTATCCATGTATGAAAACATGATTCAGTATAAATCTGAATACATGCGTAATTCCAAAGGAAAAAGACAACGTTACAAAGTAAACGACGATGGTGCTTTTGAGTTGAAAGATGGAACCTTCATCGCCAATCCTAATAATTCGGAAAATGTTGTTTTTACAAACGTTGAACATACTCAACTTATCGAAGATGTTGATGGCGAATTCTATCGTAATTGGCGACCAGAAATTAATAGTCCTGATGATATTTGGAATGAAATCGTTAGAGTTACCAAATTACCTGGCGTTACTTCTGCACCAAAATTACAACCGATAGAAACTAGATTGGTAATGCTTCAAACAGGAATGCGTGCACCAATGGGAATAAAAGTAAAAGGACAAGATTTAAAACAAATTGAAGCGTTTGGGTTACAATTAGAAAGTCTTTTAAAACAAGCTGAAGGTGTAAAAGAGCAAGCTGTTTTTGCAGATAGAATTGTAGGGAAACCTTATTTACTTATTGATATTGATAGAGAAAAAATAGCACGTTATGGTGTGTCTATAGAAGATGTACAAAGTGTGCTGAAAGTAGCCATTGGTGGTATGGCTATAACGCAAACTGTTGAAGGAAGAGAGCGCTATGCTGTTCGAGTTAGATATCCTAGAGAGCTACGTGGTAATCCAGAAGATATAAAAGGAATTTATATTCCTGTTGAAAAAGGCAGCCCTGTTCCTTTAAGTGAATTAGCAACTATTAGATATGAACAAGGCCCGCAAGTCATTAAAAGTGAAGACACCTTTTTAGTAGGCTATGTGTTGTTTGATAAATTAGATGGGTTTGCAGAAGTTGATGTTGTTGAAAATGCGCAAGCTTTGTTTCAGCAGAAAATAGATTCAGGAGAATTAATTGTTCCAAAGGGCATCAGCTATAAATTTACAGGAACTTATGAAAATCAGTTACGAGCAGAAAAAACGCTTTCAGTCGTCGTTCCATTAGCACTTGCCATTATTTTCTTGATTTTGTACTTCCAATTTAAGTCTGTCTCTACTTCACTAATGGTTTTTACGGGAATAACAGTTGCATTTGCAGGTGGTTTTATTATGCTATGGCTGTACGGTCAAGATTGGTTTTTCAATTTCAGTTTGTTTGGAGAGAATATGCGAGACCTTTTCAATATGAAAACCATCAATTTAAGTGTAGCGGTTTGGGTAGGTTTCATAGCATTATTTGGTATTGCTACAGATGATGGAGTTGTTATGGCAACATACCTCACTCAAACATTTGAGCGTGAAAAACCTGCCGATAAAAAGAGTATTAGAACTTCCGCTTTGCAAGCAGCCGAAAAACGTATTCGTCCGTGTTTAATGACTACTGTAACTACCATTTTGGCGCTGTTACCAGTATTGACCTCTACAGGAAAAGGAAGTGATATTATGATACCTATGGCAATCCCCATATTTGGCGGAATGGTTATAGACATTACCTCTTACTTTATTGTACCAGTTTTATACAGCTGGAGAGAAGAGTTTAAATTGAAAAGAGCAAACAAATGAAAAGAATAATTTATACACTCATAGGTTTATTAGCTTTTAATGTTTCTAATGCACAAGAATTAGAAACACTTATTGATGAAGCATTAAATAACAATCCTGAAATTCAAAAGTTTGAATTACAGTATAGTATTGCTTCCGAAAAAGTGAATGAAGTAAATACATTACCTAATACCGAATTTGGTGTGGGTTACTTCGTAAGCGAACCAGAAACACGTACAGGAGCACAACGTTTTAAAGTCTCGGCTAAACAAATGTTACCGTGGTTTGGAACCATTACGTCGAGAGAAAATTATGTAAGTTCATTAGCAAATTCAAAATACGAAGATATTGTTATTGCAAAGCGAAAACTAATGGCTTCGGTATTACAAAGCTATTACAACATGTATGCTAACAAAGCAAAGCAAGATGTATTAGTTGAAAATATAAAATTATTAGAAACCTACGAAACATTGGCATTAACATCGGTTGAAGTTGGCAAAGCATCAGCAGTAGATGTATTGCGATTGCAAATGCGTCAAAACGAAATGCAACAATTAAAAGATGTTTTGAGTCAACAGTTTTTAGCAGAACAAACTAATTTTAATAACCTATTGAATAGGGGAAATAATATTGCGGTCAATTTGGTAGATAGTTTAATGATACCTTCTAAAGACTTTGATGTTACTATTGAAAATTTAGCATTGCATCCCGAACTGCTGAAATATGATAAACTCTATCAATCCATAGAACAATCAGAATTGTTAAATCAAAAAGAAAGCAGTCCAATGATTGGTTTTGGATTAGATTATATCAATGTTGCTGAAAGACCAAATATGGATTTTAGCGATAACGGAAAGGATATTGTAATGCCAATGGTTTCAGTTTCTATCCCAATTTTCAATAAGAAATATAAATCGCAAACCAAACAAAATGAGTTGCAACAGCAGGAAATTACTGCTCAAAAACAGGAACGTTTAAATTCATTGGAAACGCTTTTAGACAAGGCGATTAATGAACGCATTTCAGCTAGAATAAGTTATGCTACCCAAACCAAAAACCTAAAGCAAGCCAAAGATGCAGAAGATATTTTAATCAAAAGCTATGAAACAGGAACGATTGATTTTAATGATGTTTTGGATATTCAAGAGTTACAGCTAAAGTTTCAAATGAACCAAATAGAATCTGTGAAGACCTACTATGTGCAAAGTACATTCATTAATTATTTAACACAGCAATAATGAAACACACATATCATATACACGGAATGACCTGCAACGGTTGTCGCAGTCACGTTGAAGAAACGCTCTCTAAAATAGAAGGTGTTTTAAAAGCAACAGTCAATTTAGAAAAGGCAGAAGCTACTATCGAAATGGAATCACACATACCTATAGAAACTTTTGAAGAAGCCTTAGTAAAGGATGGTGGCAGCTATAGCATTCATAAACAAGGTAAGAAGCCCCGCCCGACCTCCCTAAAGGGGAGGAATCAAGGCGCAGAAAAGCGTTCGAGTAAGAAAAGCCCTCTTCGGGGGTTGGGGGCTTTCTATTGTCCTATGCATTGCGAAGGCGATAAGACCTACGGCAAACCAGGCGATTGTCCAGTTTGCGGAATGGATTTGGTGGAAGAACAAAATCTATCAGTAACTTCAAAAGAACAATGGACCTGTCCTATGCATCCAGAAATTGTCAAAGATGAAGCAGGTTCGTGTCCTATTTGTGGGATGGATTTAGTGCCAATGGAAGCAGATAGTTCAGCAGAAGAAAAAACCTATAAAAAACTATTAAAGAAATTTTGGATAGCATCTGTATTCACATTACCTATTTTCTTAATTGCTATGAGCGAAATGCTTAATAACAATCCATTGTATAATATAATGGAACAGAAAAATTGGAATTGGATTCAATTTGCACTATCCATTCCAGTTGTTTTTTATGCTACTTGGATGTTCTTTGAGCGTGCTTATAGAAGCATAAAAACGTGGAATCTCAATATGTTTACACTCATTGGAATCGGTGCAGGTGTGGCTTGGTTATTTAGTGTATTTGGGATGTTGTTTCCAGATGTATTTCCTGAACAATTTAAAACTGAATCAGGTGCAGTTCACGTCTATTTTGAAGCAGCAACAGTTATTCTAACGTTAGTGCTTTTAGGTCAGTTGTTAGAAGCTCGTGCGCATAGTAAAACCAATTCGGCAGTAAAAGAGTTACTAAAGTTAGCACCTAATAAAGCCATAAAAATAGTAGATGGTGAAGAAGTTGAAGTCAGTATTGACGAGATAGAACTTAATGATATTTTAAAAGTAAAACCAGGCGATAAAATTCCTGTGGATGGTGTGATAACTCAAGGCGAAACAACCATTGACGAATCTATGATTACAGGAGAACCTATTCCTGTAAACAAGGCTGAAAATGATAAAGTAAGTAGCGGAACAATTAATGGGAATAAAACCTTTTTAATGAAAGCTGAAAAAGTAGGAAGTGACACGCTTTTATCACAAATCATCCATATGGTTAATGATGCAAGCAGAAGTCGTGCACCAATTCAAAATTTAGCAGATAAAGTTTCAGGTTATTTTGTGCCAGTTGTAGTACTTATTTCTATTATCACATTTTTTGTATGGTCTATTTGGGGACCAGAACCAGTTTATGTGTATGCGTTTGTCAATGCAATTGCAGTACTAATCATTGCGTGTCCTTGTGCTTTAGGTTTAGCAACACCAATGTCTGTAATGGTTGGTGTGGGTAAAGGTGCTCAAAATGGTGTATTGATTAAAAATGCTGAAGCTCTTGAAAAAATGGATAAGGTAAATACGCTTATCGTTGACAAGACAGGAACAATTACCGAAGGAAAGCCAACAGTTGAAACCGTTGGTGCTTTTAACGATGCTTTAAGCGAAAAAGAAGTGCTACAGTATATCGTTTCACTAAACACAAATAGTGAGCATCCTTTGGCAGAAGCGACAGTTAAATATGGCAAAGAACACAACGCTGAAATTTTAAAGTCCGAAGATTTTAGTGCAGTCACAGGAAAAGGTGTTGAAGCGACCATAAAAGATAAAAAAGTAGCATTAGGTAATCCTAAGATGATGGAATATGCCAAAGCAGAAATTGCTTCTAAAATGAAAGACGAAGCTAAATCTTACCAAAAACAAGGCAAAACAGTTTCTTATTTGTCAATAGATGAAACCGTAGTTGGATATGTAGTTATAGGCGATAAGATAAAAGAAACAAGTGCTAAAGCCATTAAAGCACTTCAAGATAAAGGGATTGATGTAATAATGATAACAGGCGATAATCACGATACAGCACAAGCAGTAGCATCAGAACTAAATCTTGCAGATTTTAAAGCCAGTATGCTACCAGAAGACAAACTCAAAGAAGTAGAGAAACTACAAAAAAATGGAAAAGTAGTTGCTATGGCAGGTGATGGAATTAATGATGCACCAGCATTGGCTAAAAGCGATGTAGGTATTGCAATGGGAACAGGAACAGATGTAGCGATAGAAAGTGCAATGATAACGTTAGTAAAAGGCGATTTACACGGTATTGTAAAAGCAAAAAATTTAAGTAATGCTGTAATGAAGAATATTAAGCAAAACCTATTTTTTGCACTTATCTACAACACTTTAGGTGTGCCTATTGCAGCAGGTGTGTTGTTTCCATTCTTCGGAATACTACTCTCGCCAATGATAGCAGCTTTAGCAATGAGTTTTAGTTCGGTTTCGGTAATAGGTAACGCACTACGATTAAGAACAATTAAAGTATAACTATAAAATCAAATAATTATGAAAAATCCAAAAGAACACTCAAACAAAGGAAATTACAAAACCTTCTTTATTATGTTGGCTTGCTCATTTGTAGCAATGTACATAACGATGTATTTAAACACCTATTCCATAGACCACGTATGGTTTAGTTTAACACGATTCTATATGACGTGTTTAGGAATTTCAACAATGGCAGTAATAATGTGGTTTTTTATGCGAAAAATGTATAATGACAAAAAGAAGAATATCGCCATAATCGCGGGTAGTTTTATACTGTTTGTAGGTGCATTAGGGTTGGTAAGAACACAAGCACCAATTATTGGTGATGTACTTTGGATGAAAGCAATGATACCACATCATTCTATCGCTATTTTAACAAGTGAAAGAGCAGATATTCAAGACCCAGAAGTAAAGAAATTAGCAGAAGACATTATAAAAGCACAACGTAAAGAAATAGAAGAAATGAAAGCAATGATAAAACGATTAGAGAATGAAAAATAATAAAATAGTCATATATATTGGCATACTCGTAGTAGGTGTGTTATTGGGTTGGTTGCTTTTTGGTGGTTCATCAAAAGAAGGAACAGACCATAATCACGATGCGGTAGCAGCAACCAATCAAATGTGGACGTGTTCTATGCATCCACAAATTATGCAACCAGAACCAGGCGATTGTCCTATTTGTGGTATGGATTTAATTTCTGCGGAAAATGGAAGTGATGGTTTATTAGCAGACCAATTCAAATTGACCGAAAATGCGATGGCATTAGCTAATATTCAAACATCTATTGTTGGTAAAGGCAATGTTGAAGGCAATACTATCAAATTATCTGGTAAAATTGCTGAAAACGAAGAAGCCAATGCAGTACAGGTAAGTTATTTCGCTGGAAGAATTGAACGTTTGAATGTGAGTTTTACAGGTGAAGAAGTGCGTAAAGGTCAGCTTTTAGCAACAATCTATTCGCCAGAACTCTATGCAGCACAACAGGAACTGATTACAGCAGCCTCTTTAAAAGAATCACAACCTGCATTATACAAAGCAGTTCGAAACAAATTGAAATTATGGAAGCTCTCTGAAAATCAAATCAATCAGATTGAAGAAACAGGAAAAGTGAAAGAAAACTTTCCTGTTTATGCAACCGTTTCGGGTACTGTTACAGAAAAATTGGTAGAGCAAGGCGATTATATCAAACAAGGTCAACCCTTATTAAAAATAGCCAATCTTAACACAGTTTGGGGAAATTTTGATGTGTATGAAAATCAGATTGACCGCTTTAAAAAAGGACAGGAAGTAATGATAACTACTAATGCTTATCCTAATAAAGAGTTTAAAGGTAAAGTAGATTTCATTGACCCAGTTTTAAACACCAAAACAAGAACTGTAACCTTGCGTGTGGTACTAAATAATAAGGACGATGTATTTAAACCAGGAATGTTCGTAACCGCAAATATTGAAGGCAGTACAGCTAAAAATGACGACGTATTAACAATTCCTGCATCTTCTGTGTTATGGACAGGTGAACGTTCTGTGGTGTATCTTAAAACAAATCCAGACCAACCTATTTTTGAAATGCTTGAAATTAAATTAGGCAATCAAATTGGTAATGAATATGAAGTTTTAGAAGGCTTGTTTGTTGGAAATGAAATAGTGACTAACGGCACATTTACGGTTGATGCAGCAGCACAATTACAAGGCAAAAAGTCTATGATGAATAAAGATGGTGGTAAAATAATGACTGGACACGAAGGTCATTTAGGTATAGATAACAATGCATCTAACAAAGTAAATGACCACACTAATATGAATGAGCGTTTGGAGGTATCAGCGAAATTTCAAGAGCAGTTAAAAGCTGTTTTCAATGAGTATATCAATTTAAAAGATGCTTTAGTAAAAGAAGATTCCAAAAGTACTTCAGCAAACGCAACAACTTTGTTAAATAAATTGAACAAAGTAGATATGAAATTGTTGTCAGATAATAAGGCACATAACCATTGGATGTCATTAGCAGGTGACATAAAAGCATCTGCTACTTCAATTTCTAAAGCGTCATCAATAAAATCACAAAGAGACGATTTTAAACATTTGTCATCACATTTAATCAAGGTTCTACAGTTATTTGGTGTTAACGAAAAAGTGTATGTGCAGTTTTGTCCTATGGCAGATAATGACAAAGGCGCCTATTGGTTGAGTAAAGAAGAAAAAGTAATCAATCCATACTTTGGCAGCGCCATGCTTACCTGTGGTGAAGTGAAACAAGTAATCTAATAATAAATCAAGCAGTAACAATTAAATTTTAAACAATGAATTTTTCAAAGAAAAATCACGACCACAAAAACAAAAATGTAATCGACGTGAGTAAAAAAGTAATTTTAAGTGTAGCTGTAATAGCAGCATTAGGTTTAACAAGTTGTAAAAACGAAACCAAAAAAGAAACAGAAACCACAACTACTGAAATGTCAAAAGATATGGCAATGACAGACCTGTCTTTTGGTGTAAGAGGAAATTGCGGAATGTGTAAAAACACTATCGAAAAAGCAGCTAACGGTGTTGAAGGTGTTGCAAGTGCTAATTGGGATGTCGATAAAAAGAAGATTGATGTGTCTTTTGATGATACAAAAACCGATGCAATGGCAATCCATAAAGCAATCGCAGCTTCAGGTTATGATACTGAAAAAGTAGCAGGTGATGAAATAGCCTACAAAAACCTGCCTGATTGCTGTCAATACGACCACGAAATGATGATGAATCATAAATGAAGGAAGTGAATGGGAATAACATTAAAAGATGAAAAAAAATTGATGTAGTCCCTATTGTTGTCCCCCTAAAAACAAAAAACCCTGTAAACATTTAAGTTTCGGGATTTTTCGTGGTGCCCTACCAGTACCAACAAACTCAACAACAACCAGAGCGTTTTTATAATAAAGTAGATAACCAGTTGAAGTTAAACCGAAGATTATTGAAAAATTTCAACAGGGCAGGAAAAACAATGGTCAGGACTGAACAACTCTTTGCAGAAGGGTTTAACCCTAATTTTATTTTCTCATTATTGGAAAAACACAAGGGGCGATGTTTATCTGTTCGTGTTCGAATACGGCTTTACAAAAAGAACAGAGAATAATAGTAAAAAGTACGTATTGATTCAATGGCAGGATTATATGGAAAAATAGTTTTTTGTTATACTAAAATCGCCTAATTTCAACCAAAATTATTACTAACAAAAGTGAACATAAAACGGAACACGTTTTGGAACACGATTTTCAAAAATAACATCGGGAAGCCTAGTATTTACATTGAGAAAACTCTCAGCTTTGAGATTATAACCTGAAGTTTTTTTTCAAGTTTGGGTTTCATTTTCTTGGAGGAACCGTTCCCTTACCTTGTAACCTTTGGATACAGTGGGTTCAAATTCGACTGATATGACATGATTTATTGATAATAATTTCAATATCTTCTTTCAAAAAGTTCGAATTCTGTCCTCTTGAGGTCACTAATAAAATCAAAGCTTCCAAGAGATTGGAGGCTTTTTTGTTTTTATCATATTCACACTTTTTTAGAATTAATGAGGGTAGTGCGGTCAATGTGAGCCACCTTTAGCCAATAAGTTAGTGGTCTAGATCCTTAAATAGAGCTTTTTAATTAATATATAGTATTTTTATTTTTGGTTTTACCCAATAAAAAAACACCTATGAAATTTATTGATTTCATAGGTGTTTTTTTATTCAAACAATTTGAAGAATTGAGGAAAAAGAATATCCTTAATCATGAACTTTTAAAGTCCTATAGCCATAAAAAGCAATAAAACAGAAACATATAAAAGGTAAAATAAATGAAAAATTAACACCTGAGAAAGGGCCTATTTTTTCCATATCAATTAAAGTACCTTGTAAAATAGGCATTAATGCACCTCCTACAATGGCCATAACCAAACCAGCAGCACCTAGTGCGGTATCTTCTTCAGGTAAACCGTGAAGTGCAATCCCGTAAATAGTTGGAAACATTAAAGACATAAATGCAGAGGTTGCAACTAATAAATACAAACCAACAATACCTTCAATTAAAATAACTCCGGAAATTGTTGCCATAGCACAAAGAGCAAAAATCATAAGTAGCTTTCTTGAATTCACGTATTTCATTAAAAAAGTGCTGATAAAACGACTTAATAAGAAAATAGACATGGCCACAATATTATAGTTTTGGGCTTCAGCCTTTGCAATTCCTAAATTACCGGCATATTGAATGATAAATGTCCAACACATAATTTGAGCAGCAACGTAAAATAATTGCGCTAAAACACCTTCTTTGTATTTTCCATTGCTGAATAATCTTTTAAATGAAGACGCAGCACTTGTTTGATTGTCGTTCTTCACTCTCTTTGGCATTTTTGTAACCGAAATAATAACCAACATAGCAATAACAACAAAACCAAGAATAACATAGGGATTTCTTATAATTTCTAAATCATGTGTTCTAATTACAGCCTTTTTTGCTTCATCTAAAGTGTTGAATATAAGTTCGCCAGCTTCATTCCTTTTATCAGAATCCAAAGCAACCAATATGAATTTTGAAGCTACAAACATCCCTAATAAAGAACCAATTGGGTTAAAGGCTTGAGCTAAATTTAAACGTCTGGTGGCAGTACGTTCATCTCCCATCATAAGTATAAATGGGTTTGCGGTAGTTTCAAGAAAAGCTAATCCAAAGGTTAATATATATAGAGAAACTAAAAAATAGCCAAATACTTCAAATTTAGCAGCTGGATAAAACAATAAAGCTCCTGTGGCGTAAAGCACTAATCCCAAAAGAATACCACTTTTATAACTGTATTTTCTAACAAAAAGCGCCGCAGGAATCGCCATAGTTGCATAGCCTCCGTAAAATGCAAATTGAACTAAAGCGGCTTTGGCTGTCGAAATTTCCATAACAGTGCCAAAGGCAGCTACCATAGGGTTTGTGATATCGTTAGCAAACCCCCAAAGTGAAAACAAGGATGTTATTATGATGAAGGGAATTAAAACTTCCTTGGAAACTACAGGTATTTTTTCTGAATTATTCATTGGTTTATTAGTGTTGGTATGTGTTAAAAAAAAGCACCATTCAATTTAATGTTTTAAATGAACGGTGCTTAGCTACTTTAGTATTAATTTTTATCTGTATTGAGCATAGATAACTTTGGTTTGAAGGTATTCTTCCATACCATGTTTTCCATCGGCACCACCTACACCAGATTTTTTCCATCCGGCATGGAAACCTTGAATAGCTTCAAAGTGCTCTCTGTTAACGTATGTTTCACCAAATTCTAATTGATCGCAAGCATGCATGACTTTATTGAAATTTTCAGAGAATATAGAAGATGTTAACCCAAATTCACAATCATTAGCTAAAGCAATAGCTTCGTCTAAGGTTCCAAATTTCATTACTGGTAATACAGGTCCAAAAACTTCTTCTTGTATAATTTGCATGTTTTGTGTTACATTGGTTAACAATGTAGGTTGGTAAAAATAACCTTTGTCAAATTGACTAGATCTTGTGCCCCCAACAACAACTTCAGCGCCTTCTTTTTTAGCATATTCAACCATTTCAGCTACTTTGTCAACTTGGTCTTTAGAAACCATACTACTCATATCTGGGTTATTATCTGAAAACGCATCTTCAACTTTTACTTCAGACATTTTCTTGGTAACTTTTTCCATGAATTGGTCGTAAATAGAATCTTCAACGTAAACACGCTCAGCACAGTTACAAACTTGTCCGCTAAAAATTACTCTAGAAGAAACAACAGCATTTACGGCTAAATCTAAGTTTGCATCAGCACAAACAATTGCTGGTGCTTTTCCGCCTAATTCTAAAGACACTTTTGTAATGTTTTCAGAGGCAGCTTGCATAACTAATTGACCTGCGCCTACGCTTCCTGTTAAGCTAATAATACCTGTAATTGGGCTTTTAGAAAGTGCATTTCCAACAATACTACCTTTACCACAAACAAAGTTTAATACACCAGCAGGAACGCCAATTTTTTCAATTAATTTTGCAAATTGCATAACTGTATTGGGAGCCACAGAACTTGGGTTGATAATACATGTATTTCCTGTTACTAAAGATGGTGCAATTTTACGCGCCATTACAAAGAAAGGGAAATTCCAAGGTAAAATACCAACGGCTACACCTATGGGTGCTTTATGCAAAAAGATATGCTCTTTTTTTCGGTCACTTTGAATAATTTCACCTTCAATACGTCTTGCCCAACCTGCGTTATAGTCAAAATAATCGGCGGTAACATCAATTTCAACTTGAGCTAATCCTATAACTTTGGCTTGTTCCGAAGCTAAAGTTTTAGCTAAAGAAATTCTGTTTTCACGAATAACATCGGCCATTTTATGCAAATAACCAGCTCTTTCTATGGCTGTTAATGATTTCCAAGCATGTTGAGAAGCTTGTGCGGCATCCAACGCTAATTCTGCGTCTTTAACACTTCCAACTGGCATTAAAGATAAAACCTCTTCGGTGCAAGGGTTTAAAATCTCAATAACATCTGTTGAAGTCGATTTTATAAATTTTCCGTTTATGAACTGATCAAATTCTTTCATCCTTATTTAGTTTTTAAGTTTAGTTAATTTTAAGTTTTTTTTGAAATTGAAATAACAAGATGGTTAAATTACGTGATTTTTTATTCAAAATAAAAAACTCTACCTAAAAAAACTTTAAATTATTTAATTATACCTGAGAAAACAAATCTATTCAATAATACTAGTGAAATCTTTATCTGTAATAATCAAAAAAATGTATAATTTAAACATTGCTATGTATTATTTGTGTTGTTTTAGTTCGTCAATAAAGGGTTAATATGCTTGTTGTTAGTTAATTGTTGAATTTTTGAAGTAGATCATTGTAAAAACAATATTAAGTGTATTTACCAGATTTATAAACCGCTGGTGTTAACCCGGTGACCGATTTAAACACTCTGGAAAAATGGTAACGGTCTGAAAACCCTAAACTAAATGCAACAGTTTCTATGGATTTGCTGGTGTGTTCAAATAATTCGCAAGATTTGGCAATTTTTCTATTTTGAATGAAATTGTGAAGTGTAATATTCATTTCTTCCTTAAACAAACGAGCAAATGAATTTGGTGCCATATTTACCAACGAAGACATTTCTGTATTGCTCAATTTCTGGCTAATATGAACTTCCGCGTAGCGAATCACTTTTAAAACACGTTCGTCTATATTAATTGCTTTCCATAATTCTGGACCAATATTAGTAAGTGCTTCTTTAATAAAGGCTTGCAGTTTGAGGTTAAAAGTTAACTTGAAGTCTTTATTTTCAATTTTTAATCTTTCAGTTAGATACTCCAGTCGTTCTCTTAAATAATCTGTCAATTCAATTTTCAAAATTCCCGGATACACATTGTCAAAAGGAACACCTAAATTAAAATGTATGAAGAAATGAATTAAATATTTGTCGTTATAATCATTTTCATTGAAATGGCTTGTGAGGTGTTTTCCAGAAACATGGATACCTTCATTATAAATATGGTTTTTTTTGTAATGAGATGAAAAAGATGTAAACGGAGGAATAATATATATATGGTTGGGGTCCATTTCAAAAATTTGTTCTTGATGAATTAATTGCCCGCCAGAATTTTTATTCCAATATAAACGCCAAAATGGAAAAACCATATCGTGGCAATCCCATAAATTCAATAGCCAATATCTGCAACATAACAACTTCAGTTTAAGGTCGATAAAGTTTTGTTTGTTGGCGGAAGGGTCGCCTAAGTCAGCATTTTTAACAAACTTCATAATGTAGCAATGTTTGAATTAGATACAAAAATACGGATTTTAAATATTTATAATAGCGAAGTGTTTGAGTATTTTTGTTGTAACAATTTTATATAAAATTTTTATGAAAACTTTAAAACTTCCAAAACAAGTAGAAGCAGAATTAGTAAAAGTATCCAAAGTTGCTGGTTATTTATGGCAACGCGAATGGGCCGAAAGAAATGCGGGCAATATATCAATGAATTTAACCTCTTTCTTTAAAAAAGAAGAAGTTCAAGGTATTGGTAAAGAAGTACCTTTTGAGTTTCCTAAGGGAGCAGCTGGTTTTGTGATATATATTACTGGAACAGGTTGTTATTTAAGAGATTTAGTTGATAAATTAGAAGAAGCTTCGTGCATTCTTTATATTAATGAAGATGCTACGGCGTATTCAATTATTTGGGGCGGAAAACGTGAGAACTTTGGGCCAACTTGCGAGTTAATTTCACATTCAAGTATACACTTATTCAATTCAATAAATCATCCAGAAAATTTAGCGGTTGTACATACGCATCCAATTGAATTGATTTGTATGAGCCATCACGATTTATTTAATGATGAAGAAGAATTAAACCGTCAATTATGGATGATGTGTCCAGAGGTTAGAGTATTCGTTCCTAAAGGTGTTCATTGTACGCCATATGCACTTTCTAGTACGGCTGAATTGGCAAAAGTTACTATCGAAGCTTTTAAAACAAGAAATGTTTCGCTTTGGGAAAAACATGGCGCAACGGCGACAGCTCCAGATGTTGAAAAAGCATGGGACTTCTTAGATGTAGCAAACAAAGGCGCTAAATTATTGTTAACATGTTGGGCAGCTGGTTTTAAACCTGCAGGATTATCCAATGAGCAATTAACGGAATTAGAGCAATTTACATAATATAAAAAAGCATTATAAACTATGAGTAGATTAATAGGTAGATTACCAAAAGTAGGTATTCGTCCAGTAATTGATGGACGTGAACTAGGAGTTAGAGAGTCTTTAGAGGTTCAATGTATGGACATGGCTAAAGCGGCAGCTAAACTTATTGAAGAAACATTGCGTTTTCCAAGTGGTGAAAAAGTAGAATGTGTTATTGCAGATACTACAATTGGTGGTGTTGCAGATGCAGCAGCTTGCGCCGATAAATTTAAAAGGGAAGGTGTTGAAGTATCGTTAACAGTAACACCATGTTGGTGCTATGGAACTGAAGTTATGGATACCGATCCATTAACACCTAAAGCAGTTTGGGGTTTCAACGGAACAGAACGCCCAGGAGCTGTATATTTAGCAGCAGCATTGGCAGGGTATTCCCAAAAAGGATTGCCAGCTTTCGGAATTTATGGTAAAGAAGTTCAAGATGGTGGTGATCAAACCATTCCAGAAGATGTTTCAGAAAAAATATTACGTTTCGTAAAAGCGGCTCTAGCAGTAGCTCAAATGAACGGTAAATCATATTTATCAATAGGTTACAGTTCTATGGGTATTGCAGGTTCTATGGTCGATGTAAACTTTTTACAAGATTATTTAGGCGTTAGAGCAGAATTTGTAGAGTCTGTTGAGCTTTTAAGACGTATTGATAATGGTATTTATGACCAAGACGAATACAAAAAAGCATTAGCTTGGACTAAAGAAAACTGTAAAGAAGGAAAAGATTATAATACACCTGAAACTCAAAAATCAGCAGAACAAAAAGATGCCGAATGGGAAAAAGTTGTAAAAATGACTTTAATTTGTAAAGACTTAATGAACGGAAATCCTAAATTGAAAGAGATGGGATTTGGTGAAGAGTCTAAAGGTAGAAATGCTATTATGGGTGGTTTCCAAGGACAACGTCAATGGACCGATTACCAACCAAACGCCGATTTTACAGAATCAATATTAAACTCATCTTTCGATTGGAATGGTATTCGTCAAGCCTATACATTTGCAACAGAAAACGATTGCTTAAACGCTATTTCTATGTTGTTTGGTCACTTGTTAACAGGTAAAGCACAATTGTTCTCAGATGTACGCACGTATTGGAGTCCAGAATCTGTGGAACGTGTAACTGGAAAAAAACTTTCTGGTATTGCCGAAAACGGTATCATTCACTTAATAAATTCTGGTTCTACAACTTTAGATGCAACGGCACAACAATCGGATGCCGATGGTAATCCAACCATGAAACCTTTCTGGGAAATTACCGAAGAAGAAGTTAAAAAATGTTTAGATAATACAAAATGGCCAGCCGCTATTTTTGAATATTTCAGAGGTGGTGGATTCTCATCTCAGTTCAAAACTAAAGGTTCTATGCCAATTACCATGTGTAGAGTAAACTTAGTAAAAGGTATTGGTCCAGTTTTACAACTTGTTGAAGGATGGAGTGTTGAATTACCAGAAGATGTACACTACGTTTTAGATGAAAGAACCAATCCAACATGGCCAACAACTTGGTTTGTGCCAAGAACAACGGGAACAGGTTTCTTTAAAGATGTTTATACCGTAATGGCTAAATGGGGTGCCAACCATGGCGCTATTTCCCACGGTCATATTGGTGCCGATTTAATTTCTCTAGCAGCTATGTTACGTATTCCAGTGAATATGCACAATGTGGAAGAGAGTGATGTGTTTAGACCTAGCGCATGGTCTGCTTTTGGTGAAAACCTTGAAGGAGCAGATTACAGAGCTTGTGAAAACTACGGCCCTTTATACGGATTCAAAAAGTAAATACTATATGTTTTAAATTGAGTTAGGTTATTTGGTTTAGTTAGTTTAAGTAATTTGTTTTTATACCATACTCTTTTTAAAGCTATGAATAAGTTTTCTCCTTTTAATTGTCTAGTACAATTAAAAGGGAGGCTTCTTCATATCTAAATCTTCAATAAAATGAAAAAAGTAATAGCAATTATAGACATTGGTAAAACAAATAAAAAGCTGTTTTTATTTGACGAAAACTACCATGTAGTTTCTCAAAATTCCATTCAATTTGATGAGATAGTTGATGAAGATGGGTTTCCTTGTGACGATATTGAATCTATTGAAAAATGGATTTTAAGTGAAATTAAGAAAATACAAGACAAAGGCGATTTTAAAATAAAAGCGTTAAATTTTTCTACACATGGGGCATCATTAATTTATCTTAATGAAAAAGGACAGCGTATTGCTCCGTTATATAATTATTTAAAACCTTTGGATTTAAGCGATTTTGAAGATTTTTATAAGTCTAATGGTGGCGTTGAAGAGTTTTCAAGAAAAACGGCATCTCCTGCTTATGGTATGCTAAATACTGGTATTCAGATGCTTAGGTTAAGAAAATATAAACCTGAAATTTGGAAAAACGTAAAAACTATTTTGCATTATCCACAGTATTTAAGTTTTCTTTTTACAAAAAAAATAACGGCCGATTTTACTTCGGTTGGTGCGCATACAGCGACTTGGGATTTTGATAATATGAAATACCATAAATGGTTAAAAGATGAAGATATTACTTTACCTGAACCATGTAAAGGGAATGAAGCCATTATAACAGATATTAATGGCGAACAAATTGCTGTAGGTTCTGGTTTGCACGATAGTTCTTCATCCATTATTCCCATTTTAGAAAACGATAAAGGAAAAGATTTTGTATTACTATCCACCGGAACATGGATTATTACAATGAATCCTTTTAGTGCAGAAACCTTAACACAACACCAGTTAAAAAATAATTGCTTGTGTTTTATGACGCCTGAAAAACAGCAAGTAAAATCATCTATGCAATTTTTGGGTAGAATCCATGAAGTGTATTTAAAAGCATTAAGTGATCATTTTAAGGTTG
Organism: Mariniflexile fucanivorans; assembly: GCF_004341235.1. Classification (GTDB taxonomy): domain Bacteria; phylum Bacteroidota; class Bacteroidia; order Flavobacteriales; family Flavobacteriaceae; genus Mariniflexile; species Mariniflexile fucanivorans. Next base: position 84,005 of record NZ_SLUP01000004.1, read on the forward strand.
ATGTTAACACACATTTAGACTTAGTTTTAAATAATACGCTTTGTAAAGAATTATTAGATACGAGTACACGTGTGTTTTTATCGGAAGGGATTGATACAGACTTTGAAGCACACCCTGAATTACTACAAAAATTCACTTCTTATGAAACTGCATATTATCAATTAATATATGAAATAAGCAAAAAAGTAATTTCAGGAATCAATTTAATTTCAGATAAAAATGTGAACATATCTAATGTTTATATCTCTGGAGGGTTTAATAGAAATGAAGTTTTTATTGAATTTTTAAAACTATTAAAACCAAATATCACCATTAAAATTTCAGATTGCAAAAATGAAAGCGCTTTAGGGGCTGCTTTATTAATGAAAGATTATTTAAAATAAAAAATATGTTAGAAAGTAGAAGAATTTATTTGCCGCCTTTAAGTTTAATTGGTCCAGGGTCTCTAAAAGAATTAGGAGAAGAATTAAAACAATTACCTTATAAAAAAGCACTTTTTGTAACCGATAAAATGTTAGTTAAATTAGGTGTTGCACAAAAAGTTATAGATGTTATAGAAAGCGCAAATGTTGGAGTGACAGTTTTTGATAATGTACAGCCCAACCCAACAGTGAAAAATGTAAATAATGGGTTAAAGTTGTTAAAAGAAAACAATTGCGACGTCATCATAACTCTTGGTGGTGGTTCTCCACAAGATTGTGGTAAAGCCATTGGTATTTTGGCGACCAATGGAGGTGATATTAACGATTATGAAGGAATTCATAAATCTAAAAAAGTATCGTTACCCATATTAGCTATTAATACAACTGCAGGAACTGCTAGTGAAGTTACTATAAATTATGTTATAACAGATGTAGAACGCCATATTAAAATGGTAATGGTTGATAAAAACTGTTTGGTTTCTATTGCCATTAACGACCCAGAATTAATGTTAGGCAAGCCAGCTTCATTAACTGCAGCAACAGGTATGGATGCTTTAACACACGCTATTGAATCTTATGTGTGTAAAGGTGCTTTTCATTGGTCTGATGCTTTGGCTTTAGAGGCTATAAAATTGATAGCATCTAGTTTAGAAGAAGCTGTGCATAACGGTAGTAATTTAGAGGCTAGAAGTAAAATGGCTTGGGGACAATTTATTGCTGGACAATCATTTTCTAATGCAGGTTTGGGTTTTGTGCATTCGCTTGCGCATCAATTAGGAGGCATGTACGATATGCCACATGGTGTTGCAAACGCCATTTTATTGCCACATGTAGAACGATTTAATATTCCTTCTTGCACACATAAACTTAAAAAAGTAGCGAGAGCTATGGGTGTTGAGGTGAATGATAAAAATGATTTAGAAGGCGCTGAAGCAGCAATAAAAGCAATTGAAAAATTATCTAAAGCCGTTGGAATACCTTCTGGACTTAAAGAATTAGGTGTTAAAGAAGAAGATTTTAAAATTATGGCTGAACATGCGCTCGATGATGTTTGTACTGGAGGTAACCCTAGAGAAGTCTCCTTAGAAGATGCCATAGCAATTTATAAAGCAGCTATGTAGTACGATGAAGATAAGTAATACATTACTTATTTTCATTTAAAAGAAGATTTTGTAGCTTCAAAAAAAAATCAACCTTACGCAGGTTCATTATAAAAATTAAGTGTCATTTAAGTAAACTAGATAATTTTCCTCTAGTTTACTTAAATGTTTTAATTTATCTTCAAAAGAAATGAGCAATGGATAAAGCAGATTCTGCCAGCTATTTTTAATCATTAAGCCATTTGTTAAGTTTTCAAAACAGAATAGCTTTCATTTAAATAATTAATCTTACCTCTCCCAATTCTTGAATTTTATAGGGGAATTTATCGCCAGGCGATGCTATAAACATAAAGTTTGATGGAATGTTCCAGCGTTTTGAGAGCTCTTTTATTTTCTCTGGTCCAAAAACTCCTGGTTCTTCAATAAATTCAACATCTATTAAAGGATAAGCTCTGTTTAATGTTTCAATATCCTTTTTTAAATTTATGGCAAACGTTTCATCTTTATTAAGTACAGTAACGATTTTTACGCGTTTTGTAGCTTCATTGTTTGATATATAAAGTAACACACGGTTTAGTGTTGCAACATCGTCATGGTTGGTAAAATACACAAACTGCTGTTTGTTGATGTTTTTAAGTAATTGCTTTGTTTTGGTGTTCAATTTCCGGAAAAGCGTGCCTTTGTCTGGAAAAATATAATCTAAAATAGTTAAGAATATTTTAAAAATATAGGTGCGGTAAAGCATAAAAAAAACAATGCCCAAAGCAGGGATTAGGTATTCCATAAAAATACCCAAGTCTTCAGGATTTAAAATAATGTTACCAACTATCGCCGCTATTACCGCCATAACGGCAATAAATAATCCGAGCCAACTCGATTTTTCTGGTCGTGGCAATCGGGAACGATTTACCTTTAAAAGTAAATTCCCAATACCAAAAAGCATCATAACCGATAAAAAAGCGATGGTATATATGCCCGCTAATTTTGCTAAATCTCCTTGGGTTATTAATAGTATGGAAACACATAATATAAAAAATAGACTATAGATTAAGTAATTGCTTCCTTTTTTGTTTTTTATTAAAAGTTGTTTCGGTAATATTCTATCCAATGCCATGCGTTTCATTAAGCCACCTACACCTACAAATGAGGTCAATACGGCACCACTTAAAACCAAAGACGCATCAATACCAATTAATAATGAAAGCCAATTTCCGCTTGCGGTTTCCCCTAAAACAGAAAGTAAGGCGTCTTGATTTGCAACAACCGTGTGTATGGGTATAATGGCCAACGCTAAAAAGGCTATCAAAGGATTAAAAACGGTTACAACAATCCACATGTTGCGAAGTGTTTTTGGGAACACGCCCTTTTGTTGTTCTTCTACATAATTTGCAGAACTTTCAAATCCGCTAATACCAAGCATAGCTGCAGAAAATCCTAAAAATAAAGCAGTGACAATGCCTCCTTTAACAGGTGTATTGAAATTAGAAAACAACGTTTCAGTACCATTTTCAATGAAAAAATATATGCAGAAACCACACAAAATAACCAATGAAGCTAAATGAAAAAGAAAGATAACAATAGCCACTTTTGAGGATTCACCAATACCAATGGTAACCAAGGCCATAAAAATAAAAAGCAATGCAATAGTAACAGGTAAAATAGGTATTACATGCCAAATACTGTGTGCATATTTAACCGCTTCGCTAGCCGAAATAACCGCAGTTGCCATATAAGATAAAACCGTTAAAGTTGCAGCCAAAGAAGCTGTTGATTTTTTTGTGGTATTCAACAACGCATTATAAGCACCGCCATTAAGCGGCAATGCACCAACAACTTCGCCATAAATACTCCTAAAAAAATAGAGGACAACAGCAACCATTAGTAAAGATATCCAAGCGTATTGTCCTGCATAAACAATGGCTAAAGCAGATACATACAAACAGGATGAACTAATGTCATTACCGCAAATAGCTGTGGCTTCGAGTTGATTAAGTTTTTTAGACATAAGTAATTATAAACTTTATAGATAAGAGTATCAATATAATAAGATCGCTACTTAGGTAGCATAAATATACTTATTAATAACGAAAGATTTAGTGTGTTACTCTGCATTCCTTTTTGATAAGATTTAAATTTTCAACTTTAGATTGAATTAAGAATCCATTACTAATTTTAAAGCATTAATTTTATAGTTATGAAATATTTAATAGCTGAAGACGAAATCGATTTACAGCAATCTATAGTGAAATATTTGAACCGCGATGGAAACGTTTGCGAAGTTGCTTCTAATTTTGAAGAAGCATCCGAAAAAGTTGCTTTGTATGACTATGATGTAATAATATTAGATATTAACCTAATAACAGGTAGCGGATTAGACATTCTTAAATTCATAAAAAAAGAAAAAAAGTCTTTGGGTGTTATCATTATTTCTGCAAACAACTCATTAACGGATAAATTGGAAGGCTTGGATTTAGGAGCCGATGATTATATTACAAAACCCTTCCATTTAGCCGAACTAAATGCGCGAATAACTGCCGTTTTAAGAAGAGGTAAATTTGGAGGAAACGATATTTTAGAATTCAACGAAATTTCCATAGACACGAAGTCTAGATCCGTATTTATAAACGGGAAAGATATAGCTCTCACTAGAAAAGAGTACGATTTATTGGTGTTTTTTATATCCAATAAAGGACGGGTTTTATCCAAAGAAATTATAGCAGAACATCTTTGGGGCGACAATAGCGACTTACTTGATAATTTTGATTTTATTTACGTTCATATCAACAATTTGCGTAAAAAGCTAACCGTTGAAGGTTCAAAATATATTAAAACAGCATATGGTAGTGGCTATAAATTTATGGAAGACTAAAAATGACTAAAAAAACGAAGCTTATTAAAAAAACGTCTAAAACCTTCCTTTTAACAGGATTGGTTTTAACAATTTTAAGCACCGCTGTTTTATATTTTTACACCAAATATCTTTTACAACAAGAAATTGAAGAAGAATTATATTCCATAGAAGCCAGAATAGTTGATGCTATTAAAGATAAAAAGGAGCTATTTTCTTTACCGCCTATAACCGAAATTTATAAAGTAGAAAAATTAAAACCACAAATTTTTAAAGATACCCTTATTTACGATCCTGCTCAAAAAGAGATGGAAGTATTTAGAGAATTCACTACTTATGAAACTATTAACAACCAAATTTATCAAATAACGGTTAGAGATTTAGTGGTTGAAAATGACCAAATTCTAATTGCTATTGTAGCATCTACCATTACAATATTTGTATCAGCATTTCTTTTTCTGTTCTATTTTAATACAGCTAGGAACATTAAACTTTGGAGCCCATTTTTTAAAAATTTGGAACATATGAAAAGGTTTTCATTAACATCTAATCAAACAATTGAATTAGAAGATAGTGATGTTTTAGAATTTTCAGAATTAAATAATGAAATTAAAACGCTCACCAATAAAGTAAGAACAGATTACGAAAACTTAAAGCAGTTTACAGAAAACGTGTCGCATGAAATGCAAACGCCACTAGCTATTATACAAGCAAAAATTGATAATATTATAAACGACAATTCTATTAGCGATAAGCAATTCGAAGAAATTACTAGCATTCAAAAAGATATTCAACGCCTCAAAATTCTAAATCAAAAAATCACGCTTCTTACAAAAGTAGATAATAATCAGTTTGATAAAGTAGAATCTGTGAACCTTATCAACTTAATTTCAATGAAACTTCAGAGCTTTAAAGAATTAAGTGCAAACAACATTGTTTTCAATTATAAAGAAGAATTAGTAGTTTCAATGGATGTTGATTTAGCCGATATCCTTATTAATAATCTTATTTCGAATGCTATTAAATATAATTCTAGAAAAGAAGATATTTTAATAGTCGCCAATAATAAATCCATCATAATTTCGAATGCTGGCAATGCAGAATTATTAAATCCTGAAAAACTGTTTTTAAGATTTTATACCGAAACAAACAACAAACAATCTATTGGCTTGGGTTTAACAATTGTGAAAAAAATCTGTGATTTATATAATTTTAATATCACCTATTATTTTAAGGAACAAAAGCACTTTTTTGAATTAACTTTCAAGTAAACTTCTTAAGATTTGCTTAAAGTTTTCTTTAGAATTAAACGTTACTTTAGTAAGGTATTTAATTTAAAATAGATCCATTATGAAAACAGTAACAAAATTATTAGTGCTTTTTATTGGGTGTAGTTTGTTGGCTTTCACTTCTTCAATTAAAAAGGACCCACCTCAAAAAGTTAAAGAAGCTTTTGCTAAAAAATTCCCCAACATTAAGAAAGCCGATTGGGACAAAGAATCTGAGACAGAATGGGAGGCAGAATTCAAAATGAATAAAGTCGAATATTCTGCAAATTTTTTATCTGACGGAACATGGCTAGAAACAGAACATGACATTAAGATGAAAGATGTACCAAAAAACATTTTGAATACTTTGAAATCTGAATTTTCAGGATACGCTATTGAGGAAGCCGAAATTTCAGAAACATCTAAAGGTGTTTTTTATGAATTTGAAATTGAAAAAGATAAAATTGAAATGGAAGTTGTTTTTGATACGAATGGAAAAATTCTAAAAAAAGAACTTAAAGAAGACGAAGAAAACGATTAATATTTCAAACTTTATGAAATGCTAAAAACTGCCTATTGTTTTTAGCATTTTTTTTTGATCAATTTCAAAAAGCATCAATCACAGAAACACTTTATCTTAAGTTTCTCTTAAGATTTTATAGTTACTATTGTCAAAAGAATTTCGCATGTTTAGAAAATTTATTTTATTAGTATTAATCACCTCATTTTATTCAAATTTATCCGCGCAATCCAATATTACCATTTCAGGTATTGTAAAAGATAAGGAATCGCAAACCTCAATTCCTTACGCCAATGTTATTTTAAAATCTGAAAAAAATAATGTTTTTGTAACAGGAACCGCAACCAATGAAGAAGGCAGATTTACTATTGAAAATGTAACATCAGGAAACTATATTTTAGAAGTATCAGTTATAGGATATAATACAGAAACCCAATCGCATTTTGTTGGAAAACTATCAAAATACTTAGATGTAAAAACCATTGAATTAACAGAAAACATAACGTCTCTTGGTGAAGTTTTAGTTACAACAGAACAAGACGAAGTAAGTACCAAAATGGATAAAAAAACCTATGATTTAAAAGATAATATAAGTCAAAGTGGTGGTTCTGTGCTACAAGCAATGCAAAATTTACCAAGTGTTACTATACAAGAAGGCAAAGTGCAATTACGCGGAAACGATAAAGTAACTGTGCTTATTGATGGTAAACAAACCGCTTTAACTGGTTTTGGAAACCAAAGCGGATTGGATAATATTCCAGCTTCGGCAATTGAAAAAATTGAGATTATCAATAACCCATCGTCTAAATATGATGCTAACGGAAATGCAGGTATCATCAATATCATTTATAAAAAAAATAAGGTGCAAGGGTTTAATGGTAAAGTAGGTTTTACTGGCGGACTTGGGTCTTTATGGGAGCGAAAAGCCAATTTTCCAGACATCAGACCACAATATACCTTCACGCCAAAAATCAATCCGTCGTTATCTCTTAATTATCGAAAGAATAAAGTAAATCTTTTTTTTCAAGGCGATTATTTATATACAGAAACGCTTAATAAAAATGAATTTGTAAACCGTATTTATGATGACGGAACGATTATAAACAGGCAAACCAAAAGAAATAGAGATACACAGTTTATAACTCTAAAATCTGGATTGGATTGGAATATAGACGACCAAAACACACTAACAATATCGGGTTTGTATGGTGGAGAAATTATTATTGATAATGGCGACGAACCTTTTGTTGATGAAAATTTTGAACGCCTCTATCTTTGGAAGTTTTTAGAAGACGAAGTTAAAACCACCATTATGGCAACTGCCAATTATCAGCATAAATTTAAAGAAGCTGGTCGTTTATTAAATGTTGGTTTTAATTACACCTTCCACAGAGAAGATGAAAAATATTTTTTCGAGAATATACAACCCACTTTTACTGGTTTAGATTCTTTTGTTTTACTTTCAGATGAACAGGTTTACGATTTTAATGTCGATTATATTCGTCCGTTAAAATACGGAAAGTTTGAAACAGGTATCAAGTTAAGAAAGCGAAACATTCCAATAAACATGCAATTTTTTCAAGGGCAAAATTCACCAATAGATGCCGGTGCAGGTGGATGGGCAGAATACAAAGAAATAATTCCTGCGCTTTACGGAAATTATAGTTTTGAGAACGAAACCTACGAAGCCGAAATTGGCTTACGAATGGAGTATGTGGATTTAAATTATTTAGTAAACCCAGACCATAACACCTATAAAAGTGATGGTTACAATTATACCGAGCCTTTCCCAAACATGCGATTTGCCTATAAGTTTAATGAAAACAACAAAATGTCTGTTTTTTATAATCGTAGAGTTGACAGACCGAACGAAGTTGATATTCGCATTTTTCCAAAATATGACGATGTGGAATTGATAAAAGTGGGCAATCCTGGGTTACGTCCGCAATTTACAAACCTTGTGGAATTGGGTTATAAAACCAGTTGGGAACAAGGTAGTTTGTATGCTGCACTTTATCATCGTTTTGCTGATGGCACCATTACCCGAATTTCTTCAACAGATGGTACAAGTAATGTCATTTATGCCATCTTTCAAAATGCAGGAAAAAGTTATAATTCTGGGATTGAAATGGTTTTTGAACAAGAGGTTACAGATTGGTATTCCTTAAATTTAAACGGAAATATTTATAGAAATCAAATAGACTCCTTCACAGTTCAAAATTTATATCCAACACCCAATACTTTTTCAGCCGATACACAAAAAACAACTTCTGGAAGTTTAAAACTTAATAATACACTAAAGTTTTCTGAAAAAGTAAATGCACAATTAAGCGCCGTTTATTTAGCTGCAGATATTATTCCGCAAGGAAAAATAGAATCGCGTTTTTCGTTAGATTTTGGCATTAAAAAATCGATTCAAAAGGGTAAAGGTGAATTATTTTTAAATGCCACCGACCTTTTAAATACCATGACCGTAAAAACACAAGTTTTTGGTGATGGGTTTCAATATACCAGTAGTAATTACGCCGAATCTCAGGTAATACGCTTGGGGTATAGTTATAAGTTTTAATCTTTAAAAATGAACATGAAAAAGTTAAACAAAGTAGCCGAAATTACATTGATTTTCTGGTTAATGAAAATTGTGGCAACCACTTTAGGGGAAACTTTAGGCGATTATCTATCCATGACCTTAAATCTTGGTTACCTAACTGGTATTTTTATAACTTTAGTTTTCTTTTTAATCGTCCTTTCCGTTCAATTATTAACTAAAAAATACATTCCTGTTTTTTATTGGTTGGTCATTATAGCTACCACAACCTTAGGAACCGAAATATCTGATTTTCTAGATAGAAGTTTACATTTAGGATATACTTTAGGTAGCTTGGTGTTGTTTTCAGGTTTGATTTTAACCTTATTTCTTTGGAACAAAAAATTCAAAAACTTAAAGGTATTTCCAATTTTTGATAGAGATAAAGAGGTTTATTATTGGGTAGCCATTCTCTTTTCAAATAGTTTGGGAACTGCCTTTGGCGATTATTTAAGCGATGTAGTTGGGTTAAGTTATCTTAATGGTGCCATGATTACTGCCGGAATAATTTTGGTGGTAGTATTGTTACATTATAAAACCACCATAAACCATGTTATTTTATTCTGGATAGCCTTTATTTTTACAAGACCTTTTGGAGCCACTTTTGGAGATTTTTTAACCAAACCACTTGCAAAAGGTGGTCTGGATTTAGGGACTTTAAATGCTTCTATCGTTTCAATAATAGTAATGACTATTTTAATTTTTGTATCTCATAACAAATTGAAAAATAAAATTATGGAATAGTTTTAGCTATTTCGCTTACCATTTATTTTTAGCTTAAGTTTTTCTTTAGAATTGGGCATTAATTTCGTTTTCAATTAAACTAAATTACATGTCATTTAAATTATTCCCCTCGCGTTTTGCATTGCTCAAAGCGTTTATTGTTTTGTTTTTGCTCCTATCGTTTTTAGTGCGATTAAGTTTTTTGGTTTGGAATTTTTCCGAAGTGGATAAAAGTTTTTTCATATTAGCAAACACCTTTTTTATTGGTTTTTTGTTCGATTTAGCAACTGTTTCCTTCTTTGCAATACCATTTCTCATGTATCTTTTGGTAATTCCTAAAAAATTTCATGGATCTATCTTTGATAAAATTGCCGTTTATTTTGGCTTTTCATTAAGCGTATTCATTTTATACTTTTCGTTTTTTGGTGAAATTACTTTTTGGGACGAGTTTCAACGACGCTACAATTTTATAGCTGTCGATTATTTGGTTTACACATATGAAGTTGTAAAAAACATTAATGAATCTTATCCATTACCCATACTAATTTCTGCAATGTTAGCGCTGGTTTTATCTAGTATATTCATTGTAAACAAATTAGGATTCTTTAAAAAAACATTTTCAAGTGAAACCTTATTTAAAACTAAGTTAATAGCCTCTATGCCTTGGTTAATTATTGTATTATTAAGCGTATTCTTGTTCACCAACAAACAAGCAGATTTTTCTGAAAACCGCTATAACAATGAATTGGCTAAATCTGGAATCTACTCCTTCTTTGCAGCTTTCAGAAATAATGAGTTACCCTATAATGAATTCTATAAAATCATTCCTGAAAAAGAAGCGTTTCAAACTGTAAAAACAAGTTTAAAAGATGCAAAAACGACGTTTGAAAACCCTAATGAAAATTCAATTTTTAGAACCATAATAAATTCAGATAGCGTTCAAAATCCAATAAAACCGAATGTCATTTTTATTTGCATTGAAAGTTTAAGTGGAAACTTTCTAAAAGTCTTTGGAAATGAAGACAATATCACCCCTACTTTAGATTCATTAGCAAACAACAGTTTGTTTTTTGATAACCTATATGCCACAGGAACACGTACCGTAAGAGGCATGGAAGCAATAACCTTATCAATACCACCAACTCCTGGGCGCAGTATTGTAAAACGAAAACAAAACCAAGGTTTGTTTACCATTGGCGAAGTGTTTAAACAACAAGGGTACAAACGTAATTTCTTTTATGGTGGCGATGGTTATTTCGATAACATGAATACGTTTTTTGGCGGTAATGGATTTAATATAATTGATAGAGGCAGAGGATTTCTTTTAGATAAATCAATTACTACAACACGCACCAATATTGAAGATAATGAAGTAACCTTTGAAAATGCTTGGGGTGTTTGCGATATGGATATTTATAATAAAGTGTTGAAAGAAGCCGATAAAGCCTATGCAAACGAAACCCCTTTTTTCGATTTTGTAATGACGACTTCAAACCACAAACCATATACCTATCCTGAAGGTGTTATTGATATTCCATCGGGAACCGGACGAAATGGCGCAGTAAAATATACCGATTATGCTATAGGCGAATTCATTAAAAAAGCAAAACAAAAACCTTGGTATAAAAATACCGTTTTTGTGATTATGAGCGACCATTGCGCTAGTAGTGCCGGACGTTGGGAACTAGATGTTAACAATTATCATATACCTGCATTAATATTCAATTCACCTAATATTCAAACAGAAAAAGTCAACACATTAGCTTCTCAAATTGATGTGTTTCCAACCCTGTTTTCGGTTTTAAATTGGGATTATACTTCTAATTTTTTCGGGAAAAACATTTTAACAATGCAGCCAGAGGATGAAAGGGCTTTTATTGGAAACTACAGGAAATTGGGCTATTTAAAAGACAATAAGGTTTTGGTGCTTGATGAACAAAAAAACTCCCATTTCTATTTATGGAATCCCTTAGATAATAGTCAAAAACTAATACCAACAGATAAAGATTTTGAGCACAGAAGTATCTCATTTTATCAAGTCGCAGACGGTTTATACCGCAACGGAAAATTAAAAATTAAAGAGTAAAAGTTTGATAAGTATTCATTTTATAGTAAACCCCATTGCAGGAACAGGAAATCATGGTTTTTCTGAAACTTTTTTACAAGATTATTTTGATGAAAGTCAATATAAACTAACCGTAAAATGTTCGTCATATAAAGGTCATGCCATCGATTTAACCAAAGAATCTGTGAATCAAAAAGCAACTATTATTGTTGCTTGTGGTGGCGACGGTACCATAAACGAGGTAGCATCTACTTTAGTAAATACCAATATCCCGCTCGGAATCATTCCAGTTGGTTCTGGAAATGGATTGGCATCCAATCTTAAAATTCCACAAAATGTAAAAAAAGCCATCGAGGTTATTAAAAACAATCATCAAACCAAAATTGATGTTGGCTGCGTCAACGAACATTATTTTTTTAGTAATGTTGGGTTTGGTTTTTCCGCTAGTGTCATTAAAAATTATGAGCATTTACAGAAAAGAACCTTGTATTACTATATAAAAGCATCCATCAAATCATACAAAGAATTCAATAAAAAAAGGAATATAGAAATTGAAATTAATGAATTGGAATCTTTCGCTAACCCATTTTTAATTTTCATTTCAAATACCAACGAATTAGGCTATCATGTTAGTTTAACCCCAAAAGCCTCATTACAAGACGGATTGCTTGATGTATTAATTGTTCCGAATTTAAACAATGCCAAAATGTTGCTTTTTGGAATTTTCATGCTTTTAAAAAAGCCGAAAACACTGAAGGAAGCAAGGTGTTTTCAAACCAAGGCTATTAAGTTACAACGAAATCAAGGTGATTATTTTGAAGCACAATTAGATGGTGAATTTCTGAAAATACAAGAATCTTCGATAGAAATAAGTATAAATGAACAAGCATTAATTATTATCGTTTAAACAAAATTCACTTTAAAAATAACTTAAGAATTAATTAAGGTTTCAACTATACTTTTATTAGAAATTTAATAAACAATAGATGAAGCCAATAATATTTTTGTTAGCAATTTTTATTCCATCAATCGTTCTAGCTCAAAATGAAACACCTTCCGAATATCGAACTGAAAAAACAATTCAAGACATAGGCGATTATGCGCAACATGCACCAGCATTAACCTCACTTATTGTTATAATAGCTAAAAAAGATAAAAAAGGGTTTTGGCAATTTACCAAATCCTATGGAACAAATTTAGCACTAACTTACGCTTTAAAATATAGCATTAACAAACCGCGACCAGAAGGTAGAACAGATGGTCATGCATTTCCGTCAGGGCATACATCCAATGCGTTTCAGGGAGCTTCATTTTTGCAACGCCGTTACGGTTGGGGGTATGGTATTCCAGCTTATGCAGTGGCAGGATTTACAGCTTTTAGCCGATTGGAAGGTTTAGAAGACAGACATGATGCTTGGGATGTTTTAGGAGGGGTGTTAGTTGGCGTAGGAAGCACCTATTTATTTACAACACCCTACCTAAAGGAACATTATGAATTATCTTTTAATAGCGGAAGTGGTGAATATTTACTTGGAGTGACTTATAAATTTTAATTGGTATTCTTGCTAATATTTAATTTTAAAGGCATCAATAAATATTTATCTTTATAAAGATGATTGACCAATTTTACTAATTGAAATTATGCTGAAATTAACTTCATGGTTCTTGTTATTTATTCCGTTACTTGGATTTTCACAAATTTCTAAGGAAGAAACACAAACTTTTTACCTTGACAACGGAACAGCTTATACCTATAAAAAACCGAAACTCCTAGAGGTCATAAAATATGCGCCAAGAGATTTAGCAGAACTTGGGAAGTTTACTTTGCAAAAAGAAAATTTACTGTGGACAAGTTTAACTTTTGGAAGTACAGTAGCTCTCATACCTTTCGACCAGAAACTATTAGAAAATGCTATGGAATTGGGAGAACCAATAGGCTGGAATAAAGATGCAACTTACGATAGACTTTTTGGTGTTCTTGAATTATTTCCAAGAGATATAAATGCAGCAGTTTATTTTTTAGGTAACGGGGTAACTACATTACTTATTGGTGGCACGTTTTATTCAATTGGAAAAATAAATAATGATTTTAGAGCTTTAAACACAGCCAACGAACTGGTTGAGATTTTAATATCAACAGGGTTAACAACACAAATATTAAAAAGAATTTCAGGTAGGCAAAGTCCGAGTGCAGCAATTGAAAGCGGAAATGCAGGAGGACATTGGACACCATTTCCTAGTTTTAAATCTTTTCAAACAGAAACTCCAAATTATGATGCTTTTCCATCAGGTCATGTAGCAACCATGATGGCAACCATAACCGTGATTTCAACCAATTATCCAGATGCAAAATGGGTTAAACCTATTGGATATTCACTTATGGGATTAATGGCTTTTGAAATGATGAGTGCCAGAGTACACTGGATATCCGATTATCCATTGGCAATTCTAATTGGTTATGTAATAGGAAAAAATGCAGCAAATAGAAGGATTGATAAAAATTTTAAAAGAGATTTAACGGATGAAATTATAAAGCCAAGATTTAAAACAAATTTTGGGTTTACTTTTGATTCGGAATTCAAGATGTTAAAAGTAACAGTTGTATTTTAATTATCAATCTGTCGTTTTTAATATTAAATAAAAGTCATATTAAGAAACTTAAAAAGCTTTCTACTTAACGGTTTCCTTTATTATAAATACTTTAGCAATGTTATTAAATGTAAAGTTTAATCCAGCGCATTTTTGGTTACAAACCATCTCCAGCCAATAATAGCCATTTGAAGTTTGGTGGCTTTAGCTAAATCTAATTGTTGTTTAGAGTAACTGGGTAAGATTAGTTTGTTAACCTTCGCTAAAAATTTGAATACTTGCTTTTTCATTTTTTTTAAACGCTTCTTGTGAAGACAAAAATAGTAAAACTTATTCTAGACTAAGTTCTACATTTTCTTTGTTTATATAATCATGAGTATGATAATGATTATAAGTTTAGCAAGTGTAATCATAATTTTAAGGTTTTAAGGTTAGCAAAAGTTTAATAACATTAATGTTTATTCAAGTTACGTTTTTGCTAAAATATCTTCCTAATGGTTTTATTAAAATCTGTAAATTTGAATACAAATATGTAATCATATAAATAAAAATGATTATATTTTTTGTTTCAATACCTATTTCCTTGTTATAATATAAAATATAAATTTAATTTTTAGTTGTAATTTGTAACATTTATAAGGGATTTTTTGAACTGCTTTTTAAAAGCAAGGGGCAGTTTATTTCAAAAACCCTGTAATTTGTGATTATTATCTTTTTTTATTATTTTATTTTCAGAAATTTGAAGTTTGAAATTCGTTAATTATTATCAAAAAAAATGTACTCCAAAGTATTTTAAACTTTCAGAGTACATTATAAGGATGTGGTATGAAAGTTACTTTATTCTTTCTTTTTAGTTGTTATTTCTACAACGCCGTTTTTTGCTTTGTTGCCGTATTTTTTAATGGCAGCATTGCCTTTTAAAACATTTACAGACTCTATCTCGTCTGGATATATTTTATCGTATACTTCTTTTTTCACCTCTTTTCCATCAAGTATGTATATAGCTTTACCAATAACTTTAACAATTGGAGTTTTGGAATTATCAGTTTTCGTTTTTATTTCAACAACGCCATATTTTCCTTTTTCACCATATTTTTCTATAGCATATTTACTGTCTTTAATTTCTGAAACAGATTCTATGTTTAATTCATTTAGTTTACCTAATTCTTTTCTTGAAATTTCTTTTCCGTTTAATAAATATAGTGGTTGATTATTTTTATTTGTGTCAAGTTCTTTAAATAAATTAGGTTTTTTTTGAACATAAATAGTGTCTTTTTTGGCATAAATCACATTAGTATTTCTTTCAGTAGAAATTTTCCATTCACTCCTCGGTTTTTTTTTGGTTGTAACTTCAATGACGCCATATTTTCCTTTTTCACCATATTTTTCTATTGCCATGTCATCTTTTAAAACATTAATACTTTCAATATTATAATGCTGTAAATTATCCATTTCATTTTTTTTAGATTCTTTTCCGTCAATAAAGTATAATAGTTCTTTGCCATTAGATGAAGCCATTTTTATGTTAGATTCATTTGTACTAGAAAGACTTACTTTGTTTTCTTCCTCTGAAACCCAATTTAAACCAACCCTTTTTTTAGTGGGCTGCCACTTTAAGGTGTCAGTATCTGGATAAGAAACAGCATTCCTCCCAATAGTTATTTTCCAAGGATTTAATTGATTCTCGTTATTGGTAGCATTTATTTTTGTTCCAATCTTTGTTTTTAAGACAGAATCTTGGGGTTGGGCATATCCAGTTACTTTTACACTATCCATTGGTTTTCCTATTATAAATTCAGTTTTCCATTTAGTAGTAATTTCAACCACGCCATGTTTTCCTTTAGCGCCATATTTTTCAATGGCAACTTTTCCTTTTAAAACATTAATAGAATCAATATTTTCAGGATTAATACTTTCAACGTCTTTTTTTGATGTTTCATTCCCATCTACAAAATATAAAGGAGGTTCAGGTTCAGTTTGATTAACATTTTCTAAATTGACTTCTAATTTTTCAACATAAACCTCCTTGTTATTAAAGCTCATTAAAAACAAGCCCAAAACAGGAATTATTAGCGCATACTTTAATTGATTAATTTTTTTTGATTTTGATTTTTGTAACATAACGATTCGTTTTTTGATTGATGAATTATAAAAAGAATTACTTAAAGCCACTTGATGAGATGGCATACTTGTTTTAAGTAATGTGTATTGGTAGTTTTTTTTACAGGAAGTTTGTTTTGCGGTTTCCTTATCGGCTATAAACTCTAAATTTTGTTTTAAAAGGTTGCTAAACAGCCATATAAATGGGTTGAACCAAAGTACTATGCAACTTAAGTGAGTTAAAAGTATGTCTAGTGAATGTTTTTGGTTGGCATGCACCTTTTCGTGGGTAATAATTTGTTCAAGTTCAGTACTACTGAATTGAGCTGGGTTGTAAACTATCCAATTAAAAAACGAAAAAGGTGACACGCTATTGGTTGTTTTAATAAATATAAAACGACCTGTTTTTCCACTTTGATTTTTAAAAATTACAAGTGCTAAAGATGTAAATTGAACTAAAAAACGAATTGAAAAAAACAAAACACCAATACCATAAGCTAATGGCAAATAATCTAAAATATTAAATGGTTTTTCAAAGTTTTCGTTTACAGAGGTAGTTTCAAAAACATATCCAGAAAAATCTAAAGGTGTTGCTTCAATATAAATAGGAATCACTAAAAAAGGCAACAAAAACGAAGTGATTAAGCCCATTAATAAGAACCATCTGTTTTGTTCAAAAAAGGTTTCCCGTTGCAAGAATATCTTATAACTCAAATAAAAAATGGCTATAATGGCACTAACTTTTAGTAAATATTCCATAATTATTGGTCTTTTTCAATTAATGCAATAATTTCTTTTAAATCTTCCACACTAATTTTTTCTTCCTTAGCAAAAAATGATACCACGTTTTTGTAGGAATTATTGAAATAATTGTCGATAGCCACTGTCATAAATCGTTTTTTGTAATCTTCTTTACTCACAATAGGGAAGTACTGGTGTGTTTTTCCGTAGGCAATATAGCTTACAAAACCTTTATCTTCAAGATTTCTAATAATAGTAGAAAGGGTGTTGTAATGCGGTTTTTCATCTGTAATTTCAGCTAAAACATCTTTTACAAAAGCCTTTTCCAGCTTCCATAATATCTGCATAATTTCCTCTTCTTTGTTTGTTAACTTTTCCATTGAATATTTTTTATTTCCCCTAAAGAGGAGTCTTTTATCATTTTAATTTCGATAATACAAACATATAACTATTTTTATAGTTATGAAACTATATATTTAGTTATTTAACTAAAATTTAAGTTTTCAAAAAAAGGTTTCGCTTTTCAGTTTTCACCTTTCACTTTCTTTTTATCTTCGCAAAAAAATAGAAGAATGAGTATAGTTTTGGTTGTATTAGGGTTTACTTTATTAGTAGTAGGCGGGGAGTTCCTTGTTAGGTCGTCTGTGGCATTATCATTTAAATTTAATATATCTAAAATGGTTATAGGGATGACGGTTGTTTCGTTTGCCACTTCTGTGCCTGAATTATTGGTAAGCTTACAAGCTGCCTTATCGGGTTCTCCTGCCATTGCCATTACCAATGTAGTAGGTTCCAATATCGCAAATATAGGTTTGGTGTTAGGTGTTACTGCGATGGTAGGAACCATTGCGGTAGATAAATCTTTTTACAGACTCAATTGGCCTGTCATGATGGTTTTTTCTATAGTGTTGTACTATTTTCTTAAAAATGACCAAATGCTTTCTGCTATTGAAGGTATGGTGCTTTTTATAGGGCTTATTCTTTTTTTAATATTTTTAATAAAAAACACAAAAAACGATACTGTAGTTGAAGAAGTTGATGAAACTTTATCTGTTGTTTCTAATTTTAAAATAGGGACCTGGTTGCTTATTGGTGCAGTGGCATTATATTTTGGAAGCGAATGGTTGGTAACAGGTGCAAAAGAAATAGCTTTATCGATCGGGGTAAGTGAAGCCGTAATAGGTGTGTCTTTAATTGCTATAGGAACAAGTGTTCCTGAATTGGCTGCCTCTATAATAGCGGCTGCAAAGCAAGAAAAAGCGATTTCATTAGGAAATCTTATCGGTTCCAATATTTTTAATATTGCATCGGTTTTAGGTTTAACAGCTATTGTAAAACCAATACCTGTAACAGAACCTTTAATACTTACCAGTGATATTTTCTGGATGTTAGGTTTTTCTTTTGTATTATTTCCGTTAGTAATGTTGCGTAAAAAGTTTGAAATTAACCGCGCTAAAGGTTTCTTTTTAGTCTTTGTTTACGGTGTTTTTATGTTTTTACTTTTTACGGCAGGAAAGTAAAACAGTAAATAAATATAAAAAAAGGGTTTGCAAACTGCAAACCCTTTTTTTATGAACAAAATGTATGTAAATTAAACCTTAGCAGATTTAACAGTTTTAATAATTCTTGCTGCAATTTTATATGGATCACCGTTTGAAGCAGGACGTCTGTCTTCTAACCAACCTTTCCAGCCTTTGTTAACAGCGATTAATGGAATACGAATTGAAGCACCTCTATCTGAAATTCCCCAAGAGAAATCATGGATAGATGCTGTTTCGTGTAAACCAGTTAAACGTTGGTCGTTAAATTCACCGTAAACGGCAATGTGTTCTTCAACAACAGGGCGGAAAGCTTCACATATTTTAGCATAAACCTCTTTATCTCCACAAGTTCTTAATATAGAATTTGAGAAATTGGCGTGCATACCAGAACCATTCCAATCCATATCTTTTCCTAGTGGTTTAGGGTGGTATTCAATAAAGTAACCATATTTTTCAGTTAATCTGTCTAGTAAATATCTAGCAATCCAAAGTTCGTCACCAGCTAATTTAGCACCTTTAGCAAACAATTGGAATTCCCATTGTCCACAAGCAACTTCTTGGTTAATTCCTTCAAAGTTTAAACCAGCTTGAATACATAAATCTGCATGCTCTTCCACTAAATCTCTACCATGAGTATTCAATCCACCAACAGAACAGTAGTACATACCTTGTGGTTTTGGATATCCACCAACAGGAAAACCAAGAGGTAATTGTGTTGCAGTATCCATTATAAAATATTCTTGCTCAAAACCAAACCAGAAATCATCATTGTCATCATCAATGGTGGCTCTACCATTTGAAGCGTGAGGTGTTCCATCTGCGTTAAAAACTTCAGTCATTACTAAATAACCGTTGATACGCTCTGGATCTGGATAAATAGCTACAGGCACTAATAAACAGTCTGAAGATCCACCTTCTGCTTGTCTTGTAGAAGACCCATCAAAAGACCAATTTCCTATTTCTTCAAGAGTTCCTTTAAAGTTTTCATGCTCTTCTACTTTGGTTTTGCTTCTCATGTTTTGAGTTGGGTAATAACCGTCTAACCAAATGTATTCTAATTTAATTTTTGCCATAATTTTTTTAATGAGAAATTAATAATGTTTCAACAAATATATATTTTTATTGAGACACTTCATATTTGAAGGGGTGTTAATCTAAAAACTTGAGTTATTTTTATTTATACCCTATTTTTTTGAGGCATCTATTAAAAAAAGTATATTTTTTTATTTAAAAATTGAAAAATTCTTAAACGCCAAAAGCAAAAATTGTTTACTATATTATTACTTTTGTGAAAAATATTAACTTAATTTAATAGAACTCATGTCTACTTTAAGATTTCATGCTATAAAAGAATCGTTGGCTAATAAACCGGTTTTGGTTGAAGAGAAAGAGCGTCGTTCAGATTTGTTCGGGAAAAACGTTTTTGACGAAAACACCATGCGTCAATATTTAACCAAAGATGCCTTTGTAGGCGTTATGAATGCCATTCAATTTGGTAAAAAAATTGATAGAAATATTGCAGATCAAGTATCGTCTTCCATGAAAGACTGGGCGCTATCTAAAGGTGTCACACATTATACACATTGGTTTCAACCCTTAACAGGAACCACTGCCGAGAAACACGATGCTTTTTTTGAAACTGTTGGAAATGGTATGGCTATTGAAAAATTTGGTGGTAGCCAGTTGGTGCAACAAGAACCAGATGCCTCAAGTTTCCCCAATGGAGGTATTCGAAATACCTTTGAGGCTAGAGGCTACACCGCTTGGGATCCTACATCGCCCGCCTTTATATATGGTACCACGCTTTGTATCCCAACCATATTTGTGGCTTATACAGGTGAGGCGTTGGATTATAAAACACCTTTATTAAGGGCGTTAAATGCCGTTGATAATGCGGCTACCGATGTTTGTAAATATTTTGATAAAAACGTAAAAAAGGTAACTTCCTCTTTAGGTTGGGAACAGGAATATTTTTTAATTGATAAAATGTTAGCGGCAAGCAGGCCAGATATATTGTTAACAGGTAGAACGCTTTTAGGGCATTCATCGGCAAAAGGCCAACAGTTAGACGACCATTATTTTGGTTCCATTCCAAACAGGGCTTTAAATTTTATGCGCGAATTGGAAACCGAATGTATGCTTTTGGGTATTCCAGTTAAAACCCGTCATAACGAAGTGGCTCCAAATCAGTTTGAATTAGCACCCATTTTTGAAGAAGCTAATTTAGCTGTAGACCATAACTCCTTATTAATGGATATTATGGGGAGAATCGCATCAAAGCATAATTTCAAAGTATTATTCCACGAAAAACCTTTTGCTGGTATTAATGGGTCTGGAAAACATAATAACTGGTCATTATCAACCGATACGGGTGTTAATTTGTTATCGCCAGGAAAAACACCCATGAGTAATCTTCAGTTTTTAACTTTTTTCATCAACACCATAAAAGCAGTTCATGAAAATGAGGAATTGTTAAGAGCATGTATCGCATCGGCAAGTAACGACCACAGATTGGGAGCCAACGAAGCGCCTCCTGCTATCATTTCGGTATTCATTGGTCAACAATTAACCAAAGTTTTAGAAGAATTAGAAGGCGTTACAAAAGGAAAATTGTCGCCAGAAGAAAAAACAGAGCTCAAATTGAACGTTGTTGGTAAAATACCAGACGTTTTACTTGATAATACGGATAGAAATAGAACATCACCGTTTGCCTTCACTGGTAACAAATTTGAATTTAGAGCCGTTGGGTCTTTAGCAAATTGCGGAAACCCCATGACGGTTTTAAATACTATTGTAGCAAAACAGTTGATAGATTTTAAAAAAGAAGTCGATTTACTCATTGATAAAAAAGGACTGAAAAAAGACGAAGCAGTTTTTAATGTGCTGCGGGAATATATAAAAGCCACTAAAGCCATTTTGTTTGAAGGAAACGGTTACGGAAAAGCATGGGAAGAGGAGGCGAAAAAACGCGGTTTAAGCAACAATAAAAGTACGCCAGAGGCTTTAAAAGCTAAAATTTCCAAAAAAACAATAGCCCTATTTGAAGATATGAATGTGATGAGTAAAATCGAATCGCACTCACGTTACGAAATTGAAATGGAAGCCTATATCATGCACATTCAAATAGAAGGACGTGTTTTAGGGGATATTGCTCGTAACCACATTGTGCCAACAGCAGTTAAATACCAAAATATGTTAATTGAAAATGTAAAAGGCTTAAAAGAGATTTTTGGAGAAAAATTCAAAAACGTTTCAAAAGAGCAAATTAGTTTAATTGAAGAAATTTCAGGTCATATAGAAGGTATAAATGCCAATGTTACTAAAATGACCGACGCACGCCGAAAAGCCAATACTATAGAAAATATAGAAGAAAAAGCATTGGCCTACTGTAACGAAGTAAAACCATTGTTCGATGATATACGTAAGCACTGCGATAAGCTGGAATTATTGGTAGACGATGAAATTTGGCCACTAACAAAATACAGAGAGCTGTTGTTTACACGTTAATTTTTTGGGCGTTACCCAAGGGTCGGGCTTTTCGCTGCAATCTTTTTTTCGTGCCTCAAAAAAGGATTTCCACTGCAATCCCTACGCTGCTCAACTTAAAGGCAAGTAACAATTAATAAAATCCCGTTGTAAAAAGCGGGATTTTTTAATTCAAAAAATTAACTTTGCAGCTCAATACACTACTATGGGTCAAGAAGTTTCAAAGCGTTACGCACAACGTGGCGTTTCGGCATCAAAAGAAGATGTTCACAATGCCATCAAAAACATCGATAAAGGATTATTTCCAAAAGCATTTTGTAAAATAGTTCCGGATTATTTAACAAATGATGATGCTTATTGCTTAATCATGCATGCCGATGGTGCAGGAACAAAATCTTCTTTGGCATATATGTATTGGAAAGAAACTGGCGATATTTCAGTTTGGAAAGGCATTGCACAAGACGCCTTAATAATGAATATAGACGATTTGTTATGTGTAGGAGCAACCGATAATATTATGCTATCTTCAACCATCGGAAGAAATAAAAATTTAATTCCTGGTGAAGTGCTTTCGGCAATTATAAACGGAACTGAAGAATTAATTTCAGAATTAAAAAATTTCGGAGTCACCATTCACTCAACAGGTGGTGAAACTGCTGATGTGGGCGATTTAGTGCGTACCATTATTGTAGATTCAACCGTAACGGCTCGTATGAAACGCAGCGATGTTATTGATAATGCCAATATAAAAGCAGGTGATGTTATAGTAGGCTTAGAAAGCTTCGGGCAGGCTTCTTACGAGAAATCGTATAATGGTGGCATGGGTAGTAACGGATTAACATCAGCAAGACACGATGTGTTCAACACCTACTTAGCTGATAAATATCCTGAAAGTTTTGATGCTGCAGTACCCGAAGATTTGGTTTACTCTGGTAATGTGAAATTAACGGATGCTGTAAAAGACGCTCCAATTGATGCTGGTAAACTTGTATTGTCGCCAACACGAACGTATGCACCCATTATTAAAAAAATACTTTCTGAATATAACAAGAATCAAATTCATGGCATGGTGCATTGCTCTGGTGGTGCACAAACCAAAATTCTTCATTTTATTGATGAATTCCATATTATAAAGGATAATATGTTTCCCATTCCGCCGCTTTTCAAATTAATTCAAGAGCAATCTAAAACCGATTGGAAAGAGATGTACCAAGTGTTTAATTGTGGGCATAGAATGGAATTATATGTAACGCCAGAAATTGCAGAAAACATTATAAGTATTTCAAAAGAATTCAATGTAGATGCCAAAATTATTGGTCGTGTTGAAGCGTCAAAAGCTAAAAAGCTTACCATAAAAAGTGAATTTGGTGAGTTTACTTATTAGATTTTTATTTTTCACCCTTAAAACGGAATGATTATTGATAGAAAAGTAATTTGTCAAAACCAACCCTAATAGTATTATGAAGTATGTTTTATTGATGGCTGTTTGTTTCTTTTCTCAGCTTGCACAATCTCAACCTGATACCTTATTTTTAAAAACAAAAGCAGCAGTATATGATGGACCTATTTGGGTTCGAAAAAATAAAGTTTCTGCTAATTTAAATCAAGTAACTTTTGTTAATTGGAATGCTGGTGGTAGTAACTCCATTTCTGGTTTATTAGGCATGGAATCATCGGCTAATTATACTGACAAGTTTTTTTCATGGAGAAATAATGCTGCAATTAAGTATGGTATTAATAAGCAAGAAGCGAGAGAACTTCGTAAAACGGAGGATAAATTTGAAATTAATTCTGATATAGGTTTTAAGCCAGATAGTGTCTCGAATTGGTACTATTCTGCAAAACTTAATTTTTCAACACAATTGACCAATGGTTATAGTTACCCAAATACAGAAACGCCTATTTCAAGATTATTAGCGCCCGGATATTTATTTTTTGGTGGTGGTATGGAATATGGAAAGAATATAGATAAAATGTCTTTATATATATCTCCATTAACATTGAAAGCAACATTTGTACTAGATGATAATTTAGCGAATGCGGGTAAATTTGGTGTAGAACCAGCAGTTTATGATGATGATGGTAATATTGTAATACCCGGGGAGCGCATCAAAAGAGAGTTAGGTGTATTAATAAACAATACCTACGAAATGGATGTTGCTAAAAACATCAAAGTAAAACAGCAAGTGAGTCTTTATTCCGATTACATAAATAATTTTGGAAATATAGATGTTGATTGGCGATTAGATTTCGATTTTAAGGTAAATAATTTTGTAAAAGCAACATTTGGATCGTACATAATATACGATGATGATGTTAAAACTACAGAAACAGATGTTGATGGTGAAACTTTTGAGGCAGGTGCTAAAGTGCAGTGGAAACAGTACTTAGGTATTGGTTTTGCTGTAAATTTCTAATCAACTACTTTTTTTGTAGCAAATAAATTTGTTAACTTTTTTATGTTAATAAATTTTTAAAACGCTAAAAATCATATATTTAACCTGTTTTAGGTGTAAACTTCATGATTTTAATCATGTGATAAGTGTTATTTTTTTTGTTATTTTACGGTCTCAATTAATAACCGTTAATTAAAATAACAAATGAATCCAGAACTTACCAAAACCCCTCCTAAAACCTATTCCCAAGACGAAGCTTTCGAAGCCTCTCTAAATTATTTCAATCAAGATGATCTTGCTGCACGTGTTTGGTTAAATAAATATGCCTTAAAGGATTCTGAAGGTAATATTTATGAGTTAACCCCGAATGATATGCACCATCGTATTGCTAAAGAAATAGCAAGGGTCGAGAAGAAATATGCAAATCCACTTTCTGAACAAGCTATTTTCGATTTAATTAAAGATTTTAAATACATTGTTCCGCAAGGTAGCCCTATGGCAGGAATTGGTAATCCATACCAAATAGCATCACTTTCAAACTGTTTCGTTATTGGAAATTCAGGAGATTCAGATTCTTATGGTGGCATCATGAAAATTGACCAAGAGCAGGTTCAACTCATGAAACGCCGTGGAGGTGTAGGTCACGATTTATCACACATTCGCCCTAAAGGTTCCGCAGTTAAAAATTCAGCGTTAACATCTACAGGTATTGTGCCTTTTATGGAACGTTATTCAAATTCGACGAGAGAAGTAGCACAAGATGGACGTCGTGGTGCACTTATGTTATCGGTATCTATCAATCATCCAGATTCAGAAGATTTTATCAATGCGAAGTTAGAGCAGGGTAAAGTTACTGGTGCAAACGTATCTGTGAGAATAGACGATTTGTTTATGGAAGCCGTTAAAAATGGAACGGAATATACTCAAAAATACCCCATATTTAGTGCTAATCCAAAGGTTACTAAAACCATTGAAGCCAATACACTGTGGAAAAAAATAGTTCATAATGCATGGAAATCTGCCGAACCTGGTATCTTGTTTTGGGATACCATTATCAATGAATCGGTGCCAGATTGTTATGCCGATTTAGGTTATAAAACCGTTTCAACAAACCCTTGTGGAGAAATCCCGTTGTGCCCTTATGATTCTTGTAGATTATTGGCAATCAATCTGTTTTCTTATGTTGAAAATCCATTTACTGAGAAAGCGAGTTTCAATTTCGATTTGTTCAAAAAACACGTGGCAGCAGCACAACGAATTATGGATGATATCATCGATTTGGAATTAGAAAAAATTGATAATATTCTTCTTAAAATAGATGAAGATCCAGAATTGGATGAAGTTAAAGCAACTGAACGTAACTTATGGGTTAACATACAAAAGAAAGCTGAAGAAGGTAGACGTACCGGTGTTGGCATTACTGCCGAAGGTGATATGTTGGCAGCATTAGGTATTCAATATGGTAGCGAAGCTGGTAATGCATTTTCGCTGGAAGTGCACAAAACTATAGCTATTGAAGCCTACAGAAGTTCGGTGCATTTAGCAAAGGAGCGTGGTGCATTTTTGGTTTTTAATGCCGAACGGGAAAAAAACAATCCGTTTATAAATCGTTTAAAAGAAGCTGATAGCAAGTTGTATTATGAAATGTTGGAATATGGTAGACGAAATATCGCTTTATTAACCATTGCGCCAACAGGTACAACCAGTTTAATGACGCAAACCACATCGGGTATTGAACCTGTGTTTTTACCAGTTTATAAACGTAGAAGAAAAGTAAACCCAAACGATAAAGAAGCTCGTGTAGATTTTGTGGATGAAGTGGGAGATTCTTGGGAAGAGTACGTTGTATTCCATCACCGTTTTAAGCAATGGATGGAAGTAAATGGCATTGATACTTCTAAAAATTATTCTCAAAAAGAAATTGATAAACTAATAAAAAAATCGCCTTACCATAAAGCCACTTCTAATGATGTGGATTGGATGAGCAAAGTGAGCATGCAAGGTGCTATCCAAAAATGGGTAGACCATTCCATTAGTGTAACTATTAATTTACCAAATGATGTAAATGAAGAGTTAGTTGGCGCATTATACCTAAAAGCATGGGAGGTAGGCTGTAAAGGTGTAACGGTTTATAGAGATGGGTCGCGTTCAGGTGTGTTGCTTGCTAATGATGATAAAGAAGAAAAAGCACAAGATTCATTAACACCATTCCCCATAAAACGGCCACAAGTTTTAGATGCCGATGTGGTTCGTTTTCAAAATAGTAAAGAAAAATGGATTGCCTTTATTGGATTAATTGATGGTAAACCATATGAAATTTTTACAGGTTTGGCTGATGATGAAGATGGTATTTTAATACCACGTTGGGTGAATGAAGGGTTAATTATTAAGAATAGAAATGAAGATGGTACATCGCGTTACGATTTTCAATATAAAAACACGCGTGGTTATAAAACAACTATTGAAGGTCTGTCGCATAAGTTTAATCCAGAATTTTGGAATTATGCGAAGCTTATATCAAGTACCTTACGCCACGGTATGCCAATTGATAAAATTGTCGATTTAATTAATAGCTTACAACTGGATAGTGCATTTATCAATTCATGGAAAAATGGGGTTGGTCGTGCATTAAAACGCTATGTAGAAGATGGTACACAGGCCAAAGGTTACCAATGCGACAATTGTAAATCTGAGAATTTAATATACCAAGAAGGCTGCTTAACTTGTAAAGATTGCGGTTCTTCTAAGTGTGGATAATTAATTTTTTTATAGTATTGATAAAGGAAGCCAGTTTTATATTGGCTTCCTTTTTTAATTTAAAATGAGTCTGAAAAACCAACTTTTCAATGCTATTATGGCTCGTAGCCTAAAGGTAAAAGTTCTGAAATACGTTTTTTAGACATCTCACCCCTTATATTAATAGATTCAGGCGGGTCAAGATGTCCCGAATAATCAATAGTAAATACATCTTTAGCTATCAGAAAAGATTGTTCATAGGTTTTATATCTAATTTGAATTTCATTTACAAGAAGTTTCACATGTTTTGTGTTTTCATACTCCGTTATCTCAAAATACTCATAAGTGGGGACTTGAACCCATTGATAGTAAATTTTGAAGTTATTTTCATCAAGTTCTTTTAAATAAAGTGCTTTCATAAAATGGGAAGTCGACCCGAGGTAACTTTTCTTTCTGTTTCTTGAAATTTTCCCTGATAGTTTATTTTCTAATGGTTCAAAAAAACTAAAACCATGATAGTTAATCGATAGAGGCATGGTTGAGTCTTTTTCGTTTGTTTTAAACTTCACTTGAAAATCTCTTAAGCTGTATTTTAAAGTATATCCTAAATATTTATTTTCAATAATTAAAGGTTCGTTGGAAGTTGCAATTAGTGTGTTCGATGAGTTAACGTACCTTAACTTAATCGAATTCTCATTAATTATGTCGCATAATTTAGCTGCTTTATTAGTTCCTAAAAATTCTCGTTTAAATATTTCGAGTTTTTTTGATCTACTCCATGAATCCATTTCTATATAAACGGTTTCTAAATCCTCTGATTTCTCAGAAAGATAAATGTTAGGTAAAGTTTTATTAATAAGAATATTTTGGGGGTTAATGATGACAGTTTCGTATCCAATTGAACTTATTATGAGCGATGAATTGCTTTTTTCAAATAAAATTTTAAAGTAACCTTTATCATTTGTAGAAGCCCCAATACTTGTTCTGTCAAAATATACTGATGCGCCATATATTGCCGTTGAATCTTTAGCGCTAAATACATGTCCTGATATTTGATTTTGAGAAAAGCAGATATCAATTTGTAGAAGCATTATTAAAACTAGTAAATATAAGATTGATTTTTGGTTGGTTATTTTATAAGGTATCATTTAATTGGGTTACTTTAAAAATGACATTGTTTCAATGCTTTATGTTTTATGTTAAACTAAGTTATGCTTTTTTCTACCAAAGTCAAGTTTCAATTGCTAAAAAAGTATGCTAATTTACAATGTAACTTAGTTTAGTAAATTCCAATTTAATCCTATTATCAACATAGTTTTCAATACTAACATATCAACTATTATAAATTCATAAATTATCGTATTTTTGCCACACAATTTAAAAAGGTAAATGTTAGACAAATTACAAATAGTAAAACAGCGTTTTGATGAGGTTAGCGATTTGATCATCCAACCGGATATTATGACCGACCAAAAACGTTACATCGCATTAAATAAAGAGTATAAAGATTTAAAGGTGCTGATGGAAAAGCGCGATGAATATATTGAGGTTACCAATAATTTAGCGGAGGCTGAAGATATTATTTCGGAAGGTGCAGACCCAGAAATGGTTGATATGGCTAAAATGCAATATGAAGAAGCTAAAGAGCGTATTCCTAAATTAGAAGACGAAGTTAAATTTCTTTTAATACCTAAAGATCCGGAAGATTCTAAAAATGCAGTCGTAGAATTACGTGCGGGAACTGGTGGTGATGAAGCAAGTATTTTTGCGGGCGATTTGTTTAGAATGTATACCAAATATTGCGAAAGCAAGGGTTGGAAGGTTGATACTGTGGATTTTAGTGAAGGAACCAACGGAGGATTTAAAGAAATTCAGTTTGAAGTTTCAGGTGAAGATGTTTACGGAACCTTGAAGTTTGAAGCAGGCGTACATCGTGTACAACGTGTGCCACAAACCGAAACACAAGGGCGTGTACATACCAGTGCAGCAACCGTTATGGTGTTTCCTGAAGCTGAAGAATTTGATGTGGAAATTAATCCCAAAGAAGTACGAATTGATTTTTTCTGTTCATCAGGTCCTGGTGGTCAGTCGGTAAATACTACCTATTCAGCAGTTCGATTAACGCATTTACCAACCGGATTGGTGGCACAATGTCAAGATCAAAAATCGCAACATAAAAATAAAGAAAAAGCCTTTAAAGTATTGCGTTCTCGTTTATACGAAATGGAGTTAGCAAAGAAAAACGAAGCAGATGCAGCAAAACGTGGTTCGATGGTAACTTCGGGTGATAGAAGTGCGAAGATTAGAACTTACAATTACCCACAAGGACGTGTAACCGACCATAGAATTGGATTAACACTTTACGATTTATCAAACATCGTTAATGGTGATATCCAAAGAATAATTGACGAATTACAATTAGCAGAAAACACCGAAAAGTTGAAAGCTAATAGTGATGTGATATAAAAACATTCGTGAATTCGTGGCAAAATAAATTATGAATACGAACCAACTAATTTCTGAAATTCAAAAAAAGAAATCTTTTCTGTGTATTGGGTTAGATGTCGATTTGGATAAAATTCCAAAACACCTTTTAAAGGAAGAAGATCCTATTTTCGCTTTCAATAAAGCGATTATTGATGCAACATATCATTTATGTGTATCTTACAAACCGAATACTGCGTTTTATGAAGCTTATGGTTTAAAAGGTTGGAAAGCTTTAGAAAAAACCATCAATTACTTAAACGAGAACCATCCAGATATTTTTACAATTGCCGATGCGAAACGTGGTGATATAGGGAACACAAGTACCATGTACGCCAAAGCGTTTTTTGAAGATTTAGCGTTCGATTCGGTTACTGTGGCGCCCTATATGGGAAAAGATTCTGTAGAGCCTTTTTTGGCTTTTGAAGATAAACATACCATTCTATTAGCACTTACCTCTAACCAAGGTGCTTTCGATTTTCAAACGAAAACTGTTGATGGAAAAGAGTTGTATAAACAAGTGTTGGAAACCTCAAAAACTTGGAAAAACTCTAGAAATTTAATGTACGTTGTTGGAGCCACCAAAGCAGAATATTTAGCTGATATTAGAAACATAATTCCAGATAGTTTTTTACTCGTACCTGGCGTTGGAGCGCAAGGTGGTAATTTACAAGAAGTTTGTAAATATGGAATGGCGGATAACGTTGGTTTGCTAATAAATTCTTCCAGAGGCATAATTTACGCTTCAAATGGCGAAGATTTTGCACAAGTAGCAGCTGAAAAAGCAAAAGAGCTTCAACAGGAAATGCAACTTATTTTATCGCAATAAAGGTTTTTACCCGTTTATAGTTTTAGGATAATCAACTTTACTAATGTCTTCAACAAAATTTGAAATTCTTTTTTCAAATTCTTTTAAACTCACTAACTTATTTAGGTTAGGTTTAATTTTGCCAACTTTGCAAAAATGTGTACTCATAACTTCTTTTTGTATAAAGTACGGAAGTTTATGTCTTTTGGATGTAACTAAATAGTTAAAGAATTAATAAAAAAAAATGAAACTAATATTTCACTTGATTTCTAGAGAAATATCGAAGGGTATTTAGCTTGTTTAGTAAACGCATAGCACGAAATTCAGCAAGGTCGCTAAGTTCAGAATCTGTTTGACGAAAATTGTATGCTTGCTCCATCAGCTCTTTATATTGCTCATCGAGTTTTTTTTGACGATTTTTTATAATTTCATTAACGCTCATATAGAATGCTGAATAACAGATAATTAAATATACATTTTTTATTCTTAAATGAAAAAAAATATTTAATTTTTTTTTCAACCACTATAAAATAGTCAATAATTAAGCTTGTTTTAGTCTTGCAAAGCGAACACTTTTCTCAACAAATCAGTAGTTCTAGAGCCAATATTATTGCGAATCTCTTTTTCTTCAACAGCAATCATGGTATAAACACCTTTTAAAGCTTCTTCAGTAACATAATCTGTTAAATCAGGATTAACATCTGAAGTAAATGGAATGCTATTGTATTTATTTATAAGATTTGCCCAAATTTCGTCCGCACCCACTTTATTAAAAGAATTTTTAATTACAGGGTTAAATTTAGCGTATAAAGCTGTTTGGGTTTTTCCGTTTAAATATTGGGTTGCAGCATCGTCGTTACCAATTAGTATATTTTTAGCATCTGCAAATGTAATGCCTTTAACAGCATCAACAAATATAGGAGTCGCTTCTTTTACAGCATCTTCAGCGGCTCTATTTAGTACTTTTAAGCCTTCATCGGCCAATTTGTTTAAGCCAATATCTCTAAGGCCTTTATCTACTTTTTGTAATTCTTCGGGTAATAAAATTTTAACCAAGTCATTTTTATAAAAACCATCGGTTTGGGTTAGTTTTGTAACTTGTTTTTCAATACCCAAATCTAAAGCTTGTCTTAAACCAGATGCAATTTCATCATTGCCAACGCCAACGCCAACGCCACCTTGAGGTAATTGATTAACAACTTGTTGTAATTCTGCGCAAGCAGTTACATTTAAAACTAAAAGCAATACTAAAATTTTACGAATCATGATTTTTGAATTTGGGTTTTTAAAGAATGGTAAATATAATATTTTATGAGAAAATAACGGTTTTATTATTGTAAACCATAACTTTTCGGTTGGTATGTAATTTAATGGCATTGGCCAAAACTATTTTTTCTAAATCACGTCCTTTGGCAATTAAATCTTCAATAGAATGCGAGTGAGTAACTTGTGTAACACCTTGGTCTATAATAGGACCCGCATCTAATTCTTCGGTCACATAATGGCTTGTGGCTCCAATAATTTTTACACCGCGTTTAAAAGCAGAATGGTAAGGCTTAGCGCCAACAAAAGCAGGTAAAAAAGAATGGTGAATGTTAATTATTTTGTTTGGATATTTTGTGATTAATTTTTCTGAAATAATTTGCATGTATCTCGCTAACACTATAAAATCAATTTTAGCGTTTTCTAATAATTCTAATTGTGTTTTTTCAGCGGCTTCCTTGGTGTCTTTAGTAACAGGAATATGATGAAATGGAATTTTAAAACTATCGGCAATGGGTTTCAAATCCAAATGGTTACTTATTATAAAAGGGATTTCTAAATTAAGTTCACCAGAGTTGTAACGTCCTAATAAATCATATAAACAATGATCGTACTTTGAAACAAATAAGGCCATTTTAGGTTTTCTAGCCGATGAGTATATGCGCCATTTCATTCCAAAAGTTGTGGCCAACGTGCTTTTAAAAGCTTCTCTAAAACCATCAGCAGTAAAACCGTCATGAATGAATTCACTTTCTAAACGCATAAAAAAGATATTTTGCTCTCTATCCACATGCTGATCTATATAAACAATGTTGCCTTGTTTTTCGGCAACAAAATTAGTAACAGAAGCAATAATATTTGGGCGGTCTTTACAATGAATTAAAATGGTGATCTTTTGCATTTTATTTGAAATGATTTAAGTTCAAAATTAACCTAAAAATTAGATACGGATAGGGGATGATTATAATTTTAGATAATCATTTATAAATACTTTGTTTTTTTGAATATTTCGTAAATTTGAGTGTCAAATATTAATTTTATTTAAAATGATGCAGATAGTGCCTTATAAACCAAAGCATAAAGTTAGAATTGTAACCGCAGCATCTTTATTTGATGGGCATGATGCGTCGATTAATATTATGCGTCGCATTATACAAGCTACAGGGGTAGAGGTCATTCATTTGGGGCATGATAGAAGCGTTGAAGAAGTGGTAAATACTGCCATTCAAGAAGATGTGAATGCCATTTGTTTAACCTCATATCAAGGTGGGCACAACGAATATTTTAAATATATGTTCGATTTGTTGAAGGAAAGAGGTGCAGAACATATCAAAATATTTGGCGGCGGTGGCGGTGTTATTTTGCCTTCAGAAACTAAAGAATTGATGGCATATGGTATCACCCGAATTTATTCGCCAGATGATGGTAGGGAATTGGGGTTGCAAGGTATGATTAACGATTTGGTGAAAGCCTCACTTAGTCCCTCCAAGGGAGGGAAACACGCAACTGGAAAAGTTTGTAATGAAGATGGAGATTGGTTATTAGAATTAGGTAGTAATAAAGTTTTAGAAAACTTAAAGAATAAAGATATTAATACTATCGCTAGATTAATTTCTTTAGCCGAAAATAACCAAGAAGTTTTCAATGCTGTATTTTCCCAAAAGCGTGAGCGTTCCTCTCCTTCGGGGAGGTTAGGGGGAGCTTCCGTTCTTGGGATAACAGGTACAGGAGGCGCAGGAAAATCTAGTTTGGTAGATGAATTGGTACGTCGATTTTTAATTGATTTTCCTGAAAAAACAGTCGGTATTATATCCGTTGATCCTTCAAAGAGAAAAACTGGTGGCGCTCTTTTGGGTGATAGAATTCGTATGAATGCCATAAACAATCCACGAGTTTATATGCGTAGTTTGGCAACGCGACAATCTAATTTGGCTTTGTCAAAATATGTGCACGAAGCTATTGAAGTGCTGAAAGCTGCCGAATACGATTTAATTATTTTAGAAACTTCTGGTATTGGGCAATCTGACACCGAAATTATAGAACACAGCGATGTGTCTTTATATGTGATGACACCAGAATTTGGTGCCGCCACCCAATTGGAAAAAATAGACATGCTCGATTTTGCCGATATAGTAGCCATAAATAAATTCGACAAGCGTGGTTCTTTGGATGCTTTGCGCGATGTGAAAAAACAATACATGCGTAACAACAATCTTTGGGACACACCACAAGAGCAATTGCCAGTTTTCGGAACCATTGCGTCACAGTTTAACGACCCGGGCATGAATACGCTGTATAAAGCGGTGATGGACAAATTGGTTGAAAAAGCATCGGCCAATTTAAAATCGACTTTCACAATTTCAGATGAAATGAGTGAAAAGATTTTTGTTATTCCACCATCAAGAACCAGATATCTATCTGAAATTGCTGAAAATAATCGTGCTTATGATGCTAAATCAAACGAGCAAGTTGAAGTTGCCCAAAAACTGTATGGTATTTTTAAAACTATGGAGTCGGTTTTAGACGTCATTGCGAGTGAAGCGAAGCCATCTCTTCTTGATAGAAACGGATTGAATCACAAAGAAATTCTGAAACAAGTTCCAGATGAAAATAAAGATTTTATCAAACTTCTAGTAGCAGAATTCGACCGCGTAAAACGAAATCTGGACATATCCAATTGGGAAATTATCATAGGTTGGGAAGATAAAGTGAACAAATATAAAAATCCCATTTACACATTTAAAGTTAGAGATAAAGATATTAAAATTGAAACCCATTCTGAGTCGCTTTCACATGTGCAAATCCCCAAAGTAGCATTGCCTAAATATCAAGCTTGGGGCGATATTTTAAAATGGGTATTACAGGAAAATGTTCCAGGAGAGTTTCCATTTACATCAGGTTTGTATCCATTCAAACGCACAGGCGAAGATCCTGCACGTATGTTTGCGGGCGAGGGAAGTCCGGAACGAACCAACAAACGTTTCCATTATGTAAGTGCTGGTTTGCCTGCAAAACGTTTGTCAACTGCTTTTGATAGTGTCACGCTTTACGGAAACGACCCCGATTTACGTCCAGATATCTACGGAAAAATTGGTAATGCAGGTGTTAGTATTTGTTGTTTAGATGATGCTAAAAAACTGTATTCGGGTTTTGATTTGTTTGATGCTATGACGTCGGTGAGTATGACTATTAACGGTCCCGCTCCCATGCTTTTAGGTTATTTTATGAATGCTGCCATCGATCAACAATGTGAAGCATATATTAAAGAAAATAATTTAGAGAAAGAGGTTGAGGCTAAAATTGTTGATATTTATAAAGGTAAAGAACGACCAAAATACAATGGGAAATTACCTGATGGCAATAAAGGTTTGGGTTTAATGCTTTTAGGTGTTACTGGCGATCAAGTATTGCCAAAAGAAGTTTATGAAAAGATAAAAACAAATACGATTTCACAAGTTCGAGGAACAGTTCAAGCCGATATTTTAAAAGAAGACCAAGCACAAAACACTTGTATTTTTTCTACGGAATTCGCACTGCGCTTAATGGGCGATGTGCAAGAGTATTTTATTAAAAATAATGTGCGAAATTTTTATTCGGTATCTATTTCTGGCTATCATATTGCCGAAGCAGGCGCAAACCCTATCACACAATTAGCTTTAACGTTGTCTAATGGTTTCACGTATGTGGAATATTATTTAAGCCGCGGTATGGATATTAATAAGTTTGGGCCCAATTTGTCCTTTTTCTTTTCAAACGGAATCGATCCCGAATACGCCGTTATTGGTCGTGTAGCTCGAAAAATTTGGGCAAAAGCCATGAAACTTAAATATCATGCCAATGAACGTGCTCAAATGCTTAAATACCATATTCAAACCTCCGGTAGAAGTTTACATGCGCAGGAAATTGATTTTAACGATATCCGAACCACCTTGCAAGCGCTTTATGCGATTTATGATAATTGCAATTCTCTGCACACCAATGCGTATGATGAAGCGATTACAACACCAACCGAGGAGTCGGTGAGAAGAGCAATGGCAATTCAACTTATAATAAATAAAGAATTAGGATTGGCAAAAAACGAAAACCCAATTCAAGGGTCGTTTATTATTGAAGAATTAACCGATTTAGTAGAAGAAGCTGTTCTTCTAGAATTCGACAGAATTACCGATCGTGGTGGTGTTTTAGGCGCTATGGAAACCATGTACCAACGTAGTAAAATTCAAGAAGAAAGTTTGTATTATGAAACTTTAAAACATAATGGTGCATTTCCAATAATTGGTGTGAATACCTTTTTAAGCAGTAAAGGATCTCCAACGGTTTTACCTGCGGAAGTGATTCGAGCCACCGAAGAAGAAAAACGGTCTCAAATAAAAACCTTGGAAAATCTTCATAAAGCAAATGACACCGAAGCTTTGTTGAAAGATCTTCAGCAGAAAGCGATTCACAACGAAAATATTTTTGAAGCTTTAATGGAAGTTTGTAAAGTGTGTTCATTAGGTCAAATTACAAACGCTTTATTCGAGGTTGGAGGTCAGTATCGTCGGAATATGTAAGCATTGAATCATTTTTTACTTGATAAAAAATATGTGAATTTTTATTTT
Organism: Mariniflexile fucanivorans; assembly: GCF_004341235.1. GTDB lineage: Bacteria > Bacteroidota > Bacteroidia > Flavobacteriales > Flavobacteriaceae > Mariniflexile > Mariniflexile fucanivorans. Next base: position 120,283 of record NZ_SLUP01000004.1, read on the forward strand.
AACGTTGTTTTACAATAGTATATTTTCAATAATTTTCACTTCAATTCTTATATAATTATAGCATTTAATTGATATTAAGTAAAGCTATAATTAAACTTTTCAACAGAGTTTTTCATCGCCTTTTTTTGCAAATAAAAACCACTTATAGATTTATATAAACCCTTGAACTAATTTTCTTTAAGAAATTTTTTGATTACCAATTCCCAGTGTAAATTTATCCTGTTTAAGTTAATTATTAAACACTTATTTACCCAAATAATTAAAATCTTATGCTTATGAAAACAACACTTACTTACAGCTTTAAACGTCAATCAAAAAATCATTTAGATTGGTTAATAAACATTATTAAATCTGAAAGATATTCTGAAATTGAGAGTTCAATTATTAATTTTAACACTCATGTAATCACTGATTAATTTGAAAACATTTTATAAAATTCATTAAACCCTTATGTTAATAACGTAAGGGTTTTTCATTCTTTTTTATAAAAGTTATATATTTAAATTAAAAATATTATTCATGCCTACTACAACATACAATCATTTGTTCAGTATTGTTTTATTAAACTCTATTCATCCATTATCAAAATCGCTTAATAAATTTTTGTCTAATGCTTTAAAATCATCACATTATAAAAAAGGTGATTATATTTTACGACAAGGAGAAGTTTGCGATAGACTTCATATTATAAGGAAAGGCTTGGTTAGAGGTTATTTCAACTATGAAAATAATGAAATTACTACCTGGGTGAGTGTAGATAGTGAAATGGTTACTTCCATATCGGGTTTTTTTAAAAAAGAACCCGCATTGGAAAATATTGAGTGTTTAGAAGATACCTATACGGAAAGCATTAGCCACCATGATTTAAATTTTGCATTAGAAAACTTTAAGGAAATGGCGTGTTTGTATAGAATTTTACTAGAGGAATATTATATGCATGCTGAATATAGGGCTTTTATGGTCCGGATTCCAACAGCGAAAGATAGGTATTCCTATTTTTTACAAAATAATCATCCAGAAATAATTAAACGCTTGTCTAAAAAGCATTTGGCTTCTTTACTTAACATGCGCCCTGAAACTTTATCGCGAATTGAAACTCCTGTTTTTATGAAAAATTAATATTAAAATTGATATATGTCAATTTCAATGTCAGTTTTTACATTAAACAAGTTTAGTTCAAACTACATTAGCAAAAGTTTCGTGCTACTAATTATCATTAATGGGCAGGAAATATGTTAATTGCTTATTCTCAATAAAAGGACTGATATTTTGTGGTTGATTCTACAATGCTATCTAAAAACACACATTATTCGATGTGTGTTTTTTTTATAAAGTAAGCATCCAAGTACGTTGCAATTGTTTGAATTTTTTTAATTCGTTACGTAAAATAGGTAAGAAGTCCTTTCCATTACTATTAGAATATTCCAAACGGTACGAATTTTTATAAAGCATATTTGTTAAACGCCTTAAGGAAGCAATATGTTTGTACTTTCTATCTGTATAACGCTCTAATTCGGCATTTACAATTTCTGGAGCCAATGATATGGATTGTTGAACGATATCACCAGAAAAATAAATATTATTATCCTCGGTTCCATCATTTTTTAAAGCAGACAAATCATGATTTAAATACATAGAAATACTTTGCGATAAGGTAAATATCTCAATAGCTTTTTTATAAATAGGTAATTCCGATAGGTTTGATGGGGTATTGGGAGACATATTTTTATTTTTCTTAGCAACTCTCTCAAAATTAATAACAAGAATTAACAAACAACTTTTTATTTTAAAGTAAAAGATTATATTTACTTTAGATATTAATTTATTATGATTAAATTTCTTTAAAAATGAATTTAGATAGTCTTAACTGGAAGATTTTAAGGTGTTTGCAAGAAAATGCGCGACAATCCAATGCCGAAATTGGTAGGCGTGTGGGCATTAGTTCACCAGCAGTTTCAGAACGTATTAAAAAAATGGAAGATGCCGGTATTATATTGGGTTATAAAACGGTAGTATCTCCTTTAGATATGGGGTATCAGTTAAAAGCTATAATAACTTTGCATGCGTTTATAGGTAAATTGAAACCATTTTTAGAGAAAGTTAAAACTTATGATGAAGTTTTAAATTGTTATAGAATTACGGGTAACGAAAACATCGTTATGGAAGTGTTACTAAAAAACCAAAAACACTTAGAAACCTTTATAGATGAGCTTATTATTTATGGTGAAACGAAGACACAAATAGTACTATCTCATGTAACACGATTTAAAGAAGTTAAGGAAATAAAATAAAGTTAAACCAACTTTTTTGAATTTAAACGTCTATTAAGTACGAATAGAATAATGGCACAAATAAGTGCGATTATAGATATTATATACCAAGTAGTATCAAACCCAAGGGCTGCTGTCATTTGTAAACCAGCATTATGCCCAAAAATGTGCGCTATGGAAAACGATATGGAATAAAGTGCCATATATTCACCTTGGTTTCCTTTTTTTGCTCTTTGAACTGCAAAGGCATTAGAAAAAGGAAATGCAATCATTTCTCCAATAGTCATCAAAAGCATACCAATTACTAAAATTCCAGACCAATTGGTGAAATTTAATATTAATAAACTCAATCCTGTTAAAATAGCTCCAAAAAACATCAACCCTAATTTTGTGTACCTGCTGTTTTCCAACCACTTAATTAAAGGCATTTCAAAAATAAAAATTAGGAAGCCATTCAATCCTAAAATAAGTCCAATTTGGAGTTCCGTTAGCATATGAACGTCTTTGTAATAAATGGTAATGGTTGAAAAATATTGCAAGAACACCACACCAAACAACATCATAGCTACAAGAAATATTATAAAAGCATGATCGTTATATGCAGAAACTGGATTTTTGTTTTCAATCACATCTAAAACTTTCGCTTTTTTAGGATGCAGTACTTTAATCAATAATAAAGTAGCCATAATACATGTAATACCGTCCACCCAAAATAAACCAGCATATCCAAGTCCAGTAATAATAATTCCGCCAATGGCAGGACCTACTGAAAACCCTAAATTAATAGCTAATCGTATTAATGTTAAGGACCGTATTTTATTTTCCGGTTTACTATAAGCGTTTAGCGCCACAAACATAGCAGGCCTAAAGGCATCGGCTACAAGCATCACAATAAAAATACCCATGCAAATAGATGCAAACGTGTTTAAAAATTGTAAACCAATAAATAAAACACCTGTGGTCAATAAACTTCTAACCATTACCTTATAGTACCCAATTTTGTCGGTTAGTTTACCTCCAATCCAAGAACCAGCTACCGAACCTAATCCAAAAGCACTCATAACCCAGCCCACATGGCTTACGGTAAAATGCATGTCTTCCTTTAGGTATAAGGATAAAAACGGTATAACCATTGTACCAGCTCTATTTACAAGTGTTATAAGTGCAAGCCACCATATTTCTTCCGATAGGCCTCTAAATGTATTTATATAGCTTTTAAAAAGTGTTTTCATTTTTCCTTAATTATCTTCAAAAGAGGGATTCTTTTAACTGATATTTATTTTAAACAAAAAAGTCCGACTGCGAAGTCGGACTTTTACATATTGTAATATTTTATATTCTTATTACCACAATATATAACAAACCCGACTTCTGCTAAGCGAAGCAGTGTATGGCATCTTACAAATTGTGACGTTATAGCGCATTTTTTTAATTTTATGAATTACAAACATATAGAAAATAATTGTAAGTTGTACTTTTGAATTCTAATTATATTTTGAATGAGACCATTTATAGTCATGTTAATATTTGCAACTTGTTTAGTAAGTTGTGCGCAAGAAAAAAAAACAATTAAAGGAGATACCGAATTTCAGCGGGAACTAAATGCCGAGTATAAGGATGCCACAACTTCCCCATTAAAGGATAAGGATAGGAAGCATTTTGAAGGTTTAGAATTTTTTAAGTTTGATAGTACTTATGTAATTACGGCTGCCTTTGAAAGATTTCCAGATGAAAAACCTTTTGAAATGAAAACTTCAACTGAAAGACGTCCCATTTACGTTAAGTACGGCGAACTTTCATTTGAATTAAAAGGCAAAAGTTATAAACTGAATATCTATCAAAATAAAGATTTAATGACACAAGAAGGGTATGAAGATTATTTGTTTTTACCATTTTTAGATGAAACCAATGGACTGGAAAGTTATGGTGGCGGACGTTATATTGATGCTAGAATTCCTAAGGGAAGCACTATGGAGATTGATTTTAACAAAGCCTACAACCCATATTGTGCTTATAATGACACATATTCTTGCCCAATTGTACCCCGAGAAAATTATTTAAAAGTAAAGATTGAAGCAGGAGTGAAGGCTTTTGGAAAGCATTAAAACTATGTTTGTAATTTTAATGTGGTTTAGATTGTTTACTCATTTTTAGTACATATCTGTAGCACATTATTTTTTGTTTCTATACAGTTCTATAGCTTTTAAATATTTGTTTCCCCCAGCCTTTGTTTGGTCGTGCAAAAATCCATTCAATTCAGGGTGGTTTTCGTTAATCCAGTCTACAAGTTTATCTCTTTTTTTTTAAATATCCTCTCATTAAATATCTCATAAGTTTTTTCGATTCTGATTATTTTATTATTATTAAATCGGATAATTTCATTAGAGATAATTGGTTCCTCGTGAAGAAAAATGATTCTTTTATCTATTTTCGAAATTTTTGCTTTTACAATTTCATTTAACTGCTCAATTTCAAGAATTTTATATGTTGGGTCAAATACTGAATCCCATTTCATCCATTCAATATATCCTTTTTTAGAGAAATTCTCCTCATAATTATAGTCACTTTCCTTAATGACAATACTATCTGTCAATAAATTAGATATTTCAGAATGATTAGAATTGTCTAGAACCTTGTAGTATTGCTTAGCAATATTAAGTTTGTCAATTTCTTTTTTAGAATTTTTACAAGATGTAAATCCAAACATCAGTAACAATAAAAGAATTATAGTTTTATTCATTAGCATTTCATTTTCTTATATGTAGAACAGCTCAAAATATTATAAATTGTTGCAACTGTTATCATGTAAAGATAATTTTTTAAACAAAAAACCTGTCTCAAATCATGAAACAGGCTTTTCTAAATTATAGATTAAAAAAACTTAATCGTCTTTTCTATTTTCTCTTGGTCTTCTGTCGTCTCTGCGGTTATCGCGTCCACGATTGTCTCTACCTCTGTTATCACGTCCACCACGGTCGTTATTCTCTCTTGGTGGTCTTGCAACATAACCTTCTGGTTTATCTAATAATGCTTTACGAGATACTTTTTCTTTGCGCGTTTTTGGATCAACTCCAAAATACTTCACTTCAAAAACATCACCCATATTAACAACGTCGCTAACATTTTCAGTACGTTCCCAAGCCAATTCGCTTACGTGTAATAATGTTTCGTTTCCTGGAGCATCCATATATTCTACAACAGCACCAAAGTCAAGCATTTTAATAACTTTTACTTTATAAGAATTGCCAACTACAGGTTTAAACATTAACGAGTCTATTTTTGCTAAAACAGCATCAATACCTTCTTGTCCAGTTCCTAAAATTTCAACAATACCTTCTTCAGTGATGGGGTCTTCGTTAATAACGATGGTTGTTTTAGTAGCTTTTTGTAATTCCTGAATCACTTTTCCACCAGGCCCAATTAAGGCGCCGATAAATTCATTAGGAATCACTCTCGTAATCATTTTAGGAGCATGCGCTTTCACATCTGCATTTGGTGCAGCAATCGTTTCAGTTAATTTACCTAAAATATGTAAACGTCCAGCTTGTGCTTGTTTTAGTGCATTCACTAAAATTTCATAAGAAAGACCTTTTACTTTTATGTCCATTTGGCAAGCAGTAATACCATCGGCAGTACCAGTTACTTTAAAGTCCATATCACCTAAGTGGTCTTCATCACCTAAAATATCAGATAAAACCGCGTATTTTCCTGTTTCCGCATCCGAGATTAATCCCATTGCAATACCAGAAACTGGTTTTTTAATTTGAACTCCAGCATCCATTAACGCCATGGTTCCGGCACAAACAGTTGCCATAGAAGACGAACCGTTAGATTCTAATACTTCTGATACTACTCTTACAGTATACGGGCAATCAACCGGTACCATACCTTTTAATGCACGTTGCGCTAAGTTTCCGTGTCCTACTTCACGACGAGACGTTCCTCTTAAAGGGCGCGCTTCACCTGTTGAAAAAGGAGGGAAGTTATAATGTAAATAGAAACGCTCCTCACCTTCAAAAGATGGCATATCTATTTGGTTTGCTTCTCTCGAAGTTCCTAAAGTTACTGTTGCTAATGCTTGAGTTTCCCCACGAGAAAAGATTGAAGAACCATGTGTAGATGGTAAATAATCAACCTCACACCAAATTGGTCTGATGTCGGTCGTTTTACGTCCATCTAAACGTAAACCTTCGTTTAAGGTTAAATCTCTAACTGCTTTTTTCTCAGCTTTATAGAAATATTTAGAAACCATACCACCATAATCGGCTAATTCTTCTTCAGTAAAAGTTGCTTTTACTTCTTCTTTAATAGCATCAAAAGCAGCACTACGCTCATGTTTTGCAGATGCAGCTCTTGCTACAGCATATACTTTATCATAGGTTAAAGCACTTACTTTTTTAGCTAACTCTTCATCTTCGCGCTCTGCAGTATACTCACGAGTTTCTTTTTTACCAAAAGCCTCGGCTAATTTTACTTGAGCAGCACACTGTATTTTAATAGCATCGTGTGCAAACTTAATAGCTTCCACCATTTCTTCTTCCGAAATCTCATCCATCTCACCTTCAACCATCATCACAGAATCAGCAGAAGCACCAATCATCATATCGATGTCAGACTCTAATAATTGTGCTCTAGTTGGGTTGATGATAAATTGTCCATTTACACGACCAACTCTAGCCTCAGAAATTGGTGTTTCAAATGGAATATCCGATAATTGAATAGCAGCCGAAGCAGCTAATCCAGCCATAGCATCTGGCATAACATCATCATCATGAGACATTAATTGTACCATTACTTGTGTTTCAGCATGGTAATCTTTTGGGAATAACGGACGTAAAACACGGTCAACAAGACGCATTGTTAATACTTCGCCGTCACTCGGTCTTGCTTCTCTCTTAAAGAAACCTCCTGGATAACGTCCAGAAGCAGCAAATTTTTCTCTGTAATCTACCGTTAAAGGTAAAAAGTCAACATCACTTTGTTGGTAGTTGGAAACAACAGTACACAAAAGCATACATTTTCCTGATTGCACAACAACAGAACCATGCGCCTGTTTTGCTAATTTTCCGGTTTCAATGGAGATTTCTCTTCCATCACCAAGGTCAATGACCTCTCTAAAAACTTTTGGAATCATAAATTTTTTTAATTCTAATTAAACAATGGTCGTTGTGTTGTTGTGTGTAGTTGTTGTGTTGACCAATGAAAAACTATAATAAGCTTCTTCTATTTTACGTCATTGCGAAGCAAATTTTTTAATTTGCTGTGGCAATCTGTTTCTTTTGGAAAGATTACCACGTCGTTACTCTCCTCGTAATGACAATGTAACATTTATTTATATGGGCGTTACCCTAAAGGGTCGGGCTTTCCGCTATATCTTTTTAAAATGTCATTGCGAGGACGTAGGACGTGGCAATCTGCCAATTTTAAGTTCTCACCATGTTGTTTTTACACAAATTTTAAAAAGGATGCCGCTACAATCCCTAACGCAAAAACAAAAAAGAGGCTATAAAGCCTCTTTTTCTTATTTTCTTAATCCTAATTCTTTTACTATCGCACGATATCTTAAGATATCTTTCTTAGTTAAGTAATCTAGTAAGCTTCTTCTTTTACCTACCAATTTCACTAAAGAGCGCTCAGTATTATAATCTTTACGATTCTTTTTTAAATGCTCTGTTAAGTGGTTAATTCTGTAAGTGAATAATGCAATTTGTCCTTCTGCAGAACCTGTGTCTTTTGCATCTTTACCATGTTTTGTAAAGATGGTCTCTTTTTCTTTTTGATCTAAATACATGCTAATATTATTGTAAATAATTGTTATGTAAACGAAAGCCTATCTTTCGAGCGGCAAATATAGTAATTAAATACGAGTTGGCAACACTTCTTTTTTTGCAAATTTTTCACTAATTTACCGTAATCAAATTTTTACTTGTCTAAAATGGAAAAAATAATTGCAGATGCATTGGATGCCAATTTGCTTCCCGATATCTTTAATCATGCTTATCATGGTATTGCAATAGTTGGGTTGGATGGTAAATGGTTGCTGGTAAGTAAGAGTTTATGCGACATTTTGGGATATAGTGAAAGTGAACTTTTAAAACGTAGTTTTGATGAAATAACGCACAAAGAAGATTTAAAAATTGATTTAAGAAAATTAAAAAAGCTTTTAAAAGGGGAGATTGAAAGCTATAAAATGGAAAAGCGCTATTTTAAAAAGAACGGTAATTTGGTTTGGGCACAATTATCGGTGTCTTTAGTGAAAAACAAAGACAATAAACCTAAATACTTTATAAGTCAAGTACAAGACATCACAGAACGAAAACAAGAAGAAGATGAAAAGGAAATAATAGCCAATGTTGTTAAAGAGCAAAATGAACGGCTTTTAAACTTTTCTAGAATTATAACCCATAATTTAAGAACACATGCCGGCAATTTAATGACTTTGCTGGGTTTTGTTGAAGATGAAATTGAAGAAACCAAAACAAACGATAGTTTTGAGTTTTTAAGACAAGCAGTTTCCAACTTGCAAGAAACCGTAACGCATTTAACCGAAATAGCTAAGTTTTCTAAATACGATACTGCCGAATTAAAAGCACTTAACTTGCATGATTTTGCTGTTAATGCCATATATAATGTAAGCGCTTTAGCTAAAAACAGTAATTGCATTATTGAAAATAACATAGAGGACTCCTTGCTTGTAACCGGAATTGAAGCCTATTTAGATAGTATTATTCTCAATTTGTTAACAAATGCCATTAAATATAAGGCAGATGACAGGGATTGTATTATTGTTTTGAGTGCAAAACTAGAAGGTGATTTTATTGTATTAAGTGTAAAAGACAACGGTTTAGGTTTAGATTTGGAAACTCATGGTAATAAGTTGTTCTCCCTTTATCAAACTTTTCATAATAACAAAGACTCTAGAGGGGTAGGACTTTTTATTACTAAAAATCAAGTGGAATCTTTAGATGGAAAAATTGATGTTAAAAGTGAAGTAAATAAAGGCTCGGAATTTTTAGTTTATTTAAAAAATGCCCAAAAAAAAGTGCTTCGAAACATGAAAAAAAAACCTACTTGATTTTGAAAACAAGCAGGTCTTAAATTTTATAATAAAAGTAAATTATGCTCTTAAAGGCTGATTTAGAATTAAATCTAAATATTGATTGACTTTATTTTTTAAATCTTTTCTTAATGTGATAAAATCCAAGAATCCATGTTCCATTAAAAACTCAGAGGTTTGAAAACCTTCTGGCAAATCTTTACCGGTAGTGTCTTTAACCACACGTGGTCCTGCAAACCCAATTAAAGCTCCTGGTTCTGCAATATTAATATCACCCAACATAGCGAAAGATGCCGTAGTACCACCGGTTGTAGGGTCGGTACATAAAGAAATGTATGGGATATTAGCATCTGCTAATTGTGCCAATTTAACCGATGTTTTTGCTAATTGCATAAGTGACAATGCAGCTTCCATCATACGGGCACCTCCAGATTTAGAAATAACCATTAGTGGCACGTTGTTTTTTAAGGAATAATCTGCAGCACGTACTATTTTTTCACCTACAACACTCCCCACAGACCCACCAATAAAGGCAAAATCCATACATGCTATAACAATTTCTTTTCCTTTAGATTTACCAACACCAACACGTATAGCATCTTTTAAATCGGTTTTATCTTGAGCCGATTTTAAACGATCTGGGTATTTTTTAGTATCAATAAATTTTAAAGGATCTTTAGATTCTAAATTAGGGTCTAGTTCTTTAAATTTATTATCGTCAAAAAGAATTTCGAAATATTCTTTACTGCCAATTCGAACATGGTAACCATCTTCGGGGCTTACATAAAAGTTTTTTTCAAGTTCTTCGGTATCTACAATTTTTCCAGTAGGCGATTTGTACCAAAGACCCTTAGGGGTGTCTTTTTTTTCCTCTGTTGTAGTTGTTATTCCTTTTGTTTTTCTTTTAAACCAAGACATAGTGATTTATAATTTATAGTTTTACGATTTTAGAACAAAGGCTCTATGTCGTTATTTTTTAGTTTTTTAGGTGCTTTTTTATTCAGCAAAAAGCAAAAAGCTAGATTACAAAATTAAAGCTTTATTTTAATTTTGGTATCACAGGCTTGTTTTTTTTATTAATGACATTACTTTTGTAAGTATTTATAAATGAAAAAATCCTGCTTTAAACAGGATTTTTTCATTTACAAAAACAAACTATGTTTTATAGTGTGTTTACGTTATTTAAATCTTCGAAAGCCTTTTTTAAACGGGCAACAAAAGTAACTTCACCAGCACGTAACCAAACACGTGGGTCGTAGTGTTTTTTGTTTGGAGAATCTGCTCCATCAGGACTTCCTATTTGTGCTTTTAAATATTCAGCTTTACTTCCCATGTAATCACGGATACCTTCCATGAAAGCGTATTGTAAATCGGTATCAATATTCATTTTAATTACACCGTAGCTAATACCTTCACGAATTTCTTCAACCGTAGAACCTGAACCACCATGGAATACAAAATCGATATGATTGTGACCAACTCCATATTTTTTAGTGATATAATCTTGAGAATTTTTTAAGATTTTTGGCGTTAATTTTACGTTTCCTGGTTTGTAAACACCATGAACATTTCCAAAAGCAGCTGCAATAGTAAATTGATCACTTACTTTGCTTAATTCTTCATAAGCATAAGCCACTTCTTCTGGTTGTGTGTATAATTTAGAATCGTCAACATCACTATTATCAACACCATCTTCTTCACCACCAGTGATACCTAGTTCAATTTCTAAAGTCATTCCCATTTTGCTCATACGCGTTAAATAGGTTTTGCAAATTTCGATATTTTCTTCAATTGGTTCTTCAGAAAGGTCAATCATATGCGAACTGAAAAGCGGTTTTCCAGTTTCAGCAAAATGTTTTTCACTAGCGTCAAGCATACCATCAATCCAAGGTAATAGTTTTTTTGCACAGTGGTCTGTATGTAAAATAACAGGAACTCCATAAGCTTCTGCTAGTGTATGTACATGTTTTGCTCCAGCAATAGCTCCAGCAATTGCCGCTTTTTGACCATCATTATTTAAGCCTTTTCCAGCGTTAAATTGAGCACCACCATTTGAAAATTGAATAATTACAGGCGCATTTAATGCTGCAGCTGTTTCTAATACACCATTAATAGTGTCTGAACCAATTACGTTTACAGCAGGTAAAGCAAATCCTTTCTCTTTAGCAAGTTTAAAAATGGCTTGTACTTCTTTTCCTGTAGCAACGCCTGGTTTTATATTATGTCCCATAATTATTTTAAAATTTTTATTTTAGTTTGTGAACTTCAAAAGTAATCAATTTTTAAAACATTTTTAGTGTTTTTATGATTTGAAAATACTAAAAAAGTACTAAAACGTTATAGTTTATAAAGAATAATGAGGCTATTAAAATGGATAGTTAATACCAATATTATAAACGGCATTTGAAAAATTATAATCATTAAACCAACGGTTTTGATCTTGGTAGGAGGGGTCGTAAGTTTTAAATCCAATATCAAAACGGAATACAAAAAAGCTAAAATCGTAGCGTAAACCAAGGCCTGAACCTAAAGCGATATCTTTTAGTGATTTAAAACTTGTAAATGTTGAATTTTCATCGGTAACATCATCAAGTACATTCCAAATATTTCCAGCATCTACAAAAATAGCACCATTTAAGCTTCCAAAAATATTAAATCGTTGTTCAACACTTAGAGCTAACTTTAAGTTGGCTTCATTGAATTCATTAGAAGATTCTGAACTCCCTGGTCCTAAACTGTAGGCGGTCCAAGCACGATTATCGTTAGCGCCTCCAGCAAAAAAACTTTTAGAAAACGGTATATTACTAGAGTTTCCTAAAGGAATGGCAATGCCAAAATAGCTTCTTGTGGCTATAATATTTTTGTTGCCTAAACTCCAGTGTTTAACATAATCTAATTCTGTTTTTACATATTGTGAATAAGCAACATTGAAAAGTTCATAACGGTTATCGGTGTTTTTTTTAAGTCCAAAAGCATCAGATAAACTTGAAAGTAAGTTGCCTGCCAGTTCTAATTTAAATCTGAAAATAGAGAAATCTTCATCAAACAAATTAGTGCGTTCATCATTTGTTAAGCTAAAACTTGATGCTAAAATTAAGTTGTTTTCGGTGAGTCGTGTTTTTCGTTCGTTTATACTATTAACTGTTGATAATTGGGTGGTTGATATTTCGCTAGGAGTGTCATCAGCTAAAACATAAGATAAAAAAGCATCTGTTCCTTCTGGAATTTCTAAATCTGTTTCAGAATTAATATAGCCTACGTCTTGTGCAACTTCATTTAATGAGCTATATGAGTTTTCGTATACATTAAAATAATTTTGAATATTTAAATTCCTAACATATTGAATATTAAACACATTGAGGCTATTGGTTACTTTGGCCGACGGTTGCCAGTTATAATTAAAAATACCGGTAAAAGTTTGTTTGTCTAGCCCTATATTGGTTTGGCTGGTTGTAGCTAAGCTTATTCTGGTACTAGGCGACATGTATTTTGGAATAATTTTTTCAGTATTAAAAGGAAAAAAGAATCGGGGAATGGTGAGTTTTAAATCGGCACCAATTTCATTAATATCAAAAAAGGGATCATTTTCTTTTTTATCTTGCGAAGAACCAATAGCGGTGATGGCCGATATTTCGAAAGTTTCGGCGCCTCTAAAAACATTTCTAATTAATAAACTGGGGTTTAATGAAAATCCAATAGTTTGAATGTTGCTTGTAGAAGCATCGGCACTAAAACCTAAACTAAATTTCTTTAACGGTGTGAGCCTAATGGAATCTGTTAGCGTATTATTTTCGTTTTCTATATAATCAATGTTAGGGTATTTGAAGGTGCGTAATTCATTTAAATGCCTATAGGTTAGCGTGCGGTCGCTGTCTTTAAAAACAGTGTTTGGGTTAATAAAAACGGCATCGGTTAAAGCTTTGGGGCGGTATTTTATTTTGTTATAACCATAAATTTTGTATCCTTTATAGAATATGGAATCTTGAAAGGGTTTGCCTCTGTTTTCAAAGGAATAATCGGTAATAATATTAACATCCTTAATTTTATAGATGTTGAAAGGAACACGTTTTATTGAATCTTGTGTTCTAATAGCTCTATTTTGAATTTGAACTTCAACATTTACTTTTTTATTCGTGCCAATGGTATCCATTTCAAAAGTGACATAATCTTGATTGAAATGATAGATGCCCGAGTTGCGCAACTCGTTAGAAATACGTTCGCGTTCTTGTGAAAAGTTTGAAGACTTATATGGCTCATTATGCTTGACTAATGTGTGATTTTTTGTTCTTTGGTAAATAGAATCAATAAGTGGTGATTTTATTTTTTCGGAAATCGTATCTAAAACAAACGGAACACCAGTTTCAACATTATAAACAACATCAGCACGTTTGTTGTCGGTTTTATTTATGCTGTAATTGGCTTCAACATCAAACCATCCGTTGTTTGTGTAGTAGGCTTCGAGTCTATCAACCGATTTTTTAGCTTTATCCTCATTAACAATTACGGGAGCTTCCCCTGTTTTTCGTAACCAATTATTAAAGCCTACCGAAGATTCTTTTAATTTGTCAAGCTGTTTTTTTGATAATCGTTTTGTAAGTCGTGCTCTTCGGTTCGGAGTTTTATCTAACCAAGCTTCAAACAAGGAGTCTTTATTGTTACGAGCTAAATTATATACGTGTAAACGCAATGGGGTGCCAACAACAGGTATTCTGCTGTTTGGTTCTTGGTATAATAAATTATTAATTAATTCGGTATTGTCTTTTTTACCGTTAATTAAAACGGTATTACTGGTAAGCAAATGTTCATTTTCTGGAACACGTTTTACTGAATCACAAGAAATAAGTTGAGCAGTAATTAAAACTAAAAGTGTTATTTTTGAAAATTGTAGTTTCATCTGTTATTTTCTATTTTTTTAAACGGTCAGATGTCATTCGTAACAGGTAAACTATTAATATATTATAACGTTTTTTATAACTCATTTTAAATTAAAAAAAATATTCAGGTTAAAGGTGTTTGTGTCCTTTTTGGTTTAAAAACAAGACCTTTGTGGCTCAAAAATACATTATTTTACGTGAAAATAATATTTTAATAATGTATGTTTGAAACAATTATGTTTTCACCTCTTTTATAAAATCAATATTAATTACTAAAGTGTCATGCTCTCTAAAAGTCAAATAAAATTAATAACGGGTTTAAAGCAAAAAAAACAAAGACAGCAGCATGGTTTTTTTGTTGTTGAAGGTGTTAAAACAATAAAGGAGTTGCTGCAATCTCATTTAGAACTTTATGCATTATATACGACTGAAACCTTCAATATTGATGCCAAAAATGAAGTTTTAATTTCTGAAGCCGATTTAAAACGAATTAGTTTTTTAACCACGCCCAATACGGCACTGGCAATTTTTAAAATACCAGCTCAAAAACCCATAGAAACTAAAGGACTAATTGTAGCACTGGATGCCGTTAGAGACCCAGGAAATTTAGGGACTATTATAAGACTTTGCGATTGGTTTGGTGTTAAAAATTTAGTGTGCAGCAAGGAAACTGTCGATTGTTTTAATCCAAAAGTTGTTCAAGCCACTATGGGTTCTTTAACACGTGTTAACATCAATTATGTTGATTTGGTTGCCTTTTTAAAAACGATAAGTTTGCCTGTTTTTGGCGCTTTTATGGAAGGTGAAAACGTTTATAAAAGCAAACTTCCAGAACAAGGTATTTTAGTTATGGGAAATGAAGCAAATGGTGTTTCAAAAGAAGTTGAAGCCATTATTACAGAGAAAATATCCATCCCTAGATTTGGCGATATACAAGCAACCGAAAGTTTAAATGTAGCAACCGCTACCGCTATTTTATTGAGCGAATTTAGACGGTGATAGTTTTCAGTCACAGTCGCAGTTTTCAGTTAATTGCGTTAAGTTTTTGAGTGTTTAGGTTTTTGATGGGAAATTTTGGTACACAGATAACTCTTTTTTTTGATTACTGATTTCGGTAATTAGTACAAACCGTAAACTGATTTCTGAATTCTCTGAAAACTGCGACTGAAAACTGAAACTATTGAAACGTGAAATTCACAAAAACGCCTCTACTTTTCATGGAGGCAACGTTACTTGTCCAAGGGCTGTCTGGGTTTTCATCTCTAACCAATTCATCATTAATTCCAAATAATCCACGGATAGAAGGTGTGAATTTAAAGTTGTGCAAGTAAAAATCAATGCCAAAACCTAACTCATAAAACAGGTTGTTTTTGGTCGTTCTAAATTGCCCATTTGCATTATCATTTGGGTTTGCTTCATTACTCGATAAGTTCAAAGCTGTTGAAACACCACCTACAATAAAAGGTTTAAAGTTGTTAATACGTTTGGTTGAAACTTTTAAAAGTAAAGGCACATGTATATAAGTGGATTTTACCTCGCGCGTTAAATCAGATTCTTTAACACTAAGCCCTTCAAAATATGTTTGACTATAATATAATTCTCTGGTGGTAATTAATAAACCTGGTTCTAATCGTAAGTCTAAAAATTGGTTAATACGCAAATTTCCTATTAAACCAACACTAAAACCTGGGCTTCGTTTTACATAAATATCACGTAAATCTTCATTATAATCGAAATTAAAATCATAATTGTTGATCCCTAAAAAGTAGCCCCAGCGTAATAAGTTGTTATCAGTAGAACCTCTACCTGAGTTTGCATCATAAGTTACTTTTTCTTTTCTAAATAACTGAGCATTAGAACTTTCAATAATAAGTAAACATGTAATTAATGCAAAAATATACTTCATGTGTTTCTCTTTATTTTTAAACGTGCGTATTAATAGCTCGTTTTATGGTTTTATTTTGACGATTTATAAATAGTTGCAACTCCAAAGGTTTGCGGAAAATCTTCAACATTTATAAACCCAATTTTACGTAAAATATTGTTTAATACTTCTCCATATGGAAAAACAGATGCCGATTCAGATAAATATTTATATGCGCTTCTATCTTTAGAGAATATTTTTCCTATAAGTGGCAAAATGTTTTTACTATAAAATTTATAGCCTTGTTTGTAAGGTGTTTTAGTCGGAATTGAAGTTTCTAAAATTACAAATGTACCATTTGGTTTTAGTACACGGTAAATTTCTTTTAAACCATTTTCAAGCGTTTCAAAGTTACGAACACCAAAAGCTACGGTAATAGCATCAAAACTATTATCTTCAAATGGCATGTTTTCACTATCACCTAAAATCATGTCTATTTTAGATTCCAGAGCCTTCCTTTTAATTTTTTCTTTGCCAATTTCAAGCATACCATTACTAATGTCTAATCCAATAATTTTGGTAGCATTGGTTTCAGCTAAATTAATGGCTAAATCACCTGTTCCAGTAGCAATATCCAAGATAGTGTCAGGATTCGTTTCCTTAACCAATTTTACTACTTTTTTTCGCCATTTAACATCAATTCCAAAGGAAATAACACGGTTTAGCCCGTCATAATCTCCAGAAATGGTATCAAACATTTTAGCTACTTGTTCTTTTTTTCCTAAATCGCTGTTTTTGTATGGCTTAATTTTTGTCAATGCGCTGTTTTTTTGGCAAACCTACATAATTTATTTCTACTTTAAAACAGCAATCAAAATCTAAATATATTTAGGAATTGAATATTTTTTGTTTTCCCACATAATTAATTATTACAATTTATAGACTTTATTGGTCACATAAAGCTATTTTAATGTACAAATTGTAAATTATAGTATATTGCACTACCTTTAAGGGGGTTTAAAAAATAATGTTATTACATGAAAATAATTATAGCTGGAGCTGGTGAGGTAGGATTTCACTTGGCTAAGTTGTTATCTTACGAGTCTCAAGAAATTACTTTAATAGACCCGAACAAAGTAAGTTTAGCTTACGCCGATACCCATTTAGATATTAGAGTTATTAGAGGTGATGCTACATCCATAGCTATTTTGAAAGAAGCTCGTGTTAATGCCTGCGATTTATTTATAGCCGTAACATCTAGCGAAACTACCAATATTACTGTATGTGTGTTGGCAAAACAATTGGGAGCTAAAAGAACTATTGCCAGAATTTCGAATACTGAATTTATACACCATAAAGAAGAAGTAGGTTTTACAAAATTTGGTATTGATGAGTTGATTTCTCCTGAAGCTTTGGCGGCATCTGAGATTGAATTATCATTGAAACAATCTTCATTCAACGAAAATTACGAATTTGAAAATGGTGCGCTTACCATGGCGGGCTTAACACTGTCCAGATCGGCATCTTTTGTTGGCAAAACAGTAAAAGAAGCTGCTGAAATTTTTCCGGAATTACACTTTGTTCCTATTGCTATTCAGCGTTTTGGTACACAATTTACTATTATTCCACGTGGAGACACTAAGTTTGAACGTGGTGATAATGTGGTGTTTATCACATCGGAAGGTGGTGCAGATGAACTGTGTAGACTTACCGGAAAAACGAATAAAGCCTTAAAAAACGTCATGATTTTAGGGGGAAGCCAAATAGGGTTTAAAACGGCACGAGACTTAAGCGAAAAAGGCTTTAACGTGAAACTTTTAGAAGGTAATAGAGATAACGCTTTTGAACTAGCCGAAGTACTAACAAAAGTATTGGTAATTAATAGCGACGGACGTAATGTAGATTTGTTAGATGAAGAAAACATTAGCGATATGGATGCTTTTATTGCTGTAGGAGCGAATTCTGAAACCAATATTATGTCATGCTTGGTGGCAAAATCTAAAGGTGTTAAAAAAACCATTGCCTTAGTTGAAAATATGGATTATTTTGAACTTTCTTACTCCATAGGTATTGATACTTTGGTGAATAAAAAATTATTGGCCGCCAATAATATTTTTAGATACATACGAAGAGGCGAAGTGGTTGCCATGACAAAGCTTAACAATTTAAATGCAGAGTTGTTAGAGTTTGAAGTAAAAGGTACATCGGCCGTTTGTAACAAAACTATAAAATCAATAGACTTTCCGCGATCTGCCATAGTTGGAGGCGTTATTAGAGATGGTATAGGGTTAATTGCTCTTGGTAATTTTAAAATTCAAGAAGGCGATAGAGTTGTAGTGTGTTGCTTGCTTCAATCCATAAAGCGGGTTGAAAAATTATTCCTTTAAAATATTAAAAATTTGAAACTCAACTATAAAATTATTTTTCATTTTTTAGGATTACTGTTAGTGTTTAACGGTGGTTTTATGCTGTTAGCATCACTTGTAAGTTATGTTTATAACGATGGTGTTTCTTTGCAAATATTTTTTTCAGGTTTGTTTACCATCATCATAGGTATGGTAGTCATGTTGTTTACCAGGAAGCATAAAAAAGAAATGAACAAGCGCGAAGGTTATATTGTAGTAACTTTTGGGTGGATTATTATGTCGTTATCGGGCACCTTGCCTTATGTGCTAACTCAAAGCATTCCTAATTTTACAAATGCTTTTTTTGAAACCATGTCTGGGTACACCACCACGGGGGCATCTATTTTAAATAATATAGAAATAATGCCCGAAGGCATCTTGTTTTGGCGCAGTACTACACATTGGATTGGCGGTATGGGTATCATAGTGCTTGCTATTGCTATTTTGCCCTTATTGGGCATAGGAGGAATGCAACTTTTTGCAGCCGAAGCACCGGGACCTAGTGGCGATAAATTACACCCTCGAATTACCGATACAGCCAAACGCTTATGGCTTATCTATTTTGGTTACACCGCAGCCGAAACACTCCTGCTAAAATTGGCAGGTATGTCTTTTTTCGATGCCATCAATCACTCCATGGCAACCTTATCTACCGGTGGGTTTTCAACAAAAAATGCTAGTGTCGCTTATTGGAACAACCAACCCATAATACAATACATTATTATATTCTTTATGTTTTTGGCAGGTTCCAATTTTGTGTTAAGTTATTTTGCGTTTAAAGGTAAGGTTCAAAAAATAATTAATGATGAGGAATTCAAACTCTACTTTAAGTTTGTTGCCATTTTTACTATTATTGTAGCACTTGTTATTTATTTTCAAGCGGATATTTCTAAATCATCTATAGACCATCCCATGGTTTGGGGCGAAGGAGAAAGTTCCTTTAGGCATGCCTTATTTCAAGTGTTAACTGTTATAACTACTACAGGTTTTGTGAGTGCCGATTATACCCTATGGACACCCTTTTTAACGGTTTTCTTTTTCGGAATTATGTTTCTTGGTGGCTCCGCAGGCAGTACAGCTGGAGGTGTAAAAGTAGTACGCCATTTAATACTAATAAAAAATGGTTTTTTAGAGTTCAAGCGCACGCTACATCCCAACGCCATTGTACCCGTAAGGTATAACAAAAAAGCCATCAACAGGTTTATTGTATTTAATGTATTGGCATTTTTTATGCTTTACATGTTGTCGTTTATTGTGGGCGCTTTGGTATTTTCCATGTTCAATATAGACTTTGAATCTTCCATAGGTTTATCAGCTTCCAGTTTGGGCAATATTGGACCCGCACTGGGTGGTTTTGGACCCGTAAATAACTATGCGGCCTTACCCCCTTTGGCGCAATGGTGGTCGTCCTTTTTAATGCTTATTGGGCGTTTGGAATTGTTTACGGTACTCATTTTATTCACCCCATTCTTTTGGCGTAATAGATAATTTTTAATGTCTATCTATATAGGCAAAAGTCTCATCATTTTAATCTTAAATGTTATTTGGGGGTTCCCTTTATCCTGAAACAAATTCAGGATAAAGGTCGCACTATTCACTACTAGTTTTGGCTCGCTGCGCGTACTCGCCAAAAGCTAACCGTTTCTATCGCTAACCCACTAGCAGCCATAGCCAGTTATTTTTTTAGATAAGCCGGATTATTAATATAAGTCATTGCCAAAAATTGATGAAATACACAAATTAATCACATCAATTAATAGAAAAAGACCAATTAAAACGTCTTAAAAACGCCTCTGATATTTCAAGTTGCAAATTAAAAAATCTACTTGTGTATTCAATTTGGTTTTTATTTGCTAAATTAGGTTTTAAGCAACTAAACAATATGCACACATTTTTATTCTTTATTGCAAAATAATAATCAACCAGATTTTAATAGAAATTAGCTATAATTTATAGACTAGCTAAAAAATAAATACCCAAACAGCAGATGATAAAAGGACTTTATGAAACTCATTTATATGTAGAAAATTTGGAGCGTTCAATAGATTTCTATTCGAATAAACTGGAACTGCAAAAGTGTAACTACGAGAGTGAAAGACGTGCTGCATTCTTTTGGATTGGAAAGCCCAAGCAATTTATGTTAGGGCTTTGGGAAAAACCAAAAAAAGATATTGATATTAGGCATTTTGCTTTTGAATGTGAACCATAATGGATTATAAATGAGTCTGTTAAATATTTAAAAAAACGGAATATAGCATGTCGCAATTTTTTAAATGACGGCATTGAAAGACCCATGGTTTTTACTTGGATGCCTGCCATATCTATATATTTTGATGACCCAGATGGACATTCACTCGAATTTATTGGTATTTTAGAAGGTGAATCAAAACCTGAAAACGGAATTCTTTCTTATGAAGAATGGAAAGAATTAGAAACGGATTGAAAAACAAAAAATATAAACAAATGACAAAAATATTTTTCTACATTTTAATAATTGCATTAGCTTTTAATTGTAAAAACCAACCTACTGTTTATAATGATGTAATTCCACAACATACCAGTTTAACAATAAATTCGAAATTTGTAAATGAAAAGCGAGTTATAAATATATGGACGCCTCCAAATTACAACACATCCAGCGATAGTTTACCCGTTCTTTATATGCCCGATGGCGGTATAAATGAAGACTTTCCGCATATTTCAAATACGCTGGACACTCTTATTAAACAACATAAAATACCTAATATTATATTAGTTGGTATTGAAAATACCGAACGCAGGAGAGACTTAACTGGCCCAACAAAAATAGAATACGATTTAAAATACATCCCCAACCCCGGGGGAGCTGATAATTTTAGGAAATTTATAAAGGAAGAACTATTTCCTGTTATAGATAAGAAATACAGAACAACAAGTGAAAAATCAATTATTGGAGAATCGGCTGCTGGCTTATTTGTTGTTGAAACCTTCATTTTAGATCCAAATTTGTTTGATAATTATATAGCCATGGATCCATCTTTATGGTTTAACGAGCAATACCTAGTGAAAAATTTTGAGACCTTAACTAAAGAAAACAATTATAAAAATAAGAGGTTTTGGTTTGCGGGTTCGGGTGTTGCTGATATATCTTCATTCACACAAGAACTGGAAAAGAAATTAAAAAACATTAAAGGTGATTTGATTTGGAAATATAGTGATGAACCCAATGAAAAGCATAATACAATATTTAGAGCTACAAAAGAAAAAGCTTTAATTTGGACTTTTAATAATGAAAATAAGAAATAAGTTAATTTTTGAAACAAAATTTTTATCCAAAAATGTTCCTGTTTTTCCAACTAAACATAAACTTCATTAAATATTTCAAACTTCAATTGTAACATTTACTCAAAACAAGCTACCAATATATAAAGCAGCTTTTTTTTAGATTGATGGTGAATAACGTAGGTGTAATGCCTTTTCCTATTTATTAAATCAATAGTGTTTCATTTTAAAACTTAGAAATTATGGGTGGCGAAGGTGCTATGATGGCCGCAAACAATTCGTTAAAAAACAACAGAAGCCTGCTGGCAAAACGTAAAGAAACCAAAGCTTTGGGAGGGAGTTATTCAACTATTGAATTAAAGAAATTTCCAAAAGCCACGGCAGAGCAACTTGAAGAAATAAAAAAACGAATCCAAATTAAAAATAAACAAAACAGAGTGCGACAACTTATTGCGACTCTAGTTATCTCAATTCTGGTAATATCATTCCTGTTATATATTTTTTAATACCCTAGAGGCTGTCTAAAAAGTATAATTTTGTGTCATATGGAGCTTGTCGAAATATTTTAGCTTATTAGTAGTCAATATTGGTTTCGACAAGCTCAACCTGACAGAGCAACTTCTAAAATACGTTTTAGATAGCCTCTTTTTTATAGCCTAAAAAAAGTCTTTATTAAAATTCTATAACAAACGATAAGAATTATGTAATAGCAAACACTTGCTGCCATTATACCTTTGTACGACAGAGTGAAGAACTCTAATGATAAAGCTATGAACAAGAGCATAAAATTAATTTTTCTAATAGTTGGTGTGGTATTATTGGGTTATGGTATTTATACCATGATAATTCCAGAAACACAAATAAGTATTGGTGATTTAGACCTTGTTGAAGCACAAAACAATACCGATGCGTACATAACCATTGGCTTAGGGCTTTTAGCGCTTCTTATTAGCTTTTTAGGTAGTAGGAAATCTTAAAATAAAATTATATATGAAAACTGATATTGGAATAAAAGAAAAAAACTTAACATCAAACGTCAAACATTTAACAGCTGTACTGTCAAATGCCATGATATTATATGTAAAAACAAGAAAGTTTCATTGGAATGTTGCAGGACCAAGTTTTATGGAATTACACAAACTATTTGAAGACCAATACAACGATTTAGAACATGATATTGATGAAATTGCCGAACGTATTAGCAAATTAGGCGAAAAACCTATTGGTACCATGAAAGAATTTATAAAACATGGTAGCTTAAAAGAAAGTGAAACCAACCCATCTCAAAAGGTGATGATCGAAGAATTATTAAGCGATCATGAAACGGTGGTAAAAGAATTAAGAGAGATAATAAATACCGTTGAAGAAGATACCGATGATATGGGAACTGCCGATTTTTTAACAGCACTTTTACAATCGCACGAGTCTAAAGCTTGGGTACTTAGAAAATATACGAAATAGTATTATTAACGAAAAAGTTATAAAAGATGAACACAACAAAAATAAAAGGAAATTGGAACGAATTAAAAGGGAAATTAAAACAAAAATACGCTACCTTAACAGATGATGATTTGCTTTTCGCAGAAGGAAAACAAGACGAGTTAGTTGGTAGATTACAAGAAAAACTTGGTAAAAGTGAAGAAGAAATACACAAAATTATTTCTGATTTATAAAAGTAATATTACTGTCTAGAATTGTTGCAAGTTATGGTTGTTTGGTTGGTTAGTTAAATCGTGCTTTGTAATCTCTAGACAGTTTTTTAATTTTACTAAAATAATAAATACTAAATGAATACAAAAAACCACGTAAGTCACAGCGCTTTAAGTTTAATATCGCTAATTGCTGTGGTTTTTATTTTATATATACTCAAGCCATTTATAGTACCTATAATTTTCGCCATTATATTAAGCGTTATGATATTTCCTATACAAAGGTTTCTTGAGCGAAAATGGCGTTGTAATAGGTTGTTTGCTACACTTACCTCATTATTTACCTTATTTATTTTAACTTCATTGCTTTTTTATGTAATAAGTACACGTTTAATGTATTTTATGGATAATAGCGAGATCTATTCACAAAAACTGGGCGAATTATTTCATAAATCGGTAAACAGTATAGAGCAGACATTAAACATACGAAGCAATCGGCTTTTTACACAAAGTGAATTTAAAGCAGAAAACATTATTAAAGATAATCTAGATAATATAGGTCTTTTTTTAACCGAATCGAGTAGTCTTATTAGCGATTTGGTTTTAATACCCATTTACATATTCTTCTTTCTGTATTATAGAGCGTTTTTTAGAACGTTTGTTTATAAGGCATTTAAGTCAAAACCTAAGTCGTTTATAAATAATATTCTAAAAAAAATCTATGCCATTCAACAAAATTACTTATTGGGCTTAATTAAAGTTATTATTATTGTTGGTTGTTTAAATAGTTTAGGCTTAGTACTTTTAGGTATTGGCAATCCGTTTTTCTTTGGGTTTTTAGCGGCCATATTACTTTTAATTCCTTACATAGGCGTCATTATTGGTTCGTTATTACCAGCCATCATTGCTTTGGCGACTAAAGATTCTGCGTGGTATGCCTTTGGGGTTATTGCAGTTTTTGGCTTCATTCAATTTTTAGAAGGCAATTTTATAACACCAAAAATAACGGGTTCTAAAGTAAGCGTCAATGCTTTTGTTGTTATTACATCCCTGGTATTGTTTTCCATGCTTTGGGGCATTACAGGCATGATTTTAGCCTTACCTATTACCGCAACATTAAAAATTTTATTTGATAACACTCCAGGATACGAGGCCTACGGCTTCCTTATTGGCGAACCTGTAGACAAACATCTTCAAAACAAAGCACAGGTACGTTTAAAAAAATGGAAACGTATAAGGAAGGCGAAATAATATAGCTTAAAATTATTTGAGGTTAAAACAAAATGCTTTCTTAACTTTACAATAATTAAAAATATATGATTTCTTCATTAATAATGCTTATATTTTATAGAATTTAATGAAGATAAGCCGATACCACATAACCTTTCAAATAAAATAAGTATCACCATATGAAATTATTTATAAAGTTCGATTTCAATACCATTTGCAAAAAAGTTTTAGAAACAAAGCTTGAAGAACTCGATATAAAATATAAAATTCTCGCTTTTGGAGAAGTTGAGTTATTGGAACGTGTGCCTTCGGAAACATACGAAACTTTAAATAATGCACTAAATGAGTATGGTATTGAAATAGTTGAAAACCAAAAGAGCATCTTGGTTCAAAAAATAAAAGATGCCATTATTGAGATGGTTTTTAATGAAGAAGCAACCGTAAACGTAAAAAGTTCGGTGTACCTCTCGGAAAAATTAGAACATAGTTATGGCTACCTTTCCAATTTATTTTCAGAAGTAACTTATACATCTATAGAAAATTTCATTATTATTCAAAAAATAGAATATACTAAACAATTGTTGTTAACTACAGATTTGAGTTTAACCGAAATAGCCTTTAAACTTAATTATTCGAGTGTAGCACATTTAAGCACCCAATTTAAAAATGCTACCGGTATTACACCTTCCGCCTTTCAGCGTATTATTTCAAAAAGACGAAGCATTGCTCAACAAAAAAACTAACCAGTTACCAAATTTATTATGCCAAACGATTACATAAATATTATTCTTGCTGATGATGATGAAGACGACAGATTATTTTTTACCGATGCTTTCGATGAGTTAAAAATGAACACCAAAGTAAGCACCTTTAATGATGGTGTCGAACTTATGGCGTATTTAAACAGCGACGATGCTATTTTACCAAATGTTCTTTTTTTAGATTTAAACATGCCCTTAAAAAATGGTATTGAGTGTTTAAACGAAATTAAGGCAAATAATAAAATGTCTGATATTGCGATCGCTATTTATTCCACATCGGCATCTGAAGAAGATATTGAGGAAACCTTTGTGTTAGGCGCCAATATTTACATAAAAAAACCAAGTAGTTTTAAACAACTTAAAAAAGTCTTATCTGAAGTGGTTTCTATGAATTGGCAATACCACACCAACGGTTTAAATAAAGATAATTTTTTAATGAGGCTGTAATGATTAGGAAAGTATTTGCAAAATCAGCTTTTTTTTTAAGAATCATATTCGTTGTTGGTTTGTTTTTGATTCTAATTATTGGCGGATTTACATATAGACATATTTACAACTTAACAGATTCCACAAAGCAAGTAGTTAGCACCTACAAAGTAAATGTAGAATTAGAAAAAGTAATTTCATATTTAAAGGATGCAGAAAACGGCCATAGAAATTACATTTTAACCAAAGACACAACCTATTTAGAACCTTATTTAAGTGCCCGCGAAAAAGTTAACGAATCTTTTGCCGAATTAAAGGAAATAGCAAATCACGGTGAAAATCAAGAAGAAAATTTAAAAGTATTAAGCAAATATATAGATGCACTTTTTACCAATTTTTCTGAAACAAGCACTTTTATAAGTGGTGATGAAACCCTATCTGAAGCTTTTAAAACCAATTTTTTTGAAGAAAAAATTATTATGGATTCGATAAGGCAAAAGGTAAACGAGATGATTGATTTTGAAAACTCACTGCTTAAAAAACACCAAGAACAATACCAAAGTAACCTGAAATTTACACCCTTATTTTTATATTTAGTACTATTAATTACCCTAGTATTAATAATTATTTCCTACTATAAAATTAACGTTGACTTTAAAAATATTAGATTGATAAACAGCCAATTATTAATATTTAAAGAAGCGGCTGTTCAATTAGAAATAATTGGTAAACATGGTAATTGGGTTTGGCATATTGATAAAGAGAAATATACATTTTCAGATAATTTATATCGCGTTTTAGGCGAAAAACCAGGGTCTTTTGTGCCAACATTCGAAAATTTTATAAGTTTTGTTCATCCTGAAGACAAAGAAAAATTTGCCAAAGATGTAGAGGATATGATGAAGAACGAAGATTTGCCTTTTATCTATTACAGAATTGTTCAAAAAGATGGCACCATAAAACATATAAAAGGTTACGGAAAACTTTTAATAAATAATGAAGGTGAAAAACGAATTGTTGGTAATATTACTGATATATCAGATGAAATTGAGCGCTTTTTAGAAATTGAAGAACGTAACCTGGAATTGGAAAAAAACAATGCTGAACTTTCAGAATTCAATTATGTTGCCAGTCACGATTTGCAAGAACCTTTAAGAAAAATCCAAACATTTATATCTAGACTAGAAGAAAAAGAAGCTAAAAACCTTTCTAGTTTTGGTAGTCAATATTTAGAACGCATAAAAGTTTCTGCTACCAGGATGCGTTTGTTAATAGATGATTTACTTCAATTTTCAAGAACTAACAAACCCGATAAAGAATTTGTTTTAACCAACTTGAACGAGTTGCTCGAAAACGCAAAGCAAGATGTAACCGAAACCATTTTAGAGAAAAAAGCTATTATTACTAACGATGTATTGCCAACCGTATTGGTAATACCTTTTCAAGTACACCAATTATTTTTGAATTTATTAAGCAATTCACTAAAATACAGCAA
Source organism: Mariniflexile fucanivorans (assembly GCF_004341235.1). Lineage (GTDB taxonomy): Bacteria > Bacteroidota > Bacteroidia > Flavobacteriales > Flavobacteriaceae > Mariniflexile > Mariniflexile fucanivorans. The sequence goes on from NZ_SLUP01000004.1 coordinate 147,575, forward strand.
AACAGCCGAAGCTCCCGTCATTAAAATAGAGTATTCTTTAATCAACTCAAAAGATGATCATAATTTGATAAATGTATCTAAAAGCAATTACCATAAAATAACATTTTCAGATAATGGCATTGGGTTTGAACAGCAATATGCCGAACAAATATTCGAATTGTTTAATAGACTTCATAACAAACAAGAATATTCGGGAACCGGTGTAGGTCTCTCAATCTGTAAAAAAATTATTGATAACCATAATGGTGTTATTACAGCTCAGGGAGAACCTCAAGTGGGTTCTATTTTCAAAATATACTTACCAGAATAGTTAGTTTGTAAAACACAACATCAGCTTTAAAAAGCCTTAAAGGAAAAATACTTTAAGGCTTTTTTTATACCGTAAACCGTTCGTATTGAAATTCTATAACAAACACTAAAAATGCTGTAACACAAAACCTTGTTAGGGGTTGCATCTTTGTAATGTAGAAAAGAAAAATGTAGAAAGGCAAAAGTGATGATTATTAAAAACATAGAAAAGTATTTAACACTTTCATTAATTATTACAATGTATGTCAGTATTACTTCTTGTGATTTTGATAATGAGGAAAATGAAAGCAGCCCATACAATAATGAAGCTGTAAATGAAAGAGTGAAGGTTAACATTGAAGAGGCAAAAACAATATCAGACATAGCCATTTTGAATGAAACTCTATTGGCTTTAGATGTTGTTTTACAAGAAAAAGAAGAATTGTATGATATTAAAAATATTTCAAATCAGTTTAAACAAGATTACTTAGCAATTAAAAAAAGCTTGAATGATTTGGCTGAAAAAAAGTTGATTTTGTTGCCAACGGAAATGAATGAAAATGAAATCGAAATGCTTCTTAAAATGAATGAAGCTAGTTTTTCTGAAGCTTATTTAAATAAAATTGAAGCATTGCTAGAAAGTGAAATTACACAGTTGGAATATTTATCTACCATAACTAACGATATAGATTTTAAAGTGTTAACAATAAAAGCATTAGTGAAGTTAAATTACAATTTAAGTAAAATACATAAAACTTTAAAAACAGATTATTAACCATTAAATATTAAATATCATGAGAAGTTTATTATACCTAATAGCGGTCATACTGGTAATTGGTTGGGCTTTAGGGTTCTTCGTTTACAGTGCCGGAGGATTGATCCATATTTTATTAGTAATAGCCGTAATAGCCATTTTATTAAGATTAATAGGAGGTAGAGGCGTATAATACTAGCCAAAATTTAAAAATAACAACAATCCATCATTTAATTGGTGGTAAATTATAAACCAAAAAAATAAAATTATGAAATCAAATGTGTTAGGCGTATTAGCCGGAATTGCAACAGGAGCATTATTAGGTGTATTATTTGCACCAGATAAAGGATCTAAAACAAGAAAAAAAATTAAAAACAAAACTGTTGAAGCAAAAGAAAACTTGAAAGAAGAGTTTGATAATTTTTTAGATACAGTATCAAAAAAATACGAATCGGCAGTTAAGAGTGGGGAAGAAATTCTTGAAAAAGGAAAAAAGGAAGTAAAAAAAGCAGCAAACTCTAAATCTTAGAACATGCAAACCAGAACAAACATGGCAAAAAGCGTCGATTTACTTTATGAAAAGGCCAAAAACTATACAGAAACAAGTGCAAAATTACTGGCGTTAAAGGCGGTTGATAAAACAGCCGATGTCCTTTCGTCTACAATCTCAATAGTACTTCTTTTTTTACTGTTTGTCATGTTTACGCTGTTCGTAAATATAGGTTTAGGCTTTTATATAGGTAGCTTATTGGGAGCTTATTATTTAGGGTTTTTTATTGTATCTGGTATTTATTTTGTCTTGGGAATAGTGCTGTATGCATTTAGAAATCAAATTGTTAAAATGCCAGCCACTAATTTAATCATTACAAAATTATTGAAATCCAAAAATTCAGATTTTAATATTTCAGATATACTTAAAGATAACAGTCATGAAGAACTCTAAAAACCAAGCAGAATTATTAGACGATGCCATGATGCTTCTTGAAAAGAAGAGAAGAATGCAACATGAAGCCTTAAGAACTCAATTCTATGAAACCTCCGAAACTTTCAGACCCATAAACATATTCAACCAAACAGTAAAAGATTTTAGAGAATCACCCGAAGGAAAAACCAATCTTTTTGAAACCATCTTAAGTATTTCAGGAGGCTATTTTTCAAAAAAATTACTTATTGGGAAATCAAATTCTTGGGTAAAAAATCTTTTGGGTTATGCATTACAATATACCGTAACCAATTTTATTTCAAAAAAGGTTCATACAGATACAGAAGAATAATAACAAAGTGAAGATTAAATAATTAAAACTAAAAAAATGAAAAGATTAAAAATAACATTAGGAATACTTGCTGCATCTACAATGCTTGTGGCATGTAACGATAGCCAAAAAGATATGGCAGAGAAAAAAGTAGATAATTATGAATTTTATATAGATTCTGTTAGTCGTGAAGCAGCCAATGATGCCGCTGAGAACTGGGAAGCTATTGAAAAACATTATCAAGAAATGAAAACAGATGTAGACAATTCCATTATGTCTGTTAAAGAGAATTCAGAATTACAAAAAGAAGTTGATGAAGCGACCTTAAAATATGAGAAGTTTAAAGCTGAAGTAGTAGCAGAACATGAAAGAATGGAAGCTGAAAATTCAAAAATGATGATTCGTAAATCGCTTTTAGGAAACGAATATACAGGTGGCGATATGCAGTTCGCATGGATTAACAAAGATAATATTTTAGGTGTTTACCAAAATTTTGTTGATACCGTTGAAAAAAACAAAGACTCCTATTCTCGTGAAGATTGGGATGAAATTAAATTAATTTATGAAGCGATTGACACTAGAAAAAATACCGTTGAAAAAGAAGGTTTAAGTAGTGCCGACAATATGAAAATTGCTGCTTTAAAATTAAAGTTTGCACCTATGTATACCGTTAACAGAATGGGTGCCAAATCGGATGAAAATGCCGATGCTAAAAAATAACTAGTAGTATAGTTTAAAATAAGAAAAGAAAAAGAAAAATTTTAATAACGGGTACTTAATGGTTAGAGGGTTTTAAAACAATATTTCTAACTAGTATACTGCCCGTTTTAAAACAATAAAAAAGGAATTATGGAAATTACAAAAGCAAATAAAGAAACTGTAGATATATTACAGGAATTGCTTCAGAAAAATTACGATGCTGAAGCGGGCTATAAACAAATAATGCAAAAAGCTGAGAATAACCTTTTAAAGAATTGGTTACAAGCAAAAGCGAAACAAAGAGGTCAATTTACAAACGAGTTAGATGGTATAATACGTAATCTAAATGCAACACCAGTAACCGATGGTTCACTATTAGGTTCTGCACATAGAGCTTGGATTGATGTAAAAACCACTTTAAGCACTAATACAGATGAAGCTATTTTAGAAGAATGTATTAGAGGCGAAAAAGCCAGTGTAGATGAGTATGAGAAACAACTTGAAAAAGTTAGCAGTTTTTCAGATGTGAATAACTTAGTCTATAACCAAATGGTTAGCATCAAAACGGCTTTAAACACCGTAAAGAGACTTGAAGATATTGCATAGTAATATCTATTAACGAAGTATTAATTAACTTATAAAATATAAAAAAATGAAAAAATTAGTATATACATTTTTACTATTGGCTACGGTAGGAATTATTTCTACAAGCTGTAGAGAGAAAAAAACGGCAGGAGAAAAAGTTGAAGATGGTGTGGAAGAAGTTGGAGATGGTATTGAAGATGCAGCAGATGATGTTTCTGATGAAGTTGAAGATGCTGTAGATTAATTTTAGATAGCTTACAAACAAAAAAAGACTGTTTTAATAAAAAACAGTCTTTTTTTATAATATAAATTTTAAAAGATGTATTTTAACTTACCACCTCTTTAATACGCTTCATAGCTTCAATAATTTGTTCTTGTGAAGCAGCATAAGAAATCCTGATACAATCAGGGTTTCCAAATGATTCTCCATCAACCGTAGCTACTAAAGCTTCAGCTAATAAAAACAAAGAAAAATCGGAAGCATTATTAATTTTTTGTCCTTTTAAAGTTTTTCCAAAGAAATAAGAAATATTTGGGAATACATAAAAAGCACCTTCAGGAACGTTAGTTTTAAAACCTTCAATCTCGTTCAGCAGTCCTAAAATTAAATCGCGACGTACTTTAAACTCATCAATCATATATTGTACACGACTTGGCGATTCATTTAAAGCCGTAATAGTAGCCCGTTGTGCAATACAGTTGGCACCACTAGTAATTTGTCCTTGCATTTTGTTGCAAGCGCGAGCAATTTTTTCAGGAGCACCAATGTATCCAATACGCCATCCCGTCATCGCAAATGCTTTTGATACACCGTTTACGGTAATGGTTCTATCGTACATATCGTCAAACTGAGCCATACTAGCATGACCGCCAACATAATTTATGTGTTCGTAAATTTCATCTGAAACCACGTATATGTTTGGGTGTTTAACCAAAACATCAGCTAAACCACGCAATTCATCTTTGCTATAAATAGATCCACTTGGGTTACAAGGCGAGCTAAACCAAATCATTTTAGTTTTTGGTGTAATAGCAGCTTCTAACTGTGCCGGTGTCATTTTAAAATCGGTATCAATGGTTGTTTTAACTTCAACAGGAATACCATCGTTAAGTTTTACTAAATCGGCATAACTAACCCAGTAAGGACACGGCATAATAACTTCATCACCTTTATTGGTCATAACCGCAGCAATATTAGCTAGAGATTGTTTTGCACCCGTAGAAACTACAATTTGGTTTGGAGTGTATGTTAAGCCGTTATCACGTTTAAATTTAGTGATGATGGCTTTTTTTAAATCGCCATACCCATCTACTGGCGAATACGAATTGTAATTATCATTAATGGCTTGAATAGCAGCATCTTTAATAAAGTCTGGGGTGTTAAAATCTGGCTCACCTAGGCTTAAACCTATAATATCTTTGCCTTCTTCTTTTAACTCTCTTGCTTTTGCAGCCATTGCTAAAGTAGCAGACTGCGCCATGTTTAAAATTCTATCGGATAGTAATTGCATTTAAAATATAATAATAATTGGTTAGACGTGTAAAGCGGGTTTCATGCCCATTTCCTTTAAATGCTTGAAATGCGCGATAATGGCTTTACGGGTAGTTTTATATTCGTGGTATGGTAAATTAAATTCTTTAGCGGTTTCCTTAACTATTTTTGAAATTTTAGTATAATGCACATGGCTAATATGTGGAAAAATATGATGCTCTACTTGGTGATTCAATCCGCCTGTAAACCAATTTATAATACGACTTTTGGCACCAAAATTTACCGTGGTATTTAGTTGGTGAATGGCCCATGTGTTTTTCATAGTACCATCGGCTTCTGGTAAAGGCATTTCAGCATCTTCCATAACGTGTGCTAATTGAAATACCACACTTAAAATTAAACCTGCGGTGTAATGCATTAACAAAAAGCCTATTAAAATTTTCCACCAAGCAATTTCTAGAACAAGCATAGGAAGTACAATCCAAATAGCTATGTAAATAATTTTAGAGATCACTAATTTGCTCCAATTCCAAACAGGGTTAGGGAATTTACCGTATGATAATTTACGTTTCATGTAGCGTTTCATTTGTAGAAAATCGGTGGTAATGGCCCAATTAATGGTTAACAATCCATAAAGTAAAACAGAATAATAATGTTGAAATTTATGATGCCAATGCCATTCTGTGTGTTCTGTGAAACGTAAAATGCGTCCAGCCTCTAAATCTTCATCCATACCATGAATATTGGTGTAAGTATGGTGTAATACATTATGTTGCACCTGCCAATTGTAAACGTTTCCTGCAAGAATGTAAATGCTGCTTCCCATTAAACGGTTCACCCATTCTTTATTAGAAAACGAGCCGTGGTTTCCATCGTGCATCACATTCATGCCAACGCCTGCCATACCTATTCCCATCACGATGGTCAATAATAATTGCGCCCATCCGGGAATGCTTAATGTTAAAAGTAAAAAATAAGGCGTCAAAAACATAGAGAACATTACAATGGTTTTTACCCATAATTTCCAGTTTCCTGTTCTTTTAATGTTGTTATCTTTAAAGTAATCGTTAACGCGTTTATTTAGAGTTCTAAAGAACTTTGCCGAGTCTGTTCTTGAGAATGAAAGGGTTTGTTTTGTCATGCTATTAATTTAATGTTTGTAAATAATTAGTTGGCTTTATTAAATACGCTGCAAAGATAGGTATAAACCAACTTAAGTAATAACGTTTTTTTGTAAAAAAATGTACTTAAAAAGCATATTTTTGTTGAAAATTTAACAAGAATGGACCTGATATTAAAATATTTTACAAATCTTACCGAAGACCAAATAAGTAAATTCCAGCAATTGGAAGCACTTTATCAAGATTGGAATTTGAAAATAAATGTGGTATCCCGAAAAGATATTGATGAACTTTATTTAAGACATGTTTTACATTCTTTAGGCATTGCCAAAGTTGTTGAATTTAAAGATGGCAGTAAAATTTTAGATGTTGGTACCGGTGGTGGTTTTCCTGGTATTCCCTTAGCTATATTGTACCCAAACTGTTCGTTTCATTTGGTTGATAGTATTGCTAAAAAACTAAAAGTGGTAGATGAAGTTGTAGAAGGATTGGGTTTAACTAATGTAAAAACAACCCACAGCCGTGTTGAAGAAATTAATGATACGTTCGATTTTATTGTAAGCAGAGCCGTAGCCATTATGCCAACTTTTACACATTGGGTAAAAGGGAAAATTGCTAAAGAGCAAAAAAACGACCTTAAAAATGGTATTTTATATTTGAAAGGTGGCGATTTAACCGAGGAACTTCAAGATTACAAAACAGCAACTATTTATAATTTAAGCGATTTTTATTCAGAAGAATTTTATGAAACTAAAAAAGTAGTCCATTTACCTTTGAAATATAGAGGTTGAATTTGAATTATAGTTCGGATAATTTTTTAAAATTTTCACTAAATAAATAATATTGATTTTGAAACCAATACGTGTTTTTATAATCATCGATAGATTCTGCATTTCCTTCAGGTGATATTATACCTTTTGCTTTCTGGAAATATAATTTAGAGTTATTTATATCATTCATTTTATAATAGGTTAGGGCTAATCCTAAAAGAGCATCAAAATCTAAAGAATCAAAACGTAAAGCGTTATTATAATCTAAAACAGCTTCATTATATTTTCCTAATAATAAAAAGGAAGTTCCTCTATAAAAAGAAGCGAAACTATTGTTTTCATTTAGCTTTAGAGCAATTGAAAGGTCTAAGTTTGCTTTTTCATAGTAATTGATGCTTAAATAAAAAGCACCTCTATTGTAATAGGAATCTGAACTTGGATCTGCCAAAATAGCAAGTGAATAATCATTTAAAGCCGAAGGGTATTTTTCTAAAGCATTATACGCTGCAGCCCTTAATAAATATGTTTTGGGTTGTGCGGGTACTGCATTTATAACTAAAGTAAAATCTTTAATTGCTTCTTCAAAATTACCTAAATCGAATTTTACGCATCCAAGACTGTAAAGTGCATCAATAAAATTAGGGTCCAGTTTATAAGCATTTTCATAATCTTCTTGAGCACCTATAAAATTTTTTAAACTATAACGTGAATTTCCTCTGTTGTAATAAGTGTCGGCATCTGGTTGCGAAACAATTATTTTAGAATAATCTACTATGGCGCCAGAATAATCGCCTAAATCATTTTTAGCAAGGCCTCTGTAAAAATAGGCGTCCAAATTGTTAGGTTCTAACTCTATAATTTGCGTGTAAAGTTCTATTTTTTCATTTAAATCGGTTGCTTTATTGGCTTGCCTAAAAAATTTATTGACTTGTGCAAAAACAGTAGTGTTTAAAGCTAATAATACAATGATAATAATATGTTTTTTCATATGAGAATTTTATTGTTATTAGTGAATACATGTTGTTACTTATTAGTCAATTCCGTTTAGAATGAAATGTCAACATGTTCAATCCATAATAGGTATTCATCAAATAATATGCCTTATTATGGTTTTAACACTAATGAAAGATAATTAAATTTTCCAAAAAAAAAATAAACCCAACAAATTTGTTGGGTCTATTAGCTAAAAATACATTTTTCTATTCTCCCAAAAACGGATACCTATAATTGGTTGGTGTTACAAAAGTTTCTTTTATTAATCTTGTGGATACCCAACGCAATAAGTTTTGTGGACTTCCTGCTTTATCATTCGTTCCAGAAGCACGCGCACCACCAAAAGGTTGCTGCCCAACAACGGCACCAGTACATTTATCGTTAATGTAGAAGTTTCCAGCACAATTTTGTAATGCTGTTGTTGCTTGCGTAATGGCATATCTATCGGTTGCTAAAATAGCTCCTGTTAATGCATACTCACTTGTGCTATCCACTAATTTCAAGGTGTCTGCATAGGCATCATCTTCATAAACGTAAATAGTAATTACCGGCCCAAATAGCTCGGTGTGCATGGTAGTATAGTTCGGATTTGTTGTTACAATAACCGTAGGTTCTATAAAATAGCCTTTGCTTTTATCGTAGTTACCACCTGCAATAATTTCAGCATCGGCATCTTTTTTGGCAGCATCAATATATTTTGCCAATTTATCGAAAGAACCTTCATGAATAACAGCAGTTATAAAGTTACCCATATCTTCTGGTGAACCCATTTTAAAAGATTTTACATCTTCTAGAATGAAATTTTTCACCTCTGCCCAAAGACTTTTAGGAATGTAAGCACGCGATGCTGCACTACATTTTTGACCTTGATATTCAAAAGCACCACGAACAATAGCAGTTGATACTTGTTTTGGTATGGCAGTATTGTGAGCCATTATAAAATCTTTTCCGCCAGTTTCCCCAACAATTCTTGGGTAGGTTTTGTAATTGTGTATGTTGTTGCCAATTTGTTTCCAAAGTTCTTTAAAAACAAAGGTAGAACCTGTAAAATGTAAACCAGAAAAATCTGGACTTGATAACACCGTTTCAGAAATCATAACAGGATCACCAAAAACGACATTAATAACACCTGGAGGCACACCGGCTTCTTCAAAAATATCCATGATTATTTTGGCTGAATATACTTGGCTATCGCTCGGTTTCCAAACTACAACATTCCCCATTAACGCCATACATGCAGGTAAATTTCCAGCAATGGCAGTAAAATTAAAAGGCGTCACCGCATAAGTGAATCCTTCTAAGGGTCTGTATTCAACTCGGTTCCAAGCATCACTGGTGCTTTTTGGTTGCTCACTGTAAATTTCAGTCATGTATTGTACATTAAAACGTAAAAAATCTACAAGCTCACAAGCAGCATCAATTTCAGCTTGAAATATGTTTTTTGATTGCGCTATCATGGTAGCGGCATTAATTTTATATCGGTACGGGCCGGCAACCAATTCGGCTGCTTTTAAAAAAATGGCAGCGCGTTGTTCCCAAGGCATTAAAGACCATGTTTTTCTTGCTTCTAAAGCAGTTGCAATAGCTTCGTCTACATGTTTTTTTTTAGCTAAATGATAAGTACCCACAATGTGTTTATGATCGTGTGGAGGCGACATGGTTTTGGTGTTTTCTGTTGTTACATACTGTCCGTTTATATATAAAGGTACGTCTACTTTGCTTGCGTACATGTCTTTATAAGCTTTTAAAACAGCGTCGCGTTCAGGTGTTCCTGGTGCGTAACTCTTAACAGGTTCGTTAATAGCAATTGGTACATTAAAAAAACCTTTTCCCATGATTTGTTTGTTTTTGTTATTGAATTATCAGTAAATTAGTCACAAATTTACGAATTTTCAAATGATTTATTGGGGTGATTCGTTCTTAAAAACGCGTTAAAATTTATTTATTTTTTGTAAGTTGCTAATCTGTTTTCAGACTATAGTTTTATGTGTACAGTAACCATTTTTCCAAAAGGAGGCAATGATTTTGTGATAACCTCCAATAGAGACGAGGCTCCTAATAGAATTTCGCTTCTGCCTGATATTTATATAAATGAAGGTGTTAACCTTTTATTTCCGATGGATAAACTATCAGGTGGTACTTGGATTGGTTTAAGTGAAAAAAATAGAGTGATTTGTATTTTGAATGGTGCATTTAATACTCATGAACGTAAAGAAGCTTACAGAAAAAGTAGAGGCATCATTGTTTTGGATTTTTTGACTTCGGAAAATATTTTAACGACTATTGAAACCTGTAATTTAGTTAATATAGAACCATTTACCATGGTGATTGTTGATTGGGATAATGCTTTGAAATTTTACGAGTTGGTTTGGGATGGTACTAAAAAACACGTTGAAGAATTACCTTTAGAACCAAAAATATGGTCGTCTACTTCTTTATATACTGCGGAAATGAAGCAAGAACGCCAACAATGGTTTGAAGCTTTTAAAGATGAAAACAACTTAAATGCCCAAACGCTATTCAAGTTTCATAAAACAACAGGGGCAGAAAACAAAGATTATGGAGTTGTTATGAACCGCGGATTTGTAAAAACAACCAGTATCACTCAAATCGAGAAATTTAGTGAATCGCTTGAAATGTATCATGAAAATCTTCAAAATAGAAACATTTCAAGTAAAACCTTCCCGCTTTCTGCAACGGTAAATGGTTAATACAGGCATTATTTTAACTTTAGCCTATCCAGAAACTATTGTGATGGTTTCAAAAGAGTGGTTCTCACCATTTCTTAGATTTTTAGGTGTGGGCAAAAAGAATTATTTACGTGCGGGTCATGCGGCTTTGGTACTTATTAATAAAAACACGGGCATTTTGGAATACCATGATTTTGGACGTTACATTACGCCAGAACCTAATGGGCGTGTTAGAGGATTTGATACAGATAATGAGTTGCATATTCCGTTAGTAGCAGAAATAAAAAATGATAAAATTGTTAACTTAAATGCTATTTTACAGTTTTTGGCAACCCATCCTAAACTAACTCATGGCGACGGTAAAATGGTAGCATCTGTTTGTAATGCTATTAACTATCATAAAGCAAGAACCCATATTACTGGCATGCAAGAAAAACATTTTATTAGGTATGCAGCTTTTATAAAAGATGCTTGCAATTGTGCCCGTTTTGTTACCGATGCGTTAATTGCTTCGGTTACAGATCAAACGATTAAAAAGAACCTCGAAAATTCCAAATGGTTTACACCTAGTACTGTTGGTAACGTATTGTTGGCAAATACTGAAGCCCATACTTTTGAGGTAAGCGAAAAGGGTGTGATTACTAAATTTGAAGGCTCCCAAAAAAGTGAAAACATACGCTGTTTTTTAGATAAACTTAAAAACCATACACCTAATTTTATGGGCACTTTACACCCTAAACCTATTGATAGTTTACACGAAAAAGCACAATGGTTATCAGGCATTGCTGCAGGTGCATGGTTTGAGTTGCATAAAACGGAAAAGAATTTGGAATATCTTTTTAGAAGAATTTCACCTGTTGGAAATGTAGATGTACACGCTCTTTTTAAAGTGGAAACGGATACTTTTAATTATCATGAAACTTTTGAATTTGTACATTACTCCAACTGTAAATTTTTTCATGTGAAACAGGGTGATGTTGTTTTTAGATTTGTAAGGTTGGATTGAGTTTTGGATTAATCTTTATATATCCAAAGTTAATGTATACATCTTAGTTTCTAATAATCTAAGTCTCTATAAATCTAACCACATACAACCCCAAAAACACTGCTAAAAACCCAAAAACAAAACTAGCAATAGTGTAAATAGCAAAACTTAAAAAATCGCCCGATTTTAAAAACATATGGTTTTCGTGAGCAAAAGCTGAAAAGGTTGTAAAGCCACCACAAAACCCAGTAGCCAGAAGCAAGGTTTGGTTTTGGGTTAACGAGTCATTTTTGGCAGCAAGTCCCAAAATAATACCAATAAGTAAGCTGCCTAAAATGTTTGCTAAAAAAGTGCCGTAAGGAATACCATTTTCAACATTATTTAAATATTTTCCAATAATGTAACGTAATACGCTACCAAAACCACCTCCAAAAAAAACAAGTAAAATACTCTTCATTAAATAGATACAATTTGTTTCATATTAATAAAAATCGAGATTTAAATGTAAATGGTTCATTTATTCAATGGTATCTTTAACAGCAATGTAAATTTCAGTAACTAAATCTGCAGGGTTTGGAGTGTTTGCAGGGGTGTTAATATATGTTTCAATCATAGGGCCGTTTTCTACAACCTCAAAACCATTTTTAGGAATATATGCCATGGCAGTTTCCCAAGTTTCTTTTAAATGATTGTAATTTCCTTTTAGTGTTGTTTTAACGGCTTTAAAGCTTTCAAAATTACCAGTAATTATAGCATCACCTTCTGCCGTAATAACTTGTTCGGTTGTGGGCACACAGCACGAAAATATAACAGCATTGTTTTCTTCGTCCCATTTTATATAATTTATAAAAGGTTTACCAGCTAAAGTAACATGGTTTTTTTGCGCATACTTTATAACTTTTGGAAGCATTTCTTCAATTTTGCTTTCTAACTCGCTTATTTTACAAGATGCTGTATTGTATAAATAATAGCCACCGCTATGTTTTGTAATGCCATTAACGGCAATGCTGTATTTTTTCATTTCGGCAATAACAACACTATCTAGTTTTTCTAAGCTTCGTTCATAATCTGGACCAATTTTTTTATCAATTCCTCCTGTAAAAACGTTGTAAGCTTTAAATCCAAAAGGTAAATCTTTTCCAGAAATAGTCCAAGTAACATCGGTACTACCATTGGTGTTTTGTTTAAAATTCCAAATAATTTCAGAAGGAGGGAAATCTGCAAACTGCATATACTGTTTAATATATTCATTGGCAATGGCTTCCTGTGTTTTGATAGTGCCAATGCCATCTTTGTCTTCCCAAGAATAAGAACCGCCAATACCTTTGGTTTGCGCTGATAAGGTTATTTTTGCACTAGGGTCTGCCTCAACCCAGGCCGACCAATCTTTCCAGTTTTTAAAATCGATAACATTGCTATATATCACAGCATCGGGTGCTTTGATGGTGCGTGTTCTGCTAACTTCAAAAGAGTTTGGTTGCACAGAAATGTATATAGAGGTACCTATAATGGCGATTAAAAATAAAAATGCAATGTATTTAAAAGCTTTCATGCTAATTTTTTTGAAAAGATATAAATCAAAGATAAACAAATTTAAATTCTCGTTAATAAATTATTACATTTGTCCTTTAAAAAATAAATATTCAATAATCAAAACGGCTCATGTTCGTGTAATCAATAATCCGCATAGGTTGATTGCCCTTTTTTTATGATATTAATAAATACAAACAAATGAAATTAAAATCCACACTAAGTTTTATCTTATTAGGGGTATTGTTATTTTCTTGCGGAAATGATAAGACCAAAGAAAATAAGGAAGATTTAAAAGTAACTGAAACAGCATTTAATTACAACGTCGATCAATTTGCAGATATTAAAGTATTGCGTTACCAAATTCCAGGTTGGGAAAATTTAACTTTAAAAGAGCAAAAACTGGTCTATTATTTAACCCAAGCAGGTTTGTCTGGGCGCGATATTATTTGGGACCAAAACTATAAACATAATCTTAAAATTAGAAAGGCTTTAGAAAACGTTTATACCAATTATAAAGGCGACAAAACATCTGAAGAATGGAGTGCTTTTGAGGTATATTTAAAACGTGTTTGGTTTAGTAATGGTATACATCATCATTATTCAAACGATAAAATAAAACCAGAATTCACATCAGATTATTTAAAACAATTACTAGCTGAAACCAACACGGTTTTAGAAGGTGAAGCATTTGATGTTATTTTTAACGATGTAGATTCTAAAAAAGTAAATCAAGCTAAAGGTGTAGATAATGTGGCCCAATCGGCTGTTAATTTTTATGGAGCAGGGGTTACCAATAAGGATGTTGAAACCTTTTATGCGTCTAAAAAATCCCCAGATCCAAGTAAACCGTTATCGTTTGGTTTAAACTCGCAATTGGTAAAAGAAAACGGGATCCTTAAAGAGCGCGTTTACAAATCTGGAGGTTTATATGGATCGGCTATTGATGAAATAATTAAATGGTTGGAATTAGCAAAAGGTGTTGCCGAAAACGAGGCACAAGCTAATGCTTTAGGTTTGTTGATTTCATATTATAAAACAGGCGATTTGCAAACTTGGGACGATTACAATGTAGCATGGACAGCAGCTACTGAAGGTAATATAGATTATATAAATAGTTTTATTGAAGTGTACAGCGACCCGTTGGGGTATAGAGGCTCCTATGAAAATATTGTGCAAATAAAGGATTTCGATATGTCTAAAAAAATGGAGGTACTTTCCCAAAATGCACAGTGGTTTGAAGACAATTCAACTTTAATGGAAGCGCATAAAAAGAAAAATGTGGTAGGTGTTTCATATAAAACGGTTAACGTTGCAGGTGAAGCGGGCGATGCATCACCAAGTACACCCATAGGTGTTAATTTGCCAAATGCCAACTGGATTCGTGCAGCTGTAGGAAGCAAATCGGTATCATTAGGAAATATTGTAGATGCGAGTAACAATGCAGGTAATTCAGATAGATTGAAGGAGTTTGTAAACGATGAAGAGGAATTAGAATTGGAAGACAACTATAGTAAACAAGCCGATAAATTACATACTGCTTTACACGAAGTAATAGGGCATGCATCGGGCCAATTAAATCCAGGCATTGGTGAAACCAAGGAAACTTTAAAAAATTATGCTTCAACTTTAGAAGAAGGGCGTGCAGATTTGGTGGCTCTCTATTATTTATACGATAGTAAAATTCAAGAATTAGGCTTGACAGATAATTGGGAGAAAACCGGTAAAGCAGCCTATAACGATTATATTAGAAACGGACTTTTAACTCAATTAATCCGTTTAAATTTAGGTGATGATGTTGAAGAAGCCCACATGAGAAACAGACAATGGATTTCGGCTTGGGTTTTTGAAAAAGGGAAGGCAGATAACGTTATTGAAAAGATTTCCCGAAACGGAAAAACCTATTACAATATAAACGATTATGCAAAACTTCGTAAACTATTTGGTGAGTTGTTACGTGAAACTCAACGTATCAAATCTGAAGGTGATTATAAAGCTGCTGAAGCTTTAGTAGAAAACTATGGTGTAAAAGTAGATCAAAAAATTCATGCCGAAATTTTAGAACGCAACAAACAATTTAATTCGGCTCCATATACTGGTTATGTAAATCCTATATTGGTTGCAAAAACAAATGAAGCAGGCGAAATAGTTGAAGTTACTGTAGAAAAACCTGAAACATTCGTAGAACAAATGTTAGATTACAGTAAAAAATACAACTTTTTACCAGAAGTAAACTAAAATTAATTTAAGAATAGCTAATAAATTACAAACAGAATCTTAATTAAGGTTCTGTTTTTTTATTGACACTAAACACCAAAAGAATAAGGTTTACAACTATAAGAGCACTAATAATAAGTATAATATTCATGATTTTAGTTATGTTAATTATTCATAAGATGCACGGTTTTAAAAAAGGTTGCGTCAAATTATTAAGATAATTTTAACAATGGCTAAAATATATTTTATCAGTCTGAGGAATGATTACTTAAATATAAATTTAATAGCAGTTATCAATCCTATAAAACCAATAAAGGCAATTAAAATCCATATGCTTCCAGAATAAAAGCGTTTGTGCAGTTTTAAATCTTTTCGGTATGTGTAGCCAATAATGATGGCGAAAACAATAAAAAATAAAACTCCAAAAATGATTTGACCTTTACTAAACATATAATTATTTTTATGCAAAAATAATTAATAATGATGAGATTCCGTCCTTATAGGAATTACAATATAAGTATTTATGAAAAATAAAATAGAAGCCGTAAAAGCTTTTCATACCGCATTTAAATTGGGGCATAGCGAAACACTTAAAGCAGATTTAGGCGCTGCTAAAAACAAACTGCGCTTTAATTTAATGAAAGAAGAAAACGAAGAATATTTAGAAGCAGCTAATAATAATGATTTAGTTGAAGTTGCCGATGCCTTGGGTGATATGCTTTACATTTTATGCGGCACTATTATAGAGCACGGTATGCAGTATAAAATTGAAGAAGTGTTTAATGAAATACAACGCAGTAACATGAGTAAATTGGATGAAAACGGCCAACCTATTTACAGAGAAGATGGAAAGGTATTAAAAGGTCCAAATTATTTTAAACCCAATATTCAATCTATTTTAGATAAATAATGAGTTTGTCATTCTGAATTCGTTTCAGAATCTTATACACAATGACAAAAAAAAAGAGAAACAATACGTTTCTCTTTTTTTTTAATATTTAAAAGTCTACTCAACTTTAAATCGCCATCCAAAAGGATCTTCAGATTTGTTCGTTTGAATATCGGTTATAATTTTCTTTAATTTTGAACCGTAAGAATCGGCTATTTCAGGTAAATCGTAATCAGCATCTTTATATCCAAATCCAGAAATTGGCGAAATAACAGCTGCTGTACCAGCGCCAAACATTTCTTTTAAACTACCATTTTTAGCAGCTTCAACAACTTCTTTTACAGATATTTTTCTAACTTCAACAGGAATGCCTTCTGCTTTTGCTAACTCAATAATACTTTTACGGGTAATACCATCTAAAATTCTATCACTGGTAGGTCCCGTTACTAATGTGTTATTAATACGCACAAAAATATTCATGGCACCAGCTTCTTCAATGTATTCGTGGTTGGTATCATCTGTCCAAATAACTTGTTGATATCCTTTTTCAACAGCTAATTGAGTAGGATAAAATTGACCAGCATAGTTACCACCAGCTTTTGCAAAACCAACACCGCCGTTAGCAGAACGCGAATAGGTTTCTTCAATTAAAACCTTAACTTTTCCAGAGAAATAAGCACCCGATGGGGCTGTACAAATAATAAATTTATATTCATCGGCAGGAGATGCATGAAATCCTTTTCCAGATGCAAATACAAACGGCCGAATGTATAAAGAACTACCTTCTTTAGTAGGAATCCAGTTTTTATCAACTTCCAATAAAGCTTTTAAACCTTCCATAAAATAGCTTTCTGGCAATTCAGGAATTGCTAAACGTTTGGATGAAATGTTCAAGCGTTTGAAATTTTCTAACGGACGAAATAACCAGACATCTTCATTAGCATCTTTATATGCTTTCATACCTTCAAAAACAGATTGACCATAGTGAAAAATTTTCGCCGATGGGTCTAAAGTAATTCCTTGGTAAGGCACAATTTTAGGTGCTTGCCATGATCCGTTTTTAAAATCGCACTCAAGCATATGGTCAGAAAATACCTTGCCAAATGTTAGGTTGTCAAAATCTACCTCATTTATTTTGGTAGTTTTCGCTTTTATAATCTCTATGTCATTGATTATTGCGCTCATAAATCTCGTTATTTTATGTTACAAATTTAAGTAAAAACGTTTTTAAAAAAGCGGTATATTTACAACAAATCGTTTAAAAATTTAAAATTAAGCAATGAAGAATGTGTTATTTACATGCATTTGCTTATTCTTGTTAATTTCTTGCAAATAAAAGATAGAGTAAAAAACAACGAAATTGAAAGTATTATAAGCCCAAAACTAACCTATTCTTTGGAGGCTGATGGGGTTTTGTTAAAACAATAAATTTGGAGAGAGAAGTAGTTATAACAGGTGATGGTTCATCAACCATACACTTACCAGAATGGGATGAACAATACCATTCTAAACACGGTGCCATACAGGAGGCTTATCATGTATTTGTAAAACATGGGCTACATCATTTTTGCGAAAAAACCAATTCGTGTTCTAATGTTACCCCGAGCACAGGCAAAGTAAAAGAAGTTAAAGAGCAAATAGCAATTCTTGAAATTGGTTTCGGAACAGGTTTAAATGCTTTTATAACCTTGTTAGAATCTGAAAAATTAGGAATAGAAATTAATTATACAGGTGTTGAAGGATATCCTGTTGTTAGTAATGAAATTCTGCAACTTAATTACCCTAAACAATTAAAAGCAGAGGAGAAAGAATCACTTTTTAAAAGGATGCATGATTTTTCTTGGGATGAAAAACATTCGGTTTTAAACACTTTTTCTTTAACCAAACAAAAGAAGTTCTTTTCTGAAATCACAGATAAAAATTTATACAACCTTATTTATTTTGATGCTTTTGGTGCGCGTGTTCAACCTGAATTATGGACTGAAACTATCTTCCTGAAAATGTACGATGCCCTAAAACAAAATGGTGTTTTAGTAACTTACGCAGCAAAAGGTAGTGTGCGTCGCGCCATGCAAACAGTGGGTTTTATGGTTGAAAAACTCCCTGGGCCACCTGGTAAACGTGAAATGCTGAGGGCTACGAAATAGTTGCAGTTTACAGTCTCAGTTTTCAGTTACAGTAAACAGTTTTAGTTTATAAATGATTGGTTAAATCCTTTGGGTATAATTAAAAGTCAATTTTGTACTAATTGTCACATTGAGCTTGTCGAAATGTTTTTTTATAAAGTCTTCGACAAGCTCAGACTGACATTTGGGTTCTAATTGGCTTATGAATTTCAAATAAAAACTGATTTTGATTGATTACACCCAAAGGGTTGGGTGAGTTTTTGCTTAGCAACTTTGCTTCTTTGTCTCTTTGTGACTTTTTACATTAATTCTGTTAAACCTAATATAAAACCATGGTTTTTAACCATATCGTTTTGTAACTTTAAATAAAAAAATTAGCATGAAAGTTTTAATTACAGGAGCGACGGGACTTATTGGGCAAGAGATTGTAAAACACTGTCATACTAAAGGTATTACGGTAAATTATTTAACAACAAGTAAATCTAAAATAAATCAATCTGATAAAACACATGGGTTTTATTGGAACCCCAAACAACAAGAAATTGATTTAAATTGTTTTGATGGTGTAGAGGCTATTATTCATTTAGCAGGTGCTACGGTATCAAAACGATGGACTAGTTCATATAAAAAGGAAATTATTTCAAGCAGAAAAGAAACTACTCAGCTATTGGTGAGTAGTTTAAAAAAGATTGAACACAAGGTGAAACAAGTTGTTTCAGCAAGTGCTATTGGAATATATCCAGATTCATTGATTAATTATTACGATGAAACATTCAAAGATTTCGATAATTCATTTCTAAGTAGTGTCGTACAAATTTGGGAACAGGAGGTTAATGCTTTTTCAAATTTAAATATTATAGTTTCTAAAGTCAGAATTGGATTGGTTTTATCCAACAAAGGTGGCGCATTAAAAGAAATGGTTAAACCTGTAAAATTTGGGTTGGGAGCTCCTTTTGGAGACGGAAAACAATGGCAATCTTGGATACATATTACCGATTTAGCACAACTATTTTTATACGTGTTAAAGCATCAATTACCAGGCGTGTATAATGGGGTGGCGCCAAACCCTGTTACAAACCAAGAGCTAACAAAAACCATTGCTATTACTTTAGATAAACCTTTGTTTTTACCAAATATTCCTCGGTTTGTGATGAAACTGGTTTTGGGCGAGATGCATACCTTACTATTTGATAGCCAGCGTGTAAGCAATAAAAAAATAGAAGATAAAGGTTTTTATTTTGAATACCACCATTTACAACCTGCTTTGGAGGATTTGTTGGGGTAGTTTGCGGATGGGTTTGAATTAAGCCTTGCATGTCCTTGTTGCGCGATAAATAGTTTTTATGATCGTTTATTGAACGCATTGATTATTACGAATTCGTGTGGCTAAAAATTAGTAAAGAAGTTTATTAATCTACTTCTATGCTTTGAACATTATTTAGTGCATAGTTACTTTAGTTTGGGTGGGTTTTTTATTGCTTCTTTCACAACTGGGGCAATTGTATCCTTATTGATTTTGTTCTTTTTGCAATAGTCACTTTGCAGCCAATACTCAAGAAGTTTGGCTCCTTTACTAGCATTACAAGACATACAGCAAATAGAAATATTATCTATTCCATTTATTCTAATGTCGTTAATAATATGTTCCCATGTCGGCTTAGATTTTCGAGATTCATTATTTATAGTGAATTTAATACTACAGTAAACGCAATTTTTATCCCTTTCTTTTACAAAATTTTCTACGTCTTTGGGAATGCCCCATCTATTTGCCATTGTATATATTATTCTCCGTCAAAGAAATCATTATCAAGTTCTTTAACTTCATAAACAGTTTTAATTTGAACTCCGACATTGTATTGGTGC
Organism: Mariniflexile fucanivorans; assembly: GCF_004341235.1. GTDB lineage: Bacteria > Bacteroidota > Bacteroidia > Flavobacteriales > Flavobacteriaceae > Mariniflexile > Mariniflexile fucanivorans. Next base: position 167,830 of record NZ_SLUP01000004.1, read on the forward strand.
AATAAATCGACCAGTTTTATGCCATCAATTAAAATTATTGTATGGTGGGCATCATTTGCTTTTTTAATAGCGCCTATATCAAAACTGGTGGTAGTGACGAATACACCTTTTTGAGTGTCTCCACTCATTGCACCGATAAAATTTCGAATATCCTTTTCGCGAACTTTGTTCTCGCCATACCTTTTCGCTTGTATGTAAATTTTGTCCAAACCTAGTTTGTCTTCATTAATAATTCCATCAATTCCGCCATCACCAGTTTTTGAAGTTTCTACAAAGTCCCCATATCCCATTTTTTTTAGAAGAATGAGTATAACTTTTTCAAAGTAAAAAGGATCAATAGTCTTAAGTTTTTCAAGTAATTCGTCTTTGACTTGAATATCTATCGAATAGAATCCTTCGTCTATTAGATCTTGTGGTGAAGCATTTGATATTTTTAAAGGTGTTGAATCATTTTTCGGACTTTCTTCATTATAGAATTCTAAAAAACTTCCAGAATTTTCAACCTGACTCAATGTTAATTTTGTTGAACTATGTTTTTTACCTTTTTCAGTAATTTGAACATATCCTCTTTTTGGGAATTCTATATATCCTCCCTTTTTCAGATAAGATTTACCCCAAGCAATTCTATTAATTATCAGAATGTCACCGCTCTTTGTTTTTTCTTCAAGTTGTTCTTTTGACAGTCCTGAATAAAATTGATCAATAACCTTTTTATACATGTCTCTTGTTTGGAGTGTTTCGCCATTTTCTAAGACATTCAATATTGGCATAAAGGTTTCGTGAAATTTTGGAATTTCCATTAGGATATTTTTGATTATGTGCAACACAAAGATATAGTTCACTTCAATTAACTATATCAACTGTAAAACAAATTTATCATTTATTTCCCACAAATTCAACATCCAAAAATCAAAAAACACAAAAATATTTTGATGACATTATGACATTTTCACAATAATGGCAGTACTTTTGCCAACCAAATTAAGTATTTATATAAAATTAAGATACAGCAATGAGTAAAAAGGATAAAGCAAACGATATAGAAAAGGAGCAACTAGATGCTGTTCAAAATGAAATGGCTGAAGTTGAAGAGCAAGTTGTTGAAGAACAAACGGTTGAAGAGAAACTTCAAAGTGAATTAAAGCAAGAAAAAGACAAGTTTTTACGTTTATTTGCTGAGTTTGAAAATTATAAACGTCGTACTTCAAAAGAACGTATCGAGTTGTTTTCAACAGCAAGTGAAGATGTTATGAAAAACTTACTGCCAGTTTTGGACGATTTTGAACGCGCATTAAGTCATATTGACGACGATAAAGAAGCTGAAGCGCTGCGTAAAGGCGTGTTATTAATTTACAATAAATTGGTAGGTACTTTAGAGCAAAAAGGACTTAAAGTGGTGGCTGTTGAAAAAGGCGAAGCATTTAATGCCGATAACCACGAAGCTATTACACAAATACCAGCACCAACACCCAATTTAAAAGGAAAAGTTATAGATGTAGTCGAAAAAGGGTATAAACTGGGCGAAAAAGTAATTCGTTTTCCTAAAGTAGTAATAGGACAATAAATATTAATTTAAAAAAGTCCTTCCTTTGGAAAGGATTTAGGATAGAATATGGCTAAAAAAGATTATTACGACGTATTAGGTATTAGTAAAAGCGCTAGTGCTGCCGAAATAAAGAAAGCGTACAGAAAAAAGGCAATAGAACATCATCCAGATAAAAATCCTGATGATAAAGGAGCTGAAGCTAAATTTAAAGAAGCAGCTGAAGCTTATGAAGTTTTAAGCGACGAAAACAAAAAAGCACGTTACGACCAATACGGGCATCAAGCCTTTGAAAATGGCGGTGGCTTTGGCGGCGGTGGCATGAATATGGATGACATATTCAGTCAGTTTGGTGATATTTTTGGCGGTGGCGGCTTTGGTGGCGGCTTTTCTGGTTTTGGCGGTGGCGGTGGTCAACGCAGGGTTAAAGGGAGTAATTTGCGTATTCGAGTAAAACTTACTTTAGAGGAAATTGCCAATGGTGTCGAGAAAAAAATAAAAGTAAAGCGTAAAGTTCAAGCGCCAGGAACTACCTATAAAACCTGTACAACCTGCCATGGTTCTGGGCAAGTAACCCGTATTGCCAATACTATTTTAGGAAGAATGCAAACATCGGCACCTTGTAATGTGTGTGGTGGAGCAGGACAAATTATAGATAAAAAACCTGCCGATGCCGATGCACAAGGGTTAAAAGTTTCAGAAGAAACCGTTTCTATAAAAATACCAGCAGGTGTGGTTGATGGGATGCAACTTAAAGTGTCTGGAAAAGGAAATGAAGCTCCAGGAAATGGTATTTCAGGCGATATTATTGTTGTTATAGAAGAAGAACAACACGAAAAACTGCAACGTGAAGGCGATAATTTACATTACGATTTGTATATAAGCTATTCGGATGCTGTTTTAGGAACTTCAAAAGAAATTGATACCGTTACAGGAAAAGTGCGTATAAAAGTAGAAGCTGGTGTGCAATCTGGTAAAATTTTACGTTTACGCGGAAAAGGAATACCGAGTATAAATGGTTATGGAAGAGGGGATTTATTAGTGCATGTGAATGTGTGGACACCAAAAACGTTAAACAAACAACAGCGTGAGTTTTTCGAATCGATGCAAGAAGATGAGCACTTTATGCCAAAACCAGATAGTTCAGACAAATCGTTTTTTGAAAAAGTAAAAGACATGTTTTCATAATATTATGAATAAAAGAAAAAACCACATTGTATCTATTAATTTTTTAAAAGTCCTGTTTAGTTTTTGGGTTTTTTAGAAAAAAAAGACATATATTTGGTTTATCACTAATTTATGTTAGTGGTATTTTTCTTTTTCATAGCAATTTTTTTCCCATCCTTAATCTTTTTTAAGGGTGGGTTTTGTTTTTAAGCAAATTCCAAAAGGTTTTTTATTATAATTGACTTATAGTATACGAATATTTTTTGTTTGAAAAGACCTTATTTAAATGTCTCGTTCATATATTAATAAAATTTGATCAATTAATTAGCTTTGCCACTTTGCCACTTTACTAGATAACATTTTTTGGTATTCATGTCAAACAAAAAACATACGTGTATTCGTGGCGACTTCAAAAGATATATTCATAAATTAAATATAATTCTTTAACATCTCGTACAACATTTAATATATTTACAAACTACAAGTTTATAAAAAGCATAAATGAATAACTTATTGGAAGTTAACCAAGTTTCTAAAAATTTCGGAAACTTTAAAGCTCTTAACAATGCATCTATTTCCGTTCCTAAAGGCAGTATTTTTGGACTGTTAGGGCCCAATGGCGCAGGGAAAACAACCTTAATACGTATTATAAATCAAATTACCATGCCAGATTCTGGTACGGTGCATTTAGATGGTACATTGCTAAACGCATCTCATATTAAAGATATTGGCTATTTGCCAGAAGAACGTGGTTTGTATAAATCGATGAAGGTGGGAGAACAAGCCTTATATTTAGCACAATTAAAAGGATTAAGTAAAGCGGAAGCAAAAGAACGCTTAACATATTGGTTCGAGCGTTTAGAAATTGGCGATTGGTGGAACAAAAAAATACAAGAACTATCAAAAGGAATGGCGCAAAAAATACAGTTTGTTGTAACGGTATTGCATCAACCTAAATTGTTGATTTTTGATGAGCCTTTTTCTGGTTTCGACCCCATAAATGCCAATTTAATTAAAGATGAAATTTTGCGTTTGCGTGAAGATGGTGCTACGGTTATTTTTTCAACCCACCGAATGGAATCGGTTGAAGAGTTGTGCGACGATATTGCTTTAATTCATAAATCGAACAAAATACTAGAAGGTAAATTGGTTGATATAAAGCGACAGTACAAAATTAATACCTTTGAAGTTGGAATTCATTCTAACAATAAGGAGGCTTTAAAAGCAGATTTATCACAAAAATTCGATGTCTCGTTAGCTCATTTTAAAACTTTGGAAAACGACTTAAAACTAAGCATTAAACTTAAAGAAGGCGATAAACCAAACGATTTATTAAGTTATTTAACTACCAAAGGTGAAGTAACTCATTTTGTAGAATTAATACCTAGCGTAAACGATATTTTTATTCAAACCATAAAGAATAATTAACAATTAACAATTGATAATTAAAAAATGAGTAATCGTTAAGACCCAACAACTATAACCAAAAACCCAGCAACTAATGAACCATTTGCCACTTATAATTAAACGTGAATATTTAACAAAAGTTAGAAACAAATCGTTTATAGTGATGACTATTTTAAGTCCAATTATCATGATTGTACTAATTTCGGTGGTTGCCTACCTTTCAGAATTAAACAACGATAAAGTTAGAACTATTACTGTTTTAGATGCATCTGGTTTGGTTAAAGATGTTTTTGAGAATACTAACAAAACCAAATATAATTTTTTAGAAAATATGTCTTTAAACGACGCTAAAAAATTAGTAAAAGAAACAAATTCTGCGGGGTTACTTTATGTTGATAAGTTTGAAACTATTGAGGATATTTCAAATCATATTAAGTTTTATTCAGAAGACTCACCATCCTTAACTTTAATTTCAGATTTAGAAACTAAACTTGAAAATAAACTAACCAATTTAAAATTACAAAAAGAAGGTATAGATTTAGAAACCATTAGAGCATCCAATGTTCTCATCAACATAGCACAAGAAAGTTTTGAAGGAGAAGAAATATCGAAAATTGATAATTTCGCCAAATTAGGCTTTGGTATTGCTGCTGGGTATTTGCTTTTTATGTTCATAATAATTTATGGAAATATGATTATGCGCAGTGTTATTGAAGAAAAAACAAGTAGAATTATTGAAATTATTATTTCATCTGTAAAACCAGTGCAGCTTTTGTTGGGTAAAATTATAGGCACTTCATTAGTTGGTCTTACACAATTTATAATATGGTTGGTTTTTGGAGGTCTTTTAATGACGGTGGTTTCACTAGTATTGGGAGTCAATTTTTCTAATTCAGGAATCCCGCAACAGGAAATAATGCAAATGAGTTCTGGAGGTTCAGACTTTAATTTTTATTTTGAATCTTTTAGATTGGCTTTAGTAAGTTTACCTTTAATGAACCTTATTGTGGCATTCATTTTGTTTTTTATATGCGGATATCTTCTATATAGTTCGCTATATGCAGCTATAGGTGCTGCGGTAGATAGCGAAACCGATACGCAACAATTCATTTTGCCAATTATAATGCCTTTAATGCTAGCGGTTTATATTGGTATTTTTACGGTTATTGAGGATCCTCATGGAACCATTTCAACAGTGTTTTCATTTATACCGTTCACATCTCCGGTAGTGATGTTAATGCGCATTCCCTTTGGTGTGCCTTTATGGCAACAATTGGTGTCGTTATTCATATTAATTGCTACCTTTATGTTTGCAGTATGGTTTGCGGCTAAAATATATCGTGTTGGTATTTTAATGTATGGTAAAAAACCAACTTACAAAGAGTTGATAAAATGGATGAAATATTAAAATGGTTCAAGAATTAAATAAAATAGAAAAAGTAGTCGAATCTAGTTCCGTTTGGAAGGATGTTTTAACATTCCTTAATCAACATGTCGATTTTACTAAAGATATCAGTATTTCCGTAAAAGATGTATTGATTATTATAACAGTTATTTTCGTAACCACCTTGGTATTAAGATTTGTTTTAAAAATTATTACAAGGAAACTCCCAGAAGATGATAAAGGTAAGTTTAATGTGGTGTTTGGCTATTTCAGGTGGTTGGTATATCTGCTTATTTTACTTATCACGCTTAACGGTGTAGGTGTAGATGTAACAGCCGTTTTTGCTGCGTCGGCGGCATTAATGATAGGTATTGGTTTGGCGCTTCAAACACTGTTTCAAGATATTATATCGGGTGTTTTTATTTTGGTAGATCAAACGGTGCATGTGGGTGATATTATTGAAATTGATGGAAAAATAGGAAGGGTTGAAGAAATCAAGTTGCGAACTACAAGAGCCGTGACCATAGATAATAAAGTATTAATAATTCCAAACCATTTGTATTTAGAGAACAGTTTGTACAATTGGACACAAAATGGCTCGGATACCAGAGAAAGTGTCGAAGTGGGCGTAGCCTATGGAAGCGATGTGCAATTGGTTAAAAAGTTGTTGATACAAGCGGCAACTTCAATTCCTGAAGTTTTATACAAAGAAGATATAGCAGTGCGATTCACAAATTTTGGTGAAAGTTCGTTAGATTTTAAAGTTGTTTTTACCATACACGATAGTTTTAATGCCAATGCCATTAGAAGTGAAGTTCGATTTGAAATAGATAAATTATTTAGAGAAAATAATATTAGTATTCCGTTTCCGCAACGCGATATTAATATTATTCAAAAACCAAATCAAAGTGTTAGTTTAAGATTAGTACAATCTGAATTTAATACCAATTTAAGTAAAGATTAAATAAAAAAGCAAATGCCAAAAATTTTAATAATTGAAGACGAAGCAGCCATAAGACGTGTGCTTGTTAAAATTCTTTCAGAAGAAAACGAATCGTACCAAGTAGAAGAAGCCGAAGATGGATTGGTTGGTATTGGAAAAATAAAGAACGACGACTACGATTTAGTTCTTTGCGATATAAAAATGCCAAAAATGGATGGTGTAGAGGTGTTGGAAGCTACCAAGAAAATAAAACCGGAAATCCCAATGGTGATGATTTCTGGCCATGGTGATTTAGATACCGCAGTAAATACCATGCGTTTGGGAGCGTTTGATTATATATCGAAACCGCCCGATTTAAACCGACTTTTAAACACCGTTAGAAATGCATTAGATAAAAAAGAACTGGTTGTTGAAAATAAATTGCTTAAAAAGAAAGTGAGCAAAAATTTTGAAATGATTGGTGAAAGTGATGCTATTTCGCATATAAAAGATATTATTGAAAAAGTAGCCCAAACCGATGCTAGAGTACTCATTACAGGTCCCAACGGAACAGGAAAAGAGTTGGTAGCACATTGGTTACACCAAAAAAGCGAACGTGCCAATGGCCCCATGATTGAGGTAAACTGTGCAGCCATACCAAGCGAATTGATAGAAAGTGAACTCTTTGGTCATGTAAAAGGAGCGTTTACAAGTGCTGTAAAGGATAGAGCTGGTAAATTTGAGGCAGCTAATTCAGGAACTATTTTTTTAGATGAAATAGGCGATATGAGTTTGCCAGCACAAGCAAAAGTACTTCGAGCGTTGCAAGAAAGTCGTATTCAGCGTGTAGGTAGCGATAAAGACATTAAAGTGAATGTGCGCGTTGTGGCGGCAACCAATAAAGATTTAAAAAAAGAAATTGCAGAAGGTAGGTTTCGTGAGGATTTATACCACCGATTAGCCGTTATTTTAATACAAGTGCCTGCGTTAAATGATAGGCGTGATGATATTCCGTTATTGGTGAATCATTTTACCGAAAAAATTGCAGGCGAACAGGGTACATCGAAAAAAGCATTTTCAGATAAGGCCATTAAATTACTGCAAGATTATGATTGGACAGGCAACATTCGAGAGCTTCGTAATGTAGTAGAGCGTTTAATTATATTAGGTGGAACCGAAGTAAGCGAACAAGATGTAAAAATGTTTGCTAGTAAATAAAAAAAATAAGGCTTTCTAAAAAGTTAAAATAAATCGTCATTACGAACGTAGTGAAGTAATCTGATTATTGATTTTCAATAACTTAATGATCGCTTCGTTTCTTGAAATGACGTAGAACTACACTTTTAGATAGCCTCATTTTAAACCAAATTTTCTTAGTTACAAGAATTTAATTCAGATAAATAATTTGAAGCTAAACTCTTTAAATTATTCACATAATATTGTTTAAGGTCTTCAATACTTTTGTTCGAAGTGTCTTCTAAATTATCAGTATTTGTGATGGTTTTATGGTTGCAATCACAACTTTTTAAAGTTTCATTATAAGATTTAATATTCGAAGCGATAAGGGTTTTATAATTCAAGATTAACTGTTCTTTTTTAAGAAGTATTTCTTGTTCTTTCTGTTCTGCCAACTTTCCTTTAATTTCAGCTTCCTTAAGCTTTAAGGTTTCTTGTTGTTGTTTCAGTTTCAACTGTTCTTTTTCCAAATCGTTAAGCATTTGGTTATTTGCCGTACTTGAAGTAGAGGTGCCGGCAGTACATTTTTCAATAGCAATCACACTTTCTTTACTAATATCCCTGCCTTGTTTCACAAAAAACCGTCCGTCTTCATACGTTTTAGCATCTTCTACTTTAGCTAATAAAATAATGGCTTTATCAGTAAATTCCAAAGCAGTTTCGCAGCCACAACCAGTTAAAGGTTTCTTTGAAAGTTTTAACGACTCAACCGATCTGTTTGCATAATACTTTAAATGGCTGATATTATTGGCATCGTAAGATGATTTTACATGTGAGTAGGCACTCACTAAATAATAGTTGGCATCGTCACATACCGTTTGGCCGTTAACAGTTATTGAAATAATAAAAATAAAAAAAAGGTAAAAGTGTTTCATAAGTTTGGGGTTAGTACATAAATAGGTGCTGCTAATGTATCAAAAAACATTAAACATGGCAGTGTTATTCATCGAAATTATGAGATTTACTATATTTATAGCATATAAGTTTATAATAAAATGATAATTATGAAAGATAAATGGATTGAAAAATATAAAGTTACAGCGCCAATATCGTTAAAAGATATAGACACAAAAGTGGTTATAAAAAAAGCAGATAAAAAGCTTAAAGATGTACGAGAAGATTTAGGAAAACTTCAAGACACCATGTATGCACACGATAAATATGCAGTTTTGGTATGTTTACAAGGCATGGATACTTCTGGAAAAGACAGTTTAATACGTGAGGTTTTTAAGGAATTTAATGTTAGGGGTGTGGTGGTGCATAGTTTTAAAGTACCAACAGATTTGGAGCTGGGGCATGATTATTTGTGGCGCCACTATATAGCACTTCCCCAACGCGGAAAATTTGGTGTTTTTAACAGAACGCATTACGAAAATGTATTGGTAACGCGCGTACATCCTGAGTATGTTTTAGGTGAAAATATACCTTCGGTTAATTCGGTTGAAGATATTGATGATACCTTTTGGAATAAACGTTTTGAACAAATAAATAATTTTGAAAAGCATATAGCCGAAAATGGTACCATCATTTTCAAATTCTTTTTAAACCTTTCTAAAGACGAACAAAAATACCGTTTGCTTCGTCGTTTAGAAAAACAAGAGAAAAATTGGAAATTTTCTCCGGGCGATTTAAAAGAACGCAAACTCTGGGATGATTACCAAACATGCTATGAAGATGCCATTAACCGCACCTCGAAACCGTACGCACCTTGGTATACCATTCCTGCCGATGATAAAGATACAGCGCGTTACATGGTGGCTAAAATAATGCATGATACCTTGAAAAAATATACCGATATTCAAGAACCCGAGTTAGACGATAAAATAAAAGCAAACATGTCTATGTATAAGCAGGAGCTGGAAAACGAGTAAACTTTATTGTTTTTGAAATGTTTTTTATGATTTCTTTTAGAAGTCTCCCTTTTATAAATACTATTTTTAACTCAAAATTCAACAATATTATGATAAAAGTTGCAACAGTACTATGCTGTTTTTTTATTTCAATAGGATTAAATGCCCAAACCGACGAAGCTGTTTTAAAAAAAATATACACCACATCTTTAACCAACGGAAAAAGTTACGATTGGCTAAATCATTTATCAATCCAAATAGGCAGCCGTTTATCAGGTTCGTTGGGAGCTGAAAGAGCTGTAACTTATACAAAAGAAGAACTCGAAAAATTAGGTTTAGATAAAGTTTGGTTACAACCCGTTATGGTACCACGTTGGGTTCGAGGTGCAAAAGAATATGCGTATATAGAAACTGCTCCAGGTAAAACCAATACAGTAAATATTTGTGCCTTGGGCGGTTCGGTAGCAACCCCATCTCTAGGAATTAAAGCAAATATTGTTGAAGTTAAAAACTTTGAAGAATTAGAAACTTTGGGAAAAGCGAATGTTGAAGGGAAAATTGTATTCTATAATCGCCCGATGCAACCCGATTTAATTGAAACGTTTAATGCGTATGGTGGTTGTGTAAACCAAAGATATAAAGGTGCCGTTGAAGCTTCAAAATATGGCGCCATTGGTGTTATTGTAAGGTCTATGAATTTACGTTTAGACGATTTGCCACATACAGGAAGTATGACGTATGATGATATGCCTGTTGAAAAACGAATTCCTGCAGCAGCCATAAGTACCAATGATGCCGAAGTATTAAGCACCATGCTGCAATTGGATAAAAACATAAAACTCTACTTTAAACAAAATTGCAAACAATTAGCCGATGTGCAATCGTATAACGTAATTGGTGAAATTACGGGCAGCCAGTTTCCAAGCGAGTATATGGTTGTCGGTGGTCATTTAGATTCCTGGGATTTAGGTGATGGTTCGCATGATGATGGCGCTGGTGTTGTACAATCTATGGATGTATTACGATTGTTAAAAGAATCTGGAATTAAACCAAAACGCAGTATTCGTGTGGTATTATTTATGAATGAAGAAAACGGTTTACGGGGTGGTAATAAATACGCCGAAGAAGCCAAACAAAAAAATGAAAATCATGTGTTTGCTCTCGAAAGTGATGCTGGTGGTTTTACACCACGTGGTTTTAGTTTCGATTGTAATGATGCCAATTACAATCAGGTTTTAAGTTGGCAACAACTATTTAAACCGTACTTAATTCATTATTTTGAAAAGGGTGGAAGTGGTGCCGATGTGAGTCCATTAAAAACTAAAACAAATGTTTTGGCAGGTTTACGTCCAGATTCTCAACGGTATTTCAATCATCATCATGCAAGCAATGATACTTTTGATGCCGTTAATAAACGTGAGCTGGAATTAGGTGCAGCAACAATGGCTTCTTTAGTATATCTGTTTGATAAATATGGAGTTAAATAAATGACAAGTGACAATTAACAATTGACAATTAACACCTTAAAACCCAAAACCCAAAACCCAAAACCCAAAACCCAAAACCCAAAACCCAAAACCAACAACCAAAAACCAAAAACCAAAAACCAAAAACCAAAAACTCTAGAATGAAACACCTCATATTTGTTTTTGCTCTAATCAATTCAATAATTACAATGGCTCAATCTGAAGAAAAATTACCTTATTATGAAATTCCTGAATATTCTGAATCATATACTGCAAATTCTGTAGCAGCTAGAATGATTGATGGTTTAGGATTTCGCTATTATTGGGCTACTGAGGGGTTACTTACTGAAGATTTAAATTATAAACCAAGTGAATCTGCTAGGGCAACTTCTGAAACGATCGAACATATTTACGGCTTATCTAAAGTTATTAGAAATAATGTTTTAACTGATAATAAAGATGATAATAAAGAGAAACTCAATTTTGAAGGCTTACGAAAACAAACATTATTAAATTTGAAGTTGGTTTCAGATGCATTAAGAAGTACAAAAGCACCTTTTAAATTAGAAGATTCAGCAGTGCCTTTTTGGAATATCATTAACGGCCCTATTTCTGATGCGTTGTGGCATTGTGGGCAAGTGGTTTTATTGCGTCGTTCTTCTGGAAATCACTTTAATTCGAAGGTTAATCTTTTTAGTGGGAAAATTAAAGAATAGTTTAGAGTACGACTTATTGAAGATTCAACTAATCATAATTTATTTCTTCCTGTTAAAATCTATTTCGATCTAGTTTTATAATATTTTGAACATCTGGGTTTATTAATCTTAAAATAATTTGGTTCAGGAACTTTTTTTTAAATCCGATATATTGCACCAAATAGCCGATAAATTCGGAATCTATTTTTCTGTTAATTAGCTTTGTGTATATTATAACTTATAAAACAATCTCATATGAAAACAAAATTACTTTTATTAGCATTATTTGTAACTATGCTAGGTTATTCGCAAACAGCCATTGAACAATTTCAAAGTGCTACAGGTTCACAATTTGTAAGGGTAACAGGCACTATAAATCAATCCCCAACAGGTGCAAATGCATCATGGGATTTTACAGGTCTATCAGATACTTCAACTATTTATTCAGATACTTATTCTTCTTCAACCATTCAAACAAAAGAAGGTTCAACTTTAATAGCTGAAATTGTGCTCAATACTTCTGGAGCAACATCTATTATATCTGAAAAATTAGAAGGATTTGAATTAAATTTTTCTAATTATGGTATCATAGGTACCTTTCCTTTAAGTTATAACTATTCGAATTCAGATACTGTTTCTGGAACATTTAGTGGCGGAGGTGTTTCTGGGACTGTGGCTAATAGTAGTAATATAGTTGTTAGTGTTGATGCCTACGGAACTTTAAAAGTGGGTGCTTTTGATGGGGCTGTTACAAGATTAAAAATGGTTCAAAACTTATCTCTCAATATTACATTTCCACCAATTACAGCATCAGGCACTTTAACATCTTACTTTTATTATGATGCTAATAGCACTAATCTTATATTTAGAACAAACCATTTAGAAGTTTCTGATGCGGGTATAGATACCACCATCATGGAACGGTTATACAACAATCCGTTAAGTAATGATAAGTTTCATATTTCAAATTCTGACCTAAGTTTAGTTAGTAATCCTGTGCAGGAGGTTCTTAGACTTAACGTAAGTAATAATATTAAAATACAACGTATCACTATTTTAGATGTTTTAGGTAAAATTGTTTTAAAAGTAGATACTAATGAATCTTCAATACCTGTAAATCAATTAAAATCTGGGTTGTTTTTTGCATCCATTACAACCGATAAAGGCGTTGTGATTAAAAAATTTATAAAGAAATAGTTTTAGATATAAAACATAAAAAGCGTTTCATCCAAAATAGTTAATTGGATGAAACGCTTTTGTTTATTGATAGAAATTATTTTAAAATCTAGCTTTATTACTTATTAAATATTTTTCTTTAACGTGAGTTCGACGTAAAAAATTCAATTTTAAAGTTTTTTATTGAATATCCGTTTTCCTATAGTGAAAAAAACTGAGATTATCTGTGAAATTAGCAGGATAATTTTACAATTCAATATTGTTTTATTATCCAGCTGATTTTGCATATTTACGCAGAAAAAATAAATTTTTATATAGTTGCTTTATAAAGAAATAGTTACAAAAAGCTGTTTTTATGATATTTTACTGATAATCTTTTTTTTTTTGAATAACATAAATCATGTCACCTTGAATGCTCCCCACAATTAACGGTGGGGTGGATTCCTAATAAATGAATAATTTAGGTTTTTTAGACAATCTCTTTAAATTGAAAAATCATTATTTAGCAGTTAGTAATGTTGGGCTATAATAAGCCATTTCAGCCACTATTTTACCATCGGCATCAAAGCTATCGCTAAAATGAAACGGAACTGAAATCGCTTTTTTATCCGATTTACGAATTAAATGATAATTCCACCATGATAGTACTTCACGGCCATCGCCCATTTCATATTCTAAATAATCTGGATAACCAATCATATCGATGCTTACAATTTCATAATCTTTTAAAAATTTTGCCCAATTTGCTTTTGTTTCGGCTTTTGTATGCGATGTTCCAAATTCATCATTAATGTCATTAAACCTGGCGTCATCACTATAAAAGCTCATGGTTGTTTCAAGATCTCCATTTTCATAAGCGTATGTTAGTTTTCTAACGGTATTGATATTGTCGTGGTGGTTATAAATTTTACCGTTGGTTCTGTTACCATAACTCGCGCCAATTTCATCAAAAATACTTTCGTTGTTGTAGCTTATAGAAGTTTGTATTTTATTGTTTTTGTTTACCACATAAAGCCTATGTACTGGCATATTAATTTTTACGCCTGTTTTTTTGTGCACCCCTTTTAAGTCTTCCCAAGTTTGTACCCAAACTACATCTTTATCGTTGTCTTTTTTATATTCAATAGCATCTGGGTAGGCACCTTTTGTACGCGTAATGGTAAAATAATCGAGCGCATCGTTCCAACCTTTTACACCACTTAAAAAGGAGGCTTTGTCTTGTCCTTTGTCGTTGGTTCTTGTGCCCACGCCATTATAGGATTTAAAATCATCTGCCAAATAACTGGCTACTTTGGTAGAATCTCCAGCTACAAAAGCTTTAGTCATATCTTCTACAATTGTAAGTGCAGGATGATCGATGTAAACCGTGCCGTTTGTTTTTTTCTGTGCAAAAAGGCATGTTGTGCTTATAAAAGCGAGTACGAATAATAATGTTTTTGTTTTCATTTGATTTTTGGTTTTAAGTTGAGTAATTATTTAATGTTTCTTTTATGGGTTTAAACTGTATGTTTAAATCGTTTTTTGCTAAATCATTTTTGTAAATAATGCTCAGTTTTTCTTTTGGATTTTTGTTGTTAAGCATTGCTTGAATGTCTGATGCTTTATAGGTTTCGCTACTTAATAAATAATTTTTGCCATGTAACCCTTTTGTAGTTGCGGTTTTGTAAGTAGCAAGGGCCACATCTTCAACAGTTACCATGGCAAATGGCACATTATTATCAAATACAGCTTTCATGAAATCGTTGGGAGCTATATTGTTTTTAATTAAATATTGAATACTGCCTGATGTAGAATCTTCTCTTTCAGATAAAGCGTTACCAATAACCATGACTGGGGAAACGGAGCTGATTTCAAAATGTAAATCAGTATTATTTTTAATGAAATTTTCTACCGTTTCATTGGCTATGAATTTAGCTTGTGCATACGGGTGGCTCTCGGTACTTGTGAATTTCACCTCTGTTTCATCAAAAGTATCTGTAAAACTTTTTGTTCCTGCTGGAAACGGAAAATTGGTATTATAAGCAGCAACTGATGCTATAAAAACTACTTTTTCAATACTAGGTGTGTTATTTATTACTTCCAGAAAATTTTCGGTGCCCTTAATTGTAGGGTCGAACAATTGGGTTTTTGGGTCTTCTACATCTAAAATGAAAGGAGTTCCACTATGAATTACCACGTCGCAATCGCTTACAAAATCTTTTAAAGCAATTTTATCTGTTACGTTTAATTCACTTATATAAAGATTTTCCGAATGGTTAAAAACCATTAAATGTTCGTATTTGTCTTTCTCGGTAATATCGGTGGTCGAAACTTTTACTTGAAACCCATGGTCTAGAAATTGCTTGGTTATATAACTGCCTATAAAACCAGAACCACCTATGATGCCTGCTTTTTTCATTTGAAATAATTTTTACCCCTTTAAAAAAGGAGTGTATTAGTACTTCTAACTCTAACAAAAAATTAAGTAGGTAATATTTGGGGAATAGAAACAGACAGCATAACAAATAATTAAAGAGTGACTAATTCTTTTTTTAATTATAAATGACATGTTTTATTGCATTTAGTTGATGCTAAAACTGTCTGTTATGGTTGGTTAATTATTTTTTGCTACGTAGCCTAAATCGGGGCGCATTTCCCCAGATTTGGTTTCATATCTAGAAATTGAACTAAATAGCGCATCAAACAGTTTTTTGCCTTCTTCGCCGTATTGCGCTTCTGCTTCATTACTTGTTTTTATATAATCTTGAGCATCTTTAGCTGAAAGCACGGCAACGTAGAATTCTTCAGGTGAACCAAATCCGCTGTGATAAATTCTAAATTGTTCTTTGAGTCCCTTTTTTGCGTAGAATTCTTTTATTGCTTTTATTTTTTCTGAAACTATTTTGGAAGTTGAGGGCGTTACATAAAAGAAATGGTACTTTCTATAATCTTGATTAGGGGTACTCACATTCATTCCGTTAGGCATGTAAGATAGGTCAGCGTTTAAATGGATAACATAATCTGTGTGCTTATCGTAGCATGTGTTAAAGCGTTCAAACAAGGCAGAAAAGTTTTCTTTGCCCATTTTTTCAGCAAGTGGCTCTAATGGGTTGGCATCAAAATCAGCCATATTTTTAATAGGAGCAATGGTTAGATACCTACCATCATCAATTCTTATTGATGCCCAATCGGCATCTTTAAGGTCGTGTTTTTTGCAGGCTTCAACAAAATCTTTACATACTTTTTCATAGTCATTTTGCTTGGCGGGTTTTACGTAGTCGGTGTGTACCCAATACGCTTGGTTTTGTGCATTCGCCACTAATGTTATCATACATAGTAACAAGATGCCGAACAATGTGTTTTTCAAAATTTTCATGATAATAGCGTTTAAATGGTTAATTAATAACCCTAAGCTATTGATAATCATTTGTAAATGAAACCGATATAGGACGAAGCGGGTGTAATAATGTCCGAAACCTATGTTTTAGTTATCGGACGGTTTAAATGGTTGATAATTAAATATATAAATGGTTTTTAAGCAGATTAGCTTAACTGAAAGTTGAATACAAAGGAAGTTCCGTTTGAATAATCTTCCGTCATCGTACCATTCAATTGACGAGTTAGTAATGAAATTAACTGCGAACCAAAACCTGTACCTTGAGTGATACCTGATTTTCCAATACCATTATCTGCAACTTCAAGATGCAACATATTATTGGTTTGTTTTTCTAGTTTTATGGTAATGGTGCCTGTGTTGTTATCAGGGAATGCGTATTTAACGGTATTGGTTAATAATTCGTTGATAATCAATCCTAAAGGAACAGCGGTGTCTATATCCAAATCAAGAGTGTTCATGGCTAAATTTAAATGCACTTTATTTTCAGCACCAAAACTGTCGAGAATGGTTTCACTTAAATTTAATACATAATCTTTCATTTCAATAGCACCCAAATTGCTGCCTTTGTATAATTTTTGATGAACAATGCCGATGGAATTAACGCGATTCTGACTTTCAACAATGGCTTCTTTGGTATTAGGGTCTTTTATTTGGGCTGATTGAAGTGCAAGTAAACTAGAAACAATTTCTAAGTTATTTTTAACTCTGTGATGTACTTCTTTTAATAATAATTCAATTTCAGAATTTTTTGAAGCCAGTAGTTTATTTGCTCTACTTCGGTCTCGATAACCAATAAAACCAAAAATAAGCAAACCAATTAATAGGGCAAGCAAACCAAAACTTAATGTTTGAATGAGTTTTTGTTGTGAAATTTTATCTTCCTGATTTGCAATGGTTTCCTCCTTTTTATTGGTTTCATATTGGGTTAAAAGCTCCGACATTTTTGCATCACTTTCAATGGAAGCTATGCTGTCTCTTAACGAATAAGCTTTTTGTTTGTAGTTTAATGCCAATTCATAATTACCCAATTTATTGTAAATAGTACTTACATGGTTGTAGTTTTCAATTAAATTGGATACATCGTTATTGTTTTCTTGTAATTTTACGGTTTCTAATTGATAGCTTAAAGCCTCTTTATAATTGCCCAACAGCATATTAACTTCACCTAAATTAGCGGCTACTGTAGAAATAGCATTTGGGTAATTGGCGGCAGTTGCTAATGCTAAACAGCGTTTGTAACTTTCTAAAGCTTCAGGATATTTACCTAAACGTTTTAATGCGTTTCCAATGCCGTTCGTTACATCGGCTTCGGTTGCTAAACCCAAGTTTTGTTCTTTACAAATGGCTAGTGCTTTATTGTAATATGCCAACGATTGCTCATAATTACTTTTAGCCATAGCCACATTGGCAGCATTAAAATTAACGAAGAATTTTTCTGAAATTAAATTATGTTTTTCCGCAATAGCAATGGCTTTTTCGGCATATTCCAAAGCTTCTGTTAATCGGTTTTGACGAGTTAAATCTTCTGAAACTCGCGTTAAAGCATCACAAATACCTTCCTTGTCTTTTAAGGTTTCCATAATTTTTAAAGCAGAAAGGTCTTTTTGTAATGCCTGTTCTAAATCGCCTTTTTTCTTATCAACCCAAGATAATTTGAAAAGTGTTGTTGCTTTTCCTCGTTCGTTTTTCACGGCTTCATAACCTTTTATGGCTTTATTGAAGAAAAGGGACGCAGAGTCTAATTCTAATAAATTAGCATGCATTCTACCTTGCATTTCGTAAAATTTGGGTTGCCAGTTTTTATCGTTGCTTTCTTCTGATAGTTTTACACCTTGTTTTGCGTATTTTAAAGCTTCAGCAATATTCTGATTAAAAGCGATGGCAACCATCTCATTTATGAGTTCCAGTTTTTTGGTGGCTTGTTTTTCAGAATGAAGCTTTTGTTGTAAAACTTCCATATTATTATCTTGACTATACACGTAAAACGAGCACAAAATAAAAATGAATACCAGTTTTTTCATAAATACTTTATACTTTTTGAATATGTTGAAGCAATTGTTTTTTTGAATCTGAGCTTATGGGAATCGCTTTTTTTGAAATAACAATATGCGATGTAGCAATTTCATCTATTTGAGAAAGGTTAACAATGAACGACCTGTGTATGCGCAAAAAATGATTGTTAGGGAGTTTGTCTTCCAAATCTTTGAGTGTTACCACCAATAAGTATTCTTTATTTTTAGAGTGAATACGAGAATAGTTTCGTTCGGCTTCAATATAAAGAATATCAGCAATTTGCACTTTTACCATTTTGTCTTGGTGGCGTACAAAAATGCAATCGCTTAAAATAAACGGTAAGGTTTCATCTTCTTCAGTAGGTTCAATTTCCGATTCAATTTCAGTATAAAATCTATTAATGGCTAATTCGATAGTGCGTTGTAAATCTTGCTTTTTAAAAGGTTTAGAAATGAAGCCATAAGGATTTGTGGTTTTAGCTTTATTAAAATGTGCATCATCCGAATTTGCAGTTACATATATAATAGGAATATTGTAGTCTTGCTGAATTATTTGAGCGGTTTCTATACCATCAAGCGTACCTTTTAATTGAATATCCAGTAAAATTATATCAGGTTTATTTTCTTTTATGTGTATTAAGGCTTCTTCTCCTTTTAGTAAAATGCCCGTAATCTCGTAACCAAGCGTAGTAAGTTGCAACGACATGTTTGCTGCGATAATCATTTCGTCTTCAACAATCAATATCTTTACGGGTTCATTGGTTTTCATTGTATAAGTATTTGAATATTAAACACATATACGTTAAAACAACTTAAAGATAACTTGGGGGATCGTGTTGAGAGTGCGTGAAACATATGGGTCTTTTTTATTTATTGCTATTAAAAAAAAAGACTTAGGGTGAAAATTTATATAATATTAAAGAAAATATTGAAATTTAACAAATTAATTGCATATTATTAATGTAATATATTATATAATAAAAAAATGCTCAACAATTGTTGAGCATTAAAAAAAAAAGGTTTAGTTGGTAAAGGTTATTTAACCAATTGTTTTTCTTTTTTACTAGCAAAATTTACTTCTATTTGATTATTAATAATATCATCAAATGTTTCTCTTTTTCTTATTAAATGGGCTTCATTGTTGTACCATAGTACTTCCGCAGGACGGAATCTTGAGTTATAGTTGCTCGCCATAGAAAAGCAGTAAGCGCCTGCATTTTTAAAGCATAACACATCACCTTCGTTAATTTCATTAATTCTACGGTTGTTACCAAAGGTATCCGTTTCACAAATATAACCTACAACTGTGTAAAAACGCTCGCGTCCTTTTGGGTTGGAAATATTGATAATATCGTGGTGCGACCCATAAAACATAGGGCGTATTAAATGATTAAAACCAGAATCTACCTGTGCAAAAACAGTTGAGGTGGTTTGTTTAATGGCATTTACTTTTGTTAAAAACCTTCCTGATTCGCTCACTAAAAATTTACCAGGTTCAAAAGCTAAGGTTAAATCTTTACCATATTCTTTGCAAAATGCATTGAATTTAGCCGATAATTTTTCACCTAATTCTTCAATATTGGTTTCAATATCACCTAATTTGTAAGGTACTTTAAAACCAGAACCAAAATCAATAAAATCTAAATTTTTAAATTGTTTGGCCGTTTCAAACAAAATTTCACTGGCATAAAGGAACACTTCAATATCTAAAATATCGCTACCTGTATGCATGTGAATACCATTAATAGTCATTTTAGTATTTTCAACAATACGTAAAATGTGAGGTATTTGATGTATAGAAATTCCGAATTTAGAATCGATAT
The DNA here is from genome assembly GCF_004341235.1 of Mariniflexile fucanivorans. Lineage (GTDB taxonomy): Bacteria > Bacteroidota > Bacteroidia > Flavobacteriales > Flavobacteriaceae > Mariniflexile > Mariniflexile fucanivorans. The sequence goes on from NZ_SLUP01000004.1 coordinate 187,887, forward strand.
GACCCACTGAAATATTAGCATTTCCACCAGCCATAACATGCGGGTTAATACGAATACAAACCGGTGTTTTTGGGTGCTTTGTACCAAACTGTTCTAATATGGAAAGGTTATCAATATTAATTTTAACACCCAATTTGGCAGCTTCTTCAATTTCATTTAAAGAAACACCATTTGGTGTAAAAATTATTTGTTCTGGAGTAAATCCTGCTGCTAAACCTAATTGAACTTCTTGAATTGAAACGGTATCAATACCAGAACCTAAGGTGTTAAACAGCTTTAATATGGATATATTTGATAATGCTTTTACGGCATAATTTATCTTAAGATGCTTAACGTTTTTAAAAGCATTCGTTAATCTCTTGTATTGATATTCAATTTTTTCGGCATCATAAACGTATACCGGGCTCCCAAAATCTTGTGCAATTTTCAGCAATTGATTTTCCAACATAATTTTAAAATTTTCGTCAAAGATATTTCTTTAGATTTAATATAAAAGAAATAAATCAAAAATTAAACAAATTAAACAAATTGTTAATTATATAACAATACAACTTAATCAATTAACAATTGTCAATTGATAATTGTCAATTATCAATTAATTACTACATTTGCGCATCTTAAACTATTTAGCAAATTATGAATTTACACGAATATCAAGGTAAAGAAATATTAAGCAGCTTTGGCGTGCGTATCCAGCGTGGTATTGTTGCTCAAAGTGCACAAGAGGCAGTAACTGCTGCAAAACAACTAAGCGCTGAGACAGGTACGAGTTGGTATGTTATAAAAGCACAAGTACATGCAGGTGGACGTGGTAAAGGTGGCGGTGTAAAACTTGCTAAAAACCTTAAGGAAGTAGAAGATATCTCTGGACAAATAATAGGAATGAACCTTATTACACCTCAAACATCGGCGGCGGGTAAAAAAGTTCATCAAGTCTTAATAGCTGAAGATGTTTATTATCCAGGAGAAAGTGAGACAAGTGAATTCTATATGTCTGTACTCTTAAACAGAGGAACAGGACGTAATATGATCATGTATTCTACTGAAGGTGGTATGGATATTGAAACAGTTGCAGAAGAAACACCTCATTTAATTTTTACTGAAGAAATTGATCCGACCGTAGGTATTTTACCTTTTCAAACACGACGCATTTCTTTTAATTTAGGTTTATCTGGTAACGCTTTTAAAGAAATGACAAAGTTTGTTACCAATCTATATACTGCTTATGTAAAATCTGATTCTTCTTTATTTGAAATCAATCCGGTTTTAAAAACAAGTGATAATAAAATACTGGCAGTGGATGCTAAAGTAACCATTGACGATAATTCACTTTTCAGACATAAAAACTATGTTGATTTACGTGATGTACGTGAAGAAAGCGCTATTGAAGTTGAAGCTGGAGCCTTAGGCTTAAATTATGTAGATTTAGATGGAAATGTTGGCTGTATGGTTAATGGAGCTGGTTTAGCCATGGCAACTATGGATTTAATAAAACAAGCAGGTGGTGAGCCAGCAAACTTTTTAGATGTTGGTGGTACTGCTGATGCAGCTCGTGTGGAAGCAGCATTTAAAATCATATTAAAAGATCCAGCTGTAAAAGCTATTTTAATTAATATTTTTGGTGGCATTGTACGTTGCGATCGTGTAGCACAAGGTGTTATTGACGCTTACAAAAACATGGGAACTATTAATGTGCCAATTATTGTGCGTTTACAAGGAACCAATGCAGATATTGCAAAAGAGTTAATTGATAATTCTGGTTTGGATGTAATGAGTGCAACCGAATTTCAGGAAGCGGCCGATAAAGTACAACAAGTACTAGCTTCATAATTTATATCCTACAAGGTTTTAAAAAACCTTGTAGGTATATTGTATATACTTGTTGGATAATTATTCTAAAAAGCCAATTTTGTAATAATAGTCACATTGAGCTTGTCGAAATGTTTCTTTTTTTAAAGTCTTCGACAAGCTCAGACTGACATTTAGGTTCTAATTGACTTATGAGTTTCAAATAAAAACTGATTTTCATTAATTACTACACCCAAAGGGTTATATAAAACAAAAAGAGCAACGTTAATCGTTGCTCTTTTTGTTTGTTTTAGAATGTAATAAACTCTTCTTCTTTATAAATTTTTTTGGTATCGCTTTCGCGGAAGCTTCGCCTTGTTCAGTTCCTGCTTGGGGATTTGGAATTTTTTCTTTTTTGGAGGTTGAGTTTTTAGGAGGCATCGGTCCACGTAAGTGAATAACCAAACCGTTTAAAAAGTTTCGTAAAATTTGGTCGCCACATTCCATATATTTTGGGTGGTCTTCATTTCTAAAAAAAGCGCCTAATTCACTTTTGGAAATTCTAAAATCTACAAGTTCTAAAATCTTAACAATATCATCATCCCTTAACTTTAAAGCAACACGTAGTTTTTTTAATATATCGTTGTTTGTCATATTTTTTATTTTCACTTAAATAAAAGCTACCGTTTATCGATAATGCAATGAGGCGGATGCTTTTCTAGCGTTTTTATGTTTTTTTGTAAAGATACTTAAAAATTTATTAAACTTCATTTAACTTAATGTAATTTGTAAATTTATAACATATTGTTAATCAGTAAATTAAATGTTTAATTTTTGTTTTTTAATTTTTATTTTTTGATAAAAAAAACAGGCTTTGTCATGGGTGATTTTAGTTTTTAATGATGAAATAAATAAAATTCACGACCAACTACGCCTGTGTTTTCGATAAGTTACATAATATCCACGATTATTAAATTACTCTTGTGTGTATCTTTATATTATTAATTAATTAATTAATCCCTCAAGACATGATTAATAGAGTAGAAAAACTAAGTCTCTTGTCTGAAATGATAGCTTTTGCTAAGTACGACAAAGATATAAAGCATATGGAATATAATTTTTTATTAGGTGTAGCCAAACAACTTGAAATATCACGAGAGGATTTCGATTATTTAATTGAAAATCCTATTAACTATATTCATTTAAAATCGCATAGCGAACGTATTGTTCAATTTCACAGATTGGTGTTATTAATGAATATTGAAAATCAAGGAGATAACAATTCAAAAAGTGTTATAAAACTATATAACTTCGGGTTAAGAATGGGCTTAAGTCATGAGTCCATTACCAAGGTTTTATATTTAATGGAAAGTTTTCCAAATAAAATAGTGCCGCCAGATGTATTAATAGATATTTTTAAAACACAATATAATTGAAGTTAACTCTCAAAACTTTAATTAAATGTTTTAAATTTCAACCTATTTAGGTTATTATAAAGCTAAAAGTGAAAACTTTTAGCTTTTTTATTTTACATCGATCTATTCATTCAAAAGGATATATGAAGAGTCTTAGTTCGGTAGCATTTTTTTTGATTCCATTTTTTATTAAGTTACACCGCAAGTTTTATTTTTTTTTAGCATCTAAATAGTGAAACTTAACATTATAACCATGAAAAAAATTACATTTCTGTTTGCTATTTTAAGTATTAACTTAACAATTGGGCAATCTTTTTACGATTTAGAAACAATACAAACCATCGAAATTACTTTTGCCGCAAGTAATTGGGATGCCTTATTAGATGCAGCCGAATCTACAGATGAATATATTGAAGCGCAGTCAGTTTCGATTAACGGAACCGTTTTTAGTACGGTTGGGGCAAAATATAAAGGCAATAGTTCTTACAGTGCCAGTAATGCAAAAAATCCATGGCATTTAGAATTGGATACCTATGTAGATCAAGATTATCAAGGTTACACAGACATCAAATTAAATAATATGATTTTTGACCCATCCATGATAAGAGAGACATTGGGATATAAAGTTTTAGGTAATTATATGGATGTACCTTTGGCAAATTACGCAAAGGTTTATGTAAATGGAACTTATTTAGGACTTTATACTAACGTAGAGTCTATTTCTAAAAAATTTGTAGATAGTCGTTTTGGTTCTAAAACAAATGCTTTTTTTGATTGTAGTCCTCCAGATGGAGCTACTCCACAATCAACTAATTTGCCAAATTTGGCATATTTAGGTACAAATAGTACAAGTTATGAATCGGCTTATGAGATGAAATCTGAAGAGGGTTGGGATGATTTAATTGCGTTAACTTATAATTTATCGACTACCACTTCAACTAACACTGCAAATATTGAAGCTGTTTTAGATGTTGACAGAGCACTTTGGATGCTTGCCTTTGATAATGTTTTTGTGAATCTAGATAGTTATATTGGACAATTCAAACAGAATTATTATTTATACAAATCTGATAATGGACAATTCAACCCTATTGTTTGGGATTTGAATATGAGTTTTGGAGTATATGGTAGTACAGGTTCTAGTACTGGAGGCCCTGGAGGTTCAACTTTAACAACGGCATCAAAAAAGACACTTTCGCATACATTACATGCGTCTGAAACGGCATGGCCTTTAGTCAATAAATTTCTGGCTATTCCTAGCTATAAAAAGAGATATTTAGCACATTATAAAACGATTTTAACAGAAGTGCTTTCAAACAGTGGTAGCGAATATTACTTAACAGATGCCCAAGCATTTCAAACACTTATTACCGATGCCGTAACAGCAGATACTAACCTATTTAGTTACCAATCCGTTTCAAATATGAGTGCTAATTTGGCTAGTACAGATATAAGTGTAACAAACAATACAGCGCCTGGAATTACAGCTTTAATGTCGGCAAGAAACACCTATTTAACGGCTTTAAGCGACTTTACAAATACACAACCAAGTATTACAAGTGTTACACCTTTAAATACAAGTCCTGCTATTGGTGGCACCGTTTCAATAACTGCCAATGTTACGAACACAACTACTACGTCTGTTTACTTAGGATACCGCTCCAGTAAGAATGCTGTTTTTGTTAAAGTACTAATGTACGATGATGGAGCGCATGACGATGGTTCTGCAAATGATAATGTATATGGCGTTTCAATACCTGTAAATGATGCTGCTATTCAATATTACATTTATGCTGAAAACACCAATATTGGCGCATTTTCTCCAGCTAGAGCAGAGTATGAGTATTATAGTATCGATGCAACATATCCTACAATTGCTTATCAAGAATTGGTAGTAAATGAAATAATGGCTTCAAACACTGCTACTGTTACAGATCTTAGTGGTAAGTACGAAGATTGGTTTGAATTATACAATAATACTGCAAATACTTTAAGTTTGGATAATTTGTATGCATCTGATTCTTCTACTGATTTATTGAAATGGCAATTTCCAACTGGAACGACCATTGAACCTTACTCTTATCTAGTAGTTTGGGCAGATAGTGATACAGACGAAAATGATGGGTTGCATGCCGATTTTAAGTTTTCTGCGAGTGGAGAGAATTGTATTTTATCTTATGCTGATGGAACTATTGTAGATGCAGTAACTTTTGGAGCACAAACAGCAGATATGGGATACGCAAGAAATCCAAACGGAACAGGTGATTTTGTAATTCAATCACCAACTTACAACGCTAATAATGAAACTAGTTTAGGTGTTGGTGATATAGAAATTTCTAGTTTAAATTTAAAATTATATCCAAACTCAACAGCTAATGTTTTAAATATTGTTGATAACGCAAATGTTGTAGAATCTATTAAAGTTTATAATTTACAGGGGCAAGCACTTTTTGCTAAAACATATTCGAACGAAAATAATATAACCATTGATTTGTCTGGTTATTCAAATGGTATGTATGTAGTTAATGTTAATAACCGACAGAATTTTAAGGTTGTTAAAAGATAAAGGAATAATGGTTTTGTATCTACTAAATTAGTTGTATGTTTAAACAACTTATTTAGTAGATATAATTTTTATTAATCCCATTTTCAGAACCTGATTTATCGAAATTCACTGTTAATGTTGAGGTTTCATCCGATGTAATAACAATAGATGTTCTTCCATAATTTCCTCAAATTAATTAATCAAAACGTCACTTGAGGTTCTTTTTCTTCCATATTAAAAGTAAATTCCCCAAAGGCTAAATAAAGTACAAGGTTTTTGTATGAGAAAAGTTGCTTAGTTTGTGAGTTAGGATTTTTCATAAATATTTATTTTCAGCTATTTCCCACTCTGACATTTCTCCAAATTCGGAAAGTGTTTTTGGTTTAATGCTAAATTTTATAATTTCAGTAGATACTTTTTCTTCTAATATATTTCCAGTTTCTGAAATTATTTCTCCTTTTTTAAAGTCGTATTTGTCATTTTCAAAATTTCCAGTTGCTGATTCCACTCCATTACTTTCAGCTTTTATAATTACCATTTGGTTATTATTAAACTCAAAAGTGTAAGATTGATTTGAACGAGCAAATTGATAATAAATAATCAACAATCCATTTTCAATCGATAATTCAGGTTCTAAATATGGCAACATGCCACCTTCGTCTCCAAGAGCGATAAATTTATTATTCTGGATAATTGTTTCTTCATAACCGTTTTTATTTAGCATAACAATTATAATTCTTGGTTTATTTTTCAATAATTTGCAGTCGGAACGTCTTTTTTCTAAAATACTGTCTTTCGATTCAAGTATTAGAGCAAAATCAGTGAGATCATCTTTATTCAAGTCTCCAGAAGATTTTTGTAAGATTCTCCAATCTGAATTATTCTCAATGGTATTTAAATTCTGTCCGATAAAATTGGGATAAATTGATTCATTATTTTGAGAATTTCCCAAAATACAAAAACATAAAAATAATAATGTCAGAATTCGTTGTTCCATATTTGTTTCAACTAAAGTATGCAAAGTTTCAATCTTCTTTTTATAAAAAATCTTAAGTTTTTTTATAATATTTCAGACATTTTATCTTGATATGCTTTTATCTCATCACGCAATTTGGCGGCCACAATAAAGTCCAACGCTTTAGCCGCTTCTTCCATAAGTTTACGTTTCTCCCGAATTTTCTTTTCAAGTTCAGGTTTACTTAAATATAAGGATTCTGGTTCTGCAGCTTTTGCTGCTTCTAATTCGTAGCTGTATGTACTTATCGAGTTCTTGGTTAATGCATTATCCAAGCTTTTGTTTAACGCTTTTGGAACTAAATTATGTTTGGTATTGTATGCAATTTGTTTTTCGCGTCTGTAATTAGTTTCGTCAATGGTTTTTTGCATGCTGTTTGTAATTTTATCGGCATACATAATGGCTTTACCATTTAAGTTTCTAGCAGCTCTACCAACCGTTTGTGTCAATGAACGTGCTGAACGTAAAAAACCTTCTTTATCGGCATCTAAAATAGCCACTAGAGATACTTCTGGTAAATCCAATCCTTCACGTAATAAGTTAACGCCAACCAAAACATCAAACAAACCTTTGCGTAAATCTTGCATAATTTCGACACGCTCTAATGTATCCACATCACTGTGAATGTAGCGACAACGAATTTGAATGCGATCCAAATATTTAGTCAATTCTTCAGCCATACGTTTAGTAAGGGTGGTTACCAAGGTGCGTTCATCTTTTTCTACACGTTGCTGAATTTCTTCAATTAAATCGTCAATCTGGTTTAAACTGGGGCGAATTTCGATAATAGGGTCTAATAATCCGGTTGGACGAATCACTTGCTCCACATAAATACCATCCGATTTTTTCAATTCATAATCGGCAGGTGTGGCACTTACATATATCACTTGGTTTTGTATGGCTTCAAATTCCTCAAATTTTAAAGGACGGTTGTCCATAGCAGCTGGCAATCTAAAACCGTATTCAACCAAATTTTCTTTCCGGCTTCTATCGCCCCCATACATGGCGTGTACCTGTGAAATGGTTACGTGACTTTCATCAACCACCATTAAATAATCATCTGGAAAATAATCTAATAAACAGAAGGGACGTGTGCCTGGTAATCTTCCATCTAAATAGCGTGAGTAGTTTTCAATACCAGAACAGTAGCCTAATTCGCGAATCATTTCCAAATCGAATTCGGTGCGTTCTTTTAGGCGTTTTGCTTCTAAATGTTTGCCGATTTCTTTAAAATAATCGTGTTGTTTTACTAAATCGTCTTGAATTTCTTTTATCGCACCTTGAAGCACATCGGGCGATGTAACAAACATGTTTGCTGGATAAATGGTCATCAAATCGTATTTTTCAATCACTTGATTGGTTTGAATGTTGAAAGATTCCATATCTTCAATTTCATCGCCAAAAAAGTGAATTCTGAAAGCATCATCGGCATAACTTGGGAAAATATCTACCGTATCACCTTTTATTCTGAAATTCCCGTGGTTGAATTCGCCTTCGGTTCTAGAATATAAACTTTGTACCAATTGATGCAATAATTTTGTTCGTGAAATTACTTGATCTCTTTCTAAAGTAATCACGTTTTTTTGAAATTCTATTGGGTTTCCAATACCATATATACAAGAAACGGATGCGACAACCAATACATCACGACGACCCGAAAGTAGGGAAGAGGTTGCACTTAAACGCATTTTTTCTATTTCTTCATTGATAGATAAATCTTTTTCTATAAAAACACCTGAAACGGGAATGTAAGCTTCGGGTTGGTAATAATCGTAATAGGATACGAAATATTCCACTGCATTATCTGGAAAAAACTGTTTAAATTCTGAATATAATTGAGCTGCTAATGTTTTATTATGTGCTAAAACTAAAGTCGGTTTTTGAACTTCTTGGATCACATTGGCTACTGTAAAGGTTTTACCAGAACCTGTTACACCAAGTAAGGTTTGATATTTTTCATTAGCTTTTAAACCTTCAGCAAGTTGTTTGATGGCTTGCGGTTGGTCGCCTGTAGGACTGAATTCGGATTCGATTTTGAACTTCATTTTGCAAAATTACGCAAAATATATGTGCTATCGTTTTAAAGTGAAATGACCCATAAAATTTCTTCCATCTTGAAGAAAAACTTTAAACCAATAATCATCGGTAGGTAACATGTTGCCATTAAAAGTACCATCCCATCCAACGGAATCTGGTCTTAATTGTTTTAAAAGTTTTCCGTAACGATCATAAATAAATATAACACTATTGGGTTGAATATTGGCATTGATGCCTTTTATCTGCCAAAAATCATTGAAACCGTCGTCGTTAGGAGTAAAATATTTTGTGTTCCCGATTACTGAAATATCCAACGTTGATTCCCCACAGATCTCATCTTGTACATAAATAGTATAAAACCCGGGTTTTACGTTGTTAAAAACAGTTTCTTCTTGGTAATTTATGAAAGGTGAACCTGCTTCTCTTAAAGCATATTCGTAATTGCCGCTGCCTAAATTTTCTGGATTTATGGTGACAGAATTATTTTCAGCCAGATCATTTATAATAACATCGTTTTGTGTGATGTTTGCTGTTTCGGAAGCTTCAACACTAATATCTTTTGATCTTGAGCAATTTGTTCCATCGGTTTTTGTTAATGTTATAGTATAGATTCCAGGTGTTGAAACTTCTAGTGTGGAGCTGGTCGCTATTTCATTGCCTTCAAAAAACCACGAATAGCTAAAGTTTTCGGTGCTATTAGCTTCATATGGATCTAAAATAATGCTGAATGTTGGATCTGAGGTACATACAATTTGAGGTGTTTCAACAGTGAATTCGGGTAGCGGATTTACATTCAAAGTAATGTAAGGTCCAAATGCTTGACAATCATTACTAATTTGGCTATCCACCCGTATGTAAATTTGTTGCGTGTTGGGATACCCAATATTTCTGTAGTTAGAAGTGTTGGTTATGGCATCATTTTCAGCTAAAGCATCGGCTTCATTTCTATAAAAAGTAACAGACGGGGTTTGTGGTAAAAAGAAACTTTCCACCATGGTTTTGACATAACTAAAATTGAAAGTAGCAATGCCGTCTGTGTCATTATTGTTATCATTGTTATTGCCATTAATATCTAAAAAATCATCGCAAGTATTAATAATTTCATTGATAGCTCCGTTAGGAATCTGGCTAATACTTACTTGTAATTGAATTTCAGAAATAGCTGTGCAACCTGAAGTAGATGTTATTCGAGCCCAAACAACTTCAGTAAATGGACTTGTGCTATTTTGATAAGCTATTGGCGAAGCAATATAATCTGGACTTGTTGTATCTCCGGAATTAGCGGCAATTTCTGTTTTGAAATACAAAAAGGTTTCGTTAGATGCATTGGTGGAAATTTTATTATTAGCTTCCGTTAAGTTGAAAAAACTAATGCCATCAATATCATCGTCACATTGTATTAAAGTAACAGATGGGTTTACAACAGGTGATGGAATTACAGAAAGTGTGATACTATCAGAATACAAACCACAGCTATTTCCAATTCTATCTAATCTTACTCGGTATTGGTAATTGTTGTATGATAATGGTGTATCTGAAATGGTTAAGTTTGCTGTTTGTGAACCATTATAAATAGCGTTGTCTGTAAAGGTGTTCCAATTAATTCCATCGGTGCTTATTTCCCATTGATACAATTCTGCTTCAGCTGAAACTATAGATAGTGTTGTGTTTAGGTGTTCGCAAACTTCTGTATTAATAGGTTGGGTTGTAATTGAAATAGGCGCGGCGATTAAATAATTGTTATTTGGCAGTGTGTAACCATCGGTGGCATTGGTGACTTTTCCAAAAGTATTTATAGTAACTGTAGAATGGCCTAGTAGGCTGTCGTTGTTGCCATCAGAGAATCCTGCTTCAATAACATCACTACATAAATCGCCATCGCTGTCTAAATCTATATAACTAAAAAGGGTATCGGCATCTAAATTGTTTACGGCATATCCAATAGCATTACTATCTGGAGATGTTTCAGCGTTATCATCCCATCCGTTAGTTCCAATTTTTGTGTTTATATTATCAATAATTCCATCAAAATTGCTGTCTGGTAAGGCGCTACCTGATTCTTCTAAATCGAAAATACCATCGTTATCGCTGTCTAAATCATAAAAATCATACACACCATCCGTATCAGAATCTAAAGGTGTTGCATTTATATTATACACATCGTCTAGTCCATTTAAATCGGCGTCAACTCCAGATAAAGCTATAATGGTTCCTATGTTTTCAATAAAATCAGGAATCCCATCGTTATCGCTATCTAAATCCAAAGCATCTTCAATACCGTCTAAATCGGTGTCTTTTTTAAAACAAGTTAGCGAAAGTCCACCATTAAAGATGGATCCCGTGGTTGGATTTTCTAGTTTGTGAACGAATGAAAAGCCATCAATTTTATTTGCCAAAAAAGTATAAGGTCTGTTTCCAGACGGTGAGGGGTTGATTTTAAAATGAATTTCAGAACCTGAAATGGTGGTAATTCCTGTTTCAAAAATGCCATCAAAATTAGAATCTACCAATAATCGATTATCAGGATCTACTAAAGTTATGTTTTTATTAAGCGGAAGTATGCCTACTATAAAATATTCTCCATCGACTGGTGAATGAGTAACGCCTTCACCAAATTTAATATTCACAGATTCTGTAAAAGAAATTTGATAGCTATTTTCAGAACTGGTTCCAGGACTTAAATTGCTCGAAAATCCTCCAGAACTATTACCCGTAAAATAATTGGGGGTTCCAGAAGTATTAGATGTTGTGTGGATACCAGTAGCAATACCATAATTTCTAGTGGCATCTTCAAAAACCAATTCTGGGGTAGCAACGATGCTTAAATTTACTTCAACATTACCTCTAGATTCTGTGCAGTTTAAAATACCATCATTGTCGTTGTCAATATCAATATTGTCAATAATGCCATCATTATCAATATCATCCGGACAAATGCTTACTGGTACTTCAACAGATTCTAAACGTTCTAAAGTACAAGCTATAATACCTATTAATTTATATTTTCCTGGAATTGTTGGTGTGTACGAAGGCGTATTTACAAATAAATTTTGAAAACCTGTACCATCATCAAACCACCATTCAAAACTGTCAAAACTTTGGGTGTTTGCAGCTTCAAGTGTAACGTTTGGAATGCAATTGCCAAGTGTTGCAAATTGTGCGTTGAAGTTTATTTCGGGTGCTGTAGGAAACCCTGAGTAAAAACTCCCTGAGGTCGCATTATTATTCTGATTAAAATAAGCGCAGTATAGCTCGTCATTACTTTGAACAGATATGTTACCACTCAGATTTAGTACTTTATAGGTTACATAATCTGGCTTACCTGTTACTGTACTTGGACCCACATAATTAAAACTAGAAATAGGGGAATTGTTAATGGTAATCGTTGCGCTTGCTTTTGTTACAATGGTGATGCCTCCAGTATAAACGGTACTTCCAATATTGTTTATGGCAGCTATGTTATCTAGATTCCCTCTGGTTTCGCAGCTTAAAGGAGGGACAAAAAACATGCCCTGGTTGGCTTCAGCACCTGCAAGACCACCAATCCCTTGGTATGCAAAAACATCTTCAGTGGTCTCCACGTACATATTGCCGTTGGCATTATAATAATAACCTTCAATTAAATAGTATTCACCTGCACTTATAGGCCCAATAGGTGTATTTCCATTAATACTTATAAAAGTATTGTTTGAATGGGCCACTATCAGCACATTTTCCCAACCATCATCCCCAGCACCTCTAACAAAAATGTATTCTTTTCCAACTTTAGAGACATCTACAATTTGATCGATGCCGTAGTCTCTTCCGCTTCCACCATAAAAGCTACCGTTCGCAGAACCACAATTAACAACAATGGGCTTGTCCGATTGTACAAGGCAGCCAATTAAACCGTTTTGATTAATAAAACTATTGTCACTATTGGTAGCTACAATATAACTTTCACCTTTATTTAAAGTAACGGTTATAGGCGTTGCGCCTGCATAGTTTTCAATGATTAATCCTGAAGGCAAATCGGAAAAAGCCACTAAAGTATTATCGCTAGTAGCCATTACCGAAACAAAATTTAAGTAATTAGATTGTGGGTTTGAATTAGTGAAACTCCCAACTCTAAATGTATACCCTAATGCCGATGTGCCCTTGCTAACCAAGGCTCCTGCTTGTGCACCTGCATTTACTCTTACCGATACATAGACAGGTCTATCCGCTTCTATAATATAACCTTTGTTAGTTTTTACGGTACTTGTTTCGTTTATATTCACAAACAATGGTGTACCTCTACCCGTGCCAATAGCATAAGTATAGGGCGATGTGTTTGATACAGTGCCAGTAATAGAGGTGGCTACCCCAACTGGTTTAATTGTAAAATTAACTGAGGAAGTGCTTGGGGTTGAAATGTAAATATAATGATCTTGAGGTGCGGAAGAATTCGTTCCAGATTCGGTTAAAGGTGGTAAAAAATGTGTTTTACTTAATTGTGAAAATGCTAACTGACCAACACATATGAAGAGTATGACAAGGAATGGATTGATATGCTTTTGGTTACACATTTTCAAATTAATTAAGAATCATATTTTATTTTGAATTTTGGGTGCAAACTAAAGTATGCTATTTTAATTAAAATAGACTTGCCAAATTATGAAAGGTTTAATGAATTCGGATGAAATGATAAAATAGTCGTTAATAGACTTAAACCTTATCGTTTTAGTGCAAAGTGCCCCTTTACTTCAAACGCATTTCCGTTTTGAATAACTTTTGCAACAAACCAGTAGTCGTCAGATGGCATATTCTCACCATTATACGTACCATCCCATCCATTGGATGTGTGCAGTAAGGTTTTAATTAATTTACCATAGCGATTGTAAATATATAAGATAGTACCCGGAAGTTTTTCAATGCCTATAATGTGCCAAGTATCGTTGTAAGTATCGTTGTTGGGTGTGAAAAATTTTGGAATATCTATAACAACCACTTCGGTAGTTGCGTCTTCACAACCGTTCAAATCTCTAATAGTTACGGTATGGACGCCATAAGTAACGTTTTCAAACACGTTGGATGTTTGTGGTTCGCCATCATCTAAAATATAAACATAATCGCCAATACCACTAATAGTGACGGTAATGCTGTTAGGGTCTGAAAAATCTACGGTAGCTGTTGAGTTTATGGTTGCAGTTTCCGATTCTACAACCGAAAAAGTTTTTGTGTATTGGCAATTGTTAGGAGTTGTTACTGTAACAGAATAAATGCCCAGATCTGTCATATCTAATTGAATTTCTGAAGCGGTAGAATTATTCACAGTAGGATTTATTGTAGTGGACCATAAATAGGTGTCGCCTACATTTCCAGTGGAAGCATTAATAATTAATGGTAAATCGTTTCCACATACAGCAACAACATCGCTTATTGGTATCATAGGAAGTGGGTTAACAATGGTTGAAAACTGTGTAACACCGTAGCATGTTGTTATGTTGTTTTCTAATCTGGCATAAATAATTTCGCCATTAAAAGCGGCATGTATATTTCCCAAGGCATTGGTGCCTGTTTCGGCATTTGCAGCATCATTATAAAAAGTAATTGTATGTGCACTAGCATCTTGTGCGCCCAATATGGCGTTGCTTGTATCCAATAAATTGAATTCAAAAAAACCATCAAAATCATCATCGCAAGAAACTAAATTGGGTGGTGTATTGGCAATGGGGTTTGGGTTTATTTGTAAAATGAATGCTTGCACAATAACACAACCTGTTGTATTATCTGAAACCCTCGCGTAAATGGTATGACTGCTAGCTGTGTAATTGTATGTGTTTGATAAAGGATCTGTATTGGTGTCGGCATCATTTTGGGTGTTGTGATAGGATATTGTAACGTCATTATTGCTGTTTACAATCATAGAGTTTACTAAAGATAAATCATAAGTATCAGTGTCATTATCACATATTTCAATAGTTCCGATGGTATTGGTTGGTGCAGGTAAAATCACATTAAGTTCCAAAGGAATAACACTGTAACAACCAGTTAGAGTATTGGCTACTTTTATATAAACGGTTTGTGAATTTGAATTGAAATTTGTTGGATTTGAAATGGCGTTTGAATTATCTAAACCATCATTTGGGTTGATATCACCTTGGTTTTCAAAATAATTAATAATGAGATTGTTTTGAACGCGATCGTTAATTTCAAAATCTGCGGTTTCTAAATTAAAAGTGGTTGTTCCATCATAATCGGTATCACATTCAATTAATGGAGCTTTTACTTCCGAAATATCTGGAGCCGCAATAATATTTATGCCTAATTCTTCAATAATAAAACATAAAGAGTCGCTACTTTCAATTCTAATGTATAAGGTTTGCGGGTTTATAGCGTTGGTGTATTGGTTTGGTAAAGGGCTTGTATTGTTTTCTGCTTGATTACGAGTAAGATGAAATGAAATATTTAGGTTATCGGTAGAACCAAGGGCAATTTCATTTCTTTTTTCATCTAAATTAAAAACATTTTTGCCATCGTTACTAGCATCGTCACACACTAAATAATCTTGTATAGGGTTGTAAATAGGGGAGGGAGAAACTTCTAAAATAAAAGAAGCAGTTCCAAAACAGCTCGCATCCGTTGTATTTTCAACTCTAACATAAATGGTTTGTGGACTTGTTGTGTTTTGGTAAATGGTGTTTTTAGGAATAGGAATTGTAAACGCCGCATCTTCAAAATAAAAGACTTCTTTACCTATTTGACCGTTTAATATTTCATCATCTTTTTCAGATAATAAAAAATCGGCAAAACTATCACCATCATCTTCACAAACTTGGTAATTACTTATTAAAGGAAAATTGGGAAGCGTATTAACAATAACTTCAAAAGATTCAATTGTATAACATCCATCTGATGAAAGTGCATCTTCAACTCGAATGTAGATAGTTTGTGTATTGGAATTGTAAGCTGTTAAATTTGAATCGGGAATGGGGTTTGAATTCGTATTGGCTTCGTCAAAAGATGTGTGTACACTAATATTTAAACCTATTCTGCTTGCAACTGCTTCATCAATTTTATCATTAAGATTTATTGTTGATACTCCGTCTTGGTCATTATCACAAATAATAATATCTGTAGGTGTATTGGTTGAAGGTGCTATTAAAACTTCTATTTCAAAAGAATTTATAGTATAGCAAGTAACTCCATTTAATCTACTCTCAATACGGGCAAAAAATTGTTGTATTCCTGAAGATGGGTGAAAAGGAGGGAGTTCATTGTTTTTGTTTTCGGCATCTAGAAATGATAGAAAATATGTGACTGTAAAATTAGTATTGCCGTTGGTTATCTCATTATCTAGAGAGTGTAATTCAATATCTACCATACCATCATCATCGGTATCGCAATAAGGTATAGGGGTTAAAGGATTAAACAATAGAATAGGATTAATTAACAGGGTGATTTCAGACATTTCAAAACAGCCTGTATCTGTATTTTCTACTCGTATGTATAAAGTTTTTGGACTTGTTGCATAATAGGGTACATTATTAGGGATTGCGTTTACGTTGGCATCTCTATCTGCTTCAGTTTCATAAAATGTTGTAGATATAGGGAATGGCAAGGGATTCCCGTTTTTGTCGGTAGCAATTTCATTTTGTATGGAGTTGAGCGAAAAAGGGAGCGAATCGGTATTGTCATTATTGTTGTCGCACAGAGCAAAATCTCCCGTATTGGTAGCTGTTATTAGTAAATTGGTATGAATTTCTAAGGGTACAATAGATGCACATCCCGTGGTATTGTCTTCAACCCTTACGTAAAGCGTTTGTTCTTCAGGATTTATATTTTGGTAATTAGTAGGGTTTGTAATAGGGTTAGCACCTGTTTGGGCATCTTCATAATTTATATGAAATGAGGTTGTTACATTGGTTAGTCCGTTTTCAATATCTGCAATTACTTCTGTTAAATCAAAACTATCAAAACCATCATGGTCGGCATCACAAGCGTCTAAATATCTAGTATCTCTAATAACTAAAGGACTTATTGTGATGATAACATCTAATGTTGAAGTGTTTACACAACCTGTTTGGGTGTTAATGACGCGTACATAAACGGTGCTGGTAGGTGTAGCAGTATTTATATATGGTAATGGTATAGGGTTGTTGCCCGTATTGGCATCGGCAGGGGTGTAGTGGTAGGTTACGGCTAAATTGCTTTGTCCGTTTGTTATTTCATCATCTTTTTCGTTTAAATATACAATGGCGAAACCATCAGGATAATCGTCGGTATCACAAACCTCTAGGGGTGTTGGATTTGTAATATTAGGAACTTGATTGACTACTAAATTAAAGGTGGTGTATGAAAAGCAGTTACTATCTAAATCATCTATTCTAACAAATATGGTTTGTGGATTAGATGTATTGGAAATGGGTGCTGTAATTTCATTAATATTGCTTCTGGCCTCTAAATCGGAATAATGATAACTATACGTGTAATTAGTAAATGGAATATTAGCGATAAGTTCGGTTGTTTTTGTTGATAGGTCAAACACCTCAATGCCATTACCTGATGCATCATCGCACAATTGATAATTTGTTAAGGAGGCTATTGGTTCTTCCGTGTTAAGTACTATAACAATTTCGTCTTCTTCAAAACATGTATTGCCATTTAAAGATACAGATACTTCAACTTTATACGTGCCATTTTGTGTTACATCCAACGTAGGGTTTACTTCGCCTACTATCAGGTTGTTATTTCTGTACCACTGGTAAAATGCTGCTGGGTTTTGTATATCGGCATTTAAAGTGGCTAAACTAGCACAGGTAGTTATATCTTCCCCTAAGTCTAAAATTTTAAAACTATCGCCTTCTATAAAAACGGCAGAATCGGATTGAATATCCGTTTGGTCTGCAATGATTAATTTAATATGATACTGAACATAAGGTGTAATGGTTGTGGATGCTGTTAACACGGTAGTTCTACCATTGTAATTGGTGTCTCCCAAGTTATACCCATCAAAATATTGCTCATTTTGAGCTGGACATACGCCAAAAATTTCATCGTGAATGGTGTTGGTATTAACGGGTGTTGAAGTTCCTGGCACTAATGCGATGTTTTGATAGGGGCCAGGGCTACCAGTTTCTTTAATAAGAAAAACAAACCCATCTGAAAATTGACATGGGTTAATACCAAAATACTCTTCGGAAGCTAATAAATAATTAAATTGAAGTTGGTTTGAAATGGAAACAATATCAAATTCAATAGAGGTAGCATTTACGGTATTGGTTATGCCCAAGGCAGTTTCTAAATCGGGATCGGTTCCCCAATTTGAAGTACCTTCGCTTAATGTTGGTGTTATGTTACCGTTGCCACCAGATATGGCGTTTCCTGTTGAAAGCATAATGCCGTTTTGAAACGGAAAGTTAGAGCTGCCTTTTTCAAAATACGCATAACTAGAAAAACCGTTGGCATTTCCGTTTACTGATGATGAAATATTTGTAATATCAACACAGCTATTTTGAACCAAGTTGTTTTCTATAAGTGGCTGTAAACCAATAGTTCCATCAACTGTTATTTGTTGTGAAAACATAAAGTTACAGCTACAAAAAAGCAGAAGTAAATTAAAGTAGTTATGTAGATTTTTTTTCACTTTGCTTTATTTGGGTATAAAAACGATGTGCTATTGAATTAAGTAGTTTTTGAAAATTATGTAAATTTCAGATGAAATGAAAAAAAAAAGGTGGAAATACAATTTTAACTGTTTTCGAGTAAAAATCTATCTTTTTAAAGTAAAATGATTTTTATAAATTCTACCATCTTGAAGTTTTACCGAGAACCAATAATCATCCACTGGTAATTGTCTTCCGTTCAATAAACCATTCCAACCTTCACCTAAAGGTGTTAATTCTTTTATTAGCTTACCGTATCTATCAAAAATATAAACTTTAGTGTTTGGTTGAAACATGCTAGATACGCCATAAACTTGCCATGTATCGTTATAACCATCACCATTGGGAGTGAATACTTTTGGAAACCCGATAACCGATATTTTGAATGGTTGGGTAGTGCCGCAATTATTTTTAATATCTTTTACAGAAACTGAATAAAATCCTGGTTTTACGTTTTCAAAAATGTTACTACTTTGAAAATCAGCATACACGCTATTGTTTTCGTCTAGTAACCTGTATTCATAAGTGCCCTCGCCAGAAGCTAATACGGTTACCGTATTGTTTTGCGAAGCATCTTTTATTACAATATCATCAATAGTTGCTATGTTTGATGCTTGCACGGTAATAATTTTGTCTTTGCTACAGCCATTTGCATTGGTAACGGTTACGGTGTAAGTTCCTACTTGGTTAATTTCAATGTTATAAGTGCTATCACCAGTAGACCAATAATAGGTGTAATTGGTTGGATCACTGTTTATTATATCGGCATTAATGTTTATGGTTTCTGGAAACTTGTTTAAGCAATAATAGGTGGAGCTTGATGGGTTTATGTTTGGCAATTTGTTAACGGTCAAAATAACTTTAAGAATACCAAAGCAACTGTTTGCGTTTTCTACTCGGGCGTAAATAGTTTGACTGTATGGATTTGTATTTGTAAATGTTGTATTTAAACTGTTTTGTTCAAAAAGTGCATCATCAAATGTTTTATAGTAAGTGATGGCATATAGAAAATTGTAGGTTGCTTGTATTTCAGAGGTAACTGTATCAAGGTTGAAAGCATTTATACCATCTTCAGAGTCTAACTCATCGCATAAAGGTGTGGGTGTAAAATCGGCTATTTGTGTAGTCGTTACATTTAGTGAAAGCAAAGATGTATCATAACATCCTGTTTTTTCATCAAAAACTTTAGTGTAAATAGGCCTTGGGTTGTCAGCATTAAAAGAGTAAGAGTTAATGTTGGTTATTTCATCAGTCAAAGCTATATCTCTATAGAATTTGACTAAAAGACCTGTAACGTTTCCTGTTAAATAACTAGTTGCTTCGTTTAAATTAAACCTAGTAAAACCGCCAACAACAGTATCTTCATCACATTGTGTTAACGTATAGTCGTATGCCACGGGGTTTCTGTTATAAGTAACAAAAGCGACACCTTCAAATGTGCTGTCACAATCACCTGTATTAGGGTCTATAAATACTTTGTAAAAACCATCTTCTGTAACTTCTAAGTTAGGACTAGTTTCAGATAAAGGAACATCATTACGAGACCAAGTATAGGTAGCGCCTGGAATGACATCAGACTTCAAAGTATAGGTGTCTCCATCACATAAAAACAACTCGGTAGATTCGATTGTTGAGGTCTTTCTTATAATATCAATTTTCTCTGAAAAAAAGGAAGTTATAAAAGGTGGTAATCCTTGTCTTGAATTGTTGCTTAATTGGAAACTATTGTTTGTGTAGTTACAGGCGGCTCCAATGTTATTTGGTGCATTTATAACTGATAAATAGGGTAAACCTTGACGGTAAGTGGCATTCATAGCTCTGTAAATTTTACCGTTAGGGCCTAATTGAAGTCCGCCTCTATAAGTGACTCTATCATCAATTACAATTTCACTAGCACTTATGTTTGGTGACGTTAAGTTGTACTGAAGCAAAGCACCATATTGAGCAGAACTATTATTTTGGTCATCACTATCTGTTTCCAAATAGGTTGTAATATAGAGCAATTCATTATTTTGAGAAAATTCAACCCCATATGGAATTTGCCGACTGAATCCATTATGCGAAAAATTAATAGCAATAGGGGTTTCGTTACTTACCATACCAGTGTTTTTGTCAAAATCATAAATATACAATCCAGATGAAGCATTTGCCGATACAAGTTTTGTGCCATCTGGCGATAGTTTTAAATAGCCTCTGGCATCATCAATAAATGTTGAAAAGGTAGAAATTATAGGTACTGTGTTTAAACCAGTAGAACTAACCTCATAAGCATAAAAAGTATTAAATTGACCTGTAATTAATGGCGCATACGTAATAACCCAAATGGATTGTGTTAAACAGTCTTTTAATACAGCGGTTACTTTTTCTGAGCTTTCTTCAAGCAGATTATCGTTTTTTAAAGTAACATTTCCTAGGCCACCATTTAAACTCAAATCAACTAAGGAGTAATTAAAGCCGTAATTTACGTCGCTATTACTTGTAGATGTATCAACAGTGAATATGTAATATATATTGGGGTCCTTTGGTTTTGGCACTACAATGGCAGATTGCGTGCTTGAAGGGTCTCCAAACAGCCCAAAGCCATTAGGCATCATTGTGTGGTTTTTGTTCCAAACGGTTACACCATCTGTATAAAATAATAACTCGCCATTGGCGTCTGAAATGGTTGTACAGCCTTCAATGGTGCTCAATTTTCCGTTTATTAACTCGGTAACAGTGCCGTCTGGATTAAAGCTAATACCAGCATTATCGCCAAAATACCAATTGGAGGCTTCCTTTTGAGCGAAACAAAAAATGGTACTAAAAAAAGCTAATATTATTAAGGGATTTTTCATTGTAGATCGCAAAGCAACCAAAGATATCACAAATCTCGCTTTTTTAATAATCTGTACGATAAAAAGATGAATAAGGCAGTCCAAGCTAGCACGATTGCTATTTCGTAAGAATGTACGGCGTAGTCGTAAACTAAATTTGTTTTATCAGGAAATTTAGTCATAGCAATGCGTTGGAAGGGTTGGTCTATAAGTTTATACATAGATTTTAATGGGAAGAAATTCTGAATTTTTTCAGCGGTATCCGAATTAAATTTCCATGCAAAAAGTCCGAAAATTATCCATTCCAAAATATAAAGTATGAATAAAAAAGCCAACGCAAAAGCTGAACGTTTTACTAGCATACCAAAGAATAAACACAGACTAAAAAAGCCAACAAGCTTAACAAAGTAGGCTATTAAAAAATTAGTTTCTATAAAGATGATAGAAATTTCATTGTAACTAGAATAATATAAACCAATACAAAGGGAAATGATGCTAATTAACACCGTTGAGATGAAAGAGAAAAATACAATGGTATAAAATTTAGAAAGTATAAATTCCTTTTTACTTAAACCATCAATTAGATTTTGTTTTAAGGTTTTGTTACTGTATTCGTTGCCAATCATACTCACCACCACAATAGCGAAGAAAAATTTGAATTGTGAAGCGAAAAACGTGGTTAAATGCCAGATTATTGGGAAGTTGAAAATACCTAATTCACCTAATTCCAAAGTAAAAAAACCAAATACATTTATTTTTAGTGATGATAAAAGGATAACAAAAAATGGGAGAATAAAGGATATGAAAATAAGAACTTTACTGGTTCTATTAAGCAAAAGTTTTTGTAATTCTAAATTTAAAAGTCTGAACATGTCAATGATTTTGGTTGCGTTAGTTCTTATCGGTTAATTGCAAAAATTGTTCTTCCAAACTTTCTTTACGCTGCACTAAATGGGTGAGAATAATGCCGTTTTCGAATAGAAATTTGTTGAAATCGTCCGATTTCATGGGTTCATTTAAAAATGCGGTTACTAAGGTGTCTTGCACTTTTATTTTCCCAAAAACGGAATTGTTCTGCAATAGTTTTACTAGCGTATCTTGGTTGTTGCATTTTAATTCAAAAAAACCATGGCTGGAAATCATTTCATCTACTCTGCCTGAGTATAATTTTTCACCTTTACGAAGTACCACCACGT
Organism: Mariniflexile fucanivorans; assembly: GCF_004341235.1. GTDB lineage: Bacteria > Bacteroidota > Bacteroidia > Flavobacteriales > Flavobacteriaceae > Mariniflexile > Mariniflexile fucanivorans. The sequence goes on from NZ_SLUP01000004.1 coordinate 210,322, forward strand.
GCGAACATACTTTTTCAACTTCATCCAATAAGTGAGAAGCTAGTAAAATGGTAGTGCCTTTAGCTGCGATTTGTTTTATGATTTCCCGAATTTGGTGAATTCCTTGTGGGTCCAAACCATTGGTGGGTTCGTCTAAAATTAAAATTTCTGGGTCGTTAAGTAGGGCAGAGGCAATGGCCAAACGTTGTTTCATACCTAATGAGTAGGTGCTGAATTTGCTGTTTTTTCGTTCTAAAAGCCCAACAATTTCCAGTTTTTCGTCAATTTTACTGTAATCGACGCCTTTAATTTTACAAACAAGTTTTAAGTTTTGGGTAGCCGTCATATACGGGTAAAAGTTGGGGCGTTCAATAATAGCTCCTACTTTTTTTAATGCGTGGTGTGTTGTTGTATTGCCATCAAACCATTTAAAATCGCCACTGGTTTTATTTACAACATTTAATACGATGCCTAAGGTGGTCGATTTTCCGCTACCATTGGGTCCTAAAATACCATAAACATTGCCTTTATTTATGGTAAACGATAGCTCTTTTACAGCGGTTAAATACCCGAATTTTTTGGTGAGGTTACTAATGGTTAGTATGGGTTCCAAATTGAAATGTTTTTTTTGTAGAATAAAAATCTACTTTTGATTAGTTACTAAAGTATGACGATTGTTCTTATATTTTGTTACAAGTTTGTTAAATAATATTGTTTTGCTAATGTTTTTTTGCGTGGGGATTACTCATGTTTTTCAATTGTAAAATTGAAATCGAGAATGCGACACATTTGCAATGGAAACCCTTTTTTAACTAGGATAAAAACTAGTTTATGTAAAAGTAAAAATTTGGCCGATTGCTTTGTTGTGTCTGCTCGCAATGTCGTTTTAAAAAGATTGTAATGGAAAGACCGACCCGGTTCCTGAACTTGTTTCAGGATAAAGGTAACGCCCAAAACGGTAAATTTAATTTTGAGTTGTTATTGAATTTACTAGTAAAAAGGTTTAAATTTGAATAAGATTTAATTTATGCAAGATTTAAAAATTTCAAAAAGAAAACCGTCGTACCCAATTTCGGCTGAGCTAAGCGACTATTTAACGGAATACAGTAGAAATATAAAACTTCCTGTTTTTTATGATGATTTATTGCGTTTTCAAGGCTCGATTGTGGTGTATGATAAAGATGATAACGACACGTTGTGGATTCGTGTTTACTACAATGAATTTGAAAGACAGGAAATAGAGCTGTCGTTGAAGAAGGTTTATACCATTTTACATTCTGATGGTAATGAAGATACGGTTCCATTTTTAAGTGTAGATGCAATTGATTATTGTACGTTTGGAAATTCGAAGCCTTTTAGAATAAAAATCAGAAATATATTAAATGATAATTTCACTTATTTCTACATTAAAACCGCCGATGCCTCTAGAATTTATGGATTGGAATTAGAGCATATTTTATCGCCCTATAATTTGAATTTTTTAGTTTATAAAGACACGTTAATAGAAGAACATATTGCGGGAATTCCGGGAGATGAGTTTATTCAAAATTTTCTTCCAAAATGTGATAAATCTGAAAAATCTCAAATCGCTAAAGAATTTGTGAAATTTAACGAGCGTTGTATGATTAGGCTTTTGGGCGATATGCGTTCATATAATTATGTTATTGTTCCAACGCACGATTTTGATCAGGTTGTCTATAAAATTAGAGCTATTGATTTTGATCAACAATCATACGAAGGTAAATTTAATATTTACAGACCACAGTTTTTTAAAGAGAATATGAAAATGGTTGAGTTGGTTTCTGAAACGTTTCAAAAACTATCGATTGACCAATATAAAATTGAAGAACGCTCTATTTTGGTGAAGCGATTTAAAAGTTATTCAACTAGAATACACAGGTTGTTGGACTGTATGGCTGTTGATACTATTTCAAAAGATGAATACGTGAATTTGTTAAAACGCACCATATACGATTATACAAAAGATGAAAAGTTTAAGAAATGTAAAAATATGGGCGAAATATTAATAAACGCCTTATCATATTTAAATCAGAACTACGAAAATGTAAAGCCAAAAAGCTATATGTAATTGGGTTTAATTCCAGTTTTCGTCAAAATCCAAACCGTCGTAATCTTCTATGTCTAAATCGTCTTCAAACTCGTCAAAATCGTCGTAGTCATCATCGGCATCAAATATTTTTTCTGGAGCTTCATCGGGTATTTGCCCATGTACAAACATTAAGTTAGGATAATCGACATCTTGGTTTTCTTCAACTATTTCAGCTAATTCTACAAAAAACGTCCACATACTTAAAAAGTCGTACACATAAATAAGTCTTGGTTGAAGTTCATGAACCACATCGTTAATGGTGGTTTCACTCATTAAACGCGCAGATGCTTCACCCTCACTTAAATCGAATAATGAAATTTCTTCACCTTGATCCCATTGGTTATTACTTAAATAAAAGGAAGCCATTTCTGTACCATCAAATCCAAAGGATTGGGTAATAATGTTATGTAAATCTTCAAGGGTGTCGGTTTCACGAATTTCTAAATCGCGAAACACATCATCGTCAACATCGTTATCAAGTATAACTCTAAATCTGTAAATCATGGTAAAAAAATATTTTGCAAATGTATGTTTTTTTATATTATTTAGAAAAACGATGTAAAGTAAATATCATGGCACTTAACAAGAAAAATGCGCCCACTTGGTGAACTACACCCAACCATACGGGAACGTTTAATAAAATAGTAAAAACACCTAGTAAAAATTGAATAAATACAATAATTACTAGACTATTTATACCGTTAGATTGTATTTTAGTAAGACTCATTTTTTTAGATTTTTGCCAAATAACAAGAATAAATATTACCACGATATAAGCGAGCGTTCTGTGTACAAATTGCACACCACTTTTCCCTTCAATAAAGTTTTTGTATAACGGACTTTGCTCTATATAGACAGTTTCGTGCATAAATTTGCCTTCACTCATCATGGGCCAGTGGTTATGTATAAAACCAGCATCTAAACCAGCAACGAATGCACCATAAATAATTTGAAGCATTAAAATGGCTAATCCCCAACGGATGAGATTTCTAAATTTGATATTAATTGTTTTTTCTTTTGGGAATATTAAATCTAAAGCAACCCAAAACGTGTATGCAAAAGTTACAAAGGCAGTGGTTAAATGTGCCGCTAAACGGTAGTGACTAACGTCTGGATTATCTACCAAGCCGCTTTTTACCATATACCAACCCATAAACCCTTGAAATGCACCCAAGCAAAGTAAAATGATAGATTTTTTAATGGTAGGTTTTGTAAGTTGTTTTTTAAATAAAAAGTATAAAAATGGGATTAAAAATACTAACCCAATCATTCTACCAATAAAACGGTGTAACCATTCCCAAAAATAAATATCTTTAAAATCTTCAAGATTAAAATGGTTGTTAAGTTTTTGGTATTCAGGGTATTGTTTGTATAGATCGAAGGCTTCGTGCCATTCGGTTTCATTCAAAGGAGGCAGTGTTCCTGAAATTAATTTGTAGTTTGAAATTGACAAACCAGAATGTGTAAGCCTGGTAATACCGCCTACTACTACCATTATAAAAATAAGAAAACATCCTGTTAATAGCCAATAGATTACTTTTTTGTTGTTTTTTGTTTTTTTCACAGTTTCAGAGTTTCAGAGTTTCAGAGATTCAAAGTTTTAAAGTTTCAGAGTTTCAAAGTTTCAGAGATTTAAAGTTTTATGCTTTAATTTTTTTAATGAAACTGGTTAACATTCGTTCAATTTCTCTTGTATTTTCATAAAGTTTCTTGAAATTATCCTCTTTCAAAAACTTTAAATTATAAGCTATTTCAATTTGTGTTTGTAATTCGAATAAAGAACTTAGAGCAATATTTAAGAATCTTAAATAATCTTTTAAACCGTCTCTTCCATAGCCTTCCGCAATATTACTTGGAATTGAAGTAGCCGAACGTTTAATTTGAGAAGTTAAAGCGTACAACTCATCTGAAGGGAATGTTTTAACTTCTTTAAAAATTTCGGTAACTAAAGTCATAGATTTCTGCCAAATAAGTAATTTTCTAAACGTATTATTGTTTTCCATGTTACTTTTATTCTTTGTTGCTTTGCAACTTTGATGCTTCTAACCCCAATCGTTTTCCTTCCTTAAGCATTAAGTTAAAAGCAGCCTCATAATCGTTTGGGATGTCGCCTTCTAAAATGGCTTCTTTGATGGTTTCTTTAATAATTCCTATTTCTTTTGAAGGTTTTAAGTTGAAGGTTGTCATAATTTCTTCTCCCGATATTGGTGGTTGAAAATTTCTAACATGGTCACGTTCTTCTACTTCAACAATTTTATCTCGGACAATTTTAAAGTTGTTATGGTATTTATTGAATTTTTTAGGGTTTTTTGTGGTTATGTCTGCCTCACATAAGGTCATTAAATCATCAACGAATTCACCAGCATCAAACACTAATCTACGAACAGCAGAATCGGTTACTTCTTCATTAGCCAGTACAATAGGTCGAGAACTCATAAACACCATTTTTTGTACAAATTTCATTTTCTCATTCAATGGCATTTTTAATCGTTTAAATAAACGATACACCATTTTAGAGCCTTCAAACTCATGCCCATGAAAAGTCCAGCCCACTTTTTTACTGAATTTTTTAGTTGGTGCTTTTCCTATATCATGCAATAAAGCAGCCCAACGTAGCCATAAGTTATCGGTGTTTTTTGCAATATTATCAACCACTTCTAAGGTGTGGTAAAAATTATCTTTATGGCGTTGTCCTTCAACTTCATCAATACCTTTTAAAGCAATAAGTTCTGGTAAAATATGCTTTAATAAACCTGTTCGCTCTAAAAGTAAAAATCCAATAGAAGGCGTTTCACTTTCTATAATTTTATTAAGTTCTACAACAATGCGTTCGTTGGTAATAATTTTAATACGCTCACTATTTCGGGTAATAGCGTTTAATGACTCTTTTTCAATAGTAAAATTAAGTTGCGTAGCAAACCTGATAGCACGCATCATGCGTAAAGGGTCATCACTATAAGTAATGTCTGGATTTAATGGCGTACGGATTATTTTATTTTCTAAATCGGTCGTGCCATTAAAAGGATCGAGTAAATTGCCAAAATTTGTTTCACTTAAATCTAAAGCCAAAGCATTTATGGTGAAATCACGACGGTTTTGGTCGTCTTCTAAAGAGCCATTTTCAACTGCTGGATTTCTACTATCTTCAGTATACGATTCTTTTCGAGCACCAACAAATTCTACTTCAATATCATCATAGAGAAGCATGGCAGTTCCGTAGGTTTTAAAAACCTGTACATTTGGTTTGTTAGGAAGGTTTTTCGCAACTTGTTTGGCAAGCTTAATACCATCGCCAATAGCCACTACATCAATGTCTTTAGCGGTGCCACGTTTTAAAATAAAATCGCGTACAAAGCCGCCAATAACGTAACTATCTAAATTTAATTCTTTAGCAGATTTCGATATTATTTTAAAAATGGGATGTTGTAAAGCTTGTTTGTAATTCATATTCTTACAGTAAATTCGCAAATTATTTTTTCTTTGAATTTATTATGCATTTATTTTACTCACGGATAATCTTCACAACGCCACTATTACTCAATTTTATAATGGAAGATGGTTTGCTGCAAATTTTTTCGCGTTGCAAATTTACAACATAGTCTACACCTTTTAAAATGGCTGGTTGTATTTCTTTAAATGAATTTGGGGTTGGAAAACCACTAATATTTGCAGATGTTGAAACAATAGCGCCATTAAGTCTTCTACATAGTTGAAAACAAAATTCGTCATCAGGAATTCTAATGGCTATGGTGCCATTTTCAGCTATTAAATTTGAAGCTAAATTTTGAGCCTCATCATAAATGATGGTGGTAGGTTTGTCAGTAACATCAATAATGTTTAGAGCTACAGCGGGGATATTTTTCACATATTTTTTCAGCATTCTATCATCGGCAACTAAACAAATTAATGCTTTGCTATCCACGCGTTCTTTTAGTTTGTAAACTTTATTAACAGCTTCTTCGTTAGTAGCATCGCAGCCAATTCCCCAGACAGTATCGGTAGGGTAAAGAATTAAGCCACCAGTTTTTAAAATTTGTAATGCTTTATTTATTTCTTCAATCATTTTATGAACCTTATATTTGTAACGCTGCAAATTTACAACAGAAAATTAATATGATTTGTTTTTAAATTGAAGTAGATTGCACGACATTATTTTTTATGAGCTTATATTATTTGAATGAAGGAAATAAAGGTTTTTAATAACGGATTAAAAGACGACTTTAAAGAGAGGTTAACTGGCGTAATTCATGGTTTTGATACATTTGAAGGAGGTGTGGGCAAACGTAATGTTATTAAAATAATTCCTGTTGAAGGTGTGAACTTAAATATTAAAGCCTTCAAAATTCCGAATGCCGTAAATAAAGTAGTGTATAATTTTTTTAGAAAAAGCAAAGCACAACGCTCATTTGAATATGCCAATAAGTTAATTGAATTAGAAGTAGGTACGCCAAAACCAATAGCATATTTCGAATATAAATCGTTATTTATGTTCAATAGAAGTTTTTATGTAAGTGAACAGTTGGATTGTGATATGACTTACAGAGAACTTACAAAAGATTTTACCATTCCAGATTATGATAACATTTTAAGGGCTTTTACCAGATTTACTTTTCATTTGCACCAAAAAGGCATTCAATTTTTGGACCACTCACCAGGAAATACCCTAATTAAAAAAAACGGTAATACGTATGATTTCTTTTTAGTTGATTTAAATAGAATGAAATTCGGCCCCATGGATTTTGAAACCAGAATTAAAAACTTTGCACGTTTAACAATTCATAAATCGATGGTTGAGGTTATGAGCGATGAATATGCAAAATGCTCTGGTGAAGATTATGATACAATTTTTAATTTAATGTGGCATGAAACTAAGGCGTTTCAGGAAAAATTCCATAAAAAAAAACGACTTAAAAAGAAGTTGAAAATTAAAAAATAGATTAAGAATTTAGTTTCCAAAGTCTATACAGCTTCACGTATTTTAAAAACGTAACATTATACGTTTGAACACAAATAATAAAACCGTTTAAACCATCTAAAAAACCCAATCTTAAAAAATAGGCTTTAAAAAATGCCCAAGCAGGTCTGTAAATTATTTTCCAAATAGACGATTTTTTACCAAATTTATAATAAGCTCCGGCAGCAATGGTTGAAAACCGTTCTACTTTTAAATTGTGATCGGAATAATCACGATAAATCCAATGAAGTAAATCGCCTTTTAGTTTTCCTGCTTTCAACCCTTTTTTTAAAATATAGCAATCATGCGGATTGATGCCTTTCCATTCGCCACTTTCTTTTTTGAATAATCGCATTTTTTTATCAGGATACCAATCAGAATGTTTAATCCACTGGCCACAATAGTTGTTCAATCTGTTACAGTAATAACCATCAAATTCCCAATTTTCTTTAACCTTTAAAATACTGGTTTTTAAAGTTTTAGAAAGTGCTTCATCCCCATCTAGCGATAAAATATAATTGTAGTTGGCTAAAGAAACTGCGTAATTTTTTTGTTCAATATAACCTTGAAACTTATGTTGAATAAAGGTGACGTTGAAAGCTTTACAGATTTCGGGTGTTCTATCAGTTGAAAATGAATCTACTACAATAATTTCATCAGCAACAGTGGTTAATGAACTTAAACATTTTTCTAAATGTTCATCTTCATTATATGTTATGATAACAGCTGAAAGTTTAATCATTATAAGTAGGTTTATTTATTGGAATTAAAATACTTTATTGGTTTTTAATAGTGTAGTGCTTGTCAAAACTTTTTAATGTAAAATACCCTAAGCGCTTTCTTATTTTATATTTACGGAGTAAGTTAAGCGGCTTGCTTTTTAAGTAATTTTTGTCTTTATGCAAAAATGAAATACAAGCATCAACAACACGTTTGCTTGATTTTCCATCGCTGTAAGGATGCAAGTTATTAATGTAGCTTTTTATTTTATTAAGTAATTCTTCCGACGGATTTAGAGCTGTTTTAAAAGCATTTTCAATGGCGCTTGCCTCTTCAATATTTATTAAAAAATCTTCGTGGACTTTATGTTTGAAAGTTACAACAGGTTTTTTTTGAAGCACAAATTCCTGAATGGCAGATGTGGTGTCAGCAAAAAGAATATCGGCTTTTAAAAACAGCGGTGTTAAGTCGGTAGTATCAAAAAACGTGAAATTTTCATTGGTTAGCGATTGCCATTTTTTTATAATATGTATTGGCAATTTTGGATGCAAAACCATTATGAATTTATAATTATTTGAGTTTGAAAGTCTCTTAATTTCATTGAAAACGGCATCATTATAAGCTAAACTTAAACGTTCGGTAAAAGTTGAAGCAATCATGATAATTGGAAGTTGCTGGGTGTTTTTTTGTAATATTTCTCTATTTTTTTCTAAAGGAAACATGGGGTCTACTTTACTCCAGCCAGTTTCTATAACTTCAAAATATTTTAATTCTTTGGAAAGACGTGTGAATTCAGTAGTGGTACTAGGACCTTGAGTGCAATACAAATCAAAAAAACCACGAATTCTGAAATGATAAAACCCGCCATTTTTTAAAGGCCTCTTTTTGGCAAAAAAACCATGAAATATTTGCACTTTTAGACCTGTTATAAAATCTGGAACATCATCCGTTGCAGCTAACACAATGTCGGGTTTGTAATCAATTACATCTTGGATACTTCCAAGTAAATTGGTTTTGTTTTTGAGTGCCTTTTTGCCGTTATCTAGGTCGCTAAACCATTTTACAGTATCGCCACGACTTATAATTTCTTGCTCCAATGGATTTCCAATAGGTACCGCGTAGCTGTAAGATATGTAAATTAGAAATTTGTATGGCATAACTTTATCGTATCTTTTTGTCTAACCAATTTAAAATGTATTCTTGGGTTTTGCTATCAGCCATTTCTAAGCTTTGAAACGTAATAAATAGCATATTTTTGTTAATGTCATACAAAAATAATTTTAACTTAACCATAAAGAAGCTTTTGTAAGATCTAAAATAAGTTAATTTCGTTTGTGGTTTATAATGAAAGGTATTGTTTTTAATTTCTAGATGGTTTGCAAGTGTTTCTGTAATAAATTGATGGTTGTTATCTCTAAATTTATAGGCGATATTATCTTTCAGAAGCTCATTTTTATCAGAAAAAAAGTCAATAAGTATGGATTTTCTCATTGAAACTGGTGTGTGCAATCTTTTTAGAAACCTATTTCTGCCATCATTTGCCAATTTTGCACCAATTTGCATCGATTTACGTAACGTGCCTTTCTCTCGTCTTTTTTTGTCTTTTTCAGAACTAAAAAAACGATAATACATGGCTTTTAATTTTAAATCTTCATAATATTTTTCCCAGACACCTCTTAAAACGGGAAGTCCATCAATAAAGAAATCTTCAACGGTAGCATTTTTCAGAATGAAGAAATCATCATTAAAAAGTACATAATGTTCAGAAAGATTAGGGATACGATGTAATAGTGAAATAATAGAGGTTGAATTAAAGCATGGTAGAAACTCTTCGTAATCACGAAACAATATTTTATGGTCAATTATTTCCAAATTAACGCCAGATAATTTACCCAATGCTTTTAAACTTTCAAAAGCATCGGGTATTTGTTCATCTGTTACTAAGTATATATTTTTGAAAAAAGGAGCGTATTTTATGATAGATTTAATGGCGATATTTATTTCGCCAATAGAATTAAACCGAACGCTTTCTTTTTTTTTACTGAAATCTATTTTTACTGCTAAATGCTGGTTTATTTTTTCCTGCCATTTTTTGTCGTTGCCATTTACCCACGGAATGACTGCATCAAGTTGAATGTTATGATTTTTTTCTTTCATCTATTAGCGCATTTAGAGTTGTCATTCATTTCTACAACTTGTTGGCAGAGGTTAAAAAACTACATTTTCAAATTTATAATTAAAAACTGCGACTATAATCTCCATTTTTAAACCGCTACATCATTGTCACGAAGGGCGTTGTTTAACGATGTTTTTTTATCGGTACTTTCTTTACGTTTTCCAATAATCAGCGCACATGGTACTTGGTATTCTCCAGCAGCAAATTTCTTGGTATAGCTTCCGGGAATTACTACAGAACGTGCGGGAACTCTACCTTTCATTTCAATTGGTTTATCACCCGTAACATCAATAATTTTAGTGCTCATGGTTAACACCACGTTGGCACCTAAAACAGCTTCGGTTTCAACATGTACGCCTTCAACCACAATACATCTTGAACCTACAAATACATTATCTTCAATAATAACAGGAGCAGCTTGTAAAGGCTCTAATACCCCTCCAATACCAACACCACCTGATAGATGTACGTTTTTACCAATTTGAGCACAACTTCCAACAGTAGCCCAAGTATCAACCATAGTACCTTCATCTACATAAGCACCAATATTTACATAACTTGGCATTAAAATAGTACCTGGAGATAGGTAAGAACCTTGTCTTGCAGAAGCACCCGGAACCACACGAACACCTTGCTCCTTGTAATTGGTTTTTAAGGGCATTTTATCGTGATATTCAAAAATACCAGCTTCTAAAGTTTCCATTTTTTGAATAGGGAAGTATAAAACAACGGCTTTTTTCACCCATTCGTTTACTTGCCATCCACCTTCAATAGGCTCAGCAACTCTTAACTTTCCTTTATCTAAAAGTTCGATAACCTCTCTAATGGCAGAGGTTGTTTTTTCTTCTTTTAAAAGATCTCTATTATCCCAAGCTTGTTCTATGGTTTGTCTTAATTCGGTCATTTTTGTGTTTTATTTTTTGGCAAATATAATACCTATCTAATAAAAAACAGGAAAGATACATGTATTAATCCAAATTTTGAAAGTTATAAAGGATACCGTTAATCGGCAACATATCGATATTCATCTGCTGATAATTAAAAAAATAAACCAATTACCGATACTTAATGGTTTTTCGTCTTTTAAACACCGTATCTAGTCGCTTAAACGTAAAAATATGCATTTCAACTACTAATCGAAAATACTGGCGTGTATATCTAATTTATTGTGTGTAAGGCTTTCATCGCATATATATTTGCTTCATCAAACAACAAGAACAGATGAAAACAAACTTTTACATATTATTAATCTTCTTATTAGCTTTCACTTTTGGTAACGCACAAAGTACTACTGAAACTGTTAAGGTTGAGATTAATAATACTGTTTCTGTTTCTGAGGATAATAAAGAAGTAACTGTTGAAAACAAAATAATTTTAATTGAGGCTTCAGAAGTAAAAGAATCTATAGCTCGTAGTAGTGATATTAGACTTTACTTTAACCGTTTAAGAAATGTTGACAATTTAAACTTATTGTTTCCTAAAATCAACAATCCAATAAAGGCTTAAACCAAACAAGAGTTCATATTCAAATATTATACAAGGTTAAATTATTAAAAGGCTTTCTTAAAAAGAGAGCCTTTTTTGTTTTTTACCCTATTTTTGCAAAAAAGAATTAATATGGCACGTATTTTAGCAATTGATTATGGTATGAAACGCACCGGAATAGCAGTAACCGATACTTTGCAAATTATAGCATCTGGTCTTACTACGGTTAATACCAATGAATTGGTTTCTTTTTTAAAAGATTACACAAGTAAAGAAGCTGTTGAATTGTTTATTGTTGGCGAACCCAAACAAATGGATAATACGGCATCGGAAAGTGAAGTGCTTATTGTGCCGTTTTTAAAGAAATTGGAAGAACAGTTTCCAAATATTCCTATTCAGCGGGTTGATGAGCGTTTTACTTCTAAAATGGCATTCCAAACCATGATAGATAGCGGCCTGAAAAAAAACCAACGAAAAAACAAAGCCTTGGTTGATGAAATTAGTGCTACCCTTATTCTTCAAAGCTATTTGTACTCCAAGTAGTTGCTTTTATAAACGAATAAATTTTTCATAAATACAATCAAAAAGTTATAAGTATTGTATTTTTGCAGGAATAATAGAAATTACAACCATGATTTTACCCATTATAGCCTATGGCGACCCTGTTTTAAAAAAATTAGGTGTCGATATTAATAAAGATTATCCTCAATTAGATATTTTGTTGGATAACATGTTCGATACCATGTACAATGCCTTTGGTGTCGGTTTAGCAGCACCACAGATAGGATTAGCCATTCGTTTATTTATTGTTGATACTACGCCGTTTTCAGAGGATGAAGAATTAACAATCGAAGAACAAAATGCACTTAAAAGCTTCAAACGGGTATTTATAAATGCGAAAATTACTAAAGAAGAGGGAGACGAATGGGCATTTAATGAAGGTTGTTTAAGTATTCCAGATGTACGTGAAGATGTTTTTAGAAAACCTACAATTACCGTTGAATATTTAGATGAAAATTTTGAACCACATACAGAAGTGTTCGATGGTTTAATTGCCCGGGTCATACAACATGAATACGACCATATTGAAGGCATTCTGTTTACAGATAAGTTATCGAGTTTAAAAAAGCGTTTAATAAAAGGACGACTAACAAACATATCGAAAGGAAAAATAGATGTGGATTACCGTATGCGTTTTCCAGACCAAAAAAAGAAACGATAATATTTGCAAGACATCATTAAACGGTAGATATTTGCCGTTCTTAAAAAAAATAATTTATGAGTTTAGAAAAAGTTATAGCTATTACAGGAAAGCCAGGTTTGTATAAATTAGTGGCACAAACTCGTGGTGGTTTTGTAGCAGAGTCGTTAATAGACAAAAAAAGAATGTCTGTTAATATTCAACAAAATGTAAGTGTTTTAAGTGAAATAGCTATTTATACTTTAACAGAGGAAGTGCCTTTAAAAGAAGTGTTTAAAAGCATTCAGAAAAAAGAAAATGGAGGAGCAACTTCAGTAAAAGCTAAAGATAGTAAAGATAAATTAGAAGAATATTTCTTTGAGGTTTTACCGGATTATGATGAAGATCGCGTGTATGCAAGCGACATAAAAAAAGTAATTCAATGGTATAACTTATTGTTAGAACACAATATGTTAGATTTAGAGGACGATTCTAAAGAAAAAAAAGAGACTGTTAAAGATGAAGAAGAATAAATAATTCTTTATTTTTTTGTTATATATTAGGCATAGTTTCGACATAGAAATTATGCCTTTTTTAATTTATAATTATGAGCTTTTTAAAGAAAAACATTAAGAACATTCTGTTTTTGTTGGTCATAGCAGTGATGTTAATTCCACAAACTAGACAACCTATTCAAGTATTATTACATAAAGCCATCGCATTAGTGAAACCAGTATCCATTAACGAAACGAAACTAACCAGCTTACCTCATTACAATTGGAAATTAACGGATGAGAATAACGTAACTTTTAATTTTGAAAATGCTAAGGGAAAGGTTGTTTTAATCAATTTTTGGGCAACATGGTGTCCGCCTTGTATTGCCGAAATGCCTAGTATGCAAGCGCTTTATGATGATTATAAAGACCAAGTGCTTTTCCTTTTTGTAACTAACGATTGGTATAGTGAAATCAATCCGTTTCTGAAAAAAAACAATTATACATTTAAAGTGTACAGACCAGCAGCAGAGTACCCGGAATATTTTGATATTCCAACCATACCTAGAACATTTTTAATAGACAAAAACAGCAATGTTATTATTGATGAAAATGGTGCTGTAAATTGGAATAGCGATAAAATAAGAAATACAATTGATAATTTATTAAAGTAATTTTTTATAAATTATCATTAAAAAGCACAAAATATGAAAATGGTAATTTTAGACGGATTTACATTAAATCCTGGCGATTTAAACTGGAAAGACATTAAACAGTTTGGCGATTTAGAAGTGCACGATCGAACGGATTTTAACCCAAAAACGGTTATTAAAACTATTGGAGATGCCGAAGTAGTGTTTACAAACAAAGTGCCACTTCCTAAAGAGGTACTTACAGAAGTTCCTAACCTTAAATATATAGGCGTTTTGGCAACGGGTTATAATGTGGTAGATATTGATGCCGCTAGAGATTTAGATATTTTAGTCACCAATGTGCCAAATTATGGAACAGCAGCTGTGGCGCAGTTTACCATGGGTTTGCTGTTAGAAATGTGCCATCATATTGGAGACCATAACAAAGCAGTACAGGATGGAGAATGGGCAAAGGCTCCAGATTTTTGTTTTTGGAATACGCCATTAATTGAACTTGCAGGAAAAAAATTAGGTATTATAGGCTTTGGCAGCATAGGGCAGGCCACTGCAAAAATAGCTCAGGCTTTTGGGTTGCATATTTTGGCTTATAATAGAAGCAAAGATTTATCGTTGGAATCGGACACATGTCGATATGTCGAATTAGATGAGCTTTTTGAAAAATCGGATATTATTAGTTTGCATTGCCCGTTAAACGAAAGCACAAAAGGAATTATAGACAAAAAGAATATTGCAAAAATGAAAGATGGTGTTATGATAATTAACACAGCTAGAGGTGGTTTAATTGTGGAGGAAGACTTAAAAGAAGCACTCAATTCTGGAAAAGTAGCTGAAGCAGCGGTTGATGTAGTTTCATCAGAACCCATAGAAGAAAACAATCCGTTATTAAAAGCGAAAAACTGCATCATTACACCTCATATTGCTTGGGCTCCTAAAGAATCGAGAGCACGTTTGCTTGATACTGTTGTAGATAATTTAAAGACTTATTTGGATGGAAATCCTAAAAATGTGGTAAATACTTAATTGTTTTTTTGATTTTTAGAAATCAACCTGATAATTAAATTTTAAAGCAATGAGCAATATAGAATTAGCACTTAAGGAACGCATAAAAGAATTAACCTGTCTTTATGAGGTGTCGTCTATTATTGTGAATGCAGATATTGAGAGTCTTGAAGATACACTTAAAGCCATTGCGTTTAGTGTGCAAAAGGCGTTCAGTTTCCCTGAGAAAACACAAATTTTCATTTCAGTTGATAACATGAATGTAGGAACGTCGCATGTTTTAAATAGGTCTGTGGAATTAGTATCAGAAATAGCTATTTTTAATAAGTTGTCAGGTGCTATTTCAGCACATTTAAATCATTCAAATTTCACTAAAGAAAATTTTTTAAATGAAGAACAACAACTATTAAACACCATCGCTTTAAAATTAGGGAGTTTATTCGAACGTGTAGAAATCAGGAAAAATGAAATGTCTTTAAAAAGGCAAATGGAGCATGCAGACCGACTTAAAATTTTAGGAGAGCTCACTGCAGGAATAGCACACGAACTTAATACGCCTTTGGCCAACATTTTAGGTTTTGCTGAATTATTAAAAGATAATCTTGAAAATAACAACGAAAGTTTGGCAGATTTAGATAAGATTATTCAAAGTGCTATTTTCTCAAGAGAAGTTGTAAAAAATCTCATGTTTTTTGCTTGTGAAATGCCTCAAAAAATGACACGGGTGAATATAGTTCCAAGCATTAAAGGGGCCATCGATTTGTTGGATGCTACTTTCAGAAAACAAGAAGTAAAATATATTGTAAAGATAGAAGATGAAACCTTGTGGTTAAAGGCGGATACCATACAACTTACGCAAATAATTTTCAACCTTATCACGAATGCTATTTACTTTTCACCAAAAAATGGACTGGTAGCCATCTCAACATTTCAAACAGATACGGCTATTGTATTCAAAGTATCCGATGAAGGTCCTGGGCTTTCTTCCGACGCATTGGAAAAAGTATTTCAACCATTTTTCACTACAAAACCCACAGGAGAAGGTTCCGGTTTAGGTTTAAGCGTCGTACACGGCATTGTTTCCAGTCATAAAGGAACCATTGTGGCAACAAATAATCCGAGTAAAGGCGCTACCTTTACAGTAACATTACCAAAGTAATTATATGCAATTTCAAAAAGAAAACATATTGGTTGTAGATGATGATATCAATATTTTGGAGTTGCTACAACGGCATTTAAAATCATGGGATTATCACACTTATAAAGCTGTTTCGGTTAAAGAAGCGGTTGCTATTTTAAGAGATACTTCTGTTGATTTGTTAATTACTGATTTAAAAATGCCAGAAGTTGATGGTTTTGAACTTCTTAAATTTGTATCAGAGCATTACCCAAAATTGCCTAAATTGGTAGTTACTGGTTACCCTTCGATTCAAGATTCATTAGTGGCCATAAAATCTAAAGTCGTTTATCTTACAAAACCTTTTACAAAAGACGAGTTGAAAGCTGCAATAGATAGCACGTTGCCAAAAAGTAATACAGTTAAAAAAGCCCAAATCCATCAACCAAATAAAGAGGGGTATGGTGAGATTATTGGTGTTTCAGAAAAAATTGATAAAGTCATTCAAATTATTGAACGTGTTAAAGATAATAAAGCAACGGTTTTTATAAATGGTGAAAGCGGCACAGGAAAAGAGTTGGTGGCAAGAGCTATTCATTATCAAGGTAAATTTTCAAGAGCGCCTTTTATTTCTGTGAATTGCGGAGGCATCCCTGAAAATCTTTTGGAAGCAGAGCTTTTTGGTTATGTGAAAGGTGCATTTACAGGTGCCGACACCAATAGAAACGGCTATTTTCAAGCAGCCAATGGCGGTACTATTTTTTTGGATGAAATAGGTAATGCATCTTTGGCAGTTCAATCAAGATTATTACGTGTCTTGCAAGAAAAGGAAGTGTTGAAAGTGGGTTCTCAAAAAGCAGAAAAAGTAGATGTTCGTATTATTGCGGCAACCAATAGTGATTTAAAGGATATGATAATAAAACAAATCTTTAGGGAAGATTTGTATTATAGACTTACGGTTGTTGAAATTAATGTAGCGCCTTTAAAAGACAGAAAAGAAGATATACCGTTGTTGGTAGATAAATTTCTGTTTAAATATGGGGTGGAATATAAAGACCGATTTGTAAAAATCACCTCAGAAGCATCCAATTTATTACAGCGTTACGATTGGCCTGGAAACATTCGGGAATTGGAAAATGTAATTCAACGTGCCGTAATCATGTGCGATAAGGTTATTGAAATTGAACACTTACCCAATAGCCTTAAATTCAATATTGATTTTTCAAATGAAAAGTTATTACCATTAAAGGAAATGGAAAAACAATACATTTTAAAAGTTTTGAATGCTACAAACAATAACAAAACTAAAGCTGCTGAAATTTTAGGTATTGATAGAAAAACCATTCGTCAAAAACTTTCAGAATAAATTCTCTTAATTACATAATATTACTGGAACATTTTGCCTCAGTTGGGTAATTATGTACCACTTTCTATTTATTACTTTACATTCTAAAAACTCCCAAAACCCTTATATACAAAGGGTTTTTTATTGCAATCATATTTTGTGGCACAAGTTGGTATAAGTATTGTCTTTATTCAAAAAAAGAATAGACACTATGAATACAAATAAATTTAACATCTGTCCTAGTTGCATACATGTAAAAACCTGCGTGCTTACTACTCAAAAAAGTCAAGTATGGTCGTGTAGTGAATATGATGAAGTACCAACACATTCAAATTCTTTTTCACAACTCGAAATAAATCAGAATAGAAATCATAATCATATTTAATTAAAAACATAAATCATGAAAAATTATATAATAGCAACTTTAATAGTTTTTGTGACTTTAAGTATGCATGCTCAAGACCAATTTAGTAAATCAATAAATCTAGCAAAAGGCGATGTTATAGAAGTAGGTAATCCGTCAAGTAAAATGTATAAACATATAAAACTTCCACGTGGAAATTTTGTGGGAACAGAAAAAGGAGTGTCCAATTATAAATCTGCCTTAGGAAATGAGGTTGTTGTAACCAACATTAAAAAGATGCAAAATGGGAATACAATAATTAGTGTAAAACGAAATGATGGTAAACTATTTTTTAATACGGTAGCTACCTTAAATATTAGTTTAGAAAAAGCTTTAAGGGTAAATGAAATTAAGTTAATGTAATAGGAATCAATATTTATAAAGAACAATAACATGGCAATACTAACAGAAGAATTAAATTCTAAAACAAAAAAAGTGCTACAAAAGGGGATGATGGACAATGTGATGGAGCAATTTAATCGTGCCGCAAATCATATTAATTTACATCCTAATATTCGAAAAATTTTAAGCATCACAAATAATGAAATCGTCATTCATTTTCCCGTAAAAATGGACAATGGCGACATAGAAATTTTTACGGGTTACCGCGTGCAACATAACAATGCTTTGGGACCTTACAAAGGTGGTTTGCGCTACCACCCAACAGTTGATATTGATGCGGCAAGAGCCCTTGCTATGTGGATGACTTGGAAAACATCGCTAGCTGGTTTGCCATATGGTGGTGGTAAAGGGGGGATTCAAATAGATCCTTCAAAATATTCGCAAAGTGAGTTGGAACGTATTACACGTAGGTTCACGTTTGCATTGGCGGATAATATTGGGCCTGAGCATGATATTCCAGCACCCGATGTTAACACCAATAGCCAAACTATGGCGTGGATTGCCGATACTTACATGAGTACCAGACCACCTGCGGAACGTTCGGCAAACCAGCATGTTGTAACAGGTAAGCCTGCTGGAAGTGGTGGATTGGAAGGTCGTGATAGAGCCACCGGGTTTGGTGTGTATTTAAGTATCAAATTATGGGTACAAAGTCAAAATGACACATTAAAAGATAAACGTTTTATGGTACAGGGTTTTGGGAATGTAGGTTACTGGGCAGCTCATTTTTTAGAAAAGGAAGGTGCTAAATTAGTTGCAGTACAAGATGCTTTTGGAAGTATTGAAAACCAAAAAGGTATTCATGTGGAAACACTTTTTGAGTATACCAAAACCAATGAAGGAAGCATTGTTAATTTTCCTGAAGCATTACTTATTGGTAAAGAAGATTTTTTTGGTGTAGACTGTGATATTTTTATTCCAGCCGCTTTGGGCAATCAAATAACGAAAGAAACGGCACCAAAAATTAAAGCACGGTTAGTTGCTGAGGGTGCTAACGGACCAACAAACGTAGAAGGAGAACAAGTACTTTTAAAAGAAGGTGTTGCCATTATTCCTGATATACTATGTAATTCAGGAGGTGTTATTGCCAGTTATTTTGAATGGCTACAAAACAGAAATGGCGAATTATGGCATATGGAAGAGGTTATGAATAAGTTAGAAAAAAAACTAAAAAGTTCTTATGAAGCCGTTTCTGTATATGCACAAAATGAAGATGTAGATATGCGAACTGCAGCCTATTGTATAGCCATCAAACGCATTGAAAAAGCTTATATACAACGCGGGATTTTCCCATAAAAAATTAAGAAAATGAAATACGGAAGTATCATGTTGGAAAAAAAGGAGTATGTGTATATTAAACGCATTCTTAACATTTCTGGATATGTAGGAGATCATGAAATCCAGAAATCTTTAGCAAAATTTTCAGAAGAATTAAAATCAGCTCACATTTTAGACGAGGCAGAAATGCCGGATGATGTAGTGCGCTTAAATAGTATCGTAAGGGTTACAGTAAATAATAATTGGGAAAAAAGCATTCAAATAGTGCAACCTTCAGAAAAAGATATTAAGAATAATAAAATTTCAATTCTTACCACTATGGGGTCTGCATTAATGGGATATTCAAAAGATGATATTATTGAATGGGATTTCCCTAATGGTAAACAACAGATTAAAATCACTGAGGTTACCCAAGAAGGAACTTTTAGTCCCATTGAAATAATATTATAAAATAATAAAATTATGACAGATTCTAATGCCTAACACATAGTAAACGTTTTATGAATGAATATTGAAGATTTTATTTTTTCAATACCTGCAAATATCAAATTCCAGGATTAAATGCGATAGAATTACTACAGGCAGATGGTCATGATTTTGATAAAACTAAAGAGAGATATTTAAAGAATCTAGAGAAATTAAACACAAATAATGTATTGGCAGTGCATCAATAAATTCAACTTCTATGAATAATCGGAAATTTTATATTATAACAGTAGTCATTGGAATAGCAATTATAGCTTTATTGTCGTGGGTTGTGCCTGCTCCAATTTTTTAATAATTAAGTTCGTGTTTTTATTTTATGAATGCAAACAACTTTTTTTCTAGTTTTAATAATCAATGTGGCTATTTGAAACATAGAAACACTAAATCTTATATATAAAATTTTTGAGAGTGACTTTTATTATTAGTTATTAGTGTGTTTTAAAGCCGTGGATAGACATTTATCTGCGGCTTTTTGTTTATAAATTTATTAGGTACTAAACTATTAAAAATGATTTGTTGAATTAAAGCGTTTTAAAAAAGGCTTTAATAAACGACCATGAAAACAACGACCACATAATTTTAAGCTCTTCAAAAAAGGTAGATTCCTCATCTAAAAAGCGAAACATGGTTTGTACGGAGTTTTTATCGTAAAATTGTTGAAAAATCCATTCGCCTTTATGGTTTTCATCTTTTAAAACTTTCAGAAAAACTTTGTCGTAAAACTTATATTTTCTTTTGAATAATTTGTAAGAAGGATTTCTATTTGCTTTTATATTTTCAACAATAATAGCAACTTTTTTTTCGGTATGTTTAAATGAATAGCCCGTAGAACCTTTAACCCAACCACCACCAGTACCTATTTTGGTAATATGTTGTGTGTTGAAATTTTCAAACGGGAAATTCGTCATAGGGATTTGTCCTGTTTCCGTTTCAATAATAGAATAATGATCAATTTTTAGAAACGTATCAATGTATGTTTTAATGTAATGATCGTAAACGGTTTCATTTACAGGGTGTTCTGTAAAATAAGTAAATTCCACCAATGCTTCTGTCTCAGAAAAAGGAAGTATGTAGGTGAATGTGGTTTGTTCGCCATCTTTCAACCTGTAATCCATCATAACAAAGTTGTTTTTATCAAAAACAGGGGATTCAGTTTTAATAATCCAACCTTTAAAATGTTGTACTATGTTAATATAATTAGAAGCTGTTTTTTGAAAAACTTCGGGTAACCGACTATCGAAAACGTGATTAGCAGTGTATGTGTGTTGGTTCGTTTTTACAGTAACAATATTCAATTCTTGAACATTTTCTACACTTTCTAATAAAAAATGAATGTTTTTGTTTGGATTAAGTTTTGCTTTGGAAGTGTTGTAAAAATCAATGGCACGAATGGTTTTATAACTATAGGGATGTAGATTTAAATCAATTGTTTTATTTGAAGTTTTAATGGAAGCCTTTCCCCAAGATTTTTGAATGATGGAATTCCATTTTGAGGGTTCTGTTTCCCAAAAACTCCAAGTTTTGTCGTTATTGTTTTTTTCTGAAGGATCAATCAGAGCAATTTGCTTATCGCAAAAAAAAGAATCTGAAGCTAATTTTAATGCTAACTGTAAACCAGCCAAACCATTTCCAATGATGATATAATCGAAATGGGTGTGCTTCGTCATGTTACTATAAAAAGTCTATTTCTTAAAATATTTAAAAGGTACAAATAGCATCCCGAAACATTCACCATCTTCTTTCCCGATGTGTTTGTGGTGCATTTTATGTGCACGCCTTACGCCTTTAGCATACCTGTTGTTAGCATTTCTAAAAAGTTTGAAACGCTGATGTATAAAAATATCGTGTACTAAAAAATAAGATAAACCATAAGCAAAAATACCTATTCCAATAGGTAAACCTGCCCAAAATATATCGTTTTTCCACAGTAAAAAACAGCCAATACTTACAACTGCGTAAAAAACAAAAAAAGCATCATTTCGTTCAAACCAACTATCATGGTCTTTTTTATGGTGGTCCTTGTGTAAACTCCATAAAAAACCATGCATGATGTATTTATGTGTAAACCACGCCATAAACTCCATAAAGCAATAAGTTGCTAAAAAGATGAGTATAAAATATAAGATTTGCATACTATAAATTTACATTAAATTTAACTGATATTTGACATAACTACGCATTAATAACTCTATTTTTTTTGGATTTGAAACACGTATTCTGGCATTTTTTATTTGTAATGCCGGTGTTTTTTTAAGTTTTTTTAGCAATTGTGTATAATATCTATATGCCATAAAAACACCAAATTTAGCTTCAATGGGTAATTTTTTAATACCGCTTAGTCCCTTTTCAAAATCATTTTCAATATCATCGATGATTTGTTTTTTAGAATTTTCATCTAAATTGCTCAAATTTACGTTAGGGAAATAGCTTCGTTCCAAACCATCAAAATCGGCTTGTAAATCTCTTAAAAAATTCACTTTTTGAAAAGCAGACCCTAAAGCCATGGCGGTATCTTTAAGTTCATTATATCTGTCATGGTCTCCTTTAACAAATACTTTTAAGCACATTAATCCTACAACATCGGCAGACCCATATATATAATTTTTGTATTCATCTTCAGTTAAATAGGCGCTTTTGTGTAAATCTAAACGCATACTTTTCATAAAAGCGTCAACTAATTCCTTATCAATATTATATTTATGAAATGTATATTGAAATGAATTTAAAATAGGGTTTAAACTAATTTTATGTTTTAAAGCATGTTCTAAATCTTCTGAAAATTTATTAAATAAATCTTCTTTATCATACTCATGAAAAGAATCTACAATTTCATCAGCAAACCTTACAAAACCATAGATATTGTAAATATCACTTCTAATAGATTTGTATAACATTTTAGTAGCCAAAGAAAACGAGGTGCTATAGGTTCTAGTTACTACTTTACTGCAACTATACGAGACGGTATCGAAAAGTGATTTCATATTTGATGGTGTTTTATGATTAAATCTGCAACTAATTTACCTGAAATTAATGCTGGTGGAACTCCTGGACCAGGAACCGTTAGTTGTCCTGTAAAATATAGGTTTTTTACTTTTTTGCTTTTTAATTTAGGTCTTAAAAAAGCTGTTTGGGAAAGCGTATTAGCCATACCGTACGCATTACCTTTATATGAATTATACTCTTCTATAAAATCTTTAACACAAAAAGATTCTTTAAACATTATATTATTTTTGATATTCTGTTGTGTTAACTTTTCAAATCTTGAGATTATTAAATCAAAATATTGTGATCTTAATGCCTCTGTATCTTCAATTCCTGGAGCGATAGGTATTAAAAAGAAACCTGTTTCGCAGTTTTTTGGAGCCATTGATGGGTCTGTTACAGAAGGGAAATTAGCATAAAATAAAGGGTCGCTTGGCCATTTTGGATTATCGTAAATTTCTTCTGCGTGTGTTTCAAAACTAGTGTCAAAAAATAAATTATGATGCCTCACATTTTTAAGTTTTTTATCAAAACCAATATAGAAGAGGAGCGACGAAGGTGCAAATGTTTTTTTATTCCAATATGCTTCGGAATATTGACGGTATTTTTGGTCTAATAATGTTTCAGAATGGTGATAATCTGCACCACTTAAAACAATATCACTTGTGTAGG
Organism: Mariniflexile fucanivorans; assembly: GCF_004341235.1. Taxonomy (GTDB): domain Bacteria; phylum Bacteroidota; class Bacteroidia; order Flavobacteriales; family Flavobacteriaceae; genus Mariniflexile; species Mariniflexile fucanivorans. Next base: position 233,757 of record NZ_SLUP01000004.1, read on the forward strand.
TTGTACCATTTGAGATTATGCTTGTTGCTTTATTATTTTCAATAACTATTTTATCTATGGGTTTTTCTGTTAGAAATTTTACACCTAAACTTTCTGCTACACTTTTCATGGCTTTTATAATTTCGTACATGCCTCCTTTTGGATGCCATGTACCTAATCCGAAATCGGCATAGTTCATAAAATTATAAAACGCTGGTGTTTTACTTGGTTTAGCACCTAAAAATAAAACTGGAAATTCTAATGTAGAAATGAGTTTCGGGTTTTTAAAATTCTTTCTTACTTCACCGCTTATCGTCTTAAAAAATTGATCTACACGCACTGCGGTTTCTGGAGTTACCAATTCAAATGGTGAAACACCTGGTTTTAAAACCACTTTATTTATAGCAATATCATAATTTGTTCCAGCTTTATCAATGAATTTCTTCAAAAATTTAGAACTTCCGGGTTCTATGCGATCAAATTCAATACAGATTTTTTCAAGTGTATCTCCTATAGTAATAATTTCGTCCTTAAAAAATATTTGATAGGCAGGATCAAGTTTGTCCAATTCAAAAAAATCGGAGCGTTTTTTACCGAAATCAGCAAAAAACTTATCAAAAATATCGGGCATCCAATACCAACTGGGGCCCATATCAAAAGTAAAGCCATCTCTAATCAATTGTCTTGCGCGACCGCCAACGGTTTTGTTTTTCTCAAAAATGCTAACATCGTAACCAGCTTTGGCTAGGTAGCACGAAGCAGAAATGGATGAAAACCCTGAACCTATTATATTTACTGTTTTTTTCATATTGTTTAACAAATATAGTAAAAAGTTAAACAAAAAACGTATTACTTTATAAATCTTTAACTAAATTTTCAATTGATTTATAAATTGAAATGTTTTTTGGAAGTTCACTGGAATCAAAATTTAATATTTTTTGTCCTAAAAGTAATAATTTAGTGTTGTTATCTTTAAGAAGTAATTCGCTAAAATTGTTTAAATAAGGAGCGATGTTTTCTTCTTCAGGATAAATAGTAAAGTAAGATACAAATATAATTTCGTCAAAAAAATCGAATAAGTCGGTTAAGCTTTCCATAGGCACGCTTTCTCCCAAAAATATGGTGTGGTTTCCTCTACTTCTTAGTTCATAATTTAAATATAGCAGTCCTATATCGTGTATTTCATGGTCTGGTAAAAATAAAATATAGGTTTTAGATATTGGTTTTGGCTCTAAGCTCTGCAGTCTTTCAGTATTTAAAAGAATTTTTTGCTTTATAAGAACAGAAATAAAATGTTCGTGTGCTGGGGTTATGGTGTTGGTTTGCCACAATAAACCTATTTCGTTTAATAATGGAAGAAAAACAGCATAGAATATTTGGCTAAAAGTTTTATTTTCTAATAAATTGTTGTAGGTACTGTAAAAAAGAACCTGATCAAAATTCATCATAGACATTTTGAAGGCGTTTAAAGCATGATCTTCAATTTTGCCTCTAGATGCTAATTCTCTTACTTTTATAGGTATTTCCTCTTCTTTAAGATCGGCTATTTTAGAAATTTTTAAACCGTTATTGTTTAAATAAGAAATATTCATGAGCTTTTGAAAGCTTGAAACACTGTAATTCCTAATATTGGTATCGGTCCTGTCTGGGCTAAGTAATTTGTAGCGTTTTTCCCAAATACGTATCGTGTGTGCTTTGATACCAGTGAGGTTTTCAAGATCTTTAATGCTGAAGTTAACTTTGATATTGTTCATCAATAATGGTTAAAAGTTGAACAAAAATAGAAAAATCAATTGATTAAATCAATGTTTATGAAGATTTTTAATTTATTTAAATGAAGTAAAGTGCGCACGAGAAGATTCGAACTTCCACATTCTAAGCGAATACCAGCCCCTCAAGCTGGCGCGTCTACCAATTCCGCCACGTGCGCTAAATAACTATAATCGCGACCAAAGCTAAGGATTTTTATAACAAACCCAAAAGCGTTTTTGCTATAAAAAAAATTAAAGTTGGTCTTGTTTGAAATAATGAACAATTATATAAAAAAAACCGTTTTAAAACATAAATATTGGTAATTATAATAATATATTATTTGTGTCTAGCCTTAGCTTTTTTTAAGCAGAATTGTTTAATTTAGTTCCGTATTTTTTTATAGCGCAATCTTATTAAATCATTTAATTACATTGCTAGTCAATTAATTTAATTTCAAAAGAAAAATCACCTTTCTATAATTTAATTTTTAATTTATTATTATTGTAGATTCTCAAAAAAAAGCATGGAATGAAAAGAAGTTTATGTCTTATTATTTTAAGTTTTTGCTGTAATTTTATTTTCGGACAGTATACAAACCTTAAGTTCGAAAACCTAAATACAGACAAGGGGTTATCGAGTAGTACCTGTTTGGAGGTTTTTCAAGATAGTCAAGGGTTTTTGTGGTTTGGTACTATTGATGGGCTTAATAAGTACAATGGCTATGAGTTTAAAGTATTCAGACCTATTATTAATGACTCTACCTCCATAAGTAATAATAGAATAAATGCCATTCAAGAAGATAAACAAGGAAATCTTTGGATTGGCACAAACAATGGCTTGAATTTGTACAACAGACATACAAATACATTTCATCAAATACCGCTTTACAAACAGCCTCTTATTACATACAATCCTAAAAAAATTATAAATTCTTTGTTGTATAATAAGGATGAAAATCAACTTTGGGTAGGTACGAGTAGTGGTTTAGTAAAGCTATCATTACATGATGATACGAGTGATATTAATAATTTAAACCCAGTACATTATTCTTTTAAATTTAATACGGTAACTAGTTTAGACAATAATAATGTAAACGTTATTGTAAAAGATAAGGATGGTTTTATTTGGGTGGGAACGAACGGACAGCATTTAAATAAATACAATCCTAAAACAGATGATTTTTATAGAGTTTTAATTGAAAGTAAAACACCATACGAATTAAATCATATCCCAAAACGATTGTTTATTGATTCTGATAACGATTTTTGGATTGGTAACGATGCCTCAAATTTTATTTTGTGGCAAAGGAAAACAAACACTTTTAAACAGGTTAAACTTACTAATACAAGCGTGCCCTTTTATGAGTTTTATCAAGATGCATCTGGAATTATTTGGATTGTTACAGATGGTTCTGGTATTTTTTTATATAACAAGAAAACTGGAGAAACACAGCAGTTAGAGCATAACCCCATGGATCCTTTTTCTTTGCCAGGAAATCAAATTTCCGATGTGATTCAAGGGAAAGATGGCATTTTTTGGTTAGGAACTTATAATCAAGGTATTTGTAAATTAGATATTACTAAGTCCAATTTCGGGCATTACTACTACAAAAAGGGAACAAAAAACGGTTTAAATGAGAAGATAGTACAATCGGTACTTCAAGATTCCAAAGGGCGTATTTGGATAGGTGCCTATAATGGCGGTTTGAATTTGTTTGATGATAAGGACAATACTTTTACAACCTTTAGCCATGATCCTAACGATGCAGAGTCCTTAAGCTCCAATAAAATGTTGTACACATTTGAAGCTAACGATGGCGATATTTGGGTATGCACTTTAGATGGAGGCCTTAATAAATTTAATCCGGAAACACATAAAAGTAAACGGTTTTTTCATGAAGAGTTGGATGATTCTACCATTGGTCAAAATTCGGTTTGGACCGGTGTAGAGGACAATAAAGGTAGAGTTTGGTTGGGTTTAAGAGATGAAGGTTTGGATTTATTTGATACAAAAAATAAAAAATTCCATCATTATAAAATAGGAAATAGCAAAGCAGATGGATTGTTGAGCAATTTTGTTTTTTCATTATTTATAGATTCAAAACAACGGCTTTTGGTGGGTACCTCTTTAGGTTTAAATTATATTAACCCTAATGAGTTGAAAAATGAATTTCCTAAAGAAATTAAATTTAACGATGTAAATGTTGAAGGTATAGCAGGAAACCGAATAAACTACATTGTTGAAGATCATTTGCACAATATTTGGTTAGGTACAGATATTGGTATTTACATATTAGATTCACAACTCAATTTAGTAAAATCTTATTTTACCCAAGATGGTTTGCCCAATAATTTAATTACAGGATTAAAAGAAGACCATTTTCATAATTTTTGGATTACCACAAGAAGTGGTTTGTCGTTTTTAAATCCTAAAACGAATCAATTCAAAAACTTTAATACCCACGATGGTTTACAGGGGATGGAATACCAAAGTAAATCCATCGAAATAACTGATGACGGACGTATTCTGGCAGGAGGTATTAATGGTTTTAATATTTTTAATCCCAAAGATATTGTTATTACCTCTTCAGCAAAACTACTTCCAACTATATCTGGATTGAAAATAAATGATAAATATGTTCAAGTAGGTGATAAAATAAATAATAAGTTTACTTTAAAAAAACCACTTTCAGAAGCAGACCATATTACATTAAACTATAATCAATCCAATTTATCATTCGATTTTATAGCACTTCATTATCAAAACCAAGAGCAAGTAAAATATGCTTATAAAATGGAAGGGCTTAATGATGAATATGTTGTGGCTGGTAACAATAGAGTTATAAACTATTCCAATTTGCAACCTGGAGATTATGTTTTTAACGTGAAAGCTTCGGTAGATGGTGATTGGGATACGGCTCCAGCAGCTTCAGTTAATATCATAATTAATTCTCCACCTTGGAAAACTTGGTGGGCCTATGCGCTTTATGTAATTATTGCAGCGGTAATCTTATGGTTTTTCCAAAAATATTATACCGAAAGTGTTAATAGTGAAAAGGAACGTGAATTCGACCAGATGAAACTGGAGTTTTTTATAAACGTTTCTCATGAGTTCAGAACGCCTTTAACGTTGATTTTGAATCCGTTGGATAAATTAATAACAGGTTTTAATGATGCCGAAGTTGTAAAAACATCTGCCATGTCCATTCAACGAAGTGCCCGACGTTTATTGTATCTCGTAAACCAGTTATTGGATTATAGAAAAATGGAAGTAGGTATGGCGCCTCTACAATTACAAAAAGGAGATATCATCAAGTTTAGTAACGATATTTTTACCCTTTTTAAAGGAGTTGCTTCAAAAAAAGGAATTGATTATGTTTTTTCATCCACTTCAGAGCAATTATTTTCTTTTTTCGATTTTGATAAAATAGAAAAGATACTTACCAACTTAATTTCAAATGCTATTAAATTTACAGAAAGTGGTGGGGAGATTAAGGTATCAGTAAATAGGTTTTCAGAGAAAACCAGAAACTTAAACTTTCTTAAACAAGATAAGAAAAAATTAGATTCCTATATTGAAATAGTTGTTGAAGATACTGGTATTGGCCTTGATAAAGAACAACTTAAAAAGATATTTTCGCGCTTTTATAATGTGGATCCACATAAAACAGGTACAGGTATTGGTTTAAATTATACACGTGGTTTGGTTGAACTTCATGGCGGAGAAATTTTTGTGGAAAGCCAATTCAATAAAGGCAGTAAATTTGTTGTTAGAATTCCTTATAATAAATCGGCAGAGTCAAGTGTTATTAATAATGTGAAGGATGAGTTTTTAATAAACTCAATGAAATCTGTTGAGTACGATATGCTTATATCTGATGCTAGCCAAAAGTATGATGATAAAGTGGAAACAACAGAGAAGGGCGAATTGCCTACCATATTAATTGTTGAGGACAATAAAGAGCTAAGGGAGCATTTAAGGAATGAACTGAAAATCCGTTATCACATTATTGAAGCTGTAAATGGGGAAGAAGGGTTGGAAAAAGTATTAAAACATTACCCAGATATTGTTGTTAGCGACGTAATGATGCCAAAAATGGATGGTTTTGAATTGTGCAAAAAAATAAAATCGGAATTTGAAACCTGTCACATCCCAGTGATTTTATTAACGGCCCGTGCTTTAGAAGAAGATAGAATAGAAGGCTATAAAACAGGGGCAGATGGTTATTTAGGAAAACCATTTAATTTAAATGTTTTAAAAGCAAGAATTGCTAATTTATTGGAATCTAAACGAATCCTTAGAGAAAAATTCTCAAAACTTGGGGCTGTTATAAGCTCAAATGAGGTGACCAGTAATTCTATAGATGAAGCATTTCTTGAAAAAACCACCAAAGTTATTTTAGATAATATTAGCGATATCGATTTTAAATTGGAGCATTTATTGAAAGAAATAGGTATTGGTAGGTCTCAGTTTTACAGAAAAATACAATCTATCACAGGGCAAAACCCAAGTAATTTTATTCGAACAATTAGATTGAAATATGCTTCAGAATTATTACTTAAAGGTGCATATACCATTAAAGAAATAACGCATATGTCTGGCTTTAATTCGGCTGCTTATTTTGGTAAAACTTTCCGTGAATTATATGATATGACACCTAGTGAGTACTTAGAGCAGAATAAGAAAGAAGATGCATAAGTAATAAATAAATTCAAATTTTTATAAACCTTGTGGGGCAAATGGGCATTGATTTACTTGATTTGATTCATATTTTATAATATTCTTAGAAAAGTATTTTTATACTTGTAGTTATAACTTAACTTAAAAAATGCTTGCCTAATTAGTAGTGTTTTTTCATTTAAAGAATTATGATATGAGAATTTTTAAAATTATTTGTGTTGTTTTTTTAACTGCCACTCTTTTTGCAAGTTGTGCCAATGAAAAAAAGAAAACACCAAAAACGGATGTTGAAATAGTACTGGACCAAAGTACAACAAAACTAAAAAAAGCTTTAAAACATCTAAAAAGCTACGATAGCTTGCCTAGAAATATACCAAATGGAAAAAAACATTGGAAACTAGTTGGTGTAAAAGATTGGTGTAGTGGCTTTTGGCCTGGTGTGTTATGGTATGGTTATGAGCATTCTGGTAACGATTCTATAAAAATAGCAGCCGAAAAATTTACCGAAGCAGTAAAGCCTATTGCTTATTCCAGTGCAGAAGATCACGACATAGGTTTTCAAATATATTGTAGTTTTGGTAATGGCTACCGTTTAACTGGAAATGAATCTTACAAAGAAGTTATGTTGGCTGCAGCCGATACTTTAGCAACTTTATATAATCCTATAGTTGGTGCTATTCAGTCTTGGCCTTCAAAGACGGAAATTTATCCACACAACACCATTATTGATAACATGATGAATTTAGAGCTATTATTCTGGGCTGCTAAAAATGGAGAAAATAAAGATCTTTATAATATTGCGGAAAGTCATGCCAATATAACCATGAAATATATTGTAAGACCAGATAGTGCCGTATATCATTTGGGCGAGTTCAACGATAAAACAGGCGAATTTATTAAAGGGCATACGCACCAAGGCTATGCAGATGAGTCTATGTGGGCTAGAGGACAAACTTGGGGTATTTATGGCTTTGCATTGGCATATAGAGAAACCGGTAGGGACGATTTTTTAAATACATCAATCAAATTAGCTGACCATTTTTTAAACCGTTTGCCAGAAGATGGTATTCCGTATTGGGATTTTGATGATCCAAAAATCCCAAATGCACCTAAAGATGCTTCGGCAGCGGCTGTTGCAGCTTGTGGTATGCTTGAATTAGCTAACGTATTAAAAGATGAAAAGTTAAAAACAAAATACACCAATGCCGCTAAAAAGTTTGTGAAAATTCTTTCAACTGAAAAATATTTAAGTGGAAAAACAAATGATGCTTTATTGTTGCATTCAACAGGGCATCATCCTAAAGGTACCGAAATTGATGTTCCAATTATTTATGCCGATTATTATTTTATGGAGGCATTAACACGGTTGGAAAAATTAGAGTCATCTCAATAATATGATGTTTTTTAAAAAAATAAAAAAATCAGTAAGTATGAAAAATTTTAAACTTATTATTTGTGCATGTTTCATATTAAGTGTGCCACAATATTTTTATGGGCAAACCATACCCTATAGCATAGGCCGAATAGTAGTAAGCTCAGATGGAAATGAGCACGACCACGACGATTGGGCAGCAACACCCTTCACACTCGCTTTATTGGCAGCTAGAAATTTACAAGATAAGTTAACCGTTTACACGTTTAGCGACCACATTTGGGGAAGTAATCACGATAAAAGTGATGGCAAGGAGCAAATGCTTAAAAGTGCTTTAGAAGGGAAAGATATCTACCATTTTAATAAATCTAATTTTATTGAAGCCGTTCAAGATTCAACAAAAGCTATAAATGCCATTACCAAACAAATTAATAAATCTAGCAAAAAAGACCCTTTAACTATTGTTGCTGCAGGCCCCATGCAGGTTGTAGGGAGTGCCATTCAAAATGCAAAAAGTTCTAAATTGAAATATGTTCGTATTATTTCTCATTCAAGCTGGAATGATAACCATGCCGATAAACCGAACGATTGGGAACAGCATTCCGGTTGGACATGGAAAGAAATAAAAGAAAAGTTTGAGCCAAAAGGACTGATTATAGATAGAATAGTAGATCAAAACGGAGGGAAGGATTATGAAGGTATGAAAGCACCTAAAGAGCAATTCGATTGGATTAAAACTACTCACATTCGTGAAAACTCCGTGGAAAATAAAAAACAGTTAGATTGGTTATATTCTAGACAATTAACCTGTGTTAAAAAAGGTGATTTCGATCCGTCTGATGCTGGTATGGTTATTTATTTACTTACAGGTAAACAAAAAACAAATCCAGATGATGCTAGAGCTATTATTGAGAATTTTGTTAAATAATAAATTATAATGATGAAATTTTTTTAACTAAATCAAAAAACATTTTAGCCAGCCTCTTGTGTTTTTCTCATTTTATTTGATTTTTTAGGGTTTAATACCCCGAAGCTTACGCGTCTTCATTTATGGAATTTGAAATTTCCTTTTTTTTAGAATTTATGCCTCATGGGATTGCCCTGAATTAGTTTAAGAGTGGTACAAAATGTAAAATTTAAAATTATAAAAAAGTCTGTTAATAGAAAACTAATTAAATCTGAGCAATCAGAAATGATGCAAATTGGATAATAATTTAGAATGGATTTTCAAACCATATTTTATCAATTGAAACAAATATATTCTTTGTTCGAACCAAGTTTTATTAGCAAACAGAGGGGTTTAAAGCCGAAAAGGGTATTAATTTATTAAAAATGATTCATAGTTTATATCAAAAAAAAGTAAGTATTAATATACTTGCATAGTAACATATAACTAAAACTTGGATATGTGTTTTTTTTAAAATTTGTAAAACAAACAAAAATAGTATATGAGAATTTTCAAACTTGCTTCTGTAGTTATATGTATAGCATCCCTGTTATCTTGTAATAATCAAAACAAAAAGAAAAGTGAAGACACGGCTATGGTAACCGTCAAAACAAACGAGGAAATTGTGCTTGATAAAAGTGTAGTTAAACTTAAAGAAGTTTTGGGGAGTTTAAAATATGCTGATAGTTTTCCAAGAAACATTACCAAAGGTCAAAAAGAATGGAATGTTGTAGGTGTTAGAGATTGGTGCTCTGGTTTTTGGCCAGGAGTTCTTTGGTATGCGTATGAATATTCTAATGACGAGGTTTTAAAAGCAGGTGCAGAAAAGTTTACAGAGCCTTTAAAAACGATTGCATATACGCCCGCTGATAATCATGATGTTGGTTTTATGGTTTACTGTAGTTATGGTAATGGTTATAGGCTTACAGGTAATGAAGAATATAAAAAAATATTATTAGCTGCCGCCGATACGTTAGCAACACTCTACAGCCCTAAAGTAGGGACTATTTTGTCGTGGCCAAATATGAAACATGAATTTAAATACAATACCATTATTGACAATATGATGAATTTAGAGCTTCTTTTTTGGGCAGCCAAAAATGGGGGTGATAAAAAGTTATACGACATGGCAGTAAGTCATGCAGATGTTTCAATGAAACGTTTAGTGCGTCCAGATTACTCTATTTATCATGTAACATGTTTTGACGAAAAAACAGGTGAGTTTATCGAAGGTAAAACACACCAAGGATATGCCGATGAGTCTATGTGGGCTAGAGGACAAGGATGGGGTATTTATGGTTTTGCGATGTCTTATCGTGAAACAGGTAAAGAAGAATACTTAGCAACAGCACAAAAATTAGCCGATCACTTTATAGAACGTTTACCAGAAGACGGTATTCCTTATTGGGATTTTGACGATCCTAAAATCCCAAATGCACCAAAAGATGCTTCAGCGGCAGGTGTTGTTGCTTGTGGTATGTTAGAGCTGTCTGAGCAGTTAAAAGATGAAAAATTAAAAGAAAAGTATTTAAATGCAGCTAAGGATTTGATAACACGTTTAAGTTCTGATGAGTATTTAAGTGGTAACACCAATGATGCACTCTTGTTACACTCAACTGGGCATTTTCCTAATAATTCTGAAATAGATGTGCCTATTATTTATGCCGACTATTACTTTATGGAAGCCTTATTAAGATTAAGAAAAATTGAAAGTAAAAACATATAGAGTTAGTTTGTTATTTTAGTTAGTTTATGAAACTTAGTTTCATTTTGAGTAGCCCTTTAAAATTATGTTTTAAGGGGCTTTTTGTATGTGTTATTTTTAAATAGTTAAGTTTAAAAAACAATTTATTGATGCTTGAAGTTTCTTTTTTTTATGAAAATTTAAGATTTAAAAGTGTAAAATGTATTTATATGCTTTTTTATAATTTAATTATATGATTTTGTGCTTAAAATGAATCATAATTTATAAGAATTGCATCATGATTTAGATAATTAATAAATTAAAACATATACATTGTTTAACATAATTTTAACATTAGATTCGATGTTTTTTCGAACTCTAAATTGTTAATAATCTAACAAATTAAACTATGAGTAAAAAAGATTGAAAATTATCACCATTAAAGAGTTTGTAGTTAATAACTCTAAATTCAACTAAATTCTAATTATTTACTATCAAAAAAACTATTTATGAACAAAACAATTAAACTAAAAAAGATCTATTTAAAGCTGGTTATGTTATTGGCTTTGTGGTTAAGCTTTTCATTTAGTGCATTACATGCAACTACAGATGTAAAAATAGATGAGCAGAACAGAACAATAAAAGGACAAGTCATCAGTGCTGACGACAACATGGGTTTTCCCGGTGTTAACATATTAGTAAAAGGAACAAATATTGGAGCTGTTACAGATTTTGATGGAAACTACACTATTAATGTTCCATCAACAAATGCTGTTTTAGTATTCTCTTATATTGGGTTTAAATCTAAAGAAATTACTGTAGGAAATAACAAAACCATTAATGTCACTTTGGAAGCAGATGTTTCTGCATTAGATGAAGTTATTGTTGTTGGATATGGAACACAAAAAAAGGAATCCTTAACAGGATCTATAGAACAGGTTACCTCTGAAGTTTTTGAAAATCGCGCTGTCACTAATGTGGCGTTGTCATTACAAGGGCAATCACCTGGATTAGTGGTTAATAGAACTTCTTCGCGACCAGGTAATGAAGGTATTGGTTTGCAAATTAGGGGTGCTACTTCAGTTAATGGAGGAAGCCCGTTAATTGTAATCGATGGCGCTCCTGCATTTGACGACAGTGAGTTTTACCAAATGAACCCAGATGATATCGAATCTATAAGCGTTCTTAAAGATGGTGCTGCGTCTATATATGGATCCAGAGCAGCAAATGGTGTAATTTTAGTTACGACTAAAAAAGGTAAGGGTAAAATGAAGGTTGAATTTAATTCCATGCTTAGAATGAATTTCTTAGGCTTAAGACCTCCTGTTCCATCTTATCAGCAATATGGACAATTATGGTTGGATGCCGCAGAACAAGATACTACTCCCAATTATTGGAACTGGGGAGAAGCAACTATAAGATCTTTTGCAGCTGGCTAATCTGGATTTTTTCAAACCCCTACCACCGTTTGGGGATATAATGGATTAATATATATGGCTCCAGCAAACAGATACGATGATTTGTACGGATCTAACACAGGGCATCAAGAAAGTTTAAGCCTTTCTGGAAGTTCAGACCAAGCAAGATATAGGTTATCTTTTGGCCTCTCCGAATCTGAAGGTGCTTTAAAAGTAGCTTATGATGGTATAAAACAATATTCTGTAAGACTAAATACTGATTTTGATATTTCAGAAAAATTAACTTTAGGAGCGAATGTTTCCTTGCAAAAAAATATTGTTTCTAGCCCTTCATCTTCGTTTGGACAAGCTCTAGTGTCACAAGACCCTCCAGTTTTTCCTGTAAAAAACCCTGATGGGCAATGGTATGCAAACTTTGGTAATGCAGGAGGAACTAATTCTATCGCTGGTATTTCAGATGGTGGTAGAGATAATACAGAAGAGACTTTAGCGAAAATTGCTTTGAATCTTAAATATGATATAGGTTATGGGTTTAGTGCCAATGCAAGTGCAACCTATAACCAGGTGAACAGCAGACAAGATATTACTATTTTAAATGTATTACTTTATAATTGGAACGGTGAAGTAGCTAATAACTCAATAAATCAAAATCCAAGTATTGAATCTATAGGTATTACTAAATCTTATCAAACCTATGGTGGTTTTTTAAACTATGAGAAAAGCTTAAGCGATCATAACTTTAAAGCCATGGTTGGTATTACTGCTGAAAAGAATGATTTTCAATCACTTTCTGGAAAGAGATTTGGTATCGTAGATGAAGGAGTATATGATTTAAATGTTGCTACAGGGATTCAGGAAAATGAAGGAGGTCAAACACAAGAAGGTCTCTATTCTTATTTATCTAGAATTAATTATGATTATCAAGAAAAATACTTAGTTGAATTTGTTGGTAGACGTGATGGCTCATCTAGATTTGCAGATGGATTTAAATTTAATAATTACGGTAGTGCATCTGTTGGCTGGAATGTTCATAAAGAAAGTTTTATGGAAAACCTTGATGTTTTAAGCAATTTAAAAGTTAGAGCTAGTATTGGTTCAAGTGGTAATCAAGTAGGTATTGGTCCTTATGATTATGTATCTACCATAGGAACAGGTACTGCACTTTTTGGTGAAGGAGGGACCTTAAGTGCAACTTCATACATTGATGGACTAACAACTACCACTCGTTCGTGGGAAGATGTTGAAATGAAGAATATTGGTATTGATTTTGCGCTGTTTAACAACAAACTTTCTGGTAGTTTTGATACCTACGAAAGAAAGAACAACGGGATGCTTGTTGGTGAAACCTTCCCTACAGTTTTAGGTGTTCCTGAAGTGCCGGAAACAAATATTGGAAACTTAGTAACCAAAGGATGGGAAGCCATGTTAAATTGGAAAGATACAAAAGGAGATTTTTCTTACAACATTGGCGTTAATATGAGCGACAGCAATAATATTTTAGTTAATCTAGAAGGAGGAAGTGCCATACAATCAGGTTTACGTACAACAGTTGAAGGCTATCCATTAAATTCTTATTTTGTTTGGGAAACAGATGGACTGTTCCAAACACAAGCAGAAGTTGATGCCTATAATGCACTTTATAATAAATCTGGATCAGAAGTCCCAACGGGTGCTTCGGCATTGCGTATTGGAGATACCAGAAAAGTAGATTTAGACGGTAATGGGCTTATTAACGATCAAAATGCAGCAGACCCAAACGGAAAAGGACAAGGCGATGTTAAATTTGCAGGAGATGCTCAGGCTCACTATATTTTTGGTATTAATTTAGGTGCTAAATATAAAGGTTTTGATTTCACAGCCTTTTTTCAAGGTGCTCTAGAACAAAAAGTGAGTAGAGCGGGTGTTAATAATTTCCCATTCAACAATCCTTGGCCAAACCAAACCATTGCTTATAATGGTCTTACATGGACTGAACAAAATACGGGAGCCACTTACCCTAGGTTGACTGCACAAAGAAATCTAGCACGATGGAACTGGACTGATACTGATGTCTTTCTTCAAAATAATAGATATATCCGCCTTAAAACATTAGTTATAGGGTACTCATTACCGTCTAGCATTTTAGATAAATTAAAAATGGACAAAATAAGATTTTATTTTTCTGGAAATGATCTTTTTGAGTTTAGTTCTTTAGTTGATGGTTTTGATCCTGAATCTGGAACTGCTTCCGTTACGGATGATAGATCCATATATCCATTTCAACGTACTATTGCGTTTGGAGTTAATTTAGCGTTTTAAGATTATGAAAAAGATACTAATAATTGACAAAAAAAATATACAAATGAAAAAAATAATAATATCATTATCAGCAGTTCTATTTTTACTGGTAGGCTGTGAAGATACATTTCTGGATTTGCAAGATTTAGATAGTGTCACAGAACAGGTTTATTTTGATGAACCTCAAAATTTCGAAGATGCCTCCAACTATTTTTACAGAGGTTTACATTCTCCTAAAGCAACAAAGGGGGATGGATTTGCTGAAATTACAGATTATGGCACGGAATTAAATGGATACGTACAAGATTACGGGCAAGGTATTAACACCGCTACAGATGAAGACATATATTGGAATAATGCCTATGATTATTTAAGAGAGGTAAACCTTTTACTTGATAAAGCAGATGCGTATACTGCTAATGGTGGTAATGCAGCAGACATAAGTAAATATGTTGCAACAGCCTATTTTTTTAGAGCGTATCATCATTTTAGATTATTAAAACGCTTTGGAGGCGTGCCTATTGTAATTGAAGTAACCAATGTAGATTCTCCAATTCTATTTGCTCCAAGAAATAGCAGGTACGAAGTTGTAGCACAAATTCTGGCAGATTTAGATTTAGCTATTGCAGGGTTACCTGCAACGGCAAATGGTGCTGATCTTGGAAAAATTAGTAGTATAGCTGCAACAGCTTATAAAGCACGTGTACTTTTATTTGAAGGTACCTGGGAAAAATATGTAGGTACTGCCACCGATGGTGATGGCACTAATAGTGGTGCAGGTTCTACAAAACCTTCAGGCTATCCTGCTGTGGATGCTATGTTTAATAGTGTTGTACAAGCGGCAAAAGCTGTCATGGATAGTGGGCAATTTGAAATTTGGAACAAAAATGCTGACCCAAATATGGAAAACAATTCGTATAAATGGTTATTTTCTATAGAAGGTGCAGATTCAAACCCTGGAGGTTACACTAAAGCTTCAAATAAAGAATTCATTATTCAAACTATTTTTGACTATGAATCAACTAATCGCATAGGCAGTCAGTTTACTCAAATTAACTTTGGTAGAAATGCACCTACACAAGTAGCATTAGACATGTATTCAACATTAGATGGTTTACCAATAAATAAATCGACTCAATTTCAAGGTTATGCCAAACAATCTGATCAATTTATAAATAGAGATCGTAGAATGTGGGGTAATTTTGGTGAACTTATACTAGCAAACGGGTCTCGCCAAATTTCTGCTATTGGTTCTGTTGGATTATCTAATTTATCGAATTGGAAATGGACTACTTGGAATAATTATAGATCTGTTAGAGAAGAAGGCTATAATTATCCACATTTAAGATATGCCGAAGTATTACTTACTTATGCAGAGGCTTTGTATGAGCGTGATGGTTCTATTTCAGATGCCGATTTAAATCTATCTATTAATTTAATTAGAGCAAGAGCAGGTATTGCACCTTTAACAAATACATTGGTTACTACTAATAACTTGAATATGTTAGATGAAATTAGAAGAGAAAGAACAGTAGAATTGTATATGGAAGATAACAATCATTGGAACGATATACACAGATGGGATACAGCCAAAACTCTATTAAATGACGATTTAATTGGATATGTTATTGAAGGTTCAGAATATGAAACAAATACAGCTCTTTTTAACCCAGCAATTGCTATTTATGGTTATAAAAATGATTACCCATCTGGAAAAGGTCCTGTTAAGGCTTTAATTATTGATCCAGTTAGTACTAGAATTTATAGTCAAAAAAATTATTTATGGCCATTACCAATAAATGAAACGGTAATAAATACAAATTTAAAACAAAACCCAGGCTGGTAAGATAATAGAAAGCAAGCATTAATTATTTTGAGTTAGCCACTCTTTTTAAAAGCAGTTATAGATTTTCTATAACTGCTTTTTTTTATAAGAAAAATTCAAACAAAAACACTCCAATTTAGTTAACCTCAACAAATGAGCTATAGTTTATATGGAATGAGTTATAATTTATATGATAAGACACGAATAGTTTTTAAAATTGTATTGGCTTTAAATTTTATTAAATAGTGATTTAAATCATCGTTGATTAAGCCTTTTTTGTTGAAAAATAAAATTGAAATTTAGTATGAAAAGAATAATTTGGGGAATTTTAGTGATTTTGGTTTTTGGTTCAGCATGTGCTCAAAAAGTAGTAAAGCCTGAATTAACAAAAACAAAAGAAATTTCAGATGCAGAACGCATGGCTTGGTGGGAAGAAGCTCGCTTTGGTATGTTTATCCATTGGGGAATTTATACCGTTCCAGCAGGTTTTTATAAAGGCGAAGCACAGACCAACAGTGCCGAGTGGATAATGAACAAAGGAAAAATTCCAATATCTGAATATGAGCAATTTGCAAAAGAATTCAACCCAACAAAATTTAATGCTAAAGAATTCGTAGCACTTGCGAAACAAGCGGGCATGAAATATATGGTTATTACGGCGAAGCATCATGACGGATTCTCTATGTTCGATTCTAAGGCAACCGATTATAATATTGTAGATGCCACACCATTTAAACGTGATGTATTAAAGGAATTGGCAAAAGAGTGTCAAGAACAAGGTATTAAATTTGGATTCTATTATTCACAAGCGCAAGATTGGCACCATCCAGGTGGTTTAGGAAACACTTGGGATAAAGATTTGAAACGTGTAAGCAGCGATGAATATGTATACGAAAAAGCACTTCCTGAAGTAAAACAATTACTAACAGAATATGGGCCAATCGCTATTTTTTGGTGGGATACACCACGAGCCATGACAAAATCTGTTGTAGATAGTTTACACCATATTACCACAGCGCTTCAACCAAGAATAATCACAAACGATCGTTTGGGTGATGATTATCCAGGCGACCATAAAACTTTTGAAAGAAACGGACCAAGATACCAACCTGAAGCTAAATATTGGGAATTATGTAAACCAATTAGTGGCAGTTGGGGCTATCGTAGCGATGATAATGATTTCAATTCGGTTGAAACCTTAATTCATAATTTAATAGATCAAAGCAGTAAAGGTGGTAACTTCTTATTGAATGTAAGTCCAACCCGTGAAGGCACTTTAAGAACAGAAGCTACAGATCGTTTAAAAGCAATGGGTGCATGGATGGATAAAAACAGTGAAGCTATTTATGGCACACAAGCTAGCCCAACAAGTTCCGAACCAAATTGGGGCAAAATCACCATGAAAACGGTCGATAACAAAGGATTGTTATACTTGCATGTTTTCGATTGGAAAGATGGCGCTTCTCTGCCAATAAGACTTAAGAATAATGTGGAAGCATGTTATTTACTTACCGATAAATCGAGAACATTCAAAACAAATGCTTTTGAAGATGGTATTCAAGTAAAATTAACTGGTGAAGCGCCAGATAGCGTAGCATCTGTAATTGTTTTAAAATTAAAAGAAATGCCAAACGCCTTACCTCAAAAAGCATTGGGGCAAGATGAATCAGGAGTCGCAATTTTACCTGCCGTTAGAGCACAATATGAAAATTTGCAAGGTCCAGGAGCATTGTATAATGACCATTTAGATTGCGTAGGAAGTTGGGACAGCGAAACCGCTAGAGTGTATTGGGCATTCGAAATTAAAAAACCAGGCAATTTTAATATGGTTGCCGGTTATTCTGGAGATAAAGACACTGAAATAACCGTTCTATTTAATGGCGTATCAAAAAATGTAAAAATTCCTGCTAGCGGCGACAATCCTAAGCGATTTAAAACCGTAGATTTAGGTAATTTTAAAGTTGATAAAGCTGGTAAGTATGAGTTATCTTTAATGCCTGTGGCAGGAAAATGGAACATGATTAATTTGAAGGAAGTCAAAATTCAACCAATAAAAAACTAAATTTTATATCATTCAATGAAGCATCTCATTCTTTTATTTATCATATTTATTGCATCTTCTTGCCATGCACAGAATGCTATTTTCGATAATTTAAAAGAAGCACCCGTAAACGGTGGTCTTGAAATGAAAGATTATTGGGTTTGGGGGAGTTCGGTAATTAAAGGCGACGATGGAAAATATCACATGTACGCATCACGTTGGCCTAAAATGTTACCATTTCACCCAGGTTGGATGATAGCTTCGGAAATCGTACATGCCGTTTCAGATACTCCTGAAGGACCTTATAAATTTGAAGCTATTGCTTTAGGAAATAGAGGGGCTCAGTTTTGGGATGGTCGCTCATGCCATAACCCAAAAATTGTGAAATATAAAGACACTTATATTTTATATTATATGGGTTCAACCCATCCATTTGAGGAGGTGGCAACGGATAATTTAAGTGAATTCAATTTATCAAGCAAATGGTGTATCGCTGCCAGATGGGGAAAACGCATCGGTATAGCGACTTCAAAAAGTCCCTACGGCCCTTGGGAACGAAAAGATGCGCCCATTTTAGATGTAAAACCAAACTCTTATTATAGTTTTCTAACGTCTAATCCGTCACCTTTAATTAAAGATGATGGATCTGTTGTTTTACTATTTAAAGGAAGAAGTTATAAAGAAGATGGCATTTCAAATAGTGATATGAGTATTGGAGTCGCCACAGCAGCAACGTTTGATGGTAAATATACGGTAATAGGTGATGAACCATTGTTTTCATTGGAACATTTTGGTGAAGTTGAAGATCCACATTTATGGAGCGACAACGATGGCTATCATATGGTAGCAAAAGACCAAAGAGGAGCCATTACGGGGAATGCTGGCGATGGACTTTTAGCGCATTCCAAAGATGGTATTAATTGGGTGGTTGAAGAAAATCCAAAGGCATATACAAAAACCGTAAATTGGAACAATGGAAAAACAATAACGCAAGGGCAATTAGAGCGTCCTTTTGTTTTTGTTGAAAACGGAAAACCAACCCATATATTTTTCGCAACTATGGATGGACCGGGAGGTTTTGGTAATGGAACCAAAACGTGGAATATGGTTATTCCATTAAAATGAATTTATAAAAATAATAAATAATTAAAAAAGTTAACACGATTGTTGTGAAATCATTATTTCAACTAACAACTAACAACTAACAACTAACAACTTAACAACTAACACTTTTATAAAATGAACAAAAAAATATTATTATGGTCCATTACTGCAGCACTAGCAGGGTTTTTATTTGGATTCGATGTGGTGGTAATCTCTGGTGCCGATAAAAAACTACAAGCCATTTGGGAGTCTTCAGATGCTTTTCACGGTTGGGTAGTTATGGGTGCAGCACTTTGGGGAACCGTAGTTGGTGCCATTTTTGGAGGATTACCAACCAATAAATATGGTCGTAAAAATACCTTAATTGTTATTGGGGTTTTATTTGCGGTTTCTGCCATAGGTTCTGCTTTCGCTAACGATCCTTATGTGTTCGCCTTTGCTCGTTTTATAGGTGGTCTTGGCGTTGGTGCATCAACCATCGCAGCTCCTGCATATATCTCGGAAATTGCACCTGCAAAAGATAGAGGGCGTTTGGTAGCTATGTACCAATTTAATATTGTTTTTGGTATTATGATTGCCTTTTTTTCCAATTATTTATTAAGCGGAATAGGTGAAAACGCATGGCGTTGGATGCTGGGGGTTGAAGCCATTCCTGCCGTATTATATATTTTATTTGCTTTAAAAGTTCCAAAAAGCCCAAGATGGTTATTATCGCAGGGTAGAGAAGCAGAAGCGAGAGAAGTATTAAAAATTATTGAGCCAAATGCGAATGTTGATGAATTGGTACATGAATATAATACACATTCAGATAAAAGTGATAAATCGGAAACTATCTTCATTAAAAAATACAGATTTCCTTTAATGTTAGCATTTTTAATAGCGTTTTTCAATCAATTTTCAGGAATCAACGCATTTTTATACTATGCGCCACGTATTTTTGAAGAAGCTGGTTTGGGTGAAAGCACAGCCTTGTTAAGTAGTATTGGAATAGGTGTTACCAATCTTATTTTTACATTATTGGGTGTGTTTTTAATTGATAAATTAGGAAGAAAAACACTCATGTATATTGGTTCCATAGGCTATATAGTGTCATTAGGTTTAGTGTCTGCTGCCTTTTTCTTAGGATGGACAGGAATGGCGGTGCCAGTTTTCTTATTCCTATTTATAGCAGCACACGCTATTGGTCAAGGTGCCGTTATTTGGGTATTTATTTCTGAAATTTTCCCGAATCATTTAAGAGCATCAGGACAGGCTTTTGGAAGCTCAACACACTGGATTTTGGCGGCTATTATACCATCCTCCATACCATTTTTGTTTAATCATCCTATGATTGGGCCAGGTGTTGTATTCCTTGTTTTTGCAGGAATGATGGTGTTGCAATTATTATTTGTTGCCTTTATGATGCCAGAAACTAAAGGAAAAACTTTAGAGGAATTGGAAGATATCATGATAAAAAAGCAATAGAAAAGCACTTATAATAATCCCGCAGATTATGCAGATTACAACGAATAACTTAAAAATCTGCGTTTATCAGCGAAATCTGCGGGAAATGAATAACAATAAAATGTCTACATGAAAAAAATAATAAGCCATATCATATTACTACTATTAGCTTTCAATGTGTCTGCTGCAAATGTTGATACGCTTGTTGTTTTTAGTAAATCCATGAATAAGGAAATTAAAAATGTAGTCATTACGCCCAATTCATATAAAAAAAACGGCAATGCTTTTTCTGTTGTGTATTTACTTCATGGAGCTGGTGGCGACCACAAAGCATGGTTAGGGAAATCACCCGATATTAAAACCTACGCAGACCAATACAATGTTGTTTTAGTATGTCCTGATGGACAAAAAACTAGTTGGTATTTTGATAGCCCAATTGACAAAACCATGCAATACGAAACATATATTTCAAAAGAATTAATTACAGAAATTGATAAAAAATACAATACAATTGCTAATAAAGAACATCGAGCCATTACAGGTTACAGCATGGGTGGCCATGGTGCGTTATATTTAGCGTTTAAGCATCCCGATATTTGGGGTGTTGCAGCAAGCATGAGCGGTGGCGTTGACATTAGACCATTTCCATTAAAATGGGATATTGAAAAAAGATTAGGTGTTTATGCTGAAAATCCTGAAGTTTGGGAGCAAAATACCGTAATTAATTTGGTGCATTTACTTAATGGTAAAAACTTAAAATTTCTTTTTGATTGTGGTGTCGATGATTTTTTTTACGATGCCAATCTAAGGCTTCACAAAAAGCTTTTAGAACGTAATATTCCACATGATTATATAGAACGCCCAGGAGGGCATACCAATAACTATTGGAATAACTCCATAAAATACCAAATGCTTTTTTTTAGCGAATTTTTTAAAAATACCAATAACGAATAGTAATGAATTTTAAATTATTTTTTTTACTAATTATTGTTTCATGCTTTTCTTGTAAAAGTAACAATACAACTAGAAAACAAGAAACAACAACTACGGTTTCAAACACGCAACCCAATATTGTAGTTTTATTATGCGACGATTTAGGCTATGGCGATTTATCTTCCTTCGGGCATCCCATCATCAAAACTGAAAATCTGGATAAACTAGCTGCTAACGGAATTAAATTAACCAATTTTTACTCTACCGCACCCGTTTGTTCACCTTCTAGGGCTGGATTACTTACAGGCAGAAGTCCAAATCGTGCTGGTATTTATGATTTTATTCCCGGCATTAAAAAAAGTCCAGATAATAGAGATATGGTGCATCTTCAAGCGCATGAAGAAACCATTCCTGCCATGTTAAAATCTGTTGGATATGCAACGTGTTTGGTTGGGAAATGGCACTGTTCTTCCAGGTTTAATTCAAAAGAACAACCGCAACCAAATGATTTTGGTTTTGACTATTGGATGGCAACCCATAACAATGCAGCACCAAGTCACCACAACCCTAACAACTTCATTAGAAATGGTGAAGAAGTTGGAGAAATAGAAGGCTATAGTAGTCAAATTATAGTTACTGAAGCTATTAATTGGTTAGACAATAAAAAGGACAACAAACCATTCTTTTTGGAAGTAACTTTTCACGAACCACATGAACCTGTTGCTTCACCTGAAGATTTAGTACAAAAATATTTACCACTTTCAAAAAATAGAGAGCAAGCCGAATATTTTGCCAATGTTGAAAATGTAGATTTAGCTGTTGGACGTTTAATTGCATATTTAGAAGAAAACAACTTAAATAACACTTTAATTGTTTTTTCTTCGGATAATGGCCCAGAAACCTTAATGCGGTATGATAGAGCTAAACATTCATATGGTTCTCCTGGTGAATTAAAAGGCATGAAATTATGGACGAATGAAGCTGGTTTTAGAGTGCCAGGAATCATCAATTGGATGGGTAAAAAAACATTTACAGGAACATCGGACAAAGTGGTTTCTGCATTAGATTTTTTACCAACATTTGCGGAACTTTCTGGGGCGAAATTACCTAATCGAGTATTAGATGGCGAATCGTTCACGTCACTCTTAAATAACGGCGATTTTAACAGAACCAAACCATTAATTTGGGCGTTTTACGATGCATTGAATGATCGTATGGTTGCCATGAGACATGGTGATTATAAAATCATGGCACGTTTAGATGTTGATAATGTTCCCGTGCCAAATTTCCATAATTTATACGATGGAAACATCGATTATATAAAAAGTGCAAAACTGACTGATTTTGTTTTATTCAATTTGAAAAATGATATCAGCGAATCTGAGGATGTATCTAAAAAACAACCTGAGGTTTTTCAAAAGATGAAAGCTGAGTTTGAAATTCAGTATAAAGAACTTTTAGACGGAAGCCATGTTTGGGTTCGAAATAACTAGTAATTGTTGAAATGGGATGAAAAAGATTTTTTTATTTATTTGTTTGAATTTGATTTTAACAAAAGTCGTTAATGCGCAATTTGTATTTCCAAAAGACATAGATCGAGCACATCCACGATTAATTTTACCTAAAATAACTAAGGAAAATATCCTAAAAAATATTGAATCATCAGAGGATGTAAAACAATCGTACAACGCGTTCAAAAGTAAAATTTCAAAATACGTAGCCCAATATAAAACCGACCCCGAATGGTTGTCGTCTCGTTTTCAAATGTATTGGAAAAGTCATGCCACCAATATTTATGTAAATGGTGAATATTATTCGCATGCCGATGGAAAAGCACCCGTTCCTACTGTTCGACTTACAGGTCAACGCGACTACGTATCCGATTATAAAACACCAAAGTTAGAAGATGTAAAACCATATCTAGAAGACGAAAGAGGTTTGTATCTTGAAAATTCTAAAACGAATCAATGGGAATGGGTGAAACCTTCTAAAACAGGTCGAGCCATAGAAAATACCAACGAAAACATTATGGGTATTGCCCGAGATGCATCCTTGGTTTATTTTGTGGAAGGTGATGAAGACTATGCTAAATTGGCGTTGCATTTATTTGACGTCTATATGCAAGGTTTATACTATCGGAATGAACCTATCGACCTGAAAAATGGTAATGTGCAAAACGTTATTGGATTAACATCTTTTCAAGTTATTAAAGAAAATATTGTGGATGAGTTGGCAGAAACTTATGATTTTTTACACGATTATATCCAAAAAAATCATAAAAAGGAAGACAAAATTTATACAGCGTCGTTAAAAAAGCTGGCTGAAATCATCATAAAAAACGGGGTACCAGACAATAACTGGAACTTGCATCAGGCGAATTTTGTCATCCAAATTGCCTTGGCTTTAGATGAAGACAAAACCTATGAAGATGGTAGAGGCTGCCAATATTATTTAAACCGAGTTTTTAACGAAACCGAAGCAAGACAGTGGTCGGTAACCGATGTTTTGGCTTATGGCTACGATCAAAATAATGGCGTTTGGAACGAAAGTTCTGGTTATGCACTAAGTGTAGCAAAAGGGTTTACGGAATTAGCAATGGTTATTCAGAATGCTTTAAATGTGGATGTTTTAAAGTATATGCCCATTATTCCGCAAGCAGTTACCATTATGCCGCAATATTTGTATCCAAATAATAACATTGTAGCCTTTGGAGATTCTCATTACGGACCACTACAAACCGAACCGCTTTTAGACCTTATTGGCAACGCACAACACTTCAATAAAAAGGAGCAAGAAGAAAAATTTACAGCACTTTTATACATGCTTCAAGGAAAAGACAAAGCCATTAAAGAGCGAAAAAGTAAAAATGCATTCCATGATTTGCTTTATAAAAACGAAATCCATTTAGATAAAACTATTAAACCTGCCAGCATAACAGATTATACCACGGCTTCATTTTATGCACCCAATGTGAGTTGGTTGGTGATGCGAAACAGTATGGATATTCAAAACGGATTGATGATTTCTCAAGTAGGTTCATTAGGAAATCATGCGCATTCCAACGGCATCGCCATGGAACTTTATGGCAAAGGCTATATTTTGGCGCCTGAAGGTGGGAGAGGTTCTAGTTATTTTCAGCCAGATTATCGTGAGTATTACTCGCAGTTTCCAGCCCATAATACGGTGTCTGTAAATGGAAAATCGGAGTACAACAAAATGCGTAGTTATTATGCTTTTGAAATCAATGCCTTATATCCAGCTTCTGAACAAAAATTAGGTTATTATCCAAATATTAATTTTTCAGATGTTTATTTTAATGAACCGAGTACCAACTCCGACCAAAACAGGGTGATGAGCATTGTACGCACAGGTGAAACTTCAGGTTATTACATCGATATTTTCAGGTCGAAAACAAAAACAGGAAATGCCGATTATCACGATTATTTCTATCATAATTTAGGTCAAGAGTTGCAATTGACTTCACCGGAAAATAAACCATTGGCATTACAACCATCGTCAAAATTAAATTCAAAATCGGGAAATATAAAAGCTTATGATTATTTATCGGATGAAACTTCGGTTAAAATCAATTCATCATTTAAAGCTACTTACAATCTATCAATTAATGATGAGAAAATAAGTATGAATATGTGGATGAATGGAAACAACAATCGAGAGATTTTCAAAGTAAATTCACCGCCTTCCGAAGCATTCCGAAAAGTACTTCCTGAAAATATTGAAAAAGCACCGCTTTTAACCACGGTGGTTCGACAATATGGTGAAGCTTGGAACAAACCTTTTGTAGCAGTTTATGAACCTTCAATAACCAAAGAACCTGCAACTATAAAATCAGTTAAACCATTTTCTGTTGAGACGAATACTTCCAGTTTTGTTGGTTTAGAAATAGCAAGTAAAGCCGATAGAACAGATTATGTTTTTTCTTCGGATATTCAAGATTCGTTCGCCCACAATAACATCAATTTCATAGGAACTTTTGGAATTTTATCCAAGGAATCTGAAACTTCAACACTTTTTATGGGATCCGGAAAGAAAATAGAATTTGGAGGTTACACAGTTGAAATATTAGGAAAAAAATCGGGAGCAGCAACCTTGGTTTTTGGCAAGCATTTTGAGTTAACCTGTGATGATGCCATTCTATTAACGGTGCCAGATGATTATAAAAAAGGGGATGTTGTTTTAAATCTAGGGTTTAAACAATTAAATGGCGAGCGCACCCAAATAAATGGAAACAAAATAGTGGTGTTTAAAGTGCCACCAACCGAATTTCAAGCCATAACCATAAATGTAAAAGAGAATTAGTACAAAGCGTAAGGCTTATTTAATATGAACGAATTAATAAAGTATCAAATATTTAAAATTATGAATTATCAATGTAATAAAGTAAAGGCGAGTGTTGTGTTTTTTCTTTTCCTATTTAGTTATGTAACTGTAATAGCACAACAACCAGCAGAGGTATATTATTTAAAATTATCTGGCGATATTCCAGATGGAAAAATTGCCGTAGAAAAATACAATGCATCTGAAAATGAGACGCAGAGCCGAAGAAAAAATCCAATAAATCTATATCCAAATATCGAGTTTCAAACCTTTGAAGGTTTTGGTGGTGCTTTTAACGAAATTGGTGGTGAAGCTTTAATGACTTTGCCAAAAGCGAAACAAAAAGAAGTTGCGGCTAATTTATTCAATATGAATACCGGCGCTAAACTTAACTTTTGTAGAACCGCAGTTGGTGCTAGCGATTTTGGTATTGATGCTTACAGTTATGCTGAAAAAGAAAATGATTTTAAAATGAAAGATTTCTCAATTAAGCGTGAAGAAACATCGGTAATACCTTATATTCAACAAGCTTTAAAAGAAAACCCAGATCTTAAAATTTTTGCTTCGCCTTGGAGTCCTCCGGCATGGATGAAATATTCAGGATTTATGGATCGCGGTGAGGAGTTTCCTGAGAAAAACCAATTAAAAGATGAACCTAAAATTTATGAAGCGTATGCTTTGTATTTTTCAAAATACATTCAAGCTTATGCCGAAAAAGGGATTGATGTAGATCGTTTAATCATTCAAAATGAAAACGATGCCAATACCAAATATCCGTCTAACGATATGTCTGCGGCTCAAATGAGTAAATTTGTGAAAACGTATTTGCGTCCGCAGTTTAATTCTGATAAAATTGACACCGAAATTTGGGCAGGAACGTTTAGAACTTATGGGCGTATAGATGCCATAGAAATCGCTTCAAATCCTGAATATAGTGCATTATATGACGGTATTGGCATTCAATATACGTCTCCAAAATATATTCAGGATTTAACCACACTATATCCTAATGACAAAACCATGCATACCGAAGGCAATTGCCACGATGGAAAAAACAACTGGGATCAAGCTGCAGGTCGTTTGAAAGAAGTAGCACAATATTTCAATTATGGTATTCCGAATTACTGTTATTGGAACATGATTTTAAATGAAACGACCGAAAGTGGTTGGGATTGGAAACAAAATTCGTTAATCAATATCGATAGAAATACAAAGGAAGTAACCTATAATCCAGATTACGCTGTGTTTGCATTTATGAGTACGTATTTGGTTCCGGGAGCGAAACGTATTGCTAATTTTTCAAAAGATGAATTGATTTCTGTGAAGCATAATAATAAAATTTATGTACTAGTTCAGAATAATAACGATGCACCACAAACTTACGAATGCCAGATAGCAAATGGAGAGAAACAAATTGTGAATCTTCCAAGTCAAACTTTGGCTGTAATTATTTTAGATATCTAAATATAAATAAGGAAGATGAGATTAACTGTTTCAAAATTATTGTTTGTGTTTTTTGTAACGATTTGGGCTTTTGTAGGCTGTAAAAGTTCACAAAAAAGCATTCAGTTAAGCTCACCAAATGGCGATAATGTATTTAAGGTTTTATCTGCTGAAAATGAGTCGGTAAATCAGGGTATTTCATTTTCCATATTCTATAAAGAAAATCAAATTTTATTACCATCTATTTTAGAATTGGTTTCGAATGATTTAAATTTTAGTGGTAAGCTATCGGTTTTGAAAGTAGAAGAGTCTAGTGTAGACAACGAATGGCATTCCAATTTCAGTGAATTAAGCACCATTCCAGACCAATACAATCAACTAAAAATATTCTTAAAATTAGATGAAACGAAGCTTAATATTATAGTCAGAGCTTATAATGAAGGCATCGCTTTTGCTTACGAAGTCCCAGAACAAAATGGTATTTCAGAGATTGGTTTAAGTGAAAACATTCATTATAATTTTCAAGAAAATTATTCCGTTTGGTCAACGCCAAGAAGAGAAAAAAGGATGCTAACGGCCCAAGGAAAATACCGAAAAATTCCTATGACCGAATTAGAAGTTGGTGCAGAACGTCCACTTTTAATTGAAATTAGCGATAGCATTAAAATAGCTTTAGCGGAAGCCAAATTAGTGGATTATGCGAGATTGAGTTTTAACAAAGGAACCTCGTCAAAGTATAGTATTGTTTCTTCTCTCGATGGAAAAATGAGAGAGCAAAAACAGGATACCATTACAGGAGCTATTATTTCTGATCGTATCGATGCAGGTACAAAGGTTCATAAAAAATTACCTTTTCAATCACCATGGCGTGTGGTTATGATGGGGAAAAGTTATGCCGAATTGATTGAAAACAATTACATCATTCAAAATTTAAGTGATCCTTCTCAAATAGCAGATGAATCTTGGATTTCTCCAGGAAAGGTACTACGCGAAGGCACCCTAACAACGCAAGGTGGTTTTGCAGCCATCGATTTTGTTGCGAGCCATAACATGCAATATGTACATTTTGATGCTGGTTGGTACGGTAATGAAATGGAAGATGCATCTGATGCCACCACCGTTACATTGGACCCTAAACGTTCTAAAGGACCGTTTGATATCGAAGCCATCTGTAAATACGCCAAAGAAAAAGGCGTTAAGGTGATGCTGTATGTAAACCGAAGAGCTTTAGAAAAACAACTGGACGACATATTGCCATTGTTTAAAGAATGGGGGATTTCTGGAATTAAATTTGGCTTTGTTAGAGTGGGCGACCAAGATGCAACGTCTTGGATGCACGAAGCTATAAAAAAAGCTGCCGAATACAAAATGGTAGTTGATGTTCATGATGAATACAGGCCAACAGGTTTTTCAAGAACCTATCCTAATTTTTTAACCCAAGAAGGCATTCGTGGGGATGAGGAATCTGTGCCTAACGACCATACTTTAATTACCATGTTTACCAGAATGTTGGCAGGTGCTGCTGATAATACGGTTTGCTATTACAATGCAAGAGTAAATAAAATGGGATCTCATGCCTCACAATTAGCAAAAACAGTGTGCATTTTTAGTCCATTGCAATTTTTGTATTGGTACGATAAAGCTCCGGCGGTTCCAGTTAAAGACGATGCACTTTGGGGGAATACCAATACCATTGGAAATGAACCCGAATTGGAGTTTTTCAACAATGTACCGACTACTTGGGATGAAACCAAAGTGCTTCAAGCTGAAATTGGCGAAATAGGAGTTATTGCCCGTAGAAAAGGCAACGATTGGTTTATTGGATGTATCAATGGAACCACGGAGCGTGATATTATCCTAGATTTTTCATTTTTAAAAGAAAACACAAATTATAAGGGAAAGGTATATACCGATGACGAGAGCCTCAATACCAGAACCCATGTAAAAATTGAAGAAAAAGAATTTAATAATAATTCGAAATTAAACTTAAACGTGAAAAGCAACAATGGTTTTGTGATTTATATTGAAGAAAATTAAATATATAATTGATAATGAATAAAAGTTTAAAATTAGTAGCTGTATTGCTTTTAATGGTAACCGTATCTTGTAAAACACAAGGCGTCAAGACAGTAAAAAAAGAGCTGCCAACCCAACGACCTAATATCATTTTTATGATGTCTGATGATCATGCGTATCAAGCCATTAGTGCTTACAGCGATCATCTAATTAAAACACCAAATATCGACCGTATTGCAAATGAAGGTATTAAGTTTACTAATGCCTGTGTGTCCAATTCAATTTGTGCACCTTCACGAGCAACCATTTTAACTGGTAAACATTGCCATATTCATGGAAAAGTTGATAATGTGTTTCCTTTTGATGAATCTCAAACCACCTTTCCGCAGTTAATGCAAGAAGCAGGGTATCAAACGGCGATGTTCGGAAAATTGCATTTCGGAAACAATCCAAAAGGGATAGATGAATTTAAAATTTTACCGGGACAGGGAAGATATTATAATCCTATTTTCGATACCAACGACGGACAAATTACGGTTGAAGGTTATGTAACCGATATTATTATGGACATGACTTTAGAGTGGTTGGAAAACAGAAGAGATGAAAACAAGCCATTTATGTTGTTTTCCATGCAAAAAGCACCGCATAGAGAATGGTTGCCAGCGCCACGTCACTTTAAAGAATTCACTAAGAAAACCTTTGTAGAACCAGAAACTTTGTTCGATGACTACGAAGGTAGAGGGTCGGCGGCTAAAACCGCAGAAATGAATTTGTTGGAACATATGAATTGGGCTGGAGACTCTAAAATGTACCCAGAAATGATGGCAGAATTGGGCATCAAAGATAAATCTGGTTGGGATGTTGAAGCGTTCGACCGTGAGGTAGGTGCCATGAATGCCGAACAAAGAGCGGTTTGGGATTCTGTTTACGGACCTATGATGGAAGATTTTAAAAAACAATATCCAAACATGAACGATACCGAGTTGATGAAATGGCGTTACCAACGTTACATGCAAGATTACTTGGGTTGTATTGCTTCTGTAGATGAAAATGTAGGTCGTTTATTAGATTATTTAGATAAAACAGGACTTGATGATAACACCATCATCGTGTATACCTCCGATCAAGGTTTTTATTTAGGAGAACATGGTTGGTTCGATAAGCGTTTTGTTTACGATGAATCTTTTAAAACGCCCTTATTAATTAAGTGGCCAAATGTGATTACACCAGGAACCACCAATACTGAAATGGTTCAAAATTTAGACTTTGCACAAACCATTTTAGAAGCGGCGCATATTGTGCCACCTTCCGATATGCAAGGCGAAAGTTTAATACCGTTATTACTTGGAAATAATAAAGAGTGGACCAGAGATGCGGTGTATTATCACTATTACGAATATCCAGGAATCCACATGGTAAAAAGGCATT
The DNA here is from genome assembly GCF_004341235.1 of Mariniflexile fucanivorans. GTDB lineage: Bacteria > Bacteroidota > Bacteroidia > Flavobacteriales > Flavobacteriaceae > Mariniflexile > Mariniflexile fucanivorans. The sequence goes on from NZ_SLUP01000004.1 coordinate 264,436, forward strand.
ATGCCATTATTACTCAGGAATATAAGTTAGCACATTTTTATTATGATGTGGATGAATGGGAACTTTACGATCGTAAAAACGATCCTCAAGAAATGAAGAATGTGATTAACGATCCTGCGTACGCCAATGTGGTTGTAAAACTGAAAAAGCAACTATCCGAAATGCGTAAACATTATGGCGATAGTTCAGAGTTAGATCAGGAAATACTTAAAAAATATCTGGAGGCAAAAAACAATCCGGATATTGAAACAGTACCGCTTCATTAAAAACAAAAAAGTTTAAACTGTATGAGCTTAACAAAAAAAATATCCTTAATTATTACATTGTTATTAGTAGCAATATTCAGTCATGCTCAAAAAGCAGGGAATCATCCGCGCTTATTTGTAGAGCAAGAAGACAGAGCTGAATTGCTACAAAAAATTGAAAAGGAAGATTGGGCAAAAGCATCTTGGAACAAACTTTTAGAAGACATTGATGTTCATGTAAACCGTCATGTTACCGACCCCGAATGGATGGTTTCAAGATTGGCCATGTATTGGAAAAAAGGCGAACATTACACCCAATGTTATATCAAAAATCAGAATTGGGATTACGGTGAAGGCAATGCCCCTGTGCCAACCGTTCGTCTTCCTGGTATGCGTACTTGGAACGATTACCTGAATGTGCCTTTAGAAGATAGAATTCCATACAACGAGTCGGGTGATATGTTAGGCATCAGTCGTTCTAGCGTAGATAAAACACCAGTCTTAATTCCATATAAAAAGAGCGGGCATATGATTCGTCAGAACAATATGGAAATTCTAAAATTGGCAGAAGAAGCAGCGTTTGCCTATTATGTAACAAAAGATGAAAAATATGCAAAATTTTCAGCTGATATTTTAAATACTTGGTTATTGGGAACCTATTACATGCAACCACCATTAGATCCTGAAAAATCTACCAACGGTCCCGGAGGTTACGAACCAGGAGGCATTATGGGATATTACGATTATGAGGTGATTCATGACGACAGACAAATACCAATGTCCATTGCCTACGATTTTTTATATGATTATTTAAACGCGCATCCTCACGAACATTTAAAAACCATTCACAAAAAACCGGTTGATGTAGCTGGTACGGTATTTAAACGTTTTATAGAAATTGGTTTGATTAGAGGTGGAAAAGTCGGCAACTGGAATGTGAATCGTTATAAAAACATAATGAATAGCATCCTTGTTTTGGAGTCCAATGATTTTTATGAAGATGGAAAAGGTCGCGATTATTACATCCCGTTTTATACCGAAGACAAACCTTCCAAAAATTTTGCAGGCTTGCCAGTCATCATGGATTTCTATGATAAAGAAACGGGCTTATGGCCGGAATCACCTGGTTATGCTTCTGGTATGATTTCTTTGGTATTGGATATGGGCTTGAAGTTATATAAAGTGGGTGTGAATACTTTAGCTGGAAACCCAATTATTAAAAAGGCGGCTTTGGCAAACTTAGGTTGGTTGGATGCTCGTGGAAATTTGGTGGTTTTTGGAGACATGCGTGGTGGTCCTGCAGATATTTCTTCTTTTGAATCGCTATTAACCTACGCAACTTGGGAAGGCGATACGGAAACCGCGAAAGCTATGGCGACCGTTATTGGTAAAAACATCGCTTCGGGGCAATATGATAGGCATAAGTCTGATTGGCAGGGCATCGTTTTGAATCAACCTCTACCAGAATCAGGGAGCGATTTACCATTTCATAGAACGGCGTATTCCGAGTTTCACAGGCATCTCATTATGAAGAATGGCAACGATGAAAACAACGGATTGATGTTTACTTTGTACGGAGGAAAAAGCAAATCGCATTTAACTGAAAACGGACTGGCCATGCAGTTTTATGGAAAAGGATGGGCATTAGCGCCTGATGCTTCTGCATACGAGTCGTATTGGTCAGACGATGCAGGATATCACCGTGGGATTTTGGGTTCTAATACCATCGTACCAGGTTATAAAGAAGGAGAGATCACTATAAACGCGATGGATCCGAAAACCGACGAAGGCGCTTTTTATAATAGTGTAGAAACATCTAATTATGTTTCGTTTGCCGATGTATCTGCAGATGAAAAACGTCGTTTGGTAGCGATGGTTCGAACTTCTGAAACCACAGGCTACTATGTCGATATTTTTAGATCAGATCAAACCGATAACGACTACATTCATCATAATTTAGGAAATTCAGTAACGCTTAAAAATGCATCTAATGCACCTTTAAGTTTGAAGGAAATAAATGATTTAGGCGTGAAATATGATAAATTTTACGCATTTTTTAAAAATCAAAGAAAGGTAAATCATAGTAATGATTTTAATGCGACTTGGGATATTTCTGCAGTATCACCTGCACTACATGTAAACATGTGGATGATGGGGCAAAATAACAGAGAATTGTATGTGGTAGATGCGCCACCAACGACACTGCGCGATGATGTAACACCGGAACAAGTCAATAAAAGTCCGGAAACAACACCTACATTAATCGTACGTCAAAATGGTATCAACGGAAAATCACATCCATTTGTGTCAGTTTTTGAATCGTATGAAACGGGTAAAAAAGCCATTCAAAATATTTCTAAATTAGAAACTTCAGAAAATTTTACAAGTATTTCTGTAACTTCAAAAAACAGTAAACAATACATCTGTAACGCCATTGATAATAAAGTTTACGAACCAATAAACGATTTAAAATTTCAAGGGGTTTTCGGAATTGCTTCTGAAGAAAACAATAGCTTTCAATATTTATATTTAGGGAAAGGGAAACTTCTACAACACGGAAACTATAAAATTGAAGCTGTGAATGAAGACGTTTCAGCAGAATTAAAAATTAAAAACGGTACCTATTATTATTCAGCAGATAAGCCTGTGAAAATTCAATTAAGCAAAGGTAAATCAAAAGAATATCCGGCTGGATACAATATTGAAATTCAATAATTCGTAAGATGATTATAAAAATAAAAATGTTTTTAGTTGCTTTAGTAATGGTTATGTTAATGTGTCCAAGTGTATCGTTCGCACAAGAATTAGGACATCCAAGAATCTATACCACCAATGCATCCAAAACCGAATTTTTAGAAAGTATTCAATCTACCGAATGGAAAAAAAGCTTGGTAGATAAGAAAATTATAAATCTGGAAAAATATCTGGAGTATTGTGAAAAAGACCCAACTTGGTTGGTGTCCAGACTGCAAATGAATTGGAAAACTAAACACGATAAAGTGTTTTTAAAAGGTGGTAATTTTTCTCATTCCGAAGGAAAAGCACCAGTTCCAACCGTTCGTTTTTCGGGAACACGCGATTGGGCATCCGATTATAAGCGTCCGAAACTTGAAGAGGTGGAACCTTATTTTGACGACCCAAGAGGCTTCTTTTTAGAAAATAAAGAAGGTGTGAAAGAATGGGTGCATTCATCAAAAATAGGTTTCACCATCGAAAAAATCAATGAGCAAATTATAAGCTTAATAGAAGATGCTGCCTTTTTGTATTGGGTTACGGGCGATGAAAAATACGCCGCATTTGCAAAGCCTGTTTTTGAAACTTATATGGAAGGCATGTATTATCGAGATGCTCCTATAGATTTAGAAAATGGTACCCAACAACGGATTTCAGGATTGTCAACTTTTGAGGTGATTCATGAGGGTGTATTAGTCAGATTAGCGACTACTTACGATTTTTTATATGATTATTTCAAAAAAGAAAAAGTAAATATAGCCCACAGTGATGCGGTGTTTCAAAAATGGGGCGATCAAATTATTGTAAATGGAATTCCAGACAACAACTGGAATTTATTTCAAGCACGTTTTTTAACCTATGTAGCCTTGGTTTTAGATAACAACAAAGCCTATAAAAACGGAAAAGGGCGCGAATATTTTTTAGAATATACCTTTAATACTTCTACTGAAAGACAATTATCTATCGATGAATCTTTATTGGTTTACGATCAGGAAACCGGTATGTGGCCGGAGTGTCCTACCTATTCTGTACACGTTATCGCCAGTCTGCTTGATATTTTTACATTGCTAGACCATTTTACTGATAAAAATGAGTTGTCTAACTATCCTATCATCGAAAAGGCAGCTTTGGCTTCGTTTCAATATTTATTTCCTAGTGGTTATATGGCAGGTTTTGGAGATTCTGGTCATAAACCGCTTCCTCCAGAAAATTTTGAATTGTTAATTTCAAATTATAGAAAATATAACAATACAGAGAAAGAAGCCATTATTTCGGGCTTGTTAAATAATATGATTTCCAAAGGCGAATACAACAGAAAAGCAGATGGTTTATTCGAACTGTTTTTTTATGTAGACGATTTAAAAGTCACAAAGGATGCTCAAGATGGGTTGAGTAAATTAACCTCGCCAACCTTTTATGCATCGAATATTAGCATGTTCAATCAACGATTGGGCAAAGGAAACGATGCGATAATGGTTTCATTGGCAGGTTCTTACGGCAATCATTCCCATGTAAATGGTATTTCAATGGAATTGTTTGCAAACAACTATGTGTTAGGGCCTGACAGTGGTAAAGGTCCTAGTTATTGGCATACCGATCATCGAGATTATTATTCCAGATTTCCAGCGCATAATACGGTGGTTGTTGATGGAAAGTCCGATTATGGAGCCATGCGTGGTTACCACCCGTTTAGTTTAGATAATCATTTTCCAAAAACTGGAGATACGCCTAATTTCGATAAGCTAACGTTTTCAAAAGTGTCCTTTTTAGAACCAGAAACAAAAGCCAATCAACAGCGATTTACGGCTATAATTAAAGGTAAAAATTCAAAAGGATATATTGTAGATGTGTTCCGTTCAAAAAAACAAGAAGAAGGCAATCAACGGCATGATTATTTTTATCATAATTTGGGTCAGTCGTTAGAGATTTTAGATACGACTGCGAAGCCCTTAAATTTAGCAGAAACTACCGACTTTGGAAGTAAACTAGGTGATTTAAAAGCCTATAACTATTTAACCAATAAAAAGAAAACAGAAACAGCTAAAGATGTACATGCACTTTTTAGGTTGAAGAGCAAAAATGAAGCAGACAATTTAATGAAGGTTTGGGTAAAAGGCAGTGAAAATCAAAGTATTTATAAGGCGTTGTCACCAAAATCGAATGCACTTTCTGATGGAAGCGCACCTGCTGAGGTTTTAGATAAAGGCATGGAAACTTTAATTGTAAAAAGAGACGCTTCTGCTTGGGAAAATCCGTTCGCCATGGTTTTTAATCCCTATGTTGAAGGAGAAGAAAATCCTGTTACTAACGTGATTTATTCATCACTTAAAGAAAATCCGAATACGCAAGTCATTGAGGTGTTGTTGAATGATAATAAAACAACGGATAAGATAATTTTAAATACCAACGAAGAAGATATAATTAAAACAGATAACTTGTACCAACAAGGACTGGTGTCAATCACTCGAAAAGTAAAAGACAGTCAAGCCATTGAGTATTTATTTTTATCAGGAATATATAATTACCAACAAGATGGTTGGGGTATTGTGGCATCAGGCACGCCAGTTACAATTTCAATACAACGTTCAGAAAATACTTTTGTAATTGAAAACGATGGTCCCATAGTAATACGCGCTCCTTTTTTAGAAGGTAAAAAATCGGCAGAATTACAAGTTTATGAAAATGGCAAGTTAATTGCATCTAGAAAAGGGCAAATAAATAGGTCTAACCCAGAACAGTTAGAATTTAGATTAAGCAAAGCTTATAGTAAAGCTATAATTGTATATTAAATAGAATCAAATGATAAAACAGATATTCACAGCAATTGTTTTGTTGCTGATATTTACAAACGTAAATAGTCAAAATAAAACATTAACACCACCTTTACCTCAAGAGTATATCTATAAAATAATTGGAGTGGATACTTTAAAATTGAGTGTTTATCAACCCGAAGGTGTAAAGAATAAATACCCTACCATTATCTTCTATTTTGGAGGTGGGTGGAATGGGGGCAGCATTACACAGTTTGAAGATCAGGCAAAATATTTCACTTCTCGAGGTATGGTATCTGTTTTGGTGGATTACAGAGTGAAAAATAAACACAATACTTCACCATTTGAAGCGGTGAAAGATGCTAAATCTGCCATGAGATATGTAAAAACGCATGCTAAAGAATTTAAAATTGATACTAATAAAATTGTTGCAGCAGGAGGTTCGGCAGGAGGTCATTTGGCAGCGGCAACTACGATGCTTTCAGGTTTAAATGAAGAAGGCGAGGATACTTCAATCAGTACAAAAGCCAATGCGTTGGTACTTTTTAACCCAGTGGTTGATAATGGACCAGAGGGTTATGGCTATGATAGAATTGGTGACCGTTATTTAGAATTTTCACCGATGTATAATATTACAAAAGGCGCACCACCAACCATTTTCTTTTTAGGAGATAAAGATAAATTGATTCCGGTTTCAACAGCTAAAGCATTTAAAGCAAAAATGGAAGCTGTAGGAAGTAGATGTGAGGTGTTTATTTTTGAAAATCAAGAACATGGTTTTTTCAATAAAGGCAAGCAGAAGAACGATAAATGCTACATAGAAACCGTGTATGAAGCCGATGTGTTTTTAGAGTCCTTAGGTTATTTAAAAGGTAAGCCAACAATTAAAAAAAATAAAGAATAATGAAGAGAGTAAGTATTTTATTAGTAGTCTTAACGGTGTTTTTTTCGTGCGTAGCACAATCAAATAGCATCGAAATTTATGTGTCACAAAATGCTGCTAAAAATTCAGATGGTAGCAAAGAAAAACCTTTTGCAAATTTAAAAGCAGCCATTGCTAAAGCGACTCAATTAAGAGCTAATAATGATAAGTTGAATATTGTAATTAATATGTTGCCGGGTGAATATCATTTGTCTGAAGCCATAACTATTCCTGCATCTTTAAGCGGATTGACCATAAAAGGAACGGATGCTTCTGAAGTAAGTATAAAAGGTTCTGTGGTTTTAAATCCTAAATGGAAAAAGTTTAATGAAACTATTTATGAGACATCGGTTCCTGAAAATTTAAACTTCGACCAACTGGTAATCAATGGAGTACCACAAATTTTGGCGCGTTATCCAAATTATGACGAAAATGGTCATTATTGGCAAGGGTATGCGGCTGATGCTATTTCAAAAGAACGCATTGCTAAATGGAAACATCCAAAGGGTGCATTTTTTCATGCATTGCACAAAGGTAGGTGGGGCGGTTACCATTTTCAAATTACAGGAATAAACGAAGATGGAACAGCCATTTTAGAGGGCGGACATCAGAATAATAGGCCATCTACACCTCATGAAGAATACCGTATGGTAGAAAATGTTTTTGAAGAATTGGATAGCCCGGGAGAATGGTTTTTAGACAAAGAAAACAGCAAATTATATTATTGGCCAACAGAAAATGTTCAACTAAACAATGCCAAAATCGAAGTATCTGTACTTAAAGATTTAATTCAAGTTGTTGGAACTTTAGAAAATCCTGTGAAAAACGTCACCATTAGCAACATCACTTTTGAACAGACACAGCGCACGTTTATGGACAAATTTGAGCCTTTGTTACGAAGCGATTGGAACATTTACAGAGGAGCTGTGGTGTTTTTTGAAGGTACTGAAAACTGTAAAGTTGAAAACAGCATTTTTGTTCATTTAGGTGGTAATGTGATTATGGCGAGCAAATACAATAAAGGCTTGGAAATTACAGGAAACCATATTCATGATAACGGAGCTAGTGCGGTTTCTTTTGTAGGTGATCCATCGGCGGTACGTTCACCATCTTTTAATTATAGTCAGTTTGTACCATTTTCAGAAATGGATACCCTTTCAGGACCTAAAAACGAGTTATATCCGCGCGCATGTTTGGTAAAAGATAATTTAATTCACCGTATTGGTAGAACAGAAAAACAAACCGCAGGAGTTCAAATTTCTATGGCTATGGACATTACCGTAAGTCATAACAGCATTTACGATGTGCCAAGAGCAGGAATTAATATTGGTGATGGTACGTGGGGTGGTCATATTTTAGAATTTAACGATGTGTTTAATACGGTGTTAGAAACGAGTGATCATGGATCATTTAACTCATGGGGTCGTGATCGTTTTTGGCTTCCAAAACGAGACGTAATGAATAAATTAACCACGGAGATTCCAGATATGTACAAGTGGGATGCCGTAAAAACAACAATCATTAGAAACAACCGTTTTCGCTGCGATCATGGTTGGGATGTCGATTTAGATGATGGTTCTTCAAACTATCACATTTACAATAATTTAATGTTGAATAGCGGTTTAAAATTTCGCGAAGGCTTTAAACGCGTTGCAGAAAACAATATCATGGTGAACAACTCTTTGCATCCACATGTTTGGTTTGCAAATAGTGAAGATGTTTTCAAACATAATATTGTGGGCGATACGTATCAAGATGTTGGTTTATTAGGTTGGGGTAAAGAGTTGGATTATAACTTGTTTCCAAATGAAGTAGCTATGATGAAATCTCAAATTTACGATAGAGATAAACACAGTCAATATGGCGATCCTATGTTTAAAGATCCTTCAAATTTAGATTTTTCTGTTGCTGAAAATTCTCCAGCATTAAAAATCGGATTTAAAAATTTCCCGATGGATCAATTTGGTGTGCAAAAATCTGAATTAAAAAAGATTGCCAAAACACCAGAAGTTCCCGTAATAAAAGATGCTTCAGAAAAACAAAGCAGTCCGGAAGTTGCATGGTTACGTAATAACATAAAAAGCGTAGATTCAGAGCAAGAACAATCGGCTTATGGATTAAATTCCGCCGAAGGCGTCATCATATTACGTACATGGGCTCCAAGCCCTGCTGTACAAAATAACGGCATCAAAAAAGGTGATGTTATTCTTCAAGCGGATGGAAAAAAAGTGAAAAATGTTCAGGATTTTTTCAAAATAAATGTTGAAAATAAAACGGATAAACTGGATTTAGTTATCATGCGAAATCAATCAGAACAAAAAATTACAATCAATACAAAATAAAAATTAAAAAAAATCATGCATTACAAAAAGACCTTTTTAATATTTTGTGTTATCTCAATATGGAGTCAACTTTGCTTTGCACAAGTAAATCAAGAACTTCCTAATATTGTGTTGATTAATGCTGATGATTTGGGTTATGGCGATTTGGGATGCTATGGCGCAACAAAATTAGCAACACCAAATATCGATAAATTAGCAAAAGAAGGGAGAATGTTTACAGATGCACATTCAGCCTCTTCTGTTTGCACCCCATCACGATATGCCTTACTTACAGGAGAATATCCTATTAGAAAAGGAGGTTTAGACAGTCCTATTTTTCTTAAAGACAAACTAGTGATAGATACCAAAAAGGAAACAATGGCTTCATTACTAAAAAAAGCAGGTTATTCAACAGCATGTATTGGAAAATGGCATCTTGGTTTTGGAACAACAAAGCCAGTAGATTGGAATAAACCACTAGCTCCTGGTCCTAATGAGCTTGGTTTTGATTATTACTACGGTGTTCCTGTGGTGAATAGTCATCCTCCATTTGTATATGTTGAAAATCACAATGTAGTTGGACTTACAGAAGATGACCCTTTTGTTTACGGAAAAAAAGCCAAAACAAAAGAAATTTTTGAAAAAATGAATTTAGATGACATTGGAGGAGCAGATAAGGCGCATGCATTATATGTTGATGAACAAGTTGGTACTCATTTAAAAGAGAAAGCCCTCGGTTGGATGAAAGAGCAAAAAGACAAACCTTTCTTTCTGTATTTTGCTACAACAAACATCCACCATCCATTTACACCAGCACCACAATTTATAGGAACGAGTCAAAGTGGGTTATACGGAGACTTTGTTCATGAGTTAGATTGGATTGTTGGTGAGGTTATGAACACCTTGAAAGAAATGGGAGTAGCTGAAAATACTTTGGTAATATTTACAAGTGATAATGGTGGGATGTTTAATGCCACCGGACAAAAGGCTTGGAAACAAGGTCATAAAATGAATGGTGAATTGTTGGGATTTAAGTTTGATGCTTGGGAAGGGGGTAATCGTATTCCTTTTATCACTCATTGGCCTAATAAAATAAAAGCTGGAGAGGTATCTAATCAGCTAATTTGTAACGTGGATATGCTTGCCACTATCGCGGAACTTACTGGACAAGAATTGGAAAAAGGGCAAGGACAGGATAGTAAAAATATGTTGGCAGCAATTACAGGACAAACGAATAAGCAAATAAGAAACGAAGTGCTTTTAGCACCTAAAAATAGTTCTCATCTTGCCATTCGTAAAGGAAACTGGTTGTATATAGGAGCTAAAGGAGGAGGAGGATTTAATTCGGCGAAAGAAGGTTCACATGGTTTTGGAGGCCCTGCGGCCATATCTTTTGCAGGAGAAATTAATAGCGATATTGAAAATGGCAAAATGAAAAAAGATGCGCCACCAGCACAACTTTATAATCTTGAAGAAGATATCTCGCAGACTACAAATCTTTATTTGCAATACCCTGATGTCGTTAAAGATATGCAAATCAGTCTAGATAAATATAAAGAAGGAAGTAAAGAATAAATAATCAAAATCATAGCACTAAAAATATTGTCTATATCACAATCAACATAAAATAAAAATAGAATTAACAATAAAAAAGAATAAAATGAAAATATTAAGGCGGTTAAGTATACTTGCATTAATTGCAATTTTAAGTGTGAACACAAGTTTTGCACAATCAAAAAATGTAAAAAAATTATCAGATGACGAACGTATGGCGTGGTGGCGCGATGCCAAATTTGGTATGTTTATTCACTGGGGAGCATACTCAATAATTGGTGGAGAACGCGGTACAAAAATTGCTGGAGGTGGTGCCGAATGGGCCATGGATAAATTGGACTATACTATTGAGGATTACGAGAAATTTCCAAAAATGTTCAACCCACAATTGTTTGATGCAGATGCTTGGGTAACCATGGCAAAAAATGCTGGGATGAAGTACATTGTAATTACCTCTAAACACCATGAAGGTTTTGGTTTGTGGGATTCTAAAGTGTCAAAATATGATGTGATGGATACCTCACCATTCAAAAGAGATATTATAAAAGAATTATCTGATGCTTGTAAAAAACAAGGCATTGTGTTTTGTTTTTACTACTCTATTGTAGATTGGCATCATCCACAAGCACAAGGAAATTTATATCCAAATTACAACATTTCACAACATGACGATCCATCAGTTGTTAATCCAGAATTTCCAAAATATTATGAAAACTATATGAAACCTCAAGTAGGTGAATTATTGAAAAATTACGGAGATGTAGGCGTGGTTTGGTTTGATGGCGATTGGATTTCAGATTATACGACTGAAATGGGTAAAGACCTTTATAAATTCATTCGTGATATTCAACCAAACACCATTGTAAATAATAGAGTGGATAAAGGTAGAACGGGAATGGACGGTATGAACAATCATCCAGGGGAGTTTGCTGGAGATTTTGGAACACCCGAACAAGAAATTCCAGATACTGGTATCGATTCTGATTGGGAAGCATGTATGACCATGAACGGCACTTGGGGATATAAGCCAGACGATAATAACTGGAAAAGCAGTCAAGATTTAATTGAGAAGTTAGTCGATATTGTATCGAAAGGTGGTAACTTTTTATTAAATATTGGTCCTGATGGTTATGGAAGATTTCCTTCACAAAGCATTCGTCGTTTAAATGCGATGGGGCAGTGGACTAAGAAAAACGGAGAGGCTATTTATGGCGCTTCTGCAAGTCCTTATGAAAAACCTAAATGGGGACGTTACACTAAAAAAGATGGTGTATTATATGCACATGTTTTCGAATGGCCAAAAGACGGCTTGTTAAAGCTTAATAAGGATATTAAGTTTAAAAAAGTAACTTTATTAACGAATCCAGGTGTTGAATTAAAAGCTTTGGGAACATCTGGTGAAGTATTAGTTGAAGTACCTATGTTAGCACCAGACAATCCTGTTACTGTAGTGAAAATAGAGTTAGCGAAATAGAAATTAAAGTAAATTACTTAGGAAAAATAACATTGTAGTGGCTTTAAACGCTATCTGCGATGTTATTTTTTTAGTATTTTGAAAATCATCTTTTAATCGAGATTAGTTAAAAAAGAAAATTCACCCCGTTGGATTTAATAATACAAAATAGCCAAATTTGTACTAATTGGCACATTGAACTCGTCGAAATGTTTTTTTTATAAAGTATTCGACATCCCGATAGCTATCGGGACAGACTGACATTTAGTTTTTAATTGACTTATGAGTTTTAAATAAAAATGGATTTTCATAAATTACACCCAGCGGATAAAACGCAATACTAGTTGAAAGATTTTAAATCATAGAAAATGAAAATATTTATCAAATCAATTTTATTTGCATTATTTGCAATGGTAACCTTAAGTACTGTTTATGCTCAGGAAACTAAAAAACTTTCTGACAATGAAGAAACGATTTATGGCTCATCTGAGAGTACATTTGAAAAACCCACTTGGGGACATTACACTAAAAAAGATGATTTTATTTACGCTCATGTTTATAATTGGCCTAAAGACGGAAAATTAATTATTTCTAGAAAAATGAATGTAAGAACCGCTTTCTTAAATGATGGGGATAAAAAATTAAAAACACAATTGGTCGATGGGAATTTAACTGTTTTTTTACCCAGCGAAGCTCCAGAAGATTTGCCAACAGTTCTAAAAATTGAATTAACACCCACTGAAGATTGGGCAAATTTAGACCGTTATAGAAAAGCAAATGCCGAATTAAAAACTCCAACAAAAAACGAACAGCGCGTGGTGTTTATTGGTAACTCCATTACAGATAATTGGACCAGAGATCATGGTCAATTTTTTGAAGCGAATCCATCTTATGTAAACAGAGGCATTAGTGGGCAAACGAGTGCACAAATGCTATTAAGGTTTCGGCCCGATGTTATAGAATTAAAGCCAAAGGCAGTGATTATTTCAGCAGGTACTAATGATATCGCAGGTAATAGAGGCGCTATTAGTATCGAACGTATTGCAGGAAATATTTTCTCTATGGTAGAATTAGCCAAAGCAAATAATATAAAAGTTGTTCTGGCTTCTGTGTTACCAGCATCTAGTTATTCTTGGAGTCCTTCTGTGGTGCCAGCAGATAAAATTATTGAATTAAATAAACTCATAAAAGCATATGCTAACGCACATAATGTTGTTTATTTAGATTATTATACACCTATGGTTAATGGCAATAAGGGTTTGAAAGAGGAATTAGGTCGTGATACGGTTCACCCAAATGCGGCGGGTTATGATGTTATGGAACCTTTGGTACAGGAAGCGATTAAGAAAGCATTAAAATAGAAAATTATCATAGTTTATATGCATTGAATCATGATTTAAAAGCTATTTCAAAAAAAATACAATAACATTGTTGCAACAGTTTTTATGTTGTCTTCAATGGTTTTTTTATACATTCTCTTTCAAAATAAACAGCTTTGGTTGAAAATTTTCAACCGACCTCTAAAGTTGTATTCAAATGGCAACGCATGGCAACATTTAGTTTATTCAGTTCCAAAGGAATTCGTGATTAATTGTGAATGAAAGCAGTAAAAAACGGAAGTTATGATGCTTCAAAAGAAGTTGGTTAAAGTCAAACTAAATTAATCAATTGTTCTTTAACTGAATTATTCAGAATAAAACGTCAATCCATAAAAAAGCTAAAAAGTAATTAAATCATACAAAAATAATCAGAAAAAAGCAGTTTTTTAATTTTTAAGAAAGTGCTTTTTTGTTAAAAGGGCTTTAAGTTATAACTCATACAACATATGTTATAATTTAAAGTGGTATTGGTTTGTATTTTTGAAAAACACTAAGAAAACTAAATTATGAAGAAAAAATACACTTTCGTAAAAACAATTATTATTGCATTTTTGGCCCTGTTTATACAGCAATTGGAGGCCCAAACTATAACTGTAAATTCTTTAGAAGATTTATTGCCTTATTTAAAACTCGATAATGTAGATGTTAAATTAGCTCCAGGCGATTATTCCATAAATGCATTTGATATTACCGCAGGAAAATTTTCTAATCCTTTATTTCTTTTTGAGGGTTCAGATAGCACTTACGATTTTACCGATGTTAAAATTAGCATTAACACGTTGGTGCTTACAAAATTTGGTAATAATGAAGTTAACGAACTCCAAATATTGGGAAACAACAACGTCCTTAAAAATTTAACTATTGAAGATATAGGTACAACAGCGCCAAGTGATAGGGCTCAGTCTATAATAATGGATGGACGAGATAATAGGATAGAGGGTTTTAATCTAACGGTTAGGGGTTCTTATCCTTATGGTTATGGTGATGCCTTTGGCAAAGGGGGAGGTGCAGTTATTGCTCATAATAAACATTCAGGGGTTTTAATCAGGGGTCTGCGCAATCATCTTAAAGATTGTAATATAATTTCCCGTTCTTATGGTCATATCGTTTTTATGCAAGCTGCCAGTTATCCTACTATTGAGGGTTGCTACATTGAAGGAGAAATGAGAACAACTGATGATATGCTGTTAGAAGAAAATACAGGTAGTCCAGCAGATAATGTAGATTTTATGACGGATTGGGGTTACAGGCTCCCACCTGGTTACATGATGAGTTTGCAAGAAGGAGGCATTAGAGCTTACAATGCAGGCACAACCTATATCGATGGTGTAGAAATTCAAAGAGGTACCGATAATCCAACAGTTAAAGACTGTACTATTAAAAATGCAAGAACAGGTGTTACTTTGGTACACGCTACTGGTACTAAACATGTTGAAAATGTTACCTTAATAGGATGTGAACAAGGGTATTCTATAGGAAGTGGAACCGTTATAAACTGTAGTGGCGATGCTCAGTATGGTCCTGTATTAAGTTTTGCGTATTCAAGTGATAAAAACACCGATATAGATATTAATGTCTTGCCTGCTGAAGGTCCTTATTATAACGGTAGTGGTACCGTAGCTTATATAGGAGGTTCTGCTCATAATATTACATTGCATGGCAACGATCCAAACGCGAATCTTAAAATTCAAGTGGGTGGCGATAAAAACAATGTAAGGGTATTAGGCGAACCATTTAATCAAAATCCGCTTACAGCATCAAATTTGGTTCTTAATAATCAAACCGATTTTCCTGTGGTTTTAGATGCCATGAGTTCTAATGTTACTGGGGAATCTTGTGGAGAAATTACTGATAATGGAACAAGTAACAATGTGGTGGATTGTGGTGAAACCGTTACTTTTCCTGATCCTAGTGCCATATATTTGATTAATAATCCAAGATGGACTGCTAGATTAGGTGCAGATGGAGGAAATGAAGTATTAATGCTAGCAGAAACCGCTTCAACTACCACCGCGCAATGGAAATTTACTCCTGTTCCTTCAGAATCTGGTTATTATTACATGGATTGTGTTGGCGGAGGTGATAAACCTAGGGTTACAGCTAATGATGGATCGGTTTCAATAATGCAAGCAAGTACAGTTACAGATGATTCAGCAAAATGGCGATTTGATTTATATGATGGCGATTTATTTCATATTACCAACAAAAACGATAAAAGATTGCGTGGTGTTGATACCTATGTAGATATTGTTGAAACTGATAGTAATGGTTCATACACTAGGTTTTCATTTACTAGCATGACGCTTAATACCAATGATGTTGTTTTAGAGGAAGATATTACTATATTTCCTGTCCCTACATCAGGTGTTCTTAATATTCAATTTAGAAAATCAGTTTCAGGAAAAGTTGAATTATTGGATATAACAGGAAAAATCCTTATTTCAAGTAGTATAAAAAACAGGAATACAACATTAAATTTGTCAAATTTCCCAACTGGAATATATATTGCCAGGATTTATTCAGGCGAAAGTGTATCCACTAAAAAGATTGTTAAAAAGTAATAACTAAAACTATTTTGGTTTATTAGAACTAAAAGGTCGCTCTAAACAAGTGGCCTTTTTTGTTTTTTATCTAAGCTCAAAATAAGCTTATGCGTCATAAAATATATGCATATGTTATAAAGTGCTTTTATACAATACTTATTGGATATGAAAACGCCCATAATTTATAGTTAATGAGACATAATTTATAGTTAATCTATTCTAAAAATAAGAACTTGCGTGTTTAAACGAAAAAGATAGAATTTTTCCAATTAATGAAAAAATTCATAGTAGATAGAGTTTTAAAACTTTATATAAACCTTTAAATCAAGAAATGATGCGTGCTTCCTTTTTTATATTCATATGTCTTACAATAGGATTAAATCAAAAGTTGTCAGCTCAAATTTTTGATGATTATCATTGGGAAACATTAAATTGTACAGGAGAACCAGTTGAACGTCATGAAGCTGCTTTCGTAGAAGTTGAAGGTAAGTTCTATTTGTTAGGGGGTCGCCGTATTCAAGAGGTTTCTATCTTCAATCCAAAAACTTATACATGGACTTCAGGTGCTAAACCACCTATCGAACTGCATCATTTTCAAGGGGTGTCTTATAAAGGAAATGTATATGTTGCAGGGGCTCATACGGGTAAATATCCTCACGAAACACCTGTGGAAGATGTTTTTATTTATAATCCTAAAAACGATACTTGGTCTAAAAGTTTTAAAATGCCAGAGGATAGGCTAAGAGCTTCCACCACGGCGAGTATCTATAAAAACAAGCTTTATTTAACAGGTGGCATTATTGATGGGCATTGGGACGGACATGTTAATTGGTTTGATTGTTATGATTTTAAAACAGGTAAATGGGAAATACTTCCAGATGCACCTCGTGCCAGAGACCATGCCACTTCGGTAGTTTGTAATGATAAATTGTACGTTTTAGGAGGTAGAATTACTTCAGGTAAAATAAAAAAGGTTTTTGAATTAACTATAGGTGAAGTAGATGTATTCGATTTTAAAACAAAAACATGGAGTACGATGGAATCAAAAGTACCAACGGAACGCGCAGGCTGTACGGCCGTAACTATTAAAAATAACATCCTATTTGCAGGAGGTGAAAGTACAGTTCAAAATGAAGCCCATAGTGAATTAGAGTGTCTTGATACCACAACAGGAACATGGAGTACTTTACCAAGCTTACCAGAAGGCAGACATGGAACCCAACTTATTTGGTATAAAAAGAGACTTTACATAGCTTCAGGTTGTGGTAAAAGAGGTGGAAACCCAGAGTTAAAAACAATATTAAGTTTTAGTGATAAGTAAAAATAATAAACAAAAACATATGAAAAAGACCCTAGCATTCATAATATTAATTTCTTTTGGAAATTGGTCACACGCTCAAATTCCACTTCCTAATAATTTAGAAGAAGGATACCCACGCATGTATATTACCCAATCTGGGAAAAAGGATTTACAGAAAACAATCAAAAAAGAAACGTGGGCAAAAGAAGTTTTAGAGGGTATCCATAATCGTATTGATGCTCATGTGGAGCGTCATGTTGAAGACCCAGAATGGATGGTGTCTCGCTTGCAAATGTATTGGAAAACAAAATCTACCAATATTTATGTTGATGGTATAAACTATTCACATGCCGATGGCGAAGCGCCCGTGCCTACAGTACGTTTTGTAGGCTCTAGAGATTATACAACGCCTTACGGAACACCAAAATTAGAAGATATTTTGCCATATATGGATGATCCCCGTGGGCTGTATTTACCAAACCGTAGTAAAGATGGAAACCCTTTTGAGTGGGTAGATCCTTCTAAAACGGGAAGAATTATTTATTCCATTAATGAACAAATAATTGAGTTAGCGCGTGATGCAGCTTTTATTTATTGGTTAGAAAATGATGAGCGTTATGCTAAATTTGCTTACGATATTATACATACCTACTTAGAAGGTATGTCTTACAGAAGTGAACCCATCGATTTGCTTAATGGGCATATTCAAACGCTTGTTGGGTTTACAAATTTTCAAGTAATACATGAAAACGTTCTCATTGATGTAGCAGAACTTTATGATTATTTACATCAGTATATAGAAGCATCACATGCTGAAAATATCCCTATGTATGATAAAACCATTAAAAGATGGACAGACCAAATCATAAAAAATGGGGTGCCACAAAATAACTGGAACTTGCATCAAGCTAAGACTATTTTAAAAGCGGCCATGGTGTTGCAGGATAATAAAAATTATGAAGACGGAAAAGGACGTGAATATTATATAGATTATATATTGAACAAGACTTCAGCACGCCAATGGTCGTTAACTAAATTTATGGAGTTTGCTTACGATTTTAATACGGGTGTTTGGGCAGAATGTCCTGGGTATGCACAAGGGGTTACAAAAGATTTAACGCATTTTATTAGTGATTTCGATAATACTTTCGATCACAACATTTTACCTTATACACTAGTAATTCCGAAGGCTGTAAAAATGTTGCCACAGTATTTGTTTCCAAACGGGCAAACCGTTGCTTTTGGAGATTCAAATTATGGAGACATTTATACAGACGCTTTCACAGATTTGATACGTGTTGCTCAGAAAAACAAGGATGAGGCCCTAGAAAAAGAATTTACAGGTTTGTATCGATTATTTAATAAAGATTCTGAAGGATCAGGAAAAGGAAAAGGAAAACCAAGAGCTGATATTTCTTCATTTTTTCAGAGTAAACCATTGGAAATCAATCCGAAATATCCGGAAGGAAATATAGGAGATTACATCACTCAAACCTTTTATGCGCCTAATGTGAGCTGGCATGTGCAACGTATGGGAACTGGTAAAGATGGCATGATGGTTTCGTTAAATGCTTCTTTAGGAAACCACATGCACGCCAACGGCATCAATATGGAATTGTACGGTAAAGGTTTTGTACAAGGTGCAGATCCAGGAAAAGGGGCTGGTTATTTACAACCTATTTATCTAGAATTTTACTCGCAGTTTCCCGCGCATAATACGGTAATGGTAGATGGAGTTTCTTCATATACTGAAATGTTTAGTAACCACGCTTTCGATTTAATGGGTGAATATCCAAAATCGGAACAAAAGGATGGTTACTATCCCAACATCACATATTCCGACGTGTATTTTTTAGAACCAGAAACGCGCAGCGACCAAAGCAGATTGGTAAGTACCATAAAAACAGGTGCAACTACGGGGTATTATGTAGATATTTTCCGTTCAAAAAAACAACGCAAAGGCGATAAGTTCCATGATTATTTCTACCATAATTTAGGTCAGAGTATGGAAATTTTAGATGCTGATGGAAAACCATTAAACTTGACACCATCTGAAGAAATGGCTTTTGCTGGTGGATTTCTTTATGCTTTCGATTATCAATGGGATAAAAAATCAATTAAAACGAATAACGATTATCAAGCACAATGGAAAATTGATAGACCTGAAGGTGAGGAAGATGTATTTATGAATTTATGGATGAAAGGCTCAGAAAATAGAGAAATATTTTCATTGAAATCGCCACCAAACAAAGCATTCAAAGGAAACTCTGGTTTGCCTTATGATGTTGATAAAGCACCGTATTTAACCTTCAATGCACGTCAATTTGGGGAAGCATGGGAGCATCCATTTGTGTCGGTTTATGAACCATTCACTTCAACAGAAGGCAAAAGTATAACATCGATAAAAAGTTTTGATGATGAAAATGGAAGTAAAGATTTTGTTGGTTTAAACATTATCAGCAAATCTGGTAGAGAAGATTTTGTTTTTTCTACAACTAACAATAAAACAGCAAAATATAAACAGATTTCTACGGATGCGACTTATGCGTTGATTGGAAATGAGAAAAATGGTGATTTTGTTTTATTTATGGGTAATGGCAAGCAATTGAATGCCAATGGTTATAAAATTTCAGCTTCTGAAATCGGTAATGTGGTGCTGGAGTTTAAACAAGGAGAACTTTTATTGAATAATGAAGTGCCAGTTACGATTACTTATAAAAATATAGAAACCAAATTCAACGTAGATGGGTTACGTAAAATTAAATTATAATATATGAAGACCAATTTTTTAGTATGCTGTTTTGTAATTTGCTTATCGGCTCTTGTGTCTGCGCAAGAAAAAATTACGATTGAATCCTTATTAAATGAAATGGTTGATAGAGATGCCATTGCTCGTTTTCCTAAAAACAATTTCAGATTAAAACAAGCGAGTAGTTATAATAGAGCTTCTGTTAAACCAGAAGATTCCGTGGGTTGGTTTACAAATCATGATTATAATAAAGGTGAAGAAGACCACCATTTTATTAGAACAGAAGAAACCAATGGCGAAAAAGAATGGGTCCTTATGGATCATGTGGGACCTGGCGCCATTGTTCGTGTTTGGTCGCCATGGCTTAATCAATTGGAGCCAGGTAGCGATATAGATATTCGTGTTTATTTAGATGGAAACCCAAAACCTGTTTTCGAAGGGAATATGATAAGCCTTTTTGATGGTACAGGTATTTTTCCGTATCCATTTGCACATCCGTCTTTACGTTCAGGAGTTTCATTTTTTCCAATACCTTATGCAAAAGGTTGTAAAATAACCTCTTTAAAACAACCATTCTTTTTTCAATATACATATAGGGAATATGATGAAGGCACACCTATAAAAACCTTCACGATGGAAGATTTTAACAAAGCAAAACCACTTACAGAAAAAATAGGAAAGGAACTTTTAAATCCGCAAAACACTAAAGACGGGGAGATTGTTTCGATGAAAATGAAACTTAGGTCTAATAAAGAAGCATCCGTTGAATTACCAAATGGAACAGCAGCAGTGCGTTCTATAGTTCTTAAATTAGGCGATTATAAAGATCCTGCCATAACACGTTCTGTAGTTTTGAAAATGGAATTTGATGGTCAAGAAACCGTTTGGACGCCCATTGGCGATTTCTTCGGAACAGGAATAGGTTTAAATCCCGTTAAAGGCTGGTATCAAACAGTGGAAGATGATGGCACCATGTCCTGCCGTTGGGTGATGCCTTATCAAAAGTCTGGTAAAATTACCGTTTTAAACTTAGGAAAGAAATCAGTAGATGTTCAATTGGAAGCAACTATTGGAGATTGGACATGGAATAGTGAAAGCATGTATTTCAATGCGGCATGGCGTGGACAATACCCCGTACCAACACGTCCGTTTTCCGATTGGAATTATGTAACCTTAAAAGGTCGTGGTGTTTATGTGGGTGATGCATTAACTATTATGAATCCAGTTGCGAGATGGTGGGGTGAAGGTGATGAGAAAATTTGGGTAGATGGTGAAGATTTCCCATCGATATTCGGAACAGGTACTGAAGATTATTACGCCTATTCTTGGGGTGGAAGAAGTACCGAATTCTACGAACATCCTTTTCATGCACAGCCGCGTTCATACGTTTATAATAAACTAAATCCAAAAATAACAAACGAAAAAAATACGTCGGGCTATAGTACCGAAACACGAAATCGCGCTTTAGATGGTATGCCTTTTGAAAGTTCGTTACAACTTGATATGGAAGTATGGAGTGGTACCGATTGCGATATGGGTTACGGGGTTGGCGTATATTGGTATGGAGATGCCAACACCACATCAAATAGAACCCCGGACCCTAAAGGTGTGCTTGAGTTGCCTCCTTTACCAAAAGGATTTCCAAATATTAAAAAGTAATTGGAGCGGTTTAATTTCTGAATTTTCAAAATTTAGTATTAGACTTTCTGAAATATAAACTTAGATTAATTGTGAGATTCAGTAAAACAAAATGGTTTTATTGAATCTCTTTTTTTTGGTGATTTCTCAATTTTGGGTGGTTTTTATCTTGAATGCGTTTAAATGATGGCGATATAGGCTATAATTTATAGAGCATGAGTAATGATTTATATATAATCATTCTTAAAATAATTAATTTGCTAAATTAAATCTGTAGTCATGAATATGAAAAGAAAAATGAAAGCATTAATCTGTTTTGGATGCTTCCTGTTTTTTGCTGTTGCTTTTAGTTATAATAATCAAAAAAAAGACACATTAAATATTGTCGAATATTTCAAACAAGCCGATGGTGATCAAATATATCCTTCAGCAAAACAAATGGAAATGCTTAAAAAAGTGATGCCTAAAGAAGCATATCAGGCGGCACCACAAATAAGCGATAGAAACTATTGGGATGCTATCGCAGCAACACCTTCTGGTAAAGCGTATTTAGAAAAAGCTGAGTCTTTATTGGATGAAAAACCAGAAGTACCTATTTCAGATGAAATATATAGAAGAGCCAATAAAGAAGGGAATCGCGGAATTTACAAACCCAGATATTACCGAACCATGGATCGCTTAGAGCATTTTATTTTAGCAGAATGTTTAGAAAATAAAGGGCGTTTTTTACCTCAAATAAATACATATATACAAGCTATTATGGATATGAAATCTTGGTTGCATCCCAATCATGATGATAGAGATAACGGTGTTTTAGAAGGAAAACGAGTATCGATAGATTTAGGGGCTCGTAAGTTTGGAGGCGTTTTAGCTATAGCGGAATCCCTTTTAGGAAATTCACTTTCGGAAGCCATACAAGCTGAAATTAAAAAACAGTTACAATGGCGTATCACCGATTCCTATTTAAAAAGTTGCAAAAAACCAGACGGAAATAATACATGGTTAAATGGTACAAGTAACTGGAATTCGGTTTGTACCAGTGGTGCTGTGTTGGTAACCATTACCAATTCTGAAAGTGCTGAAGAGCGTTTGGCTGCCGTTGGGTCTTCAATAAACAGCATGAAACATTACATAAGTGGTTTTGGTGCCGATGGGTATTGTTCGGAGGGATTGGGATATTGGGGTTATGGTTTTAATCATTATTTGTATATAGCTCAAATGTTATCCGATTATACCAATGGAAAAATAAATCTATTCCATTTCGATAACCCGGAGAAATTAAGAAATGTTGGAAATTTTCCTGAGCATTTCGAAATTCAAAATGGAACTTGTGCACCCTTTGCCGATGGTGTGTCGCATACAGAAAGTAGCGGAAGTAATTTTGCAGAGGTGCTATCTTCAAAATATTATGGTGCCATTAAACCTTCAGAAATTAGAATGGAAGAAGCTGTTGAACAAATTATGGCTTGGAACAATCCAAAAATGTTCAATGTTAACAAGGAGAGTGAAACTCAAAATTCAGAATTAAACGGTCATACTTATTTTGACGATTTTGGCATGGTAATTTCTCGTGGGAAACAAAAAGTACCATTTTCAATAGCTATAAAAGCAGGGCATAATGCCGAAAACCATAACCACAGTGATGTAGGAACCTATATTTTAGTTATTGATAAAGATTTAATTACTGGCGACATTGGTGCACCATCCTATACAGCAGGATCATTTTCAAAAGACAATAAAGCCAGAAGTTCTTGGGGACATCCTGTTCCTAGAATTAATAATACATTACAATCAAACGGAAGAGAATTCGAAGGCAAAATAACAGAAACCATATTTAAAAATGATTCTGATAAAGTGGTTATGGATATCAAGCCTGCTTATGAATTAGCTATGTTAAAATCCTTAACCAGAACCATGGTAAATGATAAATCTGGTACAGGAGTGATTAGTATTGAAGATGATTTCACTGCTTCAGAGCCTGTTACTTTTGGTACTGCCATCATGACCTATTCTAAATATGAAATTATTGATAATCAAACAGTCATCTTAACTTCAAAAAGTCAAAAAGTAAAAGCTGAAGTTACAGGAGTTGGAGGTAAAATAAAAATTAAGGACGAACAAGTCCCTGTTAAAGCTTTACGCGAAGGAGGTACCGCTTATAGAATTGGTATTGATTTTGAAAAACCAATAAAAGAAGGACGTATCACTATTAAATATACACCAATAAATTAACTGAAATAGAACCCGATTTCTGGAACCAATGATAGTGTTTTCGGGTTCATAAAAATTCTCAAGTCACAAAAAATAAATCAAATATTAAAATGAAAAAAAAGGAGCTAATTAAAAAAGAATGTATTAAAACACTAAGCGTTATAAGTTTAATCACAATAACTTTGTTTTCGTGTGGAACAAAAAAATCATCATTTCTAATAAGTGATGGTGATAGTTTTGAATCTAAAACATATTTTCCAAAATTCAGTTGGGAAAGTACACCAATGTATTATCATTTTGGTGATATAGACCGCGTGTTACAGCCCGATGAAGTTAAATTTATAGCAGATAGAACCGATTTTATCTGTATTGAAAAATCGCATGCATTCAACGCACTTGGTGACCAGGTACTAGGAACAAAGCATGAAGTGGAAGCGTTTCATAAAGTAAAACCAGAGGCTAAAGTTTTGTATTATTACAATTCCTATTTAGCATGGCCTTACCCTCGTTTCAATCAAGAATTTACTCCAGAGGGTATTGCTAAAAACCCAGAATTAGCCAAATTTCTATATATCAATCCAAAGACTGGAAAATTTAGGGAAAAAACCAGTCCAGGATTTTCATACTATTTTGATGCCTTGAATCCAGATTTTCGTAAATGGTGGGTAAAATCAGCTGTTGAAGGTGTTAAAATTTCAGGAGCAGATGGTGTTTTTATTGATCGTATGAATGTGGGTTTAAATTCAGATTATCCGAATGATCAATTGGTTGAAATTGCAAAAGCCAAAGGAGAGATGATGGCTGAACTAAAAAAACAAATGGGACCCGATAAAATATTGATTGGAAATAACGCTGCAAGAACTGAAGAAGTTTTTCCTCACTGCGATGCCTTTATGTTTGAACATTACAATGGTACGGTTACCAATAAAGAAAACCTACTTCAAGAATGGTACGATATGGAACGAATTGCTAAGGCGGGTAAAATATCCATTTACCGTTTTGGAGCTAAAGGTAAGGGTAAAACCGATATAACCATTGGTGCTACTGGAACTAGTGACATAGAACAAAGATCTAAAAATCAATTGGAATATCACCAGGCTTGTTTCCTTATAGGGGCACAACCGTATTCATATTTTCAATGGAATTGGGGTTGGAATTTACAAGATGGTAACTTGGTAGATTACCCTGCGTTACAAAAACCACTAGGGAGTCCAAAAGGTGCTTTTAAGCGTGAAACCTCAGATGGATGGATTTTTACTCGTGAATTTGAACACGCTAGTATTTGGGTAAATACAGACACTAAGGAGGCTAAAATTACTTGGCATTAATAGGTCATTTTAACATATTTAAAGTCGTTTTCATTTAGTTTTAGCCAATATTAATGAAAGTGTAATAATAACATGAAACAAAATCAATTAGTATTTATCCTTTTGGTTGGAGTTATAAGTCAGTGGTCTTGGTCGCAAAACCCGATTCTCAAAAATACGGATCCTAACTTTTTATATGCTGCCGATCCTGCTGCTGAAGTTTATAATGATAAGGTGTATGTTTATTGTTCTCACGATCAGCCTGATGCTGAAAATTACTCAGGGATGCAAGATTATATTGTTTTGGAATCCTCCGATTTAAAAACATGGATTAATCATGGCGTGGTATTAAAACCTCGTGAATATTCATGGGCTTATGGACAAATGAATGCCCCCGATGTGGCTTACAAAAACGGATGGTACTATTTTTATTTTCCCTATGATAAAACACATATAGGTGTTGCAAAAAGTAAATCGCCAATAGGCCCATGGGAAGAAGCAGTCACCGATAAAATCACGACAATTTTTGATCCTACCGTTTTTATTGACGACGATGGGCAAGCTTACATTTATGGTAATGATACGAAGGTGGATATTGGCGACAAAGGCCGTCATGTTATGGGTGCAAAACTTAAAGATAATATGATAGAGCTTGATGGTCCATGGATGCGGTTAAGCGAGGAAGAAGTAAATGAAGCAGTGCATTGTTTTAAACGTAATGGTAAATACTATTTTATGGGTCGTAAAGGTTGGAAAACGGGTTATTGGATGGCAGATACGCCATTGCCAACTAAACCCTATGCCGAATTTAAAGGCTACATCACAGTAGAACAACGGGATGCTCCGGTACATATGTCGGCCATAGAATTTAAAAACCAATGGTACTTCTTTTATCAACGTGGTGATGTTAATAAAGGTACGTTTCACCGTCGTTCGGCTTGTTTTGATAAAATGACATTCAGAGAAGATGGCACCATAGAACCGATAGTTTATACGTTAGATTAATTATAAACCAACAAAAAACAGTGATATCCGCATTTAATTTTTGAATAAAATGGGAAACATAAAATATAGATTTTTGGTTGCGTTGTTATTGATTGTCATAAATCAATTACAAGCAAAGGAACTATTTGTTTCTCCAATTGGAAATGATAGTCATTCAGGAACTAAAGAAAATCCTTTTGCTACATTTTCAAGAGTCTTGTTAGAAGTGAAAAAGTTTGCAGGAAAGGAAGCTGTTACCGTTTGGTTTCATGAAGGAAGTTATTATTTGGATAAAACCATTTTATTAGATAGTGAATACTCTGGAACATCTTTAAACCCTGTTATGTTTGCTGCCCTGCCTGGTGCAAATGTCACCATAAAAGGCTCCAAACATTTAGAATATTTAAATTGGAAAGCATATAAAAACGGCATTTATGTAACCCAACTACCATCTGGAACGAATTTCGATCAATTGTTTATAAACGGCGAAAGACAAGTTCGTGCACGTTTTCCAAATTACGATTATCAAAATCCACTTCGAGGCGGAAACGGCTATGATTTAGTTGCTGATGGAACCGATAATCGTTATGATACATGGTTTTCATTTAACCCTAAAACGTTTTCAAGTAAAGATTGGAAACACCCAGAAACTGGCATTGTACACGCGTTTCAAAGTCATAATTGGGGCAATATGCAATATCGTATCATAGACATCAATAGAGACGAGCATAAAATCTATTTAAATGAGGGTGGCTGGCAGTTACAAAGACGATATGGTATTGGAGGTAAAGGAGAAAAAGCATCTTGGTTTTTTATTGAAAATATATTTGAAGAGTTAGATGTCCCTGGCGAATGGTTTTTAGATACCACAACCAGTAAACTTTATTATTATCCTGAAACGGGTATCAAATTATCGGAAGCCAAGGTGGAAGTTCCTGTAATAAAAGATTTAATTCAACTTAAAGGAACAAGTAAATCCCCAGTAAAAAATATTCATTTTAAAGGATTGAATTTTACGCAATCCAATTACACATTTATGGAGACTTATGAGCCCGTTGCAAGGGGCGATTGGGCAATCCATCGTGGTGGTGCCGTATTTATGGAAGGAGCAGAAAATTGTTCGGTTGAAGATTGTAGCTTTGAATATATAGGTGGAAATGGTGTTTTTATGAGCGGTTACAATCGAGATAATGCGGTTAGAAACAGCAAGTTTGTCCATACGGGCGAAAGTGCCGTTTGTTTTGTCGGTTCACCCGATGCTGTACGTTTTTATCAAACATGGGACGATAAAGAAATCCACGGAAAAGACTGGGAAGAAATGCGCAAAAACATGGATCTAAAACCTGGGCCAAAAACAGATGATTATCCAAAAAACTGTATCGTTGAAAACTCTATTATGCACGATTTTGGTGATGTTGGTAAGCAAGTAGCCGGCGTTTATATTTCCATGAGTCATAAAATCACAGCATCACATAACAGCATTTATAATTGCCCGAGAGCTGGCATTTGTATTAATGATGGAACGTGGGGCGGACATATTATTGAGCACAACGATATTTGGGAAACCGTAAGGGAAACTGGCGAACACGGACCCTTTAATTCATGGGGTCGTGAACGTCAATGGAAAGGCTCTAGGGGTTCGGATGAAGAATTTATTAAAAAGCTAACAAAGCTTGATGCGATTGATAATGTCATTATTAGAAACAACAAAATAGCCAATTATCGAAAATCCATCAGTGCTGGAAACTGGACTATTGACTTAGATGATGGTTCCAGTTATTTTGAAATATATAACAATCTTAATTTAGGTTCTACCATTAAATTACGCGATGGTATGGCTCGAAAGGTGTATAATAATATTACCGTGAGTGCGGTGCCTTTGGGCTGGCATGTATGGCCAAAAAATTCCGAAGATGAGATATATAGAAACATTTTTGTAATCTCTGGAGCCATTCCAGGAAAAACGGAAGGCACTAAAAACTTTATCCGTCCCGTAGCTTTGCCAACCGAAACGAAATGGAGTACTCATTACGACCAAAATTTATATTGGAATATTAATTATCCAAATGATTTTTTAGTCACTGAAAATTTAAACATGGAAGCATGGCAACAAGAAGGATATGATCTGAATGCTGCCATCGGGAATCCTAATTTTGTAGATCCGTTAAATGGAAATTATCAGGTAAAGGAAAATTCGCCTGCATTAAAATTGGGTTTTAAAAACTTTCCTATGGGTGAATTTGGGCATCAAATGACACGAATTGTACCATTTGGCGGTGAGTTTTCAGAAGAAATTAAAGTAACCTTGAAAGCAGACATTCGTGCAGGAAACGGTGCAAAAGTTTATTTCACATTAGATGGTTCAGAACCAAGTGTGTATGCTTTAGAATATTCAAAAGAAATAAAACTTCACCATACTACCACTTTAAAAGCGCAAACATTCGATGCTAATGGTGTTCCTGTTGGTTTTAAAACGGAAGCTATTTTTAATAAAGTGAAAACGGTTAGTTACCCAAGTTGGTTAAGTACCTTGTTGACTGGTAAATATGAAGGTGAAAAAGCAGTTTCAAAAGCAATCGAAAAAGAAGTGTTTGGAGCATCACTAATAAATATAGCTGATGACCCTGATTTAATCGATGCTACGGGTGGCTATAATTTTGGATGCTATATAAAATCTATTGATGCAGGTAAAGGTAAAATATGGTTAGATGCTAAGTTGGATAGAGATTGGGTTATACAGCAGGTTAATGAGGATATAATTCAGAACATCAGTGACTTGGAAAAGTGTTTTCAAAAATACAAAGGACAAAAAGTAGTGATTACAGGAGTTCGGGATTATAATTCAAAAACTTTTGAGGTAAAATTACCTTAATCATAAGTTAGATAAATATTAGATACAGTGTAGTAAGATATATAGGCAAAGTCATTTTACAGTATCATAACATAATACTTTTGGAGCCGTAATTTAGAAGTGTGCTAACCATAGAATGATTAACATCCGTATTGTTAAATAAACGTTATACAATTAATTATAAAATAAAACTCATGAATATGTTTAGATGTAGTTTTCAGAATAAAAGGAACCCATTATTATGTAAGTTAATGGTTGTTTTTATTTTATTTCTCGTTTGCCAAACGATGGTGTTTGGGCAAACTCCAGAAGAAAAAGAAGTTCTGGATACTTTTAACCATAAAGAAACTGTAGTTTATAAATTGATAGATGGAAAAGAATTAGAAATGACTATTTTCTATCCAGATGCAGATAAAATTCAGCAAAAAAATCCATGGATGTTACATGTTCACGGCGGTGGATGGGCAGGAGGCAGTCAATACAATATATTTAGAAAAGCGTTTCTAGGTACTTTAAAATCTCTGGTTGAAAAAGGGGTTGTTTGTGCCACAATTGAATACAGATTGGCCAAGGGAAAATCCAATGCTTACGATGCGGTTGTAGATGCCAAAGATGCTGCAAGGTTTCTTTTAAAAAATGCAGAAAAATATAAATTGGACAAAGAAAAATATGGCATTTGGGGAGGTTCTGCTGGTGGGCATTTAAGTTTAGTAACCGCCTTAGGAAAAGATACTGATTTTAAAGGTGACCCAGAATTATCGGATTATGCTCCTAATTTTAAATGTGTTGCTTCTTATTTTCCTTTCACATCCTGTATAAATCCAGATTTAAGACCGGGTTCTATTTTTGAAGACGGAAAACTTTTTGTACGTCTGTTAGGTGCGCCTTTAGAAGAAAAACAAGAATTGGCAAAGTTGCTAAGTCCAACGGAACTTTTAGAACAAAATAGTCCGCCCATATTATTATTGCATGGTGATAAAGATACGGTGCTTCCCATCATTAATTCTACCTACATGATGGAAATAGCGAAAGAAAAAAATGCCAATGTAGAGTTATTGACCATAGAAAATGCAGGACATAGTTTTAGCGGAAAAGACATCTCGCCTTCCATGGAAGCACTTAACGATTATGCTGCCAATTTTATAACGTCTCATTTAAAATAAAAAACATGAATAGATTTAGAATAGCTATCTTATTAATGGGGTTTGCTTGTTTAAAATTATCTGCTCAAACCACAATAGAAGTGTCTACTTTATCAGCATTATGCGAAGTTGTAAAAAACAGTAATCAAACTATTGTTTTGAAATCTGGTAACTATGACCTGACTGAACTTCCGATAGACCAAAGAAAAATTCTTTGTTCTGGCTCCAATAACATAATAGATTTATCTGGCGTTTACGTAAATGCGCCTGTGGGTTCTACAAAGCAGAGCTACATTATTATTTCTGGTAATAAAAACATATTTAAAGGTGGCACTTTTGAAGATACTTATGTGAGCGGTTTGGTTGAGGTTTCAGATTTTAGCACCTACAATCAAGAGCGTTCCACATTAGCAAGTGGCCTAAAAGGTCAGGCAGTTTTGGATGTTATAGGTGATGATAATATAGTTTTAAACACAAAGTTAACAGTTAGAGGTTCGTTTCCTTACGGATACGGAAGCATCTATGGAATAGGTCGGGATAATGTATTCGGACTGAATAAACGTTGTGGCATATTGCTAAAAGGGAAACGAAATACAGTAGATAGTTGCGAAGTGCAACAAAGGGCTTTCGGACATGGTATTTATATGCAAGAACCAGCTGATGAATCGGTTATAAAAAATACCTTGGTAGAAGGAAGAATGCGACCTAGTGCCGATTTATATTTAGAAACAAAACCAGAGGATTTACCAGTGAGATCCAATTACAAAACCAATAACAAGCCTATTCCAAAAAACGTCATGTATCCACTTTCAGAAGATGGCATTCGTGTATATACACATGGAGGCAGTGTAACGGTAGAAAACTGTACCGTAAAAAAAATGAGAGGTGGTATCAGGGTATATCTAGCAAGTAAAGCAACAGTTTCTAACTCTAAAGCTATTGATTGTGGAGCGACTAATTTTAATTTACCTCAAAATGGGAAGATTACCAATTCTTCAGGGAATTTCGCTTATGCACCTTTAAGTGATTTCAGGTTATCCAAATCAAATCAGAATATTGAATTAACCATTATTCCATCACCAAATGCCGTGGGAGACCATAATATTGCTGATGTTTTAGGAAGTAATCACACCATCGTTTTTCACAGAACAGAAGGACCGATGGATACGAATTTGCGTCCCATTGTAGTTAAAGATGATAATTCTACCATTAAAAACGAAACGGAATATCCCATTATTTTGGAAGCGTCATCAAGTGGAAATACCATTATTAGTTTAGGTAAAGTTACAGACCACGGAACCAACAATAAGGTAACTCAATTATAGAAGATTAGTGTTCCTATATAAATAATTCACCTTGCATCAATCATCAATTACGCATCATAAAATCAAAAAAGACATGCAAAAACTTATATTCATCCTAATATTTTGCTTTATAGGATTTGGCTTTATCATCTTACCTGAAAAAAAATATAAACAAAAGGATTTGCCTATAGATGTTCGGGTTCAAGATTTGTTATCGCGAATGACCTTGGAAGAAAAAGTAGCTCAAATTAGGATGTTCCATTCTGGACTTGGCGTAGGTTTGAACGAAAAAGACAGTCTTGTACTTTCTGATGATGTGAAAGGCAGGTTAAATTTTGGAATTGCAGGTATAAAGAGCCCTGGCGATTCATATAGTCCAGAAAGAGCAGCAAAACTTAATAATCAGCTTCAGGCTTATGTTATAAAAAACAATCGACTGGGTATTCCTGCTTTTTTCGTTACCGAATCGTATAGTGGCGTTGATGCTCGCGGATGCACACAATTTGGGAGACCAATTTCGTTATCCTCTAGTTGGAATATCGATTTAGTTAAACGCATATATAATGCGATGGGGCATGAAGCGCGACTTCGAGGGCTTCATTTAACACACTCTCCAGAAGCGGATATAGCACGCGATCCACGTTTTGGGCGTATGAGTGAAACTTTTGGTGAAGATACGCATTTGGTAACCGAAATGATAGTGAGTTCGGTTACTGGACTTCAAGGCGATAGTAAAGGACTTAATAGCACACATATTGGAGCTGTTACCAAACATTTTGCTGGTTATGCCCAAGTATCTGGAGGCAAAAATTTTGCTTCAGTAGAAATCTCTCCACGAACATTCATTGATGAAATTTTACCACCTTTTAAAGCAGCAGTTCAGCGTGCCAATACGCTTGGTATTATGGCTTCGCATGGCGATATAAATGGTGTTGCGAGTCATGCGAATCACGAATTATTAACAAAAATACTTCGGAATGATTGGGGTTTTAAAGGCTATGTGGTTTCCGATGCGAACGATATTGGTAGGTTACATTATTTTATGAAAGTAGCTGAAACTCCAGAAGATGCTGCACGACTTGCACTTATGGCAGGCGTTGATGTGGATTTGTATGCAGATGATGCTTATGCGCTTTTGCCAAAAATGGTCAAGACCGACCCAAGTCTTATAAAATATATTGACGAGGCCGTTAGCCGCGTTTTGCGTACAAAATTTACGCTTGGTTTGTTTGAAAATCCATATACCGATATTCAAAAAGCAAAAGAAGTAACACGCAATGATGCTGCTAAAAAATTAGCCTATGAAGCCGATGAGGAATCCATTATTTTATTAAAAAACGAAAACTCCATACTTCCGTTAGATAGAAATAAGAAAATAACAATTGCTTTGGTGGGACCAGTACTTAATTCAGATGCCAAATCATCTTTCGAAACCGTAGCGGGTGCAAACATTAATTTTGTGGATGACAAAGGTTTCAAACTGACTAATGGAGATGCAACGACACCACTTTTAACGCCTGAAAGTGAAACTTTAAAAGGAATAAAACAAATTGTAGATAAAGCAAAATCATCAGATTTGGTGGTGCTATTTGTTGGTGATGATAAGTACACTTCCAAAGAAGCCTATTTTAGTGGTGGTTTGGGTGATAGAGACAATATCGATCCTGTTGGGCAACAAGATGAGTTATTACTCGAATTAAAAAAGTTAGGCAAACCGGTTATCGTCGTTTTAAAACATCGTAGAACCCTTTCTATTAATACGATAGAACAGCATGCCGATGCTATTCTTGATTGTTGGGAACTGAGTGAATTTGGCGATTTGGCGGTTGCAAAAACACTTTTTGGTGATGTTTGTCCTTCAGGGAAATTGCCCGTAACAGTGCCTCGTAACATTGGGCAGATGCCCATTCATTACAGTCAGAAGGAAATAAATTTCAAAAAAGGATATCTTTTTTCTGAAAGCACCCCTTTATTTCCTTTCGGATATGGATTGAGTTATACGTCGTTTGAATATTCTAACCTTCAACTTTCAGACACGGTAGCAAGCACAAAATCTACCATAAATGTTTCGGTTAATGTAAAAAACACAGGTTCTAGAACTGGGAAGGAAGTGGTTCAGCTTTATATCAAAGATATAGCCGGTTCGGTAGTAAGACCTATGAAAGAGTTAAAAGGGTTTCGTAAAATTGAATTGAAAGCAGGAGAATCTCAAAAAGTAACATTCGCAGTAACTCCAGATATGTTGGAGTTTACTGGTTTGGATATGCAAGTAAAAGTCGAACCTGGACAATTTCAGGTACAGATTGGTGGTTCTTCAGATAACGTCTTAATCGGTTCATTCGAAATTCGAAAATAGAATAGCTCTCAATAATATTATTGAATATGAGGTGTTGAACCTTGTAGCATTTGGAGATAAAATCTACAATTCTTATGAGATTGAGAAGTGTAATTTTTATCTTAATTTTGACTATAAGGGGTTTTGCCTGGACTTTTCTATAAAGAAGAAATTCTAGTTCATTTTTAAAAATTCTAAAATTCATAAATTTGTTTTTTAGGTTTAATAACATCAATTTTCGTGAGAATAAGTTATAGTTTAGAAGGATTGACCCATAATTTATACTATAAAATTCACGATATAATATTTTTGTTAAAAATTATATTTTCACGGTATAATGAATAAGTTTTTAAAATTGAAAAAGAAACAGATGAAACACGTATTAAGCATTTTTGTTGTAGTATTATTAGGGCTCGTAAATAGCCATGCACAAGAAAAGGAAGATCTTGTACTTTGGTATGATGCCCCAGCAGCCGATTGGAACGAAGCACTTCCCTTAGGGAATGGTCGTTTAGGAGCCATGGTTTATGGCATTCCAGAGCATGAAAACATTCAATTGAATGAAGGTACACTTTGGGCAGGTGGCCCACATAGAAACGATAATCCGAATGCAAAAGGATCACTTTCAGAAATTAGAAAACTGCTTTTTGATGGTAAATACTCCGAAGCTCATAAGTTAGCTAATGATAAATTCATTTCTGAAACTTCAGCAGGAATGCCTTATGAAACCGTTGGGAATTTGCGTTTAAATTTTTTAGATCATAAAAATTTCACGAATTACTATAGAGAATTAGATATTGAAAGCGCTATTAATTCTACATCGTATACTGTTAATGGGGTTAATTTTAAACGTGAGATATTCACTTCGTTTCCAGATCAAGTGATTGTTATTAAAATAACGGCTGATAAAAAGAAAAAAATTAATTTTTCAGCAACTATGGATCGTCCAGAACCAGCAAAAGTTACTGTTTCTACAGAAAACAATAATATACTGAAAATGGTTGGTTTGAGTAGTGATAATTTAAATAAAAGGCTTAAAAGTAAAGTGCCAATTAAAGGGCAAGTGGAGTTTCAATCGCGTGTAAAAATTGTTCCAGAAGGTGGAAAATTAACTTCAACTAACAATTCATTAACCGTAACAAAAGCAAATAGTGTAACGATTTACGTTTCCATAGCTACCAACTTTGTTAGTTATAATGATATTTCTGCAAACCCACATAAAAAGGCAACGGATTATATTACAGCTGCGGAAAAGAAACCGTATACTCAATTACGAAAAGACCATATATCATTTTATCAAACGTATTTTAATAGAGTATCTCTTAATTTGGGAAAAACGAATGCTGTTAAGAAACCAACGGATGTTAGAATAAAAGAATTTAGCACCAATTTTGATCCATCTTTGGCGGCTTTATATTTTCAATTTGGGCGTTATTTATTAATTTCTTCTTCACAACCAGGAGGGCAAGCTGCCAATTTACAAGGTATTTGGAATAACGAATTAACACCACCTTGGAAAAGTGCTTATACCGTAAACATTAATACTGAAATGAATTATTGGCCAGCAGAGGTAACGAACCTTTCTGAAATGCACGAGCCATTAATTGAATTGGTAAAAGATTTGTCGGTTACAGGAAAAGAAACAGCCCAAGTCATGTACGGAGCCGATGGTTGGGTAACCCACCATAACACCGATTTATGGCGTATCGCAGGACCCGTTGATGGTGCTACTTGGGGTATGTGGACCATGGGCGGTACATGGTTAAGTCAGCATTTATGGGATAAATTCATGTTTAATGGCGATTTAAATTATTTAAAAACAGTATATCCAGCCATGAAAGGTGCAGCAGAATTCGCCTTATCCTTTTTAACTGAAGAGCCAGAAAATGGATGGTTGGTTATTTCGCCGTCAATTTCTCCAGAACATGGTCCAAAAGGACGTCCTAACATGGTAAACATAGAAACGAGTACGACTATGGATAACCAGTTGGTTTTCGATATTTTAACAAAAACAGCCGAGGCTGCCAAATTACTTAATTTAGATGCAGACCTAATTGAGAAGATAAATAATACACTTCCTAAATTGCCTCCTATGCAAGTTGGTAAACACAACCAATTACAAGAATGGATGCAAGATGTGGATGACCCTGAAGACGATCACCGTCACGTATCACATTTATATGGTTTATATCCTTCAAACCTAATTTCACCTTACAGAAATCCTGAATTATTTCAAGGTGCTGAAAATACACTAATCCAAAGAGGTGATCCTTCAACAGGATGGTCCATGAACTGGAAAATTAACTTATGGGCACGTTTGTTAGATGGAAATCATGCTTATAAAATGATGGGTGACCAAATTAAATTAGTAGGCAGACCAGATTCTCCTAAAGGAGGCGGAACTTATGCAAATATGTTAGACGCACATCCACCATTTCAAATTGATGGAAATTTCGGATTTACTTCAGGTTTAACCGAAATGATGCTACAAAGTCATGATGGTGCAATTCAATTAATTCCAGCACTTCCAGATGTTTGGAAAGATGGCGCAGTTACCGGTTTACGTGCTAGAGGAGGTTTTGAAATTTCATCTATGGAATGGGAAAATGGCGAAATAGTCAAAGTGGTTATAAAATCGAATATAGGTGGCAACTGTCGTGTTCGTTCTTATAATGAACTTACTTCTAAAGAAGGTAACTCTTTAAAAATTGCTACAGGAGATAATGAAAATCCGTTTTATCAAACGCCTAATATCAAAACTCCATTGATTTCTGATAAAGCTACTTTAAAAGAATTTAAAGCGCCTAAAAGTTATTTGTATGATATCCCTACTACTAAAGGGCAAATAATTGTTTTAATTAAAAAATAAATTAAATATGAAATATTTTCTTTTTTTGTTTTGTATAGGATTTAATGCTGTGACTATTTATGCACAATCATCAAGCAAACCAAATGTTATTTTTGTGATGCCCGATGATATTAGCCACAGTTCTTTTACATACTACAAAGCAAATGCACCAAAAACACCAAATATTAGTAAGTTCGCTGAAGAGTCCGTTCGTTTAACAGATTTTCATGTGTCACCAAGTTGTTCTCCTACGCGTGCTGCACTTTTAACAGGGCGACCAAGTGATGTAGTAGGTGTATGGCATACTATCAACGGACGCAATATGTTACGGGCTGATGAAATTACCATGGCCGATATTTTTAAAGCCAATGGCTATGCTACAGGCTTGTTTTTTAAATGGCATTTGGGTGATAATTATCCGTTTCGTCCTAAAGACAGAGGATTTGAACATGTATCTTGGATTCAAGGTGGCGGAACAGGTCAGCAGCCAGATTATTGGGGAAATACCAACCAGAGTGCTAGTATGTGGGTAGATGATAAATTAGTTGAAATGACTGATGAAGATGATGGCATTGAAGGAGCATTTACCACTAATTTCTTTATGAATCGCACCATGGATTTTATAGATGAAAATATTAAAAAGAATAAACCATTCTTTGCCTATGTGCCATTAGGTACGGCTCATTCTCCACATGTTTTACCACCCGATGCTCGGGAAGGTGTAAGCGCTAAAACGGGAACCATAGAAAACATAGACAAGAATTTTGGTCGATTACTTCAGTTTTTAGAAGACAAAGGAATAGCAGATAATACCATAGTTGTTTTCACGACAGATAATGGTGATGGAGGCTATCTGCGAGGGGGAAAAGGCTCTAATTATGATGGTGGTACCAGAGTGCCATGTTTTGTTAGATGGCCTAATGGAAACCTAGGCGGTAAAGGTAATGCAAAAGACGTAGAACCTTTAACGGCACACATTGATTGGCTGCCAACTTTTATGGATATTTTAAATTTAAAAGATGTTGAAAACCGACCAGAAAAACTAAAAATTCGTGGACGTAGCTTTAAGCCATTTTTAGATGACGATACTTCAAACGACCCGGTAGATTATAAAAACAGATCGGTCACTATCAATGATATGTGGACCGAGTTTCCTGAAAAGTATAAAAAACTATCAGTAAAAAAGGATGATTGGAATGGTGATGTGATACAACATAAATGGCGTTTGGTTAGAACAAGTGCAACATCAGATTGGGAATTATATGATGTGCTTGTTGATATGAAACAAGAAAATAATATTATTTCAAACCCAGAATATAACGAGATCGTTGCTGAATTAAAAGAGGAATATGAAAAATGGTTTCAGCTTGTTGAAGAACGTTCTAGTGAATACACAAGAATTATTATAGGTAATAAAGCAGAGCCTAAAACGGTGCTTCATGCACACGATTTCCATGGAACGCAAATATGGGATCAGGGAAGTGTTAAAAAAGGAGCTACAGGCAGTGGTTTTATAGCTATAGAATTTGATAAGTCTGGAGCATATAAATTTGATCTTCGACGTTGGCCAAAAGAAATTGAAGGTGAAACGACCTTAACCTCTGCTGGTTCTGGTAAAGCTCTGAATATAGCAAGCGCTCGAATTAAAATTTGGAATGGAGATAAGGTATATGTTGATGAAAAGAAAAATGCCAATCCAAATGAAGATGGCGTAAACTTTACAATTAATAATTTACCTAAAGGACCCGCTTTTATTCAAACATGGTTTTATAATGAAGCAGGCGAAATGGAAGGCGCTGTTTATTACAATTATGTGCAGAAAAAATAAATGAAATCCATATTATAAAACGCTGGAAATTATTTTGATTATTAAATAACAATAATGAAATACAACTGTAAATTCCTATATGCTATTATTATAATGTTCACTTTTTTAATAAAGGCGAACACTATGAATGCGCAGAATATTAGAGGTGAGGCAGTTAAATCAACTTGGAAAGGCTTTAAACGCATCAATTTTAAATGGGGAGGAAAAGAAGCTTTTTTAACGCGTCCTGAAAAACCATTACCAGGAAATCCCTGGTTGTGGCGAGCACGTTTTCCCGATTATCATGCGGAGATCGATAGTATGCTTTTATCCAAAGGATTTCATGTAGCTTATATAAATACCGATAATCAATTTGGAAGCCCAAAAGCTGTTGAAGTTTGGAATAAGTTTTACGATTATCTTACAACTACCTATAAATTACAAGATAAAGTGGCTTTGCATGGGCACAGTCGTGGAGGCTTATTTATCTACAATTGGGCAAAACAAAATGCGGAGAAGATAGCTTGTATTTATGGGGATGCTGTAGTGTGCGATTTTAAAAGTTGGCCAGCAGGTTTTGGTATAAGTGAAGGGAGTAAAAAAGATTGGGAGGTTTTAAAAACAGAATATGGTTTTAAATCAGATGAAGAAGCCAAAGCATACAAAAACAATCCTATAGATAATTTAGATGCCTTGGTAAAAGCAGGAGTTCCTATTTTGCATACAATTAGTTTAAAAGATGGCGTGGTACCTCCCGATGAGAATTCATTAAAACTAGTGAATAATTATATTCATTTAGGTGGAACAGCAACGGTCTCGCCTTGTAGTTCGGGTATTCAAAAGTCAAAAGGGCATCATTATGATATTGATAACCCTAATATGGTGGCCGATTTTATCATGAAACATAGTACCGAAAATGGACCTTTGAATTCTTCAGCATACCATCAAATGCGAACTGGTTTACAAAATAGCCACATTCAATTTCAGCGGAATAAAAAAGGACGTGTTGCTTTTCTTGGTGGTTCGATTACGCATAACAGGGGTTGGAGAGATAGTATTTGTAACTACTTAAAAAACAAATTTCCTGGAACGGAATTTGAATTTATTGCAGCAGGTATTCCATCTATGGGAACAACTCCTGCGGCATTTCGATTAGAACGCGATGTATTATCTAAAGGAAAAATTGACTTATTGTTTGAAGAAGCCGCAGTAAATGATGCTGGAAATGGCAGAACTACAACGGAACAAATTAGAGCCATGGAAGGCATTGTTAGGCATATGCGAAAATCCAATCCTGAAGTTGATATTGTGATGATGCATTTTGTAGATCCTGATAAAATGGAATTGTACAGAGCGGGAAAAGAACCAGAAGTTATTACCAATCACAACCGTGTTGCAGAACATTACGGAATTCCAACTATTAATTTAGCATTGGAAGTAACCGAACGTATTGACCATGATGAATTTACTTGGAAGGATGATTTTAAGAATTTACACCCTTCACCTTTTGGACAAGGGGTTTATGCGCATTCCATGATTCAGTTTTTAGAGAATACTTTTGCGGGCCATCTAGATAATGATGATAAAATAATAGCGCGAAACTTACCAAATCCATTAGATGCATTTAATTATGAAAACGGTGTTTTGTTGGATATTAAAAGTATAAAATTAAGGAAAGGCTGGAAAATTGATCCCGTATGGAATCCAAAAGATGGTAAAAAAACCAGACCTAATTATGTCAATGTTCCTATGCTGATGGGTGAAACTCCAGGAAGCGCATTTAAATTTACATTTGAAGGAAATACTGTTGGAATAGCAGTTGCCGCAGGACCTGATGCTGGAATAATTGAATATAGAATAGATAAAGGAGAGTGGCAAAAACAAAACCTTTTTACCAAATGGAGTACATCGCTTCATTTACCATGGTATTATACCTTGGCAAGTGGTTTAGAAAATAAAAAACATATTTTAGAGTTGAAAATTTTTAACGAAAAATATGAACAAAGTACGGGGTATGCCTGTAGAATTCGTTATGTTTATGTAAACAAATAATATTATATGAAATCAATTTTAAGCACTATTTTTTTAGTTTTTACACTTTTGGCGTCGGCTCAAAATGTTGAGAAAATAACGATTGAATCTTTATTAAACGACATGGTTGATAGAGATGCTGTGGCGCGTTTCCCAAAAACAAATTTTAGATTAAAACAGGAAAGTAGTTATAATAGAGCTTCTAAAACACCAAATGATACCGTGGGATGGTTTAATAATCATGATTATAATAATAAGGATACCGACCATAATTTTATTAGGACGGAGGAAAAAAACGGACAAAAAGAGTGGGTATTGATGGATCATGTGGGACCCGGTGCTATTGTACGTACGTGGATGCCTTTTTTAAGTGCAGACAAGCCCAATACTGATATTAATATTAAAATATATTTAGATGGAAGTTCGGAGCCAGTTTTGGAAGGCAACATGTTAGGATTGCTTGATGGTACGGGATTAATTCCATATCCGTTTGCGCATCAATCACTGCGTTCGTCGGTTTCTTTTTTCCCAATTCCATATGCTAAAAGTTGTAAAATAACTACGGATGCGATGCCTTTTTTTTATCAATTTACATATAGAGCTTACGATGATTACACACCTATAAAAACCTTTACAAAAGAAGATTTTAACAAAGCAATTCCTTTAACCCAGAAGATAGGAGAATTATTGTTAGAACCTAAAAACACAGTTGAGGGTGAACAAGTTTCATTCACAGCTAAATTAGCCTCTAAAAAAGAAAAATCCATAGAATTGCCAAAAGGAAATGCTGCCATTAGAGAACTAAACTTAAAGTTAAGCGATTATAAAAATATAGAAGTAACACGTACAGTAATCTTAAAAATAGAGTTTGATGGGGAACAAACAGTTTGGTGTCCTATTGGCGATTTTTTCGGTAGTGGTATTGGATTGAATCCGCATCAAGGATGGGATATGGTGGTAAGTGATGATGGTACTATGACTTCTAAATGGGTGATGCCTTATCAAAAATCAGGAAAAATATCAGTGGTGAATTTAGGAAAAAAATCAGTAAAAGTGGACTTAAAAGCCACGGTTGGCGAATGGCAATGGGATAGCGAAAGCATGTATTTTAATGCCGCATGGCGCGGACAATATCCAGTAGCTACAAGACCTTTTTCAGATTGGAATTACGTGACGCTTAAAGGTCGCGGTGTATATGTAGGCGATGCTTTAACCGTTATGAACCCAGTTGAAAAATGGTGGGGAGAAGGTGATGAAAAAATTTGGATAGATGGTGAAGATTTTCCATCCATTTTTGGAACTGGTACCGAAGATTATTATGCCTATTCCTGGGGTGGTAGAAGTACCGAATTTTATGAACACCCTTTTCACGCACAACCTAGTTCTTATGTCTACAATAAGTTAAACCCTAAAACCACCAACGAAAAAAACACAATGGGTTATAGTACAGAAATAAGAAGCCGATCGCTAGACATTATGCCGTTCGGTAGTTCTTTACAACTAGATATGGAAATCTGGAGTTGGACCGATTGCGAAATGGGCTATGGTGTTGGTATGTATTGGTATGGTGATAAACAAACCACATCAAACAGAACTCCAGACGAAAAAGAGTCTTTAAATGTACCACCATTACCAAAAGAATTTCCTAAAAAATAAGATTATAATTTATGAAACGTACCATGAGAAGTTCTAAAGTTAGTTTGTTTGTTTTGGTTTTCATACTCGTTGGATGTAAATCAAAAGCAATACAAACTAAAGAAATATCTGAGAGTAAAAACAAGAAGCCCAATATCATCTTTTTAATGACCGACGACCAACGTTGGGATAATATGGGGTGTTACGGTAAACCTGAATTCAATACCCCTAATATTGATAAGTTGGCAGAACAAGGGGTTACATTCGATAAGGCTTTTTACGCAGTAGCTATTTGTATGCCTAGTCGTGTAACCATGATGACGGGTCGTTATAATTCAAACCATAAAGTAGGGTTTGTAGCGCCAGAAGACTATACCTTATCACAAGCCGATTTTGCCAAAAGTTATCCAGCCATTCTTAAAAATGCAGGATATCGCACGGGTTTTATTGGCAAAGTAGGATTCACGGTTACAGAGGAAGCTACACGCCCGAGCATGCCTAACAATCAACTTTATAAAAAATATATGGGCGGGGTTTTCGATTTCTTTGTGGGAACTGAAACACACGATAGAGATGGCATGATTACATGGCCAGAAAATGATGAAGTTTTACAAAACATTTACAAAGAAGGGAGACAAAACTCAGGCAGAACTTTAAGAACAGGGGAAGCTATGATGCATTTTATTGATACGCAACCAGCAAACCAACCCTTTTGTTTATCAGTGAGTTTTTATGCGGTGAAGCATGATAATAATAACGATATGTTCATGCCACATTTTGAGCAATTTAAAGAGCATGATTTTTCAGTTCCAGAAAATTGGGTGGAGGGTGATAATCCTGTTTTACCAGATGTCGTAAAAGAAAATGCGCGTGGGGTATATTTACATCGTCAGCGTTCATCTACTCCCGAAATGTATCAAAGACTCGTGCGCCGTTTTGCGACTCAAGGGTATAGTGTGGATGAACAAGTTGGGTTTTTAGTTGAGAAATTAAAAGCTAAAGGATTGTTGGAAAACACCATCATTATTTATACGAGTGATAACGGACGTTTTCAAGGATCGCATGGCTTATTCGATAAATGTTTATTATATGAAGAGTCTATAAAAGCACCACTTATTGTTTATGATGGACGTGTTGAAGCATCAAAACAAGAACGTCGAGAAAATGCACTCATATCTTCTGTAGATATGGCTCCAACCATAGTGTCTATGGCAGGTTTACAACCACCAGCAAGCATGCAAGGTCGTGATATTACCGGTGTTTTAAATCAAACAGAAGATCTATCCAAATGGCGCGATGCCGTTTTTATGGAAGATTTGTTTTTAGTGGCTATGTTTAACAAACGAAATAATAAGAATGTTGATGAAATCAATCAAAATTTAATAGACACTAATAAATCGTATCGCAGTAGAGGGGTGCGTACAGACCGTTGGAAATACATTGTTTACTACGAACATACCCCAAGAATCGAGGAGTTATATGATGTAAATAACGATCCCATGGAACAGAATAATTTGGCGAATAATCCAGAGCATCTCGATATTCTTAAGAAGTTAAGAAATCAAACTGAATCATTATATCAAAAGGCGATTCAATAAAATGGAAATTGGTGTTTTCTGAATAATAAATATAGAGTAGATTAAAAAAATAAAAATAGGTTATGCAAAATTTTAAAAAAGCTTCGTTTTTCAGTTTGTTCGTTCTGACTTTGTTCGTGGTTGGATGTCAATCAAAATTTATACACAAGTTTGAAAAATCAGACCATGGTCTTACAATTCATCAAGATAGCACCATCATTAAAATTGAAATTGTAAATGAAT
This sequence comes from Mariniflexile fucanivorans, assembly GCF_004341235.1. Taxonomy (GTDB): domain Bacteria; phylum Bacteroidota; class Bacteroidia; order Flavobacteriales; family Flavobacteriaceae; genus Mariniflexile; species Mariniflexile fucanivorans. The sequence goes on from NZ_SLUP01000004.1 coordinate 308,319, forward strand.
CGATTATTCATGTGAATAAAATGAAGGTAGGTAGCGAGCCATCATCACTTCCAGATTATGTTACGGTGTTAGAACCACAGGATGTGGAATGGGAGTTGACAGATACTAAAGATTTGTTGACTATAAGCACCGATGCTTTAAATGTTTTTGTGAATAGTGAGGGGGTTATTGAATATAAAACGAAGGATAATAAAAATCTAGTATCAGAAACTAGCGAATTAACTTTTATTCAAACAGATACGACCAAAACACATACTGTTTCACAAGCTTTTAAAGTTGGTGATGAGGCTTTATATGGTTTGGGTCAGTACCAAAGTGGTATCATGAACTGGAAAAATGTACCTATCCGTTTGCAACAATACAATCAGGAAATAGCCATTCCGTTTTTAGTTTCTACAAAAGGATATGGTATTTATTGGCATAATTACAGTCTTACCGATTTTAATCAAACTCAAAACGAAATTCAGTTTGCTTCAACTGATTCTATTGAAACCAAAAGGGAGGAACAAGTGGTGGTGCCCGTTGGAGGTGAAAAAGAAAACGTAGCGGCTTATGCTGCCAAAGAAGCTGCAGAAAAAAATATTCGTGAAACTACTTTTACGCCAACAAAATCTGGAACATATACCTTTTTGGCGTTGAGCGATGATAACGGACGTATGCGAGGTGAGATTAAAGTAACGATAGACGGTGATGACATCATTAATTACTCAACCATCTGGATGCCTAGGAGATATTCAGGTGAAAAACAGTTGGAAGCAGGGAAAACTTATAAAGTCGTTTTTCAGAATACAGGAGCTAAGATTCCAGGGAAATTATTTTACAACGAACCGGATTATAATAAAACCGTTTTCAGTAGTACCAAAGGCAATGCGATCGATTATTATTTAGTGCAAGGAGATAATCCAGCGGAAGTTATTTCACAATATCAAAACCTAACAGGAAAAGCGCCTATGTTCGCCAAAAGTGCTTACGGTTTTTGGCAATGTCGTGAACGCTATCATGATCAAGAAGAATTATTAGTGAATGCCCGTGAAATGAGAGAACGAAAAATTCCTTTTGATAACATTGTACAAGATTGGTTTTATTGGCCAAAAGGCACCAAAGGACCAGAATGGGATCGCGCTAAATATCCCAATCCGGATGCCATGGTTGAAGAATTGACCAGATTGAACATTAAACTTATGGTTTCTGTATGGCCAGAAGTTAATAACGAGCGTTTGGAAGAAAAATACAATCTTAAAAAAATAAAAAGCAGCAACTATGTAGATATTTATGATACAGGCGTAAGCGAGCGGTTTTATCGTATGTTAAGTGATTCGATGTTTCATAAAGGCGTCAGTTCTATTTGGTTAGATGGCACCGAGCCAGAAGGCGTTAAAAATACCAAAGTAAATACGGCCGTAGGACCTTACGAGACCGTTCAAAATCCATATTCACTTTTAGTTACAAAAGCGATGTATGAGGGGAGAAGAGAAGAGTTTCCAATGCAACGCGTGTTTAATTTAACCCGTTCGGCATATTCCGGACAACAGCGTTATGGCGCAGCTTCATGGTCTGGGGACGTAGAGGCTTCTTGGGAGCAATTTTCCGAACAAATTGCTGCAGGTTTAAACTTTACCATGGCTGGTATCCCTTATTGGACACACGATATTGGTGGGTTTTTTAGAGACTCAAAATCTATTAATCCAGAATTCGATAGTCAATATACAAATCCGGAATACATTGAATTGTTAACCCGCTGGTTTCAGTTTGGTACGTTTAGTCCCATTTTCCGTATTCATGGTTATGTTTCTGAAACGGAGATTTGGCGTTACGGACAAGAGTTTGAAGATACGGCACGTAAATTTATCGATTTAAGATACCAACTAATGCCTTATATCTATTCCGAAGCTAGAAAAGTAACTACAGACGGCAAACTATTAATGGCGCCATTAGCATATCAATATCCAAACGATAAAAATACTTGGGGAATTAAAGATCAACTCCTTTTTGGGGAATCTATGATGGCGGGTTTTGTAACCGAATATCAACAACGTGAAAAAGAGATTTATTTTCCAGAAGGCGATTGGTATAATTTCTGGACAAGTGAAAAGATTGAAGGTGGTAAAAAAATATCAGTAAAAGTACCACTCAACGAAACACCGTTGTATGTGAAGGCAGGAAGCATCATACCTATGAGTCCACCGGTACAATTTACGACTCAAAGAACTGAAGATCCTATGGAAATTAGAATTTATCCCGGTAAAAATGCGGAGTATGTATTGTATGTTGATGATAATGAGTCTTATAACTATGAAAAAGGAACGTATTCCGAAGTGATTTTTACCTATTCAGAAAAGAATAAAACTCTTAAAATTAAAAAAGGAATCGACAATTACATGAATTTTAAAGATGTTAACATGTATTTTTATGTTTCTCTGGTTGGAAATGAAAAGGTTGAAGAAATCTTTTTTGATGGCGAAGATGTGAAGGTGAATTTCTATTAATTTGAAAAAAATATGATGAAGTCAAATATTTTTATTTTGATAGTATTCTGTGTCATAACAGGATGCCATTCAGGAAAAAATAATAAAACACAAGAACCAAAAACAACGGGTGTTAAAAATGTACTGCTCATATGTATTGATGACCTGAGGCCTGAATTAAACTCATTTGGTGCATCTCATATTATATCTCCAAACATAGATCATTTGGCATCTATCGGAAGGGCGTTTTCAAATCATTATGTAAATTCCCCAAGTTGTGGGCCTTCTCGGTATACCATGCTTACGGGGCAATATGGTGCTGAATATAGACGTCATTCTAACCAACCATTATTCTCACGTGCTGAGGATAGAGATAAACATCCCGATCAAATAAGCCCAAGTATGCCCGAGTGGTTTAGTAACCATGGCTTTACAACGGTGTCGGTAGGGAAAGTGTCCCATCACCCAGGTGGGCGTGGTGGCGAACATTGGGACAATGATACCATAATTGAAATGCCAAACGCATGGGATAAATATATAATGCCTGTTGGAGAATGGGAAACACCTGAAGGCGCTATGCATGGTTTAGCCAATGGAAAAGTAAGATCGCCAAATCAGCGAGATGTAATTGAAGCCTTTGATGGATCTGACACCAGTTATCCAGATGGCCTTATTGCTGAAGAAGGATTAAAACAGTTGGAAGCATTGGCTTCAGGAGATAAACCATTCTTTTTAGCAATCGGTCTGATAAAACCACATTTACCGTTTGGTGCTCCTAAAAAATATTTGGATATGTACGACAATGTTACCATTCCACCCCCAGCGCATCCAGAAAAACCAAAGGGCAAAACCACCTGGCATCCATCCAACGAATTTATGGGTTATGACCGTGGTGGAAAAGACCCAAGAGAAGACGCAGCCTTTGCTTTGGAATTAAAAAAGTATTACGCCGCCTGTGTTACTTATGCCGATAAACATGTTGGCGACATTCTTAAAAAGTTAAAGGAAACGGGAGCCGATAAAAATACCATCGTGGTTATTTGGGGCGATCATGGATGGCATTTGGGTGAACATGCCATTTGGGGAAAACATTGTCTTTTTGAAGAAGCCTTGCGTTCTCCACTGATAGTTTACGATCCAGGTATGGATAACCCAGGTGAATTTAGCAATGCCATTGTGGAATCTTTAGATATTTTTCCAACGCTATGCGAATTGAGTAAAGTCCCAATGCCAGATTTTGCGCAAGGTAGCTCGTTGGTTCCAATGATGAAAAATCCAAAATTGGAAGGACATTCCGCAGTAGCATATACCTCTGGAGCCACCACGATAAGAACGGACACCTATCGTTTTACACAACATTGCAGTGGCGATTTGGAACTTTATGATCATGATGAAAACCCATCTGAAACCGTAAATATTGCTTCTGAAAACCCCGAATTGGTTATCAAACTCAGAAAACAAATAGAAGAAAAATTAAAGGATCCCTTTAATTGTAATCCTTAAAAATTAAAAATAAAAAACAATGAAATATTTATTAACGCTTTTTATCTGCTTTTCAGGTTTGAGTTTTTCTCAAAACCCTGTCTTTACCCATGTATTTACTGCCGATCCTTCTCCGCATGTTTGGCCAGATGATCCAAATAAACTTTGGGTATATACTTCGCATGATGAGCCGGGTTCGAATAACCATTATGGAATGACGGGTTACCATGCTTTTTCTACTACCGATATGGTGAATTGGACAGACCACGGACGTATTCTACATTTAGAAAATGTAGATTGGGCTGAAAGTCATGCTTGGGCTATGGATGCAGCATACTATAGAGGTAATTATTACCTGATTTATTGTATGAAAGAAGCCGGCATCGGACTTTTTAGAACAGGCATTGCTCGTAGCGATGTTCCGCAAGGGCCATTTACAGATTTAGGCTATGTAAAAGGCGTAGAATTCGGTCAAGATCCTGCCCTTTTTATTGATGATGACGGCAAACCATATTTGTTTTGGGGACATGACAGACAATGTTATGCAGCAGAGCTGAATGCCGATTTAATGTCTATTAAACCAGAAACCTATGTGGATTTAACCAAACAACTAACCCATGTTTTCGAAGGGCCTTGGGTGCACAAACGCAAAGGAAAATACTACTTAACATACCCCGGATTAACACCAAGACGTTGGCCAGAAAAAATGTTTTATGCCGTGGCAGATAAGCCTTTAGGACCTTATGAATTTAAAGGGGTCTTCATCGACGATTTTGAGGGGCAAAGTGGAACCAACCACGGTGGTACAGTTACCTTTCAAGGGAAAGACATCATGTTTTACCACAGCGCATGGTTATCAGGTGGTTTAAGTGAAACTAGAAACGTCATGGCAGATTATTTGAATTACGATAAAAATGGAAATATCATTCCTATTTTGCCATCAAAAGAAGGCTTGGGCAATGCAAAACGTACCCGAACCACCTTACTTTTAGAGGCTGAAAACGGTTTTGCAGCAGGTGGCGAATTGTATAATGTGATTGTGGATACTTGGATAAAAGGCTACAGTGGTAAGGGTTATGTGACCAATTTTGACAATCCATACGACCATGTATCTATATTAGCGCAGGTAGCGAAGCCTGCAAAATATCGTTTTAAAGTAAGATATGCGTCGCCAGAAGGAGAATCAAATCATGATATATTAATCAATAGTCATATATATAGAGAATTTGTTTTTCCGCAATCGGATACTTTTCGTGAAATCGATTTTGGCATCGTGGATTTAAAAGAAGGCAATAATTTGGTGCGTATTTTTAAGAGAGATTGGAAACCATCGAAAGGTGATATAGCTATCGATTATATAAAACTGGAACAAGTTTTTGAAGATGAGCTATAGTTGAAAAGTATGAAACTTTCAAAAAACAGAAAATATGATAAAAGTTTTTAAAAAAGCAATTTTATTGTACAGCGTGAGCTTCCTTTTTGGATGCAATGTTTCTGCTCAAAAAGTAAAAATTTATCCCGCACCTGGTGGTATTGAATTGTCAAAGGCGTTTGTGGTTAAAGTTGAAGGACAAGAGGTACCTGTTTATAAAACAAAAATTCCGTCCGCAGAACCTATTCCTCGATTAAAACCTACGGGCGAATATGGATTTACATCTGTAGCATCTTTCGATATGAATGCAAGTGTTACTGTTTTCATAGATTGCCCTGAAAAAGTGAAGTCCGTTAAAATTTTACCAACTTCCTATGGTATCAAACCAACTTTTAAAGGAAATAAAATCACTTTTCAATTAAAAAATCCGGGTCATGTTACGGTTGAAGTAAACGGGGAATGGCACGAATCTTTACATATTTTAGCCAATCCATTTGAAGAAAACATTCCTGACCCTAACGATCCTAATGTGATTTATTTTGGTCCTGGAGTGCATGATGTAACCAACGTAACGATTTCCGATGGTCAAACAATTTACATTGCAGGAGGTGCATATTTACGTTGTGGTACACTAGATAATGAAGAAGAGATTGAAATACGAGGTCATTTAAGAAAACCACCAACTTTTATTCTTGAGGGGAAAAATGTAAGCATTCGTGGTCGCGGTATTATAGACCAGAGTACGGTACCTAAAAAGGAAAGACGATATACCATTTTAGCGCATAAAGCTGAAAATGTAACCATTGAAGGTGTTACCATTTTCGACCCAAGTCATTGGACGATTCCTATTCAAAGTTGCGATAACGTTCATGTCGATAATATAAAAATTATAGGATGGAGAGGAAATGCTGATGGTGTTGATATTACAAGCAGTAGGGACGTTTTGGTGGAAAACTGTTTTATGAGAACCTTTGATGATGCCGTTGTTATTAAATCTTTTGGAGGCTATGGTGAAGTGAAAAATGTTCATACTCGAAAATGTGTGGTTTGGAATGAATTAGCACATTCTTTAAGTATTGGTGCCGAAGTACATGAAAACATCAGTTATGTGCTTTTTGAAGATTGTGATGTGATCCATGATGTGGGAAGAGAAACAGCTTTGAGAGTCTATCATTGTGATGATGCAGTGATTAGCAACGTCACTTTTGATAACATTAGAATTGAAGAAGCACGTCGATTGATTTCTTGTTGGATTGGAAAAACCAGATGGACAGAAACAGAAGAGCGCGGCCATATTAAAAACGTCATTTTTAAAAATATTGTAGCAACCTCAGCGCCTATTGATACGACACTTACAGGGTTTCAAGATGGTACCGATTGGTAACCCTATATTATTAAAGATCATGCAAGTATGGAGTTGGTAGGGTTTGATGAGGAACACTTGGTTGAAAATATAGTGTTTGACAATGTAGTGCTTGATGGTAAAAAAGTAGAGGCAAAACAGGTGACCTCAAACGAGTTTGTTAAAAATGTTCAATTTAAATAACTAATAGAAAAATTAAAAAATGAATAAGCAAATATTAATGGTGTTTTCGGTTTTGTTACTGTTTTTTTCATGTCGAGCGCAATCGACAGCCAATCAGAAAACAATTATTGAGGTAAATACCCTATCCGAATTTAAAAATTATTTGAATCAGGATAACGTCCATGTTAAGCTCAAAGCAGGAAATAATCAAATTGATGATGCTCAAAAAATTAGGTTTATAGAAATCACTAGTAATAATTCCTATTATGATTTAAGAGATGTCCGGTTTATGGTTGATACTAAGTTGTTTAGTCGTGATGATTTAATTAAAAGTAATGACGGAAATAGTATGTATTGCGCCATAGAAATCTCTGGAAAAAATACAACGCTTGAGGGTTTATATATTGAGACTTATGGCGATACACCGGGCAGACAAAGCAAAAATAAAATTTTTAACATCGTAGGAGAAGATGTGACTTTAAAAGATGTCGAAGTGCGAACGACAGGTTCAAGTCCATGGGGTTATGGGTATTTGTACGGTTTAGGTGGCAACGATGTTCGAAAGATGAATGGTATTCGCGTTGGCTATCCGGCAAAAAACGTAAAATTACTCGGTTGTAAAGTCCACATGCGGGCCATGGGTCATGCTATTTTTTTACAAGGAGCTGAAAACACGTTGATTGAAAACTGTCAGGTTGATGGCTTGCTTCGTACTACCGACGCTATGCTTGCCGAAACGTCAGGCTACGGTTTCGATAAAAAGTTTTATGCGGGTAAAGGCAATTATATAGAAGGCACCATAGTGGCCGAAGATGGTAAAATTTTGCCGGGAGAAATCATATCGCTTAGTGAGGATGGCATCCGTATGTACCCAGACTACAAGGGCCATGAAACGAAAAATACCACCGTAAAGAATTGTACGGTTACACAAATGCGACGCGGGATATGTACGGGGTTGAGCACTTCAGGAGACATGGTAATTGACTGTGTGGTGCGCGACTGTGTGGCAACAGGCTACAACGTGGGAAATGAAGATACTTTAATTAATTGCAGTGCCGATGCTAAATATGGAGAAGCCTTTTGTATTCCCTACACCAATGCCAAAAATGCTAAGGTAGAAATGACCATTTTAGATAGCAGGCATGGAATAGCCAATAATTTACTAGCAAAAATAAATGGCACGGGGCACCAAGTGGTAATCAAAACCAAGTCGTCGGAATATATTCCAGATAGTATGTTTATTAAGTTGTCGGTTTGGGAAGGTTATGGCAATTTTAATGAAAAGGCAACCATGCACGCTACGGAAATTAAACTAGATAATCAAACGGAAACAGAGGTAATAACATTCAATGGGACTGAGAATTTAGACGTAAAAAGTGTTGGAAAAGTACGTGAAGCTACCGATTCAGAAAATGTTATAAATGAAAGTAATCGAACCAAGCGTTAAGGAGTAAAATACGTAAAATTTATGAATATAAAATTTAGTCTATTATTAGTTTGTGCAGTATTTATTAGTAATGTTATCGAAGCTAAAGAAATAAAAATCAGCTCAATTGAAGAATTGGCAAAATATGCTGCGGAAAGTGGTAATACTATTAACATGGCACCGGGAGTTTATAAATTGACAGATTATTTGACCTTAGACGTCATTAATGCGCGTCGTAACAGTAAGGAATTTCAGTATATCATTTTTAGTGGAAGTAATAATGTTTTTAATCTAAATGGAGTAGAAATCGAGTTGGATACAGAGATTCGAACCTTATTAAATCCGCCGATACATTCCGATGAATTTTTAGTAACTGGATCAAATAATTCCTTTTTAGGGTTAACAATAAGATGTATTGGCGAAGGTATTTCCCCTGGAGGTACGGTACTTAAGGTTGCTGGAGAAGTAAATATTCTTAAAGACATCACCTTACATGTGTCAGGATCTTATCCTTACGGATATGGAGATTTATTTGGAAAAGGAAAGCAAAAAGAAACGACCGTAAAACACCAAAAACATAGTGGACTTTTAGTTACGGGAAACAAGACTAAACTATACGGCTGTAAGGTGTTTAGTCGCTCTTTTGGACACTGTTTCTTTATTCAACAAAATCCTAAAAATGTGTATTTCGAGAACTGTTATGCAGAAGGGGAAGTACGTACCACCGATGCGGTTTTGGCAGAAACATCAGGTCCTGCATTTGATGTGAATTTTAAAACATGGACTCAAAATCGTGAAGGCGCATATGTGGTGACTCCTGGTTATATGAAATCGCTTTGCGAAGATGGTTTTCGGACTTATGGAAAATGCGAAAACATAACATTCAAGAATTGTACGGCTAAAAATACGCGTGCAGGATTTGAACTTCGCTTTAATGACAGTGCGCGCCTAGAAAATTGCACAACAATTGGAACAGAACGTGGTTATTGGATTGGCGATAATACCGTTCTTATCAATTCTAAGGGAGATGCCAATTATGGTCCAATATTGTTTGTTGAAGGTAGTCATGTAAATGTAGAATTGACTGTTGATACAGCAGAATCAGATCGATTGGTTCATTCCTTAATGACAGTTTTTGGGGATAATAATAAAATAGTCTTGAAAGCCGCAGACGGAAAAAAGAGAACGCAGGAACTCCCTATCTTGATTGGTTATACGCCGCCTTTACACGGAGAGTCTATGTCCCCTTATAATGAAGCCGAAGTTAGTGGTTTAAACTTGAAAAATGAAATAGGGATGCCTATAAGCATAGGTAAAATGGCAAAAAGCAGCACGATTGAAACCAATGGAAAGATTATTGAGAATAAAGGGGAAAATATTGAAGTAGTAAAAAGATAGTCCACTTCTAAAATTTAAAAAATTGATATAAATACCAAAAAAATTTAAAAAATAATTTATGAATAAGCGACAAATACCTTTGATTTTTGGATTCCTGTTTATCTGCAATTTTATTCATGCAACGGATATAAAAATCAACTCATTAAACGAGCTGGCAAAATATGCAGCGGAAAGTGGTAACACCATTATCATGGCGCCGGGAGTCTATCAAATGGAAGATTATTTAACCGCCGATGTGGTTCGAAATACAAAACCAGATGAGATTCGTAGATATGCTATGATTAAGTTCAGTGGAAACAATAATATTTTTGATTTTACCGGGGTTACCATAGAGGTCAACACCAAACTGTTAAGTGTTTTTAAATCCCGTGTGAGTGAATTTTATGTATCAGGAAATAATGTTCACATTAAAGGTTTAACGGTTACAGATATAGGAAATCATCCAACATTCAGTGGAGGGCATTCATTTACGGTTGCCGGAGATGATGTAAGAATTGAAAAAGTAACTTTATATGTCAGCGGTTCTTCGCCTTATGGTTATGGTGATTTGTTAGGAAAAGGCGATGCGAATCTTGCCACGTTAAAAAAACACAGTGGCATGTGTATAGAAGGGTTGAATGATACGATTATTGATTGCGCTATTTATTCCAAAGCCTTCGGACATTTGTTTTTTGTACAAGGCGGACGAAATGTGCTTTTTGAAAATTGCTATGCTGAAGGTGTGATAAGAACTACCGATAAAATGCTTGCAGAAACCTCTGGTCTTGCTTACGATGTAAATTTTGCAGCGGTATATAAAAATTATGAAGGGAAAAAGATAATTACACCAGGTTACACGAAATCGATGAATGAATGCGGTTTTCGTATGTACGGAAAAGGTGGGGTAAAAGGCATTACAACAGGAGCAGTAACTGCCATAAATTGCAAAGCGAAAAACACCCGCATCGGTTTTGCTTTCGGAAAAGTTACAGATGATATTTTGATAAAAGATAGTGAAGCCGTTGGTTGCGAAGTGGGGTATTATCTTACCGGTGTTAAAGTTGAAAACAGCCGAGGCGATATGGTAAATGGACCATTATTATATGTTACTAAGGGAGAAGTTTCTGATGTAGAATTAGCCTTGATTTCTAATGATTCTAAAACCACAGTACATCTACTTGCTGGTATTGCAGGTGAAAATCATAAAGTGACAATCAAAAAAGAGGGAGACTTAACTAAAGGTAAGGTGCTTCCAATAAAAATAGGAACCACTTCGCCCACAGCAAATAACGGATTTTCTCCGTTAGGAAAAGCGCCTACTTCGGGGATTCTTTTAACAAACTTAACGGGCATGCCTGTGGAATTGAATGCGGTTTCAAGTTCGTGTAAAATAATCACGAATGGGGAGGTTACTGATAAAGGAATTAATAACGAGATAGTTAAAAACTAATTATTATAAAAAAAAAATAATAGAATATGAAAAAAGTATTAATACTGCTGCTTGTAATAGCACAAGTAAAAACAGGTTTTGCACAAAATATTTCTGTAAATGCAAAAGAAAAAGGCGAAAAATTCGAACACTTTTGGAGTAAAAGTGTCGGAGCAGGTCGCGCGAACGAAGGGTTACGTGCAGGTTGGTTAGAGCAATTAGAAAAAGTGCAGGATGAATGTGGCTTTGAATTTGTGAGGTTCCACGGAATCTTTCACGATGATATGTTTCCTGTTTTTGAAAAAGATGGCAAGTACACCTATAACTGGCAATACATCGATGATTTGTTCGACAGAATGTTAGATTTAAATGTGAAACCATTTGTAGAATTGGCATTTTTACCAACACCATTGGCAGCCGAAAATAGCAAGACTCAATTTTGGTGGAAAGCTAATATTACTCCAGACGAGTCTAAATACGGTGAATGGCACAATTTGGTAAAAGCGTTTACACAGCACTGTGTTGACCGTTACGGAATTGACGAGGTACTTACATGGTATTTTGAGGTTTGGAACGAGCCAAACTTACACTACGGGTTTTTTGATGGCACAAAATCTCAGTATTTTGAATTGTACAAACAATCTGTAAAGGCGGTACGTTCTGTCGATAATCGTTTAAAAGTTGGAGGTCCATCAAGTAGTAACTTTGTGGCAGATGGTCGATATGATGGAGAAGTTGAAAGCCGAAGTGGCGATTTAATCACATTTACCGCAGATAATATTAACGATTTAGAATGGAAAGGTGCTTGGATAGAAGATTTTTTAAAATATTGTACAAAAGAAAAGTTACCTGTAGATTTTGTGTCTACACACCCCTATCCAACAGATTATCCTTTTAATCCAACAACGGGGAAAGGAAAAGATTTTTCACGTAATGTAAATTCAACCAAAACAGACATGGAGTGGTTAAACAGCGTGATAAAGAAAAGTGCTTATCCTAATGCTGAAATCCATTTAACAGAATGGAATACAAGTCCGAATAGTAGAGATGCCATGCACGACTTTTTACCACCCGCAGCTTATATTACTAAGGTGAATTTAGACTGTATTGGGTTAGCCAATTCTTTAGCATTTTGGACATTTACCGATATTTTTGAAGAAAAGGGAGGCGGAGAAAGTATATTCCATGGTGGTTTTGGAATGATTAATTATCAAGGTTTGGTAAAACCATCGTATCATGCCTACAGAATGTTGCATCATTTGGGAGATGAAAAATTGTTTAAAAACGATTACTTATTTGTAAGTCGTAAATCAGGAAACGGAAAAGTTATTGCTTTGGCATATAATTATCCTGAAGACCATTACAATGCAGTTCCTGCTAGTATTAAAAAGATAGATAAATATGAGCAAGGTGCTACCCGTCAATTAAAAATGGAACTTACCAATTTAAAACCGGGAACGCAGTTTAAATTAGAAACCTTGGATAAAGATCATGGTAATATTTACAATTACTGGGAAAAAATGGGTAAACCAGAGCCACCAACACGCGAGCAAATTAAGGTAATGAAGCAGTTTGCTGAAAATTTAAAAACTGAAATTTTCACAGTTGGGAAAGATGGTAAATTTACTGTCAATCGTGAAATGTGTCCGTGGAGTTTGGTGCTTATCGAACAGATTAATTAAACTCTTTTAATTATTAATAAAAATTGTTAAAATACCAGATGTCAGTCTGAGCGCAGTCGAAGACATTGGGAGTATTGTTTTTAAAGCATTTCGACTGCGCTCAATGTGACACACTTTTTAATTTTTGTCATGTGCTAAGTTAAATTCTAATAAAATTTCAATGTTAAATAAATATTTCCTTTTAATAATTCTTCTGATTGCACCATGTTTAAAATCACAAGCGCAAATCGTGGTAAATTCTTTAAGTGAATTAATGCCTTACCTAGATGACAATAACGTAGAAGTTACATTGAAACCAGGTACTTACACAATCACCGCTAAAGATATCCATGAAGGCGATTTTTCAAGTGCTACTGTTGTTAAAAACCGTGCGAACGTGCTCTTCCTTTTCTCAGGAAATAACAGTGTTTACGATTTTACTGGAGTTACCGTCAATGTAAAAACAGAAGTATTGAGTGCTTTCCCCAGTAAGAATTCAGAATTTTACGAAATACAAGTTATTGGAAATAAAAACATCTTAAAAAACCTGACCATAGTAGATGATGGTTCCGTTCATGATGCACCAACCAGACGTGCCACCAACATTGTTATGGATGGTTCAGAAAATAGAATTGAAGGCTTTCACATCACCACAAGAGGTTCTTATCCTTATGGTTATGGAGACGCTTTCGGAAAAGGCGGAAAAAGTGTCATCAACCACAGAAAACATTCCTCTTTTTTGGTGAGAGGCTATAAAAATCACGCCAAAAATGATACCATTATTCACCGTTCCTACGGTCATGCTTTGTTTATGCAAGCAGCCGATTGGCCTGTTATAGAGGGGTGCTACATTGAAGGCGCTATGCGTTCTACCGATGATATGTGGACGGAAAAAGGAACAGGCTCGGACGCTGATAAAGTAGATTTTGAAGCGGTATATAGTTATAAATTACCTAAAGGCTATATGATGTGTTTAGGTGAAGAAGGTATACGAGCCTACAATGGAGGTGAAACTATTATTGACGGCAAAGAATACAGAAGAGGAACATCAAATCCAACTATTATTAATTGTACTATTAAAAATATGAGAGCAGGGGTTACATTAACACATGCGACAGGAAAAAAATATGTGGAAGGCACCACAGCCATAGGTTGTGAACGCGGTTTTTGTATTGGTACTGGTGATATTGTAGATTGTTATGCAGATACTCAACATGGTCCAGCATTGGGAGTCGATTATCCAAGTGATCAGGGCATGCATGCTGAAATAACGTTGTTGCCCTATGAAGGAGCATCGTATAATGGTAGTAAACACGCTGCCATCATCATAGGAAGCAATCATAAAATAACACTTCGCAATAAGGTGCAAAATGCAGATCAAGATTTGAAAATTAATATAGGAGGCGACAATCGAACTATAGGTCTTCTTAATCGAGATGAAAACTACTCAGCTTCCAATATTGTAATTGATAATTTTACAAACTATCCAATGGTGTTGGATGATAATAGCCAAAACTGTAAAGGTACATCAGTTGGAAAGGTGACGGATGAAGGAACCAATAATCATATCATCCTAAAATAAATAGAACTAAAAATTATTAACTATATATGAAAACAAACAAAATAATTCAAATTCTAATGATAGCCGCAATCAGTTTTGTGTTGAATAATTCATGTTCTGTTGCTAAAAATATTGAAAAACCAACCAATTTTATCATTATTTATACAGATGATTTAGGCTACGGCGACCTCGGAAGTTACGGTGCGCAAGGTTACCAAACCCCACAATTGGATAACATGGCAAATGAAGGTATGCGTTTTACCGATTTTTCAGTGTCAAGTTCCATTTGTACACCATCGCGAGCAGGTTTGTTAACAGGTCGATACGCCACACGTTGGGGACATGACGACAAGGTGTACTTTCCGCAGAGTAAAGATGGTATGCCAGCTTCTGAAATTACCATTGCCGAATTGTTAAAACAAAAAGGATATCAAACGGGTATGGTTGGTAAATGGCATCTTGGGCATCAACCCGAATATTTACCAACGGCTCAAGGGTTTGATATGTATTTCGGAATACCATACAGTAACGATATGTGGCAAGCTTCTGAAAATTCCTTTGGCTAAAAATCATGTTTTCAATGAAGGTTTAACACTTGCCGATTACAATAGTGAAAACCCTAGTAAAAAATTCAGAAATAAAGTGCCTTTAATGTTAGGTAACGAGGTTATTGAGTGGCCAGTAGACCAATCGCAATTGACTCGAAAATATACAGAAAACGCCCAAAAATTCATTATTGAAAACAAAGAAAAACCATTTTTCCTTTACGTAGCACACAGCATGCCGCATGTGCCACTTTACGCTTCAAAAGATTTTGCAGGTAAAACCAAACGCGGTTTATTTGGCGATGTGATAGAAGAAATAGATTGGTCGGTAGGCGAAATCTTAAAAACCTTAAAAGCACAAGGCCTGGACAAAAATACTTTGGTGATTTTTGCTTCGGATAATGGCCCGTGGTTAAGCAAAAAATTAGATGCAGGAAGTGCTGGCCCATTTCGCGATGGTAAATTTAGTCCATACGAAGGCGGCAGTCGCGTGCCTTGTATTGTTTGGCAACCCGGTACAGTATCAAGCGGTGTGGTTTCAAATTTGCAAACGTCAACGCTCGATGTATTTCCAACCATTGCCAAATTTGCAGGGGTAAACATTCCTCAAGATAGACCTATGGATGGATTGGATATCACATCGGTTTTCACAGGAAAAAATACCGAAAACATCAAACGAGATTACTTTTTATACCGTGGTGATGCCATTCGAATGGGCGATTGGAAATATGTAAAAGAGAAAGATTCTGAACAACTTTTCAATCTTTCAACCGATAAAGAAGAATCTAAAAACGTGATTAAGCAATATCCTGAAAAGGCAAAAGCATTAGCTGAGAAATTAGAAAGTGTTAGGGCTAGTTTCAATTAGATGGAGAATTTGCACAGCGTTTTATAAAAAAATAATTCAGCATTTATATATGGATTTTAAAACCAGAGTTTTGAACGCTCTGGTTTTTTAGTATTTCCTACAGTACATACATTGAGATTAGGACAATAGGAAAATAATTGTATTTAATTTATTGGGTGTAATTATTCTAAAAAGTCAATTTTGTACCAATTGTCACATTGAGCTTGTCGAAATGTTTCTTTTATGAAGTCTTCGACAATCCCGATATCTATCGGGACAGACTGACATTTAAATTCTAATTGTCTTATGAGTTTCAAATAAAAACTGATTTTCATTACTTATATCCAAGGGTTTGTATTTTACTAACATATGAAAAATATGTTAATTTTAACGATGTTTATTGATGTTCATAGAATGTGTTTTTAAAATAGTTGATGGTTTATAGGTAATGAGCTATAAGTTATAGATGTTTGTTTTATTTAAATTTAAATTTGTTGTCATTGACATAACTAAACTAAAATATTATGAAAAAAACATTACTCGTATTAATAGCTTTTTTTACTATTACATTGGCATCGGCCCAATTTACTGATGGAGATTACACTTTTACAGTGGTTGGCTCCGATGCTTTTGTTTCTGCAACAACGGCCACTGGAGACGTAACTTTTCCTACCAGTGCCACAGATTCAGCCACATCAACAACTTATAATGTTACGGGGGTTGCATCTGCTTTTAATAGTGCGGGTAATGGTGCAAGTATTACATCTGTTATTATTCCTTTAGGTTATAAAACATTTCAAGCAAATTGTTTTCGTAGTATGACAAGTATGAACTCTATTGTTTTCCTTGATGGAGAAACGTTTGGTGATAAAGCTTTCCGTAATGTTGATAGTCTTGAATCGGTAGTTTTGCCTCCAAATGAAATTACTTCCTTTGGTATTCAAATGTTTTGGCAAAGCGATAATCTAACTTCTGTAGATCTGGGGGGGCTAACTTCATTACCTAATGGAATATTCAAAGCTTGTCCTGGCATGACTACATTAACAATTCCTGCAACTTTAACGGCCTTTGATGCGGCTTCATTTCAAGGTTCAACTGTAGTAACTTTAATAGTAGAGGGTTCAGTACCAGCAACCATTGATGCACTTTGGGAAGGTGTTCCAGCAAATATAACGGCCTATGTGCCAACAGAAAATGTAACAGATTATCAGAATGCCGCCATATGGAAGGATATGATTATTAAAGATAAGGCCATTTTAAGTGATCCACAAGTAGTAGTTAATACTTTGGCAGATTTCAAAACTGCCGTACAGTTTAGTGATAGAGAAGTTACTTTGTCGCCTGGAAACTATAATCTTGAAAATGATTTGCCAATTGGTTCTAGGGTAATTACGCTTTCTGGATCAAACAATAATATAACCTTAACTGGCGCCTATATCCAAGTTCCTGTTGGTTGTGTTGGGGAATCTTATATGCGAGTGACGGGTAATAATAATACAATTATAGGTGGGGAAATTGAAGATACTTACAGAAATGGGTTAACCGAAATAACAGATTTTAGTGCTTACAACCAAGATCGGACTAATTTAGCCTATGGTCTTGGAGGTGATGCGGTTATGACAATTTCGGGTACAGATAACTTACTTGATGGACTTACATTAACAACAAGAGGTTCTTTTCCTTATGGCTACGGAAGCATGTACGGTATTGGTGCTGGTAGTACCTTCGGCTTAAATAAGCGTTGTGGGATATTGCTTAATGGCCCACGAAATACCATTGATAATGTGGTGCTTCACCAAAGGGCTTTCGGACATGGTATATTTATGCAGGGTGATGCCACTGAAACCGTAATTAAAAACACAAGTGTAGATGGTAGAGTACGTCCTACTGGAGATTTATATTCCGAAACTAATACTTACGATTTGCCTTATAGAGCAAATTATCAAATGCCGTTTGAAGATAATAGGCCACTTCCAACCGATGAATATCATTCACTTTGTGAAGATGCTTTTAGAGCCTACACCGGTAGTGGAAGTACTACTGTAGAGAATTGTACAGCATATCAAATGCGAGGTGGTTTTCGTTTTTACTTAGGTGGCGCAGCTACTATTAGTAACTCTACCGCTACAGATTGTGGTAGTTCAAATTTTAATTTGCCTGCAAATTCAGGAGTAATTACTAATTCATCGGGTAATTTTGCTTATGCGCCTTTAACAGATAATGCGGGAAGTAAGAACGGGTATAAGGCCGAATGGACCATTATTCCATCACCTCATGCAACAGGACCTCATAATATAATGGATCTAACAGGTAGCAATCACAATATTGTGTTACATAGAACCCCAGGACCCATTGATACAACAGATCGTGCCATTGTAGTTACTGGAGATAATTCTACCATTGTAAACGAAACGGAGTACCCTATTATTCTTGAGTCAACTGCAAATGGAAATACCATACGTGGTTGTGAAGGTGCAACAATAACTGATAACGGAACTAATAATACAATCATATTATCTGATTGTGGTGGTTTATTATCAGTACATTCAAATTCCTTGGCTGATAACATACATGTTCTTCCAAATCCTGTAATTAACGAGCTTACAGTGTCGTTAACAAATACAAATTTAAATAATAGTGATACTAAAATTTCTTTATATAACATTAAAGGTCAGAAAGTATTGGAAGTAAGTCCTATAAACAATAATAACCCAGTACTCAATGTATCTAACTTACAAAGCGGTATTTACGTTTTAAAAATTAGTGATAATGCTAGTGTGTTCACAAAAAAAATAGTTAAATTATAAGTCTCACAAATAATTTAGACTGCTGTTGAAATGGATTATAATTTATTTCTTCTTTACGTAAGAATAAACTAAAAAAATAAGATCAAAATGAAAAAAACTACACTCTTAATGATTGTTGGATGTATCTGTTTTATAGGATTGTCTGCCAACCTTAACGCACAAACTTTAACACCATCACATAATTTTGATGATGGTTCTATGGAACCTTTTCATGATTGTACAGTAAGATTGCCTAATTACACAGCCGTTGCTAATGGTCGTGTAAAAACATTTTGGACGTCGGAGTGGTTTACAATGGGAACACCTGCAGGCGATGTGAACCGTACAGATAAAGGTTGCGAAATGTGTATTTTAACCGAACGCTTCCATACTCAAAAAGAAGGCTGGTACGGGTTTACAATGAATGTTGGGTCAGATTATAGAACAGACTCCAATGCAGGTGTTGCTCAAGTTTTTGGCTTTAGTAATAACTATTACACTTGGGAAGCCATGCTAAAAATCACTAATAATGATTTAATTATGGGATATCGAGGTAGAGGAAACGAACAACCTGGGGCTGATGATATAACAGACACGACGGTTCTACCAAGTGTTCCTCGAGATACAGATTTAAATATTATAATTCATTTTATATTATCGGCATCCAACAATGGTGTTATGGAAGTTTGGATTGATGGTGTTAAAAAAATGATTCATACCGGTATAAATCTTGGATTTGGTACTTGGGTAGATGATGCTGTAGATTGTGGAGAAACAGATGGTATACCAAACTGTCGAACAGAATTTAAGGCAGGTCAATATAACTATGATCCCGATGGTTATATGGCTAACGAAACAAGAACTATTTATTATGATAATGTAACGTGGTACAATGGCTCAAATGGGTATGCTATAGTAGATCCTTCAGGGAATACCAATATAGGTGATACCCGAAATTATGAACTTTTACTAGCAAATGCTTACAATATTAAGAGTGGAATGGATATAGAAACAGATAATCAGAATTTGGGAAATATTGGTAGAGACGATTATGCGCTGTATATTGATGTAGACTTGTCTTCAATAAAATCTGTAAAAGCATTAACGTCAACCAAACGCGATGGAGGTAATATTGAAGTGCGTTTAGGTAGTAAAACGGGGGAGTTAATAGCTACTATACCAGTTCCTAACAATGGGCAATGGCATGATTACAAGCCGCAAGCTGTAGATTTAACCACTTCTAAAACAGGTATTCATGATGTTTATTTTGTGTTTAAGAATGAATCAAGAAGTACTGGGTTATTTAATGTAACTTCATTTGGGTTTTCTGGTCAATCATTGTCAATAGATTCAAATTCATTGTCTAATAAAATTAAATTATATCCAAATCCAGTATCTAAAGAGCTTACGGTTTCTTTAACAAATGCGAATTTAAGCAACAATACAAAAATCACTTTATATTCTATAAATGGCCAAAAAATATTGGAAGTAAGCCCTAAAAACGATAGAAACCCATCGCTTAATTTATCTAACCTTCAAAAAGGTGTTTACTTTTTAAAGATTGACGATGCATCGAATTCAATCACTAAAAAGGTGGTTAAGATTTAATAAAAAATTATAATTAAACACTGAACAATTTTAAAGCTAATTTAAAGTTATTCAGTGTTTTTTTTTTTTTTTTTATTTTGTATTATAAAATTTGATTTTTTCAAATAGGCGCTACTAGGTGTTTAAACAAAATATATCAACTATATTTGAAGATATTATCAAAAAGACTCATGGACAACTTTGAAAATAATATAGATAATTTATGGAAATCGTTTCTCGATGGAGACGACAAAAGTTTTTCTGTATTATATAATCAACAATCAAAAAAACTATTGGAATATGGCTATAAATTATGTCATGACCATGAGTTAGTCCATGATAGTTTACAAGAAGTTTTTATAGATTTATTTCTTAAACGCGACAAGAAAACATTAACGGTTGAAAATTTAAAATCATATCTTTTTATTTGTTTCCGAAATTCCATAATAAAGAAAATAGCTAATGGGCGGAAGTTTGAAAAACTATCTATAAGAAAGGAAAAAATAGATGTTAAATTCAATACGGAATACTCGTATCAAACCAACTTAATTAACGAAGAAATTTCCAAGGAAATATCGCAACAACTTAGTAAAGCAATAAATGCGTTACCATCAAAACAAAAGGAAATTATTTATTTAAAGTTCGAACAAGGTATGGAATATGCTGAAATAGCTGATATAATGAAAATTTCAGTAGAATCCGTAAGAAAGCTTATGTATAGAACGCTTTTAGCGCTAAGAAAAACGCTTGATACAAAGCTATTTCATGCATTAATCTTAATTTTTTCAAAAAAAAGTTAAAATTTGTTAAAAAAAGTGTCCATGTTTTAGCAATTTAAGACCCTTTAGTATATACACTGGTTCTAAATGGATGACTTTTTAAAATATTTTGAAAATAAAGATTTTGTACAGTGGGTATTAAATCCGAATGCAGAATTGGATACCTATTGGCAAAATTATATAAAGGATAGCCCCCAAGAAGAAGAGCAAATCAAAAAATCTCGATTGATTATCCTTGCTCTTAAATCGAAAAAAACACTGCGTTCTAATAATCAATTAGATGCCGTATATTCAAATATACTTCGGGAAATAAAAAGCCAAAAGAAAACAAAACCTGTTCGCAAGCTCTTTTTTACAGTTTTAAAATATGCCTCCGTATTTCTACTTTTCATTTCAATATCGGTTTCTTATTACTACTACCAAAAAGCAAATGAATTGAACAAGATTGCTAATCAATTAATTGAGGGCGTCGATCAAAACAATTCACAGCTTATTTTGGCTAACGGCAACAAGGTATTAATAAGTGAGAAAGAATCGGAAATCGAGTATGGCAACAATGGAGAGATTGTTATAAATAAAAATGACACGCTTAATTATAAAAAAGAGGCTAATACTACCAAACAACAATATAACCAGCTAATAGTGCCATTTGGGAAAAAATCATCCATCACCTTGTCTGACGGAACTATAGTACATATAAATGCTGGATCAAGATTAATTTATCCAGCTACTTTTATGGGTTCTAAAAGAGAAGTGTTTTTGTATGGTGAAGGTTTTTTTGAAGTATCTCACAACAAAAAGAAACCTTTTATAGTAAAAACCAATAATCAAAGTATTGAAGTTTTAGGAACTAAATTTAATGTATCAGCTTACCCATCTGATAAGATAGTGGAGACTGTTTTGGCTGAAGGTTCTGTAAAACTTAAGCCCAATGAATTTTCCTTTTTTCAAGACGATTATATTCTAAAACCGAATCAAAAAGCTAATTACAATATTGGAAGTAAAGAGGTTTCGGTGTCTCAAGTGAATGCAAGTAAGTATGTTTCTTGGTATTTAGGATATTTAAATTTTGAAACATCAGAATTAAAACAATTAGTAAAAAGAGTAGAAAGGTATTACAATATTAAAATAGATATTCAAAATAAAAATGATGATGCCATATCAAAAACAATCACTGGTAAACTGTTGCTAAAGGACAATGTGGAAACGGTATTGAAGGTTCTGGCTACAGCTACAGGAATGGAATTAATAAAAATAAACGAAATAACATATGTTTTAAAATAAAAGAACCAGACGGAATCCGACCTCCATCTGGTTTTTAAGTACGATTATCAACTAAGTATTAATTAAATAACCTAAACAAATTTATGAAAAATTCACCAACTTGGCATTCCAGTATATGGAATGATGCCACAATCATTCGAAAAATGAAGCTCACCACATTTTTTTCATTTGTAATGACCTGCGGAATTTGGGCCACCCCACTTTCGCAATCCACAAAAATTAGTTTAAATCTAGAAAACGCAAGTGTTTCCCAATTCATTAAAAGTATTGAGGAAAAAACCGATTTCTATTTCATCTATCAGGATAATGTTTTCAAAGAAGACCAAATGGTATCTATCAATGTAGATAAAATGCCATTGGATGCTGTTCTTGCAGAATTTGAAAAACAAACATCTGTTGTTGTAAAAGTTTTTGATTATCAAATAGTCATGGCAAAAAACAGGAGTGAAGTAAAAAAAATACTCGAATCTGTAAATGCAACCATAAAACCCATTCAGCAAATTCAAGTAAAGGGTAAAGTAACTTTTACGGATGGTATGCCACTACCTGGTGCCAATATCATAGAGAAGGGAACGACTAATGGAACACAAGCAGACTTTGATGGTAATTTCACCCTATCAGTGGCCAGTAAGAATGCTATTTTGGTTGTATCCTATATTGGTTATGCCACAAGAGAGATTTCATTAAATGGACAAACCAATTTAAACATTGTTTTACAGGAAGATGCTGCGGCATTGGATGAGATTGTAGTTGTTGGTTATGGTACACGTAAAAAGGAGACTTTAACAGGTTCTGTTTCAAGTGTATCAGGTGAAGTTGTTAAAAGTCCAACCGCTAACGTTACAGCATCTTTACAAGGTAGGTTACCTGGTATAACAGCAACTCAACGTACTGGTGAACCAGGGCGTGATGATCCAAGTATTCTAATTAGAGCAACAGCAACCCTGGGGGCTAATGCACCGCTTATTATTATTGATGGTGTTCAACGTTCAAGTATGGGGCAGTTAAACCCAGAAGATGTTGAAAATTTCTCTATTTTAAAAGGTGCTTCGGCGGCTATTTATGGAGCGCGTGCAGCCAATGGCGTTATTTTAATTACTACTAAAAGTGGTAGAATAGGAAAGCCAAAGTTCAGCTTATCAGTTAATACCGCAATAACAAACCCTACAATGCGTTCTGAAATGTTGGGTTCTCCTTTATATGCAGAGGTATATAATGAAGGACAACTTTATGATCAAGATGATCCAAATACTCCAGGGTATAACCCTCGGCCAGGTTATGTACCTTTTTATACAGACCAAGATATTGAAAAATATCGTAATGGTTCTGATACAAATTCGTATCCAAATACGGATTGGGTAAATGAAGTATTGAAAAACAACGCTATGCAAAATCGTGTAAATTTAGAAGTTACTGGGGGATCTGAAAACACCAAGTATCTAATGTCCTTTGCTGCATTAACCCAAGAGGGCAACTATAAAAATAACCCAACAAACTATAATCAATATAATATGCGTTCTAAGTTTGATGTGGATTTAACTAATAATTTTAACGTGGGTGCCAATATTAGTGCCATTGTTAAGAACAAAGAGTTCTCATCTCAAGGAGTTGGTGTGAATTTCATTAATATATTATTGGCTTCTCCAACAGATGTTGCTGTGTACGATAATGGCTTAATTGCTCCAGGACGTTTTGGGCAAAGTCCACTTTTATTAGATCGAAGAGGTTACAATCATACGGATGAAATTCCAATCTTCTCTACTTTTACGGCAACTTACAAGGTGCCTTTTGTTGAAGGATTGAAAATCGATGCTTCATACAATTATGATTTAGAAACACGAACTAGTAAAACATGGGACCTTCCTTATACTTCTAATTTATACGATGTAAATACGGGTGAATATCCTATATCTCAAGTTGGGATAGTGTCGCCAGTGCTTACAGAAAGATACGATAAGCTTACAACAAAACTGTATAATTTCAGACTTACTTACGATAAGACTTTTGGAGATCATACACTTTCTGCCATGATTGGGCAAGAGCAGCAGGTAAATAAATCATCTTGGATTCAAGCTTATAGAAGAAATTATGTAAGCCCAAGTATCGCAGAAATTAATGTTGGAAGCAATGCGGCCGATGATAAGGATAATTCAGGGACATCAAGTGAAACGTCTCGTAATAATTACTTTTCTAGGCTGGAATATAACTACAAATCTAAATATTTTGCTGATTTTGTGTTTCGTAGAGAAGGTTCTCAAAATTTCCCTAAAGACAGCCGTTATGGTAATTTTTATGCCATTTCTGGTGCTTGGAGGTTATCTGAAGAAAATTTTATAAAAGATAATTTTAAAAATATAGATCAATTAAAATTAAGAATAGACCATGGTTTATCTGGTAACGATAATGTAGATGCGTTCCAGCATTTACAAACCTTTAATTTTGGCAGTAACTATGTATTTGGTTCAACGGATGTCCCTGGTATTACTGAGGGTAAATTGGCCAATCCTTTTATAACTTGGGAAAAAGCTAGAAAAACAGATGTTGGTTTAGAGGGTTTATTTTGGAATGGTTTATTTGGGTTTGACTTAACCGTTTGGAAGGAACATCGTTATGATATTCTGATAAATGAAGCCCCTGTGGTACCAGTTACCTATGGTCTTCCAGGTTTCCCAGATGTAAACAGCGGAATTGTAGACAGTCATGGTTATGAACTTATATTAACCCATAAAAATACAATTAACGAATTGCAGTATAGTATTACTGGAAATATTTCGTATGCCGATAGTGAAGTAATATTTAAGAATGAAACGCCACGTGATGAAGCCTATCAAAATGAAACAGGATTAATGGTAGGTGCAGGATTGTATTATGAAACAGATGGCATTTATAATACACAAGAAGAATTGGATGCGAGTGTACATCACCGTAGCACTAAGGTTGGAGATGTTGTAATTGTAGACGTTAATGAGGATGGTGCCATTACAGAGGCAGATCAAATTAGAATTAATAAAACAAATACACCTAAGTACATATTCGGTATGGATTTTGGCTTTAATTATAAGAATTTCGATCTAAACCTATTTTTTCAAGGACAAGCAGCTGCTGTGAACTACGACAGTAGATATGCGAATTTAGGAAATGCGAATTTCGAGAACAGTTTTGTACTTCGCGCAGAAGATCGTTGGACGGTAGATAATATAAATGGAACTAAACCAAGATCTCGTGGCTACCTTCCAGGGGATAATACATTCTTTTTACAGGATGCTTCATTTGTAAGATTAAAATTTGCTGAATTTGGCTATACTTTGCCAGAAAAAGCAGTATCGAAAGTAGGTTTAACAAGTACTCGTATCTATCTTAATGGTAGTAATCTGCTTACTTGGGCTAAAGAGATTAAACATGTGGATCCAGAAATTAGTGGACAAGCAAATTACTATCCGCAAGTGAGAACTATCAATGTAGGTGTTAATCTTAATTTTTAAAACTAAATAAAAATGAAAAATATATTTATAATAACAATTATTATATCCATGTCGCTCTTTTCATGTAATGACGATATATTGGATATTACCCCAACCGATAGTGTTTCTGCAGGTTCGGTATGGAATGATGCAAGTTTGATTATGGCTTATCATAATACCTTATATACAGGAATAGGAACAGGAAATAGCCGAAATATGTTGGCTAAAGCCACTGATGAGATGGCTTACAAACCGCAAAGTGGTTATCCTGGTCCTATATTAGATGGTACATTAAACCCTGATAATGTTACTAATAGAATTAACTTTGGCGGTCCAGGTACTGTTTATACATGGAATCTTGATTACAGTCTTATTAGAAAGATAAATGTTTTTCTTGAGCAAATGGAAACTAGTGATGCTTTAGATCCTGATGTGGAAAGCCGGTTAATTGCAGAAGCTCGGTTTATACGGGCATACATGTATTTTAAACTTATTGTAAGATTTAGAGGGGTGCCAATTATTGATGAAGTAGCCACTCAAGATAACCTACCTTCTCTTGCGCGTAATACAATTGATGAATGTGTAGCATATATTGAGGCAGATTTAGCTGCTGCATTACCAGACCTTGATGCTGCATATCATCCTGGTGATGGTAATTTTGGAAGGGCAACGCAAGGCGTCTGTAAGGCCTTGCAGTCCCGTATGTATTTATATTTAGCATCACCTCTTTTTAATACAACTAATGATGTGTCAAAATGGCAAAAAGCCGCAGATGCAGCACTAGATTTAATTGATGATAATACATTTTCACTGCATCCTAATTACTCCACCCTTTTTAACGCAGAGACGGGGTCTCCCAATAACGAAATAATATTTGCTAGAAACTATACAGCATCTAATAAACATGATCAGCCTATGTTATATCTTGGGCGCCGCTGGGGAGCTTTCGGTGGTTGGGCTGCTAATGGTGGTATTGCTCAAAACCTAGTTGACGATTACGATATGGCAAATGGAGAACCAGCATATATTAAAGTGAATCATGTAAACACTACTGTAAATCCAGCGTCTGGTTACGATCCGCAAAACCCTTATGCTAACCGTGACCCTCGTTTAGAATACTCGATAAATCATGATGAATCTGTATATCGTAGTTCAACGCTGGAAATGTGGGTTTCTGAGGATGGGAACACATGGGGTTTTGATTCCTATAAACAAAGTAATGATAATCCTGAGGCTGGAACGTTCTTGAGAAAATTCATGCCTGAGGATGAATCAATCGTTTTGGATTTTAGTACACCTTTCACTGCGCCTTTTATATGGTTTCGATTTGGTGAAGTATATCTTAATTATGCAGAAGCTATGTTTGAACTAGGAGATGAAGACACATGTAGAGAGTATATTAATAAAATAAGAGCTAGACCTACTGTTAATATGCCTCCAATACCCGATTCGGTTACTGGAGAAGAACTTAGAACAAGGCTTTATAACGAACGACGTATTGAGCTTGCTTTTGAAGAGCACAGATACTTTGATATAAGAAGATGGGAGATTGCTCCATTTACACAAGCACAACCTACCATGGGTATGCACATTTTTAAGGATGTTCAGGGTGCTGGCGAAAAAAGATACGCACCTTATGTTGTGAATCCTACAGTATGGGACGATAAATTGTATTTTCTTCCAATTGAAAATGCTGAAATTCTAAGGAGTGGTGGTGAATTAACGCAAAACCCAGATTACTAATAGAAAACCTGTTTATAAATTTGATAAAAGACCACTAGCTTTTTTCTAGTAGTCTGACAAAATAGCCTATAAATATAGTAGTTAGTTTAGTTTGTTATCGTGAGAGAAAGGCTTGTTATTTATAAAATATAACGGCCTTTTTCTTTTTATTCACCTTAAAGAATATAAATATAGGATTGCTATTTGTAAATTGAATCTTCTTATTTCGCAAATAAAAGTCTATATCCAAAAATTCGACCCCTATGGAAAAATTACTATATGGATATACTATGTAACCGCTAAAAAATAAATAATATAAACATATGAAAAACAAAAAACTTGAAAATTCAGTATTCGGTCTATTTCTATTTTTAGCAAATATGATATGTGTTGAAGCCTACGCTCAAGCTAAGATAGGTTCTGAAGATTTGAAATTTTGGTACACACAACCAGCTAAAGAATGGTCGGAAGCATTACCAATTGGTAATGGTAGACTCGGAGCGATGGTTTATGGAGGCATTCAGATGGAGCATTTACAGCTAAATGAAGAAACCTTATGGACGGGTGGGCCTCATAGTTATGACAACCCGGATGCTTACAACCATCTTGAAGAAGTTCGCAATTTACTAAAACAGGAGAAATATAATGAAGCTGAAGATACAGCCGAAAAAATGATGGGCATACCCAAATATCAAATGGCGTATCAACCTTTTGGCGACCTATTTCTTATGTTTCCTCAAGGAGCAAAATCAAGTAATTATCGTCGTGAACTCGATTTGCAAAAAGCCTTAAGCACCGTTTCTTACAACATAGGTGAAACAAAATTTACTAGAAAGGTATTTGCATCGTACCCCGATCAGGCTATTGTTATGAGGCTTGAAAGCGATAAATCAAAGCAATTAACTTTTGATTTGATATTAACAAGTCCTCATACTTCTAAATCTGAAGTAGTCAATGAGACTACACTTGTAATGAGCGGTCAATTGGGCAAACAAAAAGAAAGAAGCCTAATAGGTGCATGGGAGGGCGAAGGATTAAAATTTGCTTCACAAGTAAAAGTGATTGCCGAAGGTGGTGAGGTTATTGCGCAAGGTGATAAAATATCGGTTAGAAATGCTAATGCGGTCACCCTTATTTATGTGGCTGCTACCAGTTTTGTAAACGCAAACGATGTAAGTGCAGATCCATTAAAGCGAATAAATGATTATTTAGCGGCAACAACAGGAAAATCTTTTGAACAACTTTATCAAAGGCATATTGATGATTATACAAAATTATTTAACCGTGTTTCCATTAATCTAGGAAGCACAGACGAAAATAATAATATACCTACAAATGAACGACTCAATCGAGTTAAAGAAGGGGCTTCAGATCCACTTTTAACGGAGCAAGTGTTCCAATATGGCCGTTATTTAATGATTGCAGGCTCGCGTCCAGGAACACAGCCTTTAAACTTACAGGGTATTTGGAATGGTACCATAAATCCACCGTGGTGCAGTAAATATACCATCAATATCAATATTCAAATGAATTATTGGGTGGCCGAAGTTGGAAATCTTAGTGAATGTCACGAGCCTTTTCTTCGAATGGTTCACGAATTGCAAGAACCAGGAAGCAATACCGCTAAAACCCATTATAAAGCAGATGGTTGGGTAACGCACCATAATACCGATTTATGGCGTGGTACAGCGCCAGTTGACGGTGCGCATTGGGGCATGTGGCCAACAGGAGGTGCTTGGTTATGTCAACACCTTTGGGAGCATTATCTCTATACCGGTGATGTGGATTTTCTAAAAAAATCATATCCAGTTATGAAAGCCGCATCGGAATTTTTCTTAGATGTGCTTGTTGAGAATAATGATGGTAAACTTATTACGTCTCCATCCATTTCGCCAGAGCATAGCCATGGTGGTACAAATAAAGACGGCATGAGTTCTAACAGATCGGGTGCGGCAGTTATTGACGGCCCAACAATGGACGGACAAATTTTACGCGATTTATTTGCAAATTGTATCAAAGCATCAGAAATTTTGGGTGTCGATAAAACATTTCGCAAACAAATAGCCGAAACTCGAAACCGATTAGCTCCAATGAAAATTGGTCGTCATGGTCAGCTTCAAGAATGGCAAGAGGATTGGGATAATCCAGAGAATTCACATGCCCATGTTTCACATCTTTACGGACTTTTTCCAAGTAGTCAAATAAATCGCAATGATACCCCAGAATTGTTTGAGGCCGCACATACATCATTAATTCAAAGAGGTCAAAATGATGGATGGTCTGGTGCTTGGAGAATAGCATTATGGGCGCGAGTTGGTGATGGCGATATTGCTTACACAGCGCTTAATAGTCACGTTTTGCATGGGTTTACCACAAATATGTTTAGTGATAGAACGGTGTTTCAAATAGATGCTAACTTTGGTGCTACGGCTGGAATTGCCGAAATGTTGCTTCAAAGTCATAATAACGAAATTCATGTATTGCCAGCACTTCCTAAAGCATGGCCGAATGGTTACGTTAAAGGATTACGAGCACGTGGTGGTTTTGAAGTGGATATCGAGTGGAAGGATGGTAAATTGGTTCAAGCAACGATTCACGCGGATAATGATGGAACATTTAAAATCGCATCTCAAGGGAAATCTGGAGGAAAAATGTCGATTAAGAAAGGACAATCAAAAGTTTGGAAAGGTGTTTAATCGCCCTATTGTAAAATCAACTTTGTAGATTAAATAAAATGAATTGAACATATCTAATAAATCAAATTTTAGGTATGTTTTATTGATAATCATCATGGTATTCAGGCAATTTGTAACTATATTTAAAAGTTCATTTTTTACCACGAATCAAATTACTAAAAATTAGATATGAAGCTATCAAAACTTAAAAAGAAGCTACAGGTGAAATATATGCTGTTCATGTTTTTCGCAATAGGTTTAAGTACGGCTACCTATGCTCAAGACAAAGAGCTTTCATGGGAAGCGTTGGGTAAACAGTATGAAATTCCTAAATGGTTTACAGATGCCCGATTTGGAATTTGGGTACATTGGGGTGCTCAAACCGTACCAGAATACGGCGGCGGTTGGTATGCCAGACATATGTATATGCAAGATGTGGGTAAAGAAACTTTCGGAAAAAATGCCTATCCGTATCATCTTAAAACATTCGGGCATCCATCGGAAGTAGGTTATAAAGATGTGGCTAATGCTTGGAAAGCCGAAAATTTGGATACCGATAAGCTCTTAAAGTATTTTACCGAAGATTTGGGTGCCAAGTATTTTATGGCACTCGCACATCATCATGATAATTTTGATAACTGGAATTCAAAGTACCAACCTTGGAATTCGGTAAATGTAGGCCCTAAACGCGATATTATAGGTGAGTTTTCCAAATCTGCAAAAAAACAGGGCGTACCATTTGGAGTGAGTACACACAATGAACGTTTTTTTGAATGGGGTTTGCCCGCATTTGGTGCCGATACTTCTGGAGTATATAAAGGAATACCCTACGACGGGCGTTTAACAAAAGAAGATGGAATAGGTACATGGTGGGAAGGTTTAGATCCTTCAGACTTATATGGCTTACCGCCTGAAAAAAGAACGCCAGAATGGGAAGAAGCGTGGAAACAAAATTGGTTGCTTCGAATGAAAGATTTGCTCACCAATTACGATGTCGATTTTATGTGGTTCGATGGTCGCGGTTTTCCTTATGGAGCATATGGTAAAGAAGCATTTCGCACCTATTTAAATCATAGATTAAACAAGGATGGTAAAATAAATGCACTTATTGCGGGAAAAATTCCAGGAGGGGATCCAGCTATTGTAAACGACATTGAACAAGGGGTAGAACTGGAAATAAATCCAGAGCCTTGGCAAAGCATCTGTTCTTTTACGCATTGGTTTTATAAAAAAGACGATCCATCCAGACATGATTCAAGAAGCACGATTGAATTATTAATTGACGTTGTAAGTAAAAACGGAAATTTTATGCTTAATGTGGAATTGCTGCCAGACGGTACAATTCCTCCTGAACATAAGGCGATTATGGATGAGTTTGGCGCTTGGTTAAAATTAAATAGTGAGGCTATATATGCCAGTAAACCTTGGAAAGTACATGGCGATAATTTTTTCTCAGGTTTTTTAGATGAGAATTCGAATGCCTCCAATTTGGCGAATACGGATCAAATTGAAAATCAAAAGAAAAAAAGTAAACAATTCAATAATAGAACGAAAGACAGTGAGCCTTATGGGCATGACGAAGTTCGGTTTACAACAAAAGATGGTGTTTTATATATATTTGTGATGAATCCTTCCGAAGGAGACATAAAACTGTCTTCACTTGGTTTAAAGTCAAAATATAAACCTAAAAAAATTCAATCTATAAAACTGATTGGAAGCGATGAGACAATAAATTTCAAACAAGATCATAATAATCTTATTTTAAGTGTTCCTGCAAAAAGACCAAATAAGTACGCAGCAGTATTTGAAGTGAAAGGAGCACTTTAAAAAGCGGGTTCAACATTAAGAACAAACAATAAATATCAGCATATGAAAAAAATGTACATCCCGTTATTTCTGATAACCGTTATAGCTAATAATGTATGGGCACAATCTGATGATGCAACCAAGAATAATTATTGGAACGTTAATACACCATTAGTATCTTATCGATTGCCACCACCGCCAACTAATTATAAACCTACTTTAATTGATTTGGATAAAGATGGCGACCCAGATATTATGTATTCAATCACCATACATAACACGCCTATTATTTGGATTGACGATGACGATGATATGAAATTTGATGATTTGGAAGGCGACATAGATAGCGATTGCCTGCTTATTGATGTCAATAAAGATGGCAAATACTGTGATGAAAGTGATATTGCGGTGGATTGGATTGATACGGATGCGGATGGGAAATCAGATATGCAAGTGTTTATTGATAATCCCGCCGAGGACAAAACTAAAAGGAGGGGTTCTGGGCACTACATGTGGGTAATTGATAATGACAAGGATAATGTATTTAATTACATCGATTGGAACACGTTTGAATTACGGGCATGGCTTCACGAAGGAAACTCTAATTTTCTTGAAGATTATGTTGGACAAAGCACCTTTTTAAAAGCACATGCAGCCACGTATCAGATGAATGATGTACGGTTGAATTGGGAAAACCCATTTTTATTTTTTGATACAGACGATGACGGATTAACAGAAATGGCTTTTCGGGCGTTAGACCGACCAGTCTCCCGAGAAGGTGGCTTTACCGAAGGGAAAATAAGTTATGTAGGTGTATCGTATGATCTAGATAACGATAATGCACCCGGTAATGAATTTGATTTTGATATGTCACTCCGCTTTACAGGAAAAGGCTTTGATTATATGAATCAAGTCCATAAATTCAATAATACAAGAGTTGTTGAAACGGATACGCTTTTCAGAGACCCGAGATGGAGACAAGTAGCAGAACTTATTTACCCAGGTTTTGATACCGCTTTAAATTTAACTTATAAAAAAGGCGAATGGGATAACATCTTTTTTGTGTATGATGAAGATGATGATTGCGAACGCTGGGAACGCGTTGATTTTTATGAGCCTGAAGACCTTTTTAAAATAGGAGGAAGAAACGGTGGACTTGATAATAATGCACAAACGGATGCCATTGGGGACCGAGGCGAGTGGGATTTAGATAATAGTGGTAAAGCTAAGTTGTATATTTCAAAATTTGATGGTCGTTTGCATTTGTATGGAGCCGAATGGGGCGCATGGCGCGTGGACCAATTGGCATATTCATACCAAGGATGGGGAGGTTTGTATGACACCTACCAGCCAAAATGGGAACGCAAACAAAAAGAATTCTCTCCTTTTAGCACTTTTAAATATGAAGACACAGATAGCAATGGTTTTATTGATAAAATTGAAATGGATATTGATGGCGATACCATTTTTGAAAAAACAGTGCTGCTTAAAGAATTAGGTATTGATGATAGGTGTGAAACCATCAACACAGCCGAAATGACATATGAAGATTATAGAAAACTTCACACCACCATGTCGAACAATATTTGGCAACAGGCCGAAAATGCTATGAAGGTTGCAGAATCACACAGTATCAATACATCTTGGTATGCATTTATGAAGCATCCGAAATCTGAAAATCAGAAGTACCAATATGGATATTGGCTGCAATTTTACATTTATATGGATTTAATAGATCAAGCAAATCGTACTGGTAAAAAAGATAAACTGTTAACTATTGATAAAGCATATTTTGGAGGCAACTGGGAATTGTTAGCAAATTGATAACGTCACGGTATTTATGCTAATGAGAAGTTGCAAATTATAAAGAATTTATACCAATTAGATTTAAAAAAATAAACAATGAAAAAATTATTTATTGCCATGTTGCCCATATTGTTATTTTCGTGTAACAAAATTCAGCAAACAGATATGACCATAGTAACACCCAAACCCTTTTCTACTCCAGAGATTGAAGCTCGTGTAGATTCCATCATGGCTACCATGACTTTGGAAGAAAAGATAGCACAAATTCAAGGAATTCGTCCAACCGAGCTTATAGTAGACGGCAAACTTTCGATTGAAATGTGTCGTGAAAAGATACCCAATGGAATAGGGCATATATCGCAGTTTTCTTCTTCATTTACTATGGAGCCTGAAGAATTGCGCGACTTTGTTCGTGAGGTTCAACATTATTTAATGACTGATACTAGGTTGAAGCTTCCTGCTGTTTTTCACGAAGAAGCCATTACCGGATTTTCTACTAAAGGAGCCACCACGTTTCCGCAACAAATAGGTATTGCATGTTCATGGAATCCAGAAATGGCAACCAGAAACTCCTTGTCAACTCGAAAAAACATGAAAGCTGTAGGCGCTAATTACGCATTGTCTCCCATGCTCGATGTGATACGTACGGCGCATTGGCCAAGGATTGAAGAGAGTTATGGTGAAGATCCTTACCTAACTTCAACCATGGGAGTCGCTTTCGTTAAAGGGTTGCAAGGCGATGATTTTAGTACAGGCATTGCTGCAACCACAAAACATTTCGCAGGTTACGGCGCCAATACTACCAACGAAAAAGATTTTTTTGAAGATTATTTGATGCCGCATGAAGCAGTCATTAAAGCTGCCAATGTAAAAAGCGTGATGCCATCGTATGCTGCCTATAAAGGTGTTCCCGATGTGGCTAACAATGAATTACTTAATGAAATTCTTCGAGGTAAATTAGGTTTCGATGGCATTACGGTGAGCGATTATCATTCCATCGATCATGTACATGGTAAATGGGAACAAGCAGATTCATATAAAACGGCAGGCGTTATGGCTTTAAAAGCTGGTAACGATTTGGAACTTCCTGTTCCAAAAACCTATGAATTTCTACCAGAAGCTATCGATGAATCCATGATAACTATGGATGTGATTAACACAGCTGTGAAACGCTCCTTAACCATGAAAGTAAAACTAGGATTATTGGATAATCCTGTTTTTGGTGTGGATGGCGATTTGGATTTTGATCCTCCTACAAACCGAAAACTGGCTTATGATGCGGCGTGTCAATCCATTGTTTTACTAAAAAATAATGGAATTCTTCCTTTAAAAGTGAATGATATAAAGAATATTGCATTAGTAGGACCGAACTCCGATAATGTATTTTGCTTGTTAGGAGATTATACCTACCAGTCGATGATTACTTATTTCTGGGGACAAACTTTTGATCCGAATTCACCTAAAATTGTAACTGTTTTAGAAGGACTGAAAAATAAACTTGGAGATAAAGTGAACATCCACAATGAACGAGGATGCGACTGGGCAGAGCCTTTAGGAACCACCATTGACCCAAATAGTTATGGAGATAGTGAGCTAGGTACTGCAAAAAAGAACATTCTGAGTAGAGTCGCACAACCAAATCTTGAAAACGCACTTTCAATGGTTGGAAAAAGTGATGTTATAATCGCAGTAATGGGTGAGAACACGTATCTGTGTGGAGAAAACCGCGAGCGTGAAGGTATCAGGTTACCAGGAGAACAAGAACTTTTTGTTGAAAAACTAATTGAAACAGGAAAGCCCGTTATTTTAGTAATTACTGGTGGAAGACAACAGTTAGTCGACAAATTTGAAGATAAATGTGCGGCCATTATTCAGGCATGGTTTCCAGGGGAAGAAGCTGGTAATGCTTTAGCTGATATTTTAGTTGGAAATGTGAACCCAACAGCTAAGCTTTGTGTTAGTTATCCAAAAGATGAGTCTAAGGAAGAATTAAATTACCAACATGGATATGCCAAAGTTAAACCTCAATATCCTTTCGGTTTTGGACTTTCATATACAACGTATGCTTATTCAAATTTCAGTATGCCTTCAAACGCTAACTTAATCGATAATCATTTCATGATATCATGTGATGTAGAAAATACAGGTGCGATGGATGGTGCTGAAATTGTTCAATTATACGTTTCGCCTTCTGATAAAACTTCCACTATGGATGCCATTCAATTGAAGGGATTCAAACGTGTGGATTTAAAAAGTGGTGAAAAGAAAACAGTTGTTTTT
Organism: Mariniflexile fucanivorans; assembly: GCF_004341235.1. GTDB lineage: Bacteria > Bacteroidota > Bacteroidia > Flavobacteriales > Flavobacteriaceae > Mariniflexile > Mariniflexile fucanivorans. Next base: position 344,195 of record NZ_SLUP01000004.1, read on the forward strand.
AAAGTATCACCAAAACAATTAATGCAATATAAGGACGGAAACTGGAAAGTGGAAGCTGGTACTTATAAATTTAAGATAGGGGCATCTTGTGTAGATTTACCATTGCAAGGAGACATAGTTTTACAAGGAGATAATTTACAGTTGGATAACCGAAATGTGTTTTTCTCAGAAAGCAGTGTAACGCCTTAATTTTTTTTGGAATTTTAAAACCTCGATGATTCACTTTGGAGGTAGCTTATTCGTTGTTTTTAGATTGTTTTGTTTCAAAAGAGAGATATCTTATATAGATTGAACTATAAGTTATAATCAAAAGATTTGGATTTTTATAATTTCGGTGCTTATCCAATTTTACAATCTTTTTTTAATGAACTTTCACATCATAAAAAATAATCCTAAAAAATTACTGAGACCAAATTTTAAAGATATAACAAGTCTTTCGCTATTAATATGTATTCTGTTTGTTGCATCCTGTAAGTCTGAAGTAAAAGAACCAAAGACCGAAAAAAATGAAAAACCAAATGTCATCTTAATTATGGTTGATGATGTGGGTTATGGAGATATAGCGGCGCATGGTAATGAATGGATTAAAACACCAAACATTGATGGATTATATGCAGAAAGCACACGTTTAACCGATTATCATGTGAGTCCTACCTGTGCGCCTACAAGAGCAGCGATCATGACGGGGCATCACAACTACAGGACAGGCGTTTTTTTTACCATAAAAGGGCGATCACTTATTCTTGAAAAAGAGAAAACAATGGCTCAAGTTTTCAAAGAGAACGGCTATAATACGGCTATGTTTGGTAAGTGGCACTTGGGTGATAATTATCCGTTTAGACCTCAGGACAAAGGTTTTGATGAGGTCTTGATGAATGCCGGTGGAGGCATAGGGCAAACCATGGATTATTGGGATAATGATTATTTTGATGATACCTATATTCACAATGGTAAATTTGAAAAATTTGAAGGGTATTGCACCGATGTATGGTTTGAAAACGCCAAGCAATACATAGGAAAACAAAAAGGAAAACCATTCTTTTGCTACCTTTCAACTAATGCAGCACACTCGCCTTATTGGGTTGATGATACATATTCTGCGCCATATAAGGATAATGAAAACATTCCTAATGCCGACTTTTATGGTATGATTGCCAATATTGATGAAAACATTGGTAAGTTGGTAGCATACCTAAAATCTATTGATTTAATGGATAATACCATTCTCATTTTTACGGCGGATAATGGTTCTGCTGCTGGAAATAAGATGGGAGAAGGAGAAGATAGATTGGATGGTTTTATTGCTAAAGGAAATAATGCAGGCATGCGTGGTGTAAAAGCGAGTATGTACGAAGGTGGGCACCGTGTGCCTTTCTATATTCATTGGAAAAATGGTGGGATTAGTGTTGGGAAAGATATTAATGACTTAACGGCTCACTATGATATATTACCAACTTTAGTCGATTTATGTAAATTAGATGTTAAAGAGGATTTAAAATTTGATGGTTCTAGTTTAGTGCCTTTAATGAAAGGTGATAGTACTAAATTTGACGATAGAATAGTATATGTAAACACACAATTTTCTACCGATCCTGTACCTTGGAAACGAACCGCTTTGATGCATCGTAACTGGCGATTGGTGGAAGGAACGGAATTGTATGATTTAGATTCAGACCCAGAACAACGCACCAATATTGCAGATCAACATCCTGAAAAAGTAAAAGAATACAAAGCCGCTTATGATACGTGGTGGGCTGAAATTTCTCCAACGTTTGTTGAGAAGCCATATTTCATTATTGGTGATAAAGCAGAAAACCCAACAACGTTATTTTGTCATGATTGGCATAGCGAAACCTTTACGCCTTGGCAACAGAATCATATACGGGAAGGACAAATAAATAATGGTTTTTGGCGTGTTAAGGTGGCAGAAACTGGAACTTACACGATAAAGCTTCGTCGTTGGCCAGTAGAAACACGTTTGGCTCTAAATGCCATAGCACCTCTGCGTCCCGCAATTCCAGGAACAAGTGTTACCGAAAGTAAAAAGAGCAAAGTTTTAACTATCAAAAAGGCTAAAATTAAAATTCAAAATATAGAGCTTGACAAAGATGTAAATCCGAATGATGAATATGTAGCATTTGAAGTCAATCTTGAAAAAGGAGAAACACATCTTGATACTTTGTTTACTTTAGATTCAAATGAAGAGTTAGGTGCATATTATGCAACTATCGAAAAAATATAGATTGAACCTAGCAGAGTTTCCTTTGAAATAAAGAATAATTGGTTGCTTGTTATGCATTCGTCGAAAAAATAAAACAAAAAAAATATAAACTGTTATTTTTGAAAATAACCACCCCATTCTAATTCTATAGCAATATGAAAAAAATCCAATTCTTTATCGCTTTTTTATGTATTCTAACTACGATGCTTATGCAAGCAAAAGAATATCATGTTGCTAAAACAGGAAACGATTTTAATACAGGAACTAAAGAGGCACCGTTTAAAACAATTTCAAAAGCAGCTAAAATTGCACAACCGGGCGATGTTATAACCGTTCACGAAGGCGTGTATAGAGAATGGGTTAACCCTGCGTATGCAGGTATGAATGATCTGAATCGAATAGTTTATCAGGCTGCCGAAAATGAAAATGTTTGGATTAAAGGGTCTGAAGAAATTAAGACTTGGAAAAAGCATAAAGGTACTGTTTGGAAAGTCGTTATAAATAACACGTTTTTTGGTGAATTTAATCCGTATCAAGAAATTCTTTATGGCGATTGGGTCACTAAAACCTATGGCAGAGACCATCACTTAGGCGAAGTATATGTAAATGGCAAAGCACTGTACGAAATTGATAGTTTATCGAAAGTGTTTTTAGAAAAGTCGTTGGATAGAGCAGAAGATACCGAAGGTTCAAAATATAAATGGTATTGTGAAAGTAATCAAGAAACAACTACTATCTACGCTAATTTTCAAGGCAAAAACCCCAATCAAGAATTAGTCGAAATAAATGTGCGTCCGACCGTATTTTTTCCTAGAAAAACAGGAATGGATTATATTACCGTTCGAGGTTTTAAAATGTGTCAGGCAGCCACACAATGGGCACCTCCAACAGCAGAACAAGAAGGTTTAATCGGGCCTAATTGGAGTAAAGGATGGATTATTGAAAACAACCTGATTTCCGATTCAAAATGTTCCGGAATTGTTATTGGTAAAGAAAGAGCTTCGGGTCAGAATTTATGGAAACGCGACCAGAAAAAACACGGAACTCAACGTGAACGCGAAGTCGTTTTTAAAGCTTTGCAATTAGGTTGGTCCAAAGAAACCATTGGCTCACATATCATTAGAAATAACACGATTAAAGACTGCGAACAAGGTGGTATTATTGGTCATTTAGGATGCGTTTTTAGTGAAATAAGTGGGAATCATATTTATAATATTAATGTAAAAAAACAGTTTGATGGCTGGGAAATTGCAGGCATTAAATTGCATGCAGCGATTGATGTGCTTATTAAAAATAACTTTATTCACGATAATCATAGAGGCATTTGGCTCGATTGGCAAGCACAAGGCGCCCGTGTATCTGGAAATCTTTTGATTAATAATAAAGATCAAGATTTATTTATAGAAGTAAATCATGGCCCCATGATTATCGATAACAATATTTTACTTTCTGAAAGAGGTATTCTTAATGCATCACAAGGAACTGCGTTTGTAAATAATTTAGTAGCAGGAAATATTCATATGCGAACAGCTTTGAATAGATTTACACATTATCATTTTCCGCATTCAACTCAAGTGCTTGGAATGATGACGGTTATATTGGGAGACGATCGTTTTTACAACAATATTTTTGCAGCTAATAACGATACCTTGGAAAAGGACCAATATTATGGATTAAATGCTTACGATAATTTTCCGTCGGCAACATACCAGTGGAAATCTCCGGGAGGGCTTAATAATTTTAACGAACAAAAATTTCCAGTTTTTATAGATGCAAATCTATATTTAAATAAAGCGTTGCCATCAAAAATTGAAACCAATTATGTTGAAAATAGAACGTTAAATCCAGAAATAAGTCTGAGTAAAGAAAATGATATCTATTATTTAAATATTACTACAGATGAAAGTTTTAAGAACGTCCAAACAAAACTGGCAACTACAGCGTTACTAGGAGCTGCTTTTCAATCTGAAACACCTTTTGAAAACCCAGATGGCTCTCCAGTAACCATCAATGAAGACTATTTTGGCAATAAAAGAGCCACCGATACGCCTTTTATTGGTCCGTTTGAAGACTTAAAAATAGGAAAAAACAAAATTAAGGTCTGGGGAAATTAATTGAGGCAGATAAACTTAAATAACCATAAAATTGAAACAGCAATAATTTATTCCAAATAATGGACTAAATATATAAAAACCATGTTTTAACTATATAAAGAAGAAGATTGGAGTTTTAATATGTGATTATACGATTTAAAATATCTCAAAATCAATAATTTAACTAAAAAGGAATAGAGCAAAGAAGTAATGAAAATAATTGCCAAAAACTATAGAAATCAAAATATATAAAAATGAAAAAATCAATTAGACTATTTTCAATATTGTTAATCACATTATTGTGTAATACTCATTTGTTATTGGCTCAAGCTAATAGTAAATCAACCCAAAAACCAAACGTCATTATCGTAATTACCGACGATCAAGGGAAAGGTGATTTAGCTTGTGAGGGTAATCAATATATTAAAACCCCAAATATTGATAAATTTAATGCAGATGCCGTGCGGTTTACGAATTACCATGTGTCAACCACTTGTGCACCAACACGAGGCGCGTTAATGTCGGGTAGACACAGTAACCGAGTTAACGTTTTCCATACCATAAATGGGCGCTCTATTTTGTTTGAGGATGAAGTGATTTTGCCGCAAATTTTTGCTCAAAATGGCTATACCAATGCTATGTTTGGAAAATGGCATTTAGGTGATAATTATCCGTACCGTCCAGAAGATAGAGGTTTTCACGAAGTGGTTCGCCATGGCGGTGGTGGTTTAGGTCAAGGACCCGATTATTGGGGGAACGATTATTTTGATGATACCTATTGGCATAACGGAAAATTACAGAAATACGAAGGGTATTGTACCGACGTTTTCTTTTCAGAGGCTTTAAATTTTATTGAAACAAATAAGGACAAACCATTTTTCTGTTACATATCTACCAATGCGCCACATTCGCCATACAACTTGCCAAAAAAATATTTTGATTTATACCAAGGTGCAAAGTTTAAGGATATAGACTCTAGAGCATTGAGATTTTACGGAATGATTACAAATCTGGATGATAACTTTAAGAAATTAGAAGATAAATTAAAAGCTTTAGGAATAGCCGATAATACCATATTGATTTTTACCACTGATAACGGAACCGCCGCAGGGCGCAGTGTTTACAATGCAGGTATGAAAGGTGGAAAAGGAAGTCAATACGAAGGTGGTCATCGCGTTCCGCTTTATATTAGATGGCCTAACGGACAGTTAACTGGCGGAAAAGATATTGATGCTTTGGTAGCGCATTACGATGTGTTACCAACATTTGTCGATCTACTTGGTTTGGATTTTAATCCCGTTAAAAAATTGGATGGGAAAAGCTTAAAACCATTGCTTAAAAATGGAAACGTAGCTTGGGAAAACAGGATTTTATACATGGATACCCAAAGAGAGCAAAACTTAATCAAATACAAAAAGTATACGGTTATGGATGATAACTGGCGTTTAATTGATGGTACTGAGCTTTATGATATGCGAACCGATTTAGGTCAAGAAAACAACGTTATTGCAACACATCAAGAAATAGCAGATCGTTTAGCGGTAGGGTATGAAACATGGTGGAAATCGTTTGTAGATGAAGGTGTGAATGAACGCTATGCGTATATAAAAGTGGGGTCGCCAAAAGAGAATCCAACACGAATTTCAGCACACGATATGATTATTGGAAAATACAGTGATGCATGGCATCAAAATGGCGCCATTCAAGGGGCTCAAGCAGCTGGAAAATGGAAAATAGAATTTGTTGAAGATGGCGACTATACCATAAGTCTTCGTAGGTTTCCAAGAGAAAGCAACTTAGCGATTAACGAGACCTTTCCAGCTCAAAAAGAAGCCATTGAATATGATAGAACTTCTCCAGCAAGTATAAAAACCGATTTTAAAGAGGCCTTTTTATATGTTGCCAATATTTCTAAAACCATGGAAATTAAAAAAGATCAAGATGAAGTAACCTTTACAGGAAAAATACCAGCAGGGAAATACGATATGGAAGCTCAATTAATTGATGAAGTTGGTAGGGTACATCCTGCATACTACGTTTATATTGAAAAAAAATAAGATGATTAAAACGTTGATTTATAGGCTAAAATCCAGTCGCTCAAAGTGTTTTTTATTCATTTTGTTTTTTTGCGCCTTTAATTTTAGTGATGCCCAAAACAGTATAAATGAAGGTGCTGTAAAATTAGCTTCTGTTTTTGGGAATTCTATGGTGTTACAACAAAACGAACCTATTAACATATGGGGTGAATCAACTCCCGGAACGACAATTAAAGCACAATTAGGTGTAGAAGAACAAGCAACAATTACTGATAGTAATGGGAAATGGCAAGTGACTTTTAAAGCATTAAAAGCATCATTCAGGCCAATTGTTCTCAATGTGAATAATTTAAAGATTGAAAACATTTTAATAGGCGAAGTGTGGCTTTGTTCAGGACAATCGAACATGGCATTTCAATTGAAAAACATGGCAGGTTATGATACCATTGCAAATCAGGTTCCTAATAAAAACATCCGATTTTTAAAACACAGTAACATTCGTATTGTAGCAAAAAACGGATACACCGAAGAAGAATTGGCACGATGTAATACACAAAATTTTTTTCAAGCCAAATGGGAAGAAAGCACTTTAGAAACTTCTGAAATGTTTTCAGCGGTTGCATGGGTATTCGCAAATGGTTTACATAAAAAATTAAAGGTTCCTATAGGAATTATACAAGTAGCTGTGGGAGGTTCCGCAATTAATAATTGGATACCAAAAGACGCTCTTCAATCCAATCCTTTAACAGCCCATTTATTTAAAACAGATTGGTTAAGTAATGAACATGTAAAAGTAGAACATCGCAACAGAGCCAAAGAGGCATTTCAAAAAGTATTAAATGCTAACGAACCTTATAGGGCGGGTCAGTTCAAATACCGTTGGCTATGCGAACCCAGTTTTTTGTTTGAAGCGGGCATTGCGCCTTTAAAAAACATGGCTTTTCGAGGTGTCTTGTGGTATCAAGGGGAATCTGATACTGATACTATGGAAACGGTTAATAATACTAAAACGCTTTTTCCGCTTATGGTTAATGAATGGCGGAAGTATTTTAATATAGGCGATTTTCCATTTTTGTATGTTCAATTGCCAGCATATAAAAGCCAATTTTGGCCAGAATTTAGAGAAATACAACAACAAACCTTAGAAGAAGTAGAAAATACAAGTATGGTGGTGACGATTGATTTAGGTTTAGAAACTAACATCCACCCTACGGATAAATATCCTGTGGGAGATAGAGCCTCTAAATTGGCATTAAAAAACGTTTATGGTTTTGATGAAATTATTGGTTTTCCTAAATTAAAAAAATGGACCTTAAATAATCAAGAAATTGCATTGACTTTTGAAGAATCTGGGAAAGGAATTTTTTCATCGTCAAATCATATTGCCGGTTTTGAAATAGGGAATCAATTAGGGGAATTTTATATGGCAGAAACAAAATTAGTTGATGGCAAGGTTATTGTAAAAAGCCCTATTGAAAATCCAGCTAGTTTACGTTATGGTTGGACTGGATTTCCCAAACCTGCGTTGAGTTTGTTCAATAGTGCAAATTTACCATTGGGACCTTTTTTTATTCAATTTAACAAGTTTTAAACGAAATAAATATCAACAAAAATGCATAAACAAATGAAAATTAACAGAATAACATTGTTTTTAATAAGCGGTTTTCTTCTTATTGGTCTTTCAGGGTTTGCTCAAAAAACCAAACCCAATATCGTAATTATTTACACAGACGATCAAGGGTATGGCGATGTAAGTGCCTTAAATCCGGAAGCAAAATTTAAAACACCAAACATGGACCGATTGGCCAATGAGGGGTTAATATTTACCGATGGCCACAGTAGCGATGCCGTTTGTACGCCTTCCAGATATAGTTTGTTGACTGGTAGATACAGTTGGAGAACCACATTAAAAGAAAATGTGTTGCATGCAGATGGTCCCTGTTTAATTGAAAAAAATAGAATGACCATAGCTTCGCTTCTTAAAGAAAACGGTTATAATACAGCCATGATTGGTAAGTGGCATTTGCAAATGGAGTTTGTTGGAGATGTTAAGGATGGTGATCGCGATTGGTCTAAACCATTTACCGATGGACCTATTGAAAAAGGGTTTGATTATTACTTCGGAATTGCCGCCTCCATGAATTATGGCATTTTGACTTTTTTGGAAAATGACCACGTAGTAGATCCTCCAACATTATACACCAAAAAGAAATTGGATGTTACTCCAAGAACTTACAGGATGACACCGCCTTATGAAACAGAACAAAAAAAAGGGTATGTGGAAGTAGCACCATCTTTTAATGATGAATTAGTGTTGGAAACATTAGCGAATAAAGCTGTTAATTATATTAATGATGTTTCAAAAGAAGCTAAAAGCGGCAAACCTTTCTTTTTGTACTTTCCATTAACGAGTCCGCATTTACCACATTGCACGCACCCCGATTTTCAAGGACGAAGCAACTGTGGAAATTATGGCGATTTTATGGAAGAAACCGATTATCGTGTTGGGCAAGTACTAGATGCTTTAAAAGCAAATGGTTTAGAAGATAACACTTTGGTTATTTTTTCTTCAGATAATGGTGCTGAAATCAACTATGTATATCAAAGAGATACCTATCAACATTACAGCTGCATGAATTTTAAAGGTGGTAAACGCGATATTTATGAAGGTGGCCACCGCGTGCCATTTTTAATGCGTTGGCCTCAAGTTATTAAAGCGGGAGGGAAAGTGAATGATCCAGTTTGTCAAACCGATTATTTAGCCACTATTGCCGATATTGTTGGCGCTAAACTTCCTGATGATGGAGGTGTAGATAGTTATAGCTTATACCCCATGATGAAAAATACAGAGGTTCGTCAAAAGGCTGATAGACCTGTAATTCATCATTCGTTTACAGGGCATTTTGCCATTCGTGAAGGAAAATGGAAATTGAATATGCTTAGAGGCTCAGGAGGTTCACTAGAACCCGTAATGATTGAGCCTAAGCCAGGTGAAGCTCTTTACGAGTTGTATGACATTGAAAACGACCCAGGTGAAACTACAAATCTTTATTTTCAACATCCAGAAATTGTAAATCGACTCAAAGATAAAATTTCTAAAATAATTTTAAATGGACGTTCAACAGAAGGCGAACCACAACCTTTTGTAATGGGCGATTGGGAACAATTAACGTGGATGACTCTAAATTAAGCGAACTAAATCAAAATAATCAAAACCAACTAAAATGAAATATCAACTAATGAATCTTTCAAAGCTTTTTATCTTCATATGTAGCTTTTCAACAATTATTTCAACAGCACAAGAAAAAAAATCAAAAGATGGTTTTGTGAAAATATTTAATGGTAAAAATTGGGATGGTTGGCATCTTAAATTGAAAAATGGCGATGAGGAATTAGCTAAAAAAGTATATGCCATAGAAGATGGGATAGTACATGTTTTTAAAGATTTTCCAGATGAATATGAATTGGGAACAGGTAAAAATGAAACCCATGGACTTTTTTATACAAACAAAAAATACAGTAAATATATTTTTAGATTTGAATATAAATGGGGTGAAAAAATAGCGAATAATTTTGAACAATGGCAATATGATGCAGGTGTTTACTATCATGTAATTGACGATAAAATATGGCCAGTTGGCATTGAATATCAAATACGATATGACCATACAAAATCGCGCAATCATACAGGGGATTTAATCCGACCAGGAGGTGTGAATTATGATTGGTTTACTTCTGATGATAATACATTTTTGCATCCTAATGAAGGGGGAAAACCAGAAAATAAAAAAGACTGGATGCACTTGGCAACACCTACAAAAAACTATAATGCCTTGAACGGTAAATGGAACCAATGTGAAATTATCGTTATGGGAGATCAATACACAATTCATAAATTGAATGGTGATATTGTTAACATGGCTTTTAACCTAAATCCAAGCGAAGGAATTATAGGTTTACAATCGGAAACAGCTGAAATATATTATAGAAATATAGAAATTAAGGAATTTGATGAAATTATTCCGATTGAAGAATTTTTGAAAAAATAAATTTAATTTTAAGCGAGATAAATTTTTAAGATTACAAACTTAGGTGACATTAAATTAAAGCTTCAGTATAAAAATGAGTTATAATTTATAATGAAAGTATCATAGTTTACAATTTTTAAAAGATTCTATTTATAAACTTGCATATGAAATCTATAAATCTTAATTATAAAATAAAACAAGTAAATGAAGCTCTTTAAAATTATCCCATTAGTATTAATTTTAATCACCGTTAGCTGTAAAAATGCTAAAAGTGAACCAAAAGAAGAAAAACGTCCTAATTTTTTATTTGTATTGGTTGATGATCAATCTCCATTCGATTTAAAGGTCTATGACGCCAAATCAATTTTGGAAACTCCAACCATTAGCAAATTAGCAAGTGAAGGTATGGTTTTTGACCAAGCGCGCCACATGGGTTCTATGAATGGCGCTGTTTGTACACCTTCTAGACACATGATCATGTCTGGACGTACGCTGTGGCATTTACCACCAAGTGCCGAATTTCAAAAACAAACAGAACCTCATGAAATAGACGATCAAACCATTGGAGCTGTTTTTAATAGAGCAGGCTATAAAACCATGCGTACTTGTAAAGCAGGTAATTCATACCCAGGCGCCAATAAGCAATTTACAGTGGTGCACGATGCGACTAAACGTGGCGGAACAGAAGAAAGTGGTAGCGCATGGCACTCTAAACAAGTATTAGAATATTTAGGTGAAAGAGAACAAGGAAAAGAAAAAGATCCGTTTTTTATCTATTTTGGTTTTTCACATCCACATGATACACGTAATGGAACTCCAGAACTTCTAGAAAAGTATGGTGCGGTAAATCATAAAGATCCTAATACACTTCCAGAACTAAATGAAAAACAGCCTCAGCTTCCTCCAAACTATTTGGAAAAACATCCGTTTTTTCATGGACATCCAGATCTTAGGGATGAAGAAAGAGTAAGTGGTGTATGGAAAAATAGAGATGAAAACACCATTAGAAATGAATTAGGTCGAGAATTTGCATGCTCTGAAAATATTGATATTCAATTAGCTAAAGTCCTTAAAAAGTTAGAGGCCATGGGCGAATTAGATAACACTTACATTATTTATACTGCAGACCATGGAATGGCCATAGGAAGACATGGTTTACAAGGGAAGCAAAATCTTTACGAGCATACATGGCGCGTTCCTTTCATCATAAAAGGTCCTGGCATTGAAGCAGGAAAACGAGTAAAAGGAAATATGTATCTTTTAGATGTATTACCAACCTTATGTGATTTGGCAGGTATTGATGCTCCTAAAACAGTAGATGGCAAAAGTTTTGTGCCTGTTCTTAAAGGAAAACAAGAAGTTATTAGAGATGTGATGTATGGAGTTTATGCTGGCGGAACAAAACCAGGTATGCGTACCGTGAAAAAAGGTGATTGGAAATTAATAAAATATGATGTTATGGATGGCACGATTCATGAAACGCAGCTTTTTAATTTAGCCGAAAACCCAAATGAGTATTTACCAGAGCATCATAAAACGGGCGCTATGGAAACCAATTTAGCAAACAACCCAAAATATGCCGATAAGTTAGCAGAAATGGAAGCGTTGTTGTTGGAACAAATGATAGCTAATGATGATCCTTATAGACTTTGGAATCAACCTAAAATAAAGTAAGAATAAAATTTTATTTGTATTGAAAAAGCGCTGTGCCTAAGTTGGGTACAGTGCTTTTTTGTGTTTAATAATACTTTGAAAATTTGTTTTTTATGAACGACAGAAAATCATCATGAAGTTAGTTTTTGGTTCAAAAAGTATTAAATCAATTAAATATGGGTAATAAGTTAAAGCTAAAGCATCATAATTTACATATTTTTTAGCAAACAAATTGTAAAATTACTTCTCAACTAAACTATAAATTTTTATGAATAAAAAAACTACTCAAAAGGAATTAGCAAATCCGAATTTAAACAAGAAAATAATAAGCATCATAGGTTTTCTGTTTTTTATAATCACTTCGGTTCATGCACAATTTGTGCATCCAGGAATTACACATAAAAAATCCGATTTAGACCGTATGAAATATATGGTGGAAGCTCAAATCGATCCGTGGTACACATCGTATCAAAATATGGTAGCCGATTCTAAATCGAGTTACGATTATGTAGTACTTGGCGACGCAAGTTTTACAGAACTAGGGAGAGATTCAGGAGTTAATGAAGGTGCATGGAATAGCGATATTAGAGCTGCCTATTATAATGCCGTTAGATGGTATATAACAGGAGATTCTAGGCATGCGGAAAAAGCGATTGAAATATTCAAAGCATGGAGTAATCTTACTTCTGTTACCAGTGGTGGAACCGATTCGTTAAGTGGAGGAATTGGTTATATCATGATTGAAGCCGCTGAAATTATTAAGAGTACCTATCCTAATTGGGCACCTGCCGATTTGCAAGCTTTTCAAGACATGTTGGTATATCCAGGCTATTCTGATACAACACCAGTAACAGGTGCAAATAAAACCTTTTATTGGATGTCTTACCAAGGCGATCCAGGGCGTCATGGAAATCAAGGGTTATCTGGCTGGCGTACCGTAATGGCCATGGGGATATTTTTAGATAATGAAAAAATGTATGACCGTGCACTTAAATATGTACAAGGCGATTTAGCTTCTCATTTAAATGATATAGCGTATCCCGCTGGCCCGCGCACCACTAAAGATTTAGTGTACGAAAATGATTACGAAATCACGTATAGTACCAATAACTTTACCACCATCCAAAATTATGGGTATAACGAAGTTATGACCAATTATATTTGGGAAAATGGTCAATGTCAAGAAAGTTCAAGAGACCAACAACACACGGCGTTTGGAATTGGTTTACTTACTTCCATGGCGGAAATGGCGTGGAATCAAGGAGTAGACTTATATAGTCATGAAAGTGATAGGTTGTTGCTGGGGTTAGAGTATAATTTGAGATATAACGTTTCAGCCATTCAATCGTACCCAGATCAAATGACACCTTGGGTTCCAACAGTAGGTTCTGGAGAATTCATTCAACGTTTGGATAGAACAGCCCGTTGGTATTCAAAAGCAATTGATCCAGATGGAATTGGCGATTATGCTGGAGTTAGAACCGTGTTTGAAATGCCGGTTGCCCACTATATTGGTAGAGGTCTAAAAACAGAAGCAGAAGTTAAGTGGACACAACGTGCACGTGATAAATATATTGAATTAAGCGGTTATGAAAAAGCAGGATGGACCAATGATGCAATTGGTTGGGGCGGACTTTCAGCACGCAGACCAGCATTTTGTTATGGCGACCCTATTAGTGGGTTTGATTCTAATAGTTTGCCTGTGTATGATATGCATGTTATTACAAACGTTATTGAAGCTGAAAATTTTGATTATGACCCGATTAATCAAGGTGAAGGTCGTGTGTATCACGATTTAAGCGGAAGTAATACTGGTGGTGCCTACCGTACTATGGATAATGTAGATGTTGAAGCTACTGCAGGTGGCGGTTATAACCTTACTTCTATAGAATCTGGTGAATGGCTTACATATACAGTTTCGGTTCCGGAAACAGCTGTATATGGTATTACTATTAAATATGCAGCATCTCAAACAGGAGGTACTATTAAATTTAGTGCAGGAGGTGTAGATATAACTACAGATTTAGCTGTGCCATTTGGTGCTCCAAATTCAACAGGGGATAGCGATTGGAAAGAATATGTCATTTCAAGTGATGTTATTCTAAATAAAGGTGTGCAAAGTTTAAAAATCACCTTCGGTGGTATTTCAGGATCATTCAAACTTGATAATTTTTCATTAGCACAGACGGGTATCGTTAAACAAGACCAAAGTATTAAGTTTTTTACCATTCCAGTTAAATTAATAAGTAGCACCGATTTTGATCCTGAAGCAACTGCAAGTTCTGGGTTACCTGTAAGTTACTCAAGTTCAAACACAGCAGTGGCAACCATTGTTAGTGGTAAAATACATATAGTAGGAGAAGGAAGCGCTACAATTACTGCTACACAAGCTGGTGATGCTTATAATAATGCCGCTAATAATGTTTCTCAAGAATTGCGTGTTGTAAGTGCTGTTGCTGGTACTATTAATTTAAATGTGGGTGCTGATACTTACGTAAGAGATGCGGGAAATGCTAATACTAATTATGGTTCTGATGAAAATATAGTAACAGTTGCAACAGGGCGTTATGGATATTTGAAATTTGATTTAAGCTCTGTTCCTGGACCAATAATATCTGCAAAACTAAGAATATATCAAAGAACAACTTTCAAATTTTATCGCAGTATTTATGATGTTGCTGACGATAATTGGACAGAATCAGAAATTACTTGGAACAACAAACCAGCGTTTGAAAACGAACGAGCTCGTATTACAACCAGTTCAGCTTGGAATGAATGGGATATTTCTTCATACACCGCCCAAGAATATAATAATGATAAAATAATAACTCTAGTTGTTAAAGACCCAATAGATCCCCTAGCTAGTGAAAAAGGTATTGATTTCCGTACTAAAGAATATGATTCTGGTAGTGTTGCACCTGTTCTAGTTATCGAATATTCTAGCGTACCATTAAGTGTTACTTCCGAAGAAGCTGTTAAAATAAAAATGTACCCTAATCCAGTTCAAAATGACCTTTATATGTCCTTGGAAGCTGCCAATTTAAGTTTAAAGGATACCAAAATAACCATTTATACTTTAAACGGACAAAAAGTGATGCAAACGAATCCTATTGAAACGAAGGTTAAAATGGATGTTTCTAAACTAAGTAGTGGCGTTTATATTTTAAAAATAAATGACTCATCTAAAAGCATCACTCGGAAAATAGTGAAATTATAATGTTATTTAAAAATAATCTATGACAATTAAGAAGTTCTGCATATCAAAATTTGTAGAACTTTTTTTCTAACATACATAGCGAAGAAATACGTTAAAATGATTTATAAGTTAAAGCCATAGCACGCTGGTTTACACTTTTTTTAATCAGTTTGGTAATATGGAATGCTATTGTTAACCTTTTTTCTAAAAAAAACTATTCAATTTATAAAATTTACCAACAACCAAAAATAGCATAGCACATGAAAACTAATAAAAATATACTTCAGTTTATTAAGAGTACTGTTTACATTGTATTATTGATGAGCGGTTATATAATTACAGCTCAGTCTATTACAGTAAATTCAACCAATTACAAGCAAATTATCGATATGATAGGGGGCGATATGGAACGCAGTTCTTCAGCTATTCAAAATGCTCAGAATAAAGCAGACATTATTCAATGGGGTTTTGGTGATATTAATTTTAACGTTTGTAGGGTTCAATATGATAAAAACCAAGAAATAACAGAGGGCGTTAAAAACTGGTCGTTTTACAATAAACAAGTGGCTACCATGCAGGCTATTAAAGCTATTAACCCCAATATTAAGTTTTTTGGAACCATGCGATCTGATTATGACGGGTATGGCGATGATAATAATATGCCAGATTGGATACAAACTTACAGCACAAAAGCAACCGATGTTGTAAAATATGGGAAGTTTTTAGCAGATTACTGCGAGTATATGAGTCAGCAAGGGGTGCCAATTTCTATTCTCTCAACGGCAAAAGAATGGATGTGGCATGTGAGAGCATCAGAAGCCAAAGACATTATTAATACATTATATACCGAATTAGATGCACGAGGTATTCAGAAGCCTTTAATTTCAGACCAAGGTTTTTGGAGTATTTCTCAAGGAATTACCTATTTAAACAATGTAGAAGACTTAGGGACTAAAGATTTATATGACTCTTTTTGTAGCCACAATTACGATAATGAAGCCCCTGAAAAGTGGGTAGAGATTATCCAGAAGTCGGTTGCTTTGGGTAAACCCATGTACGATGATGAAACCAGTACAGGTAGCGGGTCTCCAACCTATGGGGTAGAAAGAGAAATGTATAAACAAATAGATGAATATATTGAAAAAGCTGAAAGATATGAAGCTGGTTTAAGTGGTGAAGTTTATTTTGAAATATGGTCTAGAGGTATCGATAAAGAAACCAGAGCTATATATTTTCCTTCTTCGGGAGAAGGTAGAAGGCTTAGAGGGTACTATATGATGAAACAATTTTCTAATAATATTTTAAATCATACCTATATTACGTCTTCAGTAAATGCTGTTTCAAAGGTTTATACCATTACTTTTAGAAAAGATGATAAAATAGTACTTTGGGTTATAAATGAAGGCACCTCTGAATACACCATGCCAATAACTATGGATCAGTCTACCATTACAAGTGAGGTGGCTACACATTATTGGACCAATAACACACCTATTGAAGGTTCTACAACAACCTACACCGCTTCCGGCAATACGTTCATTCCAACGGTAAAAGGTGAAAGTATGAATTGCTATATTTTTAATGTGACTGAAGATGCTGTAGATACTTGTAATTTATCACAATCCTCTTTTATTGAAGCAGAGTGTTACGATGTGATGTTAGGCGTTGAAACAGAAGCAAGCAGTGAAGGAACAGCTAACGTAACCGCTATTGAAAATGGCGATTGGCTTAAATTTGAAGCTATAGATTTAGGTGCTGGTGCCACTCAATTGGGTGCCAGAGTGTCTAGTAATACAACAGGAGGAAGTATAGAACTTAGAACTGATAGCCCAACAGGAAATTTAATTGGAACTTTGGCTGTATCAAACACAGGAGGTTTGCAAAACTGGGAAACCGTTACGGTAGCTATCCCGAAACTTTCGGGTGTTAAAGATTTATATTTCGTTTTTACAGGAGCAACAGGCAGCCTTTTTAATGTGAATTGGTTTCAGCTTAAAGCAACACCGCCTAAGGTAGCTTTAAATGCTTCGACTGGTAACAAATCGGTAGCTTTAACCTGGACTTTAGATAACTTAGAATTAGGAACTCAAAATATCTACAGAAACGCCTATTTAAGTGAATCTGGCAAAACATTAATTGCTGAAAATGTAAGCGGTTTAAACTATTCAGATACGACTGTAAACAACGGTGAAACTTATTATTATTGGGTGGAGGTTACAGATGCAGCTTCTAAAATAACCAATTCTAATATTATTGAAGCAACACCAACAATTCCCAATCTTGCTCTGGCTTCACATGGTAGTATGGCTACACAATCATCAACTTATGCCACGGCTGTTGCAGGGTTAGCAATAGATGGTAACTCAGATGGTAATTATAATAGTGGGTCTGTAACACATACTTCAGCAGATGCTGTAGCAGATCCAGAACCATGGTGGCAAGTAGATTTACAAGCCAATTATAAGATAGAAACCATTAATATTTATAATAGAACAGGTAGTAATTATGGAGATAGATTAAATAATTTTACGGTTACAGTTAAAGATGCCAGTGGCAACATAACGTTTAGTAAGTTTTACACCGAGCAACCTGACCCTCCATTATTAAGTATTGAAACAGGAAGTGTTGTAGGTAGGGTTATAATAATTTCTAAAACATCATCTTCGGCTTTATCTCTTGCAGAAGTTGAGGTTTATGGTGTAGATACCGTACTATCTAATCAAAAGTTTGAAAAAAACAATGTTGAAATATATCCAAACCCTGTTACTAATAATTTCATTATTACCAATAGCATAAATGCAGTTGTTGAGGTTTATAATATTTTAGGTGAATTAGTGCTTAATAACAACATAGAAAACAACAAGCAATCTATTGACATTAAAAATCTATCTCAAGGACTTTATGTAGTAAAGATTGTTAAAGAGGGGCATACCACCACAAAAAAAATTATAAAAGATTAAACAAAGAATTGCTAACGACTTAATTAGTCAAAAACTTTATGAATTATGAAAAAGAAATTACCACAAATCAAATTACATAAAAATATGTTTTCGTTTAAAAGCATATTTTTTATTTTATCATTATTGTTCGCTTCGGCGTCTTATTCCCAGGTTGATGTTACAGTCAGTTCATTAGCTGAATTAAAGTCGCACCTTGCCGATAGCAATATAAATCTAACCATGACGCCGGGTGTATATAGAGTCACTTCTGCTGTTGGTGCTACGACGGTTACCTATGGAAGTAACGACCGAAAAGTGCTTTTTTATTTTGAAGGAAACAATAATACATTTGACTTTACTGATGTAACATTTATTGTAGAAACAGCCGTTTTTAGAGCATTTGGTAACTTTGATGTTTATGAGTTTAACATCGTTGGAAACAATAACGTGCTTAAAAACTTAACCTTGGTAGACGAAGGTGATTCAGTTCCAAGAGACAGTGCTATAAATTATGTTATTGATGGTAAGGAAAACCGATTAGAAGGTTTTCACTCAACTATTAGAGGATCATTTCCGTATGGTTATGGAGATGCTTTTGGAAAAGGAGGAGGTCCTGTTATTAAACATTATAAACATAGTGCTTGTTTAGTTCGTGGTAGAGATAACCAAGTAATAAACTCTACGTTTATTCATAGATCGTATGGGCATTGCATATTTTTTCAAGCTGCAGAACGTCCATATGTTGATGGGTGTTATGTGGAAGGAGAAATGCGTAGTACCGATGATATGCTTGCTGAAGCAGGAACAGGTTCTCCTGCAGATTTAGTTAATTTTGATACAGTATGGGGTTACAAACTACCTGCTGGATTTATGATGAGTCTTGGAGAAGCAGGAATACGAGCATATAATGGGGGTAATACCGTAATTGATGGGGTAGCGTATGCGCGTGAAACTAGTGATCCCACGGTAAAAAATTGTACTGTAAAATACATGAGAACCGCTTATGGTTTACACCAAGCATCAGGAACGGAAACTATTGAAAATTGCATATCCATAGGTAGTGAAAGTGCCTTTGATGGCGGGATTGTTAAAAACTGTACAGCAGATATATCATACGGACCTGCATTTAATGTATCTGAAAACAATCTAGATATGGAAGTTAAAATAATTCAGACGCTTTCAACAACTTATAACGGCGAGGGAAGAATTGCATCAATAGCAGGAAAAAACAGTACTTATAAGATTACTAGCGATGGTAGTATTATAGACCCATCTTTAAAAATCCAAATAGGTGGTGGTTTAAATTCCATTCGCCACCAACCGGGTTCAAATTTAGAATATCAAATTACATATACGGCTTCTGATAACTATGTTAGTAACGAAACCTCTTCAGACCTTGTTTTAGAAGCTCGAAGCTCAAACATTAGTGGGGTTTCCTGCGGAACCATATTTGATGATGGTTCTAATAATTCAGTCGTCGCAGTTTCAAATTGCGACTTTAGTAATGTAGGTTTAAAAGTAGGGGATACTTTTACCACTGGTGAAATTAGTTACGAAGTAATATCTGTAAATCCTAACGAGGTAACCGTAACAGGCAGTACTTTAGTAGCATTAAATATACCCGCTACAGCAGTAGATCCAATATATTCAGAAATATATACTGTCACTAAAATTAGAAGTGTTGCTTTTTTAAATAATAAAATTATTACATCATTAGTAACACCTAGTACACTAACAGAAATTGGAGCTCCTGTTGGTAATGATGGTACTTTTAGAGGTACAACTAACTTGAAGTCTGCCGATTTTTCTGCATCTACATCACTTATAGCGCTTCCTAATGTTTTGTTTAGAGGTTCTGCAATTCAATCAGTAATTCTTCCATCTTCTTTAACTACTTATGGACTTAATTGTTTTAGAGAATGTTTTAGCTTAACATCTGTAGAAGTTCAAAATTCTACACCAGTAGATATAGGAATTTTAGGTAATAATGTATTTAATGATGTAACGCTTTCAGGTGTCACATTAACAGTTCCTGCAACAACAAAAACAGCTTATCAAAGCGCTGCTGTATGGCAAAATTTTGCTCCAATAAATGAAGCTTCTGCATTAAGTACAAAAGAGATAGAACAAGAATTAGGTTTTAGCATGTATCCTAACCCGGTAAAAGATGAACTTCATGTATCTTTAAATAAGGCAGACCTTAATGACAAAGCAGTTATTACTTTGTATAACCTAACAGGCCAAGTAGTAAAAAAAGCAAATTTTAAAAATTCAACGGAAACTGTTTTAGAATTATCAGATTTAAGTAGTGGACTATATATTTTACGCTATAGCGATCAAAATAAAACAATTACTAAAAAAGTAATAAAGGAATAAAACAAATCCCTTTTAAGGCGCATTATATTTCATCAGATTAACAAAACCCTTGAATAAAAAAACTTTAATCAAGGGTTTTTTGTTTTGTATTATGACCAATATGCTAGCGTTTTTTCATTGAATTAACCTATAATTTATAGTGAATGCATTATAATTTATAATCTTCTATATTCTAATGGATTAATTTTACAATACAATTAAACTAAAAATTTATGATAACAAAACTACACACCTCAATTTGTAAAAAAGAGTTCAATTTTTCAAAGAGAAATTATTTTTTCTTTTGGACATTTTTCCTTTTAACATGCTTTAGTGTCTCAGCACAAGTAACAGTTACAAGTGTAGCAGAATTAGCTACAGTGGCGGCTCAATCAGATCAAACAGTTACTATGACCCCTGGTGTTTATAATATGACAGATTACCTATCGTCATCAACGGTTATAGCCAACGTTACACCTGCCGATGCTTATGACAGAAGAGCCATGATTCGTTTCAGCGGAAGTAATAATACATTTGTTTTTACCGGAGTAACCATCAATGTGGATACAGCTTTATTAAACGATTTAGGGGGAAATGTTATTGAATTTCACCTAACAGGTAATAACATAAATTTTAAAGGATTAACAGTTACAGATATAGGATATGAACCTACTGCCAGTGGCGGTCAGTCGTTCGTGGTATCTGGAGATGATACGGTTGTTGAAAACGTAACATTGAATATGAAAGGGTCTTCGCCTTATGGCTATGGAGATTTGCTTGGTAAAGGTGGCGGAAGTTTAGTGGCTATGCGAAAACACAGTGGCTTATTAGTAGGTGGCAAAAATGTAACTATTAAAGGTTGCTCTATATATTCCGAATCATTTGGGCATTTGTTTTTTGTTCAAGGTGGGCGTAATGTGCTTTTTGAAGATTGTTATGCAGAAGCGGTTACTAGAACTACCGATGCCATGTTAGCTGAAACTTCAGGGCCTGCTTTTAATTTGAACTTTGAAGCTGTATATAAAAATTATGAAGGGAATAGCGTTATTACCCCAGGTTACACAAAATCGCTAAGCGAAGTGGGCTTTCGTACCTATGGTTCAGGAGCAGAAGGTTTCGATACTGCAGGGGTAACACTTATAAATTGTACTGCTAGAAATGCACGTGTTGGTTTTGCTTTAGAAGTTGGTGGTCCCATATTAATTCAAAATTGTGAAGCAACCGGATGTGAATCAGGTTTTAATATCACGGAAGGTAAAGTTGAAAATAGCCGTGGCGATGCGGTTAACGGCCCCTTATTGTATTTAAGTGGTTCGGATACGGAGGTAGAATTGGAGTTAATGCCAACACTTCCAACAACTATCGTTCATGCTGTAGCAACTATTTCGGGAACTAACCATCAAGTGACTTTAACCAAGTGGAACGACGAAACCAGAACACAAGACCATAAAATTTTAGTAGGAGCCACCAGACCTGCTGGAACCAATCCGTTTTCGCCTTTAGGATCGGAAACAACTTCGGGTATTACTTTAAACAACTGTACCGAAATGCCCATAGAAATCCTTTCAACTACAAGTGCGAGTACAATTAATACAACAGGTTCGGTTATTAATGATGGCACCGGAAATACCGTTATCACCAATTCGTGTGTAGGTATAGCAAATTTAAATTTTGATGATGGCATGTATACGTACACTGTTTTAGGCACAAACCCCAATCAATGTAAAGTAACAGGATTTGTTTCTGGACAAGAAACTGCCACTGCAGTAATACCAGCGGTTGCCAATAATAACTCGATACCATTCAGTGTTGTTTCAGTTGGTGATTCGGCTTTTACTGCAAAGACGATTATGACATCGGTTTCACTTCCTAGTTCAGTCACTTCCGTAGGAAATGATGCTTTTTCTTTATGTACCAGTTTAGAAACTATAAACCTTACAAACATTGTAACCTACGGATCTAATAGTTTCAGTGGCTGTTCTGAGTTAGCCTTAGCACCATTAGATTTAACAAATGCCGTAAGTGTTGGCAATTATGCTTTTTATAACTGTGTTAAAATTACATCGGTAGTTGTTCCTGGTACGGTGACTTTTGGTGATGGTGTTTTAAGAAATACAGGAATCACATCTTTTACTATTCCTAGTGAATGGACTGTTTTACCAGTTCAAATGATAAGAGATTGTAAGTCCATCACCTCTATTAATATTCCGAGTACGGTAACAACCATGGGCATTGCAGCTTTTAGAGGGTGTACGGGTTTAACAGATGTACAAGTAAACTGGACAACATCTAGTGCTATTCCTAGCGCCACCGTAAGTAATTTGTTTACTGGTTTAACCTTAAGCAGTATAAATTTATTGGTGCCAACCAATACAGCAGCATTTTATGAGGCCGCAGCTGTTTGGACTGATTTTAATATTGGAGTTGGTACGCTAAGTAAAGGTGAGAACAAATTAACAAATAGCAATGTAAAACTATATCCTAATCCCGCCACTAATACCGTTAATATTAGTAATGCTTTTGATACATCTTTGGAAATTTATAATATTCAAGGTGTTTTAGAAATAACAGTTAAAATATCTGAAAACGAAAAAGTCATTTCTTTAGAAAAACTTAATTCTGGAGTTCACTTCCTAAAATTCACAAGTAATCAAGGTACCATAGTGAAAAAACTAATTAAATTGTAAGAAAATGAAAAAACTGATATTAATTTTTCCTGTCCTCTTTCTTTGGGTGGGTAATATACAAGCTCAAACAATATTAAACACATTACAGGAATTAGTGCCTTATTTGGATGATGACAATGCAAATGTAAAAGTAGCACCAGGCACTTATACCATTACCGCTGCCGATATTACTGCTGGAACTTATGGATCAGTAGTTCCAGGGGTACTTGCTTCAACACAATACGCCGTATTTCTTTTTTCAGGAAATAATAGCACGTATGATTTTACAGGAGTAACCATAAATTTTAAGACAGAAATTTTAAGCGCATTTGGCGTGAATGATACACGAGAAATTCAAATTATTGGAAATAATAACGTGCTATTGAACTTAACGATGGTTGATGATGGGTCTGTAAATGATGCGCCTGCTGATAGAGCCACTAACATTGTAATAGATGGTGCCAATAATCGTGTTGAAGGATTTCACGTTTCCGTAAAAGGTTCTTATCCTTATGGATACGGAGATATTTTTGGAAAAGGAGGAGGTTCTGTAATTAATCATCATAAACATAGTGCGTGTTTGGTAAGAGGAAACTCGAACCACCTTAAAAATTGTACATTTATCCATAGATCTTATGGTCATGGCATTTTCATGCAAGCGGCAAACGATGCTTTAATTGAAGGTTGTCATGTAGAAGGAGAATTAAGAACCATTGCCGAGGTATTAGCGGAAGAAGGAACAGGAAGTCCAGCAGATAATGTTAACTTTTTAACTGTTTGGGGTTACGATTTAAGAAATTTAACTAATAATTACAGATTTAGTCTACATGAAGATGGCATACGTGATTATAATGGAGGCACCACCATAATTGATGGAGTAGAGTACGAACGAACTGTTTATAATACAACCGTTATTAATTGTACTATTATAAAAATGCGAAGTGGTGTTACCTTAGGTTTAGGTAGAGGAACTCAAAATGTAACTAATTGTACGGCATTAGCTTGTGAATCTGGTTTTTGGGTAAGAGATAATGGAAACATTGTTAATAGCAGAGGGGATGCATCAGTTGGACCTTTGTATTCTGAAGATGCTTCACGAAGTGGTGTTACAGCAGATCTTACTTTGCTAGATAATTATGTGGACAAAATAGGTAATACCCCAAGTTTATACATGGGCGGTTCTAACCATAATTTTACGCTTCACGATGGCACAACGTCTTTTAATAACGAAATAGAAATTTTAATAGGTGGAAAAAGATACGCTCATCGGTTTTTAGAAGGCTCCGGAGAAGAGCCAGCATATCGCGACACAAATAATGTCACTCTTATTAACAACACACAATATCCTATTGTTTTAGGAGATAATGCCACTAATAATAATGTAACCACTTGTGGTATTGTTACTGATAATGGCTCTGGAAATACAATTACAAATTCAACCACTTGCGATTATGATAGGCCATGTGACAACACAGCAGATAACCTTCAGGCAGAATGTTATGATACGATGTTTGGTGTTGCCATACAAGATATAGCTGGAGGTTCTAATGAACGCGAGGTTTTTGATATCAATGCAGGAGATTGGTTAAGTTTTAATACTATCGATTTAACGGGTGTGGTCTCAATAGAGGTTAAAGCATCTGGGGTTAAAAACGATGTTTCATTAGAAGTGAGGCAAGGAAGCCAAACAGGAACATTATTAGCTACGATTCCTATTTCCAGCACAAGTAGTTACTCAACCTATCAAACATTTTCTGCGGATTTAAACCAGGCGGTTAATGGCTTATCCAATGTTTATTTTGTAGCAAATACAGGAAGTCAAACTGGGGAATTATTCAATATAGATATGCTTCGTTTTGCTGAAGATCCGTGTGGAAAAAGCATAGACAATCCTTTTGCTCGCGTAAATGCAGAAGATTTCTGCGATTCCTCAGGTGTTGTTGTTGAAGACCTTTCCGTTTTTAACAAAGTAGTTAGCAATATTGAAAATACAGACTATATAAAATTCCCTAATGTCAACTTTGGAACTGATACTGTTTACAACACGATTAACATTTTAGCTGCTTCGGCTACAACGGGTGGCACCCTTGAAATAAGAAGTGATGCCATTGATGGTAATATACTCGCAACGGTAACTATCGAAAATACGGGAGATTGGAACCAATATAATAGTTTTTCTGGCACGGTTTCAAATCCTATCACAGGAGTTCACGACTTATATTTTATATTTAAAGGAACAAGTGGGTATTTATTTAAGTTAGATTGGTTTCAATTTACTCAATATATTCCCGAATTAACCAATTTAGCCTTAGCTACAAACGGAGGTATTGCGTCGCAATCAACTACAGATTATAGTGGAGAAGCCAGTAGAGGTAACGATGGTAATACCAATGGTAATTTTGGTGGTAATTCCGTAACCCATACCGCGCACGGAACCAATGGATCTAACACCCTTAAATGGTGGCAAGTAGATTTAGGTGCAAACAAGGCCATTTGGGAGATTGTAATTTATGGTAGAACAGGTAGTAATTACATAAATGACTTAAACAACTTTACCGTAGAAGTTTTAAACGCTCATGGAGATGTTACATTCACCCAATTTTACGCAAACTATCCATCAGTCCGCCCATTAACCATAGATACTGGAAATATTACAGGTAAAATTGTAAGGGTATCAAAAACTTCAGATCGAGGCTTGTCCCTTGCCGAGGTTGAAGTTTATGGTACAAGCACTTTAAGTGTTAACAATGAAGTGGTAAACAATATTAAAATTTACCCAAACCCAGTTTCAGATGTATTCAGAATTACTGAAAGTGTAGGTGCTTCGGTTGAAATTTACAACATAGATGGTAAATTACTTTTGAAAAAAGCCATTGAAAACAACAATCAAGCACTTGATATAAGCAATTTTACAAGTGGATTGTACTTTGCCAAAATAGAAAATGAAGGTAAGGTTGTCATTAAAAAAATCATTAAACACTAACTTTGTTTTATTTTTAAAATAAAGTGTTTTAAGTACTTAATATTAAACGTTCATTTTTTTTAATATAAAATGAGCGTTTTTTTATACATTTTGGGTGATAGTTTACATGTTAACAATATGTTTTTACTACTTTAGAAGCATAACTAAAACTTTAAATATTATGAAAAAAACATTACAATTATTATGCATGGTTGTTTTTGCAACAGCTACAATTCAAGCTCAAGTAGTAGCAATTGGAGGTACAGTTAATATTAATGGTGTACTTTATACGGTTACCAATGACGCTGTAGGTTTAGAAACTGTGAATGCCGGGAATTATGCTAACGAAGGAGCTACCTCTGGCACAGACGGTACTGCTATTGGTGCTTTGGTAATACCTGCAAGTATAACGTCTGCAGGGATAACCTATAATGTAACGGGTCTTGAATGGCAAGCATTTGCAGGAAATACAAGCATAACTTCTGTAGATTTATCGGCATTAACAATTACCGAACTTCCTCAACAGGCTTTTTACGGAAACCCTATTACTTCTGTTATTTTGCCAAGTACAGTGACAAAAATCGGGCAATCTTGTTTCCAAAACTGTAGTGCAGTTAAATCTATAAATACAGGTAACATAACGGATCTTAGTTCACAAAGTGCCATGGGTGAAATGGCGGCTTTAACTTCTGTTGATTTTTCGAAAGTAACAACTATTGGTAAAAGATCATTTAGAAGTTCTAATGCTATAACTACGCTTGCACTTCCAAGTATTACTTCTCTTGGGGATAGTTCAATAAATAGTACGTCTTTGACTACTTTAAGTATAGGTTCAGGTCTTACTTCTGTGAATTCAAATACTTTTAATAGTTTACCTGCTTTAACAGCTTTATACTGGAATGTTGTCGATCCTACAACGCTTAGTCCTACTTTTACTGGTTCAACTTTGGGTAATGTAACTTTATATGTGCCAACAGAGGCAGATGTAACGGCTTATAAGGCAAATGCGTATTGGTTTGGTCTTGGTTTTAAAGCGATTGTAGCAGGCACATTAAGCACAAACAACCTAGAACAAGAATTAGGTTTCAGTTTCTATCCAAACCCAACCAATGGTGTTGTTTCAATAAAAAGCAAACAACTTAATAATGCAAGCGTTGGTGTTTACGACTTAAACGGTAGAGTAATATTAAATAAAACTATTAGTGGTACATCATCAGAAATTAATATGTCAAATTTAGCTTCAGGTATTTATTTATTTAAAGTTCAAGTTGAAGATGCTGCATTCACAAAACGTATTGTAAAACAATAGGTTTTAAAAATTAGTCATTCTTTAAAACCCGTTTCAACAATATATTGTTGAAACGGTTTTTTTTTATTTAGTAAAAACAATATTTAAATTTATTACATTATTTTAACGAAAATTCATGCAAAATGAACTTTTTTTTATAAAATTTGAATGATAATTTATATAATAAAGCCAGATAAAACACTAATTTTAAGCATTAACTTAAAAATTTTATTTATTATGAAAAAAACATTACAATTATTTGTTGCCTTAATGGTAACAGCAACAATGAGCGCGCAATTTACTGTTGATAATATTAGTTATTCGATAGTTTCTGGTACCGATGTTCAGGTAACAGGAAGTACTTTGGCAGCAGTATTAATTCCATCTACAGTAGATGATTCGGGAACAACTTATACAGTCACTACAATTGCCACAAGTGCTTTTCAGAATAATACTACAATTGCGTCAGTAGTGACACCTAGTACGTTAACAACAATTGGTGCCAATACTTTTAGAAGTACTACTAATTTAGTGTCTGTTGATTTTTCTGCATCTAATTTCACCGTACTTCCTGGAGTTACATTTAGACAGTCTGGAATTCAATCTATAAAACTCCCAGCTTCATTAACTACAATTGAAAATAATGCTTTTAGACAATGTACAAAATTAACATCTGTAACAGTTTTGAATGATACACCAATAACTATAAATCAATATGCGTTTAATAGTTTTGTAGATGATGGTGCTGCTGGTACAAATCTACCAGGTGCTACTTTAAATGTTCCTTCAGGTAAAACAGGTGCTTACGACTTAGCCGCATATTGGACAGAATTTGGTATAATTACTGATGGTGTAGTTACATTAAGCACAAACAAACTAGAACAAGAATTAGGTTTCAGTTTCTATCCAAACCCAACCAATGGTGTTGTTTCAATAAAAAGCAAACAACTTAATAATGCTAACGTAGGTGTTTACGATTTAAACGGCAGAGAATTATTAAATAAAACAATTAGTGGTACATCTTCAGAAATTAATATCTCAAACTTAGCTTCAGGTATTTATTTATTTAAAGTTCAAGTTGAAGATGCTGCATTCACAAAACGTATTGTAAAACAATAGGTTTTTAGTAAATCATTCATTTACAGAAGGCTGTCTGATAAGTATATATAATACACTTTTCAGATAGCCTCTTTTTTTTTAATAAACTTCTATTAGTAATAAACTTTCTTTAAATATACTTTTTTCTCCCTTTTAACTTAAATTAATAAGAAATGAGCGTTTTTTTATAGGGTTTGGGCTATAATTTATAGATTTTTTATAGTTTTTTTAAGATTTTAGCATAACAACTAAAACTTTTTTATTATGAAAAAAACATTATAATTATTTGTTGCCTTATTGGTAACAACAACGCTTAGTGCACAAACGGTAGGAGACGTTTTTACTGATGGCGATTATAGTTATGAGGTAACAAGTGTTGCGCCCAATGAAGCTGCAGTTACAGGAAGTACCTTAACGGCTGATATAGTGATACCAGATACGGCAACAGATGCTGCAACCACAACAACTTACAATGTTACTTCAATTGGAGGATCCGCTTTTGAGAGTTCAAGTATCACTACTGTAGTACTATCATCAAATGTCGTGAGATTAGAAATTAAAGCCTTTGCAGCTTGTGCCGCTTTAACGAGTATAGAAGGCACATCAAATGTAACTTATATAGGGAATTACTGTTTTAATAACTGTAAAGCTCTCACAAAGCTGGAATTTCCTTCTCTTATAGAAATAGGGACAGGTGCGATTTATAATTCAGTTATTGGGCCAGGAGGTATTAGTAGGTTTAATATTCCAAGTTCTGTAACAACGATTAGAAATATTTTATTAGGACGACTTCAAAACTTAACTGCAGTTCAAGTGAATTGGCAAGATCCTGCTACTGAAGTTACGGTAGACCCAGCAAATTTTTTTAGAAATATAGCTATTGGAACAGAAGGTACGGTAAAATTATATGTACCATCAGGAAAAAAATCAACTTATGAAACTACGGCGCCATGGAATCTATTTCATGTTAATAATATTATAGAAGGAACAATGCCACCAGAACCATTAGATCCAGTTGGAACCTTATTTACTATAGATGACATTGAGTATAGAGTAACAAGTGTTGATAATCTACAGGTAGAAGTAGCGTCTAGTACATTAACAGCTATAACAGTACCACCAACTGTTACAAAATTAGATGGTGATGCTAATACGTATAGTGTTACTGCCATTGGTAATGGTGCCTTTTTAGATAATACTACCGTAACATCTGTGGCACTTCCTACTTCGGTAACGGTGTTAAAAGGCGATGCGTTTAGTGGAGCTGTGAATTTAGAAACAATAAACCTTGAGAATATTGTCACCATTGAAACTCAAAATGTGTTTTTTAATTGTCCAAAACTTACAACTGCTAATCTTGCAGCAGCAACTTCTATAGGTAATTTTGCATTTCATGGTTTAGCAAATAGTACGTTATCATCAATTAGTATACCTAGTATGGTAACTATTGGTGGTTCTGCGTTTAGAACAAGTGTAATACCATCTATAGATATTCCAGCGACTGTTACTAGTATAGGAAATAACGCATTTCAGGATTGTACGTCTTTAACAGGCATTCAAGTTAACTGGGATACAGCTGGTGCTATTCCGGTAATTGATACTTCTGTATTTACAAATTTAACAGTTAGCGGTATTACATTATATGTGCCAACAGGTTCAAGTGCTTTGTATCAAGCAGCAGATGTTTGGAAAGATTTTACAATTGTAGAAGGCACATTAAGCACAAACAACCTAGAACAAGAATTAGGTTTCAGTATCTATCCAAACCCAACAAACAGTATTGTTTCAATAAAAAGCAAACAACTTAATAATGCAAGTGTAGGTGTTTACGATTTAAACGGTAGAGCTTTATTAAGCCAAACTATTAGTGGTACATCTTCAGAAGTTAATATTTCTAACTTAGCTTCTGGTATCTATTTATTTAAAGTTCAAGTGGAAGATGCTGCATTTACAAAACGTATTGTAAAACAATAGGTTTTTAAAAAATTAGTCATTCTTTTAAAAGAGTCTGTCTGAAAAGTGTTATTCTGAGTCATATTGAGCTCGTCGAAATATTTTATCTTATTGATATAAATATCGATTTCGACTAGCTCAACCAGACAAAGTAAATACAATACACTTTTCAGGCAGACTCTTTTTTTTATTTCGGCATAATTCTGTAAAAATTATCTCAAAAAAAAGAAATATAAATAGAAGTATAGCTAAATGAACCATCGTTTATAGTATATGGATAATTAGTTATACACTTAATCTAAATTTATTGCAAAATTGCATGGTAAATCAAATCATTCATAAAATCATTCAATTCTTAATTTAATTTTGATGAAGTTAAAAGTTAAAATATTACTTTTTATAGTAGCAGTCTTGCCAAAAGCATTGTTTGCCGATGTAAAAGTTAATGCCATATTTTCCAACCACATGGTAGTACAACGTGATACTAAAATTCCTGTTTGGGGTTGGGCAGATCCTAACGAAAAAGTTGAGGTTACAGGCAGTTGGGGTAAAACTGCTGCAGTAGTCACTGGAGCAAATGGTAGATGGCGCGTAGATTTACAAACACCCAAAGCTGGTGGCCCATATACCATTACTATTTCTGGGAAAAACAAAATAGTAATAAACGATGTGTTGTCGGGCGAAGTTTGGTTGTGCACAGGACAATCCAATATGGATTTTGCCTTAGGAAAATTCTTGAACGACTCCAGGGAACCGCAGTATCAGCCTTTAGTTGAACATATAAGAAACGAAGTTGCCAATGCGAATGATGACCAACTTCGGCATATAGAAGTGCTTCAAAACACCTCATTATTCGAAAAACAAACCGAATTTAAAGGAGAATGGATAAGTGCTGTTCCAAATCAAGTAAATAAAATTACGGCAACGGGTTATTTCTTTGCTAAAGAATTAAGGAAACGATTAAATGTGCCTATTGGTTTGGTGGAATGTTCTTGGGGTGGTACACGCGTGCAACCTTGGATTTCGGAAGAAACGTATATGTTAGACAAAGACCTGAAAGATTATTTTGAAGCCACTAGAAAGGAAATTAATGAAACCATAAAAAAAATGGATGCTAAAGATTACGTGGATGCCGATTATGAGCATGCTTTAGCCATTTGGAAAGAAAAAGGAGAGAAAGGCAACAAACCAAAACCTACCAAACACCCAAAGGATGATATGCAACTTCCTGCAACCTTATACAATGGTATGTTGAATTCGATAATCCCTTATGCTATAAAAGGTGCCATTTGGTACCAAGGTGAAAGTAATGGGGTGTATATGCCTAATGAATATGAAGATTATTTTACTGCCATGATAAACGGTTGGAGATCTGACTGGAATCAAGGTGATTTTTCATTTTACTGGGTGCAATTAGCAGGTTGTGAAAGAGCAAATGATGAAGCTGATAAAGGTTGGGCAACCGTAAACGATAAATTAAGAA
This sequence comes from Mariniflexile fucanivorans, assembly GCF_004341235.1. GTDB lineage: Bacteria > Bacteroidota > Bacteroidia > Flavobacteriales > Flavobacteriaceae > Mariniflexile > Mariniflexile fucanivorans. The sequence goes on from NZ_SLUP01000004.1 coordinate 376,166, forward strand.
GAAGCTTAAAACTACCAAATACAGGAATGGCTGTTTTGTACGATATTGGTGAAGCAAGTGATATACACCCACACAATAAAATGGATGCAGGGAAACGATTGGCACTTTGGGCTTTAGAAAAAGATTATAATAAAAAAGTGGATGCGGTAAGTGGTCCATTATACAAATCGAAAAAAGTAAAAGGAAACAAAATACAGTTACAATTTACCGAAGTTGGTTCTGGTTTAACCGTCGCCAATAAGCATCTTCTAAATGAAGCAGTTTCAGTTAACGAGCCATTAAAAACCTTTGAAATAGTTGGTGAAGATGGTAAATGGCAACCCGCCGAAGCCAAAATAATTTCAAAAAATAAAATTGAAGTTTGGAATGCAGCAGTTTCAAATCCAACTAACGTGCGTTATGCTTGGGCTGGCTATCCAGAAGGTGCTAATTTATACAATAAAGAAGGTTTGCCAGCGGCCGTATTTTCAACAGAAAAATAATTTTTTCAACAGAATAGATATTTAACCATGATGAATAACAAAACATTTAAAGCCATTTCAAAATCTTTTTTGTTGGCTGCTTTGTGCTTTTCTTTTAATACGCTTTTTGCTCAAAAAGTAGAGTTGGTTTACACTACAGCGTCTCTGCGTTGGGTAAATTCCAAAAAGTTTATTAAAAAAAACAATGGCACTGCTACGCCAGATATTACTGTATATACCGATAGTCCATTACAAAAAGTAGATGGTATTGGTGGCGCATTTAACGAGTTGGGCTGGGAAGCCATTAAAGCGCTAGACACAAAAGGGTCGCAAGAAGTTATGGATGCCTTATTTTCAAAAGAAGGCTGTAATTTTTCAATGTGCCGAATTCCGTTAGGTGCTTCAGATTACTCATTAAGTTATTATTCAAGTAACGATGTTCCTGAGGATTTCGAAATGCGCGATTTTAATATAGATAGAGATCGCTATATATTAATTCCGTATTTAAAAGAAGCCCTAAAAGTGCGACCAGATTTACAAATCTGGGCATCACCATGGTCGCCACCAGCATGGATGAAAGTAAACGAGCATTATGCCATGAGAAGTGGTGATTTTGAAAATGCTAAAGAGGGGAATAAAATGAATATTGGAGCTGAAATTAATAATAACGCTACGGCCTTCAAAATGCAAGAACGTTACTTAAAAGCTTATGCCTTATACTTTTCAAAATTTGTTCAGTCGTATGCCAAAGCGGGCGTTCCGTTGTTCGCCATCATGCCTCAAAACGAAATTGCTTTTCAACCAAACTGGCCAAGTTGTACTTGGAGACCAGAAGATATGGCTTATTTTATTGATGGATTTCTGGGACCTCAATTTAGAAATGATAAATTAGATACGGAGATTTGGCTGGGTACTGTTAATTCAAGTAATCCTAATTATGTAAAAACAATATTGGAATACAAAACGGCGGCTAAGCACATTTCAGGTGTAGGGTTTCAGTGGGGAGGCGCAAAAGCCATTCCAACCGTTCATAAAGAATTTCCAGATTTAAAATTGATGCAAACAGAAAATAAATGTGGTGAACATGAAAACGATTGGACTTCGGTTGAAAGATCATGGAGCGATTTGGTTCACTATTTCAATAATGGGGCTGGATCTTACATGTACTGGAACATGGTTTTAGACGAAACAGGAAAAAGTGCTTGGGGATGGCCTCAAAACTCGATGGTGGTTATCGATAAAAATTCAAAAGCCATAACCTATACCGATGAGTTTTATTTATTTAAACACCTATCGCATTTTGTACAACCAGGCGATCAGTTATTAAAATCTTCCGAAGGAAAAAACCATTTAGCGTTCCAGTTAAAAGATGGGCGTACGTTGGTTTTGCTTAATAACCCGGAGAAAGATTTAAAAACAGTAACTATAAAGGTAGGTAATCAACTAGTGAGTGTAGAGGTTCAACCCGTATCAATTAATACGATCATTTTAAACAATTAAGAATATATATAAAAAAGAATGAAAATTTTAAAGAAACTTATTTTAGGATTAATTTTCGGAAGCACTTTAATCACGAATGCGCAAAAAAGCATTCAAATTGATGTTCAAAAGCATGGCGAAAAATTCGACCATTACTGGAGTAAAATGGTGGGAGCAGGACGCGCTAATGAAGGCTTGCGTGCAGGTTGGTTAGAACAATTACAACAAGTTCAAGAAAATTGCGGATTTGAATACGTGCGTTTCCACGGGCTTTTTCATGATGATATGTTTCCTATTGTGGAAGAAAGAGGCAAGCTTATTTACAATTGGCAATATATTGACGATTTGTTCGATCGTATGCTAGATTTAAACGTAAAACCGTTTGTAGAATTGGCCTTTTTCCCATCAAGTATGGCTGCAGAAGGTGGTAAAACCCAGTTTTGGTGGAAAGCGAACATTACCCCGAACGACGCGTCTTTTGAGAAATTTCACGATTTGGTAAAAGCCTTCACACAGCACTGTGTAGACCGTTATGGCATTGATGAAGTATTGACTTGGTATTTTGAAGTTTGGAACGAGCCAAACCTTTATACCTTATTTTGGGATGGTACTAAATCACAATATTTTGAATTATATAAACAATCTGTAACAGCGGTTAGGTCTGTAGATAATAGGCTTAAAGTTGGTGGCCCATCAACAAGTAATTTTGTTCCAGATGCCCGTTTTGCTGGTGAAACAACCGATAATGAAGTGTCTGAAGCTGTTTTTAATACAGAGGACATCAATGCTTTGAAATGGCATGGCGTATGGATAGAAGATTTTCTTAAATATTGTAAAAAAGAAAATCTACCGGTCGATTTTATTAGTACACATCCTTATCCAACCGATTATGCCTTTAATCCTGAAACAGGAAAAGGAAAAGGGCTTACCCGTTATGTGCATTCTATTAAAGATGATTTAGAATGGTTAAAAAGTACCATTGCTAAAAGCAATTTTCCAAATGTGGAATTGCATCTTACGGAATGGCATACAAGCCCGAGTAGTAGAGATCCTATGCACGATAGACTTCCAGCTGCTACTTATATTGTAAAATCAAATTTAGATTGTATTGGGTTAACAAATTCATTAGCATTATGGACATTTACCGATATTTTTGAAGAAAAAGGGGGCGCATCAAGCATTTTTCACGGTGGTTTTGGGATGATTAATTTTCAAGGGTTGGTAAAACCATCCTACCACGCATACCGCATGTTGCATCAATTAGGTGATGAAAAATTGTATAAAGATGATTATCTTTTCGTTAGCAAAAATTCTAAGAATAATAACATTATTGCTTTAGCTTATAATTATCCTAAAGAATATGAAAATGCGGTACCCGCTGGTTCAGATAAACGTGAAACGGGAACTGCTAAAAAACTTAATTTCACTTTAAAAGGATTAAAAGCAGGAAGTAATTTTGTAGTAGAAATTTTAGATAAAGACCACGGGAATATTCATAACTTTTGGGAAGAAGTGGGTAAACCAGAACCACCTACAAGAGAAGAAATTAAAGTAATGAAAGATTATGCAAATACCATGAAAACCGTTTATTTGAAAGCAGATAAAAATGGTGTGTTAACCATCAATCAAGAACTTACCCCATGGAGTGTGGTATTAATTAAACAAATAAAATAAATGAATTTTTTAAAATTAAATAAAATTAAAGGAGCTGCTATATGTATGGTATCTCTTTTGTTGATTTTTTTAAGTGCTTGTTCCAGTAAAAAAAGTACAGTAAGTATTAAAGGCGAAACCTTAAAAACCGAGTTGATTTTTCAAGAAAATTTTGATAACGGTTTGGATAATTGGGTAGTTGAACAAATGCCAAAAGGAACTGTAGAAGTAAAAAACAGTAAGTTAGAAATTGATGATGTTTCTGGGTGTACCGTTTGGTTAAATAAAAAATTTGAAGGTCCGATTATGATTGAATACGATGTATTTATGATTAAAAACGGGGGTCCAAATGATCGTGTTTCCGATTTAAATTGTTTTTGGATGGCTACAGATCCTGAAAACCCAAATAACTTATTCGCTAATTCAGAAAAAAGAGGTGGTAAATTTTCAAATTATGACTCTTTGAAACTTTATTATATGGGAGTTGGTGGTAACGATAATGGAACAACTCGATTTAGAAGATATGTTGGTAATGGTGAACGCCCTTTGTTACCGCAACACGATTTAAAGGATTCTAAATACATGCTAGAGCCTAATAAAACCTATCACATCAAAATTATTGCGAACGACGGTATTATTCAGTATTTTAGAGATGACGTTTTGTTGGCAGAACTGGAAGACGCCAACCCTTATACATCTGGTTATTTCGGCTTTAGAACAGTTAACAACCACATGACGGCAGATAACTTTAAGGTGTATAAAATAAAATAGCATTAGAAATACAGGGGTTTTGTAATAGATTCATCAGTATCTATGTTATTTTTGTGTAATCAATGAATAATTATTTAGTTTAAATGAAACGCTATTGCTTTGCACTCGATCTTAAAAATGATCAAAATTTAATAAATGAATACGCTGGTTATCATAAAAATGTATGGCCAGAAATTCTAGAAAGTATTAAAGATTCTGGGATTATGGATGCTGAGATTTATTTAGTTCAAGATCGGTTGTTTATGATAGTGGAAGCTAAAGATTCCTTTTCATTAGAAAAAAAAGGAGAAATGGATTCTAAGAATGAAACCGTTCAAAAATGGGAAACCCTTATGTGGGACTATCAAAAAGCATTGCCAAACTCTAAACCAGGAGAAAAATGGAAGCTTATGGATTGCATATTTAAATTATAACCAAAATTTCACTTGCTAAATAATTTAAAATTTATGGTTGAAATGAAAAAGATGATTTAATTAGAAACATTTCTGAATGGAGGTATTTTCAATTAGAATCAAATCAATTAATAAAAAATATTAATAAATAAAAAACAATAAAAATGAGTACAATTTATGAAAGCCGTTATGCATCAAGTCCGCAAGCGGTAAAAAAGTACGATACTAAAGAGTTGCGCGATGAGTTTTTAATCGATAACTTAATGCAAACAGATAAAATTATTTTAACATATACTCATTACGATCGTTATATTGCTGGATCTGCAGTACCTGTTGCAGGAACATTAAAACTGGAAACCATCGATCCATTAAAAGCGCCTTATTTTTTAGAGCGTAGAGAGTTAGGTGTTATAAACGTAGGGGGCAATGGTACCATTACTGTTGATGGAACTGTGCATAAATTAGGTTTAAAAGATGCGCTTTATGTAGGTATGGGGAATAAAGAAGTTGTTTTTGCAAGTGAAGACGCTAAAAACCCTGCTAAATTCTATTTTAATTCGGCACCGGCACATACCAATTATCCAACAAAGAAAGTGAGTAAAGCAGAAGCGAACAAACTGGAATTAGGGTCTTTAGAAACTGCTAACCATCGTACGGTAAATCAAATGATTATTGGTGGTATTGTTACCACATGCCAATTACAAATGGGAATGACAGAATTAAAAACTGGTAGTGTATGGAATACGATGCCAGCACATGTTCACGACCGTAGAATGGAAATTTATTATTATCTGGATATTCCACAAGATCAAGCTGTTTGTCACTTTATGGGCGAACCACAAGAAACACGCCATATCTGGATGCAAAATGATCAAGCAGTTATTTCACCACCATGGTCTATTCATTCAGGATCAGGAACATCTAATTATACCTTTATTTGGGGAATGGCAGGAGAAAATTTAGATTATGGTGATATGGATGTTGCAAAAATAGTCGATCTAAGATAAATATATGAGCGTTAGTTTATTTGATGTAAAAGGAAAGGTAGCATTAATAACAGGAAGCACCCATGGCTTAGGAATGGCCATGTCAAGAGGCTTGGGGTTGGCGGGTGCCACTATTATTGTAAATGGCAATTCTTCTCAAGAGAAAATTGATGCAGCTGTTGCTGAACATCAAAGAGAAGGTATTAAAGCCGTAGGTTATAAATTTAATGTGACTGATGAAGCAGCAGTTATAGAAGCCATCGCTAAAATTGAAGCTGAAGTTGGTGCTATAGATATTTTAATCAATAACGCAGGAATTATTAAACGCACACCATTGTTGGAAATGGAAGTAGCCGATTTTAGAGATGTAATAGACATCGATTTGGTGAGTCCGTTTATCGTCTCTAAACATGTGGTTAAAAACATGGTGAAAAGAAAGCAAGGAAAAGTGATTAACATTTGTTCGATGATGAGCGAGTTAGGTAGAGATCGAGTTGGTGCTTATGCAGCAGCCAAAGGCGGGCTTAAAATGTTAACTAAAAATATGGCTACTGAATGGGCCAAATATAACATTCAAGTAAATGGTTTAGGTCCCGGTTATTTTGCAACTTCGCAAACAGAACCCATTCGGGTAGCGGGACACCCATTTAACGATTTCATTGTTAATAGAACCCCAGCAGCAAAATGGGGTGACCCAAACGATTTGGTTGGAGCAGCGATCTTTTTAAGTTCAAAAGCCAGCGATTTTGTAAACGGTCACGTTATGTATGTTGACGGTGGAATTTTAGCAACTATAGGAAAACCTTTAAACGAAAATTAAGATGAAAAAAAGTTTATTTTATGTATGTGCCTTAGTAATTACAACATTTTTGAGTTGTGGAGTAAAGCAAAAAGGAAATGCAGTTATTACTGTTAAAAATAATTTAGATATTCCGCGTGCTTTTGAAACGGTAGAAATTTTAAAAGCAGATTTAAATTTAACTGAAAACCAAAATTTTGAAGCCGTAGAGGTGCGAGATAAGTTAAAACAAGTGCTTGTTGTATCTCAATTTGTAGATCAGGATGGTGATGGAGCTGCAGATGTATTGTTGTTTCAACCTAAATTAGAACCTAATTCTGAAAAACAATACGAGTTAGTTTTGGTCGAAGCTGGCACAGCACCTGTGGCCAAGGAATACTGCTATTCGCGATTTGTTCCAGAACGTACAGATGATTACGCATGGGAAAATAACAAAGTAGCTTTTAGAACCTACGGGCCAACAGCACAGAAAATGATAGAAGATTCTGTTCCAGGTGGTACGTTATCTTCTGGAATTGATGCTTGGTTAAAAAAAGTAGACTATCCTATTATTAATAAATGGTATGCTGCAAATGTTAAAGAAATAGGATATTATCATAAAGACCACGGTGAAGGTTTAGATAATTTCCACGTAGGCTCAAGTAGGGGTGTGGGTGGAACCGCTGTAAAAAAAGATTCAACTTATTATATTTCAAAAAATTTCACCGAATGGAAAACCATTACTAATGGTCCCATTAGAACAAGTTTTGTTTTAAATTATGCAGATTGGGATGCAGATGGACAAAAAATTACTGAAGAAAAGCATATTTCATTGGATTATGGAAACAATTTTTCAAAATTTGAAATTCACGTTACAGGAACCGATGTGCTATCGGTAGGTTTAACACTTCATGAAAATGATGGTGAAATAACTGAAAACCCTGAGAAAGGTTGGATTTCTTATTGGGAACCTAATTACTTCGATTCAGAAATTGGAACCGCCATTGTTGCCAAAAAAGAGAACATGATAGCTTCAGAATATTATGTAACCTCAATGAAAGACAGAAGTAATTTATATTCACAATTAAAAGTAGATAACAATAAAGTGGTATATTACGCCGGTTTTGCTTGGAAAAAATCAAACCAATATCCTACTAAAGCATCATGGGAAAAATATTTAGACGAATTTGCACTTAAAATTAATAACCCTTTAGAAGTTGTTTTAAAAAAATAAAAAAAAAGCAATAGCATGACATTATATCCAATAAAATTCACACCTCTTTTTAAATATAGAATTTGGGGAGGAAATAAATTAAAAACAGTATTGAATAAAAACTATACTGAAGAAAACATAGGCGAATCCTGGGAGATTTCAGATGTGAAAGGCGATGAAACGCTGGTAAGCGAAGGTCCTTTAGCCGGAAAATCTTTAAGAGATTTAATTAAAGATTTTAAAGAAGAGGTTGTTGGAGCTCATGTTTACAAAACGTTTGGTGAAGAATTTCCATTGCTAATTAAGTTTATCGACGCTAAAACACCTTTATCCATTCAAGTGCATCCTAGTAATGAGATCGCTAAACAACGTCACAATTCGTTTGGTAAAAATGAAATGTGGTATGTTATGGAAGCTGAAAAAGATGCTGAATTGATAGTTGGATTTAATCAAAAAGTTGATAAAGCATCCTATATAAAAGCATTAGAAACGGGTAAAATTTTAGAAGTATTAAATAACGATACTGTTTCTAAGGGTGATACTTATTACATTCCAACGGGGCGTATTCATGCCATTGGTGCAGGTGTTATGTTAGCGGAAATTCAGCAAACATCTGATATTACCTATAGAATTTACGATTATGATCGTGTAGATGCAACCACAGGTAAAACTAGGGAATTGCATACCGATTTAGCGGTAGATGTGATAGATTATAGTTTTGATAGTAATTACAAAACTAATTATACAATAGCTGAAAACGCAACAAATACCTTAGTGCATTCTCCATATTTTAAAACCAATATTTTAAACATCCAAGGAGACATTAAAAAAGATTTTACAGATTTAGACTCTTTCGTTATCTACATATGTGTAGAAGGGTCTTTAGATTTGGTTTGTAGCGGTAAAACTTACACAGTGGCAAAAGGTGAAACCATCTTTTTACCAGCAGCTATAAATGATATTGTATTAAAAGCAAGTAATGCCGATGTATTAGAGGTTTATTATTAACTTCTTTAGGCATTAAATCATTAGATTTATAACACAAAACTTCTAATAAAATATAGTTAATCTTCAGAGGCTGTCTGAAAAGTGTAACTCTATGTTATATTGAGCTTGTCGAAATATTTTGACTTACTGATAATCAATATCAGTTTCGACAAGCTCAACCTGACAAAGTAAATACAATACACTTTTCATACAGCCTTTTTGTATTTTAATAACAAAGAGAATTTAATAGCCAACAATAGTATTTTTGAGGTAAAAATCTGTAATAAAAAAAAGAAATTACAATATTTTAACACGTTTATTGCTTAAGAATTATCCATCAAACGGTTTCAATATTTATAATGGAGAAGATGATGAATTTATTTGTCTGAAAATGTGCTATTTAGTTGGATTCGTATGATATATATCCTTTGAAATTTGCGGATAATTGCGTAATTTAACCTATAAAGAAAATGCTATAGGTTATATGTGGGATGCAAAGAGAATTATATTTCTTTTTTTAATTTTTAGTCAAAATTTTTTCTGAGTAAGAAAGTACATTAAAACCATCTCATTGCAGGTAAATATTAGGGAAATGCTATAAAAATGAAGTAAAAAGGGCGATAATTTATTATATAAGAACCATAATTTATTAAATAAGGCTGTAGTTTTTCCCAAATTGCATTAACAAAAATTAACATTTACAATAACCTAATGTTAAAATATTGCTAACTTTAATTAAACTAATATTAACAGTAAAAACAAAAACTAATTACATGAAATTTTTTACTAATCTCAATTACATTAAAATATGGTAAAAAGAATAACAAAAAGAACAAGTATAATTATGTTGCTCATAATTATGTCAACTTTTGGCTGTAAGCCTGATCCGCTAGAATATGCAAGACCAAGTGATTTGGCGGGTACTATTTATACACAGCTAGAATCGATGGGGAATTTTAATTACTATTTGCAATGCCTTGATAAAACAGAATATAAAGAGCCACTAGTAAAAGGAGGATCTTGGACTGTTTTTGCTCCTACGGATGAAGCTTTTGAAAAATTTATGCAAGAAGAAGGTTATACAACTGTTGATGATATTCCATCTAGCAGATTGTTGCATTTAGTACAGTATTCAATCATTATTAGTGGTTGGAACACAACGACCTTAACCTATGGGGTAAATAATACCGGTTTTTATGCTGGTAGTAATTTTAAGCGTGATACACAGTATAGAGATACTATTGTAGAAATAAATACAGCAGATTATAATTTACATCCAACTGAAAATAAATTTCCAGACGGTGTTTATAAAGTAGCAGAAAGTTATCTTAGAATTAAACCAACCGCTTTTTTTCTACAACCTTACTTTGATGCTAAACCACGTTTTCAAACCTCCGATTATTCATTTTTATTCCCAGGCGAAACGTTTACCGAAAATGGGATGAAAGTATTTGATGCTAACGTATCTCAAACTAATGTTGTGGCAGAAAACGGGATGATTTATGCTTTAGACAAGGTTATTGAACCAAGAAAAACTCAATATCAAAACCTTACTTCAGAAGAGTATGGTGAAAAATACACCACTTTTAAACGTTTATTAGAACGATTTGCATTTTTAAAAGAAAGAGGTGATGTTGTAAATGAAGTTACTGGTGAAACGGAAACAATTTATAATTTATTATTTTCAACAGGAATTACATTAAATAATTTACCCTTCAACCCTTATGATGAATCGTATCCCAAACTACTTAATAACGTAGATAGAACTTTAGCAAACGGAACAGGTTTAGCAGTACCAACTAATGATGCTTTAGAGCAATACTTATTAGGAGATAGCATACTTGGGCAGTTTTATAGCTCGTATGATGATATGCCGTTGGATGTTCTTGGTAAATTTCTTAGTACATTCTTCTTTACAGATTTTTGGGATTTATGCCCAAGTAATCAAGGCTCCGAAGTTTTAAACGTAGGTTTAAATCCGGTAAATTATAAAATAGAAGATGTTGTAGATCAAAAGTTTTGTAGTAATGGGTTTTTTGTAGGTGTTAATAAAGTTTATGAAAACGCCAATTTCTCAACCATTTTAGGCCCATTATTATTAGATCCTGAATATACCATCATGCTGAAAGCAGTACAAGATGCAGAAATTGATAACGCATTGCAAAGTGTTAGTACTCAATTTTCAATATTTGGTATTAAGAATGATCAATTTATCGACATAAAAGATCCAAATAGTGCGACAAGAACAATAACGGTAGTAGATTATCTTCCAGACTTATCTGTAATACAAATTGAAGTGAAAGAGAATGGAGTAGTTGATCGTCTTTATCCGTTAGATATGAATAGTCCTACTTCTGCAGATGTGAGCTATGTAACTACAACGTTGCAAGATATCGTTCTAAACCAAATAGTAGAAGCAAATGTAGATCTTACTGATAATAACTATTATCAAACAAAAAGTGGAGAATTTATTTATGGATCTCAAGGAAATCAAGTTGCTGGTGGAGGTGATATCTCTAGAAACGATCCTGCGTTAGTTGTATCTGTTAGAGATACAGACAATGGTAAGTTTTATGATATGTCTCATGCTATTGAAAGACCATTAGTATTTACATATGGTGCTTTAGTTGAAAACTCAACAACGTTTTCACGCTTTATCGAGGTACTTACAGCAGCTGATGCTTTAGTGGCAATACCTAACGTTTCTGATGACAAATTGATAAGTTTCCTAAACTTATCTCGTACATTTACTTTATTGGCACCAAATAATAGTGCCATTGAGCAAGCTATAGCAGATGGCGTTATTTTAGACCCAAATAATTTAAGTGGTTTAACGCCTCTAGAATTGGCTATTGCTAAGCAAGATCTTTTAAATTTTGCTAAAAAACATTTTATACAACAAGCAATTGCTACCAATGGTATCACTGCAGGAACATTTTCGTCCATGTACTTTGGTAAAGTAATAGACTTTGTGCCAGTTTATGATCAGTTTTTATTTGAAAACAGCCATGTTCCATCAAATTTAACAGTAAAAAATGCTACTACTGGAGCGGTAATTACCGAAACAGGCGCTTTGACTAATATATTGTCTAATAGAGTAGTCATTCACGAAATTGAAAATTATTTAAAATAGAAAACATAAAAGCTTGATTAATATGAAGGATATACACAAGTCATATTCATATGCCTTAATAATAGTGTTTGCATTGTTTTCAATGTACAACATGTCAGCACAGTCTAAAACAATTATAACAGGTGTAATTACCTCAGAATCAGACAATATGCCCTTGGCTGGAGCGACAATTGCTGAAAAAGATAAAAATAATCGTATCATTAATGGTGTGGTTGCAGATTTTAACGGTAATTATTCCTTAAGAGTCTCAGACCAAAATAATACCATAACCTTTTCTTATGTAGGTTTTGTCACTAAACAATTAGTTCCAGGAACAAAGACCCAATTTAATGTTGCATTAAAAGAGGATATCTCTGAATTGGATGCTATTGTAATACGAGGCACCAGAAAGGTTTCTACAGGTGATTTTGAAATAGATAAACGCCGTATAGCTACAGCTATTGAAACTGTAGATATGAAAGCGATTAGTGAAACGGCTTCTGCAGGTATTGTCGATCAGTTACAAGGACGCTTAAGTGGTGTTGATATTGTAGCGAGTTCTGGTGAGCCTGGTGCAGGAATGTCCATAAGAATTCGTGGAACTTCTTCCTTAAACGCATCTTCAGAACCTTTAATAGTTATTAATGGTGTGCCTTTTGAAACAGAAATTGATGCTCTTTTCGATTTTGGTTCTGCTGATGAACAACAATATGCAGCCATGATTGGGGTATCACCTGATGATATTGAGGAAATTTCAGTATTAAAAGATGCCGCAGCAACCGCTCAATATGGTTCGCGTGCAGCTAATGGTGTTTTACTTATTAAAACAAAAAGAGGTGCAAAAGGTAAAGCTAGATTTTCTTATAGTTACAGAGGTAGTGTGGGGTGGCAGCCAAAAGGTATACCAATGTTAAATGGTGACCAATACTCAACCTTAATAAAAGAAGAGCTTACTGCAGTGAACGATTTAGTGAGTCGTCCACAAATTGAGTACGATCCAAGTTACGAACAATACAACCTGTATAACAAAAATGTAGATTGGCTTGACGAAATTACCCAATTAGGTAATACACACGAAAACTTTTTAAGTGTATCTGGTGGTGGTGAAAAATCTGCTTACCGTGTTTCTGGAAGTTACAAAAGCCAACAAGGTACTACACTAGGGAGTAATTTGGAGCAATTTACAACCAGAACCGTTTTAGATTACAACATATCAGATAAAATTAAGATTTCTACTGAATTGTCTTATACGCATGGATCGTTAGATAAGTCCTTTACATTGAATAAAATAGGAATTAGGGAATTGGCTCTTAAAAAGATGCCTAATCAATCTATTTACGAAATAGATGAATTTGGAAACCCAACCGATGTGTATTTTACACCTTCAGATGCATTTCAAGGTAACGGATCTACTTATTATAATCCTGTAGCCATGGCAAAATTATCAAAAACGAATACAGAAAATAATAGAATATCACCATTATTTAGACTTAGATACACGCCAATGAAGCAATTAATGTTCGATGGCTATGTGGCATTCGATATTAATACAGATAAATCTTCAAGTTTTATTCCTGAAGCCGCTTTTGGTGCAGCATGGACAAATGCTAATGCTAACCAAGCTACATTTTCTGATGCAGAATTTTTTGTAATGCGTACGGAAAACAAGGTGGTTTGGAATCCAGAATTAGGTGAAAATCATTCTATTTTTGCAAGTGGACTGATTCAAACGTATGAAAAAACAAGTCAAGGATATGCTATAGAAACTAGTAATTCACCTAGTAGTTTAATACAAACACCTATTGCACAAACTAGAATAGAAGGTTCTGGAAATTCATTGCAATCTACATTCACACAAAACAGGTCTTTGGCTTATAACTTTGCGTTTAATTACCAATATTTAGATCGTTATATCTTAAGTGGAGGTGTGCGTTCCGAAGGAAACTCGAAATTTGGTAGTAGCTATAGATATGGAACGTTTCCTAGTATAGCAGCTAAATGGATATTTTCAGATGAACCTTTCATGAAATCTTTTGAATTTATTGATGAGTTAGGCCTTAGAGCTAGTTATGGTGTAAATGGTAACTCACCAAACTTTAACTACGGTCAATACAATACGTATTCTACTTATAATTATAATTATCTTGGCGAGCGTCCCGTATTACCAGATAATATGGAGTTAACCGATTTAAGATGGGAAACCATCATACAAAAAAACTTAGGGCTTACCTATTCCTTCTTGGATAACCGCATTAGTGGAGATTTAGAGTTTTATGAAAAAGAAACTAAAGATTTATTAGGTAAAAATACTAAGATACCTTCAACATCAGGTTTTTCAAGTGTACCTTATCTTAATCTAGGAAATATTACTAATAGAGGTTTCGAGTTAAGTGTAAGAACGCGAATAGTTCAAACCGAAGATTTTTCATTGGAGTTTAACTTCAACGTTGCCCGTAATGAAAACCTTATTACAAAAATTACGCAAGCAGATGATAATGAAGCTGGTGATTTTAGATCTACTGGTAAAGATGGTTACTTAAAACGAATTATAGAAGGAAACCCTATTGGCTCTTTCTATGGTTACCGTTATTTAGGTGTGTATAGCACAACTGATGAATTGGTTGCACGCGATGGAAGTGGGGAGATCATTTACGATTTAAATGGTGTGCCTAAAACAATGGTGTTCAATGAAAGTAGAGCGTTTCAAGCAGGTGAGGCTAAGTACGAAGATGTAAATAAAGATGGTAGTATAGATGGTTTAGATGTTGTTTATCTTGGTAATGCCAACCCTTTAATGTACGGTGGTTTCGGTCCAACAATTAGGTATAAAAACGTAAGTTTAAATGCATTCTTTAACTTTAGATATAACCAAAAAGTTATAAATATTGCTAGAATGGAAACTGAAAGTATGGATAGTTATGATAACCAAAGTACAGCAGTTTTACGCCGTTGGAGGTTTGAAGGAGATGTAACCGATATTCCTAGAGCTGTTTTAAATAGCCCAGTAAACACACTGGGGTCAGATCGTTTTCTTGAAGATGCTTCTTTCTTAAGAATGAAATATATTACCTTTAAATACGATTTGCCAAAAGCTTTTTTACAAAAAATTAACTTTAATAGTGCATCTGTATTTATTACAGGAAACGACTTGTTAACCTTTACAAAATATTCTGGACCAGATCCAGAAACAGGTAATAGTAGTAACTGGAAAGAAATTGGTTTTGATGACAGTCAAACACCAAGATCTCAACAAATAACTTTAGGGGTTAATTTGTCATTCTAAACTGAAACATTTAAAAAATATTATGAAACGAAACATAATTAAAATATACGCAATCATTCCAATACTTTTTATAACATTGTTTTCATGTGATACGTATTTGGAATTGGAACCACAAGATAGTTTAATACAACAAGAGTTTTGGAAAAACAAAGAACAGGTTTCTGCGGCTCTTGCAGGGTGTTATGCCTCAATGAACCAGTCCGCTTTTACTGAGAGAGTATTATTGTGGGGAGAATTAAGAGGTGAAATGCTGGTTTCTGCTAGAGCAGGAAACAACTATTTGAACATGCTAAAAAACTACATGTTCCCTGCTAATGGATTTGTTGATTGGAGTAGTTTTTACAAAACCATTAACCATTGTAATTTAGTTTTAACTTTTGCAGATGAGGCTCAAGCAAACGATTTGTCTTTTTCTGAACAAGAGTTAAGTAGAATTAAAGCTGAAGCCATAACCATTCGTGCTTTGGTATATTCTATACTTGTAAAAAACTTTAAAGAAGTACCATTGGTGTTAATTGCTACATCAAGTACAGAAGCAGATTTTTATCCTCCAAAAAACACAGAGGAAGAAATTATAGCACAAATTACAGCAGATCTTGAAGCAGCAGTAGATGGGCTTAGTTTAGGCTTTGCACAATCTACCGCACACGATAAAGGTAAAATGACTAAAGGAGCTGCATTAGCAATTTTAGCCGATATCTATTTATGGGATGAGCAGTACGATAAATGTATTGATGCTACTAACCGACTTGTAGCCTTAAATAAGTACAGTTTAGTGAATGGTGCAGATTGGTTTGATAGTATATTTTTCCAAGGCAATTCTCAGGAAGGCATTTTTGAACTTCAATTTAGTGATATCAATACTACTTTAAAAAATTCATTTTATTATGGGAATCCTACATATTTACCATATAACGGAATACAACAATTGTATAGCGATTTTCCAGATGATGTAAGAGGAAACCTTGGTACTTTTGATAGAGACTTTAACAGTGTATTTAAGTATGCAGGCGTAAATAATCTTGGTTTTTATAGAGCTGAAGATCAGTTTTATAACACACTGATATTTTTTAGATATGCCGATGTTTTATTAATGCAAGCAGAAGCCTATATTTTATCTACAGATAATAAAGATTTAGATAAAGCCTATACGCTTATAAACCAAGTACATGAACGTGCAACGGGAATTCCATTAGAAGCAGCTCAATCAGAGGGCGATTTGTTAAGTGCTTTATTAGTAGAGCGCCAAAAAGAATTCGCCTTTGAAGGTAAAAGATGGTACGATTTATTACGCTTTGCTAAGCGAAATAATTTTGAAAATCAGTATCTTATGCTAGATTTGGCATTTGAGAAAGCGGGTCCTGATGATTATGATCAAATTTTAAGTTATTATACAGATACAGAATCTTATTATTTACCAATTTATCAAAATGAGATTAATTTGAATCCTAATTTAATTCAAAATCCGTATTACGAAAACTAATACAAAAAAACTAAAACTAAATTAAAACTATATATTATGAGAACTAATAAATTTATTACTTGGCTAAGCATGGCCGTATTAATTATGGTCGTCAGTGTAGGGTGTAAAGACAAACTGGAAGATTCAACGTACTTTACATCAGATGATTTGAGTGTTATTCAAACGTTGGAAGCAAATCCAGAGGTGTTTTCGTCTTACGTTGAGATTCTATTAAAAACAGGATCTTATAATGCCCTTAAAAGTTATGGGAATTATACCTGCTTTGCACCAACAAATGAAGCTGTAAAAACCTTCTTAAAAGAAAAATTTAATGTAGAAACGGTTGCTGAAATTAGCAGTCCTGAAGATATTGAATATTTAAGAACAGTTGTGAAATTTCAAACCATACCAACTGGTAGAGGTACAAGTGGTTTTGTTGAAGGAAGAATTTCAGATACCACTTATACAGGAGATTTCCTTACAACCTCATTTTTAAAAGGTGGTGGTATCGCTAATGTTGAAATTAACAGAGAAGTTGGTTTGACGGAATACGATATAAAAGCTACTAACGGTATTATTCATGCTATTAATGGTGTATTACATCCTTATGTAGATCCGGTAACTGTTGTTATGGAAAAAGCAGGCAAGCATACTATTTTTGTTGAGGCCTTAAAGCAAACAGGTTATTTTGATAAACTTTCTGTTATTTATGATGAGACGGGTTCAAAAAATAGTTTTACCGTTTTAGCAGAATCAGACGAAGTTTATGCTCAAGAAGGTATTAATTCTTTTGATGATTTGGTAAATAGAATATCACCAGGTGCTTTAGATTTTAGCGACTCTGAAAACGAATTAAATAGATTTGTTGCTTATCATGTAGCCGAAAATTTCTTGTATTCAATAAATTTTCCTAATGAAGGTTTTATAACAACCATATTACCAAGAAATGCATGGAAAGTTTTTAAAACAGATAAAGAACTTAAAATAAATGAAACAGAAACTGGTGTTGATGATACCTGGACATCTTTAATAAGTGCAGGAAGCAACCTGCCGGCTAAAAATGGCGTTTATCATACAGTAGATAAATTAATGCCCATTTTTACACCAAAAGCGAAGTACCTTATTTTTGATTTGGTAACAGACCAACCTGAATATCAACAGGGAATAGTGAAAAGTGGTGGGCAATATACTAGCGATGTTTATTCGGGTGTAAGGTGGTATCCTGAAGGTACTAGACGTTTTTGGAAACGTGGTAAAGAACTTAACTATAAAAACTCATTTTTTGATGTTGGTGGTTATGCTTGGATTGAATTTGATACCCCAATAATACCTAAAGGAAAATATGAAATGTTGATATTAGGTAATGGAGGTAACAACGCCAGGGCTATAATACAAGTATATTGGGATGGTGAGCCAATAGGATCCCTTTTTGATATGACTAAAAAAGGAACAAGTATAGGCTGGCCAGATGAAGCCATAATGGAGTCTAATGGATGGCGTCATGGTTATAAATGTATTACAGATAACAAAGGTAATATCCAATATGACAATAGTAATAAAAACAGGTTTATTATAACCAAAGAGTTATTATGTCCAGAACAAAAAAGCCATGTTGTGAGGTTACAAGCGATTAAAGCAGGTAATGGAGGTTTAGATTTTATAGAGTTTATTCCTGTTATAGACAATGCGCCGGCCGATGATTCTTCTTGCCCTCCTAGTGGAGATGGAAGTTAGGAAATTAAGAATTTAAGATCCTGTAATTTAATAAGATAAATAATTAAAAATTTAAAATGAGTATTAGAAATATGGCAAAGTAAATTTCAAAAGCTTAAAGTAGTACCTAACCTTGTGAAGGAGAAAGCAAGGTTAGCAGTACTCCAAAACAATATAAGCAATTTTCAGCGCCTTATTTTATTCTCCATTGTATTAAAAAAAAACATTTAACCCTAATTTAATTCAAAACTCATATTGTTATGAAAACAAATAAATTTATTGCTTGGACAGGAGGGATTGTACTAATATTGCTTAGCATAGTTAGTTGCGATGATAAACTGGATGGAACTACGTTCTTTACCAGTGATGATATGACAATTATTCAAACATTAGAAGCTAACCCAGAGAAGTTTTCTTCTTATATAGAAATTTTAGAAAAAACAGACTTTTACAATGCTTTTAAAAGCTACGGAAATTATACTTGTTTTGCACCAACTAACGAGGCTGTTAAAGCCTATATAAAAGAAAAATTTAATGTAGAATCTGTAAGCGAAATAACGAACCCAGAAGATATTGAATTTTTAAAACTAGTTGTAAAATTTCAAACCATAAAAACCGCTAGAGGAACTAGTGGCTTTACAGAAGGAAGGCTTGCAGATACAACGTATACTGGCGATTATCTTACCACATCCTTTTTAAAAGGAGGCGGTATAGCTAACGTAGAAATTAACCGTACTGTAGGACTGGAAGAGTACGACATAAGTGCTAGTAATGGTATTATTCATACTATAAACGGTGTGTTAGATCCTTATGTAGATCCAGTACCTGTCGTTTTGGATAAAGCTGGTAAACACACCATTTTTGTTGAAGCGTTAAAACAAACAGGTTATTATGATACGTTTTCGGTTATTTTTAATGAGTTTGGTTCAAAAACAAACTTTACCATTTTAGCTGAATCTGATGTTATTTACGCTCAAGAAGGTATCAATTCGTTTAATGATTTGGTAGAGAGATTTTCACCTAATGATACTGATTTTACCAATCCAGAAAATGAATTGAACAGGTTTGTTGCATACCATGCCACTCAAAACTTCTTGTATTCTAGGAATTTTCCGGATGATGCGTTTATAAATACCGTATTAACAAGAAATGCTTGGAAATCATTTAAAACAGATACAGAACTTAAAATAAATGAAAGCGAAACAGGAGAGAATGATACCTGGACGTCATTAATTATTAGTGAAAGTAACTATCCTGCTAAAAACGGGGTTTACCATTCTGTAAACAGATTACTTACCGTATTTACACCAAAAGCAAAGCACATTATTTTTGATGTGGTTAGCGACCAACCCGAATACCAATCTAAATTAGTTAAAGCAGGCACAGGATATCCAGGTGGGACCTATGCAGGTATAAGATGGTATCCAGAAGCTAATAGACGCTATTTACAACAATCAAACAGGATAAACTTAAACAATAACGTTTTAGATGTTGGTGGTTATTCTTGGATAGAATTTGATACACCAGTAATACCTAAAGGAAAATATGAAATGTTAGTATCTAGTAATGGTGGGAACAATGCTAGAGCAATTCTTCAAGTATATTGGGATGGTGAACCAATTGGTTCTCTGTATGATTTAACAAAAAATGATGCTAAAAAAGGATTTCCAGATGAAACACTTATGGAAGCTAATGGATGGAGACATGGTTACAAATGTATTACCAATAATGCAGGTGTAAGTCAATATGATACTGGTGCAGCAAGTAGGTTTATTATTACTAAAGAGTTACTATGCCCAGAACAAAAGAGTCACGTTATTAGGTTTACAGCTGTTAAGGCAGGAGGTAGCCCTTTAGATTATATAGAATGGATACCTGTGGTTGATAATGCACCAGCTGACGATTCAAACTGTTATAATGATTAGAAACTATTAAACTAGAAGGAATCCAATTTGGATAACCCATTGGATTCCTTCATATTAAGAAAAGAATAATTAAACAATTTATAATGAAGAACAAAAACATTTGCATATTTAATTTCAGTCGATTACTGGTAATCGTTTGTATTTTCCTTACAGTTAGCTGTAAAGAAGAAGCTTGGGATGACCATTACGACCAGCAAGACTCAAGATTGGAAAAGAGTATATTAACTGTACTGTCTGAAAACCCAGAATATTCAACATTTGTTACCTATTTAGAGCAAACCGGGTACAGTAGTCAATTACAAACATCGCAGGCGTTTACTGTTTGGGCACCAACTAATGCTGCTTTTGCAGAAGTGTCTAGTACCATATTAAACAATCCAGATTTATTAAAAGAACTCATTGGGAATCATGTAAGCTCATTCTCTTATAACACATCAAGTAATCCAGATGTACTGGTAAAGATGTTTAATAATAAATATGTTCAGTTTATCAATGCAAATGGAACCTCAACTTTTGGTGGTCTAAATTTAAAGGATAAAGACATGTTAACTGCCAATGGTGTTTTGCATACTATTAACGAAGTTTTGCTAGTTAGTCCAAATATTTGGGGATACCTTAATAATAATGCTAGTGAATTTCCTTCATTAATGGAATTTCTTACACAATACAACGAAACGATTTTCGATGAACAAAATAGTGTTAAAACAGGAACAAACTCATTAGGGCAATCTGTTTACGATTCTATTTTTATACCATCAAACACCTTCTTTAAAACCATTGGGGATTTAAGTTCTGAAGAAAGACGTTATACCTTTATTGGTTTAACAGAACCTGCTTATACGGGTATTTATGATACGTTTAAAGATTTCTATAACTATCCTGTTGCCGATTCTATAAAAGCAAATACGGATAGAACCATATTTAGTAATTTGAATTTTTTAGGTACAGCAGAAGAAATTAACGATTTAAGTGGCACACCAATATATACCACGACAGGAGGTTTAGTAACCCTAGACCCAAGTAGTATTACAGAAAATGTAGCTTTAAGTAATGGTAATGTATTTGTTGTTAATCAATTAAATTATGATCCAAAAAGTTTAATTTATAAAAATATACGTTATGAAATTGAAAATGCTGAAAGAAGAACCATTGGTGATATAGTCGCTTTAACAATTCAGAAAAAATTCAGTACATCTTCATCAGGTTTATTTTATAATACGGTTAGTTTAGACCAAAATCCAAATGCTGGATCAACTAATAACTATTTCGAAATAGCTTTTACCAATGTATTATCAGCGAGTTACACCTTACACTTAAAATTTGTACCTGTAGGAGCTTCTAAAAAGACTAAATTAAGATTTGAGTTTAGTTATACAGATGCTAATAAAAACAAAGTGGTTAAACAAATACCCGCTATAGAAGTTGGCAATCAAGAAGATGGTGTTATACAAATAGGGGATGTATTCGATATACCAGTATATATAAATAAGGAAGTAAACAATAATTATTCTGTAAAATTAAAAGTGTTTGTTGATGTTAGTGAGCCAGAGTTAATACTATACGATCGCAGATTTGGCATTGATTACGCAGAATTAAAACCTGTAGAATAAACCAACAAAAATTAATATGAATTATTATTTGACTATGATGAAATTAAAAAATACATATACCCTGTTTTGCATTTTATTTTTAGGGATTACTTTGGCATTACAAGCACAAGTTAAATCTGGGAATATTGTAACAGGATCGGTGGTAGATGCAGCCAGTAAACAAAAATTAGCAGGGATTAATGTTAGGATAGGTTCTTTTGCATCTGTACTAACCGATACAGATGGTAAGTTTTCAATAAAAATTCCAGATTCTAGAGCAACACTTATAATAAGCAGTCCTAATCACCAAACCAAAGAAGTTGCATTAAAAGGACGTAAAAATGTGGAGATTGCAATTTATAACAACGATTTTAACTCGTATTATAAAGCAGTTGATATGCCTGTGGGACAACAATCAAACGCATCTATTGTGAGCGCTGTAGCGACTAAAAAAGTGGATATTTCTACACCTAAAGAATCGGTAGCGAATATACTAAATGGAGAAATAAGCGGTACCAGAGCTATCATGCGTTCGGGTGTTCCTGGTATTGGAGCCAATATATTTATTAGAGGATATAATACTTTAAACGGTGCTACACAACCTTTAATTATAGTTGATGGGATGATGCTTGAAACAAATACCTTTACTAATAACTCTTTAATAAACGGTTATAGTTATGATCCTTTATCGGATATGAATCCAAAAGATATTGCTAATATTACAGTTATTAAAGATGCAGCATCTATTTATGGATCTAGAGGTGCCAATGGAGTTATATTAATTGAAACCAATAAAACCACAGATGTATCTACCAAAATAGATTTCTATGTTCAAGGAGGGTTAAATTTTGCACCTAAAAACCTTCCAATGATGAATAATAACCAATACCGTTCTTATTTATCAGATCAAGTAAAGAACTCGGGTCGTTATACAAGCAGTCAAATAAGCAACTTACCGTATTTTAACGAAAATCCTGCTTTTCAAGATTATCAAAAATATCATAACGCCACAGATTGGCAAAATGAAGTATTTAACAACGATTTTGTAAATGAGTATTACCTACGTGTAACAGGAGGAGATGAAGTTGCAAAATATGGATTATCTATAGGGTATTCATCTAACCAAGGGGTGGTTTCTAATGCGGATTTTAACAGGTTTACAACCCGTTTTAATGCTGAAACAAACATTACTGAAAGATTGTCGTTAAAAACAAACTTAAGTGTAAGTTATACAACACGTAATTTATTTGATGATGGTTTATTAAGTACATCACCAATTTATTCAGCGCTTAATAAATCACCATTTTTAGCGCCATTTATTCCAAATGCAGATGGTATTATAACAGAATCTTATGAAGATATTGATAATATAGGTGGTTTTAGTAACCCTAGAGCTATTACAGATAATGCTACGTTTCAAGCTAAAGATTATAACTTATATGGTCATTTAGATTTTGGATACAAAATATCAAATAATATGAATATACATTCTTTGATAGGTGTTAACTATATTAAAAACAGACAAAATGTGTTTTTACCAAATTTAGGGCTTTCTACCGAATATAATGAGTATGGAGATGCACAGGTAAGAACCTCGAAAGTAAATGCAGAAAGTTTGTTTGCTATTTATAACGATACAAGATTAAACTACAAATTAAATGTAGATCATATTCATGATTTCTCTTTTAATGTAGGGTTCCGTTTTAATTCAAATCAATATGAAAATTCATATTCAACAAGTGGTAACTCTGGAGATGATCAATTTACTTCTCTAGGAGATGGTGATAAATTAACAAATGTTACTTCAGGAAGTATAGGTAACTGGAAATATGGTTCTATGTACGGTAATGCAAATTATTCGTTTTTAAATAAATATTTTGTAAGTTATAATATTTCTGCCGATGCTTCTTCACGTTTTGGAGACGATAAATCGGTAGGTATATTTCCAGCAGTTAGTGCTGGTTGGTTAATTTCTTCCGAGGGTTTTATGGCAAACAACGCAACTGTAGATATGCTTAAATTGCGTGCTAGCTATGGTTTAACTGGTAACGATGGTATTGGAAACAACAATGCAGAATCTTACTTTGTTTCTACTAGATTTCTAGAAGGTGCAGGTCTTGTAAACGGCAATATTGGAAATAGCTCTCTTAGTTGGGAAGAAACAGCTAAAACAAATTTAGGTTTAGACATAGGTTTATTTAACGAACGTTTATCTTTTAACATCGATTATTTTAACAATGTAACCGAAGGATTGATTAACTTCAATCAAACAGATCCTGTTTTTGGGGGAGGAAGTTACATGTCGAATGATGGAAGACTTAAAAATATTGGATTAGAATTTAGTATGAATGCTCGTATATTCAATACCCCTAGTTTTACTTGGGATATTGGAGGTAACATTTCTACTTATAAAAATGAAATTACATCACTTCCTGGTGATAGACAAATTATTGATATAGAAGGTATAAATGCTACAATTTTAAATGAGGAATTTAGTCCATTAGGGTTGTTTTACGGTTATAAAACAGACGGAATTTATAACAATGCTGCCGAAGCTTCTGCAGATGGTTTAGTATGGAGAGATTTTGCAGGGTTTAATCAACCTTTTGTTGCTGGTGATGTTCGTTTTGTAAATACAAATGGCTCTGATAATGTTATTAATGAAGATGATAGAGTAGTAATAGGTAATCCTAATCCAGATTTTACTGGAATGTTTTACAATACATTCACTTATAAAAAACTGACACTATCAACTGTGTTCTCATTCAGTCAAGGTAACGATGTGTACAATGCTTTAAGATGGAAAACGGAATCTATGTCAGGTTTCTCTAACCAAAGTTTAGCGACGGTAAATCGTTGGACGGTCGATAATCAAGACACAAACATCCCACGTGCCGTATATGGAGATGCTGTTGGAAATTCAAGATTTTCAGACAGATGGATAGAAGATGGTTCTTACATCCGTCTTAAAACAATATCATTATCATACAGTCCAGAAATTTATAACGTAACGTTTTATGTTACCGCAAATAACATATTTACAATTACAGATTATTTAGGATACGATCCAGAAGTAAGTACTTCACAAACAAGTTATTTACAAGGTATCGATGCAGGGTTTACACCGCAATACAGTTCTGTATTAGTTGGTATTAGATTAGGACTATAATTTTTATTGAATATGAAAATTGAAATCATTAAAAAACAACAAATGAAACAGTATATAAATATTTTTTTAAGCCTATTTTTAATTTTAATATTATTTTCTTCTTGCGAAAGCCTTTTAGAGGTTGAACCCGAAGAAGTATTGTTAGAAGAAGACTATTTAGGCGATAATAAGTTAGATGCAAGATCTGCACTATTTGGAGTTCTATCACAATTGCAAGATGTTGTAGAGCAATATGTGGTGCTAGGTGAGATGAGAGCCGATTTAGTAGATGTAACCACGCAATCTGGAGACGATATCAGACAAATTAGTAATCATAACATAACAGCAAATAATAGTTATGTAAATCCCACAAATTTATTTTCTATCATCAACAATTGTAATTTTGCGTTAGCAGGTATAGATACTGCTGCTTACGATGGTATTTTAGAAGATGATTATGCGTCTATTATGCGTATTAGAACATGGGCACAAATGCAAATTTTAATAAATTACGGTAAGTTGCCTTATGTAACAAAACCAATTTCAACTACAGAGAATTTGGATGAAGAATATCCATTACTTACTTACGAGCAAGGGATCGATCAATTAATTCAAAATTTAGAATCTGTTGCAGGCATTGAAAATGTTACTAAATATGATGGCTCTTTAGGATACACCATATTTAATATGATACCAGATAATGATGTGCTTTTAGGTGATTTGCACCTTTGGAAAAAGAACTATGTAACAGCGGCCACTTATTACAAAGCTTTTTTAGATAAAAATGTAGCGAACGTTGGTTCTCTTTATAATTTATCGGCTTACACTGCAAATACAACACTTAGTGGAGGTAATTACACAGTAACAAACAGTTGGATATCTATTTTTGTTAACACAGCCCCAGCTTCGGCAGAAATAATTAATTATGTAGCATTTAGCGAAGATTATAGACAGCCAAATAGTGGTTATGATGTTTTAAGAACTCAAACAAAACCTTCAGCTTTAATAATAAATAACTGGCTATCTCAAGAGAGAAGTTATGAAGGAGTTGCTTATGTGTCTGAAATTCCAGGAGATAATAGACTTACAAGTTCTGTTATAGGGTACACCTATGAAACTCCTATAATCCGTAAGTATAATTATGAATATTTTTCATGGAACAGAGCGGCTAGAATTTATCTTCGTTTTGCAGAAGCAATTAATTATGCGGGATATCCACAACAAGCTTTAGCTATTGTTAATGGAATTTTTAATACTACCGATTCACCAAAAGATGCGCCTTTATTTTTAAATCCTGAAAGCTATTTGAACTTTCCGATAAATAAATATTATACAGCTAATTCTAGTGGGGTGCCAACTGCAGGTAACCAAGGGATTAGAGGTCGAGTTGATATGGCACCTGTAAGTGTAGATGCTACTTTAAATGAAGCTGATACTATTGAAGCTGTTGGGCAATTAATTCTTGAAGAAGCAGCTTTAGAGTTGGCTTTTGAAGGAACTAGATGGGAAGATTTATTGCGTTTTGCTATGCGTAATAATAACCCAAGTATATTGGCAGATGCTGTGGCAAGTAAATTCGCAGCAGCAGAAGATTTTGGAACAGCTAGCCAAGTTCAACAAAAATTAATGAATCCGGAAAATTGGTTTTTACCATTAACCATTCCAGAAAATTTTAAGTCTAACTAAACATAATTAGTTTACTTAATTAAATATGAACGTCACTCTTAAGTAAATTTTGAGTGACGTTTTTTTTAAGCCCAATTGAATTTCGTTAAAACTACATAATCAATAATAAAAATGAAGGCATTTAAAATCATATTCATTATTTCTTTTCTGTCTATAGGAATGAAAACCGATGCACAATCTATTTACAAAAAAGGTTGGATAGATTTCAATAAAAACGGTATTAAAGATGTTTTTGAAGATCCCAAAGCAGCTATGGATGCAAGGGTTTCTAATCTGTTATCCTTAATGAATGTTGAAGAAAAAACATGTCAATTAACCACACTGTATGGTTTTGCACGTGTTTTAGAAGATGAATTTCCCACACCAAACTGGAAAAACCGGGTTTGGAAAGATGGTATTGCGAATATTGACGAACATTTAAACACTATTTGGAATCAAGAAAAAACACATACACCCTACGCATATCCGTATAGTGTACATGCTGAATCTATAAATAAAGTTCAAAAATGGTTTATTGAAGAAACCAGAATGGGAATTCCAGTCGATTTCACCAACGAAGGCGTGCACGGTTTATGCCATGAAAAAGCAACCCCTTTACCAGCACCTATTGGTATTGGCAGTACTTGGAATAAAGCCTTGGTTTACAAAGCTGGAACCGTTGTTGGGCGTGAAGCAAAGGCTTTGGGTTACACCAACGTGTATGCACCCATTTTAGATGTAGCACGCGACCAACGTTGGGGACGCGTTTTAGAATGCTATGGCGAAGAACCGTATCACATTGCGGAAATGGGAAAACAAATGGTGTCAGGCATTCAGTCACAAGGCGTAGCTTCCACCATAAAACATTTTGCGGTTTATAGCATTCCAAAAGGTGCTAGAGATGGTGATGCTAGAACCGATCCGCATGTGGCTCCGCACGAAATGCATCAATTGCATTTGTACCCTTTTAAACGTGTTATTGAAGAAGCTTCTCCCATGGGAGTTATGAGTAGTTATAACGATTATGATGGCGTACCAGTAACGGCAAGTCATTATTTTTTAACCGAATTGTTGCGAGAACAATATGGTTTTGATGGGTATGTCGTGTCCGATAGTGAAGCCGTAGAATATGTTTCAGAAAAGCACCATGTGGCTAAAGATTATAAAGAAGCCGTGCGTCAAGTTATTGAAGCTGGTTTGAATGTACGTACTACGTTTAGAACACCAGAATCGTTTATAGAACCTTTACGTGAGTTAATTGCTGAAGGTAAACTTTCTATGAAAACCATAGATGCTCGTGTTGCCGATGTGTTGCGAGTGAAATTTAGATTAGGGTTATTTAATAATCCTTATGTTGAAAATCCAAAAGAAGCCGATAAATTGGTACATACTAAAGCCGATGAAGATTTCTCTAAACAGATAAATAGAGAATCGTTGGTGCTTCTAAAAAACGAAAATAATTTATTGCCGCTTGATATCAATAAAGTGAAAAACATATTGGTAACAGGACCTTTAGCAGACGAATTGAATTTTACTTTTAGTCGTTATGGACCCGCATTCAATCCCTCAACATCCGTATATCAAGGTATAAAAAAATATGCTGGAAGTAAAGCACAGGTCAATTACGAAAAAGGCTGTGATATTGTAGATCCCGATTGGCCTGGTAGCGAGATTATTCCAACACCACTTTCAAAAGATGAACAAGCGAGTATTGATGCAGCTGTTGAAAAAGCAAAACAATCGGATGTTATTATTGCTGTAGTTGGTGAAGATGAAAAGCGCGTGGGCGAAACCAAATCACGAACCAGTTTAGGACTTCCGGGACGTCAATTTCAATTAGTTCAAGCGTTATACGCTACAGGGAAACCAGTCGTTTTAGTACTTATAAATGGACAACCCTTAACCATTAATTGGGAGAATAAATTTTTACCAGCTATTTTAGAAGCATGGTTTCCAAGTACCGAAGCAGGGAACGTCATTGCTGAAACCTTGTTTGGTGATTATAACCCTGGTGGAAAATTATCGGTAACATTTCCTAAATCTGTTGGTCAAATTCCTTTAAACTTCCCATTCAAACCGGGTTCGCAAGCAGGACAACCAGGTGCAGGACCTAATGGATATGGAAACACACGTGTCTTAGGATCGTTGTATCCGTTTGGCTATGGTTTGAGTTATACTACTTTTGAATACAGTGATTTGGTTGTAAGCCAAAAAACAAAACAAGCACAGAGTACTATCGACGTATCATTTAAAGTAAAAAATACAGGAAAAAGAGCAGGGGATGAAGTGGTGCAACTGTATTTAAAAGATAAAGTGAGTAGTGTAACTACTTATGAATCCCAACTTCGTGGTTTCGAGCGTGTGCCTTTATTGCCAGGAGAAACGAAAACCATAAACATGACTCTAACCCCAGATGATTTAAAAATTCTTGACATTAATATGAATTGGACAGTAGAACCGGGAATTTTTGAGGTTTTAATAGGAAGTTCTTCAGAAGCTATTCATTTGCAAAAAGAGTTTGAAATATTGCCTTTGAATGATTAAAAAAATAGTTTGATTTGTTTCTTAAATGAAGCTCTATTTTTTAGATAGAGATAAGGCTGTCTGAAAAGTGTATTATATTTACTACCTCAGGTTGAGCTTGTCGAAACCGATATTTATTATCAATAAGGCTAAATATTTCGACAAGCTCAATATGACACTGAATGGCACTTTTCAGTCAGCCTCATTTATTAAATCGCTTATTTTTTTAGAGAAATACTTCTATGATATGCAAGCCACTTTCAAGCATCAAAGAAGTTGATTTCTTTTTCACTTTCTTCATGTTTAAAGTAATTCTTGAAGCTGTTTTTGGTAGCATAAATTCAGCTTGCATCCCTTCAGGAATCGTTATTTTATAAGTGGTTTTGTTATTTTCTTTTACATGTTCAGCATAAATAAAGCCCATTTTTGTTGGAACTTTTATTTTAGAAAATCTTAAATCACCCAATTTCGGATTTATTTCAGCAACAGCAAATCCTGGTGTTTTTGGTTTTATACCCCACATATATCGGGTCATGGTATTAAGTGGCGCCGTTCCCCAGGCATGGTTCCAATCGGAGTTTGGTTTGTATTTCATGTCCCAAGCTTCCATGGTCATGGTAGAGCCTACTTTAATCATATTCCACCAATTACGATCACCCATAGTGTCGCTTATTAATGCAGAGGCATAGCGTTCTTCATTATTCTTATATAAACCTTCTAATAAATATTGAGCACCGTAAACACTACAAGCCATACCTCTAGATTTTATAAATTCGGTAACAGTTTTTATATGTTCTTCAGGAACCAAATCGAAGGCCAATGGTAGCATGTTAGCATGTAATGAAGCGTGCGTGGAAGTTTCTCCATCTAAATAATAACCTTTTGAATGATTAAATAGTTTTGAATTGATAGAAGCTTTAACTGTTTCTGCTTTATTTTTAAAGAAAATAGCATCGTCTGTTTTATTAATAGCTTTAGCAATATCGCCCATTAATTTTAAATTGTAGTAGTAAAATGAATTAACGGCAGTGTTCACAGGTACAATATCGTAGCCATCGCGTTCGCCTTCTGGGGTTGCTAGTTTCCAGCCCGTATCTTTTTGGGCTGGTGGCCAATCGATGATATCTTTTATTTTAGTATTTGCTTTTTCAAAACCTAATTTCAAAACTAATGCTTCATTTAAATTAGGGGATTTTGAACTTATTAATCCATCTTCGCGCTCTAAATCCATTAATGTTTTTAGTTTCAAGTTTTCGTAATGGTCTTTTAAAGGTTCAACATCACCTGTATACATATAATCTTCATAAAACATTAAAACGGTATGTAGTAGCCATTCGGTTGGCCATGTAGGGTTATCTATAAAATAGGCATTGGTTCTTCTGGCCATGGTGTACTCATTGTCTACGCTGTAATGGCTTAATTGGTTAATGTAAGCATCTGCTTCATACGGAATGCGTTCTCTGTCGCCATCTACATAATACCCCATAAAACTGGTTGCTTTAATAGTATGTTTACATAGTTGCCAAATAGAATCCATCACTTTATTGGATGATGAAAAATAACTGGCATCGTCATTAAACTTATAATGAATAGCTTTTTGTGAAATATTGAGATCCTCAATAGGAATTTTTAAGTTTTCAATTTCCAAATATCTGAAAGGCATAATAATACCTATACTTTCGGGAAGTTTTATAGCGGCAGGACCTGTGTTACGTTTATCGGGTGTAAGATGTAATGATACTGTTTGATTTGCTGTTAAATTTTGAAGTGTAACTTCTTGATAGCGAATGGTGCCTTCAGGTTTTCGGTCTATTTTATTAGGAAGCTCTAATTTTTCACCTAAACGGAAAAAAAGGGAATCCGTTTGATTTGTTTTAGAAGTGATTTCTACATTTCCAAAATAGGCTTTTCCGAAATCTATAAAATAATGCCCGTTACCTAGTTTTGTGATTTTTTGCGGACTTATTAAAGATGTTTCTAAGCTTAAATCCTCTGTTTTATTTTGAGATTGAGTTACTGCATAAGTGACTATTAAACAGAGTAATAGAATTTGTTTTTTCATAAAAATTAGTGTTTAAATAAGAACAGCTTGCTATAAAATAAGCAAGCTGTTTCTTAAATGATGCCATGCAATTTTTTTGTTTAATAAAATTCAGGGCTACTTACTATTTTGTTTTCGTACATCGCATCTAGTCCCATTTGAATACAAATAGCAGTATTAGCTCCTGTAATAACATCTGAAATAGGTTTTTTGTTATTTAAGATACTATCTTTAAAATCAATTAAAGCCTGTTCGCTAGGTTCTGTATGCTCTAATTCAATAGGATAACCTAGATCTTTATTAAATTTAGAAGTTGCTCCCGAAACACCATCAACAATACCTAATTCTTTTTTATTACCACCTTCGGGATAAAACCAAGCTTTGGTGTATTCTAAAATAATGGTGCCTTTATCTCCTTGTACTTTTATTTGATAGCCATCTTTGGCATTACTTGTAAGGCAGGTAAATTTAGCTTTAACTCCGCTTGGGTAATTGTATATTAAGTGGATATTGTCGTAAGTTTCACGACCGTCCTTGTAATAATCAACTCCACCAGTTCCCATAACTTGATTTGGTTTTTCACCTAAAACCCAATTAGCAAAATCTATTTGATGCGAGCAAAGTTCTGCAATTAAGCCACCAGAGAATTCGCGGTACATTCTCCAATTTATTTGTTTTTCTAATTCAGGACTTGGTACAGAGCGCCTCCAGTTTCCATGACGATTCCATTGACATTCAAAAGCAACTATTTTGCCTATTTTGCCATCTTTTATGAGGTCTACAACATGGGTGTACAATCTAGAACTATGGTATTGATGTCCTGTTTGAAATATTGTTTTAGATTGATTAACTTTATTTGTTAGGTTATGAATACCATCAAAACCTTTAGCCATGGTTTTTTCGCAATATACATGTTTGCCAGCATCAACGGCATCTATGGCAACTTGTGAGTGCAAATGGAAAGGCGTTGATACCAATATGGCATCAATGTTTTTATTGTCTAATAATTTGCGATAATCATTATAACCTTTCGCTTTTCCATTTGCAGCTTTTAATCCGTTTTCCAATCTAAAAGGCAAAATATCGCAACAA
Organism: Mariniflexile fucanivorans; assembly: GCF_004341235.1. Classification (GTDB taxonomy): domain Bacteria; phylum Bacteroidota; class Bacteroidia; order Flavobacteriales; family Flavobacteriaceae; genus Mariniflexile; species Mariniflexile fucanivorans. Next base: position 408,439 of record NZ_SLUP01000004.1, read on the forward strand.
CCAATAACATTAAAGTTTTCAATTTTATTGATATTTGACATCATACCGGTACCTCTATCACCAGTACCAATAATGCCTATGTTTAAAGTGCTATTTGCATGTTTAAAATCAAAAACATTTCCAAATGCTAAAGCAGATGTTGTAACTGCTGCGGTAGCTACGGAGCTTTTGATTATAAATTCTCTTCTTTTCATTTATTTTTTGTGATTTTTATTGAACTAAGATACGAGAAAATCTAAGTTTTAAACAGGTTTAATTTCCCAACCTGGTTCGTATGTTCTAGACCATAATTTCATAGCTTCTCTGTTATAGATGCGTCCTGTGTTTTCATCCACATCGAAAGAATCATCAATTCTAGAAGCAATGTTTGCATAATGTGTTAAAGTTTGGCTAATAGCTCCCTGTTCAATAGGAGAAGTTAGTTCCGCTTTTCCTCTAATAGCATCAAAAAAGTTAAGAGTATGTGCCGCAGAAAGTTGGCCGCCACCACCAAGGGCATTGCCATCTTCTATACCAGGAACTACATTTTCTTTTATAAGTTTTCCTTGAAGATCATATAATTTATACCCATCGCGATCTATCATAGTTGATCCTTTAGAACCATAAATAAGCGTGCCTCTACCAGCTCCGTATTTGTCATAACCGTTTCTACTGCGCCCATCCCATTGAATGGTTCTGTTTCCTGCAAAACGGAAGGTAGCTTCCATAGTATCATACATTTCCCAACCATCATCTTTATACTGGAATTTCCCAGCTTTTACATCTACATGCTCTGGAAATTTAACATCCAAAGCCCAACGTGCAATGTCTAATTCGTGGGTCGCATTGTTGCCCATTTCGGCAGTTCCGTAATCCCAACCGTACCAATGCCAGTTGTAATCCCAAGTGTTATCGGTGTAATCTCTTCTTGGTGCGGGCCCTTGAAAAAGTTCCCAATCCAATCCTTCTGGTGGTGCTGTTTTAGTTTGGTGCGGTACAGAACCACGTTTACTGGTGTAAAAAGCAATGGCATTGTAAACATCGCCAATAACGCCGTTGTGAATGTCTTTTATAATTTCCTGCGATTGTAATGAGGAACGTTGTTGGTTACCCATTTGCACCACTTTATTATATTTTTTTTGGTAAGCAACTAATAATTCGCCCTCTTCAAGGTTGTGGCTACATGGTTTTTCTAGGTAAACATGTTTTCCAGCTTGCATCGCCATACAGGCTCCAGGTGCGTGCCAATGGTCTGGTGTTGCCATAATTATAGCATCAACATTTTTGTCGTTTATGATGTTCCGAATGTCGTTTTCTAATTTAGGTTTGTTACTAATTTTAGAAGCGAGGTTACCAGCAGCTTTATCGCGCTGGCTTTTCATGACATCGCATAAATGACTTATTTCTATATTGTTTTTTTTGTCTATAATGGGGGGTAGATAGGCACCATAACGTCTGCCTAAACCTTGAAGTGCCACATGTATTCTATCGTTAGATCCAATTATTTTCGAATAACTTTTAGCTGTCATGGCATTGGCACTATTGGAAACAATGGTAGCACCTATAGCACCTAAAGCTGTTTTTTTTATAAAATCTCTTCTGTTTGAACTCATTATGTAGTCTTTAGTATTAATTAATTGGGCGAATTTTTACGTTTTTGAACGAAACTAAATCACCATGATCTTGCAACAAGATTTGTCCTTTATCTAATTCACCAAAATTAGGCCATATTTTATATTTACTTTCTGAAACTAATTTTTTGTAATCATCACTTTTTCTTTCATATTCCAAAACTTTCACACCGTTTAACCAATGCTCTACATGATTGTTTTTCGAAATAATATAAGCCGTATTCCATTCGCCAATAGGGTTTATTGGTTTATTTACATCGGCTTTAATTAAATCGTAAAGCGAACTAACGGTTCTACTGCCTTCATGGTTACCTAATTTAGCATCTGGATGGATATCATCATCTAAAATTTGATATTCTAATCCAATTGAAGAGCCTTCACCTTTATTTATGTTGGAATCTACATAATATTTTATACCGCTATTGGCACCAGGAGTTAATTTAAAATCTACTGATAATTCAAAATCACCAAATAATTCGGTAGTTACAATATCGCCACCATTTCTTGCTTCTCCTCCGCCAGATGATAAAACACTCAGTATGCCATCTTCCATTTTCCAGCCTTCAGTAGGGAATTCATCTAATTTAGCACCACGCCAACCATTGGTGGTTTTTCCATCCCATAATAATTTCCAACCATTTTTAGCTTCATCAACAGTTAATTGATTTTTAGTGTTAATTGGTTTTAATGTAGATTTTTGAGAATATTTAGAAAGACTATCTGTAAGAATGTTTATGTTTTTCCAGATAATTTCAGTGCCCGCTTTTTTATCAGCATGTATGGAATGCACTTGTAAACAAATAAATCCACTCGCTGTTTTATCATCTATCAAGTATGCAGCAGGTACATTGTTAATCCAAGTTTTAATGGTGTCTCCAATAGCTTCAATGCGGTAATGGTTCCAATCGTTTTGTTTAAACGCTTTTTGAGCTTCAGGGTTATTATCTAAAGTGCTTAACCAACCACGTCTTGCTTCATCATAAATACCGGCACTCCAAGCACGCTCTGAAGGGTCGATTTCTACTTGATATCCATGAACACGACCTTCTTTGTAATATGGAAAACTGTTACTGCGTATTTGAATACCGGAATTCATAGTAGAATCTACTTTATAATCCAATTCTAAAATAAAATCACCATACATGTTATCGGTAGTTAAGAACGAGTTTGGTGTATCATGAACGGTGCTTCCAACTATGGTACCGTCTCTTACGGTGTATTTAGCTTCACCACCTTTTTGGTGCCATCCATTTAAGGTTTTACCATCAAATAACGGAGTCCAAGGCGTTGTGTCTTTTGGTTTTTCTGCACAGCTAAAAAATAAAGAGATACTAAATAATAGTATTACTTTATTAAGGAAAATAGATTTTTTCATTTTAAAATTTAAGTTAATTAATATTCTACTAATATACTTTTTTTAGAGGTTTTTTGCATGGATTTTTAGCTCAAAAGTATGGATTGTTTTATGTTAAAATTTATCAGTTATCATGCGATTCTCAATTTGTTTAAGCAGTTCGTTATTTAACTTTTATTAAAAACTAAAGTTTAATGAATTTTTATAATTAAATAAAATGTCCATATATAAGAATAAATAGTCCATTCATTAAGAAATCTTTAACATTAGATTAGCGAACAATTAACTAAACAATTTAAATATGGAAAAAATTAAACTTTTATTATTTGCCTTATTAATAGGTTGTATTGGCACATCGTGGGCACAATCTAAAGTGTCTGGTGTAGTTACAGATAATCAGAATATTCCTGTTCCAGGGGTAAATGTTATTATTAAAGGGACATCTTCGGGTGCTGCTACAGATTTTGATGGTAAATATCAAATTAGTGCTAAAAAAGGAGATGTTTTAGTGTTTTCTTTTCTTGGTTTTCAAACTAAGGAAGTTGCCTATAACGGTCAGTCATCTTTAAATGTAAAGTTGACTGAAGATACCTCTCTACTAGATGAAGTGGTGGTTATTGGTTATGGTTCTGTTAAAAGAACAGATTTAACAGGTGCTGTAGAATCACTAGATACTAAGACGTTAACAGAACAAAAGAAAACCGATTTGGGTCAAGCATTGCAAGGGCGTATAGCAGGTGTAGATGTTAAAACAATCAATAATAAACCAGGTGCTCCTATGTCTATTGATATTAGAGGAAATACGGTTATTCAAAACAATAATGAAACACGTGACGGTTTAACAGAGAGTCTTGATGACGATTTATCTGCGCCATTGTTTGTTGTAGACGGTGTGTTTTTTGATGATATTAATATATTGAATCCAGCTGATATTCAACAAATGGATATTTTAAAAGATGCTTCTGCAACAGCTATTTATGGAGCTAGAGGTGCCAATGGGGTGGTTATTATTACCACTAAAAATGGTATAGAAGGAAAAACGGTATTCACTTACGAAGCTACTTTGGGGGTGAATTCAGCTACCAACGTGCCAGATATGTACAACGGCGATGAGTATGTAGATTTTGTAGATAAAGCTCTAAGAAGTAATGCTTGGAGAGGGTTATTTAAACCTACAGCAAGTCCTGCTGTTTATCCAACTGTTGCCGACTATAATAATTTAACTGTTAATATGGCAAGTGAAATTATGCCAGGCACTGAGGCAGATAATGTAGCTAACCGTCGTTATACAGATTGGCAGAATGACTATTTAAAATCAGGTATTCAAACCAGTCATAACTTAGGAATGTCGGGTGGGTCCAATGGATTAACATACAATGGTTCTATTGGTTACTTGAGCAATGAAGGTATTATGGGAATTGAAGGCTTTGAGCGCTATAATTTAAGTATGTCTTTAACCAAAAAGGTGTCAGATAAATTTACAGTGGGTCTAAAATCTTATTTAGCATTGTCTGAACGTGAAACAGGAAGTAATGAATTATTTAGAAGCACCTTGCGTTTAGCCCCTACGCTAAGTTCACGAGATGAAGATGGTAACCTTATTATGTTTCCAGATGCTTCAGATGGACGTTTTACAAATCCTTATTATGAAGCTAACGAAAATGCTTGGTTAAACAATACCAGAACATTAAATGTTATAGCGAACGTGTTTTTAAATTATAAGCCTGCAGAATGGGTTAGTTTTAAAACCCAATTTTCACCAAATATTGGAAATAGACGCCAAGGGCAACAATTTGGTTTGTTAACAAAATCGGCATATAATCTTCCAAGCAGAACAAGAGCTTATTATGATACGTATTTTGATACCTCTTATACATGGGATAACACGGTAGATTTTAATTTTGATCTAGCAGAAGGTCATAATTTAAAAACAACGTTAATATCTTCAGTATACTATAATCAAAATGAAGGTTCTAAAACTGAAGTTTGGGGGTTTGATACCGATGCGTTTAAGTACTACAATACAATGGCCAGTACAGATGTGAGAGCTTATAGTACTGCTTTTCAGAAAGAAACCTTAGCATCTTTTGCGGGAAGGTTAAATTATAACTTATTAGATAAATACTTATTCACCTTTACGGGAAGATATGATGGGGCATCCATGTTGGCAGTAGGTCATAAGTGGGCTTTCTTTCCATCAGCAGCATTTGCATGGAAAGCCAGCGAAGAATCCTTTTTACAAGATACCAATTGGTTAAGCAATCTTAAATTACGCTTAAGTTATGGTGAATCTGGAAATAAAGGTTCAGTAGAACCATATGATACTTTAGCATATTTAGAAGGATCCGGTTATGTGTTCGGAGACACGCATACCAATGGGGTGAAAGTAATTGGGTTACCTAATTACGATTTAACATGGGAACGTTCAAAAGAGTTTAATATAGGTTTAGATTTAGCGGTATTAGAAAATAGAATTCGTTTAGGGTTAGAATTATATAACAAAAAAACAGTGGATGCTATTTTAGATAAAACATTATCTTCTATTACAGGGTATAGTGGTGCTGTAGGAAACTTTGGGTCTGTAAGAAATAGTGGTGTAGAGATTACATTAAACACGGTAAACATTCAAACCAATAATTTTAAATGGACAACAAATTTAAATTATGCTAGAAACAAAAATGAAATTTTAGAGCTAGATGGTTTAGATAAAATACCTTATGGAAATCATGGTGTGCGTCAGGTAGGGAAACCTGTAGATGCTATTTATGCGAGACAAATAGAAGGTATCTGGCAATTGGATGAAGCTGCGGCAGCGTATGCTTTTGATGGTAGCTACCCTGGTATGTATAAATATAAAGATATAGACGGTAACGGTAAGGGAGATAACAATGATAAAACTGTAATAGGACAACTATCACCAGACTGGATTGGAGGTATGACTAATACTTTTACATATAAAAACTTCGATTTTTCAGTTCAAATGTATACAAGACAAGGGTCGTATGGACATTCAGAATTCTATAACAACTTTGTGCCTTGGCAAAACGATGTCTCTAAATTCAATAAAGTAGATTTAGATTATTGGACACCAAATAATCCTGATGCTAAATATCCAGCATTAAACTATGGAAGAACAGGAGATAACTACTATACCAGTTACGACTTTGTAAAAATTGGGAATATAGGTTTGGGGTATCAATTTTCAAAACCAATGTTGGAAAAACTAAAAATGTCTAGTTTAAGATTGACTTTGGATATCCAAAACCCATTTACATTTACCGATTATGCAGGGCCAGACCCAGAAACAGGGATGCAGAATACGTACAATGCAGGTTATATGATGAAAACAGTATTGTTTGGACTTAAATTATCTTACTAATTATAAATTTATTAAAAGATGAAAATATTTAAAAATATAAAACAAGTTGTAGCATTATTGGCTTTGCCATTATTATTTAATGCTTGTAACGACTATATTGAAGAAGAATTTTACTCTGGTGTAACCAGTGAAAACTTTCTAAACGAAGATACTGCCGATCAACTTATTGTAGGTGTATATGCAGCTACTAGGGCAGCTTATAATAACCACAGTTACAGATATGCAGGAACCGATGTTTTTACCGTACAGTCTGAGATTTTCTCGGTATCGAGTGAAAATGATTACACGAGCTTTAATGCACCTGAAACCAATGGACTTTGGACTACTAACTATCAAGTAATTGCAAAAGCAAATACCGCTATAAACAGATATGAAAACCAAATTAATTGGAGTGCAGGCAAGCAAACAGAGAAAGCATATGGCATAGCGCAGGCTAGAGCATTAAGAGCTTTTGCTTACTACAATTTAGTACAACAATATGGAGGTGTGCCTTTAGAGTTGGTCGAGCCATTAAGTATTAGAAATGATTATACACGTGAAACCGAGGAGGCTATATACAAGGTAGTAATTGAAGAATTAGAAGCGGCTATTCCAAATCTGATAGATGCGCCGGAAACGGGACGTTTTTCAAAACGCGCCGCACAACATTTACTTTCTGAAGTGTATTTAACCAGAGCGTATAAAACTTATGCACTTGCTACCGATTTTCAAACAGCCGCCAATTTAGCAGTACAAGCTATTGGGACTTATGATATTAGAAGCCAATCCTTTGCTAGAGTATTTGACTATGATAATCAAGTAAACCCAGAAGTTCTTTTTGCGGCTCAATGGGATGGTGCTATTGATGCGGATAGAGGTAATAATATGCATTCTTTATTTATGACAGCCGTACAAGTATTGCCAGGTATGAGTGTAATAAATAAATATGGTAAGCCAGGTAATAATTTAATGCCTACACCTTATTTTTATTCGTTATTTGCAGCTAATGATACCAGAGAAGACGTAACAGTTCATAGAGTTTTATATGCTGATAAAACAGATATAGTAGGAACTGATAATATTGTAGCGGGAGATACTTTGGTTTATTTTCCAAAACAAGCTCTTGATATAACGAAACTTACAGATAAATTAAATCGTTATTGGGTTTATCAACCAGATCAATATTTATATGGAAGACCTGACGATATTCCAGGTGTTAACTATTTATATTCAAAAAATAACTTGTTTACAAACTTTCCGATATTCAAAAAGTTTGATGATGAAATCTTTTTTGAAGAAGGAAGTGGTGCAAGAGATGCATTTATTTTTAGAGTAGCAGAAACCCATCTACTTGCTGCCGAAGCATTTCTAGGAGCAGGAAACGCAACTCAAGCTTTATTTCATATAAATAGAGTTAGAGAACGAGCTACTGGCGTGGCAGATTACTATACTACCATTAATTTAGATGCTATTCTGGTAGAACGTGCATTGGAATTGGCAGGTGAAGAAAATAGATGGGCTGTTTTAAAACGTATGGGGAAATTGGAAGAACGCATCGAACTTTACAACCCTCACGTTATTGACCATGGTGATTTTGATGCCACTAAACATTTATTGCGACCAATTCCAACTAGAGAAATAGAGCTTTCTCCAACCACAATGACACAAAACCCTAAATATTAATAGCACAATTAAAATAGTTAGTTTTGAGTTAGTTTTAGTTTGAATTATAGGCAGGTTAGTATCAATACCTGCCTATATTTTTAAATAATAAAACTTTATTTTTAGTGTTTAAACACTCCATAAATGATGAAAAAATATAAAAAAAAATTAGTATTTCTATTCAGTCTTATATTAGGGTTTATAACTGTTATCTTCTCATGTTCAAGTCAAATTGATCCCGAAAATTGTTACTTAATTGTAAGTGCTTCTGCATCAAATGTTGAAATAAACACTATTAATGATTTAAAAAATGATTTATCAAAAGTTATAACCAACAACGTTCATGTAATTTCAGAAAAAGATAAATTACCAGAAGTTGGAACGTTTTTTATTTTAGGAACAACAAAATCTAATAGCTTAATAAAAGAATTAGCAACACAAAGAAAAATAAATTTATCTACCGAATTGCCAGGTTCAAGAGGCGGCATTTGGGAAAAAATCACATTGCCAAACGGTAAAAATGCCATTGTGATAGGGGGTTCAGACACTCAAGGTCTGCAATATGCCATTTATGACTATTCAAAAGAAGTTTTAGGAGTTGATCCCTTTGAATATTGGACAGGTAAACTGCCAAATAAAAAATCAAAAGAAGATTTATTCAACTTTACTCCAAAAACAATAGCACCACCAAAAGTACCTATATTAACCTATTTTGAAAATGATGTAGACGAGTTAGCAAACTACAGAGGACAATTACTGGAATACGATTGGGAAAGTTATACCGAAATGATTAATTCATTGGTACGATTACGCTATAATGCCATTCAATTATTCGATATGTTAGGTAGACCAGAGTTTTTTATTCGTCCAGAATACAAAACATTAAAACCAGACTACCAAGTGGATATTGCTTATGTTGAAAAAATGATAGATTACGCCCACGAAAAAGGTATGAAAGTAGCCATCGATTTTGCCTTAGGCTATCAAATTCACCCTATGGATGCAGCAAAAGCCGATTGCTGGAAAACCTATAACGAAGATTGGTTAAAAGCGTGGAGATACTATTTTGAAAACACACCGTTATCAAAAACCGATATTTTTATTTTGAGACCACGCCATCAAGTATGGGACTGGAAATATGAAAGTAGTTGTGGTGAAAATAAAATAGAAGTATTTAATGAGGTTTATGAAGCCTTCGGTAAGTTGGTAGATGAATATAAACCAAATTCACCAAAAGTTTTAGTTTGTTATTCGGATGGGATGGACATGTGGAATGAGGGTTTTCGTCCACCAAAAGACTGGACAGTACTTTGGTCTGATCATGGATTTGGAGAATTTAACAATTTACCAAACACCACCGATAATTACAATTTTGGAACCTATATGCATGCAGGTTATTGGTTAAACCATACTGTACATGATCCTTATCCAAATGTAGTGGAATCGGTTATGAAAGATATGTTTGAAACATATAATGCCGATAAATTTTGTTTAGTAAACGGACAAAATTTTAGACCATTTTTATTTAATCTAGAAGCATATAGTGAAGTTTGCAACAACCCAGAAACCTTTAAAGGGGAAGCTTTTTATAAATCTTGGACAGAACGTTATTTCTCAAAAGAAGTTGCAGAACATGCGGTTGCTTCCATGAAATGGTTACACAATGCCCAAGAAGGCAGAAAAGGTTATGTAGAACATTTAGGTGGATTACGCGAAGTAATTGCTTATTTATCTAATAAACCACTTACAAGACCAGGCAAACCCTCAATTCCTTTCGATTATAAAAGAGTTGAAGTTAATTATGAAACAACGGCCCGTTGCGCTAAAAATTTAAACAACGCGTTAGTTGAAGCAGAAAAAGGATGGCATATAGAACAAAGTAATTTTTACCATAGTTACATTTTGCTACCAGTACAATTGTTTTCAGATTTAATTACTTTTGAAACCACACTCCAAAATATGTCTAAATTAAAGAAGGAATTTGAAGAAACAAAAAATGAAAAGTTTTTAGTAGAAGCTAAAAAAATGATTCCAGAAGCCAAAAATCAACTTGAAAAAATATTAGAACGAAGAGATTCAGGTGATTTGGATGCGAAATGGAAAGGCTGGTATGCCATAAAAAACAGAAGACAAAACAATGGTTTCCCTACTACAGAAATGTTAGAGGATATCGAAGCCAACTTAAATAAAATAACACTTTAAGAAAACAAGTATGAAGCTAACCCAAAGTATTATAAACAGAGTTGCAGGAATAGGTTTTGTAACACTTTCTTTAATATCATGTAAAAATGACGATAAAAGAATAGCATTAGCTGAAAAAGATGTATTAATCGATTATACTGAAAAGGTTTATCCTCAATTAGATACCGAAAACTCCAGATGGTTTTTCTTTTCATCGGCTTGTCGTCCGTTTGGTATGGTAAACTTAAGTCCCGATACCGAAATAAATGGTGCTTGGGGTAGTGGGTATCGTTATAAAGTGGATACCATCAAAGGGTTTAGTCATATTCACGCGTGGCAAATGTCGGGTGTTTCAGTAATGCCTATTACTGTTTCAAAAGAAAAGTCTGAAAATATATTTAAAGATTTTTATTCAAAATTCAGTCATGAAAAAGAAACAATAAAACCAGGTTATCATGCTGTAGAATTAGAAAAATATCAAATTAAAGCAGAATTAACAAGTACAAAACGTGTTGGTTTTCATCAATATACATTTCCTGAAAATCAACAAGCCGCTATACTATTCAACTTAAATACAGTATTAGGTCCGTGTGAAAATTCAGGTGGTGTATTAGAAAAAAACGCATCCAATGAGCTTTCAGGAACACTTACTATGGAGCCTACAGGCAGACGCCCAAAACCTGTAACTGTGTATTTTAAAGCCATTTTAAACACCGATATTTCTTCCGTTGAAAAAGATGAAAAAACAGGTAACTATTTAATCAATTTAGCCAATAATAGCGAGAAGGTTTTAATGAAACTTGGTATTTCATACACTTCCGTGGAAAATGCCACTAATAATATAAATGAAGAAGTACCTCATTGGGATTTTGATGAGGTGGTGTCTCAATCTCATACCGAGTGGAATGATTTATTAGGAAGAATAGATGTAAAAGGTGGCACAGAACAAGACCAAAGAAGATTTTATACCGATTTGTGGCATGCACTACAAGGACGTAGGACAATTAATGATGCTAACGGTGCGTATCCAGACAATACAGGAGCTACGTTTAGAGTTGGTCAATTGCCTTTAGATGAAAATGGAAAACCTAAATTTAATCATTTTAATTCCGATTCTTTTTGGGGTGCACAATGGACCATCAATACCCTTTGGGGATTGGTGTATCCAGAAATCATGCACGATTTTACACAATCGTTAATGCAATATTATAAAGATGGCGGACTCATTCCACGTGGACCTTCAGGAGGAAACTATACGTATGTGATGACGGGAGCTTCCTCAACACCATTTATTGTGTCGGCTATTCAAAAAGGTATTGCTAAAGATAATTTAGAGGAAATTTACCAAGCCTTAAAAAAGAACCACATGCCGAGAGGTATTATGGAAAAAGCAGGATACGAACACACCACCTTTTTAGGTGGCGGTTTAAAGTATTATATAAATAACGGTTATGTGCCGTACCCAATTCCTGAAAAAGTAAAAGGAATTCACAAAGATGGTGCAAGCTTAACTATGGAATATGCGTATCAAGATTGGACCTTGGCACAATTGGCTAAAAAACTGAACCATAGGGATGATTATGATTATTTCATGAAGCGTTCCCAAAATTATAAAAACGTGTTTGATGCGCAAGTGGGTTGGATGCGACCTAAAAATGTGGATGGGGTTTGGAAAAAAGATTTCGATCCATATCAAGTAGAAAATGGGTTTATAGAATCAAACGGCGCACAAGCTACATGGTTTGTACCTCAAGATTTACAAGGCTTAGCGGCATTAATGGGTGGTGAGGAAAAAGCAGTTGAGAAATTAAACAATCAATTCATGGAAGCTGAAAAACTGGGTTTTGCTGCCGGAAATTCGCATGCACAGGAATTACATCCAGAGTATAGTAGAATCCCTGTTAATTTTGGAAATCAGCCATCCATACAAACATCTTTCGTGTTTAACCAGTTGAACAGACCCGATTTAACCCAATTTTGGACAAGAAATGTTGTTAAGAAAACCTTTAGTGGTTTATCGCCTGCTACAGGTTATAACGGGGATGAAGATCAAGGTTTAATGGGAAGTTTAGCTGTTTTGATGAAAATAGGATTGTTTCAAATGAATGGTGGCACCGATGAAAATCCAGAATACCAAATAGGAAGTCCTATTTTTGATGAAGTAGTTATAAAACTGAATCCAGAGTATTATTCAAATAGTACATTTACAATAAAAGCAAATAATAATAGTGATGCTAATGTTTACTTTAACAAAGTAACTTTAAATGGTAAAGCTGTTGAAGGCTATAAAATAGAACAAAGTGATATTATTAAAGGTGGTGAATTAACATTGGAAATGACTAATAAAGCAAACAACAAATAATGAATTCAAAATTAAAATTTACTATTACGCTACTGTTAGCAATAAGTTTTTCAACCTTTGGACAACTTAAAAACAAACCCGAACTCAACGAAAAATTCATGGATATGGGTTTCGGTATTTTTATTCATTGGAGCGTAGATTCTCAATTAGGTAGTGTTATTAGTCATTCGATGGTCGGTGCTTCGGAAGATTATGTGAAAAGATACATGGAAGAACTTCCAAAAACCTTCTATCCAGATAAATTTGATCCAGATGAATGGGCAAGATTATTTAAATTAACAGGAGCAGAATACGTGGTGTTCACCACCAAACACCATAACGGTTTTTGTATGTGGGATACCAAAACTACCGATTTCAATATCATGAATACACCGTATGGTAAAGATATTACGGGCGAACTTTTTAAAGCACTGCGTAAGCAAGGTTTGAAAATTGGCGTGTATTTTTCCCCAGAAGATTTTAGTTTTCTTGATAAACAAGGCGAGCTTATTTCACGAAATAGTACCATGAGCCAAATTACCGAAAATGCAGAATTATTAGAATATGATAAAAAGCAGGTAAAAGAATTGGTTACCAATTACGGTCAAATTGATGTCATCTTTTTTGATGCTTTTAAAACAGGACCCATAGTTCAGTATGTTCATTCTTTAGATCCAAATATTGTGGTGACTCGTGGCGAAATGGAAACTCCAGAACAAAAAATTCCAGACGTAGCCTTACCAGGACCTTGGGAAACTTGTATGACCATGGGCACGCAATGGGCATATAAACCCACAAATGAAACTTATAAAAGTGGGGAAGAACTTATCAATAAACTTATTGAAATAAGAGCTAAAGGCGGCAATTTTTTAATGAATGTAGGCCCTAAACCAAATGGTGAAATTCCGATTGAACAAGAAGAACGTTTACGTGAAATTGCGCTTTGGATGTTTGTAAACAACGAAGGCGTGAAAAATGTAAGAACGGTGCCAACAGCTATTAAAGATGGCGACATATGGTTTACAAAAGCCAAAGATAAAAACACAGCCTATGCTTTTATTACTAATCAACCTGATTGGTTTAAAGGCAAAAGAAAACTTTTTTACATTCACAATATAAAAACTACAAAGGATACAGAAATTTCAGTTTTAGGACAAAATGATTTGGTGGTGGAATATTCACCAAATAACGTTCCAAAATCGCGTTTCACGCAACAGGACCATAATGTGGAAATTTCAATCACACGAGCTCAACGTCTTTACAATGACAAAATTTGGCCCAATGCCATTGTTGTTAAATTAACCAATGTAGAGTTCGTTAATAAATAATCATTCTGTTTTTATAGAATAGACATTCATCATATAAATTAAACTAAAACAATGAATTCAAAATTTAAAATAACGCTTGTACTATTATTAGCTATAAGTTTTTCAAGCTTTGCGCAACTAAAAAACAAACCCAATCTTGTTGAAGATTATATGGATATGGGCTTTGGAATTTTTATACATTGGAGTTTAGACTCTCAATTGGGAAGTGTCATCAGTCATTCCATGGTTGGTGCTTCGGAAGATTATGTAAAAAGATACATGGAAGAACTTCCAAAAACATTCTATCCAGATAAATTCGATCCAGATGAATGGGCACGGTTATTCAAAATTACAGGAGCAGAATATGTTGTTTTAACCACAAAGCACCATAACGGTTTTTGTATGTGGGATACAAAAACAACCAAATTCAACATTATGAATACCCCTTACGGAAAAGACATAACTGGCATGTTGGCTAATTCTTTAAGAAAATACGGTATGAAAGTAGGCTTCTATTTTTCGCCAGAAGATTTTAGTGTGTTGCACAAGCAAGGGCATTTAATTTCCCGTAATAGCGACATGAGTGGAGTTGACAAAAACCCAGAATTATTGGCGTATGATAAGAAACAAATAAGCGAATTAATCGATAAATATAAACCAGATATTATGTTTTTCGATTCGTTTAAAAAAGCAGATATCGTTCAATTTGTACATAAAAAAGACCCAAATATTATTGTAACCCGTGGTGAAATGCAAACACCGGAACAAAAAATTCCGGATGCCGCTATGCCTGGACCTTGGGAAACTTGTATGACTATGGGCACACAATGGGCTTACAAACCTACCAACGAAACGTACAAAGATGGAGGCGAATTAATTAAAAAATTAATAGAAATTAGAGCCAAGGGCGGTAATTTTTTAATGAATGTGGGACCAAAACCAAATGGCGAAATTCCTATTGAACAAGAAGAACGTTTACGTGAAATTGCCCTTTGGATGTTTGTAAACAATGAAGGTGTAAAAAATGTGCGTTCCGTACCGGGTATGATTAAAGATGGCGATTTATGGTTTACAAAAGCTAAAGATGAAAATACAGCTTATGTGTTTATTGCCAATCAACAACATTGGTTTAAAGGGTTTAGACGGAATTTTTTACTTCAAAATATTAAAGCCACAGAAAATACACAGGTTTCTGTATTAGGTCAGAATGATTTGGTGGTTGAATATTGGCCAGATAACACACCAATCACGACTTTTACTCAACACGAAAAATTATTGGAATTATCAGTTAGTAGAGCGCAACGTTTGTATAACGATAAAATTTGGCCCAATCCTATTGTAGTTAAAGTGACCAATGTTGAATTCATAAAATAAATAATATATTTATAGTGAAATTTTTAATTCCATAATCAAATAATGAATATGCTATCAAAAAAGAAATTATACATTTTAGTATTCGTATGTGCCTTTTTAACTCATAGTTTTGCCCAAACAGTAGATAAAATGGACTGGTGGAAAGATGCCAAATTTGGTATGTTTATGCATTGGGGTCTGTACTCGCAAACTGCTGGGTATTGGGATGGACATATTGCAAAAGGGAATGAGCATTTTATGATTCATGAGAAAATTTCTTTAGCTGACTATGGAAAAATTGCAAACGATTTTAACCCTATAAATTTTAATGCTGAAAAATGGGTGCTTACCGCAAAAGAAGCAGGCATGAAATATATTGTTATTACTTCAAAGCATCATGATGGTTTTGCCATGTTTGATTCACCTTCAAGTGATTATAATATCGTAAAAAGAACACCATATTCTAAAGATCCTATGAAAGAATTGGTAGCAACTTGCCATAAACACAACATGAAATTTGGGTTCTATTATTCATTGGGTCGTGATTGGGAGGATCCAGATGTTCCTACCGATTGGCCAACTAAAGGAGGAAGAAGCAATCTTGTAGATTATCCAGATGAAGACATAAAAGTATTCCATAAATATTTTGAAAGGAAGGTTAAACCTCAGGTAGAAGAATTGCTCACCCAATACGGAAAAATTGACATTATGTGGTTTGATACGCCACACGATATTAGTGTGGCAGAAAGTCAGGAATTAAGGGATTTGATTTTAAAGTTACAACCAGATTGTATAATAAATAGCCGAATTGGTAATGAATTAGGCGATTATAAAGTTACCGAACAAGAAATAGTAAAAGGTTTAGAAAAGAAGCCTTGGGAAGCATGTATCACCATGGGTAAAAACTGGGGGTATATTGAATACGATACTATTTATAAATCATCGGAATTAATGACGCGCCAATTACTGGAAATAGTTAGTAAAGGTGGAAATTTATTGCTGAATAATGGACCTACAGCCAAAGGTGAAATTACTGATTTAGCTAAAGAACGATTAGCCAAAATAGGTATTTGGATGAATAAAAATTCAGAGGGCATTTACGGTTCCAGTCCATGGAAAATTCAAAGTGAATTACTTTCCAAAGCAAAAAAAGTAGATGTTGTTCAAATTAAAGATGATAAAAACACCTTGAAAAACACATTAAAAGACACAGAAAATGATGCTACTTCAAAAGAAATTATTCCAGAAGTACAGTTTACTTTAAAGAATAATAACATATACGCTTATGTGTGTAGCTATCATGAAAAACAAGTGCTTATTAAATCGCTTTCAACTGAAAATGGTTTAAAAATTAAATCGGTTATTCAACTAGATCACTCACAAAAAACAAAATGGAAACAAACTAAAGAAGGATTAGAAATAGAGATGCCATCTTATGTAGAAAATGAAATTCCTATTTCAGGTTTCAGAATAGAATTATACTAAAAATTGCGTATTTTTATAAATAATTCCATTTACAACAAAACTTTAATGAGACACCATTTTATCATTACATTTTTAAGTGTCTTGTCGTTTTACACTGCTGTATCACAGACTATTAACTTTGAACACTATAATGAAGATAGTGGGTTGTCTCAAAACTCAATTCGTCATATTGTACAAGATAAACATGGTTTTTTGTGGCTGGGTACGTTTTCTGGTTTAAATAGGTTTGATGGTTACGAGTTTAAATCTTATTTAAGTACTTCAGAAGGGAATACTCTTAAAAACGATGATATAACCGATTTAGAACTTGATGAAGATTCGAATCATTTATGGATAGGCACCAGAAAAGGCTTAACACTTTTAGAATTAGATACTTATAAATTTACTACTTTTTTAACTAAAAAAGGAAACCGCAATAGCTTACAAGATGAAGAAATACGTTCCGTATATGTCGATAAACATAAGCGTATTTGGGTAGGTACTAAAAGTAAAGGTCTTTTTATTTTTTATTTGAATGAAAATAGATTTGAAAAAATTGATTTAGAAGGTTTCAGCTATGTCAAAGAAATTTTTGAAGATACATCGGGACATATTTGGATAGGTAGTTATGGTACAGCTTCAGTTGCAAAAATTTCACTTGATAAAAAAGGAGCCATTCAGCACAAAGCCTTTTACACGTTAAACATTCCTAAGGCATCAGAAATAAATCCGTATTTGAATTTCATTTATGAAGATGCTAAACAAGATATTTTTATAGGTACCCGAAGTGGTTTGTATAAATTGAACAAAATAAAAAATGAATTTGAAAACCTTTATATTCAAGATAGTGAAATAAGGGATGCTTTAGGGCCTTATTTTGTATCGATAAAACAAGCACCCGATGGGAAATATTGGGTTGGTACTTTAGGCGGACTTATTGTTTGTAAACATTTAGAAGACATCAGTATAGGTGATTTTAAATGGTATTATTCCGTATTAACAGATCAAACATCGCTGGTAGATAATTTGGTATCAGCATTATATTTTGATACTTCTGGAATTTTATGGATAGGAACAGAAGATGGTTTGGACAAATACGATCCTTTTGAAAACCAGTTCAGTCTTAATAAAGATATTTCACGATTCATTGGAAACCAAGCTCCAAGAATCCGTGGGTTTTCAAAAACACACAATGATCAAGTTATAGTGGCGACACGGCATAACGGACTTTTCATATCCAATGAAGAACATTTTATTCCCTTATACAATAATCAAAAGGATATTGCGAGTATCTATTCCGTTGATGGTAAAATTTTCTATTGTGGTTTATGGAATGGAAAATTATTGATTTATAATTATGAAAAAAATCAATCTAAAGAGATTGATATTGGCATTCTTCAAAATCCAATTTCAGCTTTTGAAAATTTAGGTGAAAACAAACTGATGGTGGGTTCATTTGGAGAAGGTGCTGTAATATTGGATATTACACATTCTGAGGCACCCATAGTTAAAGAAAAGCTATTAGGCATAAGAGCCATTAATAAAATTACTACCGATACCTACAAAAATGTATGGCTTGCTACAGAAACAGGTGTGGTAAAATATGCCTTAAAAACAAAAACGGTGGTTGTATATAATGCATCAACCAATGGAGAAGGAGGATTGCCCCATGATAATGTAAGTGACATCATTTTTGATAGAAAAGGTAAACTTTGGGCAGCTACCCGAAATGGATTGAGCTTTTTTGATAAAGAAAAAAATAATTTTTCACCCTTAAAAAAGCCTGAAGAATTAGCAGGTAAATGGGTTACAGATTTACTTACAGATACCAATGGAAATTTATGGCTTAATTTAAACAACAACAGTGTTGCTATATTGAGAGAGAATGGTAAAGACTATAATATTTATCATGTGAATAGCGGAAATAGGTTAGATTATTTTAGTTCTAAAGGGTTTTATAATTTTGGAAATTCAAATATTTACTTAGGGAGTAAAAATGGTATTATACACTTTTCGCCATACACTATACAAGAAAATCAATCAACACCTAAGCCCATGATTACTGAAATTAAAATTCAGAATGAAATACTATATCCAGGGAAAGAAATAAACGGAGAGATACCATTAAATAAGGATTTTAACCAAACCAAGTCTATTCAGCTTAAATATAAAAACAGGAATTTTTCTTTACAGTTTTCAACACCTTCTTATGCAAACGAACGTTTAAATAAATTTGAATATAAATTAGAAGGTTTTGATGATAATTGGATAGCAACAAGTAGTAACTCCAGAACGGTTCAATACACCAACTTGTTTCCAGATAATTATGTCTTTAAAATAAAATCGAGTAATAGTGACGGGCATTGGAGTGAAGTAGTTTCATATAACATAAAAATTGAACGTCCGTTTTGGTTAACCTATCAGGCATTGGCGCTTTTTATATTGCTTAATTTGTTGGTTTTTTATTTAATTAGGCGCGAGGTGAAAAACCGGATGCACCTAAAACAAGAATTAGTTACAGAAAAGGTAAATAGAGAACGCGATATTAAATTGAATAACGAGAAACTTAGGTTTTTTACCAACATTTCGCATGAGTTAAGAACCCCGTTAACGCTTATTTTAGGACCTGCAAAACAGTTGATAGAAGAAGAGAAAGAAACGAGTACCGAATATCAAAAAAGTAGGTACAATCTTATTTACCAAAACGCCAACAGACTTTTAAATTTAGTGAATCAAGTATTGGATTTTAGAAAAGCACAAACGGGTGAATTAAAACTGAAAGTCTCAAAAACTGATATTTTAGATTACGCAAAAAACACCTTCGATTCTTTCAAGGAATTTGCATACAATAAACAAATACAACTAAATTTCAACTCGGAAGACGAGCAACTTTCTGGATGGATAGATAAGGATAAGTTTGATAAAATTCTTTATAATTTACTTTCAAATGCCCTAAAATTCACCAATAAATATGGACATGTAGATTTATATGTTGGGTTAAAAGATGAGGCTGGTGGTCATTTAGTAATAGAAGTGAGTGATGATGGAATTGGTATTCCTTTAAAAAGTCAAGAAAAAATATTTACCAGGTTTTACCAAGCCACAAATAGTATAGAAAATAACACGGGGTCGGGTATCGGTTTGTCTTTAGTAAAATCATTGGTTGAACTTCATAAGGGCAGCATTAAAGTTAAAAGCGCACCTCACAAAGGAAGTGTGTTTACTGTTGAAATTCCTGTAAAACGAGAATTTTATAAAAATAAAGAAGTTTTTGAGTTAGCAACAAGTAATGAAAATCAAGAAATTATCGTTAAAGCACCAGTTAAAAAAATAACAAGTAATACTGACATTAAAGAGAAAATTTTAGTTGTGGAAGATAATTTAGAACTTCGAAACTATTTAATAGACTACTTGTCTGATTATTATAAAGTTTATGAAGCTGAAAATGGTGAAGAGGGACTTCAAATTTGTCGTCAAGTGAAGCCTATTTTATGTGTTGTAGATGTGATGATGCCTATAAAAAGTGGACTCGAATTTTGTAAAGAACTGAAGAATGATGAATTTATAAGTCACATTCCTGTGATATTACTTACCGCACTTTCTGAAAATGAAGATAAAGTTAAAGGGTATGATGTGGGCGCCGATGGGTATTTGGTAAAACCATTCGATCCGTCGTTGCTAAAGGCAAGAATAGTAAATATTATTAAGAACAGAATGGAGCTGAAATCTAAATTTTCGGGTGAGGTTGAAAGCGACATTGGTTTGTTAACACATTCCCCGATTGATAAAGATTTGATGGAAAAAATAACAAATCTTATTGAAGAAAACTTAAATAATATCGATTTAACCACAAGCTTTTTATGTAGTGAATTAGGTATGAGTTCTTCAAAATTATATCGGAAAGTAAAAGAGTTGACAGATTTAGCCCCAAACGAATTTATTAGAACCGTCCGATTAAAAAAATCAGCACAACTTCTAAAATCAAAAAAGCACAACGTATCCGAGGTTACTAACTTAGTAGGTTTTAACGACCCATTATATTTTAGTAGATGTTTTAAAAAGCAATTCGGATTTCCACCTAGTAAGTTGTTGTAGAAGAATTAATAACTGTATTTGCTCATTATTCTTTTTCAAATTTAAACCAATCCAATTTCATACGGCTTCCGTTTGCGCCTCTAAACTTTATGAAAATATCTCTCTTTCCCATGAAACCTTTCAATTTACATGAAACTTCTTGAAGCGAATCAGATTGAGATAAGTCTGTTTTTCCAATTATATTTCCTATAATGCTATCTGTTCTAATTTCTAAAAAACCTTTTTCACCTTTGAGCGAAAGGTTTGCTGTAATTTTTTTATAAATAGAATTGGAGTTTACGTTTGAAAACCGAATCCAACCGCCATCGTTGATGTTGGTTAGAGAAAACCCATCAGTTTTATTCCCTTGTTTTGTAATGCCTTCTGAAATTTCATAATACCATTCAGCTTCAATCTTATCCCAAGACGCATCGTATTGTCCAACACCATTCTTAAAGTGTTTTTCTAAAAATCGAGTATCTGTAACTAGGTTACCTTCATCATCAAAATGGCAATAACTTATAATCGTTTCTCGGTATTTGTACCCAGATTTTTGATAGTAACACCACATATGATAAAATTGACCTTTCCACCAGAAAAAACTTCCGTGAGCAAATTCATTTAAATTGAAACCACTACCAACAGAACCAACATATTGGTAGGGACCATAAATATTTTTAGAAATGGCATATTGCTGCCCCCAACTAAGGTAATATGTGTTTTTATGTTTAAAAATATAATTTTTGTCCATCCAAATAGGAGCATTGCGCCATCCTTCACCATGAATTGTAATGGGTTTGGGGGTATCAGCTAAAGAAATCATGTTGTCATTCAATTTTGCAACATGAAAGCCACCACCTTCTTTATCACCATAAATGATATATGGCGTTTTTTCAACATCATCATCCACTAAAATGGTTGGGTCGTGCATTGGAGATACCAATGGTTTCCCAAGTGGGTCTTTATATGGACCAGAAGGTGAATCTGCAACCATCACACCAACACCGCGTTTTCTGTCTGAAAAATAAAAATAATAAGAACCGTTTCTACTTGCAGCATCACTTGCCCAACAATCGGTGCTATTATTATCCATGTAATTATCTTTCGGATGGATGGTTTCTCTTAAATCCCAATGGACCAAATCGGTTGTAGAGAATATGCGCCAGTTTTTCATAATCCAAGTTTTATCATCTGGTGTATCATCATGACCACTGAAAAGAAAAATGGTGTCGTTAAATATCCTTACGTGCGGATCGGAGATGCCAATGTTTCCAATTATAGGATTTTGTGAAAATATTAAAGGATTGTAAATAAGATTCACTAGAAAGAAATAGAAACTGATTTTTTTAAATTGACTGAAATTAGTCATGTTGTTATTGCTGAATTATGGATTAACAAAAAACTCTGTATCAAGATACAGAGTTTTTAGATAAATTATTTAAATATTTGAATTGAAAAATGATCTCAAACTTTTACAAATCTGTTATTGGTCTGTAATGTGGAACTAAAGTCTTCATAACCACCCAACCAATTAAATAACAAACGGCACATATTGAAAAAACAATAAAATATCCTGCTTCAATTCCTTGGAATCCCATGAAAGCCATATTAGTGTTTTCACTAAAATCAAATAAAAGTCCAGAACCTTTATTAATAAATGTTGAACCTAATCCTCCTGCTAATCCTCCAATACCAGTAACAGTTGCAATGGCTTTTTTAGGAAACATATCGCCTACGGTCGTAAAAATATTTGCAGACCAAGCTTGGTGTGCAGCACCTGCAATTCCAATAATTATTACGGGAATCCAATAAGTATAATGTCCTAAAGGTTGCGCAACTAAGGCCAATAATGGAAAAAATGCAAAAATTAACATGGCTCTCATTCTCCCTTCATAAGGGTTCATTCCTTTTTTATCAACAAAATAAGTGGGTAACCAACCGCCTATAATTGAAAGCAATGTAATGGCATATAAAATAAATAATGGGAAAGCGGCTTGTGCAGAGTCCATGCCATAAACCGAACTTAAATAAGCTGGTGTCCAGAATAAGAAAAACCACCAAACACCATCGGTCATGAATTTTCCAAAGGCAAACGCCCACGTTTGTTTGTATCTAAAACAGTCTAATAAGGAAACTTTTTTAGTGCTTTCAGGAACATATCCTTCTATTTTGCTATCTGAAATGATGTCTTGCTGAATGTATTCTAATTCTGCAGCATTTACTTTAGAGTGTTTTTCTGGTTTTTCATACATAAATACCCAAAAGCCCATCCATACAAAACCTAATGCCCCAATAATGATGAAGGACATTTCCCAACCATAAGCTTTTGCAATAAAAGGAATTGAAATGGGTGCAGCTAATGCGCCAACAGTCGCTCCTGCATTGAAGATACTTGTAGAGAAAGCTCGGTCTTTTTTAGGGAAGTATTCCGCCGTAGTTTTAATGGCGGCTGGAAAATTTCCAGCTTCTCCTAAAGCCAAAACGAAACGAGCGAAAATAAACAAGGTAACACTTACAGAAATTACTAAACCAGTATCATTCACTGTACTAATAATTTCTTTCGCTTCCGCAAAACCAACAAACCATTCTCCTGCTAAATAACCTGAGGTTGCAATACCAGCGAAAGCATGCAAACAAGCACCAACCGACCAAATACCGATTGCCCAAAGAAAGCCTTTTTTGGTATCCATAATATCCACAAAACGACCAGCAAATAATAAAGAAACAGCATAAAAAATAGAGAACAAGGCTGTTATGTTTCCGTAATCATTGTTTGTCCAATGAAATTCAGGAGCTATAAAATCTTTCCATGTTAAAGAAAGGACCTGCCTGTCTAGATAATTGATGGTTGTTGCCATGAATAGAAGACCACAGATGGTCCATCTATACTTCGTTGCTTTTGTTGTTGTGTTATTATTCATAATTATAGTTTTAATAGCTTCAAATATACACTTATCCTAAATATTTATTTAATCGTAGTTTAAAAAAGAAGTGTTAAAAATTAAATATTATTTAGCTTTTTTGTGGCTAATATCTGAATACATTTTGCCAATCTATTTCATCTCGTTAGTGAATTCATCTTTTTTAATTTTATCACTCAATAGGTTACATAAAACACATCGAAAATATTAGTGTCTTGTGAAGAAAAAATAGGCTTCTTGAATCTGTTAATATTTAAGAAAGCTGATAGGTTTGTGCCTGTAGATAAACACAAATAGTGATCCTCTTTAACCATGTCACATCAAATCTTTCCAAAAGCAAAAAACCTTGCTAATTTTAAAATTAACAAGGTTTTTTTTGTGACCGGGCTGGGGTCAGAACTTTTCTTTTAATCAATTAATATTCAAAAAGTTATAAATATTGTTTTATTTGCACGCACCGATTAGCGAACCAAATAATTGCTTTAATATAAAATGAACTTATATGAATGCAAACGCGTACACTTGCATTCAATTTATAAAGATACTATAATAATACCTAAGAAATATTCATAAATATTGATTTTTTCAGCAGGCCTATAATGAAGGTTGGATGGGACGGATGATGAGAACCATTAAAAGCGGATAATTTGAACCAGATCATTTACGGCTTTAAACTAATAAAACATAATGAGTTATTGATAATTTAACTATGCTCACTTTTTCCGCCGAGGGTGGTATTATCTTGCCGTTTTTTGCAGTTAGGCAACGTTTTTATTTTCGTAGTGTTTTATCTCGTTCAGTTCCGATTCTTTCGATTCCTTTTCTTCCTCAATGTCAAAATCGTCTTGAAGT
>NZ_SLUP01000005.1 GCF_004341235.1 Mariniflexile fucanivorans
ACCATCGTAGTGCCCGGAACCACCACTGGTGGGGATGTGCTAGGACTTGTAACCTCTAACGGACTGTGCGCTTCATTGGATGTAACCGGTGCGCCTATTGTGGTAGAATCTAGTTTAAGCATCGATGATAATAATCTAAATAAAAGCTTAAAAATATACCCAAATCCCGTAATTGATGATTTAATTCTTAATAATTTGAAAGGGATTAACATAAAATCCGTTAATTTATACGATGTGTCAGGTAGAATTGTAAAAAGTATCAATTTAAACAACAATGTCCCAAATATTCGTATTAACATCTCGAATCTAAACACAGGCACCTATTTTATCTTAATAGATTCTGACATGGGGCAATTAAGAAAACAGTTAATGAAAAACTAATAAATTTATTTCAAAAAAAATAATATGGAAAAGAGGCTATCTTGGTAGACAGCCTCTTTTTATGCAACCTACCAAACAAATAATATTATATTTGAATCATGGTAATAAGCACTAATTTTTTAAAACTTAACAGAACTCCTTTACTATGGATTTTTTCCAGTGTTTTATTCTATATTTCTTTTGCTTACGATTTGGTTAGAACAGATTACTTAAAGCTTTTAATGCTTTATTCTGCATTGTTTTTTCTATTTTATAAATTGGTTCAAATTTTAAAAACGCAGCTTATATTTTTAACTTGGTTAGCCTTTTTATTTAGAGCTATTTTTATTTTAGCCATACCAAATTTGTCCCAAGATTTTTATCGTTTTATTTGGGATGGCAGAATGCTTTTAGAAGGTTTAAACCCCTATTTGCATACGGTAGAAGCATTTATTAGCGTTAGCGAATTCCCCGTAGATCAAGCCCAGGAACTTCACCGAGGCATGGGAGCGCTTAATGCAAGTCACTTCACCAACTACCCACCTATAAACCAATTATGTTTTGTTATTGCTAGTATGTTTGCAGGAAAAAGTATTTTGGGTTCGGTTGTGGTGATGCGCTTTCTTATCATTTCTGCCGATTTTGGCACTCTTTTTTTTGGAAAGAAGCTTTTAGAAAGGTTAAATATCCCTGTTCATAATATCTTTTGGTATATTTTGAATCCCTTTATAATTATTGAATTAACGGGCAATCTTCATTTTGAAGGTGTGATGATTTTCTTCTTGATTTGGAGTTTATATTTATTGCATTCAGGTAAATGGAAAATAGCTGCTGTTATTTTAGGATGTTCTATTTCAGTAAAATTGATTCCTTTAATGTTTTTACCTTTGTTTTTTAAGTGGTTTGTGAAGCATGAAAATGTTTCGACTGCGCCAAATCTTACAAATGACGATGAGATTATTTCGTCAACTTCTCCTCGCAATGACGTAATACGAGTTTCTGTTTTTGCAGGATTAACAAAGTTAACTGGGTTTTATGCCATCACTTTACTAACTACTGCCTTATTCTTTCTTCCATTTTACTCAAAACAATTCATAAGCAATTATGCGAAAACCGTTGGTTTATGGTTTCAGGATTTTGAATTTAATGCTAGTTTATATTATATAGCCAGAGAAATTGGCTATCAATTTAGAGGCTATAATGAAATTGCTACTATTGGTAAAATAACACCTGTTTTGGTTGTGCTTTTTATATTAAGCATGGCTTTTTTTAGAAAAAACAAAAACACAATTCAACTTATTACCAGTATGCTACTGGCTTTATCATTTTATTATTTTACGGCAACCACGGTTCATCCTTGGTATGTGGCAACACTTTTAATTCTATCTGTATTTACAAATTATAAATTCCCTCTGGTTTGGAGTTTTGCTATTATACTAAGTTATTTGGCTTATATGAATACCAACAATACAGAAAACCTTTGGATTCTTACGTTGGAATATACTATTGTTTATAGTGTATTTATTTGGGAGGCTTTTATAAACAAAAAAAAGGCTGTTAAAAGCCTTTTTTAATGTCAGTTCAAGCGTAATAGACATCTGTTAATACTCTAGATAAAATAGGTTTCGACTGCGCTCAACCTGAAATAATATTACTTTTTAAATACGGATTCTGAGTTTTTAAAACTCTTGAATTCCACCATATAATCGTTTGGGTCTTTTACAAAAAACGACACATGTTCTCCTGTTTTACCTTCTAAAAACTTTGAGTCTGTAACCAAATCAAGCTTTTGTTGTTTGCATGTTTCGTAAATTCGTTCCCAATCTTTTAACTCTACAATCACACCAAAATGAAACGAGGGTAATATCTTCCCTTCGAAAACATAATTAGGACTGTTAAAGTTAAATTTTTCAGCCTTTATAAATGTTATTTGATTGCCAAATAAATTGATATCGACCCAACTTTGTGTTTTCCTTCCTAAGGAAGCGCCCATATTTTCAACATAAAAATTTTCTGTGCTTTTTATGCTCAAACAAGGCAACGACATATGAAATGATGCGCCCATAATATAATAGGATTAAAGAGGTTTTAAACTTTCAACTCTGTAAATTACAAAATCTTCGTCTTCATCTTCAAAATCTTCAACAAAAGTTATTCTAAAACTTTTGTCAATGTAACTTTTGTCGTTCTTTAAATCGTATTGTTTTAATACTCTTGGGTGTACTTCCTCGAATACTAATTCTTCTCCATTTTCAAACCAAAACGTAAAGTAACCGTTTTTGTAAGACTTAAAAACAGCTGTTCTCATAGCTAATATCTACTTTGAATTAATCAATATCATCATCTTCGTCATCCTCATCGTAATCAGAATCGGCATCATCCATATCAGCATCGTCGTCGTCGTCGCCATCATCATCCATACTCGGTTTTTTAACAACCACATCATCATCGTCGTCGTCATCTAAATCAGCATCAGCATCATCTACTTTTACTTCTTCAAAATCTTCAGTAGCATCTGAATCATCATCACCGAAATCTTCCATAGCTTGAACAAGGCGCTTACCAACTTTAACTAAGTAAATAGTATCATCTGTTCTAACCTCTACAGCTTCTATAATTTCATTTTGTGCATTTCTAAAAGAAATCACATCGGTTTCATCGTATCCATCAGGAAACTTTTCAACAAGAAGATTTAATATATCTTCATTTAGTTTTTTGTAATCTACAATTTTCCGTAACATTTTTATTTGGGTTGAGTTATTGGTCTAACAAATATGCAAAAATTAATGGTGCAACAATAGTTGCATCACTTTCTATGATGTATTTTGGAGTATCAACATCTAATTTACCCCATGTAATTTTTTCGTTTGGAACAGCCCCAGAATAAGAGCCATAGCTTGTTGTTGAGTCACTTATTTGGCAAAAATACCCCCAAAACGGGATGTCGTGCATTTCCATATCTTGGTAAAGCATTGGCACGACGCATATTGGGAAATCGCCCGCAATACCACCACCAACTTGGAAGAAACCTACACCTTTACCACCAGAATTTTTAGGGTACCAATCTGCCAACCACATCATGTATTCAATACCGTTTTTGGTAGTTGTTGGTTTAAACTCCCCTTTAATACAATACGATGCAAAAATATTACCCATGGTACTATCTTCCCATCCTGGAACTACAATTGGTAAGTTTTTTTCAGCAGCAGCAACCATCCAAGAATCTTTAGGGTCAATTTCATAATACTGCTCTAAAACACCTGAATTTAGCATTTGATACATAAATTCGTGAGGAAAATAACGTTCACCTGCTTTATCAGCTTTATTCCAAATATCGTATAAATGCGATTGTAAGCGTCTAAAAGCTTCTTCTTCAGGAATACACGTATCAGTAACACGATTGAAATGATTGTCTAACAAATCTCTTTCTTCTTGTGGCGATAAATCTCTATAATTTGGTACTCTTTTGTATGAATTATGAGCCACCAAATTCATGATATCTTCTTCAAGGTTTGCCCCTGTACAAGAAATGATATGAATTTTATCTTGACGAATCATTTCTGCCAACGATTTTCCTAACTCTGCAGTACTCATAGCGCCAGCTAAGGTTACCATCATTTTCCCACCTTCTAACAAATGGGTTTCGTAGCCTTTTGCTGCATCAACCAAAGCAGCAGCGTTAAAATGTAAATAATTTTTTTCTATAAATTGTGATATAGGTCCTTTAGTACTCATCGTCGTCATTAAATTTTGATGCGTTATTTTTTTGTTTTGAATTATCGTAAGCATTATCATAATCATCGCCTACTTCTTGATCCATAAATTTATAACTTAACATTTTATAATACAATTTTGCGGCTAAAAAATCGGAAGATTTTTGTTTTACGCTTGGGCATAAATCAACTATATCAAACCCAACTACATTTTTTTCAGCAAAAACTTGCTTTAAAAAATCTAAAGTTTCGTACCAAAACAGACCACCTGGTAAAGGTTCTGGTACATTTGGCATGATGGAAAGATCTAAACCGCTTAAACTAAAGTTAATAAATACAGTATCCGTCATTTGGTCAATAGCAGAGTCCATCCACGTATCATCAACCGCCATTTCATGTGCAAAATAGGTTTTATCTGGATCTGCAATTGTTTTTTCATTCGCACTCATCGAGCGAATACCCACTTGTATTAAATTGGTTGTTTGGCTTGCTTCATGCAATGCACAAGCATTATTTACAGATTCACCATTATGATTTTTACGCAAATGCGCATGCGCACCAATGTTTAAAACCGTTAAACTTGAAAACATTTCGTTAAAAGCACGAATGGTTCCTATAGAAATAGCATGTTCGCCACCAAACAAGGTTACAAACTTATTTTTCTTAATATATTTTTTTGTGGTTTGGTGAACAGCATCAACCAATGCTTCAGGCGACTCATTATCATCAACAGCATCGGCTAAATGAATACCTTGTTGGTAAACCTCAGTATCTGTTTCTATGTCATACAGTTCCATGTTACTTGAAGCTTTTAAAAAGGCTTCTGGCCCTTTTTGAACCGTACTAGTTGCATCATAAGGCACCGGTATTAAAACAATTTTAGACTGTTCTAATTTTGAAAATTCCTCTGGTATACCAGCATACGTGTTATTTGTCATAACCTAAAATTTTAAGTAAGTCTTCACTTTTTTGTTGTTCACTAAATAATTCGGTTGTGATGTTTCCATCTGCATCCCTATCAATTAAAATATGTTTTGGCATGGGTATTAAGCAGTGTTGTAAACCACCAAACCCGCCAATAGTTTCTTGGTAAGCACCTGTATTAAAGAAACCAATATATAATGGTTTTTCTTTATTGTATTTTGGCAAATAAATAGCGTTCATGTGCTGTTCACTATTATAATAATCGTCACTATCACAGGTTAAACCACCTAATAAAACGCGTTCGTAACTTTCGTACCACCTGTTAATGGGCAGCATAACGAAGCGTTTGTTTATAGCCCAAGTATCTGGTAAGGTTGTGATGAAAGATGAGTTAATCATATTCCACTTCTCACGATCATTTTGCTGCTTTTGGTATAAAACCTCATAAATTGCACCACCACTTTCACCTACTGTAAAACTTCCAAATTCTGTAAAAATATTTGGCACTTCAACTTCCTCTTCCTCACAAACCAATTTAATTTGATTCAAGATTTCATTAACCATGTATTCATAATCAAAATCGAAAGCCAATGAGTTTTTAATAGGGAATCCGCCGCCAATATTCAAACTATCTAAAGTTGGGCATATACGTTTTAAGCTTGTGTAAACCTTTAAACATTTCGCCAACTCGTTCCAATAATATGCATTATCGCGAATACCTGTATTGATGAAAAAGTGAAGCATTTTAAGCTTAATTTTTTTGTTTTCTTTAATCTGACTTCTGTAAAAAGGTAAAATATTTTTATAACCAATACCTAAACGTGAGGTATAAAACTCAAATTTCGGTTCTTCTTCCGAAGCAATTCTAATACCAATATTAAACTTTCCTTTTATTTCTTTTGAAAGCAAATCAATTTCCTCGTAATTGTCAATAATGGGGATACAGTTTTTGTGTCCGTTATTAATCAATCGCGCAATGTTAGAAATGTATTGATCCCTTTTAAAACCATTGCTAATCACATAAGTTTTATCGGTAATTTTACCTTCAGCTTTTAAGCTTTCAACAATATCAATATCAAAAGCAGACGATGTTTCAATATGTATATCGTTCTTTAAAGCCTCATCAAGCACATGCTTAAAATGCGAACTTTTAGTACAGTAGCAATAACTATATTTACCTTTATATTTATTAGCTTTAATAGCTTTATCAAACCAACCTTTTGCCCTATTAATATTGTTCGATATTTGTGGTAAATACGTGAATTTTAAAGGTGCTCCATATTGTTCTACCAATCCCATAAGGTCAATGCCATGGAACTGTAAGTGTCTGTCTTTTAGATCAAATTCTTCTTGAGGAAAATAAAAAGATTGATTAATTAAATCAATGTATTTGGTATTCATTCTTTATTTTTAGATGTAATAGTTTCATATTATTTTTTTAAAGTTAAGAAACATTCGTTTCTATACAAATTATATTTACTATTAATCAAATTCGGATGGGACTTTGTGTAGTTGCAACAAAGCCATATATATGCTGGCTACCAGCAATAGTATAAGCAGAAGTTAGCTCTAAAATTCGGTTACTTTTTCTATAAGCTGCTTTTGAAAATAACTTCTTAAATTTCAAAAACCCGAACATATAAACACGTCTCAATTTGTTCAGCAATTACATTACAAATGAAATATAAAAAATTTAATTATAAAGTAATTTAGATTTTTTTTTTAGTTTTTTTTTGAAATGGATTTTGGGCGTTACCCACAAGGGGTCGGGCTTTACGTTTCAAGTCCTCGCTCCTGCGTCGCTGTGGGCTTTCCACTGCAATCCCTAACGCGGATATGCCGTAAAACAAGTTAGCTTTTAGCAAAAGTGATATATAGAAAATATAGCGTGTTTTTTTACAGAAAATAATTTTATATTTACGGGATAATGGTAGCAATAAACTTAGTGTATTTTGGCTTATTTATGGATATTAGTAAGGTTTGTATATCAAGAGATGGCAAACATTTGACAGCACTATGTATAGGAATAATATTAATTCTTTATTATTTAAGTAATTTCAAATTTCACAACTAAAAAGATGAGTCATGAGAGAAGGTGATAAACCTAGAGCGGTACCCGATATGTTACATCAAGTAATATTTCATCCAGATATTAAAATGGCTCAGATATCTTATGACACACTTTATATTAATCTACAATCAACAAAAATTAATCTGACTCCTGATTTTCAAGTATTAGAGTGGAGTTCGCAAACGTTTTACAGACTTGATAAAAGGAAAGTTGTTCTAATTATGAGTGATAATGACATACCGAAATTTATGGAAGGTCACAACAACATCGAAATAGCAAGTAGAACTAGATTAACCTTACATTATCGAACAGCTAAATTCCGATCTTCCAACTGGGTGATTTTTGCAACAATAACGGATATATTTAGAGTTAGAAAAGGCGTAGATTTAACTGAACCAAGATTTAAAATGGAAAAAATTAAATTTTAGAATTTAACGAAAACAAACTCAAGAAGAACACAACCATGAAACAAAAACTATTACTAACTCTAATACTAATTTTCACAATTAAAACATTTTCTCAAGACTCAAAATTAAGTCTAGAATTAAGTTATCCAGTACCAATTGATGAAAATTTTATCGGACAAAATTATAACGGAATTGCAGACTTAGGACTTAAATATCACTTCTCGAATTTAGAATTACTAAATATAGGAATTGGAGTAAACGCCGGAATGTATAAAAACACAAAAAACGACAGAGTTCAACCTTTTGACGTTACAACATATATATTTAGTCCTAAAATATTTGCAGAACTAAACTTAAAACCACTCACTAAGCTTCATCCAACTATAGGAATTGGTTACTCTTTTATAAATGCGAATTCGACTGATGTTGAAGGCTTTAACATAGAAAACTATAGTTCTATCAGTTCAAGCGAAACCGAAAGCGGAATGAATTTGAATTTAGGAATAGCTTATGATATAACAGATAAGATATTCGCCCAAGTTCAATATGATTTTATTAAAATAGGAGTTAACAAGGATGTACCTGATATAAAATATAATACGAATATAAATATTTTGAAAATTGGTTTGGGTTACCGATTTTAAAAAATATTGCTTCTTTTAGCTAAACCAATCTCAATTCTGTGATTTGAGGAATGAAACAAACAATTAACAAAAACGATAAAAACTTAAGAATTCTGAACAAGCTAATTGTTAATGGATTCTATAATGGGTATGTCGAAACTGAAAAGTTTGAATTAATACGAAATCATTTCCCTAATAATTACAGACTAATCGGAATTTTAAATGACACAGGAAATTTCGATTTGAAGTTTGACTTCAAATCAACAATGAAAATTCATGCAAAAATTTTATTCGTACTCGGTTTTCTGA
Organism: Mariniflexile fucanivorans; assembly: GCF_004341235.1. Classification (GTDB taxonomy): domain Bacteria; phylum Bacteroidota; class Bacteroidia; order Flavobacteriales; family Flavobacteriaceae; genus Mariniflexile; species Mariniflexile fucanivorans. The sequence goes on from NZ_SLUP01000005.1 coordinate 8,408, forward strand.
TTTCTATAATCTCGCTGATTAAAGGAATTTGGATTTTACCAATTTTATTTGTTGTTTTCGGACTGATTATGTTTACAGACTTCAAACTAAAACAGAAAAAAGAAATAAATATATTTACAGACAAGCTTTTGGAATTTCATAAAACCGAAAGCAACTGAAATATAAAACCAAAACCCAACTAAAGCATTTTCAAATTATTCAATTCTTGCTCGGTTAAATGTTTCCAATGCCCACGTGGTATATCTTTTTTAGTAAGTGGTCCAATAGCAACACAATCTAAACTAACAATTTCGTATTTAAAATGATCGAAAATAGTACGAATTAACGTATTCCCTATATTCTTAATTTTTAAACCTATTTGGTTTTTAGACTCCCCATCAATATAGCTAATCTCTTCAACCGAAATAAGTTTACCTTCCACTTTAAAACCAGCTTGAATGGCTTTTAAATCGTCTAGCTTCAAATTTTTATCTAATTCAATTTGAAACAACCTCGCCACCCCATTTTTAGAATTGGTGAATTTTGCAGCTATAACATCATCGTTTGTAAACAACAACAAGCCTTTCGAGTTTCTGCCCAAACGCCCGATTGGTTTTATTCTAGAAGTAGTCGCATTCGCCACCAAATCCATGACGGTTCTACCTTTACCTTCGCTAGTAGTGGTCGCAAAACCTTTAGGTTTATTTAGTAAAACGTAGGCTTTTTTCTCTGGGTTAATACGGGCACCATCGTAACGCACTTCATCATCAAGCTTCACTTTATAACCCATTTCGGTAATTACTTTACCGTTTACGGTTACAAGACCTGTGGCAATATGCACATCGGCTTCTCTACGAGAACACATACCTGAATTGGCAACGTATTTATTCAAACGAATTTCGTCTGGGTTAGATGGCTGTTTTTTTGATGGTGGATTTACATTTCTTATAGGCGCATTTCCTCTGGCAAAACTTTTCCCTTTTGAAGCGCTACCACCTCTACTGGTATTTTTACCGTTACCATTTTGCTGTCCTCTTCCTGAAGGTTTCCCTTTTCCACTTGTTCCTTGCGTTCTACTCATCACTTTTATTTTTTGCAAAGATACTTTTAAAATTTACGATTTACGATTTTTGATTTACAGATTTTATAAAATCCTATTCAATAATAGGTTAACATCTATCAATAAAATACTAAAAACCCCCAAAAGAATAATAAACTTTAAAATATTATGCCCGATTAGATAGTGTAATTTGGTTTTAGAACGCCAGAGCAATACCAAAAAAACCACTAATAAAATAATACTTAAATAGAAATAGACATACATATAACCTATTTCGAATTTATACAATAACAAATAAATGGGTATGAGTGTTAAAATAGATAATGCGGTAAGCATTTTTTTGGAAACATTTTCGCCATAAACAATGGGAATGGTATGGTAATTTAGGGTTAAATCGCCTGTAATATTCTCCAAATCTTTGGTAAGTTCTCGCATCGAGATAAGTAAAAACAAGAAAATAGCATGTACAAAAATGACAGTTTCGAAATTTTTATAATACATGAAAATGGCAAAAAATGGTGTAATGGTTAAAATTGCCGAAGTTAAATTACCCACAAAAGGCATTTTTTTCAATTTATGCGAATAAAACCAAATACCAAAAATATAAATGGAGAAGAAAACAACGGCTTTAAAAGACACGTAACTGACCATGATAACCGCTAAAAAATTCAAAACAAAATAAAAAGACAATTTGGTGTTTTGATTCACCAATTTATCCAATTTCGATTTTAATGGACGATTGATTAAATCTTTCTCTGAATCGTAAAAATTATTGATAATATATCCTCCAGCAATGGTGGCCGATGAAGCCAAAACCAGTAAGAATAAATTAATATCTAAAACAACATGCCGTAGTGGTTTATCGTGCGCCAAAATATAAATAGACGCTAAATATTGAGCGATTACAATAATTAAAATATTGTAACCTCTAATAACAGAAAACATACTGAAAAACTTAAGAAGTATGTGCTTTTGCTTTCTGGATAACATGAAAAACTATTTTGGTAAAATTCTGAAACACGTTCAGGATAACAAAAGTGAATTAAAAATTATAAACAACTTCTAATTTATAATCTTTTAATGCTTGTTTTGCCTTATTTATATCTTCAGTAAAACCTAAAATATAACCACCACCGCCAGAACCACAAAGTTTCAAGTAGTAATCGTTGGTTTCGATGCCTTTTTTCCACAGTTCATGAAACTGAACAGGAATCATGGGTTTAAAGTTATTCAAAACCACTTTTGATAATTGCTTCGTGTTTTTAAACAACGATTTGATATCGCCTTTTAAGAAATCATCTACACAAGCATCGGTATGTTTTATAAACTGGTTCTTAAGCATATTCCGAAATCCTTCCTGCTTCATATTTTCCATAAAAATACTCACCATAGGTGCCGTTTCGCCTATAATACCACTATCTAATAAAAACACAGCTCCTATTCCATCAACTTTTTGCGAAGGAATTCCTGTTGCTTCAATATTATCTTTTGAATTTATAAGGATTGGAATACTTAAATAACTATTTAAGGGATCTAAACCTGAAGATTTTCCATGAAAAAAAGACTCCATTTCAGAAAAAATTGATTTTAAAGTCAGTAATTTTTCTCGGGTTAAATTCTCTAAAACCGTAATTTTGTTGTGAGCATAATTGTAATAAATAGCCGCAACTAATGCTCCACTACTACCAACACCATATCCTTGTGGGATAGACGAATCAAAATACATACCCGCCTCTACATCACTCTTTAAAGCCTCAATATCAAACGTTACTAATTCAGGATTTATAGCTTCAAGGTAAGTAACAAAACGTTTTAAACTTTCGTTAGATTTAATTGCAGCTTCCGATGGGTTTATATCTGTTTTTAAAGCCCCATTATAAAAATTATAAGGTATAGATAATCCTTTGGAATCTTTAATGATTCCATACTCACCAAAGAGTAAAATTTTAGAGTAAAATAATGGTCCTTTCATATAATTCAATTGATAATTAACAATTAATAATTGAAAATTATTTTTGTTTTGATGTTTTTATGATACTTGTAAGAAGTTTTAAAATTTCTTTTATATCAACCTGAATACTAATATACTCAGAATTATTCAAATAACTTGTTTCTTTAAGCAAATCTATCCAATACTCTGTTTCGTTTGCTTCTTTTAAAGCAATTGACAACTTATGGATAAAATCGGCTTTACTTTCTGCATGCTCAGCTTCTCTAACGTTTGCTCCAATTGATGTTCCGGAGCGTAATAATTGTTTTGAAAGCACAAACTCCTTTCTATCTTCAACTAAAAACTTATACAAATTTACAACTCTAACAGCAAATTGATAACTTTTAGTTCTAATAATATTTCCATCCTTCATTATCAATTATCAATTTTACATTGTTAATTGTTTGGCTCCAAAACCAATTTGGTCGCAAATATAATGAGCGTTTTGACAATATGCAACTAATTCATTTTTAATGAATTCCAAAACTTCAAACGACTCATTTTTTGGATATAACACATGAACGTTTGCGCCAGCATCTAAAGTAAAACTAATATGCAGACCCGTTTCTTGACGGAACTTCCAAATTTTATTAATAATTTCTAGAGTGTTTGGTTTCATTAAAATGAAATACGGCATGCTGGTCATCATCATGGCATGAAGGGTTAAGGCTTCACTTTCTATTAATGCGATAAATGCGTCTAAATCTCCAGATTCTAATATAAGTTTTAACTTTTCAAGGTTATCATGCGCTTGTTGAAACCTGTTTTTTGCATACGGATGGTTATGCATTAAGTTATGACCAACCGTGCTACTTACCTGTTTTTCACCTTTATCAACCAGCAATATGGTATCTTGATATTCTTTGAAGTTTTCATGAACTTTATAAGGATATTTTACACCAAACAAATCACTGCTACCGTCAATAGCATTGGATTGTCCCCAAACAATTAAATCGCCTTCAATACTTCTACAGGCAGACCCAGAACCTAAACGCGCTAAAAAGGATGCTTTTTGGTTGAAAAAAGATTCTGTTATTTCTGTAGCCAATTGTTTTTCAATACTCATTAAACACAAAGCCAAAGCGCTCATACCACTTGCAGATGATGCAATTCCAGAACTGTGTGGAAAAGTGTTTTTGGTTTCAATTTTAAACTTGTAATGCTTTAAAAAAGGCAAATAGCCTTCAACACGCTTAAAAAAAGTTTCAATTTTTGGTTTAAAATCATCCTTCTTTTCGCCATCTAAGAATACTTCAAATTCAAAATCAGAAGCATGTTCATTTTTTGAAAAAGTTAAAGTTGTGATTGTTTTACAATTATTCAGCGTAAAACTTATGGATGGGTTTTCTGGAATTTGGTCTTTCTTTTTTCCCCAATATTTTACTAATGCAATGTTACTGGGCGATTCCCAAGTTACTTTGCCATTTTCAATGGTATTTGAATATGCTTTTGGAATAAATTGTTGTTCAGTCATTTCTTAATTTTCAGCAGACAAAGATAATAGTTTTACCATGGTTTTATAATTTCTTGAGGTGCCAACAACGTTTAATTTGCGCTCGTAAGTATTCATATTGAATTTTGTGCGTCCATAACCTGTTGAACAACAAAAGTAAATACAGTCGTTTTTAATGATAATTTCTTCATTTTCATAAGCTATTTTATCAACTTCTTTTACCAAATTAGAATCTGGAATTTTATTAAGCATTATGAAATAACTTTTTTCCTTTTTTTCTTCTGATAACGGGCAATTATCTAAAATTACTTGAAGCTGTTTGTTAGTTTTTATAATCACTGAAACTTCAAAACCAAAATGATTATAAATACTTTTTTGAATTATTTTCTCCAATTTGGAAATTTCTATAGAAGATTGAAAAACAACATTACCACTTTGTATATATGTTTGAACGTTTTGAAAACCTGTTTTAGTTAACAAATCACGGAACTCTATCATGGAGACTTTTTTATGTCCGCCAACGTTAATACCTCTTAATAAAGCGATATAGGCTTTCATTGCGAAATAGATTTAGCCACGATATAAGCCCCAGTCCATGCATTTTGAAAGTTAAAACCGCCTGTAATAGCATCTACATTAATAACTTCACCTGCAAAATAAAGGTTTTTACAAAGTTTACTTTCAAAGGTTTTGAAGTTGATTTCTTTTAAATCGACACCACCAGCAGTTACAAACTCTTCTTTAAAGGTGCTTTTTCCATCTACTTTAAAAATGGCTTGGGTAAGTTGTGAAGCCAATGCTTCTAATTGGCTTTTATTTAAATCTGCCCATCGGGTTTCTTCATTCATGTTTGAAGCTAACACTAATTTTTGCCAAAGCCGTTTTGGTAAGTCGAATTGCGTAGATTTGAATACTGTTTTTTTTGCTAAATCGTGTTTTAATTCTTTTAGAATTTCTAAACAATCGCGAAAAGCCTGTTTTATAAAATTGATTTCAATCTCGAATTTATAATCTCGGTTTGCTAATTCTACGGCACCAAAAGCTGATAGTTTTAAAATAACTGGCGCACTCATACCAACATGGGTAATAAGCAAAGGGCCTTCACTCCATAAATTGGTTCCTAAAACTTTGACCTCAACATTTTGAGCAACAACTCCTGGAATATCTTTTATCCGTTCATCATTAATATCAAAAGTAAACAATGAAGGAACAGGTTGTGAAATGGTATGCCCTAGCGCTTCTAAAAGATTCCAGATTTTCGGGTTGCTGCCAGTAGCAACGAGTAATTTTTCGCAAGTAAAGAATGAATCTTTAGTTGAAATTTCAAAACCTCTCGACTGCACTTCGACAAGTTCAGTGTGACTAGATCGTGGAGAAATGGCTGTTACACTTTGGTTATATAAAATCTGAACGTGATGTTTTTTAGCTTCATTTAAAAAGCAATCAATAATGGTTTGAGACGAATTGGAAACGGGAAACATTCTGCCATCATCCTCTATCTTAAGCTCAACACCTCGTTTTTCAAACCATTCAATAGTATCGCCCGTCATGAATTGATGAAAAGGACCTAATAATTCCTTTTCACCACGAGGATAATTTTTTATTAATTCTTGGGGAATAAATTCGGCATGGGTTACATTACATCGTCCACCTCCAGAAACTTTTACTTTTTGTAAGCCTTCGCTTCCGCGTTCAAGAATGGTGACTTTCAATTTTGGATTTTGTTCGGCAATGTTAATAGCTGCAAAAAAACCCGCAGCACCACCACCAACAATAATCACATCCTTTTGAATCATAATCTATCAGGAAAATCGGAAATAATACCATCTACACCATACGATTTAATTCGTTTTATAGGTTTTAAATTGTTTACCGTATAAGTGAACACTTTAAAATTTTCTTTTAAGTTCTCAACAATTTCTTGTGTTAACATGGTATAATCTATATGAATTGATACCGCATTTATTTTTTTGGCAAAAGCTACAGCATCTTCTAAATTGGTATCGACCAATACGCCTAAAGGTATATTTTTGTTGGTATTATAAACGGTTTCCAGCAATTCTTTTTGAAAACTAGAAACTATAATGTTTTTATAATCCCACCCTTTTTTTTCAATAAAAAAAGTAATTAACCTACTGGCTTCCTGCGCTGTATCATGCCCTTTTAACTCGATATTTACCAGACATTTATTGTTTACAAAGGTTAAAACTTCCGATAAGGTTGGAATTTGACAACGCCCTTTAACCTCAACTTGCTTTAATTGGTTCAGGGTGTGTTTAGAAACTTCACCTGTTCCATTCGTCATTCTATCAATTGTAAAATCATGAAAAACTACCAATTGCCCCGAAGCACACCTATGTATATCTATCTCAATCCCATCAACACCTAAAGACAATGCTTTTTTGATAGATTCAATCGTATTTTCGGCCAAATGCCCTTTTGCTCCTCTATGACCAATAATCAACATATTTTTATCCAATTAAAATTTTATTAAAATAACTCGGTAAATTTAGCACTATTAAAACAGATACTAATGCATAAATAATATTTCTTAATTATTTTAAGCATAATCTTTCCTTTTTTATTTTGAAATAGGCCGCATCAAACCCTCCTGTGCTACCGATGCCACTAATTTCCCATCTCTAGTAAAAATATTCCCTCGGGCAAAACCTCGGGCGCTGGAAGTGCTTGGAGATTCCATGGAATATAGTAACCAATCATCAAAATCGAAATCCCTAAAATACCACATGGAATGATCCAAACTCGCCGTTTGTGTATTGCCCCAATGTGCTTTACTGGCATGCGGATTGAGTGTAGAACCTAAAATATTATAATCTGAAATATAGGTTAAAATCTGTTGTTTTGTGGCTAAATCTAAATTTTTAGCATCACCCTTTAGCTTAAACCACACATCGCTAAAAGGCGGTAAATCTTTCTTATCGAATGGATTTACAACAACTGTTGGTTTAAATTCAACAGGACGTTCAATCTCTAAAAACGCTTTCATGCTTTTTGGTAAGAAATCTCCGGATTGCTCAAGAATATCTGTCCAACCCAATAATTCTTCTGGTTGTTTTATGTTTGATTTTATTTCTATTTGATGATTATATCCAGCTTCTTTTTTATGGAACGATGCCGATAATATAAAAATAGTGCGTTCTTTTTGATGCGCTGTAACACGACGCACCGAAAAACTACCTCCATCTCTAACAATACTTACATTATAAGTAATAGGCAGTTCCAAATTTCCAGCTTCCAGAAAATAGGAGTGCATGGAGTGCAACACCCTATTATTGTTAATGGTTCTACTAGCCGCATTTATAGCTTGTGCCAATACCTGACCTCCAAAAACTATGGGGCTACCAATAGTTTTACTTATGCCATTAAATTCGGTTTCACTAATTTTTTCAAGAACTAATAGGTTTAATAAATCGTTTACAGAAGTCATAAAATCACTTTAATTTCGAATAATTATTAACAAAAGTACAAGAGATAAATTTTTAAAAATAATTATTTGCTCTTTTATATTCTATTATTCTGTTAAATGACTCAACTTTTCAATATTGGTGTGGTGTGAAAATTGTTCTAACAACAATTTTAACTTCGGATTTATAAACGTTTCACAAAATGGTTTTTCAGGATTTTTTTGATAATAATTCTGAACAGCTTCACGCGATGCTTTAAAGGAATGAAATGGGTACACTTTTGTGATTAATTTATTATCAAATTCCTTTTGAAAGCTTTTGATAATAGCTTCGGATTGTGAATTATGGTCTTCTGAAAACGTATAAATTGCCGAACGATATTTGGTTCGCATGGAATGATTACTGGTGCTTTTATGCGTATACAAATGAATTTCAATAAGTGTTTCCAAAGAAATCAATTCAGAATTAAAATGAACAATAACAGCTTCTGAAAATGCATTATTTCCATCAACTGATGACACATAACCCTGTTCTACATTTTCAACACCAATTAACGATTGAAAAACAGCTTCGGTACACCAATGGCAGCCACCTCCCAAAGCTATTTTTGAAATTAATTCCATTGTAATTCCTTACGCTCGTTCCAATACCAAGTTGGTTTTACTTCAAAACTTTTTAATTGATTTAATTCGTCTTCGGTTAAAACGAATAATCCTACTTTTAAATTTTCTTGCAATTGAGTAACGGTACTCGCACCGCTTAACACCATACTTTCAGGAATGGTTTTAGCACAGAATTGTAGCGCAATGGCATCTACACCAACGCCGTATTTTTTTGATAAGCTTTCAAGTACGTTATAAAAATCGGCATATTTAGGATAATTTGAATTTCTAAAAATCCGTCCATTTGCCAAAGTTTCTTTTAAAATTAATTTTTTACCCTCCTGCTTTAAAGTATCTGCAATACTTAAAATACTTTGGTCTAAAATATTATAAGTGCTTTGAAAGGTATCAAATAAAGATTTACCTTCAACAACAACATCCAATGCTTTTTTAATAACTTCTACCTGATTTTCGCCTGTGGTTGAAATCCCCATTTTCAAATTGAATTCACTTTTCAAATAGGCCAGTTCATTTAAAACCGACTCATTTTCTAACACACCCGTTTCTAAAGTAGCCGAATGAATTTGGTAAGTAGTTAAAAAAGGTAACAATTTTTTAGAAACTTGCCATTGCTCTTTTAATTTAGAAATGCTGTGTTCCTTCACTTCGTGAACTGTCGCATTTTTATCAAAATTTGCTGTATACGTGTAGCCCCATTTGGTAGCCACTTTTATACTTTTATCATTTTTGGTTGTTAACCATTCAATTAACAAATCTTCTGCCAATCCATAACCTGGTGCCGTATCAAAATAGCGTACACCCAAATTATAAGCTTCATCTAGTACTTTAAAACCATTAGCTTTCAGTTCGTTTACATCGCTTTTCGCAACAGTATTGGTTCTCACATTAATATAATGCAATCTTCCAATAGCCGCCATTCCTAATCCTAAATTCACTTTTTATTTTTATTAAATAACATTATTTATGAACTACACGACAACATAGAACAACCTACTTTATGGCGTGCCCAATCGGGACGTTTGGCAAACCATTTTTCATGTTCTGGCTGCTCATTATACGGGTTTTTTAGCAATTGAAATAAGTCGTCAATTAACTTATAATTACCTTTATCGGCATCATCGATCGCTAATTGTGCCATATAATTTCGCAACACATACTTGGGGTTCACCAAATTCATTTTTTCTTTTCTTTCTTCAGAAGTTACTTCTTCTCGAGATAGACGTTCAGCATACTTTTCAAACCAAGTATTCCATTTTTGTTGAATGTCTTCCGTTATTTCTTCTGAAATGTAAAAAGCATCTTTAACAACTTTTATACCTTCGGAAGCTTTTTCATTATTGAAATCGCTTAATTTCCGAAAGAAAATAGTCATATCCGTTTCCGTTAGCAATAAATTATTTTCCAAATCTTTAATTAAAGCTACATCCGAATCATCTTTAATTAACAATCCCAATTTTGAACGCATCATCTCTAAAAATTTCACTTCAAAACCTGTTTTGTATTCATCTAAAATAGCCTCAAGCCCATCTGTTTCTTCAATTAATGGATACAAAGCGTTTGCTAATTTATACAAATTCCACAATCCTATATTTGGTTGATTGCCGTAACGGTAGCGTTTATGTTGGCGATCGGTCGTGTTGGGTGTCCAGCCATAATCGAAACCCTCCAACCAGCCATACGGACCATAATCGATGGTTAGACCAAGAATAGACATATTATCGGTATTCATAACACCATGCACAAAACCCACGCGTTGCCAGTGGATAATCATATCCAAAGTGCGTTGGGAAACTTCACTAAAAAACGCCAAATAGGTTTCTTTTGAAGGCTCTCCTAAATGAGGGAAAAAATGTTTAACCGTATAATCTACCAAAATTTTTAATGTACTAAAATCTTGTCGGGCAGCTAAAATCTCATAATTACCAAAACGCAAAAATGATGGTGCTACTCTACAAACAATGGCTCCTTTTTCGTATTCTGGATTTCCATTATACAATACATCACGCAACACTTGGTCGCCAGACAATGCCAACGATAAAGCTCTGGTTGTTGGAACGCCTAAATAATACATGGCTTCGCTACATAAATACTCACGTATAGACGAGCGCAATACCGCAAACCCATCGGCAGTTCTGGAATACGGTGTTGCTCCTGCTCCTTTTAATTGAAGTGCCCAACGCTTATTTTTATGTGTAACTTCGGCTAAATTTATAGCACGGCCATCGCCCAATTGTCCTGCCCAATTCCCAAATTGATGGCCGCCATAACACATGGCATAGGGTTTTGTATTTGGCAACAGTGTATTTCCTGTAAAAATTTTTAAAAAAATATCGCTTTGCGAATCTTCTTTAGAAAGCCCCAAATTTTCAATCATTTCGGGAGATACATGAAGTAATTCTGGCTTTGAAGTTCTTTTAGGATGTACATATGAAAAACAGGCCTTTTCAACCTGCCTTCTTGAATTTTCCAGAATAGGATCTGCTGGTAATTCTTTATTAAATGTATCCTTTATGTTTAAGTTTATCATTTTAATCTATCTCCGTACAATTTTCTAAGTTTTGCCAATTTCGGCGTAATTACAAAACTACAATACCCTTGTTCCTTGTTATTTCTATAATAATCTTGATGATAGTCTTCCGCTTTGTAAAATGTTGCTAATGGACTAATCTCGGTTACAATAGGGTTATCGTAATATGCTGCTACTTTTTTTACAACTGCTTCGGCTATTTTTTTTTGATTTTCATCATGAAAATAAATTACCGAACGGTATTGCGTACCTACATCGCCTCCTTGCTTGTTTAAAGTTGTAGGATCGTGTGTGGTCATGAAAATAACTAAGATATCTTCATAGGAAATAACATCGACATCGAAAGTAATTAGAATAACTTCAGCATGTCCTGTTAATCCAGAACAGATTTCTCGATACGTGGGATGCCCTGGAACATTACCTCCAGAATAACCCGACTCCACTTTCTCAACCCCTTTTACTTCTTGAAACACTGCTTCGGTGCACCAAAAACAGCCGCCACCCAATGTGGCTAATTCTAATTTTTTATTTATCATTACTTCGCTTCCTTTCCTGTTTCTAACACCATAGACTCTGAATTAATGCAATATCGCAACCCACTAGGTTCTGGTCCATCTGGAAACACATGCCCCAAATGCGCATCGCAGGTATTACACATCACCTCAACACGCACCATCCCAAAGGCCATATCTCGTTCGTACTTAATAGCGTTTGGTTTAATGGGCTGTGTAAAACTAGGCCAACCGGTACCTGAACTAAATTTAATAGTAGAATCGAACAACGGTGTGTTACAACACACACAATTGTATTGTCCTTCATCATAAATACTACAAAGTTCACCACTATGCGGACGTTCTGTACCTTTTTGTCTTGTAATACGGAATTGTTCTGGGGTTAATTGAGATCTCCATTCAGCTTCGGTTTTTTCAACACGACGGTCTGGAGTTGGATTTCCTTTTACTGAAAAATTAATAACTTCTTTCCAAGTAATCATATGTGTTTTATCTTTCTTTTAAATTATAATATATTTCAAACATAAAGTAAGTCGTAATTTCCGTTTAAACCTAACTATTTATTAAATCATACAGTTAATGCATAAATAAATTGGCTTTCAAGATTTAAAACCACTTAAAAAAGTCTTTATATTGTCTATAGATGGATCTAAGGTTTATGCCATAGAATTTAAATGCATAGATTTTCATATTCAAAGTTCTGTTAATTTTAATAACTCCACAACTATTTTTCCAGCCTAAAATAGTAAGTCCACAATGCTATTGAATGCCTATTGAGAGAATAATATATAAAAAAACCACTAATTATCCAATTGACAATTAGTGGTTACTATTATACTTTAATCAAATTTTTGATTGGTTAAGGAGACGATATTTTCAACTAGACCCCTTAAATTAATTGTGACTTACCTATCTTCTTATAAAACAATTAAATTTCATTTGAAGGTTTGCCTATGGTTGCCAAAATACCACCATCAACATAAACAACGTGTCCGTTTACAAAATCACTAGCTTTAGAACTTAAAAAGATAGCTGCACCTTGTAAATCTTCAGGATCTCCCCAACGACCAGCAGGTGTTCTGCTAATAATAAATTCGTTAAAAGGATGTCCGTCCACACGAATTGGAGCTGTTTGACTGGTTGCAAAATAACCTGGCCCAATACCATTAGTTTGAATATTAAACTTAGCCCATTCTGTAGCCATATTTTTGGTCAACATTTTTAGACCTCCTTTTGCTGCTGCATAAGCACTTACTGAGTCTCTTCCTAACTCACTCATCATAGAGCAAATGTTTATTATTTTTCCTCCACCTCTTTTTATCATGCCTTTAGCTACGGTTTTGGAAACGATAAATGGCGCCACTAAATCTACTTGAATTACCGCATTAAAATCTGCTACTTCCATTTCTATCATTGGGGTTCTTTTAATAATTCCTGCATTATTAATTAAGATATCGATTGGTCCCACTTCAGATTCTATTTTATCAACACTCTCTATAACCGCCTTTTCATCGGTTACATTGAAAACATAACCATATGCCTCTATGCCTTCCGATTTGTATTCTGCCATGGCCTTATTTATAGCTTCTTGAGACAAATCATTAACTACTATTTTTGCTCCAGCATGCCCTAAACCTTTAGCCATTGCCATTCCTAGCCCATGAACTCCTCCAGTTATTAAAGCTACTTTTCCTGTTAAATCAAATAATTTTATTGACATTTTTATTTATAATTTTATAATTATTATTCTATTTTAATTCAGTTATTTTACAAACATCCATATCGCCATAATCTAAATTTTCTCCTGCCATACCCCAAATAAAAGAGTAGTTACTTGTACCTGAACCTGAGTGAATAGACCATGGTGGAGATATTACAGCTTGATTGTTTCCCATCCAGATATGTCTGGTTTCTTGTGGTTGACCCATAAAATGGCATACTGCTTGACCCTCTGGTATTTCAAAATAAAAATACACTTCCATTCTACGATCGTGCACATGTGCTGGCATGGTGTTCCAACTACTTCCTTGTTTTATAGAGGTCATTCCCATTTGTAATTGACAAACATCGACAACACTGTTCACTATATACTTTCTTAAAGTTCTGGCATTGGCTGTTTCTGGTGCACCCAATTCGATAACTTCAACATCCTTAATCCCTATCTTTTTAATTGGATATGCTTTGTGTGCAGGTGTTGAGTTTAAATAAAATTGTGCAGGACTATTGGAAGATTTACTAGAAAATACAACTTTTTCATTTCCTTGACCAACATATAATGCTTCTTTGTTTTCTAGAACATATTCGGTTCCATCAACAGTTACACTTCCTGTGCCTCCAACATTTATTATACCTAGCTCTCTTCTTTCTAAAAAGTAGGGCGCTTTTAATGGATCTATTGTTAATAATTCGATTGCTTTATTTACTGGTAAAACTCCTCCAGTTATAAATCTATCATAATGTGAATAAACCAGATTTAACTTATCTGATTCAAATAAATTTTCAATTAAAAATTCGCTTCTTAATTGATTCGTATCATAAGCTTTAACTCCTTGCGGACTTGACGCATAGCGCGTTTCGTAATTAATTGACATTGTATTATGGTTTTAAATTCTATTATTTATATTTTCAACAATTGTAAGAGCCTACAAAAACAGCTCTTCAGTGTTTTACTCTTTAACAACTACTGGGTTTAAATTTTCATCTAAAGGATTCATATTTGGCATTAACAAATGTACGAAACCTAAAATAATAAGGTATAAAGAACCTGCTACCAAAAATGCCCAAAAGAATCCCTCTTTTTGAGTTGTATCTAATACAGAACCTAAAGCGATACTGCTTATAAATCCTGCAAATCCGCCAACCATTCCACCGATACCTACAACAGATGCTGTTGCTTTTTTAGGAAAAATATCTGACACTAAAGTAAATATATTTGCAGACCAAGCTTGGTGTCCTGCGGCTCCAAGACCTATTAAGCAAACGGCTACCCATTTACTATCTGTAAATGCTACAAAACAAACTGGTAAAATAATAATTGCACAAATTAATAAGGTCATTTTTCGCGCTTTGTTTACCGACCAACCTTTTTTCATAAACGTACCAGAAAGCCATCCACCTAAAATACTACCGGTGTCAGCTAAAAGATATATCACTAAAAATGGCATGCCCATTTCCTTAATTTTTACATCAAAGTTTTCAGCTAAAAATATAGCTCCCCAGAATAAATAAAACCACCAAACAGCATCGGTAACTTTAGCTAAAGAAAATGCCCAAGTTTGACGTTTTCCAAGAACACTTTTCCATGGTAATCGCTCTTCGTTTTCAACTTCAGAATCACTTAATATATAGGCTAATTCTTCTTTAGAAACTTTTGGATGTACTTCAGGTTTTTTATAGGTACGTATCCATAAAAACACCCATATGGCACTTAACAAACCTGTAATTAAAAAAGGGATTTGCCAAAGTTTTAATTCTCCAACACCTCTTTCGCCTCCTGTCCAATACACGATGCCACCAATTACAAATGGTGCGGCTATAGCACCTACACTTGTTGCAGCATTAAAAATTCCAGTAGCAAATGCCCTGTCTTTTTTCGGAAACCATTCGGCTGTTGT
Organism: Mariniflexile fucanivorans; assembly: GCF_004341235.1. GTDB lineage: Bacteria > Bacteroidota > Bacteroidia > Flavobacteriales > Flavobacteriaceae > Mariniflexile > Mariniflexile fucanivorans. The sequence goes on from NZ_SLUP01000005.1 coordinate 23,591, forward strand.
TTTTATAGCTGCCGGGAAATTTCCTGCTTCTCCAATACCTAAACCAAAACGAGCGAGTACAAACCCAATAAAACTAAACCCTTTGCCCACGGCTGCATGTAACATTCCAAACAAACTCCAAATTCCAATAGAAAGTATGTATCCTTTTTTAGTTCCTAATTTATCGATAAGACCTCCCATAATTAACAAACCAAACATGTATGCTAATTGGAAAGACCCCACAACTAACGAATAATCTTGTTTAGTCCAATCAAACCATTCAATTAGTTCGGGAGACATTATCCCCATTAAACTACGATCAAAATAATTAATGGTAGTTGCGAAAGCTAACAGCGCTAGTATCCGGTATCTGTAAGTCCCTATTTTTTTTGGTTCACTCATAATTTCATTGTTTAGTTGGTTTTATATTTACTTCTATTAATTAAAATTTAAAATAGTTTTTGGCGTTATAATAGCAGATATTTTGGACCATTTTACCCAAGAATTCAATATCATTAGGCACCAATCCTTTCTTTACATCTTCGGCCAATAAATCGCATAAAATACGTCTGAAATATTCATGTCTTGGAAATGACAAAAAACTTCGGCTATCTGTGAGCATACCAACAAACCTGCTAAGTAATCCCATATTTGACAAGGCATTCAATTGTTTTTCCATACCGTCTTTCTGGTCTAAAAACCACCATCCTGATCCCCATTGCATTTTCCCTGGAATATCAGCATTGAAATTCCCCATCATGGTAGCAAACACTTCGTTTTGTGATGGATTCAAATTGTAGGTTATGGTTTTTGCTAATTGATTGGTTGAATTAAGCGTATTGAACAATTTCGACATAAAATCTGCCATAGGATAATCGCCAATAGAATCACAACCGGCATCTAATCCAATTTGTTCTACTAATCTGGTATTATTATTTCTAATAGGTCCTAAATGGTATTGTTGCACCCAATTATATTCGTGAAACTTTTTTCCTAAATGAATAAAAACAGCCGATTTATATTTATTAATTTCTAAGATTGAAAGCGTTTCTCCTTTTAAACATTTACTAAAAATAGAATTAACTTCTTCTTGTGTATAAGTTTCAATTGAATGAGCTCCGCCAACACCAAAATCTGACAACTTACAGCCTTGTTCGTTAAAATAAGCGATTCTTATATCGATTGCTTTTAATAAATCTGAAAAATCTTTAATTTGAAATTCAACACTACTGCTCAATTTCTCCAAATACTTTAAATATTTAGGTTCCGAAATAAAAAACAGTTCGTCTGACCGAAACGTGGGCAATACTTTCGTGTAAAAATTTTGTTTGGCTATTTGTTTGTGATATTCTAAAGAATCGGTTGGGTCATCGGTTGTACAAACAACTTCCACTTTCATGGCTTCTAGTAATTGAGCCGGTGTTTTTTGTTCTAAAACTGTATTTGCTTTTTTATAAATGTCATTTGCTGTGCTTGGTTGCAGTATGGCATCAATATCAAAATAGCGTTTCAGTTCTAATTGGGTCCAATGAAATAATGGATTTCTTAACGTGTAAGGCACTGTTTCTGCCCATTTTTCAAACTTTTCTTCTAAGTTAGATTGTCCGGTAATAAATTTTTCATCAATACCATTGGCACGCATACCGCGCCATTTGTAATGATCGCCACCTAACCACGCTTCCGTTATATTGTTTACCGGCTTGTTTTCAGCTATTTGCTTAGGAGATAAGTGGTTATGGTAATCTATTATAGGGAGTTCTTTTGCGTACTGATGGTATAAGGTTTCTGCCTCTTTTGAATTCAGTAAAAAATTATCAGTAATAAACGTACCAGACTTTATTTGATTCATTATTAAATACTTTTTGAAATTCCTAGTTCTAAACCTCTTAACTCTGCCAAGCCTCGTAATCTTCCAATTCCTGAATAACCGGGGTTTGTTTTTTTATGTAAATCGTCTAACATTTGATGACCATGATCTGGTCGCATAGGTATTAAAGCGTCTTTCATACCAGCAGTTTTTCTTCTGCGTTCTTCAATAACCACTTCTTTTACGACGCTGTACATATCTACATCGCCTTCTAAATGATTAGCTTCATGAAAATTCCCTTGCGCATCGCGTTGTGTACTTCTTAAATGTAAAAAGTGCACCCTATCGGCAAATCGTTTGAATATTTGTACTAAATTATTATCGGCTCTAACCCCTAAAGATCCTGTACAAAAGGTGATACCGTTGGCTCTGTTAGGAACTTCTGAAAATAAATACGCATAATCTTCTTCAGTACTTACCACCCTTGGTAATCCTAAAATAGGATATGGCGGATCGTCTGGATGGATACACATTAACACCTCGTTTTGAGAAGCTACTGGGATAATTTCTTTTAAAAATGAAGCTAAATTTTCTCTTAATTTTTGAGCATCAATGCCGTTATAGGTATCTAATATTGTTTGAAATTGCTCTAAAGTGTAGCCTTCTTCCGCACCCGGTAGGCCTGCAATTATATTATTGATAAGCTTTTGTTTTTCCTCATCCGAAAGCTTTTCAACATATGCTTTTGCTTCTCTTTTTTGAGCTTCAGAATACACGTTTTCTGCTCCTGGTCTTTTCAATAAATACAATTCAAACGCCGCGAAAGCAATCATATCAAAACGAAGCGCTTTAGACCCATCCGTTACTTCAAAAGCTAAATCGGTGCGTGTCCAATCTAAAACCGGCATAAAATTATAACATACAATGTGTACGCCACAACTTGCTAAATTTTCAATGCTTTTTTTGTAGTTTTCAATATACTGTTGAAAGTTACCCGAACGCGTTTTTATAGTTTCATGCACCGGAATACTTTCTACTACACTCCATGTAAGTCCTGTGCTTTCAATTATTTCTTTTCGTTTTGTAATTTCTTCAACGGTCCAAACTGTTCCGTTTGGAATATGATGTAATGCCGAGACAACACCTGTTGCACCCGCTTGTTTTATATCTAATAAGGATACTGGATCTTTAGGTCCGTACCAACGCCATGTTTGTTCCATTATAATTTTATTTAAATTTAAACACCACTATATGCCGCAAATCCACCATCAATAGGTATCACAACACCTGTTACAAAAGCTGATGCATCATCGCATAAATACAAGGTTGTACTTATTAAATCTTCTGGTACGCCATAACGCCCCATTGGAGTCTGGTCTATAATTTGCTGACCTCTCTGTGTTAGGCTTCCGTCTTGATTTGTTAATAAGGTTCTGTTTTGGTCTGTTAAGAAAAACCCTGGCGCTAACGCATTCACACGAATACCTACCTTAGAAAAATGCACCGCCAACCATTGTGTAAAGTTAGAAACCGCTGCTTTTGCCCCACTATAAGCTGGTATTTTTGTTAATGGCGTAAAAGCATTCATAGATGAAATATTTAAAATACTACATCCTTTTTTTCCCACCATATCTTTGGCAAAAATTTGTGTTGGCAATAATGTTCCAATAAAATTTAAATTGAATACAAATTCAATTCCTTTAGGATCTAAATCGAAAAAGGTTTTAAAACCTTCGGTCGTATTTTTTAAATCCTCCTCTATAAGATATGGATTGGATGTCGTTCCCAGTGGATGGTTACCTCCTGCTCCATTAACCAAAATGTCACAGCTTCCTAATTTTGAGTTTATTTCCGCTTTTGCCGTTTCTAAAGACGCTTTTTCTAATACATTGGCAGCAACACCTATTGCTGTTCCTCCGTCTGCATTAATTTCATTAGCAACTTTTTCTGCTGCATCCAATTTTAAATCTAAAACAGCAATTTTATGCCCCTGTTTGGCTAATGCTTTTGCAAGGGTGCTACATAAAACACCTCCAGCACCTGTTAATACAATTACTTTACTCATGGTTTAGTTGTTAATATTCATCAATAATTTCGAACACTTTCGTGTGCGCACACACAAAAATAATAAAAAATAGTGTGCGCACACAAAAAATATCATAATTTAGTCAAAAAATTAATAATTTATTAGTTTTATAAAGTTTAACGCTTTTTATTTACCCTAATTATTAATAAGTTTTATTCATTTATACATGATTACTATAAAGGATATAGCCAAAGAAGCAAACGTATCTGACGGAACTGTAGATAGAGTTTTACATAATCGCGGTGGTGTTTCAAAAAAAACAGAAGCTAAAATTAGAACGATTCTTGAAAAACATAATTTTAGTGTCAATCCGGTCGCAAGTGCGTTGGCATTAAAGAACAAATTTTATATTGCTGCATTAATTCCTGGCTATAATAACGATGATTTATTTTGGAAATCGCCTTATTTAGGAATTTTAAAAGCTACTGAAGATGTAAAAAACTTTGGCACACAAGTAGATACTTTCAAGTATAACCAATACGATTCTGCATCTTACCTAGAGATGTTTAAAAAATTGATAAAAACGGAACCATCTGCCGTTTTATTGGTGCCTACTTTTTTAAATGAAACAACAGAAATTGTAAAGTCGTTGGAACAATTAGAAATTCCCTATTTCTTTTTAAATGTAGACCTTGAAGGTTTTAAGAATACGGCTTTTATTGGGCAGGATTCTTATACAGCAGGCTATATTGCAGGTAAACTTATGTATTTAAACATATCGAAATCTTCAAGTTTTTTAATTATTCAATCCAGACGTAACATTACTAAAAACAATGCCATCTTTAAACGAATAGAAGGTTTCAATGATTTCTTCATTAAGAACAATATAAATTCACAATCATTTACTTTAAAAATTGAAAACTTAACGAACCTATTAGAAACAAAAGAAAAAATTAATGACTATTTAAAACAACATCCAGAAATTGAAGGCGTATTTGTTCCATCGAGTAGAATTTATTTAATAGCAGACTGTTTAGAAGATCCATATCTAAAAAAACTTCAACTAATTGGGTTTGATAATACCCCTCAAAATATTGACTGTTTACTAAACGACTCGGTTTCGTTTTTAATTTCTCAAAAACCGTTCGATCAAGGTTACGAGTCTATTAGAATTATCGCCGACTATTTAATTAAAAACAAAACCCCAAACAATAAAACATTCCTTCCTATAGAGATTTTGCTAAAAGAAAATGCGATATACGTAGACCGACATGAAGAGTAAAGTCAAAATAAATTGATTATTCTTAATTTAGGATATATATTTTTTCCAACTAATTTAATAAACCTTGACAAACGGTTTTGAAACAGAAATGTAAACCAAAATATAGCTACTTTAAATAGCACAACTTTTTTTAGTCTAATATTGTAAGTACAGTTTCGAATGAAGCATGGGTTCTATTTGTTTAAGTAAGCATGAAAATTAGAGCATAAGTCTAATTAAAACAATTCATATCAAGTATCTTTGTTGGCAAATTAGATATTATGAGTTTTTACCAGCAAATAGCGCCCTATTATCATCATATTTTTAAAATCAATGTGAATCAAATTGATTTTATCAAGTCGAAAATACCAGATTTTGATAGTCATATTATTGACGTTGGATGCGGTATTGGAACGCTTTCATTCGAACTAAATCCATATTACAAAAATGTTCTCGGAATTGATATGGATACTGAAATGATACAAGCCGCTTTAAGCAAAACGAAAAACAATTCAAACGCTATTGAATTTCAGCAAATAAGTATGCTTGAATTAAATACGCTACATGATAAAAATTCTGTAGACGGCATCATTTGTTTTGGAAATACCTTAGTCCATTTAAATTCATTGGATGATGTAGCCTATTTTTTACGACAAGCAAAAGCAGTACTTAAAGTAAATGGTAAATTATTAATGCAAATTGTGAATTACGATAAAGTACTTTCAAAAAACATTAAGCAGTTACCGCTTATAGAAAATGAGGATATTATTTTTGAACGTCATTATTGTTACCGAAAATTAGAAAATAAAATTGATTTTAATACGCGATTAACCGTTAAATCTACTGAAGACATCATTGAAAATAGTATTGAATTGCTACCGCTTTTAAAGGAAGAACTAAGAGGTTTATTGCAAAAAGCTGGTTTTAATTTTTGTAACTACTATGGCAATTTTAATCAAGAAGCCTATACAATGGATAGTCCTGCATTAATTGTAGAAGCTTGGTAATCTGCTTATTTTATAAACCTATTAAACCCCTAAATTTGCAGTCATTCCTAAAAACAGAAAAACTTAAAAATGAATAGCACGATACAATCCATACCCGTAATAGATTTAGATGGTTTTCCTGTCGATTTAATAACATCCTATAAAAATAAAATATTGCTAATTATCATTTACAACAACGATTGTTTGGGTTGTACCGGGCGCGCCATTCCTTTAGCTTACGAATTTCAGCAGCAATATCCAACCATTCAAGTCATAGGGATTCACGCCGATTTTGTGAACAGAGAAGGTACAAAAGACACTATCAAACGCGTATTTACTAGTGGCGAGATTCCATTTCCGATTTTTATAGACAGACATCACAAGGTTTTCGACCAATTTAACGCCGAAGGCACACCACAATGGCTGCTAATTTCAGAAGAAGGCGAGCTATTTCGTTCTATTTTTGGGTCGCAAGATAATGCACAGAACCGTTTGTTTTATGCGCTGGAAAGTCTAGTAGAAAACACTAACAACTAACAAAAGCACGAAACTACTAAAGAAATGATTATACCTAAACTACATTATATATCTCAAGGAATTTCGCCAAACGAGCATCTGGAAAACATACAAAAAGCCTGCTCTTCTGGTGCCGAATTAGTGCAATTACGTTTAAAAAATGTTTCAGAAAAAAAATATTTAAAAATAGCAACAGCCGCTAGAGAAATCACTTCTCATTTTCAAACCAGATTAATCATAAATGACGATTACAAAACAGCCAAGGCCGTGAAAGCAGATGGTGTGCATTTAGGAAAAACGGACGCCTCCCCTACGATTGTTAGAAAACATTTATACACCTGGCAAATTATTGGGGGAACCGCAAATACCTTACAAGATTGCGAAGTATTAATTGGTGAAGAAGTCGATTATATTAGTTTAGGCCCTTTTAGATTTACAACAACCAAAGAAAATTTACCAAAGTTTTTAGGTTTGGATGGTTATACGGCAATTCTAGAAGCCTTAAACACGGAAACACCCATTATTGCAGTAGGTGGCATTATAACGAATGATGTTGCAGACATATTAGAAACGGGTATTTCTGGTATTGCGGTTTCTGGTGAAATAACCAGAAATTTTGATTCTATAAGAACCTTTAACCTTTTACTAAACGCTTCAGCAACCGAGGAGCAACTCTATACTTTTAAATAGAACGAAACGTTTTTGGCGTTTCAGAAGTTTAGAAAAAAAGCAGATTGTAAATAATAGCAATCCTTATTTTGAACATGAAAACAGACCAACTCTGTACTTATTCTGTACTGGACACCATAAAAAAAGGGATTCAATCTCTTGAAACCCTTGTTATTCCTAGTAGCGGGAACTGGACTCGAACCAGTGACCTTCGGGTTATGAGCCCGAATAATTAGATTTTTATCTATTTACCGTTTTTCAAAACGCTGAACAACAGATTGTTAATATTTTATTTTAAATTTTAAAAACACAAACCGTATACGGTTCTGTATGCGCTTTTGTTCTGCTAATATACTATTTTTTTTAAAAACCTATAGGTTTTATGAGAGGTTAAAATTTCGTAGTTTGCACCAATTGCAAAAAACGGCAAGACAATACCACCCTCGGCGGAAAAAAGTGAGCATAGTTAAATTATAAATAACTCATTATATTGTATTAGTTTAATGCCGTAAATGATCTGGTTCAAATTATCAGCTTTTAATGGTTTTCATCATCCGCTCCATCCACCTCATAGCTAACAAACTAACACCTCAAAATCTAAGAAAACATCTCACTTAATTGAATAGTTTATATACTAATCTTTAAAATATTTTAAAAACCCAGTATAAATAATTGGTTTTTCGATAATTTATTTTACATTTGTGTAATCGATTACAAATATTTATAGTATAATGACAAAACATCACTTCTAATATGTAACAAATCTGAATAATGTTTTAGAATATGACACTAAAAAAAGATTAAGTGTACAATTATCAATTCATTAAATGCTTTAAAAAAAACAATCATAATATAGGTGTCTTTTACATAAAAGATATCTTAACAATTGGATAATCACATTTAAAAAAATTAAAATTGGATAAAATATATTTGAAAACTGAAACTTTATAGTAAAAAGTGCTAGAACTCTTTCATGTCATCTATTAAAACTGAAACTCAGTAGTTAACGTATAACTTTATTCAAAAGGAAGTAAAAACTAAATAACTATGATTGATTTTAAAAATTAGAATTATGCATAATAAATTTATAAATGACAATTTTTTATTAGAAAACAAGTATGCCGAAGAATTATACCATAATTATTCAAAGCGCCAACCTATTATTGATTATCATAACCACTTGCCCCCACAGCTAATTGCAGAAGATGTAACATTTAATAACATTACGAATGTATGGATAAATGGAGACCATTATAAGTGGCGCGCCATGCGTACATTGGGTATAAATGAAGAATTTATAACTGGTAAAGCATCTGATAAAGACAAATTTTTAAATTGGGCAAAAACAGTTCCCTACACCATGCGTAATCCATTGTATCATTGGACACATTTAGAATTGGCCAGATATTTTGATATTTACGATTTACTCAATGAAAAATCTGCCGAAAAAATTTGGGAACAGACCCAAGATAAATTAAATTCAGACGGCTATAGCTGTAGAGGGTTGCTTAATAAAGCCAATGCTGAATTGGTTTGCACCACAGAAGATCCTACTGATACTTTAGAACACCATCAAAAATTAGACAAAAGTGATTTTAACGTAAAAGTGAGCACAGCTTTTAGACCAGATAAGGCCATTTTAATTTCAAACGACGGCTATAACGATTACATAAATTCTTTAGGAAACGTTGCAGGTGTATCAATAAATTCATTTGCCGACTTATGTGATGCTTTAAGAAAACGAATTGAATTTTTCAATGCTAATGGTTGTAAGATATGCGATCATGGTTTAGATCAAATCTATTTTGAAAACTACACTGAAAATGAAGTCAATACTATTTTCAAAAAGAAAAGAGAAAACAAAGCTATTAGCAATGAAGAAGCTTTAAAATTCCAAAGTGCTGTATTGGTGTTTTTATGTGAAACCTATCACGAATTTGGATGGGTTCAGCAATTTCATTTAGGTGCATTACGAAATAATAACGCACGTATGCACCGCATTTTAGGTCCTGATACTGGTTGGGATTCTATAGGCGATTATCCTCAAGCACAAAAACTATCAGCTTTCTTAAATGCTTTAGACAGTAAAGATAAATTAACAAAAACTATTATTTACAACTTAAACCCTGCCGATAACGAAGTTATGGCAACCATGATAGGTAACTTTAATGATGGAAGTGTTAAAGGAAAAGTACAATTCGGCTCTGGTTGGTGGTTTTTAGACCAAAAAGATGGTATGACCAAACAGTTAAACGCCCTTTCAAACATGGGGTTAATTAGTTGCTTTGTAGGTATGCTAACAGATTCACGTAGCTTTTTATCGTTTCCAAGACACGAATATTTTAGACGTATTTTATGCAACTTACTAGGTGATGAAATAAATAGAGGTGAGCTACCAAATGATATGGAGTGGATTGGCAAAATGGTTTCAGATATTAGTTATAATAATGCCAAAGAGTATTTTAATTTATAGTATAAAAATAATAATTGACTTTGAATAATAACACAACAACAAAAGCAACAACGTATAGATGGACCATCTGTGGTCTTCTATTCATGGCAACAACCATCAATTATCTAGACAGGCAGGTCCTTTCTTTAACATGGAAAGATTTTATAGCTCCTGAATTTCATTGGACAAACAATGATTACGGAAACATAACAGCCTTGTTCTCTATTTTTTATGCTGTTTCTTTATTATTTGCTGGTCGTTTTGTGGATATTATGGACACGAAAAAAGGCTTTCTTTGGGCCATCGGTGTTTGGTCGGTTGGTGCTTGTTTGCATGCTTTTGCTGGTATTGCAACCTCAGGTTATTTAACAGGAGAATGGTTTGTTGGTTTTGCCGAAGCGAAAGAAATTATTAGTACAGTGAATGATACTGGTTTAGTAATTTCTGTAAGTGTTACCTTGTTTATTTTCGCTCGTTTCGTTTTGGCTTTAGGAGAAGCTGGAAATTTTCCAGCCGCCATTAAAACTACGGCGGAATATTTTCCTAAAAAGGACCGAGCTTTCTCTACAAGTATCTTCAATGCAGGAGCGACTGTTGGCGCATTAGCTGCACCCATTTCAATTCCTTTTATTGCAAAAGCTTATGGTTGGGAAATGTCCTTCATCATTATTGGGGCATTAGGTTTTGTATGGATGGGCTTTTGGGTATTTATGTATGAAAAACCAGAAAAACACTCCAAAGTAAATGCTGCAGAATTAGAATACATTCAACAAGACATCATTTCAGATAGTAAAATAGAAGGATATGTTCCTGAAAGCACTAAAAAAGTTTCCTTAATAGACTGTTTTAGATACAAACAAACCTGGGCGTTTGCCTTTGGAAAGTTCATGACCGATGGCGTTTGGTGGTTTTTCTTATTCTGGACACCAGCTTATTTAAGCTCGGTTTACGGCATGGACTCTGCACAAGCCGCTTTCCCGTTATTTATTTTATATGCCATTACATTGCTTTCAATTATAGGCGGTTGGTTGCCCACTTATTTTGTAGAAAAAAAAGAAATGAATCCTTATGAAGGAAGAATAAGAGCCATGTTAATTTTTGCATTTTTTCCCTTATTGGCATTAGTTGCTCAACCTTTAGGACATTATACTTATTGGATTCCCGTAATAATTATTGGAATTGCAGGTGCTGCACACCAAGCTTGGTCTGCAAATATTTTTACCACCGTGGGCGATATGTTTCCTAAAAAAGCCATTGCAACGGTTACCGGTATTGGAGGCTTAGCAGGAGGATTAGGTTCAACGTTTATCAATAAAGGCTCTGGACTTCTATTTGATTTTAGTGAAAATACAAATATGGCATTTATGGGATTCCAAGGAATTGAAGCAGGATATTTTATCGTTTTTTCAATATGTGCCGTTTGTTACTTAATAGGTTGGGTGGTTATGAAAAGTTTAGTACCACATTACAGACCAATAACAGATTTATAAAACAATAATTTAATTATTCAAGAGAAACAAAATGCTAACAATCAATAAATTAAATAGAAAAAATACAGGTTTGGAAGAAAAACTTCCAATAAAGATAGTGCAATTTGGAGAAGGTAATTTCTTAAGAGCTTTCATTGGATATGCATTTCAAGAATTGAATAAAACAATTAATTTCAATGCAGGAATTGCTGTAGTTCAACCTATTGATAAAGGTTTGGTAAACATGCTAAACGATCAAGATGGTCTATACACACTTTTTATGAAAGGTGTTAAAAAAGGTGAAGAAATCCAAGAAGTAGAACTGATTTCTAACATCGTTAAAGCAGTAGATCCTTATGCTAACTTTCAAGATTATTTAGGTTTAGCTAAAGAGTCATCGTTAGAATTTATTATTTCAAATACTACCGAAGCTGGAATTGCTTATGTAGGTTCAGATGCACCAGAAATGGAACCTCCAAGTTCATTTCCAGCAAAACTAACAGTGCTTTTACACGAACGTTTCAAACATTTTAATGGTGATTCTAGTAAAGGTTTAACAATCATTCCTTGCGAACTTATCAATCATAATTCTGAAACATTAAAAGAGATTATTTTAAAATATATTTCAGATTGGAATTTAGGAGATGCTTTTAAAAATTGGATTTTAGAAAGCAATTCATTCCACAGCACTTTAGTTGATAGAATTGTACCAGGTTATCCAAAAGATGAAATTGAAGCTTATAACGCTCAATTAGATTATGCCGATAATTTAATTGTGGCTGCCGAAGTATTTTTACTTTGGGTTATTGAAGGTGGTGATGCTTTAAAAGCAAAATTACCATTTCATAAAACAGATTTGGATGTTAAGATTGTGGATGACATGCAACCTTATAGAACTAGAAAGGTTAGAATTTTAAATGGTGCACATACGGCTATGGTCCCTTTTTCGTTGCTTTACGGAAACAAAACAGTTAAACAATCTGTTGATGGCGCATTTACTGGACCTTTTATAAACAAAGCTGTATTTGACGAAATTAGCGACACACTTGAGATGGATAGAGATGAGCTAAATAGTTTCTCTGAAGAAATATTTGATCGTTTCAGAAACCCCTTCATCATTCACAATTTATCAAGTATTGCTTTAAATTCAATTTCTAAATTTACTGTAAGAGTACTTCCAAGTTTGCTTGGATATATAAAAATCCATAATAAAGTGCCTACCAACTTAACTTTTGCGTTTGCTTGTTTAATACGTTTTTACAAAGGTACTTGGCAGGATAAAGCATTACCTGTTCAAGATAGTGAAGATATACTGGCCACTTTTTCCAAAATTTGGGAATCGAACGATTATACTGAAGTAGCCAAAAATGCCTTAAGTATTGAAGACTATTGGGGTGAAGATTTAACAAAAGTTGAAAATTTAACAGAAGCTATTTCTTTAGCTCTAAATGAAATTGATACGAACGGTATTGAAGCAGGATTTGCTAATTACAGCAAAAAGTTTTAAAACAGAACTAATTATAAATTATTAGTATGCAAAAGAAAATCATGAAAGTAAATGCATCCGACAATGTTGCAGTTGCTTTAGTAAATTTAACAGCAGGAGACGTTATTTCTTTTGAAGGACAAGACATTAAAGTGCTGTCTGATACAAAATCGAAGCATAAAATAGCTTTGGAAAAATTTGAATCGGGTGCTAGAATCATTATGTACGGCGTTTTGATAGGTTCAGCAAATGGTGATATTGAAAAAGGAGATGTTTTAACTACAGAAAACGTGAAACATCAAAGTGAAAAAGTATTTGGAAGAACCGAAACTTTCAACTGGACGGCGCCTGATGTTGATAAATGGAAAGACAAAACTTTTTTAGGATACCATAGAGAAGACGGGCAAGTAGGAACAGAAAACGTATGGTTATTTTTTCCATTGGTATTTTGTGAAAATCGGAACATTGAAATTTTAAAAGATGTTTTTGAAAAAGAACTTTTAAAACAACAGGCTAATCCATATCAGAATCTGCTTCGTTCATTAGTTAGTGGCAAAGAAGAAACGGCAGAAGTATCAACATCAACGAATGTTTTTGAGAATATAGATGTAAAATTCATCACACACCCAGGTGGTTGTGGTGGTATTCGTCAAGATTCTGAAAGTTTAGCAAGACTATTAGCAGGATATGTAAACAATCCAAACGTAGCCGGTGCCACCGTGTTGAGTTTAGGATGCCAAAATCTTCAAATAAGTGTATTCAAAGAAGCACTCGATACTATCAACCCTCACCTAAATAAACCTGTTCTAATATATGAACAACAAAAAATGGGAACGGTTCAAGACATGCTATCTGCTATCGTAAAAGATTCTTTTGAAGCTATTAAAAAAGCGAATGTTGCAGAGCGTAAACCAGCACCTTTATCTAAACTAAAAGTAGGTTTAGAATGTGGTGGCTCCGATGGGTTTTCAGGAATATCTGCAAACCCTACTTTAGGAGCGGTATCTGATTTGTTGGCAGCACTTAATGGAACTGCCATTTTAGCTGAATTTCCAGAATTATGTGGTGTAGAACAAGAATTAGTAAACCGTTGTGTTGACGATGAGGATGGTAAAAAGTTTTTACAGTTAATGAAAGCTTATGAGAAATCTGTTGTTGATGCGGGTTCTGGTTTTGACATGAATCCATCACCTGGTAATATTAAAGATGGTTTAATAACAGATGCTATGAAATCTGCTGGTGCTGCTAAAAAAGGCGGTACATCACCCGTGCAAGATGTTTTAGATTATGGTGAATATATTACAAAACCAGGTCTTAATTTATTGTGCACACCAGGAAATGATGTAGAAAGTACAACAGCATTAGTAGGATCTGGAGCCAATGTAGTTTTATTCACTACAGGCCTTGGAACTCCAACAGGTAATCCCATTGCTCCGATTATTAAAGTATCTTCAAATACAGAACTTAAAGAGCGCATGCCGGATATTATTGATATTGAAACGGGTGCTGTAATACGTGGAGAAAAAACAATAGAAGAAATGGCTGATGAAATGCTTGAATTTATTATTAAAGTAGCGAGTGGAGAAATTCAAACGAAAGCCAAGTTACTAAACCAAAATGATTTTATTCCTTGGCGACGAGGGGTCTCATTATAATTAGATTGATTAATAGCAATTAGTAAAAAAAACCAAGAATTACATCTTGGTTTTTTTATGTTTATATCTAAAATATTCTATCAGATTAATTTGATAATACCTCAGACTTCAACGATGATTTTCTAACAATTAATTCAGGAGTCAAAACAACTTGCTTCTGTGTCTTTATTTTTTTACCGTTGCCTACTTCTTCTAAAAAAACTTGAGCAGTTATTCTTCCCATTTCTACTGGTGACTGATCTACCGATGTTATTGAGAGTTCCATAAAACGTGTAAATGGTTCATTACTAAATCCAATAACACTTATATCATTTGGTATTTTAAGACCTTGTTCTTTAATTTCTTCTATAGCTCCCAGCGCAGTAAAATCACTAGATGAAAAAATAGCGTCTGGAGGGTTATCCATAGCCAAAAGAATTTTAGTAGTTTTTCTACCTTCTAATACTTTACTCATTGTTTCTATTACCAAGCTTTCATCAAACTCCAGACCATTATCAATAATAGCTTGTCTGTAGCCTAAATACCTGTTTTTAAAAATTAATATTTCGCGGTTGTTTGATAAATGTGCAATACGTTTACATCCTTGATTTATTAAATGCTGGGTAGCATCATAGCCCCCTTTAAAGTCATCAATAGTTACTGAACTTACACCCGGAATGTCTTTTTTTCTATCAAAAAAGATTAAGGGAACTCGTTTGTTTAACAGTTTATGAAAATGCTCTGTTGTTTCTAATTTTGCGTTTGATATAGACATTAATATCCCATCAACCTGTGCGTTTAATAACGAATTTATATTTGCGATTTCTAAATCTTCTTGGTCATGCGTTTGACAAATAATAACATGGTAGCCTTTTGGATATAATTCTTCTTCAATACCACGAATTACCGATGCAAAAAAGTTACTATCTATACGAGGTACAATAACACCCACATTATAACTTTTACCACTTTTAAGTGCTAGAGCAAGTGTATTTTGCTCGTAATTCATCTCTTTAGCGGTATCGTTAACTAGCTTGCGTGTAGCTTCGCTAATTTTAGGATTATTATTTAAAGCTCTTGAAACTGTAGCGGCAGTAATTTCTAGCTTTTTAGCAATATCGTAAATAGTTGTTTTTTTTTCCATAATGATTACAAACACCAAAAGTATTATAATTTGCTAAAATTAAGCGTTTATGTGTTAAATAATTAATTAATTGAATTATTGAATGGAAATTATTTTACTGTTTCTTTGGTTATTTATTCCTTTTACAACTAATAAGTAATGTCCTGATGATAATTTATTCCTATCTAAAATTATTGAATTCTTTCCTGTTGGATACATTTTTTCAGGTATGGCACCCACTTCTAACCCAACCAAATTATAAATAGATATTTGTATTTTAGAAGCTTGCTTTAAATTGAAAACAATAGTAGTTTCTGAAGAAAACGGATTTGGAAAATTATTAAAGCTTTCAACTACTTTTATATCTTGCAAACCTAACGTACCGCTTTCAAAAGGTCCTAAATCTGGTGCTGGACCATTAAATGGCAAACCAACATTAATACCTTTATCAATTAAATCACTACCAGAAACAAGTTTCATAAAATCGACATCGGGCAAACTACCATCTGCTTTTCTTGGAGCAATTAATAAATTAATATCCAAGCTAACATAATCTGCTGCATTGGCAACTAATCCGTTTTGCCAGCTATTATTAGTTATATCAGTAGTGGTTGCAGAAAACCCGTCAGAACTGACACTACTTACTGAAACGGTATTTTTAATTTTAAGAAAATCAGCAATGTTAGAAGTGCTAAAACTTATATTTTTCCCATTGCTATAAGCGCCACAGTTGTATAATTCCACATTACCCCTATTGCTATTATGATCAAAACCATCAAAAACATTTCCTACGGCCATACAATTTTTATAAATGGCATTATGTTTTAATAATTTATCATCACTTCCACCTGTTTTAAAACCGTTACCATCACCATTACCAACCAATCCGCTTTTTAAATAACCATTTTTTATAGCCCAACAGTTTTCATAAGTTGTTGTAATGTTATCAGCACCTCTTAAGTAACCATCCCATCCGTCATCAAGATTTTGCCATGCTCTACAACCTACAAATTTATTTCCTGTACCCGCATCTAGTTTACAGGCAAAACCATCGGCATTTTCTTCCGAGGAATCAGCATTATAATAAGAATCACAATTTAGAATGGTATTGTTACTTGCTCCACTGCCAATTTGCAAACCAGAATCTTTACATTCACTAAAAGAACAAAACTCGACTAAATTATTGTTTCCACTAATAAACATGCCATTATCTCCAGCTCCAAATACATCAATTCCTTTAATGTGCCAATAACTCCCAGATACTGAAATAGCTCTATTTCCTGAGTTTTCAGCCATTGAAGAAAAATCAAATTTAATTCTTGTTGTGTTAGAAGGATTTGGTGATAATGAAATTAAATTACCATTGGTTCCATTTTTAGTAATACTTATTTTAGTACTAAAAGTATAAGTACCGCCATTGCTATCACTAATATAAATATTGCTTCCAGCAGTTGCTCCAGAAAGTGCCGTTAGTAATTCTTGTGGCGTAGTCACAAAAAAATCAGCAACTGCAATAGTGTTCATTTCTTTGTTTTCATTTTTAATTGTTGCAAATGAAACAAAACTATTTAAGAACATAAAAGTTATTATAATTTTCGTGGTCATATTAAGTGTTTTTAGAATTGAATAAATCATGTTTTTAATTGATTTATTTTAATTTATTTTTAGGATGTTTTCAGTTTAATTAAAAATTTGTGTCATATTTAAATACCTTATTTAGGAAAGCGATTGTATAATTTAAAGTGGTTTCAAACCAAGGATGCATTAACCAAAAAGAATGTGGACTCTCTGTAATAGTGTACATTTCATTATAAATGTGATACTTATTCAACATGGTTATCATATCATCACGCCCTGCATGAAAACGGGGTTGCGTACTATTTATAAATAATGTTGGAGGCGTATTTTTATCTACATATTCTAAAGGCGAAGCTTCTTTCCAGTTTTTATAATTTTCTTCTTTAGAACCATTAAGCCAAATTCTTGCCATTTTTCCTTCTGAAGAGGCTTCCGGATGAACAAAAGATGTAATACCATCAATGTTTATTATAGCCTGAACTTCATCTGAAATTTTAGCATCAGGTTCATAAAGTGATGAATTAGGTGTAACCCCAACAAGCGTTGCTAATTGAGCTCCAGCTGATGCTCCCAAAACAGCTATCTTATCTGTATTAACATGATATTTTTTTGCATTTTTTCGCATGTAAACAATGGCATCTTTTAAATCGATAACCCCTGCTGGATATGGAGCTTCTAAACCTAATCGATACGAAACCGAAATACCAACATAGCCTTTTAAAGCTAAATATTGAGCCATTATCCGTTGGTTTTCTTTACTCCCAGTAAGCCATCCGCCTCCATGAATTAGTAAAACTGCAGGATAGATTATATTACTATCAATATTAGGAATATAAACATCTAATTTTAATTTGGATGTATTCGTTTTTTTATAGACTATGTTCTCTTTATATTTTATTTCCTTTGATTTTAAAGGTTCAATGGGTGTGATAAAAGGGTAATCTTTTTTTAGTTTTTGATAGGTTAATTCAATAGTATAAGGTGGAAATGATGGTTTTTCTTGGGCAATAGCGTTCGTAACAATACAGATTGTTAAAATCAAACTTGCTATGTATTTAAACCCTTTCATTTATAAAATATAATTTATACTTTTATTTAGTGATTTTAAAATAATCAATATCTGCATAACCACCCCGTTTAGCTTCCTGTGTACTTATGCTGAATAAACCAATTTTAGCACCTATCCACTTGCCTTCTTTAGCTTTAAATGCTTTTCCTATTTTTTTGAATACCCTTCCGTTTTCAGAATATAAAAACTGGCACATAGCATTTGGTGCAGATACTTCCACTTTAAAGTATGCCGAATTTGAATTTAACTTTATTTCCTCATTAATGCTTTCATCAACACCATCTATAGCATTAATAGCTTCATTTTGCTTTATAAAATAGCCGTTTTCATTATGGGTAATACTTAAGGTTGCATAATCCATTCCCATAATAATGAGTCCAGCAGTTTTACCGCTTTCTGCTTCTTCTGGATACAAAGCAATCTTAGTTGTTGCTGTAAAGTTTGTGGCAGGGAATTTCTGAAGAAGTAAGTTTGGAACCATCCATAAGTTTGGTGTAGCTTCTGGAATTTTAATAGAAAATAGTCTTAAATAATTATTACCTGGTAATTTTGCATGCCAAATAACTTCTGAATTTGCATTCCATTGCCATTGTAATCCTATATTGAAACCATCAAAATTATCGGTTTCAGAAGGTGTTACAATTGGATATGTTTTGCCAATATTTGGTTTTTTATGTGTTTGAACAGGTTCTCCAATATCATTTTTATCAAAATCTTCTCCCATAATTGGCCAATCATTTTTCCAAGACATAGGCTGTAAATGTACAATTCTGCCATAAGCCTGAACATCTTGAAAATGATAAAACCAAGATTCTCCGTTAGAAGTATCAACCCATGCACCTTGATGTGGCCCATTAATTTTAGTGCTCCCTTGTTCTAAAACCACTTTTCTTTCATATGGACCATAAATATTCTTAGACCTTAAAACAACTTGCCAACCCGTAGAAACCCCACCAGCAGGTGCGAAAATATAGTAATAGCCGTTTCGTTTATAAAATTTTGAACCTTCAATAGTATCATCTTTTTCATGACCATCATAAACATGAGTGCCAGCATCTATTACTTTAGTACCTTCAGCATTCATTCTGTTTACAGTTAATAAACTTTTAACCCCCGCTCTACTTCCTGCATAAGCATGTACTAAATAAGCTTCTCCATTATCATCCCAAAGCGGACAAGGATCTATAAGTCCTTTTCCTTGCATTACTAAAATAGGTTCATCCCATTTACCATAAGGATCTTTGGTTTTTACCATATAAATACCAAAATCTGGATCACCCCAATAAATATAAATTTCACCTTTATGGAAACGAATTGCAGGTGCCCAAACCCCATTACCATGCTGTGGTATTTTAAAATTATCTAAAGGTACTTGTTGTGGTAGCGCATGGTTTATTAGTTTCCAATTAACCATATCATTAGAATGAAGAATTGGTAATCCTGGAGTTGCATTAAAACTAGAGGCAGTCATGTAAAAATCATCGGCAACCCTTACTACATCAGGATCGGAATAATCAGCATAAATAATTGGATTTTTATAAAACCCATTACCATTATCTGCTATCCAAACTTCGGACACATAAGGTTTGTTTGATTGAGCCCATAGAAGCGTATTAGTGAAAATCAGGATTAAAAATAAAACTCGCTTCATAACCTATTTAGTTACTTATTTAATTCTAAACTTGCCATAATGAAAGGTCCCGTTCCTTTTGGGTCGTTAGATCGGATAGGTTCATTTGTATAATATTCATAAGAACCATCTCTATATGGATTTCCACCCAAACCGGCAACGGCACAACATTTATTAAGGTTTACTATACCGTTTTCTTCAACTGATATTAAATTATCTATAAGACCAGTATATGCTTTATTTGCAACTTCTAAAAATTTTTCTGGCAAATAGCCTTTACGAACACCTTTAGCAAATGTATAGGTAAACATAGAAGTTCCTGTAGCTTCTAAATAGTTTCCTTCTCTGTTACCTTGGTCTAAAACTTGCCACCATAAACCAGACTCGTCTTGTACATTAGTTATGGCTTCAGCATATTGATTCAAATATTTTATGATTTTTTCACGACCTGGGTGATTTTCAGGTAAAAAATCCAGCACATCTACCATAGCCATTCCGTACCACCCCATACCTCGTGACCAGAAATGTTGAGAATTTCCAGTTTCTTTATTTGCCCATTTTTGCTCTTTACTTTCATCCCAACCGTGGTAAAGTAAACCTGTTTTCTCGTCTTTGCTGTGTTTCTGTATTAAATCGAATTGCAAAACAACATCGTTATAAATTTTTTCCGTTTTAACAGGGTCATTTACATAATCTCTTGCATAATGTGTATGAAAAGGTTCTGCCATGTACAAACCGTCTAACCACATTTGATTAGGGTAGATTTTTTTATGCCAATAACCGCCATCCGATGTTTTTGGCTGAGATTCCAACTGAGCATTTAAAGTTTCCATAGCCTTTAAAAAACGATCTTCTTTTGTTTTTGGATATAAAAACAATAACACGTCGCCAGACTTAATCATGTCTAGGTTTTGATTTGATAGTTTATAAGTATCAATAGTTCCTGTACTATCAATGAGTGTATTAGCATAATCATAAATATAATCGTAATATTTTTGATTATTTGTTTGCTCGTAAACCCTTGCACATGCACTTAACACTAAACCTGGTGTATAGGTCCAACGAGGTTTATCTGAAAAATCAAGTTTTGTTGCCTCTGGAAAACGTTCAATTTCAGAAAGCATCATACGTTCAGACCATTTTAAGTTTTCTGGAACAATATTTTCTATAGTTTTAGTATCAACTACTTTTTCATTTTCTTTAGCATTTTTGCAAGCTGTAGTTAATAAAACTAAAGCTATAGCAAATGGTACTATTTGTTTTATAGAATTTTTCATTAAAATATTATTTTAAAATGTTCGTATTATCTAATGCTTCTAACTTAGTATTTAAATCTTGAATAAAAGCTTCTTGGGTTTTAATACCATTTTGCTCTTGTTCCCATGCACCTAAAAAATAGTACGTTATGGGTTTAATTGTTGGTTTAAAAATTACTAAGTGGTCATCAACTCCTGTTTTTTGTTCAGCTACATCCTCAAGATTGTAAAATAACGCCATTCCTAAATTGTCTGGTGGACTTGCTAAAGTCTGTTTTCCATAAGTGGCTATATATGCCCATTTTTTTTCTTCTTTTTTTATAAGTGGAATTTCTTTAAATTTAACAATCCCTGTACAAATACCCGCAATTTCTTTGGATGGTGTTAGTTCTGATTTGGTATATCTGTCTTGAGGATAAATGGTTAGTTTTGTGTTTAAATCGATACTTTCGTTTCCCGATTCCCAACCCTGATAACGAATGTTCACAGATGAATTATTATCTGTATTATCAATTTTCGCAAAGGTGTTTTTTACACTTTGAAAATGAACCACAGTATCTGCAACTATACGCCCAAAACTGCCAATTCCCATAGATTTCCCTGCTTTTAGAATATCCTGACCCCAAGGTGAAGGTTCATGATATGAATCAAACCCATCTTGTCCAACATAAGGAAGCACTAAAGAATCTACTTTTTTTCCAAAAATATCTATGGCATTTCTCCAATCTAGATATAAACGATAACCAATTTGGTTATTTTCCCAACCTGGACCTTCATAGCGTAAAAACCAAGTATGGTCTGTATGTTCTGAAGGAACTTGAAGTTCATCTACATTTTTAAAAGACGTTCCAGCACTATATTCTTTATGTCCTCTTGAACCATCAACCCAATCCCCGCCTTGAGCAATAGAAATTTCAGCATAAGTTTTGTGAGCTAATTTTACTTCTACATTATCATTTAGTGTGTTTTTAATACTATCTGTTTTTTTCTCTTTACAAGAAAAAAGAGTAAAAATAAATAGGGTTATAATGACTATGTTTTTCATAATATACTATTACTTTTTAATTATATTGTTTACCGTTTATTGTTGTGTTCTTATATAGGATAGGTTCACAATTTTCTACCGACAACGGTGTTTCTGCATTTTCAATATGAACGTTTGTAAACGTTACGTTTTTTACAAAACTTTCTGGTCTGCCTTTTATTAAGACACCATATTTTCCACCATTTTCAACTTTAATATCTTGTAAATGAATGTTTTTAACAGATGGCATAAAATTGCCTTCTTGCGGACCGTAGATAGCGTAATATAAATTAATTCTTAAAAGGGATTCTTTTACTTGACCTACCTCAATGTTTTTAACGTACACATTCTCTACAAAGCCACCTCTCAAGGTATTTGTTTTAATGCGGATAGCTCGGTCTAACTCCGGACTATTCATTTTGCAATCTCTAACGTACACATTTCTTACACCTGCCGAAATTTCACTGCCCATTACTACGCCTCCATGACCATCTTTCATATTGCAATTTTCAACCACAATATTTTCACTTGGAATATTAACCACTCTACCATCGTTGTTTCTACCAGATTTGATAGCAATACAATCATCACCAGTATCAAAAACACATTTATTTATATGTACATTTTTTGAGTATTCTGGATCGCAACCATCATTATTTGGTCCATGACTTTTTACAGTTACTCCTTCTACCCTAACATAATTACATTTTATAGGATGTATTACCCAAAACGGTGCGTTTGTAAACGTAACACCTTGTATTAATACATTTTCACAATCAAAAGGTTGAATAAAAGAAGGACGTAATTGATAACCTTCTCCAAAAACACGTTCGGAAACGGGCGTATTATTTTCAGACATAGCCCATAAACGTGGTAAGTTATGCTCATCTTTTTGCTGAGGCGTGCCTTCTATGTATCCGTATTCTTCTTTACTGCACCAAGGCCACCAATTAGTATTGCTAGCTTGACCATTAAAAATTCCTTTACCTGTTACTGCAATGTTCTTTTGTTTGTAAGCATAAATTAATGGTGAATAATTCATTAATTCTTGACCTTCATACGATGTGTGAACAACGGGTAAATAATCTTTTTTTTCAGTTGAAAAAAGGACTTCTGCTCCTTCTTCCAAATGAAGATTAATATTGCTTTTCAAATGAATGGGTCCCGTTAAAAAACGACCAGAAGGAATGATAACTTTACCTCCACCAGCTTCACTACAAGTCGCAATAGCTTTTTTAATGGCTTCGCTATTATTAGTTACTCCATCTGAAATTGCACCAAAATCAACAATATTATAAGTGCTGTTAGGGAATTCAATATCTTTTATTGAGCTTATGATTTTGTCGGCTTCATCAAAAACATCTGCTTCTTTTACTGAATTCTCTTTAGTTTTACAAGCATTAAAAAGCACTGCAACTAAGGAAAAACAAATAAAAGAATATACTGAATAAGGCTTGTTTATTTTCATAAGAATCATATTATTTTGATGGCAATTTATTGAAATTTTGTTTTAAGATTATATTGAAAGAGGTATGCAAAACCACATACCCCTTTTCAATTATTATAATCTATGTATGTGTACTTATTAAAGTCTCCAACGTGGATCTCCCACATTATTGTCTTTTAAAGTTTGGTTTGAAATGGTAAAGTTTCCACCTGCTGCATTTGTAAAACCAGGATTAAGTGTTGTGTATGTAGTAGTACTATCAAACACGGTACTAGTAGCATAGAATGCTGGAGCATTATAATAATTATTTTTCGAAAATGTAGGTGTCGGGTCTGTTTTACTTTGATTTGAGTAATATGCCGATGTTTCAGCAAATAAATTATTTGTAACAGTAATTTTATTTGTTTGGAATCTTACATATAAAATTCTATCGTCTGTATTTGAACAGCCATATAGAGTACATCTATCTAGAAGTACGTTACATACTACTCCTTTTTGAGTTGATGTTCCTGCATCGTCTAACCTAAAAAAATCACGACCAGGCGCACAATTATTAAAGGTACTTGTATTAACATTAACATTTAAAACATCTGAATTTCTGAAATCGATAAAATCACCTCCATTAGTTAAAATATTGGTAGCAATGCAGTCTTCAACTGTAAGAGATTGCACAATAGCATCGGTAACGTTACCCGCTATGAAAGATCGATCATAATCGTGAATATTACAACCACTGATCAATAATGAATTATAATTACCAACATCTGAATATCTAACAACATCAATGATCATTGAAGGTGTGTCTCCTGTTAAATTTAAATCAATTAGACTAACATTGGCGGCACCAGTAACTATTGAGAAACTAACTTTTAACGATGGCTTAAAATCTCTTCTTAACCCTTGTATAGTAATCGATTTATCTAAAGTTATTGTACCGGTCTGTGAAGTGTAATCGCCTTGTTCTAATAATAAAATATCTCCAGGTGCAGCATCAGCAATCATTTGAAATAAATCATCAGTAGGTAATACCAAAGTATTATCCCCTACATCAATTCCAGTAGTAAAGGCTGCTGTTCCTCTAATTTTGGCTGAATTGAATAATTTAGCTGTATAGGCAGTTTCACCAGTCAATCCTGTTACGGTTGCTATCCCATCTGTTTTTTCTTGAGCGGTTATAATATGGGTTATATCACCTGGCTGAAGAACAAGTTGAGTGACATTACTGTTTGCAACCCATCGAAAAGTAACTTTAGTTGCGGCAACATCACCTGGTTCAAATGGCAACATAATTTGCTCCGTTAAAGTTGTGGCAGTTTCAATGGCCCATGTAGAGTCTTCCAAACCAATTGAACTTATAGCTTTAACTCTAATAGAATACACTGTTTCACCTTCTAAAGCAACTTGGATTGGTAATTGAGATGGTATTACTTCAACTGTTTTAAAAATAGAAGTAAAATTTGGGTCGTCTGCACTAAACTCTACAAGATATTTAGATATATTTGGGCGAACGGTCCAATTCAATTCTACAGTAGTTTGATTTCTAATGTTTGCAGTTAGTGCAACAGGAGCAAATGCTCTGTTTACGTCCAGATCATTAATCACCTCTTCATCATAACCACAACTAGTAATGGCAAATGTTAGGCATAGTATAAACAATGCTTTTATTATATATTTTGTTTTCATAATAACTTATTTTAAATATTTTAAATTCTTAATAGTTATAATCGTTGACCAATTTACCATTACTTCCGTCTATAAATACTTGCCAAATAGGCCAAAATTGTCTATTATCTGGATTTACACCTGTTTTGAAAAGCGAATTCACTTTGATATCCGTTAACGCATTCCAAGTTTTAGCAGTGTATTCTGGACCTGGATCTGTGGTTTCTCCTCTATTCAAACCATAAATTTCCAGGGTTTCATTGTCTGCCTTATATTTATAATATAATGTAGTAGGGACATCGGCATAATCACCTGTACGATTTTTTAAATTCGCCATTTTAACTTTTGCTTCTGCTAAATTTGAACCAAGTAAATTCCAACGAATAAGGGCTTGTTTACGAGTCATTTCGCCAACAAATTCAAATTTATGTTCTTTTACAATAGCATCGAACATGCTTTGTTTTGTTGTTAGGGTATTGAAGTAAGCATCTACTTTTATAGGTCGGTCTGCTGGGGCAAATGCTCTATTACGAATTTCTCTTAGATAAGGAGCTGCTGATGCTGGCCCTTCCAATTCATTAGCAGCCTCGGCAGCTATAAGAAGTACTTCAGAATAGCGCATATACATAAAATTAACACCATCATCATTTGTTGAAGTTACAAATCGTTTCATCCATTCATATCTGTATTTTCCAAAATACCAGGTATAGGAGTTTACTAATTCTTGTTTTGCAATACCATTTATTGGAGTTCCCCAACCATAAGGCACACAACTTACATCTCTGCGAGAATCCGTTTCGTCATAATCGTAAAATAAGTTTGGTAATGGACCTGCATTACCTCCTCTTGGTTGCGCTGTATATTGATCTGATCCATTGTGTCTTACTGCAAACGAAAATAACACACGACCACGTCCGTCTGCAAAAGGTATTTCCCAAAGCGATTCACCACCAGCGGTAAGATTTTCTTGGTTATATTTCATCCAAAAGTCTTGAAAAGATGGTTCTAATGAAGCTTTTCCACTATTAATAACATCTCGACATTCACTAAGTGCTAATTGGTACATCGCAGCGACAGAAAGTTCTGGATCAGTACTTCTTCTAACAGCGTCCGGATATTGTTGAAAGCCACTGGCAACCATTGCTAAACGTGCTCTAAACCCTTTTACAAAGGCTTTATTGATACGTTCTACTGTTGTAGTAGAAGAGGTTTCGTTAGGCCATGCGACCAATGTTGAAGCTTCTCCCAAATCGGCAATAAGTTGCTTGTAAATAATATCGCGACTTGATTTTGCGATGTATAAAGTTTCTGAGTTTATAGGTTCAAAACGCGCAGGAACATCACCCCAAGCTTTCATTAAATCGGCATAATAAATAGCTCTTAAAGTTAAAGCTTCTCCTAACAACTGCCCTAGTTCTGTCCCAGGTTCTGGGTTGCCAAAAGTTCGTAAACCTCTAATACATATATTTGCACGTTCAATACCTGTGTACATTTGCGACCAAGCATTGTTCTCAGTATTCATTTGCGAATTGTTTGGTTTCGCATCATAAATCATAAGATCTGCCTGTGCATCATTCTCTTTATCTGAGTTAAGGTTCCATTCTGCATCTGTATTAAAACCATAAAAAGGTATAAAACGTCCTCTATATGAGTTTGTTTGACCAAATGGCTCTTTTATTCCATCTACGGCACCTTTAGCTAATCCAGCATTGGAAAAAATTATAGATTCGTCTAAGGTTGATTTTGCTGGTGCTTCTAAAAAGTCTTCCTGACAAGAGGTAAAAAGACCTGTTGTTATTCCAATAATTATTATGAGTATTTTTTTCATTTTATTTTTTAATAAATGATTAATTAAAAGTTAAGGTTTAGACCCAAAACCAAAGATCTACTTCTTGGAAATGCCGAATAATCTACCCCAGGTGTTAAAGGTGTTTTTCTTCTTGTAGAAACCTCTGGATCTAACCCTGAATAGTTTGTAATAATGAATACATTATTAGCCGTAACATACAATCTTAGTTTAGAAAGTCCCATTTTGGAAGTGATTAACTCTGGAGCTGAATAACCTAAAGTTAAAGTATTCAATCTTAAAAAAGAAGCATCTTCTACTGCCCAATCACTAAAAACATAATTGGTAGAATAAGGTGACCACATGGTAGTGTTTGCGTTAAGTGCTGCTAATTGAGTAGGCTCTGTTACTAAAGTTCCAGTAGCAACATCTAAATTTGTCCATCTATTGCCATCTACCATAATAGAGCTTAAATTTCTATATTGCCCGTTATTATTAGAAGTAGTATACTCAATTTTATTAGCATTATACACATCATTCCCAACACTCCAATTAAAAGCTGCAGAAAGATCAAAACCATAAGCATTGGCATTAATAGTCATACCCCCTGTATGTTTTGGAAGCGCATTCCCAATAATAGTATTGTCATTTACATCTACCACTCCATCCCCAGTTATATCTTTCAATTTCATATTTCCAGGTCTTGGAACTCCAACAATACCACTATTATTGGCAACACCAGATTTTAAAGTATAAGCACCTGTGGTTGTGTTGTAATCAAAATCTGATACCTCATAGCGACCATCACTCTTGTAACCGTACATAACACCTAATGATTGCCCTACATTTATAATATAGTCATTTCCTATTTGTGAAGATGCCCAGTTTGTGTTAGCCCCAAAATCTTCTAGTAAACCAAGTGAATTTACTTTGTTCTTATTAACCCCTATGTTGAAAGCAAAATTTAGCCCATAATCGGCTTTTTGTATAGCGGCAATACTTAAAGAAGCTTCTATACCTGTGTTTTGATTTTCACCCATGTTTCTGTATTGGGTATCATAGCCTGTTCCTGGAACAGGGAAATTGATTAAAAGATCACTTGTGAGGTTTTTATAAGCTTCTACAGAACCACTAACACGACCCTTAAATAAATCGAAGTCTAAACCAATATTTTGAGTAACCATAGTTTCCCATTTTAAATCTGGGTTTGCTAAAACTTTTGACGCTGCCCAATAATTTGCTACACCGTTAATATATGTAGTAGTGCTCGATTGAAAGCTTTGTACAGTTTGACCTGATGGAATATTATTATTTCCTGCTTCACCGTAACTTACCCTAACTTTTAACAAGTCTAACCAAGAAACATCCTTTAAGAAGCTTTCTTCTGAAACTTTCCATGCTACTGCTGCAGATGGAAAATATCCCCAAACATTATCTCCTATGAATTTACTGGATCCATCGGCGCGATAGGTAGCAGTAAGTAGATAACGATTTTTATAATCATAATTCACACGACCAAAAAAGGACAATAATCTATCATTTGGACTGTAAAAGTTATCTACAGAAATAGGTGTACCTTGTGAGGTAAGCTTTTGGGAAGTACTAAAATCAAAGAATTTTGGAAGCCCTTGTATTTCAGTTGTTAGTTCATTTCTTGTTGAAAAAATCATTTCTTCACCAATAAGGAGTTTTAAACCATGGTCATCACCCAATAATTTCTTAAAATCATAGTTAAGAGTATTTGCATTTCTAAAACTCTCTCTTTTTTCATCACTGATAAGTATGGATGGCAACCCTTGGTTTTCTGCAGATGGTCTGTTGCTTGCATAGTATGTGGAACGACCATAAAAACGATAGTCTAAGTCATTTCGGTTATCCAAACCTAAATCCATTTTGTATTGAAGGTTATCAATAATTTTCCATGAAAAACTACCAAGCATATTGAAATTTTTTCTAAGTTGTTGGCGTTGGTTATCTGCTACAGCCACAAAAGGATTTACCAAATAAGAAGATAATGCCTCATCTGTATTGTCTGTAGTTAAACCTGGAAGCGGTATTGGCGAATATCCAACTACGTGCTTATAACGAGAATCTGCAGAAGAAACCTCATTTTGTTCATTAGCACCACCCCCATTAATTTCAGTATCTGAGTATCGTAATGTGAAGGACAAATCTATTTTCTCACTAGCCTTACTTTTTAAGGATAATGATATATTGTCTCTTTTATAATCAGAACCAACCATGATGCCTTTAGCATCATAATGAGCATAATTGAAATTATAATTGATTTTTTCAGAACCTCCTCGAATGCCAAGGTCACGGCTTTGGGTCTCTCCCATTTTGCCATAAATTTGTTTTTGCCAGTTGTTCCCTTTTAACCCATTATATTGGTCTGCATCTTGCCAAAGTCCAAATATACTTTCGTAAGTCTCTACTCGGTCTCTAAGCAAAGCGTACTCATATTGCCATTTTACAAAATCACTAGGATTTAGCACATCAATTGTTTCTGCTATTTTAGACACGCCATAGAACATATTGAAATTTACAGACATTTTACCGTCTTTTCCGCTTTTGGTTGTTACAATAATAACTCCATAAGCACCTCTTGAACCATAAATAGCTGTTGAAGAAGCGTCTTTTAAAACCGTAATGGTTTCAATATCAGAAGGAGTTACGTCACTTAAACTGTTTACAGGAAAACCATCTACAATTACTAATGGTGAGCTATCTTGAGTTAACGACCCTCCTCCACGAATTCTAATGTTGACTTCGGCATCTGGCGAACCCTCAGAAGAGGTTACCTGTACACCTGCTAAACGACCTGTTAAAGCTTCAGACACACTGGCAATAGATTGTTTTTGTAAATCCCCACCTCCAATTGAAGCTACCGATCCAGTTAAATCTGATTTTTTTGCAGTTCCATAACCAATCACCACAACTTCATCTAATGCTTCTAAATCTGGTTTTAAAATTATGTTTATGCTGCTTTTACCTGCAACTTTAAGTTCTTGAGAGGTGTAACCAACATATGAAACTACCAAAGTAGCATTTGTATTAACATTGCTTAAGGTGAAATTTCCATCGAAATCTGTAGAAGTACCATTTGTAGTACCTTTAACAAGAACGGTAGCTCCAGGTAGTGGACCTCCTAGATCACCATCGGTTATTACTCCGCTTATTGTTTTGCTTTGTGCTTGTAAATTATTTGCAATTAGCAAAAACGCACCTATAATTAAAGCTGAAAAAGCCTTTTTATAGAGATTAATTTTTTCTCGCCCTTTAGGAAACGATAAAAGATAATCAAATAATGAATGGTTTGTCATAAATAGTTTATTTAGTTGTTAATAATAGTATGTTTAGCAGTTAATATTTGCTTTAAGCTAACCTCTTAAGTCATATCACAAATACATTTACATTTTATATTGCTTTTAATTAAATTAAAAGCACCACATGAACACATTTAAAGAATTATCAATCAAAACAAAATATTAACAACATCTAAATGTAATCGATTACGCAAATATATAAAAAAAAACTTTGCAACCAAATTATTTGAGTAAATTAACATGGATTGAACCTGAAAAATGATTAATGTGTTTTTCTATTTTTCTTTAATTTTACAATTTAACATCAGATAGTTTTAACTATTTATTGATTTTAATAATAAGTTCTTCTGAATTAAATGAATTCTATTTTCTTGTATTACCCGCTAAATAAAACTACAAAATTAACACAGAGTCAGAGCTTAAGCATAGCTGCCTTTCATTAAAATTAGAGCATAATTAAAAATTTAACTAAAATTAATTACTTACTTAAGATTTTTTCACCTCAAAATAAAATAGATAAAAACTTAAATTTTGAAATCATATAAATAAAAAGATCAAAAAATTTAAACTATTAATTATCAACAAGAGACAAATAAAAATAATTTCAAAAAACTTGGTAAATAAAATTTTAACACTAAATTTGAGCAATCGATTACAATTTTGTAAATTATATAATTTTAATCGATTGCCCTTCTTCTGAATTCCTAATAAATAATTCAATAATCAATTACCTATTACTAATTTTTTTGAAAAATAAAAAAATCGAATTATAACTAAACTAAATAAACTCATGAAAAAACTTTCTTTTTTATTAATGATTCCCCTATTGCTGTTTTCAGTTATAGTAAAAGGACAAACGACAACCTCTTATGACTTGAGAGATGGATCTACTTTTAATAATAGCAATCCAATTACCCAAACAACTAGTCCAGATGGTAAACTAAGAACACAGGCGGCAACTACACAATACCACAGTACGGGTTATGGTGTTGTATTCAAAAACAATAACTCGCTAGAAGTTGATGTTGCTGAAGGAAAAAATACCATTCGTTTTTATGGTTCTGTATATAGCGCAGGAACCATGAACGGAGGCTCAACCCTTGGGGGTAATGACTTAGGCAGCCAAAATGTATTGGTGGCAATTGATAAAACAGGCTATTATGAATTTACTTATACTGGTGGTGCCATTACATTATATTTCACTTTTATTGGTGCTAACGCATATACACCCATCATTGATGTAACCCATGAGATGGTTTTAATAACTAAGACGGATGTTTGGGATTTTGGGGCACAACAATTAGATCCCGTGTTATATAATAATATGTTAACAGAGTCTGTTATAAACTCATTTTATACATATACTACACCTCAAATACCAGGACAATCGGGGAGAAATCTTCCTTCGTTTACAGCTGGCGATTTTGGTTATGTTACTAATAGTACAACTAGTGATAGACTTAGAACATCGAATTTAAATGTTACCAGATGGGATGAAAACATTGCAAGTTCTACAAAATTTACTGGTAGATTGTATGTGAATTCTGGAGGTAATGTAAATAGATATTTAACCTTGAATTTAAATGAAGATGATGAAGTTACTCTTGAAACAAGAACAGATGGTGGTGGAATATATCATTTTAAATATGTAGCAGATCCTTTGGCACAAACAGATATAATAGAGGTACCCGCTGCTGAAACTACTGTTAAATTGGTTGCAAAATCTGCAGGACTCTATCATATAACAGATGTTGTTGGAAAACCAAGCTACTTTAGAGTTTATAGAAAGGCAGCACAATATGTATCATTAACTGGGAATGTTAATGAAACCAATGCTCCTGGTATTCCTTCTGGATATTCAATTAATTTTACTAATGAAGCTGGCAAAACTTGGTCTGCAGTAGTATCTAGTGGCACATATACTATCAATTTACCTGTAGAATATACCTATACAGTAAGTTTAGGAGATGCTAACGGTTATGTTATTGCAAGTGCCTTAACTTTGAATGCAACAGAGACTACTACAAATTTTGATGTTACTGTTCTTCAAGTTGATTTATTCACGGTTAGTGGAAATATTACAGGATTATCCGATCTTTCAAACCTAGTATTAAGTTATACACCAGATCCCCTTGCTAATAAAATTTACAACCCTATTGTTTCAATAAACACTGGAGCTTCAACCTATTCTGTAGATTTAGAAGCTAATGTGGAATATACAATTTCCGCACAAGGTGTTAATGATTACGAGATTTTAGCAAATACTATTACTATAACTGGTGCTCAATCTGCCGATATTAACTTTACCCCAAAACCTGTATATAATGTAACAATAAACACACCTGATTTAAATGCAACCCAGAAAAGCAAATTGAGTTTGACTTTTAAAAATTTAAACGAAACTGGCTATTCTTACAATTTCACTGATGCTAATGCGGTAGTTTTAAGAGATGGTGCTTACAGTGTAAGTTATAGTGGATTGGATGAATACGCTATTGAAATGGCATTAACTTCCAACTTGACTATAGCTGGTTCAAACACTTCAAAAGATTTGGCATTTAAACCAATTACAGAATGGGTTTTTAAAGATAGAAGTATCACCGCAGCTACGGCTTACAAGGGACTTTTATTTACAGGAAGTGTGAATGTAAGAGGCCTATCGAATGGAGATTTACTTGCTAGCTCTGGGGCTACTATTTCTATTCCCGTGCAGGTAGGTGATAAATTATTGATAACTGATTATTACCAATCTAACTATTCCATTGATGGTGGAGCAACAATTAACAACACCTCAAATAGCACAAGCACCAGAATAACAACTAAATATGTATATCCAGGTGTATCTGACGGTATGGTAACTTTAACTACAGGAGGTTCATCATATTTTGTGTCTATTAAAGTTTTACAAATAGTCCCTTATTCTGCTACTATTACAGTTGGTACTGGTAAAGACTATCAAACAATTAATGAAGCATTGAATGCTATCTCAAGAATGGATCGCCCAAGTAATGAACGAGTTACTGTATTGATAGATCCGGGCAATTACGAAGAAATGCTCGTAATTAGCAGTCCAAATGTTACTTTAAAAAATGCAGCTTCATCGCCAAGTATTGCGCTTTTAAATAAAGGTATTGATATTGATGCAAATGCTGTAAGGATTACTTCTTATTATGGTCAAAAGTATAACTTCTTTAGCCAAGGAACCGATAATAAATGGCATGCCGATGTGTTAGCTGTTAACACGGCAAATGGTTATACTGAATATGTGAACCAAGAAGGAACTGGTGGTGGTTCTTCATACTGGAATGCTACGGTAGTTGTAGAATCAACTGGATTTACTGCTGAAGATATTATATTGGAAAACTCATTTAATCAATATATTTCTTTGAAAGAATCACAAGACGAGGTACAACCTAAAGGAGGTGACCCTATAAGACCAACAAATTATGGTAATATATCCGTTCAAGATCGTTCTGCTGGTTATGTTACACAAGCTGCGGCTATAGGAATTGCTGCTTCTGCAGATAAGGTAGTTCTAAACAATTGTCGTGTTATTGGTCGTCAAGATTCTTTTTATGGTGCTGCTCCAGCAAGAGTTGTGATTTATAAAGGCGCTGTGATGGGTGCTGTTGATTATCTATTTGGAGCTATGAATGCTGTATTCTATAAAACAGATTTAGTTTTAAATACGAGTGATTCAAATAGTGATGTTGCCTATATTACGGCGGCGCAACAAAGTAGCGGCAGAGGTTATTTAATGTATCAGTGTCATGTAAAATCACCTGTCCCTGGTATTGAAACAGCTTCCATTAATGGGTCTAAACCAGGCTATTTTGGGCGTCCTTGGAGCCCAAATACTAGTGAAGTGGTATTTTTTGAAACAACCATTGATGCATCAACTTATCCAGATAATGTTGGTCAGTCTTTAATAGTCCCTGTTGGCTGGAATAACACATTGGGAGGCACATCTCCTTATATGTATGAACGCAGTACTATGGAACTTTCTGGAGAAAATAATTCAGCAAGTCGTGCTGCTTGGTCTACAATACTTTCGCAAGATCAATTAACAGATGGTACGCCCATAACAACCTTCAATTTCACTAAAGGAAATGATAATTGGGATCCTATTGCAGAATTAAACAGTTTGAGTGTTGATGATATTATTAAAACATCCTCAAAAGTAAATTTAGCGGCGTATGGTGGTAAAGTTTATATTTCAAATGTAAAATCAAATACTCAAATTAATATCTATAATATTACAGGAGCTTTGGTTAAATCTATAGCAACAAAAAACGATACTAACTTCGATTTTATAAACGGTCTATTTATTGTAAAAATTAAAGATGCCGATGGAAAAAAGACAGTTAAATTAATAGCTCACTAGTACTTTTCAGATTTATTTTTAAAAAAGGTTATCTTAACAGATAGCCTTTTTTTGATAATTCTCAAACACATCTTTTAACATACCAAACTTCAAAAAAATACTATTTATAAAAAATATTTTTATATATTTGGTAATCGATTACAGTAACTGTAATCAATTAACTTAAAACTAATTAAACATGAAACAAAAATTACTTTATTTTATTTTAACCGTTTTGTTTTTTACGGCGAACTTACAGGCCCAAGATAAGATTTGGGACTTTGCTAACCCATCGGCAAATTGGCCGTTAAATTTCGCTGGTGCATCTACACCAACAATAATCGACAATTTAGCACTAGTCCCCGGTAGTGGAATTACTAATTTAGGTCAGATTGATGGAAATAATACATCTTGGACTGATGGTTTTACAGGCTCGCAAAGAATAAAACAAAATGGAGCTGGTGTAGATACCGGAATCATACCTGAAACGGACATGGTCTTTATTCCAACCAAACGTCATATGTATTTTGCCGTTAATGGAGCGTGTACAGTAAAAATATGGTTTAGAGGTGGTGGCACAAGTGCTCGTACACTTTATGTAACTGATGGTTCTGCAGTAGTTGGTAAATTCACAACGGCTAATACGGATCAACAGATTGAGACATTTAACTATTCAGGAGGTGCAGCAAATTTATATATATTTGGTGTTGACAATGCTTTTAATTTATATAAAATGGAAGTGTCCCCTGCCAGTGCTCTCAATACAACTACTCTTGGTTTAGGTTCTAAAGTCTCGGCTGTTTCAACTAATTTACAAGCAATCGGCAACAGAATTTTTGTTTCAAACGTTAAGACAAGCTCAGAAGTGAATATTTACAGTATTACAGGAGCATTAGTAAAATCATTCAAAACAAATAGTGATATAGATTTTGCTTTCAAAACTGGGTTGTTTATTGCTACAATTAAAACTTCAGAGGGTCAAAAAGTAGTTAAACTATTAACCAATTAAGCTTGATAATAATTTAAAAAATAATATAAGGATATCCAACTGGGTATCCTTTATACTATAAAAAAAATTAAAATGAGAAAACAAAAAGGTTGTTTATTATTATCATTAATTTTAGTGTCGTTAGCCCATGGTCAAGAAATAAAAGAGGTTTTAAATGATTCTATAAAAAATTACACCATACAAAATTGTGTTAATCAATTTAATATAGAACAAGCTATACCTACCAAAGTGGGTTACCAATATTGGTTTGCTGATAAAGATTTTATTGATGGAAGAACTCTTAAATTAAGTGTTGTAGTACCTCATCAATCTACCCACGCTCCACACAAACATATTGAAGATGAATTCTTTTTTGTTTTAGAAGGTACTGCAGAATTTTTTCTAGATGGCAAAACCCAAACAGCAGGTCCTTATACCAGTTTTTATTGTCCGTCTAACTCAATGCACGGCATTAGTAATGTTGGAGATACCGAACTTAAGTATTTGGTGATTAAAAAATATAAGATAGATTAAATTGAAAAAAAGTAAACAAACATGAATTATTTAAAAAGAAATATAATTACGCTATTTAGTATTTGTGCCATAACTATAAGCATTCAAGCACAAATTCTTGATAAATCTTGGAAAGAAATAACCGAAATGGATGAAGGTACTTGGTTTGCTTCACAAGAAGCAAAAGATATAGCTGAAAATGTATTGCTTTACCAACATAATATTGGTGGTTGGGAAAAAAATATTCAAATGCAAAATCCTTTAAGTGCCGAAGAAAAAGAAAAATTAAATAAAGAAAAAAGTAATACAGATCATGTTACTACGGACAATGGCGCAACATATCAAGAAATGGTTTTTCTTTCAAAAATGTACAGACAAGTACCAGACGAAAGATACAAGAAAGCATTTCTGGCGGGGTTAGATTATGTTCTGGAAGCACAATATGATAATGGTGGTTGGCCTCAATTTTATCCATTAAGAAAAGGCTACTATACACACATTACTTATAATGACGATTCTATGGTGAATATCCTGAATATTCTTAAGGAAATAAAAGATAAATCGGATTACTTTTCAATAAAACCTTCATCTGAAACCATAGAAAGAGTTACGAAAGCTTTTAACAAAGGCATTGATTGTATTATTAATACCCAATATAAACAAAATGGCGTATTAACAAGTTGGTGCGCGCAACATGACGAAAATACGTTGTTACCTGCTAAAGCTCGTGCTTATGAATTACCTTCATTAAGCGGTAAAGAATCTGCTAAAATAGTATTGTTACTCATGGAAATTGAAAACCCTTCCAAAAAAGTTATTAATGCTGTAAATCGTGCTTATAATTGGTTTCAAAAAGTAAAAATAACTGGATTGAGAGAGGAACGTATTTTCAACGAATCTGGAAAAATAATTGATAAAAAAATGATACCAGATGCTGATGCCCCACCCCTTTGGGCACGTTTTATGAATTTGGAAGATAACAAACCTTTTTTCTGCGATAGAGATGGTATCAAAAAGTCTACTTTAGAAGAAATTGGAGCAGAACGCAGGAATGGCTATGCTTGGTACACTAATCAACCAAAAGAGGTGTTAAAAAAATATCCTAGATGGAAAGAGAAATATGATAATTCGCTTTCCGAAAAAAAAAAGTAAAGTCGCCAAAGGATGATTATAACATGCTAGTTTCAAAAGATGGAACTGGTGATTTCACAACAATTCAAGAAGCCATAAATGCCTCAAAAGCGTTTCCCTATCAACGTGTTCTTATTCATATAAAAAATGGTGTTTATAATGAAAAAGTACATGTTTACTCCTGGAACACGCACATTTCATTAATTGGAGAAAGTAAAGAAAACACGATTATTACTTTTGATGACTATTTTGATAAAATTGATTTAGGACGAAATAGCACCTTTCACACCTCTACCCTATTAGTTGAAGGCAATAATTTTATTGCTAAAAACTTAACTGTTCAAAACACCTCTGGTACTGTTGGACAAGCCATCGCGTTATCGGCAAACGCGGACAAATGCTATTTTGATAATTGTTCGTTTTTAGGCTTTCAAGATACTCTTTACACATCAGGCGAAGGTTTTAAGCAATACTTTAAAAATTGTTTTATTGAAGGAAGTACCGATTTTATCTTTGGTGAAGCGACCGTTTTGTTTGAAAATTGTGAAATTCGTAGTAAAACCAATTCGTACATTACAGCAGCTTCAACTCCTAAAACCCAAGATTTTGGGTATGTTTTTAAGAACTGTAAACTAACTGCCGATGAAAATGTTTCCGAAGTTTATTTAGGAAGACCCTGGCGCATGTATGCTAAAACCGTATTCATAGAATGCAAGATGGGCAAACATATAAAACCGGAAGGTTGGCACAACTGGTCTAATAAAGAAGCCGAAACCAATACATTTTATGCTGAATTTAATTGCAGCGATGAAGGATACAAACCTGAAAGTAGAGTTAATTGGTCTCATCAATTAAAAAAATCTCAAGCAAAAAAATACACCATAGATAATATTCTTAAATCAAACACAAAATGGTATCAAAATCTGTAATTAAAATGAAAAATATAATCAAAATTAAATTCGTAATTCTTTTATTAGTGACTTCTAGTTGTATGGCTCAACAAAGCACCATTTACATGATTGGCGACTCCACAATGG
The DNA here is from genome assembly GCF_004341235.1 of Mariniflexile fucanivorans. GTDB lineage: Bacteria > Bacteroidota > Bacteroidia > Flavobacteriales > Flavobacteriaceae > Mariniflexile > Mariniflexile fucanivorans. Next base: position 61,809 of record NZ_SLUP01000005.1, read on the forward strand.
CGAATAAAAAAAACCCTGAAACCAACCCAGAACATGGTTGGGGGCAAGTTTTACCTGAATTTTTTAATAAACAAATAAAAATAGATAACAGAGCTGTAAATGGCAGAAGCAGCAGAAGTTTTATTGTTGAAAAACGATGGGATTCTATATATAATACATTAAAAAAAGGTGATTACGTTTTTATTCAATTTGGTCATAACGATCAAAAAATTAACGACCCGAAACGCTATGCCAACCCGCATACAGCATATCGGAATAATTTAGTTCGTTTTGTATTGGAAACTCGCGAAAAAGGCGCTACTCCTATTTTGTTTTCATCTATAGTTAGACGAAATTTTAATGAAGAAGGTACTTTAGTTGATACACATGGTGAATATCCATTGGAAGTGCGGTTAGTTGCAAATGAGTATCAAGTATCTTTTATTGATTTACAATACCAAACCGAACTACTTGAAGAAACCTATGGTGTTGAGAATTCAAAAAAACTACATTTACATTTTGAATCTGGCGAAAACCCGTATTACAAAGAAGCGAAACATGATGATACCCATTTATCAAGATTAGGAGCCACAGAAATATCTAAACTTGCCGTCAGTCAATTAAAAAAACAAGTGCCTAGCTTAATTAAATTCATCCTTTAAAAAAATCATTCTTCTTTTATATCTATTAAAAAAGGGTTAGATATTCTAACCCTTTTTATATTAACTAATAAATCTTTTTATCTTTTAACAATAATTTGCTTGTGTGTACCTTGCTCTGTTTGAATACTCACTAAATAATTTCCTCTACTTAGGTTGCTCAGATCTACAGATTTTGAATTTCTAATACTCTTTACTAAAACCCCCATAATAGTATAAACATGCACTTGCTCTATGTTCGCAATTGAAGCTATTTCAAAACTATTTGTTACAGGATTTGGATATAGTTTTAATTTCAGAATCTCTGCATTTTTGCCTAAACCCAAGGTATTATAAACTGTTTTTATATAAAATAGGTTTGCTGTATTATTTTTTGTTATTTCATGTGCTCCAGCTGGAATGTTTGGAATTGTTACTACACCTGCTGATGCGGTATAATCTACACCATCCAATTTAATTTTTCCAGTGAAAGAATCATCAAATACTAAAGTCAATGTAGAAATTGCCGTAGTAGTATAAGTAATTGAAGTTGAACTTTCAATTTTAAGACGTCTTGTTAAAGTTAAACCGTCATAGTTTACAGAACCATTAGTGCTATTCATATTTCCTGTAATGTTGTAGAATGAACTAACTTTTTCTGATAATGTGAAATTGTGAATTTCTTCCCCTGTAGTACTTCCAGGAGGAACTACTGTAATGGTTCCAGATTCTGATATTGGAGTGCTAATCGTACCAACGGTTGTAACTGAATAGGAAACGTTAGCTGTAGGTGTACCAGTAATAGTAACGGTTTTAGCTATACCATTTTTCACAAAGCTTAGTCCTGATGCTGGTAAACCACTAACCGAAACATCGGTAGCATCGCCACCCCACGTAAATATAATGGTTTCCATTGCTTCACCTTCAATGACATCTTGACTCGCATTGCTTGTTGTTACAATAAGTGTATGTGTACTTGGTACAGCTTCTCCTTGTATATAAACCAAACTAGTTTCATAATTTACAAGTGCTGTTTTTAATGGTGTATTTACAGCTGATGATGTATCATCCGCAGGTAAAAAAGTCCAATTAAAATCACCACCATTCATACGTCCTGCATATTGGATTACTTTTGCTTTTGCCACCTCGGGCGTATCAGGAACTAAATTTTTAACATATAGAGCTACATCGGTATCAAAATTATTATAGGTATTGGCTCCTTGTTTTGAAACAACTGAAGATGGGACAACTTCACTTCTTGTAGTTGCTAAATAAGCGTCAAAATCTGAAGTAGAGCTAATTTTTCCAGCAATATTGTATAAAGGATTCGTGTCTCCATAAGCAACAAAACGCATCGAGTTAGTTGCATTATCAGCATCAAAAGTATTGTTGAATGCTTTAATAGTACCACCATCTTCACCCGAAAATATTCCTTGATTATTTGGGTCATTTTGTTGGGTTGAATTATTCCATACATCTGTCCCCTGCATGGAGGTCATCATTGGGTTTTTACTATTACGGAAATAATTTCCTTCCACAAATAATGATGAGCCTTCAGTAGAACCAGAACCATATTTAGAATTTCCATCAAAATAGTTGTTGTAAATATGAGCCGAATAGTAACGTACACGTGGATGACGAGAATCGGAGTGATCATACCAATTGTGGTGGTAAGTAATATACAATTCCGTATCACTTCCTTCACTTAATCCTAAAAGATTACTTTTTCCTGAATCCCAGAAATGGTTATATGAAAACGTTACATACTTAGATTTTTTACAATCTAGTGCACCATCACCTTTTGCTTGATCGGCATCACCACCGGCATCACCATAAAAGAAGTCAACATTATGAACCCATATATAATCATTGTTTTGTTGTAAGCCAATATTATCACCTTCACTACTGTTGCAGTTCATTGTGCCAATATTACGAATTTCAATGTTTGTTGCATTTTTAACGCGAATACCCCAACCATCGGCTACATCATCTTCTCCTACCCCTTCAAAAGTTATGTAGCTTGATGCGTTATTTTTATTTTCTATTACAACATCGCCTCCTAATAAATAGCTTGGGTCTGTAATCTGTCCTATTAAACGAACAATTAATGGGCGTGTATCATTGCCTTTTTTAAAACCATCTAAAATAGTTTGCAACCCAACACAAGGATTTGCATTAGCACCTGTAACTACCAGTGATACTGTATTTTTAGTTTCTTCAGTAATGTAAAGTATAACAGCACCTGCTTTGGGTGTACCATCTAATTTATAAGCTCCCGGAACACGCCCATTGGCAAAGGCAAACCCGTTACGATCGTGGGCAAGCACAGTAATGGAACCTGTAGTTGTACCTGTTGTTTCTTCTACTGCTGAAACAACTGCTTTCACTGTAATGGTATATGTCCCAGATTTTAATCCAGGTATATCGGCACGAAAATATGTTCCATAACTACGAATAAGTGGGTTGTCAATTTTTTGATTGATAATACCTTCACCAGTAAAGTAAACATTGTAACTTTCAGCACCAGAAACTGGTTCCCATTTTACATAGGCTACTTCAAACCAACCTGCAGAATCTGTAATATTAACTGATTGTGACCAAGTTAATAAAGGGGTCATCAAAAAGGTAATTAAAAATAGTAATCTTTTCATAGTTTCATCTAAATATTTATACTAATTAGTTTTGATTCAAATAATTACAAAAACATCATTATTTAAAATAACATATTTGTAATCGATTGCATAAATATACGTTATTTTTTAAATCAAACTATTTAATTGGATTAAAATCGATGAAAGACATTAGAATTATTATTTATAAACTATTTTTGTAATATTAAGTGCAAAAAAGGGCAAGACAATACCACCCTCGGTGGAAAAAGATCCGCATAGATAAATTGTCAATAACTCATTGTATTATAATATTTTAAGCCGAAAATGATCTGGCTCAAATTATCCGCCTTTAATTCTCATCATCCGTCCCATCCACTATACTATAAACAACTAAGTATTTTACAGTCCTATTATTAAAAAATACGTCTAGTGCTTTTATTATTTTTTTCATTAACCCTTAATTATATCATTTTCAACCAACCCTAATTCAATTTCTTCCAAAATCTCGACTGCATATTCCAAATCCCAATCTTTTCCTCTAATCCATTGTTTAGCTATTTCTGAATTTTCAACATTAATGACATTTTCATTAATGGTTTTCAGTATTCTTTCATTTATGGCAGGAGAAACATCCAAAAACTGGCTTGCTTTTCTACCCAATACCCTTGCAGCTATTTTGAGTTGATCTAGTTCTCCTTCTTCAGGAAAGATGTCATTATGGAATTCTATTATTTCATCTAAATTTAGGCTAAAATAATGTTCTATAATTCTCAAAATATCTCCTAAATCACTATCACGTTCTTCTGGTCTATCACTCCAAGCTATAAGCTTTAATATAACCATGCCTGGTAGAGATGGTATTTGAACAATCTTTTCTTCTATTTGTACTGTTTCTGGGTCTTGCAGTACTTCACTAAAACCTAAAACATGCAAATCGGTATAACGTTTGTTAAAATTTACAGTAAACTTTTCTTCAATTTCTCCAAAAGGCAATAAGTCTATCACTATGTTAAATTTATCATTGTACAGTGTCCAAGGTGCTTCTACTTTTTTAAATCCATAATTACTCAGTTCCATAACAATGGTTTCAAACTCTTGAATAGATGAAATCATGATAGCAAAATCAATATCTTTTGTACCTCTGCTAGGCTTAATGCCATCTTTTAGTAATTCTAATGCTATGGCACTTGCTCCAATTAAATAATAAGGCACATTTAGTTTTAACATAACTTCATCAATAATGTCAAAAACTTCTTTGAAATAGGGAATTGCTAGTTCTTTATACGTTTGGTTGGATATGCTCATTGAAAATTAGTTTTGCTGTTTCTTTACATCTTTTATCATTGGTAATCATTAAATCTGCATAAACCAATTGTTTAGGTGCTGTATTTGTATTCATATTATTTGTCCAAAACATATCATATACCCATATATTGCCTTCATCATCTGGTAATAATCTATAATTCAACATTAAATCTTTATTTGTTTCCTTTGTGTAAATAGTAAATCTTTCTGGTCGTAGATGATTGGTTATAATATCTCCTGCGGGTTCACCACCCCACACTGTTTTTTCATGATTGAATGGAATATTTCTCCAATCTTGATTATCATTTTGAAATCTAAAACGTTGTTTAAAAATGCTAGGTTTCTGCGTTTGCTCGAATTCTGCAATCCACTTTTTAAGTAATTCTTCATAATTATTAATGACATACTCATTTTTATTCAACTTTAAAATTAGGTTCGTTTCTAGTAAACCATTTATAATTAAGGGAATATTGCCTAAAGCAACATTTGTAACTTCTGCAATATTTCGTTGGGTGTGATTGATTAATTCGGGGGCTAACAAGAATTGAAACAGTACTTTTAAGCCAGTTTTAGTAAACGCCCTATTGCCTTTTTCCTTTTGAGCTTTAGCTGTTTTATTTGTGTCTATATAAAGAAACAATCCATCTTTATTTATATATACATTGCCATTGCCCTCTAAATAATTCACTTGATTTTCTCTAAGTTCCTTTTTTACTTTTGGATATAGTTTTTCAGCCACCAATAAAAAATTTTTGAATTTATTATTATAATTAAGGATGTTAAATAGTTGGTGATTTTTAACGTCCTTTTTTACGTCTACAAGTAATACTGTTTTTTGATTATTAATTACAATATCTAATTCTCCATCAATACCAATATCTTTGTTATAATCCACAGCTTTCCATTCCCATTTTAACGGGATGTCTTTCTCCAAATTATGAATCGCATTATTTAGAATATCTATTTCATTCATTGTTATTAATTGTTTATGTTCATTATTTTTAAACGTTCATTATTCGTGAACAATAAAAATATATGAACAAATATATGTCATTTTTAATAAATATCAATAAGTAAACAGAGGAAGTTATTTTAATATCTCCGATGATTAAAAGTTACCAATTACTGAAGGTTTTCCCCAGTACATTCTAACATTTATCCGAATTGCCTTTAATGATTGTATGTCCTTTTTTGGTCTTGCCATATTTGGGAATTTTGAGGTAATAACTTGTAGCCCCTGCGAACGAAGTGAGCAGTTTTTGCTTGCAAAAACATGGCTTGCTTCGTGACTACCGACTGACTTTGGCTTTTTATCCTACTAACTTTTTGTTGTCAATAAGCGTTCTTATGTCGTTAGGGTAAAAAAGAACCCTGCCTTCAATGGAGATTCGTTTTAACAGCCCTTTTTTGATCCAGGAATAAATGGTTGGTCTTGAGACTGATAATTTTTGACAAGGTCGGTAATGGTCAATAACGGATCCCCTGATTTTGAATTTAAAGAATTTTTAGATGGTTCTGAACCGATTTTTGGAATTTGCTTATCCTGACTGTTGACGGGAATACACTCTTGAATGCGGTTATCGTCCATTACAAAAATTCTTTTCATTTTGTTGAATTTTGGTTTGTTTGACATATAGAAAACCTACCACCATTTGACATCATGAAATGGCTTTAACGTACATGCTGTATGGTATGGTAAAATGCTTAACAGAGTTTTACATTATCGAGCACTATAATAAGTGACATTTTCACCTCTGGCACTTGAGAGTATTTGTAGGGTGCCTCAACCAAAAGTAGCTCAGTTTTATAGCACGCTTTTCCGTGTACGTTTACCCAATCATCATCCGATTTTGAATAATTAACTTTAAATAAAAGCTTTAAACTATTTTGATGAGAGGCTTTATGAATAAATGGAAAGGGAGAAAAAGGTAAACGGTCAGTAAATTTCGACGGTTCGTCCACCTATTGTAAGGATATAATAAGAATATTCATGGTTATCTAATATTCATATATATGCATATATATTTATGTATATATATGTGTATATATATCATGCCAAAACATCAAAAAATAAAAATTAAAACCAATGGAATATCTATATTCTTCTTCTTTCTCCCTTTCCATAAAATGCACCCGTTAGGGTGCTAGGAGAAGCCTACCAATCCTAGCATGAAGCATTAATGAATAATTGGATAATAATGGAATTAACAAATCAGATTGTCAAAAATATAGAAAACGGAGATTCTCAAATTTTATTTAAGATTCTATACGTGCTCTAAGTGAAATATAAACGCTTTCAAGATAAATATGTTACAAATTTATTTTCAATTCCAATAAACAAACCATGTGTTCAATGGGGTTGGCGCAGGAAAAATAAAGTCTATGGGAACTTTTTTCTAAGTTCCCTTAGTCTTTATGAGCGGTCTTGGGTAGGTCTGTGTAATGAAGGTAAAAGATTCAAGATGGTACTGAGCAAAGCGAAGTCATCTTGGATCTTGAAACCGCAATGCAACAGACTTACCAAAAGAATTGGCAACCCTTATACAGATCCCAAATTTTTCTACAAATAAAAACTAACAACAATATCGTTGAACTTCTTTAATCAATTTCCTGTACAAAACAGCATGTACGGCAAAGCCGTTTCATGATGTCAAATGGCCATAAATTTGCTATTAAGGAGGTTAAAAAACACCTGCTAAGAATAAAAATAATATAAGAAAATAAAAAGCAAAAGAGAATAGTCTGACACAATATGGATGCGGGTTTAATCAGTGATAAAATATTAAATGTTCTAGTGGATAGTTTATCCATTGAAGAACTGGAAGCTATTTTGACCCAAAAGAGATCAAAGTTATTCCCAGATTACAAACCCAGACCGATGACCGAGGAACAACGCCTTAAAGAACATTATAGAAGGCTTATGATTTCTATGGGCATGGTTTACCCACCGAAACATAAGATGTAATGTTTATAAATGCCAACAACCCTACTCTAAGCAATAACAACCTTTATAAAGATTAAACAATACAGACTTTTTTGATTAGTAACCTTTCAGCCATTATTGTATCTCCTGTTCTCTCCCCCGTAATTATTCCATAATCTTTAAAACCCCTTCATTACTTTCCTTAAATGCCATGCTTTGGCGCAGCTTTTCTTCCATTTCATCCATATCGCTTCCATAAATGGTATGGCTAAACGCCTGTGCACGTTCCAACATTCTGATATAAACCTTTGGGTCATTGTTTCTCGTCAGTCTGCGTAACCCTCCCAAGTAATCTTCCCGGTAGACGGTAGGAATGATAATTTTTGTCTGGCCACTTGTAGCGAGTTCCGCATTCATCATTACTCGTGCCATACACCCGTTTCCATCAAGAAATGGATGAATTTCACTTACAACAAACATTATATAGGCAGCCTTGGCAAAAGGATGTACCAGTGCTTTATAAAAATCAAAACTCTGTATGATCGTTCCCCGTACCAATCCCATATCCACAAAGGAAGTGTCTCCTGCCTGGTTGTTCCTGTCCTTGAATTTACCTGGTTTCTTATCCTTACGGACATTTAACAATATTTCGTGGCGGTACTGTAGGATATCTAAGAGATTCTCTCCAGAGTATGGAATTATCGACATCTCCTGTTTATTGGAAACCAATTGATACGTGCCCAATACGTCATGTGAATCTTCATTGCGTGCAGGCATTGGTTGCTGTGTCGCGATGATTTGTTTTGCTGTATCTACCTCGAAAACAGTTCCTTCTATATAATTAGAGAAATAACTTTCATAGACTGCAAAATTACGATAAGCCTGGGTGGTTGTGTTTTGTTCTTCCCGGTTCTTAAACTCCTGTTGCTTTAGCTCCCTAAAGAGCATTTCAAACAACTGCAAACGGGCGGGGTCGTAAGGCATACCTACGGCACGGGCAGCCGCTACAGGAGATTTTAATCCGCTTGCAGATCGCGTAGACAGAAGAGCGCTTATGATTTTATTAAGTTTTTTGAATTCCTTTTGCATTCCAATCTCTTCTGAAATCTCCCGTGCACGATCCCTGACCGCATTGAGATCATCCTCCCCATTTACACGTATGATTTGTTCCAGTTTTTCTTCTATTTGTGGATAGGCAAGTGTTTTGGAATCAGCACCTGTCTGTCTTGATTCCTGCAGATTTTCAAGAAGAGCCCTTTCCTTTTGTGATACCATTAATTTTCCTGAGAACGGTGTATCGCCATGAATAGCCGCTACACCTTCCATAAAACGAATGGTAATCCCCGGAAGTCTTACTTTTTTGGTGTACTTGTAGGTCACAAATATTTGTCCGCTGGCTGTGGGGGCAAATTCAAAGGCCGAACGGTGGCTCAATAGCACACCAGAATAAAGATTGCCTAAAATTGGAAAAATGTTACGTTTGATGATGTCTGCTGGCGAATCTTCAAGATTTGATGTGTAGAGTCTTGACGCAATTTTGCGCACGATGCCTTCAGATTCCCACTTGGATATCCTACGGGAAATAACAGAATCTGCCGAACCGTAAATTATCTCTTGTAGATGTATCGGGAAGTTTTTTTCCACTATAAACGATTTAGAACAAAATTGCAAAATATTTTCCATTAAAACATTAATATAGCAAAATATTTTCTATTATAAATGAAATTTGATTTTCCAATAAATTAACTCACTTGGACAACATTGCAAAATATTTTTTATTAAATATCCATTTGTGTAAAATATTTTCCAGTTAAAATCAAGTTTATAGATAAAACTATTTAACAATAAACGGGGTGAATATAGATGCTTTGCATATATCAATGGCAAAATACTTAGCCAACAACTTTAGCCAATTAAACAATAATTTTTAACTTTTCAAACCCAACAAACCACTATAATCCTCTGGCAACTCCGCATCAATATCCTTTAAATAGGTTTTAAGGGCTTTTAAAGTGGAATGCCCAGTAATAAGCATGAGTTTATCGCAGGTCTCGGAATATGAAAACTCCTCCCTAAATTTACGGAAAAGCAGGGTAATAAATGTGTGCCTGAAGGAATAGACGGTATATTCATTTCCCAATTGAAAGCTTTCCCCCTGTTCTATAAGGTAATCGTTATATTTCTCTTTCAGCTTTTTAAATCGTTTTGTAAAATAGTCCCGACGATAGTTTTCTTTAATAGGCCAGAGCCCAATACCATTCGGCGTAAACAGAAAATAATCTTGAACGGAAAAATCAAATCCCATAATTTCATTAACCACGATATCAGGTATGATTTTTGTCTTGGTTGGCTTGTTCTTTGCCTTAAATTGCAATTGTTTTTCATCTAAATTGATGTCCTTTATTCTTAGGCGACAAACTTCTATAGGTCGTAATACGTTATAGGAAACAAATTTTATAAATAATAGTAATAGAGGATCATTTTCTTTCATATAGGAAAACAGACCTTCCAATACATCCAACGAATAGGTTTGGTGTCTTACAGAATTTGTCTCAAGCACTTTAATATTAGCCACAAAGTTTCTTTGAATAATATCGTTGTCTTCCAACACCCCAAAAAGAGCGCTTATGACGATTCGTGTGTTGTTGCGATTTCTTGCACTCGTTGCTTTAAGAATTCCGTTAAGATAACCATTTACAATTTGTTTGGTTATATCCAAAATACTTCTTTCCAGCAACCCTTTACTTTTAAGATAGGTTTTAAACTGATTCAACCTGCTTCGATAATCTGGTATGGATGTATCGCTCAAACTCTCTACTTTAAGAGAATAAGCATAGTCTAAAGCAGCCTCGGCAGTATATTCTGTGTAATCCAGTTTAAATTCATCCTTATAAGGGGAAAAGCCACCTTTCAACATTTCATGGAGTACGTCCTTTATAATTCCAAAATGTAACAGCCGTTTCTCCTTGGTCTTGTAATTTCGGTTGACCTTTAAGGTAATAGGGGTTTGCCGCACCAAAACGGGACGCCCTTGCTTATCCCTTAAGGTAGGATGGGCGTATGAGTAATAGACATACCACCGTTTGGAAAGGTCAAAATGCTTTCCTCCATGGTAAATCTTTGGTTCGGTATACTTCTTTTCCACGCCGTGCTTGTATGCGGTAGTGTATGCGGTATGCAATATATTAAAAAAATAACCCATTGACAAAGGTGTTAAGTACCTGTTGATCAATGGGTTTCTTTTGTAGCGGGAACTGGACTCGAACCAGTGACCTTCGGGTTATGAGCCCGACGAGCTACCTACTGCTCTATCCCGCGATGTAATACCTTAACAATTTACTTAGCTTCTAACTTTCGGTTCATAATGCCGACCAAATTGTTTCGGATTGCAAATATACAACCCTTTTTAATTCCTGCAAGCATAAATTTAGAAAATATTATTGCTCTATGCTATTTGCCTGAAAATCTACTAATTCCGAATTATTAAATTGAACCCTAAGCTCAATAGGGTTACAACAAACTTCGCAATCCTCTATGTATACTTGTTTAGAAACTGAATTATCTAACATCATAGATATAGTTTCCCAACAATACGGACATGTAAAATAATGTTCTAGCACAACCATAAAATTAAACAAAAAAAGCCAACTACAATAGTTGGCCGTTTTTGTTTTAAAGTATAAATTTATTTAATCTTTTTCAATGTCTAATATCGCTGTTGAATTTTGTATTTCCATTTGTAAAACACTTGGTGGCGCCATAACAGAAATGCTTATGTATTCTTCATTTAAGTTATTATCACTAACCATAATAGTATTTAATTTTTTTAAATCCATAAATTCAATTGGTAAATTACCTGTTAATTGGTTAGTAGATAAAATTAACTCTTCTAAGTTTGTTAATTTAGCCAATTCTACTGGAATTTCTCCTTCCAATCTATTATCCATTAAACTTAATTTTTCAAGTTTTGATAGTACATAAATATCGTTTGGAATAGTTCCTGACAAATAATTGCTACCTAATAATAGTTCTTTTAAATTTGTTAATTCCAATAAAGCTTGTGGGAAAGAACCATCAAACTTGTTACTATATAACTTTAAAGACTCTAGTTTAGATAATTCTCCTAATTCTGAAGGTATATTTCCTTCAAATTGATTCATAAACAATTCCAGAGATACTAATTCTTTTAAATTTTTTATTGAAGAAGGAAGGGTACCTTCTAATTTGTTGAATCCTAAATTAATTTTTCTAATATATGCCAAATCCCCTATTTCTTGAGGCAAACTTCCTTGAAGGTTATTAAATTGAAGATTTATTTCCACAACTTTATCGTTCTCAACCTTAACACCATACCAAGTTTTAATAGGTGAATTTAAGTTCCATTTCGTATTCCATTCACTACCATTTGTAGTATTATAAAGTGCAATTAATGCATCTTTTTCACTTTGGGAGATATTAGCAAATGAATAAGCCGATATAAAAAAAGTTAGAATTATAAGTTTTAAGGTTTTCATGGTCGAATAAATTTGGGGTTAATTCTACTTCGAAAATAAGCCCAATATAGACAAAAAACTATTTTATTCGTTGTAATACACTTTTTTTTAACAAAGAACATTCGATGAACGACATTCTGCGAAAATGAAAATAAGCTATTATAATACCTAAAACGTAATATTTAGCAGTTCTCCGCTTAATTGGAGCAATTGTAATTCGGCCAATTTAGCATCATATTTAGCTTGATTTCTACTTAATTCCGCATTTAATAAATTTAATTGCGCTTGTCTAAATTCAATAGAATTTACTTGCCCTATTTTAAACTTTTCTTCTGTACGATTGAAATTGTTTTGTGAAGTAATAATGTTTGCTTCTTGTAGTTTGAAAATATTCAATTTGTTTTGATAATCGTCCCAAGCATTGTTAAAGTCGCGTTCTATTGTTATCAACAATTGTTCTTTCTGTAATTGCTGATTTTCTAAATTGATTTTAGCATTTTTCACTCGTATAATTGTACTACCTCCATCAAATAAATTCCATGATAAATTTAGTCCAGCCGAAACACCAGAATTTGTACTTTGCAACGTAAATGCCAATGGACTATTGTTAGTAGATTCATTCCATCCATAAGAGCCAATTAAACCAATAGTTGGTAGATAAGCTGATTTTCCAGATTTTATATCAAAGCCGCTAATGGCAATATTCTTATCAATTTGCAAAAGTGTTGTATTTCTAGTTTTTGCCTTTAGAAAAAGTTCTTCTTTACTAAATAATACATCAAAATTTATTTGGGTATCTACACTAAAATCTTCAGTTAAAACATCACCCAAAACAACATTTAAATCGCGTTTAATATTTATTAATTGCTGCTTAGTATTTATAACACTTATACTATCTTTATTTATATCTACCTCAGCATTAAGAACACCTAACTTAGTACTTTGCCCATAATCAAACTGATATTGTGCGCGTAACAACCGGTCTTTTGAAATGGCTAAGGTTTCATTTAATGCCACGGTGTTTTCTGTTAACTGTGCCACATTATAATAGACAGTAAACAACTGGAAAACGGTATTTTCAATAGTTTCTCTCGCCTCTAATTCGGTTAGTTGATAACGTTCTTTTAATTGTTTATAGTTATAACTTCTTCCCATACCATCAAACAAGGTATAGTTCAAGTTTATTGATGCGTTATAACGTCTTGTTTCTGCACCGTCTGCAATTCTAACCTCTCCATTAGCTAACTGTCCTTCTGTATCTTGCTTGTCAATGGTAGCGCCTGCATTCCCTGTAAGTGTTGGTAAATATCCAGAGTTTAAGATACTCACATTATTTTTGGCAACCTCTACTTGATTATCGGCTAATTTTATTCCGTAATTATTTTCTAAAGCCAAAGAAACAGCTTCATTTGCCGTTATCACCTTTTGTTGCGCTATAACATTTGAAACAACAAACAATCCGATTAATAGAAAATTTTTATGATTCATGTTCTTCTTTTTGTTCTTTAATGGCTCTTTCAACTTCCTCTTTAGTTACTTTTTTTCCTGTAGCTAACCATTTTGTATTTTTCTTGATACTGTTGCTAAATGATAGAAACAGAGGTAAAAGCAACAAGGTTAATATAGTAGCGTAGGCAATTCCGAATGAAACAGAAATAGCCATAGGTTTTAAAAACTGTGCTTGACGGCTTTTTTCCAATAATAATGGCGCTAAACCTGCAATGGTTGTTAGCGATGTTAAAAATATGGCTCTAAAACGTGATTTTCCTGCATCCATTAGTGCATCGTCAAATAACATTCCTGCTTTTAAATTGCTATTAAATTTTCCTATTAATACCAAACCATCATTTACCATAATACCTACTAAGGCTATAATTCCTAATAAGGACAAAATATTAACAGGAAACCCTAATAACCAATGGCCCCATCCCACCGCTGTTAAACTAAAAGGCACTAATAATATTAATAAAAGAGGTTGACTGTAACTTCTAAAAGTGAATGCAATGGTGATGTAGATGAGTAGCAATATAGGTATGCCTGCACTTTTTAATGATCTAGACAGTTTTGTTTTCTCTCTATTTTGCCCTTCAAAAGAAGCTGAAATTGTTGGGTATTTTGATTGAATTTTAGGAAGTATCGTTGCCTGAATATCATCTAAAATATCGGTAACACTGGTGCTTGGGTTTTTTAAATCGGCAGACACTTGAATTTCACGTTGACCATCCAAATGGTTAATGGCAACATCACCTCTTTCAATGGTGTAAACGGCGATATCCTTTAAGGTAACTCTCTCTCCTGATGGCGCTACAATTCGCATATCATCTAAATCGTTAATAGATTCCCTGTTGCTTCTATCGTAACGCACCCAAACCCTAATTTCATCTTGCCCCCTTTGAAAGCGTTGCGCCTGAACACCAAAAAAACCTGAACGAACTTGATTCATTACCGTTCTTAAATCTAAACCCAATAAGTAGGCACTTTCTTTTAATTCTAAACGAATTTCCTTGATGCCCGCAGGATCATTATCGGAAACGTCTTTTAAAAGTGGATTGGTTTCTAATATTGATTTCAACTCAAGCTTCGCTGCTTTTAATTCGTCTATATTATTACTTAGCAACGAAACAGAAACTGGATTTCCACCAAAATTACCTCCTGAACCAAATATCAATCGTTCTGTACCAATAACCGGCCCTACTAATTCTCTTAATCTATTTGCCACCAAACTGGAACTAATAACATCTGGACGCTCTTCTCCTGGTAGTAAATTTATTCTAAGAGTAGCACTAGAACTGCTGTTTAGGGTTAAAATAGTATTCTCAAAAAGCTTTTTGCCCGTGCCTTCTAGATATTCTTCCGTGAATTCTTTATTTACAATAAAAGATTTATCTTCAATCATCGAAATAATGGAATCTGTCACTTTAACATTTGTGCCATTAGGCATTTCCAACTCAATTGAAACCGTATCGCTTGCAATAGACGGAAACAAAGTCATTCCTATAATACCGCCTCCAACAGAACCAAATGTTAGCACTAAAAGCGCAACAAAAATACCAAGAGAAAGCATTTTAAATTTTAAAACAAAAGAGATGGTAGGACTATAAACTTTATCTCTTAGGAAGACCATAAACCTATCTCCCAATTTGTTTATCTCTCTCATTTTAGCAAAAAACTGCTTTATTTTTGAAGGATTTTCAACTACTGTAGATTTATGCAATGCTTTTGAATGTGCTAAATGGGCTGGGAGAATAATAAGTGCTTCAATTAACGAAATGGCCAAAGTTAAAATTACAATGACAGCTACTTCACCAAAAAACTCCCCGATTCTACTTTCTAAGAAAAAGAACAATGAAAACGCCAATATTGTAGTGATAATTGCAGAAACTACTGGCGGAATCACTTCCATGGTACCATCTATAGCGGCTTGTATAGGGGTTTTACCTTTTTCGTAATGCTGATAAATATTTTCGCCAATAACAATCCCGTCATCCACCAAAATACCTAAAACTATAATCATTCCAAAAAGCGAAAATATGTTAATAGTAACATCAAATTGACCAGCAAACACAAACATGCCTAAAAAGGAAATTGGCAAACCAAAGGCTACCCAAAAGGCTAAACGCGTATTTAAGAATAGTGATAAAAAAATTAACACCAATAGCATTCCCATTATGGCATTTTCTGTTAGCAATTGTGTACGCTGATTCAATGTTACAGAACGATCTCTAACCACATCTAAATGAACATTGTTGTTCTTTTGATTATAATCTTCAACATACTGATTAACTTTTTCAGCCGAAGATGCTAAATCTTCGTTATTAGTACTTGTAATTGAAATATCAACAGCAAGTTCTTGATTAAAATAAGTAGCATTAGGTATTTCTGAAAAACGATCGCGCACTATGGCCACATCCTTTAACCTAATTGTTTTACCATCATTTGAAGCCTTTATAACTACATTTGAAAGCTCATCACCATAATAATTACGGTTATTGGCTCTAATTAAATATTCTTCTGCATCGGTTTTAATATTACCGCCCGTTACTAAAATGTTAGATTGGCTAACAGCTTGCGCTACTTCATCAAATGTTAAATTATATGCTAATAAATTAATTTCATTTACTGCAATTTCAATTTCCTCATCTGGAAAACCTGTTAATTCCACTTGCGATATACCTTCAATGGCACGCAATTCGTTTTCAATTTGTCTCCCAATTTGCTTTAATGTAGCTAAAGGAATTCCTTTGCCATTTACTGCAAAAGAAATAGTCTCTCTAACTTCCTCATTTTTAGCAACAATTAACGGCTCCATACCCGTTGGAAAAGATGGCACCCTATCAACCGCATTTTTAACTTCAAGAAGCATAAAGTCGATATTTTCTCCTTTTTGAATTTCTACAGTAATGGTCCCACTATTTTCCCGCGACACCGAAGTAACCCGATCTACTCCTTTTAATCCTTTGAGATTATCTTCTATTTGAAGTACGATTCCCTCCTCAATTTCTTGTGGTGATGCCCCAGGATAGGCAATACTTACGGTTATTATTTTTGAATCGACTAATGGAAAGAAGGAAGATTTTAATGACAATAAACCAATAATACCAAATAAAACAAAACCAATAATAAAAATGTTTACAGCAACGTGATACCTAATAAAATATGCAATTAGTTTTCTCATGGCTTAGAGGTTTGATTAGCCTGAAAAGGTTTTACCAACATACCAACGTACGCTCCAGGAACCGGTTTTTTAAGTATTATAGCTCCATTTGGTAAATCTTTTAAAACCACTTTTGTTTCAGAAAAATATACAGGCGTTACTGGCATGGTATCTAACATACCATCTTTAATCACAAAAACCTGTTGATCTTCCAATAACAGGTTTCTATCTATTTCAATAGCATTTTTTACTATTTCACCATTTATATTCGCTTCTAAATATATGCCTTCTTTTAAGTTTTCGTGTTTAACATCAATATAAGCGGTGATAGTTTGCGTGGTTTGATCGATACTACCATTAACCCTAGATATTTTGCCTTTGTAAGTTTCTGTTTTATTTAAATTGTTCAAATCTACAGCTTCGCCTACTTTCAATAAATTGGCGTATGTTTTACTTATGGCAACCTCCATTTCATAATCTGTTGGATCTATAAACTCACCTAGTTTTTGTCCGCTTCTTATTAAAGTTCCTTCGGTTACAAGTGCTTCAGTTAATATCCCAGTAAACGGTGCGCTTATCACATATTTTGATAAACGTTGTTCTAAGTTTTTCAGATTATAATAATTGGAAACAATGCCTCTTCCTGTTATGAAATAATTTTCCTTTTCGGAAGACATTTCAGGTAATTTAGGAGTGGTTTTATTTAAATCGAATGCATTGAGGTAATTTTGCCATTTTTGATAAACTTCTGGAAAATCGAGTCTTAAATCTGGCATAATTGCCGAAATAGAATTGTACAAGTTACTCTTTGATGATTGCACACTTGCATAATGCTCGGAGGCATCAATACGTATTAAAGATTGACCTGCACCATACTTTTGCCCTGGTTTAAACAGTAAATTCCCCATCTTAAAAAGACCTTGTACTTCAGAGTAAATTTCAACACGTCGCTTCGCTACCAAACTTCCATTTGCAGGAATTCTTATTTGAACTTCACCATTTTTTACGGTATCGGTAAATACTGTTTTTGTAACTTTTTCAAGAATGGGTTTAGGTTTGTTTTTATTAGCAATTAATGATTTTGCCAGAAAAAAGGAAGCTATAATTAATAGCACTCCTATAAAAGAAAGTATAATTTTACGCATGTACCTTATTTTGAGGTGTAGTGGGTAAATTTACCTAATAAGAATTTTTGAAAAGTTAAAAAAACCTTAAACTTAAGAATCGAACGCTTCTATTTCAAGGTGAATGGCCTCCCATTTATCCATAGACTCTTGTAAATCAGTCTTTAATTTTTGGTATTTATCAAAGAAATTAGGTTTGGATGAAACCTCCTCGTAGTTAGCTTCGAGCTCTAAATCTATCTTTTTTATGTCGCGTTCCAGCTTATTAATCTCAGCTTCGACATTACTTAGTTTATTATTTAAGGATTTTAGCTTTTTTTGATCATCATAAGATTGTTGCTTCTTTTCCTTAGGCGTTTCTTTAACTACGGTTCGTTTTTCAACCTCACGTAAACTTTCAACATTGCGTTGTTCTAAATAATAATCGATATCGCCTAAATATTCTTTTAGCTTATGGTCTTTAAACTCATATACTTTATTGGTTAAACCTTGAAGAAAATCACGGTCGTGAGACACTAAAATTAAAGTCCCTTCAAACTTTTTTAAAGCCTCTTTTAAAACGTTTTTAGACTTAATATCTAAATGGTTTGTAGGCTCATCCATAATCAATACGTTAAATGGCTGAAGCATTAATTTTGCTAATGCCAAACGGTTACGTTCACCTCCAGAAAGTACACGTACATACTTATCAGCTTCATCGCCTCTAAATAAAAACGAGCCTAAAATATCGCGCACTTTACTTCTGTTTGTTTCGTTGGCAGCATCAATCATGGTATCTAGTACCGTTTTGCTACCATCCAAATACTCTGCTTGGTTTTGGGCAAAGTACCCTATTTGAACATTATGTCCCAATTTTAAATGACCATCATACTTAATATCACCAACCATTATTTTAGCTAAGGTCGATTTTCCTTGTCCGTTTTGCCCAACAAAAGCCGTTTTACTGTCGCGCTCAATTAACAAGCTAACGTTTTTTAAAACCTGGTTATGACCATAGTTTTTGGAGATTTTATCCATTTCGGCCACCACTTTCCCTGGAGTAATTGAAACTGGAAAGTTAAGTGTCATCACACTGTTATCATCTTCATCAACCTCAATTCTATCAATTTTATCCAGCTTTTTAATAAGCGATTGCGCCATGGTTGCTTTGGAGGCTTTAGCACGAAACTTCTCTATAAGCTTCTCGGTTTGCTCAATTTGTTTTTGCTGATTTTTTTGCGATGCCAATTGTTGGGTTCTCAATTCTTCACGCAGCACCAAATATTTAGAATAAGACTTCGGATAGTCGTAAATACGCCCTAATGAAATTTCAATAGTTCTATTCGTTACATTATCCAAAAACATTTTATCATGCGATACAATAGCTACTGCTCCTGTATAATTCTTCAAAAAACCTTCCAACCAAATAATAGATTCTATATCCAAGTGGTTTGTTGGCTCATCCAATAATAATATATCGTTATTTTGAAGTAATAATTTTGCCAACTCAATACGCATACGCCATCCACCAGAAAATGTATCGGTTAGTTTCCCAAAATCTTCACGCTTAAACCCTAAACCTTGAAGAATTTTCTCGGTCTCACCTTGGTAATTATAACCTCCTAAAATTTCGTATTGATGTTGAAGTTCGTTAATATCGACCATTAATTGATGGTAGCCGTCACTTTCGTAATCGGTACGTTCTGCCATTTGGATATTAACATGCTCTATTTTAATCTCAAGTTCTTTAATTTCGGTAAACGCTTCATACGCTTCTTCTAGTACCGTTCTACCTAAAACAAAATCAATATCCTGCTTTAAAAACCCAATTTTAAGTTCTTTATCGGCAGCAATTTGCCCTGTATCAGGCTCCATTTCTTTCGATAAAATTTTAAGCATGGTCGATTTTCCTGCGCCATTTTTTCCAATAAGACCTACCCTATCGCCATTAACCAGTTTAAAAGTAATATCTTCAAACAAGTATTCGCCTTGAAATGAAATCGATAAATTATGAATGTTCATCATAGAAATGTAACTTTTGCTACAGAACTTTAATTAATAACGGTTACTTTTGTTCTGTAATTGCGAATGCAAAAGTACATTAAATTATATGTTTAAAAAAGGCTCAAAATTATATAGTATTTTCACCGGAACTTGTCCGAAATGCCATGAGGAATCTATGTTTGTAAATAAGAATCCTTACATACTTTCCGAAGCATTAAAAATGCACGAAAAGTGTAGTAATTGTGGTACCAAATACAAAATAGAACCATCCTTTTTTTATGGTGCTATGTATGTTAGTTATGCGGTGGGTATTGCTTTTGCCGTTGCTGCTTTTGTTATTTCGTATGTGGTTTTTAACGCAGGCATCCATGCTATTTTTTTCTCCATAATTGGCACTTTAATTGTTTTCATGCCCATCATCATGCGACTTTCCAGAAATATTTGGATTAACTTTTTTATGCATTATGATAAAACCTTGGCTAAAAAGAAACACAATTAACAATTAACAATTAACAATTAACAATTAACAATTAACAATTAACAAAACTAAAAAATCAGTTCCTGTTGCACCATTGAAAAATCGTTAATCGTTAATCAAAAACATCTCATATTTGGGCGTTACCCTAAAGGGTCGGGCTATACGTTACAATCTTTTTGCTCGTACCTCACAAAAAGGATTTCCACTGCAAATGCGGAGCATTCACGATTTCAAATTTATCAAAATAAAATGCATGAGTAATCCCTAACGCACTACCAGCCAACTAACTGTAAAAACGAGCAATATCAATCTCGTTTTCAAGAGGCTCGTTCTTTTCAATAAAGTCATAAAGTTGTTGTGCAACATAAGGTCCAATCATAACACCACGCGTCCCTAAACCGTTTAAAACATACATATTTTTATGTATAGTGTGATTACCAACTAACGGACGCCTATCTTTTACAGTTGGGCGAATGCCTGCCACTTGTTTCACAATTTCAAAGTCACAACTAACAAGCTGTTTAAGCTTGGTTTCAAGTTCTTCTTTAGCTACAACAGTAACTTCTGCACTTAAATCTTTCCATTCATAAGTCGCACCAACAATATATAAATCGTCTCCCAAGGGAATTAAAAACACACCTGCCTTTAAAACAAAATCTATTTTTAAATTTGGAGCATGTATGGTTAACAATTCGCCTTTTGCTGGCACTAATGGCAAATCTTTAAAAAACGGATTCTGTTTTACTCCAAAACCTTCAGCAAAAACAATGTGTTTCGCTTGTATGTTTTTATATTGAATAATATCTGTTTCCAAAACCAAATCGTCATAATTAAAAACAGATTCTATAAACAAGTCTTTCTGTAATAAAAACGCTTTATAGGCTTCAATTAAGGTTTTCACATCAATTCTACCTGTTTCCAATACTTCACCATAACCAAAAGAGGCGTCAATGAACGAATTATTATTCTTAATAATTTTTGGTGAAAGATATTCTGAAAGTATCGCTTTATCGGAAGCAGTAAACCAATCATTTTGTTCTTCTAGGGAAGCAAATTTTCTATAAACTGGCATTTTATAATCTAGCTTAACTTGCAGCAACCCTTCTAAATTAGCGTACATAGGCAATGCTAAATCGAGTTGTTCTTGGCATTTCCAAACGGGTGTAAAACGTTTTAAAACAACCGGGTTATACAAGCCTCCTGCAACTGTAGATGATTGTTGAGATGCATTATCAAAAACTACAAACTGTTTGTTATTAGCTCTTAATTGTTCGCAAAAGCTAATGCCTGCCAACCCAATTCCCACTATTATATAATCTACTTGCTTCATAAGGCGAAGATAGTTAGAATGTGGATTTCTATCTGTGCAGGAATAGCAAAAAAATAAAAACGCCCACTTAAAAAAGCGGGCGTTTCAATTATTTTAAAAAATTATAGAATTAATATGTCCACATATCTAATTCAAAATCTCTAATTTTTTCTTTAATTCTTTCAGATTCCAGTAACTGCATCAAAGCATTATCCGAAATATATTCTGTAACGGCTCTGTCTCCTTGTACATTTTCTTCTTTGTAAATGTAAGCTTGGAATCGTCTTGCATTCAACACATGATCGAATGAAAATGGCATCGAGCTATTTTTGTTATTAAACGATTTTGCTTCGTGTAACACCTCTCTAGCATCTGGGAAAAACACCCAAAACAACTCTACTAAATCTGGGCTATCAGAATCTATAAAGTTAACGTCTGGAGCTACCGGAGCAATTCCCAAAAGTCTGTATTTCATTTCAGCTTGACGCTTATCAAAATACCAAAGGCCCTTAATGTGATATTCGGTAATATCTGCTGCAGTAATATCTCTTCTATTGATATATTCTGCTGCCAATTCTTCACCTGCATTTAATTGTTCAATACCTAATTCTGTGGTATCAATTTTAACTAATGAGGCTTCAATATCTTTTAAGGTGCGTTTAGTTTTGAAATAAGAATCATCATAAATGTTTTTGATTCTACCATTTTTAATGTTCTTCATAAGCACATCATACAAACAACGTCTGTCACTACCAATATTATTAGTATCTATTGGATAATACAACGGAAAGTTAGCACGTTCGTCTAAAATAATCTTTTCCCAAGTCATTTTAGAGAAAAGTATATCCCTATCGTCAACATAACCATATTCTAACGGCTTATCATTATCTAAGGATTTTTGAGCATCTGTTCTTACCCCAATTTCTTCAGGGCTTTTAGCATTTAGTATATTGGCTTGAGCAAATATGCTTGACACTGTAAAAACAGTTGTTACGGTTAATAAAAAACTTTTTAAATTCATGTGCTTATCTTTATTGTTATTTCAATGGTAAAACAACATCCTTATTATTTTTTTTAACTAAAATTAGTTTGTTTTTAATAAGGATGTTTAATCTTATTATACATCATTTTTAATCACTAGAGAATTAACAAAATGCTTATTCCAATATTTTAATTTGTAAGCTCTATAATGATTGGAGACACTTTTTTAAGTATCACACTTACACCACTAGCTCTTGCTTCAATATCGAATATTTGAACATCTGTTCCTCTTTTCGCTTTAAGTAATGCTGCTTTAGCTCTACTATCAAGCTTGCTTCCATTTACATCAATGGTTGGCTGCCCAGGTACTTTAAATTTAAACCCAGTTACGTTTAGTGGTAATTCGAAATCGAAATCATCAAACTTAGCACCTACGGTTGAAATTTCAAGAGCATTACGTTGCATTTGTATAGCACCGTCTTCACCTCTTATAGTTCCTGTTGGTTTTGGTAAATCTTTAATTCTAAACGTAGCTCTATCACCAACGGTTTGTCCGTCAATTTTACCAGTTACATTAATAGTTACTTCTCTACCTTGAATTCTAGTAGCATCCATAATGTATTTGCTACCGCTTACTCTACTTAAACCTTCAGCTGAAGCATTTACATTATTATCTGCTATACCAGCAAAAGAAATAGTCATTGGGTTTTTAACACCACGATATACTACGTTCATTTTATCTGCTGAAATAGTTGCTGAATTTGGCTTAGCTACCGTTGCGAATGAAGATTTAACTGGAACAGCTAATTCTGAACCATCTTGAGCGAAATATAAATTTCCTTCAATTTTATGTTCTCCAACGCCACCAGTTCCTATTTTCAACTTTACTTTACCATCTTCAATCGAATATTGACTAGCGTCTAGTTTTCTACCATCAAGGGTTAATTCTACTCTACTAGGTTTTGTAGAAGCGTCCTTACGACCTAGTACAATTTGTCCATCAAATTGCTCACCATTAAAATAAGCAGATTTAGATGTTTCCATTAAGGTTGTATAGTTTGTCATAGACACCTCGCTAGCAAGTGTACCTTGTAACATAGTTGATAATACCTCAGATTGTGTAGTTTTAATATCTGCTTGAATCTGTGTCATTTTTGTTAATGATGCCACTAAAGGAAACCCTTTGTAGTGATACTCTAACCAGCCTTGTTTGTTACCATCTCTATTGGTAACTTCATCTGTGCTAAATTTTTCTTTTACATCTTTTACAACATTTTGCATTCCTTTTTCGCCAGCTAATATCTTAGCAACACCGTCTCTATATGCGGCCATTTGAGCTAGGAACTCTTCACCTTCTGGTTTTAATTTTGCGCCTTTGAAGAAATTCTCATCAAGGTAATCGCCCTTATCCATGATTTCATAGTCTGTAGGGTTATCAATTTTCGCAACCATATTACCTTTCAATTCTTCTAGGTACTTGTCAAATTTAGTTGCTAACGCACCTATTTGATCTGCTTTAGATTTTAATGAAACATATTTTTCTGGTTGGTCTTCAGCTTTTTGTTCTAAATTAGCCATGAAAGCTGTATTTCTTTCACTTGTAGCTTGATTAGACTCAGTAAGCTTTTCGTTCATTAATCCGAATGCCGAAAGCACTTCTTTAGACATATTTAATGCTAGCATCGCTATAAATATTAAATACATCAGATTAATCATTTTCTGTCTGGGTGATAAATTTCCTCCTGCCATGCTTAATTAGGTTTTTTTAGTTAATTATTAAATTTGGGATTAACTCCTAATTAATTCTTGTTCATAGCAGATAGCATGCCACCGTATACGCCATTTAATGATGATAAGTTTGATGCTAAAGATTGCATTTGTTCTTTTAATTTAGCTGCATTCTCAACAGACTCTTCATTGATGGTAGCTTGTTTGCTGATGCTTTCTAACTGCACTTTGTACAAACTGTTCAAAGATTCCATTTGAGCTGCTGCTAATGATAATTCCTCACCGTATTTTTTAGAAGCTTCAATAGAATTTGCACTAGATGACATATTTTTTGCTGCACCTTCAAAGTTTTTAATACTTTCTCCTAAACTTGCCATTAATTCGCCATCAATTTTAGCATCTTTTAACAACTCGTCTAATTTTTTAGACAATAAACCTTCTGGATTGTCTTCACTTTTTACTTTTTTGCTTCCTTGACCTCCAGCTAATTCTGGATATACTAAAGACCAATCCAATTCGTTATCAACAGGTTCGAATGCTGATAATGCAAAAATAATTGCTTCGGTAACAAGACCTAACGTTAACATCGCGTTACCTGTTATAGGTCCAAACTCCATATGGGTGATTTTGAAAAGCGCTCCAATAATTACAATTGCCGCTCCTAATCCGTAAGCCATATTCATGAACTTTTTACTTGCTTTTGACTGTGCCATAATTTTTCGATTTTTAATTTAAGTAAATACTTAAGTAGGTTAATTAATAGGTTAAATTTATATTTGATTTGATTTGATTTGATTTGATTTGATTAAAATTTATTCGTTTTATTACTTATTTGCCAGTTACTTGTGTCCCCATGTAATCTTGAACTGTTCTAAAACCAATGTAGCTTCTTGCAGAATCTGCATATTCGTAATCTCTTGAGCTTACCTGTAAAAAGTATGCTACATCTTTCCAAGAACCACCTCTAACGATTTTACGTTGGTTGTTGTTATCATTAACACTTGGGTTAATAGTTGATGTATACTCATAAGACGATGCGTCATATGAAGCGTTTACCCATTCTGCAACGTTTCCAGCCATGTTAAATAAGTTATAGTCGTTAGGCTCGTAAGACTTAGCTTCTACAGTATATAATGCTTGGTCGGCAGCGTAATCACCTCTCACCGGTTTAAAGTTTGCCATAAAACAACCTCTATCACTTTTTGTGTAAGGACCACCCCATGGGTATGTTGCTGCTTGCAGACCTCCTCTTGCGGCATATTCCCATTCTGCTTCAGATGGTAATCTAAATGTATTTACCATGGCAGCTTTTCTAGACTTTTGGTATGAATTTTTCTTAATGGTTCTCCATTCACAAAATGCTTTAGCTTGTTTCCAAGTAACTCCTACTACTGGATATTCACTATATGCATCATGCCAAAAGTAATCGTTGTGCATCGGCTCATTATAAGAGTACGAAAAGTCTCTAATCCATACTGCTGTATCTGGATATACTTCAATTTCTTCTTTAACAATAGCGTCTCTACGCTTGATACCTCTGTTTCTTGCAGCTTCTTGTATATCCATATGGCTATACTGGAACTTGAATTTTTTAACATCCCAAGTACGTTGACCATTATAAGAATCTTCTAATGGCAAATACATCGTATCCATTACTTCGGTGTAATATTCATCTGGATAATCTGAAGTATCGAAAATCAAATCAACATCGCGATTAATTTTTCTTCCTTCATATCCTGTAGGACCTAAACCTGTATAGTTTTCGAACATGTACTTTTCGTATACAGACATATTAGCCGTATCTGCATCTTTAAATGCAAATTCACCAATACCTCCATCATCCGGCACCTTACCTACTTCATCAGCTAAAACAGCTAATTTGTATCGTACAATAGAATCTCTTACCCAATTAACAAATTCGCGGTATTCGCTATTTGTTATTTCGGTAGCATCCATATAAAAGGCTCTAACGGTTGCTGTTTTAGCTGGGGCATCTTGAACACCTGCTAAATCATCATCACCTTTACCCATTATGAATGCACCACCTGGAATAAGTTCCATTCCGTAAGGCTTTTCTGGGTGCCAACTTTTTCCTTTAACACCTACTAGTTCGCCCTTATCGTTAGAGCCACAACTTGCAAGCATTGTTATTACTGCGGTTAATAATACAAACTTCTTCATATCCATAGAAAACTCGAGGTTAATTATTTAAGCTTTATTTTGAGAGCGTAAACTTATTTATATATTTTTTAATAAACAACTTTTTTTACGAAAAAAATACGCTTCATCGTAAAAAAATGGCATTTTACCGATAAAATGTACGCTTCGCCTATTATTGAGCACTAAACACAATTCTTTTGAAACGCTTTATACCAGCGATCTGGTACTTTATTATTACATGCGTCCACATAATCTTGATGCATGCAAGGTAATAACGTATGTCTCTTTAATTTATTATTAATTTCTGATAAAAAAGGAATTTCAATCCACCATCTACCCGTTTTATTACTTTTATAAAACACTAATTCTTGAGAATCTACCAAGGTTATGAATTTTTGATGGCTGGAATCATCCGAAAAATTATCATCCTTCACCCTAAAATTAACACCTTCAATAAAATACCAAAGCATCTGCGATATAAGCATACATGTGATATCATCATCTTTTGATGGTTTGTATTCATATATACCGAAAGAACTCACTTTATTACTAATTCCTGCATAACGAGCAATGGCACAAATTTCTTTTCCATCTAACCCATTTGGCGACAATCTTTGATTCAAACTTACTTCTGAACCTTTAACAGCACTTAAATCGACACTTACAATATTAGCATCACGCATTGCTGGTTCTACAATAGTGATGTCATTCGAAACAGCCCCTAATCTATACGACTCAAAATAAAGGCTATCCATTAAATCTTTTTCTTCTTGTGAATTAAAATAGGTTTGATAGCCTATAGTCGCATAATTAAAAAGATTGTAAGGTTCATCTAAAATTATTTTACCTACAAAACTGTCGTTTTTTATTGGTTTTGTTGAATCGCCCAAATCGAACTTACAGTCTACATTTACAATATTCACCATAGGCATGATGCTATCATACGCTCTATAATTTGGGTACGTAAGATCTTGTGTTCCTCCTAATATAATGGGTATGATATTTTTTTTGATTAAAATAGTAATGGTAGTTTTTAAAGCGAAATAAGTATCTTCAACACTTTCTCCTTTATTGATATCTCCCAAATCGGCTATTGAAGTATGCCAACTTCCTGGAAACAGACTGTAAAATATTTTTCGAATTTCGTTTAATTGAAATTCTTCACCTATATAATTAATATCGTTTCTATTTTCAAGAACCCCTAAAATAGCGATATTGATGCCTTCTAAATCTGGAATTCCTTTTTGTGCGGAATGAATCCTTATTTTTCTACCCAATGCTTGTAAAGAAAGTAACTCATTATGAGCTAAAACCAAATCTGAAACTGGTGAAAGAAAATTAAAATTCATTTATAGCGTACTGTGTTATGTAATAAAAGGACTTTTTATAAAGTCGAAATACAAATATGATAAGAAAAGACGACTTATAACATGTAGTTATCATAAAAATAATCTATAAAAACCTAAAATATAATAATTTCACAGATTGGTTTTTATAGATTATTTAATACATATAACAATTACTTTTTCTTTGTAGTTGTTTTTTTCTTAACTGCCTTTTTCTTTACTGCTTTTTTCTTGGGTGATTTAGCCTCAATTAGAGCTTTTGCTTCTTCTAAAGTCATTTTTGATACATCAACCGATTTATCCAACTCTACTTTAATTTTACCTTTCAACACATTGTGTCTACCCCAACGGGCTTTTTCAACACGAATCCCTTCATCTTCCCAATTATGGATAACCTTATCAATTTCTTTTTGGATTTTAGTTTCAATAAGCTCCACAATATCTTTGTCTGATAAATTATCCCAATCGTATTTACTGTTCACGTTAATAAACATGTTATTCCATTTGATAAAAGGACCAAAACGACCTTTACCTTTTTGAACAGGTAACTTTTTATAGGTATAAATAGGCGCATCCGCCGCTTCTTTTTCTTTAATTAATACAATAGCATCATCTATCTCCACACTTAATGGATCTACGCCTTTTGGCAACGACACAAAGGAATCGCCAAACTTAACATAAGGCCCGAAGCGTCCGTTATTCACCTCAACTTCTTCACCTTTATAAGTACCAAGGTTTTTAGGAAGTTGGAATAAATCCATCGCTTCCTCATATGTAATAGTATTTAATTGTTGGTCTGGACTTAAACTTGCAAATTGTGGTTTCTCTTCATCATCTGGTGTTCCTATTTGAACCATCGGGCCAAATTTACCTAAACGCACACTTACTGGTTTTCCTGTTTTTGGGTCGGTTCCTAAAACACGTTCGCCAGATTCTCTTTCGGCATTTTCCTGAACATCTTCAACTTTTGGGTGAAAGTCTTTATAAAACGCTTTCATCATTTTAGTCCAATCTTCTTTTCCTTCAGCAATATTATCAAAGTCTTCTTCAACTTTTGCTGTAAAATTATAGTCTAAAATATGCTCGAAATGATTCACCAAAAAGTCGGTTACAATCATTCCGATATCCGTTGGTACTAATTTTCCTTTATCTGAACCTACTTTTTCGGTAAGTATTTTATCTTTTACAACACCTTTCTTTAAAGTAAGCTGTGTATAGTTACGCTCTACACCATCAACAGCTCCTTTTTCAACATAATTTCTATTTTGAATGGTTGAAATAGTTGGTGCATAGGTTGACGGACGCCCGATACCCAATTCCTCCAATTGTTTCACTAAAGAAGCTTCAGTAAATCTGTATGGAGGACGCGTATAACGCTCGGTCGCTGTGATGTAATTATTAAGTAACACTTCATTCGTTCTCATAGCAGGAAGCATGCCTTCTTGCTCAACATCCTCATCATCAGTACTTTCTAAATACACTTTTAAAAACCCATCAAACGTAATCACTTCTCCATTGGCGGTAAAAGTCTCGTTATGTGTAGAGGCTGCAATCTTCACATTGGTACGCTCTAACTCAGCTTCACTCATTTGCGATGCGATGGCACGTTTCCAAATTAAATCGTATAAGCGGGCTTGATCTCTATCGATATCTACGGAATGAACCGCAAAATCGGTAGGACGTATGGCCTCATGCGCTTCTTGAGCTCCTTTGGCTTTACCTGTATAATTTCTTGTTTTACTATATTTTGAACCGTAAGCACTTTCAATTTCTGCTTTGGCACCTTTTTTTGCTTCGTCTGATAAATTAACGCTATCCGTTCTCATGTAAGTTATTAAACCTGCTTCGTATAGGCGTTGTGCCATCGTCATGGTTTTACTTACTGAAAAATACAGTTTACGTGATGCTTCTTGTTGTAATGTTGAAGTAGTAAACGGTGCTGCTGGTGATTTTTTAGCCGGTTTTTTCTCTAAATCTGAAACTTTAAAAGTTGCTTTAGCATTCTTTTCTAAGAATTTTTGAGCTTCTTCTTTAGTTGAAAATGTTTTAGGCAATTTCGCTTTAAAAGTTTGTCCGTCCTCATTTGAAAATTCAGCATCAATTCTATAGGATGCTTCAGCAGTAAAGTTTTGAATATCACGTTCGCGCTCAACAATTAATCTAACAGAAACCGATTGAACACGACCTGCCGACAAACCTCCTTTTACTTTACGCCACAAAACTGGCGACAACTCGTATCCCACAATTCTATCCAATACACGACGTGCTTGTTGTGCATCAACTAAATCATAATCGATACCTCGTGGGTTTTCAATTGCTTTTTGAATGGCCGTTTTAGTAATTTCATGAAAAACAATACGTTTCGTTTTGCTTTTATCCAATTTTAAAGTTTCGGCTAAATGCCATGCAATAGCCTCACCCTCGCGATCCTCATCACTTGCTAACCAAACCATATCGGCATTTTTAGCTAAGTCTTTCAGTTTTTTTACAACTGCTTTTTTATCTTTTGAAACTTCATATTTTGGTTTAAAATCACCTTCAACATTCACACCCAATTCCTTTGATGGAAGGTCTGCTATATGCCCAAAGCTAGACTCTACCTTAAAATCTTTTCCTAAAAATTTTTCGATAGTTTTTGCCTTTGCAGGTGACTCCACAATTACTAAATTCTTCGCCATACTTCATTTTTTGAAGATACAAATGTATATGAAAAAAAGTTTATCTGCCTAATTTTAGGGATTATCTGTTTTATATTTAAATAAAAAAGCCTGCTTTTCGATTACAAAAAACAGGCTTTTTAAGCATTTTTATCATTTATTCGTAAGACATACCATAGCCTTCGTTATCTTGCTTTTTATCTGTTTCTTTATTAAAACCAACTGATTCTTTATACACATAATAAACTGGCAAATATGCAAAAGCCGAGGTAACATAAATACCAATACAGCACATTAACATACCTACTATTCCCGCTAAAAACCCAGAAACAAGCGTTAATCCAAAAATTAATAACCATTTTTTATTTCCTAGTTTAAAACTTGCTTTTATAATTTCAGAAGTTGATAATTCAGGGTTAAAAGCAAAAACAACATTCATTACAGCCAAAGGAACCATTACATAAAATATAGGAAGTACACATAATAGCATGGCCGCAATCCAAATACCGAAAGAAGCTAATGAAAGTTTCATCACTTTACCTAAATATGGCTTCTTTAAATAGTAAAAATAATCATCGGCACCCATTTCTTCTAAATCTTTTAATTTACAGATTCTATAAAAAGAGGCTTTCAAACCAAAACCTATAACCATAGCTATAAATACAAATAGAAGCATGAATATGAAAAAAGGCAGCATAAGTAGTGGAGTAAAATCCCCCATATTTTCCATGTTTTGAAATGATTGCGGATCAATCAAGCCCATTGCAAGCATTGGCAAATACATAATTATGTAAAAAGGCACCATTAAAAGCATTGTTAGCAATAGCATCACCAAACCTTGTACCCATACTTTTTTGAATAATTCGATGGATTCACTAAAAATGGTTCCAAAATCTAAAGCTTTTGCCTTCTCTATTTTATCTAATAAACTATCAATTGTATTCATTTGTTATTTTTTGGTTAGTTGCAACCAAAGTAAATACATTCCTCCATTATTTCAAAATTTAATAAATTTTTAAATATGACACTTTGTCACAAAACATAAATAAGTTGTATCTTTGCATGCTTATTGAAAATACGTGTTTCAGCAACCTATGGAAAAGACAATAGACGAAAACAAACAAGGAGAATTTTTAGTTCTTGAACAAAAAGAAGGTAACAAACGCAAACTTTTTATTGAAAGTTATGGTTGTGCTATGAATTTTAGTGACAGTGAAATTGTAGCTTCCATTTTAACCGAGCAGGGTTATAACACCACTCAAAATTTAGAAGATGCCGATTTAGTTCTGGTAAACACCTGTTCTATTCGCGATAAAGCAGAACAAACCGTACGCAAACGTTTAGAAAAATACAACGCTGTAAAACGCGACCATAACCCAAAAATGAAAGTGGGTGTTTTAGGTTGTATGGCAGAACGCCTAAAAACAAAATTTCTTGAAGAAGAAAAAATTGTAGACTTGGTTGTTGGCCCTGACGCATATAAAGATTTACCAAACTTATTGGCCGAAGTAGATGAAGGACATGATGCCATAAACGTAATACTTTCAAAAGAAGAAACGTATGGCGATATTTCACCAGTGCGTTTAAACAGCAATGGTGTAACTGCTTTTGTATCAATAACACGTGGTTGCGATAACATGTGCACCTTTTGTGTGGTACCTTTTACGCGTGGTCGCGAACGTAGTAGAGAACCTCAAAGTATTTTAGAAGAAATTAACGATTTAGCAAACAAAGGTTATAAAGAAGTAACACTTTTAGGTCAAAACGTAGACAGTTACCTGTGGTATGGTGGTGGTTTGAAAAAAGACTTTGAAAAAGCTTCCGAGTTACAACGAGCAACGGCAGTTAATTTCGCTAGTTTATTAGACTTATGCGCCAAAGCACAGCCTAAAATGCGTATTCGTTTTTCAACCTCTAATCCACAAGATTTAACATTGGATGTGGTTGAAACTATGGCAAAACATCAAAATATTTGTAACCATATTCATTTACCAGTACAAAGTGGTAGCGACCGTATTTTAAAAGAAATGAACCGTTTGCACACCCGTGAAGAATACATGCTGTTAATAGATAATATTAAACGTATTATTCCAGATTGCGCCATCAGTCAAGATATGATTGTTGGTTTCCCAACTGAAACTGAAGCCGATTTTCAAGATACCGTATCGTTAATGAACTATGTGAAATATGATTTTGGTTATATGTTTACCTATTCTGAACGCCCAGGAACGTTGGCAGAACGCAAAATGGAAGATGATGTGCCTGAGGAAACTAAAAAACGCAGACTTGCAGACATGGTAGAACTTCAACAGGAGCACAGCGGTTTCAGAACCAGACAAAATTTAAATACGGTTGTAGAAGTTCTTATTGAAAAAGAATCAAAAAAATCAGATGCGCAGTGGTCTGGTAGAACACAACACAGTTTGGTTACGGTTTTCCCAAAAGGCAACTATAAAATTGGCGATTTTGTAAACGTACAAGTTACCGATTGTACCAGTGCAACGTTAATTGGGGATGCTATTGGGTATTCAATTAACAATTAATAATGAAAAATTAACAATGAAAAACATTTATATTCATATTGCTATTTTTTTAATTTTCAACTTTTTTAATTCCCCCTTTGGGGGTTAGGGGGCTTATGGAATCAATTCAAGCTATAAAACAACGTTTTGGTATTATTGGCAATACGCCTGCACTAAATCGTGCCATAGAAAAAGCGATTCAAGTGGCACCAACCGATATTTCGGTATTGGTAACTGGCGAAAGTGGTGTAGGTAAAGAAAGTATTCCTAAAATAATACATCAACTTTCTCACAGAAAGCACAATAAATACATTGCTGTAAACTGTGGTGCTATACCAGAAGGGACAATAGATAGTGAACTTTTTGGTCATGAAAAAGGTTCGTTTACTGGCGCAACCCAAACGCGTGAAGGTTATTTTGAAGTAGCTGATGGCGGTACTATTTTTTTAGATGAAGTGGGCGAACTTCCACTTACCACTCAAGTACGTTTATTACGTGTTTTGGAAAATGGCGAGTTTTTAAAAGTGGGTTCAAGCAAAGTGCAAAAAACCAATGTACGTATTGTAGCGGCTACCAACGTTAATATGTTTGAAGCCATTGAAAAAGAAAAGTTTCGTGAAGATTTATATTACCGTTTAAGTACCGTAGATATTCATTTACCACCTTTACGCGACCGTCAAGATGATATTCATTTATTATTTAGAAAATTCGCAAGCGATTTTGCTTTAAAATATAAAATGCCTACCATCAAATTAACCGATGCTGCCATTCAAACACTTTTAAAACACCGTTGGGCAGGTAATATTCGTCAGTTACGAAACATCGCAGAACAACTATCAGTTTTAGAGCAAAATAGAACCATTTCAGCCGAAACTCTAAAAAGTTACTTACCAGCAACAGGCAGCAATTTACCCGCTGTAATTAAAACATCGAAATCTGAAAGTGATTTTAGTAGCGAACGTGAAATTCTTTACAAGGTATTGTTCGACATGAAAAGTGATTTAAACGATTTAAAGAAACTCACTTTAGAACTCATGAAAAACGGCAATACTAAAGATGTTGAAAAGAAAAACGAAAGCTTAATTCAGAAAATTTATGGTGATGATGAAGATGATGCTGAATACGAAGAAGACACCACAACAAACAGTGAAGTACTATCTATACCAGAGCACAGCGCCAACCATACAACACCCGAAACTTTAGACAAATACCATTTTGCTGAAGAAATTGAAGAAGAAGAAACCTTATCATTACAAGACAAGGAATTGGAATTAATAAAAAAATCGCTTGAACGTCACCAAGGAAAACGTAAATTAGCAGCTGCTGAATTAGGTATTAGCGAACGTACCTTGTACCGAAAAATAAAACAATATGATCTTTAAATGAGTTTTCAGTCGCAGTCTCATTTAACAGTAAAAAACTGCAACAAATTAAACAAATAATCGTTTTATAATAATGAAAACAAAATGTCACACTGAGCAAGCCTGCACTGAGCGCAGACGGAGTGAAGTGTTTTTAATAATATGAAAAAAACAATCATTTACATGTCACTTTTCACATGTAGCTTTTTATTTACTGGCTGCGGTTTTTACTCCTTTACAGGCGCTTCCATACCAGCAAACGTAAAAACCTTTCAAGTGAATCGTTTTGAAAATAACGCGCTTTTAGTAGAACCCGGTTTAGAACGCGATTTTAAATTGGCTTTAGAAGATTTAATTCAAAACCAAACCAATTTAAATTTAGTAACTTCTAATGGCGATTTGGTTTATGAAGGTGAAATTACCGATTACCGTATTTCGCCAACCACAGCAACCTCAGAGAATACCGCGGCACAAAACAGACTTACAATTAGTGTTAAAATACGATTCTATAACAGAAAAAAAGAAGATGACGATTTAGACCAAAGCTTTTCCTTCTTTTACGACTATGCTGCAAATGCCCAATTAGTCGGCTCTACAAAAACAACGGCACACGAAGAAATTTTTGAACGCATTACCCAAGATATTTTTAATGCTACATTAGCCAAATGGTAGTTTGGTCTTGGGTCTGAAGATTAAAATTTTTGAACTAGCTTGAAGCTGTAAACTTTAAATCTCTGTAACTTTGAAACTTTGCAACTTTTAAAATTTTCTTTAAAAAAATGAATAGTACCGATTTTACATACCTCCTTCAGCATCCACAAAGCATCACGCATCAACAAACCGAAGCTGTAAAATCTATTATAGATGAGTTTCCCTATTTTCAATCGGCACGTGCATTGTATCTTAAAGGTTTAAAAAACCAAAGCAGTTTCAAATACAATCAAGAACTTAAAACCACGGCAGCTTATACCGCAGATCGTAGTATTTTATTCGATTTTATAACCTCGGATGTATTCGTTCAAAATGAAATTTCAGAACTTATAAAACAAAACACTGCGCACTTACAAGATATTGAAATTGATATTGAAGACATTTCAGTAAACAAAAAAGTGACTTCTGATGACCGACTGAAACAACAAATAATGGAAACTATTGGCGTTTTAGATCCCATGCTTTTCAGACCTAAACAGGAAGAAGTTTTAAGTGAAACTGATTTAACTTTGGAGGTGCCTGAAAATTCTGAGTTAGAAATAGAAGAAACCGAAACTCAAGAACCCGTTAATACAGCCATATTAAATTTAGGAAAACCTTTTGATTTTAATAAAAGAGAAACCCATTCCTTTAACGAATGGTTGAATTTAACACGTCTTCAACCCATAGAAAGAGAAGAAAATACTGTTGAAGCATTTAACGAAACAGACGATACTGAAAATACTTCAAACATTGAAAAGCTTAAAAAGTTTGAATTGATTGAAGAGTTCATTAATAAAAATCCAAAAATAAATCCGAGTACATTTACGCCTTCAAAAGTAAATCTTGCTGAAGCGCAAATGATACAACCCGAATCTTTGATGACCGAGACTTTGGCACGAATTTATGTAGAACAAAAAAACTATAAAAAGGCAATTCAATCTTATAAAATTTTAAGTTTGAAATATCCAGAAAAAAGTGGTTTCTTTGCAGACCAAATTAAGGCAGTAGAACAATTACAAGAACAAAATAACAAGAAATAATGAGTACGTTTACAATATTTTTAGCATTAATAGTTGTGGTAGCATTTTTACTAATCGTAGTAATCATGGTTCAAAACCCTAAAGGTGGTGGATTATCTTCATCTTTTGGCGGCGGTGGCACACAACAATTAGGTGGTGTAAAAAAAACAACAGACTTTTTAGACAAAAGTACCTGGACATTGGCAACTTTATTGTTGGCATTAATTTTATTATCAAATGTTGCCATTCATAGAGGTGGAGAAAGTACAGATTCTAAAGCTTTAGATTTAGATGCAACCACATCTCAGCCATTACCTAAACCAGCACAACCTTCCAACACACCTGCTCCTGCAGAATAAGTTATGCTTTTAAAAAACAAAAAATGCCAACTTGTATAAAGTTGGCATTTTTTGTTGCTGTAAGTTTGTCAGTTTTCAACCATTGGCACACTTTTCGAATAGTACATATCCGTTAACATTAATTTTTAAACTTAAAAATATATTTAAAATGGCATTAAACATTAAACCATTAGCAGACCGCGTTCTTATTGAACCTGCTCCCGCTGAAACTAAAACAGCTTCAGGATTAATTATACCAGATAACGCTAAAGAAAAACCACAAAAAGGAACTGTAGTTGCTGCTGGTAAAGGCACCAAAGACGAGCCTATTACTGTAAAAGTTGGCGATACTGTTTTATATGGTAAATATGCTGGAACAGAATTAAAACTTGAAGGTAAAGATTACTTAATAATGCGCGAAAGCGACATACTGGCTATTATCTAATAGCAAATTCCAAAAAACAAAAAACAAATTCCAAAAATCTCAGATTACAATAAAAGTTCCAATATTTTGGAATTTTGCATTTGAACATTGAGATTTAAAATTTTAAATAAAATTTTTCATTATGGCAAAAGATATAAAATTTGATATTGAAGCGCGCGACGGTTTAAAACGTGGTGTTGATGCATTAGCAAATGCAGTAAAAGTAACTTTAGGCCCAAAAGGGCGTAATGTTATTATTGGTAAATCTTTCGGAGCACCACAAGTAACTAAAGATGGTGTATCAGTAGCGAAAGAAATTGAATTAAAAGACGCTCTAGAAAACATGGGCGCACAAATGGTAAAAGAAGTGGCTTCTAAAACCAACGATTTAGCTGGTGATGGTACAACTACCGCTACCGTTTTAGCTCAAGCTATCGTAAAAGAAGGCTTAAAAAATGTGGCTGCGGGTGCAAACCCAATGGATTTAAAACGTGGTATAGATAAAGCGGTTGAAGCGATTGTTAAAGACCTTGAAAAACAATCAAAGAAAGTTGGTAACTCTTCTGAAATGATTAAACAAGTGGCCTCTATTTCAGCTAATAACGATGAAACTATTGGAGATTTAATCGCTAAAGCTTTCAGTAAAGTTGGTAAAGAAGGTGTTATCACCGTTGAAGAAGCCAAAGGTATGGATACGTATGTAGACGTTGTTGAAGGGATGCAATTCGATAGAGGTTATTTATCACCTTACTTCGTAACAGATACCGATAAAATGATTGTCGATTTAGACAATCCATACATTTTATTATTCGATAAAAAGATTTCTAACTTACAAGAAATCCTTCCAATTTTAGAACCAGTTGCACAATCGGGTCGTCCGTTATTAATTGTTGCTGAAGATGTTGATGGTCAAGCCTTAGCGACTTTAGTAGTAAACAAATTACGCGGTGGATTAAAAATTGCTGCTGTAAAAGCACCTGGATTTGGTGATAGACGTAAAGCTATGTTAGAAGATATCGCTATCTTAACTGGTGGTACTGTTATTTCTGAAGAAAGAGGATTTACTTTAGAGAATGCCGATTTAAGCATGTTAGGTACTGCTGAAACTGTAACTGTAGATAAAGACAATACAACTATTGTAAACGGTTCTGGAGATGCTGAAAATATTAAAGGACGTGTAAACCAAATTAAAGCGCAAATTGAAACCACAACAAGCGATTACGACAAAGAAAAACTGCAAGAACGTTTGGCTAAATTAGCTGGTGGTGTTGCTGTTCTTTATGTGGGTGCTGCTTCTGAAGTTGAAATGAAAGAGAAAAAAGACCGTGTGGATGATGCATTACACGCTACAAGAGCTGCCGTTGAAGAAGGTATTGTTGCTGGTGGTGGTGTTGCTTTGGTAAGAGCCAAATCGGTTTTAGAAAAAATAACTACTGAAAACCTTGATGAAGTTACAGGTATTCAAATTGTAGCACGTGCTATTGAATCGCCTTTACGTACTATTGTTGAAAATGCAGGTGGCGAAGGTAGCGTAGTGGTTTCTAAAGTAATGGAAGGTAAAGGTTCTTTTGGCTATGATGCTAAAACTGAAACCTATGTTGATATGTTGAAAGCAGGTATTATCGATCCTAAAAAAGTAACGCGTATTGCTTTAGAAAATGCAGCTTCTGTAGCTGGAATGATTCTAACAACCGAGTGTGCTTTAATTGATATTAAAGAAGATGCTCCAGCGATGCCAGGTGGTATGGGTGGCGGTATGCCAGGAATGATGTAGTCGAGATCCTCGACACGCAAATATTTTAAAAAACGCTTCAATTTAGTTTGAAGCGTTTTTTTTATGGGTTGGTTTAATTTAGTTTTTTTACAAAAGTATATTTGCAATAATTCACGCTCCACTATTTTTGATTTTTAGAGAATGATTTAATATTTTTTTAATGAAATCTCTCTATCCTTCAAATTATTCTGATGCGATAACCATTCTGATATTATTATACCAACTTAAGATTCCAAATTCCTTCAATAATTATTTAGAACATCTATTTCTCTTTTATTACCACATTATCCCAATAGCCGGTGCCTTCAAAATCTGGTGAAATAATACAACGTAAGTTCACTTCTTTAGCATCGGCACTGTTAAATTCTCCTTTAAACGCCACCCATTCCCTTGCTTTGGTGTTTGCATCCAACTCAAATTTGCAACTTCCATCAAAAACATTATTGGTATCAAATATCACTTTTCCTTTGGTACCCGCTTCAACTTTTAATTGTACGCTCAATTCATAGTTAGTATTTGGGATAATAGCTACTTTTTGACTTAAATCTTTTGGTTTTTCATCTCCTTTTCCTTTATATTGAAGCGAGTAATAGCCTAGTCCTGTACTATCCAGAATTCTTGCGAAAGGCTTAAAATTACGATTGTACCAATATTTCACCATCGCTTGGGTTGCAAGCTCAAATGAGGCATTCTTCGCTAGGTTTTCAGATTTGGATTTAGAAATTTTTATGGATGAGATGATATCACTGCAACCAATGTCATTCAAATCAATTCTATCTTCCTCAAACTTCCATACTTTTCCTTTGTAATTATTTTTCTCAAAACATTCCACAACATACCCTTCTGGAATTTGAATAGAAGAAATGGCACCTGGTTGGATACCTTGCTTTTTTAAGTCGGATTTATTGTAATTACCAATTGGTAAAGTGCCAAACATTTCGTTAAAATTAATGGCGTTATGGAAAGTTGGTAAATCAACTCCTAAAGTTTGCTTTACCATTTGAATAGAGCCATCTTCATTAAAATAAACAGGGTCAAAACAAACAGAACGGTTGTGTCCTTTACCTCCCGAAAGGTTTCCGTTATGATAAAACAAGTACCACTGATTTTTATATTCAACCACCGAACCGTGCATGGTAATTACATCGGTATGGTCCACAAACACACCCTGGCATTCCCATGGTCCCAAAGGATTAATAGCTGTAGAATAGCGCATTTTGTTAAATTTTGGATAATCATCGGGGTATATAAGGTAATAAATATCTTTTCGTTTAAACACAAATGGGCCTTCTCGGTGGCCGTCTAAACCAGTTTGCAGCACCATTTCCCCTTCAATTTCCATCATATTGTCTTTAAGCTTGGCAGCGTATGTTTTTGCGCCCACTACCGCATACAGATAAATTTGACCATCATCGTCTATAAAAACATTTGGATCGCAGAAGGTTTTCCCACCTTTCACATAGCCCTGCAATTTAAAATCAGATGCTGGGTTTTTACTAGTTGCAACGCCTAACTCCCATACCATATCTTTATTCTTATGTGGAAAATAGAAATAATAGATTCCATCTTTGTACACACAATCGGGTGCCCACATATATCCGCCTTTTTCAACGCCCCAAGGAACATCCCGGGAATGAAGAATTTCACCATGATCTTTAAAGGTAATCATGTCTTCTGTAGAGAATACATGGTAGCCATCCATTGTTGTATATCCATCTGAAGGTGCTACATCTGTTGAAGGATAGATATACAAACGCCCGTCTTCCCATACACGTGCTGTTGCATCGGCCGTAAACATATGGCTTATTATGGGGTTTGAACGACGTTTTTGAGCATTAACTAGTGTTATCGCTGTTAAAAGCAAGGATATTAAAAGAAGCGTTTTATGGTTTCTCATTTGAATAAAATTTATTTTTAAAGTTTGAAACACTTATGAAAAGTGTAATAAAGCTCTAAATTACCTACAATAATTTCGTTTAAACTAACAATTAGCATCCTACTTTCATCAACTCTAATATTGGGAACGATCTTAACATGAAATCTTTTTTAATATTTTATATCTGAAATCAAACGAAATTAGCTGATTCTTTTCACACTATAAAACAGTGTAATAAAATCTACTATCTACCTCCCGGTGGACAGTAAGTTTTCAAATAAGTAGTGAACAAGGTTTTTAAATGTTCGGTAGTGCCTTCACCTTCTCTAATACCATGCGTGCGGTTTGGGTAGGGCATAAACTGAAATTGTTTGTTATGCTTTACCAATTCATTTACTAAAATTTCAGCATTTTGGTAATGCACGTTATCATCGCCCGTTCCATGAATGTATAATAAATTTCCTTTAAGGTTTTTAGCATAGGTTACTGGTGAACCATTTACAAAATCTTCCATGTTTTCTTGTGGCAAACCCATGTAACGCTCTTGGTAAATATTATCGTAAGTCAATAAATTTGAAATAGCCGCAACCGAAATGCCTGTTTTATAGATGTCGGGATATTGAAATAACAAATTTAAAGTGGTTGAACCACCACCACTCCATCCCCAAACTGCAATACGTTCTGGATCTACAAAATCCCATTTCAGGATTTCTTTGGCCGCCATGGCTTGGTCTTTTATGTTTATTTGCCCAATCTTTCTGTAAATACTTTTACGCCATTCACGTCCTTTTGGTGCTGGCGTGCCACGGTTATCTAATGAGATGTGGATATAACCATCATCTGCCATACTACCATTGTAATTTCTATTGTTTCCTGCTCCATAGGTATCGTTTACTGTCGCACTTCCAGGTTCAGAATACACATAAAACACGACGGGGTATTTTTTTGTGGCATCAAAGTTTGTTGGTTTTACCATCCAACCGTCCATTTCAACACCTTCAGAAGTTGTCACTTTAATGAATTCTACTTTCGGGGTTTCTACCAATTTAGATAAATTGGCCTCTATACCACTAGCAGGATTTATAGATTGGTGGTTTGCCAACGTAATAAGTTCAGAAGCAGGTTTTGTAAAATGATTTGAAAATGAATGAATTGCAAATGCACCTGTTGGCGACACATTATAATCGTGGGTACCTTTTAAAGCCTTTGGGCTCATCAATTCTAAATGGCCTTTACCATCTAATTTCGTTTTGTATAAATAACTTTGTGTGGCATTATCTGGCGATGCCATAAAATACACATAACCGTTTTTGGTGTCAATAAAAGATAAGTCTATAAAATCGTAGTTTCCATTGGTTATTAATTGTTCCTTTTCTCCTTCTAATGATACGTTATATAAATGCCTCCAACCATCTTTTTCGGTTGTCCATAAAATATTTTTTCCGTCGTTATACCAAATAAAATTATTAGTATAATCTACTGCATATTTATTTCCAGCATTGTAAATATCAACCCAAGCAGCATCGATTTCTTCTTGAATTACTTTGGAATTGCCCGTTTTAGGTTCAGCAATAAACAATTTACTATGGTTTTGTTTTCTGTTTAATTGTTGAATTAAAAGTTTTTTGGTGGAAGGAATAAATTCCATACGCACTAAATAGTTTTGACGCGCATCACCCGGAATATTAATCCACGTCGTTTTAGCATCATCAACATTAACAACGCCTACTTTACAAGCTGAAGGCGGTTCGCCTACTTTGGGGTATTCTAACGGTATAACTTCAGAATAAATAGCATCTGTATTATTAATCATGTAAAAGGTTTTGGTATTGCTGGCATCAATTTGCCAATACGCAATCGATTTGCTATCAGGACTCCAACGAAACCCATCACGACACGCAAATTCTTCCTCATAAACCCAATCGAACGTTCCGTTAATTAAGGTTTTAGTCCCATCAGTAGTTAATGCTTTAATTTTAGATGTCCCTAAATCTTCAACATATATATTATTATCACTTACATAAGCTGCTAATTTTCCGTCGGGAGATATTTTAGCAAACATAAGCGACGCCTCAGGAAGTGATTTACCAAGTTGTTGCAAAGCGCCCGTTGCCATATTCAATACCCAATAATCGCCTTTTGTATTGATACGCCATACACGCTTGGTATTAGTAAACAATAACACTTTTTGTTCATCTTGAGAAAACGTAAAATAGTTAACCGAAAGGGGCGTATTACTATTTTTTGGGGTTAATTGCTCCCTTGATATTAATAATTTAGCATCATTATTAGGTAATGTATATTGAACAACACCTTCACTTTGAATTCTGTAATACGACGTACCATCTTTGGACCATTTGAAACCACCTTGTGAAAAACTTTGTAATGATATGGCGATAAAAAGCCCGAAGATTAAGCTTGATTTTAACCTTATTTGAAATTTGAAAATGTTCATATAATGCATTTTAATAAGATACTTTTATTCTGAAAAAATAAGTTTTCCGAATTTAATATTTTATTTGAAATATGAAACTGTTTGTGATGTCTTTAACAGATTCTTATGATAGAAAAAAGGATGAGGCAGACTAAAAAATAATTCTAAACACCATTTTGAGCGCAGTCGAAAAAACTTTTGTTTTAGTGTTTCAATGCATTTCGACTGCGCACAATATGACAATAAAATGAATTTTTACTTTTTAGGCAACCTCAATTAATAGACTTATTTTTTATGACCGCTTTCACCTTTATGGTCATCTTTCACGTCTTCATCTCTGTATTTACAACATGGATGTACCGAGGCATAGGCTTCATCAGATGCTTTTAAACCTTTAGTATCATGACCAACAGCCACCACACTGTTTTGAATGGTTTTTAAATTGGTTTTGCGGGCATCGTAAATCAATTTCAATTCGTGTGTTTTCACATCCCAAATAGCACTTTTAACACCTTTGGTACCAAAACATGCTTTTTCAATTCTGTTTTTACACATTAAACAAACACCATCTACTTCTAGCGATGCTTTTTCGTTTTTATTTTGAGCAAATGTGATTGTTGACACTAATACCGCTAATAGAATTATTATTTTTTTCATTTTTAATTTTTGTTTTTGTCAATACGTGACTTTTTAAATTTTAGTCATCTTCAAATTTGAAAATCAATTTATAAGATTACTTCGGTCATAATCCCCTCGTAATGACGGTTATTTTTAATTATTATTTTATTTTATATCGCAACCCTGCATAATACATACTTCCAAAAATGGGACCATATACATAAGTGGTATCAAAATTTGCACCAAAAGGATTATCTGCTCCTAAAACAGGATTGCCTTGTCTCACATTTGTCACGTTTTCACCGCCTAAATATACTTCAAATTTTGGAGAAAACACTTTGGTTATTTGCACATTCAAGGTCCCTACTGTAGGTGTGTATTTTGGTAATTGATATACTACAGGATTACTTTCCATTGAAGAAAAACGCTGTTTTCCTAACCAATTAAACGTCGCATCAAACTTCCAATGTCCAGTTGTATTTTCACGTACATGCGTTTCATAAGAAGCATTAGCAAACAATCGATGTTTAGGCGTTAATGGCTTTTCTAATTCTCCAGAATTGTATTGCGTTTTCACTTTGTAATATTTGTAAGCCAATCGTAAATCAAAATGCTCAAACGCATTATAATTGAATTCTGTTTGAAAACTGTTGGCATAACTTTTTCCGTCAAGGTTATAAAAATTAACTTCCTGCGGATTTTCATA
This sequence comes from Mariniflexile fucanivorans, assembly GCF_004341235.1. Lineage (GTDB taxonomy): Bacteria > Bacteroidota > Bacteroidia > Flavobacteriales > Flavobacteriaceae > Mariniflexile > Mariniflexile fucanivorans. The sequence continues at coordinate 105,944 of NZ_SLUP01000005.1, forward strand.
ATCTACCACCACTTGGTTTGTGAAATCGGTTTTGTAGTAATCTATGGTTACATCGGCTTTTCTTCCAAACAAATTAAAACCTTGTAGATAAGACACACCGTAATTCCATGCAATTTCAGGGTCTAAACCGTAAACTTTACCTGTTGTATTTAAAATATTGATATTTCTTGACGTTGAAAACATACTTTGATTTTCTGCAAAAATATTGGCACTACGCTTACCTCGTCCAACAGAAGCTCTTAAAGCCGATTTTTCCCAAGGCGTATAACGCACATTTAATCGGGGCGTTACAAACGTTCCTAGTAAATTATGGTTATCGATACGCACACCGGCGGTTAAGTTCAATTTATCTAAACTATCATAATTATACTCAAAAAAAGCACCAATAGATCGCTCAGTTCTTTCATAATCTGGTAATAAATTCGGCGTTTCTAAACTTTCATCATAGTGGTCGTACGTATAACTCAATCCCGTTTTTATTTTATGACGAGAATCACTAATAATCGAGTTATAAATAATATTGGAATACAGGCTATTATGTAAAATATCATATTGTTTCAATCCAAAATACGACTCTTGTTTATGACTACTAAACGCCGTTTGAATTCCCACACTTTGCCACGGAATTTCGGGATTCACATACCCCAATTTCGCCGACACCTCATAACGTCTCGTATCAATTTCGCTTCCCCAAGCATTGGTGGTAAGCTTATCGGTTTCAGGATCAAAATCAAGTTGACCCGTTTGTTTTTTATCATTTAAAAACTTCAAATTAATAAAACTCACAAATCCTTTTTCTGGGTTCGTATATTGCCAACGGTTCATTACATTAATTTGGTCGTATTGTGGCATATCCAAAAACCCGTCATTATTCACATCGTGTACACCGTGGTGCGTGTTGCCGTGTACATACAAACCAGTATCCCACTTGTCGCTCAACTTCGTGTTTATGTGTGTGTTTAATTCCAAACGTTCGCTGCTGGCACCATATAGGTTTACATACAACTTATTATCGGTTGATGGTTTTACCAATTCAGCATTTATTTGGCCTGCAATACTTTCATAGCCATTCACAACACTTCCTGCGCCTTTGGTGATTTGAATACTTTCTACCCATGTACCAGGAATAAAACTCAACCCAAACGCTTGCGACGCACCTCGAACTGTTGGAATATTTTCCGTAGCTATTAAAATATACGGACTCGTTAATCCCAACATTTTTATTTGGCGTGTACCTGTTACTGCATCGGCAAAATTAACATCTATGGATGGATTGGTTTCAAAACTTTCAGACAAGTTACAACACGCCGCTTTCAACAATTCATCACTACTAACGGTGAACGTATTTGTAGCTTGTAAATATGATTTTGCCGTAGCTTGCTTTCTAGACGTTACGGTTACCGCATCCAGATTATCAACAGGGTTCAACCAATGATGCACTAATTTTGGCTGCCTAATAGTTAAGGTATCGGTTTTAAAACCCACATAACTAATTATTAATTTGGTATTTTCTTTTGAATATGGAATTATAAATTTGCCATCCAGATTAGTGACTGTTCCAATATTGGTATTAAGCCAATACACATTAGCTCCACCTAAACCAATGTGTTCATTTTTATCATTTGCTTCCATAATCATCCCATTTATTTTTTCTTGGGAAGACATTAGCAACGGAAGCATTAGTATTATATATATAAAGTTTTTCATTCTAATTTTTATTTGGGCGTTACCACAAGGGTCAGGCTTTACGCGCTACACGGTAGCTTGCTTCAATCCCTAACGCAACGGGAAACTCCATTTCATATTAAGCCTTACCAATTAACATAATAATAGCCATAACAATCATAATGCTGTTTTCAATAAAGGTTGCTTTCGTCATAGGTAATTTTAAAGCAGTTCCTAAACAGGCACATGAAATCGATTTTTTATCTAACAATGTTTTTGTAACACCAATAGTGGTAATTCCTAAAACAATTAAGGTTAAAATTAAAGCCATCGAAATTTCAATGCGCATTAAAAACATAACGCCCAAGGCTACTTCAATAAACGGATATACCCAACCATAAACAGGTATTACTTTAGCCAACGGATCGTACATTTTAAACGATTCCGGAAAACCTTTTAAGTCCAACAACTTAAAAAAGCTAAAAACTATGTAAAACAAACCCATAAAATCGAGCATAAAACTGCTTCCATTCCAAGGATCATAATTAAGTAAAATGGCTGCAATTGTTATGTAGCCAAATATTAAGAATAGCGGAAAAAGTTGCTGTAAATCGCTCTTTTCATCTTCCATCAAATTCGATTTTGTTTGAAAAACATTTTTTTCTGAAATAGTATATTTACTTGAAAGTGCATTTTGTAAGGCTTCAATTGAAAGGTGTTCCGCCATTTCTATAACAGCTTCACTTTTTTCTAAATTTACGGTTGCGTTTGTAACACCATCAAGCTTATTGAGTTTTTCTTCAACAGATGTTCTGCAACCGTCGCAGGTCATGCCTGTAACTGTATATGTATGTTTCATTTTAATTTTTAATTTGATTAAATAAATTGTCCCACGAATAACGGATTCCTGCTTACGCAGGAATGACAAAAAATCAAATTATAAATACTTGGTCTAGAACCTGAATATCGGCGACCAAATTGGGTGGAGAGTAATCTTTATGTGGACTTACTTGTTTCGCTAACCCTTCAAAGAGATTAACAAATGCGTAAGCGCTTGTTGTAATAAAAAGTTGTTGTTGGAAATTTAAATCATCGAAAGTTGAAACTTTTAATTCATCTTGACCTTTAACAAGCTTCACTTCATCTTTACAACAGGTGTTTTTTGTAATAGCTTCTTGAGCCATTCCCGAAGTACCCATATCGCATTTTTGCGCTTCAGTAAATAATGCAACATCTACTAAAACATCGCCACAGTAATGTTTTTCAATAGTAAAAGACACTGTTGAAAACAAGACAAGCAACGCCAAAAGCACCGAAAAACTTTTATGTAAAAACCGTTTTATCACCATGCAAAAGTACAAAAAATTAAAAAAATGCGTCTTCATTTACAAAATGATTAACATTTAGTTCCTAAGTTTATGATAGTAAAATGCAGGTAATAAAAGAATTAGGATAATAGGTTGAATTAAAAATCGGCGTAAATTAAAAAACAAATAATAATCTTCATGCCTAGGGTTAATTACAAAATACAAATAAATTGCTATTAAAATTACAAATGCAAAAGCGTAACTAAGTGCGGAAAATTTAATAATACTTTTATCTTTAAAAACCACGTACAATATTCCTAATGAAATAATAGTATTCAAAAAATATCGCAGTGAAGTAAATAATGTCAATTTAAAAATTTCGCGTCTTGGACTATCAATATACAAATAGTCGTTTTGAAAAAACGTTAAATAGGGGTCGTAAAACAAGTCGTTTTCAAAAAGTCGGATTAAAATTAAAAATCCAACCAAAACACTAAGTAATAAATATTTAGTTAGTTTTTGCATGTGTATTTTTTAATTTAGAAAATCGATTTACCCAAAATATCCACAATAAAAATACTAATCCGTAAATAATACCTGGAAATACAACACTGTGAAAAATAACCTGATGTTCTGGGTAATGATACAACAACAAACTTAATAGCACGATACGCAACAAGTTTACGGTATAAATTAAAACACTACCCGATAAAATATAAAAAAAAGTGGTTTTTACTTGTGAAGAAAATGCCATAATAAATGACACAAATAAGATAATTACACTAATGGAATTACAACCTTCAATTACACGTGCAATATAGCCGCCATTTAAAATCACTTTCATTGAAGGCTCATTTGGATGCGGTAACATTTGCACCTTATAACCCAAAACATGCAATAGCTCTTCACTTTGAATTGCAACTAAGTGCGTCATGAAATCGGGGTAATACTTGCTTCCATCAGAAAATTGTAAGTAAAATTTATAGGCTACAGATAGTACTATATACACCAACAAAAATGTGGCTATAAATTTTATGACTAACTTGTATTTAACTAAAAGTGCTTTCAAAAAAAATTATCCGTTTTTACAAGGTTAAAATTATGCAAAGCAAATATATAATTCATCGCTTTTTAAATACTTTTACCAAAACTTTTGAATTTTATGACTTTTGAGCAACTAAAACCCCAAGTAGAAACTATTGTTTTAAACTCTGAAAAAACAGTTGATAAACGACTTTTAAATATTTGCGAACTCCTTGAAAAGCACATAGCACATTACAATTGGGTGGGTTTTTATTTTAGAAATGGTAACAAAGAAGAGTTAAAACTTGGCCCTTATGTGGGTGCACCAACCGACCACACCATCATCCCTTTTGGGAAAGGTATTTGCGGACAAGTAGCCGTTAGCAACCAAAATTTTGTGGTTCCCGATGTGGCTGCTCAAGACAACTACATAGCTTGTAGCATCACGGTTAAGGCTGAAATTGTGATTCCCATTTTTGTAAATGGTGAAAATATTGGACAGATTGATATCGATTCGAATACACCGGATCCCTTTACCGAAGCTGACGAACGTTTTCTAGAATTTGTTTGCGCACAAGTTGCTGCAATACTTTAAAAGAAGAAATCCAAAAAATTAAATACCAAATTCCAAGAACTAACGGGATTTAAATGTTTTAAAACCTATTGGTATTTGGAATTTGTTTTTTGGGATTTGGAATTTGTTTTTTGGGGATTTTAAAACACTTCATAAAAAAAATCAGATTTACTTAAAAAATCATCTCGTTTTTTGCTTTATAAACACTTGTATATTAGTTGAAATAACTACTTTTGCAACTTCAAATTTAGATTTAAAAAATGAGCAACGAAAAAACAGTAAAATCTGCATTAATTTCCGTTTTTAGTAAAGATGGATTAGAACCAATTGTTAGAAAACTAAACGAGCAAGGTGTAACCATTTATTCCACTGGTGGTACTGAAACATTTATTAACGATTTAGGCATTGATGTGGTTCCTGTAGAAGAAGTTACGTCGTACCCATCTATACTTGGTGGTCGTGTAAAAACATTACACCCTAAAGTATTTGGAGGTATTTTAAACAGACAAAACCATGCTGGTGATGTTGCTGAAATGGAATCTTTTGAAATCCCTCAAATTGATGTGGTTATTGTAGATTTATATCCGTTTGAAAAAACAGTAGCTTCTGGTGCCAGCGCTCAAGATATTATTGAAAAAATTGACATAGGTGGCATTTCTTTAATTAGAGCTGCCGCTAAAAACTTTGCCGATGTTATTTGTGTAGCTTCGGTTGATGATTATGCTGAGTTTTTAAGTTTAATTTCAGAAAACAACGGAAGCATCTCAGAAGAAAACAGAAAGCGTTTTGCTGGAAAAGCGTTTAATGTATCATCGCATTATGACACTGCTATTTTTAATTACTTCAACAGAAACAATGAAGAAACCGTTTTAAAAATTAGCGAAACCAACGGAAACATATTGCGTTACGGTGAAAACCCACACCAAAAAGGATTTTTCTTTGGCGATTTTGATGCCATGTTCACTAAATTGAACGGTAAAGAATTAAGTTACAATAATTTATTAGATGTTGATGCTGCTGTAAACTTAATTAACGAGTTTAAAGGTGAAACTCCAACATTTGCTATATTAAAACACAATAACGCTTGTGGTTTTGCACAAAACAACACTATCCACCAAGCGTATGTTGATGCTTTAGCAGGAGATCCTGTTTCTGCTTTTGGTGGCGTTTTAATTAGTAATACAGAAATTGACAAAGCTACTGCTGAAGAAATTAGTAGTTTATTTTGTGAAGTTGTTATTGCTCCTTCATACAATGCGGAAGCTTTAGAAATACTAAAAGGAAAGAAAAATAGAATCATCTTAATTTTAAATGATGTTGAATTACCACAAACCAACGTAAGAAGTTGTTTGAATGGCGTTTTAGTTCAAGACAGAAATAACGTTACAGACACTATTGAAGGTTTAACATACGTTACTAACACTAAACCATCTCAAAACGATTTGGACGATTTAATATTTGCTTCAAAAATTTGTAAGCACACCAAATCGAATACGATCGTTTTAGTGAAAAACAAAAAATTATTAGCTAGCGGAACAGGACAAACCAGTCGTGTTGATGCTTTAGAACAAGCTATCCACAAAGCAAAAACCTTTAATTTCGATTTAAACGGTGCGGTTATGGCGAGTGATGCGTTTTTTCCGTTTCCAGATTGTGTTGAAATTGCAAAAAATGCAGGTATAACGGCGGTTATTCAACCAGGTGGTTCTATTAAAGACCAATTGAGTATTGATTATTGCAATGAAAACGGTGTGGCTATGGTGATGACAGGCACACGCCATTTTAAACATTAATTTTTAATTGTTAATTACTAATTGTAATTGTTTCGCGTTAGGGATTGAAGTGGAAAGCCCACAGCGAGGCACGAGCGAGGACTTGTAACGCAAAGCCCGACCCGATAGGGTAACGCCCTAAATATAATCGCTAAAATGCATAAAAAGAATTGACTAGTGACTTTTATAAAAATAAGAGTTCTATGAAACATTAAAATATTTATTAACTTTTATTACATTTACGGAATCCGTTTATTAAACCTCTAATATCATTTATAGCTTATGGGCTTTTTTGACTTCTTAACCGAAGAAATTGCAATAGATTTAGGTACTGCAAATACACTTATTATACATAACGACAAGGTTGTGGTTGATGCCCCTTCCATTGTTGCTCGCGATAGAATTTCTGGTAAAATTATTGCCGTCGGTCAAGAGGCAAGTTTGATGCAGGGAAAAACGCATGAAAATATTAAAACCATTCGCCCATTAAAAGATGGTGTTATTGCCGATTTTGATGCTTCGGAACAAATGATAAGTATGTTTATTAAAAACATACCTGCCTTAAAAAAGAAGTTCTTTACACCTGCGCTTCGTATGGTAGTTTGTATTCCATCGGGTATTACAGAAGTTGAGATGCGTGCTGTAAAAGAAAGTGCGGAGCGTGTAAACGGTAAAGAAGTATATTTAATACACGAACCTATGGCTGCGGCTATTGGTATTGGTGTTGATATTATGCAACCTAAAGGAAATATGGTGGTGGATATAGGTGGTGGTACTACCGAAATTGCGGTGATTGCACTAGGTGGTATTGTATGTGATAAATCGGTTAAAATTGCAGGTGACGTTTTTACGAACGATATTGTTTATTACATGCGTACACAACATAACCTTTATGTAGGTGAGCGTACTGCTGAAAAAATAAAAATTCAGATTGGTGCTGCTACCGAAGATTTAGATTTACCTCCAGAAGATATGAGCGTTCAAGGGCGTGATTTATTGACTGGTAAACCTAAGCAAGTATCTATTTCTTTTAGAGAAATTGCGAAAGCGTTAGATAAATCTATTTTACGTATTGAAGATGCGGTTATGGAAACCTTATCGCAAACACCTCCAGAATTGGCTGCGGATATATACAATACCGGTATTTATTTAGCTGGTGGTGGTTCTATGCTACGTGGATTGGACAAACGTTTGTCACAAAAAACAGACCTTCCGGTTTATATAGCAGAAGACCCTTTAAGAGCGGTAGTAAGAGGCACTGGGATAACCCTTAAAAATTTAGCCAAATACAAAAGCGTCTTGATTAAATAGGCTTATAGAACATGCAACAAATTATTAATTTTATAATAAGAAACAAAAACTTTTTGTTGTCCTTGTTGCTGTTTTCTATTTCTATGGTTTTTACCATTCAAACACATTCTTACCATAAAAGTAGGTTTATTAATTCTGCCAATTTTTTAACGGGAGGTATTTACAATTCCATTAATAATTTTACGGGTTATTTAAGTTTGAAATCTCAAAACCAAGTATTGGCTGAAGAAAATAGCCGTTTAAAAATGCTGCTTTTTAATTCTGAAAGCAAAAAAGATTCTACTTATTTAGATACCGTTAGTTACAATGGCACCTATAAATTTACGTTAGCAAACGTTATTAGGAACACCTATTCTGGCACCAACAACGTCCTACTTTTAAACCGAGGAAAAAACGATGGTTTGAAACAAGATTTAGGCGTTATAAGTTCCAAAGGTATTGTAGGTATTATTGATGGTACTAGCAAACACTATGCAACCGTTATTTCGGTGCTGAATACCATAAATAAAATTAGTGCACAACTAAAAAAAACAAACCATTTTGGTACGCTTTATTGGGATGCTAAATCACCAAATTTTATTCAATTAACAGATATTCCCAAAATAGCACCCATAGTAAAAGGGGATACTATTATTACATCGGGAAGATCATCCATATTCCCTAAAGGCATACCTATAGGGATTATAAATGATTTTAAGTTAGATGCTGCCGAAAACTATTATGAAATAAACATTAAACTGTTTAATGATATGACCAATCTTGAACATGTTTATACCATTGAGAACATTGATACCGCTGAAATTGACTCATTACTAAATAAAAACACCGATGAATAACTCTGTGTTTTTACATATTGCGCGTTTTATATCATTGGTTTTTTTACAAGTGGTCTTGTTTAATCATATTAATTTTTTGGGCTACATTAACCCGTATATCTACATTATGTTTATTGCGTTGTTCCCTGTAAAAAACAACCGCTTTATTATTATTTTTTTAAGTTTCTTCATAGGATTAACAATCGATGTATTTTCAGATACTGGAGGTATTCATGCAGCAGCTTGTGTATTCATTGCTTATGTAAGACCATTGATATTAAAATTTTCTTTTGGTATGATTTACGACCATCAAACCATTAAATTTAACACCGTTGAATTCGGCGAAAAACTAACCTATTTAACCATACTCACGTTGTTGCATCACTTTATGTTATTCTTTTTAGAAATGTTTAGCGTTTCACAAATAATATTAGTGCTTCAAAAAACGTTATTCTCAAGTATTTTTACTATTTTATTAATCTTAATAGTAACCATTATTTTTAGTAAAAAAACTAAATGAGAAGATTCTTACTTGTTGGTGCCATAGCTGCTGTTGGGCTTATATTTATATCCAGACTTTTTTATTTACAAATCCATGAAGGTGGCATTCTAGATTTGTATGAAGACAATGCTATTAGAAAAGTTTATGACTACCCCAAACGTGGTTTTGTTTTTGACAGGAACGGTGAGTTATTGGTTTCAAACCAACCGTCGTACGATGTTATGTTTATTCCGCGCGAAGTTAAACCTTTAGATACTTTAGAGTTTTGTAAACTATTAAAAATTGAAAAGTCCAGATTCAAAGAAATTTTTGAAAAAGCATATCATTATTCCCCTTGGTTGCCTTCCGTTTTTATTCCGCATTTATCCAAAGAAGATTATGCTAGTTTACAAGAAAAAATGCGAAAATTCGAAGGTTTTTATATTCAGAAACGTTCTTTAAGACATTACGAAACTTCCATTGGCGCCAATGTTTTAGGTGATATTGGTGAGGTGAATGATGCTATTATTGCCCGAGATCCTTATTATAAAATGGGCGACCTTATTGGAAAACAGGGTATTGAAACATCATACGAAAAAACATTACGTGGTGTAAAAGGTATTAAATTTATTCAAAAAGATAGATTTAACAGAGATTTAGGCCCGTATAAGGACGGCATTTATGATACCCTACCCAAACCTGGTAGCGATATTACCATTACAATTGATGCCAAGTTACAAGCCTACGGCGAGCTGCTTATGCAAAACAAACATGGTGGTATTATTGCCATAGAACCTAGTAGTGGCGAAATTTTAGCGATGGTTTCTACACCTACCTACAATCCTAATTTATTAGTGGGCCGTCAACGATCTGTAAATTTCTCAAAATTATATAACGATAGTATTAACAAGCCTTTATATGACAGAGGCCTTCAAGCCATGTACCCGCCTGGGTCGCCATTTAAAATTTTAAATGCGCTTATTGGCTTACAGGAAGGAGTGGTAACCACCGAAGATCGTTTTTCCTGTAACCACGGGTACAGTTACGGCGGCCGAAAAATGGGATGCCATTCACATGCAAGTCCGTTAAATATGAATGGTGGTATTTACAATTCTTGTAATGCCTATTTTGCTAATGTGTACCGAAGAATTATTGATAAGACAAAGGATCCTGCGGTGGGTATGGATATATGGAGTAACCATGTTAAGAGTTTTGGTTTAGGCAATTATTTAAATAATGATTTATCGGTTGGACAACCTGGAAAAATTCCAAACAGCAAAACATACGACCAACTTTATGGTGAACATAGATGGGGAAGCACCTTTAACTTGTCAAACGCTATTGGACAAGGTGAGGTATTAACAACACCCATTCAATTAGCAAATATGACAGCAGCTATTGCTAACCGGGGTTACTACTTCACGCCCCATATCATAAAACATATTGAAGGCCATACTATTGATGCGAAGTACACAACACCAAACCACACCACTATAAACAAAGAACATTTTGAGCCTATTGTACAGGGTATGTTTGATGTTTACAACCACGGTACTGCGGCAGGTGTACAAGTAAAGGGTATTGAAATTTGTGGAAAAACAGGTACTGCTGAAAACTTTATAAAAATTAATGGTGAACGCATGCAACTTACAGACCATTCTATTTTTATAGCTTTTGCCCCTAAAGACAACCCAAAAATAGCATTGGCCATATTTGTTGAAAATGGATATTTTGGTGCTAGATTTGCCGGTAAAATAGCCAGTTTAATGGTTGAAAAATATATAAACGATACAATTACCAGACCAGATCTGGAAAACTGGGTTTTAAGATATTCTTTAGAACATGAGTATGCTAAACCATATTCTGGAGAACCTTTTGGAATTAACAGAAATTCAACTTTAGACCCTATTAGCGAACCAGAATACCTAGAGCTCAAAGAACTATTGAACAAAATAAATAGTAAGTCAAGAAACCCTGAGGATATAAAGAAAAACCAAGGTGCTAATTTATAAACAACATTAACAAATTTTATAACCAGTTGAACAAAAAACAATGGTAGAAGCAGGTAGATATTATAAATTTGATTGGTTAACAATTATCCTATTCTTCATCCTAGTGGGTTTTGGATGGTTAAATATAGTGTCGGCTTCACATTCAGGAGATACCATAAATTACTTTGATTTTTCGCAACCCTATGGAAAACAACTCATGTTTATCTTTATGACCATAGGGCTTATAGTCCTTATTTTAGCAATAGAATCCAAGTTCTATGAACGCTTTGCCAGTGTAATATACATCGTTTCCATGTTATCGCTGGTGGGCTTATTTGTTTTTGGGAAAAGCGTTAACGGTGCCACATCTTGGTATGGTATTGGCGGCATGACGTTGCAACCCAGTGAGTTTGCAAAAGCCGCCACAGCCCTCGCCGTTGCCAAATATGTAAGTGATTTAAACACCGATATTAACAGACTAAAAGACCAAATTTACGTTTTTGGCATTATCGCTATTCCAGCTATTTTGGTATTACTTCAAAAAGATGCCGGTAGTACCTTAGTATATGGTAGTTTTATTTTTGTATTATATAGAGAAGGATTATCGCCCATTTATTTAATTATCTTGTTCATGATAATTTTTATTAGTTTATGTTCCTTAAAATTCGGGGTCATCATAACATCTACTATAATTACCGTTCTGGTTTTGGGTTATCATTTTACTAGAAGAAGAAAGCCGATTTTAATTCAACCAATTTCTATCATTTTAGTTAGTATTTTAGTTTCTTTCGGTATTCGTTATTTTTACGACAACATTTTGCCTTTCCATCAAAAAGATCGAATTACCATTTGGCTAAGTCTTGAAAAAGATCCTGTAAAACTAGAGCGCATGAAAAAAACCATCGCTTATAATTTAAACGAATCTGAAAAAGCCATTAGCTCGGGCGGATTAACAGGAAAAGGTTTTTTAGAAGGTACCCGTACCACCGGAAAGTTTGTACCCGAACAACACACCGATTATATTTTTAGCACCGTTGGTGAAGAATGGGGATTTGTTGGAAGTGCCGGTGTCGTCATAGTTTTTATATTATTGTTTCTTCGTATTCTGCATCTAGCCGAATTACAACGCTCGCAATTTAGCCGTATGTATGGCTATGCGGTTGCCTCTATATTTTTTATGCACTTTTTCATAAATATTGGTATGGTTATGGGCGTAATTCCAACTATTGGTATTCCTTTACCCATGTTTAGTTATGGAGGCTCTGGACTTTGGGGGTTCGCCATCTTATTATTTATTTTTGTTAAGTTAGATTCCGATAGGATTAACCAATGGTAAGTTTGATGAAGAAAAACGTTTTCCTTTTAATAGGTATTACTATCATACTTTCATCGTGTTACGGTTCAAAAAGTATACTGAAAAATTCTTTTACTGTTGAACAATCTGAACTCATAATGAATTCCGATTCTTTAACACCCATGCGTGTTCTCAAAATAACAAACAGACAAGATTCTTTACTACTCAGAACTAAAAGTCAGTACATAAAAGCAAACCCAAACGACCTTGTTTTACAAAGGTTTGTTAATCGACTTTATGCCACAGTTAGAGATAGTATTTCTTTAGGTGTTGGCATTGCGGCACCGCAAGTAGGAGTTTTAAAAAACATTATTTGGGTACAACGGTTTGATAAAGAAAACTTCCCTTTTGAAGTGTATTTAAATCCTGTGATTAAAACTTATTCTGATGAAAAACAAACTTTTAGAGAAGGATGCCTATCCATTCCCAACAGAACAGAAACATTAAACACACGTTCTTTTTCAATTTCAATAGAATACGATACTATGGAAGCTGAACACAAAACCGAAACGGTTGAAGGTTTTACATCGGTTATTTTTCAGCATGAAATAGACCATTTAAATGGCATTTTGTATCTGGACCATCTTCAAAAAGAAATAAAAGAAGCTAAGGAATAAATTTTTTAGATCCGATTCCCAAGAAAATAGTCTCAGAGTTGTTTTTACAACATAAAAACATCGTTAAAGTACAAAATTTGTAAGAAACATTATGTTTTAGCATCCAAACTAACGTTTATTACGTATTTTGGTCAGACCCAAATACCTACTTATGAAAAATCTCGTTTACTTAAGCCTGTTTTTTAGTTTATTGTTCTTGAATTGTAGTGAAGATAAAGATGACAACATCGTCAATCAAAATGATTTAGAAAACTTACCTGTAGATACTGGCGGAGAACAAACAGCAAATGTTCTTGGAAGTACGAACGCTATTTATGGACATTATATTTACACTCCAAGTGATTATAATAGTAATTCACCAGATTATCCTTTACTAATATTTTTACATGGATCTGGACAAGTAGGCAATAGCCAAAATAACGCAGATGTTTTAAAAAATGTATTCTATACCGGGCTTCCTAGTCTGATTGAACAAAAAAAATGGTCTCCAAAATACCCTATGATTGTTGCCTCTCCACAGCTAACATCTGGAAGTTGGAATGCAGATGATGTACATAATTTTATTAAATACATAATTGATAATTACAATATCAACACAAACAGAATTTACCTTACTGGCTATAGCTTAGGTGCTTATGGCTGCTTCACTTATATTTCTAAATATGGAGCCGATTCTTACGCAACAGCAATTGTTCCTATTGCGGGCGGTGGAGACACGGGCTCTGGCAGCCAATATACATCGGTTGCTGTTTGGGCATTTCATGGTGATAGTGACACTTCGGTGCCAACAAGTCGATCTTTAGATATGGTAAGCGCTATCAATGCTGCAAACCCTAGTACAAAAGCTAAGGTAACTATTTACCCTGGTGTAGCTCACAACTCAGACACTAGAACTTTCGATGGTACAGGTATGGGTACAGAAAGTAGTGATTATGACGCTTTTAACATGAGTATTTTCGATTGGATGTTATTACATGAAAAATAACCAATAAAAATCACTTTTTAATCTCCAATTTTTCAGCAAAATAGTCGCAGAAATCTTTCATGGTTGCTGTCATTTTTTCATCTTGCGTCGCTCTGTTAAATGTATCGCTCATTGCTACGAGTGTTTGATGGAAAAATACTTTCATTTCATCTACGGGCATATCTTTTGTCCATAAATCGATACGCAAAGTTTCTTGAGTTTTAGAATCCCAAACTGCCAACATCATTGCTTTAGCTTCTTCGTTGCTAATACCACCATCTTGGGCGGTCCAATGTAATTTCTCTGGCACTCTATTAGCATCAAGCTCGACGGTTAACTCTATTTTAGATGTAATATTCGACATTATTTTCTTGGTTTAAACTTTGAATTATTAAAAATTTCCTCCGGACTTTTTATCAACATATCTTTTAACGACACGTCATTGTTCTCCATATACGCCCTCACAATTTGCCACCCTATGTATTGTCCTAAACGCCCTGGCGATTCGGTATCAATATCTTCTAAATAAAATTTAGAAAAAGGCGCTGGGGTAATAAACCTACCAGCTAATTTGGCATCGGTACTATATAATAGTTCTCGTTCTACAAAATAGCGCCAAATATAATTTTCGTTAGATGTGGCCCAATCTAGTTGTTCTTTGGTGTACCCAATGCGTTCCGCTTCGGTTTTAAACGGAATAATTACATCCTTAAAATAAAGTTCCTTACCAAAATAAATAAGTTCGTCTAAAAACATTTTATTTGGCTGTTGATAGATATATTTTTTAGCATATTCAGTAGCTAAATCGACTACTATTCGTTCTTTCTTTAAATCTTCCCTTAAATATTTGGGGATATTTTCGTAAAATTCGTGGTTGCTTCCTAAATAAGTATCTAACGCAATAACAGCAATGGTATCGGTTACTATGACGCGACTTCTATAATCTACATCGCTTGTTGTAGTGATAATTCTCGGCGTATGAAACTCTGGAAAATAATATTTTAAATGATTGAATAAGGATTCTATTTCCAATTCGGTTTCATCCATATTTAAAAACGTTTTTTCAACCTCTTTAAATAATTGTTTTTGCAAGGTATCTTGCGATTTTTCAATCCAAAAAGAATCTGGATACTTTTCTGAAAACATAAATGGATATGCTTGCTTTAATTTAGGTAGATTTTCATTATTAATTTCAGCAAATAACAAATCAAAACGTTCAATTTTTGCATCTAAATTAATCTTAGCAATATCATTTTCTAACCCACTCTCATTTTTACAAGAAAAAGCCATAAGTATTATGCTTAAGAAAATTAATACTTGCTTCATATAAAACTTAAACGTCATAAATTTTTATTAATAGAGTGTTTCGTTTATTTTTGTTAGCAAAGGTACAATTCTTGGAATTAAATTCATTTAAAAATGCAAACAGAAAAAGTTATAAATCATATAGTTGATTGGTTAAAAGATTACGCCACCAAAGCAGGTGTTAATGGTTTTGTTATTGGAATTTCGGGTGGTATAGATTCGGCTGTAACATCTACATTATGTGCCAAAACAGGTTTAAATGTATTATGTATTGAAATGCCAATTCATCAAGCTGAAAGCCATGTAACCCGAGCACAGGAGCATATTAAACAACTAAAAAAACGCTTTGATAACGTAAGTGATACCAGAACCGATTTAACACCTATTTTTGAAAGCTTTAAAAGTGAAGTGTTTTTTGATGGCGACCAAGCCACTGTTGATATGGCGCTGGCAAACACCCGAGCCCGTTTACGCATGACAACCCTTTACTATTACGCTGGTTTATATAAATTGCTAGTAGCAGGTACTGGTAATAAAGTAGAAGATTTTGGTGTTGGTTTTTACACCAAATACGGAGATGGTGGCGTAGATTTAAGCCCCATTGCAGATTTACTAAAATCTGAAGTATATGAATTAGGGGCTTACTTAAACGTACCAGAATCTATTATGAAAGCACAACCAAGCGACGGCCTTTTTGGAGATGCGAGAAGTGATGAAGACCAAATAGGCGCATCGTACCCAGAATTGGAATGGGCCATGAAAATGGACGAAGCTGGCAAACATGCAGAAGACTTTTCAGGGAGGGAACAAATAGCTTTTAAAATCTATAAACGCTTTAATAACGCCAATAAACACAAGATGATTCCGATACCTGTTTGCGAAATTCCCAACAATATGATGTGATTCTTGCAAATTGTTTAAAAGTTTACTACTTTTACGGCAAGCCTATTCTCTCAACTTTCATTAAACCTCTAACTTAATATAAAAGTAGGCTTAAAACATTATGATAAAATTATTGATAGCAGACAACCACCCTATTACCAGGAAAGGACTAGAAGTACTTTTTTCAGCATCTTCAAACATTAAAATTGTTGCAAGTGTTGATAATGGCGAAGCCATTTTAGAGTATATCAAAAAAAATCCTGTAGACATTATTTTAACTGAAGCTGACCTACCTAAGCTTAATGGTTTAACCGTTTTACGTTATTTAAAAAATGACTATCCAGACGTTAAAACTATTATTCTTAGCGCACAACCAGAAGAAGTGTATGCCGTAAACGCCATTAAAGCTGGTGCACATGGTTACATTCACAAATCAGTTAACGTTATTACCATCAACGAAGCTATTTTGAAAGTGAACGATGGCGGTATTTATTTAAGCAACGATTTAACGCAACAATTAGCTTTTGGAAACAGAGTTAATAAAGGCGGATCGTTTTACAAAAAA
Source organism: Mariniflexile fucanivorans (assembly GCF_004341235.1). GTDB lineage: Bacteria > Bacteroidota > Bacteroidia > Flavobacteriales > Flavobacteriaceae > Mariniflexile > Mariniflexile fucanivorans. The sequence continues at coordinate 122,570 of NZ_SLUP01000005.1, forward strand.
CTATCAACTAGAGAAGCAGAAGTTTTAAAACTTCTAACTATTGGTAGAAAAAACAAAGAAATTTCAAAAGAACTTAACATCAACGAAAAAACAGTTAGTACTTACAAAGCACGTTTAATGCGTAAATTAAAAGTGACTAATTTAGTTGATTTAGTTAGTCAAGCAAAACTCAACGAATCGATGTTATAAAACACGATTCAGTTTTCTAGACAACAACATTTTTAGACCCGAATAGTCTTTTACTTCTTCAAGTATATTTCTATTCGTGTCTATTTTGTTTTGTAGCGTTTCTTGCTGAAATTCCTTAACCTTTTGGTCTATTAAAAAACAGCGAAGACTTAATATGGTTTCGCTTACCAATTGGGCAACACTATGTGTTTTTTCCTTGGGAAAAATATTCATACGCTGCCAATTATCTAACGCATAGCGCTCATCCTCCATTAAAATATGAGTGATTTCATTACCCATTTCAGCATCTACTGAATTAATGAAATTTTTAAGTTCGAACTCTGGATTTTGATTTAAAGTATCAATAATGGTATAGTACAAGCTTTTAAATTGCGGATTAGTAAATTGCATTTCATCATCCTGAAGATCTAAAAATATTTTTTCAAACACCTTTGCTTGGTGAATTACAGGTTCTAAAACCAATTCCTTTTTATCGTTTTCTTTTAAAACCAAATCTTCAAAATCTTCAGTTCTATTTCCATAAAGCAATAAGGCTTCAATTATTTTACGTTCTAACAAATATTGAACATCTACTTTTTCAACAGGGCGCTCGTGCTTAATAACATCAAATGCCTTTTGTTCGGTTTTAAACTGTTTGTTTTCTTCTTGGAATTCCTTTTTATTAATTTGAGCCAAGGTACTAAACAATACTTCCTCACTAATATCCATAATTCGGGCACATTCCTGAATATAGATTTCCTTTTTAATACGATCTGGAATTTTCGAAATACTATTTACAATATCTCGAACCGTATCTGCTTTTTTTATCGGGTCGTTTTTAGACTCTTCAAATAAAATAGAGGCTTTAAACTGAATAAAATCTTTAGCATTTTCATTTAAATAAGAAGAAAGTTCTTCCAAGGTATTTTGTTTTGCAAAACTATCAGGATCTTCACCTTCAGGGAACGTACAAACTTTCACATTCATTCCTTGTTCCAAAATTAAATCGATACCACGAAGCGATGCACGCATACCAGCAGCATCACCATCAAAAAGCACGGTGATGTTTTTTGTGAGACGATTTATTAATCGAATTTGTTCTGAAGTTAAAGCAGTTCCAGAAGAAGAAACCACATTTGTAATGCCTGTTTGGTGAAACTGAATCACATCGGTATAGCCTTCAACCAAAAAACAATTATCTTCTTTGGCAATGCTTTGTTTAGCATGATGAATGCCGTAAAGCACATTACTTTTGTGGTAAATATCACTTTCGGGTGAGTTTACATATTTAGCGGCTTTTTTATCAGTAATTAAAATACGTCCACCAAAACCCAAAACACGACCGCTCATACTTTTTATAGGAAACATAACGCGCCCTTTAAACCTATCGAAGCGCTTATCGTCTTTTACAATGGTAAGTCCTGTTTTTTCTAAAAAATCGATGTTATAACCTTGTTTTAATGCCTCATCTGTAAAGGCTTGCCATTCATTTAAGGAATAGCCTAAATCGAATTTCTTAATAGTTTCTTCAGTAAAACCACGTTCTTTAAAATAACTTAAACCTATAGATTTTCCTTGATCGGTTTTATGCAGTATTTTTTGAAAATACGTGTTTGCAAACTCACTTACCAAATACAAACTTTCGCGTTCGCTCGCTTTTTCCTTTTGTTCGTTACTTTGCTCGGTTTCTTCTATCTCAATATTATACTTTTTTGCTAAGTATTTTATCGCCTCAGGATAGGTAAAATGTTCGTGTTCCATTAAAAACGACACCGCAGTCCCTCCCTTTCCTGTTGAAAAATCTTTCCATATTTGTTTAACTGGAGATACCATGAAACTTGGAGAACGCTCTTCGCTAAACGGACTCAAGCCTTTAAAGTTACTGCCCGATTTTTTGAGTTGTACAAAATCGCCAATAACCTCCTCAACCCGAGCGGTTTCAAAAACTAAATCTATGGATGCTGCTGATATCAATTATGAAGAATTATTTTTAGAATGTAAATGTAATTATAAAGTATTGATTTTTGAAATTAAGAAGCATCAGAAGGTTGGCTTTGTGGGAAAAAAGAATTAAATTCGTTTAATAAAAGATATATAATACCGAAGTAATTTAATACGTTTAAGTAATGCGTCATTATAAAGAAACCAAAGTAACAAGTAAAATTAGACTATTAAAAAAAACATTTACACTCATTTTCACTTTGCTTTTAACTAATATTATAAATGCAAATGACATAATCCAAATTAATCAGAATCAATATTTTATTGATATAAATAAGGGTATTGTTATTACAAATATGGATGTTACTACAATAAATTCAACTTGGCCAAATTCCAAAACCCATATTTTACTCAATGAACTATGTGAATTTACAATTCCACCAGTTAATATAGAAATAGGAACAGTTTATACAATTCATATTCCATCTCAAAACTCAAATTTTGCACTGTATTTTTCAGAATTACCAATTATTAGTATTTTCTCGGATAATACTATAGTTGATGACCCAAATGTTTTGGCGTATTTTAAAATGATAGAAACTAATCAAAATTTCCTAGAATCGAATATAGGAATACAGTACAGAGGGGGATGGTCTCAATCCTTGGCTAAAAAATCGATGGAAATTGAATTTTGGACTGACTCTACAGGCGCTGAAACAGAGGACTATAATTTATTAGGTATGGCAAACAATGATGATTGGAATTTGCAAGCAATGTACAACGAACCTTTACGGATAAGAAGTAAAACAAACAATGACTTATGGCGTAAGATTAACACACTTCATTACCAAAACCAAGAACCAGAAGCCATAAATGGTATAAGAATGAAATACATTGAACTTTTTCTTAATAATGAATACAGAGGTGTTTATTGTTTAGGGGAAAAGGTTAGCAGAAAACAATTGAAACTTAAAAAACATAATGGTATTATTAGAGGAGAGTTATATAAAGGTGTTTCATGGGGAGCAAGTACCTTTACTTCTATCCCTACTTATAACAACAATTTGTTGGCTTGGAGTGGTTTTGAATATAAACATCCTGATGAAGAGGTTGATTGGTCTAATTTGCATGGATTAGTTGACTTTATTATAAATTCATCTAATGGAAATTTCTTTGACGAATATAAAGATCGATTTGAGATTGACAACTTAGTAGATTATTACATTTTTCTTAATCTATTAAGAGCCACAGATAATACAGGTAAAAATATTTATATAGCTAAATATAACACAAATGACAATTACTTCTATGTGCCTTGGGATTTGGATGGCTCCTTTGGAACCATTTGGAATGGCACAAACGACAACACTACGAATGACTTACTATCTAACGGATTTTATAACAGATTAATTTATGATTGTAGTCCAAACGGCTTTAAAGAGAGATTAAAAAACAAATGGCTTTTATTACGCTCAACCGTTATTACACACGATTCCTTAATGTCTTTATTTACTTCAAATCACGATTATTTAAAAGTTAATGGCATATATGATAGGGAGAATTTGGCTTGGACAAGTTATACTTATAATAATACTGATTTAAATTATATGTCTGCTTGGATAACTAACAGATTAATTTATTTAGATGTAAAACTTACAGAAAACTGTATTCCCCTTTCCATAAACCAAAGTACTTTTAATAATGAATTGATTAAAATTCACCCAAATCCTACAGATGATTTAATTTTTATAAACACAGAATTTTTACATGATTACAAAGTTTCTGTGTACAACTATTTAGGACAGGTAGTTCAACATGAACTGATTAGCAAATCAAATAACACCATTTCTTTAGGAAATCTAAATAGTGGAATTTATTTTATAAAATTAGAAAATAAAGAACATACTGAAATTCGAAAAATAATATTAAGTAAATAACAAACTCCCATCAAGCCTTGTAAAAAAACAGCCGATTTAATAATAAATCGAAGGCTCTTCTTTTCATACACGCAAACTCCTTAAACGAAAACAAAAAAGCTTCCAATTACAGAAGCTTTTTTAACTTTAAATAAGTTGACTAATCCATATCAAACCGTAAACCAATGGATATATTATTTTGTTTTATGGCTTGATCTTTAAAAACAGGTGATAAATCGTATTTAACATACAACGCAACCTCATCAAAAGCTATGTAGCCACTTAAACCGTAAACCAAATCACTAGTATTAAAGCTTTGTTTTTGCTTATCTTTTTTTCGGTCACCATCTAATTCATATTTTAATTTTTGGCGTGTGCCTATGTTAAATCCGCCATAACCACCAAGTCCTATTTTAAATTGATTATCGGTTGAGTACCTAAAATAAGTGTCTTTTTCTATTTTTTTGGATGGACCGAATTCAAAATGTACAGGAAACACTAAATTAGTTATTGTCAATTTCGACTTTTTAAGATTTTCAGGAAATGTTTCTAAAGTGGTTTGGTTTCCATCTTGAACAAAGTATTGATTATCGGTTGGTTTCAAACCATTAAACTGAAAGGAATACCCATATTTTAAACGCATAAAGTTCGATTCTTTAAACACACGGGTTTTCCACGCCCAACCTATTTCGAAAAAACGCGAACCACCAAATTTATATGGCGAATCGTCTAATTTTTCACCTGCAATAATAGCATTGTTTAAACCGAAGGCTAAAACAAAATCACTTGATGTGCGTAAATCATATTTTTTTGGTTTATTCTTATAGTTAATCTTCACACATGCAAAACTATCATCATTGCCACCTATGCTGAAACCAACTCGCGATAAATCCTCTTCATTATTAATACGATAGCCTTCATCATTGCGTTCCATGAGCATTATTTTATTATCAATAATAGCCAAACGATTTTCTATATTAAGCGCTCGTTTTTCAGCAGATTCTTTTTTTAAAATTTCTGCTTCAGCATTTGAAATATCTCTCTTACCCAACCTTAAATTAATAGCCTCAACTTCTGCTTTTAAAAAATTGCGTTCTTCATTTTGAATTTGCTCTTTAAGCTTTTTTAAGACTTCAATTTTATCTTTATTATTCCCATTTGGAATACTGTCTTGTGCATTGATGAATTGCACACTTAACCCAAGCACTACGAGTGCTAAATACTTAGTAATTGTTTGCATAACTGTTCGTTTTTATCCCTAAGGGACGTTTATAGATGATTTTGATTGATGATAATTTTATTTTTTTTAATGAGATTCCTGCCTTCGCAGAAATTAGAAACTACTCATTCCGTTGTGCTACTGCCGTTTTTACTGAATTATAACTTGCTTTTATAGCGTCGAATACTTTACTTCTGAATGATTGGTCTAAATCGGCTTCTACTTCCTGAAGCAGCATATTGGCATCTACTATTCCCGTAGTACTATTATACATTTTCTTTAGCCTAATTTCTTTTTGAGCTTGAAGTAACAATTGGTCTATAACAGCATCGGTAACTTCTAAATTTTGCGATTTTAGGGCTTCTACTTGGGCTACAACGTCTTGTATTTTTTGTTCTTCAAACCTTAAGTTTTCTTCTTCTTTTTTAACTGTTTGAATAATGACTTCTGTTTTAATTATGGTATTCTCTTTAGTTATAGCTATTGAATTTTTAATGTTTGGAAAACTTATCTTTTCTTTTAGTGGCAGCTTTTCAAATGCTTCATTTTCTTCAATGTCTTTTATTGCCGCTTTTTCAGTTTTTACATCATCAAGGACTACTTGAATGTTATTGTTTTTTTCATTTACTGTTGGTGCATCAACTATTATTGGTTTCACTTCCTCAGTATTAAAAAACTGAAATGCCATAAAGAAAACACCCACTAAACTCGCCGCTATACCCAACCACCATATGGTTTTTTTAGTATGATTTTTTTCTTCATGATCTAAACGTTCTGAAAGTTTTGCCCAAGCATCATTTGATGGCTGCAATTTTCTTCCTTCTAGCGTTTCTTTTATAGTATTATCAAATTTATTTGATTCCATAACCTGTGTTTTTATTCAATTCCTTTAGGCGTTCCTGCAGCATTTTTCGTGTTTTAAATAATTGCGATTTTGATGTGCCTTCGGTAATATTCAACATCGTTGCAATTTCATGGTGTTTATAACCTTCAATAGCATACATAACAAATACCATTTTATAGCCTTCTGGTAGGGCATCAATTAATTGTTGTATTTGGTCAACTTCAATATCTATATTTATTGCGTCGTTGTGCGTATTCTTAAAATCAATTTCTTCAACAGGAAATTCAATGTTTTTTTGCTGCCTTAAAAACGAAATGGATTCCCTAACCATGATACGGCGTATCCAACCTTCAAAACTACCTTCTTCCCTAAAACTTTTTAAATTGGTAAACACTTTAAAAAACCCATTAAGCATCGCTTCTTCGGCATGTTGAACATCTTTAATATAACACCTACAAATACTAAACATTTTTGGTGCATGCAACTCATACAACATATGTTGAGCTTCACGATTGCCTTTGGCAGCACTTTTTATGAGTGCAGATTCGTTTTTATGGAGTTGTATTACTTTCAAAAATGATTGCATTTAGCCTTCTATTTATAAAGACGCTTATTTTATACTAATGGTTGCCTGAATTAAATTTATTTTATTAAATAAAATTTAAGCATTAGTAAATATAATTCACTAATTTAAACACATGCTTATTCTTAAATTATTTATAACACAATTAAATAAGCAAAAAACAGCTTACTTATTAAAATTTCGAATTATTTTTAATGAAATGAAATAAACACTGTATTTAATTCATATAAACAGGCAAATCATTAAAAATCTTTTATCAATTTATTATATTTGGTTTTATAGCTTATAATATATGAATAACAATCATCTTTTCTCGTCTTACGACAAGCTCCCTAGTACTTGGGACGAAATGTACTGTGATAGCCAAAAATTCAGAGCTCAATATGAGGGCTTTATTGAATATCTTGAAAACACATCCCCAGAAAAACTCACTAAGAAAGAAGACCTTTCTAAACAGCTATTTATGAGTCAAGGGGTCACTTTTACGGTTTATAATGACAATGAGGGTATTGAAAAGATATTCCCTTTCGATATTGTTCCCAGAATTATTACAGCACCAGAATGGGATAAAATTGAAACAGGCATTAAGCAACGTCTTAAAGCATTGAACCTATTTATAAAAGATATTTATAACGAACAGTTTATTATAAAGGACGGTCTTATTCCTGCTGACTTAATTTACTCGTGTCCAAATTTTCTACGTGAAATGAAGGGTGTAAAAGTACCATACGATGTATATGTACACATTTCCGGAGTCGATTTGATAAGAAATAATGATGGTGAATTTTATGTGCTTGAAGACAACTTAAGAACCCCTTCTGGAGTTAGTTATATGTTAGAAAACCGAGAAATTTCCAAACGTTTATTTCCTGGGATTTTACCAAAAAACCATGTGCGGTCGGTATCAAATTACCCCAACATGCTTTATAAAAAACTTAAGGAACTATCAGACCTTAACAATCCTAACATTGTACTACTAACACCTGGTATTTATAATTCGGCTTATTACGAGCATACCACCTTAGCCCGATTAATGGGTATTGAATTGGTTGAAGGATCTGATTTGGTAGTAAAAAACCACTTCGTTTACATGAAAACCACAAATGGCTTAAAGCAAGTAGATATAATTTACAGGCGTGTTGATGATGATTATTTAGATCCTTTAGAATTTAACGCACAAAGTGTTTTAGGTGTTGCAGGTATTATGGCAGCATACAGAAAAGGCAATGTAAACATTGTAAATGCTCCTGGAACTGGTATTGCCGATGATAAGGCGATATATATTTATGTGCCAGATATGATTAAATATTATTTAAATGAGGAACCTATTTTAAAGAATATTGAAACTTATCAATTAGGTAGACCAGACGAGTTGGAATATGTTACCAAAAACATTAAAGACATGGTTATTAAAAAAACTGATGGTAGTGGTGGATATGGTATGCTAATGGGACATGAAGCAACAGATGAAGAAATAAAAGACTATTTGGACAACGTTAAGAAAAAGCCCGATAACTTCATCGCACAACCAATATTAAGGCTATCAACAGCACCTTGTTACATTAATGGACAATTATCACCGCGTTGTATCGATTTACGTCCTTTTGCTTTGGCTGGTAAAGATGGTATTGATATTTGCCCTGGTGGACTTACCCGAGTTGCTCTTAAAAAAGGCTCGTTGGTAGTTAACAGTTCACAAGGCGGAGGTAGTAAAGACACATGGGTATTAAAATAATTCTGAAAAAAATAATATATGTTAAGTAGAGTAGCTAACAACCTAATATGGTTGGATCGATACATGGAGCGCGGTAATGGAATTTTAAGTTTGCTTAAAGTGAATTTTTTAGCAAATCAAGACTCTCCGGAATTGTTTTCATGGACACCAATTATTAAAAATTTTACAACTTCTGAAAATGAATTTTATACTGAAGACGCCATAGAATGTATTTATTTCATGGTGTTTAATATAGAAAATTCAAACTCCATTCTAAATATTGTCACAAAAGCAAGAGAGAATGCCCGAAGTGTACAAGAACACATTTCCAGAGAGTTGTGGCTATGCATCAACAATTACTATTTATATTTAACAGATAAAGATCTACCTAGAAGACTTCGGGAAGAAGACCCTGTACAGTTTTTAGAAGATTTAAGAAAACACCATTTAATATACTACGGAACATCTGATGTTACGCAAGAACGCGGACCATCATATTACTTTATGAGTATTGGTAAATTTCTTGAGCGTGTTATTCAAATATCCGATTTCACAGAATTTAAACTTATGGAAATTGGAAACACTTCTGATAGTTTAGAAAAAAGTTTTTATTGGAAAAATTTATTGCTTTCAATTGGCGGGTATCAATTATACTTAAAAACCCATAAATCTACTTTCAATGAAGACCACGTTATTAGATTGGTGTTTCAAGAAAAATTATTCCCAAGGTCTGTTTATTATTGCGTCAATAAATTAAGCTGGTACATCACCAAACTTATTGATGCTAACGAGCTTGAAAAAACAAACTTGGAGTTTTTAATAGGAAAGCTAGAAAGCACCATAAAATATACCACCATTGAAAGCATAAAAGAACAAGGATTGCATAATTACATTGAAAGTATTAAACAAGATATTAGAAATATATCTATGAATATTAATTCTGTTTACCTTTCTAACATTAATTGATAATAAAAAACATCATGGCAACATTCTATATAAAACATATTACAAAATTCAGTTATAGTAATAAAGTAATTGATGGGGCGAATTTAATTAGGCTTTACCCAATAAATGATGACTTTCAAAAAGTGAATTCTCATTTTATTTCGGTTACAAACAATCCATTTGTAGAATCATTTAACGATTTTTACAATAACAGGGTTGGTACTTTTCTAATTACAGAGCAACATGATGAATTAACTATCACTTCAGATGTTGAAGTAGTAACTTATGATAAGTTATTTCCAGAAGATACTGTAGATTCAAAAACCCAATGGGAAGAATTAAAAACTAAAAAATACGATGCAGACATTATCGATTTTGTAAAACCAACTCTTTTTAGTGGTTCTGAAGATGTTTTAGCTTTAATTGCATCTAAAAATCTTAATGAAAAAACACCTTACAAAGCTGTTTTAGAACTTTGTGAATATGTGTACAACAACTTTAAATACATTGTAGGAGTTACTAATGTAGATTCTACCTTAGATGATGTTTGGAAACTAAAAGCAGGCGTTTGTCAGGATTTTACTAATATTTTACTGCAAATGGTGAGAATGTCTGGTATTCCGGCACGCTACGTTAGCGGGTATATTTGCCCTGCAGAAGATAATACAAGAGGTTTAGGCGCTACCCATGCTTGGATTGAAGCCTACATCCCTTTTTACGGCTGGTTTGGAGTAGATCCAACAAACAATGCCATCGCCAATGAAAACCATGTGCGATTAGCAGTGGGCAGAAACTATGCCGATTGCTCTCCTGTAAAAGGTGTTTTTAAACGAAAAGTAGATTCTGATTTGTATGTGAAAGTTGAGATAAGTTCAACAAAAAACAAAGAAACCATTGTAGTGCCTCCAAATACATTTTCTGATGCTAAAACCAATAGTTACCAACGTAATTTAGACCGCATACAGCACCAACAACAACAACAACATCAAAACCAGCAGCAACAGCAATAACAGTATTTAAAAAAATGGAATAATGGTTGGGCTTTTAAAAGTCAACCATTATTTTTTTCTATCAATCACATAATTCACCATCAACTCTAGTGAATTTCTATATTCAGAATTTGGGTATGTTTTAAGTAATTGTAAAGCTTCTTCTTGAAATTGCTTCATTCTTGCAATGGCATAATCTAGACCACCATTGTTTTTCACATAAGCGATCACTTCTTTAACACGTTTTGCGTCCTTATTATGATTTTTAATAGAGTTGATTAACCACTTTTTATCTTTCTTATCCGCTTGGTTTAGCACATAAATTAAAGGCAAGGTCATTTTTTGCTCTTTAATATCGATACCCGTTGGTTTCCCTATTTGGTCGTCGCTATAATCAAATAAATCATCTTTAATTTGAAATGCCATACCTATAAGTTCGCCAAACTTTCGCATTGTTTCTACATGTTGCGATTCTGGTTTTACAGAAGCAGCGCCCAAACTACAACACGCGGCAATTAAAGTGGCTGTTTTTTGTCGGATAATTTCGTAATAAACAGCTTCGGTTATATCAAGTTTACGGGCTTTTTCAATTTGAAGTAATTCGCCTTCACTCATTTCTCGTACCGCAATTGAAATGATTTTAAGTAAATCAAAATCATTATTATCAATACTTAAAAGTAATCCTTTAGACAGTAAATAATCGCCTATTAAAACAGCAATTTTGTTTTTCCATAAGGCATTTACCGAGAAGAATCCACGGCGACGATTACTATCATCAACCACATCATCATGTACCAAAGTTGCCGTATGGATAAGTTCAATTACTGATGCCCCTCTATAAGTACGTTCACTTACTTCACCATTCGACACCATTTTAGCAACCAAAAAAACAAACATGGGTCGCATTTGCTTCCCTTTTCGATTTACTATATACGTTGTAATTCTATTAAGCAATGCCACCTTACTAGACATTGAAAGCAGGAACTTTTGCTCGAAAAGATCCATTTCATAGCCTATGGGTTGTTTTATTTGCTCTACTATTTTCAAATTAAAAAAATCACTTTATAACAACAAACGTACTAAAAAAATACAATAACCGCATAAATAATTACAACCTGCTTACAATTAACTTTTTAAGTTTGAATACTTGCTCGTTATTTTATATATTATACTAAATTAATCTATAAAACATCAAAGCTTATGAAAAAAATTACTTTATTATTTTTACTATTGTTAACCTTTAGTTTTAATAGCTTTGCTCAATTTCCCGAAAATTTTGATACCGAGTTACCTACTACATGGTCTACGTTTATTGGGACAAATTCTGAAGGAACAGTTGAAAACTGGGAATATAATTCCTTTGGGTATATGTTTGTAGCATGGGAAGATGTGGCAACACTAGCAGAAGATTGGTTGGTTTCTCCTCAAATAGCAATTACATCTACCAACTCCTTGCTTACATTCAACCAAACGGATTATTACATTGATGATTATGGGTCTACATTAACAATTAGGATTTCTACAGGAAGTTCTCAAACATCCCATGGAGATTTTACAATTGTAGACACTCAAAACGAAACAGATGTAACAAATGGAACTGCTTTAACATTTTCTAGACATGAAGTTGATTTGTCAGTTTATGAAGGTCAAAGTGTTTTTATTGCTTTTGTCTGGGCTCAAGACAATGGAGATGCGTTGTTTATTGATGATATTAATTTGGAAAACCAAAACGTTTCTGCTCCAGATGCGGTTACTACCCCAGCTCCCACAGACACCACCATAAATGTCCCCATTGATGCAACAGACCCTGCTAACTTACTTATTGCTCCTTTTACTTGGGTAGCCGCAACAACAGGAGACCCAGCAACAAGTTTTAATATTAATCTAGGCACTAATGCTGCAGGCAATAATATAGGAACGATCTCTGGGTTTAATAGTGGCGGTGGTGTTATTTTTGATTGGGCCTATAATACAACTTATTATTGGTCTATAAATGCAGTAAATTTTGGGGGAAGTACCCCTAGTGCGGTATGGAGTTTTACTACCGAATCAGACCCAAGTTTGTCAATTAATGACGACCAATTAAAATTGTTTCATGTTTTCCCAAATCCAGTAAAAGGTGTTGTTACTATCAATACCAATAAAACCATTGAGAGCATTTCAATTATGAATCAACTTGGACAAAAAATTATGAATTTTAATCAATCACAAATTTTTAACAACAAGGTTGATTTAACTTCGTTGAAAAAAGGAATGTATTTTATGAATATTAGTTCTGAAAATAAATCTCAATCAATCAAAATAATCAAAGATTAGTTATTAAAAATCAAGATAGATAGAAAAGAGCTGCAATTCGCAGCTCTTTTTCTTAACTTTTATTTGCCAATTGACCACAAGCCGCATCGATATCTTTACCTCTGCTTCGGCGTACGTTAACAACAATTCTGTTTTTTTCTAAATTACTTATGTAATTCTCTAAGGCTTCGTTTGATGCTTGCTGAAATTCGCCATCATCAATGGGGTTATATTCAATAATGTTTACTTTACAAGGCACATATTTGCAAAACTTAACTAGAGCGTCAATATCTTTTTGCGAATCGTTTATACCTTTCCAAACCACATATTCGTAACTGATTTTACATTTGGTTTTAGCATACCAATATTCCAATGCTTCACGTAAATCTTCCAAAGGGAAATTTTCGTTAAATGGCATGATGGTAGTTCGAACTTCATCGATGGCAGAATGTAATGATACTGCTAAATTGAACTTCACATCATCATCTGCCATTTTCTTAATCATTTTTGGCACACCCGATGTGGAAACGGTAATACGTTTTGGCGACATACCCAAACCTTCGGGAGATGTAATTTTATCGATAGCTTTAATAACATTGTTATAGTTCATAAGTGGTTCGCCCATACCCATAAATACAATATTACTTAATGGACGGTTAAAATACAACTTACTTTCATTATCAATAGCTACTACTTGATCGTAAATTTCGTCGGGATTTAAATTTCGCATACGTTTTAAACGCGCCGTAGCACAAAACCTGCAATCTAAACTACAACCTACTTGACTGGACACACATGCAGTGGTTCTGGTGGCCGTTGGAATTAAAACCGACTCCACAATCAACCCATCGTGTAAACGTACCGCATTTTTAACCGTACCATCGTTACTACGTTGCATGGTATCTACTTTTATATGGTTGATAACAAAGTTGTCTTCCAGCATTTGACGTGTTTCTTTTGAAACATTGGTCATATCATCAAACGAGTGGGCACCTTTTTGCCACAACCATTCGTAAACCTGGTTGCCACGAAACGCTTTATCTCCTTGTTTTTCAAAGAAATCACGGAGTTGCTCTTTGGATAATGCGCGAATGTCTTTTTTTGTTGTTGCCATATAAGATGCAAAAATAGGGAAAGGATTATCGAATTACGATTTTTGATTAAAGAATGATGATTTTAACCTGTTGGTCGCAAACTACTTTTTAAATGTCAAATCAAATTTCTATGTTACTCAGAGCATATTGAAGCATCTCTATATTAGATATTCAACATGCTCATAACAACCTTATTATTCTTCTGCAATGGTTGGATGCAACCACTTTCTAGCTTTTTCTTTCGTGATGCTTTTTCTAGTGGCATAATCCGTTACTTGGTCATCTGTAATTTTACCTAATCCAAAATATTTCGCTTCTGGGTTTGCAAAATAATATCCGGAAACTGCTGCCGCTGGCCACATGGCTAAACTTTCGGTTAACTTCACGCCTATTATTTTTTCAACTTCCAATAACTCCCAAATAGTTTCCTTTTCTAAATGGTCTGGACATGCGGGATACCCCGGTGCCGGACGAATACCTTTGTAACTTTCTTTTATCAAATCATCATTTGAAAGTGTTTCATCAGAATCATAACCCCAATGTTTGGTTCGTATTTGTTTGTGTAAATATTCTGCAAAAGCTTCAGCAAAACGATCGGCAATAGCTTGCGCCATTATTGCATTGTAATCATCCTCTTTGGCTCTGTAGCTGTCGGCTAATTCTTGCGCGCCAAAAATGGCCACACAAAAAGCGCCCATATAATCGGTTTTGCCGGTTTCTTTAGGTGCAATAAAATCGGCTAAGGCAATGTTTGGAATGCCTTCTCTTTTACTTAATTGTTGACGCAAGGTTCTAAAAACAGCCACTTCTTTTCCGTTTTTTTGAACTGAAATATCATCATCATGTATCGAATTTGCTTCAAACAAACCGAAAACCGCTTTTGGTTTTAGCAATTGTCTTGCAATAATATCTTCAATCATTGCTTGGGCTTCGTTGTACATGATGGTTGCTTGTTCACCAACCAATTCATCCGTTAATATATCTGGAAATTTACCGTGTAAATCCCAGCTTCTAAAAAACGGACTCCAATCAATATAAGGCACCAATTCTTTTAAGCTTAATTGTTTTAACATCTGAACGCCTAATTCTTTAGGTTTTACAATTTCAGACGTATTCCAATCAATTTTATATTTTCTTGCTCGTGCTTCTCCAATTGAAATATATGATTTTTCTTTGCCTCGTTTTAAAAACTTAGTTCGGAATTCATCATAATCCTTTTTTAAATTGGCAACATATTCGTTTGAAGTTTTCTTATTTAGTAGATCCCCCACAACTGTTACTGCTCTTGAAGCATCATTCACATGAACCACCGCATTTTTATACTGCGGATCAATTTTAACTGCTGTATGTGCTTTTGAGGTTGTTGCACCACCTATTAACAAAGGAACAATGAAATTTTGGCGCTCCATTTCTTTAGCTAAATACACCATTTCATCAAGAGACGGCGTAATTAATCCAGACAAACCTATTGCATCCACATTATGTGCTTTAGCCTCTGCAATAATTTTTTCTGGTGGCACCATAACACCCAAATCGACAATAGCGTAATTGTTACAAGCTAATACCACGCTTACAATATTTTTTCCAATATCGTGCACATCGCCTTTTACGGTTGCCATTAATACTTTGCCTACGGGTTCTTGTAAATCGCCTTTTTCAGCTTCAATAAACGGATTTAAATACCCTACTGCTTTTTTCATTACACGAGCAGATTTCACTACTTGTGGCAAGAACATTTTTCCTGCTCCAAATAAATCGCCAACAACGTTCATACCAATCATTAAATGCCCTTCAATAACATCAATTGGTTTTTCGGCTTGTAATCTGGCTTCTTCTACATCTTCAATAATAAAAGCATCAATACCTTTCACTAAAGCGTGCGTAATTCTATCTTGAATGGGGTTTTCTCGCCATGATAAATCGACTCCTTTTTCTACTTTGGAACCTTTTACGGTTTCAGCGAAATCTAACAACCGCTCGGTCGCATCATCACGTCTGTCTAAAATAACATCTTCAACGTGTTCTAATAAATCCTTTGGAATATCATCATAAATTTCTAATAGTGCAGGGTTTACAATACCCATATTCATACCCGCTTGAATAGCATAATATAAAAATACAGAGTGCATTGCCTCACGAACACCATCGTTTCCTCTAAACGAAAACGACACATTGCTGACTCCACCACTCACACTAACGTTTGGCAAATTTTGTCGCACCCAACGTGTAGCTTCAATAAAATCGATGGCATTTCTTTTATGCTCATCCATACCTGTTGCTACAGGAAATATGTTTAAGTCGAAAATAATGTCTTCCGATGGGAAACCTACCTTGTTTACTAAAATATCATAGGAGCGTTTTGCTATTTCAATACGTCTATCGTAATTATCAGCTTGTCCAACCTCATCAAAAGCCATAACAACTACCGCTGCACCGTAACGTTTTATTTTTTTGGCTTCTGCTATAAACTTGTCTTCACCTTCTTTTAAGGAAATAGAGTTTACCACACATTTACCTTGCACCACCTGTAAACCAGCTTCAATGATTTCCCATTTTGAGCTATCAATCATGATAGGAACTCTAGAAATATCGGGTTCTGCGGCTATTAAATTTAAAAAACGCACCATAGATTCCTTTCCGTCTATAAGTCCGTCGTCCATATTAATATCGATAATTTGCGCTCCACCATCAACCTGATGGCGAGCCACTTGCAAAGCTTCATCGAATTTTTCTTCTTTAATAAGTCGAAGAAACATTCTAGAGCCTGCAACGTTAGTACGCTCTCCTACATTTATAAAGTTGCTGTTTTCGTTTAGGATTAGAGGTTCTAATCCTGATAAATGCATGTATTTTGTTTGCTTAATACTCATTATTTATAATGTTCTACAGTGGGAAATGGTTCGTAAAAATGATGTAATAATTGTTTCCATTGTTGGTATTTATCTGATTGTCTGAAACCAATTTCATGGTCTTCAATCGTTTCCCAATTCACTAATAATATATATTTATCTTGATGCTCAATACATTTTTTCAATTCATGGGACATATACCCTTTCATTGTTGAAATTATTTTTTCAGCTTCTTTAAAACTTGTTTCAAAATCTAAAGAAAAACCTTTTTTTATGTTTAAAGTAGCAACTTCAAGTATCATAATTTCATTTATTCTATAACCCTTCGACTGCGCTCAGGGCAACAGCAGTACGTGGTTTGTATTTTGCAGCTATGTTTGCAATTACTTTAATATGTTCTGGGGTAGTTCCGCAACAACCTCCAATAATATTAATTAAATTTTTCTTTAAATATTCTTCAATTTGCTCACCCATTTCTTCTGGAGATTCATCGTATTCACCAAAAGCATTTGGCAAGCCAGCATTGGGATGTGCAGAAATAGCAAAATCTGTTTTATTAGCAATTGCTTCCAAATGTGGCTGTAATAAATTAGCTCCCAAAGCGCAATTAAAACCAATTGACAGTAATGGAATATGCGATACTGAAATTAAAAAGGCTTCAGCAGTTTGCCCAGACAAAGTTCTACCTGAAGCATCAGTGATTGTTCCACTTAACATGATTGGAATATCTATGTTTCGTTCTTCTTTCACTTCTTCAATAGCGAATAATGCTGCTTTGGCGTTTAGCGTATCGAAAACGGTTTCTACCAATAATAAGTCGACACCACCATCAACCAAGGCCTCTACTTGTTGCTTATATGCAATACGTAATTCATCAAAAGTTACAGCTCTATAACCTGGATCATTTACATCGGGCGACATGCTTGCTGTACGGTTTGTTGGCCCAATAGACCCTGCTACAAAACGGGGTTTATTTGGTTCACGTTTTGTAAATTCATCGGCAACTTCTCTCGCTATTTTAGCCGATTGAAAGTTTAGTTCGTACACCAAATCTTCCATTTGGTAATCTGCCATAGCTATGGTCGTGCCAGAAAAGGTATTGGTTTCAACAATATCTGCTCCCGCTTCAAAATATTTTCCGTGAATGGTTTTAATAGCTTCCGGTTGGGTAATGGATAGTAAATCGTTATTCCCCTGTAATGGTGTTGGGTAATCTTTAAAACG
The DNA here is from genome assembly GCF_004341235.1 of Mariniflexile fucanivorans. Lineage (GTDB taxonomy): Bacteria > Bacteroidota > Bacteroidia > Flavobacteriales > Flavobacteriaceae > Mariniflexile > Mariniflexile fucanivorans. The sequence goes on from NZ_SLUP01000005.1 coordinate 140,351, forward strand.
CTCGCCCCTAAAATCTTCTTCAGTAAATTTATATTGCTGAAGCATGGTACCCATAGCACCATCGAGCACTAAAATACGGTCTTGTAAAGCTTGTTGTATGTTTGACATTTTGATAATTTATATCTGTATGTCATCAAGAAAAGTAAAAGAAACACTTTTCGTTATCTTTCCAATATTCTTTAAAATACTAGTAGAACGTAGCACCTTCTTTAAGAGCTAAAGGGTTGCCAAGGCTTCAACGGGTCTATTCCCTCTACCTTTCTTGATAACAATTATTAATACATTTATGAACTTGTGGACAAAAGTACCACACATTTTTTTAAATTCACAGTAATTCGGTTAAAATTGCCCGAATTTATTCGAAAAGTGTTGATGATAAATACCTATCTCCTCTATCGCAAATGATGGCTACTATAACACCTTCTTCCAAAGTTTCTGCTATTTTTAAAGCACAAAACACAGAACCACCACTACTCATGCCGGCAAAAACACCTTCTTCTTTTGCTAAACGTTGGGTAGTTGTTTTAGCATCTTGTTCACTAACATCCACCACCACATCTACTTTAGAGCGATTGAAAAACTTAGGCACATATTCTGGCGACCATTTTCTTATTCCAGGTATCTTTGCCCCATCTTCTGGTTGTGCACCAACAATGATGATGTTTTTGTTTTTCTCTTTCAAATAGTTAGAAACGCCCATAACGGTTCCGGTTGTACCCATGGCAGACACGAAATGTGTGATTTTACCATCGGTATCATTCCAAATTTCTGGACCTGTAGTTTTATAGTGCGCTTTCCAATTATCGTCGTTTTCAAACTGATTCAAAAGCGTATAGCCTTTTTCATCTCTTAATTGAAATGCTAAATCTCTAGAACCTTCAATACCTGTATCAGCAGGTGTTAAAATCACCTCAGCACCATACGCTCTCATAGTTTTAACGCGTTCTTCAGTAGAATTCTCCGGCATAATCAACACCATATGTACTCCCAATAGATTCGCAATAAATGCCAAAGCAATTCCTGTGTTACCACTAGTTGCTTCTACCAAATAATCTCCTTTTTTAATATCACCTCGTTTTAAGGCTTCACTTATCATATTAAAAGCGGCACGATCTTTAACGCTTCCACCAGGGTTATCTCCTTCTAATTTTAAATATAATTTTACACCTTTTTTTGAAATTAAATGGCTTGCCTCAACAAGTGGTGTATTACCTATTCTATCTAAAATACCTTTAACTGATGCCATTCTTTTTGGGTCTGATTTTTATTTCGGTTTGATAAGTTACTAAGGAGTTTTCTGGAACTGATTCTGTAATCCAAACATTGGCTCCAATAGTACTATTTGCTCCAATGGAAATATCACCACCGAGGATGGTAGCATTGGCGTAAATAGTTACATTATCTTCAATAGTTGGGTGACGTTTGGTAGACTCTAATATTTTTTTTACTTGGATACCACCTAATGTAACCCCTTGGAAAATTTTAACATTATTTTTTATAACAGACGTTTCACCAATAACTATTCCGGTGCCGTGGTCCACAAAAAATGAATCGCCAATAGTTGCTCCCGGATGAATATCAATACCTGTTATACCGTGAACATATTCACTCATCATTCTAGGAAGAATTGGCATGTTTTGTACGTACAACTGATGACTTAAACGATAAATTGAAATAGCATAAAACCCTGGGCAGGCTAAATAAACTTCTTCTAATGTTTTGGTTGCTGGATCAAAATTAACAACCGCAACCGCATCTAAATCTAACTTAGTCCTGATAGTGTGAAACTTACTTTGAAATTCATCCCAAATCGCTTCACCATCAACAATATCCAAATTATTTGCTATATCTAAAAAGGCTTTTCTTAAAGGTTGAAGCTCATTTTCATGCGAATCAAATATATAATAAAAAAGACGTTTTGTAAATATTCTTACAACATCCTTTAAACGAACATTATATTTTTTTTTAACTAATCTATCATTTAACTCATGGTACAAATCCATACAAAATAATTTAAATTATCTTTCATTGTCGCTTTTGACGCTTGAAATTTACAACAATAAAAGACTTTTCTAAAAAAAAATTGTTAAATGGACTGAACAACTGCCTTAGGTGCTTCTTTTCGTGACCCATCGAACCCATCGATGCCACTTACGGTTGTGTATTTTAATACATATCTTTTGCCTGGGTTTATAATTCTGTATGCCGCTTGACACATTAATGTAGCTTCGTGGAAACCACACAGAATTAACTTTAATTTTTCAGGATAGGTATTCACATCGCCAATAGCAAAAATACCCGGTATGTTTGTTTGATAATTTAAGGTATTATCAACTTTAATGGCGTTCTTCTCGATTTCTAATCCCCAATTACCAATAGGACCTAATTTTGGAGACAAACCGAATAACGGAATAAAATGATCTGTTTCTAAACGGAAATCTTCACCATCTTTATTCACGGTCAATGCTTCAATTTTACCATCGCCATGAAGTTCTGTCACTTCTGCAGGTGTGATTAAATTAATTTTTCCTGCTTCTTTAAGTTCACTCACTTTTTCAACAGAATCCAAAGCACCTCTAAATTCGTTTCTTCTGTGAATTAAAGTCACTTCAGAAGCTACATCAGCTAAAAAAATACTCCAATCTAATGCAGAATCACCGCCACCAGAAATCACAACACGTTTGTTTCTATATACCTCCGGGTCTTTAATGAAGTATTCCAATCCGTTATCTTCATAAATCTCCAGATTATCTAAACCTGGTTTTCTTGGTTCAAATGACCCTAAACCACCAGCTATTGCAACCACAGGTGCATGGTGCTTGGTGCCTTTATTGGTTGTTACAATAAAGGTGCCATCTTCTAATTTATCAATAGTTTCGGCACGTTCACCTAATGTAAAACCTGGTTCGAACTGTTTTCCTTGCTCTAACAAGTTTTTGGTTAAATCGCCAGCCAAAATTTCTGGAAATCCTGGTATATCGTAAATAGGTTTTTTAGGATAAATTTCTGAACATTGTCCACCCGCTTGTGGCAATGCATCAATTAAATGGCATTTAAGTTTTAACAATCCTGCTTCAAAAACCGTAAATAATCCCGTTGGTCCAGCACCTATTATAAGTATATCTGTTTTAATCATTTTGTTTGTAATTTAGACTTACAAGGTTTAAAAACCTTGCAGATCTCCTTTATTTTTTCTCAATTAATCCTTTGGTAAATTCGTTAAGTGTTTCCACTTTTTGTTCAAAATCACCTTTTATTGTTTTTCTGTATTCGTTTAAATTTTTGACCAAATCATCCACATTTTCTGGAATCACATCCTCAAAAAATTGACGTAAACGTTTGGCAGTTGTTGGCGACTTCCCATTAGTCGAAATAGCTACCTTCACATTACCTTTTGTTACAATACCTCCCATATAAAAATCGCAATATGGTGGATTATCGGCAACATTGACTAAAATGCTACGCTTACGACAATGTTTATGCACTTTTATGTTTACACTAGGAACATCGGTCGTTGCAATAACAATATGCTTACCCTTTAAATAGCTTTTATTATATTTTCTTTTAATTAATTTAACATCACCTTTTTTCGCTAATTCAACCGTCCCTTCCCTAAACATAGGCGACACCATAGTTACTTTGGCATCTGGACTTGATTTTAGTAAGAAAGTTAACTTTTCTTCAGCTACATTACCTCCACCAACAATAAGCACGTTAAGACTATTCAGCTTTAAAAAAATGGGATATAATGTATTAAGCCCCCTAACCCCCAAAGGGGGAACTAGCTCACTCACTGCGCTTATGTTTAACTTTTCTTTTTTCATGAATTATGAGCCAATTCGTTATAAATAGTTGTTAATTGAACGCGTTCTTTTACAACATCGCCAATAACAATAATTGCTGGGTTTGCCAACTGCTTTTCTTCAACCACTTTGCTGATTGTACTGATAGTTCCAAAACCAAATTTTTCATTTTCGGTAGTACCTTCTTGAATGATCGCTACTGGTGTATCTTGTTTGTTTTCTTCTGAAAAAATTCGAACAATTTCATCAAGTTTACCCATTCCCATTAAAATTACAACTGTTGCTGTTGATTTTGCTGCAAAAGCCACATCATCAGACAATTTATGGGCTTTAGTAGTTCCTGTAATAACCCAAAAACTTTCTGAAGCACCACGTTTTGTTAACGGAATACCTTGATACGCTGGAACTGCGATAGATGATGACACTCCCGGCACTACAAAGGTTTCTAAACCAAACTGTCGTACATAATCTATCTCTTCAGCACCTCTTCCAAAAATAAAGGGATCGCCGCCTTTTAAGCGTACTACGTGTCCTTTTTCCTTAGCTTTATTTACAATGAGTTCATTGATTTGCTCTTGTTGAAAAGCATAACACCCTTTGCGTTTCCCCACAAAAATAAGTTCCGCATTTCCAGAAGCGTACTTAAGAAGTTCTTCGTTTATAAGCGCATCGTACAAGATCACATTGGCAGATTCAATCGCTTTAATTGCTTTAAGCGTAATTAAATCTGGATCTCCTGGACCAGCACCTACAACCGTTAAACGCCCCCTAACCCCCAAAAGGGGAATTGGATTCTCTATATCTGTATGTTTTTCTTTTTTACTCATATATCATTTGCTAACCAAATGAAATTTGGCTTTAAACCGCTTTATTTTCAAGCTTGGTATCTGCTTCTCTGTATGCTCTTACTTTTTCTAAAAACTGGTTTGCACTTTTTATATAATTTGATGCAAAATCTTCAGTTGGTGCATTTTTGTTGATTTGATAAATCAATTCCGAAAAAGAAGTTCCTAAATCTAGTTTACCACTTTCAACAAATAATTCATCAAACTGACTTACAATACCTGCATGTGTATTGGTGCTTTTGTTTTCGGCTAGCAACATGGCTTTTGCCGAATTTACCATAGACGTATAGGCATGATAAATAGCGCTTGAATACACTTTATTGTTGAATGAATTTTGTGCGTTTTCAATTTTTTCTTCGCTCTCGAAAAATAACGTCGCGATTAAATCGATAACGACACCAGCGCATTCGCCAATACCAATTTCTTTTTCGTATTTTTCTTCAGATCCCCAGTCGATAAAATCTTCTTGGGTTAGGTTTGACACATCTTGAAGGTCGTTTAATAAATCGTAAAAATATCTGTCGCCAGTTACTTTGTAATACTCAACAAACTTTTTACCATCGGCGTTAGCTTCATAATCGTTTAAAATTCTTCGCAATGCTTCTGGTCCTCTTTTACTTGGTACTTTAACAACTTTATCAGCAAACAAGCCGTTCCCATCCCCTAAGTTGCCACCACCTAATAATACTTGTAAAGCAGGTGCCACTAATTTATCCGGTGTACGAACGGACATTCCTTGAAAACCAATATTTGCCATATTGTGTTGTCCACAAGCATTCATACAACCACTAATTTTTATAACAACGTCGTCATTTTTTAAATACTGTGGGTATTCTGCTTTTATAACGCGCTCCAACTCATCGGCAATTCCTGTACTACTTGCAATTCCTAAATTACAAGTATCGGTTCCAGGACAAGCTGTAATATCAACCGCTTTATTATAACCTGCTTCAACGAAACCTAATTTTTCTAATTCAGTATAGAAAAACGGCACTAATTCTTCCTTAACAAAAGGAATTACTATGTTTTGACGCAACGACAAACGAATTTCGCCCGCTGCATATTTTTGTACTAAATCGGCTAATAAACGTGCTTTATCTGTATAAAAATCTCCTAAAAGCACTTTGATACCGATGGCTACGTAACCTTCCTGCTTTTGAGGAATTAAATTCGTCGCTTTCCAAAGTTTAAAATCTTCTTGATTTTTAATGTCTACTTGAGGAACTTCAACCGACACTGGTTTTGAAGGGACATAAGCATCTGCATCAATAGCAACTGTTTTAAACTCAATTGCTTTTTGTTCTGCTTCAACTAATTCTTTAAAAGCATCTAAATCGATATCTTTTATTAAGAATTTCAATCGAGCTTTAGCACGACTTTTACGCTCACCATAACGATCAAAAACACGTACCACACCTTCCATTAAAGGTATAATTTTATCCGAAGGCAAGAAACTATATAATTCATCGGCATGACGCGGTTGTGACCCTAAGCCACCACCAATCATCACTTTAAAACCACGAACACCATTTTCAATTTTAGCTATAAAACCTAAATCGTGCATGTACGAAAGTCCCGTATCTTCATCTGAAGACGAAAAAGACACTTTGAATTTACGCCCCATTTCTTGACTTATAGGATTTCTTAAGAAAAAACGAAATAAGGCATCGGCATAAGGCGACACATCAAAAGGTTCGTTCACATCAATTCCCGCTAATTCTGAAGCAGTTACGTTACGAACGGTATTTCCACACGCTTCTCTTAAGGTAATATCGTCTTTATCCAATTCCGACCACAATTCTGGCGTTCTGTTTAAATCCACATAATGAATTTGAATATCTTGACGCGTAGTTATATGTAAACGTCCACGAGAATATTCATCTGAAACATCAGAAATTCTGCGTAATTGATTGCTCTTTACTTTTCCGTAAGGTAATTTAATACGAATCATTTGAACGCCTTCTTGACGCTGACCGTAAATACCACGAGCTAAACGAAGACTCCTGAATTTTTCTTCATCAATTTTTCCTGTATTGAATAATTCGATTTTTTTAGATAATTCTAAAATTTCTTGTTCAACCACTGGATTTTCTATTTCTGTTCTAAAAGTTTGCATGTCCCCACCCGACCTCCCCAAAGAGGAGGAACACTTTACGGTAAATTATTTAATTATACTTTTTTTATGTTTTTCCAGTTCCCCCTTCGGGGGTTAGGGGGCTTTTTTATTGAATAAACCCAGCTCCTACAGTACTATTGGTTTGTGTGTCGATTAAAATAAACGACCCATTTGTTCTGTGATTTTTAAATTGATCGAAAAATAATGGCTTATTGAATTTGAATGTTACCGAAGCAATATCGTTCACACCCAACCCTTGTACATTCTTTTCAATTCCAGAATAATCTGGATGTATTTTATGGTTGATGGTTTCAACCCTCGCCAATACTTTGTTTACACCATGTTGTAACACATATTTTGAACCCGCTTCCAATGGCTTGGAATCCATCCAGCAAATATTGGCGGTAAAATGGTTGTCGATGGTAGGTAAATCGTTTTCTAAAACAATCATATCACCTCTACTAACATTAATATCATTTTCTAAAGTGATAGTAACCGACGAACGTCTTGAAGCTGTTTGATATTTTTCATCATAGAAATAAATATCTTTAATCTTCGATCTTGTTTTTGATGGCAATACTAAAATATTATCACCAACACTTAATTCGCCACCATAAACTTTTCCTGCATACCCTCTAAAATCGTGAAAATCCTCCGTTTTTGGACGAATAACAAATTGTACCGGGAAACGTGGTGTACCCACATTGTAAATATCTTTCTTATCTAAATTTTCTAAATGCTCTAATAAAGATTGGCCTGTGTACCAAGGCATATTTTCAGAACGGTTCACGACGTTATCACCTTTTAAAGCACTTACAGGAATGAACGTGATTTTTTGGTCTTGGTAATCACGTTTGTTCATTAATTCAGAGAAATCTGCTTTGATTTTATTGTAAACCTCTTCAGAATAATCTACCAAATCCATTTTATTAATGGTAACAACAACATCTTTAATTCTTAATAAATTATTGATGAAGAAGTGACGATTGGTTTGCTCGATTACGCCTTTTCTAGCATCAATTAAAATGATGGATGCTTGAGATGTTGAAGCGCCCGTAACCATGTTACGTGTGTATTCCACGTGACCAGGTGTATCGGCTATAATGTAACTTTTCTTTCTTGTGGAAAAATATATGTGTGCCACATCAATGGTGATACCTTGTTCTCTTTCTGCCACTAAACCATCGGTTGCTAACGAAAAATCTAAGTAATCATAACCTTTCTGCTTACTTGTTTTTTCAATAGCTTCTAACTTATCGGTTGTTAATGATTTAGTATCATAAAGTATACGCCCAATTAAGGTGCTTTTTCCATCATCTACACTTCCTGCTGTTGCAATTTTTAATACTTCCATTCCTCACCCCAACCCTCTCCAAAGGAGAGGGAGTTCTTTACGGGTATATTTTAAAAATTAATACTTCTTCTTTTATATCTATAAGGTTTCGAACAACCTTGCTAGTTCCCCCTTCGGGGGCTAGGGGGATTAAAAGTACCCTTGTTGTTTACGTTTTTCCATAGCTGCTTCAGAGCGTTTATCGTCTATACGCGCACCACGTTCTGAAATTGTAGAATCTCTAATTTCTTCTACTACTTTAGAAATTGTTGCGGCTTCAGATAATACAGCTGCGGTACAACTCATATCGCCTACGGTTCTAAAACGCACCATTTCTTCAATGACCTCTTCGTTATCATCTCTATAAACAACTTCATCTTCCGCAGACCAAATCATACCATCTCTTAAGAATACTTTACGTTTATGCGCAAAATAAATAGAAGGAATTTCAATATTTTCTTGCTCTATATAAGACCAAACATCTAATTCTGTCCAGTTTGAAATTGGGAACACACGTACATTTTGACCTAAATTAATTTGGCCATTCAACATATCGAAAAGTTCTGGGCGTTGGTTTTTTTCATCCCATTGACCAAAATCATCACGTACTGAAAAAATACGCTCTTTTGCTCTTGCTTTTTCTTCATCACGACGGGCACCTCCTATACAAGCATCAAACTTAAATTCTTCAATAGCATCTAAAAGCGTGGTTGTTTGCAGTTGGTTTCTACTGGCGTATCTACCAGATTCTTCCTTTACTTTTCCTTGGTCGATAGAATCTTGAACATTTCTAACAATTAATTTCAAACCTAATTCTTTAACCAAACGATCTCTAAATTCAATTGTTTCTGGAAAATTATGTCCCGTATCAATGTGCATTAATGGAAATGGAATTTTAGCAGGATAAAATGCTTTAACCGCTAAACGTACCAATGTGATTGAATCCTTACCTCCAGAAAACAACAATACAGGTTTTTCAAACTGTGCCGCAACTTCTCTGATAATGTATATCGCTTCGTTTTCTAGTGAATTAATATGGTATGTATCTTTGTTCATAATAAAAAGCCCCACCTAACCTCCCCGAAGGGGAGGGATTCTTACTCGGGTGCAGCAAGAATATTGTTGTTTTAATTTTTGTTTTTTTATTACTGTTTACCGCGACTACGACTGTAAACTTTTTTAAGCATGTAAACCACACTCTCTGTTTTCTAAAGCTTTTGTCGGGTCGAAATATTTGAATTCGTTTGGCAACTTATTTTCTTCAAGGTATTTATCTAAATCGGCATCAGACCAATAGTAAAACGGACTTACTTTTAAAACTCCATCTTTACTCACGCTAAAAATCCCAATACTATCTCTAAAGGCTGTTTGTCCTTGGCGTAGATTTGTAAACCAAACTTTCGGTTTATGTTCTTCCATCGCACGTTTAAAAGGCTCTAACTTCACTTGTTCTGTAAACAAAGCATGCTCTGGAGCATCTACACTAGGAATCCCCATAACCACATCGCGATGCGCAGATGTTTGTTTTGGCACATAAAGAAACACGTTCAAGTTTAAATCTTTTATTACTTTCTCAGCGTGTTTGTATGTTTGTGGTGTGTTGTAACCTGTATCACACCAAACCACTGGGATAGCAGTTTCCACCGAAGCTACGGCGTGTAAAATAGCTGCTTCGTATGGCCTAAAATTGGTTGTTACAACCGCTTCTTTATTAAGTTCAAAAGCCTTCTGAATGATTTCAGATGGCTTCGCGTCTTTTAAAAGCGTATTTAATTCGTTTATTCTTTCTTGTGTAATCATCTTTATTTCCCCCATTTAATTGAATTCCAAATACGTTCATGAAAAAAGTACAATACCATTTTAGTAACTAGTTCTACAGAACCTATTTTAAAAGCTAAAGTTAAGTGACCTGTAATTATATAAGAAATAATAATGGTATCTAACGTTCCTATAATTCTCCAGCTAATGGATTTTACAATACTTCTAAGAGGTTTCTCTTTAGCACTGTCTTTTTTATAAGTGGTTTTTTCGTTTTTGTCTGAATTTATTAACACGTGACTAATCATTTTACTTAGTATTATATTAATCCTATCAATTTAGTAGGGTTTGCAAATTTAATACTTTTTATAAATTATCAAACTAATTTTTAATTTTTTTTAAATGATTGTATTTATTCTTAAATATTTGACTCATTATTTTTCATTTTCTCTAACAGATAGGTCTTTTAAAGAAGTATTTCTAAAAACTTCAAGCGTACTATCTCGCACTTGAATCATGAGTTTATTAACGCTACAAGCATGTTCATCTGGACAATCATCACACTTTTCATAAAAATTTAAGCTAACACATGGTACCATGGCAATAGGGCCTTCCAGTACGCGCATTACTTCGGTCATTAAAATTTCCGAAGGGTCTTTTCTTAAATAATAACCACCATGTTTTCCTTTTTTTGAGCCTAAAATTCCTGCTTTTCTTAGAGTAAGTAAAATGCTTTCTAAAAATTTTTGGGGAATGTTTTCACCTTTCGCAATTTCACCAACTTGAACTGGTAAATCACTGCCAGTTCTAGCAATAAAGGTGAGTGCTTTTAATCCGTACTTTGTTTTTTTAGATAACATGGTGCAAAGGTAGTTAATTTAGTGCTTGGTTCAAGTCGGAAATAATATCATCAATATGTTCTAAACCAACTGAAACTCTTACCATTCCATCTGTAATACCTGCTGCTGCTTTTACTTCGGGTTCTACCTTGGCATGCGTTGTGCTTGCAGGGTGCGTTACTATAGTTCTTGTATCTCCTAAATTAGCCGATAACGAACACATTTTAATGGCATCGAAAAAAGACCTTCCTCCTTCTAAACCACCCTTTACTTCAAAAGCTATGATATTACCACCTAATAACATTTGCTTTTTGGCAATATCGTGCTTAGGATGTGACTTTAAAAACGGGTATTTTACCCATTTCACTTTAGGGTGCGCTTCTAAAAATGTTGCCAATTTTAAGGCGTTTTCACAATGTTTTTCGGTTCTAACGGCTAATGTTTCTAATGATTTTGACAATACCCAGGCATTAAAAGGACTCATTGAAGGCCCTGTAAGTCTTGCAAATAAATAGATTTCTCGAATCAATTCTTTTTTCCCAACTGTAACACCTCCAAGCACGCGCCCTTGTCCGTCCATAAGTTTGGTAGCAGAATGAATTACCAAATCGGCACCAAATTTAATTGGGTTTTGTAAATAAGGAGTTGCAAAACAATTATCGACTACCAACAAAATGTTGTGTTTTTTACAAATAGCACTTAGGTAGGCTAAATCCAATACATCAACACCTGGATTGGTTGGTGTTTCTGCATATAAAAATTTGGTGTTCGGTTTAATTAAACCTTCGATTGTTTCTACTTCATTTACATTAAAATAAGAACACTCAATATTCCATTTAGGAAAGTATTTTGTAAACAAACCATGAGTAGCCCCAAATACCGAACTGCAAGACACCACATGATCACCAGCATCTAATAATGTTGCAAAGGTTGAAAAAACCGCAGCCATACCACTAGCGAAGGCAAAACCAGCTTCTGCACCTTCCATTAAACACACTTTATCTACAAATTCGTTAACATTCGGGTTGCTATAACGGCTGTACAAGTCGCGTTGTTTTTCTTCTGCAAAAGATGCTCTCATTTCCTCTGCATCATCAAAAACAAATCCTGATGTTAAATATAATGGTACTGAATGCTCAGAAAACTGAGTCGTTTCAGATTGTGTTCTTACGGCTAAAGTTTCAAACTTTTTATTACTCATATTTTTATATTTTGCCTAGACCACGCATAGGCATTTTAATCAATCTATTTTAAAGCTTTAATAGCTTCTAAGTTACAAAGTCGCAAAGTTACAAAGCTTTATCTCTTTGCAACTTTGAAACTTTGCGACTTTGTAACTTAATTAATATGCTTAGACAACCTTAAAATATCACCAAAAACGCCTCTTGCTGTTACTTCTGCTCCTGCACCTGCACCTTGAATCACAATGGGTTGTTCGCCATAGCTTTCTGTAAATATTTCAAAAATAGCATCGCTTCCTTTTATTTGACCTAACGTACTATCATTAGGAATGGATACTAATTTTACTTCTAATATGCCCTTGTCTTTTGATAAATCGCCCGATAAATCGCCAATATATCTTAAAACATGTTCAGGTTTTTGAGCTTCTTTTATTTTTTGAAATTCAGCATCTAAAACATGTAACTGACTTAAAAATTCTGGTACAGAAATATTCCTGTATGCTTCTGGAATTAAATTTTGAACAGAAACATCTTCAAATTCATTATGTAAATCTAACTCTCTAGCTAAGATTAATAATTTTCTAGCGACATCATTTCCAGAAAAATCTTCTCTTGGGTCGGGTTCGGTAAAACCTTTATCAATGGTTTCTTGTACAATAGTACTAAACGGTTTATCTTGTATAGAAAAATTATTAAATAAATAACTCAAAGTTCCTGAAAAAACACCTCGAATTCTGGTAATATTTTCACCCGATTCATGCAACAATTTAATAGTGTCTATCAATGGTAAACCTGCACCAACCGTGGTTTCATATAAATATTGCTTGTTGTGTTCTTTTAATTGTGTTCGTAAATCGGTATAAAATTCATGCGAAATGGTATTTGCTATTTTGTTTGACGATACTAAATCGAAACCAGCTTCCACTAAAGGCATATAATTGTCGTGAAATTTAGGACTTGCCGTATTATCTACAGCTATTAAATTTTCCAAATGATTTGCTTTTGCAAAAGCAATCACATCTTCTATGGAACTTTTTAGCTCTGACGTTTTAATAACATCTTTCCAGTTGGCATCCACCCCTTTTTTGTTTAAAAGCAGTTTTTTAGAATTACCAATCGCAAACACATTCAAATTAATCCCTTTTCGCTTTTCAATATCGTCTTTCGATTTTAAAATCTGATTAATTAAAGCTCCTCCAACACCTCCATGACCAAAAATGGCTATATTTATTTTCTTTGAAATTCCGAAAATTTCACCATGAATCACATTCATCGCTTTATGAAGTTGGTTCTTTTTAACTACCAAACTCACGTTTTTTCCAGTAACCGTATTGTTAAACAATAAGGGTGTAATCTGGTTTTTTATAAGCGCGTTAAATGGTTTATGGAACGAACTCAATTCAATACCAATAATAGAAATTACCGAAACATCATCAACCACCGCAATTTTATTAACATCTTGTGAATAGAAATCATTTTCAAACTCACGCTCTAAAGCTATAACCGCTTGAGTAGCTTGGTCGGCATCAATAATTAAGCCAATACCACGCTCTGAAGACCCTTGAGAAATGATGCTTACACTAATATTGTGAGTTGCTAATGCCCCAAAAATACGAGCATCCACACCACTTTTTCCTAATAACCCGCGACCTTCTAAATTCAACAATGCTACATTATCTAAAACTGATAATGATGTCACTTCTTTTGAGTTTGGTTTCGCAGTTATTAAAGTTCCTTCATCTTGAGGATTGAAGGTATTTAATATTCGAAGATTGATGTTTTTTTCAACCAACGGGATGATGGTTTTGGCATGTAAAACAGTGGTGCCAAAATTTGCCAACTCGTTGGCTTCACTAAATGATAATTCACGTATTTTTTTGGCATCTTCCACCATGTCTGGGTTGGCAGTGTAAATACCGTTTACATGGGTGTAATTTTGCAATTCTTCAGCATCTAAAAAATTAGCAATTAATGCTGCTGTGTAATTACTACCATTTCTACCCAATGTTGTGGTTTCATTTTTAATATTTGACCCAATAAAACCAGTTACCACATTTACAACATCGTTGCCTGCTTCTTTATAATACTTTTTAATATTATCTTTTGAAATTTGCTGAATAGGCTGCGCATTTCCAAAAGTATCATTGGTTTTTATTAAAGGTCGCGCATCAACCGCTGCGGCTTTAATGTTTTTCTTATTTAATAAATTGGCGATTAATTTTACTGAAAGTAATTCGCCTTGTGCTAAAATTTCATCTTTTGTTTTTTTACTGTAATCGCCTAATAAACTGACGCCTTCAAACAGTTTGTCTAAGGTTGAAAATTCTGCAGAAAAATCAACATTCTTTAAAGGTTCTGTTTGATAGTTTTTAAAAACTTGCAGAATTTCTTTATACGGATGTCCTTTTACGGCTTTGTTTAAAATATCTTCCAAATCATCGGTTGCCGAACTTCTTGCTGAAACGACTACCGTAATTTTTTCTCCTTCATTTACCTTATTTTCAATAATTGAAATAACGGTATTTAATCCCTCACCATTCGCTAAGGATTTTCCTCCAAACTTTAATACTTTCATGCGTCTTTTTTTCGAATTTGGCACAAAAATGCCTTCTACTATTTTTTCTAATTGTTCATATTCCATTAAAAAAGCATCGTGCCCATGAACGGAATGTATCTCGTTATAAGTGACATTCGGGTTCGATACCGCTAATTGTTTGTGGGTTTGTCTGTTTTCTTCCGCAGTAAAAAACAAATCGGAATCAACGCCTACAATATGAATATTACCATGAATGTTTTCCAATACATTAAAATCGGTTGGTCTATTTTTGGTTACATCAATCGATTTTAACAACTGATTCATTAATTTATATGCCGACAATTGAAAACGTTCTTGCAATTTATTACCATGATGCAACAACCAACTTTCTACATTAAAAATCTCTAATTCTTCATTTTTTGAACGCTGAAAACGCTCGTTGAAAGATTCTGGGGTGCGGTAACATAACATGGCGTGCATTCTGGCATCATGCACTGGGTTTCTTGAATTCAATAAAAATTGTTCTTGAATTTGGCAATTGGCAATAAGCCAATCGGTAGATTTCCAATCGGTCGCAACAGGTATTAAATTATCGGTAATATCAGGATTTAAAACTGCCATTTCCCAAGCAATACCACCACCTAACGAACCACCAATAAGGGCAAAAAGCTTATCAATTTTTAATTCTTTTAAACCCATTAAAAAAAGATTTGCAATATCGCGGGCTACAAAATCTTTATAGTTTTCTATTACAAAACCATCAAAACCATTTCCTGGAATATTGAAGGCTAAAATGGTGTAAAGTGTCGTGTCTACCACCTTGTCATCGCCTACTAAATCTTGCCACCAACCATCTTTACCAGCCACATTACTGTTTCCTGTTAAAGCGTGATTTACCAACACCACAGGTGCGGTACCCAAAGGCTTACCAAATACTTGGTAGCTTAACTTAATTTCAGGGTTAAGCACTTTACTTTGCGTGGTAAAGTTTTTAACGATTATATGTTGTAATACGTGTTCCAATGATTTTGTTTTGTTAATACCTATAAAGTTTTTAAAACCTTATAGGCATTATTAATTTGAATTATATTTTAGAAAAAGCTTCTTTTAAATCTGCTTTTAAATCATCAATATCCTCAAGACCAACTGATAGACGAATTAAATCTTGTGGTGCCCCTGCTGCTGCTTGTTCTGCCGCAGTTAATTGCTGATGCGTGGTACTAGCAGGATGAATGATTAGTGATTTGGTGTCTCCAATATTCGCTAATAATGAAAACAATTTCGAGTTATCTGCAATAGCTTTTGCTGCATCATAACCCCCTTTCGCACCAAAAGTAACGATACCACTTTTACCTTTTGGCAAATATGTATCCGCCAAAGTTTTATACTTACTAGATTCTAAACCTGGATAATTTACCCAAGCTACTTCTGGTTGTTCTTCTAACCATTTAGCTAATTCCAAAGCATTTTGGCTATGTTGTTTTATTCTTACTGGAAGGGTTTCTAACCCTTGAATGATATTAAACGCATTGGTTGGACTTAAAGCTCCTCCAAAATCTCGCAAACCTTCAAGAATTAGTTTAAATGTATAAGCCGCAGCCCCTAAAGCTTCATGATATACTAAACCATGATATCCTGCTGAAGGCTCTGTAAATTCTGGGAATTTTCCGTTAGACCAATCAAAAGTACCCGCATCAATAATGACGCCTCCTAATGATGTGCCTTGTCCCCCAATATATTTTGTTAATGAATGGATAACGATGTTTGCACCATGCTCAATAGGATTTAAAAGTACCGGAGTCGCCACCGTGTTATCTACAATAAATGGTACGCCTGCAGCTTTAGCATGTACAGAAATTGATTTTAAATCCAACACATCCAATTTCGGATTTCCTAAAGATTCTACAAAAAATGCTCTGGTATTATCTTGAACTGCTTTGGCGAAGTTATCAGGATTATCGGCATCTACAAACGTGGTTGTAATACCCAATCTTGGTAAGGTTACTTTCAATAAGTTGTAGGTTCCTCCGTACAAACTACTTGAAGCTACAATATGGTCTCCAGCTTTTAATAAAGTTAATAAACCTGTAGAAATGGCAGCAGTTCCCGATGCAAAAACTACAGCGCCAACACCTCCTTCTACAGATGCTAAACGGTCTTGTAAAATTTGATTGGTTGGATTGTTTAATCGTGTGTAAATGAAACCTAATTCTTTTAATGAGAATAGGTTGGCCGCATGATCGGAATTATTAAAAACATACGATGATGTTTGATAAATTGGCACTGCTCTAGTGCCTCCGTGTACCTTCACGTCATGTCCTGCGTGTAATGCGTTTGTTGCTAATTTTTGTGTACTCATTTTTCTAGTTTTTTTGAGTTAATAAATAAATTAAACCAAAAGCCAAATGCATCAAAATTTGATGTACTTAATAGAAAAATGTTAAAAAGAATAATAAAAATTACATGAGTAATTTCGTTTTGGTTATCTATCCAACTTTCAATAAATGAATTGAAAACTAAGTAGAATTTAGCACCTTCCCCGATAAGTTCGGGAGGTTGCTAAGGCTTCAAAGGGTCTAATCCCTCCACCTTTCTTGATAACATTTCAGTAAGTGTTTGAACTTTGTGAGTGCAAATATTCAGTTAGAAAAAGTTAATATCCAAATTTTTTAGTGGAAATTTTATAAAAATCTATTCTGAACGCTATTTCAAACAACTGAAATTTACTTATTAAATCGTTTATCATAAAATTTATTTTGAATCACTAAAGCTATGGGTCTGTTTTGAATTTTGGACTCTAACCAAGAAATAATATCAAGGTACAAAAACGCGCGACTTTGATACGGATCGTGCTCAAACTCCTTCAGTTTTTTATGAAGTTTTATAAATTCATTTCTAACCTCATTGGGGTAAATATCTCCCAATCCTCGTAAAAATTTGATAAATTCTCTTTGTACATCATACAAGTCTTCCATCTTAATTAAAAATTTATAGGTGCTTTTAATTAAGATGTCCAAATTATAATCCATTCCTGCTTCATAATGCGCCACCAAATTTAAAATTCTAGCAAAGCAAAGTAAATCTTCACGCATTTGTAAAGACTTATTATTTATGATTTTTTCTAAATAATAAATGCATTTTTTGTTTTCACCCGCACCAAAATACATACTTGCAAACTTGTAGTAAAACACCATGATATGGTGTTCATCAATGCGGTCGTTGTAATCTTTTAAACGTTCTAAAACCTCATCAATTAAGGGTAAACCCTCTTTAAAACTTCCTTCAATAAAATGTAAATTGAATTTATTATTGTTGATTGATAAAAACATTAATCCGTCAATATTATCATCCACAGGAAACCATTTTTCTTGGGTTACCGTTTCTAGTCTTACTAACGATTCTTTAAATTTTTCATAATGTCTTAAATAAAACAAGGCTTCAAGCAAATAGTGGTTTCCTCTTAGGAAAAAGACAGGATTTAAAACAATTTGATCTTTATTCTCATAAAACAAATCGACCCATTTAGTGGCATATTTATAACAGGATAAAAAATCAACCGTTAAAAAACTATACCATAAATACGCTTTATAAAGCCATAATTTTTCACGAAAACCTAAGGTATTTATATCGTATTTTGGCAGGCGTGCTTCAAAATATTTAATAACACGTTTGCTTTCCTTATCATTTTTTACGTAGCCTGTTTTTAAAAACAACCCATATAATTGAAGCGATAAATTTGATAATTTACTTGCCAGTACATTTTGTTGACTCAACTCTTTTGCTTGAATGGAGAGTTCATCGGCTCTATCTCCTAAACTTCGGGTTATATATTGAGACTCTATAACTTTTTCTAATTCAACAATTTCATAAGCCACATTTTTTTCTTCGTTTGCAATGGCTAAATTTTTTGCCTTATCTAAAATTTTCAAACTTTGTTTATATAAACCTTTATGGTATAAAATAGTTGCAAAGTCTAATTGTTCCCGAATTTGAATTCTAATATTTTGATGTGAAGGGTTTAATCGTAAACTAATTAATATCTGCTTATATAAATGCGCTTTTAAATTGGAAAGTTGTTCTTTTTTTACAATGCCTTTTTTCAAAATGGCAACTTCATCATACACCGAAAGTTTTTCCAAAATGTTGAAAAGCGTTAAAAATTTAGAGTCTTCATTTACCCCCAAACGCCCAACGTAAAGTTTAAATTGCCGCTTTTCAGACTTAGAAAGCGATTTTACTAATACAAACAAATTATCTTTTTGCTCTTTTGTCATAGTTACAAAAACCTTATTAAATATTTGATAAACAGATATTTAACTAAATTATAATTAAGTTAAACATCGTAAAAAAAGTGAGTTGCATTATCATTTACGGAAACCAAAATATACATTCGTAATACAATAAGAAAATTTATTTTATTAAATGTCCGATACTCAAGTACAAATTTTTGACACAACGCTTCGCGATGGCGAGCAGGTCCCTGGTTGCAAATTAAACACCGAACAAAAATTAATCATAGCTGAACAGCTCGATTTTTTAGGTGTTGATATTATTGAAGCCGGTTTCCCTGTATCTAGTCCTGGCGATTTTAAATCGGTTGAAGCTATATCTAAAATTGTAAAACACGCAACAGTTTGTGGCTTAACACGCTCTGTTGAAAATGATATAAAAGTAGCTGCCGAAGCTTTAAAATACGCAAAAAAACCTCGAATTCATACAGGAATTGGAACTTCCGATTCTCATATAAAATTCAAATTCAACTCTACAAGAGATGCTATTCTTGAACGTGCTTTTCACGCCGTAAGTTACGCAAAATCTTTTGTAGAAGATATAGAATTTTATGCAGAAGATGCAGGAAGAACCGATAATGATTATTTAGCGCGTGTTTGCGAAACAGCTATTAAAGCTGGCGCAACCGTTTTAAATATTCCAGATACTACAGGATACTGTTTACCACACGAATACGGAGCAAAAATTAAATACCTTAAAGAAAACGTAAAAGGTATTGAAAAAGCTATTTTATCATGCCATTGCCATAACGATCTAGGTTTAGCAACCGCAAACTCTATTGAAGGTGTTATAAATGGTGCGCGCCAAATTGAATGTACCATAAACGGTATTGGTGAACGTGCTGGAAATACGGCTTTGGAAGAAGTGGTTATGATTTTAAAACAACACCCCTATTTAAACTTAGATACTAATATTAAAACTGAGATGCTTTATGGTATTAGTCAATTGGTATCAGATAGTATGGGTATTTACACGCAACCAAACAAAGCTATTGTAGGCGCTAACGCTTTTGCACATAGCTCTGGCATCCACCAAGATGGTGTCATTAAAAATCGTGAAACCTACGAAATTATAGATCCAAAAGATGTTGGAGTTACAGAATCGGCTATTGTTCTAACCGCTAGAAGTGGTCGTGCAGCTTTAGCTTATAGAGCTAAAAATGTTGGGTACGAATTAACAAAACTTCAATTGGATGAAATCTATGTAAACTTTTTAGATTTTGCCGATAAAAAGAAGGAAGTTAATGATAATGACATCCATACTATTATAGAAAACAGCAGATTGTATAAAGAAATTATTTCAGCATGAAATTAAATATAGCCGTTTTACCAGGCGATGGTATAGGTCCAGAAGTTATAGCCCAAGCCGAAAAAGTCTTGAAAGCTATAGCTATGGAGTTTAACCATGTATTTACATTTCAACATGCTTTGGTTGGCGCTAGTGCTATTGAAAAAACGGGCAATCCGCTACCCGAGGAAACGGTTAACATTTGCGAAAATGCTGATGCTATTTTGTTCGGTGCTATTGGAAATGCTGCTTACGATTTAGATCCATATGCCAAAATAAGACCTGAACAAGGGCTTTTAAGGTTACGAAAATCCTTAGGTTTATATACAAACATAAGACCTGTAATTGCTTATGAGGATTTACTGAACAAATCATCTTTAAAGAAAAAGCAAATTACAAACACCAACATACTTATTTACCGCGAACTTACCGGAGGTATTTATTTTGGTGAAAAAAAATTGAGTGATGATGGCAATACCGCATCCGATATTTGCGAATATACCCGTTTCGAAATTGAGCGTATTGCTCATTTAGCTTTTAAAGCAGCACAATCCAGAAAACGCAAATTAACATTGGTTGACAAAGCCAATGCCATGGAAAGTTCTAGATTATGGCGTAGAGTGGTGCAAGAAATGGCACCACAATACCCAAATGTGCAATTAAATTTCATGTACATTGATAATGCCGCCATGGAACTTATTTTAAATCCAAAACAGTTTGATGTTATTTTAACCGAAAACATGTTTGGTGATATCCTTTCTGAAGAAGCCAGTGTTATTGTAGGTTCTATTGGCTTATTAGCATCTGCATCTTTAGGTGATAAACATGCCATGTTCGAACCTATTCATGGTGCCTATTCAAAAGTAGCCAATAAAGGTATTGCAAACCCCATTGCCTCCATTTTATCGGCAGCCATGTTATTGGAACATTTTGGATTAGACGACGAAGCTGCTTTAGTTAGAGAAGGTGTTGATAAATCGTTGAAATTACACATCACCACACCCGATTTAAACAGAAAGTACGACAACATTACCACCACAAAAGTTGGCGATTTCATTGAAGATTTTATTAATCATCCCGATGAAACCAATTTAAACTTTACCAATATACATTTAGGGCAATCCACAATCATTTGATTATTTGAGTTAGTCACCAAGAAAATTAAAATTTACGGGAAAGTCCTTAAAAGCGCATTGTTTACAGTGCGCTTTTTTAATTAACGTTTCGCAAGTTTTGCAGCAATAAAACTAATAATCACTATTTGTATAGCGTGAAACAGCATAAGGGGCAGTAAAACAATGCCAATAGCTGCCGTATTTCCAAAAAGAATTTTAGAAAAAACAGTACCATGTACCAACGATTTTTTCGTACCACAAAATTGGGCTGTAATTTGGTCTTCCTTATTGAACTTCAACTTTTCAGCCACAAACCGTGTAACAAAAAACACTAGGAAAAACAAAATCAACACAGCTATAAACATTAAAATCAAATCCAAAAGAGATACACCACTAAATATATCTTCGTAAAACGATTGTGCAAAACTCTTATAGATTATAAGCAAAATAACCGATTTATCAAATAACGTAAGCGTACTACTATATTTGTTCGCAAACTTGCCTAAAAAGCGCTGTAAAAAGATCCCAACAACCACAGGTAATATAATTTGTACTATAAGCTTTGTATAAATTTCGGTAAAATCAAAATCGGTTTGAGCACTATCAACAAACAGCCCCATCCAAAGTGGTGTAATGGCAATACCTATAATACCCGAAATACTCGCATTAAAAATAGCGGCGGGTACGTTACCCTTCGCAATAGACACCATAACTACCGAAGACGACACTGTTGATGGTAAGGTCGCCAAAAAAAAGAATGCCAGCCACATAACTTCTTGCTCTTGAGTTCTCAAAAAAGGGTGAAACACTAAAACAATCAGCGGAAATATAATAAATGTTGAAGCCTGTACTAGTAAATGGAGCTTCCAATTTTTAAGACCCGATTTTAATTTATCAGGACTTAACTTCAACCCATAAAAAAAGAAAATTAACGAAATCCCTATGGTAGAAATCGTATTTATAGGTATAGGGCTTTGCGGTATTCCCCAAGTGGGAAAAAAATAGGCGATAGCAATTACGACTATAATAGATAGAACAAACTTGTCAATTTTTACTTTCATGCACGTTTAAACAAAATGAATATTAAAATTATTTGGGCGTTACCCTGCGGGTCGCGCTTTCCGCACTACACGGTAGTTTGCTTCAATCGCTAACGCGGGCATATTTGCTAATTTGCATCTTATCAGGAAATGAATTGCAACTTAACAAGGTTATTTGCTAACAAATTCTTGAAAAGCATCGTTGTAATAAATAGTTATTTCTGTTCCTTTCTCAATATCTGTTTTAGCCACAAATGTTTGAATTAAATTCTCAAAATCACGTTTAGAAACTTCCGCAGTTGGTTCATTACTATGGTTAAAAAAACTACCCACATCACTAATGCAAATAGCATCATATTCTTCAATCCAAGGAAATTGAAGTGTCGCTAAAACTTCTGGCAAATTTTCATTCACATGAATAAGTGCCATATCACAGGTCGCCAACAATTCACCTTTTCTAATATTTCGAGTTGCAAAAACACCTTTCCCGTGTACTAACGATTGTTTTACTTCTACCATAATAACTTGAATTTTCTATATAGAAATTAAAAACTTTGTAACCAATCAAACAATCTGTCGGGCCATGTTTGTAAATAACCACTTCCTATAGCTAAACTAAAACCATGTCCACCTTCCGGGTAAATGTGCATTTCCGTTTTAACGCCTTTATCCTTTAAAGCTTTGTATAGATTCAAACTATTTTCTACTGGCACTGCAGCGTCATCAGTAGCATGCACTATAAATGTTGGAGGTGTGTTTTCAGTAACCTGTAATTCATTTGAATACTGATTTATTAAGACATCTGTCGGATTTTCACCCAATAAACTCAATCGAGATCCTTTGTGTGTATAATCCGTTTTCATGGTGACAACGGGATAAATTAATATCATAAAATCGGGTCTTGCAGAAATAGCATCAATGGTAGTTTCTTTAAAAATGTTTGGCTTATCAAATTGAATCCCTAAAGTAGACGCAACATGACCACCAGCTGAAAAACCCATAATACCAATTTTGTTTGGGTTTACTTGCCATTTCTCAGCTTGTGAACGCACTATTCTCAAAGCACGTTGCGCATCTTGCAAAGGTGCTTCATAAGATACTTTTACCGATTTTGAATTTGGCAATCTGTATTTTAAAACAAATGCAGCTATTCCTTTCGAATTATACCATTTTGCTATATCTGTACCTTCCCAATCGTAAACAACATATTTATAGCCCCCACCCGGACAAATTATAACAGCCTTTCCTGTTGCACTTTTTTTAGTTGGTAAAAACACTTCTAACGTTGGTGTTTGGACTAATGAAATTCGTGTTGCATCCGTACTTAAAACAATTTCTTTGTCGTTAGATTTTTGACTATTTGGAATATCTCCATTCCATAACGGAATTATTTCATTTTGTGAAAAACTATTCAGCATAACTAAAGAAAGACAAAAAGTTAGAAACGTTTTATTTATTGGCACAGGAACAAATTTTAATTATTTCTATAAAGGAAATTTAGCTTTTATCTTATCCAAGCACAAATTATGAATACTACCAACATGCGTATGTTTTTTAGAGGTATCTGGTTTATAAGTTCCATCTTGAACTTGACCGCCTATTTTTTGGTAGGCTTCTCTAAAACTTTGTCCTTCAACAACTAGTGTATTAATATTATCGACTGTAAAAAGGTATTTATACAAATCGTTATGCACATCAACATCTTTTACAATGGCTTGTTTAATAGAGAAATTGAAAATATCTAAAATATCTTTTACATCTTCGAAAGCAGCAATCATATTTTCTTTTAATAACTGAAAATCTCTGTGGTATCCACTAGGTAAATTATTCGTTATTAAAACCATTTCCGTTTGCAGTGCTTGTATCTTATTACATTTACCACGAATCAATTCAAAAACATCTGGATTTTTCTTATGAGGCATGATGCTACTTCCTGTAGTTAATTCATCTGGAAAGGAAATAAACCCGAAATTCTGACTCATATACAAACACACATCCATAGCAAAACGGCTCATGGTGTTGCATAAACTCCCTAAACTTGCCGCAATGGTACGCTCACTTTTGCCACGACTCATTTGTGCTGCCACTACATTGTATTTAAGCGTTGAAAAATTCATTTCTTTAGTCGTAAATTCCCTATCAATTGGGAATGAACTTCCATAACCAGCCGCAGATCCTAATGGGTTTTGGTCGACAGTTTTTAAAGCGGCATCTAGCAAATACACATCATCAATCAATACCTCTGCATACGCCGAAAACCATAATCCGAACGATGATGGCATAGCGACTTGCAAGTGTGTGTAACCCGGAAGCACCTTGTCTTTATAAGTATCTGCTAAGCCTAAAAGGGTTTCAAAAAGTGTTTTGGTTTTATCTTTTACAATGCCTAAATTTTCTTTGTAGTATAATTGTAAAGCCACTAAAACTTGGTCGTTTCTAGAGCGAGCTGTGTGGATTTTTTTTCCTACCTCACCTAAAGTTTTTGTTAATTCAAACTCAATTTTAGAGTGTACATCTTCAAATTGGTCATCAATTACAAAAGTACCATTATCAATTTGTGTTTCAATCTTTTTTAAACCACCCAATAATTCGACCAACTCATTAGTTGTAAGAATCCCGATTTTTTGAAGCATTTTAGCATGTGCTTTCGATGCTATCACATCGTATTTTGCTATATGGACATCAATTTCTCGGTCGTTTCCAACAGTGAATTGTTCTATTTTTTTATCGATTGATATGCCTTTATCCCAGAGTTTCATTTTGTAATGTTTATTTGTTTATGCGTTTATTTGTTAATTATAATTTCGTCATTGCGAACAACGTGAAGCGATCTTTTTACTAGTTTTCAACTCATGAGATAACCACGTCGCTTTGCTCCTCGTTATGACGTTAAACGATTACCCGATTCAACAATTCAACATAAATTTCTATACCTTCTTCTATTTCATTTAAATAAATAAATTCATCTGCTGAATGGGAACGTGTGCTGTCACCAGGACCCATTTTTATTGATTTACAAGACAACCAAGCTTGATCTGATAATGTTGGCGATCCGTATGGTATTCTTCCCATGGCAATTCCTGCTTTTATCAAATCATGACTCACTGGAATTGATGATGAATTTAAATGTAAACTTCGCGGCACAATGCTAGAACATGGTGCGTTTTTTTGTAAAAACTCAGCAATTTCAGTATTGGTATATTTATCGTTTACACGTACATCGATGACTAATTCTACATCGGCAGGTACCACATTATGTTGTTTTCCAGCGTTTATTTGTGTGACTGTTAGTTTCACGTCGCCTAAAGCTTCCGAGGTTTTTTCAAATTTCACATCTTTAAACCATTGTAAAGTTTCAATCAGTTTATATATAGGGTTGTCATCATTTGGATGTGCTGCATGACTTGCCGTTCCTTTCACTTTAGCATCGAACACCACCAAACCTTTTTCGGCTACCGCTAAATTCATTAAGGTTGGTTCACCTACAATAGCGACGTCAATCTTAGGTATGATTTTCAGCATGGAGTTTAACCCGTTTGGACCACTGCTTTCTTCTTCCGCGGAAGCGACTAAAATTAAATTATATTTTAAATCTTTATGATTGTAAAAATGGGTGAAGGTTGCTATTAAGGAAACCAAACATCCACCAGCATCATTACTACCTAAACCGTATAATTTACCATCTTCAACAATGGCTTTAAGCGGATCTTTGGTATATGCTGAATTTGGTTTTACCGTATCGTGGTGCGAATTCAATAACATGTTGGGTTTGCTAGCATCGAAATGCTTATTAACTGCCCAAACATTATTTTGATTTCGTTTATACTCAATATCATTTCGCTTAAACCAAGCTTCTATATGTGATGCTGTTTGATCTTCTTCCGATGAAAATGATTGCGTTTCTATTAACTGTTTTAATAGTGCAATTGCATCGGTTGTTAATTCTTTTAAAGCCATTTTATAAGGTTATTCTTGTAAAATTATCATTTTCTTGGGTTAACATATTAGTATTTCCCATGTTGATGGTTTTTACACCATGGTTCAAAGCATCGAAACAATTTTCCAATTTAGGAAGCATGCCATCTGCAATAATGCCTTGTTCTAGTAATTCTTTATATAAGCTAGAATCGATGTGTTTTATTACCGAATTTTTATCGTTGATATCTTTTAAAACACCATCTAATTCAAAGCAGTAATAAATAGAAGTTTCATACAAATTACTCATACCGACAGCTAATTGTGATGTAATGGTATCAGCATTTGTGTTTAGCAATTGTCCTTTTCCATCATGCGTAATCGCACAAAAAACAGGTGTAAAATCGGCTTTAATTAATTTATCAATAGAATTATGAGCTACTTTTTTAACATCACCCACAAATCCGAAATCAACATCTTTTACAGGTCTTTTTTCTGAAGTCATACTATTTATATCGGCTCCAGTTAACCCGATGGCATCTATATTTGAAGCTTGTAACTGTGCTACAATATTTTTATTTACCAAACCACCATACACCATGGTAATTACTTCTAAAGTTTCTGCATCGGTGATGCGTCTGCCGTTTATCATTTTAGATTCAATTCCTAACTTTGCAGCAATAGCCGTGGCACGTTTTCCACCGCCGTGTACTAAAATTTTCTTACCTTTTAAGTTAGCGAATAGTTTTAGAAAGGCGTTTAAAGACGTATCGTCCTCAATAATATTTCCTCCTATTTTTACTATGGATAGTTTTTCCATTTCTTTCACTCTGCCCTTTCCTTTGGAAAGGGAACTTGTTTTTTGTTATGTTTTATATTTATCAATACGATGTGATTTTCACAATGAATCAATCTGTTTCTAATGAAAAGATTGCTTCGTTCCTCGCAATGACGTTATGAATTTACTTTAAATCTTCTAATATTTTTTTCAACACTAATTGTGCGGCGTAGGTTCTGTTATTTGCTTGCTCGATAACTAACGAACTATCGCTATCCAACACAGCATCTTCAACAATTAAATTCCGTCTTACTGGTAAACAGTGCATAAATTTAGCATTTCCTATTTTTTCTTTAGTAATCATCCAATTTGGGTCGGTATTCAATACTTTTCCATAATCTCCATAACTGCTCCAGTTCTTAACATATACAAAATCGGCATCTTTTAAAGCCTCATTTTGATTGTAATTTACAGTGCTTTCTCCAATAATTTCCGGATTTAAATCGTAGCCTTCGGGATGTGTAATAACAAACTCTACATCCATTTTTTGCATGGCTTCTACAAAACTATTTGCCACAGCATGCGGCAACGCTTTTATATGCGGCGCCCAACTTAAAACGACTTTTGGTCTTTCTTTTTTGGTGTTTTCTGAAATGGTAATAGCATCGGTTAACGCTTGTAACGGATGACCCGTAGCACTTTCCATATTTACAATAGGCACAGAAGCATATTTTACAAATGCTTTAAGTACTTGCTCGCTTTCATCCTTTTCTTTATCCGTTAAAGATGGAAACGCTCTTACCGCAATAATATCGCAGTATTGAGATATTACGGCCGCTGCTTCTTTGATATGTTCTGCTGTGTTTCCATTCATGATAGTTCCATCTCCAAATTCAATGCCCCAAGCATCACCAGAAACGTTCATAACTATAGGATCCATACCTAAATTTAAAGCTGCTTTTTGCGTGCTTAAACGGGTACGTAAACTAGAATTGAAAAATAACAGGCCTAAGGTTTTATTTTTTCCTAATTCTTTATAGTTAAGCGGATTTCTTTTTAATGCTTTAGCTTCCTGAATCCAAGTGTTGATATTATCTATATCTTGTATGGAGATGTAATGTTTCATTCTTCTTGTTTTTATATCAAACCTACAAGGATTTAAAACCTTGCAGGTTTATTTTATTTTAGTAAACTGAATTTTATTTTCGAAGGCATTCACAATGAAATTATCTTCCAAACCGTTTACAATCCATGTTTCTATATTTGCTTTTTTTGCTACTGAAGCAGCTTCTATTTTCGACTGCATACCACCACTACCATGTGATGATTTTGAATTGACCACTTGTTTTGCTAATTCATCAAAATCTTCGACCAATTCAATGGTTTTTGGCGTACCATTTTCCATCGATTCTTTGGTGTAAATACCGTTTGTATTGGTTGCAATAATGAATAAATCTGCCTTTAAAAGGGATGCTGTTAACGCTCCTAATTTATCGTTATCACCAAATTTAATTTCATCAGTCGCTACAGTATCATTCTCATTAATGATGGGAATGAAATTATTAGCAACCAACACATTAATGGTGTTTACAATATTGGTTCGGCTTTGTTCCTTTTCAAAATCGGAATACGATAATAAACATTGTGATGTTGCCAAGCCACACTCTCTAAAAATATCTTGATAAATACGAATTAAATGCGGCTGACCAATAGATGCCAAGGCTTGTTTCACCTTAATTTCCTTGCCCTTGCTTTCCAATTTAACAAACTGTTTTGCAGCAGCAATAGCGCCAGAACTTACAATAATAAACTCGCAAGTATCTTGAAGTTTTGCCATTTGATTTGCCAAATCTTCAATTTTACCCCAAGAAATATTATCGGTTTCTTTGGTAAGCGTGTTGGAACCAACTTTAAGTAATATGCGTTTTTTCTTCATCTATTTAAACCTTCGCTTGTTAATTGTAATTTATAGCAAGCGTTTTAAATGCCCATTATGGGCTTATCTTATTTGTCCATTTCCATGAACATACCATTTATTAGTAACTAAATGTTGTAAACCTATGGGTCCGCGTTGGTGTAATTTATCGGTACTTATTGCTAATTCGCCACCTAATCCCATCTGGCTTCCATCGGTAAAACGAGTAGAAGCATTGTGATAAACCGCCGCTGTGTCTACATTTTCCATAAAGGTTTCAGCAACTGCGTTATTTGTGGTAATAATAGATGCTGAATGACCTCCAGAATATTTGTTTATCATAGCAATAGTCGCTTCATTAGATTCTATTTCTGCAATAGCAATTTTATAATCTAGAAATTCTTTATACCAAATAGCATAAGATTCAATAGCTTCAACACCTTCAAATTTCACAAGTGCTTCATCTCCCAAAATTTGCACATTGAATTCTTTTAATTTTGAAATTAATGTTTTAATAAAAGCCTCCTTATTAGGTAGATTTTCATCAATTAAAACCTTATCTAAAGCATTACAACCAGAAATTTTAGCAGTTTTAGCATTAATAATCACTTTTAAAGCAATATCTAGATCTGCTTCTTTATGAACGTACAAGAAATTATTTCCCCGACCACTAATAATCACCGGACAATTAGCATGTTCTTTTACAAAAGCAATTAAACGTTCACCACCACGAGGCACGATTAAATCAAGTTTCTGTGTCGGTTTTTCTAAAAATGCTTGGGTTTCGGTTCTGTTGTATTGTAAATATTCAACCCAATCGGTTGAAGCACCTTGACTTTTTAAAGCCTGGTGCCATAATTCAACAATCTTCAAATTCGATTTTAAAGATTCTTTTCCGCCTTTTAATAAAATTTTATTCCCTGATTTAAAAGCAATTCCCGCAGCTTCCACTGTTACATCTGGACGCGATTCATAAATAATCAAAATCGTTCCAAACGATGCTGTTTTATTATAAACCTGCATGCCGTTTTCGTGTTTAAAGCTGAAACGCTCTACACCAACCGGGTCTTCTTGTGAAGCCAAATGTGTTGCAGATTTAATCATTTCATCTACTTTTGAATCATCAACTTTTAAACGATCGTACATAGAAATATCATCACCATCATAGGCTTCTAAATCGCCTTTATTGATTTTCATAATAGCGTCTCTTTCTTTGTCTAAAAGTTCTGCCATTTTTAGTAATACAGCGTTTCTTGTTTCTATGTTTAATAACGTATTCATTTTTTTTATTTTTTCAGTTGCAAAGCTTCAAAGTTTCTGAGACTCAAAGCTTTGATACTTAGTAACTTTGCAACTTATTTTTTCTGAACTTTTAAATTCTCAGGCTTTCTAAGTTTTTAGTTCAAAATTTTTAATTTACATGTTAGCTTAAAGCCTTTTTTAAAGCTTCGAAAAATTGATCAACATGCTCTTTTTTAATGGTTAACGGTGGCAAAATTCTAATTAATTTTTTATTAGAAGCGCCTCCTGTAAATATGCGATGTTCGTAAATGAGTTTTTTTCTAAGTTCTCCAACTTCAAAATCAAATTCCAACCCAATCATTAAACCTCTTCCTTTAATATTTTTTATCTGCGGAATAGTTTTAGCCACAGAAATAAAATACTCAGAAATAGTATTCACATTAGCTATTAGATTTTCATCTTCAATGGTATTTAAAACTGCTAATCCCGCAGCACAAGCCAAATGATTACCACCAAAGGTAGTACCTAACATACCATGTTTCGCTTCAATATCTGGATGAATTAAAATCCCTCCAATAGGGAATCCATTCCCCATACCTTTAGCAATTGAAATTACCTCTGGCGTTACATTGTAATACTGAAACGCAAAGAATTTTCCAGAACGTCCGTAACCCGCTTGCACCTCATCTGCAATAAAATAAGTGTTGTTTGCTTTACAAAGTTTATCAACTTGCTCGAAAAATTCGGCAGTTCCTTGGTCTAAACCACCAACACCTTGAATAAATTCTACAATAACCGCACAAACATCGCCTTTTTCTAATTCTCTTTTAACACCTTCAACATCATTCAACGCTAAAATAGTGACTTGTTGTTGGGCATTGATTGGGGCAATAATATTGGCATTATCGGTTGCTGCCACTGCTGCCGATGTACGCCCATGAAACCCATTTTTAAAAGCGACAACCCGTGATTTTCCTGTTTTAAACGATGCTAGTTTCAATGCGTTTTCGTTGGCTTCAGCACCGGAATTACATAAAAATAATTCGTAGCCTTTGCAACCAGAAAGCGCTTCAATTTTATTAGCAAGTTCAACTTGTAATGGATTTTGAATCGCATTAGAGTAAAAACCAAGTTTCGAAACCTGATTCGTAATAGCAGTAACATAATTTGGGTGGGAGTGCCCAATAGAAATCACGGCATGACCTCCATAAAGGTCTAAATATTCAACACAATTTTCGTCATAAACATGCATGTCTTTGCCCGAAACTGGTGTTACATTGTATAATGGATAAACGTCAAATAATGGCATTTTAATTCTTTTTAATTTGATTAATTTTTTCGAAAGAAGCAATAATACCTTGTATCAAAGCCGAGCTTAAACCTTGATGTTCCATGGCATTTAACCCTTCAATAGTGCAGCCACTTGGTGTCGTAACACGGTCTATTTCTTGTTCTGGGTGTTTACCCGATTCTAGTAATAAACTCGCAGCGCCAAAACACGTTTGAGTTGCTAATTGATGTGCTTCGTGGGCTTCAAAACCTAATTGAATAGCTCCTTGTGTAGTCGCACGCACAAGGCGCATCCAAAACGCAATGCCACTGGCACAAATAACGGTTGCAGCTTGAATTAAATCTTCTGGAATCACCAACGTGGTTCCTAATTGGTTAAAAACTTCTTGAGCTAAACCAACCTTATCTTGCGCTTTTTCATTAGCGGCAATGCAAGTCATCGACTTTCCAATAGAAATTGCTGTATTTGGCATCACACGAATAATGTTTTTGTCTTTCCCAATAATCCCTTCAATTCTAGGAATTTCAACACCAGCAGCCACCGAAATTATGATATGTTTATCTGTAATTTTCGATGCTACACTTTCCAAAACAGCATTAATGTGCTTAGGTTGCAATGCAAAAATAACCATATCGCTGTCCTTAACCGCCGTTATATTATCGTTTGTAACGGTAACATAAGCTTCGGTTCTATAAACCTCAACATTCGCTGTATTTTTATCAGCTAAATACAACGATGTAAACGACTTATTATTGATAAGTCCTTTGGCGATGGAACTCCCTAAATTTCCAGTTCCTATAATGGCTATTTTCATATTAATTAAATTCCTCCCCTAACCCCTCCAAAGGAGGGGGAACTTGGGCGTGATTACTCATGTTTTTTTACTTTATTTTTATTTACCACAATCCATTCCCCTCCTTTGGAGGGGTTAGGGGAGGATTAAAAATAAGTCGCTTTTATTTGCAATCCTGTTGCTTCTTCTAAGCCAAACATCAAATTCATATTTTGAATCGCCTGTCCAGAAGCTCCTTTTAATAAATTATCAATAATACTGGTTACCAGTAATTTGTTATTATGTTTATGTAAATGAATTAAACACTTGTTCGTGTTCACCACTTGTTTTAAATGCAACATATCATCAGACACAAACGTGAATTTAGCATCTTTGTAAAATGCTTTAAATATTTCTTTCGCTTCCTCTAAAGTACCATCAAAACTAGTATACATAGTTGCAAAAATACCTCTTGAAAAATCGCCTCGATTTGGCATAAAAATAATTTCTGAACCAAATCCGTTTTGCAATTGTTTAACCGACTGGTTTATCTCCCCTAAATGCTGATGCGTAAAAGGCTTATAATACGAAAAGTTATTATCTCTCCAAGGAAAATGTGAGGTTTCAGACAATGATGTTCCTGCACCTGTAGCACCTGTAACTGCGTTAATATGTACATCGTTATTTAGTAATCCTTTTTCCGCAAGCGGCAATAATGATAATTGAATAGCAGTTGCAAAACAACCTGGGTTGGCTATATAATTTGCTTTCTTTATGTCTTCTCTTTGTAATTCTGGCAAACCGTACACAAAGGTTTTTCCATTAAAAACTTTATCATTTTCAAGTCGGAAATCATTTCCTAAATCAATAATTTTTGTGTTTTCAGAAAAGGTATTTGATGATAAAAACTTAATAGAGTTTCCATGACCTAAACATAAAAATAACACATCAACCTCTGGGTTAACAGTGTCTGTAAATTTCATGTCTAAATCGCCCAATAAATCTTGGTGAATACTGCTTATTTTATTTCCGGCATTGGATGTGCTATATACAAAGTTGATTTCTGCATGGGGATGATTAATTAACAATCTAACTAATTCGCCCGCTGTGTAACCTGCGCCTCCAATAATTCCGACTTGGATGTTTTTCATTGTTCTACTGTTTTTTATTCTATCGTCATGTCGAAATGAGGCACGATTGAGACATCACATAAAGTAGATTTCTAAAATTATGCGATTTCTCCTTTCGTCGAAATGACTCACTTCTTTTCATTTTAATACTATTTTAACTTTCGAAATTGTCAGCTTTAAAAAACCTGACTGTTTCATCAAAGCTACTATGAATTTACTTGATGATATATTTTGTT
Source organism: Mariniflexile fucanivorans (assembly GCF_004341235.1). Lineage (GTDB taxonomy): Bacteria > Bacteroidota > Bacteroidia > Flavobacteriales > Flavobacteriaceae > Mariniflexile > Mariniflexile fucanivorans. Next base: position 173,773 of record NZ_SLUP01000005.1, read on the forward strand.
CTGGTTTCCTAAGATTTTAATAAATCCTTTAGCTTCATCGGCAGTCCAACCTTTATTTTCTTCACCGTAACTTCCAAACTTAGCACTCATTAAATCATGTTCCGAACTAATGCCATCTAATGTGAAATGGTATGGTCTTAAAGTAACCGTTACATCACCTGTCACTTTTTCTTGACTACTTTGTAAAAAGGCTTCAATGTTTCTCATTACAGGATCTAAATACTGACCTTCATGTAAATGCATCCCATAGAAACTTGCTAAATATTCTTTATGCTGTAATTGCCATTTTGTAAGCGTATGCTTTTCCAATAAATGGTGTGCTTTAATGGTAATTAATGCAGCTGGTGCTTCAAAACCAACACGCCCTTTAATGCCAACAATAGTATCACCCACATGAATATCACGACCAATAGCATATGCTTTTGCTAGATTATTTAAGGTTTCAATATTAATTTCAGGATCATTCTCAATACCGTTTACAGCTACTAACTCGCCTTTTTCAAACGTTAATTTTACTTTTTCATTTTCGGTATGTTTTAACTGCGACGGATACGCACTATCTGGTAATGGTTTATCCGATGTTAAGGTTTCGGATCCACCAACACTCGTTCCCCAAAGTCCCTTGTTGATTGAGTATTTTGCTTTTTCCCAAGACATATCGATGCCATTGGCTTTTAAATAGTCGATTTCTTCCTGTCTGGTTAATTTTTCATCTCTAATTGGCGTGATTATTTTAATTTCTGGCGCCAAGGTTTGAAATATCATATCGAAACGTACTTGATCGTTTCCTGCACCTGTACTACCGTGAGCAATATATTCTGCATTAATGCTTTTAGCATATTCAACAATTTCAATAGCTTGAATAATACGTTCTGCACTTACCGATAATGGATAGGTGTTATTTTTTAACACATTTCCAAAAATTAAATACTTCACTACTTTTTGATAAAAAGTAGCTACGGCATCAATATTCTTGTAATTTGTAACACCCATTTTATAGGCGTTTGATTCTATATGGTCAATTTCAGTTTTTGTAAATCCACCTGTATTTACGCTTACTGCATGTACTTCAAATTCTTTTGATAAACTTACTGCACAGTACGACGTATCCAAACCGCCACTATATGCTATTACTAGTTTTTTCATATCCTCTCCCTAACCCTCTCCAAAGGAGAGGGAATTTTTGTTAATTTATTTTTATTTATTTTAATTCTCTTATTTCTGCTTCAAAACAGGCGTTCACATAGTACTTGAAATTTAATTCGTCTCGTAACTTTCCTAACTTCTCAAGTTCTTGCACTAATACCGCTGACATTTTAGACAAAGTAACATGTGTCATTCCCAACAATTCATTGTAATGATGTACTTTAGGTGTTTGCGCTATGGAGATAAGAAATGTATCACTGTAAAATTCAGTTATTCTAGCCATCAACAACAAACCAAGGTTGTAACTTCTGTAGGCATTATCTACCCACAAAGAAGAACGCTCATAAACAAAATGCCCTTTAACTTGATGCTCATGAACAAAAATATGGCCAATAATTTGATCCTCTTTTTTCAATATAAAGCATCCGTTTTCTACACGTTTTTTCAGCATTTCAACACTCACAAAATACAGAGTAGGCAGTTCTTTGGACCTTTCTGAAATAATTTCTAACGATCTATTAGAAAGTTTATACACCAATTTTATTTCTATCCCTGCTTCTGCACAAAATGATTCTGCTTCTTCTATCACGCTATCAATTTCTATGTCTAATATTGTATTCATTTAATTTATATGACTCTTAATTTTGGTAAAACCTACCCATATTTTCAACAACAAAATCAACTTTTGATGTCATTAAAAATCTCCAACTAACATTACTTCTTATCCTTTTTTAAAAACATGGTTTGTTTTATGCTTTTAAGTCTATTAAAAACTTTTTCTTTTATTTTTTTGGGTTCAAATTTTTTAGCTTTCGGGTCGTACAACATGCCTGTACACAAGCACATTTTTCTGTTGGTACGTGTTAAAACATCATAATTTTTACAAGTTTGGCAACCATCCCAAAAAGTTGGATCATCTGTTAATTCTGAAAACGGTACAGGTTTATAACCCAAATCGGTATTCATTTTCATAACAGCTAAACCCGTAGTAATACTAAAAACTTTAGCATCTGGAAATTTGGTTCTGGAATGTTTAAAAACCTTATGCTTTATTTTTTTTGCTAGTCCCATATTTCTATAATCTGGGTGCACAATTAAACCAGAATTAGCCACATACTTACCATGACCCCATAACTCGATATAACAAAAACCTGCAAATTTATCACCATCTAAAGCAATAACAGCATTCCCGTTTTCCAACTTTTTCGTGATGTATTCTGGGGTCCGTCTTGCAATACCCGTGCCTCTAACAGCTGCTGATTCTGCAATAGTATCGCAAATAGTTTCTGCGTATTTTGAATGTGATTTATCTGCAATTACAATTTCCATTATAATTTAAAATATATTTAAAAGTTAAAGTTAATTTTTTTTAACTGAACTGGACTCACCTAGTTCAAAAAATAAAGCGCGCCACTAAGGGCGACGCGGATAGATGCGACACATTAAATATGTGTTGATGACTATATTAAATAAACTTTGAAACTTTATGGATGAAATTCTATACACTCTAAAAAATTAAATTACGTTTTGGTTTTTGCTCATTGAAAGACTAGAAGCTGCGACGAGTAATACTCGCGCGGAAACCGGGTGATGAAGGACGTATTTTATTTTTTAATGTATTCATGACGTAAAATTATGATTTTATTCATTACGTCTGTTAAAATTAGGTGGTTTTTTTGATAAAATTATGAATATCTCTACTTTTTAAGACTTTATTTTATATAATTTCATACATAAGACAATCCTAATCAAAAAAAAACAAATTATCTAAGAATCTAAATACCAAATATTAAGCATTTTTCACCTAATGAAAAATATCAGGAAACTTATTTTGTTATCCTACTCTTTGAAAACTACTTTTTATATTGAAATTCTCTTGTGGAGGTTTTGCTTTCTGTTGGAAAATCGCTTGGAATATTTGTTTGTTTTACTTTACCAGTTGCTGCCCATTCCACACCTCTTTTTAGAAGCGTTATAAAACCAACACATTCCAGTGCTGTTGTGTCGTGCCCTAATGTGGTATGAAACACTCTACCTTTACCATATTTGATGGTCATAACCACAGGTTCTTTTTGCTGTAATTCAGAAGCTTTTAACGTACTAACTGCTGTTGCTAAAACAGTTACATTTTCAGCAGGCCCTCTCATATAAGCGTAACATTCATCGTCTGCATGCATCCAAGTTAATGGCAAACCTTTTGTTATTGGGTGTTTTTTATTGTAAATAGTTACCAGAAAATCTTCTCTTTTACCATGCTTACCTCCAGGTCCTGGAGTGTAATCTTTTTTAGGCTTATTATATTCGTCTATGTAAAAATAGGGACCATTTTTTTCGGTTCTATTGCCCCAGCCGCCAATACCAATCATTTTATTGTATGCTTCCCATTCTGGAAAAGAATTATCAGCAGCATGTACACTTACAAAACCACCACCATTTTTTATATAATCATCAAATTTTTGTTGTGTTTCTTCAGGCCACGAAGCAGCTTTATATCCGAAATTAGAAATAACGACATCGTATTTAGAAAAATCAGGATTGAAATTTGGGTCAGTTATTGGCTTCCCTTCAACACCTTCCTGAACATTTGCCAATGGCAACCAGTCCTTGTGTGTTTCGCTATTGTTTAAATATTGAGTTCTTTCAATATCAACTTCAAATAAATTGGTTTCTTCTAAATATTGCTTCATCATGATGGTCGATTTTGGCCATACCGAATGATTATTTTGACCATCAACAATCAACACTTTTATTTTACCTTTATCTACATTCTCGGAAAATCCTTTTGTAAAAAAACAAAGACTGATTACTAAAAAAACAACTTGCTTCATCATAACAACACCTAATTTTTAATATTAATTTCTAGATACCTAATATCTTTTTTAAATAATTTTCATCTGGTTTTGCCCCTGCAAAATCATCAAAACTACGTTCTGCAGCTTCAATAATATAACTTTGAATAAATGGTGCACCTTCTCGAGCGCCTTGAGCAGACGATTTTATACAACATTCCCATTCCATAACTGCCCAAACATCACACCCATAAGTGGTTAGTTTAGAAAATATTCCTGAGAAATCTACTTGTCCGTCACCTAAAGATCTGAATCTTCCAGCACGATCTTTCCAATCGGAATACCCACCGTAAACACCTTGTTTTCCTGACGGATTAAACTCGGCATCTTTCACATGAAATGCTTTAATACGTTCGTGGTAATAATCTATAAACGTTAAATAATCCAACTGTTGAAGCACAAAATGACTTGGGTCGTATAAAATATTAGCACGTTTATGGTTTCCTGTGGCTTCTAAAAAACGTTCAAAAGAAGTGCCATCGTGTAAATCTTCACCTGGATGCAATTCATAACAAATATCCACTCCATGTTCATCAAAATGATTCAAAATTGGCAACCAACGTTTCGCTAATTCTTCAAAACCCATTTCCACTAAACCTTGCGGACGCTGAGGCCACGGATACATGGTGTGCCATAATAAAGCACCTGAAAATGATGCGTGTGATTTTAAACCCAATCTACCACTTGCAGTTCCAGATTTTATAACAAAATCGATAGCCCATTCGGTTCTTGCCTTTGGGTTTCCTTTTACTTTATCTGGCGCAAAACCATCAAACAAGGTATCGTAAGCTGGATTAACAGCAACTAATTGCCCTTGCAAATGTGTTGAAAGTTCGGTGATTTCTAAACCGTATGAATTTACTTTTCCTTTTATTTCATCGCAATAAATTTGACTTTCTGCAGCTTTTTCAATATCGATTAATCCAGATTCCCATGTGGGAATTTGAATGCCTTTATAACCTAAATCGGCAGCCCATTTACATAAATTATCTAACGTATTAAATGGTGCTTCGCTTCCTGCAAATTGCGCTAAAAAAATGGCTGGTCCTTTGATTGTTTTCATATCTATATTCTAAAAGCCCCACCTAACCTCCCCAAAGGGGAGGAACTGAGACGTATTAATTATTTTAAATTTTTGTCCAAGCTGTATTATTTTTGTCGCTTTCAACGGCTGCATAAATAAATTTCATACCTCTAATACCATCTTCAATGGTTGGGTAATCTGGTTTCTTTATGGTTTCTCCCGTATTAAAAGCTAAAATATGTTTGGCGAAATTTTTATAAATAGTGGCAAAAGCTTCCAAATAGCCTTCTGGATGCCCCGATGGAATTCTTGAAACTTCTAAAGCTTCAGCATGCAACCCGTTTCCATTTGGGGTGTATATTTTTTTAGGTTCCTCTAACCAACGTGTGATTAATTCATTCGGGTTTTCTTGATGCCATTCCAAGCTTCCTTTTTCCCCATAAACCCTCACAGATAAATTATTTTCTTCACCTAAAGCAATCTGTGAAATGGAAATACTTCCTTTGGCACCATTTTCCATACGGATTAGCATGTTGCCATCATCATCTAAAACGCGACCTTCTCCAAAAACACCTAAATCGGCAGCTATTTCCTCAATTTTTAATCCTGTAATATATTCTATTAAATTTTCGGCATGCGTACCAATATCACCTAAAGCGCCACCAATTCCCGATCTTTTTGGATCTGTTCTCCATGCCGCTTGTTTTTGCCCTGTTTTCTCTAAAGAAGTGGACAACCAACCTTGAAGATACTGCGCTTGAATTTTTCTAATTTTACCCAACTCGCCTTTTGCAATCATAGCTTTCGCTTGTTTTACCATAGAATTACCCGTGTAATTATGCGTAAGTGCAAATAATTTACCACTATTTTTTATAACGGTTTCAAGTTCGGTAGCTTCTTCAAGTGTAAGCGTTACTGGTTTATCGCAAATAACATGGAAGCCATTTTCTAGCGCCATTTTTGCAGGCGGAAAGTGCATGTGGTTAGGTGTTACAATCGCAACAAAATCCATTCTTACATCTTCTGGCAACTCTTGTTCTTTATGAATCATGTCTTCAAATGTTTTATAACATCTGCTTTCATTTAAATTAAGGTCTTTTCCGGATGCTATAGATTTTTCTTCAGTACTACTGAAAGCACCACATACTAATTCTATCATACCATCAATGGCAGCTGCTTTTCGGTGTACATCTCCAATAAATGAACCGATGCCACCACCGACCATTCCCATTCTTAATTTTCTAGCCATAATAAATTTATACGTGTTCTTTATTTAAAGATTTATTTTTCTTCATATATATGTTTAATCCTAAAAACGCCACAATAAGAATGGCAGGTAAAATAGACATGGTTCGTAATGCTTCGCCAGCACTTGCATTATCCATTAAATTCCCCATAATTGGTAATACTATAGATACTGAAAACATGCCTGCGCCACCCATAATTGAAAGCCCTAACGCCCCTGTTTCTGGTAAATATTCTGCGACAAACCCCAACATGGTTGGCCAAAAGAAGGTGACTCCAACAGCGAATACCGCAGCTGCGACAAATATCATTCCACCACTTGTAACCGTAAGTAACCACAATCCTATAAAAGTGAAGATTGCTGAATATAATAACATGCCAGATGGTTTTAATTTATGCACTACTTGACCAGCAAACAATCTGCCTAAAGCCATAATACCATTTATAAAAGCAAGCACTAATAAAGGTGCTTCGACGGATGTTTTTAAAAGCGATTCAATACGTTGTGTAGTACCAAGCTCTGAAGCCGCTGTTAACAGCATACAGAAAACCATAAACAGAAACAAGGGTTTGAAAACACTTGAAAACATGGTTTTATTACTTACCCCTAACTGAACACGCTCGGTTACTGGCATTTTTTGTCCGAAAAACAAAACCGCATAAAGCACTAATGGTACAAACAAGGTTGCTACCATAACTTGCCAACTTAAGCCCATAAGATCCATAACAAGCCAACCAACTAAAGCGCCAATAACGATCCCACCAGGAAACCATACATGGAACCTGTTAAGCATTTTTGTTTTTTCGGTGGTGTACATGGATGCAATCATTGGGTTTAATGCAGCTTCTACCATACCGTTTCCTACACCTACAAATAAAGTTGCTATAAATAGCGACGTCATGGAATCTGCCATAAGCGTTAACACAATACCAATGGCGTGTGTAACGAATGCCATCCACGTGATTTTCTTAATTCCTAACAAATCCACTAAAGGCCCACCAATAATCATGGCGATTGTAAACCCAAAAAACGCAGGAGCAAAAGCATAACCTAATTGCTCTAAAGTTAAACCGATACCTTCCGGTCCGAAAACGGTTTCTAATCTTGCCCGTATGGCAAAAGTCATGGCTGTTGTAATTAATGCGAGACAACTGGCTAGGAAAAGTCGGTTTTTGTTAATGTTCTCCATTTTTTAAATGATTCAGTTTAGTGGTTTAATTTTAGAGTTATATCCTTTTACGAACTATATTCTCATGGTATAAAAAAAATATTTCTCACGAAATCAAGTTTCATAATTTGTGAATGACACAATTTATAATATTGAAACATTAGAATCATGATAACATTGTGAAAATAAGGTATTAGAATAAAAAACCCGTTTATTTTTATTCAGTGAAAAATATCAAACAAAAAAAAATACGCTAAACCAATTCCAAATTAGCCACTTCACACTTCATTCTATATTCGTTAGGCGAACATTTTTCATGTTTTTTAAAAACAGTTGCAAAATATTGACTAGATGCAAAACCACACATATAGGCTACATCGGCAATGGTTAAGTTGTTATTACTTTGAAATATTTTTTTAGACATATCCAAACGCTTCATAGTTAAATAACGCATGGGTGTTAAGTTTGTAATTTGCTTACAATGGTATGTAAATCGTGTTAATCCCACACCAGCAGATTGTGCCATGAGTTCAATGGTCCATTGCTCTGATAAATTCTTTTCAAGTTCTTTTAAAAAATATTGAACACTTCTGGAACTATCCGTTAATGATTCATTCAATACTATATCATTCGTATCGAGCAAATCAAGTAAATTTACAAGTAAATAATTAATAAGGATTCTTATTTTAGAAGCACTACTGCCATTTTCGTCTGTATTAATCGCTTTATTAAGTTGAGAAAAACAATCTTTTATACTTTGATTTGTTTTTAAAATAGATTTTTCATTTTGTCTTAAAATGGTGGTTAGCCTTGATAAATCTTGTGGTGTTAAGGTTATCCAATCGGGCCAAACCCAATCTTGATGTGGCCTCCGCACACCCAAATCTATAATTACCCAATAAAATTTTCCCATGCCAATATGCGGGTTTCCCACTTTATGCGCTTCCCAAGGTCGGGTAATGGTAAGATGATTTGGTGTAAGCAACACTTCTTTACCTTCCTGCGCGTAAGGCATGCTGCCAGATTCTAAAAAATGAAATTCTATACCTTCATTTCTATGCCAATCCAAACCCCAATCTTGAGATTCATTAGCATCCCAGTACCCCAAGCTATTCAAACCCAATGTGTTTTCATCTAATCTATCACCAGGATAGGTATGTCTTGCAAGTGCTTTGAACTTTATTTTTTTTCGTTTGAAAGCGTCCGTTAATGGCAAACAAGTATCGGCATGATAGACAACGCCATCCGCTTTATAAGGTTCAATCTTTTTTTTGTTTGCTTTCACTCAAAGTGTTTGAATAATTTCACTTTGCAAAATACAATTTTTTTACATTTAAAAATATCAGTAAAATCATGATTCATCAAACGATTATTATTACAAAGAGCCTTAGAAACCAATTAGTTTCTTTTCAGAATAACAACGTTTTAGATAGAAAAATTAGAAAACACATCCATTTACTCAAAATTTTATAAAATTTGAAACACTTGTTTAAACGCTTTCAGTGATTTTATATAAACAGGAATGATGATATATTTTTTAAATTTGCATTCATTTTATAAAACACAAAAATCATCCCTATTTATGATCAAAATTAAGTATATCATTACCTTATTGATAATAGCCTCCACGGTTTCTATCTTTGCTCAAACATCCATTAGCGGAACAATTAAAGACAGTAACAACAAACCCATTGAAGGTGCTACTGTTGTTTTAAACACAACTTCTCATTTATATGGAACCACAAATATGGATGGATATTTCAATATTAATAATGTGCCAACGGGTAATTATAATCTGATTATTTCTCATTTAGGATATAAAACCATTGAAACTTCCATTGAAGTTAATGCAAACAATAAAACGTTTTCATATACTTTACAAACCGATTTGCTAAACCTACACACGGTAGTTGTAACCGGTACTTTTAACCCTAGAACTCACATAGAGTCTAACACTTCTGTTAGCACCCTTACAGCCAAAGACATTCAACAAGTTTATCCGCAAGGAACTGCCAATTTACTTCAAAATATACCTGGCACTTTTGCTGATGCTTCTGCGGGCGAGGTATTCACCAAAGTTTACACCCGAGGTATTTCGGCTGCTGCCGAAGACGATTTGGGTTGGTATTATGTATCATTACAAGAAGATGGTTTGCCTGTTAGTTTAGTGCAACACTCTTATTATGGATCGGATCTTTTTCATCGTACCGATTTAACAACTTCAAAAGTAGAAGCATTACGAGGCGGAAGCGCTTCCATTACGGCGATGAATGCCCCTGGTGGTGTTTATAATTTTATTTCTAGGAATTACACTGAAGACCTAAGTGGTGAAATACAATTACAAAGTGGGATTCAAGGAGAAGGCAACCCATTATATAGAGTAGATGGTGTTTTAGGTGGCGCTTTGGGAAACGACTGGTTTTTTAATGCTGGCGGACACTACAGACTTGATGAGGGTGCTAGAAATACAGATTTTACTTTTAGTAAAGGGGGACAGTTTAAATTCAACGTTATTAAAGAAAACTCTAGTGGTTATTTAAAACTTTACGGAAAATATTTAAACGATTACACAAACCGATATAACGGCCTTGCAGCTACAGATTGGAATAACCCAAAAGCGGCTTTTGGTCTGGATTTCAACTCTACCGCTTTAATGATGCCAGAATTTCATGCTAATATTCCTGATGGTAGAAATTTAAATAACACCAACAGCTTTGATCCATCGCAAGGAGTTCATGCTAAAGATTTAGCTTTTGGTTTTGATGTTTTTCAGAATTTAGGAAACAGCTGGTCTTTTAAAAACAACATGAAGTTTTCTTCAAAAAGTGCCAATTGGCAAACCTCTATAAGTAATGCTTTTGTATCTATTAGCGACCCTACAGTTTATGCTTTAGTTAGTTATCAAAACCCTTTTCCTGCTGGACAAATTGTATTTCGTGATGCAAATTCAGGAAATGAGTTAGCTAGAATTGATAATACTGGTGTTACAAGCGGTGAACCATCTGAATATTTAACCGCTGGCACACTCCCTAACGATGCTGTTATGGGTACCTCAACATGGTATAAGGATAATGATGCCGATGAATTTATGCAACAATTTACCCTTAGGAAAGAATGGGAAAACCATGATTTAAATTTTGGATTGGCTTCTGGTTTTTCAGATACTTCGGTATTTACACAAGGTAGTTTTGCTTTTTCAACCTATGAAAACAACCCTAGAATACTACAAGTTACTTTAGAGAATCCTGGGGAGCCTGTTATGGCTTTATCTGATGCTTATGGTGTGAGTAATTATGGTGCGTTGTTTTTTACCAATAGTAGAGCTAACATTACGCAATTAGCCACTTTTGCAAACGACCGCTGGAAACTTTCAGACAATATTCAACTTGATTTAGGTGTGCGTTTTGAAACCATTAAACACAAAGGAAGCAACGATCGATTTGCGCCATTCACGCAATCTGGTGGTTTAGATGGTGATGAAAACACTGCTTACGATAATAACATTTTACAGCCTACTGGCGAGCAAGATGCTTTTAACTACACCTATAATTATGTTTCCTATTCTACGGGAATTAATTATAAAATAACAGATGATGCTGCTTTGTTTGGACGTTTTTCAAAAGGACATAAAGCTCCAGAACTGAATTATTATTTCAACAATTTCGCGAACGTTCCTATCAACAAAAAAGGAGAAGTACAGGATATTAATCAGGTTGAATTAGGATTAAAATCTAATTTAAAAGACTTTTCATTCGCAACCACTTTATTTTGGAGTGAACTTAAAAATATTGGCGTTACTAATTTTGAATTTGATGAAGATACCAGTAGCATCTTCTATACACCCATTCAATTTAACACATCAAGAACTATTGGGTTAGAATGGGAAAGTGTATATACACCTTTAGAATATTTTGCTTTCCGATTTAATGGGGTTATTCAAAATCCGAAAGCTACTAAATGGTTTATTTACGATGCCGCTGACAGTGTAGATACGAGTGATGATAGCACCACAGATTATTCAGGAAACACCCTACCCTCCAACCCTAAATTAATGTTTAATGTAGTTGCTGAATACAATAAAAACAAAACAGCTTCTTTTATAAAATGGCGTTATATGGGCAAACGTGAAGGCAATGTTGCCAATGCGTTTCAATTGGCTGCTTATAGTGTTTTTGATGCAGGCATTGGATATAAAATAAATAGTCATTTATCTGCCAATATATTAGCTACCAATCTTCTAAACTCTGATGGATTAGCAAATTTTTATGGCGCTAACACTTTTGCAGCGAATGCTAATGGAGCAACTTCTGAATTTATCGAAGCAAATCCTGATGCTAGTTTTGTTGTGGTGCCTATTTTACCAAGAGCGATACTTTTACAGTTAAATTATAAGATTTAAAACCATCGCATAAAAAAGTTGGATTCTCATCCAACTTTTTTATTTACTTAAACTTTTTGAAAATGTTATTTTTCTTTTTCAAGTTCTTTCAAAGTCCAGTAATCCTCTCTGTCTTTAGATTGTTCTCTGGCTTTCTTAACAACATTTTTATGAACACCATCTATATCATTCATAGCTCTAACATAGGTAAGCACATCTGCAATCCATTGATCGTCATTCGCTTTTAATGGCATCATAATTCCATAATCTGTACCATCAATAGGACCAATAAGTCCGTTCAATAAAATTTTACTAAGTTTCCCTTTTTCATCACCTGTAACTCTAGGACTTCCAATTAACGTAGGCGCTATAAGTGTTCCATCTTCAGTTGGCACACCTTTTAAATCGATGCCGTGACATGTAATACAAAGCTGATTATACGAATCGTAGCCTCTAAAAATACTTTGTTTATCTCCTAATCCTTTAGCGGCTAAACGTGTTTTTAATTGTGCTAATCTTGAATCGTCTTTCTTTAAACTTTCTTTTACAGAGTGTGATACAATTTCATTACTTTCATATTTCGCACCAATTTTATTAAGAATATCAGTCGCTTTTTTGTCTTTGCTATAACGTAAACTTAGCGCTAATTGATTTGCAACTTCTAAAGATCCATCTGAAGCCAATTTTTCTAAACTAGAAAACAAATCAGTATCTCCAGCTTTTAAAAATTTCTCACTTAATCGAATGGCTGTAACACGCACTCTTTCGTCTTCATCTAAAAACTTTTCTTTAATTAATGCTTTATCTACCACGCCCAATCCTTCCAAAGTCCATAACGCATGTACACGTTGAATTCCTAAATCCATATCGGTTCCAAATAATTTAATCCACCACGAATTATTATCTGAAGCTATTTCCTTTAATTCTGAAATTACCGATTTATCATCTTTTAGAATGATTAATTTTTGTGCTGTATTTCGGTACCAACCGTTTTTATGTCCTAAATATTCAATTAAATCTGAAGCTTTTTTACCTAAAAGATTGGGTTTTTTACTGTCTGGTTTAATATCTTCATGTACAATTCTGTAAATTCTTCCTTTACCTATGTTTTTATCTAATTCTTTACGAATAATAACAGGGCGCAATGAACTTCCTTTTTTAGTCCAATTACTTTCTTGAATAATACCTCGATACATATCTACAATATACAACGCACCATCGGGGCCTGTTTTTGCTTGTATGGGTCTGAAATTCAAATCGGTTGATGCCATAAATTCAGCTTGATCATACGCATTGTATAATACTTTTTTGCCGTCTTCAATTTTTACTTTAGCACGACGAATAAGTCTACCAACAGGTTCTGGAATAAATAAATCACCATAAGTTGAAGGAGGTAATCTATGACCTTGAAATATTTCTTGTCCTGCCACGCCAGTAAAATGGTTTAGGGTGTTATCGGGACGCAATCTATCCGGACCTCCTTGCACATCGGGTGTACCAACCACTGGCCAAGGCTCCATAAAACCTTCTGACAACCTGCCTTCAGGGTTATAATTTCCATATGCCGCTGGCTGTTGAAAACCATAAGCTGGATTTTCACTTCCTGCCGAAGAATAATACATAACTCCCATATCATCTTGGGTTAAACCCCATTGCCCACTAGGCATGTTTTCAAGAGAATCTACAATAACTTTATTCTTTTGAAATTTAAAACGTATTGGGTTGTAAGTTGTATAAACCCAGTTATCTAAATTCCAAAGCAAACCACTTTGTTGATGTTCTAAATTTCCACCGCGACGATTTGGGTTGTAATAAACACGTTCTTTTTTATCGGCTACACCATCGCCATCGGTATCTTTATAACTCCATAAATCATACGAAAAAGTTTCATTTACAATAAGTTCATTTTCAAGAGGCAGTATCATTCGTGGAAGCAAAAGACTATCAATAAAAACGGTACTTTTATCCATTCTGCCATCGCCATCTGTATCTTCAAGCAATTTTATTTTACTAATAGACCTATTGGTGCCCGAACCATCAACATCTTGCATATAGGTATTCATTTCTGCAACATACATGCGTCCGTCACCATCCCAAGCAATGGTTACAGGTTCGTCTACCATGGGTTCGCTTGCCACTAACTCTACTTTATAACCTTCTGGCAAATAAAATGTTTTCATACTTTCTTCTGGTGAAAGAAAATTTGAAGGAGCTTCCATTACTATTTCTGGTTTTTCGTATATCTTGTCTACGTATTCTTTCTTTTTACAGTTGAAGAAAAATAAAACCACGAGTAAAATCGGTAAAATGTCTTTAATCATCATTTAGTTTATTCATTAAAATAAGTCGTTTTTTACGTTAATTATTTAGTTTACTAACAAATTGGCTGTAAATCCAAATATACATATCCATACTAAAATAGTCGTACAGTTTTTTTCAGTGAAAAATATTGCACTAAATAATAAGGAGTAGCAAACACTACTCCTTAAGGTATTATGAATAAAGTTAAATAAAAATGTACTAAATAGAAAATTTAGTGATTCTTGATGATTTTAAAGAATATAATCGGTGCTAATAAAATTAGACGTTTTCTTATCTAATAATTCTTTTAAAATAGCATTGTTGTACTCGTTATCTTTTGAAGCCACAAAAGTTCTAATTGAAAATGAACGCAACGCATCGTGAACACTTAAGGTTCCATACGCAGAATCTTTTCTTCCTGTAAATGGATAAACGTCTGGACCACGTTGACAAGAACTATTTAAATTTACACGACAAACCAGATTCACTAAAGTATCAATTAGTGGTGATAAAGTTTTAACATCTTTACCAAACAAACTTACTTGTTGCCCGTAGTTAGACTCTGCCATATCGTGCAAAGGTTCTTCAATATCCGAAAACGGAATTACAGGAATTACGGGGCCAAATTGTTCTTCTTTATACACATCCATACCCGTATTAACTGGATATAAAACGGCTGGGGAAATAAAATTATCGGTTACTACGCCTCCTTTTTTATTTAAAATTTTCGCGCCTTTCTCTAAAGCATCGGCAATTAACTCTTTTATATAACCTGGTTTTTCTACTTCAGGAAGTGGTGTTAATTTAACGCCAGACTCCCATGGATTTCCAAATTTAAGCGCATCTACTTTTGCTGTGAAACGTTTGTTAAACTCATCTACAACAGACTCATGTACATACAACACTTTTAGCGCCGTACAGCGTTGCCCATTGAAAGACAAAGTACCTGCAATACATTCATCGACTGTTGAATCTAAATCGGCATCAGGCAAAACAATCGCTGGGTTTTTAGCTTCTAAACCTAAAACCATACGTAATCTATTTCCTTTTGGGTGTTGCGCCTGTAAAGCATTCGCAGATTTACTATTACCGATTAACGCCAACACATCTATTTTTCCTGAATGCATAATTGGAGTTGCCAATACGCGACCACGACCATAAATTACGTTAACAACGCCTTTTGGAAAACTATTTTGAAACGCTTCTAATAAAGGCGAAATTAATAGTACTCCTAATTTTGCAGGTTTAAAAATTACAGGATTACCCATAATTAATGCTGGAATAAGCAAAGTAAATGTTTCATTTAACGGATAATTGTAGGGACCTAAACATAAAACAACCCCTAAAGGTCCTCTACGAATATGTGCATACACACCATCACTTTTTTCAAACTTTGCAGAATCTCGGTCTATTTGTTTGTAGGCTTCAATAGTATCGTAAATATAATCGACGGTTCTATCAAATTCTTTTTGAGAATCTGGCAGGTTTTTACCAATTTCCCACATTAAAAGTTTAACAACCTCTTCACGTTTGGTTTTCATTTGCTCTACAAACTTTTCCATGCAAGCAATTCTATCAATCACTTTCATGGTGGGCCATGAACCTTGACCTTTATCATAAGCTGATAAGGCAGAATTAAGCACTTCTAAAGCTTCCTTTTCACCTAACTGCGGAATGGTTCCTAACAAAGTAGGTTTATATTCTGAAGTTGAAGATATGGTTGAATACACTTCGGCAGTTTCACCTTTCCATTCAATCAATTCACCATTGGTTAAATAGGTTTTTTGATGCAGTAAGGTGTCTATTTTATATTGTTCTGGAATTTCTAAAAAATCAGTACTCATTGTTTAAAATTATATGGTTTTACTCTTGCTAAGATACCTATAATTTAGCACAAACCTTTTAAAACGAAAAACACACCTAAAGAAATATCAAATTCTTAATATAATATTTACATGCCAATAATATGCATAAGACTCAAACGTTTTCGGCTAAAAAATTTAAAAAAAAACTTATTACACCAAAAACTGAAACAAATCGGGTTTATTATTCAAGTAATCGCCATAAAAATTACGTTGTTTCATTTTGGCAATTAGAGGTTCTAAATCGGTTGCAGATTTTAATTGAATACCAACAACTGCCGATCCATTTTCTCGATTGGTTTTCTTGGTATATTGAAAATGGGTGATATCATCATTAGGACCTAAAATATCGACCACAAATTCTTTTAAAGCACCAGCACGCTGTGGGAATAAAATAATAAAATAGTGTTTTAAATTAGCATACAACAAGGCACGCTCCTTAATTTCGGCGGTTCGGGTAATATCGTTATTACTACCACTTACAACGCATACCACGTTTTTCCCTTTTATTTCTTCGGCATAAAAATCCAACGCTGAAATACTTAAAGCACCTGCTGGCTCTACCACAATAGCATCTTTATTATAAAGCTCTAAAATAGTTTCGCACACCTTTCCTTCAGGTACTGTTAACATAGCATGCAAATTGGCTTTACAAATATTAAAGGTTAAATCGCCCACACGCTTTACGGCAGCTCCATCAACAAATTTTTCAATATGCTCTAATTCTGTGTTTTTATTATTTTGAATTGAAACCATCATAGATGGTGCACCTTCTGGTTCTACACCAATAATTTTTGTATTGGGAGATAATTCTTTAAACACCGTTGATAACCCTGCTGCTAATCCACCACCACCTACAGCAATGAACACATAATCGACAGGTTCTGTTGCTTGTTGTAAAATTTCTAAGCCAATGGTTGCTTGCCCTTCAATAACTTTTTTATCATCAAACGGGTGAATAAAAGTTTTTTGAAATGCTTCACATTCTAGCATGGAAGCATGATACGCATCATCGTAGGTATCACCAACTAATTTAATTTCAATAAAATCTTCACCAAACATTTTTACCTGTTCAATTTTCTGATTAGGTGTTGGTGAAGGCATGTAAATAGTCCCTTTTATTTTCAAAAGTTTGCATGATAAAGCCACACCTTGCGCATGGTTCCCTGCACTAGCACATACTACACCATTTTTAGATTCTTCTGCAGTAAGTGAACTTATTTTATTATAAGCACCTCTAATTTTGTACGAACGCACCTGTTGAAGATCTTCTCGTTTTAAAAGAATATGGGCCCCAAATTGATTTGAATATCTTATGCTAGGACTTAAAGGCGTAACTGCCGATACCTTTTTAATGGTATCGGCAGCTACTTTTATATCTTTAAGACTAGGAAAATATGTTGATTTTTCCTGACTCATTTAATGAATTTTTATAAAAAACCCACAAGTTAAAAAACATTGTGGGTTTAAGAAAATAGTTCTTAATATTATACTATTGGTTTCATAGCTTTCATTGAAGCTCTTAAGAAAGACCCCACTTTTTCAACTGGATGCTCTCTTAATGCTTTGTTTACGGCTATTAATTTAGCGTTATCAACCGCTTTACCGTTATCTTTTGCATAGGCTTTACCAATAACATCAGTATCGATTTTCTTCATAAAATCTGCTAATAATGGTTTACAAGCATGATCGAATAAATAACAACCATATTCAGCAGTATCAGAAATTACAGAGTTCATTTCGTATAATTTACGTCTTGCAATGGTGTTTGCAATAAGTGGCGTTTCGTGTAACGATTCGTAGTATGCAGAAGCATCGATAATTCCAGAATCGGTCATAGCTTCAAACGCTAATTCAACACCAGCTCTTACCATTGCTACCATTAACACTCCGTTATCGTAATATTCTTGTTCTGAAATTTCAACGTTTCCAGCAGGTGTTTTTTCAAAAGCAGTTTCAGCAGTTGCAGCTCTCCATCCTAATAAATCTTTATCATCATTAGCCCAGTCTGCCATCATACCAGAAGAAAATCTTCCTTCCATAATGTCATCCATGTGTTTTTGGAATAATGGACGCATGATATCTTTTAATTCTTCAGACAATTCAAACGCTTTAATTTTTGCTGGATTTGAAAGACGATCCATCATATTGGTAATACCACCATATTTAAGACCTTCTGTTACTGTTTCCCAACCATATTGAATTAATTTTGAAGCGTAACCAGCATCGATACCTTTTTCAATCATTTTATCGAAACAAAGAATAGATCCTGTTTGTAACAATCCACAAAGAATGGTTTGCTCACCCATTAAATCAGACTTCACCTCAGCAATAAAAGACGATGCTAATACACCTGCTCTATCACCACCTGTTGCAGCAGCATACGCTTTTGCTTGTGCCCAACCTTTTCCTTCTGGATCGTTTTCTTCGTGTACTGCGATAAGTGTTGGAACACCAAAACCTCTTTTATATTCTTCTCTTACTTCAGTTCCTGGGCATTTTGGTGCTACCATGATAACTGTTAAGTCTTCACGTACTTGGGTGCCTTCTTCAACAATATTAAAACCGTGAGAATAAGATAAAGTCGCTCCTTTTTTCATTAAAGGCATCACCGCTTTTACTACACTGGTGTGTTGCTTATCTGGTGTTAAGTTTAACACCAAATCGGCTGTTGGAATTAACTCCTCGTAAGTACCAACGTTAAATCCGTTTTCAGATGCATTTACATATGATTTACGTTTTTCAGCAATAGCTTCTGCACGTAATGCATAAGAAATATCTAAACCAGAATCTCTCATGTTCAATCCTTGGTTTAACCCTTGAGCACCACACCCAACGATAACAATTTTTTTACCTTTTAAAGCATTTACACCATCTTCAAACTCTGAAGAATCCATAAATCTACACTTCGACAATTGAGTTAATTTATCTCTTAACGATAGTGTGTTAAAATAATTTCCCATTTTTAATTTTAGTTATTATTGATTATTGAAGGCTAAAAGCGCTTCGGTTATTTTCATTTCTTCTTTTGTTACTGAAATACGTCCAGCACGCACAAATTGCATAATTCCGAATACATTTAAATCTCGACGTAAAGATTCAATTTCGTTTCTTCTTCCAGACTTTTCTAACACAAAAAACTCTTTGTTTACAGTAACGATTCTGGAATTACTTTCTTTTATAATATTCTGAATTTGAGGTTCTTCAAACAATAAAGCAGACTTTATTTTGAACATACAAGACTCTGTATAAATAGTTTCTTCGTCTTTATGGTAATAGGCTCTTATAACCTCAACTTGTTTTTCAAACTGACCTATAATTTTTTTAGCTTGAGATTCTGTAATATTTACAACAATTACAAATCTGTTAACACCTTCAATTTCCGATTGTGACGTTGTTAAGCTTTCAATATTAATATGTCTGCGTTGAAAAATAGCAGATATACGATTTAACAACCCGATATTATTTTCGGTATAAATTGAAATCGTTAATGTTTTTATTTCTTCGTTCATTTTTTTTTAATATAAAAAGAAGAGGAGAAAAAAGAGAAAAGACGTTATATGTTTTTTTTGTCCTGTGCGCTCTTGGTTCTTTATTCTTGGTTCTTTATTCTATTGTCTATATTAACACAAACGTACATCTGAAACCGATGCTCCCGAAGGAATCATTGGGAATACGTTATCTTCTTTTTCTACACAAACCTCAAGGAAATACGACTCTTTAGAAGCAATCATTTCTTTAACGGCATCTGCCAATTCTTCACGCTTAGTAATACGTTTTCCCTCAATATAATATCCTTTTGCAATGGCTACAAAATTAGGATTTGTCATTTCAGTAGAAGCATAACGTCTATCAAAAAACAATTGTTGCCACTGGCGCACCATTCCTAAGAATTCATTGTTTAGTACCACTATCTTAACAGGTACTTTTTGCTGAAAAACGGTACCTAATTCTTGAATATTCATTTGAAAACCGCCATCACCAATAATGGCAACCACTTCTCTATCTGGCGCAGCCATTTTAGCACCTATTGCTGCTGGTAATGCAAACCCCATGGTACCTAAACCTCCCGAAGTGATGTTGCTTTTTGAGGTTGTAAATTCGGCATATCTACAGGCAATCATTTGATGTTGACCTACATCTGAAACAATGGCCGCATTGCCTTTGGTTTCTATATTTATTTGTTTTAATACCTCACCCATGGTTAAACCATCTTTAGTAGGATAGATATCATCTTTTATAACTTTTTCAAATTCGATGGCATACAAATCTTTAAATTCTTGCAACCACGAATCGTGTTTATTTTCATTTAACAAAGGCAGTAACTTAGCTAAACTATCTTTAGAATCGCCAATAACAGCCACGTCTGTTTTTACGTTTTTATCGATCTCTGAAGGATCAATATCAAAATGAATTATTTTTGCTTGTTTTGCGTAGCTATTTAAATTACCAGTTACACGGTCGTCGAAACGCATCCCTATAGCAATAAGCACATCACACACATTCGTTAATTTGTTAGGTGCATAATTCCCATGCATACCTACCATACCCACATTTAATGGATGTGAAGTTGGAACTGCCGAAGCACCCAAAATAGTCCAAGCAGCAGGAATACCAGCTTTTTCTAAAACAGCTTTTAACTCAGCCTCTGCTTTTCCTAAAATAATACCTTGACCCCAAACAATTAAAGGTTTTTTAGCTGAATTTATTAATTGAGCTGCAGATTTAACCGCTTCCAGATTTGTTTTAGGAACAGGAATAAAACTTCTTACACCTTTACATTTTTCGTATTTAAAATCCAGTTCACTTACTTGAGCATCTTTAGAAATATCAATTAATACAGGACCCGGACGACCACTTTTAGCTATAAAAAAAGCTTTTGCCAACACTTCAGGAATCTCAGAAGCTTTTGTTATTTGGTGATTCCATTTGGTGACTGGTGTAGAAATACCAATAATATCGGTTTCTTGAAAGGCATCAGTTCCTAATAAATGTGAAAACACCTGCCCAGTAATGCATACTAAGGGTGTAGAATCTATTTGCGCATCGGCAATACCTGTAATAAGATTTGTTGCGCCTGGACCTGAGGTTGCAATCGCAACACCAACACGTCCAGAAATACGTGCAAAACCTTGTGCAGCATGTACTGCGCCTTGTTCATGACGTGCCAATACATGATGTATTTCCTTTTGAAATTTAAATAACTCATCATAAACTGGCATAATAGCCCCTCCCGGATATCCATAAAGAATATCTACACCTTCGGCTAATAAGCATCTTATAATTGCCTCACTTCCTGTTATACGCATAGTTTCTTGTGCCACTTCTTGTTTTTTATTTGCTGTTTGTGTATCCATAAATTCTCATTTTTATACATGAGATTCCCACTTTCGTGGGAATGACAAAACATTATTTTAATTATAAATCGGTAACGCATCCTTTTGATGCTGATGCTACAGATTTTGCATATTTATAAAGTATTCCTTTTGTATGTT
Source organism: Mariniflexile fucanivorans (assembly GCF_004341235.1). Classification (GTDB taxonomy): domain Bacteria; phylum Bacteroidota; class Bacteroidia; order Flavobacteriales; family Flavobacteriaceae; genus Mariniflexile; species Mariniflexile fucanivorans. The sequence goes on from NZ_SLUP01000005.1 coordinate 195,242, forward strand.
TTAATGCTGGTTGTTTCCATTGGGCTTTTCTTTCGGCTAATTCTTCATCAGAAAGTAAAACATTAATGGTATTATCTTCAGCACTAATTCTAATTGTATCTCCTGTTTTCAATAAGCCAATAGCACCACCTTCTTGTGCTTCTGGCGTAATGTGACCTACTACAAAACCGTGAGTTCCACCTGAAAAACGTCCATCGGTAATTAAAGCAACCGATTTACCTAAACCAGCACCCATAATAAGTGAAGTTGGCTTTAACATTTCTGGCATTCCTGGACCTCCTTTTGGACCCACATAGCGAATGACGACTACGTCTCCTTTTGCTACTTCACCGTTTGAAATGCCCGTATTTGCTGCTTGTTCACCATCATAAACCACTGCTTTACCTTCAAAAAGCAACCCTTCATTCCCTGAAATTTTTGCAACCGCACCTTCTTCCGCAAGGTTACCATAAAGAATCTGTAAATTCCCTGAAGATTTTAAGGCTTTATCTTTTGGATAAATAACATCTTGGTCGTTTTCAAATGAAAGCGGCTCTACATCGGCTAAATTTTCAGCTAATGTTTTTCCCGTAACAGTCATACAATCACCATGTAAATAACCATTATCCAATAAATATTTCATAACGGCGGGTGTTCCTCCAATACCGTGAACATCTTCCATTAAATATTTTCCAGAAGGTTTTAAATCGGCTATTAACGGTGTTCTATCACTAACACGCTGAAAATCTTCTAATGTAAATTCAATATCAGCCGCATGTGCAATGGCTAAAAAGTGTAATACGGCATTTGTAGATCCGCCCAAAGCGTTTACTAATGCAATCGCATTTTCAATAGATTTTTTTGAAATGATATCTAAAGGTTTTAAATCTAATTCCAATAAGTTTTTAATAGCAATCGCTGTTCTTTCACTTTCTGATAATTTATTTGGATTCTCTGCAGGAATAGATGAATTGTAAGGTAATGAGAAGCCCATACATTCTATGGCAGAAGCCATGGTATTTGCTGTGTACATTCCACCACAGGCACCTGCACCTGGAATCGCACTTTTTATAATTTCCCTGTATTCTTCGTCATCAATTTCACCTGCTACTTTTTGTCCTAAAGCTTCAAATGCCGAAACAATATTAAGTTTTCTTCCTTTATATTTCCCTGATGCAATAGTGCCTCCATACATCATAATGGATGGACGATTTAAACGCAACATAGCGATTACCGCTCCTGGCATATTTTTATCACAACCAACAACTGAAATAAGCGCATCATAACTTTGTGCTTGCATAACTGTTTCAATAGAATCTGCAATAATATCTCTGGAAGCCAAAGAATAATTCATACCCGACGTTCCCATAGAAATACCATCACTAACACCAATAGTATTAAAACCTAAACCAACTAAACCAGCAATTTTACATTCAATTTTCACCTCGGCTGCCAAACCGTTTAGATGCATGTTACATGGGTTTCCATCATATCCAGTACTCGCAATACCCACTTGGGCTTTTTGCATATCATCATCAGTTAAACCTATGGCGTACAACATGGCTTGAGAAGCCGGTTGCGATTCATCTTGTGTTAATCTACTACTGTGCTTATTTAGTTTACTCATTTTTTTATGTGGATAATTTTATGCTTTTTTCTAATTATATATTACTGTTTTATCGATTCTGTAAGTCCTTTAAAAAATCGTCAACTTTTATAATATGGCTCGAAAATAATTTATTATGATTTTATAGCGGCAAATTTTTCTTATTCATGGCTAAATCCATTGCATTTAAAAACAATTCAAACAACTGATTATCAGATTTTTAAATAAATTTTTTTATGATGTTCAAAACACTCAAAATATTCAATAAAAAAACCTTCCATTTACGGAAGGCTCATAATATTTAATATCGTATATAAATAAGCCTCCTTAACGATGCAAAATAATGACAGCGCCATTTACAGAAATACTATTTAATATTTGTTTCTTCATATTTAAAACAAATGTTGAAAATAAAAACATGAAAGCCTATTTATTCGTTAAAAAAATAAAAAACAATTTGCATTTCCTTTTATTTTTTTACTTTTGCAACAGAAATAACAGAGGAAGGATTTGACTGATTGCAACCTCTTTATACCAACAAAATTTAGGTATAAATAAAAATGCTAAAGGCAGTGTAAACTTCCTTCGACGTTATCGTCAAATCTTCCGCATAATATAAAACAATGGCGTATTTATTTACTTCTGAAAGTGTCTCTGAAGGACACCCAGATAAAGTAGCAGACCAAATTAGTGATGCTTTAATTGATAATTTTTTAGCTTTTGACAAAGAATCGAAAGTAGCTTGCGAAACCCTTGTTACTACAGGTCAAGTAATTCTCGCAGGTGAGGTAAAATCGACCACCTATTTAGATGTTCAAAAAATTGCTCGTGACACCATAAATAAAATTGGATATACCAAAGGCGAATACATGTTTGACGGTAATTCGTGTGGTGTACTTTCGGCAATTCATGAGCAATCGGATGACATAAACCGCGGTGTAGATCGTGCTTCTAAAGAGCAGCAAGGTGCTGGCGACCAAGGGATGATGTTTGGTTACGCTACCAACGAAACGGAAAATTTCATGCCTTTAGCATTAGATTTATCGCATAGAATTTTAATTGAACTTGCTGAACTACGCAGAGAAAATAAAGACATTACTTATTTAAGACCCGATTCTAAAAGCCAGGTAACTATTGAGTATAGCGATGATAATATTCCGCAACGTATCGATGCCATTGTAATCTCTACGCAACATGATGATTTTGGAGATGATGATACCATGCTTGCAAAAATTAGAAAAGACATTGTAGATATTTTAATACCAAGAGTTGCTGCCAAATTACCAGAAGGCATTCAAGCGTTATTCAACAGCGATATTAAATACCACATAAACCCAACAGGTAAATTTGTTATTGGTGGCCCTCATGGAGACACTGGATTAACAGGTCGTAAAATTATAGTAGATACTTACGGTGGCAAAGGCGCTCATGGTGGTGGTGCATTCTCTGGAAAAGACCCAAGTAAAGTAGATAGAAGTGCTGCCTACGCAACCAGACATATTGCAAAAAACTTAGTAGCCGCGGGAGTTGCCGATGAAGTTTTAGTACAAGTAAGCTATGCTATTGGGGTTGTAGAACCAATGGGTATTTTTATTAATACGTATGGCACTTGCCCTTTTAATTTAACCGATGGCGAAATAGCTACCATAGTTTCAAAAATATTTGATATGCGCCCATTTGCTATTGAAGAACGTTTAAAACTACGCGCTCCTATTTACAGCGAAACTGCTGCTTACGGGCATATGGGACGTGTAAACGAAACTGTAACAAAAACATTTAACCAACCAAATGGCGAAAGCATCACTTTAGATGTTGAGTTATTTACTTGGGAAAAACTGGATTATGTTGATAAAGTAAAAGCTGCTTTTAGTTTATAACTTTTACTCTTAATATATTTTGAAAAAGACCGTCTATTAAGATGGTCTTTTTTATTTATGGCAAACTTGACTTTGTAGAAAATTTCAACTACCTTCGTTTAACAACCAATAAAGTTCATTGAAACGGAACTTTATCTTTGCATTATGTGTAAGGCAGAATAGAAGCCTACAATAATTTTCAATAAATACACACTATGAAAATAAATAAAAATATACTATTCTTGTTAATTTTAATTTCAAGCAACATTTTATTCTCTCAAAAATTCAGCTACCATTGGGATAAAGAAACAGGGGAAATAACTAGTTTTGATAAACATATTTTTGAATTCAAAAACACATACATTTATGATATGGATTTTGAGAAAAAAGGTGAAACTTATCCTGTGGATTTTGTGCTTTTAATTGAAAAGAAAGATAGAAACACAAATGGACGTCTAGTGACTATGTGGGACAATAAGAAAACTAGTATTAAGATATTGAATTGCTTTGAAAAAACATATCTTAACTCCACTGACAAATACTTTACGATAAAATGTGAAAACCTAAAAGGAGGAATTATGTATTTCAATCTTGATTATCAATCGAGTTGGAGATTATGGATAGATAAGGGAGAAAATGAAAGAATTTATTTTCTAAAATAAAAAGGTGATTTATAACTACTAATATAGTAGACAAGCGAAAAGAGTAATTCTAGAAAATGACAATATTTATATTGAATTTCACCCAACACATAACACGTATATAATTTATTGCTGGCTTCTCACCTACTTACGAAAGTCCTCGCGGACTTTTTTTGGTCGGTATTTATTTACTAAATTAGTTAATTAAACCACGCAACAAACCATATACAAACCCGTTAAACGAACCCTCTAAAAATACATATAAAATCAAAAAAGCAAGCTTATCAGCTTGCTTTTTAAGTTTTGTGGGGAGAGCAGGATTCGAACCTGCGAAGACTAAGTCAGCAGATTTACAGTCTGCCCTCGTTGGCCGCTTGAGTATCTCCCCAAAACCGAGCGCAAATATATCATTGTTTCTCAACTATGCAAAATAAAAATGCGCTATTTTACAATTCATACCGCAACCTAAACGACACAAATAATGGTTGTATATAATATTCGGTAGCACTTACCGATATATTACTAGAACTTGTGCTGTTTTGCGCCTTGGTATTGAACAAGTTAGTGGCTTTCACTTCATATTCCAACTTAGAATCTTTATCTTTTTTATAGGCTAATGATGCGTTCCAAAATTTATAATTATTTATGGTTTTATCTTCATCACTATAATTAGTATAAGAGAAATCGGTTTTAAACGTTAGCACTTTTAAAATAAGCGCATCTACTTCAATAGACGGTGATTTTGTAAAAAACTTGGTGTTATTATTCTCTTGAATGCTATAACGATAATCAATTTCAACATTAGGTGCCGTTTTAAAATTGGTTCTTATCTCCGACCCATAACTTTGAGAAAAGCTTTCGTTTACAGTAGGTGTGCTTTGAAAAAATTGATTGAATTTTGAGTAACTTAAATTCCCATTTACCGAGGCTCTAATCAATCCAAAAGTACGCTGAAACCTTCCATTGGCACTAGCACTTTCATCAGCAAAACCAGAATTAAATGGAGAACTTACAAACACAACACTATTAGTATCAACGGGCTCCAACACATTTCTAATATTATCAATGCTTTTGTTATAGTTTAAACTGGCATACACATTGGTATAATTAAACAAGTTAAAGCTAAAATAGGATAAATTTATATTATGAGACAAGGCATTTCCCAAATCTGGAACACCCGAAAACAACGAACTATAGCTATTTAACACCAAGCCACTTGCAAACTTTGACACATCGGTAAACTGTGTTTGCATTTTGTAATTTAAGGTAATTTGCTCACTCTTCTTTAATTGTAAAAGCATATTGAAATCTGGCAAGATTCGGAAAAAATTATCGGTGGTTTTAACATTAAACTGAGTGTTGTTTGTACTATAAGCATGTGCTGAAACACCTGGTGTAAAGGTGAATTTGCCCGATTTCAACCTATAATGTGCTGCTAAATATAAGTCGGTAAAATTATATTCAATAGCATTGGTATCTAAACCATTTAGAATAGTTGGTGTAGGATCAAATTCAGAATTATCATCCAAAAACTGGAAAATTTCAGAATTGAATTTCTGTGAACTTAAGATGCTTCCAAAGGTGAAATTAATATCACTTTTCTTATTTAGGATATTCCAATAGTCTAATTTAGCATCCATTTGATTAGATTTTACGCGCTTATCTTGAGCTACATCATAATCTAACTGGTTGGCATCCAAACCTAAAATAGTTGCCGTTTTATCATAATTATCTTTATTATCCAGAATAGCATTGTAAAACGGATCTTCATCTTGCAAGAAATGCTGAATTTCTAAAGCAAAAATATTGGCAGCATCAAGCGTGTAATAATAATTTAAATTTTGATTGATACTGTAAGGACTCGAATTTTCAAGCTCGTTAATAGTTCCTATTTGAGTTGACAAAACGTTTTGGTCTTGAGATTCTTTTGAAAGCCTTCCTAAAATATCATAATCTAATTGGTTACTGCTATTGGGTTTGTATTTAGCAGATAATTTTACCATGCCCAAATCGCTACTTTGATGGGTATTAGTTTCTTTATTTTCGTTTCTTGACGCATTATCAAAATACTGAACATCTCTAATTTCTTGCATGTCTGTTCTATTTCCTGAAAAAATGGCGAAACCACTTAAATCCAACGCTTTATTGGGCGACCAGCTAAAATTAGCTGCTCCAAATTTGGTGTTAATAGCTTTTGCTCTATTGTTTTGAGCCGTTAAAAACCCAAGACTATTACTTCCTAAATCAATATTGGTACCGCTACTTCTGCTTGGGCTTCTAAAACCACCTGTGAAGTTAAAATAATCGCGACGTGAAAAAGCAATTTCACCTAAATTATTAAAATCTGTAATCGTATTGATACTGTATTTCGGACTGTAATAAAACAGTTTAGGCTGAAATAAATAAAGCCCATTTTGGTTGGAAGCACCCCCACCAGCCGTTATATTTCCAAACCAGAAATTAGTTTTCCCTTCTTTTAGCTTAATGTTAATAGCCACATTATCTTGATTATTGGTAACGCCACTTAATTGCCCAACCTCTGAATAATTTTTAAGCACCTGCACTTTATCTACCGCATTTGATGGAATGTTTTGAACTGCTAATTTGGTATCGCCATCAAAAAACTCTTTACCATCTACCATAATTTTTGAAACCGTTTTTCCTTCAACCTGTACTTGTCCTTCATCATTAATTTCAACACCTGGCAAATTTTTAAGAACATCTTCTAGTTTCCGTTCGGTACCTTTATTAAAAGAATCTGCGTTGTATATTAAAGTATCACCTCTAACAACTACGGGCATTTCGTAAACTATATTTACTTCATCTAAGGTATTATCATTTCGCAATGTGAAGTTTTTAGTAACATCACTTTCCTTAGCTTCGAAGATTTGTTCGTCCGTTTTCATACCTATATAACTTACCTGAAGTTTATAGATCGTGTTCTTTTTCAAACTAAGTTTAAACTTTCCTAGATCGGTTGTTATGCCATAGGATTCTAAACCCTTTGTTTCTTGGTTAATTGCAACTACATTGGCTAACTCAAGCGGGTTTCCAATACTATCTTTTACGACACCTTCTAGTTTTATTTGGGAAAGAGCTACCGAACTTGTTGCTAAAAATAGCAACGCAATTATTGTTTGTCTCAAGTGTGTTTTATGTTTATTATGGACACATGGTGTTTGCTATTAATTATTTTATGTGATAAAATTTTTAATATGCTTGTTTTACTAACTTTTTATAGAGTTTAATTACGAATGTTATCTGCGTCCACCTCCGCCTCCGCCAGGGCCTCCACTACCCCTAAAATTTTGGCGCATCTCTTCGGTTTTCTTTTTCACAATAGCTGTGTATTCTTCTTTTGTAACTTCTTTTCCTTTAGAAGGTACTTTTATAACATCTTTTTCTTCTGGATTTAATATAATTTTAGAACATAAAATAGTGGTTCTATCAGCATTTATTTCCAAAATCAACCCAGGAAGCCCCCAATACTCATCAGGACCTAGGTTTACAGGAATTTGCATGGTGTACCACGCTACTACTTCTATATCTTTAGTTGTAGGTTTTTCAGTTTCGGTTTCCTCACCTCTTGATGGTCTTCTAAAATTTGGAATATTATCGGTATTTACTGTTTTAGTTGTTGTGGCTTTAAAACACATATATTGACCAATTTGTTTTGTCTCACCTTCCATTTTCCAGTCTAATTGCGGTAACGAATCTTTAATTAAAAATTGCTTTCCAAAAAATTCTTGATCCTGCAATAACTCTTTGTTTTTAATATTTTTGTATTGCGGTCCTGCGGAAAAACTACTCATCATACCAGCAAAACGACTATCGCCACCACCTGGAGCATCTAATTTTTCTTCTTCTTTATATATAGATTCCAATTGATTGAATGTTAAAATATATGTTTTTTCAAACATGCTTTTCATTCGTGAAGCTATTTCTTTCCTTCGTTCATCACTCATATCTCCTCCTCCAAAACTACTCATATCTACAGTGGTTTTAGATTCATAATAGGCTTTCCCTTGAAAATCTTTTTGGGCAAATGCCATAACAGAAACAAAAAACACAAAACAGCTAATACTTATTTTAATAGAATGACTTTTCATAAAATATTGGATTTTTAAATTTTGATTTAAAATTATAATTTTAAATCATTTAGACTTAATTAATAGCAATTAGTTTAATGCAAAAACTGTTAAAGTGTTCTTAAATTATTTTACAGCACTAATTAGTAGCTTTTGTATAATTTATTTTATGAAATTTCGTATTTTTCGCTTCACTATGAAATACTTATTATCTTTATTGCTTTTCATCTCTTTTGCCATCAACTCTCAAGAAGCTATTGAAGCCTCTTTTATTGAAGAAAATACACTAGATGCCGACATTTTTATTAGTACCAATAATTTTAAAACGACGTTTTATATTTTAGAAAATGTGCTTTTCAAACATAGCGAAGAAACCAAAGGCATCGATATTGGTTATAGCAACTTTCAACTAGGCACTATTACTTCTGTAAACACTTTCAACCCCTTAAAAATAAACGTTTTTTACAGAGACTTTAATACCGCTTTGATTTTAGATAACCGATTAGCTGAAATTTTTAAAATAGATTTCAATACGCTTTCTGAATACAAAAATGTATCACATATTACTACGGGCTCGGACAATACGCTTTGGATTTTTAATGAAAACAACCAACAACTGGAGCTTTTTGATTACAAAACCAATACTACACGAGCACAAACACTACCTATAAAACATACTGTTTTAGATATAAAGAGCAACTACAACAACTGCTGGGTACTTACTGAAAAACAGCTTTTTGTTTATGATTATTTTGGAAATCTTTTAAAGAAAGTAAAAAATAACGGATATGAAGCCATGAACATAGATAATGAAAATGTTATTTTAAAAAAAGGCAACAGTCTATTTTATTTAAAAAAGAACACCAATACAATACGCCCTATAACACTTCCGAATTTGTTGATAAATCAGTTTTTTGCTACCAACGAAACCTTGTATATTTACAACGATGAAAACCTACATAAATACCAACTAAAAACCGACTAACGTTATGCATATTGCTATTGCCGGAAATATTGGAGCTGGAAAAACAACTCTTACAAAATTACTAGCTAAACATTATAAGTGGGAACCCCAACTTGAAGACGTTGTAGACAACCCATATTTAGACGATTTTTACAACCAAATGGAACGCTGGAGTTTCAACTTGCAAGTATACTTTTTAAATAGTAGGTTTCGTCAAGTGTTACAAATTCGTGAAAGCGGAAAAGACATTATTCAAGACCGAACTATTTACGAAGATGCCCATATTTTTGCACCTAACCTGCATGCCATGGGCTTGATGACCAACCGTGATTTTGAAAACTACAAATCGCTTTTTGAATTAATGGAATCGCTAGTACAAGGACCAGATGTTTTGATTTACCTTAGAAGTACCATTCCTAACTTAGTAGCGCAAATACATAAACGGGGGCGCGATTATGAAAATTCGATAAGCATTGATTATTTAAGCAGACTAAACGAACGCTACGAAGCTTGGATACACGGTTACAACAAAGGCAAACTTTTAATTATTGATGTTGACAAATTAGATTTTGTTGATAATCCTGAAGATTTAGGTTTCGTAATCAATACGATTGATGCTGAAATACATGGGCTTTTCTAAGGAAAACTATTTTATAAAATGATGCTTTTTAGCATGAACAATAGCCTGATCTGTATTTTCAACTAATAAAACTGGGGTCGTTTTATATTGGTTGTAAAGACTTTTTACCCGAAATATTTTCTTTTTATGGTTAACGCTGCGTAAATATATAGCAGAAATCCTTTCCGGATATGCCTCCGCAATTTCCAAGTAAATATCAGGGTCATGCTCACCAATGTCCCCAATTAATATGAAATTCATTTTAGGATAAGCCTTTAAAAGATTTAAAATCTCTTTTTGTTTTTGTGGTTTTTCACCTTTATTTTTTCGGGAAAAAGGTCTGGGGAAATTCCTCAAAATAATAGGTCCTTTTGGAAAGTTGTTCTTTTTTAAAAAATATTCCAGATACCTATATAGATTCCATGGACTATGGCTCACATAAAAAATAGGGTTTGCTTCATGGCCATTTTTGCCTTGGTGCAATAAATGATAAAACTCTGGGGCACCTTCCAACGGCATCCTTTTTCCTGATGAAACCAAAAATGTATTTATAAGAACACGCCATTTTAAAATAGAGGAGATGCCCGTATGTAAAATGGTATCGTCAATATCGCTAATAACCCCAAAAGATGCCTTTTGTGATGGAATGAGCATTTCTCCTGGAAATCGGTTATCAGATTTTATGGTTCTTGATAATTGCTCCAGCTTAAAAGAGAATTCCAACTTCACCCAACCTTCTTCATTGGCATAGCTACTAATATCATCAATCTTTTCATCCAATAAAAAATAGCCTTTATTGTCTGTAGTAGTGTAAAAAAATTTATCATTACCTATTTTAACCCTCAGTTCGGTATTTTTAATCTCATCGGTTTCAAATCTTTTCCAAGCGTTCAAAAGTAATTTGAACACGCCTTTATGTTCTAGATCTATGCTTTCATCTTCAATAGCTCTTCCTCTAGCATATAAATGGTTGGATGATCCATAGGTTTGGAAAGAAATGATTTGAAGCGGATCTTTTTTGAACATAATTTTTATTTAAAAATGCCAAGTTTCAGGCCATAACCAAATGATTAATAATCCAGACACCAGTGAGATACCAAAAGCTATTGCAATCCATTTGGTTAATTGTTTAGTTCCAAGTACCATCGCCATGATGCCTTTAAATACCAAATTTGAAAGGGCTGCCAATAATATGAGTTTCCAACCAAAATCAGCTTCTAAGGAACCGTTCTTCATTAAATTGGATAATGATAATGTTATGGCATCTACATCGGTTAAACCGCTAATTATAGAAACAACATAAAGCGCATTTTCTCCAAATTGCTGTTTGGTGAAGGCCACTGCCAACAAAATGAAGCCATAAAGCAAGCCAAATATTAAAGCACTTTTAAATTGTGCTGGGTTTTCAGGTTCTGGCATCTCTGAGTCTGATTCTTCCTTTTTGATTAAATAAAATAAGGATATAGCGATGATGGTCATAACGATAATCTCAGCGCCAATAGGCACTGCAATAATGGCCAATTTTTCGGGAACTACAATCCCAACTTCAATCAATATTCTTATCATAGATACTAAGGATGCCACTGTAATAATAAATGCCGCAATTTTACTAATCGATTTTGTTTCTGCAGTTTTTCTCGCATAACTAACGGTAGTTGCCGTACTGCTAATAAGTCCACCTAAAATACCATTGGAAATGATACCCGTATTCTTTCCCACGAATTTGTAAACAAAATAGCCCACAACACTAATGCCCACTATAAGAGTCACCATCCACCAAATATTTCTGGGATTGAGCACATCATAAGGACCATAAGTTTCATTTGGAAGAATAGGAAGCACAATCATGCTAATGGCTACCAAAGTGAAAATAGCAGATAAATCTTTTTGGGTCAGTCGTTCTATAAAGCCATGAAGATGTTCTTTTACATACAATAGAATAGCCAACGATGCTCCCATCATCACACCAATCACTCGACTTCCTAAAACAAGATAAGCTCCAATAGCAAACATTAATAACGCAGCGACTTCGGTGGTTTGTCCAACTCCAGTGTCTTGGTTATTTTTATTTTTTATCAAGTTGGCACCAACCAATATTAATGCCAGGGAAAAGCCTAAAACAGGCAAAATAAATGGGTTGTTATAAGACTCGTTTAAAAATCCAGCCACAACTCCCAAAATGGATATGATGGTAAAGGTTCTAACCCCTGCCATTTTATCATCATCCCGCTGACGCTGTAGGCCTACCAACAGCCCCAAGCCAAATGCGATGCCTAATGTAGTTATATCATAATAATCCATGGGGATTAAAGATAAAAAAAAGCCACAAAAATTGTGGCTTTTTTTCATATGTTATTAACTCATTTAGTCATAAACTTTCAATTTATGCGATTTATAATTTGTAATGCCTTGTTTTAGTTTTACTTAAACATCTTATACTGCAAGCGTTTATATGCAATATGAAGAATGACTGATGCCTTTGGGCGACAAAATTATATTAAGAAAACGCTCTGTGATTAAACCTATTAATGTTAGGCAAATCTATCTGTTTTTATAAATGCTGAAATACATAGTTTGTTTTAGGTTGATACTATTCAACCACAAAACGACCCGTAAAACCATTTGCCTTAACAACGTAAACCCCTTTTGAAAAAGCACTTACATTTATATTTTCAATGGTTGAATTAGTGGTTTTTCTTAACAGCAATTTACCCGTAGCATCAAATATCTCAATAGTTTGTAATGCCTCTTTTAATGATGAAATTGTTAGCTCTCCTTTTGTAGGTACTGGATATACAACAAATTTATTGCTTTTTAAAACTTCATTTTTAGTGCTTAAAGAGGAACATGTGTTATCGCCGTGAATTTCTACTTCTTCATAACTATTCCACCCACCAGAAGTAGAAGAAGTATTTCCATACCCTAAAATTCTTATATATTGTACAGTAGGTTTTGTAGTTAAAGGAAAATCTTCAAAACCAACTGTTGTTCCAGAACTTGTTAATACCGTTGTGGCATCAGTAAAATTAATACCATCTGTAGATGTAGCAATTTTAAAGTAAGATGCCCTTTCACTTCCTTTGTGAAAATAAATTTTTACACTTGTAACTATTTTAGGACATTGCAAATCATAGGTTAAATAAGCAGAACCAGTTGTAGACTCTCCAGACCATCGAGTTGTTATGTTGGCATCAAGTGTGTTTCCAGGAACATTAACATCGCCTGTTTGAGTTCCAACACCAGTTACTGTAATTCCAGTAATTTTCACAGGGTTATTAGGGTTGAAAACACCGCTAGATTGATTTACGGTTAGTACAGAACTTAAACTTCCGCCGTTTTGAAAAACGGTTATTGTTGCTGTCCTATCTATACTCGTTGTGTTTTCTGAAACATTTACTGCAATCGTTCCACTATTACTTCCAGTAGTTTGACTTAATGTTATCCATGAAGCATCATCAGAAATTATCCAATTAACGTTTGAACTGATATCAAAACTTTCACTATTTGCAGATTTATTAAATTCTAATGTGTTATTAGATAAAGAGATATATGGTGAGGGACTTGAAAGAAATCCAACTTTAATACCTACATCTTCAACTTTGTATGGAAGATTCGTTCCGGTTCCGCCAAACTCTTCAGCACCAGCATCAAAACCAGTTATTGGCCGCGTGCTATCTAAAATATCTTCAGTTAAAAAGCTAAAAGTATCTATGCCTGCATCTATAGCGGCACTTGCATTTGGTAATCTATAAAAATCCGTCCCACTTTCTAATAATCCAGAGGAAACGGTTTTATTAGAATTTACATTATTTGTTAAATCCCAATTGCCATTTTGGGTTATGTTACCTTTAATTTCCGATGTTCCAATGGGAGTTGTTTCAATTGAAACAGCTTTAATACTTGAATTCAACATAATATTATTGGCAACAATCAAATTTTCGGGTGCCAATGTTGTACTGTTAATTGCTGTTCCTATTCTAATTGCCAAATCGCAGTTAACTAAGGTATTATTTGTTATTTGAACATTTTTTACTTGATAATACTCATTAAGTTCTGAATTTAGAGTCCCGTTTGAAACATTAATTCCTCCTGTAGCATCAGACCCGGAACCTCCAGGTTTTTTATAGTTAGTGCCTTCAATATAATTATTATATATTTTATGCCCCTCACCAATAACCCGGATACCTCCTGAAAACTCGTTATTATTTGCAAAAAAATAGTTTCCATAAACTTCAGAATTGTTACCATGTCTTAATGTTAATGTCCCTTGATAATCTCTAAACGTATTGTTGTAATATTTGTTATTTCCACTTTTGTTAGAGATTATTTCTACTTCGCCACTCCAGTCATAAAAAAAGTTATTATAAACTTCTGTATAGGAATCTGACAAAGAAGTTGCACTATTTCCAATTCTAATGGCATCTTGATCGTTTAATCCATTCACATTATTATTTACAGGAATTCTTTCGGCAAAATAATTATGATGAATTTTGGAATAATTAGCATTCGAATTATCCCGATTATCATTAATAATACTCCCTACACCATTTTTCCCTATAAAGGAACTGTAACTAATTTCATTATACTGCCCGTAAACAATAATCCATTTAAACGTATCTGTAGCTTGTGAAGTTGTTCCATTAAAACTATCTATTTTTATATTGGATACTTTACAGTTATTACATTGATTATTGCTGGCATCTCTAAATTCAATAATGGGTTCTATAACGGTCTTGCTACCAGAAACAAAAGAAACCAAATTTGCAGGATATTGAAAAACAAAACCTTCAAAAACAATATAGGCTCCTCCCAAACTTATTTGCGGTTTCCCTTCTAAAAATACTTGACCAACATTTTGCGCTTTTATTGTAATTGGGTTTACATCTGTACCCGTTTTGTTAATATTGATTAAGGTATTGCTCCACACACCATTAGCAAGTATAATTGTTGAGCCTGCAGTAGCATTTGAAATGGCACTTTGAAGCTCCGTATTATTAGTTACTAATTGAGCATTCGCTTTTATGAACACAAATAGAATAAATAAGAATAGATAATTTTTCATACAATACTGATTTATTGATGGTTTACCAAATTGGTAAACCAGTTCAAATATACTATTTTTTATTAATTTCAATAGAAAAAATAATATATACAAAAAAACCATGCTGTTAACATGGTTTTTTATAGTATTCTATTTAAAGTTTTAATTTACCGGATTCTCTTCACTCTTTTTGTTTTTTAAAAGTGCTATACTTGCTTTTACTTCAGCTTCATCTCCTTTAAACGTTTCGTAACTTGTAGATTTTTCACCATTATTAGTAATTACAGTTGTAACAACTGCTTTTACCGTACCATCTTCATTGTTATGCATATCGACTTTAACTTCTTTAATAATTTCTACTTTTTCAGGAGTTGTATTTGAAACATAAGCGGTAACAATCTCAGCATCTAAAGCGATGCTAGGAGCAATTACCAAGGCAACAACCGACATTAATTTTAATAAAATATTTAATGAAGGGCCTGAAGTATCTTTAAACGGATCTCCAACAGTATCTCCCACCACAGCTGCTTTATGTGCATCTGTACCTTTTTTACCTTGCTCTTCAATAGTTTTTTTAGCGTTATCCCAAGCGCCACCAGCATTCGATTGGAAGATTGCCATAAGCACCCCACAGGTTGTAACACCCGCCAATAAACCACCAAGCATTTCTGCACCACCAATAAAACCAACAGCAACAGGTACTGCAATAGCTAATAACCCTGGTAAAACCATTTCTTTAATAGATGCTTTGGTTGAAATATCGACACATTTATCGTATTCAGCATACCCATCGGCCGCATCAAAAATAGCTCGATCTTCTTTTGAAGCTTTACTCATATCAGAATCATACTTACGCATGACTTCCAAAGCTGCTTTTAATTGGGGGATATCTCTAAATTGACGTCTCACTTCTTCAATCATTGCCATGGCGGCACGACCAACCGCGTTCATAGATAAGGCTGAAAACACAAATGGCAACATACCCCCAACTAGCAATCCTGCCATAATATTAGGTTTGGAAACATCAATAGCTCTAACGTTGGCTGTATGCATAAATGCGGCAAATAAAGCCAATGCTGTTAACGCTGCCGATGCGATAGCAAAACCTTTTCCAATAGCTGCAGTAGTATTACCTACGGCATCTAATTTATCGGTACGTTCACGAACTTCTTTAGGCAATTCTGCCATTTCTGCAATACCACCAGCATTATCAGAAATTGGTCCGTAAGCATCAACCGCTAACTGGATTCCTGTATTTGCCAACATACCTACGGCTGCAATGGCAATACCGTATAAACCAGCAAAATGATGAGATACTAATATAGCTGCGGCAATTAACAAAATAGGAATCATAGTAGACATCATACCGATGCCCAAACCAGCAATAATATTAGTTGCTGCTCCTGTTTCCGATTGTTTTACAATAGAATTTACAGGCCCTTTTCCTGTTCCTGTGTAATATTCAGTCACTTTTCCAACAGCTAAACCAGCTACCAAACCAGCAATAGTTGCCCAAAACACACCCATAGAAGAATATCCAATACCTTCAAAAGTCCAAGAAGCTGGAAGCATTTGGTTTATAATGAAATAAGATGCTATAACCATTAATCCTGCTGAACCAAATTCACCTATATTTAAAGCTGTTTGAGGATTTCCTCCATCTTTTACTTTTACAAAAAATGTTCCGACGATAGACATAATAATACCCACTGCAGCCAATACCAAAGGTAAATACACTGCACCTAAACCATCAAAAGACGCTTGAAATTCTGGTAATACCGTAAAAATAGCTCCAAGAACCATGGTACCAATAATAGAGCCCACATACGATTCGAATAAATCGGCCCCCATACCAGCAACATCACCCACATTATCACCCACATTATCTGCAATAGTTGCAGGATTTAAGGGATGATCTTCGGGAATACCTGCTTCAACTTTACCTACTAAATCGGCTCCAACATCGGCAGCCTTGGTATAGATCCCACCACCAACACGAGCGAATAACGCAATGGAAGATGCACCAAGAGAAAATCCTGAAAGCACATTAAGTACCTCATTAATATTCCAACCTTGACCGCTATAAATCATGAACAATCCGCTTAAGCCCAAAACACCTAAACCAACAACACCCAATCCCATAACAGCACCTCCTGCAAAAGCAACTTCTAAAGCTTTTCCTAAAGATGTTCTGGCAGCACTTGTGGTTCTTACGTTCGCTTTGGTCGCTACCTTCATACCTATAAATCCTGCCAAAGCAGAGCAAATAGCACCTACTATGAAGGATACAGCCACCATGCCGTTAGAACCCGTTTCATTTGTTCCTTTAAAATATAATAAAACCGCAACGGCTATAACGAATATTGATAAGATTTTATATTCGGCTTTTAGAAAAGACATCGCACCATCAGCAATGTTTTTCGCAATTTTAATCATCCGTTCATTACCCTGATCTTGCTTTGTTACCCAAGCGCTTTTTACAAAGACAAATACCAATGCCAAAACACCAAAAAGCGGTAAAAATTTCACTATTAATTCCATAAAAAAGTTTAGTTAGTTGTTTGTAATTATTTATTTTTTTAATAGTGCTAAAAATAGTGAAATATAAGTGATAAAAAAAACCACCTTTAGTTAAAGATGGTTCATTTATTATTGAAAAAATTAAGAATATTTTAATTAGATGGTGAAAGTTCGTTTCTTCTTGTGGTCGCTTTCATCATAACGTTGTACACATTCGTGATAAATCTTAATAGCTTCTTCAGCATTTCCCCAACCTCCTGTATCTACTTTCTTTTCTTCTAAATCTTTATATACTTGAAAAAAGTGTTCAATCTCTTTAAGTCTGTGCGGGTTTAATTCAGAAATATCATCTCTATTACTCCATACAGGGTCTGAAACAGGTACACATATAATTTTTTCGTCTGGTCCTTTTTCATCTGTCATGTAAAAAACACCAATAGGTTTTACTTCCATTACTACCATTGGAAATGTAGGCTCTATACCTAAAACCAATACATCTAATGGATCTTTATCTAAGGCTAGAGTTTCAGGAATAAAACCATAATCACCTGGATACATCATTGATGAAAACAAGGTACGATCGAAACGAATTTTATGCAATGTAAAATCGTATTCGTACTTATTTCTACTTCCTTTAGGGATTTCTATTAAAACATCAAACGTTAATGTGCTTTTTTTACTCATAGTATTATTAGTATTTAGTGTACAAATGTACTTAAAGCCTAAAGATTTAACAACAAATCAAAGTTAATTGTACAATAAATTTAAGCTAAAACTTTTTACATGAAAAATAATTAAAAAACACCTATTACAAAAAGAGTTCTACTAAGTTAAAAATGAAATCCAAATGACCCTGTGATACCAAATTTTCTAGCATTTGGGTTTTTAACTTCATCTAAATAATTACCTCTAAAATTAAAGTCTATTCTAAACACTTTAAAAATATTGCCAACACCAAAACTATACTCATAATACATTTTATCGTTAGGTGCAATAAGTTCGAAATTATTTGGGTTACTTGGCACATTATTTAATAATTTATTCTCATTTGAAATTTCCCCCCAGACCCCTCGAATACCAACAATTTCGCGAAGGTTTAATTTTCTTAAAAATGGAATTCTAGAAAAGAAACGTCCGTTAAAATTATGCTCTAATTGCAACGAAGTATAGGTATCTGAAACAAATTCATAATAATCTAGTTGAGAAAATGTATTATAAATTGAGAAATACGATTGATTTCCCGGAATGGCACTTAACAAACCAAGTGGCACCTCTCCAAAAGTTTTACCAGCTTCAATAGTTGTTGTTAACCTACCCAAACCACCCACTAACCATGGCTGGATATATGAAAACTGAACTTTTGTATAATCAAAATCACTGCTCAATAAAGATTTATCACCACGACTTACTTGTGCAAAAATACTTGCATAATCATCGTTAGCATTGAATCGTTCTACCCCAAAACCTGTCATTTTTCGTTGTGGAAAATAAGATACTGAAAACGTAGATTCGTATTGCTTAATATCAGACTCTACACCTGTTGGTGTATTATAATCTAAACTAAATGTTGGCGAAGCCGATGATAAGGTTCTGTAGTTGCCGCCAATTCGAAAAACAACATTTCGCCAAGGCTCCATTTCAACGGCTAAACTTGTTAAATTTATAGATGTTAATTTATCGTTTGCACCTGTTCCAACAACCGATGAAGATGCTAAACTTCTACCTAAAACATCGGTACTGGTAGTTAAACTGGCACCTGTTTGTTCTACGTCTCTCCTATTTCCTCCGGAAATAATAAATCGGTTTTTCTTATCAATCAACCATTTTCCTGAAATGCCATATTTAAATTTATCGTCCTTAAAGCCGTAAGCCAAAAAGCCTTCTAAACGCCAAAGGTCATTTTTTCCAAAATAGGTACGTCCACCGGCACGTAAACGCATGCCTTCCACTTCATTAAAACCAAAGGTTGAAAAAATGGGACCATAATCTAAAGGCAATTCATTAAATTCAATATAACCCGAAGCTAAAATGCTTCCTAAATTATAAAGCCTTTTAAACTTTTTTACCGTTTTTAAAGTGTCTAACATTTTGTAGACTCCTTTTTCATCTTTATTTAATGCTTCTAAGCGATTTTCTGTCCAGAAACTATCATCACGATCATAAATATCTTTGTCATAATTATAAACTTCTGTTTCGTAAAACTTCTTGTTTTTTTCAATGTCGAATTTATAATTATCGTACAAAGTGGTTCGTTTGCCATAAACACCACGTGATTTTTCTTTTTTATTGAAGGCAAAATCACTCATCATATAATCACGTTTCACAAGAAAAATAGAGTCGTTTAAAACATCAAATTCTTGCTCAATGTAAATTTCTTTCACCCAGTTAATATTTGCACTTTTTGACGCTTGAAGATTAATTTCTTTTATGGCATACGTAGAATCTGCTACCCAAAAATCACCTTTAAAAGTAAGTTCGTTTTTTCGGCGCGGGTAATAAATAATATTGTAGCACCATTTATTTTCTATAAAGGCACTGTCCTTTAGCACATAATTATAGGTGTTTATCCCTGTTCTTGATAAAGGGCTCACGAAACTTTTATCGAAAAAATTTAGGTAATTATCGTAAATATCATAATCGGAATACAAATCGTCAACAAAGTCTATAATGATTTGATTATCACTAAATCCTGAATTTTTGTTTCCGTTCAATACTTCCTTTTCCTTCTTAATAACATTATCACCATATACAGTTGAAACGGCTTCATTAATAAAAATAGGTAAATAGGTTTTTCCTGTTACGTTAGAGGTATCCACTTCATTAAAAACAAATTCCATTCCCCTAAACAACTTGCTTTTTATAAGAGCGCTGTCGATGGTGTTGATATCAAATTCTACCTTTTCGTACTTATTGTATTCGAATTGATTAAAATGTTTTAACCCATTTTTACGTTTATGCTCCCATATTTTTCGAAGCAAATCAATAGCAGGGTTGTTCTTTTTCGATTGTTTTCCTGCCACAATAAACACTTGACTTAGTTGTGCAGCTTCTTCCTTTAGAACAAAATTTAAATCGTAATTTACTTTTTTTTCTAAAGGAACATTTAAAGTTTCATACCCTAAAAAAGAGACAGTTAAAGCGGTCCAGGTATCTGTAGATTCCATGTAAAATTTACCGTTTTCATCGGTAATAGTACCTTGGGTTGACCCTTTAAAGATAACATTGGCAAATGAAACAGGTTGATTATCTTCATCAAACACATGCCCACTAACTTTGGTTTGGGCAAATGTGGAAATAATTCCGATGAAGAAAAATGTAAATAGTAGTTTTGGGTTCATAATACAAAAAAACTTCATCGACAATATATGCCAATGAAGTTTATATAACGTGAAAATTGTTTTTTTATTTATACAATACTTTTTTTACTGCTTTTATAACCTCATCCTTATTTGGAAGCCACTCTTCAAGTAAAACTGGTGAATAAGCCGCAGGTGTGTCCGCAGTATTTATTCTTACAATGGGTGCATCCAAATAATCGAATGCTTCTGCTTGCACAAAGTAAGTGATTTCTGTTGAAACATTTCCAAATGGCCATGCTTCTTCTAAAATTACCAATCGGTTGGTTTTCTTAACCGATTTCAAAACAGCTTCTTTATCCAAAGGGCGTACGGTACGTAAATCGATAATTTCACAAGAAATACCTTCTTTTTGAAGTTCATCAGCAGCTTTGTAAGCTTCTTTAATGATTTTTCCAAAAGAAACGATAGTAACATCTGTACCTTCGCGCTTAATATCTGCTACACCTATTGGAACAATATATTCTCCTTCTGGCACTTCACCTTTATCGCCATACATTTGCTCACTTTCCATAAAAATAACTGGATCGTCATCACGAATAGCCGCTTTTAATAATCCTTTTGCATCGTATGGATTAGAAGGCACAATTACTTTTAAACCTGGAGTATTAGCAAACCAACTCTCAAAAGCTTGTGAGTGTGTTGCTCCTAATTGTCCTGCAGATCCCGTTGGCCCACGAAAAACAATAGGACATTTAAACTGGCCACCAGACATTTGTCTGATTTTAGCAGCATTATTTATAATTTGATCAATTCCAACAAGCGAAAAGTTAAAAGTCATGTATTCAACTATCGGTCTGTTCCCTGTCATAGTCGAACCTACAGCTATCCCTGCGAAACCAAGTTCTGCAATAGGCGTATCAAGTACACGTTTTGGCCCAAATTCATCTAACATTCCTTTTGATGCTTTGTACGCACCATTATACTCAGCTACTTCTTCGCCCATTAAGTAAACGCTTTCATCTCTGCGCATTTCCTCACTCATTGCTTCACAAATAGCTTCTCTAAATTGAATTGTCTTCATAAATATATTTTAATTCGAATTGCAAAAATAACAATAAATGAGATACCTTTTTAAAAGATTTATTTAAAATTTACTATGCATGCATAGTAAATATTCAGAATAAAATAATTAACTTCGTAGCTTTAATAAATTTACACCCTATTTTAATACCTTATAATTATGAAAATATTAGTGTGCATTAGTCATGTTCCCGACACCACATCTAAAATCAATTTCACTGAAGGTGACAGCAAATTTGACACCAATGGCGTACAATTTGTAATCAACCCAAATGATGAATTTGGTTTAACCCGCGCCATGTGGCTTAAAGAAAAACAAGGTGCTAACGTTACTGTTGTTAATGTAGGTGGTGCAGAAACAGAACCTACTTTACGTAAAGCCTTGGCTATTGGAGCCGATGGTGCCATACGAATTAATACTGCTGCTACCGATGGTTTTTCGGTTGCTAAACAAATAGCACATGTTGCTAAAGATGGTGGTTACGATTTAATTATAGCAGGTCGTGAATCTATAGATTACAACGGCGGCATGGTTCCTGGTATGATTGCAGCTTTAATAAGCGCAAACTTTGTTAATAATTGCATTAATTTAGAAATTGACGGAAACAATGCAACTGCTATTAGAGAGATTGATGGAGGAAAAGAAACCATATCCACATCTTTACCTTTAGTAATTGGTGGCCAAAAAGGATTGGTGGAAGAAAGCGAATTACGCATCCCAAACATGCGAGGTATTATGATGGCGCGTCAAAAACCATTAAATATTTTAGATCCTATTGATGCCAATAACGAAACAACCTCTGTGAAATTTGAAAAACCAGCTCCAAAGGGTGCTGTGAAATTAGTATCGGAAGATAATTTAGACCATTTAATAAGCTTGCTTCATAATGAAGCGAAAGTAATATAAATCCCAATTTTCAAATTCCAAATTCCAGAAATCAACTATTGGAATTTGGTACTTGATTTTTTAATTTTAATTTTATTATGTCAGTTTTAGTATATACAGAATCAGAACAAGGAAAATTTAAAAAAGTAGCTTTTGAAGTCGCTTCGTATGCCAAAGCTGTTGCCGACCAATTAGGAACCACCGTTACAGCCATCACTATAAATGCGAATGATGTTTCAGAATTGGGCAACTACGGTGTTGATAAAGTTTTAAAAGTTTCTAATACAGCGTTAGATAACTTTAACGCCAACGGATATGCCGAAGCAATTAAACAAGCTGCCGAAAAAGAAGGTACGAAAGTAGTTATCTTAAGTTCTAGCGCTAACAGTAAATATGTAGCGCCCCTTTTAGCGGTAGGCTTAAATGCAGGTTACGCTTCAAACGTTATTGAAGCGCCTTCAAACATATCTCCTTTTACCGTAAAACGTCCTGCTTTCACCAATAAAGCGTTTGAAACCTTAACCATAAATACAGATATCAAAATTGTTGGTGTCTCTAATAATTCATATGGTTTAGTTGAAAAAAGTGGTAGCGCTTCCGCGGAAGATTTTTCTCCAACAATTTCAGATTTAGGTGTAAAAGTAGAATCTGTTGACAAAGCTTCAAACCAAGTAAGCATTGCCGATGCCGAAATAGTAGTTTCTGGCGGGCGCGGTTTAAAAGGGCCTGAAAATTGGGGTATGATTGAGGAACTTGCTTCCGTTTTAGGAGCAGCAACAGCCTGTTCTAAACCCGTATCCGATTTAGGCTGGAGACCTCACAGTGAACACGTTGGACAAACCGGAAAACCTGTAGCCGCCAATCTATATATTGCCATCGGTATTTCAGGAGCCATCCAACATCTGGCAGGAATAAACGCTTCCAAAGTAAAAGTTGTAATCAATACAGATCCCGAAGCACCTTTCTTTAAGGCGGCCGATTATGGTGTTGTTGGTGACGCCTTTACGGTAGTACCACAACTTATTGAAAAATTAAAAGCTTTTAAAGCGCAACAATAAATTATTTTTTTATAAATTGTATCGTTTAAAGAACTGCTTAAATTAGCATTATATTTTTAAATCTGCTTTTGCAGTTGGTAAAGTCCTAATTTAAACAGTTCTTTGCGTTTTTATAAATTTATGAGTTTAGTAAGATTAAATATAAAAGGAATATCATATAGCCAAACCCAAAACGGCGCTTACGCATTGATTTTAAACGAAGTAGATGGCGACCGTAAATTACCTATTGTAATTGGCGCATTTGAGGCACAATCCATTGCCATCGCATTAGAGAAAGAAATACGTCCGCCCAGACCTTTAACACACGATTTATTTAAAAATTTTGCCGATAGATTTAATATTGTTGTAAAACAAGTCATCATCCATAAATTAGTTGATGGTGTTTTTTACTCAAGTCTAATTTGCGAACGCGATAAAATTGAAGAAATTATAGATGCCAGAACCAGTGATGCCATTGCATTGGCACTGCGTTTTGATGCACCTATTTTCACCTATAAAAATATTCTTGACAAAGCGGGAATCTATTTAAAAGTCAACCCTAAAAAAGAGGATGAAGATGACGAGGCACAAGATAGCATATTAATGGACGAGTTAATTGCTAATGAACTTGAGCCAAATGCTCCGAAAGAAACTTATAAAGGAAAAACGCTTCAAGAATTACATTCATTACTGGACGAAGCCGTTGCTAATGAAGATTATGAAAAAGCGGCACATATCCGGGACGAAATTTCAAAAAGAGAATAATAATTTACCACATTTCTTATGAAAAAAATATTTTTGTCTATTGCTATAATCTTATTAGCTTTTACATCAACGATAACAGCACAAGACAAAGATAATCCCAAACTTCAAGATACCGTTTTAAATGAAAAAACAGAAGTTTCTTCTTTAAAAAACAACAACACCGATTCTTTAAAAGTTGATACAGAAACAACCCCTTTAGAAACAACCGCTGTAAAATCCAATCCTATTATTATACCAAGTGAAGGTTTCTCTATAAACAGCCTTTGGCGAGGTGCTTTAGGAATGGTTTCTTTGATTTTTATAGCCTTTTTATTTAGCAGCAACCGAAAAGCCATTGATTGGAAAATTGTTGGTATTGGGTTAGCATTCCAACTTTTAATCGCTATTGGCGTTTTAAAAGTTGAATTCATTAAATCTGGTTTCGAATTTGTGGGCGGCCTTTTTGTAAATGTATTAGATTTTACCAGAGCAGGTAGTAAATTTTTATTTGAAGGCTTGGTGGTAGACATGGATACGTTTGGCTTTATATTTGCCTTTCAAGTATTGCCAACTATTATTTTTTTCTCAGCATTAACCTCTGTTTTATTCTATTTAGGCATCATCCAAAAAGTAGTTAAAGCCATGGCTTGGTTACTTTCAAAAGCATTAAAAATTTCTGGAGCCGAAAGTTTAAGTGTTGCAGGAAACATCTTTTTAGGACAAACTGAAGCTCCCCTTTTAATAAAAGCATATTTAGAAAAAATGAACAAATCTGAAATGCTTTTGGTTATGATTGGTGGTATGGCAACGGTAGCTGGTGCTGTATTAGCTGCTTATATAGGTTTTTTAGGTGGAGACGACCCCGTTTTAAGACTGTTTTATGCGAAACATTTATTAGCTGCATCTGTAATGGCGGCACCAGGGGCTATTGTTATTTCTAAAATTTTATATCCTCAAACGGAAAACGTTAACACAGATGTATCAGTGTCTCAAGAAAAAATTGGATCAAACTTTTTAGATGCTATTGCCAATGGAACTACCGAAGGCTTAAAATTGGCCGTTAACGTAGGCGCTATGCTTTTAGTGTTCGTTGCATTTATTGCCATGTTTAATGGTATTTTAGGTTGGGTTGGCGATGTTTCTACACTAAACACATGGGTTGCTGCCAATACAGGCTACCAAAGTCTATCAATAGAACTTATTTTAGGTTATATTTTTGCACCGTTAATGTGGCTTATTGGAGTTGCCAAAGAAGATATGATGATGATGGGACAACTTCTTGGTATAAAAATAGCCGCCAGCGAGTTTATAGGTTACATTCAACTTAGAGATTTAAAAGACATTGCGAATGCTACGCATTTAAATTATGAAAAATCTATTATCATGGCAACATATATGCTTTGTGGTTTTGCGAATTTTGCATCCATAGGTATTCAAATTGGCGGTATTGGTTCATTAGCACCAGGGCAACGTAAAACCTTATCACAATTTGGCATAAAAGCACTTATTGGTGGTAGTATTGCATCTTTAGTTTCTGCTACTATTGCTGGAATGATTATTGGATAATACCTTCCTGCGAAATCAGGAATCTTTTCAGTTTAGTTAATAACTTTCTCATATATTTTAGAGCATTAAGAATAGGGTTTGATCCTTTTTTATATTTTTAACTTCAGAAAATTTAAGTTCAATTTAAAGAGTTTCTTCCCTTTGGGAAGACGGAAGATAGGATGAAGCAATATCACGATTTAGTACAACATGTTTTAGAAAACGGAAACGAAAAAGCAGACCGAACAGGTACGGGCACTAAAAGTGTTTTTGGATACCAAATGCGATTCGATTTAAATGAAGGTTTCCCCATGGTAACCACTAAAAAACTGCATCTAAAATCGATAGTTTATGAATTGCTTTGGTTTTTAAAAGGCGACACCAACATTAAATATCTTACTGAAAATGGCGTTCGCATTTGGAATGAATGGGCTGATGAACATGGCGATTTAGGCCCCGTTTACGGTCACCAATGGCGCAACTGGAACAGCGATGAAATTGACCAAATAAAAGAAGTAGTTGAAACATTAAAAAACAACCCAGATAGCAGACGCATGTTGGTTTCTGCTTGGAATCCATCGGTGTTACCAGACACCTCTAAAAGTTTTAGTGAAAACGTTGCCAATGGTAAAGCAGCATTACCACCTTGCCATGCCTTTTTTCAGTTTTATGTAGCGGAAGGGAAACTGTCTTGCCAACTGTATCAACGCAGTGCCGACATCTTTTTAGGCGTGCCTTTCAACATTGCATCGTATGCTTTATTTACTATGATGATGGCTCAAGTTTGCGGCTATGAAGCTGGCGAATTTATTCACACTTTTGGCGATGCACATATTTACAGCAACCATTATGAGCAGTTGGAATTACAACTTTCTAGAGATGTAAGGCCTTTACCGAAAATGATAATAAACCCTGATGTAAAAGATATTTTCAACTTTACTTTTGAAGATTTTACGTTGGAAGATTATAATCCGCATCCACATATTAAAGGCGTTGTAGCTATATAAAACATGAAGAACTTACTTATTTTATTCTTGCTTATTTTTTATTTTTCAACTTATTCACAAGAAAAAACTGTAGAAGATATTGAATTTATTGAGACGGCTGAAAAAACATTAGATGATATCTCTAACGAAATACCTTTTGCGGTAATAGAAAATGTTCCTGTTTATAAAGGTTGCGATGATTCTATGACAAATACCGAACTTAAAAATTGCATGTCAACATCTATCTCAAAGCATGTTGCCAAAAACTTCAACACAAAAATAGCAAATGGTTTAGGGTTTCCTGATGGAAAAGTAAGAATAAATTTAATTTTTAAAATAGATAGAGAAGGCAATGTGGTCGATATTAGATCTAGAGCACCGCACAAAGCACTGGAAAATGAAGCTATTAGAGTTATTAAATTGATTCCTAGAATGGACAAACCTGGTTATCAAAAAGGGAAACCGGTAACAGTTCCTTATTCATTACCTATTGTTTTCAATATTCAAAACCCTAAAAAGTCTTCAAAAAAATAACCTTACAAAAAAAGCGCTTTCAAAAAATTGAAAGCGCTTTTTTCATTTAATGCAGCTTAGACTAAACAGTTACTACACCGTTATCAGCAGCAGCAAAATCGTTCCATACATAAGCATCGGCTGCATCATCGTTAATAAATGCACCATCTACAATGTATTTAAACTCATATGAGTTGTCTTGATCTAAATCTACAGTACCTTTAAAAGTCCCGTTTTTTAATTTTTTAAGTGGTGCCGCTTTCGCATTCCAATCATTAAAAGTTCCTACAACAGATACTTTTTTAGCATCTTCTGCCAGTATCGAAAATGTTACTTTACATACTGGTTTGCTCTTTAAATATTGTTTCGTAATAGCCATAATTATATTTTTTGTGTTGTTTAATGCTACAAATTTATGAAAGAATTTCCCAGTCAGAGGCATTTAATCTATTAAACAACAAAGAATTGTCAATTTAATAATATCAATTCATGAAAATTTCAAGTTATTAACAATTGCAGCATTTTTGTTGTATTATTATCAATGTGAAATATTTGTTTTTTTATTGATTTCCAGACACTTCAAAACGAAAACGTTTTCGAGAAAACCATTCGAACTAAGATTTTAAATAGACCCCTAAGAATCACTAAAAAGCATTAACTTTGTAAATTATTTTCAAGTATTATGTTCGGCAAAAAGAAAGACATCCCACAAATAGATAAAGACCAATTAGAACTTATTCAAAACGCACAAAAACGCATCAAACAAAAAAAGCGTTTATATATTCATTTTGTTGTATTTTTAATAGGCGCTGTATTTTTAATAATGGCCAATACCGTTTTGGGCATTGGTGAAAATTTTAAAATATTTGAATTAAACTGGTTTGTTTACGCTATTTTTATTTGGTTATTTTTATTTGTTTACCACCTATTTAATGTATTCATCACCCATAAATTTATGGGTAAAGCTTGGGAACAACAACAACTAAACAAGCTGGTTGCTAAACAACAAGCCCGCATTGAAAAGCTTAAACTAGAGTTACCAGAAGATGCCTTATTACTAAAAAAAAAAGTAATTAATAATAAAACGAATCTTACAATAATTGTAGCAGCGGCTGAAAATGATGCTATTGGCAAACACAACAAATTGATTTGGCATATAAGTGACGATTTAAAACGATTTAAAACCCTTACAAGTGGACACCATATCATCATGGGGCGCAAAACATTTGAAAGTTTCCCGAAACCATTACCAAATAGAACGCATGTAGTTATTACCAGAAATCCTAATTACCAAGTTCCCGAAGGCGTTATATTGGTGCATACGTTAGCAGACGCTATTAAAGCCAGTACAAACGATCCGCAACCTTATATAATTGGTGGTGGTGAAATTTACAAACAAGCCATTTTAGTTGCTGATAAAATTGAGCTAACACGCGTACATGAATCGTTTTCTGCCGATACATTTTTCCCTAAAGTTGATACATCAATTTGGAAAGAAACTAACGCCGTTTTTCATAAAAAAGATGATAAAAACGAATTTGATTTTACCTTTTTTACTTATGAAAGAAAATAATTCTTTCACATAAAATAAAGCAAACGAAATTTGTTTAACCTGCTTGCAATTTATCTGCTCCATCTAATAATCCTACCAATTCTTCTGGCTTGTGAATTAATACAGGAATGTGTTGTGGACAAATATAAAATTCGCTTTTCTGATAATAAAATTTTGTAACAGGTGTTTCTTCTGATGATTTTTCGCAAACCAAACATTTTCTTTCTATACTCATAATTTCTAATATTTTAATGGAGATAAAATTATCTTTAATATTTTTATTAAACACTAACTTTTATCATGTTTTATGTTTTATTGCTTTAATTAGTTTTATATTTTTAATTCTAATAACCATCAAAAAATTCTTAAGACCTCCTATCTCAAATTTCATTAATTTTGCAACATGATAAAAGAACTTCAGCTTCGCATTTCACTTAAAGAAGAAGAACGCAGCGATATTTTGCTGCAAAAAGCATCACATATTCTAGATATTGATAAAGAAGATATTACAGGAGTAAAAGTACTTCGAAAATCCATTGATGCCCGAAAACCTAAAATTGTTTTCAACTATAAAATTGCAGTTTATATTCGAGAAGTATTACCAAAAACCTCCGAATATCAATTTGATTATAAAGATGTTTCAAAAGCAAAACCCATACATATTATTGGGTTTGGTCCTGCAGGTATGTATGCCGCTTTGCGTTGTATTGAATTGGGTTTTAAACCCATTGTTTTAGAACGCGGTAAAAATGTAAAAGACCGTCGCAGAGATTTAAAAGCCATTAATCGAGACCATTTTGTAAATGAAGACTCCAATTATTGCTTTGGTGAAGGTGGTGCTGGAACGTATTCTGATGGAAAACTTTACACCCGAAGTTTAAAACGTGGCGATGTGCGCCGTATTTTTGAAAACTTAGTTTATCATGGTGCAACCGATCAAATTTTGGTCGATGCACACCCTCATATTGGCACCAACAAACTGCCTAAAGTGGTTCAAAATATTAGAGAAACCATTTTAAAACACGGTGGCGAAATTCATTTTGAAACACGGGTGACAGATTTCACTATAAAAAACAATAAAATACAAGCCATTCAATTACTAAATGGTAACGAAATGCCTGCCAACCGCGTGATTTTAGCAACAGGACATTCCGCTCGCGATATCTTTTATTTACTTCATAATAAAGAAATTGCTTTAGAAGCCAAGTCGTTTGCTATGGGCGTTCGGGTTGAGCATCCACAACATATTATCGATGCCATTCAATACCATTGTAGTGGTGACCGCCATGAATTATTACCTCCAGCATCATACAGCTTGGTACAACAAGTTAATGATCGTGGTGTGTATTCATTTTGTATGTGTCCCGGCGGATTTATAGTTCCTGCGGCAACAGCAAATGGCGAAGTGGTGGTAAATGGCATGTCGCCTTCAAAACGGAATAATTTATTTGCAAATTCTGGTATTGTTGTTGAAATTGATGTGAACAAAGATTTACCCAAATATGAACAATTTGGCGCACTAAAAGGTTTGGAATATCAAAAAAACTTAGAGCGGATGGCATTTACCGCTGGTGGCAGAAGTCAGGTAGCACCTGCCCAACGATTAACCGATTTTGTTGAAGGACGATTATCGGCAGATTTAAATCCTACTTCTTACCAACCTGGATTAAATTCGGCACCTTTACATTCACTTTTACCTAAATTAATTGGTAGTAGATTACGAAAAGGTTTTGATTCCTTCGGACAAAAAATGAAAGGCTATTATACGTCTGAAGCAAATATTATAGGCGTAGAATCCCGAACGTCATCCCCTGTGTGCATCCCTAGAAATGAAAATTTAGAACATCCACAAATTGAAGGTTTATTTCCTTGTGGCGAAGGTGGTGGTTATGCTGGAGGTATTGTGTCTGCAGCTATGGATGGAGAACGTTGCGCTGAAGCCGCTATAAAAAACCTATAATTTTTATGACTGAAAAAGAAAAGATGTTGGCAGGTGAATTGTACAATCCAACAGATCCTGAATTAGTAAAAGCGCGCCATCGTGCTCGTTTATTATTTCATAAATTTAATGTTCTAAGTGAATTACATTTAGAAGAACGCCAAAAAACGCTTTATCAAATATTTGAAAATGCTGGCGAAAACTTATTTGTAGAACCGCCTTTTCATTGCGATTATGGCAGCAATATTAAAGCAGGAAAAAACCTGTTTATGAATTTTAATTGCTGCATTTTAGACGTTGCTGAAGTTACCTTTGGCGACAACTGCATGATTGGGCCTCATGTTCAAATTTACACAGCCACGCATCCTCTTGAATTTAAAGCTCGTAATAGTGGCAAAGAACTTGCTAAACCAGTTACCATTGGAAATAATGTTTGGATTGGTGGAAATGCCGTAATTTGCCCTGGCGTTGTTTTAGGCAATAATGTAGTCGTTGCCGCTGGGGCTGTTGTTACAAAAAGTTTTCCTGACGATGTCGTTATTGGAGGAAACCCTGCTAAAATTATTAAAACCATTAATAATCTCTAAAATTATAATTCTTACTTTTGCATACTTAAAAACTAATCAACTATGAACGCATATATATTCCCTGGTCAGGGCGCACAATTTACAGGCATGGGTTTAGACCTTTACGAAAACTCACCTTTAGCACAAGAATTGTTTGAAAAAGCAAATACCATATTAGGTTTCAATATTACAGATATTATGTTTGAAGGAACGCCTGAAGCTTTAAAAGAAACCAAAGTAACACAACCCGCCATATTTTTACACTCTGTAATTTTAGCTAAAACCTTAGGTGATAGTTTTAAACCAGATATGGTTGCTGGTCACTCCTTAGGAGAATTTTCAGCATTAGTTGCTAATGGTACTTTAAATTTTGAAGATGGTTTAAAATTAGTATCGCAACGTGCTTTAGCCATGCAGAAAGCTTGCGAATTACAACCAAGTACTATGGCTGCTGTTTTAGGTTTAGAAGATGCTATTGTTGAAAAAATATGTGCTGAAATCGATGGTATTGTAGTAGCCGCTAATTACAATTGCCCAGGGCAATTAGTAATTTCTGGTGATGTTGAAGCTATTAACAAAGCTTGCGAAGCCATGAAAGACGCCGGTGCAAAACGTGCTTTGGTATTGCCTGTTGGAGGTGCTTTTCACTCGCCTTTAATGGAACCTGCTCGTGAAGAACTAGCTGCGGCTATTGAAAACACGACGTTTAGCAAACCAAACTGCCCTATTTACCAAAATGTAACCGCCAATGCAGTTATTGATGAAGCTGCTATAAAAGCTAATTTAATATCTCAATTAACAGCACCTGTACGTTGGACGCAATCTGTACAACAAATGATTACTGATGGTGCTAGGTTGTTTACTGAAGTAGGCCCTGGAAACGTTTTACAAGGCTTAGTAAAAAAAATAAATAGGGAGGCTCAAACGGCTTCTGCAAGTTTATAATGAAGTTCACTAAACGTACCGCTTATATCATTTTAGTAATTGTTGCTACAATTGCTATCGACCAAATTTCAAAAGTTCTGGTTAGAGCAAATATTCAACCACGTACCGATTTTCAACTTGGTGAACGTATTTCGTTAATTGGAGATGCTTTTATTATGATGAATGTTGAGAATTCGGGAGCATTTTTAGGGATGGGTAGCGATTTAAACCCAACACTTAGAATCGTCTTATTACTTATTTTGCCCATTATTGTTTTGGGGTTTGTTTTACGTCATATTTTAAAAGATAAAACTATAGATAACTGGTCGCTTTTTGCTTTCGCTAGTATTATTGGTGGTGGTATTGCAAATGTTTATGATCGTATTATTTACGGTTCGGTAACCGATTTTTTCTATATTGATTTAGGTGGTGTCTTTAGAACGGGGATTTTTAATATGGCTGATTTATCGGTAACAACAGGAATGTTTATCCTATTGTTTGTTAGTTTCGGAAAGAAAAAGAAAAGTGAAGACTTAGAAAAAACAGCTTAAAAAAAGCTATTTAAACTTCATTTCATAAAATACAAAAGAGACTGTCTGAAAAGTGTAATTCTGTGTCATATTGAGCCTGTCGAAATATTTTAACTTACTGATGATCAATATCAGTTTCGACAAGCTCAACCTGACAAAGTAAATACAATACACTTTTCAGACAGCCTCTTTATATATATATTTTCAAAGAAGATTTATTTATTTCCTCTTACTTTTTGTTCCCAATGCCATGCTGAACGCATGGCATCATCTAAAGTTAATTGAGATTTCCAACCTAATTCATCATTTGCTTTTTTAGTATCGGCATACGCTGAAATAACATCACCTTCTCTTCTTCCAACAATTTTATAATTCAACTTTTTACCAGAAACTTTTTCAAAAGAATTTACAACTTCTAATACAGAACTCCCTGTACCTGTTCCCAAATTAAACGTTTCGTAATTCGCTTTGTTTTTGTTTTTCAATAAACGCTCAAGCGCTACAACGTGTGCGTTAGCTAAATCGACTACATGAATATAATCACGAACACAGGTGCCATCAGCAGTAGGGTAATCATCACCAAAAACAGACAATTGTTCTCTTATTCCAATAGCAGTTTGCGTAATAAATGGCACTAAATTTTGAGGTACGCCAATGGGTAATTCCCCAATATTAACCGACTCGTGTGCCCCAACTGGATTAAAATAACGCAATGCAATCGCCTTGAGACTTGGTACTACTTTACAAGTATCTCTAATAATTTCTTCGCCAATTTGTTTGGTATTTCCGTAAGGAGATTCTGCTGCTTTAACAGGTGCATTTTCAGTAATTGGCATTTCATCTGCTTGTCCGTAAACAGTACAAGACGAACTAAAAATAAAACTAGCTTCTGGTAGTTTTTTTAATTCCTTAAGGATATAAACCAAGGTATTAATGTTGTTTTCATAGTACAACAATGGTTCTTTCACACTTTCACCAACGGCTTTACTAGCTGCAAAATGAATTACGCCTTTTATGTCCTTATGTTTAGCAAAAAAAGCTTCAACATCTGGTCTATCTTTTAAATCAAGTTTTTCGAAAATTGGTTTCTTTCCACTTATAGCGGTAATACCATCTAATACGCTTATTGATGAATTCGATAAATTGTCAATAATAACAACTTCATAACCTTCTTTCTGCAATTCTACAACGGTGTGCGAGCCAATAAAGCCCAAACCACCTGTAACTAATATTTTATCCATTTATAAAGTTTATAATTGTTGATGTAATAAATTCAATTTGTTCATCGTCCAATTCGGTGTGCATCGGTAATGAAATAACATCTTTCACCAATTGATTAGTAACCGTAAAATCTGCTTCATTATATCGAGAATCTAAATAAGCTTTTTGTAAATGAAGCGGAATTGGGTAATATACGCCACAAGGAATTGCTTTTTCATTTAAATGCTTTACCAATGCATCTCTGTCAACCCCTAATACGCGCAACGTATATTGATGAAATACATGGCAATCGCAAGTATCGCAAATAGTTTTACAACCGTTTGATAATTTAGGCATGATGATTTTATCGATACCTTCAAAAGCTTTATTATATTTTATTGCTGCTGCTTGTCTAGCTTTATTATAAGTATTTAAATGAGGTAATTTTGCATCTAAAACAGCTGCTTGAATACTATCTAAACGCGAATTGACACCAACAACGTCATGATGATATCGTTCGTACATACCATGATTCACAATACCTCTAATGGTATGTGCTAAAGCATCATCATTTGTAAAAATAGCACCACCGTCTCCATAGCATCCTAAGTTTTTGGATGGGAAAAACGATGTTGAAGCCACATGACCTATAGTGCCTGCTTTCGCTTTATTACCCTCTTTAAACGTGTAAGTTGCTCCAATAGCTTGGGCATTATCTTCAATTACGAATAAATTGTGTGCTTCAGCAATTTCCAAAATAGCTTCCATATTAGCACACTGTCCAAATAAATGTACAGGTACTATCGCCTTGGTTTTCGGCGTTATAGCTTTTTTTATGGCTTCAATATTTATGTTGAAATCATCTTCATTAACATCTACAAGTACAGGTGTTAATTGTAAAAGCGCGATAACCTCAACGGTGGCAGCAAATGTGAAATCGGCAGTAATAACTTCATCACCAGGTTTTAAACCTAAACCCATCATGGCAATTTGTAACGCATCGGTACCATTAGCACATGGAATGACGTGTTTTACCCCTAAATATTGCTCCAAATTCTTTTGAAATTGATGCACTTTAGGCCCATTTATATAAGATGTTGTTTCTAAAACTTCTTGGATAGATGTGTTAACTACCTCTTTAATGTTGTCGTATTGACCTTTAAGGTCGACCATTTGAATTTTCTTCATCTAAAATTGTAACTAATACGAAGTATGTATTAAGATTTTATAAGTTACGAAATTACAAAATTTGTACACGGTAACCAATGAATTTATTTTAAAGAAATGTATTTTAGCTGCAAATAAAAAAAGTCTTGGGTTTTATTTACAACATAGGAATTGCACTTGCTGGTTTTGGTTTAAAAACCACCTCTTTATTTAATGAAAAAATAAAAAAAGGGGTCGTTGGCCGCCAAAAGACATATTCAACTTTACAAAAAAACCTAAAACCTTCCGATAAAACACTTTGGTTTCATTGTGCCTCTTTGGGTGAATATGAACAAGGGCTACCTGTTTTTAAAGCATTAAGAAACCGTTATAAAGAACATAAAATTATATTAAGTTTCTTTTCGCCTTCTGGATACGACATACGGAAAAATTCACCCATAGCAAATGTGGTAGTTTATCTTCCTTTGGATACCAAAAAAAATGCAAATAGATTTTTAGATTTATTAAACCCAGAACTTACTGTTTTTGTAAAATATGATATTTGGCCTAATTTTTTAAATGAACTTAAGCGCAGGCAATTAAGAGCCATTTTAATTTCGGCTGCTTTTAGAGAAAACCAGTCATTTTTTAAATTCTATGGCAAACAAGTACGTGAAGCTTTATTTGCTTTTCAACATATTTTTACACAGAATGACCATTCAAAAAAACTACTGCAATCCATAAATTATAATAATGTAACCGTTTCTGGAGACACCCGTTTCGATAGGGTTTCCAGCCAGTTAGAACAAGACAATACATTAAAATTTATTGAAACATTCAAACAAAATAGACTCTGTGTTGTTGCAGGCAGCACGTGGCCAGAAGATGAAATTTTACTCATTAATTTCATTAATTCTGAAGATTCAAAAGGTGTAAAATTTATTATAGCACCTCATAATATAAAATCGAACCAGATAAAAAATATTCAAGAAAAGTTAACAGTTGAAAGTGTATTGTTTTCTGAAAAAGACAACAAAAACCTTGAAATAGCTGAAGTTTTTATTATTGATACGATTGGTATTCTTTCAAAAATTTATAGTTACGCCCATATTGCCCATGTAGGTGGCGCCGTAGGAACAACCGGACTGCACAACACTTTAGAACCTGCAGTTTTTGGAGTGCCTATTATTATTGGGACTCATCACTCAAAATTCCCTGAAGCCCAAGACATGATTGATAAAGGTGGTATGTTTTCAATTTCAAACCAAAAAGAATTTGATGCTATTTTGAATGAATTAATTCAAAACGACCAAAAGCGATTTCTTGCTGGAAACAATAATTTAAAATATATTGAAACCAACAAAGGTGCTGTCACTAAAATATTGAAGTATTTAAATTTATAAGCATAATAAAAGGGACTCTTTTATTGAATCCCTTTTATTATTATATTCTGAAAAAAATATTTATTTCTTCTTCCAGATTTCCTCCAATTCCTCTAAGGTTTTTCCTTTTGTTTCTGGTACAAATTTCCAAACTAACCACATGGCTAGTAAGCCCATAATACCATAAATCCAATATGCAAACCCATGGTTGAATTTTTCTAAAAGGTATGAGTTTTTATCCATCATTGGGAAAGTCCATGATACTAAATAATTTGAAATCCATTGCGCAGCAACTGCTACTGCCAAAGCTCTTCCACGAATTTTGTTTGGGAAAATTTCAGACAATAACACCCAACAAACAGGTCCCCAACTCATGGCAAAACTCGCCACATACAACAACATAAAAATCAAAGCTCCAAAACCAACCGATTCCATAAAGAAGGTGGTTCCTAAAGCAAACATAGAGATTGCCATACCTAGAGCACCAATAATCATTAAAGGTTTTCTACCGTACTTGTCTACGGTCATTATAGCTAATACCGTAAAAAGCAAGTTAACTGCACCAACAATTATGGTTTGCAATAAGGCTACATCGGTGCCTGAACCCATACTTTTAAAAATTTCAGGGGCATAATATAACACCACATTAATACCTACAAATTGCTGAAATACAGACAACAAAATACCAATTACTATAACGGGTACACCATAAGAAAATAATTTTCCGGAATGGCTTGTTACCGTGTTTTGAATGTCTGCCAATATTTTTTTAGCTTCATCAAGACCATTCACTTTTGTTAAAATATCTAACGCTTTTTCAGGTTGCGACTTCAATACCAAAGATCTTGGGGTATCGGGTACAAAAATTAACATAAATAAAAATAGTGATGCTGGTATTACTTCTGAAGCAAACATCCATCTCCATCCAACGGTATTTAACCAAGTATCATCACCCTGCCTTGCAATGTAGTAGTTAACGAAATAAACCACCAACATACCAAATATTATAGCAAACTGATTTAACGACACCAGTTTACCTCTAATTTTTGCCGGCGCAATTTCGGCAATATATAAAGGCGAAAGCATAGAAGCTAAACCTACCCCAATACCACCGATAATTCTATAAACAATAAAAATGTAAATAAATGTATGATCTGCTTCACCAATTGGTTTTAATAACATTTCTGGCATTGCAGAGCCTATAGCGGATAATAAAAATAGCACTGCTGCTAAAATTAAACCGTTTTTACGGCCTAGTTTTTTACTGATAATCCCACCTGATATACCTCCAATAATACACCCAATTAAAGCACTGGAAACAACCAGCCCTAAACGAGCATTAGCTTCCATTTCCCCTAATCCAAAAGGAAGGACGAAAAAACTTTCTAATGAACTTACTGTTCCAGATATAACGGCTGTGTCATATCCAAATAAGAGCCCTCCTAGTGTTGCAACTAAGGTTAATTTTAATAAATAACTCGTGTTTGCTGATGTTTCCATATTGCTAACTGATTAAATATATTGGTTAATAATATTTTCGAACAATTCTTGTTTGCCACTAGTTAATGGTAATTCGCCATTTTCTTGAGCTATTTTGTATAAATCTTGTAGGTTTAATTTTCCATTTTCAAAATCTTTTCCTTTACCAGAATCGAATGAAGCGTAACGTTCTTTTCTTAATTTTTCGTAAGGTGAAGATGTGATGATTTTATCTGCAATCAATAAAGCTCTTGCGAAGGTGTCGGCGCCACCAATATGTGCGTGGAATACATCTTCTAAATCGGTTGAGTTTCTTCTGATTTTAGCATCAAAATTAACACCACCACCTTGTAAACCACCTGCTTTTAGGAACACTAACATCGCTTCAGTCGTTTCTTGAATGTTATTTGGAAACTGATCTGTATCCCAACCATTTTGGTAATCGCCACGGTTAGCATCTAAACTTCCCAACATACCTGCTTTTGCAGCCGTTTCGATTTCGTGTTGGAAGGTGTGTTGCGCTAAAGTAGCGTGATTAACTTCAATGTTGATTTTGAAATCTTTATCTAAACCATAATTTTTCAAGAAACCGATAGCTGTTGCTGTATCAAAATCGTATTGGTGTTTTGATGGTTCCATTGGTTTTGGCTCGATAAAGAAGTTACCTTTAAATCCTTGCGCACGAGCGTAATCTCTACACATGGTTAAAAATTGCCCCATATGGTCTAACTCACGACCCATATCGGTGTTTAAAAGTGTCATGTAACCTTCACGACCACCCCAGAATACATAGTTTTCTCCTTTTAATGCGATGGTAGCATCTAAAGCTAATTTTATTTGTCCGCCAGCACGTGCAACCACATTAAAATCTGGATTGGTTGAAGCACCATTCATGTAACGTGGGTTTGAAAAACAGTTGGCTGTTCCCCAAAGTAATTTTACACCCGAATCGGCTTGTTTTTGTTTTAAATAATCGGTGATGGTTGCTAATCTGCTTTCAGATTCTGCAAATGTTGAGCCTTCACGAATTAAATCGTAATCGTGGAAACAGTAGTAACCGAATCCCATTTTTGTAATAAATTCGAAAGCGGCATCGGCTTTGTCTTTTGCAGCTTGAACCGCATCGGATGATTGATCCCAAGCGAAATTTTGTGTTCCAGGACCGAATGGATCTGAACCTTGTCCGCAGAACGTATGCCAGTATGCTACTGAAAATTTAAAATGCTCGCGCATGGTTTTACCAGCAACCACTTGATCTGGGTTGTAGTATTTGAATGCTAACGGGTTGTTAGATTCTTTTCCTTCAAATTTGATGTCGTTAATACCTTTGTAGTATTCTTTGTTTCCTACTAATGCCATTGTTTTGTGTTTATTTGTTTAACTGTTTAATTGTTGAACTTTGGATTTGTTGAATTGTTGATTTGGTGTTACGGGTTGCGTTAGGGATTGTAGCGATATCCTTTTTAAACTGATATTCTATGAACTTTATGTAAGTTTGAAATTTACAGATTGCCACGTCGCTCGCTCCTCGCAATGACGTTTAAAAAGATTTAGCGAAAAGCCCGACCCTTGTGGTAACGCCCAAATGATTATTATCTATTTTTTATTGATTATTGATTATTTTTTTGTGTTTAATATGATTTCTAATTCTGTTTTCCAGTTTTCATATGCTTTTTGATATGCTGTTTTGTCTTTAAAAGGCATGAAGGTCATAACGTGGTCGTTGTCGATGATGGCTTTACCAAAATTTTCGAAATCGCCTTTATGCAAATTAGCCGCACGTGCTGCACCTATGGCCCCTGTTGTGTTGTAAATTTCAATTTCTTGCTCAATTAACGTTGCAACAGTGTTTGCAAAAATTTCTGAACGGAACAAATTGTCGTTTCCTGCGCGAATAACAGTTGGTTTGATGCCATCGGATTTTAGAATTTCCATACCATAAACGAATGAAAACGCAATGCCTTCTAAAGCCGCACGACACATATGCCCTTTGTGGTGATTGTTTAGGTTTATATTTACAATTCTAGTTCCTATTTCTTTGTTGTTTAGCATACGTTCTGCGCCATTTCCGAAGGGGATTACGCATACACCATCGGAACCAACTGGAATTTCGGATGCTAAATTGTTCATCTCTTCGTAAGAACCAACCGCTAAGTTATTTAATAACCAACGGTATTGAATACCTGCTCCGTTAATGCACAGTAACTTACCTATTCTAGCCTCGGCGCCTTTGCTGTAATTTACGTGTGCAAAGTTGTTTACGCGCGCACTTTCTTTTACCGATAAACTATCGGTTACCGCATAAAACACACCCGATGTACCACCTGTTGCAGCGACTTCGCCTGGGTTGAATACGTTTAATGATAGTGCATTATTTGGTTGGTCGCCCGCACGATAATAAATAGGCGTTCCTGCTGCGATACCACTTTCTGCTTCTCCTGTGGCGTCTACTAGAGATTGCTCGCCAAATGTATCTACAATATCGGGTACCAATGCTTTGTCGATGCCGTAATGTTCTAAAAGAAAATCGGCTACCTCATCCTTCTTGAAATCCCAAAAAATGCCTTCTGATAATCCAGAAATAGTGGTGTTAATATTGTTTGAAAACTTATAGGCAATATAATCACCAGGAAGCATGAATTTATAAATGTTTTTATAGATGTCTGGTTCATTTTCCTTCACCCATTTTAACTTTGAAGCAGTAAAATTGGAAGGTGAATTTAATAAATGTGATGCGCAGGTATCTTCACCAATTTCTGCAAAGGCTTTGTTTCCTGTTTCAACGGCTCTACTATCGCACCAAATGATACTTTTTCTGAGTGGTTTTCCTGCTTTATCTACCACAACCAATCCGTGCATTTGGTACGAAATACCAATGCCCTTTATTTGGGTTCGAGATATATTGTGCTGTTTTTTTAACCTTTGTATGGCGTTACAAACGTGTTGCCACCATTCGTCTGGTTTTTGTTCTGCCCATCCATTTTTTTGAGCAAACATGCCCATTTCTTTTTCAGGTTCTTGTACAACACCTACGCTTTTGCCTGAAGCAATTTCAACCAAAGCCGCTTTAATAGATGAACTCCCAATGTCTAATCCTAAATAGTACATAATAATTTATAATGATTCTCTTAATATTAATTTAGTTGGTATATATATTTGTATTGGAGCTTCTTGGTTTATGAATTCTGCTGCTTTAGCTCCCAATGCTTTGAAATCGGTTGAAACTACCGAAATCCCTTTATAAATAAATTTTTTCATAGGTGTTTCATTGTATGACAAAAACCCTACATCTACCCCAGGTTCAAATGACTCTAATCTACATTGTTCTAAAAAAGCACCTAAAACCCTATCGCTTACACTTATGTAGGCTTCTCCTTTTATTACTTTAAAATCGGATGTCTCTGTAATTATTTTATATTTAAAATTGTAGGTTTCACAAAACTGCTTAAAAAAACTAACCGATTCGGATGGATGCTTGGTAAACGTTGGATAAACAAAAACCAATTTTTTATATTTTTTAAAGGGAATAACAGCCTCCTTAATGGCCTCAAAAAAAGAGGCTCCAAAATCTTGAAACACATAGTTGTTTGATGGTTTTGAATGTGCGTTCCAATCTATAAGCAGTAATTTTTCATTATCAAAATCTTGTAATACACTTGGCACTTCCTTATGATCGAACGTCATAACAACATATTTAAAGTATTTACCTTTACTATTGTTTAAAATAGTTTTGAAGTTATTGATGTTATAATGATGAAATTGTACATCTACAATTACTTTTTTTGGCAAATTATTTACGAAGGCGTGGTATAAAACTTCTTTGTATGCTTTAAATGTATCTAGAACCAGTAATACTTTTTTAGTGTCGTTTGCTACGTAATAGCCCTTATTAGGAACTGACTCTACCACCCCGTTTTCTTTTAAAATGGTATAAGCCTTAAAAACGGTATCGCGAGACAGTTTATAATCGTTGCAAATAGCATTAACAGAAGGCAGTGCATCGCCATTAGATAAGGTATTATTAGCCAATGCGTCATTAACTGCGTTCACTAATTGTTGATACCTAGGCACCTCACTATTAATATTAATATCAAAAGTCATCAAACCGTTCTGTTCTGTTCTGGTTTGTAAATATAATTAATATTTTTTATTCAGCGAATAGTTATTTAAAAATAATTAATAGCAAAATAACTAAGCGTTAATCTGTATATGTTTATTTGGTTTATTGCCTAACACAAAATGGAGTTCGCCACCTTTTAAAATTTCTTTATGGCTTATTGTTAATTTATTATATGACTTTCCATTTAAAGTCATTGATTGTATATACTTGTTATCATCAGATTGATTTTCGGTGGTTACTTTAAATTGATTTCCGTTTTCCAATTGGATGGTCGCTTCTTCAACAAAAGGAGACGTTAAACTATAAACACCATCGGCAGGATTTATTGGATACATACCCATTGATGAAAAAACTAACCATGCAGACATTTGTCCGCAATCTTCATTACCACAATAGCCATTTGGTTCGGTGCTGTATTGACTTTTAATAATTCTGCGAACCATCTCTTGGGTTTTCCAAGGTTGCCCGATGTTGTTATACAAATAAGCGACATGATGACTAGGTTCGTTTCCATGAGCGTATTGACCAATCATACCTGTGCTAAAAATGGGTAACTTATCGCCTTTAGTTGGGTAATAAGTAAACATGGAATCTAGCTTTGCTGTAAACTGTTCTTTGCCTAATGTATTTATTAAGCCATTCATATCATGAGGGACAAACCAGAAATATTGCCAAGCGTTACTTTCGCAAAATTCTTTGGTATACGCTTTCGCTGAAAAAGGTGTTTCGAATATACCTTCTTTACT
This sequence comes from Mariniflexile fucanivorans, assembly GCF_004341235.1. Taxonomy (GTDB): domain Bacteria; phylum Bacteroidota; class Bacteroidia; order Flavobacteriales; family Flavobacteriaceae; genus Mariniflexile; species Mariniflexile fucanivorans. Next base: position 238,230 of record NZ_SLUP01000005.1, read on the forward strand.
TTTAGGTCGGAAAAACGTCGATTTAGAATCATATAAATTTTTCCAATTATTAGCTCTTTTCGAAAATGTTTGTTCAATAGATGTTTCGCCTAAAGCTTTTGCCAATTGCGCAATACACCAATCGTTATAGGCGTATTCCAAAGTTTTTGAGACTGACCAACTTTCTCCTTCTTCCGAAGTTGGCACATAGCCTAATTTCATATATGTATCAATTTGTCTTCCTTTTTCTGTGGCTGATGCAACACAGGCTTTCAAGGCTTTTTTAGCATCTAAAGGAATCCCTTTAAAATACGCATCCACAATAACTGGCACTGCGTGGTAACCAATCATCATATTCGTTTCATTGCCTGCTAAAGACCAAACGGGTAACAAGCCAGTTTCATCATAGTGTGATAAAAACGATTTAATCATGTCTACCGTTTCATTAGGAGCAATTAATGTATACAAAGGATGTGTCGCTCTAAAAGTATCCCAAAGTGAAAAGGTGTCGTATTTATTATAACCTTGAGCGATGTGGTTATTTCCATCGGCACCTTTGTAAGCACCATCTATATCGCTGTGTAAGGACGGTGTTAGAAATACATGGTACAAATTGGTGTAGAACAGTTCCTTTTGTTCTTTCGTTCCTTTTATTTTTATTTTTGAAAGATACTGCTCCCAAACTTGGTCTGCTTCTTCAACGGTTTGATTGAAATTCCAATGTGGAATTTCAGCTTCTAAACTTTTTCTAGCACCAGATATACTTGCTGATGATAAAGCTACTTTTACTTGTATTTTTTCGTTATCAACAGTTTTATAGTTAGCAACAATTTTAGTAAACTTCCCTTCTACAATGGTTTCTTTAATTTCTTCTGAATTTTCAAAAAGTTGTGCCGAATCTAATGGCTTTGAAAATTTCATAACAAAATACACCCGTTGGTCTGCTGCCCAACCTTTCGATTTTCTGTAGCCTGAAATGGTTTGATTATCTTCAATAGTTATTTTAGTTTCCATGGGTTTATCCCAATTTAAACTATAGCCCAAATCGAGAATGATTTGACTTTTTTCATCTGCAGGAAATGTGTATTGATGAAAGCCGACACGTGCGGTTGTAGTTAATTCGGCTTTGATTCCTGAACTTAATAAATCTACCGAATAATAGCCCGGACTTGCTTTTTCTTTTTCATGTGAAAATTTAGAATACGGTCTGTAAGCACCATCTGGCGTTAAACTTTCAGTGAACCTGCTATTCATTGGCATGACTAATAAATCATACATATCACCAGCTCCTGTTCCGGAAAGATGTGTGTGACTAAAACCTGCAATGGTGGAATCTGGATAAAAATAACCCGCTATTCTATCCCAACCAGGCAAACCGTTATCTGGACTTAATTGCGCCATTCCAAAAGGCAGAACAGCACCTGGATAGGTGTTTCCTGGACCATCGGTTCCTGTAAAGGTGTTTACATAACTGGTTAGTTTTTCTGCAGATATTTCCTCCTTTTGCTTTTCGCTTTTGCAAGATAAAAACAACAAAATTGAAAACATTGGTAAACAGATTAGCTTCTTCATTTTCTACATCAATATTAAAAACCGGTTACAGAGCTGCTGATTGGTGTTAATTCTTCGCCTTGAAAGGCGTACCACACATCAATCATTTTTGGATTTTCACTTGGTTTGTAATGTATGGTTATGGGATGCCAACCTTTTTTTAAGGCTACTTTTCCATAGCGTTTTCTTGGTCCGTGATAACCTCCGTTATCTACAATCACTTCTTCACCAATAAACAATAAATTACCACCGTCAGAACGCGTTTCAAATTCATAAACCCCATCTTTTTCTGCTTTGAAATACCCTTGATAGATGATAGAAAAATCTTTTTCATCTTTAAAATCACCCAAAGAAATACTATCTACTTTTGTGAAATTGACATCTATAGGCGTTTTTATGTCTTCTACTTTTTTGAATTTTCCTTTAGTAATCCATCTTTTTAGTCCGGATTCATTCGGATTTGCATTTACTGCTTCTATATAACTTTTACGAATAACTTTTGCCAATTTTAAATCGTTGAATTTCTCACCACGATAAGAACGTGCTTTAATAGTAATGGTATCTTTTACCACAAAAGGCGCTTCATATTTTATGGCTTCTTTTGTTGGAATACTGCCGTCCAAAGAATAATAAATATCGACACCATCAAGCGAGTAAGCTAATTCTAAAGGCACCTCAGTTTTATCAACAATGGCGATATCTTTTTCAAGTCCCTCAACAGCAGGAATGTAATAATGTACATCCAACACATCCAATCGGTCATACTGTTTTTCTACTCTTGAATTGAATCCTTCAAAATCTTTATTGTCCTTTGATGCCCAAGCATTTTCAGCTAACGCCAACATTCTGGGGAATGCTTGGTATTGTAATCTTGTAAAACTAGGAATGGTTTCCGCCCAAAGATTGGCTTGAACCCCTAAAACATTATTAGCTTCTTCTGCTGAGAAACTTTCAGGGATTGGCTCATAATTGTATATTCTTTCTAAAGGAGTTCCTTCATTTAAATAATCAAAATAATAGACGTCTGTTGTGGTTATAATTACATCATTACCGCTTTCTGCTGCTTTTTTGGGTGCTTCTGGTCGCCAACCTCTCCACCACATTACGGTAGCATCTTTTGTTAAACCGCCTTCTACAATTTCATCCCATCCCAAAAATTTCTTGCCTTTAGATTTTAAAAATTGCTCGATGTCTCTATTGAAAAAAGATTGTAATTCATGTTCATTTTTCAACCCATTTTCAGTGATAGTTTTTTGACAATGTGGGCATTTTTCCCAAGATTTGATGTTGACTTCATCACCTCCAATATGCATGTATTCTGCAGGAAACAATTCAACAACTTCACTCAGTACATTTTTCATGAATTCATAAGTTGTTTCCTTTCCTAAACAAGTTGGAAAGGTAAAAACAGTGTCCCAACCAGATTCTTCATTGCAAGATAAAAATGGGTAATTATCAATAGCCGATTTGAAGTGACCTGGCATATCAATTTCAGGAATTACCGTAATACAACGTTCATCTGCATAAGCTACAATTTCTTTTATTTGTTCTTGGGTGAAAAATCCGCCATATTTACGCTCACCATCAATTTCTTTAAATTTAGCTTCGTCTATGGTAAACAACTTGTTTTCCACGGCTCGTTCCATGCAAATGGTATCTTGATTATTTGGGGTTCTCCAAGCACCTTTTTCAGTTAATAAAGGATATTTTTTTATTTCAATACGCCAACCTTGATCATCAGTTAAGTGCATGTGGTAGGTATTTAACTTGTACAATGCCATGTAATCCAAAAAGGATTTCACTTCGTTGATGTCAAAAAAATGACGACTAAAATCCATATGCATCCCACGCCATTCAAAACGGGGTTCGTCTTTTATTGAAACGCTCGGTACAAACCAATCTGCCGCTACTTTTTCTTTGCTTTCAATTTCCACCGGTAACAATTGACGTATGGTTTGAACGGCATTGAAAAAACCTGTTTCTTCCGACGCTTTTACTATTATTTCAGTTGGATTTACTTCTAATTGATAAGCACCTTCCTTTAAGCCTTCCATAGTCTGAAAAACAATAGATTCCTCTACTTTGGAATTTGTCACCTCTAAATTGAAACCAGCGGCCTTGTTAAATAAACCCACCAAATAATTAACAGCCTTTTGTTGGTTTTCACTTTGAAGAACGATTTTTGTATTGGATTTAATTTGAAACGAACTTTCATTTAATTGAAAACTCAGTGGTTTTGGAAGCAGTGAAATATCTTCTTGTTTGAAAGAAGGTTTTGGCTGAGCGCATGAGGCAATAACCAGTAACAGAAGTAAATAAATTGAATATTTTTTCATAATGATTTCATTTTAATCGAATGTTTAGCTTAATGATTTCGTCTACATCGTTCATAGAATTAGCATTTGTAATTAATTCTGGGTTTGAATAGCAAGCTTTAAAATAATGTATATCCTAGAATCATTGAAAACATTGTGTACGTGGTTGAGTAATCAATCGATTGGTTTATAATATTTCTGTTTGTGTAATACCGTGCTTCAATACTATACTTATTTCTAAATTTATAGCCACCACCAAATGCAAAATTTACGCTTCCTTCTGGATTAAGTCTTTCTATAATATTATCATTTATCATATAAACTATAGAATTTGATTTTATAGGAAAATCAAAAACTACAGACGCGTTTACAAAAATTTTTGAGTTTGAATTGATATATGAATAATGTCTTAAAGTTAACGGTATATTGAAGGATTTGTAATTTAAGGCAACACTTTCTCCAATATTTACTCCATTATCAAATATTATTTTGGAACTGAATTCACCCACATAAGTAGGCTCAACAGAAGCGGACCATTTGTTATTTAGAAAAGGAAAAATGACCTCAAACTCAACACCAAAACCAAATAAAGTTTTATTTCCGAAATCATGTGACCTTGGGTTTATTCTACCTCCGCGTTCATCAAGAACCATTGAAGCAAAATCTAGTCTTGGTCTCAAACTGACATTAAAAATTTTTGTTTTGCTATTATAAATGGTCGTGTTTGAATTTTTACAGTCATTAAATTTTACGAAGAAGTCAATCAAATCTTTCCTTTCATATTTTAGATTATTTACAGTATCAAAGTTTATAATCTTGCAAATTAAATTCTCAAATAATTGCTTTTTGTAACCGAAATTTTCTCTTTTTACATTATTTTCTGATAACCAAGTTTTATAAACTAATTGTTTAATTTCTAAATTATTCAGGCTAAAAAAGAAAGTTTCTGTACCTTTTTCGTAGTAAGAATATAAACTTGCTTCTCCTTCTACCAAGACTTTTAAAAAAAGTTCTTCATTGTTAAAAGTGTAATCCGCATCATTTGAATTGAGTTCATTCGGTTTTCCAATATCAACCTTTCGCTTTATAAATTTATTAGTATTGAAAATAACAATCTCTTTAATAGTATTTAATTTGGTTGTCTGTGTTTTGGACGCTTCAGATAATTTATAACTTAAATTTTTTGTGATATCGGAATAATCATCATTTTTTATAAAACAATCCGTTTTATTATCAGCATTATCAATAAAATAGCCTTCAATAAAACTAATCTGACTAAAACAACTTAAAGTAAATAGTAAGGCAAAAAAAAGTGGCAGTATTTTTTTCATTTATTCGATGAATATGATTTTAAGTTATGGTTTAAATATAATTCCTCTTTTTAACGACAGATTATTTAATATTTAACTTTATAATTTCGTCTATGTCATTGATATTGTTGGTGTCAACATAAATAAAAGTGCCTTCGTTCAATTGCTTGAATTTGATTTTCGTTTTGCCATCAAACGACGTTGCAGAACTTATTTTTTCTTTCAATTCTGGAATAAAAATATAAGGTTCTGAAGTTCCATTTAATATATGTACATATAAGGTTTTATCTTTTTTGGTAATGGTTCCCCAATCTTGTGTCGCTATAACATCGCCTCTGGTGCCGTAAATACTTTCGCCATATTTAGTGGTCCATTCGCCCATTTCTTTTAAAGTGTCAACAAATTCTGGTTGAATTTTACCGTTTGGCATGGGGCCTACATTCAATAATAAATTGCCATTTTTTCCAGCTGCATTCACTAAAAAATGAATGAGTTGTTTGGTAGATTTGAACTTCTCGTCATAAATACTATAACCCCATTTACTTCCCAAGGTAGAGCAAGACTCCAAAGGAAGTTGACTTACATGAACACCGTCACTATAACCGCCATGGTTTTCCCCTGGTAAATCACGTTCGAAGGTTTGAATATCCTCTCCTGCAATAGGTTGAATGTGGTGATTGTTTGCTATTAAAGTACTCGGGCTTAAATTATGAATCAACGAGTAAATTTCATCGTATTGCCAGTTTGCTTCTTTTTGATCCCAATGGCCATCAAACCAAATCATGCCAATTTCACCATAATTAGTAAGCAATTCGGTAAGTTGCGCTTTCATAAAATCTACATAGTTATCCCAAGCTTCGGCATCTCCTTTTTTACCGTCTTTATAGTCATCACGTTTCCAATCCAATAAAGAATAGTAGAAATTTAATTTAATACCTTCTTTTTTACATGCTGCGGCTAATTCTTTTAAAGGATCTTTTCCGTAAGGTGTCGCATCCACAATATTAAAATCACTCGCATCAGTATCAAACATACTAAAACTGTCGTGGTGACGTGTGGTAATGGTGATGTATTTCATACCTGCAGATTTTGCAATTTTAACCCACTCTTCTGCATTAAATTCTTGAGGATTGAAAAAATCTGCTAAACGTTCGTAATTATCTGCTTTTATTTTCTTTTGAAACATGACCCATTCACCGTCGGCCAAAACACTGTAAATACCCCAATGGATAAACATACCAAATTTCATATCTTGAAATTCTTTACGAGCATCTAAATTTCCTTGAGTTGGCGTGTAATCAGGCATTGGGAAATCATAATGTTTTTGCGCATTACTGTTAAATGTAAGTAATCCTAATAGGCAAATAATAGCTATCTTCTTCATATTGATTTGTTTTTTATTTTCTTAATTAATAACTGGTTCTGGTCCCATTTCCATTTCTAAAACACCCCCTTGTGTAATTTCTTGATGGGTAATCCAATATCGATTTAATGGCTTTCCGTTTAAGGTCATGGATTGGATAAAAATATTTTCTTTTGAATTATTATTGGCGCTAATTTTAAAGATTTTGCCGCTGTGATACTTCGCATCCAATTTTATTTCAATATCATTAAAAACCGGACTTGTTATTTGATACTTATTGTCCCCGGGATTTATGGGATGGATTCCGATGGATGCCAGAACATACCAAGCAGACAGTTGCCCAACATCTTCATTGCCGCATAATCCGTAAGGACCGATGCCGTAAGCTTTATCACAAATTTTACGAGTGTACTTTTGAGCTAAATGCGGCACACCAACTTCGTTAAACAAAAATGGCACATGATGCACGGGTTCGTTAGCGTGGTTGTAATAATTGTTCCAAAGGAAATCTTCGGGTGTGTTTTCAAAAAAAGAAATCAGTTCATTTTTAAACGCTTCTTCACCACCCATCAATGCTTTTAAACCGTCGATATCGTGCGGTACAAACCAACCTTGTTGGTAGGGGTTACTTTCAATGCATCCCTGACCATGCTTTTCTTTTCCTTCCCATGGTAACCAGATTCCTGAGCTGTCTTTGGCGCGAAACCAGTTGACTTCATCATTCCAAATATTCTTATAATTTTTACTTCTTTTGAAATAATCTTCGGCAATTTCATTCTTTCCTAAAGATTTTGAAAAGGTTGCCAATGCCCAATCGGAATACGCATACTCCAAGGTTTTTGAGATGTGTTTATGGGAATAACCTAATTCGCCATTACCGGTGTTATTTACGGTGTTTTTAGAGTATGTGAATGCTTTTTCAATATCATAATTTCGAATGCCTTTTTGATAAGCATCATTAATCACCGAAACGGCAGGATTGCCCAACATAACTCCAGAATACGAATTAAGCATTTCCCAACGCGGTAAATACTCTCTTCCACTTAATTCTGCCATTTGCAATAAGGAGTTAATCTCATCATTAACCAAGGAAGGATTTATGATGGTTTGCAATGGAAATTGCGAACGAAACACATCCCAACCACTAAAAATAGTTCGGTAGGTAAAGTCTTTGGTTTGATGCACTTTTTTATCGGCTCCCATATAATTTCCATTCACATCGGAAAACGCCCGAGGATCTATCATGGTATGATACATGGCTGTGTAAAAAATGGTTTTTTCTACATCGGTGGCACCTGAAACTTTTATGCTTTTAATAGCTTCCCTCCAACTATCGCGGGCTTCTTTATGGGTTTTATCAAAATCCCAATGATTGATGTCGTGTTCTAAATTTTCTTTAGCACCTTCAATACTCACGAAAGAAATGCCACTTTTCACCAACACCTCTTCCCCTTCTTTAGTACTGAAATTAGTATAAAAACCTAAATGCTTGCCTTGCATTTCGTTTTTACCTTCAAATCTTTCAGCATTTTTTACAGCATCTTGGTAATTATCTTGTCTTATAAAACGCATTTTTCTTGGCACCTCTGGAATATCGGCACTCCAAATGCCGTAGTCTTTTAAGGGCTTGCTAAATTGGCAATAGAAATACACTACATAATCGGCATTTCCTTGGCCAGCTCCCCAACCGCCACCTTCTGGCGGACATTTCATCCAGCCTTCAATGGTGTTTTCGTTTACTACTTTTATATATTGCTCTGTGGAAGTTCCTCCAACTCTGCGCGATAAATCTATTTGAATTCGAGAACTATCATTTTCAGGATACGTAAACCGAATAATACCTGCTCTTGGTGCCGCAGTCAATTCTGCTTTTACTTTATAATCATCTAAAGTCACGGCATAATAACCCGCTTTGGTTACTTCGGTATCATGAGAAAAACGAGAGCGATAACCACCTTCCGGATTTTCTTGAACGCCTCTATTTGTTTGTAATTCCCCTGTGGTCGGCGTTACCAAAAAGTTTCCTAAATCACCAAACCAACCCACGCCACTCATATGCGTAAAACTAAAACCTTCAATGGTTGAATGTGCATAGGAATATCCAGAGCCATTATCCCCATCAGAAACCGTATCTGGACTTAATTGAACCAAACCGAAAGGGGTTGCGGCTCCTGGAAAAGTTTTACCAAAACCATGAGCATCTTTAGATTTTGCCCCATAGGTGATGGCTCCGATGATGGGATCTATATAGTCTACCGGTTCTTTTTCTGTTTGTGCTTTTTCGTTAGTAGTTTTTGAAGAAGAACAAGAAACCCCGACTAAAACTCCTAGCGCAAAACAAAAAACAACTCCTATTTTTATTTTTCTAATTAACATAAAATTCTTGTTCTTTTAAAGGTGTATTAATGTTCTGTTGCTTCTTCAGTACTCGCTGTTTTGTAAATATCTACAGGGACGTCATTTTGCTGTAATGGGCCTGATGTTGTTCTTCCGTTTTCAACAATTTGTTTTAATTCTGCTGTTAGTTTTTTCACAACTTTTGGATATTTTTGATACACATTCGTTGTTTCTTCTTCATCCTTTTTCATGTTATATAATTGAATTTCAGGAAGATTCAGTTCTCTGGCTTTTTTATCATTTGGATTCGTCCAACCACCAGAACCGGGTGTTAATTCTAATTTCCATTTTTTATTTCTGATTGAAAATTTTCCATTTATGGAGTGATGAACGACTAAATTATAGTCCGTTTTAGCCTTTTTGTTTTTCAACATCGGTAAAATGCTATAAGAATCTACCCCTGTACTTTCTGAAGTATTGACGCCTGCTATTTCTGCACAAGTTGCCATTAAACTGGTTTGACAGATTAATTTATCATTCTTTGAATTCGCTTCAATAGTTCCAGGCCATCTTACCATGAAGGGGATTCTATGTCCACCTTCCCAAATATCAGACTTCGAACCACGGAAATTCGCACTTGGGTAATGTCCGAATTCTTTCTCTAATTTTTCGCCTTTGGCAACAGGATACGAACACCCATTATCACTTGTAAAAAACACTAATGTATTATCTGCAATACCACTTTCCTCTAAAGCTTTTAACACACGACCTACGGCATCATCGGTTTCCATAACAAAATCCGCATAAGGGCTCATGCCACTTTTACCTTGCCAAGCTTCAGAAGGAACTACCGGACTATGTGGCGAATTCAAAGCCAAATACATAAAAAATGGTTTGTTTTTTTTAGATTCTTTAGCTATGAAATCAGTCGCTTGATCTCCTAAAAATTGTAACATTTTTATAGGAGCCATATGATCTATGACTTTATCATCTTTAATTATGGTATTCATGGATGCTGAATGATGAAAACCTATGTATGAATCAAAACCACGAGATACCGGACCGTTAGGCACATGAGCTCCAATGGGCGCATCTAATAATTTTTTGCCTTCATAAAGATCGTATGGTTTTCCAGCTTCATCCAAAAAGTTAAATCCTAAATGCCATTTACCCATGGCGGCCGTATTGTAACCTGCTTTTTTTAACATAGCCGGTACCGTTTCGAGGTTTTTGTCAATAAGTGCTTCAAATTCGTCACCACCACGTAATACACCTTCTTGTAACCTCGAACGCCATGAATAACGTCCTGTTAGAATGGCATATCTTGATGGTGTGCAAACGGCTGATGCAGAATGTGCATCGGTAAACGTCATCGATTCTTTTGAAAACGCATCTATTTTAGGAGTAGGGATTTTTCCTTTTTCCGGGTTTAAAATCTGCACATCGCCATAGCCTAAATCATCACAAATGATATAAACAATATTGGGTTTTTGCTGTGCTGATGCGCAACCCACAATCAACATAAATAATAGTACTAATTTTGAAATTTTCATGTGTTTTTTCTATTGTTTTTTATTGGTCACATGTTGCTTCCATAAAATCATTCCCATAGGGATTTAAATATAGTAATGGAAGTTTCATATTTTTTACTTTAATCTTATTTCTGTTATGGCTCCTAATAATTCTCCTGCTTCATTGAATAAGCCAGCTTTTAAAAGTTTTTTAGGAGTCGTTTTAAAATCGCCTTCATATTTAATAGCGTTGATGGTTGGATCTTCTCCGTCGAGCGTGTAATAAATATTATAACCTACTGTTTCGGTTTTTAAAAACACAATCGCTTCCGTATTTAATTGGTCGATAGCAAACGCAGGGTAAACTGTAAATATGCTTTTGGCTACATTAACATTTTCGCGCTCAAGCCTTTTAAAATGATCTGATACTAAAGCATTTTGAAAACGCTCCCAACTTTTTACTTTTGGTTGAATCCAAGACACCTCAGCACTTGCTAATGTTCTTGGGTATAACATATACTCAAAGTGCGATTCGGTTGGTGTAAATTCTGCCCATAAACTTGCTTGATTTCCTATAACCCTGTTGGCTTCCTCGGCTGTTAATTCGGATGGAATTGGTTCGTGATTATACACAACAGACAAAGGCAATACCGAATTTGGACCTTCCGGTTCCATAAAGGTTGGTCCTTGCACTCTACTAATATACGAGTGCAAATACGAGGTCATAATGGTTGGATACCCTTCTCTTGGTGCTTGTGTTTCGGGGGTATGCATGCCTCTTCGCCATGCCATAATGGTGGCGCCTTTAACACCATGACCGCTTAAAACTTCATCCCAACCAATCATCGTTTTCTTTTGCGCCGTTACTATTTTATGCATTCTTTGAATGAAGTAACTTTGCAATTCTTCTTCATCTTTTAAATTGTTGTCTGTTTTTACTTTTTGGCAATGCGGACATTTTTTCCAGTTGCTTTTATTACACTCATCGCCACCAATATGCAGATATTTTGATGGAAATAACGCAGCCACTTCTTTAATAACATCTTCTAAAAAGGCATAAGTCGTTTCTTTACCAGCACATAACGCATTATCGGGTGCTTTACCACCCACAGCCACTTCAAAATTCACTCCCTCAGGAACGTCATCATAACAAAATAAATGAGGATAGGATGCTATCAACGCTTTACTGTGCGCAGGCACATCAATTTCTGGAATAATTTCTACATTTCTAACTTTAGCATAAGCTATGATTTCTTTTAAATCCTCTTGTGTATAAAAACCTCCTACGGTTTTAGGTTCATCAGATGTAGCTGCTTCTCGTTCCCACCAGGCAATTCCTGTTCTATCGGCTCTCCAAGCTCCTTTTTTTGTCAGATTTGGATATTTTTTTATCTCCATTCTCCAACCTTGGTCGTCGGTTAAATGCAAATGGAATGTGTTTATTTTATACGATGATAACACATCAATCTGCTTTAATAAAAACTCCTTTGTTTGAAAATGACGTGATACATCGGCCAAAACACCGCGCCAGTGAAACCTAGGATTATCGGTTATTGTCATGCTTGGTATGGCTGTAGTTCCGAGACTTCCTACAGGAATGGCTTGTCTTAAGGTTTGAAACCCATTAAAAAATCCAGCGTAATCTGTAGCTTTTATGGTGATGCTTGATGCATTAATTTCTAAAATATAACCTTCAGCTTCTATAGAGGCATCTTTTACATTTTGAAATACTATATAATTTGAATTTTTGCTAACACGACTGGTTTTTATATTCAAATTTAAGCCCGTATCATTCTTTAATTTTGAATTTACAATTGGTATTAAATCTGAATATTTTTTTGGAATACAAATTTCTGTTTCAACATTTAAATTAAAACCTCCCGATTGCATGACTACAGACTCTGGTTGCGGAATGAAAGTATTCTGCCTTTTTTGCGCAAAGGAAACATTAGTAAAAACAAGCATTATTATAGTCAAAAACGCTATACTTTTATTATATAAGTTAATTATTCTATTTATGTTTTGCGAGTGTTTCATAAATAAGTCTTTCTAATTTAAATTAACGACCATCGTATTGAATGACTTTGGTTCTAAAGAGGCTTTTACCACTTTATTAGCGATGTCTAATTTTAATTCTTGTTGAATATCTTGATCATTATAAGTAAGAATAACAACTTCATTAGCATCGTGATTATAAAAAACGATGGCATTTTTAGTATCACCAGATGTTGCTAATTTTACAGAACCTGGTGCCACAAATGCACTTAAATGTTTCATTAAATAAAACTCCGGATTGTATTTAATAGCTTTTGTTTTACTATCAATAGAAATCATAGAATTTTGTTTCCATCCCCATTGGCTTTTGCCAGTTTCATCTAAAACCATATTCCAATACATATAAGAATTAGCACCATTTTCAAAATAATGTTTCATTAAATTGAAGGTGTATTCGGCAGCTTTCCAATCGTTAGAACCATCGCCACATTCGGTTTCGGTTTGCATCAATTGCATTTCTGGATATTTGGCGTGAACCGCTTCAATCGCACCTTTTCCGGCCCATTGAAAACCGACACCTTTTACAATATCTCGGGTGTTTTTATATTGCAACACATCATCAACCCGTTCTATTTGCGGACGCTCAATCGTGCCCAACCAAATATCGGTTTCTAAATTATCTTCTTTAAACTTTGGACCTAAATAGTCCGCAATAAATATGCCTAAATCTTGAGGTTTCCATACACACGATGGGAAATTTTGTGCTGAATTTGGTTCATTTTGAACATGTACCGCAGAAATATCGATACCCTCCTTTTCATAAGCTTTTATAAACTTTGAAAAATACAATGCATAAGCTTCAAAATATTTTGGTTCCGTGATGAAACGTGACACTAATTCTTCGGTATTACTCCATTCAATTGGTAAATCGTTAAATTCTGGATTGGATTTACATGCGTAATGTTTGCTGTGTTTCATCCATGATGGCGGACACCAAGGTGAGGCCCAAATTTCGATTTCGGAATTTATTTTTTGTGCTCCCTTGATGTAAGGAATCAATCGTTTTTTGTCGCGGTCAATTGAAAAATTAGTCATTGCAAAATCCCCTTCGGTTTCGTTATGGCTGTACCAATCTACCGCATAATCATTCGCACCAATGGGCATTCTGCAAATATTGAATTTACAACCTTTTTCCTGACTGAACAAATCGTTTAAAATTTGTTGTTTTTCTTCTGGAGTTACCATGCCTAAAGCATCCCAACCCAATTCATTAAAACAACCGCCAAAACCATCTATTTTTTGTTCTTGCTTAGTTACATCAATAGAAATTGAAATATCAGAAGCCTTTTTGCTTTTTATCGGTTTATATTTTTTTTTCACCCAAGCATTTTCATTAGTGGTACTTACCCAACTAACTTTAGCTTTTTGAGCGTTGACTGTTATACTTAACAGACATAGCACTATTGTAAGTTTAAATATTTGCATAATTTCTTTATTTTACATTTAAAATTCCTCGTAAACGAATGTCTTTTGATGAGGCTCCAATCATAATTCTGAAATCGCCTGCTTCAACCAATTTTTTCAGATCCTTATCCAACATGGAAAGCTCCTCTGTCCCTAATTGAAAACTTAGTTTTTTAGTTTCACCTGCTTTTAAAGCAATGCGTTGAAATCCTTTTAATTCTTTTATGGGTCTTGAAACGGATGCTAATTCATCTCGGATGTACAATTGTACCACTTCGTCACCATCTACAGATCCTGTATTTTTTACAGTAAATGAAACGGTTGTTATTTCATTGGGGTTAATATTATTTTTACTGAATTCCAAATTCGAATATTCAAATGATGTGTAACTTAATCCGTAACCAAAAGGAAATAATGGTTGCCCAGTTAAGTTATGATAATTATCGCCTCTTCCAGTCGGTTTGTGGTTATAATACAACGGACATTGTGCTGCATCCACCGGAAAGGTTATTGGCAAACGACCTGCTGGATTTTCATCCCCAAAAAGAACATCGGCAAAACCATTTCCACCATTTTCTCCTGAGTACCATGCCATAATGATGCCATCCACATCGTTTATCCAATTTGCCATGGTAATAGCGCTACCGCCCACCAATACTACAACAGTTGGTTTACCTGTTTTGGCTACCGCTTTTATTAATGCTTCTTGATGCCCCGGAAGTGACAATAATGCACGGTCTTGAAATTCACCTTCATGAATACCGGCAACTACTACCGCTACGTCGCTTTTTTTGGCGGCTTCAACAGCTTCGGCTATTTGTTGTTCCCATTCGTTTTGATGTGTGGCATCCCAAACCAATTTAAATTTCGCATTTCCTGCCGATTCAAAAAATTCAATTTTAATGTCGTATTCTTTATCTGCTTCAAAAGAAAACGCTTTTAAAATGGTATTGTACGATTGTTTTTGCCAATTATCAATAAGTAATTTACCATCTAAATACATGCGATACCCATCATTTCCTTCAATACCAATATTAAAAACGCCTGATTTTGGTGCTTTTAATTTCCCAGTCCATCGTGCAGAAAACCAATCGTATGGCAGACTTTCATCTGGTGAAAAAAGTGTCCAACCAAACTGTAATTGCTTGTCTATGCGCTCCACTTTTGGTTGTCCGCTTAACTTGATATTATCAAAATAATCACCTTTTAAACCTTCAAATCTTTTGCCATCTTGCATGGTTGATAAAAACGAAGAAGCTACCACTTGATAATTTTCTTCTTTAAAGGCAACCCCTAGAGCATAAATGATATTTTCTTTTCCAATTTTATTTGAAACCCCGTCCAACATGGAAACTACATTATTTCCTGGGCCACTGTAACCTCCCAAACGGGCAGCTTTAGCATCGTATCCAATAAGTGCCATTTTTGTAATAGACTGATTTAATGGAAGGATTTTATTCTCGTTTTTCAATAAAACCATCGATTTAGCAGCTGCTACTCTCGCTAGTTCTCGGTGTGTTTGATGACCGTTCCAAAGTGCTGCTTCTTTGGCATCCACATAAGGGTTTTCAAACAAACCTAACTCGAACTTAATGGTTAAAATGCGCCGTACCGCTTCATCAATCGCTTTAATATCTACCAAGCCTTTTTCATAGGCTTCCCAAAATAATGGGTAGTGATTGTAGTTGGTTTGAAACAAAACATCCAATCCTGCTTCAACAGCATCTTCGGTAGCTTCTGCATAATTCGCCGCCGTAAAATGCAACACATTGGCACCACCTACAGCACCAGCATCAGAAATCACGAATCCCTTAAAACCCCATTCTTCTTTTAATTTTTTAGTTAGCAACCATTCGTTGGAAGTACACGGTGTGCCATCTAAAGAATTGTAAGAGGTCATGACGGATCGTGCACCTGCTTTTTGAAACACTGCTTTAAATGCTGGAAAATAAACTTCCTCTAATAGACGCTCATTAAAATGGATTGGGTAACTATCACGACCACCATCACCCACATTGGCGACAAAGTGTTTTGGCGATGTTACAACGCCCTCTTTTTCAAATTGGCTTATGTACGAAACCGCCATTTGAGTTGTTAAATACGGATCTTCACCATAAGTTTCTTCGGTTCTTCCCCAACGTACATCGCGAGCAATATTTAACACGGGAGATAAAATTTGACGAATCCCTCTGGTTTTGGTTTCTTTTGAAATAGCCTTTGCCACATTTCCAACCAAAGTCGTATCCCAAGTTGCTGCTAAAGCAATGGCTTGTGGATAGGTTGTTGCCCCATCACGAGCCAAACCATGTAAGGCTTCATTAAAAGGAATTATAGGAATTCCTAAAGGGGTTTCTTCTAAAAAATACTTTTGAAGTTCGTTAATTTCTTCAGCCATTTTTTGCGCAGTTCCTGTAGAACCGTAGTCCATTATTTGTTCTGCAGCATTGTCATTTTTACCTTTTGAAGAAATTTGAAAGCCGAAAATACCATGCTTAAGCTTATCTTTTCCAATGCTTAAATCTCCCGGAATCATGAACATTTGCCAAAATTTATCTTCCAAACTCATGCGGCTCATTAAATCTTTTACCCGTTCTTGAACTGGTAACTTAGGATTTTTATAGGGTGGATCTTTTTTAGTTGAAAGCGCAAGTGAACTGGCAACAACAATCCCAACAACTAATATTTTTATAACGCTTTTCATACTATTTAATCTTTTCATTCGATCTTTTCTAATTAAATTGATGCTGATTTTTCTTCATATCGGCATCAAAATCTATCATCATTTTATGCAACTTCTTTACAATTTTTGGATATTGAGATGCTACATTATTACTTTCTGAAATATCTTCTTCCAAATTATATAGAGCGACTTTATCATCCACTATTCTTAATTTCCAATGGTCTTTGCGTACACCTTCTAAAATTGAATTTTTATTATGATAATAAAATCCTTCTTTTTTGTGAGGTGATTTGCTTTTCTTCCCTGATAGTAATTTCCAAATATTTTTTCCATCAATTGGTTTTTCTGGTAATTCGCTATCCGTTAAATAAGCCAAAGTTGGTAAAATATCAATAGTTGAAGCAAGCTCATTACAAACTGTACTTGCTGGTATTTTCCCTTTCCATTGCGCTATCATAGGTTCGCGCATGCCACCTTCGAAAGTGTCAAATTTAAAACCGCGTAATGGCAATGCACTTCCTCCTTGTCCGTTTTTTAAATCCCATGGCCCATTATCTGAAGTAAAAATCACTAACGTATTATCCTCAATTCCTAAAGATTCTAGGGTTTTTAAAATTTCACCTGTACTCCAATCTATTTCTTCAATCACATCACCATACAAACCACGTTTGCTTTTTCCTAAAAAATCTGGGGAAGCATATAATGGAATATGAGGCATGGAGTGTGCGAGATACAAAAAGAACGGTTGTTCTTTATTTTCATTAATAAACTCCAACGCTTTTTTAGTATAGCGTTGTGTTAATGAGGACTGATCTACTGGATACTCTATAATTTCATCTTGTTGCGTCAATGGCACTTTGCCTTTTCTCCATTTTTCTTGTCTAATGCTATCTATAGTCATCCCTTCTCTAAACAAAATGTTTTCGGAAACTTTTGCTTGTGGATATACAGACATATCGTTGCTGTACGGAATTCCATAATAAGAATCAAAACCATTAGCAGTTGGCATATACTCATCTTTATCCCCCAAATGCCATTTTCCAATACAAGCTGTGGCATAATTTTTAGCCTTTAGCATATCGGCAATGGTTAATTCTTGATTCGATAATCCGCCTGGTCTGTTAGGCCAAAGTACACTTGTAACACCCACTCTTGCTGGATAAGCACCTGTTAACAAAGCAGCTCTTGATGGCGAACATACAGGTGAAGCCGAATAAAAATCGGTGAATTTTATACCGTTTTTAGCCATGTTATCTAGGTTGGGGGTACTGATTAATGGTGAACCGAAAACCCCCACATCTTGATACCCTTGATCGTCAGTAAAAATGATAATGACATTAGGTTTTGCTGTTTTACTTTGTGCTTTAATTGAATAACTCCAACTAAAAACTACTATTAATATAACTGCTACTTTATTCATGTTTATTTTTTATATTGATTTTAACGAACCATCAAATTGGTACGTTTTTCCTTTAGTTGTTTCAAACGCTATCCATTTATCTTTGTACACAAGGATACATTTTTCACCTGCTTTAGAAAGTACTTCTACCTTTTTTAAAGTGGTATTTTCCCAAGAAAAAGACAACTCAAAGCCGCCTCTAGCCACCATACCTGAAACACTTCCAGTTGGTAAAGCCTCTGGTAACGCTGGTAATAATTCTATTTTATTTAACTGACTTTGTAATAACATTTCCAATATACCAGAAGCACCACCAAAATTACCGTCGATTTGAAACGGTGGATGGGCATCAAAAAGATTCGGGTACGAACCTCCTCCAATTTTTCGTTCTTCATGTTCCGCAGGACTTAACAAATTATGTAATAATTTATAAGCTCTATCACCATCTCTAAAACGTGACCAGAAATTGATTTTCCATGCTAAACTCCAGCCTGTACCACCATCGCCTCTATATTCTAAAGATTGTTTAGCGGCTTTCATTAAATCGGGGGTTTCTTCGTAATTAATTTCATTACCAGGGTGTACCGCCCATAAATGGGATACGTGACGGTGATGATTTTCTGGGTCATCAACATCTTCCATCCATTCTTGCAATTGCCCATGCTTTCCTATTTTGTTTGGCGCTATTTTAGGAATCATGGTTTTTAATTGTTCAGAAAAATCTTGATCTGTTTTTAAAATAGTCGACGCTTCAATAATCGTATTGAACAAGGCTCTAATCAATTGATGATCCATAGTTGGACCCGCCACTAAACCGCCAATTTCTGGAGAATTTGATGGTGAACTTATTAAATACCCTGTGTTTGGGTCTTCGTATAAAAACTGAGAATAAAAAAGAGCCGCATCCCGCATCAACGGATATTTTTCTTTTAAAAATTCTTTATCCTGTGTGAATAAATAATGCTCCCAAATATGAGAACTCAACCAAGCAGCACCTCCTAACCAAATGCCGTGGTGGGAGGCATTTACTGGAGCAGCACCTCGCCAAATATCAACATTATGGTGTACTATCCAACCTTCAGCATTATAATGTTCTTTTGCTACTGTTTTTCCTGTTTGGGCGATGTCTTCAATAAAATCAAACAAAGGCTCGTGGCATTCACTTAAATTATACATTTCAACAGGCCAATAGTTCATTTCCAAATTTATATTGGTGGTATAACTGCTAAACCATGGTGGATTTAATTTATGGTTCCATATCCCCTGAAGCGTGGCTGGTTTGGTTCCTGGTCGGCTACTTGCAATGGTTAAATAACGGGCGTATTGTACATAAAGTGCAACGAGTTGTGGATCGTTTGGGTCTTTCCAAAAATCATAAATTCTTTTTTCAGTGGTATTTGTTGATTTTCCGTTATCGCTAAAATTCAATTTAAAACGATTGAATAAAGATTGATAATCATTTATGTGTTTTGTTTTTACATCCGAATATTTTTCGTTTGAAACCTTAGCCAAAACAGCGGAGGTAATTTGCAGTGGATTGCCCGTTACGTCTTTAAAATTGATGAAATTAGTGGCAGCCGATAAATAAATAGTTGCTTTTGATGCTTTGGTGATTTGTAATTTGCCGTCAACCACTTTCAACTTCCCATTGGTGGTTATTTTAAATGTGGCGATGCCTTTTAAAACACCATCTTTTACTTTCACTTCAAGTGTTTGGGAATTCCCATTGGTTGTTATCGACTTATCTTCATGAATAGCATCTAACCAAAGTTCAAAATTCAATGCTTTTGCTTTGCTAGATGTTAGGTTTACGGCAATGATTTTATCTGGAAAACTAGAGAATACCTCACGTTTAAATGCCATACCTTTTACTTTATAAGATACGGTATGTACGGCGTTTTCTAAGTTTAATGTTCTGTTATAATCTGTGAATTTTTCATGACCTTTAAATGCCAGATATAAATCTCCAAATGGCTGATAATGAATTTGCTTAATAGGGTCGCTCATAAATTCTTCTTGAGCTAAATTTTGAGCGTCACGTTGTTTTCCATCAGCTAAAAGTTGTCTTATTTCTGGCAGATACTTACTGGCCCCTTTATGGGAATAATCATGTGGTTGCCCTCTCCATAATGTTTCTTCATTAAACTGAATATGCTCTTCTGTAACACCTCCAAAAATCATGGCACCAAGGCTACCATTTCCTATGGGTAAAGCTTCTGTCCATTCAACAGCAGGTTTGTCATAAAAAAGTTTGAAGTTGTCTTGTGCTTGCATGGTGTTAACAACCATGCAAGCAGAAAAACTTACTATAAATATTTTTATATGAATTAAACTTTTAATCATTCCAATGTGCTGCAATTGTTTCAAGAACCTCCTGATTATCTTGATCGGTGTCGCCTAATTCTTTTCTTTGATTCAAAATTTCATCCTTCATTGTTTTAATGATGTCTTGATATTCTGGGTCGTTATAAGCATTGTGAATTTGAAGTGGATCTTTATCCAAATCGAAGAAATCCCAATACTTTTTTGGTTGATTTTCTTTCGTATAACCATTGACCTTAAACCCATGTCCGTATGAAAATGATAAGGTATAGCGTTCTCCTTTAATGCCAAAATGTCCCGGACGGTCTTTGGTGTGGTCCCAATAGCGATAATAGCCATATTTGCGCCAATCCTTAGGAGTGTTGCCTTTTAAATTTTCGCGAAAACTACGCCCTTGCATGGTTTTAGGATATTCAAGACCTGCATAATCTGCAAATAAAGCCGAGAAATCCACATTTTCTATCAAGTCAGAATTACGTTTTCCTGCTGGAATTTCTTTGGGATATCTAATTACGAAAGGCATGTGGATGGATTCTTCATAAATCAAGCGTTTATCAAAAAAACCATGCTCTCCTAAAAAGTATCCTTGATCTGCTGTGTAAATAACTATGGTGTTTTCAGCTAATCCAGACTCATCAAGATATTTTAAAATTTTACCAATATTATCATCTATTGCAGCACCACATCGTAAAAAATCTTTCACATATTTTTGATAGGTTTTGTAACGTGCTTGCATTCTATCCAATCCATCTACATTAAAAGGCAATTCTGGATACTTCATAAATCCTGGTACATTATCAGGATCTTTTGAAGCTACTAAATATCTGTTTTTTAAACTATCAATAGATTGTCCGTTGAAAGAACGACCTGTAGTTTCTGGTCCTTCATCGTAAAAAGTAGAAGGCACTGGAAAATCTTTATCTCTATATAAATGGCTGAAACGCTCTGGATAATCAAATGGTTCATGAGTTGCCTTAAAGTGACACATGGTCATGAATGGTTTGGATTTATCACGGTTTTCAATCCAATCAATCGTCATATCTGTAATAACATCGGTACTGAAACCTTTGTATGGTTTTCCGCCGTCCTCATAATCTTGCCAGTTATCTTTTGTTTTTAAAACCGGATCCCAATAACGTCCTTGACCTGGTAAAACGCAGTAATAATCAAACTCTTTTGTAGGCTCTTGTTTCATGTGCCATTTACCAATTATAGACGTTTGATACCCACCTCTTTGTAGAACACCAGCGATAGTTGGATAGCTTGATGATAAACCAGCACCTAAAGTAGTTACACCATTTATATGGCTGTATTGCCCAGTAAGAATTGTGGCTCTACTAGGTGTACATAGTGAATTGGATGCCAAACAGTTATCCAACACCAAGCCTTCTGATGCTAAAGTTTGAATATTTGGTGTATGTGCATAGTCTTTTAAAATACCATCGTAAATACTCATGGCTTGCGAGGTATGGTCATCTGCCATGATAAAAAGAATATTAGGTCTTTCTGCAGCGGTTTCCTGTGTTTTTTCTTCCGATTTATTTTTACAACTTGAAATTATTAAACAGACAAGTGCCACTAAAATAAACTGTGTGTGTGTTTTAATTTTGTTCATTGGTTTTAATTTACAATTTCTAAATTAACTTTTATAAAATCATTTGAAGACGTGCCAACACCAACTTCAAATAAGCCAGGTTCAACCATTTGTTTTTCTTCTTCAAAATCATAGAAAGATAAGTCCTCTGGTTTTACCATAAAATATATTTGTTTTGTTTCTTGAGGTTTAAGTGTAATTCGTTGAATTCCTCTAAGGCTTTTTAACGGTCTTACTTCGTTGCTTTCCAAATCTTTTATATAAAGTTGCGCCATTTCATCCCCTTCGTAGTTACCTGAATTTGTTATTTCGACGGTTACTTTGGTAGAATCTTTACTGGTTATTTTTGAATTGGATAACTGTAAGTTTTTATATTCAAATTTAGAATACCCAAGACCATAACCAAATGGATATAAAGTTTCGCCTTCAAAATAACGATAGGTTCTTCCTTTCATGCTGTAATTTACGAAATGCGACAAATCTTTAACCGATTTATAAAACGTAACAGGAAGTTTTCCTGATGGATTGTAATCTCCAAACAACACATTGGCGATTGCTGTCCCTCCTAATTCTCCCGGATACCATGCTTCAACAATTGCTGGTAAGTTTTCATTTTCCCAATTAACCGCCAGTGCACTGCCGTTAAGTAATACTAAAATCACTGGTTTTCCTGTTGCATGCAATTCCTTTAATAATTTTTTTTGAATTTCTGGCAACTCGATGTTGGTACGGTCGCCACCTTTAAAACCCTCGTAATTTACCCGCATTTCTTCACCTTCTACACTTGGTGAAATGCCTCCAACAAATACGACAATATCCGCTTTTTTAGCAATCTCAATCGCATTTTCAAAAGAAGATTTTGTTGGTTGTTTCCAAAGCAATTTAAGTTTTGCGGGATATCCTGAATGTACATATTCAATATTTACAGGATATGTTTCACCTTTTTTAAGTGTTACTTTCTTTTCTATTAACTTTCTAACTGGTTTCGTCCAATTATCTGCTTCCAAATCGCCAATACTAAGTTTATATTTAGTATCGGCTTCTAAAGCAAACACATAATCACCCGTAACATCCACTACAATATCTCCAGTTACTTTAACTGAAAAATTGGATTCGTTAAGTCCTTTTATCGGATTTAAATTCCAATTAGAATTAATCGTGTTTTCTATTCCTGTTTGAATTGGGTTTCCTGAGAAATTATCGTTGTTATAATAAGAAACTTGTAAGCCAGCATTTTTGCCGGTTTTCAAATAATTTGTTGGTACTAATGACAATGCGCTAATTGTATCGACTAATTGACACCCCATTTCGTAATAAACTTTTGTATTTGAAGACACTTTGGCTTTTATACCATCAAGCGGCGTTGTATAAGTAGCTGGAAAACCGTTGTAGTTTCCTAGTAAAACTCCTAAATCGTTCGCATTCGGACCAATAACCGCGATGGCATTTACGTTTTTACTTAATGGCAAGGTTTGATTGGCATTCTTTAATAAAACCATCGATTTTTCGGCAGTTTCCAGAGCTAGTTTTCTATGCTTTTCCGAACTCACAACACTCATAGGAATACTTGTATATGGCACTATTTCGGCAGGATCGAACATTCCTAATTTAAAACGTGCTAGAAAAATACGTTTTAGAGATACATCAATTTCATATTCAGCAATTAAGCCCTTTTTAACAGCATTTGATAAATAAGTGTATCTGTCTCCACAATTGAGGTCGCAACCTGCCTGCACAGAAACAGCTGCAGCTGCTTCTTTAGAATCTGCAAAATTATGATAATCATGAACATCTCTAATGGCACCACAATCGGATACCACATACCCTTGAAAATTCCATTTTTTCCTTAAAATATCATCCAATAATTCGTGACTTGCGCAACATGGTTTACCCATATATCTGTTATAAGCACCCATAATTGAATAGGCTTTTCCTTCTACAATAGACGCTTCAAATGCTGGCAAATAGGTGTCGTATAAATCTCTTTTATTGGTTATGGCATCAAAAAAATGTCTTTCTGGTTCTGGTCCGCTATGCACCGCAAAATGTTTTGGTGTTGCTACTAATTTAAAATATTTAGGATCGTCACCTTGTAATCCTTTAATAAAATTAACGCCCATTTGTGCCGTTAAATAGGGGTCTTCCCCATAGGTTTCTTGCCCTCTGCCCCAACGTGGATCTCTAAAAATATTAATGTTCGGCGTCCAATACGTTAAACCTTCATACCTTTTAAAGGAGTTGTTTCGTAAAGCTTCGTGGTGTTTTGCTCTAGCTTCATCTGAAATTACTGAAGCCGATCTAAAAATTAAGTCGGTGTCAAAAGTTGCCGCAAGCCCTATAGCCTGAGGAAAAACCGTTGCTTTACCTGCTCGTGCTACACCATGAAGACACTCGTTCCAATATTCGTGTGCAGGAATATTGAGTCGAGAAATGGCAGGTGCATTGTTCATCATTTGTCCTACTTTTTCTTCTAAAGTCATTCGTGCGACTAAATCGTTCACCCGTTCTTCAAACGTTAATGCCGTATTTTGATAAGGAAGTTTCTGTTGTGCGAAATTTGCATGAAAACAACATAGGAAAACAAAAAGCGAAATACACTGAATTTTTTTCATTTTAATTATGACTTGATAGATTGAAATTTTGCTTTTAAAACTATTGGGTAACTTCTTCCGTTTATTGTTGGTAACGTTATTGCTAAATACTCTTGTGTTTGTTTGTACTTAACTTTGTCATCAGAGTCTAAACGTTCCAGTTTCTCCAACTTTCCAGAACCTATTACACTATTTTTACCAAATGTCGGAATTCTAACTTCGCCTTTCTTTGGATTCATAATCAAAATATATAAATTATCACCCTTTTTAGTGAATCTCACTTCATCTGAAGCAAATTCTGGAGACCCCGTTGTTCTTTGGTTGTAGTGTTCACCTTGTTTGGTTTTTTCTGCAATATCATCTCCTGCATTCCGAATCTCTCCATTTTCAGTAGCGTTGTTTTCACCTCTTACACTTTTACCATCACCATATACTTTCCATGGTCGTGTTCCGTAAATAGCTTCGCCATTTACTTTCAACCAATCACCTACTATATCTATAATTTCTCTTAATTCCCCAGGGATGGTGCCATCTGGTTTTAATTCGATATTAAGTAACAAGTTTCCATTTTTACTAACGGCTTCAATAAGCATTTCCAAAATGGTGCGTGCGTTGTGTGTTAAATGTCTATCGGTTTTATAAAACCAGTCGGTAAACGTGATTTCCGATTGCCATGGTTCATCGCGAAGTGTATTGCTTCCTCCCGATTCTACTTCGTTAACAGTACCCTTTTCTTTTCTCTTTAGTAGCATTACTGCTTGCACAGAACCATTTTCGTTATAATTATTATTATAAAGTGTACGCGCTACTTCTTTCCCATATTCACCATAAGTAAAACTGAATCCATCGTTATACAATAAATCTGGTTTGTACTTGGTTACCAACTCAACATGACGCTTTTGCCAGTTTTTCTTAATATTTTCAATAATTTCGGGTGTACGATTTTCTAGTGTAGGACCGTATAAATCTGCTGGATCTAAACCTTCCCACCATTTGCCTTTACCATCTGCTTTGGTTAATCGCCCATCATAAGGGACGCCTTTAAATTCGCCACTTTCATCGGCGCCAAAAGCTGGTTTCCACCATTCTAAAAAACGATCGTCATGACTTGTTACTCCGAATTTTAATCCTTCTTTACGCGTTGCTTTTTCAAACGCTCCTATAATGTCTTTTTTAGGTCCCACATTAACAGCGTTCCATGGATGGTAGGATGAATCAAACAAATCGAAATGGTCATGATGGTTTGCTAATGCCACAATATATTTTGCACCATTGTCTTTTGAAAATTTAATAAGTGCATCGGCATCAAATTTTTCTGCTTTCCATAAATTTATGACATCTTTAAAACCAAATTCTGATGGATGTCCATAGGTTTGTAAATGGTACGGATTTGCCATTTTTCCGAATTTTTGTTTACCAACATCTTTCATATACATGTGTCGCGCATACCATCCTCCACCTTGTTCGGGAACACTTTGTGGCCCCCAATGAAACCAAATACCGAATTTTGCATCTCTAAACCACTCCGGACATTCGTATTGTGAAGCCAACTCATCCCATGATAATTGCTTTTCTTGTGCATACGAATCATGAATATTGCACAAAAAAATCATTGCAATAAAAAACAGATTTTTTCTTAATGGTTGAAATGATTTACGTGCAATTAAAAAGGTCATCTTACTTTTTATTTTTAAAATTATAATCTTCAGGATGATCGAAAAGTCCGAATTCCTTCTTTGTTAAATCTGCAGGATCTCCTGTTTCTTTTATTAGTTTTTGAAGTTCTTCTAACAAGTCTTTTTTAACATCTTGATATTTTTCATTTTCAATAAGGTTATTCAATTCCCAAGTATCATTTTTCAAATCGAACAATTGATAGGTAAAAACATCATGTTTTGCGCTTACTACCAATTTAAAGTCCCCTTTTCGAACCGCTCTGTGCCCACCGCCTGGGTTATGATTTTGATTTTTAGCCAATAAATCACCCGGCCACGAATTATACGCATACATCATACTGCTTCTTACTTCTTTTTTATCGCCTTTAATAACAGGTGTTAAATCTTTAGTTTCAACCGATTTTGGAATTTCCAACCCTGTTAAACCGCATAATGTTGGAAACACATCGTGTAAATAAGCAAAAGCACCGTTCTTTTCGTTTTTAGGTATGTTTCGTCCCACAAAAATTAATGGTACGCTCACACTATGCTCATAGACACTTTGTTTTCCTAATAGGCCGTGTTGCCCTAATGCCAAACCATTGTCGCCCGCAAAAACGATGATGGTATTATCTGCTTCACCAGAATCTTCAAGCGCTTTTAAAATCCGACCAATTTGAGCATCGGTAGCCGTAATCATAGCATAATAATCTGAAATTTCTTTTTGAATGATGGCTTCAGTTCTTGGAAATGGCGCTAAAACTTCATCTCTAATTTTATTATCTGCAATATCAAACGGATGCCGAGGCATAAAATTAGTGGGTAACTCTATGCTTTCTGAAGGATACATATCATGAAATTCTTGAGGTGCCGTACGCGGGTCGTGAGGTGCTGTAAAAGCCACATACATTAAAAAAGGTTTTTCTTCTTTATAATCGTTTAAGAAATCAACCGCAGCGTCTGCAAAAACTTCACTGCTAAATTTTTCTTTATTTTGATAAGCTTCAGACCAGCCTGTTTCTGGCGAAAAATCTTGAACCTTAGTTCCAAAATGTGTTGTCATACCGCCTAAAAAAGCAGATTTAATATGGTTAAATCCGCGTTCCAACCAAATCTCCCCATTATGTTGCTTTCCTGTTGCAAAAGTTGTATAACCATTTGCCTTAAAATATTCAGGAAAGGTTAATTTATCACTTTTTCCTTGTTCTTCCTTAGGAAACGCAAATTGCGCGTAAACGTTGGGTTCAATATTGAAATAGTGACGCCCCGTCATTAACATGGCTCTACTTGGAGAGCAAACTGCTGCACTATTTGCTCCAAGAATATAGGAGTTTGTAAATGAAGTTCCACTATGGACTAATTTATCCATGTTGGGCGTTTGAACATGGTACTTATCCATCGCTCCAATGGTTCCCCCACGCTGATCATCAGTAAAAAGAAAAAGTATATTTGGCTTTTTCGGCTCTTCTTGTGCTTTCGTTTTACAGCTTGTAAATAGAGCAATTGATAGTATTAGGAATGCTTTAGTTAAGTTACGCATTGTGCTTGTTTTTAGTTTGATGGATTAATGGTTACTGATTTTACCCTTTAACACTCTATTTAAACTAGCTTGGTTTAGTTCATCACTATCCCCATATTTGGTTCTCATTTTTTCTAATTGCTCGTGCATGTTGTTTTTAACATCGGCATAAGATGGATCGTTGTAAACATTTTTCATTTCGGATGGATCTTTTTCTAAATCAAACAATTCCCATTGATCGATATCATAATAGAAATGAATGAGTTTATAACGATCTGTTCGTACGCCATAATGACGTTTCACTTTATGTTCTCCCGGAAATTCATAAAAAGTATAATAAATAGCATCTCGCCACTCGCTTGCTTCCCCTTTAACCAACTTTCTTAACGATTCTCCTTGAATATCTGTTGGAATATCTACCCCTGCATAATCTAAAAATGTAGGTGCAAAATCTAAATTCTGAACCAATTCATCAATAACGGTTCCTGCTTTAATTTCTTTAGGATACTTCACTAAAATTGGGGTTCTAAACGATTCTTCGTACATAAAACGTTTATCAAACCAGCCATGTTCACCTAAATAAAAACCTTGATCGGAGGTGTAAACTACAATGGTGTTTTCTTCTAATCCGTTTTCTTTTAAATAATCCAACACTTGCCCAACACCATCATCTACAGATTGTACAGTTCTCAAATAGTCGTGCATGTACCTGTTGTATTTCCATAATGCCAAGTCTTTCCCTTGTGGGTTTTTAGCTTTAAAATCTGCAATAATAGGGTCGTAATAAGCGTCCCAAGCGGCTTTTTGCTCGTCGGTCATTCTATCGTATTTTCTTTGAAACATGCCTCGATACTTCGTTTTTATATCGCCTTCTTTATCCAGCATTTTTAAATCGTACACCAAATCCATGTCGTTAAAAATGCTCATTTCTTGTGTGGCAGCTGCTGGTCTTCCTTCATAATCATCAAAGAAATTTGCGGGCGGATCGAATGTTTTGTCGTCAAACAAGGTGAAATATTTTTCCTCGGGCATCCAAGTTCTATGTGGTGCTTTTTGATGATAGAGCAATAAAAACGGCTTATCCTTTTCTCTTTTATTTTTAAGCCAGTTTAAGGCAATATCGGTGGTTATTGTAGTAATATATCCTGGAATAATTTTTTTTACGCCATTTTCAATAAATTCTGGAGAATAATATTCTCCTTGCCCTGGCAATACGTTAGAATAATCGAACCCTTGTGGCAATCCATCCATATGAATTTTACCAACTAAAGCGGTTTGATAGCCCGATTTTTGTAATGATTTAGCAAAATTATCTTGATCCCAATTAAAAGCACTCACATTATCAACCTTACCATTTACAAAGCTGTGTTTTCCGGTAAGCATCACAGCTCTACTGGGTGCACAAATAGAATTGGTTACATACCCTCTATTAAAAATAGCACCTTCTTTGGCAATTCTATCAATATTCGGGGTGTTGTTTAATCCATGACCATAAGCACTAATCGCTTGGTAAGCATGATCATCGGTCATAATAAACACGATGTTTGGTCTTCTTGTTTTATTAACTTCGCTTTTGCTTTTACAACTATTAAAAATTACAACTAGTATTAAAAAAACCAAGGTAATCCACTTATTTTTAACCATAACTCTATTTATTATCCTGTTTTTATTTCGTTAAATTTCTAAAAAATAATAAGACTGTTAATTTAAGCATAACTATTAAATTAAAGAGTGAAATTAGTATAAAACCCCTATCTTCAATAACCAATTAATTCAAACTAACAGCCCTAAAATAAACAACAAAATAGCATAGCCTAAAATTAGTTCGACCAACAACAAATCCAAAAAGGTGTTGGTAATGAAAACATATATTTAGTTTACAAAAACGTCTAAATTGTTAAGATAATAATAAATTTCACGAAAGAACTCGCTGAAAAGATTTTTCAACATAAATGCTCATAAAACCTAAAGTATTTAGATAGACCTGAAATTGCCATATTACAGAATCAAAAAAAAAAAATCCTGTTATATGTTTTAGATATAACAGGATATTCTATATGAATTTGCTAAACTTTTAGGTAATTATTTTTTAAGAATTTTTAAGTTCGCTACTTTATTATCTTCTCTAACTTTAACAATATATAAGCCAGAAGTTAAACCACGCATATCTACTGATTTACCAAAGGTTCTTATAATGTTTTTTCCAGTAATATCGAATACACTAATATGTAACGAACTGTTAGTTGTAGTTTCAAGATATAAAAAGTCTTCTACAGCATTTGGGTAGGCATTAAGTTCGTTTTCTCCAAAAGCAATATCTCCTACACTAAGATAACCACCGCCATAAATTGATGTGATTTGTGCTGCAGAAAGTGCAGAATCATAAACCCTAAGATCATCGATACCGCCTCCATCAAACCATTTTTGAGAATTATTTTGATGACCTCTACTTCCAATAACAAGTTTGTCTGAAGTTGTATTAAAAGCAACAGTGCTACTACCTCCATCATTAGTTGTTTGTACACCATCTATGTAAAATTTAACGTCATTCAAAGTTGTTCCACCGGCGTAAGTAAACGCTACATGATGCCAAACACCAACTTCTTCTAAACTTGGTGTTGTAATACCATTAACGTCATAATTACCGTTAACATTACCCCCGCCTACAGCTATTTGTATTCTATTGTTAGCACCATCTAATGTCCAAGTAACCCTTCCTTGAGCTGCAGAAAAACGATCTCCCATATTCAATATAACATGTGACCCTCCGCCAGAAGATATATCATCAAATCTTATCCAAGCTGCAAAAGTACGAGCAGAATTACCTGTAATGAATAAAGCATTATCACTTTCAATTTTAGCATCAAGAGAATTACTAATTAAACCTTCACTGCCCGTATAAGCCCCAGTACCATCAACAGGATAACTAGAAAAGTCTAAAGCATAACTACCTTCTTTAGGTGTACCACTATTATAAAGAGCTGGAGACACATCTGAACCAATAACTTGAAAAGCAACAGGAAGTGTCATTCCTGGAGTTGCACCAACGTTTGTGGTTCCATTTAAATTGTTTTCAAATTGCACATGTAACCAAGCATTAGGATCTTGTGCTTGTACAGTTGCAACTATTAAAGATACTATTGCAACAAAAGATAATTTTTTAAGTAATTTTTTCATCATAAAAAGGTTTATATGGATTAATTACTTAAAATTCTGAAAAAAGATATGTAAACCACTATTTTTTAGACGAATAACAAATATGAAAAGGTGTTGGTTAAAAAATTCACTTTTTCGGTTCCCATTTATGCTTTTAATGTACCAGAATTGATAAATTTAATATTATACAACAATCAATCTTCATAAGTAATATATGCTGAAACCAACCAATGGTTTGATTTGTCCTTTTCTGCTTTAGTAGCCGGAATAGAAATTTTTAATGTTTGATTTCCAGATTTTAAATCTCCTAAGTCAACAACATAAGGTTCTACTTTGGAACCTGGACACCAATTTGATCTTGACAAATCAGAGGATGCTAAACGTTCTTCAATTTCTTTTACTTGATATGTTTTTGTATTACGATCCATATAAGCCGTGGAGTCTTTTTTTAACCAAACTCCAGAGGTCGGGTTAAATCTTCTAAACGACGCACAGTCATCACGCCACGGAATGGTATCTAAAACCAATTTATTATTAATATAAACGCTATTTTTTATTTTAATGAATTCATCGCCGCCACTATGCCCACCATGACCCGTGGTTATATAATGTAATTTTGCGTTTTTAAGATTCTTTTTCAATTCAAACGTATAATCCAGAGGGCCATCAGCAAAAAAATACGGTAATCCTTGTCCTTTTACGTAGCTAATCGTGTTTACTAAAGGAATAACCTGAGTCGTTTTTCTGGGTCTGTTTGAATAGGATAAACTCAAATCTATAATGTAACCTTCTTTAACCCAAGAATCAATCCAAACACCAATATAAAACGTTCCTGTAACGATACTTTCAAGATCTGAGATATCTTGATTCCAAACCACTTCATTTTCCCATTTAGGAATATACACGGGTTTTCTGTGCTTCCCTTCTTCGTTGCTATAAAACCCAACTCCAAAAGGTGTCATAAATCGTAATAATTCAACAACAGGTTTATAGTCTTCAGTAGCTAAAACACCTCCATGTTTCTCACTCATAAAAGAGGCTTCTGGAAACTTTTCTTCGTCTTTTGAAACATCTATTATGGATATTTGATTAGGGTCTGTAACCACAAAACACGACCCTGATTTATCCCATCTATCGCCATTTGATTTTAAAGTTAGTTTGATAGAAACATCCGTTCCTTTAGGAAATTTTGGAACGGTTACTTTTTTTAAAACCACTCTTCCTCCTTGAAGCCTTATAACATCGGGATCTTGATTGGGGTCTGCTTTTCCGAAATTGATTATCTGATTTTTAAAAATGATTTTTTTGGAAGTATTTTGAGAAACTACCTTTTGATTTGTAATTAGAATTAGAAACAAAAAGATTAATCTGATGTTCATTTTAAATTGATTTTTAATTTCGACCCTTTTACTAAATCTGAATGGTTTATAAAGTAACTTTTATGAATTTTATCATCCAACCAAATTTCACTAATCACCCCTTCTTTATTGCCTGTTTTTTCAGTAACTAATTCTTTTCCTTGATAATAATTAGAATCTAGAGTTATAATTATTTTATCGAATACTGGAGTTGTTATCGTGTAAATTGGTTCGCCGGGAACTATAGGATAAATACCCATCATACTATAAATTAACCAAGCGGACATGGTTCCTGTGTCATCATTTCCTGGAAGTCCTGCTGGCTTATTTTGAAAGTATTCCTTTATCAATTTAGTAACCATTTTTTGTGTTCGCCATTCTTCACCTTTTACATAGTTGAACAAATAAGGATAAGCGATGTCTGGTTCGTTAGCCATATCAAATTGATTGGTATCAAACACTTTTTGTAATTGTGCACTAAACGCTTTTGGTCCGCCCATTAATTTCATTAACCCATTAATGTCGTGCGACACCATAAAGGCATATTGCCATGCATTGCCTTCAATAAAGCCAATGTTTTTGGTGAAATTGGCACCTGCTAAAGGGTCAAATGGCTCGTAAAATGTGCCATCATTATTTCGGGGACGTAAGAGTTTTAAATTTTTATCGAACAATGCTCTGTATGAAATGGCGCGTTTTGAAAATCGTTTGTAATCTTCTTTTTTATTTAATGCTTTTGCTAATAATGCTATTGAAAAATCGGTCGTATTGTATTCTTGTGTGGTAGAAACGGAGCCTTCTTGTTCTGTGGTTAAATAGCCTTTTTCTATATAGGTTTTTATTCCAGGTCGTAACGGATTATTTTCTAGTGCATCAGCGCTCTTAACCATAGCTTGGTATGCCTTTTCAATATCAAAATCCTGAATACCTTTTAAATAGGTATCGGTTAATATGATACCCGCTGGGTCGCCTACCATTGTGGTTGTTTCGGTAGCGTTTAGTTCCCATTTGGGCAACCAGCCACTTTCATCATAAATATCCAACATGCTTTTTACCATGTCTGACTGCTGCCTAGGATACACTAATGACATCAGCGCATGAAGGTTTCTATACGTATCCCAAAAAGAGAATACTGTAAACCGGGTCCCTGCTGTTTTTAGAGTCTCGCGCGTTGCCATTTTTGGATAATCGCCATTATAATCATTAAGAATATTTGGGTGAATTAACGTGTGATACAAGGCCGTATAAAATATGGTTTTATCATCTTCTGTTCCGCCTTCCACTTTAATTTTTGACAAGTTTTCGTTCCAAGAAGATGCTGTTTGATTATAAATTTCTTCAAACGATAAATCGTGTGTTTCCTTTTCTAAATTTTCTCTTGCATTTTGGATACTTACATACGACACGCCCACTTTCACTTCTATTTGCGTAGGTTTTTCAAAAGTATAGCTAAAATAACTTCCAATGCTATCGCCTAAAACCTCTTTACGATAGCCTTCCAACAATCTTGTTTTACCATTATAAGACATCCATTTTGCTTCTTCACCTTTGTATGTACTGGGTGTTTTCCAAACTCCAAAAACATCCGCTGGTTTACTAAATTTCGCAACAAAATAAACAGGATATGCTTCTTCTGGTTTGTAATAACAAAACGACCCAACTGTTCTCATTCCCTCAATTTCGGTGGAGGATACAATTTTAATAGACGCGCCTTCTTCATTGGTTAAACCTAAACCTAGATTTAATAAGATATTGGATTTTCCTTTAGGAAACGAATATCTGGAAACACCCGTTCTTGTTGTTGCTGTGGTTTCTACTTTTATATTGTACTTATTTAAAACCGAGCTGTAATAACCTGCTTTTGCTGATTCATTGGAATATGTAGAACCGTATTTTAAATGATTGGTTTCAACATTTCCAGTGGTTGGCATGAGTAAAATAACACCCAAATCTGGACAGCCAACACCACTTAAATTAACATGCGAAAAGCCCGTTAAAAACGTATTTTCATTCACGTATGGGTTGGACAACCACCGACTGTCCTTTTCTAAAATATTTTGTTTTCCTGCTACGTTAAAAGGTGACACACTTACCATGCCTCTTGGCGCAATGGCACCGGGGTTGGTAGCTCCATAATTAGACGTTCCTATAAACGGGTTTACATACGTAGCATACTCTTGAGCTGCTACGTACGAAACACTTGAACAAAACAAAATTAAAAACAAAATGACTTTTCTATACATTTATTTATCTTCTTTCGACATTTTTGAACTTGCAGATTCCATTCTATTTCCCTTTTCATCATCGCAAACAGCATAATTAAAACCTGGTCTTATACTGTAACCAGCATGCTCACCATTTTTATTAACCGCTATAAAACCCACTTGCAAGTATGCCATGTCTTTGTGGTTTTTATGTTTATTATAAATACGCTCCACAATTTCTTTACACGCTTCATGGGGTGATTTTCCTTGTCGCATAAGTTCTACTACCATGGCGCTTCCTGCGGTTCTTATAACCGCTTCACCTAAACCTGTTGCAGCTGCTGCACCAACTTCGTTATCTAGAAAAAGACCAGCTCCAATAATAGGAGAATCGCCAACACGACCATGCATTTTCCAAGCAGCACCACTCGTGGTACAACCGCCTGATAAATTGCCTTCTTCATCTAAAACCAACATACTAATGGTATCGTGGTTTTCAATATTTATGATTGGCTTATATTTTGAATTTTCTAACCACTTTTCCCAAGCCAACTTGGATTTTTCAGTTAGCAAATTTTCTTCTTTAAAACCTTCAGAAAGTGCAAATTGCAAAGCGCCTTCACCAGTAAGCATAACGTGCGGCGTGTTCTCTAATACTTTTTGCGCCACAGCAATGGGGTGTTTAATGCCTTGTAGAAAAGACACCGCACCACAATCGCTATTTTTATCCATAACGCAGGCATCCAACGTTACTTTACCCTCTCTATCGGGTAAACCACCATAACCTACGCTTCTCACTTCTGGGTCTGCTTCGGGAATACCAACACCAGCCACAATAGCATCCAAAGTAGACGCTCCGTTTTTTAATTGGTTCCAAGCTTCTTCATTGGCAGGTAAACCATGATTCCATGTTGAAATTATCAATGGTTTTTTTATTGGTTTTTTTGGAACTACTTTTTGAGTTGAAGTGACTACGTTTGCATGTGAAGCACAGGAAAATAACGCACTAAGTCCGACAGATCCTAATGCTGCTTTTTTTATAAATTTTCTTCTATCTGACATATTGCTATTACATAAAAAACTACTGAGTACATGACAAAAATAAAAAAGTATCACATTGAGTGCAATCGAAATACTTTTGAAAACGATATCTCTATTGTCTTCGACTGCGCTCAGACTGATACCTGAATAAATAATCAATTTTTGTCATATACTAAAAACTGTTATTCTTTTGAAGTTTTAATTACTTCAAATTGTTCATCAGTCATATGATAATCATCAAAAAACGCAACGCCTTTCGCGCCATTATCTTTTGCCATTTGGATGGCTTCGTTTAATTCGGCACTAGTCAATTTTGGCGTGTATAAACCTGTATGCAATTCTGTTGACTTACCTTCCAAATCATCAATTCCTTGTTTAGTTGCATAACCAATCCAATCTAATTCTTCATTGTAAAAGTTATAATAAATCATTGGCAACACCATATCAACTTTCCATTTATCCCAACGTTGGCGCACCATGTGGTCTGCCATTTCTGGGTACGGAAATACGGCGGCACTTAATTTTTTGTTGTGTTTATGAACCATATCATAAGCCTCAGCAACCAACGATTTTATTTCGTTTAAACGGAAATTTTTCCACTCCATATCAATCGCTGGGTTTTCCATTTCTCGCGGATTTTTATGGTGTATTGCCATAAATTTTTCGACACTAGCATCCGAATAATCGAAATCGTAATCCGGTAACTCTTCTTCTTGTTTTAAATCATATTTCGGCAATAAACCAATGGGCAAATACACGTCTGGGTAACGAATATAATCTAAATGGACGCTGGTTACACCTTCAACCTCTGCTAAACCTTCCACCAAACTTAAAATGTGTTTTCTAGCTTCAGGGTGACTTGGTGATAACCATTGGTAATACCCCACGTATGGTCTTTCATCTTTATTAAAACAAGATTTTCCGCTACGGCTAACCATGTACCATTCTGGGTGTTGTAACGCTATGGAATCTCCTGGTCTGTTCGTTGTAAACATCCACGCATGCACTTCTAAACCAGCCGCTTTTGCTAATGGCGTGACTCTTTTTAATAATTTTGGATCTGCACCGGTATTGATTAAAACCGCATCTATACCATTGCTTTTCAATTTATTGAAATGAGCTGTGAATTCTGAATCTGATTTTTTATTCCCAACCGTAATCCAATTCCAATATTTGAAACTTGGTTCTATCACATTTGATGCTTCACTTTCGGTTATTTCCTTAGATTTTACTTTCGTATTGCATGACACAAAAATCAGAGCAAGTGAAAAAAAGGCTATTTTTAATAATTTCATACTTAATTTATTTTGATATGAATTTTCCATCTTCTTTAACAATCAATAGTTTATTTGTAAATGGGCTTTGAATGGATACATTAAAACCCGTTTTATGATTTTCTAATTTAGGAATTATTGTTTTTCCTTCGACTTTTATGTCCGATTTTGTTAAGCTATCCATTGAAGTTAAATAGCTACCATGTTCTTTAAAATGAGCGTTTTGCTTGCGATACAGTTTGTACAATTCCCATTTAATTTTTTCATCTTTAGAAATTTGGAAACTATCTAAATCACCAACTGGTTTTGAAGAAAAATACACATAGCCCCATTTTTCAGGTTCGTGCATATTGATAACGCCCATGGGCGACCACACCCAGTTGTATTCGTGTAAAAATTTGCCGTTTGCACCCTTTTTTCTTTCGTATTTACCATCGGTAATTTGAAAATCCCAATTAACACGAGAAAAATTCACTCTCCAAAATGTATCGGTTGGTACATTTTTTTGGAAATATCCTGTTTTATAAGCTGACCACGGAATAGCCATTTCTAAAGTCCAGCCTGCATCTACATCGTTTGGATTGTTGATGGTTCCATGTACTTTTACTGCCGATTTTAATCCTGTAATATTCCAATCGTTTAATACTATGTTTTCATCGCGATATGGTTTCGAAACAAATAAATCCCACGCCGTATTTAAGGCATTGATTTCTAATTCGTAATAATTATGAGTATCGCCATCAGGGTCTATAAATACCTCAAAATCATTGTTATAAAAAATAATAGTGTCGCGTTTTGTTAAATTTGCCCAAACATGAGGTTCTTCCATTTTTGCCAAAATGTAAAAATAAGTATCGTCCCATAGCATTTTTACTTGGGTTTTGTACTTGGGCTGTTTTACGCCTTCAATATCGATAAAAGGGTTTGACCATTGGGTTTTATTCCAAGAACTATCGGAATCTTCACCATCAATTTTAATGGTTTCAGAAGTTTTATAGGCAATATAGCTTTTCGGCATTATTTCAATATTAGATTGCGAACAACCCAAGGCTGAAATGCCTCCAAATAATGTTATTAAGAATTTAAGTTTTAAACTCATTTTAACCTTTATAAGCTATTGTTTTTTGTAAATTCTACTACCTCACTAAGTTTTCCGAAAGCCAAAGCTACCACAGTATCTGCTGCCCCATAATAAACTGCTAGTTTATCTTCTTCAGTATCGTGCAATGCCGCACATGGAAATACCACATTAGGCACATCACCAACTTGTTCGTATAACTCCGCTGGCCCTAATAAATAAGGTTGCGTTCTATATTTCACTTTATCAGGTTCATTTTCTTCTAAAAGCGCGGAACCCATCGCATATCGAAATCCGTTACAAGTATTTATTACTCCATGATAAATCATGAGCCAACCTTCGTTTGTTAGAATAGGAATGGGGCCTGCTCCAATTTTTGTGCATTGCCACGCACTATCTGCAAAATTTGAGGCTTTCATAACGCAACGGTGCTCGCCCCAGTATTTCATATCTGGACTGAAACTAACGTAAATATCGCCAAAAGGTGTATGCCCATTATCACTCGGTCTGCTTAACATGGCGTATTTTCCATTTATTTTCTTCGGAAATAACACCCCATTTCTATTAAAAGGAAGAAAAGCATTTTCACACTGAAAAAATTCTTTAAAATCGAATGTGTATCCAATACCAATAGTTGGTCCGTGATACCCATTACACCAAGTTATCCAATAGCGGTCTTCAATAAAAACAACTCGGGGGTCGTATTTATAATCGGATTGAATCATGTCGGTATTTCCTGCTTTCATCTGTATAGGTTCGTGCTCGATATCCCAATTAATGCCATCTTTACTAAAACCAGCAAAAATATTCATTTGTACCGCTTTATTATCACATCTAAAAACACCTGCAAATCCATCTTTAAAAGGTACAACGGCACTATTAAAAACACTATTAGATGTTGGTATAGCATACCTGTCAATTATAGGGTTTTCACTATAACGCCACATCACATCATTACAATTTTCTGGCTTATCTTGCCATGGCATATTACTCATATTCTTACTTCTTATTTTTTGTGTTTTATAATTCTATCTAACCATGTGTATTTTAAAATAACCGAAGTTATTATAAATACAGCGAAAGTTATAAATGTTTTTGGGTAATCTTGTGAAGCAAAAAATATTGGCAACAAAATCATACTCGATTGCCATATAATAAAGACCATGAAACTTAACTTTTCTGGTTTATCTTGATAGATTATCCCGATTGTTTTCATTCTTAATCTTTGTATTTTTTCACTTTATCTAACCACGTGTATTTTAAAATAACCGAAGTTAAAATAAATACCACTAACGCCATCCCTGTTTTAGGATAATCCCGTATCATAAAATAAATTGGCAATAAAATCATACTCGATTGCCAAATAATACCAATGATACAATTTAACATGTCCATGCTAAAATCTGTGTTTTTAGTAACACTTTCGTCTTCGACTTTTAACGCTTTATAAACAGGACTCCACCAACCCCAAGGTCGTACGTTTTTATAAAAACTTTTTAAAGTTTCAATATGGGTTGCTGGGGTTAAAAGGGTTCCTAAAAACGATCCTAATAACGATACAATAAAAATAACGGGGAAAATATAAATAGCTGGAATTTGGGCAATTTCGTATAAACTTGAACCGACTTCAAAATTAGCTTTATTTTGATCCAATAAAAACTGTAATGTTGCAACAATTAATCCTGATGTCATTCCCCAAAAATAGCCCCAACCATTAAAACGCCACCATATCCATTTTAAAAAATTTGCTGCTACATAACCACCATATAAGGCACTCGTAATCCATAATGTGATGGAGTTAATAGATTCTGCAAAGAAGCCCATAATTACCCCTAATATAACCACCACAAAAGAAGCCACATGACTTACTCTTATATAGTGCTGACTTGTTGCAGATGGTTTGAAATATTTTTTATAAATATCATTTACAATATATGCAGGACTTGAATTTACAAACGCAGAAAACGTAGACATAAATGCCGCTAAAAGACCTGCTAGCAATAACCCTTTTATTCCCACAGGCACATGATTATTAATGACTTTTGGCAAAATAATTTCTAAATCGGCTAAACTTAATTCGTTTGATATAGCCATAGAAGGTGCTAAATAAGCGAGTGCCAATACCACAACACCACCAATGAGTAGGTATCGAGGAATAAAAAGAATTAGGTTCGTAAAACCACTCATATAGGCAGCTTCTTTAACCGACTTTGTAGATAAAATACGTTGCATATCGTAACTTGGTGTTGGACCTGCAATACTTGCGAAGAAGCCTTTAAATAGCGACATCCCAATGAGTGCTCCAAACATTTTATAACCCTGCGTATCAATCAAATTATTAAATGCTTCATATTTTCCCACCCAACCGCCTTTTAGCTCCATATCAAAGAAAATATTGCTCCATTCTGCTGTTATAATACTGTTTATCTGTACATCAGAAACCGTAATAAAGGCATAAACTGCTATTAATATGCCTGCAATTACCATAATACCATATTGTAATACTTCGGTAGCTACCACCGAAAACATACCACCTTTAACTGTATATATAGTGGTTAAAAGAATAATTAGCAATGCATAACTTTGATCGGATGTTAAAACGACATTGTTATTGAAAACACATGTTAAATCCCATGGAAGAATAATGGTCATGAATTTTCCAACACCTTCAAAAAAATAAGCTATAAAACCAATAGACGCTATAACTGCAAAAATGGCAACAATAAGATGCGATGCTCTACCTGCTTTATCATCACCAAAACGGGTTAAAATCCATTCTGAACCAGTCATTATATTTGATCGACGAATCCATGCCGCTAAAAAAATCATAATGAAAATTTGATTCCAAATAGGCCACATCCACATAAACATAAAACTCTTGGCTCCATATAAAAACAAGATCCCTACCATCCAAGCAGTTCCTGATACATCGAACATACCGGAACCATTGCTTAAACCCAAGTAGTACCATTTGATACTCTTTCCGCCAAGGAAATAATAATCCAATCCTTTTGATGCTTTTTTAGACACCCAAATACCAACACCCAGTGTTAAAATTATATAAAGCGCTATTATTAAAACATCTATTAAATTCATTATTGGTTGATGGTTGTTGGTTAATGGTTATTGGTTCCCCAGTTTTTATTTGGAGTATTGCCCATATCAAAATGAAGTGTACCACCACTTAAAATTGTTTTATGGGAAAGCGTAGTTTGATTAAATAAAGTACCATTTAATGTTGCAGACTGGATATATATATTTTTATCGGAAACATTTTCTGCTTTAATAGTGAATGTTTTTTTGTTCGGAACTGTTATAATAGATTTTTCAAAAACAGGACTTCCTATTTCGTACTCAGTTGACGCTGGATTTAATGGATATAAACCTATGGAGCTTAATACATACCAAGCACTCATTTGTCCACAATCTTCGTTTCCACTTAAACCATTTGGTGTTGTATTGTATTGCGTTTTTAAAATATAGTTCGACCAATATTGTGTACGCCAAGGCTTATTTGCATGATTGAATAAGTAGGCTATATGATGACTTGGTTCATTTCCGTGCGCATATTGCCCAATTAAACCAGAAATATCGGCAGACACATTGCTACCTGTAATTTCTGAACTTTCTGTAAAAAGTTGTTCTAATCTATCTGTAAAAACAGCGTTGCTACCATGTAATTTTATAAAATCTTCTACATTATGTGGTACAAACCAACTGTGTTGCCACGCATTCCCTTCGGTATAATCGGTATGTTCTCTATGGTTAGAATATTTAGCATCAAAAGGTTCATGCCATGAAACACCATCTTCGTGTTTACCGCGCATAAAACCTGTTTTATTATCAAATAGATATTGATATGCTTTGGAACGGTTTAAAAAGAATTTATAATCATCTTCCTTTCCTAATGCTTGTGCCATTTGGGCAACACACCAGTCGTTATAAGCATATTCGAGCGTAATGGTAACCGATTCATCTAACAAATTATAAGGAATATATCCGTATTTTTTATAATGATTTAAACCACGCTCATCTTGCATCATGGTGGTTTTCATCGCTTCATAGGCTTTTTCAGCATCAAAACCTTTAATGCCTTTTAAATAAGCTTCCACAATAACCGGAATGGAATGATACCCCGTCATGGTATTGGTTTCGTTGCCATAAAGTGTCCAAACAGGCAATATGTCTTTCGTATTATAATACTCAAGCATCGTGTTTACCATGTCGGACACGTTATCGGCTGCTATTAATGTAAGTAATGGGTGTTCAGCTCTAAACGTATCCCACAGTGAGAGTGTGGAATATGCGGTATAGTTACTTGCCGTTACTATACTATCATTTTCTTTTCTAAATTGGCCGTTTTTATCACTGAATGTAACGGGTGCCAATTGTGAATGATACATCGCGGTATAAAAAATGGTTTTTAAAGAATCGACTGATGTTTCAACTTTTATTTTAGATAAAGCTTCGTTCCAAGTGTTTTCTGCTTGGGTTTTTACTGCTTCAAAATCGAATCCGCCTTCATCTAAATTATCTTTTGCATTTTCTATACTTACCGATGATAAGGCCACTTTCACCAGTAATTCATTCCCTTCCTTTTCATTAAAAAAGAATTGCGCCGCAGTTTTAATCGCAACCTCATCTATACTTTCAACCACTTTTTCATCTTGAACTAAACTATATTCCACTATTGGTTTAGAAAACTTAGCTACAAAAAATACTTTTTGATTTTTTGCCCATCCTGTGCTAAAACGGTAACCCGATACCGTATAATCGTCTTCTACCTGAATACCTGTATTTGTAGCTTTGTCCCAATTAATGCCAAAACCTAAATCGATTACAACCGACTGTTTTTCTACTTCTTTATATGTGTACTTATGAAATGCCGTTCTAAGCGATGTTGTTAACTCGACATTGACGTTATGGTCTTCCAGAAAAACTTGATAATATCCTGGGCTTGCTTTCTCATTTGAATGACTATATGCCGATTTATAAGGAAGTGAATCGCGGTTTGCAGGCATGATTGTTAAATCGACCTCTTTGTTAATTGGCATAAATAGTACATCGGCCAAATCGCCAATACCCGTGCCGCTTAAACTTAAATGACTAAAACCAATCGCAATAGAATCGGAGTAATGATATCCCGAACACCAATCCCAATCGCTTATACCATTCACAGGGCTTACTTGCAGCATTCCAAATGGCACCGTGGCGCCTGGGTAAGTATGACCATGCCCGCCCGTACCAATAAACGGATTTACATATTTTGTTAAAAATTGTGCTTCGGTATTCTTTTTACTAATATTTTTGTTACAACTA
The DNA here is from genome assembly GCF_004341235.1 of Mariniflexile fucanivorans. Taxonomy (GTDB): domain Bacteria; phylum Bacteroidota; class Bacteroidia; order Flavobacteriales; family Flavobacteriaceae; genus Mariniflexile; species Mariniflexile fucanivorans. The sequence continues at coordinate 281,245 of NZ_SLUP01000005.1, forward strand.
ACTGCAAAAATTACAAGAAGAAAAAGTAGTAGTACGTGTTTCATTTGATTAATTAGCATATTGATTTTATAAATTTTCATAAATTTAGTTATTAATGAAAGAAATTTAGACGGACAACATGTAAACGCAGTTAAACACCAGAAAAATAAACGCCAAACAATTTTCTTACAATGAAATTCAACTCTAAACAGGGCTACAAAGTATCCATAATTCATCATGTTATATTTTGGGCTATTTATTTTCTCTTCAATGTGTTTAAATGGGGAAGTTATTTTGATGATTATTTATACTCTTTTAAAACCAATTTGTTCGGTTTTCCTATTCATATGGCACTATGTTATTTTAACATTTACTTTCTTATGCCAAATTTTGTATTTAAAAAAAGGTATTTATCGTTTGTGGTTTTAATTTTATCTGCCATTTTTGTTATGGTGATTGTAAAATTCAATCTTACTTATTATTTAGTTAGTAATAATGTTTGGCCAGAAGGCCCTGTACCAACAGACAGATTAACGCTTAATTATACCATAGATATGATGATAGGCGAGCTTTACGTTGTAACCTTTGTAACCGCCATTAAAATAACCTTAGATTTTTTAAAAGAACATAAACGAGTGGCCGATTTAGAAAAAGCACAGCTAGAAACCGAACTCCTGTTTTTAAAAACCCAAATATCGCCTCACTTCTTTTTTAACACCTTGAACAACATATATTCTTTGGCGGTTGAAAATTCAAAAAAAACACCAAAAATTATTTTAAAGTTATCGGAATTGATGCGCTATCTTTTATACGACACAGCAAACAAACGCCAAACTTTAGAAAACGAAATACTTTGCATTCAAAACTATATAGATTTAGAACGTATTCGGCATAATGATGAATTAGAAGTAAACATGTCTATTTCTGGCGATATACAAGATAAAGAAATAGCCCCTATATTACTTTTATCGTTTATAGAAAACGCCTTTAAACATGGCGCACATAAAAACATTGGAAAAGTTAAAATAGACATAAGCTTAATATTTAGAAAAGAATTTCTTTACTTTAGAATTTCAAATCCTATGCCTTTAATTACAGAACACGAAGAGCGCTTTGGTCAATCAAGTGGTATAGGTTTAGAAAATGTAAAAAAGAGGCTAGCCTTAGGCTATAAAAAAAGTGATTATAAACTTATCATTAAAAATGACAAAAGTATGTTTGTTGTGAAACTTAAAATAAAAGTGTCATAAATTTGATGCTTGATTTTTTCTTAAGAAACAACTTTAACAGCAAAAACAAAAGCGATGAAAATAAAATGTTTAATTGTAGATGATGAACCTTTGGCGATTAACGTAATTAAAAATTACCTAGAACAAATTGAAGACTTTGAAGTAATTAATACATTTACCAATGCTATTTCCAGCTTAAATTTTTTAAAAACCAATAATGTTGATGTTATTTTTTTAGATATTAACATGCCTGTTTTAGATGGTATCAATTTTATTAAAAGTTTAGAAAATCCGCCACTGGTAATTATTACAAGTGCTTACGAAGAATTTGCCGCAGAAACCTACGATTTAGATGTGTTAGATTATTTAGTGAAGCCTATCGAGTTTCCTAGATTTATGAAAGCTCTAAACAAAATAAATAGAAGGCTAGATAATAATAAAACCTTTAACGATACTACCAAAGATCGCCCGTATCTTTTTGTTAAAATTGACAAAAAGAAAATGAAAAAGATATTTTTAGATGAAATACTTATAATTGAATCGTTAAAAGATTATTTAAAAATAAGTACAACAACGGGAAAATATATTATACATAGCACACTATCTGACTTTACAGATTTGCTGCCTTCTAAAGATTTTATACGCATACACAGATCGTATACCGTTGCCATGGATAAAATTGACGCGGTTGAAGGTAACAGTATAGAAATAGAAGGTCTTAGATATGTTATTGGCAGATCTTACATTGATGAAGTGAAACAAAAAATATTGAATTCTTCTATATAAAAACCTCTCATCCTTTTACTCATATTCTGTAATGCTATTCCAGATAGTTCATTTTTTGCTTTAACCCTGTAAAACTGAGTTAAAAACAGTCTATCGTTTCTGTTAAGTTATCTGCCTAAGTAATCAATACCTTTAGAGAAAAAATTAGATATTTTTTCTTCTTCTTTCTATCTTCATAAGATTAATCCGCAACAAACTTTTTATGATGAAAGAATTACTTAAAAATTTAATGCTCACTGTTTTATTGGTTGCAACTTCTGCAACTTTTAGTCAAGCTAGTTTTAATTTCACAGGAAAACCAACGGAATTTCATCCAGATGGAACTTTAGCAACCTCTGCGCCTATTTCGTTTGTGATGAGCAATGTTCCAAATGATACCGATAATATTATCCGTTTACGGTTATATCTATATGCCAATGGTATTTCTACTACAGATGCCTCTGGCAATCCAGTTGATGATGGCATAACCTGGAGTACAACTACTGATAAAAACAACTATTATCTGGGGCTTATAAATGATGCCGATGTAAATAACGGTTTTTACAGAACGGAAACAATAGACAATGGCAATGGAACCTTCACAAAAACCTATACTATTTTTAATGTTTCAAATAACGGCTCTGGTGATACATATAGAAACGGCGGTATTGATGATGGTGCATATTATGCACCTATAATAATATTAATAAACGCAAATGGTCAGCCAAGGTATAACACCAATGGAGATTTGGGAACTGGTAATGGAAATGATCCACTTATAGTAGATCAAGCAACTTTAGACCAAAGTCCAGATGAAATTGCAGCACATTTAGCGTTTTCTTACTATCCACCAGAAGAAAACGAAACCACAGGTAATGGTGAATTTCCACATATTCTCGCAAACTCATCCATCGATTTACTTGGTACTGGAGATGGATCTGGAAAACAAAATCAAATTATAACTTTTGATACCGTAGGCAAAAAAAGTACAACTGATGCTCCTTTTAATGTTTCGGCTTCATCCACTTCCGGCTTAACCGATATATTTTACAGTGTTACATCAGGGCCTGCAACAATTAATGGTAGTACGGTAACATTAAATGGTACTGTTGGTACTGTAACCTTAAAAGCAGAACAAGCAGGTAATGCAGATTTTAATGCAGCAGAAACCTTTCAGCAATTTGAAGTTATAGATCTTAGCACTTTTTCGCCTTCCATTTCAACACCACTTACTGAAGATTATCCTTTAGAGATGCCCGCATTTTATGCCTATCCAATTTATGTAACATCTGCTATTGAAGAAGCTGATTTAATAACCATAAATAATATAGAAATTACGGTTGATGAGACACCTATAGCAGTAACCAGCAAAAACAACTTGCATTATGCGCTATGGACTCCAACTTCATATGGATCTCATACCATAAAAATTACAGCTTATGGATCCAATGGTGTTAATACAACCATTACAAAAACCATTCAAGTTACCGATGTTATAAATACTCAAAATGTAAAAACTATGGATGATGTTATCATAGAATACAACACTACAAATAGCCGTAATTTCTATGGAACTTTTACCATGCCACAACATGTTGGCAGTTATAACCAAATAATAGCAAATTTATTAGTAGAATGTCCATCTACAACCGGAGATTGTGATAATTGGGACCGTAGAGCATTTATTGATGTTATGGGGCCAGACAGAAACTGGATTCAAATTATCCGCTACGTGACTCCTTTTGGTGTGGGTTGTAGCCATACTATTGATTTAACCGATTATGCAAGTCTACTTCAAGGTGAAGTACAATTTAGAATGTTTATTGATACTTGGGGTACAGGTGGTTGGCAAATATCTTTAGATTTTGATTTCAATAAAGGGACACCTCAATATTTATATTCCAAAGTAGATGAATTATGGGATGGCAACTGGGATCTTGGAAATCCAGACGACCTACAACCTGTTCCTGTGGCAAACTATACTTATGATGCTAATATATTAAGCTCTCATTTGCGTTTATCTAATACTGGGCATGGTTGGGGAAGTAATAATTCTCAAAATGCTGCTGAATTTTATCATGCTACTAATTATATTGATATTGATGGTGTACAAAATTACGAGCAAAACTTATGGAATACATGTAATCCAAACCCTGATGGTTGTAGTCCGCAAGGAGGTACATGGACCTACAACCGGGCAGGATGGTGCCCAGGCTCCATTGCGCCTCCAGACATTGTTGATATGACCTCTCAGATTTCTAAAGGTTCTGTTAACTTCAGTTATAGATTCGACCCAACCTATGTTGATTATTGTCATCCTAATAATCCTGATTGTGTTACTGGAGTTACTTGTACCGATTGTAATGATGGATATAAGGCACAATACTATATTGATGGTCAACTTATTAATTTTAGTAACACCCCATTATTACAAGTTAGTTTAGACGTGGAAGAGGTTAATAACACAGCAAACTACAAGTTCCTTGCACACCCAAACCCATCAAATGGCATTTTCCATATATCGAGTACAGGTACTATGGGTAAATCTGTAATGCATGTAGTATCTGTTTCTGGAGAAATTTTAAAAACCTATTATTTTAATTCTTCTGAAGAAATAAATAACACAACGTTTAATTTATCATCGCTGGCTAAAGGTCTATATTTTGTAACTATAGAAAATAATGCTGGTCAAGGAAATTTAAAGCTTATTATTAAATAAGTTAAGGTAACTTATTTAAGTAATTTACACAGTATTAAAAAAAACGAGGCTGTCTAAAAAGTGTCATTCTGCGTTATATTGTCCCGAAAGATATCGGGACTGTCGAAATATTTTAATTTATTGATAATCAATATCAGTTTCGACACACTCAACCGCACAAAGTAAATATAATACACTTTTCAGACCGTCTCGCTTTATATTATAAATTATGAGTATTACCGAGTTTCTTCATTATTAAATTCTTTTCTAAAATTGAATTAAAAACTTGTCTAAACTATTTATTAAAAGAACTTAATTTTTAAAAAGTATAGGGTGTTTAAAAACAAATTAAGTGAATCAACTACAAATCTCTATAAAAAAATTCCAATTCATAAAAACTTACAATTCTGTAAAAACAGTACTTTAGTTTTCAACAATTACCACTAAATCTTCCAAATAATTAAGGTTTATTTAACATAATAATCCATTTTTTGTCGAAGCACCGAAGTTATTGGTCGAAATTATTCATTTATATAATGAGGAAACATTTAAGTTTAATGAATAGTAATAAAATTAGTTTTCGTAAATTAAACGTGTAACTAACTAAAAGTGTTTATAATTTTGAATTAAAAACCAATATCTTTTACAATAAAAAAATTTAAACTAATTCAATTATTAACTAAAACCTAACATGTATGATAAAAAAACTACTCCTAATTACTAAACACACGCAGCTTCTAAGAAACTTACTCGAATATTTTAGACTGTACAAAAAGTATCAAGGTTTAGCTCCCTTTTAAAAAATTACTAATTAACTAATTGTCTAACAATAATAACTAAACAAGCTTATGAAAATTAAATTAAACAGTACTTTTTTCTTTTTCAGAAAAAGGCTACTACTAACCATTTTAAATTCTTTTGCTTTTTTGTGCTTCACAAGTGTTTTTAGTTTACCTACAAACACGATTGGAACCGAAGAAAAAACAGATAAAACTACACAACAACTTCAAATATCTGGTGTAGTTACAGATGCTAACGGGCAACCGCTATCTGGCGCAAATATTCTTGAAAAAGGAACTACTAATGGGGTACAAGCAGATTTTGACGGTAAATTTTTAATTAAAGTATCGAGTGAAAAATCAATCATTGTAGCTTCTTATATTGGTTTTGTTACTAAAGAGGTTACTGTAAACAATCAAAAAAATATAAACATTGTTTTAAATGAAGATGTATCAGCACTTGATGAAGTAGTGGTGGTTGGGTATGGTACTCAGAAAAAGGTAAACTTAACAGCAGCTTTATCTGTAGTAGGCACTGAAGTTTTTGCAGATAGACCAACAGCTAATGCTGTGCGTTCTTTACAAGGTACAGTGCCAGGTTTGGTAATTTCAAACTCTACTTCTGGTGGTGAGCCTGGTGCTGATTCTAATATCAACATTCGTGGTTTTATTACGGCTAGTGGTGGAACTGGAAACATTGGGGATGCTGAGCCCTTAGTGCTCGTAGATGGCATCCGAATGAATATGAACGATATTAATCCAGAAGACATAGAATCTGTCTCTGTACTTAAAGATGCTGCGGCTGCCTCCATATATGGTTCTAATGCAGCGGCAGGTGCTATTTTAGTAACCACTAAAACCGGTAAAAATTCAAAGGGCAAGGCTAAAGTGAGTTACAGGAGCAACATATCCTTTACGCAACCAACAACATATCCAAAATTGGCGAGTCCCATCGACTTTGCTTATACCATGAATGATGCACGTATTAATAACTTTCAAGCCCCATATCATGATGAGACCGATTTAGCCAATATTAGAGCTAATATGGCAAACCCTGGTAGCGCACCTTCTATTGTAAGTAATGCAAATGGAAATGATTGGAATTATGGCGTTATAGGTCTTGAAGGTACAGGTGCAACAAATTGGGATGATATTATTATAAAAAAATGGTCTCAAAGAACAAAACACGATTTAAGTATAAGTGGTGGTGACCAAAAATTAAACTACTACGTTTCTGTTGGTGCTTATGATGAAGATGGATTACTTGCCGTTACGGACGAATCTTTCCAAAGGTATAATCTAGATGCCAAATTTAGTGCACAGGTCAATAAATGGTTAACCGTAGAACTGTATAGTAAATTCTTGAAAAGTTTTACTGATTTCCCTACACAAACTGGTAATGGAAGTACCATACGAAACAAAACTCAGGTATTAGATTTACTTACAAAAATAAAACCTACATTGCCACAATTCGATCCTATTTATGGTGAAGAATTAATAGCACACACGTATTATCCATTTTGGAAGTATCAACGTATAAAAACTAAAAACGATCAGATTATACTGTCTCCTAAATTTATTATACAAGCGTCAAAAGATCTTAAATTAAACGTAGATTTAAACTACAGAAGAAATAATAATTTTCAAGAAATAAGTATTTTGGCGCATCAAATGATAGTTCCAAATGGCCTTGTTGATAGGGTTTCTCAAAAAGAATCGTCGTATTCACCAACGGTCTCAAGGACCGAATATTTTTCGCCAAATTTCTACGCCACGTATGATAAATCTATAAATAATCACAATTTTAATGTAACCACAGGTATTACGTCCGAGTTAAATAATTTTTATTCGCTTAATGGGAACACGGGCAATACTTATTTAATTTCTAACAGCATAGTCTCCTTAAATGCAACTGCAACAGATGCAGATACTCCAATTCAAGAAGTTAATGAATCCATAACCAACTGGTCAACCGTGGGTTATTTTGGTAGATTCAGATATAATTATAAAGAAAAATATTTACTGGAATTTACCTACAGAAGGGATGCGGCTTCACGATTTGCGCCAGAAGATAGGTGGGTAGGTTTACCTAGTTTTTCTGCTGGTTACAACATTGCTAAAGAAGATTTTTGGCCTATCGATGCCATCAATACCTTTAAACTAAGAGGTTCTTATGGGTCTCTTGGTAATCAAAATGTAGCGAATTACCTGTATCTGTCATTAATAAATACAGGCAATACAACAGGATTCTTATTCGATGGTCAACAAGCCAATTTTTCTCAAACACCCGGCTTATTAAGTGAAAGCTTAACTTGGGAAACAGTAAAAACCACAGATATCGGTTTTGATTTAGGTGCTTTTAATAATAAGTTAAGCATGGCGTTTTCTTGGTATAGAGTAGATACTGAAGACATGGCTGGTCCAGGTCTTGATTTACCCGCACAATTAGGAACAGCTCCTCCATTACGTAATGTTGGAACTTCTAGAGTACAAGGTTTTGATTTTGAAGTAAATTGGAGACAACAACTGGGAGACTTTGGCTATAATATTAGAGCTGTTTTAAATGATTATAAGCAGACTATTACAGAGTATCCAAATGATACCAATAACCTTAATAATTATTATGAAGGACAAAATTTAGGAGAAATCTATGGGTATGAAACAGACGGCTTATTTCAAACTAATGAAGAAGCTACGGCATATACTGATATGGTAGACCAATCATTCGTTAACGGTTTTGCCTACACCGCTGGAGATTTGAAATATGTAGATCAAAATGGAGATGGTGTCATTGATAATGGCAGTAATACTTTAGGCGATAGTGGAGACCTTAAAGTTATAGGTAACACGACGCCTCGTTACCAATATGGGATTACGCTTGGTTTTAATTATAAAAATTTTGATTTTAATGCCTTTGTACAAGGTGTGGGAAAGCGCGATGTTAATATGGTTCAAGGTAATTCTCAAGGGTTTAGAGGGCCATCTAACGGGCCATTCCACGCCTTTGTTTGGGAAGGTCATTTAGATTATTTTAGAGGAGAAGATACCGTAAACCCACTAGGCCCAAATTTAGATGCCTATTTCCCAAAACCTTATTTGAATGGTGGCGGTAGAACCAATAAAAACTATAGACTAAATACAACGCACTTTATACAAAGTGGTGCTTATACGAGACTTAAAAGTTTACAAATAGGATATACCATCCCTAAGAATGTTACAAAAGATCTCAACATCGATAATATAAGAATGTACGTTACAGGTGAAAATTTATTTACTGTAACTGATTTAATGTTTTTCGACCCCGAACAGGTAAGAGATTTTCCGGGTAATAATGATCTTTTAGGTAGTGCATCATCCTATCCATTATCTAGAATAGTTTCATTTGGAGTAAATGTATCATTTTAAAAAAGAATAATTATGAAAAATATATTAAAATTACTTATTCTAAGTTCAATTTTTACTTTAACATCTTGTGAAGATTTCTTAGATAAAATTCCCTTAGATACCGTTTCTGAAGCATCTTTTTATCAAAATGCTTCAGACCTACAAGCAGCCGTTAATGGCTTTTATAATGATTTACCGGGTTGGGCAAGTCTTGGTGTCGGTTATAATATTTTACCAGATAGCAATACTGACATGGGCTTGACCGAAGATCCTAGCAATAGACTCAGTGGCTTAAGTTATGACGTACCAAGCTCTGCTAATGCCTCTACATGGAGTTGGGATGAAGTAAGGGAAGTAAACTGGCTCATAGATCATTTAGATCAAGCATCAGCAAGTAGTGGCTCAGAGCAAACTTTAATTGACCAATACTCTGGTGAAGCTTATTTTTTTAGAGCGTATTATTATTTTGAATTATTAACGAGGTATGGGGATTTACCAATATTTGCTGAATATTTTGACAATAATGATACAGAATATGTTTTTGCAGGACGAGACCCTAGAAATGAAGTTGTAGATTTTATGCTTTCAGATTTAGACAAAGCGATAAGTCTCATGCAGTCCTTCCCAGAAATCTCAGGTCACCCCAGAATTAGTAAAGAAGTCGCTCAACTATTTAAAGCAAGAGTAGCCTTATATGAAGGTACTTGGGAAAAATACCATAACGGTACCCCTTTTGGTGTTGCTGGATCAGACGGAACCCGTTTTCTTCAAATAGCGGCAAGTGCTGCTGAAGCTGTAATGAATAGTGGTGTGTTTTCTTTACATGGCGACTATAGTTCCTTATTTAATCAAGTTGGATTAAGTGGTAATAGTGAGGTGATGTTGTGGAGAGATTTTAATTCTGTTACTCTAGGTATTGCTAATGTGTTACAAAAATCATGGCCTAATAGGTGTGGGTACACGAAGTTTGCTGTTGATAGTTATTTGGCTGCGGATGGCCTCCCTACTGCGATTAGTGCTGTCGACGGAAGCAATAAAGACTTAAATACTATCGAAATTGGTAGAGATCCTAGATTAGCTGCCTTAATAATGGTTCCAGGAGATGTAGTGGAAGTACGTGATGGTGTCACTACTGTATGGGAGTACCCAAACTTTAATGACGCTAACACCGGTAATACGGGTTATGAAAGCCAAAAGTATAGAAACGTAAACTATGTTGCTGCTTTTAACGATTTTACTGAGGATACATCAAAAATTATATTTCGTTACGCTGAGGCCTTATTGATTTTTGCTGAAGCAAAAGCTGAATTAGGTACTATTACACAAACAGATTTAAATAAATCTATTAACTTATTACGTGCTCGTGTTAATATGCCTGGAATTACTTTAGGAGCTATTGTTACAGACCCTAATTGGCCAAATTATGGTCACACATTAACACCTATTATCTACGAAGTACGTAGAGAACGTACTGTTGAATTAATGGCTGAAGGTTTTAGAGATGACGATTTGTATCGATGGAGAGCTCATACTTTATTTGATGGCGATCAACCAAGAGGTGCATTTTATAATGATGGTGTCGTAAATACCATTTCCATTACAACACCTGTAGATTCTGATGGGTTTCTACTACCTTTTTCAAACTTTGGAAATTACAATTTTGATGAAACCAAAGCTTATCTAAACCCTCTACCATTAGATGAATTACAGCTTAACCCTAACCTAACACAAAACCCAGGTTGGGAATAAATAAAAATATAACTTTTTAGTAAATATTAACCTGTTAAGTTAAATTTTATGAATTGCCCATGAGTTAGGTTCTATATGTATTATTTTTTATACGAAAACCTGATTTTTGGGCAATTCTTTTTTAAAAATTAGAATTTTAGTTTCTCAATAAACGAACAACAAAATAATATTTTACTAAAATTCATTTTAAATAAATTATATGACAGAACCTCAAAACCCATCAACAAAAAAGAATAATCTAGTTCCCATAATCATCATAGCCAGTTTATTCTTCATCTTCGGTTTTGTAACCTGGATAAACGGTGCGCTAATACCCTTCATGAAAACCATTAACGAGTTGACCGATGCGCAGTCCTATTTGGTAGCCTCTGCTTCGTATATATCATTTGTGGTGATGGCATTACCAGCTTCGTGGATTTTAAACAAAATAGGCTACAAAAAAGGCATGTCTCTAGGACTTATCATTATGGCCATAGGTGCGTTAGTTTTTATTCCAGCGGCCGAAGCAAGAACCTATTGGGTATTTTTAACTGGCATATTCATACAAGGTATAGGCATGACCTTATTACAAACAGCAGCCAATCCCTATATTACCATTTTAGGCCCCATAGAAAGCGGCGCAAAACGTATTGCCATTATGGGAATAGCAAACAAAGTAGCTGGTGCATTGGGATCTTTAATTTTTGGTGCTTTGCTCCTTTCGGGCATAGATAAAGTAAAAGAACAACTGGAAACGGCATCCGCAGAAGAAAAGGGCGTGCTTTTGGACACCATGGCAGATAGTGTTTTTATGCCTTATTTAATCATGGCTATTGTACTAGTCGTATTAGGGCTTTTGATTAGAAAAGCACCATTACCCCATGTGGAAGCAGCTGAAGTTGACGAACCCAAAAAAGGTACAACAGCAAAAACAAGCATTTTTCAATTTCCACATTTATGGTTGGGTGTATTAACTCTATTTGTATATGTAGGTGCCGAGGTTATTGCTGGCGATACTATTATAGCCTACGGTATATCCTTAGGTTTTCCTGCTGCCGATGCAAAGTTTTTTACCACATTAACGCTGTTTGCTATGGTATGCACCTATGCAGTAGGTGTTATATTAATACCAAAATATTTAAAACAGGTAACAGCCCTTAAAATCAGTGCTGTATTAGGAATCATTTTTAGTATTTGCATCCTGCTTACTACCGGATTTACATCTGTTTTGTTTGTAGCTGCATTAGGCATTTCCAATGCATTGGTTTGGCCGGCAGTATGGCCTTTAACTTTAGAGGGCTTGGGGAAATTCACAAAAACAGGTTCTGCATTATTAATTATGGCCATTTCAGGCGGTGCCATTATTCCGCCACTTTATGGCAGAATGGTAGACGCTAATAAACATACACTTATTTCCAATGGTATAAATGAAGTAGATGCTATTGCAACATCTTCCACACAAAGCTACTGGATCCTAATACCATGCTACGCTTTAATTTTATTCTTTGCCATGTGGGGTCATAAATATAAAAGTTGGTCAACAAAATAAGTTTTAAGAAAATAGGATATATAATTAAAAACACAAAACGAACACCATGTTACAAAGTAATATAGACAAATCGACAGATTTTGAAAAAAGGTTTGAGAACGCAGGAACTATTGTTTTTGAAAACTCCACGAGCGCATCAAAAGCAGTTGCAAAACAAATTGCAGACCTAATACGCGTTAAACAAGCCCAAAAACAACCTTGTATATTAGGGTTAGCAACCGGTTCATCTCCTAAAGGTTTGTATGCGGAATTAGTACGTTTGCATAAAGAAGAAGGGTTAAGTTTTAAAAACGTGATAGCTTTCAATCTAGATGAATACTATCCTATGGAGCCCGACTCCATAAATAGTTACGTGCGTTTTATGAAAGAATTATTGTTTAACCACGTAGATATTTTGCCAGAAAACTATCATATACCAGACGGCACCTTATCTAAAGATGATATTGCCGATTATTGCAGTAAATATGAAGCAAAAATAGAAGCTTTAGGTGGAATTGATTTACAAGTACTAGGCATTGGTGGTAATGGGCATATTGGGTTTAACGAATCTGGCTCATTACAAAACTCAAAAACGCGCTTAGTAGCCCTAGACCATATTACAAGAGTTGCAGCAAGTGGTGATTTTTCAGGATTGAATAATACGCCAAGAACCGCCATAACATTAGGTGTAAAAAAAATAATGGAAGCCAAAAGAGTGATACTTATGGCTTGGGGAGAAAGCAAATCCAACATCATCAGAGCATCTGTAGAGGGTCCCGTAACAAACCAAGTACCTGCTTCATTTTTGCAAGAACATAATAATGCCACTTTTGTACTAGATAAAGAAGCCGCATCTAAACTAACCCGTATTAACAGACCTTGGTTAGTTGAAAAAATTAATTGGACAGACAAACTGATAAGAAAAGCCGTATTAGGTTTAGCGCTTGACCTAAAGAAACCTATTTTAATGCTTACTGATGCCGATTATATAGAAAACGGTATGAGTGATTTGTTGGCAGATTCTGGGCCAGCTTACGATATTAACATTAAAATTTTCAACAGGCTACAAAACACCATTACCGGATGGCCGGGAGGCAAGCCAAATGCTGATGATAGCAAACGACCAGAGCGCGCAGAACCAGCCAAAAAACGTGTGCTTATTTTTAGTCCGCACCCAGATGATGATATCATTAGTATGGGAGGTACTTTTAGACGTTTACATGAACAAGAGCACGAAGTACATATAGGTTATCAAACCTCAGGAAACATAGCTGTAGCCGATGATGAAGCATTGCGTTTTGCAAGTTTTGTATGCGATTACAACACTAAATTTGGTATAGAAAGTAAAGAAGCCGAAGATATCTACAAAAAAGCGTTAACCTTCTTAAAAAACAAGAAAGCTAGCGAAATAGATATTCCAGAGGTGCGATACATTAAAGGGATTATTAGGCAAGGGGAAGCACGCTCTACCTGCCATTTTATAGGGATACCAGACGCTCAAATTCATTTTATGGAACTTCCGTTTTATGAAACAGGTACTATTGAGAAAAAACCTTTAGGCGAAGAAGACATCCAGATAACGATGGATCTTATCAAACAAATAAAACCACATCAAATATTTGCGGCAGGTGATTTAGCCGATCCACACGGCACACACAAAGTTTGTTTAGATGCTATTTTTGCAGCTGTAAAACAATTAAAACCAGAAAAGTTTATGAAAGACTGTTGGGTTTGGTTATACCGTGGTGCATGGCAAGAATGGAGTATTGACGATATTGAAATGGCAGTACCTATGAGTCCAGACCAAGTATTAGAAAAACGCAAAGGTATTTTTAAACATCAATCTCAAAAAGATGGTGTGGTATTTCAAGGAACCGATAGTAGAGAGTTCTGGCAACGTGCCGAAGATAGAAATAGAGAAACAGCCGATTTATACCACCAACTCGGGTTGTCTCGATACGCTGCTATGGAAGCCTTTGTAAGGTGGGAATATTAATAAATTAGGTATAACAAATTATTATATATTAACTAAAATAGCTTGGGTAAAAACCCAAGCTATTTTTTTATGGTTTATTGAGTGATAATACCGTGCAAAATTCTCAAACATCAAAATTTCGGAAGCAAATCTAATACGTTACTTCATTTTTAACGTTAGTTGTCTTTACCACTTTAAGTTTAGCACTTTGCTTATTAAAAGCAAGTACTGGAATTGTTACCACTGCCTCTAACTCTTTTACTAAATCTTTGTGAAATAGTCCGTTAAAGCTATTTTTGTTCGTGCGCTCTAGCATTACCAACATATTGGCATTTTCTTTTTTTAGAAAAGCCAATAACCCTGATTTAATTTTACCCGATGCAATGGTTCTAAAAGTGATTTCTGGATAAGAAACTTGTTTCAAAATAAGGTTTTTGAATATTTCCATACTTTTTTTTATGGAATCTTCATCATTTTCATATACATGTATTACTTCAATCAATGCGGAAAATGGCTTAGCAATTTCTACTAGTTTTTTAATGGATAAAATGTCTTCTTGTTCAAAAGCCGTAGCATATACTATGGTTGAAAGACTATTGCAACCAAAACTATTTGGAACGATTAATATAGGGACTTCAACTCTATCTAATAAAGCGTTAGCAATATTGCCAGAAAAATAGCCTCTTGTACTTTCAGGGTCTTTCATACCCAAAACAACTAAATCTGGTGACAGTTTTTTAGAAAGCTTAATAATACCATTAGTAATTGAATCATTTTCAACGGCATGAATGGTAATAGGTTTTTTTCGAAATTCATTTTTAAGATGTGTAGTACAATACTTGGTCACCATATCTTTTTGTTCATCATGTATGCGCTTACTCAAGGTCTCTTTGGGGTGAATAGTTGAAAGATTAATTGGCGGCATATCATAAACATGTATTACATGTAAATCGGCTTTCATCATAGAACTGAAACGATACGCGTAGCACAAAGATGATGAGGCATTGGTGCTACAATCTGTTGCATATATAATTGTTTTCATAATACCTTTTTTTAGGGACATAAAATTAAGAATATATATCATTTTTAGTAATGATAAATATCATAAAAACAAGATCTATTTATTTAATTTTAAAGTCCTTAGTACTCTTATCTTGATTTCTTACTTTTTTAATTCGAATATTAAGAATAGCCCCTACAATAAGCCCTATACTGAGTCCTAAAATCCCACCAGCTGTCATACCAACCGAACAATCTACTTTTATAATCATACTAACAATTATTCCTATAATACTACCGAGCGGTATGCCTATGGCAATTGCTAATGGTATTTTACTTTGTTGTTTATAAACATCATTCATAACCCTTGCTTTTAGTAGAAACTGTTCTAAATTGGCTTCCTTATTTTTCCAGTTATTTCTTCTATTTTTAAAATGTAAACTATAGGAACCGCTTCAAAATTAACTTTACCCGAAAATTCGTTAATAAAATTAAGATCTTTATCTTCTTTTTTAGAGACAAGTTTTTTTACTCCAAGTGAAAACTGATGTAATTGATATTTTGCAGTAGCTCCATCCAATTCATGAAAAGTTCCTTGTATTAATATAGATTGCCAATTATTAATTGATTGTATTTCGCAAACTTCAAGTGCAATAGCATTATTTAATCGTAATGCTTTTGTTTTGTGTCCTTCACCAGAATAACCTATAACCGTAATGTTTTTTTGGTCGTAATAATAAGTAATGGGAATTACAAAAGGTGAATTATTATATACGTATGCCAAGTGGCCAATGTAATTCTCACTTAGCATTTTTAAACATTCTTTTTTATTTAAATCTCTTATCATGGCTTCTAATAAATTTAATTTTTATAAGCACTGCTTCGGTATTTTTTCGTTTATCTCGATAGTTTTTTAGGGATGCATAAAGATAAACTCCGTTGAAATATGAAGATATTTATTATTTCAACAAAAAACCATGATAAAAATCAGTTTATAAGTTTAAAACTACAATATTGGTAATTTAAATCTGCAATTTTAATTCTCAAAGCTTAATATTCGGATGTACCGAAAAAGCATCAAAATATTGTTTTGTTGATTACTTTTTAATTCCTGTAAGTTGGAATGTGTAAGAGTAAAATTTTAAAACTTATTTTATGATGCTAAATTTTATTTTTAACATCAACTTTCAACTCAGGTATTTTAATAAGTTCAAAAGTTGTTGATGCCAAAGTAACTTTACCTTTGGTTTTTTCAACTTCCAAAAGAATTTTATCATTTAAAATATGTTTTGTTAAACGTCTTTTCTTATAGTCAACAATAAATCTTAAATTGAATTGTATCCAGTTATCTGTTAATGTAACGGCAAGTGTTGGGTCCACAACGGCATCTTCTATGTAATATTTATTTACTATTTCCGTCCATTGCGATTTTGAATTTGCAGTATATTCAGAAAGGGTTTCAGAAGCAATTTTAATGACGATGGATTTCGCCAATTCTATATCGGAACCATATTTAATGGGTAAATTAAATTCATCCCAAATAAAAGGAAAATCTTGCGAATAGTTGTAAATAGGTCCTTTAAAAACAAACGCGTTACTCAATTTTACGATGCGACCGCTATAATTATCGCTGCTTACCCACTGGCCAATTTCCATCATGGTGGTGTAGGTGCTATTTACATCTATAACATCGCCTTTAATACCGTTAATTTCAATACGGTCTCCAGGTTTGTAAACTTTAACTATAAATATAAAAAATGAACCTGCAATACTTAAAATAAGTTCTTGTAATGTAAAAGCGATGCCGGCTGAAAACAAACCTATGGCAAGGGTAAAATCTTCAATGCTTCCCGTAAAATACGAAAAAGACAAAACGATTAACACCATATAACCTATAATTTCTATGCCTTTTTGAGACTTATATCGGGCATCTGTATCGGTAACATGTTTTCTTAAAAACCGACGTAAAAGTTGAATTAAAATAAGCACAAAAGCAACTAACAACACATACTTAAAAACACTGTAAAGCGTTGGGTTTTCTATAGTCCATTGTTTTATTGCTTCCATTTTAATGTTTATAAATCTTCGTAAAGTCTTAATCTATTATGCAACATTGTAATTTCTTGTTTTAAGGATTTTACTTGTTTTAGTAAGTTATAAATAGCATCGACACCCTCTAAATTTATCTCCAAATCGTAGTGTAAACGTATCATTTTTTCAACCTCTTTTATTTGCTTGGTATGGATATAATAGTCTTCATTTTCAACTATAATTTCTACCAATTGAAATTCTTGTAACGTGTTTATAAAAGAAACCGGCACGTTATAACGATTGCAAATTAATTGAATGGGTATTAATTTCTGTGTTTCCATTATTAACGTAGTTTTTGAAGTTCTTCTATTAATGTTTTTTCTTTTTCGGAAAGATTAGTTGGTATTTTTATTTGATAGGTAATGTATAAATCTCCAAACTGATCTTCTTTTTTGTACTTAGGAAAACCTTTCCCTTTAAGTTTTACTTGAGTTCCGTTTTCTGTTTCTGGTTTTATGTTTAGTTTCACTTTTCCTTTAAACGTATCAACCATAAGTTCGCCTCCTAACATGGCTTTATACAAATCTAAATCTACAGTAACATAAAGATTGTCTTTGTCTCTTTTGAATTTTGTATTATTTACAACTGAAAACTGAATAAATAAATCGCCATTGGGCCCGCCATTAACACCTGCTCCTCCATGGCCTTTAATTTTAATGGTTTGCCCATTTTCAATACCCGCAGGAATGGTTATTCTAATATTTTTGTTATTAACTGTTAAGGTTCGTTTGTGTGCTTCGTAAACATCTTTTAGGTCTAGTTGTAATTCGGCATTAAAATCCTGACCTCTAAATTTTACTTGTCTGCCACCACTACCCGAAGCGCGACCACCAAACATATTTCCGAAAAAATCTGAAAAATCTTCTTCGGAGTATCCTCCTGAAGCTCCTTTATAATTTTGTTGATAAGCCCCCTGTTGCTGTTTTGCTTTTTCATATGCCTCGGCATTTTGCCAATGCTCACCATATTCATCGTATTTTTTTCTGTTTTCTTTATGGCTTAAAACTTCGTTAGCTTCGTTAATTTCCTTGAATTTTTTTTCGGAAACTTTATCATTCGGGTTTAAGTCTGGGTGGTATTTACGTGCCAATTTCCGATATGCTTTTTTTATATCGGACTCTGACGCTGTTTTAGGAATACCTAATATGCTATAATAATCTATATAAGCCATTTACTTGTTTTTTTATAGGTTCAAAAAGAATGCTTTAATAACTAAAAGTAAGTTTAAAAATACAAATTTTAAATGACAAATATCAGCTGTTTTTAAGCCAAGTTGAATAAAATAACCATTTAACAAATAAATAATTAAGCAATAATTTTACCATCTTCCATGGTAATAATTCGATCTGTTTTTTTTGCAAAATCCTCATCATGAGTTACAATTAACAGCGACAAACCTTGTTCTTTACTAAGCTGTTTAAAAATATTAAATACATTTTCAGAATTATGGCTATCCAAATTTCCCGTAGGCTCATCGCCCATAATTATGGAAGGATTATTAATTAAGGCCCTTGCAATGGCAACGCGTTGTTTTTCGCCACCCGAAATACGAGATGCTTTTTTTGTGGCAAGATGTTCGATATTTAAAATTTTAAGTTTTTGCATCGCGTCATTTTCAATTTCCTGATATGATTTTTCACCAAGTTTTTTCGCCGGAAGCATCACATTTTCTAAAACCGTAAATTCTGAAAGCAAATAATGAAACTGAAACACAAAGCCAATATGCTTGTTTCTTATATAGGATAATTGATCTCTAGTATTACCAGTTATCAATTCATTATTTAAAAGCAATTCACCTTCATAATCGGTATCCATGGTTGATAAAATGTATAGTAGCGTAGATTTTCCACAACCCGATTTCCCCATTATAGACACAAATTCACCCTTATTTATTTTGAAACTAATATCCTTTAACACATGAAAAAGCACGGGTTTTTTAAAGTATTTATTAACGTTTTTAGCTTCTAATACAGTGCTCATGTTATTGACCTCTAATAATGGTTACTGGATCTATTTTTTTAGCTTTTCGAGATGGTAAATAACCAGCAAAAAATGTGGATACCATAGCGAACAATATTCCTATAAAATAAAACCAAGGATTAAAATTTATAGGATACGTTTTTATTCTTGGTAATGCTTGCGTTTGAAAAGGAATGGTGCTGATTATGTTTGTGAAGATTAGCCCTATTAGCAAGCCTAAAACACCACCAATAAAACCAATTATCATGGCTTGACTCATAAAAATAAGCTGTACATCTTTACCTGAAAACCCCGTGGCTTTTAAAATGGCGATATCATTCATTTTCTCATAAATAAACATATTTAGAATGTTATAAATGCCAAAACCCGCTACAACAAGCAGTGTAATTGAAACCGCATAAGTTATCAAATTCCTAATATTGGTGCCTGTTTCAAATTGTGCATTGGCCGTATTAATGTCTACTGCTTTTAGTTTGAATTGCTGTTCAATTTTTTTTGACAAAGGCAATGCGTTCTCAATATTATAAAGTTTCACATTAATATCTGTAACATAATTTTCTGCTTCACCAAGAATACGCTGTACAGTTTTTAAATTTGAAAAGCTTTGCATGGCATCAATATCCGCAATACCACTTTGGTATAAACCAACAATTTTTAAAGGGAAAACTTCGCCTGTAATGGTACTAATTTGTATGCGGTCTCCAACATCTAAAGCCATTTTTTCGGCAATACCAATACCTAATAGAATGCCATTTTCAGTATTGAACAAAGCTTCAGGCGAACCTTTAACTATATAATCATTAAGATTGAAAAGTTTAGCTTCATCCAATATATTAACACCTAGTAAATTACCACCAATTTCAATAGAGCCAGCAATATAAAATATGGTAGCCTTTATCTGCGGAAGCGCCCCACGAACCTGCTCATTTTCTTCTAAATAATTAATAATTGGTAATGCATTATGGATTTTCTTCTGACTCAATTTGGGCTTTATAGAATGCACCACATTCATGCTATTTTTAAATTCATCATATAAAGAGATGGGCTGGTTTTTAGAAGGTTCTATTTCA
The DNA here is from genome assembly GCF_004341235.1 of Mariniflexile fucanivorans. Taxonomy (GTDB): domain Bacteria; phylum Bacteroidota; class Bacteroidia; order Flavobacteriales; family Flavobacteriaceae; genus Mariniflexile; species Mariniflexile fucanivorans. Next base: position 301,450 of record NZ_SLUP01000005.1, read on the forward strand.
TTATAAATATGAATATGTGGCGTTTGATTCAGAATCAAATCGTCTAACATAGTGTTTAAACCCGTCATAAAACTTACTAAAGTAATATAAGCGCCAATGCCAAAAGTAACCCCTAAAGCAGCAATAGCCGTTTGCTTAATTTTGGTTAGCAAATGTGTTTTAGCAATGTTTAGTATGACTTTCCAATTAACCATTATTCAGGTTTATAAATACTAGTGGTTTCGGTAATTCCAGAAATAACCTCTATAAATTCCATGTTCTGCAAACCCGTAGTAATGGCTATTATTCCATCGTCTGTTTTCACTTTGTTATCATCAATAATATATTCTTTGGGTATGGTAAGCACCTGTTCTTTATTCGAAATAACAATATTAGCTTCTCCGGAAAGTCCTGGATAAAGGGTTTTTGGAGCTTCAATAAATAGCGCTTCTACCGTAAAAGTTTGATTGCGTTCGTCTTTTTTTGGATATATTTTTGAAACTTTTCCTGTGAATACGGTACCATTATATGCATCTAAAATAATGATTACTTTTTGGTCTTTTGAAATTTTTACAATATCCACTTCATCAACCAACATTTCGATAACAAATTTAGTAGCGCTACCTATGGAAGCAAGGGGATCCATAGTAGAAACGATTTCTCCGGGCTCTTTATACAAAGCATAAACTTTACCGTTTATGGTACTTTTTATGGTAAAATCTGTAGTGTTAATTAATGAAGATTGATAGTTGTTTTGTGCTTGTTTTAATGCTGTTTGTAGTTCGTTTTTGGTTCTATCGTATTTACTTTGTAAAAGTTGCAGGTTATTAGAAGCTAATTGATAATTAAGTTGCTTGGTATCATACTCTACTTTCGTACCAATATTTTGATTCCAAAGATTTTTTTGTCTGAAATAATTAACAGAATCATTTTTGTATTTCAGGTTTGCTGCAATAATTTCATCTTTAACACCTCTTAATACAGCGGCACTACCATTATAATTTTCTTTAGCTAATTCTAAGGATAATTTGGCATTTTGTGTGTTAAGTTTAGGTGTGCTATTGTTAATTTGCAACAACGCATTACCTTTTGAAACTAAATCGCCTTCTTCAACTAAATTTTTATCTAAAATTCCAGCTACAATAGCATGAACTTGATAAAGACTGTCTGGTTGAATGGTTATAGAACTATATACAGATTCTGTTAAATCTCGTTTTTCTGGATGTATTTGATCTGTGTTTTTAGAGCAAGATACCATCAATAAAAACAGACTTATTAATTGAAATAGTTTCATATTTAATTTGGGTTTTCTATAATATCATTAAAATCCGTCCTCATAAAAAATTAATTTTTTAATTCGATATCCAACTTTGCAAGCATAATCAATTCCGATTTATTTAACCCTGAAAAAGAAGTAGCAATGCCATTGGCTGTTTTCATAATAAGCATTTTAACATCCGCAGTAAATAAAGAAGGATGGTTCTTTTTGAAAGTTAAAAAATCTTCAAAACATGTTTCAGCATCAAGTGCTTTGTTTTTTAACCTATCAAAAACAATTTCTATGTGTTTCGCGGCATCTTTAGATTCATCATTTTCAGTTAAATCAACATCCAACCATTTTTCCTTTACAAGTCCTTTTAATTTACTTAACTCTGTAGGGTGTACTTTTTTATCTGCTGCAGCAATAGCATAAAACAGTTTACCAATATTTTGGTAAAATTCAAGTATCATCTTTTTTTAGTTTACGTTTTTTAAAAATTATTTTTCCTAAAATACGAACAAACTACAGGTTTACCTATGATAAAAATCAGTCATTAATAACTAAAAAACGTGCATTTTTCCTTACTTTTAAAGTGCTATTTTTAAAGGCCTCACTTTTATGTTCAGACAAGACCAAGAAATATTCAACATCTTACTGGAAACTGTTTCTGAAGGTGTCATTATTGTTGATGACCACCAAAAAATAGTTGAGGCAAATAGTGCTTTAGAACACATTTTTGGATATAGCAGTAAAAATTTGATAAACAATCAATTAAACCTCCTTATTCCATCTCATTACCACAATAACCTTTCTGAATATTTCAAAAAATTCCTTGAAAGAGGTAAACGCCGAAAACTGGGTGAAGCCACCGATATTTTTGCTTTAAAAAAAGATGGTGATATGTTTCCTGTTGAAGTAGAACTAAACCCTTTCTCAATCTATAACAAAACCTATGTGATGGTTTTGGTTAAAGATATTTCAGAAAAAAAAGAGATTGAAAGAAACCTCATGTTACGCACCAAGGCCTTACAATCTGCCAATAACGGCATCGTGATTACCGATGCTTTAAAATACGATAATCCCATTATGTATTTTAATGCGGCATTTCAAAAACTTACAGGATATGCTGATTATGAAATACTTAACCGAAATTGCAGGTTTTTACAGGGTATAGACAGAAACCAAGCAGACCTTATAAAACTTAGGGAAGCTATAAAAAATGGCGAAAGTTGTCAAGCCACTTTGCGTAATTACAAGAAAGATGGCACTATGTTTTGGAACGATATATACGTTTTTCCAATAACAAATATTGATGGTGTGGTTACCAATTTTATTGGCATACAAAACGATGTAACACTTCGTAAAAAAGTAGAAGACGAACGCCACCACCTAGCTGCTATTTTTGATGAATCTTTAAATGAAATCCATGTTTTTGATGCCAAAACATTAAAGTTTATCAATATGAATTTTGGCGCGCAAAAAAGTTTGGGATATACCATGGACGAATTGTTAAAAATGACACCCATTCATATTACTCCCTACAAAGATGAACTTGAGTTTAGAAAAGTGATTGACGTTTTGCTCGATAAAACGGTTGAAAAATTAGAGATTGAAACGGTTCAACAGCGAAAAGATGGCACAGAATATCCGGTTGAAGTGCATTTACAGTTGTCTAATTTAGGTGAACGCGAAGTTTTTGTTGCGATTATATTAGATATTACCGAACGAAAAAATTACACGGCAAAACTTGAAAAAACAGTTGAAGAGCGCACACAACAACTTAAATTGGCACTTAACAAAGAAAAAGAACTCAATGATTTGAAAACCAATTTTTTATCATTAGTGTCGCACGAGTTTAAAACACCTTTAAGTGGTATTTTATCATCTAGCGAATTGCTTAGCAGGTACCAATTAACAGAACACCAAGAAAAGCGTGATAAGTACATAAAAAACATTACCGATAAAGTCTATTATTTAAATAATATTTTAACCGATTTTCTATCCGTTGAAAAACTGGAAAAAGGAAAAGCCAGTTATAGTTTTACCCATTTTAAACTTAGCAAAGTTGTTAATGAGGTTGTTTACAATGCCAATATGCTTTTAAAAGATGGACAACAAATAAAATACCCAGAAAATGTTGATGAGATATCGCTATACCAAGACGAGAAAATTATTCAGCTCATTTTAACCAACCTATTACACAATGCCATAAAGTATTCGCCTGAAGGCGCATTTATATATATGTATGTAACTCAAGATGAAAACTTAACAACAGTAATAATTAAAGATAACGGGGTAGGAATCCCCGAAAAAGACCAAAAGAACATTTTTCAACGCTATTTTAGGGCGCAAAACGTGGTTAACACCCAAGGTACGGGCATTGGTTTAAATATCGTTAAAAGCCATTGCGAAAACCTAGGTGGCAGCATTTCATTTGAAAGCGAAGAGCACAAAGGCTCAACGTTTACCATCACGATTCCTAACAAAGCAATAAATGAAACTTAAACAACCTAAAAAAAGTTACATCACACAACAACTTAAGGATGTTTAAAATAAAAATATAACAGATGAAAACGATTTTACTTATTGAAGACGATGTGGTTTTAAGAGATTGCACGGTAGAACTTTTAGAACTATCAAACTATAAGGTTTTAAAAGCTTCAAATGGAAAAATAGGTGTTAAACTAGCCAAACAGTATGTACCAGATATTATAGTATGCGATATCATGATGCCCGAATTGGATGGTTATGGCGTACTTAAAGCCCTCTCAAAAGACAAAACCACCAAGTATATTCCCTTTATATTTTTATCCGCTAAAACAGAATTTAACGATGTTAGAAAGGGCATGAATTTGGGCGCAGACGATTACATAAGCAAACCTTTCGCCATAAAAGACCTTATAGACGCTATAGAAAGCCGTTTAGCCAAAGTCGCCATTTTACAAGAATTGGCCACCAACGAGAACGACTCTAAAGAAGATATGGAGCACGAAATAAAAACCCTTAACGATCTAAAAAACTTTTTTGACGATAATGGTACTGTTTTTACATTTAATAAAGATGATGTTATTTACCGTGAAGGCGATCATGCCAATTTTATATACTTAATAAACAAAGGCGCGGTTAAATGCCACCAGATACAAGAACAAGGGAAAGAGCTTGTAACCGCCCTATATAAAGAAGACGACTTGTTTGGCTATACTTCATTCACAAAAAACATACCCCATCAAGAAACCGTTACAGCGATTGAAGATGTTGAGCTAACAGGCGTTTCTACCATAGAATTTAATAAGATACTCAACAACAACCATAAATTAGCATTAGAACTTATGCAGTTATTGTCTGAAGACCTGATAAGTACTAAAAGCCAGTTATTAGAAAAAGCCTATGCTTCAGTAAACAAAAAAACAGCAGCCACCATTTTAAAATTTGTCGAAAAAATAAACAAGAAACCAGAAGATCCCATAAAAATTTCAAGAACAGATTTGGCAAATGTTGCAGGAATCGCAACCGAAACACTTATAAGAGCCCTTGCAGAATTTAAAAAAGATGGCATTATAACAACAGAAGGCAGAAACATAAAAGTAGTAGATATTGAAAAACTAAAAAACATAAATTAGTAATGGCCTAAATGATGAATATCATTTCAACTAACACTCATAGTACATAAATTAGTAGTTGTAAAATTGTTGTTAGATGAAAAAGATATTACTACCCACCGATTTTTCAAAAAACTCATGGAACGCCATTAAGTACGCCATCCATTTCTTTGAAAACGAAACTTGCGACTTTTACATCCTTCATGTACATAAATTAAGCAATATAGTTGCTATTGATTATTCTTATGCCAATGAAGATGATGTTATTACAGAAGATGTGCATACAAAACCTGCAATGCAACAACTACGCAAAGTTTTAAGACAGATTAAAACACAATTTCCCGCTAATACAAATCACAGATTTTATCCTTTATACGATTATAACTTCTTTGTAGAATCTATTAGGAAACATGTTGAAGAAAAAAAAATAGATATGATAGTTATGGGCACTAAAGGGACTTCTAGATTAAAAAAAATTATTGTGGGCAGCAATACAGGCGATGTTATCACTAAAGTAAAATGCCCTACGCTAGCCGTTCCAGAAAAAGCGCAATTTGTAAAACCCAAAGACATAGCCTTTCCTACAGATTTCTCTTTAAATTATGATATGCGCATGCTAGAACCACTATCCAACATATTAGAAAATTACAAACCCGCACTCAGAATACTTAATATAAGCCGAAATAAAACAGATTTGAATATGGAGCAAAAAAGAAACAGAGCCTTACTAGATGATTATTTTAGCTACATAACCCACAGTTTTCATTATTTAACGAATACAAACATAGAAAAAGCCATACAATTTTTTGTTGAAAGCAGGCACATACATATGGTATGCATGGTAGCGAAAAACCTAAACTATTTTCATCAAATTTTATTTCATTCAAAAGTTGAAGAAATTAGTTATCACACAGAAATTCCTTTTTTAGTACTACACGAAAAAAATTAAAACATTATGGATACTTCAATCTTTTTAGCCAAGTTTTGGGGCTGGTACCTCATCATATTCTTTTTTATTTTAACATTAAACCCAAAACGCATCAAGCAAATTTTTACAGATTTAAAAGATGAGAAATTTCTAATTATATCATCTTTTGTAGCCATTATTGTTGGGTTGCTCAATATTTTATTTCATAATATCTGGGAACCAAACTGGAAATTTATAATAACAATTATTGGATGGCTTTCCCTTTTTATTGGGTTATCGCTCTTTATATTTCCAAAACGGACTGTAAAAACTTTAGAGATTATTAATGTAAAATTGGTACAACTTATTTATATGTTACTGTTTTTGGTTGGTGTGTTTTTGTTGAATATTGTGTACGGAATTTTACCCATGTAATTTTTTCAAACTGATATTTATCATTCCATATTAAGATATTATAATATAAATTAGAGTCATAAACAAAGAAGTTCTTTTACATGTAATATAAGGTGTTGTTATTAAAAATGTTCAACACTGTTAAAAATGTTTGAAGCTATTTACCATCTTAACATTTAATATGGCTTTTAAGGGGTATTAATGATTAATGAAAGTTGGTTAATAATGTCGAACATTTTTACAAGGAAACAGGGAGCAAAACTTCCTGTTTCCGTTTACTATTTTCAATATGGCTATTAATCAATTCGCATAAAAATATGTGATATGGTGGGGAATGTTTTATAAGCATTCCCCTTTTTTATTTTAATTAAAAATAAGAAATCTACTAATCTTCAATCTGATAAATATCATTGTTTCAATTTGTTATAGTACTTAACTTTAGTAATAATACTTGAAGCGATGAGAAAAATATTAATTCCTACCGATTTTTCTGAAAATGCTATGAATGCTATAAAATTTGCTATGGACTTATTTAAATGTGAAGTAAGTGAATTTTACATCATGCATGTATATCAGGACGAGATTTATGCTGATGAATCTACATTAACCAACACAAAGTTGGATGATTTAAAAGCTATTGTGAGTAAGAAATCTGAGGAAGCATTGGAAAAAACGATAGCAAAAATTAAAGCCTTCTCTCAAAATCCCAGACACACTTATAATGCCATTTCTGCAAACAACTTACTTACAGAGGAAGCTGATAAAATAGTTGACGACCAAAATATAGACCTGATCGTAATGGGAACTAAAGGGAAAACCAACGATAAAAAAATAACCTTTGGTAGCCATACGCTTCAAGTTTTAAAATATGTACAATGTCCAGTACTAGCAATACCCGAGAATTATAAATACGCAAACCCAACACACGTTCTCTTTCCTACTAATTATATGATACCATACAAAAGAAGAGAGTTAAAATTACTTTGTGAAATGGTATCTCCTTTTAGAGTAGAATTAGATATGCTTTATATATCTAAAAGCGAACAACTATCTGTTAGACAACAAGACAATCAAAATTTCATAAAAGAAGAGTTGTGCAAAAATAAAATCAATTTTAAAATAATAAAAAGTAAACATATTATAAACACCGTTTACACATACATTAAAGAAAACCATGTAGATATGCTGGTTATGGTAAACACAAGACATTCATTTTTAGAAAATATTTTATTTCAATCTACCACTATAGATGAATTGAGTTTAAATCTTGACATCCCTTTTTTAACATTGCAAAACATGAGACGTAACATAATATAAATTAAAATTTAATATCATGAAAAATATTCTGCTTCCTACCGATTTTTCTGAAAACTCTTGGAATGCTATAAAGTACGCTTTACAGCTTTTCAAAAACGAAACTTGTAAATTCTATTTACTAAACACATACACACCCGTAATTTACCATGTAGAATATGTATTGGTAGAACCAGCACAATTTGGCATGATTGATAATGTAAGGGAAATAGCTTTAAAAAATTTAGAAGATTTTAAAACGCGCATAAAAAGCGAATTTAAAAACCCTAAACATACCATAGAAACCATAGGCGCCTTTAATATGCTAATTCCAGAAATTGTAGAAATTGTTAAAGATAAAGCCATCGATTATGTGGTAATGGGCACCAAAGGAGCTACGGGTACCAACGAAATTTTATTTGGATCGAATACAGTACATGTATTTAAAAACGTTAAATGCCCTGTACTAGCTATTCCAGATGGGTTTGAATTTGAAACACCACATGAAATTTTATTCCCAACAGATTATGCCATAACCTATGAAACACATCATGTAAAACCAATTATAGATATTAACAAGCTCTATCAAACTAGAATTCACATATTATACCTCACTTATGGTTATGATTTATCTGAAAAACAAGAAGAAAACAAACTAATTCTAGAAACACACTTAAAAAAAGAAACCTATTTAATTCATGAAGTGGGCAACCAAACCGTAGAAGAAGGCATCACTAATTTTCAGTCAAAAACACGTGTTAACATGTTGGTTATGATTAATAATAAACACTCGTTTTTTGAAAATTTATTTTTCAAAAACACCATTAATCAAATCGGTTTTCATTTAAAAATTCCATTTTTAGTTATTCCAGCGAAACTATAAAAACCACAAATCATGCAACGAAAAATTTTATTGCCAACCGATTTTTCCGATAACTCCTGGAGTGCTACCGTCTATGCCTTAAAACTGTTTAAGGATGAGTTCTGTACCTTCTATTTTTTAAACTCTGCAGCCATAAAAGCATCGATAATGTCTAATAAAAAACTAATCGAGTCCATGAAGGAAGACACCATGACAGAGTTAATGTCTTTAAAGGATTTAGCAGAAACATCAAACGCTAATGCAAATCATGATTTTCAAATAATTTTCAGTACAAAAGATTTAATAAATGCCATTAAAACCGCCATAGAAGAATTTAACATCGATTTGGTTATTATGGGTACCAAAGGCACTACCCCAACAAAAGAATTTCTATTTGGTAGCAACACTATAAACATAATAACGAACTTAAAACTTTGTCCTATTTTGGTAATTCCAGAAGAATACGATTTTGTTAAACCATCGCAAATAGCATTTCCAACAGATTTTAATCGTTTTTATAGCGAAAAAGAACTAAAACCATTAAAGGAATTAGCAGATTTATATAATTCTAAAATTAGAATTGTACACATTATTACTAAAGGCGAGCTTAATGAAACCCAGGAATATAACTTAATGATACTAAAAAGCCATTTAAAAAATTATGAGTTTGAACTCCATTGGATGCCCAATTATGCGAAAAAAGTAACCGAAATAAATGATTTTATTCAAGAGCTTGAAATAAACATGCTGGCCATGGTAAATTACAAGCACAGTTTTATAGAAAAAATAATGCATGAGCCAGTAATAAAAAAAATAGGATTTCATCCCGATATACCATTTTTGGTTATACCAGATTAAGTTAACTTTTATGGTTTTTTTTATTATTTCAATGGAACTACTTTGGTTTAATAACATAATCCCTAATCATGGAAAAAGACACTATCGATATCATTAAATCATCAGGTGAAAAAGCAAAATTTTCATTAAACAAATTAAAGGCATCCTTAAACCGAAGTGGTGCCGATAAACACACTGTTAATCAAATTATCGACAAGGTAAGAGACGAACTTTATCAAGGCATTTCAACAAAAGAAATTTACAACAGGGCTTATGCATTACTTAAAAAAAAGAAAAGCTATTTAGCTTCCAAGTATAAGTTAAAAAAAGCCATTTACGAACTCGGCCCTACAGGATTTCCTTTTGAGCGATTTGTGAGTGCTGTATTGCAATATTCAGGTTATAAAACCGAAGTGGGCAAAACTTTACAAGGGCAATGCGTCACCCACGAAATTGATGTTTTGGCACATAAAGACCACCAAACCATTGTGGTAGAATGTAAATTTCATAGCGACGAAGGCCTTAATTGTAACGTAAAAATTCCGCTATACATAAATTCACGCTATAATGATGTAAAAGCACACTGGAATGCCAACCCCAAAAACGGCTCTAAATTGGCTGAAGGTTGGGTTGTAACCAACACACGTTTTACACAAGATGCCATTCAATATGGTAAATGTGTTAATCTGTATCTTTTAAGTTGGGATTATCCTAAAAACGATGGTTTAAAAGATCGAATTGATCGCTTAGGCTTGTACCCAATAACCGTATCTACATTACTTACAAACCGAGAAAAACAGTTTTTATTAAGTAGAGATATTGTGCTTTGCAGAGAGTTAATTGGCGATGGTTTTTATTTGGACCATTTAGGTGTTTCAGAAATAAGAAAAGAAAAGATTTTAAATGAAATAAAAATGTTATGCGATAATTAATAAGCTATGGAACATATTGTAAAAATAAACTTTTTAGGAGCCGCTGGTGTGGTAACCGGCTCAAAATTTCTTTTGGAAACTTCAGAAAAAAACATATTAATTGATTGTGGTATGTTTCAAGGCTTAAAAGAATTGAGAGCACTTAATTGGGATGATTTACCCGTAAATGTTGAAAATATTGATGTGGTGCTGCTTACTCACGGGCATTTAGACCATGTTGGTTATTTACCTAGGCTAGTTAAACAAGGTTTTACAGGAAAAATTATAGGAACAGCGCCTACTTTAGCCATTGCCGAAATTATTTTAAAGGATAGTGCCAAAATCCAGGAAGAAGAGGCACAAAAAGCGAATAAGGAAAAATACACAAAACACAATCCCGCACTACCATTTTATACCATATTTGAAGCTGAAAAAACCATCAATCAGTTTCAAGTAGAAATGCCTGATAAATGGATTGCATTATCTAAAAACATATCTTACAGATTTCAGTATAACGGTCATATTATTGGTGCCACTTTTATCGAATTGGACGTAAACGGAAAGCGATTTGTATTTTCTGGAGACATTGGTAGACAAAATGATTACTTATTGAATAATCCTAAAAAACCAGAATGGGCCGATTATTTATTTATTGAAAGTACCTACGGAGACAAGTTGCATCCAACCGAAGATATCGATACTATTTTATCTGAACTTATAAACCAAACCATTCATAAAAAAGGAAATTTAATTATCCCCAGTTTTGCGGTAGAGCGTTTACAAACCCTCATGTATTTACTTTGGAAACTTTATATGAAGAACAAAATACCAAACATTCCCATTTTTATAGACAGCCCTATGGGCAACAATGTTTTGGAAGTTTTTAAACGCTATCCCAACTGGCATAAACTATCCGATTCGGATTATAATGCCATGTGTAAACACATGAATATAATTCAATCTTATAAAGAAACTTGGGAAACCATTGATGATAAACGCTCTAAAATAATTATTGCTGGTAGCGGTATGGTAAGTGGAGGGCGCGTACTTACCTATTTACAACAACTTATTGACGAACCTTCTACTACAGTATTATTGGTAGGCTACCAAGCGGAAGGCACAAGAGGTAGGCTATTAAAAGAAGGAGCTCATGAAATACGCTTTTTCGGAAAATATTATCCTGTAAAAGCTAAGATTAAAACCATAGAAAGTCTTTCGGCTCACGCAGATCAAAGTGATCTATTAAACTGGCTGAGCAACATTAAAAACACCCCAGAAAAGGTGTTTTTAATTCATGGAGAACCTACTGCTTTAGATGCCTTTCGTGTAAAAATAAAAGACACTTTTAATTGGAATGTTACCATTCCAAAATTAACAGATGTTGAAAAATTACTTATATAAATTTTAAGGTTTTAAATAATGGAAACACAATTAATTTGTAAAATCACAATCTAACAAAAAAACAGTTTAAACACCCCTAACCGACTGATATATATCATTGTAAAAACCCGTTAATATAAATACATTAGTGTTATAATATTTGTTTAACCTAAATGTTTATTATCATGAAAACATTAATGAAACGCAGAAAAAGAAACAAGTTATCTCCATTTAACAACTCGTTAATGACACCTTGGAATAACAGTTTCTTAAGACCTTGGGCAGGTGATTTTTTCAATTCAAATTTTGATAATATGGCCCTAGGTAGATTTGATGATATTTTTCGAAATGATTTTTTTGAAAATGATAGTTTAATGCCAGCAATGAATGTTCAAGAACATAAAGAAGGTTTTGAAATTGAATTAGCGGCTCCTGGATTTGATAAAAAAGATTTTGAAGTTACCATTGAAGAAGATGTACTTCACGTTTTTGGTGAAAAAGAAATAGAAGAAGAAGAAAAAGAGGATGATTTTTCACATAAAGAGTTTAGTTACAAATCTTTTAAAAGATCGATGATGCTTCCTCCTTCAGTAGATTTAAATCAAGAAATAAAAGCTACTTACAAAAATGGAATACTAAAATTAAAATTGTTAAAAAAACAGGAAACTATTGAAAAAGCGGCACCACCAAAAAAAGTTATTGAGGTGAATTAAATTTATTTAAAGCAGAAAGCTTTTAAACATGGCTTTCTGCTTTGTTAAATGCTTAAAAAAAACAAAATGAAAACAAAAGAAGTTAAAGTAAAATATGAAGCTTGGTTAAATACTGAAACTATGCATAATAGTTCTGTAAAATGGTTATCTGAATTAAAATTCGCTAAAGATGAACAGTTGTTTTTTGATGATTTAATTAAATCGTACACCCTACAGCTTATTGATTCAAAACACTATAAGGAAAGCAAAAAAATTATTGATAAATTAAGTGATTTCCAGACAAAAACCGATTCATTAATTAAAACCATCGTAGAACATGAAAAAGGTTTAAAAATTATGGCTGATGGAATTAACCAAATTGAACAAGAAGAAATTTATAAAAAAGAACACGGAAAATTAATAATTGTTGTGAGCTATTTTTTAGAAAAATACAGAGCATTAAAAGCAAAATTATTTTCACATATAAAAAGCATTATAAAAGAGGGCAAACAAAAACTTTTGCTTCAATAAAAAAATGCAAAATCCTGAAGTAACTATATAAAAAAAGCCTTTACAAGAAATTTTGTAAAGGCTTAGTACTGAGGACGGGACTTGAACCCGTACAGCCTAATGGCCATTGGATTTTAAGTGCAAGCATAAATTCGTCAAATTAAACTAAATTAACTTATTTTCAATTAGTTACGCTTAATTTAATTTTATTTGTTACCAATAAAACTCAAGTAAAACCAAAAAATGTTGTACCTATGTTGTACCTATCACTCCAAATAATTTAGTATATTTATAAATCAATAAAAATTCTGCAGTATGTCTTCTAATGCAAAAGTAGTCTTAAGAAAAAAGAAAAATAGTGAAGGGCATTATCCACTAGCAATTCGCATCACAAAAAATAGACGTTCTATTTATCATTACATAGGACACTATATTGATTTAAATCATTGGGACGAAAAAAATATTCGTGTAAAAAAATCCCATCCTAACGCCAAAAGCCTTAATCGCCTTTTAACAAAAGAACTTTCCGAAGCAACAAAAGCCCTCATAGAGCTACAAGCCGACAAAAAGGATGTTACAGCTAATCACATAAAAAACAAGTTGTATAACCATCCAAAATCAACAAGCTTTTTCGATGTAGCCCAGGATTATTTAAAGGAACTGGAAACTAATAAAAAACTGTCACGATATTATGCAGACAAAGTACGCGTGAATCATGTAATAAACTTTTCAAAATCAAGACAATTATCTTTTCCAGAAATAGACGAACAATTTCTAAGAAAATTTAAAAGCCATTTAAAAACAAAGGAGAACTTATCAGAAAGGTCTATAGTCAACAACCTCGTAGTAATAAGAACAATATACAATAGAGCTATAAAATTAGAAATTGTTGATAGAAAGCTTTACCCTTTTGGTTCTGAGAAAATACAGATTAAATTTCCTGAAACTCAAAAAATAGGACTAACTAAAAATGAAATAATCTCACTAGAAACTGTAGCTAACTTAACTCAAAATGAAATACATGCTCGAAACATCTGGCTATTCAGTTTTTATTTTGCAGGCATAAGGGTAGCAGATGTACTAAAAATTAAATGGAGTGATATTTATGACGAAAGGTTACATTACCGCATGGATAAAAATTCAAAATTATTGTCTTTAAAAATACCAGATAAAGTCCACCCAATTTTGGAACAATACAAAGAACTAAAAACACATAAAGATGATTTTGTTTTTCCAGAAATGAAATTGATTAACTTAAAAAGTCCTAAAGATATTTTTAAACAAACAAACGCAGCCACAAAGAAACTTAACAAACATTTGAAAAAAATTGCTGAAAAAACGAACATATCAAAAAAAATAACCATGCACATTGCTCGACATAGTTTTGGAAATATATCTGAAGATTTAATTCCTATTAAAATGCTACAAAAACTTTATAGGCATTCTTCTATCACTACAACAATTAATTACCAAGCAAACTTCATCCATAAGGATGCCGATGAGGCCTTAAATAAAGTCATAAGTTTTTGAAAATTTAACAATGGCTCTAAAGTCTTTTTTATACACTTTCAACTAGTTGTGAATTGCTTTCAGTTCTTTAAATTCTTATAGTGAAAATCTTTTGAATTATAGACAAAGACACAACGAACCTTTCTCTAGATGCCATTCTTTTCCCTTCATTATCACTAAAATCCAGAAAAAAATTACAGTCTGATAACTAAATAATTTTCTGAAACACTAGCTAAGTGCTTTTCTTTTCAAACCTTTCTTCTTTTTTAATCTATACATTCTGAAGCCGGTGATAAACAATACCAATGGTACAACTCCAGAGATAAAGACCAAAATCCTACCAAAAACACCTGCAATTTCCCCAATATGGATAGGATAGAACTGTGCAGCTATCCGATTGCTGTTAGAATCAAACCTAAAATCTGATAAAGTTGTTATGTCTCCTTTTTTAGTGATCTCTACCTCTTTCGTTTTTCGATATCCCGCTTTTATAAAACGGTTCTTTATATATCTTAATCGGTATTTATCAGTTTTGTCTTTTGGGAAATAAATAGCTCGTAAAGCATAACCTTTATTGGAGTTTAATAAGGTTTCATTCAGGCTTGAAAAGTTCTCGTTTTTTTGTTGTTTGATTAAGTTTGTATGTTGGCTATTAAAGACTTTTAAAACTGATTTATAAGTGGAATTAAAAGTAAAATAAGAACCCGTAAAAGCAATGATAAGAAGTGGTATAAAAAAATAGATTCCGAGTGCTTTGTGTAAATCGAAGTTAAACTTTCTTTTTTTTGCCTTCCATTTTACTTTAATTCCTTTTCTCAAGTTGTTGGCATAGGCTTTCCACCAAATATAAACGCCAGAAGTTATTAGGATTAGAAAAAATATGATGGCACTAGTTCCTATAATGTACTTGCCTATTAGGGGAATTCCCAAAGTACGGTGTAGATTTAGTAGGCTTTCAAAAAATGATATAGAAACCGATTTTTCACCTAGAGATTCACTGGTTACAGGATGGTAGTAATTCGTTTTTCCATTTTTAAACTGAATGGCTATGGTTTGCTGCTCACGATAAGGAAGAAAAATTTTATCTATACGATCCTTACGGGTTTCAATTAAAGATACAGCGGATTTTAAAATAGTGCCCTCTTTAATATTTTCTATGTTTTCAACTTGTAATAATTCGGGATTAAGGGCTGCTGTTATTTCTGGTTGCCAAACGTATAGCGAACCTGTAAGCCCCGAGAAGGACGCTATAAGTCCACAAGTAAGTCCTAGCCAAAGATGGATTTTCCGTATTGTTGTATTAAAAGATAGCAATGGGTATTGTATGAAATCTATAAAAAACCAATGCTAGCAAATATACTAGCATTGGTTCTAATTAATATTAAAAATTATAATGAATACTTAATTTAGCATTGGTACCTTCGCCTGCACCTGTAAAATCCCTTAAAGGCGCTGCCCATTGTGATCTTGCCGGAAGGTAATACGCATTCAATAGGTTATTGACGCCTAAAGCAACAGACATATTGGACGGTAATTGATAAGCTATAGAAAAATTAAGCAAGGTGTAGCCTGTAACAGGAAATTGTGTGTGCCTAAATGTGTAATCATCGTTGGTATTCAAATACGGATCAAATCGTTTTCTGTCTCCCAAATTGGTCATTCTTAAAGACGTATTTATTTTTTCAGTAGGTTTCCAAGTAACATAAGCAGTCCATTTTGGTGCGGCAATAACATCACCACCCAAATAAGTTAACGCATTTTTATTTGCTGCAGTGTGGGTTACACCTTCTACATATGAATAAGATGTACCTATCTGTAATGCATTGTTGTTTGAGATATAATCAATAGCTATTTCACCACCATAAATGTTCTGTGGCTGTTTGGAAGGCACAAAAGCATTGGTATTTTCATCAAAAACAACACCTGTACCTAAATTGGAGGTGCTATAATAACCTACCGCCTCAAATTTAAAATTATTGAATTTCGACAAAAATCCGAATTCATAGTTTTTAGTCACAGCAGGTTCTAACTGAATGTCATTTATATTATCGGCAGTTGCGGAACGTAAAACAGAACCTAAATCGGCAATAGAAAATCCTTGTGAATAACTTACATAAGGAATAAATTCTTGGTGTTCTATATAACGCAATCCTACATTAAATGCTAGGTTGTCAAATCCTATTTTACCACCTTCAACGGCAACCGAAGGATTGTAATTTCCGTCCCCTAGAGGTGAATAAGGCAGCGTGTTGTAATCTGCAATATCTATATTCATGTCATCATATCTTAGACCAGCTTTGACCACCCATCTGTTGTCAAATTTCAAAGTAGATTGCAAATAAGGCGCCCAACTTAACATTTCGGTATTTGGCACCCATAATCTCCCGTCTAAAAGACCTTGATTGGTTCTATCTTTAAGTAAATCAATACCATAGGTTAAAGAAACATCCATGGAACTATTGGTATCAATGCTTGTATTGAAATTAGGTCTTAGTCCATATTTTTCAGCATTGATAACGGATTGCCCACCATTTTCAAATTTATCAGAATAAAAGAAAATGTTTTCTGTTTTTTGATAATAGAGATCCGTCGTAAAATCAGTCGTACCAGAAAGAATATGGTCTAGGTTATATTTCAGTTGACCATTTATAAGAGTCGTTCCTGTTGGTTCTTGCCCTTCAACAGAACCTTCAACACCATAACCAGCAGTTAGTAAATACTCACCTTCCTCGTTAAGAACCTCAAATTCCGCAGGAACAGGAATAAAAGGTGTGTCTTGGGCGGACTTGTATAAATTTCCGGCTAAGGTGATTTTTTGATTATCAGCAATTTGATATTCTAATTTTGCTAGGGTACTGTAAATATGCGTGTTGTCAAGGCCGTAAGTAGGAAGAATGACAACACCATCAGCATCATATTTGTTCCCTGTTTTCTCATAACTTCCACTTATATAGTAATTAAACCTATCCAAATTACCCTTTAAGGATTGATATACCCCAAAGCCTAAGGCATCGTTTGTTTTAGCTAAGTTTGATGTACCCCAAACATTCGTTGCGCCCTCTATTTTTTTAGTAGCATTTGGCTTTTTGGTTATGTAATTAATAAAACCGCCATTACCGCCATTACCAAAAATGGATGTTGCGCCTTTAATAACCTCGACCCTACTGATATCATTTGGACTTATTGATTTTATCCCCAATTGCCCATTTCTTAATGGCGTAGATTGTGGAATTCCGTCGACCATGACCAAAAGCGAACGTCCACGTAAGGTTTGTCCCCAGTTGGAAAACGTACCCGTAGAAACAGCCAATCCAGGCACTGTAAACTCCAATATGTCACTAATATTTGTTGTGGAATTTGATAGCTCTTGGAGTTTAACTTCATTGACAACAGTTACTGAAGCGGGTATTTCTGAAAGATATTCTGAACGCCTACTTGCCGAAACAACGACTTCGTCCAAACTATTTAAATCTTCCTTTAATATCGCTGTATATGAAGTTGTGCCATCTTGTGTGAACGATAAATGTTCAGTTCGGGTTTGGTATCCCATCATTCTAATGGTTACTTTCCATGTTCCTTTTTCAATATTAGACAGTTCATAATTTCCATCATAATCTGTTGTTGTTCCTTGTTGCAGTTCTTCAATATAAACTGAAGCTCCAAAAAGGGGATGATTTTGTTCGTCTGTAACCTTTCCTTTTAAGTTTGATTGAGAAAAAGCGTAGAATGACAATAAAAGTGTAGCGGTTAGAGTAATAATTTTCATTTATATTTATTTAGATTTATTAAAAATAAGGCACAAATATATTTCCTAATATTAGAAAAACAAAGATTATTCTAATATTTTTTGCATTTTATTTTAGCAAAATATTCGACATAATTCACTCAAATCCATTAAAGATTAGAGCAAACAAAGGTGAGCTATAATACAAAGGACCGTAATATTGAACCTAAAGTATATAAAACTGCTATTATAAACACCACCACCGCCCAAGTAGGATAAATTTTAGCCTGGTCAATTTTAGCATTAAAACGGTTTTCAAAACTTTCGATCATGTTTTTATGCATGGCCATTTCTTTTTGATGGTCATCAACAAGAGCTTTATATTCCGATACATCCATCTTAACCTTTAAGTCAATTAATTGCTGGCTAATCGATTCCAGTTTTTCAATGTTCTTATTGAACTCATGGAGTTCATTGACCAGTAAAGCTGATAATTCTTCTAATTTTGTCATGGGTGTTATGTTTAATTTAATATCCTATATCGATTCCTTTATTAATGGCTTTTTTAATAATGAACTTCGTAATTTTCAGAGCTAGGTTAGGTGTTAGGTCAACCAGCTTTCCAGCGAGTGTAACACTTACCTTGTTGTCCTTTAGAATCTTTGCCCCTTGAATTCCGGACATCTGTTTTCCAATATTACCAAGCGACATGTTCCGATGGACTTCACTGCCCTTAAGATTATGGCCATCAAACTCAAATCGAAAACCCTGTAATTTGTTTTGGTTGTTAATGGTCGGGATGACCTTAACACCATTAACCTGCATAGCTTTGACATAATCATCAAAGGATTTGGGCTGGAACTGTTTCATGGTCAGGTCATGCCGGCGCTTGATTTCCGTTCGGATTTCTTTTAGATTGAACTCCTTTTCAAATTGGATCTGTTTTACGGTGGTCAGTCCCATGTGTTCCGCTACCTTTTCAGCAGCCTGTTGACTGCGCTTACCAATAAAACTATCGTTATAGGCAACCCCTCTAAAGTCAATGCGGTTCACATATAGATGGATGTGCTTATGATTCTTATCCTGATGTACAAAGGCAATCGCTTGTCGTTCACCTAATTTCATTTCATGTATAAAGCGCCTGGTTATAGCTTGTAGGTCTTCATTTCCCAATCGCTTGCCATCTTCAATGGTCGGACTAATCACAAAGGATAATGTGTTTTTAGTACAATGGAAATTTTGGTCCTGGAGCATTTTGAACTCTTGGGTAATCTCTTTTGGCGTATCGCCATGTAGAAACTCCTTTAGTACAATTTCTGCATCCTTTTCCTGGTTCCATCCGTAGGACATGGATGCCATGGTGTGCGATATGCTTTTGCCTTTGCCAATCATGGCTGGAATTTTTTAAGATGTTTCTTGATTTCATTCGCTAGGTCATAGACTTCTTGGGTCAATTTGGGATTCCGTTTTTTATACATGTTCCCAATCGACTTAAAATTGTTATTGTATTTGATCAACATTTTATAAATATCAATATGTTCTTCAGTAAACCGTTCCGTGATTTCCTGTTCAAAGAGACTGCGCCGGATGTATTCGCTCAAGGTCAATCCACTACGTTTAGATTTTACTTTTAGGAGCTTCTTTTCATAAACGTAACATCGAAACTTAACGAGGTCACCCTTCCCCTTAAACACTCTTTTTTTTTCTTTGCGACCTTCGGGAGCAAACGAGAATGTGCCCACAGGCACACATCTCGCGTTCCTACCCACAAGCATTTCGTTTTCCGATAGATCCTTTTCCAGATCAAGTTCCAAGCTATCGGATTGACCGAGTACTTCAGTAGGAATCTTTAATATCTGCTTCGATTCATCTTTGAAGTAAAAATCATTTTCATCTTCCTTTTTCATGGCTAATTAAGTCGTTTAAGTCTTTATGGTTTATATAGGTATCACTTTGGTCAATGACGTTTCGGTACGTTTCAGTTAAATACCGTGTAGCGTTTTCTCCAGCAGAATCATTATCCAAATAGAGGTGTACAAAATCATAGGTTTCGAAATACTTTTCAGCTTCCTTAATAAAGGCAATGGAATTTAAAACCAGAATATCAGATGTTTTCAAAAGGTTTTCATCCAACATGGCCAATGACAACAGATCGAACATGCCTTCCAATACAACTAGCTGTTTGCTGTTGTTTTGGATATAGGTAGAGGATTTGGGACTGCTACTATTCTTAAAAAGCCTGTTTCTAAGTTCCCACCCATTTTTAGAATTTCTTAATCCAATGGCAAAGAATTGAGTCTCCTTAAACCTATACCAAACTTCTTTGCAATAGGTATTGGCAACCATTAATGAAATACCTCTGGAATTCAAATATTGAATCAGGGCAGGGTGCATGATGTCTTGGAATTTAATGATTTTAATATCGGTACATGGGATTATGTCAATTGCCGTTGTATCCCACTGATACCGTTGTTCCATTATGTTAATTGGAATGGAATCACTTAAAAAATCCAAAGCTTCTTTTATGGAACATTTTAAAATTTTGCATACCAAATCAATCACGTTACCTCCGATACCTTCACCGTGGTCGTACCATCGGTTCTTGGTCCTAGAGACTTTGAAAGAGGCTTGGGTTTCTGACCTGAAAGGACTCAGAAACCAAGCTTCTTTCTCCGTTGTCCGATTGGGAAAGTGCCCTAATTTTTCCAGTGCCTTTTCCACTGAAAAATTACGGGCTGTTTCACAATTTATTTTTTCTTTCATAAGCCAATGTGTTTTTAGGTGTTTTTTTAATGATTTGATGATTTCACTTGTGAAGCCTTATAAACAGTACGTTTTCTGAGTCATCAAAATGTCATCATTTCATCATTCCAGGTTTTTTATGGCATTATCCTGTCATCATTATTTTTTTTGATGACAAAATGATGATACAATGATGACGGCCTTAGCCCAACAAATACAACAGGTTTTCTATTCTGTCATCAAATCATCAAAATTTTCAGTTAAAAATGATTTCTCAACGGTAAAATAGCGCCCCTTGGCATCTACCAACGTCATATCTCCGTCCGTCCAAATCACAAATTTTTGATAGCTATTGGAGTTGCCCTTGTTGCTCAATCTCCAATCCTTCTTCAGTAACCTCCGCAGTTGGGTCAGATCCGTTTTTATGCGAGTCCTGTTGAGTGCCAAAAGGGCATCCAATGGGCAAAGGTCAACGGCTTCCAAATCAAATTTTTCAATCACTCCCATCAGAATACTTGCCAGTTCCTTTTCAACCCGATTGCGATTGTTCTGTACCAACTTTATCAAGGCTTTGGTCTTGATCTGTTGGGCAGTGAACCACATGCGGGTTAAATGCTTTGAATGCAGTTTTCGGTTTGTTAGATAATAAAGGAAGGCTGGGATTTCTTCAATCAATTTTTCCAAATAGTTGGTCTGTTCTGCTTCCAGAACGGGAACTTTGATCACCCAAAAACGGGTTTCATTGGCATCAATCTTAATAAAGCTATCTTCATTGTTACTGCAAAGGATAAACTTGCCAAAGAACTCGACCTCGCGTTTATCCTTGCCCTTAGCTTCCAATTTATTGATATTGGTGGTACTGAGGTATTTGATGCGTTCAGTAAGTTCCTCCTTGTTGAACAACACTTCGTCAATACATATCAAAAGCTTGTTTGCCCAATCGGCATTGAACTGGCTGCTGAAACTGTCATTGGTCAAGTAGGTCAGGTTGTTCTCAAAGATTTCCTTGAGCCATTTTAAAAAGGTGCTTTTTCCCGTGGAGCGTTCCTTGGAGACCAAGCATAATATTGGGAGTACCTGAATAGGTTTTAGATATAACAATTGAAGGTAGTCCAATCCCAATTCGTAATGCTTACCAAAGATGTGTTTTATGAATTTTAGGGATAAGGTAATGTCTCCCTCTTTGGGCACTTTGACCAAAGGGGAGTAAATATTGTAAAAACCAAGGTATTCCTGTTTAAATTCTATATGGCTTGGTATGCAGGTAAAGCCATCATATTTAGAAATTTTGCTTAAATGGTCTTTTCCATGGTCTTGTTTGATGGTCTCCATGTTCCAATGCACAAGGATCTCGTTGAAGTGACCAGCTATGGTTGGGGCTTTGACACGTTTATAATAGGACGTGCCCACACGTATATAGGGTATCTGTTTCATAAGAATTGTTTTTATGCCATGGGAAATCACGGCAAATCGTTAGACTGTTTGATTTTGTCTTAAAAAAGTTTAGGCATTTTTCACCAGATCACCTGCTTGGGTGTTTAAGTTTGGTTCTCGCTTATGTTGTAGTAACCAATCCACAAGTTTCTTCTTATCGAAAAAGACCATTTTACCGTTGGGTTTGGAGTGTGGAATTTTTCCGGAAGCTGTAAGTTTGTAAAGATAACTTCTGGATATGCCCGTATAATCACTGGCTTCATCAAAGGTTAATACTTCTTTGCTTCCAACAAGTAGTTTTTCTAAACGATCCAATCGTTCCAGTATTAAAATAGTGTCCATTTTTATTGTTTTTTAGGTTAATAAAATGAACAAAAGCGCTTTTGTTATCCCTTATGGGATTATGGCAGTAAAGGTATAAAATGTGGCTATTGAAAGAAAAAATAAAATAAATAATTTATTCACAAATAATTGACAAACAATAAGTTAAACCAATAATCATCAAATTTAATTAAGTTTTTAGTCTGTGATATTTCCATATGTCATATGCCGTCAAACGGTATCAAATTTAATGTAAATAAAACGCCCTTTTTAGCTTTGATTTTGGGTTATTAACAATAAGAATTAAAGATTTTGATAAATGTTGGTTTCTGAAAACGCAGATTTTAAAAAATTTGACTTATTTATCAATAGATAGCTTGAAGTCTCGGGGAATTGAATTTCATCAACTATTACTAATTGAAATTAATAAGATTTTTTATTAAATAATGTTAATTGATATTAAATATTATGGCTCTATACAAAACATCAATATGTTGTACCTATGTTGTACCTAAAATAAAAAAGTCCTTACAAGAAATCTTGTAAGGACTTAGTACTGAGGACGGGACTTGAACCCGTACAGCCTAATGGCCATTGGATTTTAAGTCCAACGTGTCTACCAATTCCACCACCTCAGCATCTTGGTATATTTTTAAGAAAGTTTCAGAGCGAAAGACGGGATTTGAACCCGCGACCCTCACCTTGGCAAGGTGATGCTCTACCCCTGAGCTACTTTCGCAATTTTTAAGAACGTGCAACATCGCTATTGCGGATGCAAATTTAAAATTTTTCTAGGAACTGCAAAGCCTTTTTGTAAAATAAATTAAAAAAAAATTAAGCGCGTTTTTTCTTTACCAACATTCGCTTAATTTCATTCAATTTCATAAGTGCTTCAACAGGCGTAAGTGTATCAATATCAATATGTAATATTTCTTCTTTTATATTTTCCAATAGTGGGTCGTCTAAATTAAAAAAACTAAGTTGCAGATCGTCCGTTAGTGTTTTCACCTTATCGGTAAGCTCTTCACTGGAATGGGACTTCTCTAATTTCTTCAAAATAGCGTTTGCGCGATGCAAGACTTGCTGCGGCATACCTGCCATTTTCGCTACATGAATTCCGAAACTGTGTGCACTACCCCCTTCAACCAGTTTTCTTATAAAAAGCACATTGTCTTTTAATTCTTTAACTGAAACATTGTAGTTTTTTATGCGACCAAAAGTTTCCGTCATTTCATTAAGTTCGTGGTAATGAGTCGCGAATAATGTTTTTGGTTTTGCAGGATGCTCGTGCAGATACTCGCTAATTGCCCAAGCTATCGATATCCCATCATAGGTACTTGTTCCACGACCAATTTCATCTAAAAGAACCAAACTTCTATCGGAAATATTATTCAAAATGGAAGCTGTTTCATTCATCTCCACCATAAAGGTCGATTCACCCATCGAAATATTATCACTCGCTCCTACTCTAGTAAAAATTTTATCAACCAAACCTATTCTAGCTTCTTTTGCTGGTACAAAACTTCCTATTTGAGCTAATAATACTATTAAAGCGGTTTGACGCAAAATAGCCGACTTACCAGACATATTTGGCCCCGTAATCATAATGATTTGTTGATTGGTTCTATCTAAAAACACATCGTTTGCTATATAGGCTTCACCAATAGGCAGCTGTTTTTCAATCACTGGGTGGCGACCATCTTTTATTTCTAAATCATACGATTCATCAATAATTGGGTACACGTAATTATTATCGGTTGCCAATTGTGCAAACCCACACAAACAATCCAATTGCCCAATTAAAAAGGCATTTTGCTGTACTGGTTTTATGTATTGATTCATCCAAGTAACTAATTCAGCAAATAATTGCTGCTCAATCACCATTATTTTATCTTCTGCACCTAAAATTTTGGTTTCGTATTCTTTTAATTCTTCCGTGATATATCGTTCGGCACTCACCAAGGTTTGTTTACGAATCCAGCTTTCTGGCACTTTATCTTTATGCGTATTACGGACTTCAATATAATACCCAAACACGTTATTAGAATCTATTTTTAAAGAGGTGATGCCGGTACGTTCACTTTCGCGTTGCAACATTTTATCGAGATAATCCTTCCCAGATTTTGATAAACCTCGCAATTCATCTAATTCTGAAGAAAATCCTGGCGCAATGGTATGTCCTTTCAACACATTAACGGGCGCATCTTCATTAAGCATTTCTTTAATTTTTGCTCGCAGAATATCGCAACTTTGAAGGGTGTCCCCAATAATTTTTAACGAATCGTTATCACAATTACTTGCCAACGATTTTATAGGAACAATAGCTTCTAATGAATTTTTAAGCTGAATAACTTCACGCGGATTCACCTTTGCCGTTGCCACTTTAGAAATTAAACGTTCTAAATCGCCAATATGGTTGATGTGGTTTTGCACTTTTTGAAGCGTGCCGTTTTCATTTTTCAAATAATGAACCACTTCATGGCGCTGTTTTATTTTATCAATGCTTTTTAAAGGCAAAGCCAACCAACGTTTTAGCAAGCGCCCGCCCATAGGCGAAATGGTTCTATCAATAATATTTAAAAGCGTTACCGCATTGTTGTTGGTGGAATTGTATAATTCTAAATTTCTAATGGTGAATTTGTCCATCCACACATACGCTTCTTCCGAAATTCTAGAAATAGCGGTGATATGCTGAAGTTTGTTATGCTGCGTTTCACCCAAATAGTGAAGAATAGAACCCGATGCGATGATGCCTTCATACAAATCTTCAATACCAAAGCCTTTTAATGTTTTAGTGTTGAAATGTTTGATTAGGGTTTCATAAGCATAATCGGTTTGATATACCCAATCTTCCATGTAAAAGGTATGAAAATCTTTTCCGAAGGTTTCATTAAAAAGGGTACGTTTCTGCTTAGAAACCAACACTTCACTCGGATTAAAATTTTGCAGTAGTTTATCAATATATTCGGCATTTCCTTGAGACGTTAAAAACTCACCCGTAGAAATATCTAAAAATGAAATTCCTATATACTTCTTATCAAAATATACCGAACACAAAAAGTTGTTGGATTTCGACACTAACACCTCGTCATTAAAAGCAACACCTGGTGTTACTAATTCAGTGACGCCTCGTTTTACAATATTCTTAGTTAATTTAGGGTCTTCAAGTTGATCGCAAATAGCAACACGCTGTCCTGCTTTTACCAGTTTTGGCAAATAGGTATTTACAGAATGGTGCGGAAAACCTGCCAACTCAATTTCACTTTCGCTTCCTGCACCACGTTTTGTGAGCGTAATACCCAAAATACCAGCAGCTTTAATAGCATCTTCACCAAAGGTTTCGTAAAAATCGCCCACACGAAACAACAACATAGCATCAGGATACTTTGCTTTAATGGCATTGTACTGTTTCATTAACGGAGTTTCTTTTTTTGCCAATGGAATGTTATCGTTTAGTTTGCAAATATTGTAGGGCTGCTAAAGTAACTAATATTTAAGGGTTCTTAAAATAGTCTTATCACAAGTTATTTACAAAATATTAAATAGTTCATAAAAAGCGTATTTATGCCTTTTTTTAAATATTAAACTAAAAAGCCCGATTTTTTAAAAAAAATCGGGCTTTTATGAATCAAAACAATCTTATTTAATTATCAATCAGGTTTTCATTTCTATTTCCAGGGTTATCTTTATACCAATCTTGGTAATTTATTCCTCCCGAAGTAGCCCAATCGTTAAAAAAATTATAGGCACTATTAATGGCTATTTTTTCCTTTGGCACTTTAAAATCATGAATAATACTTATTGCCCATGGGAATCCTGAACTTGATATATAATCGCCGTCAGCATCCTTATTAACGCCTTCAATTTCAAAACTTTTTTTACCTAAACTTGTGGTATGTCCATTTGGCAAATGCACTTCTTTTTCTCTTATTTTATTAACTATCAA
Organism: Mariniflexile fucanivorans; assembly: GCF_004341235.1. GTDB lineage: Bacteria > Bacteroidota > Bacteroidia > Flavobacteriales > Flavobacteriaceae > Mariniflexile > Mariniflexile fucanivorans. The sequence goes on from NZ_SLUP01000005.1 coordinate 327,771, forward strand.
AAAAGGATTAAAAGGAGCTGTTCCCAAATCGTTAGTACTAATAGGCTCAGTAAACTTAATTGAAATGGTGGTTTCTTTAGATAGCATACTTTCTGTATTATCAAATAAGATGACTACAGCATTTTCTTGACCCGCTTCGGTTCCATTTGCATTTAAACTTACATAATCATGTTGTAAAACAGGCCCTGTAACACTTGCAATTTGAGATGGTGAAAGATTTTCAAATTCAATACCAAACCCGTTTGTATAACCCGCTCCATTAGCTTTAACAGTAAAAGTGAAATCAAGTTGTACGGCTAAGTTTTGTGAATTTAAAACAGCTATAGCCTGATAGTTTAAAGCCATATCATTAAAATCATAATCCCCTGTTGAAGGCCACAAATCTTCAAAAGCTAGGGTTCCTAAACCATATTTACTAGGTGTAAATACCTCAAAAGCTTTGTCTGCATCATTTGGAAATGAATCGTCTGAATCTAAAATACCATCGCCGTCAGTATCTACTTCTACCGGGTTTGTGGCGTAAACCCTAAAGGTTGTTAAATCATTAATGGTGCGTCCATAATTGGTATTATTCCCTGCACTTTTTCCGTAGTTATACTTCCAACCACCAGTTTGTGTATCCATAATGATTAAATTTGAACTACTACTATTCTCCGATAACCATAATTCTTGATTAGAATCAAAAGTCATCGATGTTGGCGAAAACGGTAAATTATCTGCACTTATTCTTGTACTACTATACTCATCTCCATTTAGCTCTAATTTATAAAGCCCTGAAAAAGTACACATATATAACTCGCCTTCATTATCAAAAGCCAAATCGCCACCAATATTATTGTGCAACCCATTTATGGTCCATGTATTTATAAAGGTTCCATTCGTTGGGTCTATTGTGTATAGAATATTAGCATCTGAAAAATAAAGTAATCCATCTCTGTAATTATATTCTAATCGCGGACCACCTTTTCCTAGGTTTTTAACTGTTTCCCAAGCATCTGTTTCAATATGATATTTCATCAAAGGATAAGGGCTACTTTTTCCAATGGAATAAAGCACTTTGTTTGGCTGGTCGATGGCACAGGTAAAGCTACCCATAGGCATATTAGATAAATATGTGAAATTACCATTTAGAGGATCTACTTGAAATAATTCTGCACTACCATTTACGCAATATAAATAGTCTGTAACATTTGAAGCAGAAGATTTTCCTGTAACAGATTTTCCCGTAGCAGATTTTCCTGTATAACTAACTTGTTTATTAGTAATATTTTGAATAACTGATGAATATTTAAGATTCTCTTTCCTTCTTAAATATAATTGCGTGTAATATTTTGGTAAGTTTATAGTTTGACTTATAACACCATTGTATGGAACTCCAGAAAAAATAAATTGGTTTAAAACATCCGATTTAAAAATAGAATCTGTAACCATCAAACCTTCTTCATTTTCATAAGTTTCCATACCTACAAAATAACGATCACTAGAATAAGCATAAACATCGTATTTTACATTAGGGGTCGCATCGTTAATGACTACTTTAACTTGCTGATCTGTACTAAAATCAAATCCTGCGGGTATAGACAAGGTATTTGAAGAAACTTCTTCTTCATCAATGGCTTCATTCTCAGAAAAATCTGGATTTACACTACAAGAATAAATAAAGATTACTAAAACATTAAGCAGAATGAAATTAAATTTTGGGGCTTTCATATCATTTACATTTTAATTTTTAATTCATTTTTTAACTTTCTATAAAAAAACAGCACAAATAGTCTTTTATAAATAAGAGCACCAAAAGTACATAATTTAACAAGTAAGCGTTTACATTTTTATTCAAATAATCAAAAAACATCGATGAAAACGCTTTTTTGTATCGACGAACGGTAAAAACTTGTAAAATAGAGTTTTAACAAAATTCATTATTTTAATATCTCATTTTAATTACAGCCATTTTTTTTTGAATATTTGCACATGAGAAAACTAAAAAACAGCGAATTAGATAGATTAAGCGTTGAAGATTTTAAGAATATAAAGAAAACACCCTTAATCATTATTCTTGATAATATTAGAAGTTTAAACAACATAGGTTCCGTATTTAGAACGAGTGATGCTTTTCTAATTGAAAAAATTTATCTGTGTGGTATTACGGCAACACCGCCACATAAAGACATCCATAAAACAGCATTAGGAAGTACCGACACGGTAGATTGGGAACATGTAGAAAACACGATAGATTTAATTGAAAAGTTAAAAGCTGAAAACGTAAAAATTTGTGCCATAGAACAAGCTGAAAACGCCACCATGCTTAACGACTTCAAACCCGAAGCAAATACAAAATATGCCTTAGTTTTTGGTAACGAAGTAAAAGGCGTCGCCCAAAACGTGGTTTCAGCAAGCGATGTGGTTATTGAAATACCACAATATGGGACCAAACATTCCTTAAATATTTCGGTGAGTTGTGGCGTGGTGGTATGGGATTTATTCAGTAAATTAGGCGTCTAAAACTAATTAGACACACACAAAAATAATCTCACAGATATACACAGTAAAGAATTAAAAAAATCAGCGACTATCCCTGAAATCTGTGGAAACAAAACTAAGACACATGAAACCACTATTTATTTTTTCGATTTTTACCGCCATAACGCTTTCATTCGCTCCAATAAACGCACAGGAAATTCCTATTGAATATCTGGCTATGGACATGCAAGCGAACAAGCAAGAGCAGAGCAAAACTATTTTAAATGAAGAAATTCCCGGTGTAACGTCAGAGCATGTTGCCATTACCAGTGCTATTACCCAAAAGGCAAACATTGACGATTCCCACAAAACCATTTACCTATTCATAAAAGGATATGGTACGCTAACTTCTGGAAGTGAAACTTATAACATTGTACCCGAAACCATTATGCTGCCAAACAATGTTGAAGGTATTACGTTTAAACCTGTTGAAAACGATACGCTTCATTATCTTAAAATATCCGTTTTCCAAACAGAACTTGATCGTGAAGACATCAAAACGTTTCCAAAAGAAAATATTGATAATATCTATTTTAAACAATTCACAGACTGCAAATCGTACACCGAGCCTATAAAAAGTCCGCAAACAACAAGCAGAACAATTTTACCTAACAAATACATACCAAGAATTGCTATGGGTACCGTTAGAACTATTGGACCAGATAAAGTTGGCGCCCATGTACACGGCATGCTAGAACAATTATTTTTAGGACTTGAAGATAACCATTCCATTGTGTATGCTGATGAAGCTCAGGTTAATTTCCCAGAATATTCTCTACTTCATATCCCACTAGCCTCAAGCCATTCTGTAAGTGTAGATGCCAACAAAGAAATGTATTATGTATGGATGGATTTCTTTAGAGATAAAGATGGTGAAGAATGGTTAAAAACCCATAACACAAAAGAATAATAAAAAACATTGTAAAAGTAAATCGCGAATATTTTATGCAATGGCTCCTTTTGCTAAAATTTCACATTCTTAATACGTGACAAAAAAAGCTAAAAACCCGTGGCCAACTAAAGATGCCATGAGTCAGATTTACGAACTGAAACTTTGGGGCGGAAAGGAATTCGATTTTTACTCTGGCGCAGGTTCTCATGCTCCTGAAATTACAAAGCCTTACTTAGAGGCTTTAACTACTTTTTTAACCGCTTTTAAAACACCTTTAACCGTCTGCGATTTGGGATGTGGCGATTTCAATATTGGAAAACACCTCGTTGCATACACCAAAAAATATGACGCTATTGATATTGTTGAAGACCTTATTAAAAGAAACAAAAAATTATTCAAGGAAAACAATTTAGAGTTTCAATGTTTGGATATGGCGAACGATGAGCTTCCAGATGCAGACTGCATCATTTTACGTCAAGTTTTACAGCATGTATCAAATTCCGAAATACAGAACCTTGTTAGAAAATTAAGCGTTTATAAATACATTATTTTAACAGAACATCTGCCTTTTGGAAACTTCAACCCCAACAAAGATATTATTTCCGGACAAGGCATTCGGTTAAAGCAAAATAGTGGTGTTAATTTACTTAAAGCACCTTTTCATTTTAAAGTGGAAGAAGAAACTGTTTTAAACGAATACATTATGGAAAATAATAAAGGGCGTATTGTTACTATGTTATACAAAACATAGCTTTTAACAAATGTATCGCTTAACAAACAAAAAAACTACTGAGATAAACAACCCTAGAAAAGGGATATCGAACAAAAGCCCCAGAGACCTTTTATAAAAAATCGATGAATGACAATGTATAGTGTGAAAAAAGATATTTTTTGTAAGTTATTATCTATTATATTCGTGTAGATATATTGCGGATATAGTCTATTGGTTATATTCATATATTGTGCTTAATGGTGAGAATGAAAAAATTGTAAACCTTAAATTTAAATATTTTGAACAGAAAATTTATCCCTTTAATAATTTTAGTAATAACGTTAACTGCATGTGCTCAAAATAAGAATACTAATCCACTAATTGGAAATTGGCTATTTGTTAATGGTTTTTCAAATGAAAAGCAAACTTTTCAGAATGAGAACAATAGAATGAAAACTTTTACTAATGATAATACATTTTATTTATCTCACTACCAAGATGGAAAAAGAGAAAAAACAATTCAAGGAGAATATGAAATTATAGATGAAAACCATTATTCCGAAAAATTAGGAAAAGACTTAAAAGTAACTTATAAGTTTACCATTAGTAATGACACTCTGAGATTTCAAGGAGAATTAAAAATACCTCTTGAAAATGGAAATTATAAAAAGGTAGCAGTAAAAGAAACTTGGGTGAAAAATAATTAAAAATTGAATAAATCACTAAGCAGTATATAAAAAATTGCTGTTTTGTGCTTAATCAATGTTAGTTACTTTGTTTACTAGCTTCTGATTTTCCTTTGGAAAATCCTCGCACAAAAACAAAAAATAAACATAAATTTTAAAGCCCTCAAAACAGATCAATGTATTATACCCTCTCAACAATTACAAAAAAAACTTAACTCCAAAACTTTCATTATTCTCTTTCAAACTTCTTACTTTCTAATCTAAAGATTGATTCACAGAAAAAACACACATCGATTAATTTGATATTGACATATATCAATGTTTTTCAAAATTATTTACCTCAACTTTGAGGTCGATAATTATATTTAGATTACGGAACAATGCTAGCAGACATCATTCGAGCAAAAACAAATCTTAGCGAAGAACAAATCAGTAATATATTATCTTGTTTCAAACCAATGCATGTTAAAAAAAACGAACTTGTACTGGAACGGAACGCTGTCGCTAACCAGTTGTTTTTCATTAAGAAAGGCTGTCTTCGCTTATATTATATTAATGAAGATGGCAATATATCGACCCGGTTTATGGCTTTTGAAAACACCTTCTTAACCTCCATTGTTAGTTTTATTTCTAGAGAACCTTCGCCTGAATATATACAAGCCGTAGAAAATTCGGAACTTTTAGTGATTAGCAATAGTGATTTTGTTCATTTAAGAAACACCATACCAGCCTGGGATAACATATACATCTATATTCTTGAATATGGCTTAACAGTAATAAACTCTAAACTTAGCAGCCTTTTAACACAAAATGCCACCGAACGTTATCTAAGCTTACTAAAAAACAACCCAGAACTCATTCAGAGGTTATCTAATTCAAACCTAGCGGCCTATTTGAACATTACACCAGAAACGCTCAGTAGGCTTAAATCTCAAATATAAATATTTAAACCAACCATATTAATAATTCACATAACCCCAATTAAAAAAAATAGCATTATGAGAAGTGATGAAGTAAAAAAAGGACATCAAAGAACACCACATAGATCCTTATTTAGAGCAACAGGCTTGGTAGACGAAGATTTTAACAAACCTTTCATAGGCGTAGCCAACTCATACATAGAGATAATTCCTGGACACTTTTTTTTAGACAGAGTATCAAAAATCATAAAAGAAGAAATTAAGGCAAATGGTTGTGTGCCTTTTGAATTTAATACCATTGGTGTTGATGATGGTATTGCAATGGGACATGATGGGATGCTTTTTTCACTACCTTCTAGAGAAATTATAGCGAATTCTATTGAAACCGTAATGAATGCGCATAAATTAGATGCGATGATTGCCATACCTAACTGTGATAAAATTGTTCCAGGCATGATTATGGGCGCTTTAAGAGTAGACGTGCCAACTATATTTGTAAGTGGTGGCCCAATGAAAAAAGGACACACAAAAGATGGTACGCCTATCGATCTTGCTACGGCTTTTGAAGCTGTTGGAAAACACGAAGCGGGTGAAATGACTGATGAAGAGTTAAATGATATTGAATGTAATGCCTGCCCAAGTGGCGGAAGTTGTTCGGGAATGTTCACTGCAAACTCCATGAATACCCTTATGGAAGTTATGGGAATAGCGCTTCCAGGAAACGGAACTATTTTAGCGCTTACCAAAGAGCGTGAAGCACTTTACAGACAAGCAGCGAGAAGAATTTGCGACATTGCAAAAGACAGTGCAAAAACCGAGCAATTTAAACTTAGAAATATCCTAAACGAAAATGCAGTAAAAAATGCATTTGCTGTTGACATGGCCATGGGAGGAAGCTCAAATACTGTTTTACACATGTTAGCAATTGCCAAAGAAGCTGATGTAAATTTTAATCTTGAAGATATTAATATCATTTCTAAAAAAGTATCTCATATTGCTAAAATTTCTCCTAGCCTTTCCACAGTGCATATGGAAGATATTAATAGAGCAGGCGGTGTAAATGCGGTGATGAGAGAAATGACAAAAAGAGGCGACAGCGTTTTATTAGATAACCTTACTATTACTGGTGAAACGGTATTCGAAAAAATTAAAGATGCCTATATTAAAGATACCGATGTTATTCACACTATAGACAATCCGTATTCCAAAGTAGGTGGACTAGCCATTTTATACGGAAATTTGGCTGAAGAAGGTGCTGTGATTAAAACCGCTGGTATTATAGGAAATAGAGTGTTTACAGGAACTGCTGTTTGCTTTGATGGACAACAAGAAGCGATTGATGGTATTTTAGAAGGTAAAGTAAAAGCGGGTAACGTGGTAGTTATTAGATACGAAGGCCCTAAAGGAGGTCCTGGTATGCAAGAAATGTTAGCACCAACATCATTAATTATGGGCATGGGGTTAGGAGCTAAAGTGGCTCTCATTACCGATGGTAGATTTAGCGGTGCCACTAGAGGTGCCAGCATTGGGCATGTAAGTCCTGAAGCTGCTGAAGGTGGTTTAATTGGTATTGTTAAAGATGGAGATGAAATTCATATTGATGTAGATCAGTATATTTTATCAGTGAATTTAACGGAAGAAGAAATAGCAAAAAGAAAAGCAGCGTTTGTTCCGTTAAAAAAAGAAATAAAGTCAAAATGGCTTCGTCAATATAGAGCATTAGTTACAAACGCAAGTAATGGCGCTATTTTAAAAACAGACTTATTTTAGATACAACATCTTGTTAGATTTAAACGGGTTAAAAAGTAAATGCTACACGTTTTGTGAAAATAATTACTTGATTTTGCCTTCCCAAGAAAGTCCTTAGGATTTTCTTGGGAAGAATCTATGCCTGTAAAATTATAAATTCGTTTATTGGGGTATAAAATCATGAATACTATTAAAAATCAATGAACTGCAAAAACTGTAACAGCGAAGTATCTCAAAATTATTGTTCGAACTGCGGACAACCTGCAACCCTTAAAAGAATTGACGGCCATTACATAGTTGGCGAAATTGGACAAATATTAAATTTTGAAAAAGGCATTTTTTACACCATCAAAGAGCTGTTAATTAGACCAGGCGAGAATGTAAGACACTTTATTTTAGAAAACAGAAACAGGCTTGTAAAACCCATTATTTTCATTATTGTAACTTCTCTAATTTATTCCCTTGTTAACACCTTTTTTCATATTGAAGACGGATATATAAAATATGATGAAGTTAATAAATCTTCCGTTGGATTAATTTTTAAGTGGGCTCAAAATAATTATGGGTATGCTAATATTTTTATGGGCGTATTTATTGCCCTTTGTACAAAACTCTTTTTTAGAAAGTACAACTACAATTTCTATGAAATTTTAATCCTTCTCTGTTTCGTTATGGGCATGGGCATGCTCATTTTTGCATTTTTTGCATTGCTTCAAGGTGTAACAAAACTTGACTTAATGGGAATTGCAGGTTTAATAGGCGTTGCTTACATTACTTGGTCTATAGGGCAATTTTTCGACAAAAAGAAACCTATTAATTATTTAAAAGCATTTGCTTCATATATACTGGGCGCTTTAATTTCAGTGTTTTTTGCAATTGCTATTGGGGTTTTAATTGATATACTTTCAAAATAAAAAAAAATGAACAACCTTAATTCACTTTACAATTAAATAATTTGTTTTGTCAGGTTGAGTGCTAACTACACCTATCTAAAAATCCAAACCATTAAAACCTTTGGACTGCGCTCAAGGAGACATAGGGTTACCTTGATATTCTTAATATAAGAACTTTAAAACTGAATATTCTAAAACAAAATCATTCCCCACAAATTTGCCCCAAAACCCATAAATAATCACTTCTATCTTCAATAAAATCTCTATCTGAAATATCAATAATTTTCACATTAAAGTCGGTTTGGGTTTTTAAAAATTCTAAATAGCCTGTATTTATTTTATCTAAATAATCATTCGCTATGTTTTGTTCGTAATCACGACCACGCTTTTTAATGTTTTCTTGCAAACGTTCAGTATTTTGGTATAAATACACATACAAATCAGGTTTACGCAACTCTTTGTACATGAGGTAAAAAAGCTTTCGGTATAATTTAAACTCGTCTTCCTGCAAAGTCACTTTTGAGAATATGAGCGATTTAAACACATCATAATCACTTACCATAAAGTCTTTAAATAAATCGAGTTGCGATAAATCGTCGCTGATTTGTTGGTATCTATCAGCAAGAAACGACATTTCCAACGGAAAGGCATAACGCGCTGCATCGTCATAAAATTTAGGTAAAAATGGGTTGTCTGCAAAACGTTCTAAAATAAGTTTTGCATTAAAATCGTGTGAAATTTTAGTTGCTAAACTGGTTTTTCCTGCACCAATATTCCCTTCAATAGCAATGTAATTATATTTAGAAAAATCAAAAACCTTGTTAGGGTTTTTCAACCATATATTAATGGGCTCTACAACGCTATCATCTTCACATTCCTCCAATAACACAGCCACTTCTTTACCTAATTTAGCATGTTTTACTTTTGCTGCAATATCATTAAGTGGCAACAAAACAAACTTACGCTTTTGCATTTCTGGGTGTGGTATTTGCAATGTTTCTGTGTTTATAATGGCATCTTCTACAAAAACTATATCCAAATCAATAGTTCTTGCTTCGTATTTGCTTGCATCGGTTCGTATGCGTCCTAAACTGGTTTCAATAGTTAGTAATTCTTGAAGTAGGGTTTCGGGTTCCAGATAGCTTTCTAAAACTAAACAGGCATTGTAAAAATCATCACTTTCAAAACCAAATGCAGGCGATTTATACACTTTTGAAATATGTGTAACGTTACCAATTTTTACATAAATTAAATCGATAGCATCCTGAAGATTTTTAAATTTATCTCCCTTGTTACTTCCTAATGCGATATAGAATATTGTTGGCTGTATCATAACTAACGGCAAAATAAGTAAAACAAATTTTATTCCTTTATATTTACAAGACCTATTTATTCACAATTATAAATGACTTTAAAAGACAAACTTGCTGCCCAACAAATTTACATGCTGCTAGGAGCGCTTTTTATAACATCACTAGTGGTTTCAAATCTAATTTTTCAAAAATTTTTTTACTGGTATCCACTTGATATTGAAATTTTTGGAAGCAAACTGTTTATTGTTTCGGTAGGTATTCTTCCTTATCCCATTACTTTTTTAATAACCGATTTAATAAGTGAAATTTATGGTAAAAAACGCGCCAACCAAGTAGTAGTAGCTGGTATTTTTGCGTCACTTTTCTCAGTTTTAATTGTGTATGTGGCTGATGCAGTACCTGCGTTTGCAACATCTCCCATTGATGACGACACGTTTAAACACGTGTTTGGCCGTACTATTTTAGCTGTAGGCGCTAGTATGACGGCCTATTTATTTGCCCAATTTATAGATATTCAAATTTATCATTTCTGGAAACGCCTTACTAAAGGCAAACATTTATGGTTGCGTAATAATTTCTCAACCTTTTTGTCGCAGTTTGTAGATACATTTTCCGTCGTGCTATTATTGTGCGTCTTTGAAGTATTGCCTTGGAGCATGTTTAAAGGCTTATTAATTAGCGGTTTCCTTTTTAAAGTACTTATCGCTATTTGCGATACACCTTTTATGTATTTAGGCGTTTATTTGTTTAGAAAGCGCTTTAAACTTAAACACAACGAAGAAATTCAACTTATTTAAAAACTATAAAACTTTATTAAATTTTAACAATTAACCATCATTTTGGTTATTTTTGTTTGAATATATTAGAACCCAAATCTATGAAAAAAGCGCTTAAAATCACTGGAATATCACTACTTGTCATTATTGTACTTTTAGTTGCAGCCCCTTTTATCTTTCAATCGCAAATAAAAGACATGGTTAAACGAACCATGAACGAAAACCTAAATGCTCAAGTCGACTTTACCGATGTAGACTTAAGTTTTATAAAAAGTTTCCCAAAAGCCAATGTAAGCATAAACGATTTGGCTATTACTAATTTTGAACCTTTTAAAGGAGACACCTTGGTTAGTGCTAAAAGCATTGCTCTTACCATGTCTATTAAAGAACTTTTTAAAAGTGCAGACGAGGCTATTATAGTAAATTCCATTTATGCAGATGGTATTCTTCTTAATTTAATAACCGATGCTACAGGTGCTGCCAATTACGATATCACCAAAGAAAAAGAAAATGCTTCAACAGAATCGAGCAGTTTTGCTTTTGATATTCAGGATTATCAAATAAAAAATAGTACCATAAATTATATAAGTATTAGTGAAGACTCAAAAATGGTTTTAAGTATTTCTGAATTTAACCATGAAGGAAAAGGCACGTTTTCAGCAGAAAAATCGGAATTGGACACAAAAAGTGATGCTAAAGTAAGTTTCACTATGGACGGTTCTAACTATTTAAATAACAACCCTATAAAACTGGATGCTTTAATTGGACTGGATTTAGAAAACAGTAAATACACATTTAAAGACAATAAAGGATTTATTAATCAATTGCCCATAGAGTTTCACGGATTTGTACAATTGCTAGAAGCAGGACAAGATGTTGATATCACCTTTGAAAACCCTGAATCGTCATTCAAAAACTTTTTAGCCCTTATCCCAGAGACCTATTCTAAAAATATAGAAAACGTTGAAACTACAGGTGATTTTAAAGTAAAAGGGATTATAAAAGGTATGGTTACCGATGAAACCATCCCAACGTTGGATATTAGCATTAAATCGAACAATGCTTCATTCAAATATCCAGACTTACCAAAAAGCGTTTCGAATATAGTGATTGACACGGAAATTAAAAATACTACAGGTAAAACTGAGGATACTTATGTCGCCATAAATACCTTGAATTTTAAGATTGACCAAGATGTTTTCAAATCTTCTGCAACCATAAAAAACATAACTGGCAATATGCTTGTCAATGCCGATATTGATGGTGTTCTCAATTTAGCAAATATTTCAAAAGTATATCCTGTTGATTTAGAAACACAGCTTACAGGTATTTTAAAAGCTAAAGTAAATACGGCCTTTGATATGGAAGCCATCGAAAAAAATGCTTATGACCGTGTTAAAGCCAGTGGAAATATGAATTTAAGTAATTTTAAATATGCTTCGGATGCTTTTAACAGTCCGTTACTAATTTCGGATGCTGCTGTTACATTCAACACTGCAACTGTAGCATTAAACTCATTTAAGGCTCAAACGGGCAAAACCGATTTAAATGCTACTGGAACCATTGAAAACTTGCTTGGATTTATGTTTAGCAACAAAACCTTGAAAGGTAATTTCAATTTAAATTCCAACACCTTTGCTGTTAACGACTTTATGAGTGATGACGTTCCTGCTTCAACAGAAAACAAAACGGAAACTACTAAAAGTTCTACAGCAACTAAAGAATCATTAAAAATTCCTGCGTTTTTAGATTGTACCATAAACGCCCAAGCTAACACGGTGCTTTATGACAATTTACAACTTAAAAACACTAAAGGCACTTTAATTATTAAGGATGAAGAAGTAAAACTGCAAAACTTAACCACCAATTTATTTGATGGTCAAGTAGCTGTTTCTGGCCTAGTTTCAACAAAAACCGATACACCAACTTTTAACATGGATTTAGGCATTAATAGTGTTGATATTGCCAAATCGTTTGAAGGCATGGAGCTTTTTCAAAAGCTAGCGCCATTAGCTAAAATTATACAAGGGAAATTAAATACAACTCTTAACTTAAATGGCAAGCTAACTGATGATATGACCCCTAATTTAAACAGTCTATCCGGAAGTGCTTTAGCTGAAATTTTATCTTCAACGGTAAACCCATCAAATGCCGAAGTCTTAAATAAATTAGGAAACTCTTTAAATTTTGTCGATTTCAAAAAAATAAATTTAAACGACTTAAAAACACAATTTGCCTTTAATGATGGCAAAGTAAGCGTGAAACCATTCAATATTAAATATCAAGACATCGATATTCAAATTGCTGGGTCTCACAGTTTCGATCAAACCATGGCGTATAATGCCGTATTTAATGTGCCTGCTAAATATTTAGGTACCGAGGTTACCAATCTTATTGCAAAAATTGATGATGCTTCTGCGAAAAATATCACTATTCCTATTACAGCAACTATTGGAGGCAACTATACAAGCCCAACCGTAAAAACCGATTTAACAAGTGGTATTACCAACTTAACCAAACAATTGGTGGAAATTCAAAAGCAAAAACTACTTAACCAAGGTAAAGACAAAGTAAGTGGTATGCTTGGTGATTTAATTTCGGGCAATAAAGCTAAAAAGGATTCGACTTCTACAGCACAAAGCAACTCGGTTAAAGATGTACTTGGAGGTATTGTGAGTGGCACTAAAACAAAAACCACAACCGATTCTACAAAAACAACGACACCAACAACTAAAGATGCTGTTAAAAATGTTTTAGGCGGATTATTAAACAAGAAAAAGCAAAAAGACACTGTAAAATAGCATTTTTTATGTTTTTTCATGCTTTTTAGCAAGAAAAAACCGTAATTATTAGGTTTTCTCAATAAAAAAGTTAGATTGTACATAGTATAATCTATAACTTAAAAACAATATATGAGGCAATTAAAAATTACGAAACAAGTTACCAACAGAGAATCTAAATCACTTGACAAATACCTTCAAGACATTAGCAAAATATCATTAATAACCGCCGATGAAGAGGTAGAATTAGCACAACGCATCAAACAAGGAGATCAAGAAGCTTTAGATAAACTCACCACCGCTAACTTACGTTTTGTGGTTTCAGTCTCTAAACAATATCAAAACCAAGGTTTAACGTTACCAGATTTAATAAATGAAGGTAATGCTGGATTGGTAAAAGCGGCCAAACGTTTTGATGAAACCAGAGGTTTTAAATTCATTTCGTATGCAGTTTGGTGGATTCGTCAAGCAATTCTTCAAGCTTTAGCCGAACAATCTCGAATAGTTAGGTTACCTTTGAACAAAATTGGGTCTATTAACAAAATAAATAAAGCCTATTCGTTTTTAGAACAAACCCATGAGCGACCGCCAAGTGCACAAGAAATCGCAAATTCATTGGATCTTTCTCTAAGTGACGTAAAGCAATCCATGAAAATTTCTGGCAGGCATGTTTCTATGGATGCGCCTTTAAAAGAAGGTGAAACTTCAACATTATATGATGTTGTAAACGCCAATGAATCGCCCAGACCAGATAAAGGCTTAATGAAGGCTTCTTTAAATGTGGAAATCAATCGTGCATTAAACACACTTTCTGAAAAAGAAGCGGAAGTTATTAAAAATTATTACGGCATAAGCAACAGCCAACCCATGAGCCTTGAAGAAATAGGCGAAGCTTTCGGCTTAACACGTGAACGTGTAAGACAAATAAAAGAAAAAGGCATACGCCGATTAAGACATACATCAAAAAGTAAAGTATTAAAAACGTATTTAGGATAAGCCTAAATATTCAAATCAATAAATCAAAAATTATACATGTTAAAAATTATTATTAAAGAAGGCGAAAATATAGAACGCGCCTTAAAACGCTATAAAAGAAAACACCGTAATATTAAAGTGATGCAAAATTTAAGAGAGGCTCAATTTTTTACAAAACCATCTGTTAAAAGAAGACGTGAAGTACAAAAAGCATCTTATATTCAAAATTTAAGAGATCAAGAAGATATTTAGACATTAGATGTTTAGATGTTTAGATGTTTAGATGTTTAGATGTTTAGATGTTTAGATGTTTAGATGTTTAGATGAAAATAGATAAATCCCATTTGCATTAAATTTGTAAATGGGATTTTTTTTTATTAATTTAGTTTATCAATAACACTTGAAATTATGACCATAATAACCAACAAATTAAGCAGATACCTCAAAGACAATTTATTGAGTTTTGTAATAACTCTACTTGCCATTGGGTTTGTTTTATTTGTATTAGGCTTCAATTTAGGCCGCTATATTTTTCATATATCTGCCTAACTAAAAAAGCTCCTATATAAGTTTAACATTAGGAATATTTTTTCTAATTTATAAAATACTAAGAGAAACTACCAAACCTTCGTTGCTACGAACATTAAAAACCGTATCATCTTCAAAAATAAGATACTGTCCTTTTATACCTGTAAGTTTTCCAGTGTAACTTTGGGATTTAATGATGTTTAAGCTATTTGGCTTTACTGGGTATTTTTCAACAGGAAACTCAATATTAGTTTCGGTATTGGTTTCAATAAAATAATCTTTAGCTTCATCTGGAATGTATTGTTTCAAGCGTTCGCGCCATTCTACTAAATTTTCATCTACAATATCATTTTTAAGCATGGTTCTCCAATTGGTTTTATCGCCTACATGGTCTTTTAAAGCCACCTCGGTAATACCTGCCAAATAACGGTTTGGCACTTCAACAATTTCAATAGCTTCGTGCGCCCCTTGGTCTATCCAACGGGTTGGCACCTGGCTTTTTCTGGTAACACCCACTTTTACATTACTAGAGTTGGCTAAATATACAATATGTGGTTGTAGCTGTACTTTTTTTTCATATTCTAAATCACGATCTTCTTTATTTAGATGTGCCGTACTTAATTCTGGGCGCATAATCCAATCGGCCGCTTGCGGGATTTCAAAAAAACAGCTCTTACAAAAGCCTTGTCTGTAAATAGGTTTATCCATTCCACAGCTTAAACATTGGTATTTAACAAACTGAATAGTAATGGTTTTACCCAATAACTGGTTCATATTTAAAAAGTCGTTTTCAAACACCAAATAGTAGGCGATAGGGCTTGAAAATTCTGTTTCCATTTTTGTTAAAACACCTTGGTAAGTCATAAAAAAAAGTATTATTTTTAAGAACTTAAAGATAAAACAAATATGCCAATCCCTATAGTAAATTCCATTGCTTCTTGGTTCTTAAAAAAGCGTTTTCACCAAATTGAATTGTTTTTAAAATACCCCAACGAAGTACAAAACGAATTACTACTAGAGCTTTTAGATATTGCGAAAGACACAAAAATTGGTAAAGAATACGATTTTGCTTCCATTAAAAATTATAGAACCTTTGCAGAGCGTATTCCTATAAAGAACTACGACGGTTGGCAAGATGTTATAGAACGTTCCATGAAAGGAGAAACCAATTTATTTTGGCCCACGCCTATAAAATGGTTTGCAAAATCCAGTGGTACAACACGTGCTAAAAGTAAATTTATTCCCGTTAGTGAAGAATCGCTTGAAGATTGCCATTATGCTGCGGGTAAAGATTTATTGTGCATGTACTTAAACAATAATGAAGATTCACAATTATTTACAGGTAAATCTTTACGCTTAGGCGGAAGTAAAGAATTATACCGAGAAAACGGGACTGTATTTGGTGATTTATCTGCCATTTTAATTGACAACATGCCATTTTGGGCCGAATTTAGCAGCACCCCTAGCAACAAAGTTTCTTTAATGAGTAACTGGGAACACAAAATGCAAGCTATTGTAAACGAAACCATGAATGAAAACGTAACAAGTCTTGCTGGTGTACCTTCTTGGATGCTTGTACTGCTTAATAACGTTTTAGAAACTACTGGAAAACAAAACCTGCACGATGTTTGGCCTAATTTGGAAGTCTACTTTCATGGAGGCGTAAGTTTCACGCCTTATAAAGACCAGTATAAAAAAATACTACCAAAAAAGGATTTCAAGTATTATGAAATTTATAATGCTTCGGAAGGATTTTTTGCTATTCAAGATCAAAATAATTCTAACGAACTACTTTTAATGCTAGATTACGGTATTTTTTACGAATTTATTCCCATGGATATTTATGCTACCGAAGCCGAAAAAGCCATTCCGCTTAGCGAAGTAAAACTTAACCAAAATTATGCTGTTATCATTACCACCAATGCGGGTTTATGGCGCTACAAAATTGGTGATACCGTTAAATTTACATGTTTAAATCCCTATAGAATTAAAGTTTCTGGCAGAACTAAACATTTTATAAATGTATTTGGTGAAGAACTTATTATAGAAAATGCCGAAGATGCTCTTAGAAAAGCGTGTAAAAAAACAAAAGCTGAAATTGTTGATTATACGGCGGCCCCTATTTTTATGGAAGGTAAAGAAAAGGGTGGACACGAATGGATTATTGAATTTAAAACACCCCCTAAAGACATTCATTATTTTAATGAATTGTTTGACAATGCATTGAAAGCATTAAATTCCGATTATGAAGCAAAACGATATAATAACATCACCCTTAACAAACCTAAAATACATATTGCCCGCAAAAATTTGTTTTACGATTGGTTAAAACAAAACAATAAATTAGGAGGGCAACACAAAGTACCTAGACTTTCGAACACACGTTTGTATTTAGATGATTTGATAAGGTTGAATTTTTAGTTTTAGGATTAATCAATTTTGCTTATCTAGTTTATAAGCTATTTTTAAGGCTACAGATGGCTTGTAACTATAACTTTGAGCTGTACTGAAATTAACCCCATTTTTTTTACTATCTATTTTATTGGTATCAAATATATTATTTCCAGACAATGTGAATGAACAGGATTCTTTCCAAAAGGATTTTTTTAATGATATGGATGCATTTAAAGCACTTTCTGTATAACTTTGGGCTGAAACCGATGGCCATTATAATCCATATTAAGTCTTAATGAATAGTCCCCAAGAAAATTAAATGTATTATTCCATTTAAAATTATGGTTAAATTGATTTTTTGAATAGTCATCATCCATAAAGTTAACATGTATTTTATACATAAAAAGCGAAATACTAACATTCGTTTCCCACCAAACATTACATTTAAAGTTTCCCATAAATTCCGATCCTGTACTATAAGAATCCCCTACATTTTCTGGTGTATTAATTAATTTACCTTCTTCGTCGGCATAATTAAAATATTCAATAACATCGATAGTTTTCCTATGAAAAACTTGAATGCTTAAAAAACTCTTATCGTTCCAAGTATTTTTAAATCCCATTTCATAAGCATTAATATATGATGGTTTTATGTCTGCGTTACCCGTATAATAGGTTGTAATATCCGCATACTCCACTACTGGTACTAGAGCGTAATAGGACGCCCTGTTAATTCTACGTGTATAATTTGCGACCCATTGTGTATTATCATTCAAATTATACAATAGATGTAAACTGGGGAAAAATTTAGAAAAATTATGTTGTGCAGGCACAAATATGTTCTCTCCATCAATAGAAACATATTGATAATTAGATTTTGTATCGGTATGTTCCATTCTTAAACCAAATTGATATTCAAACTTTTTCCAGCTACTTTTTATATTTAAAAATCCAGAATAAACATTTTGCATAAAATCGATACGCTGTTCATTTCGTTGGTTAGAAAACGGTATTAAGTTATCATCAGCATCAAACGTACCACTTGTTGATCCTATTTCAGGAATATCATCTAAATCCATTTCGATTCCTGCATCCAAAGTCGTTTCATCTGTAATAGGGTAATTATACTCTAATTTAGCATTTAAAACAAATTCATTTTTTTCATAATTGTAATAGCCAAGCCTTTCAGTTTCTGAAACAAATTGTTTTTCATCTAATTGTCTTTCAGTGTAAGGACTGAGATAACTAGACACGTCTGCATAAGCACTAAGTTTATGTGTTTTATCCTTATTAAAATAATGTGAAAAATTTAGATTTCCGCCTATGTAATGATATTTAGTAATGCGATTTGATTTAAGAAGATAGGATTCTATTTCTTGTAAACCAGTATCTATAATGCTGTTTTTTTGAGCAATAACAGCTCCTAAATCATCATTAAATTGATTCGTTTTGATAGGATTAAGTGTAAATGTTAAATCTAAATAATCTTTATCGGTAAGGTCATAATTAAATCCAGCCTCGATATATAGATTTTTTTGCCCATTTTTTTCACTTTGGTTAATGTTCGTGCTGTAAGACAATAAACCGTGAATAACTGTTTGTTCTTTAACCACATCTAATTGGGACCAAACGCTTTCTCCACCGGTCGCATTAAAATACCAGCCCCATTTTTCAGATTTTTTATCTAATGACAAATAACCATTGGCGTCTCCTAAAGTAGAAACCTTACTATTTGCATTTATAGCATAGCCTTGCAGTCTGTTCTTCTTCAATAAAACCTGTATAATACCCGCAGTACCTTCTGAACCATATACTACCGAAGGATTAGTAATAATTTCAATTTTATCAATTAAATCTGCAGATATTTGTCTTAGTTTATCAGTACCATTTTGTACGGGATGCCCATTAATGTACACCTTAAAAATACCATCGCCGCGATATTTTAAATTATCGTTTACATCTACTTGTAATGAAGGAATGTTAGTTAACAAATCCATAGCGACGCTTGCAGAAGGAAAGCTAGAAGCATTTATAACCTGCCTATCTACTTTATATTGAATTGAAGGCTTTGATGTTTTTACCAAAACTTCTGATAATTTTTCTGATTTTTCTTTTAACAAAATAGTTTCGAGTTCTAAAGTAGGTGTATTCACCATAATTTCTTTCTTATGGTTAGCATATCCCATAAAACTAACAACCAATTGGTAGGATCCATAAGGAATTTTTGAGATTTTAAAACTTCCCGCCGCATTTGTTATAACGCCATACACGCTATCTTTAGGTGTAATATTGCTTATTGTCACTTCGGCATACGGTAAGCCATTATGGGTTGTTTCATCTACTATTTTACCTTGTATCATAGCTTTTTGTGCATAGCACCAAGGCATTGAGAACAGAAAAAAAACACAAACGACAATTCTTATCACGTTACGTATTGTAAGTAGTTTACATGCAAAAATAATGTATTATATTACATTTTTATAAGATTTATAGAAATAAAAAACACCTATTCTATAATTAGGAAAATGAAGTAACGACAAAACACATTGCCTAAAAGTTATTAAACGAGTATTTCGTCCTATCATCTAAAAGCAGCTATAAGAACATTGTGAAGAACTAAAATAAATATACTTTTAAGAAAGTTTTTAAAAACACCATGAATAATCCTCGTAATGTCCTTTATTAATAATTAATTTCCATAAAAAACAAAAACCACGCTTATCAGCGTGGTTTTTTTATAAATGTTTTTTTTGAATTTTATGAAACCGCCTTTAGTTTCTTTAAAGTGGTTTTAACCAATTTATCTTCAACATAAGTTTTAGTAACATTTAATTTTTTATCGTTACTACTCGGCATTTCAAACATAGCATCTGTTAAAACCTCTTCACAAAGTGAACGTAAACCTCTTGCTCCTAATTTGTATTCAATAGCTTTGTCTACAATATGGTCTAAAGCGCCATCGGTTATGGTAAAGTCAATATCATCCATAGAAAACAACTTTTGATATTGCTTAATAATGGCGTTTTTAGGTTCTGTAAGAATAGCTCTTAATGTTTTGGCATCTAACGGATCCATGTATGTAAGCACAGGTAAACGTCCAATAATCTCTGGAATTAATCCAAAGTCTTTTAAATCTTTTGGTATGATATATTGAAGTAAGTGATCTTGATCTACAACCTCTTCAGATTTTGAAGCACTATATCCAACCGCTTGCATGTTTAAACGTTTTGATATGTGACGTTCTATTCCGTCAAAAGCACCACCTGCTATAAACAATATATTTTCGGTGTTAACTTCAATAAATTTTTGGTCTGGATGCTTACGGCCTCCTTTTGGTGGCACATTAACAATAGTACCTTCTAAAAGTTTTAAAAGGGCTTGTTGAACCCCTTCACCAGAAACATCTCTGGTAATAGATGGGTTATCACTTTTACGAGCAATTTTATCAATTTCATCAATAAAAACAATACCTTTTTCTGCCTTTTCTAAATTATAATCAGCCGCTTGTAATAATCGGGTTAAAATGCTTTCAACATCTTCACCAACATAACCTGCTTCTGTTAAAACAGTCGCATCAACGATTGCTAGAGGCACATTAAGCATTCTAGCTATTGTTTTGGCAACTAAAGTTTTCCCTGTACCTGTTTGACCGACCATAATGATATTACTTTTTTGTATATCAATATCATCCTTTGTAACAGGTTGTAATAAACGCTTATAATGATTATATACTGCAACAGACATCACTTTTTTAGTCATGTTTTGTCCAATAATATACTCGTCTAAAAATGCCTTGATTTGTTGAGGTTTGCGTAGTTTTAATTCTGCCGATAAATCGCTGCTTTCACTTTGCTTCGATTCTTCTAGCACAATACCGTGCGCTTGCTCTATACATCTATCGCATATATGAGCATCTAACCCTGCTATTAATAAATTCGTTTCTGGCTTTTTACGGCCGCAAAACGAACATTCCAATTCTTCTTTTGCCATTAATCTTTATATTTTAGGGGAATTAAAATTATAAATCCCTCTATAACAATTCTTTAAAATTACGAATTATTATTTAATTACGTGCTAAAATTTCATCAATCATACCGTATTCTTTAGCTTTGTCGGCTTTCATCCAGTAATCTCTATCGCTATCATTATATACTTTGTCGTAATCTTGTCCTGTATGCTTACTTATAATTTTATAAAGTTCTTCTTTTAAAATTAATATTTCTCTTGCTGTAATTTCAATATCACTTGCTTGCCCTTGTGCGCCACCTAATGGTTGGTGAATCATAACACGGGAATGTGTTAAACCACTTCGCTTTCCTTTAGCACCTGCACATAATAAAACAGCACCCATAGATGCGGCCATACCTGTACAAATAGTAGCAACATCTGGTTTTATGAATTGCATCGTATCATAAATACCTAAGCCTGCATACACACTTCCTCCAGGAGAGTTAATATAAATTTGGATGTCTTTTGACGAGTCTGTACTTTCTAAAAATAGTAGTTGTGCCTGAATAATATTTGCTACTTGGTCGTTAATGGCTGTTCCCATAAAAATGATACGATCCATCATTAAACGAGAAAACACATCGAAAATAGCGATGTTCATTTGGCGTTCTTCGATAATATTGGGTGTTAAGCTTGTTGGGTACATACTACTCATGATTTTATTGTAGTAGGTACTGCTTATTCCTTGATCTTTTATCGCGAATTTTTCAAATTCTTTTGCGTAATCCATAATTATTACTTGTTGTTATTTTAGGTTAAATTCCTAATTATCAAATGAGTGATTTTAAAACGAACACTTAAAAACTGATTTTAATATTTTGAAGCTAAATGTACTCAACAAATTAGGCGCTATAATTTGCTAATTATAGCGCCTAAATATAATGAATTATTCTTTAAAGGCACAGGATTATTTATCTCCGTAAACTTCCTTTACAAAATCTTCGTAACTTAATTCTTTTACTTTAAGATTTGCTTTCTCTTTGTAAAGCGCTAATAATTTTTGACTTACTAACTGTTCTGAAATACGACGTGCTTCTTCTTGGTTTGATAAAATACGAGCAGCAATATCATCCAATTCTTTATCAGAAGGATTCATTTGACCAAATTGTGCCATTTGTGCTTTTATCATGTCTCTTGAATGATTTTTAATGTCATCCATAGTTATTTGAATATTGTTATCCGTAATTAACTTACCTTCAATTAATTGGTAACGTAAGCTTTTTTCAGATTTTTCGTATTCTTCTTTTGCTTGATCGCTATCTAATGGTTGCTCACCAGCAGTTTGCATCCATTTTTGTAAAAACTCAGCAGGTAAATCGAACTTCGTGTTTTCAACTAAATACTCGGTAACATCATTTAAAAATTTCTGATCAGCTTGTTGAGCAAATTGTTTTTCAGCGTCTTCTTTAATTTTCTCTTTTACTTCTGAAACAGATTTTACAGTATCTTTTCCAAATAATTTATCAAATAATTCTTGATCTAAATCGGCAAGTTCACGTGTATTGATTTCAGAAATTGTAAAACTAACTTCAATATCTAAACCATGTACATCATCATGACCTAATTTTAAAGCGTGCATTAATTCATGATCATCTTCATAAAGACCCTTAGTTTGTAATGTAATAACATCGCCAACTTTAGCGCCAATAAATTGTTTTTCAGTAGCTTTTCCTTTAAATTTATCTAAAGTCAACGTTACTTTGTTCTCTATTTCGCGCTCTTCATTTTTATAAACACCTGTAATTTCACTATCTTTTTCTACTACAGATTGAGAAATTAATTTTCCGTATTGTTTTTGAATACGCTCAATTTGCTCGTTAATCATTTTATCATCGGCAATAATATTATATTGCGTGATAGCATCTTTAGCCTTTAAATTAACTTCAAATTCTGGAGCTAAACCTAATTCAAATTCAAACGATAATGTTTCTGCATCCCAGTTAATGGCGTCTTGTGGCTTTGGTAGTGGTTGCCCTAAAACATCTAACTTTTCTTCAGTAAGATATTTGTTTAACGCATCTTGCAATAATTTGTTTACTTCATCAACCAATACTGCTTTTCCGTATTGCTTTTTAACCATTCCCATTGGTACTTGACCTTTTCTAAAACCAGGGATGTTTGCTGTTTTACGATAATCTGTTAAGATTTTTTCCACTTTAGCGCTATAATCTTCTTTAGCGATATCTACTTTTACTACAGCATTTAATGCATCAACGTTTTCTCTTGTAATATTCATTTTAAATGATATAAAGCCCTTTAAGGCATTTAACAAATATTTATTCTTTTGTAACCGAAATTTATTTAATCAAAATCGGGTTGCAAAAATATAACATTTTTGCAACCCGACAAAGTTTTTAACCGCTTGATTTAAAGCGGTTTTTTATCTTCTTTTAAAAGCGAATGCAGAAAAGATTGAAGTATGGAAAGCAAAATACTAAACAGTATGGCTGTCCAGATACTACTCACTGAAAAACCTTCGATTAATTTATCGGCCAATAAAATAATTAACGCATTGATTATTAATAGAAATAAACCTAAAGTGACTACTGTAATTGGCAGTGTTAAAATAACCAATATGGGTTTTACCAATACATTTAATATAGCTAAAACAATAGCGACTATGATGGCATTAACCTAAACATCGCCAGATAAATCTACACCTGGCAAAAAATAGGCTAAAATAAATACGGCTAATGCGGTTAATAAAAGTTTAAGGATAACACTCATAATGTATTGTTTTAGTTTTATTTAGGTTTAACATTTTTTAAATCTAAGGTAATAGGCAAACTATAAGGCACAACTACGGGTTTACCACGAACAACCCCTGGCGTCATTTTTGGCAGTAAGCCTATAATACGAATAGCTTCTGCATTAAGAGAAATGTGATTTGATTTTGCATCTACACCTGTTACCCCTCCTGTTTTGTCTATTTTAAAGATAACATATATTTTTTGCTTTCCGGTTAAACCAAGTTCTGACCCAAATGATGTATTAAATCTTTCAGAAACAAAACGTGCTATATTTTGGGACATACATGTTTTTTTTAGCATATTACCTGAAAATCTTTCACAACCAGGAAATATTGGAACTCTTTCTATTACACCATCTGGAATTTCAGTATTGGTTAATGCGATTAAGCTACCTTCCGATTTAAGTTCTCCGTTTTTATATTTTACTTTTTCAATTAAACTACCATCAACACCAGAATGTTCCCAAACACCATCTAATTGGTTTTTTGAATAGTCTCCTGCCCATGTTAAATTACCACTTTCATTATACTGTTTTTCGTTACCGTCTTTTAAATCCTCTTTAGTTTCTCCTTCTAACTTTAACTTACCGTTTTCGTAAAATTGTTTATAAAAGCCTTCTTTATTGTCATTTTTATAAGTTACTTCCCATTCTAGTTGCCCTGTTGGATAATACTGTTTCCAAATACCCGACAAACTACCATCAACGTAATTACTTTCAATTTTTAATGCTTCATCTTCAAAATACTCTTTATAATATCCTTTGTTTAGTATTCTTTCGTAAAACAATTTTCCATTTTCGTAAAAACCTTTAACTACAAAAACATCATTTATTTTTTTTACTTCGTATCTAGCATTACCGTTTTTATAGTAGTTTGTAATTTCCTCATCTCTTTTTCCATCCGAGTAACTATAAGTAGATGAAATATTACCATTATCGTAATAGGATGTCCATTTACCAACACGTTCTTTATTTTTATATTGACCTACCGTTTTTAATTGCCCATTTTTGTGATATTGTTCAAAAGGACCGTCGCTTATATTTTCCTTTTGTCCTGAAACAGACATGGAAAACAGGAAAACCAACACAAAAAGAAAACATACTTTCATAATTTCTTAATAAAAAATTGAATATACTATATTAAGACTTTTTATCTTACAAACCGCATCACCGTGTCAAAAAAATCTTTAGGATTTTCGGCATGCAACCAATGCCCTGCATTTGATATAGTAACAATTTTAGCATGTGGAAAATGAGCTTTTATAATACTTTCATCATCAACACCAATATATTCTGAGCGATCACCTCGTAGGAACAAAGTATCTTTTTCAAAGGTTGCTTGCGATGGTAGTGGCTCGCCAACTTCGGCTACTTCTTCTTTTAAAACTTCCAAATTCATTCGTAACCCCAGCTTACCTTTTTCAACCCAATAGAGGTTTTTTAGTAAAAATTGTCGGATTCCAATATTCGAAATATAACCACTTAAAATTTTATCGGCTTCCCCTCTACTTTTAATGATATCAAAGTTCAAGGCACTTAAACCGTCTAAAATACCATCGTGATGTACGGGGTAGAAACGAGGTGAAATATCAGCAACAATTAATTTTGAAACTAATTCTGGGTATGTAGCAGCAAACAACATAGCGGTTTTTCCGCCCATAGAATGCCCTAGTAAAATAATGTTTTCAAGTTGATGCGCATCGCAATAATGCCTCAAATCCTCCACCAAAGCTTCATAACTAAATTCGTTATCATGAAAACTATGACCGTGATTACGTTGATCGACCAAATGCACCTGATAGTTCTGTTCACTAAATTGAATACCAAGTGTTTTCCAGTTATCACTCATTCCTAAAAATCCATGAAGAATAATAAACGGCTGTCCTTCGCCTATAATATTTGAATGTAAAAGCATTATCTGATTAACGATTTACGATTTTTTATTTACGAATTATTTAAGTTTATGAAGATACATTTGGATAACGTTCTCAATACCTAAATACAAACTTTCAGCAATTAAGGCATGCCCAATAGAAACTTCCAATAATCCCGGAATGTTTTCTTTAAAAAACTGGATATTATCCAACGATAAATCATGACCTGCATTAATACCTAAACCCAAACTATTAGCTAATTCAGCGCAAGCGGCATATGGCTCTATGGCTTCTTTATTTCCTAAACTGTATTGATGTGCAAAACCTTCGGTGTACAGTTCAATTCTATCGGTTCCTGTGGCTTTTGCTCCTTCAATTTGTTCTAAAACAGGGTCTACAAAAATAGAAGTTCTTATGCCATTTTGCTGAAATTCTTTAATAACATCCACCAAAAAATCTTTGTGCTTTATCGTATCCCAGCCAGCGTTACTTGTAATGGCATCTTCTGCATCTGGCACCAAGGTAACTTGGGTTGGTTTCACTTGTAAAACCAAATCTAGAAACGATTTTACAGGATTTCCTTCAATATTATATTCAGTATAAACAACTGGTTTTAAGTCGCGGGCATCTTGGTAACGAATGTGGCGCTCATCGGGTCTTGGATGTATCGTTACGCCTTCAGCACCAAAACGTTGCACATCTTTTGCAAACTGAACCACATTGGGCACATCGCCCCCTCTAGAATTCCTTAAAGTTGCTATCTTGTTGATATTTACACTTAACTTTGTCATGTATCACTGTTTTAAATGACAAAAATACAAAGTAGAACAGGCTTATATGCTTTTTTTTTGATTAATTTGCAATCATACAAATAGGAAAATGGAACTTTCAGAATTTATTATTAACGACATAAAGCCATTAAATAGTAATAGCAAAATAAGCGATTTGCAGCAATTGTTTAACCAATTAACTTATTCGCATATTCCTATTCAAGACGATGATAACATCTATTTAGGAAGTTTTTCTGAAACCGATGCCCATTGTTTTGACGGCGATAAAACGCTTAACGACTACAAATATGCTATTGAAAACTTTTTTGTACGCGACTCTACACAATGGCTCGATGTTTTAGAGGCTTTTGCTGTAAATTCCACTAATATTATGCCCGTTTTAAACAATCAAAACAAGTATTTGGGCTATTATGAATTGAAAGAAGTTATTAGCTTATTTAGCGATTCGCCTTTTTTCTCCGATCCTGGAGGCATATTGGTAATTGAAAAAGGCATTAACGATTATTCCTTTAGTGAAGTTAGCCAAATAGTAGAATCTAACGGCGGTAGATTGTTGGGCGCCTATGTATCTAAAATGGAGCCTGACTTAATTCAAATTACCTTAAAAATTGGTAATACTGGACTTAATGAAATTATTCAAACCTTCCGTCGCTACAGCTATGATATTGTATCTGGACACGAGGAAGATAGTTATTTGGAAAGCTTGAAAGAAAGATCGGATTATTTAAACAAATATTTAAACATATGAAGGTTGCCGTTTTTGGACGATTTTACAATAAAACCACTACAGATTCGGTAGAGCGGTTATTCGATTATTTATTAAAGAAAAACGCCGATGCCTATATTGAAACCGAGTTTTTCAATCTTATAAAAAAAGAAGCACCTAATTTTGACGATTACAAATCGTTTAAAACCTTCGATACTTTAGATAAATCGTTCGATTTCTTGGTAAGTGTTGGTGGCGATGGTACCATTTTACGCGCCATTATTTTTGTAAAAGATATGGACATTCCCATAGTAGGAATCAATACGGGGCGTTTAGGTTTTTTAGCTACCATACAAGTAAACCAAATAGAAAATGCCATCCAAAACATTATAGATGGTAAATATAAAATATCCGAACGCAGTTTGCTTTCCATAGAAACATCGCCAGAAAACGAGGATGTTAAATCATTAAATTTCGCCTTAAACGAAATTGCAGTAAGCAGAAAGAATACCACTTCCATGATTACTGTAGAAACCTATTTAAACGACGAATATTTAACCTCCTATTGGAGTGACGGCTTAATTGTTTCAACACCAACAGGATCAACAGGTTACTCTTTAAGCTGTGGTGGCCCCGTAATTACACCAGATACCAATAGTTTTGTGTTGGCGCCTATTGCTCCACATAATTTAAGTGCGCGCCCTTTAATTATCCCAGATTCAACCGAAATTCAATTAAGAGTAGAAGGTCGAGAAGAAAGCCATTTAATTTCATTGGATTCCAGAATAGCAACCTTGGAAAATGGTACTATCATAAAAATTAAAAAAGCCGATTTTAAAATTAAAATGATTGATCTTTTAAATGAAAGCTTTTTAGATACGCTTCGAAAAAAACTACTTTGGGGAGAAGATAAGCGGAATTAAACAATAATTTCATATAAATACTGTTTTACACTAATACAATTTAGCTCAAATTGCATTAGGCTAATCTTATTTATTATATTTGCAAACTTTTGAATATTTATGAGGCATTTAACCATATTGATATTAAGCATATTAACCATTCAATTAAGCCACTCCCAAATTAACGAATTAGGCATATTTGTAGGTGGTAGTAATTTTATTGGCGACGTAGGTGCTACCGATTATATTAACCCCAACAGTCCAACATTGGGCATTCTTTATAAATGGAATAGAAGCCCAAGGCATTCGTGGAGAGTTTCTTTAATGTATTCAGATTTAAAAGCAAGCGACAACAAATCGGATGATCCACGACGTATACAAAGAGATTATAAACTAGACACCAATCTATTAGAAATTTCTGCTGGTATGGAATTCACTTTTATGGATTTCAATTTACACTCAGGTCATAAAATTGGAACACCTTATTTATATACAGGATTAAGTGTTGCTAATCACCAAAACTATTATTTTATTAATGGTGTACAAACCAGTGAAAACAATTATAGTTGGGCATATGGCATCCCCATGGTTTTAGGTTATAAAACAAATATATTAGGAAATATTATTATAGGCGCTGAGGTAGGTGCACGTTATACATTTTCAGATGAGATAGACGGTAGTTTACCAGATAGTGTTGACCATCAACAATACCGATTTGGCAATATAAATAATAACGATTGGTATGTTTTTTCGGGCATCACCCTAACCTATACATTTGGTATAAAACCATGTTATTGTGTAAATTAAAATGGATTTAAAGGAAACAGTACAAAGCAAAAATTTACCCAAACACATTGCAATCATTATGGATGGCAATGGTCGTTGGGCAAAACAACAGGGCATGATGCGTGCTTTTGGTCATGAAAATGGCACAAAATCCGTCAAACAAACCGTAGAAGCTTGCGCTGAACTTGGAGTTGAAAACTTAACACTTTATGCTTTTTCAACCGAAAATTGGAATCGCCCAAAATTAGAAGTCCAAACACTTATGAAACTTCTAGTTTCTTCGCTGAAAAAAGAAATTAAAACACTTCAAGACAATAATATAAAACTAGCAGCCATAGGCAATTTAGGCACTTTACCTAAAAAAGTTTATAAGGAACTTCACGAAGTAATAGACCAAACAAAAAACAATACTCGAATGACTTTAACCCTAGCTTTAAGCTACGGCTCACGTGAAGAATTGCTAAATACTGTTAAAGAGATTAGTCTTAAAGTTAAAAATAATATAATTTCGCTCGAAAAAATTGATGAATCAATTATAAATGAGCATCTTTACACGCGAAATTTACCAGACGTAGATTTGCTTATTAGAACCAGTGGCGAACAACGTATAAGCAACTTTTTACTTTGGCAAATAGCTTATGCCGAATTGTATTTTACTAGCGTATTATGGCCAGATTTTACAAAACAGCATCTGTATGAAGCTATTATTGAATATCAAAAAAGAGAACGACGATTTGGGAAAACAAGTGAACAACTTAGCTAATATTTTATCTTTGACAACATTTTTAAAACATTGTAGTGCTGTGTTACTTTTAGTAAGCAGCATGAGTATTCAAGCGCAGGAATTACCATATAGCAACGGTAAAAAATACATTTTAGGAGAAGTTTCAGTTTCTGGAAACACCTCATTTAGCGAGCAAACCATTGTAACCTACTCCGGTTTAAGCAAAGGAAAGGAAATGTCCATTCCTGGTGAAGATATTGGCGATGCCATTAAAAAACTTTGGAACTCCAAATTATTTAGTGATATCGAGATTTACATTACCAAAATAGAAGGTAATGTTGCTTATTTAGAAATCAGATTATCCGACCTGCCACAACTTTACGAATTGAAAATTAATGGTGTAAAAAAAGGCAAACACGAAGGTATTATTAAAGACACCAAATTAAATAAAGGTGTAAAAGTTACCGAAAACCTACTCACAACCACAAAAAACTTCCTAAATAAAAAATATAAAAAAGAAGGTTTTTTAAACTCTAAAGTACACATAAATACTATTGAAGTTAAAGATTCTACGCCAACAGCCCGAGTTAATATGGTTCTTAATATTGATAAAGGTGAAAAAGTAAAAATAAAAGACATTGTGTTTAATGGCAACGAAGTATTAAGTGATAAATACCTTCGTAAAAGTATGAAAGGCACTAAAAAAATCAATCGTCTTCGTATTTTAAAACGTTCTAAATTTATTGACTCCTCTTATCAAGCAGATTTGGGCCATATTGTTGAAAAATACAAAGAGAATGGTTATAGAGATGCGCGTATTTTATCGGATAGTATTATTTATAATGATGATAAAACCATCTCCTTGAAAATAGGAGTTAGTGAAGGTACTCAATACTCCTTTGGCGACATTTCATTTATTGGAAACACCGTTTACACAAACGAGCAGTTAACCAGAATGTTACGCATTAGAAAAGGCGATACCTACAATGGTGTTTTGCTACAAAAGCGTATTGCAGATAATACGAAACCAGATGCAGATGATATAACTAACCTATATCAAAACAGCGGTTATTTGTTTTCCAGCATTAACCCAGTTGAAGTTAACGCAACCAACAATGTTATCGATATGGAAATTAGAATATCAGAAGGTAAACCTGCATATTTTAACAACGTATCCATAGTTGGTAACGACAAAACGAACGACCACGTTATATATCGAGAAATTAGAACCCGTCCTGGTCAACTATATAGCAAAGCTAATGTGGTACGTACCGTTAGGGAACTTGGTCAATTAGGATTCTTCGATGCTCAAGAAATATCACCTAACTTTAACAATCCAAATCCAAACGAGGGTACTATAGACATGGAATACTCGGTTAAAGAAACGGGGTCTAGCCAAATTGAGTTACAAGGTGGTTATGGTGGCGGTGGCTTTATAGGTACTTTAGGGTTGTCCTTCAATAACTTCTCTATTAAAGACATCTTCAAAAAAGATGCCTACAAGCCTATCCCAATGGGAGACGGTCAAAAATTAGCATTACGCTTACAAGCTAGCCGTTTTTATCAAACCTATAGTTTTTCATTTTCCGAACCTTGGTTAGGTGGCAAACGCCCTGTACAATTTTCAACATCTATATCACATACTAAGCAGTTTTTATATGATTACACAACTGGAAATGCTGATAAATCTAAAAGCTTCAACATTACAGGTATTACCTTTGGTTTAGCAAAGCGTTTACAAGTACCTGATGATTTCTTTGTATTATCACAAGCCATTAGTTATCAACGTTACGATTTAAATAATTATAACACTGGCTTATTTACTTTCGGTGATGGGTATGCAAATAACTTATCATATACAGTTGGTTTAAGTAGAGATAATACTAACATTGATCCCATTTATCCAACAGGAGGTTCAAAATTTGGTGTTACTGCAAAACTATCCATTCCTTATTCATTATTTGATGGTGTAGATTACTCACAATTAAAAGAGGATAGAGAACAAGCTGTTACAGATCAGGATGCTACAGAACTAGCTAAGATTGATCAGGAACGTTACAAATGGTTGGAATTCTACAAAGTAAACTTTAAAGGCGAATGGTACACTCAAATCACCAAAGATTTGGTATTAAGACCAAGTACAGAATTCGGTTTTCTAGGCGCCTATAATAATGACAGAGGCGTCATACCTTTTGAACGTTTCTATTTAGGTGGTGATGGTTTAGGTACTTATAGTTTAGATGGTAGAGAAGCGATTGCACTACGTGGTTACCCTAACCAATCATTATCTGATAACGATGGTGGCACTATTTACAATAAATTTTCATTGGAATTACGCTACCCTATTACATTAAAAGCATCTGCAAAAATTTACGCATTAGGCTTTTTAGAAGGTGGTGCATCCTATAATAACTTTAGAGACTATAATCCTTTTGAAATTAAACGCTCTGCAGGTTTAGGGATTCGCATCTTTATGCCAGCATTCGGTTTATTAGGAATTGACTTTGGTCATGGGTTCGATCCTTTAGAATCATTAGGTGAAACCAAAGCTCATGGATGGGAAACACACTTCATAATTGGACAACAATTTTAATTTGGCACGATTTTTTCTAATAACACTTTGATGATTTAAATGCCAAATAAAATTTTTGAAATTATATTTCGTTATTTTTGAAATGAGCAAGCTAAAATTTTTATTTAATCTGAAAATGTTTAATTTGCGAGTTGCATCTGACCATTGAAAAAATAATAAAATTAATCAGATGAAAATATAATTCAAAAAAGTGACAGAAGCATGAAAATTATCTGTCGATTTTTAGAATTTAAAACCAATTAGATATTAAAAACAGACACACATGAAATGAGCATAACGGGAGTTTCAAAAATTATAGAAATATTTTTATGCGAATTGCATCTGTCAGATAAAAACAATAAACACAACCAGATGAAAAATAACGTTCTTTATTTACTGACATTAGTTTTTATGGCAACCTCTTTTTCGGTGAATGCGCAACGTGGTTCAAGAATAGGATATATTGACACCGAGTTTATTTTAGAGAATATTCCAGAATACCAAGAAGCTACAGCGCAATTAAATGAAAAAGCTGATAAATGGAAAAAAGATATTGATGCCCAATTAAGTACCATAGAACAAAAACGAAAAGACTTAAGCAACGAAAAAGCTCTTTTAACAGCAGAACTTATTAATGAACGCGAAGAAGACATTTCTTTTGAAGAAAAGGAGATTTTAGATTATCAGCAAAAACGCTTTGGACCTAATGGCGATTTGTTCATTCAGAAAAAACAATTAATGCAGCCTATTCAAGACCAAATTTTTGCAGCGGTTCAAGATATGGCGGCAACAAAACAGTACGATTTTATTTTTGATAAATCATCGGATGCTGTCATGTTATATTCGGCAAAACAATTTGATTTAAGCGATCAAATAATACGAAGCATCACAAGAAGTGCAAAACGTACCCAAGCGGAAACAAAAGCTGAACGTAAAGCCGCTGAAGGTGAAGAATTAGTACCAGAAATTAATTATGAACTGGAAGCACGTGAAAAAGAATTAGAAGAGAAAAAAGCAGAACGCGAAAGTGCTGTTGAAAAACGCCGACAAGAAATTTTAGATGCTCGTGCAGCAAAAGTAAAAGAATCCGAAGAAAAGCGTCAAAAAATATTGGAAGAACGTGAAAAAGCAAAACAAGATAAGTTAGACGAAAGAAAAACAACTAATGATTCTGAAGTAAAAGCAGAAGAAACAGCAAAAACTGTTGAAACAAAAGCGGGAGCAACAGAAGAAACAGTTGAAGAAACCAAAACCCAAGCACAACTTATTGAAGAAAATAGACAAAAAAAATTAGCTGAAAGAGAAGCTAGAAAAAAAGAATTGGAAGACAGAAAAAAGAAAATTCTTGAAGAACGTCAAAAAGCAAAAGACAGTATAAATAACAACAGATAAACAATTTATAACACATTAACACTATTTAAAAATGAAACAAATTAAAACCCTATTATTAGCAACTGCATTATGTATTGGAACAGTAAGTTTCTCTAACGCTCAAGGCAAAATTGCTCATATAAATACGCAAGAATTAATTACGGCTATGCCAGAGATGAAAGAAGCACAAAAGCAACTTGAAACTTTAAGCAAAACCTACCAAACAGACATTCAAAGTTCTATTACCGAGTTTCAAACGTTATTAAAACAATACGAAGCTGAAGCCGCTACTAAAACAGAAGATGAGAACGCAAAAAGAGGTCAAGAAATTCAAGAAAAACAACAACGTATTCAACAATTTCAAGCAGATGCTCAAAAAGATTTACAGAAAAAAGAATTGGATTTGTTACAACCTATTACAGAAAAAGCAAAAGCTGCTATTTTAAAAGTAGGTAGAGCACAAGGTTTTGATTATGTATTGGATGCCTCTCAAGGTGTTACTATTTTAGCGGATGGTAAAAACTTATTGGACGACGTTAAAAAAGAATTAGGTATCTAATATCTAAATGAAATTTTAAAAGAGCAAAAAATCCAAATTCCATAAATGAGCAAGCATTGGGAATTAAAAAAATAAAATTACTAAAAGCTGTCTTATACAAGACAGCTTTTTTATTTTTGTTACATGTCCGTTCGAGCGCAGTCGAGAACTTAATGATTTTAAATTTATAAAAACATCTCGATAACGTACAATGTTACAAAAAATCAGTATTTAACCTATGAGCAAACAACCTATTGGCATATTCGATTCTGGTGTTGGTGGCACTTCTATTTGGAAAGAAATCAACTTGCTTTTACCAAATGAAAACACCATTTATTTAGCCGATAGCGCCAATGCGCCATATGGTTTAAAAACCAAGGAAACCATTATTAATTTAAGTATTAAAAATGTTGAACACCTTATTAACCAAGGTTGTAAAATTATTGTAGTAGCTTGTAACACCGCCACTACTAATGCCATTCATGTACTTAGAGAATCTTATAACATTCCCATCATAGGCATAGAACCTGCCATAAAACCTGCGGCGCTTAACACACAAACTAAAGCTATAGGTATTTTGGCTACAAAAGGAACACTATCCAGTGAGTTATTTCATAAAACAACCAACCTATTCGCCAACAACACTAACATTATTGAACGCATTGGTGAAGGCATTGTAGAACTTATTGAAAGTGGCCAATTGCATACCGAAGCCATGAAAGATTTGCTGAAAATCTATTTACAACCCATGATTGACGCTAATATCGATTACTTAGTTTTGGGTTGCACACATTACCCCTATTTAATGCCTTTATTAGTTGAATTACTTCCAAACAATGTGAAGATTATAGATTCTGGTGAAGCTGTAGCACGCCAAACTAAAGTGATTTTAGAAAAACACCATTTATTAAACACCCAAATAGCAAAAGGAAATTATCAATTTTTTACTAACGGAAAGACCGAAGTTTTGGCATCACTTTTAGATAATAAATTTGAGGTTGAATATTTGAATTTTTAATTGAACCCTGCCTCTGCGTAGGGATTAATGCCGTTCGAATATCTGTTGATATTCTTAACCCTTTTAAAACTTTGAAATAATGCACTTGATTAGAAATTAAATTAGTCAGGTTACCAAGCCCCATTTTATTCTAAAGTTAAGAATATCTAAATCCTTTCTCCTTATCGTAAAAAACCCCTAAATTTGTTTACTTCCGAGTGTGTTTCATTTAAACGAAATCCTACTCATTTCTAATAATTTCAATAAAAACGAATATGAATCATTTAAAAAATAAAAAAGCCATTATTACTGGTGGTAGTCGCGGTTTAGGAAAGGCAACTGCCATAGCTTTTGCAAAAGAAGGCATTGATGTTGCTATAACAGGTAGAAACGAAGCCGTTTTAAAGGAAACCGTCTCTGAATTAAAGGCTTTTGGAATTAAAGCTACCTATGCCGTTTTTGATGTTGGTAATTATGAAGAAGTAAAAACAGGTATTCATACCATTATAAAAACGCTGGGTTCTGTGGATATTTTAGTTAACAATGCAGGTATTGCGGCTTTTGGGACGTTTAATGACATGGAAGTGAGCCAATGGAGCCAGATTATTCAAACCAATGTGATGGGTATGTATTATGTGACTAAAGAGGTGCTTCCGTACTTGATAAATCAAAATGAAGGCGATATTATTAACGTGGCTTCTACCGCAGGGTTGAGCGGAAATGCATCGACTTCGGCCTATTCGGCTTCAAAATTTGCTGTTATTGGGATGTCGGAATCACTCATGAAAGAAGTGCGTAAAAACAATATTAGAGTTTGTACTTTAACACCAAGCACTATTGTGTC
This sequence comes from Mariniflexile fucanivorans, assembly GCF_004341235.1. Lineage (GTDB taxonomy): Bacteria > Bacteroidota > Bacteroidia > Flavobacteriales > Flavobacteriaceae > Mariniflexile > Mariniflexile fucanivorans. Next base: position 363,770 of record NZ_SLUP01000005.1, read on the forward strand.
TGATATGTCGATTGACTTAGGTATTGCCAAAGAAGGGACAGAAGATAGTGTTTTACAACCCGAAGATTTTGCTGAATTAATTGTTGCTGGATTAAAATTACCAAGAAGAGCCATGTTAAAAAGCGCTGCTTTATGGTCTACAAATCCTTAATTTATAAATACTGAACTTAGAGGATGGCTGCTTTAGGAATTACGCATTGGTTTATATTTTAAATTAATGAATTCGTGAATTTTTCACATTTGAAGCGGTATCCTTTTGTTTTTCTTTATGGCTGAAATGACCTTCGGTATAAACTAAAATTTAGATAGTGGCTTCCTGCCTTCACAGGAATGACAAAAAAAAGATTAAGCCGAAGGCGCGACCCGATGGGGTAACGCCCAAATTATTTAAAAACCTAGAATAAGTTTGGCTATTAAAAAGTACATTAAAATACCAAACACATCGTTACTGGTGGTAATGAATGGCCCTGTAGCAACGGCGGCATCGATACCGCGTTTATCTAAAAATATGGGGATGAAGGTACCTATTAATGCTGCCATAATGATGACTGAAATTAGGGCGACGCATATGGTTAAAGATTCTAAATAGGTGGTTTGGAATACAAAATGACTGATGAGTAAAACGATGCATGCAATGGCGAGACCGTTTACTAAACCCAACAAAAACTCTTTAAAAAGTCTGCTTAAAACATTTCCATCAATGGAATCGTTTGCCAAACCTTGTACTACGATGGCTGATGATTGTACACCTACGTTTCCTGCGGTTGCTTGAATAAGCGGAATGAACATTAACAATGCCGGAAATTTTAACATGGCATCGCTAAATCCGTTAATGATACTTGCGGCTCCAATACCTCCAAACATACCTATTAATAACCATGGTAAACGCGCTTTGGTGAGTTCCCAAATGCTATCATCGGCCTCTACATCGGCGGTGATACCTGCGGCCAATTGGTAATCTTTTTCCGCCTCTTCTTTCATGACGTCCACAATGTCGTCAATGGTAATTCTACCTAAAAGTATTTGATTGTCATCTACTACTGGAATGGCTTCCAAATCGTATTTCTGCATGATTCTGGCAACATCTTCGGCATCGTCGTGTACGTTTACAGAATCAACACTAGAGTTGGATATTTCGGCTATTTTTTGGTCGCTTTTTGCAACAATAAGATCTTTTAATGATAGGCGGCCGACTAATTTATTTTTTTTATCGACCACATAAATGGAATGCACACGGGTTACTTCTTTGGCTTGTCCTCGAATACGGCGCAAACACCCTGCAACAGTCCAGGTTTCATACACCTTAACTAGTTCTTTTGCCATAAGTCCACCCGCAGTATCTTCATGATAAGCTAGTAATTCTTCAATTTCAGCCTGATGTTCTTTATCTTCAATATGCGAAATAACTTCGCGTTTTCTGTCTTCTGGTAATTCTGAAATGATATCGGCAGCATCATCGGTATCTAACTCGCCAATTTCGTCTGCGATTTCTTTTGAAGATAAGTTTCTTAATACTTTTTCTCGATTATCTTCATCGAGCTCCATTAAGATATCGGCAGTAGTCTCTGAATCTAAGAGTTTGATGATATAGATAGCCTCATCTAAATCTAATTCATCTAGAATTTCGGCAATATCGGCGTGGTGAAAGTCTTTTAAAAGTTTTTGAAGCGCTTTGTTATCCCGTGCTTCAATAAGACGTTCAACCTGACTGATTAATTCATCGGTTAGTTCAAATTGTATGTTTTCTATTTCTTCAGACAAAGTGTGCGATGTTTATTGGTCGTTTTCAATTAATTTTGTTAGCTGAATAAACTGCTGTACGTTTAATTGTTCCGGACGTTTGTCAAAGATACTATCTTCTCTCAAATTATCGCTTAAATTGAATGTTTTTAAACTGTTACGAAGTGTTTTTCTTCGTTGCTGAAAAGCTGTTTTTACAACTTTGAAGAATAGTGCATCGTCGCATGGTAATGAATAATCTGCTTTTCTGGTTAAACGCAATACACCCGACTCTACTTTTGGTGGCGGATTGAATACCGAAGGAGGCACGGTAAATAAATATTCGGCATCATAATAAGCCTGAGCTAAAACGGATAAAATGCCATACACTTTACTGCCTTCTTTGGAGCAAATACGTTCGGCAACTTCCTTTTGGAACATTCCCGAAAACTCGGGAATTTGGTCCCGCATTTCCAAAGTTTTAAAAACGATTTGAGTAGAAATATTATAAGGAAAATTGCCAATAATAGCAAAAGGTTCTCCTTTAAAAACAAGGTTTAAATCGTATTTTAAAAAATCTTTTTCAATAATTCTTGGCGCTAGGTTTAAATAGTTGGCTTGTAAATATTCTACCGATTCGGTATCAATTTCAATAACATGCGTAGTAACCTCTTTTTGCAATAAATATTTGGTAAGCACACCCATGCCCGGACCAATTTCTAAAACCGTTTTGTAATTTTTTAATGTAAGAGTATCGGCAATTTTTTGCGCAATAGTTTCATCATTTAAAAAATGTTGTCCTAAATGCTTTTTTGCTTTAACGGTCATTTCGTTTTGGGTTTTAGTTAATGGGAGTTGCCACAAATATATGAATATAAAAAAAGATTTCTCACAAAGGCGCAAAGGTGCAAAGAAACAAAGGTTTAAAGGTATACAAAATTACCTTTTTTAGTAGTCTTCAAGCTTTGAGTGGTTATTAAGTAATAATGCATTAGTAACTTCAAATGGATTTAAGCCTTTTTTAGGAACCTTTCCTGTGGCGATCCAAGCAACAGAATTAAGTAGTTGCTTTCTAATATTTTTTTCATTCCAAAAATTCCAGTGTATATGTCCAGCTGTAATGCCCACACTTAATCCACCACTTTCCCTCTTATAACTCCAATAAACAACTTTAGGGTTCGATTTGAATAAATACGCTTTATCTTTAAAATATCGCGTTTCTTCCTGCTCATTATTAAACAAAGGGGTTTTGTTAATTTGTATGGCTTTTCCAATGACTTTGCTTGTAGAATCTAAATCCATTTCGTAATAAATTTCATCAAATAATTTATACGAAGATACCCCGTTATTTATGGCGTGTTTTTTATTAGGTATAATCTTTACGTGTGTGAATTTTGTAATAGTCTTTGGTTCTTTAAACCTATTATAGAATCCTCCAAGCCATTTTTCAAAGTAAGGATATAGTTTTTCTTCTGGAACTGTAGCATAATGAAGAAATAAAACCCCTATTTTGGTTTTTTGCAATGAATTAAATTCCTCTACCTTATTATTAAGTATATGTTTTTCATCACCATCACAAATAATGACGATGGCATTAGCCGATTTTAGTTGTGTTGCATCAGGCCAGTCTCCATTTAAAAAAACTAAAGGGTTAAAATTTATTTCTGTTTGTTTTTTTAACAATTCTGCTAAAATGGTTATATCTGAGTTACATTCATGATAACCATAACCATGTGTTTTTTTGCCTGATAGTAAAAGTACGTTTTGAACTTCTTGACCTGATAGCAAACAACTGAACAGGGTTAAAAAAAAGACCAATGTTATTTTATTAAGCACGTACAATTAATTAAATGTTATAGAATACTCATCGATAATTTCAAGTTCGGTTCTAAAAGCTAATACTTTATCGGCAAATTTCCTCAGGGCCTCCCCTCTTAATTTCGGAGCATCTTCTTTATAATAAGCTTCTAAAACTTCACGCGATGGTGTTTTATATTGAACGGAATAGGTAACGCCACCCATATCTTCTTCAACTAAAACTCTTACCAATGTGGCTTTTTCAAACTTTCCAGTTCCTAAAACTTGTGGAATGTGTTCTTGTTTCATCCAAGTTAACCATTCATCGTGAATGGATTCATCTATGTTCGAAGTTACGTTGTATATTATCATGTTTGTTGTTTAGCTGTTTAGTTGTTGAAAATGAGACTGTAAACCGAGACTGCAAACTAATTTATAGCATCCCCACGTAAAGCTCTATACTTCTTTCTAGCCTCTATAAAATAAATACTATCGGCATGATTAAAAATAATTTTCTCGTATAAGGTTTTTGCTTTTTCTGGCTGATTTAATTTGTTTTCATAAAGTTCTGCGAGCTTAAAATAAGCATCGTCCACCAAAATACCATCACCATAATTTGTAATAATAGCATTGTAATTGGCTTCGGCTTTTTCAAACTGGGCTTTATCTTCAAATAATTGCGCTAGTTTAAATAAAGCTTGTGGTATGATAGGTTCAGTTTTATGTTCCTTTAAAATGGTTTCTAAAAGGGCGATGGCTTCTTCATTTCTATTTTGAAAAGATAATAAATCTGCTTTGGCGTATTTTTTTAAGGCAATTTGCAAGGAGTCTTCGTATTTATTATCGGTAATAAGCAGCTTTAAATCCAAGGCATCATTAGCAATAAGTTGTGATGTTGATGCTTTTAAAATTTTAAGTTGCGATTCTGCCCATTTAAAATCGCCTTTGTAATAACTTGCTTTGGCTACTTTAAAACGTGCTTCTTGCGAAATGGTGCTGTTTTTTACATTGCGTTGTATTTGTGTATAGTAAATTAAGGCATCGTTAAACTTTTCTTGTAATACTAAAATGTCTCCTAATTCCAATTTTACTTCGGCTTGTTGTATTTCGGAAAGTGGTAGTTCCAATGTTTTTTCTAAAAATGCTGTTGCTCTTTTTGTATCATTTTTATAAAATGCTAAAAAGTGGGCGTACGCTATTTGAAGCTGTAATGTTTGCGAAAATGTACCAAATTTATTAAACAGCTCTTGGTAATTTGCATCAATAGCATCGTAGTTTTCTTTTGTATTTTGTTTCGTTTCTAATTGAATTAAATTATAATGTGCTTCTAATAAAATATCTAAATCTTGTGCCGTTGCTGTAATATAAGTATAAATTTCTTTGGCAGTTTCTGGTTCGTTTTTACTCAATGCGATGCCTGCCAATTCCTCTATTCTATATAAACTTTCGGGGTATCTATTAAAAATAGCTTTCTCTTGGGCAAATGCTTTTTTAAAATCGTTTTGCTGAATAAACAACCAACTTAACCATTCATTCCAAAAAACATCTGGTTCTTGTTGTGCTTTTTTTAGCAGAATTTTCCTGAATATTATATTGTTTTCATTTTCACTGTCTTCACTTGTAAAATCACTAATGGCACGTTTAATATTCCCTAAAGAATTGGGATTTGATTTGGCAAAATCTATATAACTCGTAAACATTTTTTCTATGTTTCCCTGTTCGCCATATAACTGAGCCAATTGCAGATTATAATTATATTCTGGCTTTAAAACCATCGCTTTTTCATAAGCCAACACCGCTTCATTTATAAGTGAATGACTTTGAAAGCTTCTAACAATAGAATTAACATTTATAGGATTTGCATTAATACTCTCTAGGGCTTTGTTATAGTTTAAAGAGGCATTTTCCTGATCGTTTTTTAACTGATAATTATAGCCTAATTCTACCATAAAAGCTGGAGATTTAAAACGTTGAATTGTTTCTATTAAAAATGATTGTGCTTCATCATATTGCTCCAATTCTTGATATGAACTTACTAAAGGAAATACGTAATTATAATTTGGATATTGGGCATATAATTTTTTATATTCAAACAATGCCTTTTCAAAATCCCCATTTTTATAATATTCTCTAGCCAACATTTCATCGTCTTGTGAATACACATTGGTACAAAATAGAAAGCATAAAATAAATAGAATTTTCATGTGTTTTTATCTATTGTTTTTATTGGTCATCCCGATAGCTATCGGGAGATATCCATAGATACATTCCATTATGTATCGAAAATTTAGTTATGGATGGTTTATAGGGTAAAGATAGCAAATACGCTGTGTTGCTTTTGCTAATATAATTATAAAAAAATGCCCGAATAAAAATTCGGGCACTAACCAACCAAAATAAATGTTCCATTAACTACCGTTAATATAAAAAACGATGTAATACTGATTGGGGACAATCTTAATATAAAGAATGAAATCCCTTATTTACTTACAATTGAAGTAGTATTGTTTTCAGGTTTAGAAATATGAAAATCTGAAAAGAACACCATGCTGGTAAAAAAAACAAGTGCAATTAAAATCACGAAGCGTTTAATATTTTTCATGGCAAGTAGGTTTAATAGATTTGGTGCCTCTAACTTCTAAAATATTTTTAAAAACGCAAAAGAAAACAAAGTAAAATCGTTAAAAAACGTTAATATTTTACGGTTGGTCGGTTTTTTTAAACTTAGACTCATTAAATGTAAGCTTTTTATTCAAAATTTTGATTTATAACGCTTTACATATAAAACACGAATTTCACCAATCTACACGAAATTTAATTCATATAAATTGGTGAAATTCGTGTAAAAAAATTCTAAAAAACTAATCTATAATTTTAAAACCAGTATAAGCTTGTAAAACTTCTGGAATTACAATACCATCTTTAGTTTGATAGTTTTCCAAAATACCAGCTAAAACACGTGGTAAAGCCAAAGAGCTTCCGTTTAAGGTATGTGCTAATTCGTTTTTACCTTCGCTATTTTTAAAACGTAATTTTAAACGATTTGCTTGAAAGGTTTCAAAGTTTGAAACCGATGAAATTTCTAACCAACGGTCTTGTGCGGTAGAAAACACTTCAAAATCGTAAGTTAAGGCCGACGCAAAAGAAGTATCGCCACCACATAATCTTAAAATTCGATAAGGTAATTTTAATTCCTGTAAAATGCCTTTTACGTGGTCAATCATACCATCTAAAGCTTCATAAGATTTTGATGGATGCTCTACACGAATAATTTCCACTTTATCAAATTGGTGTAAACGATTTAATCCACGTACATGCGCACCGTAGCTTCCTGCTTCACGACGGAAACATGGTGTGTACCCTGTGATGCCAATAGGTAGCTCACTTTCATTCAAAACCACATCTCTAAAAATGTTAGTTCCTGGTACTTCGGCTGTAGGAATTAAATATAAATTATCTTCGGTTACATGGTACATCTGCCCTTCTTTATCTGGCAATTGCCCCGTACCAAAACCAGATGCTTCGTTTACCAAATGTGGTAATTGGTATTCTGTGTAACCCGCCGCTGTGTTTTTATCCAAAAAATAAGCGATTAATGCACGTTGTAATCTAGCACCTTTTCCTTTGTAAACCGGAAAGCCTGCCCCCGTAATTTTGTTTCCTAATTCAAAATCGATAATATCGTATTTTTTTGCTAATTCCCAATGCGGCAATGCACCTTCATGCAATACAGGTATAGCGCCTTCTTTAAAAACCTCAACATTATCGGTGTCTAATTTTCCAACTGGAACAATTTCATTTGGTACATTAGGAATTTTATATAACAGTTGATTTAAGGCTTCCGCTTTTTCGTTCAAAGCATCATTTAAATCTTTCGAAGTTTCTTTTAATTGACTTGTTTTTTCTTTTAAAAGATTTGCTTTTTGTGCTTCACCAGATTTAAATAAATTGCCTATTTCTTTTGAAAGTGCGTTCGATTCTGCCAAGGTATTATCCAACTCGGTTTGAATACGACGACGGTCTTCATCTAACGAAATAACATCATTTATCATTTCAGTAGCATCTATATTTCGTATTGCTAATCGGGTTATAACTAAATCTTTGTTTTCTCTAATAAAAGGGACTTGTAACATGTCTTGAAAATTTAAGCGACAAATTTAATGAATTGCGACTATAATTGGACTTCTTTTGAAAGTAAAATCAATGTTAATTAAAATGTGATTTTATAAAGCTAAGAGACACTTCTTTGTCTTTTAATAATTGATCTTTTAAAGCATCGACCGATTCGAACTTTTTCTCGTCGCGAAGTCTATGCAACAAATCTATTTGAATGGTTTTATTATAAATATTTTTGTTGAAATTGAAATAGTGTACCTCAATGGTTTCTTCTTCCCCATCAACGGTTGGGTTAAAACCAATATTCATCATACCGTAAACCAATTCTTCATTAATCAACGAACTAACAATATAAGAACCATGTTTTGGTATTAATTTATAATCTTCGGCTATTTGTATGTTGGCGGTTGGGTAATCAATTTGTCTACCTAAAGCTTTGCCTTTAACCACTTTTCCGGTTAACATAAACGGATAACCTAAAAAGGCATTGGCTTTTTCAATATCGCCTTCTTCTAAAGCTTGTCTAATTTTAGTAGAACTTACGGCAACATCATTAATGTCTTGGACTGAAATTTCTTCAACTTCAAAACCGTATTGATCTCCAAATTTTTTCAAATCGTTAATATCAGCATTTCTGTTTCGTCCAAACCGATGGTCGTAACCAATAATTACTTTTTTAGCATTTAGCTTTTCAACTAAAATCTTTTTCACAAAATCGTCCGCCGATAAGCGTGAAAAGGTTTTGGTGAATTTTTTAACAAGTAAGTAATCCAGACCTAAGGCGTCTAAAATAGTACCACGTTCGTTTAAGGTATTTATTAATTTTATACTAGAATCCTTTTGTAACACCATACGTGGATGTGGAAAAAAAGTAAGAATAACCGATTTTAAATGAGTTTGAGTGCCTATATTAATTAAACGCTTCACTATTTTTTGATGTCCCACGTGTACGCCATCAAAAGTACCTATAGTAACTATAGTTGGTTCTATAGATTTGTATGCGTTTATATTTTTTATTTTGCTCATAACAAGCAGTTAATTGCTAATTTGGTTAAAAATAGGTAATTTTGTTACTTGTGTTTATTAAAACCAGCCCCAAATATTTTTTATGAAAGCAAAACTACATTATGTTTTATCAATAGCAATGCTTTTAGTTATCTTTTCGGCATCTGCTCAAAATTCTTCTTGGAAAAAAAGTGAAACTCTTAAAGATTCTAAAATAATTTCAAAATTAAATTTAGATAAAAAAAAAGTTCACGTATTTGAACTTAATACCAGATCTTTAAAAGAATCGTTGTTTGGTACCATTTCACGAAGTTCAAAAGCAAAACAAAAAACAACAACCGTTTCTATTCCTGGTGATGCAGGTGAATTAGAAACGTTTCAAGTTTATGAAGCCTCTGTGTTTTCACCCGAATTAGCAGCAAAATATCCGAATATAAAATCGTATGTTGGCGTGAGTACTAATAATTCTGGCACGAGACTGCGCATGAGCGTTTCGCCGCAAGGTGTTCAAACCATGATTTCTTATACTGATAATTCTATGGTTTTTATGCAACCAACCTCGAAAGGCTCTAATGAATATGTGTTATATGACAAAAGCTCTAAAGAGTTTATAAAAGATCGATTTAAATGTAGCACACTTGATGAAGTAGCTAAAACATTCAATAAAAGTAGCAGCACTTCCAAAACAACACTAGATGAAGGTGGTGCAAACAACCAAAAACTCCAAAAGTTTAGAATAGCTATTTCTACAACTGCCGAATATACCGCATATCATAACGATGGTAACGATTTAAATGGCGATGCTGTTGCCGATGCTTTGGCTGCCATAAATGCTACGTTAAGCAGAGTTAACGACATATTTGAAACCGATATGGCGGTTACTTTTGAACTTATTGATGCGACGCAATTAATTTACACAAATGCCTCAACAGATCCCTATTCGGATGCCAATATTGGTGCAGATGAAGATGTAAATAGGGATATAAATAATCTTAATGGTTGGAGTATTCAGCTTCAAAACAACCTAACTAATACCATTGGAAATGCCGCTTACGATATTGGTCACTTATTTGGTGCTACCGGAGGTGGTGGAAATTCAGGATGTATAGGATGTGTTTGTGATGACGATTCCGCCAGTAATAATGATCGAAATAAGGGCAGTGCTTTTACTTCGCCATCTAATGGTGTTCCAGAAGGCGACACGTTTGATCTTGATTTTGTAATTCATGAAATAGGACACCAAATGGGAGCCAACCACACTTTTGCTTTCGATATTGAAAATACAAATGTAAACTCCGAACCTGGAAGTGGAACCACTATCATGGCATATGCTGGAATTACTGGACTTGACGATGTTGCTTTAAATAGCGACCCCTATTTTCACTATCATAGCATTAAACAAATTTTAAACACGTTAAGCACTAAAAGTTGTCAAACTAAAGAAGATATAACCAATAATCCGCCCATAGCCAATGCAGGGGCAGATTATAATATCCCAGCAGGAACCGCTTATATTTTAAAAGGTTCTGCAACCGATGCAGACGGTGGCGACAACTTAACATACTGTTGGGAGCAAATGGATAGCGGTTTGGTAAATTATTTAAATTTTGGTTCTGACTTAACTTCGGGGTCCACCAATAGGTCTTTACCTCCTTCAAGTGAGCCGAATAGATACATTCCAAAATTTAGTAGTGTCATTGCGGGTAATATAATACAAACAGAACCTACTTTAGGTAGCGATTGGGAAACGGTTTCAAGCGTTGGGCGTACCTTAAATTGGGCATTAACCGTTAGAGACAGAAACCCTTTAAACCCAAGCGGAGCCCAAAGCAGTTTCGATACCATGAAAATTACGGTTGAAGATGTAACACCATTTACTGTTTCTAACCCTATATCTTGGGCTCAGGGAAGTAACGTTACTATTAATTGGGAAGTTGGGCAAACCGCAAATGCCTCTATTAATTGCCAAAACGTAACTATTAAATTATCAATAGATGGTGGTTTAACATTCCCTATTACCGTTGCTTCAAATGCACCTAACAGCGGCACTTATATTTATACAGTTCCATCCATTACAAATACAAGCACCGCAAGATTATTGGTGGAAGCGGCGGATAATATTTTTTATGATGTGTCAGATTTTGATTTCTCAATTTCTCCAGAACAAGACTTTTTTATGGTTGACGAAACCTTAGACCCTATTGCTTGTGCTGAAACTACAGCAACTTTTCACTTTAATTATGTAACAGCTAATGGTTTTTCTGAAAACACGGTGTTTAGTGCTTCTGGAAACCCAGGAAGTTCTACGGTCACTTTTTCTCCTGCCAGTTTAAGTGCTTCAGGAAGCGTTACCATGACTATTAGTAATTTAGGAGGCGTTTCTTTAGATGATTATCCAATAACCTTAACAGGAACAGCAACCACTATAACCAAAAATAAAGATATAGATTTTCCTTTTTACAATGGTGTATGCAAGTCTGTTGCTAATAATCAATACAAAACAAGTACTACTTTGGTACAATTCAACACTATTAATAATACTTCTGGAAAAACATCAGGATACAAGAGTTATACTAATATTTCTACTGATATTAATCGGGATAGTGCTTATAACTTAGTCGTAAATGCAAATACCGATGGTGATTATACAACAGCAACAAAAGTGTGGATAGATTGGAACCAAAACTGTAGTTTTAATGATGCAGGTGAAGAATACGTTTTAGGTGACACAACTAATTCTGACGATGGACAAACAGGAAATTCGCCTTTTTCTATTACAGTACCAGTTACGGCGCTTTTAGGGAATACAACTATGCGTGTTTCTACAAAATTTAAAAGTAATGGGCAACCTACAGCATGCGAAAACGGTTTTGATGGTGAAGTTGAAGATTACACATTAAATATTGTGCCTACACTAGCTATTGAAGAATTTGGTTTTGAAAATTTTATAGTCTTTCCAAATCCTAATACAGGCACCTTTAGCATTCAATTAAATGGTTCGTTGGAACGCGCTATTAATGTGTCCGTTTTTGATATGAGAGGAAGATATATTTTTGAAAAAGAGTTTCCTAATGTGGGCGATTTTCGTCAGGAAATACAATTAAACAAAGTGCAATCTGGCATGTATTTATTAATTGTAAGTGACGGTGTTAGAAAATCAACAAAGAAAATTGTTATTGAGTAAAATTTAGTTTCATCCCGCTGGCTTTCGGGAGCGCTCATCCTCTCAATTTACTTTCTGTTAAAAGTATTCATGGTAATATTGATACCTGCCAACCCAAAAGATTTAATAATCTCGACAGATTTATCTAAACGTTCTTTTAGTTTTTCATTTTCTTCATCGGTCCATTCTCCTAAAACGTAATCAACCTGTTGCCCTTTGTTGAAAGCGTCACTTATACCAAATCGAAAGCGATTATAGTTTGTGGTATTTAGTTTTGCTTGTGTATCTTTTAACCCATTGTGCCCACCATCGCTTCCTTTTGTTTTTACGCGGATGCTTCCGAAGGACAGATTTAAATCATCTGTTATTACCAATAAATTTTCTAACGGAATGTTTTCTTTTGTTAACCAATACACAATGGCTTTACCGCTTAAATTCATGTAGGTGCTTGGTTTTAAAAAAATGAAGGTTCTACCTTTTAGTTTATAGCTAGCAACATCGCCTAGTTTTTGGGTTTCAAAGGTTATGCTTTCTTTATTTGCAAAATGGTCCAATATTTTGAATCCTATATTATGGCGGGTGTTGGCATATTCTGCGCCAATATTTCCTAAGCCTACTATTAAATACTTTTTCATTGGGTCTTGATAATCGCTTTGAGGTTTCTTTTTAAACAATTTTGATAAAAATGACCACATAGTTTTACTTTTTTTATTTGCTAAAGTCTGCGTTAGGATTACTCGTATACTTTACTTTAATATTGAAACCGTGAATGTTCCACATTATTTGAAGTGGAAAGCCCACTGCCACTCACAAGCGAGGACATGCTACGGAAAGCACGACATAGGTTTCAGGATAAAATTAATGCCCTAAATATTATCGTAAGCATACCATTCTGCAAACGAACTGTCGGTTTCTTGAAGTTTTAAGGAATGCAACTCGATGTTTTCTGGCAAGCGACGTTTTATCTTTTTTGCAAAATCGATAACCATCATCTCGCTAGTTGGCTGATAATCAACAAGCAAAACATTATGACCTCTATTTTCAAGTTCTTTAGCAAGTTCAACATGCGGTGTGTTTTTATTGAAAACCGTGGCATGGTCGAAAACATTTACAATATCTTCCTTCACTATTTTTTTTAAATCGCCAAAATCTATCACCATACCATACTTTACGTTTTTAATATCGGAAATAGGTTTCCCAATAACCGTAACCGAAAGTTTATAGCTGTGACCGTGTACGTTTTTGCATTTGCCATCGTACCCGTAAAGGGCATGACCGGTTTCGAAAGAAAATTGTTTTGTGATGCGAATAAAACTCATTAGGGATACATTTAAAGTGCAAATATAGTGGTTTTGTAAAAGCAATTCGTTTTTAGATTACATTTGGCCAATAATTGGCTTTTTTTTAATGAAAACCCATGAAAGCAAGTAGGTATGAGTCATCTTTTTGAGGCTATTGATTTTGTTGAAAATCCACTTTACGAACAAATAATTTCGGATATAGGAATTCAGCAATTTAGTATTATTGAAAACTTTTTCACCGATGAAGAAGTTAATATTTTAAGACAATCGCTTATAGAAAAGTATGAAGAAGATGCTTTTAAAAAGGCAGCCATTGGTAATAGAGTCAATGAAACTATTATAAAATCTGTAAGAGGTGATGTTATTTTGTGGATGGACGAAACCAAAGCAGATGCTACCGAAATGTTGTTTTTTAATAAAGTAAACGATTTGGTTAGTTACTTGAACAGAACTTGTTTTTTAGGTATTTTACAAAAAGAATTTCATTATGCCATTTACCCTAAAAACACGTTTTATAAAAGGCATATTGATACCTTTCAAAATGATGATAGACGTAAATTATCGGTAGTATGTTATTTGAACGAAGATGGCTGGTTGCCAGAAAATGGTGGCGAATTAGTGCTTTATTTAAATGAAGATGGCGAAGAAATAGAAAAAGTTATCTATCCATTTCCTGGGCGTGTGGTTATTTTTGAAAGTCAAATAATTGAACACGAAGTAAAACCTGTAAACACCCAACGATTAAGCATAACAGGTTGGTTAAAAACACGTTAATTAGCGTCTTTTTCTTCGGTTTATATAATAAACAATTATTAAAGCAATACCTAAAATTAAAAATAAACCTCTGCCACTTATAAAACTTAAAATATCCATATTATTCTTTATTAATTCTGTTTTTATTGTATCTGTAAATAAAATAAGCTAGTAAAACAAGAACAACAAAAGGCAGGATTGAGCCAATAAAAACACCTATTTCATATTCGTTATTAGGTGCCTTTTGTATTTTTTCTTTAATATTGATATCTTGTAATAAAGCAAAAAAAAGCTGCATATTAAAAACTTGTTATTTTATTACAAAGTTAGTCGTTTTCTGAAAGCTTCGTAAATGTTTTTCTAAATTTCACAATTAAGGGAATACCTCTTGCAATAATCCAGAATGTAAGTGCGATAAAAATACCGTGAAGTTTATATCCTAAACTATCTAACCAAAAAAGAATCGGTATAAAAACTATAAATGTGGAAAACATTAATACATTTCTTAAGTGCTTCATTTCACCTAATCCTTTAAAAATGCCATCAAAAATAAATGCTATCGCACATAAAGGTTGCATGATAAGAATTATCCAAAATGAATCATAAAAAAGGTTTAAAACTTCGGGGTCTTTAGAAAAAAGTTGTCCTAAAGGAAAATAGAAAATAGCTCCCATTATGGCTAAAGAAATACCGATAATAATGCCGTATTTCATTAATTTATTACTTAATTTAAGAAGGGAGCTATAGGTTTTAGCACCCAATAATTTTCCAGATAAAATATTGCCAGCACTAGCATAACCGTCAATAAAGAAGGCACAAAAAAACCATAAATTTATAGATATGGTATAGGCTGCAATATATGCAGCGCCATAACCTGTAGCAAAACGCGTAGCAAAATAAAGTGTTGTGTTTAATGCTATTGTTCTAATAAACAAGTTGAGAATCATGATAATGAACCTGTTAATTTCTTTATTTAAAGGGAAACTTAATTTTAAAGGGATACTTGTTTTTTTAAGTAAATAATAGGCCGATAATAATGCCATTAAACATTGTGCAGCAAGACTTGCATAAGCAGCGCCTTTTATATTCATGGCTGGAATATAATTTTGAATGCCAAATACCAGAATATAGTCTAAAATAATATTTGTTAAGGCTCCAATAATTGCAATAACCATGGGGTAATAAGTATTTTGCAAACCTCTAAACGTTCCAAAAACGGCTATTGTAAATAAGGTAAAAGGAAAGCCAAAAACACGTATTTTGTAATAATCTACACTATATTCTAAAATTAAATTGGAGGCATTATAAAGTTTAAAAATAGTTTCAGCGAAGGGATAGGTGAATAGAATAATTAGAATACTTAACGACGTAATTATAAAAATAGCTTGAGCAGGTAAGTTTTTTATCTTTTCTAGTTTATTGGCACCTACATATTGAGAAACTATAGATGAAATAGCACTTCGTGTTTGCCCTAAAACCCAAATAAGCATGGAAATGAAGGCTCCAACAATTCCAACAGCAGCTAAAGATTCGGTGGCATTTACATTAATATTCCCAACGATAGCCGTATCTGTAATAGATAAGATAGGTTCAGATATGCCAGCAATTAGAGCTGGAATAGCTAATTTATTTATATGTTTTAAACTGATATTTATACTCATATAATAAGTTCGTAACAATAAAAAGGATATTCACTTTGCTTCGGAAAACAAATACCATCTAAACGTGTATAGCCTCTTTGCTCGTAAAATGTTAGATTTCTTGTGTTTTGCGAAAATGTGTCTAATCGAATAGAGGTGAAATTATTTTTTCTCGCATAAGCTTCTGCAAAACTCATAAGTTTTTGAGCATAACCATGTCCTTGATAGTTAGGATGTATGGCTAAACGATGAATGTATAAATTGTTTTTATTAGTTGTAAGCCATGTTAATGGTTCGTAAAACGGATCCATAAATGTTGATATTGTAATGCAACCAATTAAATTAGTATGTTGTTCCAATACAAACAATTCTTTGCGTTTTAGATCTTCAAAAAAGACTTCTTTATTAGGGTAGTGTTCATTCCATTGAAAAATATTTTTTTCAATTAAATGTGCAGCGCACAAGTTCGTAGTCTCTAAAATTTTATCGATATCTACGTAAGTTCCTTTACGAATCATTTATTTGATTACTTTTGCATCAAAATTAGTTGAAAATTTTTAACCATGAAAAATATTTTAGTCCCTGTTGGATCTTCAATAAATGCTTTAAGTAATTTACAATATGCTGTAGATTTTGCTGACGCCTTTGGAGCAAAACTTTACGTTGTGCAAGTATATAATGTTTACACC
The DNA here is from genome assembly GCF_004341235.1 of Mariniflexile fucanivorans. Lineage (GTDB taxonomy): Bacteria > Bacteroidota > Bacteroidia > Flavobacteriales > Flavobacteriaceae > Mariniflexile > Mariniflexile fucanivorans. The sequence continues at coordinate 379,953 of NZ_SLUP01000005.1, forward strand.
AAAGCAGGAACCATGATAAAGATTGATCATATTCTAGAAGAAGATACGATTAATTATTTAAACGATTTAGTATCTAAAGTGGATACCAAAAATGTTGAGGTTGTTGTAAGAGCGCTAAAAGGAAAATTTATTGACACCATTGAGTTGGCTTGTAAATCAGCGGAAATTGATTTGATTTTGATTGAGCCAAGAATTTATTCTGAAGATGAGGATTTGTTTTTAGGAAAAACGTCAGGAAAAATTGTTAAACAAACAGGTATTCCTACGTTAATTATACCGGAAGGTTATGTTTACAAACCAATCGAAAATATTTTAATGGCTGTAAAATCGGCCATAATAAAAAAAGAAGGTGTTTTAAACCCGCTTAAAGCAATAAAAGATAATTTTAAGGCTGTTGTAAATCTTTTGTTAGTAAAAACTCCATTTTATAATGAAGGAGATTTTAATATAAACGATGAATTGTCTAATATTGTATCGGAAATAATTTATTCTGAAAACCCTACGACGTATCATGGTGTTTTAGAGCATTATAAATTGCACAATCCAGATATGCTTTGTGTAGTAAGAAGAAAAAGAGGGTTTTTCATGAAAAAATGGGAGAAAAACCAGATTTACAAAAAGGATTTTAACAGTAGCTTGCCAGTTTTAGTGCTAAGCGAATTAAAATAATAAATTGGGGATGTAGCTCAGTTGGCTAGAGTGCTTGACTGGCAGTCAAGAGGTCGTGGGTTCGAATCCCATCTTCTCCACTGAAAGGTGTACAATTGACACCAAAAACCCTGTAAATAATTGATTTACAGGGTTTTTAATTTTATTTGTATTCATTTGATATCAAATGAATACAATCAAAAAGGGGCAAATTCGGTGTCACTTGATTGGCTAAAAAAAGTTCCACCAGACACTTATAAATAACTGAATATTAGTTATTTAACCTTGTGGTAAAGTCGATATTTTTTACTACATTGGTGGAAATCGATGCACAAATTATTATGTCACTTTCAATATCTCTTCTATTTTATATAAAAAAAAGCAAAACAGATGCTTCAGGAAAGACCAACATTTACCTGAGAATAACACTTGACAGACATCGCTCAGAATTCAGCATCCACCGCAAAATTCATATAGATTGGTGGAATTCTAAAACTCAACTTGCACTTGGCAATTCTGCTGAAGCTCAAGAAATCAACAGGCATTTAGGTGTTATAAAAAATAAGGTTTACTCCATACAGCAAAATTTTGAACGTGATAATGAATCATACTCTGCAACAGATATTCGAAATGTTCTTCTTGGAAAAGATAAAACCAAAAAAATGCTTCTTGAAATCTTTCAAGAGCATAATGACAAAGTTGAAAGCCTGATTGGAAAGGATTTTTCCGCAGGTACTGCTCAGCGTTACTGTACTTGCAAAAAGCATGTGTCAGAATTTATAAAGAAGAAATACAAAAAAAACGATATTCCTGTACAAGATGTCAATCATCAATTCATAAATGGATTTGAATATTACCTTAAAACTACACGAAAATGTGCCCATAACTCTGCCATAAAATACGTAACAAACTTTAAGAAGATTATCCGTATTGCTCACGCCAATGATTGGATTGATAAAGATCCTTTCCTTCATTGGAAAGGAAAACTAAAAATAGTTGATCGCGAATTTTTAACGCAGGAAGAAATTCAAAAAATAATTGATAAGGAATTACGAATAGAACGTTTGGACCAAGTGCGTGATATTTTTATATTTTGTTGTTTTACAGGTTTGTCTTATGCTGATGTAAAAAAACTAACCAAAGATGATGTTGTTATTGGTGTTGATGGTAAAAACTGGATTAAAACAAGACGAACAAAGACAGATACCCGAAGTAATATCCCAATCTTGCCTATTGCTCAAACAATTATAGAAAAATATAAGGACAATGAGCTGATGAAAATAAAAAATGTGGTATTACCAGTGTTAAGCAATCAAAGAATGAATGCCTACATAAAAGAAATTGCCGACCTCTGCGGAATCACTAAAAATTTGACATTCCATTTAGCCCGACATACATTTGCAACAACGGTCACCCTGTCTAATGGTGTGCCAATTGAATCCGTTAGTAAAATGCTTGGGCACACCAATTTGAAAACCACACAGCATTACGCTAAAATTCTCGATATGAAAGTGAGTAAGGATATGGAAATTCTGCGATCAAAATTCAAATGAGAGATTATAGAGGTATCCCATAATCTTTATCACTATTATCATATTTTCGCAAATTATCCACATAGTCAGAAGATGGACTAGTGTATTTCGCCTTTATTATAATACCTTTTTCAACAAAATTTTTAGCGTTCTCTTTCCAGTTTTGAATGTTCAATCCTCTACTCAGTTTCCAATTTTTTGTTTCATAATATGCATAGAATTTTTTTCCTTCAATAGCTGGCCAATTGTTTTCTTTAAAAAACTCTAAAACAACTAATTCATTTTTTGGCCTTGCCAGTTTATTAAAGTTTTCTTTTGTTTTAAGTTTATAAGAAGATACCAAATTTTGGCTAGGTTCTGGGACGCTGTTGTCCAAATTTTGAACCTCCTGTGTACCAATGGTTGTACCACTTTTGATACAAGCTCTGGTTATCTTAATTTTAGAACCTCTAGATGGATGATATGATGGATAATATATAAGATAACCCCAGGCATCAAGATCGCGCACATGATTATGATAAGTTGTTTTTGATTTGATTTTTGCACGTTCCATTATTAGCTCACGATTTATGGTTAAGGTCTCTTTGAAAAACTTTCGGTTCCATAACTGAAAGAATGCCAGATACAAAGTGATATGCCCTTGCTTAATTCGCTCATCGTTATTAAACGTTTCCAAGATAGTATTGAGATGTGATATGTAGTTTACCGTCTCCATTATTCATCAATTTTTGGGTTTTTGATTTCTCGAAAACGTACTTCTTTTTTTTCTTCTACATTTTTTTCTAAAATCAATTTCTTTTTAGGTGGTTCAGCTTGTTCAAAAAGAGATTGCAGCATTGCTGCAGTCGGTTTGGTTTGGTGCTTTTCAATATTCTTTAAAATGGCTATCACAGCATTGATGCGTTTGTTTGTTCTATTGTTATTGATTCCTAAATCCTCGTCTGGTGACAAATCATTCCGTTCAAAGAAATGGAGCATGGCTTCCAAGGCATCTGTATGGGATTTAGAAATCTGTTTTGAGAATTTTCTAAATTTTATGGCAACGTCCTTCTTTACATTGATCCCAGAAAAGCTGTATTTTGAATATCCTGTCATTTTTTGCTGCAAATAAATGCCTGTTTTCAAGGGTTTTAAAGCGTTTTGCTGCAAAGCGTTTGCTTTCAATATTTTTTTAAATTTATAAATAATTGATTTTCAATAATTTACATAATAATCTCAACTGTAACATCGCGTGAGCGTGTTACCCTCTTGCTACTCCATCCCTTCATTTCATTTCGGTCTTTCATACTTTTTACCAAAAGCTAAATAGCCTAATTTGGATGAATGGTATCAATACATTTTTTAACAGGACTTATATTGATTTTTTAAACTTTCCACAATAAAACCGACGAAAAAATGATTTTAATTTTTTGACCTTACTTAAAATAGAACAATATTTACGCCATATAATTTGGTTTAAAATGCTGTCAATTGGTTGCCATAATGGCATATATCCATATACTTATTATATCCAGAGCGTTTTCCTTTTTAAAAAAACTTGATTAAGCAGAGTTTTAATATTTAGAGTAGTTTGGTACAATTGTATCAGAACAATGAACGTACGATTCATTCTATTCCATTTACTTCCCATAGTGCCGGCACGTTACCTTTTCAGTAACCAATACTAAAATTCAGTATGAGTAAGGACTTATAAAAGGGAGTGCGCGACTGGTTATGCAGTCCGTCTCGTTCAGAATTTTAAAACTTTGTGAAGAAAAAGGATGAAGTGATTTGTTTCTAAAGCGGACGCTATTCCAAAGTTGAAATCTTTGTTGTAATGACAAGATTTGATATTAATCGTTGATTATAAATGGAACCTCCTTTCAACTTTGGGATTGTGTACAAGATTTTTTAAGTGAAGTGCTTTCCCAGAAATGTAGCTTTTCGCGGAATGGAAGGGAATGTACTGGATGACTTTTAACGGCGTTATATCTAATACGTTAATGGGTCTGATTTTAATGTTATAGTATCTCCTATATCAAATATCTCCTTTTTCATAATTCTATTTACTTGTTAAATTACCTCATTAACTTTTTCCTTTTTGGATTATTATCATATAATTCAACACAAAAACTCTAACCTAAATATATCCAAACCCAAAACTTATTTTTTTTGATTTTTATCAGGGTTTAAAGAAGTCGGTGGTTTTGGTATAGTTGCCCCTGCATTTGGACTTTCTATAGGGGTGGTAGGATTTCTTAAAAATAGAATATTAGGAATTAATTTAAAATATAATTCAATGAAAATGTCGCAATACCCATCCAACCTTCACCTACATTTTCACCGCGAGTTATGATATTTATTTCTCTTCCAAGTCCTACTGAAATTCCTGCATTCCATTTATTTGATAGATTATATAAATAGCCAGCATTTACCCAGGGTTGTATGACTAAATTGTATGTGGTTCCAGATGTAGGGTTTGATGTGTTTATACCATCCTTCCATTTGGTCCACATATTCCAAGTGTCTAATGAAGCTCCAAAAATAAAATTACCTTTCCAGTAAGAAACGTATTTTACTAAACCAAAACTTCCTCCAAAACCTTCCGCAACTTCGTCATCATTAAACCCACTAAAATCTTCTCGGTTAGCGAAATTACCACCTAATCTAAATCGAAGCGCTAAATCTTCCTTTATGAAAATATTCGAAGTTATCATAGTCATATAACCAACTGGGTATACCTGTAATTCGGTTCCTATTTCTATTTTTCTCTTAGAAGTATTTTCATCAGATTGTGAAAACAATTGTATTGAAACTAAAAAAAATAAAATAAAAAATGGTGTCTTAAAATTCATTTAATAAAAGGTTTAAATTATTAACGATTAAGGAATTACACGTCTTCCAAAATTGATTAAAACTCTTGGTTTCTTAAATCCAACTTCTCTAGTTTTTACCTCGCCATTACTGTCAATTATTAGCAATGACGGATAAGCACTAATATTATATTTTTTCATTATTTCATTTCCTTCTTTAGTTTCACCATTGATAGCTATGCTTATAAAATTGTTATTAAAGTACGTACCAACCTCTTCATCTTTAAAAGTGGTTCGCTTTAGTAATTTACAGGGCCCACACCACTTAGCATACACATCTAAAAAAATGGGCTTATTTAAATCTTTAGCTTTAACCAAAGCTTCGTTAAAAGTACCGTCAAAAAAATGAATTCCTTTAAGTTCATCAATTTCGTCGATTTTAGGTTCTTTAAAGCTGTATAATCCAACAGCCACAAAGAAAATTAAGCTTATAAATAATATTGTTTTCATTTTTAAATATTTTAATTGAATAACAAACATGGTTTAGATTCCATATATTACAGTTGTATAAAATGCAGGTATTGAAAACCAAAACCCCATAAATGCAGGAGCGGGTTTCAAAAATTGCCCTGTTCTTGGCCCAGATACAGCTTCTCCGAATATATTCCATTCAGTACCTTCATTGTCCTTTAATATTACTTCAGTTCCTGAATAAACATATTCAAATAGTAACTCGGCTGTATTACTCTCTAGTTCAAAAGAAAGTATAAAGTTTTGATTCCCAGTTAATACATAATTTTTTCCTTTAAAGGAATCTTTAATTATATTATTTGATGTGAAACTTTGAAATCTGTATGCTTTTGCATCACCATTGTCTATAATAGCAAGCACCCTTTCTTTTGATGGCAACCTCGAGTCCTTGGGAACTGGAAATAAAAAGCGATCATTATTTGTGTTGTAGTCTCCATAAGGTGACCGACCATAGGTTCTAGAAAACCCTGTATTGGTAGTTAACACCTTTGAATTTGGATATATAGTTTTCCATGTTTTCCAATCGGTTTCAAACAACTTAATTAATTTAGCCTTTTCACCTAATAAAGACCCGTTAACAGATTCATTCAAAATCTGAGACCAATTACTATTGGTCTCCCTATCATAAGGAATTAAATTGGTATTATACAATAATCCTGAAACACCAAATGTAGTTTCCTTTCCTTTTATAACTCTATTCCATCCAATACCGGTGCCTGTAAGAGGGCAATAGGTAACCGCGACAGAAACAGTTCCTATATTATCGTTTACTATTTCATGCCAATCCAAAATAGCATGAGGATATGCCCTGATGTCATCGTCTTGCTTAAACCCGATAACTAAATCAGTATCCAACAAATAATTTATAGACCCAATTGCACCAAAGTTTGGATTTATCAATGCTGGTATCCCATCTTTTCCTGGACCGCCATCCAAAACTTCGGACTGTGGAATACTCCAAGTAACAGTTCCTGGTTCTGGAGTTGGATTATCGTTTGGGGTTTCATTTGAATTTGAGTCTTGTGTGCTATCTGAACTACAGGAAATCAATAAACCAGCAGCACATACGAATGTGATAATTTTCTTTTTCATGGTATTATATTTAAACTGTTTTCTTTTTTTGTTTTAATCTTTATTGTAATTCCAATAGTAAATCTAACTGTTGGTGTGAGTTGCGTTCCTACGACGTTACTGTATAAAGGCAACTCAACTCTTGAAACGATATTCATTTGAGGTGATAATTTCACGCCTAATTCTGGACGAATAAAAACCCATTCTCCACCTGTATTAGGGATACCTATATCATCAATCTTATCTTCAAAAGCTTTACGATACTTAAAAATTAATCCAGGATTGAATAGGGTATTAAGCATAAAGAACTGATCTGAGTATCCTAAATTTGTTTGTATTTCATTTCCAAATTCATAAGTTGCTGCATTGTTTAAATAAGAGTCATTTACGCCCGTAAATCTATAAGTAGCCGTTGCAGAGACGGTTGCCGATGGCCTGAAATTCATCTGCTTGGATGCAGATAACCATCCTATTCCATCCCAAGCACCGCTACCTGGTTGCAAATCTGCAGTAAGTTGAATGCCTTGATCACTAAGTATATCAGATTTACCAAAAGGCACTTTAGTTCCTGCTCCAATATTTAAAATGGTTCTCTTTCCCAGTAAATCAGGAATCGAGTATTTAACCAATAAAACAGCATCCCCAATGCCTGAAGTTTCTGTAACATTCTCATTCCCAAATTGTGTAATGATTCTAGTTTGGTTTACCCAGGTAAAAAGAGTCTCAACTGACAATCTATCGGTAAAAGAGTACCCAAAATTTAGCAATAGGGAGTTTGTTATCCGTTGTCTAGAATTATCATCTAATTTTTCGGTTCCTGCATTTAATGTGTTTAGGTTGTTATAATCATAATTTAAACCCATTACAAATACACCTTTCCCTTCATTGGGTAATCCTAGATTATTTGATAGTGGGACACCCCCAGAACAACAAGTTTGCGAAAACATGCTAACTGAAAATAAAAAAAAGAATAAAAAGAGTGCTTTCATTTAGATTTCTATTAGATTACGTGATATATAAACAGACGCAACTTTCAGAAATCCTGACAGATAGTTTTTATTTTAATATTTAACTGTTATGATCTAATATAGATAATCCTTATAGTTATTTTAAGTTATTCTCAATCAAGAAATATTTAGTTCTTAAGCGCTTTCCTTTTAGCAACAATCCTTTTTCTCTTGAATTGATGGACAGGCAACTGTTCCGAAACTGCAATACACACAGCAATCTCCTTCCAATGGACGTAAAACATTTTTACAATTTTCACATTCATAAAAAAACTGACATGCATCTTTTGGCATATCTTCTTCTTTTTTATGTCCGCAGTTCGGACAGGTGATTTCTGATTTTAATTTTTTGGATTTTAACATGTATCACTTATAATTTCGGTGCTTTCTTTGAAGAAATATTTTTAGGCTTATAATAATACATTGATTTTCCACCTTTAAGTTTCATAATGAAGACAGCACTCTAACTAAAATATTGCCGTACGCCATAACTTGCCAAAACACCTTCTCCTGTAGCAGCGGCTACCTGTGCAATAGCACCTTCTCGACAATCTCCAGCGGCAAATATGCCTTTTACATTGGTTTCAGCCAATCCAGTAGTAGTAATAAAACCTTGTTCATTTAGTTGTATAAAATCCTTTATACTGTCTGTATTTGGGATAAGCCCAATAAATATAAACGCACCATCAGCATATAATTCTTGTGTTTCTCCAGATTCCACGTCTTTTATCTTTAAACCTTTGAAATTGCCTTTTTCATTTTTAATAAATTCTACCGACTCCTTGTTCATATAGGTTTCGATGTTTTTAATTGAAGGCAGCTTTTCAATATAAGTTTGTGACGCAGTAAATTCAGTGCCTCGGTTTACAATAGTGACTTTTTTACAAAATTTAGCTAAAAACACCCCTTCTTCTAAAGCGCTATTTCCACCACCAATAACAATAATCTCCTTATCTCTATAAAATGCACCATCGCAAGTTGCACAAAAATGAATACCCGCTCCAATTAAATCTGCTTCATTAGGGATTCCTAATTTTCGATATGTTGAACCCAATGCCAATACAATGGTTTTACTTTCGTATTGCCCCATATTTGTTGTTACAGAAAAAGTTGTGCCTGTTTTTTGAATAGCGTTTACTGAAACTCCTGTTTCAATTTTTGCCCCATAAGTTTTAGCCTGTTCAGCCATCTTTTGCGTGAGCTCCGGTCCTGAAATGGAAGTAAAACCTGGATAGTTTTCAATTTTTTCAGTTAGAAAAGCATTTCCGCCAATGTTCTTTTTTTCAAGGATTAACGAATTAAAACGATCTCTTTGAATATAAATGGAAGCCGTTAAACCAGCAGCTCCGGCGCCTACAATAATACTATCATATACTGTTTTTTCTGTTTCATGACCAATTGATAAAACGTCTTTCAAAATAGCATTGTCAGGATTCGTATACGCAACATCATCTATGAAAATTGTTGGAATAATGCGTTTTCCTTTATTGGTTTCTTCAACCAATTTTGCAGCCCAATCGTGTTTATCTACTTCAATAAATTGAAAATTAATATGGTTGTCCTGTAAATATGATTTTGCACGTTGACAGTCTGGACACCAGTTGGCCCCATATAGTACCACTCTTCCATTTTTGTTGATTCCTAATGTATTGGCAAGTATGGCATTATCAGGATTAGTGAATGGTTTATCATTAATAATTATGGTCGGGATTATCCGTTTTCCATTATTGATTGCTTCAACCCTAGCAGTTGCCTCTTTATCTAAATCAACATCAACAAAATTAAAATCGATCTTGTTTTCTTTTAAATATGCTTTTGCTCTTTGGCAATCAGGACACCAATCGGCTCCAAAAAATTGTATTGTATTCATTTAGTGATTTTTAATATTATTATAGTTTCTTGAATAATTTAAACGATTTCATATTAGTGGTTTTCTTTATTCAACAAGGTTATTTTTAATCCGATTAACGTGGAAAATATAAGGAATGACAAGTAACACATTGGTGTTCCATTATCTAATTTTGGGCATTCTCCATTGCCCGTAAATTGCATGAAAGATGCAATAATGGCAATAGTTAATGCAAGTCCTGTAAAAACAAAATACAGTCGATTCCATTTATTTAAAATATGTGCAATAAGAGGAATTAAAAAGCAAATAAACACTATAACACATGCCGGAATAATCCAAATTTTAGGGCATCCATTTCCTGTTTGGATTTCATTCCATACCAATCCACCTGTTCCCCAAATACCTATGAGCAGTAGAATTGTTATAGCAATTGACAATACTTTTTTTGTAACCATTTCTTAATAATTAATTTTAATTTAGATTAATCGAATCTTTAATTTTCAGTTTTTCTCTTTCAGATTTTATATTTAAAATCGTATTGATTTTAGGATTAATTACTTCGTCCGTCTTTCCGTTTAAATATTGTACCAGAACCTTTTTTACTTCCGTATCTTGTCCTAAACCAAAATGTAACAAAGCTGTTTGGTCACTTGCTAAACCTTCACCAGTTACTAACCACTCCGTTATTGTTTTTGTTGCTGTTGTAATAGTGACTTTCGCTCCTTGGTCTTTAGCAGAATCTTCTAAATCTATTTGAATAAAATTATTGACACCTCCTTTATTAATATAGGCTAATGATGGTGTATCAATATTGGTCCAAATCATATCTAAATAGCCATCTTTATTAAAATCACTCACCAAAGCCGTAATTCCAAAATGCGGATTTACAACGCCACTTTCCGCTTCGGTAGGTGCAAATGTTCCATCTTCTTTTTGCACTAAAAATCGACTTTTTAAACGAAATATTTTATTTGGAGCCAAATCCACATAATTTTCGGCCACCATTAAATCCTGAAGACCATCATTGTTCATGTCGGAAAATGTACAGCCCCAAGAAAATTCATAATCTGCAATTTTAGTTTCGGCGGCAACATCGGTAAATTTAAAATGACCATCATTGCGTAATAAAATCCATTTTTCATTAAATTTTGAGGCATCTTTAATATCTCCTTTTGCCAACGCCCTTGGCAAGGTACTCCCAGTATTAGAGAACATAAAATCTACCAATCCATCATTATTGTAATCCCCAACAGCAATTCCCATAGGATACGCAAATTTGTTAGTTGTTGGGTTCTCTTTCATTGTAAACGTAAGATTTCCATTGTTTTTATACGTTCTTACTTCTCCTGTATCATGCGCTACAACTAAGTCTATATTAGTATCATTATCTATATCTACAAAAACAGCCATAAAGGTGTTATGTACATATTCAAGTCCTGATTGTTTAGTAATGCTGGTAAAATTTTCATGGCCATCATTTAATAATAATTCACTGGTAGAACCGTAGGTTTTATCTTCAAAAATGGTTTGACCTTCCATCAAGTTCTTTTTTAGGTATGTGGACATAAAAATATCTAAATCACCATCCTTGTCAATATCTGCAACAGTTAACCCTGCTGGGATAGATTTTTCATTCATTGGTGTATCAATAACTTTTTCGGTGAATTTGCCATCAAAATTGTAGTAAATTCGAAGTCCATCTTCACGACTTAATAGCAAATCTGTAAATCCATTATTGTCAAAATCGGCTGAAACTACACCAGTACTTGTGGTTTCCGTTCCTTTTTTAGGTAAGTTGACTTCAGAAGAAATATTAACAAATTTGTTGTTTCTAAATGCTAAAATGGCATCTTCCTGATTCATTCCTCCTCCAAAAAACACTTCATCAACATTATCATTATCAATATCAATTAACGCAGAAGGTGCTATTGGAAGCGATTTATCGCCATTATATTGATGAGCAAAATCTAATTCTACTTGACTAAAACTGGGTATTTTATCTTCACTTATTGTAATATCATATTTATCTGAAACGGCATCATTCCAGAAAAAATAAATGACCACAGCAATAAGTGCTAATAGTATAACTCCTATTATCTTAAAGATTTTTTTAAAGACGCTTGTTACATTTTTTTTGTTTTTACTTGACATTGCAATTGCTTTTAGTTAGTTTATTTAATTGATAAAGTGAAAGTGAAAAGAGTATAAAATGTGTTACATTCATTAATATTGGCAACAAATATTTACCAATTGTAGGAATGAGTTTCCCTAAGATAACTAATAATAAGAGAATGGCTATAGGGCTAAAAATGGCCATCCATTTTTTATAATATGTGCTCCCTTTTAAAATGGCTATAACAAAAACTATGGAAAGTACAGCTATAACAACACGTAGTGCTTTTACTAGAACCTCCAAATGATTGGTATAATTGTCTATAATATTTTGATAATTCACTGCATCAAAGGCGCCTTTTAAATGAACAATATTCCCTATTGAAGCGCGAGAACCAATCCAGACACCTCCTATTGCAAATGACACAAAACCCAATCCTAAAACTATTCTAGCTAAAGTTTCGTTACCGGATTTAAGCATTCTGTAAATATGAATGTAACCGGCAAAATAAAAAGGTAAACCAATAACGGAAAGAAAATGCCCTGTTGTTAAGTTTTCAAGTGATACAAATTTGAAAAATTCATAATCTGTCGCGGAATCTAAAATATGAGGGGAATAATGTAAATAGAATTCACCTATCCCTACTAATATTGCTCCTAGAAGACCCAGATACCCTAAATTTTTTGTGAGTTGCATGTGCTATATTTTATTGACTGTTGTAATTTTAAAAATTAATTGCTTTTGAGAAAAACTTAAAAACAACATGAAATAATTCTTTAAAAAAGTAACTTCAGATTGTTTCATTTTTAGATATATATATTTTATTTATTAACATAATACTCATCAAAGCAATTGGTAACGCCAATACCACCCACCCACTTACACCACAAACTAATTCAAAAACAAGCTGTTTTATGGTATGGAAAAACGAGGATTCAAAAGCATTTTTAATTTCTATAACTGTTAATAGGGTGTGTTTTGTATTAAAAATGGTCTCTCCCACATGAATAAATGGTATAAAAAATATATACTGCAAAGGGGTTGCAGTATAACCGACGGCAACCATAATTGGTAAGTTAAGCTTAAATTTAACTGCTAAAAAAGTTAAAAGAATTGTAGTAACGCCAAATATAGGAAGCACCGTAACCAATAAACTCACAATTATGGCTTTTGCAATTTGATTTCTACTTAACCCTTGTCTGAAAGGTAGTTTGATTTTTTGCCATAAAGTCTGAAAGGTGAGTTGCATCTGTAAAATATAACTTATTTTATAAACAGACTGACAAACGCTACAATCCTGACAAACTCTAATCATTATTTAATTTACTTGATATAGTGGATGTATTGAAAGTACCTCTGTCCTGATTGAAGGACTCATAAAATGAACATCATAATTTGTTAAAAATTGTCATTTCTAAAATCAATTAAAAAAAAAACAAAACTTTTATATCACATGAAATTGTTTAATTGGGTTTCCCAACTATAGGCATTAAATGAGAGTTTATAGTTAGTGAAATCTCGATTTAAAACATCTTTCAGAACATTTTTTATTTTGAAGTAACCACCAAAATCAGCACAATACCAATACAGTAATTTTGATGTGGATACGGTTTTATTATTATCGTCAATAGAAGTTTCAGAATAAAGGAATGATTCCGTGACAAAATTTAATTCTTCATCCAATTTTTCAAGAGTATAAAAAGCTATGGGCGGACAGCTTTTGGCACCGCAATTTAGAGCAAAATGAATGCGATAGTCTATTGTTTGAACTGCTAAAGCTTTAATTAATGACGACACTAAAGGATTCGACAGATATCCAAAACTCCATTTCCATCTAAACCTTCTTAAAATACCATGTTCTATGTCGTCTAGACTAAATGTATTCTGTGCAATCTCAATTGATTTTTGCGTGAAAATGGTTTTCCGTTTCGCTTTTCCTGGATTAGACAACAACTGAAAATACGCATTGTATATATTAATCCAAAAGGTTTTCTTAGACTCATCCCTATTTAATTGATGTTGTAATTCTTCAAAAGAAAGGACTCTTAGTTGCTGCTTTAGAGCGGTTGTATCCTTATTTAATTTCACATTAAGCAATAATGCGCTTGAAAGTTCTACTAAAGATTTTTGGCTTTTCATACTTGTATTAATCATTACTATTTGGAATAAGGCAAAAACTAACTGGGTTTTTAGATTTAGCAAATGCATACCCATCTTTCCACCATTGTGTCATTTCTTCTGCATCAAAAATTAAAGGGTTTTCTGTTAATTGATATGGTGTATAATAAAAATTGATATTCACCTTTCTATTTAATCCTATAAGCTTCCCAATAATTATATCCTTCGTACTATTTTGATGGTTCATAAATTTAAAGGTTCTAAATAATAATGAGAATGGATTTGTAATCCTAGGATATTTTGTACTGCTATTTTCATTTTCTAAAATAATGACATCAATTTCACAAGCTCCATTTTCTATGGCGCATAAAATAGGCACATAACTACCAAAACCACCATCGGCATATTGATAATTATTTTTATCCAAAATACTCATAAATGGCGTAAAATTACAGGAAGCCCAAGCCCAATCGCAATAATCTTCATAATTACAATCGTCTGAATTGAAATATTCTATCGTATCTAACGTAAGATTTGAAACCGTAAAAATTACTTTTTTGTTATGCTCTTTTATAGTATTAAAATCTTCGTGTGATATGCTGTTTCTAATTAGCTTTCTTAAGTTATCACTTTCACCAAATGTTGGACATCCTTTTATAAATGTTCTAATGGTATTAAAATGATGTATAGAGGTTTTATAGCCTGTTTTTGTTTTTTTTATCTTGAAGGGATTAATGCTAAAAATATCATTTTGAGAAACAGAAGTATAAACTTTTTTAATTTTGTCTATTTTTCCAATGGCCAAATGAGATAATAATAAACTACCTGTAGAACAACCAACAAACAAATCGTATTGATGACAGCAGTCGTCGATAAGGTATTCTGCCACACCTCCAGCAAAAGCACCTTTGCTACCACCACCAGAAATTACAAGTGCTTTCATTAGTTTGTTGTTTAAACAAACAGACGTGTAAAAACTTGAATACTGACAATTCTTAAAAAATATAAACTAGTTGGACTAGGTATGAATATTTAAAATGTAATTAATCTAATTCTACTTCGACTACTATTTTATTTTCATTCGGGCTAAACGACTACTCATACAATATAATAGCATATGATTTTAATCTTTCTTTTTTTAGCAGCTTGTTTTCTCGCCTTTAGTAATGGAGCAAATGATAATTTTAAAGGAGTCGCAACACTATTTGGTAGTGGTACTACAAACTATAAAGGAGCAATAACTTGGGCAACATTAACAACAATTTCAGGCTCAATTGCTGCTATTTTTTTTGCGAGCACTTTAGTTAAAAATTTTTCAGGAAAAGGTTTAGTTCCAGACACGTTAATCCAATCACCGGAATTTGCCATATCTATTGCTTTGGGTGCTGCCATAACCGTTTTTTTTGCAACTAAAATTGGAATGCCAATTTCCACAACCCATAGCTTAGTAGGTGCTTTATTTGGAAGTGGAATGGTTGCAGTCGGTGCTTCATTTAATTTTGCCAAACTTGGAGGAACATTTTTAATGCCTTTAATTGTAAGTCCGCTTATGGCTGCAATAGTTAGTCTGGTAACTTATACAATATTTAGAAAATTGAGAATTAATTTAGGAGTAACAAAGAAAACCTGTATTTGTGTTGGCAAAGAATATATACCTATAACAAAAACTATGAACTTTAATGGATTGATTACAGTAGAAGCTGAAACTCAAACAGGTGTTAGAATAAGTAACGAACAGGAGTGCATTGAAAGGTATCAAGGTGATTTTATTGGCATCAATTCACAAAAAATGTTAGACCTTGCTCATTATTTAAGTGCAGGAATTGTAAGTTTTGCAAGAGGGCTAAATGACACGCCAAAGATTGTTGGATTATTGATAGTAATCAACACATTAGACGTTAAATGGGGCATGCTAACTGTGGCCATAGCAATGGCTTTAGGAGGATTATTAAATGCAAAAAAAGTAGGAGAAATGATGAGTAAGAAGATTACTCCAATGAATAGTGGTCAAGGGTTTACTGCAAATTTAATCACAGGGCTTTTAGTTACAACGGCAAGTATACATGGTCTACCAGTTTCAACTACTCATGTATCTGTTGGTTCTATTTTTGGTATAGGAACAGTTACAAAAAAGGCCGATTTTAAGGTTATACAAAATATTCTGTTGTCTTGGTTATTAACACTACCTATTGCAGCAATTTGCAGCGCCATCATATATTGGTTACTTCTTAAAATTAATTAGTTATTGCGACTGCGACACTCAACTTCACTAGCCCAACACATTACAAATACCTATCTGCCCAAGTTGATATAATTTTGCCAACATATTCAGAGTCTCTTTTATCAGACAATAAATGATCAGCTCCATTTAAAGACACAAAACTTTTTGGATGACGTGCAGCTTTATAAATTTCGGCTGCATTATCTAAACCTACGGTTGTATCTTGAGGAGAGTGCATAATGAGAATTGAATTTCTAAATTCGTCTAAACTATGCTTTATGTTTTTATCTTGAATATCATCTAAAAAATGTTTTTGAATGGTGAATTCTCTTCCTCCTATGGATACAAGCGCTTTTCCTGAGGCATTAATTTCGTCAACGCTATTTTTAAAAAGATGTGCCACATGCTCAGGGTTTGAAGGTGCTCCTATCGTTGCAATTGCTTTAACTGATGGCATCTTTGCTGAAGCAAACAAAACCGCAGCACCACCAAGCGAATGACCTATTAATAAAGAAGGTGATTGATAATTTTCTTCTAAAAATTGAGCCGCACTATACAAATCTTCAACATTTGATGAAAAATTGGTGTGTTCAAAATCACCTTCGCTTTCGCCTAAACCTGTAAAATCGAAACGTAAAACAGCAATATTTTTTTGTATTAAAGTTTTACCAATAGTTCGAACTGCCGTTAAATTTTTATTACATGTAAAACAATGCGCAAAAAGAGCAAATGCTCTTGGTGTTTCATTTTCAGGCAATTCTAATCGAGCAGCTAAAATTTGACCTTTATTATTTTTGAATGTTACTTTTTTAGAAATCATACTACAACACATAAATATTTATAAGAAACAGCAAATGCTATTACAGAAACAATAATTCCAATCATAAAAATTGAATAGGTCCATCTTAAAATTCGATATTTCCTATCTAAAACTTTACCCAAAAAATATAAGTCTTTAGTCATAGAACTGTATAAATAATCTTTATCATTCATGACTTGAGTGATGCCTTCTTCAAATTCAGGCAAAGTCATTTTATGAAAATTTCCAAAAAATAAAAGATTTACTTTTTTGTTGGCCACATCTTCTTTAGTGAATTTTCCAGAAGTTATACTTGGTCTTGTCGCAATCACGGATAAAATTATTGCAACAACACTAAACACTACAAAAATAATAGTTGGATATATTAAAAAAGCATTTTTAGGATTATCAAACTTTGGAATTAAATTGGACAAAGCTATTGAAATAATGATTGCATTTACTGATAGTAAAATATTAGCTTTTGTATCAGCAATATCGCTTAATGTTATATGATTTTTTAAAGTGACTCTAAACAAAGTATCTACACTACGCTCCGAACGATTATCTGAATTCGTTTTGCTTTTTGCCTTTTTAACCTGTTTCTTTAATTGCTTATGTAATGCTTTTAGGTTTTCATTTTTTACAGAACTCCATTTCAAATTAGCCTCTTTGGTATAGTATTTATGGTTAGTAAAAACTTTTATGTTTTCATCAAGCCATTCTTCATTAGAATACATACCACAATCGGTGTTGGCAAATTCTAATCGAAGATTTTCTGATATGTTTTTATAATTGGTATCTGCTAAATGGGCAAAATCTGCATCAGAAATAATTTCTTCTAATAAATTAGATGGTTTTTCACCAAGTTTTGTAGCATTAATACACGCTAAAACTTGAGCCGTTTTAGCAGCATCATAATTCTGTTCTTCTAAATATTTTTTTGCAATAGCCATACTATGATCTTCATGTTTGGCTTTATTTACGGTATATCCTATATCATGAAACCAACCTGCTAAAAGTATAATTTCCTTTTCTTCAGTTGTTAAGTCAATAGATTGAAGTAATTCTTCTATTTTTGAAACTACATAATGCGTGTGTTTATAATTATGATAAATAAAACTTGTATTTAAATGATTGTTTAAATACTCAAGCACATATTGTGATGCGTTTTGAACTACTCTATTCATTGTGACTATTTATTATTGAATTTTCCTTTTTTGATATTTCGTGTAAATCATCTAATTTTTTATTCCACATTTTAGTAACTAATTTTAAAATATTATTTTTCATAAAAGTCCCAATAGTTGAAAATGTTATATAGATGTTTAAGACGACTTTAGTGTTGTTGGCATCAATTTTATTAAGCTTGATAAGATATGAAAAATCACGGGTAAACTTCATTTCCTTCGTTTTTTCTCCATAAGTTAAACTATCTGAAGAAGGTTCAGTAATCGTTTCAAACTTTAAACTTCCCAAATTTAAAATGCAGTTATGTTCTGTTCCAATGCGATTCACTTTGCTAGCATCATATTCAATTCGTTTGACTTCTTTGTCCCAAAGATGCCGATGTTTTAACTCTGTTATATAACTATAAATAGTTTCAATATTGGCATTGAATGTTTTTTCTATAGTTAAAATAGGTTTATCAATATGTTCTTCTGATAAAGGATTTAACTTTTGAATTTTAAATTTTACAGATCCTAAATTTTTATAAAAGTAAACCAAACTGATCAAATCATAGTCTTCGGTCGTTTTTTCCCAACTATCATGTGTTTGATTTTCAAATAATTCAAAAACAGAATTGGTAAAAAGAACATATTCATCATAGGTAATTTTATTTTTTAATAGTCTATGAATTTTAATAACATCCCTTCCATAAGGTTTGGTTATATGCTTCACCTTTATAAAATTTAAATCACCATAATGAACCAAAAATTTAAGTTCTAAATTGGTAGTTGTTTTACACGAACCGCAATTACAGATACGCAAAGAATCATAGTTTTGAGTATGTTTATGAAATGCTTCATGCATTATAGTTACTTGTTTCATCAGTTCATTATAACTCGGAATATTAGTGACATACATAAACAAGGCATCTCCCTCAATTTCGACCAACTCTAAACCTAAAGTGTTATTATCGAGTAAAATTTCAAGTAATTCGGCAATAATATGTATACTATGCTCTACTTCGGTGTTATTTACAAAATTTGTAAATCCACTAATATCAGGCATAAAGTAAATTGCTTTTTGCATAGCTCAAATTATTTTCTTGGTGATATAAATAAAGATACATTAAACAACAACGCTGTTTTAAGTGTATTATCAAAGATTATATCGTTATATGATTTGTTAGAATTTGTTAAATTGTAGGTTAAATTTTCTCTAAAACCTATTTCTGAAGCTGCCCAAAGCCAGCCTATTAATTTTTTTTCCACTCTTGTAGAAAATTGTATATCAGAACGATGCAAATGTAAATTGGTGTAACTATCAAATTCTGTACTTAAATTATCTAATTTATACGATGCCCCATCAAGTTCTACCGTGTTTCTCCAAATTAACCCACTGTTATATTGATATCGCAATCTTATAAACAACGGTAAAATAGCTTCCATATCCCATTTTTCGTTAAAAATAGAATTTAAAGCTACCACTGGAACAATAAGAGGGTCTCCGAAACGATAGTTATAGCTGGCTCCAAGTGCATAAGAAAAATTATCATTGACTTTCCAACCTAATGCTGGAGATATTGAAAATTTTAAATAATCGGAAAACGAATTTAAAGCCTTAAAATCACCATTTAAATCGGCACTTGCTCTTAAGACCCAAAACTTTTTAGATTTTGTGGGTTTTACCATAGAAACATTCATTCCTATACTTTTTAATCCTCTATCTTCTAAATTTTTATAAAATGGATTTAATTCTGCATCATTAAAATGAAATTCTTCTTTATTATATTTTAATCCTGCCATGATTCTTAAATAATCTTTATTTACAACAGGAATTTCAAGTTTTGCCAGAAAATGAGTGTTCGATTTAATGTTGCTTTTGGTGTTTGTAAAATTGCCGGTTTTATCAATCGTTTCCATTGAAATATTTGAAACGTTTTGGTATTCTATTACAAGACCTTTTCCAATAGGAAGGTCTTTTAAAACCGGAACGCAGTACACCGCAGTTGTATCGTTTTGTGCATAAGCCCAGAATATATTTAGAACTATAAGGGTGAAAATTATTTTTTTCATGGTAAATATTAGAATTCTGGATATAATTCTTTATAAGTTACCATTTTATTAGGCCCTAAACGGTGTAAAATGTGTTTTCGTTGAATCTCGTCGCCATTACTCAATCCTGCAGCAGCAATCATTTCTGAATAACTATCTACCGTTTTTTTATGAAAATTAGCTACTCGAACATATTTATCATTAACGTCTAACCCTTTCATTAAACTTTTATCTTGAGTTGCTACACCAGTAGGGCATGTGTTGGTATTGCACTGCAAGACTTGAATACAACCAATAGCCATCATCATGGCGCGAGCGCTGTTAACCGTATCTGCTCCCAAAGCAATTAATCGGATTATGTGAAAAGCCGAAAAAACTCTACCTGAGGCAATGACTCTAACATTTTCTTTAAAGTTATACCTAATAAGACTATCCACTACAAATGACAAACCTTCACGAATTGGCAACCCTATTGAATTAGTAAACTCGATAGGTGCGGCTCCTGTACCACCTTCACCACCATCAACGGTTATAAAATCTGGCAATATTTGTGTTTTTTTCATGGCCTCACAAACTTCAATAAACTCATCTTCACTACCTACACAAAGTTTAAACCCAATAGGTTTTCCTCCTGAAAGTTCTCGCAATTGTTTTACAAAATACAATAAACCTTCAGCATTATTAAAAGCTGTATGATATGGCGGAGAAAGTATATCCGTATGTGGTTCTACATGTCTTATTTTGGCAATTTCTTCAGTATTTTTTGCTGCGGGTAGAATACCACCATGACCAGGTTTTGCACCTTGTGAAAGCTTGATTTCAATCATTTTCACATTGTCTTTAATGGCATTTTTTTGAAAGGTATCCTGGCAGAAATTCCCATCTTTCGTTCTGCATCCAAAATATCCTGCACCAATTTGCCAAATTAAATCGCCGCCGCCTTCTAAATGGTACGGGCTTAACCCTCCTTCTCCCGTATTGTGAGCAAAACCTCCCAATTTAGCACCTTTACTCAAAGCCAAAATAGCATTTTTACTTAACGAGCCAAAACTCATAGCGGAAATATTTAAGATACTTGCACTATAAGGCTGCTTGCACTCTTTTCCTCCAAATAAAACTCTTGGATTTTGTTCTACTTCATCGTGATGTTTTGGATACATAGAATGAGCCATACATTCATATCCAACTCGATAAACATCTGATTTGGTCCCAAAAGGTGTGGTATCGTTTTGATTTTTAGCACGAGAGTAAATTAAGGATCGAAACATTCGGTTTATAGGAGTACCTTCCGTCTCTGTTTCTACAAAATACTGTTGAATTTCTGGTCGAAACGTTTCTAAAAGATATCTTAAACGCCCTATTACCGGAAAATTGTTTTTTATGGCATGCTTTCTTTGTATAATATCATAAACGCCTATAATTATTATTGGTAAAAAGACAATTAAACTCCATAAAACGGGTTTCCAAAATATAGAAACTATCCCGATTGTGAGTAAAGTAAATGTTGCAAATGCAATGAAAATTTCTCTCGGTTTCATATAGTACAAATTATTTTTTAATATAAAGTTGCTGTTTTAATATCCTGCAGATTAAAATCCAAAACCTAACCCAAACATAAATCGACCGCCATCATATGATGAAAAGTAGGAGGTTTGAAACGTAAAAAGTCCAGCAGTGTTTACGTATAAACCACCACCATAAGCTGTATGCCATTTGTTGGAATTGTCATTTTTCAACCAAACTCTTCCATAGTCAAACCCTGTAAAGGCACCTAACTTAGCTGGAAGTATTCCTGCATTAAAACGTGTAATATTCCAACGTAAATCGGTGTTTTGAAAGTAGGATGTTTGCCCAGAAAAGCGTTCATTTCTAAAACCTCTTAATCCATTCTTACCACCAATACTTGCTGCTTGATAGAATTCAAAACTTTGGTTAGAGATTATATGTCCCTTCCAAATAGTTGAAATCGTTAATTTATCGTCTTTTAAAACAGGGTA
>NZ_SLUP01000006.1 GCF_004341235.1 Mariniflexile fucanivorans
GTTCACTTTCGTCCGCTGTGGGTGGTTCACTTTCACCCGCCGCACTATGCTCACTTTAATCCGCTGTGGGTGGTATACTATGCCCGTTTTTTGCATTTTGCGAATTAAAAAATGTTTTGTGTGATGAGTGAATGTTATTAATACGATCCAAAATGTTTTTTCATAAAGATATGAAATTAACCATTACAAGCATCCCAAATGGGATCGTGGGGTAGTGGTGCCGTAATATTTAAGGTTTCTAATTTTACGGGGTGAACGAAGGTAATATGTCTGGCATGTAAATGGATGCTGGCATCTTTATTACTTCTATCGAAACCGTATTTTAAATCACCTTTTATAGGGCAACCAATATTTGATAATTGAGAACGTATTTGGTGGTGTCTACCAGTTTCTAAATTTACCTCAAGTAGAAAATAATTGTCTAACTTTTGTAATGTTTTATAGTGAAGAATGGCCTTTTTACTATCTTTTACTTCTTTTGGGTAGGCTGTAGATTTGTTGTTTTTCGGATTCTTTTTCAGCCAATCAATAAGAGTGTCTTCAGTTTTTGGTGGTTCATTTTTAACAATGGCCCAATAGGTTTTATCAATATCTTTTGAAACAAATAGTGCATTTAACCGAGGTAACACTTTACTTGTTTTTGCAAAAATAACCAGTCCTGTTGTGGGTCTGTCTAAACGATGCACAACCCCTAAGTATACGTTTCCGGGCTTGTTATATTTGTCTTTTATATAGCTTTTAACAACTTCGCTTAAAGGTTTATCGCCTGTTTTATCACCTTGTACAATATCGCCAGCACGCTTATTTACTATTATTATATGATTGTCTTCAAATAATATTTGAAGGTTGTTTTTATTTGAAAGTATTTTAGACACGGATTTCACTGATTTACTCGAATTTCCTGGTAATTATTAAGGCTTTTCAATTATTTTGATTGAAAACTGAAAACTGAGACTGAATACTAGTACTGTTCACTATCATTAGGAAAATCACACGTTTTTACATCATCAACATATTGTGATATTGCAGTTGTCATATCTTCATATAAATTCAAATAACGTCTAAGAAAACGGGGATGAAATTCGTGAGTCATTCCAAGCATATCATGTAATACTAAAACTTGACCATCAACACCATTACCAGCACCAATACCAATAATTGGAATACTTACACTTTCTGCAACTTGTTTTGCTAAAGCAGCGGGAATTTTTTCTAAAACAATGGCGAAACAGCCTATGCGTTCAAGGATTTTTGCATCTTCAAGTAAGCGTTCAGCTTCTTCTTCTTCTTTGGCTCGAACGGTATATGTTCCGAATTTATAAATGGATTGTGGTGTTAAACCTAAATGCCCCATGACGGGGATTCCAGCATTTAAAATACGTTTGATGGACTCCTTAACTTCTTTACCACCTTCTAGTTTTACAGCGTGTCCGCCACTTTCTTTCATGATCCTAATGGCCGAACGAAGGGCTTCTTTAGGGTCACTTTGGTAGCTTCCGAAAGGTAAATCTACAACAACCAAAGCACGGTCTATGGCTCGAACTACGGATGATGCATGATAAATCATTTGGTCCAATGTAATGGGAAGCGTCGTTTCGTGACCTGCCATAACATTACTAGCAGAATCACCTACCAAAATAACATCAATACCTGCACCATCAACTATTTTCGCCATGGTATAATCATAAGCAGTAAGCATTGATATTTTTTCGCCATGGGCTTTCATATCAATTAAAGTTTTCACTGTGATGCGTTTATATTCTTTTTTGGCTGCGGACATTCTTTTTTGTTTTAAAAATAGAGTGCAAAAGTAATGAATTAAGTAGATATGTTAGGTTTCAAAGTAGCAAAGTTTCAAAGTAGCAAAGTTTCAAAGTTTCAAAGTTGCAAAGAAGTAAAGTTTTATGAGGCTTTATTATTAGTTGCTATGCGACTTTGAAACTTTGTAACTAAAAAAACTAACAATCGGACATATTAACCCCAACAGCTAATCCGCCTTTGGAGGTTTCTTTATATTTTTTATTCATGTCTTTGGCGGTTTCCCACATGGTTGCTACTACTTTATCTAATGGTACTTTTACATTTTCAGGGTCCGTATCTAAAGCCATTTCAGCGGCGTTTATGGCTTTTATGGCACCCATGGCGTTGCGTTCAATGCATGGTATTTGCACTAAGCCTCCAATAGGGTCGCAGGTTAAACCTAAATGGTGTTCCATGGCAATTTCGGCAGCTACTAAAACCTGTTCTGGGGAGCCTCCCATAAGCTCGCATAAGGCTGCTGCCGCCATGGCAGATGATACGCCAATTTCGGCTTGACAACCACCCATGGCAGCACTAATGGTCGCTCCTTTTTTGAAAATACTACCAATTTCGCCTGCAACTAAAAGGAATTGTCTAATATGACTAAAATCGGCATCATGATTTTCAATAACCATATAATACATTAACACAGAAGGTATAACGCCAGCGCTTCCATTTGTTGGAGCAGTTACCACACGACCTAACGAGGCATTCACTTCGTTAACACCTAATGCAAAACAGCTTACCCATTTTAGTATTTGCCTAAACTTGACTTCTGTTTTCCGAATGGATTCTAGCCATTCTTTTGGATTAGTATATTGTAAATCGCCTTTTATAGTTTGGTAGGTGTCAAAAGCGCGTCGTCTTACATTTAAGCCTCCTGGTAAATTGCCTTCGGTATGGCAACCAATATACATGCATTCTAGCATGGTATTCCAAATGCGTTGCAGTTCAAAATCGATGGTTTCAACAGTGTTTATTGATTTTTCGTTTTCTAAAACAACTTGAGAAATAGATTTATTAAGTTGTTTGCAGTATTTTAAAAGATCGACACCTGTTTCAATAGGGTAAGGAAACGTACATTGAAAGATTATTTTTTTAGCTTTCGCTAATTTTCGTTCTTCTTGAACAACAAACCCACCACCAATAGAGTAGTAAGTGGCTTCTTTTTTTTCGCCATTAATAATGGCAGTAAAACGAAGTGCATTGGCATGAAACGGCAAGAATTTTTTATTGAAAACAATTTGCTTTTTGGGGTTGAATGCAAGTTCTTTTTCGTTATTAAAGTGTAAGATGTTGGTATCTTTTAT
The DNA here is from genome assembly GCF_004341235.1 of Mariniflexile fucanivorans. Lineage (GTDB taxonomy): Bacteria > Bacteroidota > Bacteroidia > Flavobacteriales > Flavobacteriaceae > Mariniflexile > Mariniflexile fucanivorans. The sequence continues at coordinate 3,111 of NZ_SLUP01000006.1, forward strand.
TTTTGAAATGATATCGCTTATGTTTTCAACAGGTATGGTTTCTGGGTTGGCGCCGCTTAAACCTAACATGATGGCATAATCGGTGGCATGTCCTTTTCCTGTTAAGGATAATGACCCGTATAAATCTATTGAAATGCTTTCGACAGCATCAAATTTATTATCATCTTTTAATTCTTTTATCCAACGTTCTGCAGCGCGCCACGGTCCTAAAGTGTGGGAACTTGAAGGACCAACTCCAATTTTTAGCATGTCGAAAACTGAGATACATTCCATGAGGCTAATAGTTTGTTTTACAAATATAGGGTGTTTTTTTTCGGAAAGTAGCATAGTTTCAAAGTCGCAAAGTTTCAAAGTTTTCTGTAGATTGAAAACTGCAACTGTTAACTTAGTAAAAGGTATTGTTGCTGCGAATAGGTGCGCAAGGGATAGTAGTGGAAAGCCCACAGCGACGCAGGAGCGAGGACTTGCAGCGGATAGCCCGACCCGATAGGGATGCGCCCAATGAATTATGATTTTAGATTAATGATTTACGATTACTTGAACTCTACAGAGGCTGCGATTGAAAACTTGAGTTTTATGACACCTTGTCAGTTTGTGTGTGTTGGCACAATCATTGACTTTAACATATCGAATTTAAAAATGAATTTTCAAAACAAATAAAACATATTATGAGTAAAATAATTGGAATCGATTTAGGAACAACCAACTCTTGCGTTTCGGTAATGGAAGGTAATGAGCCTGTTGTAATCCCAAACGCAGAAGGAAAAAGAACAACGCCATCGGTAATAGCTTTTGTTGAAGGCGGTGAAATTAAAGTTGGTGATCCAGCAAAAAGACAAGCGGTAACTAACCCAACAAAAACGGTTTATTCTATTAAACGTTTTATGGGGAACAAGTTTTCTGAGTCAAAAAAAGAGGCAGATCGTGTACCTTATAAAGTAGTAAAAGGAGATAACGATACACCACGTGTAGATATTGACGGTCGTTTATATACACCACAAGAATTATCGGCTATGATTCTTCAAAAAATGAAGAAAACGGCTGAAGATTATTTAGGAACTACAGTGACAGAAGCGGTTATTACAGTGCCTGCTTATTTTAACGACTCGCAACGTCAAGCCACTAAAGAAGCTGGCGAAATTGCTGGTTTAAAAGTTAGACGTATTATAAATGAGCCTACTGCTGCGGCATTAGCTTACGGTTTAGACAAAAAAGGTAAAGACCAAAAAATTGTAGTTTTTGACTTTGGTGGAGGAACACATGACGTTTCTATCTTAGAATTAGGTGATGGTGTTTTTGAAGTATTATCAACAGATGGTGATACCCATTTAGGTGGTGATGATGTTGATGAAAAAATCATTAACTGGTTAGCTGATGAGTTTAAAGCGGAAGAAGCTATGGATTTAAGAAAAGATCCCATGTCTTTACAACGTTTAAAAGAAGCTGCTGAAAAAGCGAAGATTGAATTATCAAGTTCTGCACAAACAGAAATTAACTTGCCTTATATTACTGCTACTGCTAGTGGCCCAAAACACTTAGTGCGTACGTTAACTAAAGCTAAATTTGAACAATTAATTGACGATTTAGTTAAACGTACAATCGCACCTTGCGAATCGGCTTTAAAAGCTGCAGGTTTAAGCAAAAGCGATATTGATGAAGTTATATTAGTAGGGGGTTCTACACGTATTCCTGCGGTACAAGCTGCTGTTGAGAAATTCTTTGGAAAAGCGCCAAGTAAAGGGGTAAATCCTGATGAAGTTGTTTCTTTAGGTGCCGGTATACAAGGTGGTGTTTTAACTGGAGATGTGAAAGATGTATTGTTATTAGACGTTACACCATTATCATTAGGTATTGAAACTATGGGTAATGTAATGACTAAGTTGATTGAAGCAAATACTACGATTCCTACTAAGAAATCGCAAGTATTCTCAACAGCTGCCGATAACCAACCATCTGTGGAAATTCACGTGTTACAAGGTGAAAGAGCGATGGCTGCTGATAATAAAACGATTGGACGTTTCCATTTAGATGGTATTCCGCCAGCAAGAAGAGGAACACCTCAAATTGAAGTAACGTTTGATATTGATGCGAATGGTATTATCCACGTAACTGCAGGTGATAAAGCTACAGGTAAAACTCAAGATATTCGTATTGAAGCATCTTCTGGTTTAACTGAAGAAGAAATCAAAAAAATGAAAGCAGATGCAGAAGCAAATGCAGAAGCTGATAAAGTAGCGAAAGAAAAAGCTGAAAAATTAAATGCTGCTGATGCCATGATTTTCCAAACAGAAAGTCAGTTAGCTGAATTTGGTGATAAATTATCTGATGATAAGAAAAAACCAATTGAAGAAGCATTAGCAGAACTTAAAACAGCCTTTGAAACGAAGGATTTAGCGGTTATTGACCCAGCTTTAGAGAAAATAAATGAAGCTTGGAAAGTTGCTAGTGAAGAAATGTACAAAGCCCAAGCTGATGCTCAAGGTGGCGCACAACCAGGACCAGATGCAAGTCAAGGTGGACAAGCAGAAGGTAGTGATGTGGAAGATGTTGACTTTGAAGAAGTGAAGTAATAAATTTATAAGCACTTAATTATTAAGCCTTAGGTTAATTCCTAAGGCTTTTTTTATTTTAAAATTATTAAAAGAAACATAATTACAGCTAAACAAATTTATATGCTAATTATGGAGATTTTAATTGTAGAAGGCATAGAAGATGTAATTTTAAGCCCAATTAATATAAAACAAAAATTTTAAGCAATTAAAATGCCTTATTATATGGGTGAAACACAGTCTCATGCCAATTTTTTAAACTCTATTAGTAATATTTCTGAAGAAATTGTAGTGGAACTTTTAAAAATATCTGAGTATAAAAAAGTTAAAGCAGGAAAACAATTGGTTAAGTTCAACGAAGTGCCTTCAAAGGTATATATGTTAATTTCTGGTGTTGTAAGATGTTATTTAAGTACAGAGTCTGGTAAAGAATTTAATAAAAGTTTTTATATGCCATATAATTTTGTTGGACCTTTAACCTCATTAATACAAAAAAGTCCTTCACTATTTGCTTTTGAAGCTTTAGCAGATTCTGAAATGTATGAAGTTGATTATTATAAACTTATAGAATTATGTAAAAAGCACGAATCACTTAATACTCTATATTCCAGAATTTTAGAAACAGTGTATATCGCTTATGAAAAAAGACTTGTAGAATTAATTTCATTGGATGCTAAAGACCGCTATACCGAATTACGAAAACAAATTCCCAATTTAGATACCTTAATACCTCAGTATCATATCGCTTCTTATTTAGGTATTACAGCCGTTCAATTAAGTAGGATAAGAAAGAAAATTGATATTAATTAACATTTGTTAACATTATTGAATATGTTAAATTATATATTTGGCTCGATTTCCTTTGAACTTTAAAAAGGATTGATAGCTAGCCAACCAAAAAAAAAACAGGTAAATAATTTTACCTGTTTTTTTATTTATATAGATATTGAATAGTTTATTTTAAACCACCAACCATATCTTCTGGTTTTACCCAAGCATCATAATCTTCGGCAGTTACATAGCCTAAATTAATGGCTTCCTCTTTTAAGGTTGTACCGTTGGCATGAGCTGTATTGGCGATTTCAGCAGCTTTATAATAACCAATTTTAGTATTTAAAGCAGTAACCAACATCAGTGAATTGTTTAATAATGTTTTAATAACTTCATAGTTTGGTTCAATGCCTACCGCACAATGTTCATCAAAACTGGCACAAGCGTCACCTATTAGTTGCGCTGAATGTAATGCATTTGCAGCCATTACAGGTTTAAATACGTTTAATTCATAATGGCCTTGTAATCCACCAACAGAAATAGCAACATCGTTACCAATTACTTGTGCACAAACCATTGTTAAGGCTTCACATTGTGTTGGGTTTACCTTTCCTGGCATAATAGAACTACCTGGTTCGTTTGCAGGAATAATAATTTCACCAATGCCACTTCTTGGTCCAGATGCCATCATTCTAACATCGTTTGCAATTTTATTTAAAGAAACAGCTAATTGTTTTAAAGCACCATGTGTTTCAACTATAGCATCATGAGCCGCTAAAGCTTCAAATTTATTAGGAGCAGTAACAAAGGGAAGTCCGGTAAACTGTGCAATATATTCTGCAACACGTTTACTATAGCCTTTTGGTGTGTTTAAACCAGTTCCAACAGCTGTTCCACCCAACGCCAATTCGCTTAAATGTGGCAACGTGTTTTCTAAGGCTCTTAAACCGTGGTCTAGTTGTGCTACATAACCAGAAATTTCTTGACCTAAAGTTAGTGGTGTCGCATCCATTAAATGGGTACGACCAATTTTAACTACATTTTTAAATGCTTCCGATTTTTTCTTAAGCGTATCTCGTAGTTGTTTAACTCCAGGAATAGTAACTTCTACAACTTTTTTGTACACAGCAATGTGCATACCTGTTGGGAACGTATCGTTTGATGATTGCGATTTATTAACATCATCATTAGGTTGAATGGCTTTTTCGCCTTCACCAATAACTCTGCCTGCTAATTGTTGCGCTCTGTTGGCAATCACTTCATTTGCATTCATATTACTTTGTGTTCCAGAACCTGTTTGCCAAATAACCAACGGAAATTGATCATCATGCTTTCCTGCTAAAATTTCATCGCAAACAGTTGCAATTAAATCGCGTTTTTCAATTGGCAAAACGCCCAATTCGCAATTGGTGTAAGCAGCAGCTTTTTTTAAATAAGCAAAGCCATAAATTATTTCTAAAGGCATAGAAGCCGAAGCTCCTATTTTAAAATTATTTCTAGAGCGCTCTGTTTGTGCTCCCCAAAGTTTATCGGCAGGTACTTTTACCTCGCCCATGGTATCTTTTTCTATTCTAAAAGCCATTGTTAACTATTTTAATGTAAGATACAAAGTTAACTGTTTTAAGTTTTTTATAAGTATGATATTTGTTAGTTTTTCATAAGTTTTTTTAACAGAGTTATAACGACCCCATTTTTATTAATTGAATAAAAAAAAGTAATTTAGCTTATAAGAATTATATTTATTAACACTAATTAAAAATTAAATATTATGGCAACAATTAGATTAGGAGACGTTGCTCCAAATTTTACAGCAGAGTCTACCGAAGGAAAAATTAATTTTCATGACTGGTTAGGGGAGAGTTGGGGTATTTTATTCTCACATCCGGCAGATTATACTCCAGTGTGCACTACCGAATTAGGCACCGTAGCAAAATATAAAGCAGAATTTGATAAACGTAACGTAAAAGTGGTTGCGTTAAGTGTTGATGGCTTAGAATCTCATAAAGACTGGATTAAGGACATTAATGAAACCCAAAACACCACAGTAAATTTCCCTATTATAGCAGATGAAGATAAAAAAGTATCTGAACTTTATGATATGATTCATCCAAATGCGAGTGAGAAATTTACTGTCCGCTCTGTTTTTGTGATAGGAGATGATAAAAAAGTAAAGCTAATTATAACCTATCCTGCATCTACAGGTAGAAATTTTGATGAATTATTACGAGTTATAGATTCTTTACAACTCACTGCTTACCATAAAGTTGCAACACCAGCCAATTGGAAAAATGGTGAAGATGTAGTTATTTCTCCTGCTGTTACAAATGAGCAAATACCATCGTTATTCCCAAAAGGGCATAAAGAAATAAAACCTTATTTAAGAATGACGCCGCAACCTAATTTGGATTAACAATACAGTGTTAATAATTTTTAGTTTAACTATTGTTTAACAAAAAGCGATGCATTATATTTGCGTAAGATTTTTTTAATAGATACATACAATTATGTTTGATTTTGACCAATATTTAGGATTTTTAGCTTTTTTAACCATTTTAACATTAGGTTTCTGGTTAATGATTTTCTTATTAACCTTCGTAATTCCTTATTGGATAGGTGGTGCTTTAATTGAAAGATTAAAAGAAATTAGAGAAGAGAAAAAGGCAAAACGTCAAAACTCATAATTAAAAATTATACTTATAAAAAAGCGAAGCTAAATTTTAGCTTCCCTTTTTTGTTTATATACAATATTCTATTAACCTTCAAAATCAAAATTATCGCCTCCATTGTTTCCGTTTCTTTCGCCAGAATCTCTTTTTTTCTGTTGATTGAATCTGTAAGTAAATGTTAGGTTAAAATTACGTTGTCTTCTTTGGAATTCAGAGTTACTATAAAACTCCGCAGTTGTTGCTTCACTTCTGCGTTTTTCTGAGTTGAAAATATCACTAACACTTAATGAAATAGATGCCGCTTCTTTAAACAAATCTTTACTGAATGCCATACTAGCCGAAAACATACCTTTGTTTTTGTTTTGAGCATCTTCAGATGGCCCCATATAAAACACTCTTGTTTGCCAGTCAATTTTTGAAGGTAAGGTGTATTTATTATTTAAGCGCACAAACCAACTTATGTTTTCAGCACCAAAATCGGTACCTTCATAAAACCCCTTTGTAGTTGAGTGAAATAAGTTGAAATTTCCGTTGATATTCCAATTTTGGGTTGGTTTGTGAGTAACTGTGAATTCAAAACCAAATCTGTCGTTTGTGGCTAAATTAACAGGCGACCTTTTAATAACTTGAACCAACGTATATTGATCGCTTAAATCATCAAAATTAGAATCATTTATGTTAACCGTTTGAGATGTATCAAAAATGTAATAATTATCTGTCCCTAAGGCAATAAATGAAAAAACATCTGTAGCGTGTTGATAATAAATAGATGAATTCAAGGTTAGTTTCCCTATTTGGTTTAAATAACCTAAATCAAAAGAATTTGAGTAACTTGGGTTAAGGTCTGGATTCCCTTGAAATAAGTTTATGGGGCTACTACGAGATGGGAATGGATTGATATAGCGAGAACGAGGACGACTTAACCTTCGGTTATATCCAAGGGTAATGCTTTGTTTTTCTGAAATTTCATAACCTAAATTTAGAGTTGGGAAAAAACCATTATAATTTTTGCGTTCAAAATCGTTACTGGTTAATTGATTGACAGATATTCTAGAAGCTTCCATTCGCAATCCAAACAAAAAGGAAAATTTATCCTTTATCTTACTTCCAAATTGTGAGTAAACGGCATTAACGTATTCTCTGTAAATTAAATTATTGCTACCATCATCATCAATACTGCCATCATCATTAAATTCTAATAGCGTGTAATCTGTATTCAATTCGCTAAAATTACCACGATACCCAAGTTCAAACTGGCTATTTTCTCCAATAGGTAGCACATAATCACTTTGTAATAGAATGCTATTTTGTTCTTCAATGGTTTGTACACGTTCTACATCTTCATCATTTTGTACTATTAGTGATTTCTCTTCTTCTTGACTATTTTCATATTGAAAATCGAAAGTAAATCTATGGTCTATATTACCATTAAATTGTTTATCAAAATTTACAGCGTATTGAATGTTTTTGTCGATTTCATCTTCAGGGTCAAGGCGGTTAATGATTTTGGTAATATTTGTATCGGTATTAAATAGTTTAGTAACGTTAGTGGCATCATTATTTTCATCACTATCCCTATATACAACAGATGTTATCAAAGAAGCAGTATCGTTAATATACCATTCAACACCAAAGTTGGTACTAAGGCCTTTGCTTTTTCTTTCAAATTCACGCTTTTCATCTGAGTAAGTGATTGAACCATTGTCATTAAATTGTTCGGTTTCTGTTTTTGAATTTCCTGGTGATTCTCTATAGTTGTAGCCTGTAGTATTGAAAAAGTTAAAATCGCCAGTTCTGTAATTTATATTACCCGAAAGTCCTGCAGAAAGTGGAGATCCTACATTGGCTGTAATGGCTCCATTAAGTCCTTGTAATTTACTTCTTCGTAAAATAATGTTCAATATACCTGCAGTACCTTCGGCATCATATCGAGCCGATGGAGATGTAATAACCTCTACACGTTCAATGGCTTCGGCGGGCAATTGGCGCAATGCCGCGGCCGAGTTTAAACCAACCAAACCAGACGGTTTACCGTTTATTAAAATTTTCACATTGTCCTGTCCTCGAAGGGCTACATTACCTTCAACATCTACAGAAACTGATGGAACATTATCTAAAACGTCACTTACTGTACCACCTCTAACTGTAAGGTCTTTACCAACGTTGTATATTTTTTTATCGAGTTTAATTTCAACAGTGGTGCGTTCTGCAATAATTTCAACTTCACCTAAAGCGGCATAATCTATTTCTAAAGAAATGGTGCCTAAATTTAAATCTGAATTTAACTTTTTATTGGGCAGTGTTATTTTTCTATAAGAAATATATTCTATGGTAATATCGTAAACTCCTTGTGCTATTTTGATATTGAAATTTCCATTGATATCTGTAATACCTCCGTCTATTATTTTATTTTCTTTTTTACTAAAAAAAGCAACAGTTGCATATTCTAAAGGGTCTTTAGTTTCTTTATCAATAACTTTTCCTGTTATGGTTATGTTTTTATCTAATGTTGGGTTGGTATTTACTGGTAGCGCAAATGCTAACGACATGAAAGAAAAGAATATGATAAAGGAGTTTGAAATTTTTGACATAATTACGTTTTTGCGAATTAGACTCGCAAAAATAACCATGGTTTAATCATGTTTTGTTAAATAAAAGTTAATTAACTTAACTTGATTTTTATGATGTTTTTAGATGATTTCAGAGATTTTTTCGGTAGGTCTTCCAATAACCGCTTTATTACCATTTATAACTATGGGGCGTTCAATAAGTTTTGGGTTTTTTACCATCGCATCAATTATTTCGTCATCGGTTAAAGTTTTATTTTTAAACTCTGTTTTCCAAATGGCTTCATTTTTTCTTACTAAATCGATGGGTTTTATGCCTAAAAGTTTGATGATATCTTTTAACTCTTTGGTTGATAAATTGTCTTCAAGATATTTTACAATTTGAAATTCTTTCCCAGATGCTTCTAAAAGCTCTAATCCGCAACGCGATTTACTGCATCTGTTATTGTGAAGTATTTTAATCATTATAAATGAATATTATATTGTTTTAAATGCTCGATTAGTTTTTCTGGACTTTCAAAATGAATACTATTAATACCTAATGCGCTTGAAGCTTGAATGTTTCTTAAATTATCATCAATAAAAATAGCATTTTCAGGAGTGATATTGAAACGCTCTAAAGTAATATCATAAATTTCTTTAAAAGGTTTTCTGGTTTTTTCATCACCAGAAACCACAATACCATCAAACCAGTGCAAAAACTCATAATGTTTTTGTGCAATAGGAAAGGTTTCGTTGCTCCAGTTTGTTAAAGCGACCACTTTGTATTTATCAGATTTGATAAATGCTTCCAGAATTTTAACAGTACCATCAATGGCACCACCCAACATGTTTTCCCATTCGCCATAAAACATTTTAATATAATGCTCGTAATCTGGGAATTTGTCAACTAAATCTTGTGTTGCTTGTGCTAATGGATAACCTGCATCTTGGTTTTCGTTCCAATCGTGTGTACAAATGTTCTCGAAAAACCATTCCATTTTTTTTCTATCGCCATTAAAAGCATCTAAAAAAACGTATTCGGGGTTCCAGTCGATTAACACGCCGCCAAGGTCAAAAATTATAGTATCTATTTGTTTCATAATCCTCCCTAAATCCCTCCAAAGGAGGGACTTTTTCTAAATTTATAAATTAGTATTATCTTCAACTTTTTGTCCCATCATCATTAAATAGGCTTTTAAAAACGGACCAATATTTCCATCCATAACGGCATCTACATTGCTGGTTTCATGGGCTGTTCTTACGTCCTTAACCAATTTGTAAGGTTGCATCACGTAGTTTCTAATTTGGCTTCCCCATTCAATTTTCATTTTGCCGGCTTCAATATCTTCACGTTGTGCCATTTGCTTTTGTAACTCAATTTCGTATAATTGAGACTTCAACATTTGCATCGCTCTAGAACGGTTATCATGTTGTGAACGGGTTTCAGAACATTGAATTTGAATACCTGTTGGTTTATGCGTTAATTGAACCTTCGTCTCCACTTTATTAACATTTTGTCCACCAGCACCACTAGAACGAGCCGTTGTTATTTCAATATCGGCAGGGTTAATTTCAATTTCAATAGTATCATCCACCAAAGGGTATACATAAACCGAAGCGAAACTAGTATGTCTCTTAGCATTACTATCAAATGGTGAAATACGCACTAAACGATGCACGCCATTTTCACCTTTTAACCAACCAAAAGCAAAATCGCCTTCTAATTCTAAAGTCACCGTTTTTATACCAGCAACATCACCTTCTTGAAAGTTGAGTTCTTTTACTTTAAATCCACTTTTTTCGGCATACATAAGGTACATGCGCATTAGCATACTTGCCCAATCGCAACTTTCGGTACCACCAGCACCAGCAGTTATTTGTAAAACGGCGCTTAAGCTATCACCTTCTTCAGAAAGCATATTTTTAAACTCGATATCTTCAAGCAGAGTAAATGCTTTATCATATTGCTGTTCAACATCTTCTGCGGTAGCTTCTCCTTCTTTATAAAATTCATAAAGAACTTCTAAATCTTCAGTAAGGGATTTGGCTTTATTGTAATCTTCAACCCATTTTTTAGTGACACGAAGCGATTTCATAATGGCTTCAGCAGCTTTGGCATCGTTCCAGAAATTGGGATCGAAGGTTTTTTCTTCTTCGTTTTTTATTTCAATAAGTTTTCTATCTAAGTCAAAGATAGTGCCTAAGTTTGTCGAGGCGGGTATTAAGATCTTTAATTTGATCGGAAGTTATCATAGTCATTTTATTTTGAACAAAAATAGAATTTTAAAAAGTTTAAAGAAATTAAATTCACCGCTAATTCACTAATTTCAATTTTACTAATAAATATTTGTAAAATTATTATAATCTATAACAACAATAATTTGCAAATTCGCGGTGGAATTTTTTAGCTTTACCTTATATTTTTTTTATATGATAATAGATTTAAGAAGCGATACCGTCACCAAACCATCAAAAGCCATGTTGGAAGCGATGATGGCTGCAAAAGTTGGTGATGATGTTTTTAGAGAAGATGAAACTGTAAATGCATTAGAAACTCGTATTGCCAACATGTTTGGTAAAACTACCGCCTTATTTTTTCCTAGTGGCACCATGGCAAACCAAACCGCTATAAAACTGCATACAAACCCCGGCGACCAAGTTATTTGCGACAAATATGCGCATATTTATAATTATGAATCTGGAGGCGTTGCTTTTAATAGTGGTGCTTCTTGCAAATTAATTGAAGGACATAGAGGTATGTTTACGGCGCAACAAGTTATTGATGCCATAAACCCAGAAGCTTATTACTATAGTCCATCCCGATTAGTTGAAATCGAAAACACAGCCAATAGAGGAGGAGGTTCTTGTTGGGATTTTAATGAAATTTTAAAAATCAGAAAGGTTTGTGATGAACAAGATTTAGGATTTCATTTAGATGGCGCTAGAATATGGAATGCTTTGGTTGAAAAAAATGAAACGACCGAGCAATATGGTGAAGTTTTCGATACTATTTCGGTTTGTTTAAGTAAAGGTTTGGGTTGTCCCGTTGGGTCCGTTTTAGTGGGTGATGAAGCTATTATGAAAAACGCTCTTCGAATTCGAAAAGTTTTTGGAGGTAATATGCGGCAAGCTGGATATTTAGCTGCGGCCGCACTTTATGCTTTAGATAATAATATGGATAGATTAGTTGATGACCATAAAAAAGCGCGAGAAATAGGCGAAACTTTATCTAAATTATCAATCATAAAAACCGTTGAGCCTATTGAGACGAATATAATAATATTCGAACTTAATAAAGATGTAAATGAAAAAACATTCATTCAAAAATTAATTGACAAGAATATTCACATTATAAGTATGGGCACCAATAAATTAAGAATAGTTACCCACCTCGATTATACCGATGCGATGCATAATAAAGTAATAGAAATTCTAAAAAATCTAACCGTCTAACAAGTCTAAAAACCTAAGAGGTCTATTTAAATAAATCCATTCCCGGAATATTCGGCATGCCTTCTTTAGCTACGGCTGCCAATTCCGCTTCATTTACGTTAGTTGCTTTTTCAATGGCTTTATTTAAGGTAAGAATTAAGTAATCTTCCAGTTGTTCTTTGTCTTCAAACAAGCTTTCATCAATTTCAATAGATTTTATGGTTCTATTGGCTGTTAACGTGATTTTAAGTTTGTTATCGCTGCTTCTTTCATCAATTAGAACCGTATCTAAACGTTTTTTAGTTTCTTCAACTTTTCTTTGGGTTTCTTTAAGTTTTCCCATCATTCCCATCATATCTCCAAACATAATTTTATAATTTTTAATTCCCTACAAAGCTATTTAATTTTTATATTTTTGCCACCTTAATTTAAAAATAATATGTCCTTAAAAAACGCACTTCAAATACCTCAAGCAACCAAAATTCCAAAAAAGTTAACGAAACATAAAGATGTTAGAGTTGATAATTATTATTGGTTAAACGATAGGGAAAACCCGCAAGTTATTGATTATTTGAATACTGAAAATGCCTACACAAAGGAAGTTATGCAGCATACCGAGGCATTTCAAAAGGATTTATTTGAAGAAATGAAGGGTAGGATAAAGGAAGATGATTCTTCTGTTCCTTATAAATTAAATGGTTATTGGTACATAACGCGTTTTGAAAAAGGGCAGGATTACCCTGTGTATTTGCGTAAAAAGGAATCTTTAGAAGCTCCCGAAGAAATACTTTTCGATTGTAATGAGATGGCTAAAGGACTTCCTTTTTTTAATTTAGGAAGTATGGCTATTAGTCCAGATAACACATTGGTAAGTTTTTCTACCGATACTGTTGGAAGAAGACAATATACCATTCAAATTAAAAATTTAGTTACAGGTGAAATCTATACAGATAAAATTTTAAACACAACAAGCAGTTCTACGTGGGCGAATGATAATAAAACCTTGTTTTACTGCATGAAAGATGACGTAACGTTGCGTTCACATAAAATTTTCAAGCATAAATTACATACTGAAGTTATAGATGATGTAGAAGTTTTTTATGAAGCAGATGAAACATTCAACACGTTTGTATATAAATCAAAATCAAAAAAATATTTAATTATTGGATCTTCAAGCACATTATCTTCGGAATATCGTATTGTAAATGCCGACACGCCTGATGCTGAATTTAAAATATTTCAAAAAAGAAAACGTGATTTTGAATACAGCATCGCTCATTATAATGATAGCTTTTACATTATTTCAAATTGTGACGACGCCACCAATTTCAAACTACTAAAAACAAGTGAACTTAAAACTGAAAAACGTTATTGGAAAGAGGTAATTCCTCATAGAAAAGATGTTTTATTAGAAGATATTGAAATTTTTAGAGATTATTTAGTGGTTAATGAACGTGAAAACGGACTTAATAATTTACGCATTATGAGTTGGGATGGAAAGGAAGATTATTTCCTTCCATTTGAAAGTGAAACATACACTGCATACATAGGAAGTAACCCCGATTTTGATAGTGATGTGTTGCGTTATTCATACAATTCTTTAACCTCACCAAGTTCTGTAATTGATTATAATTTCAAAACAAAAAAAAGCGAAATTAAAAAGGAACAGGAAGTTTTAAGAGGTAACTTTAAAAAGGAAAACTACGAATCTAAACGCATTTGGGCAACGGCACGAGATGGTGTAAAAGTACCAATGTCCTTAGTTTATAAAAAGGGCGTGAAGTTAGACGGTACAAATCCGTTATTGCAATACGCCTATGGTTCTTATGGTTCTACAATCGATCCTTCTTTTTCATCGGTACGTTTAAGTCTTCTCGATCGTGGGTTTATTTATGCTATTGCCCATATTCGAGGTGGTGAATATTTAGGTAGAGATTGGTATGAAAACGGCAAATTATTAAACAAATTAAATACGTTTCATGATTTTATAGATTGTTCAAAATATTTAATAGAAGAAAACTATACATCTGCCAAACATTTATATGCTTATGGAGGTTCAGCAGGTGGCTTATTAATGGGTGCTGTTATAAATATGAATCCAGAACTATATAATGGAATTCTCGCGGCTGTTCCTTTTGTAGATGTGGTTACCACGATGTTGGACGATTCCATTCCTTTAACAACTGGCGAGTATGATGAATGGGGAAATCCAAACAAACTTGAATATTATAATTACATGAAATTATATTCCCCTTACGATAATGTAGAACAAAAAAACTACCCAAATATGTTGGTTACAACGGGGTTGCATGATTCTCAAGTGCAATATTGGGAACCTGCAAAATGGGTTGCTAAATTAAGAGAATTAAAAACAGATACGAATAAATTGTTGTTACACACCGACATGGATGCTGGTCATGGTGGGGCTTCAGGGCGTTTTGAAAGTTTAAAGGAAGTCGCCCTAGAGTATGCGTTTTTGCTGGATTTAGAGGGAATTTGTGGTTAATAAAAAAAAGTTTTACTTTTGTCAGGTTTTAAGTTACAATTATTTTCATTAATATTATGGTAACTCCCTAAAAGACATTTATGAAACACAGAAATCAAGTTTTTGATAATGTATTAGATTTAGTAGGTAATACACCACTTATCAAACTTAATAAAGTCGCTTCAAAATTCAAAGGTAACTTCTACGCAAAAGTAGAATCTTTTAATCCGGGGCAATCTTCAAAAGATAGAATAGCAACATATATTATAGAAGAAGCAGAGCGCAAGGGTATTTTAACCCCAGGCGCTACCATCATAGAAACTACATCTGGTAATACAGGGTTTAGTATTGCTATGGTAAGTATTATTAAAGGATACGATTGTGTATTGGCTGTAAGTTCAAAATCTTCAGCAGATAAAATTGATATGCTAAAAACCATGGGAGCTAAAGTATATGTGTGTCCAGCACATGTAAGTGCCAATGATCCAAGATCTTATTACGAAGTTGCAAAAAGATTACATAGTGAGATGAAAGGCTCGGTTTATATTAATCAGTATTTTAATCAGCTTAATATTGACGCTCATTATGCATCAACTGGTCCAGAAATTTGGAAGCAAACCGAAGGTAAAATAACGCATTTAGTAGCATGTAGTGGAACAGGAGGTACTATTTCTGGAACGGCTAAATATCTAAAAGAACAAAATCCAAATATAAAAGTTATAGGTGTAGATGCTTTTGGTTCAGTAATTAAAAAGTACCACGAAACCAGAGAATTCGATGAAAAAGAAATCTATCCTTATAGAATTGAAGGCTTAGGAAAAAATTTAATTCCAACCGCCACAGATTTTGATGTTATAGATGAATTTGTAAAAGTAACCGACGAAGAAAGCGCTCATACTGCACGAGAATTAGCTAGAACAGAAGGTCTTTTTGTAGGTTACACATCAGGAGCTGCAACTCAAGCACTTAAGCAATTAGGGGAGCAAGGAGAATTTAATGAGGATGATTACGTAGTAGTCATTTTTCCAGATCATGGATCGCGCTATATGAGTAAAGTTTACAGTGATAAATGGATGCAAGAACAAGGTTTCTTTGACAGCATCAATGAAGCCGCAGCACAGAACATTGAGTACATAAAATAAAACGTACATAATAAAGGGTTGACATTTGTATTATTAGCAAAAAGTCGACTCTTTTTATATTTTATAAATAATTGAAGGCTAAAAATTATGTACAAAGAATATAAATATTTAATTTTGCCCGAACTAATTAAAAACTAAAGAGCTTTCAATCAATTTATTTAAACACGTAGCATTGTGTTTTTTAAATTTTTATATCGTTTCAAGTTGATAGTTAAGTCTTAATTTTAATAGCAATAAGATTTATAATAAATGAAAGATTTATTCGAAAAAATTTATAAAGACAAAGGCCCGTTAGGAAAATGGGCGTCTCAAGCTGAAGGATATTTTGTATTTCCAAAATTGGAAGGACATATATCAAACAGAATGAAGTTTCAAGGAAAAGACGTTATTACTTGGAGTATTAACGATTATTTAGGATTGGCAAATCATCCAGAAGTACGTAAAGTAGATGGTGAAGCTGGTTTAGCGTATGGTTCTGCGTATCCTATGGGAGCTCGAATGATGTCTGGTCACACAGATCTTCACGAAACACTTCAAAATGAGTTAGCGGAATTTGTTAGTAAAGAAGCTGCTTATTTATTGAATTTTGGATATCAAGGCATGGTATCTACTATTGATGCTTTAGTATCTAAAGATGATATTATTGTTTATGATGTTGATGCTCACGCTTGTATTATTGATGGTGTTCGTTTGCATATGGGTAAGCGTTTTACTTACAAACACAATGATATTGAAAGCTTAGAAAAGAATCTTGATAGAGCTACTAAAATGGCTGAACAAACCGGAGGTGGTATTTTGGTTATTTCTGAAGGTGTTTTTGGTATGCGTGGAGAACAAGGTAGACTTAAAGAAATTGCAGCTCTTAAGAAAAAATACAATTTTAGATTCTTAGTTGATGATGCACATGGTTTTGGTACACAAGGTAAAACAGGTGCAGGTACAGGTGAGGAGCAAGGTGTACAAGATGATATTGATGTTTACTTTGCTACGTTTGCAAAATCTATGGCTGGAACTGGTGCTTTTATTGCTGGTGACAAAGAAATCATGGATTATTTAAAATACAATCTTCGTTCTCAAATGTTTGCAAAATCATTGCAAATGCAATTAGTGGTAGGTGCTAGAAAGCGTTTAGAAATGCTTAAAACTATGCCAGAGCTAAAAGAAAAACTTTGGGAAAACACGAATGCTTTACAAAACGGACTAAAAGAAAGAGGTTTTGATATTGGAACAACACAAAGTTGTGTAACGCCTGTGTATTTAAAAGGTAGTATTCCAGAAGCTATGGCTTTGGTTAAGGACTTACGTGAAAATTTCGGAATATTCTGTTCTATAGTAGTTTATCCAGTAATACCTAAAGGATTAATCTTGTTAAGATTAATACCAACAGCTACACATACATTAGAAGATGTTTCCATTACTTTAGATGCTTTTGATGCTATTAGAGCACGTTTGGAAAATGGAACTTACCAACGCTTATCTGCCGCTGTAATGGCTGCTATGGGCGAATAATATAAAACTATATTTTATACAAAAAAGAGCTTCAATTTGAAGCTCTTTTTTTGTTATAAATTTTTTCTTAATGTTTTTCGGCGCGCATAAACAACTGGATCAAAATGTTTCCATATTTGATGTATTGCATGATTATCTTCTAATTCCGGCGTTCTAATACAAGTTTTAATGCCTTTCTCGGTAAACGTATTATAGTATTCATTAAAAATAACTGCATGAACGCCTTTGTTTTGGTATTCGGGATGAATACCAATTAAATAGAAAATAACATCTTTACTGTGCTTTTTAGCTTGTAAAATATGTCGGAAACCAAAAGGAAAAAGTTTTCCGTTCATTTTCTGTAAAGCTTTTGCAAAAGCCGGCATTACAATAGCAAACCCAATTAGTTTGTCATCTTTGTCAACAACAAATTTGATATATTCTGGGTTTATAAAACTGATGAATTTCTTTTTAAAATACTCTTTTTGAATCTCGGTGATCTCTACAAAAGAGGATAATGACGCATAACTTTCATTAAACAAATCAAACATTTTATCAGCATAAGGCATGACTTCAGATGTTTTGGTAAATTTTAAAGCTTTAATTTGATAGCGTTTTTTAATAAGTTCCTGTGCTTTAAAAAAGAATTCAGGTTTTACATTAGCAAAAGGAAATTCACTTTCTATATATGATTTTTCAACTACATAACCAGCCTGTTCATAATGCTTTATATAGTACGCATGATTATACCAGGTAACCATAGTTGATATATGCTCAAAACCTTCGGTCATAACCCCAACTTTATCTAAGTTGGAAAACCCAACAGGCCCTTCAGTGTACTCTAAATTATGTTCTTTCCCAATAATTTCTACTTTGTTTAAAAGTGCTTTTGATACTTCAAAATCATCAATAAAATCAAACCAACCAAAACGCATTTTTTTAATGCCTTGCTTATCAACTTCCAAGGAATTTATAATGGCAGCAACACGACCTACAATAACATTATCTTTATATGCCAAAAACAATTGTGCCTGAGCATCATTAAAAACGGGATTTTTTTTTGTGTCGAATGTTTTTATTTCTTCACTAATAATAGGAGGAACCCAATATTTTGAGTCTTTATAAAGTTTAAACGGAAATTTAACAAAAGCCTTTAAATCACTTTTTGTTTTTACTTCTTTTATTGAAATCATTAGTAGTTGGTAGTGAGTTTTTTAGTTGAAATTTTGGTCTTTTCTTTTATTTTTTTTATCATAGTTATCCATAACCTCAGTCGATTTTTTTGATTTTTTTGCACGTCGTTTTCCTTCGTCTTTAGCCGATGTGCCATTGTCTATTTCTTTGTCTTTATGGAAATCTAAACGGTAAGACATTCCCAAATTAACACCAAAAACAGAAGGTGTATCTTTTGTGTTTAGCGTTACAGCGGTATCTAATTGGAAATTTTTACTCCATAAATAGCCACCACCAAATCTAAACAAGTTGTCTGCATAAAAATCACTTTGTATGCCTTGGGTTTCTCCAAATACCACCCATTGCGAACTGAATGAATGTGTAAGTGTTAATATATATTGAAAGTCAGATTGATCCGTTCCAATTCTATCTTTAATAAAGTTCATTACAAATACCCAACCGCCGCTAAAATTATGTTGAGTAGCAATCATAACTTTTGGGCTAAAACCTTCAATTCCTTCATCGGTGTAGGGGTTGTTTTCAATATCATAATTAGCCCCCGCATAAATTGATACTGCGGGAATTAAGGTTTTCCATTTAAAGCGTTGGTTTGCTTTCCAACTGTATAAATTTGGCTTGTCTTCTCCTTTTTTATAAGGATCGTAAACCAAATATTTAGCTCCAACCGTTAAGAATTTAAAATTAGCACGATCGTCTTCGGCTGAAATACTAGTTGTATATGTTTTGGTATCACTTTGAAAAGCCCCTTCAATATTAAGTTCTAAAGGTTCCCATAGTAAGCCGTAACGTGCAGCAAAATCAACACCAAAACCATCAACTTTGTAACTGGCTGCTGGTGTTCGTTTTTCTTTAATCATATACGGGCCCACTTCAAATTGAACCACATTGGTGCCCACTGAAAAGGCACTTCTTGATACACCAGGTCTGTTGGAATTGATAACATCGGTATATTGCGAAAAGGCTTGCATAGTTACTAAACTTAGCACTAAAAATAGAGTAGATTTGATTGGGTTCATAACGGTGTTTTTAGTTATCGTAAATTATTTTTATTTACCAATGCTTAAAAAAATACTTACTTAAGGGTTTTCAAATATAGATATTTTATACTTTTTTTATCATTTTTGAACGTTTTTTAAACATATAGAATTGTATTTTTGCTAAAAATTATTTTTTATGTTGCAACAAGCATCTGTAACGGGTCTTTTAAGAGTCATATTAATTATCTTGCTTATTTATTATGGATTGAAGATTCTTTCAAGACTTTTTGCTCCCTTACTTTTAAAATTCTTAGCTAAAAAAGCTGAAGAAAAATTTGGTGGTCAATTTAACCAAAGATCGCAGCAGCAACCAAAAAAAGAGGGTGAAGTAACCATTGATAAAATGCCAAACACAAAAACTTCAAATAAAGATGTTGGTGAATATGTGGATTACGAAGAAATTGACTAATTTCACAACCATTCTTTTTTTAAAATAATTTCATGCAGTTTTCAATAAAAAAGCTACTTCCACACATTCTAGTTATTCTGGGATTTATTATTATTTCTTTAGCATATTTTAATCCCGTTTTACAAGGAAAACAAATTTTTCAAAGCGATATCATGCAATATATTGGCATGAGCAAGCAACAAAACGATTTTAGAGAAGCTACAGGCGAAGAAACTTATTGGACCAATAGTGCCTTTGCAGGTATGCCAACCTATCAATTAGGAGCAAAATATCCTCACAATTATATTAAAAAATTAGATTTAACACTTCGGTTTTTACCCCGACCAGCAGATTATTTATTTCTCTATCTATTAGGTTTTTATGTGCTGTTATTGGTGTTAAAAGTCGATTTTAAATTAGCAACTCTTGGGGCATTAGCTTTTGGTTTTTCTACCTATTTAATAATAATTTTAGGGGTGGGGCATAACAGTAAAGCGCATGCCATTGCTTATATGCCATTGGTTTTGAGTGGCATTTTGCTAACCTTCCAAAAACGTTATGTCGCAGGTTTTTTACTCACAACAATAGCTATGGGCCTTGAAATGGTCGCGAATCATTTTCAAATGACATACTATTTAATGATGTTGGTTGTTGTTTTGGGTATCGCTTATTTAATTGATGCATATAAAAAGAAAGAACTTCCACATTACTTTAAAACTGTGGGTATTTTAATGGTTGCCGTTATTTTAGGAATTGCGCTAAATGCAACCAATGTATTGGCTACCCAAGAGTATGTGAAAGAAAGTACCCGTGGAAAAAGCGAATTAACTATAAATCCTGATGGATCACCAAAAGAAGTGAGTTCTGGTTTGGATAGAGATTATATTACCCAATTTAGCTATGGATTTGCCGAAACGTTTAACTTATTTATTCCTCGCTTTATGGGCGGTGGCAATGGTGAAGATGTAGGGAAAGATTCTGCGACATATGAAGCTTTTAGAACGTTAGGAGCTACTACAACCCAAGCAGCACAAGAAGCGAAACGCGCGCCTATGTATTGGGGCGACCAGCCTATTGTAGAAGCACCAGCATATATTGGTGCTGTGGTGTTGTTTTTATTTGTGTTTGCTTTGTTTTTAGTTAGAGGCAGGTTGAAATGGTGGTTAGTTGGAGGTTCAATGTTGTCACTATTATTATCTTATGGAAAAAACTTAGGTTTTTTAACCGATTTCTTTATCGATTATGTGCCTATGTATAATAAATTTAGAGCCGTTACATCCATTCAAGTTATATTAGAATTATGTATTCCTGTGCTTGCGATATTCGGATTGGTAAAATTGTTTAACGATTTTGAAAAGAAAGAAGAAAAACTAAAAGCTTTAAAATATTCAGCTATAATAACAGGTGGTTTAGCCTTGTTATTTCTATTATTCAAATCTTCTTTATTTGATTTTGTTGGTGTGAATGATGGTTTTTATCGTCAGAATTACGGGGAAGCGTTTGTAGATGCTTTAAAAGAGGATAGAAAATCGATTTTCACCACCGATACTTTAAGAACTTTAATTTTAGTATTGTTTTCTGCGGGTGCTATTTATATGTACTTGAATAACAAACTGAAAGAAAAATGGGTTGTTGCTGTTTTAGGAATTCTTATTTTATTTGATTTGGTAGGTGTTGATAGACGCTACGTTAATAATGATGATTTTGTTTCGTCCATTGAAGTTAATAAACCATTCCAAGCGACTGAGATTGATAATTATATTTTAGAAGACAAAGGTTATTATAGAGTATTCGATTTGGTTGGTGGTGCTGCAAAACCATCGTATTTTCATAATTCATTGAATGGGTATAATGCTGCGGAATTAAAACGATACAGCGAATTGTTTGATTTTTATGTAGCCAAAAACAATATTAACGTGCTTAATATGCTTAACACGAAGTATATGATTGCGCAAGACAATGAAGGAAACTTATTTCCTTACAAAAACGATGAAGCCAATGGACATGCGTGGTTTGTGAAAGAATTAAAACCCATAACAACTGCAAATGAAGAAATTAAAGCTTTAGATAGTTTGGATAACAAAAACAAAGCAGTGTTTAATTCTGAAATTTATAAAAACTTAGAAACTAAATATTCTGTTGATTCTTTAGCTACAATAAAATTGGTTTCTTACAAGCCAAACTATTTAAAATATCAGTCTGATAACTCTAGCAAAGGATTTGTGGTGTTTTCTGAAATTTATTATGGCAATGGTTGGAAAACGTTTTTAGATGGTAAAGAAACAACACACATGCGTGTTAATTACACGTTGCGAGGTATGGAAGTTCCAGCAGGAAAACATACTATTGAGTTTAAATTCGATCCCGATGTTGTTAAAACGGGAAGTCGTATTGCGTTGGCAAGTTCCATTTTACTAGGGTTACTATTGGTAGGTGGTTTGTTTTTCGAGTTTAAAAAGAAATCTAAAGAAAGTGCGTAAAAAAGCACTCATAATAACTTATTATTGGCCACCTGCAGGAGGTCCTGGAGTACAGCGTTGGTTAAAATTCGTAAAATATTTACCCGATTTTAATATAGAACCTGTAGTTTATATTCCTGAAAATCCTAATTATCCTATTGTTGATGCTCATTTAAATACAGAAGTTTCAAGTAATCTTATTATTTTAAAACAACCCATTAAAGAACCTTATAAGTTAGCTGGTTTATTTTCAAAAAAAACATCAAAAACCATTAGCAAAGGCATTATTTCTGAAAAGAAAACCCAAAGTTTTGTTGAAAAAGTGATGCTTTATATTCGAGGCAATTATTTTATTCCTGATGCTCGTAAGGCTTGGGTAAAACCATCTGTAGCATTTCTTTTAGAATATATTTCAAAAGAAAACATTGAAATGATTATCACTACAGGTCCGCCACATAGTTTGCATCTAATTGGATTGCAATTAAAAGAACAGCTAGGAGTGAAGTGGATTGCCGATTTTAGAGACCCATGGACAACCATTGGATACCATAAAGAGTTAATGCTTACCGAAGCCTCAAAAGCAAAACATAAAGCTTTAGAAAAGCAGGTTTTAAATACCGCCAACCAAATTATTGTAACAAGTTTCACAACTAAAAAGGAATTTCAGCAATTAACAAACAAACCTATTGAGGTGATTACAAATGGTTATGATTACGAATCTGTAGCTCCGTTTGAAATGGATTCAAAATTCACTTTAGCACATATAGGTTCGTTGTTATCTAAACGAAATCCAGAAATTTTATGGCAAGTTTTAAGGGATTTAATCGCTGAAAACAAGTCTTTTTCAAAAGATTTCCAACTTGATTTTATAGGATTTATAAGCGAAAGTATACTTGAATCTATTAAAAATTACAATTTAAGTGATTATATAAATAAGATAGGATATGTATCACATAAAGAAGCTATTGTATTTCAAAAAAAATCACAAGTTTTATTATTAATTGAAATAGATTCAGAGGATACTAAGTGTATTATTCCAGGTAAATTATTTGAATATATGGTTTCCAATAGACCAATAATTGCAATCGGTCCAAACGATTCCGATGTTGAAAAAATAATTAAAGAAACCAACACGGGACACTACTTTAATTATCAGAATTATGATTCTTTAAAAACTGTTATCTTAGAGCATTATAATTCATATCAAAAAAACACATTACAAGTACACCCCATTGGGTTACAAAAATACAGCCGGAAATCACTCACAGAAACATTATCGAAATTATTATAAATGGGTATTGTAACATCACAATCTTTTAAGAACACGGTTTCAACCTATTTAGGTTTTGGTATTGGTGCACTTAATACCTTATTCTTATACACTTATTTTATTTCCGATGTTTATTATGGTTTGGTGGCTTTTATTTTATCTACAGCCAATATTGTAATGCCGTTAATGGCTTTTGGTGCTCATAATACCATTATAAAATTCTATTCGTCTTTTAAAACAAAAAATTCCCTCAATAGCTTTTTAACATTGATGCTGTTTTTGCCTCTAGCCATGATTATTCCTGTTAGCTTAATTGGTGTTTTTACTTATGAAGCTATTGGTGAGTTGTTATCACAAAAAAACGAGATTGTTAAAGGTTATGTGTGGTACATTTTTGTTTCGGCAGTAGCCATGGCGTATTTCGAAGTGTTTTTTGCATGGTCTAAAACGCAATTGCAAACGGTGTTTGGTAACTTTATGAAAGAAGTATTTCATAGAGTAGGCGTCATGCTTTTATTGTTTGCTGTGTATTTCAAATGGCTTGATGTAGAACAATTTGTTGTGGGCGTGGTTTGGGTTTACATTATCAGAATGATTATTATGAAATTCTACGCCTTCACCATCAAATTCCCTGTGTTAAAGTTTTACAGAATAGAAGGATTGAGTGCTATTTTAAAATACTCATCACTTATTATTATAGCGGGTTCTATTGCGACTATTATTTTGGATATCGATTCGTTTATGTTGGGCATGTATATCCCAATTCAAGAAGTAGCTTATTATGGTGTTGCCATATATATTGCAACGGTTATTGTAGTGCCATCACGCTCTATGCAGCAAATTCTTCAACCATTAACAGCACAATATTTAAACGATAAAAACAAAGTAGCGCTCAACGATTTATATGTAAGAAGTTCACAGACCTTGTTTATTATTGGTGGATTCATCTTTATAATTATCATCATAAACATAAACACTTTATACCTTTTAATTCCTAAAGAATTTAGTAATGGACTTTTAGTAGTGTTTCTGGTGGGGATAGCGAAACTTTACGATTGTTTGATGGGTTGTAATAATGTGGTATTATTTAATAGTGATTATTACAGAATGGTGCTGTTATTTGGTGTTGTTTTAACTATTTTAACCATATTTCTAAACATTTTATTTATTCCCTTGTATGGAATTAATGGGTCGGCATTTGCTACATTTTTAGCTATTTCTATTTATAATACGATTAAAATTTATTTTGTTAAAGTGAAGTTTAACATGATGCCTTTTAATAAAGATACCGCCAAAGTTTTAGGGTTGATTGTGTTGAGTGTTTTACTTTTTTACTTTTGGGAATTTCCTTTTCATCCTATTATAAATATAGCTTTAAAATCGTTATTAGCAACCTTCGTTTATGTTCTAATTGTTTTGAAGCTGAATGTTTCCGAAGACATTTCAGGAGTTATTAGAAAGTATTTGAAACTTAAGTAATCGCCTTTTTCTAAAAAAGAGATTCCCACTTTCGTTGGAATTAAAAACAGAAACCCCCGCAATGTTGCTTTGAGGCAAACTTATTGCAGGGATTTCCAAACTAACCAACCAAACTTGTTATGATCTTCTTCTTGATGTAGATTCAGATCTTGTATTATTATCTCCAGAATTACTTCTACTTTGTGTAGCCATTGGCTTGCCTTGAGTAGATCTAGTAACAGTACGACTTTCTGTTGTTCTTGTTGTACGCTGTGCTACATTAGGTGTGCTTCGGGTTGTGCTATTGCTTTTAGTATATGTACGAGTATTATTGTTATTTGGTTTTTGTGTAACAGTGTTTTCTCTTGTGCGTTTTACATCATTTGTTCTTGTATTGTTATTTTGAATAACGGTTCTGTTATTACCGGTTTCTCTTGTTCTTATAACATCATTACTTCTGTAATTGTTATTTCTTGAATCATTGCTTCTAGAAACCGAATTATTTCTAGAATTATCAATTCTGTTTACTACTTCAGAATTTCTATTATTATTGTCACGTCTACCAATGTCATTTCTCGAAGTTTCATATCTATTAAAAGCTACATTTCTATTAATTTGAGTTACGTTTCTAGAACTTCTGTTTACGGTTGCATAATCTCTATTTCTTGAAATAGTTTCACCACGTCTGCTATAAACAGCAGTTTTAGGTCTGTGGTTGTTATAAAAAGGTCTAGAGTAGGTATAACGAACAGGCGTATAATACTGTCTGTATGGCCTGTTGTAAACTACACGGTAATTATATGCAGGTATGCTATAATAATTATGCCAAGGTCTGTAAATATAGTTTCTGTTATAAACATTTATATAGCCAGTACAGTATGAAAACACATTATAATTGTTGTAATGAACATATAGACCACCTACACGGTTTACATAACCATTGTTGTTGTAATTAATATTTACATTTCCAACTTGTGTAATACGTCCATAATAATCATAATATAATGGTGTGTTTTCTATTTGAATAATGGCACCATATTCATCGTATTGCACATATGCGTTATAATCGTAACCAGAGTTAAAACTGATATTTACATGAGGCGAACCAATGGAGACATTTAAGTTGGAATTACCTCTTAAAATATTAAAATCGAATTGTCCATCAGGGAAAACTGAAAACTCAATACCATCTTCAACAAAAATGAATGAGTTACCATATCCTCTGTTATTAATCGTATTTGTATTGTCGGTAATATTTGTGGCTGCATTAACGGTGAATCCGGTAAGGATTAAACCTGCTAATAAGAATATAAACTTTTTCATGATTGTGGGTATTAATTGTTATACGATTAGATAATTACAAACAGCGTGCCAAAAATGTTAGGCACATATTAAGTTGCTGATAATCAGTTATATTTATGTTTTTTGATAGGAGATAGGTTAAATAAAACACAAAACATACTAGTTAGTATCTTTTTTAAATACCTTTGCAGGATGCAACAAGATTTAAAGTCGGAGCTTACTAAACAAGTCATTATTGATGAAGCATTTCGTCTATTTCATGAAAATGGATTTAAAACCACGAGTATTGATAAAATAATGATAGCCACTAAACTTACCAAAGGCGCATTTTATCATCATTATAAAAGCAAAAAGGAATTAGGGCTAGAAGTTATAAGTTCAAAATTGCAAAGTAGGGTACATCAAGCTATGATAGAACCATTGGGCGAACTTGGGGATGTGTTTAATGTTTTGGAAAATACATTTTTGCACCGCATTAAAACCTTTTCATTATATGATAAGCAACATGGTTGCCCTATGAATAATCTTATTAATGAGATTGGTGATTTTGAAATAGCCTACCAATTTGCTTTAAAAAATATTATAGAGTCCTGGAAATTAGCATTAATAAAATTGATTGAAAGTGGGAAAAAGGAAGGTGTTATTCATGAATATATTTCAAGTAGTGCTGTGGCAGTGTTTTTAATTAGTGCTTTTGAAGGTATTCGAGGTATTAGAAAATTGTATGATGACGATCTGATTCTTGATGAATACATCTCAGGATTGGCATTATATTTAAAACAATTAAAAAAAGTTTAGTAATTCCTAAAAATAACATGATGAAATTAGAAAACAAAGTTATTCTCGTAACAGGTGCTTCCAAAGGCATAGGAAAAGAAATTGCGATCCTTCTAGCTAAAAATGGTGCTAAAGTGATTGTAAATCATTCCAATAGTGAAAAAGAAGCGAATGAAACAGTAAGAACCATAATAAATAATGGAGGTAGCGCCATTGCTGTAAAGGCAGATGTAAGTAATAGGGAAGAGGTTACACACTTGTTTGACAAGGCTATTGAAACCTATGGTAGAATAGATGTTTTAGTCAACAATGCCGGTGTGATGATTTCCAAAAAAATAAAAGATAATACACAGGAAGATTTCACTAAACAATTTGATGTGAATGTTAGAGGAATTTTCAATACGTTACAAGAAGCCGATAAAAAATTAGCCGATAATGGAAATATTATTAATTTCTCATCGAGTACCGTAAAATTAATGTTTCCAACCTATGCATTATATTCAGCATCAAAAGCAGCGGTTGAGCAAATGACGCGTGTGTTTTCAAAAGAAATAGGCAGAGGAATTTCCGTAAATGCATTAGCTCCAGGAGCTACAGAAACTGAATTATTTTTAACAGGAAAATCACAAGAAACTATTGATAAATTAGGAGCTATGACGGCATTTGATAGAATTGCAAAACCTATTGATATTGCACGTGTTGTATTGTTTTTGTCAAGTGATGATTCAAAATGGATATCTGGACAAGTAATAGGCGCGAATGGTGCTTTGGTTTAATTTTAATAACTAAAATTATATAATATGAAATTTACTTTATTATCAACTATTTTTTTAAGTGTATTCTTTCTGTCTTGTAAAGACAAAAAAGAGTCCGAAACAGTTCTAGAACCTATACCAACCTATAAAAATAAAGGTCAAGAATTGGTATATAACATGGTTGAAAAAGTAGGCAATTATCAAACATTACTTAAAAAAAAGGACGTTGTTTATACTTATACCTATCTAACACCAGATGGAAAAATAGATGTTTCAACAGAAAAATATTTATTTAAAGGTGAATTGTCTTACGGCGCCTACAACAAGCATGAACGCACGTTTCCTGATTTAGAAGGGGTTATTGAGCAGGGTTATGATGGTAATGAGTATTGGCTGAAGCATAATGGTGAAATTTTAACGGATAGCGTTCGATTGAAACGTGTCGCCTTCAACCGACCTACTAATTTTTATTGGTTTGCCATGTTTCAAAAATTAATGGATCCAGGTTTGAATTATGAATATATTGGAGAAAAAACAATAAATAATAAAGTATACGAGGTTGTTAAAATCACTTTTCAATCCATTAATGATAAGCCTACGGATATTTATCAGCTTTATATTAACAAAGAAACCTTATTAGTAGATCAATTCCTGTTTACTGTAGCAGATTTTGGGGCTATGGAAATTCCGAATTTGATGAAACTTGAATACGAAGAAGTAGAAGGCATGTTAATTCCAACAAAACGCCAATACAAAAAATCTACTTGGAATGCCGATGTAAATGAAGAACCATGGATCAATGTAACTTGGACTGATATTAAATTTAATAATGGGTTGACTATTAGCGACTTTGAAAAATAAATTATAAATATAAAACCCCAAATAAAAAGTTTATTTGGGGTTTTTATTAATTGATAAAATCGATTTTTCCCTAATCAATAAAGATCATCATATGTGTTAAGCGATTTCATGATGTCCTCATAAAATATGATTGCACGCATTAAGTTTTTGGTGTCTGAATAAGGTAGAATTACTTTTTCAAATTCTAAAGTATTTTCAACATAATCATCCGTATTCTCTATTTGATTTTCAAGTGCTTTTATGTTTTCATTTGTACTAGGGATACCAAGAGTAGTCATAGTAGCTCCTGGTTTTGTTGCAAGTGCTAAATAAGGTATGGCATTAGTTAAGGCTTGAATTCTTTCTGTGTATAGATGTAGTAATTCTCCTTTAGGCAGCTTTTCTAATTCATCTATTTGATGATATTTGTTAATTTGCACTTTTGGGCTTATAATACTTTTTTGTTCATCTTTTTTTTGAGCAAAAGTGAAACCTGTAGCTATAATAAAGCAAAAAGTGATTAGAGTAATTTTTATTTTCATAATTTAAATATTTAATATTTGCCTACTCTTTTAGCTTTTCGGCGTACGCTATTGCAAAGTAGTTTTCAAGATGCGTGCCAAAAATATTTTTAGATATTTGAAAGTGGGTTAATTTCGACGTTAGGGGGAATTAAATAGTTTAAAGGTATAAAATGATTAAGATTCACCGTGAAAGATGTCTCAATTTCGCCTCTTTATGAAGGGAAAGAAATATATAATAAGAATGATTCTGTTTGTTAAAGTTTATCTTTTAAGTATTTGCCAGTTTCCGAAGCTTTTACTTTAACAACAGCTTCAGGTGTGCCCGTAGCAACCAAATTCCCGCCATTTTCACCACCAGTTGGTCCTAAATCGATAATATGATCGGCACATTTAATAAGTTCCAAATTATGCTCTACAACAATAATGGAATGTCCGTTTTTAATTAAGGCGTAAAATGATTTTAATAATTTTTGAATGTCATGAAAATGCAAGCCCGTAGTAGGTTCATCAAAAATAAAAAGAGCATTATCTTTATTAGCACCTTTTCCTAAAAAGGTTGCCAATTTTATACGTTGCGCCTCGCCACCAGAAAGGGTAGACGAACTTTGTCCCAATGTAACATAGCCCAAACCAACATCTTGAAGCGGTTGTAATTTGGTTTTTATTTTTGTTTGTTTGTTAGCTTCAAAAAATGTGATGGCATCATCAATGGTTAGATTTAAAATATCATCAATGTTTTTATTTGCAAACGTGACTTCAAGTACTTCTTTTTTAAAGCGTTTTCCTTTGCAGGTTTCACATTCTAAATGCACATCTGCCATAAATTGCATTTCAATGGTTACTTCACCTTCACCTTTGCAAGTCTCACAGCGTCCGCCATCTACGTTAAAAGAAAAGTGTTTCGCTTGGTAGTTACGAATGTTGCTTAATTTCTGGTTTGCAAACAACGCCCGAATATCATCATAAGCTTTAATATAAGTTACCGGATTGGAGCGAGAAGACCTTCCAATAGGGTTTTGGTCAACAAATTCAATATGTTTTATATTGCTGAAATTACCCTCTAAACTCGAAAACTGACCAGGTTTATCGGAGAAATCGGTTAGCTTTTTTTGAAGTGCAGGAAATAATATTTTTTTAATTAAGGTACTTTTTCCGCTCCCAGAAACACCTGTAATAACAGTTAACATGCCTAAAGGAAAACGAACATCGATATTTTTTAGGTTGTTTTCACGAGCACCAATAATATCAATATAATATTTTGAAGTTCTTCGGGTTTTAGGAACTTCAATTTTTAATGTTTCATTTAAATATTGAGCAGTTAATGAATTTGAAGCAAGAATATCCTTAAAAGTACCTTGAGCAACCAATTCGCCGCCAAAAGTACCAGCTTCCGGACCTATATCTATAATGGTGTCGGCAGCTTTCATAATATCTTCATCGTGTTCCACAACAATAACGGTATTTCCTAAATCGCGTAATTGTTTCAAAACCACAATTAAGCGTTCCGTATCTTTTGGGTGCAAGCCAATACTCGGTTCATCTAAGATATACATCGAACCCACCAAACTACTACCTAAAGAAGTAGCGAGGTTAATACGCTGACTTTCACCACCAGAAAGCGTATTGGACCTTCTGTTTAGTGTTAAATAATCTAACCCAACGTTTGCTAAAAATGATAAACGGTTATTAATTTCTTTTAATAGACGGTTCGCTACTTGTGTATCGTAATCATTTAGCTCTAATAGATTGAAGAAGTTTGCCAATTTATTTAACGGCATTTCTACTAAATCGGTGATGGTAGCATCTCCAACCTTTACATAATTAGCTTCAACTCTTAAACGTTTACCATTACAGGCTTTACATTTGGTTTTTCCGCGGTAACGCGATAACATTACACGGTTTTGAATTTTATAGGCTTTAGCTTCTAATTCGGCGAAAAACGAATTTAAACCTTCAAAATGTTTGTTGCCATCCCAAATAAGTTGCTTTTGTGCATCGGTTAACTGAAAGTAAGGTTTGTGAATGGGAAAATCGAATTTATGGGAGTTATTAACCAATTGATCTCTAAACCAACTCATGCTTTCACCACGCCATGGAAAAATTGCATTATCATAAACTGAAAGTCCGGTATTTGGAATCACTAAATCTTCATCAATGCCAATAATATCACCATAGCCTTCACATTTTGGACAAGCGCCATATGGATTGTTAAAACTGAATAAATGAACATTTGGTTCTAAAAAAAGAATACCATCTGCTTCAAATTTATTACTAAATGAACGCTGTTTGTTATCACTTAATGTTTCGATTAAACATTCGCCTTTACCTTCAAAAAAAGCTGTTTGAATCGCATCTGCAAGTCGGTTTTGAAAGTCTTCTTCATCTTTATAAATAATCCTATCTACAACCAATAAAATAAAGTCTTTCTTATCAAAAGCACCCACTCCATCTATTCTAACAACGGCATCATTAACTTTAATCCTAGCATATCCTTGTTGGTGTAAGACTTTAAGTTTGTCTTCCATAGTGCGTCCGTTTTCTAAATAAATAGGAGCGAGGAGCAGTAGTTTTTCACCTTCTTTAAATGTTTTTAAATAGTTTAAAACATCAGTTACTGTGTCTTTTTTAACTTCCAAACCAGAAATAGGCGAATAGGTTTTTCCAATTCTAGCGAACAGTAATTTTAAGTAATCGTAAATTTCGGTAGTGGTACCAACTGTAGAGCGTGGATTGGTAGAATTTACCTTTTGCTCAATAGCAATGGCAGGTGCAATACCTTTTATATAATCTACTTTGGGTTTGTTAAGTCGGCCTAAAAATTGGCGCGCATAACTCGATAAACTTTCAACATAGCGTCTTTGGCCTTCTGCATATAGCGTATCAAACGCCAAACTTGATTTTCCAGAGCCTGATAAACCTGTAATAACCACTAATTTGTTTCTGGGTATCACGACATCAATATTTTTTAAATTGTGCAGTTTTGCACCTTTTATAATGATGTTTTCTTTCGGGTTTACTTCGGAAATGTTAGTAGTCATAGGTTTTTAAAGGAATAATTTTGCAAAGATACTATAACAATTACGAATTATGAATTTCGAATTAAAAATGAAAGAAAAAAAGTAGTAAGCAACGACCAAAAATCAATTAAATTATAAATAATTTAAAATAATTTTGTTTTTTCGGAATGATTATTGGTATATTTGATTCTATTAATCAATACTTTAAACACCTAACGCTTATAGCAAAACATTACTTTTAGACTAATAACCCCAAGCAGAGAACCATTTCTATGCCCTAAAAAGTAATGATTATGCAATACGAACTAATAGAAGACGCTACGTTAGTTAGCAGTTATATTAAAGGTGATGAGAGTGCCTTAGAAATTCTTATTAATAGGCACAAACAAAAAATTTACAGTTTTATATATTCTAAAGTTTATGATAGAGATGTTGCTGAAGATATTTTTCAGGACACTTTTATTAAGGTAATTCGCACCTTAAAACGAGGTGCTTATAACGAAGAAGGCAAATTTTTGCCTTGGGTTATGCGAATTTCACATAATTTGGTAATTGACTTTTTTAGAAAGAACAACAGAATGCCAAAATTTGCCAATACCGATGAATTTAATATTTTTTCTGTGCTAAGTGACAATAGCTTAAATGCAGAAAACAGTATTATTAAAGAACAAGTAGAAACAGATGTAAGGCGTTTGGTTGAAGAACTGCCCGAAGACCAAAAAGAAGTGTTGTTAATGCGTATTTATGAAGATTTAAGTTTTAAAGAAATATCAGACAAAACGGGTGTTAGTATTAATACGGCATTGGGGCGGATGCGTTATGCATTAATCAACCTTAGAAAAATTATAGAAAAGCATAATATAATTTTAACGAATTAGTGCAATAAAGTAAATTTAGCTGCGTTAATAAATTAAATTCACCCTTAAATTATTAAAATGGCAAAAATTTACTCTGAAAATTCTATTAAAAATTTGAACGAACTTGAACCGAGAAAAGAAACGGTTAATTTTATTTTAAATTACTCAAAAGCTTTAAGTGTTATAAATTGTAATAAAATGAAGTTTGAAGCGCTTCTAAACTGAGTAGTGAAAAGCCCTGGCAATTATTTGTTAGGGCTTTTTAATTTATAATAATCATTAATTACAGATTGCCTACCAATAGTTTTTGTAATAATATCTTTTTCCAAATCCCATCCACGAGCAGGAGAATATTCTCTGCCATACCAAATAATTTGAAGGTGTAAATCGTTCCAGATTTCTTCAGGAAATAGACGTTTAGCATCTTTTTCTGTTTGCACTACATTTTTACCATTTGTTAAATTCCAACGATACATAAGTCTGTGTATATGTGTATCAACAGGAAACGCAGGCACTCCAAAGGCTTGTGACATCACAACACTAGCGGTTTTATGGCCAACAGCAGGCAACGCTTCTAAAGCCTCAAAACTTTTAGGTACTTCACCATTGTGCTCTTCAATTAAAATTTTTGAAAGTCCATAAATACCTTTGCTTTTCATTGGTGAAAGTCCACAGGGTTTTATGATTTCTCGAATTTCTTCAACCGAAAATTTTACCATATCGTATGGGTTGTCTGCCTTTTTGAATAATAGAGGTGTAATTTGATTGACGCGAACATCGGTACATTGCGCTGAAAGTAAAACAGCTACTAAAAGTGTATAAGGATCTTTATGATCCAACGGAATAGGGATGGTTGGATAAATTTCCTTAAGAGTTTTAATTACAAATTCTACCTTATTTTCCTTTGTCATGTTGTATTTTTGTTAAAATCAAAGTTACTATTATGAACACATTAAAACAAGGCGACCAAGTACCAAATTTTGAAGTATTTGATGAACAAGGAAATGTTATAAAATTATCTGATTATAAAGGAAAAAAGTTAATTGTTTTCTTTTATCCAGCAGCTAGTACACCAACTTGTACTGTTGAAGCTTGCAATTTGCGTGATCATTATAAGGAATTGTCTGATGCTGGCTATGAAATACTAGGTGTGAGTGCTGATACTCAGAAAAAACAATCAAATTTTAAAAATAAGCATGAATTTCAATACCCTTTGATTGCTGATGTAGATAAAGTTATGATTAATGCCTTTGGAGTTTGGGGTCCTAAGAAATTTATGGGACGTACTTTTGATGGTATCCATCGTAAAACATTTGTTATTAATGAAGCAGGTGTGGTAGATCGTGTTATTGATGCTGTAAAAGCAAAAATTCACGCAGCCCAAATACTAGAATAAAAAAAAACCTTCTTGAGTTAAAGAAGGTTTTTTTTTCTATTTAGTTATTTTTCTTCGTTTTTGTAATACTAAAGGTTTTCGTGTATAGCCAAACATTCGATAATCTTTAATTAAATCGGCAATGCCTTCAGGGAGTTTATCTTCCCAACCATTTTCACCATTGGCAATTTGCTGCATAATTTCTCGTGAAAATATGGTAAGGCATTTTTCATCATAATCTTTGATATCGATAACCTTTCCGTTGTATTTAAAGAATTTATATAATTCTTTCATACGTGGATATACCTTTAAATTTTCACTATTTATCAACTCGTTCGTTTCTACATCTATCATTGGGTATAGATATACTTTTAAATCTTTAAAGAACAGTTTGCCGAAGGCTTCTAAAATACCACCACTCATATGGCGATAATATTTTTCATCAAAGATATCTACCAAATTACTAACACCCATAGCTAGTCCCATTCGTGCTTTTGTGTAGTTTGAGAAATACTCGACTACCTTATAGTATTCTTGAAAGTTGGTTATCATAACCGATTGTCCTAGAGAGCATAACAAATCTGCTCTATCCATGAAATCTTGTTCGTCAATTTCACCCTCAGCACGTAAATTTGATAGTGTAATTTCAAAAACCACTACTGTATTATCTGGATCAACTTTCTTTTCTTCAATAAACATTTTATATGCATTTTCATACATATCAATATTAACTTGGGTTACAGGTCTAAAACTACCTCTAAAAGCTAAAATGTTTTTCTTGTAAAATTCACGAGCAGGAAGGACATTTTTTCCATCAGAACCAAACATTACAGCATCCGTCATCCCATTTTTAACAAGTTGTAAACTCATTAATCGGTTATCAACATTTTTAAATAGAGGCCCAGAAAAGTTTACAGTATCAATTTCAAGTTGGTCTTTATCTAAATGATCGTATAAATAGCGTAGTAATTTTTTTGGTTCATTGTACTTATAGAAAGCACCATAAATTAGGTTTGTACCAATAACACCAAGTGTTTCTTGTTGTAATCTAGCATCGGTTTCTTTAAAACGTATGTGTAAGTGAATTTCGTTGTATTCTTGACCTTGATCTATTTGATATTTAATACCAAGCCATCCATGGCCTTTAAATTGTTTTGCAAAATCGATAGTAGTTACCGTATTTGCAAATGAGAAAAACATTTTATTAGGATAATCTTTTCTATTAAGACGTTTTTCAATAAGCTCAATTTCATGGTTAAGCATTTTTTTTAACCGAGCTTCCGTAACGTAGCGTCCATCATCTTCCGCCCCGTAAATAGAATCACTAAAAGCTTTATCGTAAGCAGACATCGCTTTTGCAATGGTACCAGAAGCACCACCTGCTCTAAAAAAATGCCTACTTGTTTCCTGTCCAGCTCCAATTTCAGCAAAAGTACCGTAAATGTTTTCATTTAGGTTTATACGTAGAGCTTTGGTTTTTAATGACGGAATTTCTTCAAATTCCCTATCTCCCTTTAAGGTAATTTCCATGTTACTATTTGGGTTACAAAATTATACTAACAAAGGTATCAAATAATAGAACAAATAAAAAAATAACTCTAATTTTGTTGGTAGATTTGAATCCTTTTAGTGAACATATAAAATGAAAGTGTCATTTTTTGGTTTCTAGTAAATATTTGACCATAATTATGGATTATATTAATTATATCTGTTTTTAATGATTTAAATTTTAAAAAACAACTTATTAAGTGAAAATAAATTAAAGATTAATTTTTTTGAAAATAACATTTTTAGGTACTGGAACTTCACAAGGCATCCCCATAATAGGAAGCACGCACCCCGTATGCTTAAGCACAAATAAAAAAGACAAACGTTTACGTGTTTCTGTTTTAGTAGAATGGGATGGATATACCTATGTTGTTGATTGTGGTCCCGATTTTAGGTATCAAATGCTACGTTCCAATTGCACAAAAATTGACGGCGTTTTGTTTACACATGAACACTCAGACCATACTTCGGGGCTGGATGATATCAGACCTTTTTATTTCAGACAAGGTGATATCCCTATTTACGCACATAAACGGGTATTGAAATCGCTTAAAAAAAGGTTTGATTATATTTTTGTTACAAAAAACAAATATCCTGGAGCACCAACGGTCATTACAAATCGTATTAAAAACAGACCTTTTATTTTGAAAAACATAGAGGTAATGCCTATAAAAGGTAAGCATGATGCTTTATCGGTTTTTGGTTTTAAATTTAATGACTTTGCTTATTTAACCGATATGAAAACGGTGAGTGATAAAGAAATTGAAAAAATTAAACATGTAAAAATTTTGGTGATTAATGCTTTAAGAATTGATCCACATCACTCGCATTTTAATTTAGAAGAAGCACTTGAATTTATTAATAAAGTAAAACCAGAAAAAGCGTATTTAACTCATATTAGCCATATGTTAGGATTTCATGATGCTGTTGAAAAAACATTACCAAAAAATGTGTTTTTAGCTTACGATGGTTTAGAAATAACAATCTAAAATTCACAAAATGAAACGGGCATGCTAAAAGGATTAGTATTAAAGGTTTAATTCATAGCAAACAAAATTTGTCCAATAAAACAATAAACACAATCAAATGAAACAGAAAATTTTTATTTATTTATTCGTTTTTTCCATATTATTGATATTGTTCCAATATGTGAACTCTAAACGGGTTTTTGAAGACATGAACCATAAACTAGACGGTTACAAAGCGCAAGCAGAGCGTTATAAGGATTCTATATCTGTTTTACAAGATGAAAATTTAGATTTATCACATTTTAATTTTGAAAGAAACGAAGATGCTATTAGCTATTTTGAAAATCAAGGCTATAATGTGGCAGAATTGGTTCCTTTAATAAAAGATGAACTTTATAAATTAAATGAAGAAAAAGGAGAACACCCTATCATTCCATATGCTTCTGAAGAAGGGAAACGCATGATGATCAATACCATTAAATTGTTGAACCACAAATGGATTATTGCCGATTTTTCAGATGGCCATTATTGGGGTGAATTATTTATAACCTACCAAATAAACCAAGATAAACAATTGACATTTAGTTTGGTAGAATCATTTCTATACCCTTTTAATTAGCCTGTACCTTATAAGCAACGCCTTTTTGTTTTATTGTTTCGCCTACATAGGAATATTCGTAGGTGTATGAAGAATCAGTTGTTGTTAGAATTTTTAGGTGAATATCCTTATGTTCTGCCATATTCTTTGGGTTTATGGTTTTAAAAATAACTTCACAATCATTTATCCAACGTAATTGAGAAGAATCGGTTTTGTTGTTGTAAACTTCAATTTGAAGTGATTCCGTACGTTTAAATTTAGATTTGAACAATTCACCATCAATAGTTACTTCACTATAAAATTCCCCCGTTTTATAATCGGTACAACGGCGTTGTGTTTCGTAACAACTAAAAAAAGTCAATAAAACTAAAAGATATACTAATTTCATGAGTTTATTATTTCGAAGTAAAAATACTAAACTTAATGTGTTAATTCTGAAAATTTTTAAAACTTCCGTCAGAATAAAAAATAACAATTCTTTCAATTGTTTTGTCCTGTGTAATTTCTGAAGCGATTTCTTTTTCAATTATTGGTGATGGTGGTGGTGCTTCTGAAGAAGTGAAGGGTATAGTATTTTGTACTATGGTTTTTTTTGTTGCTGGAAATTCGCCTTTACCATTTAATAGCCAATATAATTCAACTTCAGGAAAAGTAGAGAGTATCTTTAAAACAAACTCTAAGCTAGGTTTATTTCTACCAGACAAAATATGTGAAATACTAGAGCGCTGTACGCCAATTTTTTCAGCGAAAGAAGAAGCGGATTCTCCATAATAATCTATGACTTGTTGGAGTCTTTTAGTAAAAGCTTCTGTGTTTATCATTGTAAATGTTACAAATGTGTTAATTGTTACAAATGTAACCAATTAAAAACAAACATAGCGATGAGTTTTTAATTAAAATTTTGCATATATAAATATAAACTTCATATAAAGTTATTTAAATAGCTGAAATTTAGCTAATTAACATTGTTTTAAAAGATTTTTCGATTAAGTGTTTACATTATTAAACAAATCCAACTAACCACTGTATAACATTGTAAACAAATATCTATTTTAATCTGTTTACATTTGTAAATTTGTAATTGTTTACATTTGTATTCTAAATTTCTATCATGCTAACTGAACATATTAAAGCACTTTTTTCAAAGTATAAAGAACAAGGTTTAAACCACCGCTACATTACCAATAAACATATCGAACCTTTGTTGAAAAACATGGCTAATAAATTGCAAGTTGAAACTATAGGTGCCTCTGTTTTAAACCAACATATTTATGGAGTTAAAATAGGTCATGGAGACAAACGTATTCTTATGTGGTCTCAAATGCATGGAAATGAATCTACAACCACAAAAGCGCTGTTCGACCTTTTGAACACGCTTTTAAGTGATGATTTGTCTGTAAAAAATATATTAAATTCATGTACTTTATATATTATACCCATTTTGAGTCCTGATGGCGCCCAAGCGTATACACGTATTAACGCGAATCAAATAGATTTAAATAGAGATGCTCAAGATTTAACCCAACCAGAAAGCAAAGTGCTAAGAAGCGCATTTGAAGCCTTTAAACCTCATTATTGCTATAATCTACATGGGCAACGCACTATTTTTAGTGCAGGAAAGACTAATAACCCTGCCACCGTATCATTTTTAGCGCCTGCTCAAGACAAAGCATGTACTATAACGCCCAATAGAAAAATAGCGATGGAGATTATCGCG
The DNA here is from genome assembly GCF_004341235.1 of Mariniflexile fucanivorans. Taxonomy (GTDB): domain Bacteria; phylum Bacteroidota; class Bacteroidia; order Flavobacteriales; family Flavobacteriaceae; genus Mariniflexile; species Mariniflexile fucanivorans. Next base: position 42,277 of record NZ_SLUP01000006.1, read on the forward strand.
GTTATGGATAAGGCTTTGCAAGAATTGATACCCCATCAAGTTGGGGTTTATGATGATGCTTTTAATATTAACTGTGTTGGAGATACATTTCAAAGCGAAAACGTTCCAACTATTCTTTTTGAAGCGGGACATTATCCAAACGATTATGCAAGAGAAGAAACGAGAAGCTTTATTTATATAGCCTATATAGCTTCGTTGGATTATATTTCAAAAAACGAGGTAACGGGGGTTCATTATGATTCTTATTTGAAAATTCCAGAAAATGAAAAATTATTTTTAGACATTATTATAAAAAATGCCAAAATAGGAGAGGCCATTACAGATATTGGTATTTTATATCAAGAAAAATTAATTGACAATAAAATTCATTTTATTCCCAAAGTTGAAAAAATTGAAAATTTAGAGGCTTATTTTGCACATAAAACAATTCAAGCTAATAATTTAGAGGTATTTAATTCTGAAGGAGAATTATTGAATCAAGATTACGAAAACGTTTTCGTAATAATGAATAATGAAAAAATCTCATTATTACCGAAATAAAGTGTACGTTAAATGCATAATTATTAATGAAAATGTATTAATTTTGCTTAATATTTAAGAATAGTTAATTATGGGTAAAATTAAATTAGACGAAATTGATCATCAAATTCTTGACATGTTAATTGATAACACAAGAATTCCGTTCACAGATATTGCGAAAAAATTATTAATATCGGCAGGTACAGTTCACGTACGTGTTAAAAAAATGGAGGAGCAAGGTATTATAAAAGGTTCCTCATTGATGTTAGATTATAAAAAATTAGGGTATTCATTTATAGCCTATGTGGGGGTATATTTGAATAATACATCGCAAACAAAATTTGTACTTGAACGTATCAATGAAATTGCATTTGTAACTGTAGCGCATATTACTACTGGAAAGTTTAATATTTTCTGTAAAGTTAGAGCCCGTAGTACAGAACACGCTAAAGAAATTATATTTAAGTTAGATGATATTGAAGGCGTTTATAGAACAGAAACCATGATTTCCTTAGAAGAAAGTATTAACGATAAAAAACGATTAATGCACTCTATTTTTAATGAATTGTAGATTGTAATAATTAAAAAAAAAGCCGTTTCTTGACTGAAGCGGCTTTTTTTTTTGCTTTTTTAACAGATTATTTTTTTTATAAACCCAATTATGGATGCATATTTGCATTGCAAACATCTATATTATTTTCAAAATTTAATCTTGTAAATTAATTAAAGTGATCAATTCAATATGAGAGCATTAAACAGAAACCTCTCTGTACTTATACCAGATGGAGATAGTTACACGTTGAGGATTGTTCTTAATTGTCTGTCGGAAAACAAAAACTGGAAGATACACGTTATTGCATCTGAATTGCCTAAGACTATAGCATGTTCAAATAAAATAACTGAAATACATGCTCTCCCAAATCTTAATAAAGAAAACGAAATAGACTGGATATATGGCATTAATAATGTTGTAGAAACACACAATATTGATATTATTTTACCCATTGATGAAAAGGCTATTAGGTGTTTATCGAAGAACAAATGGCATGTAACACCTAATAAATTAGGGCTAGTGCCTCCAATTGAGAGTTTTAATAAGGCTATTAATAAAGGAGAGTTATCAAAATACCTCACTTATAATCAGTTACCTTCTCCTACCACTTTTTTGTTTTCTGAGCATGAAATTTGTGAAAAGTCTCCAATAAATTTCCCCGTAATCATGAAATTAATTGAGGATTATATAGGTGGAGGTGCTGGAATTATACTGTTTAATGATGAAAAATCGTTAAATCACTATTTTTTAAATAATAAAATTGAATTTCCTTATCTAATTCAAGATTATATTGAGGGTTATGACATAGATTGTAGCGTTTTATGTGAAAATGGCGAAATTTTGGCATTTACAATACAAAAAGCAACAATGAAAGATATAAGTGATTTTATGCCGCCATTAGGTGTTGAATTTTTATATAACAAAGAAGTATATGCTATAATTGAAGAATTAATGATATCTCTTAATTGGTCTGGTGTTGCACATGTTGATATGAGATATGATGCCAATGACAATTCCTATAAAATTATTGAAATAAACCCTAGGTTTTGGTTAAGCTTAGACGCATCGTTAATGGCTGGTGTAAATTTCACCCATTTTTATTGTTTAGCTAGCAAAGGAGTGGAGTTTGAAGTCCCTAAATATAAAAATATTAGATATTTAAACTTAGTAGGTTTAAACAAAGCAATTAAAAAAAATCTGTTTTTTATATTCAAGTTCAAATTTTTAGTAAATAATACACCTTTAAAGTTTTATAAAAAAGACCTATTGCCCATGGCTTATATGGTGTTTTATAAATTAAAGAGTATTGTAAAAAAAGCATTAAGATTTTAATTTTTTTGATTTTTTAGGGTTTAATACCCCGAGACTTGCCTCGTCTTCATTTATGGAATTTGGAATTTCCTTTTTTTTTTTTGGAATTTAATACCTCATGGGCTTGCCCTGAGGTAGTTTATTTTATAGAGTGTTTTTAATATTCAATGGCTTTATAAAACAATTAACAGCAAACTTGTTAAAAATATTCGAATTTAATAAACCCTTTCATAATTAGGTTTTTTTTATGTTTTTTCATTTGATATTATGTAGATTAAAGTTTTAATTGCCTTTTTAAAGAAGATTTTTGATTTTTTTTGATTTTTGTGTCATGTTTGTTGGTTTAATTAATCACTAAGTATTTTTTTTCAGGAATATAATTTAATACTCATTAACGTGCTTTTAATATGCCATTAATTTTTGATATACAAAATGCCATTGAGAATAATTTAAGCAACAATGCTTTTTTCATAAATGAAAAATATTATACTTACCAAGAGTATTCTCAAATTATTTCCAACATAAGGAAATCTATAAAAAAAATTTCTAGCGATGAAAATTTTAATGTTGGATTAGTAACTAATGATGATATTGAAACCTACGCATCTATCATAGCTTTATGGTTGGAAGGTAAAACTTATGTGCCATTAAATCCAGAATTCCCTAAAAGTAGAAATCAGAATATTATAAACCAGTCTCATATTAAAACAATATTAGATTCATCATCTAATGCTGTATTTAATTCTGGTATGTCATCTATACTTACAAAACAATTACCCAATTGTGAAATTGACTTAACACCAATTCAATTTTCAGAAAACACGAATGCCTATATACTTTTTACATCTGGCACAACGGGTACGCCTAAAGGCGTTCCTATAACTTTTGATAATTTGTCAAATTTTATAAATGCATTTAATAAATTATGTCCTAATATAAATAGTAAAGACAGGTTTCTTCAAATGTTTGAATTAACTTTTGATATGTCTGTGGTTTCATATTTAGCACCATTATTGGGCGGTGCTTGCGTTTATACAATTCCTAAAAACAAAATTAAATACAGTCATATTTTTGAAATGATGGAAGATTATAAACTAACCATAACTATTATGGTGCCTTCCATTATAAATTATTTACGACCTTATTTTGATGAAATAAACTGTCCAGATGTTCGATTCAATCTTTTTGCCGGTGAAGCTCTTTATTTAGATGTATTAGAGGAATGGCAAAAATGCTTGCCTAATGCCACCATAGTGAATTCATATGGACCAACTGAAACAACAATTATTTGTACAAGTTATCATTTCAGCAATTCAAAAAAGAATAAAACCCATAACGGAATTGTTTGTATAGGAAAGGATATGGAAAACACATTAAGTATTGTTGTTGGAGATGATGAAAAGGAACTTGCAGTAGGTGAAACAGGAGAATTATGTATAAGCGGAAAGCAAGTAACACCAGGTTATTGGGAAAATGACGAAAGAAACGAGGCCTCTTTTTTTTATAAAAATTATAATGATGAAAATATTAGGTTTTACAGAACTGGTGATGCCTGCTTTAAAGATGAAGATGGAGATTTTTTATATGTAGGAAGAGTCGATTTTCAAGCAAAAATTCAAGGTTATAGAGTGGAATTATCTGAAATTGAATTTCAGGTAAAATCATATTTAAATAAAATAAATGCAGTATGTGTAGCCATAACTAATGATTTAAACAATACCGAAATAGGTTTGGTTATAGAATCTGAGGACATTCAAACAACACCTTTATTATCGTTTTTAAAAACAAAATTACCTCAGTACATGATACCAACTCAAATTAAATTTATACACCAATTTCCCTTAAATTCCAATGGAAAAATTGATAGAAATAAATTAAGAACATTATTTAATAAATAAAATATGGAAAGAAACGATATCGTCTTGAAGTTAAAAAACATATTAGCTGAAACCTTAGAGCATACTAATTTTGAAATCAATGATGCCTTAACAGCAAAGGATGTAGATGGTTGGGATTCATTATCACATATGATAATTATAACCCAAATAGAAAAAGAATTTGGTATTAAATTCAAATTAAGGGATTTAAACAAACTTGATAATGTAGGTGCTTTAATTGATGTTATTCAAACCAAATTATAATCTAAATAATTATGATTTTTAATTCTTACGATTTTGTTGTTTTTTTTGTAGTAGTCTTCATTCTTTATTGGTTTGTTTTTAATAAAACTGCTAAAGCACAAAACGTACTGTTATTAATTTCTAGTTTATTTTTTTATGCCTGGGCAGATTGGCGATTTTTAGGCATATTAATATTCAATATATTATTTAATTACTATCTCGCAAAAAGTATCTTTAAGGCAAGCAAAGTGGCTGTAAAACAGAAAATTCTCTGGTTTGGTATATTAATTAATGTAGGTATTTTAGGTTATTATAAGTATTTCAACTTCTTTTATGAAAACTTAATTAACATCTTTAGCTCTGGAACAACATTTACAGCTTTAGATTTGCTTATTCCTTTGGGTATTAGTTTTTTCACCTTTCAATCATTGGGTTATATTATTGATGTTTATTATGAGGAAGTTGAGCCTTACAATGATTTAATGCTGTTTTCCACCTATATGGTGTTTTTTCCGAAATTGCTCTCTGGCCCCATTGAAAGAGTTCAGAAATTTATACCACAAATAGTAAGTAAACGCGTTTTTGATTATCCATTAATAGCAGATGGTTTACGTCAAATATTATGGGGTTTATTTGCTAAGCTTGTAATAGCCGAAAATTGCGCCGTTATTGTAGACCCCGTTTTTGAAAACTATAACAATGAGTCGGGGAGTACCTTACTATTTGTTAGCTTTTTTTATATGATTCAATTATATGCTGATTTTTCAGGATATTCAAATATGGCTATTGGTGTCGCAAAACTTTTAGGCATAAAACTCTCAAGAAACTTTGCAACGCCTTTCTTTTCATTAAATATTAGCGAGTTTTGGAGAAAGTGGCACATGACTTTAACCAGCTGGATGATGGATTATATTTTTACGCCATTATCATTTATACTCCGGGCTTATAAAAAAATAGGGTTAATTATATCAGTTATCATTACCTTTTTGATTGTTGGGTTATGGCATGGAGCCAATTGGACTTATATTGTGTTTGGACTTATTCATGGTATTTATTTTATACCCGTTATTTTAAAAGGAACTTCTGTAAATAAAGCATCAAACACCATGACAGAAAACAAGTATTTACCTTCTGTAGTAGAACTTTTTAAAATGTTAGTTTTGTTAGTTCAGGTTATGCTAGCTTCAGTGTTTTTTAGATCAGAAACAGTCATTAAAGCCATAAATTATCTGTCCAGAATATTTTCAAAATCGTTAATCTCATTACCAAGCTCAATAATCAATGGCAGAAATGCGTTAATTTTCATGTTCATTGCCTTTTTTATAACTGTTGAATGGTTTCATAAAACAAAATCACACGAATTTGACATCAGTGGTAAGCCCCTGTATATTAGATGGTTTTTCTACATTATAATATTTATTTTATTATTATTTGCAGGTAGAACAGCCGAGGCATTTATTTATTTTCAATTCTAAAAAATTATGGTACTCAAGCTTATAAAGAAATTGGCAATATACATTTTAATATGCTTAGCAATCGTAACGCTTATTTTGGAAACTAACGGCGGCCATGTTGATGCTTTTTATGAAAAGTTTACAACGCCAAAAGTAAACTCAATTATAGTTGGAGACTCAAGAGGTTTTCAAGATTTAATGCCCAGTATAATTAACAATTCATTGGCAAATTCAGATTATAAATTGCCCATTTATAATTATGCTTTTACAATCGATCAAGCACATATAGGGCCACTTTATAGAAAAAGTATTTTAAAGAAGTTAACACAACAGGAAACAAAAGGTTTGTTTTTAATTTCTTTAACGCCTTTAATGTTATCGTCTAGCATTGAAAATAATAACGATAATGGTGAGTTTATTGAAACTGGGGCACCTCCACATAATATGTGTTTTAATGACAAAAAGCCTAATTACGAGTACTTTATAAAGAACATTAATTATTTTGAGTTTAAAGGAATATTTAAAAAAGAATTTACGGTACATAATGATGGCTGGATGGAAATCAACCATATTTCAGATGATCCCTACCAACTTAAATCGTGGAAAAGCACACAAATGGACAGGTTTAAAGAGATGGCTAAAAGCAGTAAACCATCCGATTATCGTATTAAAAGTTTAGATACTTTGGTTAAAACGCTTAAAGACTTTGGAGATGTTTATTTACTTCGGTTACCAATTGATCAAGATTTTTTAGAATTAGAAAATCTTTATTTTAAAAATTTCAACGATAGCGTAGAAGCTGTTGCCAAAAAGAATGATATAGCTTATTTTAATTTTGGAACAACTGATAGTACTTATTTTGCATTTGATGGGCATCATCTAAATACAAATTCTGCTCAATTATTGAGTAAAAATATTTGCGACTCTATAATTAGCTATAAGAGAAGATAACCTAAATAGGGTTTTATATGTTTTTCATAATTTAATATTTAAACAAAAAAAAGAGCGTTTTTCATCGCTCTTTCTTGTTTATAATGATATAATTAATTCAATTACTCTTCAGTTTCCTCCATGGTGTGATATACATTCTGTATATCGTTATTTTATACATTAACATCTTAAAATCAAATATTTATGTAATATATAATATTTATTAGTTCTATATTAGTTCTAACTTGTGTCTGTTTTTTTTATTTATTAAAAATAGTATTTTAAACAGACAAAGACTTCTGGTTTGTATATGCTTTTGTTCTGTAAAAATATATTTTTCTAAAGATAAAGAGTAATGCTTTATGCAACTTTGAATTCAGATTCGTTCATTTCAACACTAAATCGAACATTTGCTTTTAATGCTTTAAACACTTTTAAAATGGTCTCGACAGTCACATTTTTAGTATTTCGTTCTAATTTAGATATTTGTGATTTTTGAACTCCAATTAACTCTCCGAGCTGCTCTTGAGTTAAATTTCGTTGTTTTCGCACAGATTTAATCATATCTCCAAGAACTTCCATTTTCAAGTCAAATTCGTATTTATCTCGCTCTTGAGTTCCAATTTCCCCGATGTCCTTGTCCTTCATTTGGTCAAGTGTCATCATCTTCATTCTTTTTTTGTTTTTTTCCATAACTTTGAATTTATTCGTCAAAATATTCCGCTCTAATTTTTAATGCTTTTTCAATTTCTGATATTGGTACTTTAATCACTTTTTTAACCATTCCATGTGTAGATAAAACAAGTGTTTCGGTTTTGTCGGTTTTGTCCCAAAAAGCAAAAAGTCTGTATTGAATTCCTTGGTAAAGTGTTCTAAATTCCCATATATCGTCCGTAAGTTTTTTAAATATTTTTGGGTCATTTTCATGTTTTGCTTTATCCAGATTGTAATAGATTTTTTTTTTGGCTTTTGAATCTAATTTGGACATAAAGTCAATAGCTTGTTCAAGAAATACAACGTCAAATTTTGGTTTCATTCAGTTCTTTTGGCGTTTTACTTTAGCAAAGATAACAAAAATGTTGAATTATATGGAAACATTATCGTTTTCTTCCGTTTATTGAAAATGGGTTTATTTATATACTTATATATGTGTATATGTAGATAAATTCAATCTAATAGATGTTCCCGTTATGCTTGTAAAAATGTAAATGTCAATTAACATAATAGAATACAAAATGGAACTTTTACATTATTTGTCAAAGACAAACATATTAAGTCTATGTCAATATATGAGGATTTTTTTAACAATGTTAAAAATAATGTTACTTTTATATATTAATGTTACTTTTTTCGTAACTTTATATAATATTAGTAATATTATAGTTATGAAATCAGATATGACAAGCCATGACATCATTATAAAATCGGCTAAAAAATTATTTTGGAAATATGGTATTCATAAAGTAAGGGTTGAAGAAATTTGTAAGGAAGCCAGTATTAGCAAAATGACTTTTTACAGATATTTTAAAAACAAGGATGAAGTAGCCGAAAAAGTAATCGAAAATTTTACACAAAGTTATTTGGATAACTATCAGCGCATTATGGATAATGATGTTCCTTTTAAATTCAAAGCTCAAAAACTAGTTGAGCTAGAACATGAAACTGTTATTGGCATCAGTCAGGAATTTATCAAAGATATATATCAAAAGGATCATAATAAATTAATTGATAAGCTTGAAAATTTCAGGAACACGGTAATTAGTGATATGATGTTTGAGTTTAAACAAGCTCAAATTAAAGGCGAAATAAGAAAAGACCTGAATCTGGACTTTATGCTTTACATGCTTAATGATATAAATGATAAAATTTTAGATGAAAAACTAAATAAAATGTTTCCTAAAAAAGAAGACTTGATTATGCAATTGACCAATTTCTTTTTTTATGGCATACTACCTTAATAAACTAAAACTTTGAAATTAAATAAAACCATACTAGTAATACTCTTGCCTTTTGCCATTTTTTCACAAGAAAAAGTGGCGTTTAAAGGTCAACTTTCGGGTATTACAAGTTTTAGTCCCGACAATGATTTGGATTGGTTTGCTGGGGCTCGTTATTTACCTGAGCTGTCTTATAAAATCCCTTTAGACACCATGCAGTTTGTCGATTTTAATGCTGCCGCTAATATATGGGGCACTACCAATTTTCATCCTTTTAATGCTTTTGATACGCAGGGCGATATCGAACCTTATCGTTTATGGGCCAGATATTCAAGAAATCAATTAGAATTACGTTTGGGGCTTCAAAAAATAGATTTTGGCTCTGCAACTATGCTTAGACCAGTTCAATGGTTTAACCAGATTGATCCTCGCGACCCGTTGCAATTAACCAACGGGGTATATGGTGCCTTGGCACGTTATTATTTTTTAAACAACGCCAATATTTGGGTTTGGGGTTTAATTGGGAATGAAAAAACCAGAGGTTACGATGTGGTTGAAACCAATAAGAAAATCCCAGAATTTGGAGGTAGAATCCAGTATCCTGTGCCAAAAGGTGAGATAGCCTTTTCTTATCACCATCGTACCGCTAACTCAACAAATTTGGTTGGGGTTCCTCAATATGAAGAAGTAGAAGAAAATAAATTTGGTATTGATGGTAAATGGGATGTCACCGTGGGGCTTTGGTTTGAAGCTGCTCACTCCCAAAAAACTAAAAACATTGGACAATTAACCAATCAAACACTGTTAAGTATGGGTAGTGACTATACTTTTGGAATTGGTAATGGGCTTAATATAGCGGGAGAACACCTTATTTCATCTTTTGATGAGAAAGATTTTGGTTTTAATAACACGAGTAATATTTCTGCTCTAACAGCTTCATATCCTCTTAATATATTCGACAACCTAAGTACTATTTTATATTATGATTGGGAATCTGAAAACATGACGTTTTTTGTAAATTATGAACATCAATTCAAGAAATTAACTGGCTATTTGATGCTGCTTTATAATCCTGAAACACAACAAGCCATCCAAGAAAATGATTTGGTAAGTAATTTTTCAGGTCCAGGCATCCGGTTTATGCTGGTATATAATCATTAAAAAAAATCTAATATGGAAAATCACATTATAAGTTTAAAAAATATCACCAAACGTTTTAAAGTAGGCGAAGGCGAATTTACGGCATTGAAAGATATCAATCTCGAATTTAAAAAAGGGGAGTTTGCTGGATTAGTTGGTCCAAGTGGTTCTGGAAAAACAACTTTGTTAAATATTATTGGATCCTTGGATAGCCCTACGGAAGGTCAAGCATTGGTTATGGGAAATGACATATCAAAATTGTCACATAAGGAATCTGCACAACTTCGTAACCATCATATTGGATTTATTTTTCAAGTGTATAATTTGCTGCCAGTATATACGGTTTATGAAAATGTAGAGTTTGCTCTGCTACTTCAAAATTATACCAAAACCGAACGTAAAAAAATGGTTATGGAGGCCTTGGAATGGGTAGGTTTAACAGATATGGCCGATAAAAAACCAGATAAAATTTCTGGTGGCGAAGGGCAACGTGTGGCTATTGCCAGAGCCATGGTTAAACGACCTGAAATTTTAATTGCTGATGAACCAACAGCAAATTTAGATGCCGAAAATGCGCACATCATATTAAAAATGATGAAAAAATTAAATAAAGAATTAAATACCACTTTTTTGTTTTCTACACATGATGAAAAGGTTATGAAATACCTCAATAGAATGGTGTCTTTGCGTGATGGTAGTGTTGAAAAAGACGAAATCATAGCTAAAGAAGCTTACATGTAATAAATTAAAAAAAACAAAATTTAAATTTTATGATAAATCTGAATAAAATAGAAGGAACGGATATTTATGAATTTTCCATTGATGGAGAAATTGACAAAGAAGGTATTGAAAATATCTATAAACTTTTCCAGCTAAAATCAAAGAACAGTGAAAAGATTAAATTATTGGGCAAGATCCATGATATAGATGGCTTCGAATCTTTTAAGGCCTTTGGTGAAACCTTTAAAATGAAAGCAGCAGCTATTACAAGCATTGATAAATACGCAGTGCTTTCAAACCGCCATTGGATGGAAACCCTAATGCCCATTGCCAATTTTGTAACACCAGGCATCCCCATTAAATATTTTGACCTTGATGAGCGCGAAGAAGCAATCACATGGTTAAAAAAGGGTAAAGAGCGTTCTGTTTCTGAAGCCGATTATCTTTCTAAAATGAACATACAAAAGATCAAGGACACCAATATTTTTAAGTTTACGGTGGATGGAAAAATTGATGAAGGCGGCATGACAGCACTTTATAATATTTTAAAGGACAAAAGCCAACAATGTAAAATAAACCTATTAGGTTATTATAAAGATTTTGATGGTTTTGAAAGCTTTAAAGCGTTTAGCGAAGGCGTTAAAGTGGATATGGCTTCATTTGGAAACTTGGAAAAGTTCGCCATTGTTACCGATAAAAAATGGGTGAAAATGATGGCTGAATTTGAATCTAAAGTGCTTCCGGGTATTACATTAAAAGGCTTTTCTGAAAACGAAGAAGCAGAAGCAATCCAATGGTTAAAAGAAAAATAAAAAACGATAATTGATATGAATGCCCTATGAAACTCGCTTTACAATTAGCATATAAAAACTTACTAGGGGCAGGACTTCGTACTTGGCTGAATGTAGCAGTTCTGTCTTTTGCGTTCGTTATTATTATTTTCTTCAATGGTTTAATGGACGGTTGGAACCAGCAATCCAAACAGGATTCCATTGCTTGGGAATATGGCAACGGACATTTACGTAATAATAATTACGACCCGTTCGACCCATTTACTTTGCAAGATGGTCATGCCGAAATTCCTTCAGGAGTAAACCACATCACACCAGTTCTTATTCAACAAGGAACCATTTATCCTGAAGGCAGAATGGTTTCTGTGTTATTAAAGGGAATTAGTCCAGACCAAGGCATCATAAAAATCACAACAGCATCATTTAAAACAAGTTCGGTTAGATTTCCTGCTATTATAGGAAACAGAATGGCATCATCTGCAAAACTAAAAATAGGGGACGAGGTATTGCTACGCTGGAGAGATAAAAATGGCACTTTTGACGCTTCGAATGTCACGATTATAGACATATTCGATACCACAGTTGCAGGCGTAGATAGCGGGCAAATCTGGATGCCCATTGAAACACTTTGGGACATGACAGGTTTGCAAAATCATGCAACCATTGCCATTGCAGATTCCAATTATACATACAAAGCTGTTGAAGGATGGAATTTTGAAACTCAGAAAGACATGTTGCAAAATTTGGACGACATTATAAGTATGAAAAAATATAGCACGGCCATATTGTATTTATTGTTATTGGCCATTGCATTATTGGCTATTTTTGATACCCAAGTGCTTTCCATTTTTAGACGCCAGAAAGAAATAGGCACCTACATAGCTTTGGGCATGACAAGAACTCAAGTAGTAAGATTATTTACGGTTGAAGGCAGTATGTACAGCATTTTAGCCATGATTGTTGGTTGCATTTATGGAGTCCCTTTGTTTATCTATTTAAATAAAACAGGCATTGGTATGCCACAAGCTTCACAAGATATGGGCTTCTCTTTAGCAGATAAAATTTACCCCATATTTGGAATTCAATTAATCATTGGAACCATTTTATTGGTAACCATTTCAGCAACCATAGTGAGTTTTTTACCAGCAAAAAAAATATCTAAAATGAATCCGGTTTTAGCCTTAAAAGGAAAACTACAATAAATAATATAGATGAAATTAGCCATTCAATTAGCATATAAAAATTTAATAGGAGCAGGTTTACGTACTTGGCTAAACGTAATCGTTCTATCTTTTGCATTTATAATTATCATCTTTTTTAATGCCTTATTACAAGGTTGGAGCAATCAAGCCAAGGAAGATGGCATTGCTTGGGATTTTGGCTATGGTCATATTTTAAACAGAAATTACGACCCTTATGATGCGTTTACCATTCAAGATGGACACGACATCATTCCAAAAAACCTTGAAAATACTACGCCTATTCTAATTCAACAAGGCTCCATTTATCCTGATGGCAGATTGGTTTCCGTACTTTTAAAAGGAATTGATACCAACCAAGACATTCTTAAAATCCCTTCAGCTAAATTTAAAAACACTACAGCCGCTATTCCTGCAATTATTGGCAAACGCATGGCTGAATCAGCTAATTTAAAGGTTGGTGACGAAGTTATTTTGCGTTGGCGTGATAAGAATGGTGTTTTTGATGCTTCATATATTTCCATTATTGATGTTTTTGATACAACAGTACCATCAATTGATGCTGGTCAAATATGGCTTCCGCTTGAAAAACTTCAAAAAATGACTAATTTACAAACCCAAGCCACTCTATTTGTGGTCAATAAAAACTACCAACAAAACACTTTAGATAATTGGAAATTTGTCAAACAAAAAACATTATTAAAAGATATTGAAGACGTTATTGCAACAGAATCCATTGGTTCGGCAGTCATGTATTTAGTCTTTCTATTAATTGCATTGTTGGCCATTTTTGACACACAAGTATTATCTATTTTCAGAAGACAAAAAGAGATTGGAACCTATGTAGCACTTGGTATGACCCGTCCAAAAGTAGTTAGTCTATTTACTATTGAAGGCACCATGCATAGCATTTTCGCCATTATTGTAGGTTGCATGTATGGTGTGCCGATTTTTATATATCTCAATCAATCTGGAATAACCATGCCTGATTTTGCTGGAAGCATGGGCATTGGTCTCGACAAAGCCATATTTCCAGTGTACAACCCAAGTATTATACTATTAACCATATTGTTTATCATTTTAGCTTCAGCCATTGTGAGTTATTTACCAGCACGAAAAATTGCTAGAATGAATCCAGTATTAGCTTTAAAAGGAAAATTACAATGATAAAATTTTTATTAAAAGGTATTTTAAGAGATAGAAGCCGAAGTTTGCTTCCTATCATAATCACAGCCTTAGGTGTTGGTTTAACCGTTTTATTAAGTGGTTATTTAAAGGGTGCTTTTGGCGATATTGTTGACCAAAATGCACGGTTTGATACGGGTCATGTAAAAGTGATGACACAAGCTTATGCTGAAAACAAAGATCAAATTCCAAACGATTTGGCGTTATTGGATGCTTCGGAATGGCTGGATACGCTTCATACCGAAATCCCAGAAATGCAATGGATAGAACGCATTAAGTTCGGTGGATTGATAGACGTGCCAGATAAAAACGGAAATACCCGGGCGCAAGGACCAACCACAGGAATGGCTCTCGATTTATTTTCAGGAAAAAGTGGCGAAAATAAACGCATGAATATTGAAGCCTCTTTAGTTACGGGTACTATTCCTAAACATTCTGGAGAAGCCATTATTGGACATGATTTTGCCGAAAAATTAAATTTAAAATTAGGAGACGAGATCACCTTTTTTGGATCGACCATGAACGGGAGTATGACTTTTAAGACGTTTAATATTAGTGGTACCATAAGATTTGGAACATCTGCCATGGATAAAGGGGCTTTAATTGTAGATATAACCGATGCACAATTGATGTTAGATATGAATGATGCGACAGGTGAAATTTTAGGTTATTTAAAATCAGGAGTGTACGATCAAACTGAAGTAAATACTATAGCAACAATATTTAATAGCAAACACAAACTATCTACCGATGAATTTTCTCCAGAAATGCTCACTTTAAGAGAGCAAAATAATCTAGCTAGTTTATTGGATTATGCAGATGTGATGTCGGCTTTATTCATCTTTGTTTTTGTGTTAGCCATGTCTATCGTGCTATGGAATACTGGTTTGTTAGGAGGTTTAAGACGTTATCAAGAATTTGGAATCCGTTTAGCACTTGGTGAAGCCAAAGTACAAATATATTGGTCTATGGTTTTAGAAGCAGTTCTAATTGGAGTGATAGGTTCAATTTTAGGCACTATTATCGGACCAGGAATCACATATTATATGCAAGTAGTCGGTATTGACATTAGTAGTTATTTGGAAAATTCGTCTATGATTATGCCATCGGTTTTACGAGCCAAAGTAATGCCTAATTTATTTTACATTGGGTTTATCCCTGGTGTTTTGGCTATGGTTTTTGGAACCATGCTTGCAGGTATTGGTATATATAAACGTGAAACCGCTAATTTATTTAAAGAGCTAGAAGTGTAATCTTCACAAAAGCGGAGATTTCATGAATAAGACTAAAATTTTAAATCCAATAAAAATGAAAAAAATAAAATACATACTTGCAATTATCACCATAGCAACTTTTGGTTTTGTAATGCAAGCACAAATAATTTCTGCTGAAAAAATCATCAACAAAGTAGATGACAATATTAATTCAGACACCCAAATTGTGGTTTCAGATATGGTCATTCATGGTAAACGAAATGATAGAACCATTACCTCAAAAGGCTATAGTGAAGGTCATAAAAAATCATTTACCGAATATTTAGCACCTGCAAGGGAAGAAGGCACCAAAATGCTAAAATTGGAAGATAGACTATGGATTTACTCACCATCAACAGATAGAACCATTCAATTGTCAGGACACATGTTACGACAATCAGTTATGGGTTCAGATTTATCATATGAAGATATGATGGAAGACCGCAAACTTACAGAAATGTACAGATCTAAAATTCTTTCCGAAGAAACTCTTAACGTAAGAAATACCTGGAAATTGGAACTCGTCGCTAAAGTAGATGATGCCACTTATTACAAGCGAATGATATGGGTAGACCAAGAACGTTTTGTGCCTTTAAAAGAAGAATTATTCGCAAAAAGCGGACAACTTTTAAAAAAAACAACTATGAGCAATATCGAAAAAATTGATGGTAGATGGTATCCTAAAAAAATGAATTATAAAGACATGCTTAAAACGGGTGAAGGGACAGATTTTATTGTAAAAGAGATTCAATTTAACCCTAAAATTCCTGTAGAAATATTTAGTAAAGGGTCTTTAAGGAAATAATGTTTTTACTAATATTCTAAATATTAACCAAAATAACTTAAATATAATAAGAAGTGAGTGATTTAGTGAGTAAATTTAAACTATAAACTACCCACCGAAATTAGATGTATTTTCCATTGTTTTAACATTGAACAGAGTGATTTTCTATAATAGAAGGTGCAAAAGTCAAAATTATATTTTAAAAATCTTTAATTCATACATGTAATAACATGAGATCATATTTTTTCTTATTTATTTTATTAATTTTTGGAAACCTTCTACAAATATATTCACAAGAACAAAAACCAAAAATTGCTTTGGTGCTTAGTGGAGGAGGAGCTAAAGGTTTAGCTCATATACCTTTATTGCAAACATTGGACTCTTTAGGCATAGTTCCCGATTTAGTAGTGGGCAATAGTATGGGGAGTTTGGTTGGTGGATTATATGCCATGGGTTATTCTGGAGACAGTATTGCTCAAATTGCGAAACATGCCAAATGGGATAAATTAATTGGTGGTGGAATTTCCTTAAGGCAAGTAAGCGTTGAAGAAAAAACGGAGTATAACCAATATATGATTGGGTTTGATTGGGTTGAAGGCAAGCTAAAAGCCAGCAATTATTTAATAAACGACCAGAACATACGCGAATTTATGTCTTCCTTGGCTTATCCAGTTTATAATATTGAGAATTTTGATGATTTGCAAATTCCGTTTCGTGCCGTTGCTACCGATATTGTAAACGGTAAAGAGGTTGTTTTTGAATCCGGACCTTTAGCATTTGCCATGAGAGCCAGCATGTCTATTCCAGGAGTTTTTTCGGCAGTTCCATACCAAGAAACCCTTCTGATAGATGGTGGTGTGCTCAATAATTTTCCTGTAGATGTTGCCAAAAAATGGGGAGCCGACATTATTATAGGTAGTGATGTGGGTAGTGGTATGGTATCTAGGGATGAATTGGACAATATAAGTTCTTTGATTTTTCAAGCAGGTATGTTGACCAGTAATTTGAAAAACCCTGAAAATAGGGCGCTTTGTGACATTCTAATAGATCATACTCCAAATTTATCCTATACTACGGGTGATTTTACAAAATCTCAATTTATATATAATGAAGGCAAAATAGCAACACATCAAAACTTAAATGAATTGATTGCGCTTGAAAAACAAGTGAAAAAATATACCCAGCTTAAGCATGAGTTGCCCATTGTAAACAATGAAGTGGTTTTGGATACGATTGTTTATACTGGTATTAGTAAAACCAATTTAGCCTTGGTAAAAGCACGTACCAATATAGAAGCTCATAAACCTTATTTAACCGCTGAAATACTTGAGGGTTTAAACCGTGCCATGGGAACCACTATTTTTAAACAAATAACCTTTGAGGCTTTAAATATTGACGACAAATTAGGCCTACAGTTAAATGGGTTCGAAAGATCCAAGCACCAGATTAAAGGCTCTATCCATTATGATGGTTATAATGGCGTAGGGCTTATTTTTAATTATACGGCAAGGAATTTAATTGGGAATGCTTCCCGATCGTTAGTTACTATTGATATTGCAGAACAGCCTAAATTCAGATTTCAACACCAGAAAAATTTTGGGAGTACGAGAAATTGGTGGTGGCGTACCGAACTATATGGCCAGCAACTAAAGCAAAAAGTATTTCTTAATGGAGAATATGTTGACGATATGCGGTATCGTTATATTAATTTTGACAATCAGGTAAATCGCAATTTAGGTTCATTAAAAAGTTATGTAGGCATTGGGTTAAAATATCAGAACACGAATTTAAAACCTACCATAGAACCTCAGCTAAATGACAATGTATTCGGTTTAGCTAAGTATAATTTTAATGATACTGAATTATATGGACAATTTCAATATAATAGTATGAATGAATCCTTTTTTGCTACCAGAGGATCCTTATTTCATGCTTTTTTAGGAAGGCCATTACAAATCAATTTAAAAGTAAAATCATCCGATGTGGATGTGCCCACCATTAATGGATCTACCAATAAATTCACCAAATTTGGAATTGATTTTGAAAGAAGATTACTTATTACCAAATCTAAAACAGCCATTATTGGTGTGTCTTCCCATTTCATCGTGGAAGACAAACTGCAAGATGATGATGTGGCTTTTACAGATTATGGAGTAGGTGCAAAATATTTTTTGGGAGGTAATATTTTAAATCCTAGGATTGATGGTTTCGTTTTTCCAGGAATAATTGAAAATGAACTTAACGTAAGTCAATTTGTAAAACTTAACCTTGCCTTTCAAATGAATACGGGTAACAAAATATTTGTAACACCCCATATTGATATGGCCTCGGTTGGATTTAAGGATTTTGATGATTTTACTAAAAATGTTCTTATTCCTAAAGGAAAATGGCAAAACTCAATTGATACCAGTTTTTTAATGTCTGCTGGCACTACTTTTTCGTATAACTCGTTGTTAGGCCCTATAAACTTTGATGTTTCTTGGGTAAACAATACTAACAAAGTGCGTTTTTTTATAGGTATTGGGTATCATTTCAACAGATCCAATTAAAGATATACCCAATAAAGTGCCATGCAATTTTCTGGGGTATTATTTTGTTTAACAATCGGATTATTCTAAGCTAAAAAATAATTTTTTTTATCTCCGTTCCACTTGTGAGGTGACTTATTTTATTTTTCATTTGAGTTTAAATATTCATATTTTACTAAATCATCTCTGTCCTTTATTTTGATTTTTTCAGCCTCTCTTATAACGAAGTTTTTATTGGTTATTTCTAGAACATCATGATAGTAATGATCGGTTAAAATAATACCTTTTGATTCTTTCAGTTTCAGTAATAATTCCTTGATTACATCTTTGTAAATTGGTTCAATCATTGAAAATGGTTCATCTAGCATTAAGAAAGGATGATTTAAGTTTCCAATAATAAGCAGCTCCAGATAACGTAATTGCCCCAAGGATAATTCTCCTACTTTTGTTTTTTCAAAACTGGAAACTTTTGGCGAATAAAAAATCTTATCCTGATGATCTCCATTTGGAAAAAATAAGGGAATTACGCTTCGTACTTTAAGTTCCTTTGGTAAAAAGGTGTCTTGTGGTAGGTACGCTATCTTTTTTGAGGGAATAATAGCTTTTTGGGAAAAAATATTTGAGTTTATCTTTATTATAATGGAGTTAGCTTTGACGGTTCCGAATATGAGTTTTAATAAAGTTGATTTTCCTGTTCCATTTCTACCAAAAATTCCAATTATATCCCCAGTTTTGCAGTCAAGACTTATGTTTTTTAAAATGGGTTTATTTCCATAAGATTTGTTAAGGTTGGTTATGTTTAATAAATCCATCTATCTGATTATTAAATAAATTAGAAATAATAAAGAAGAAATAATCAGATTTATAATCCACACTTTTTTTATTAGTTTGGTTTTTGTAAACCCCAAATTATAGAATAGATAATATTCATTTTTTTTGAAAGTTTGAAACCCTAAATAGCCAATTAAAATTCCAAATGAAGAAAAGATAACGATACTCCATAAAACCCCAAATACAAAACCAAATATCAAGGAAAAAGGTATGTTGAAGATGTTAATATCCCAAAAGTATTTCCAAAAAGCTTTACTGTACATTTTTTTGCAGTGTGCTGGCTTTTTTGCTGATGATGTCCAAGGTTTCATTCACGAAGTCTGTTTTTCCCAGAACGTATGCACCTCGGTCATTTT
This sequence comes from Mariniflexile fucanivorans, assembly GCF_004341235.1. Lineage (GTDB taxonomy): Bacteria > Bacteroidota > Bacteroidia > Flavobacteriales > Flavobacteriaceae > Mariniflexile > Mariniflexile fucanivorans. Next base: position 61,888 of record NZ_SLUP01000006.1, read on the forward strand.
TATATTTTGATGCCAATTCGAGTTTTAAATCTTCGTATTGTTTGGCTCTTTTATTATTTGCAATTAGGTAATCCCTAAAATCGATTTGTTGCCACATCACGTTGTCTTTTGGACACATATGAATATGGAAAATCTGTTCTTTTTTTCCGTCAATATTGTATCCCTTTCCAAAAGTCGAGTATTCTTCAATATTATCCCTTGCAGGCACTTTAAAATGAGAATACCCCAATTCGGTGAATGTTGCGATTAAATTTTCATCAAACAACATGTCTTTTGGAATTTCAATCATCAAATCAATATATGGTTTAGACTTTATGGTAGCGATTGAAGAACTTCCAAAATGTTCTACTCGCAAAATAATTTGTTTACCAACCTTTTTTATGATTCGTTCTTTTTCGGTTTCGTAAGCATGCTTCCATTGGGGGTTATGGTCAACCAATTCAATAGGAAAAAGGGTGTTCCAATCTTCTTTGGTCAATTCGTATAAACTCTTTTTCATTCTATTCTAGTTTTTTTTCAGTGAACAAAGTTCTGTAAATGGTAAAACGGATCGTGCAAAAATTATGCATAAAAAGTGAACCACATAATCCATATCGCATAAAAAATAAATGGACTAATTAAGGCATTGGCAAAAAACAATACCGAGGATGGTTTTTTAAGATAATACAATAAAAGTCCCAAAATCAGATTAATTCCAAATAATACAAGGGTAACTTGTAAAATATTAAGGCCAATGTCTGATGCGGGTTTCATTATGTAAAACCAAACTCCCATAAGTATGGTTTCGATTATTAAAATGCCAATTCCGTACTGAACTATTTTTCTATGTTTCATAATGCTTAGTTTTCAACATATTTTTATACATAACTGTTGCCAACTTAAATATAAGAATATTTGATGTTACGTTTTTCTTTTAGCAAAAGGATCAATAGACACACCAACTTGAAAATAACCAGTGACATCTTGTTTGTTTTTATAAATAAAATCTTGTGTAGGTTCTCCTTTTTCGGTTAAACGATTACTGATAAAATTTTGAAGGCCTCCTTGAAAGGTTCCAATCAAATAATCGTTAATACGATGTTCGTAAGTAATTCCAGATTTTATTTCCAATTGGCTGTATTCAAAAACATCTCCAAATCCAGGACTTTCAACATTCACATAAAAACCTGTGCTTCCAAAAGAGCTTCCAATAGAAAACCGCCCATTTTCACCAACCAGTCTGCGGAATAAAAGACGTTGCGGCATAATGAAATCCATTTCCCATTCAGAATTTTTAAATCTGTGACTGTACGTAAACGTAGGAAAAAATGGAATTTGTGCCGTTGGGTCTATAAACACAATAGCCCCTAAGGTTATCATAGTGCGCTCTGTTCGTTTCATAATAAAGGACAGACCCACCAATCCTTTAATACGCTCAAAACCTTTGTCGTTTCCGTCAGCTATAAAAGAGGCGTTATAAATAACAGGTTTTTTAAATAAACTTGAAAAATAGGTTGAACTTAAAGCTGTTGAAAAATTGTGAAAATCGACGATGCCGTTTTGTTCAAAAACATTCGTGGCAGAGGTATTGGACAGATTATCAAATTCAAATTCGTTGAATTGATAATTCCCAGATGCGGTTAAACTCCATTTTCGAGTTTTATAAATAGGAATATTGGCCGAAGCCATAAAGTTTCTCTGGGTTTTAATGTCTCCTTCCTGAAAAACTTCATCAAATAATTCTGAATTGAAATTTCTGTTTAAACTCTGTCCATATTCAAAATTTAAAATACGTGCTCTCGGAAATTTTTCCTTTATAATTATTGCAGTTTGTTTCTGTAAGGAATCTGGTGTTTGCTGTGAAAATCCAAATACTGAGGTTAGAAATAATACAATTAATATGGCTAGTTTAATCATGAAATATAGGTTATAGGTTAGGTTGTAATTCGGTTTTTAGTTGCGCTAATTGGCTTTCTTTGAACACCATCGTTCTGTGAGGAAAAGGAATGGAAATACCTTCTTTATCAAAGCGTTTTTTAATGCTTTCGTATAAATCGCATTTCATAACAAAGGCCTGGTCAAAATTTAAGGCCCATGCCCAAGCTCTAAGTGTTACGGCACTATCGTCCAATCGTATCACACGTATGATTACTTTTTTTACATTGTTATATTTATCGAGTTCGCTACGGTGGTCAAGTAAGTTGGGGTGACTTTCACATTCTTCACGCATAATATGCTTTGCAAGGTCAATATCGCTATCATACGAAATGCCAATCTCAATCCATTGGCAGCACATACGTTCGCCCAAATCGTAATTAATGACTTTTTCTTTATTGATGACCGCATTTGGAATAACAATCATTTTATTTTCATAATTACAAAGATGGTATGTCTTAAAGTAATATCTGTAACCGTGCCAACCATGGTTTCATCTAGTTTTATAATGTTGCCAATTTTGAAAGGTTTAAAAGCAATAATGAAAATACCACCTACCAGATTTGCTAGTGCCTCTTGTGATGCCACACCAGCAATAACCGCTAAAATCCCTGCTCCACCTAAGGCTGTTTGCGCAATGCCCCGCATGGAAGGAAAAGCTAATATGGCTAATATGCCACCAATAAAATAAATACCAAAAACCACCAAATAGTGTAAAAACTTATCACTGGTGAAATCTGTATCAGCAGCTTTCTTCTTTGCTATGGAACGTGAAAAATACACATTAGCAGAAGAGGCAAATACAATAGTAAAAATGGCTACAATACCTAAATACAAAATAAGGTAAAAGTTTTCGGTAGCAACTTTGTAGGATTCTTTATCAATGAAAATAAAACTGATAGCAGCAATACCTAAAACTATCCACATCACTCTCAATATCCTTCTAATTAATAAAATGGTTGAAGGTTCTTCATTAGGGAATTTTGTTTTTACTTTTTTAATCAACCATCTGCATAAAAGGTTGGATAAAAAGATTAGGAGCAATACCATGGTAACCACTATTGTTGCGTATATAATTGCTTGTTTGTGGTCGTTAAAAAAATCTATCATTAGGCTAGGTTTACGATAATGTTATATTTTGGAAGTTGTTGATTATGAATGTTAATCTCATATTGGAGATATTCATGCAATTCTGGAAGTACATTAAAAATAACAGAATCGTTTAGGTCTTCAATAAATGTTTCTATAAAAAATACCATGCGTTCAAAATCCATTTCTGAAAAAGATTGTTGGACGCTTACTTCAAGCTTTGATGTTTTTCGGTTAGATTTATAATAGAACATATCTGTTGTTTTTAATTAAATCCCCAAACCTAAAAGCGTGTTATTAATTGCGAGTTAGTCAAATTTTGCTTTTAGGCTGGGAATTATATACTAATGTGTCATTTTAATATCGATGGTTCCAATATTTTTGGCTTCTAATTTGGCATCTTTCTTTTTAATGTCGCCTTTCCATATATCAATAACCACATACATTACAGGAACAATAATCACTGTGAATATCAACGAACTTGTTAATCCACCAATCAATACCAGGGCTAATCCATTTTTCCATTCGGCACCAGCACCAGAGGCAAATGCAATAGGAATCATGGCGATTACCATGGCTAAAGTTGTCATTAAAATGGGACGTAAACGGGTTAATCCAGCTTTTTCGATAGCAACTAAAGTGTTGTCTCCTTCGGTCTTAAACTGGTTTGCGGCATCAACAATCAGAATCGCATTCTTTATTACTAACCCCACAAGCATAATCAATCCTAAAAAAGTAAATACGCCTAAACTTTCTTGAAATAATGCCAGTATTAAAAAGGCTCCAATTAATGCTGTAGGTACCGAAAACATAACTACTAGGGGATAGGCATACGATTCATAAAGTGCCACCATAATTAAATACACCAAAATAATGGACATTAATAAAGCCAATCCTAAACTTGCAAAAGCTTCAGTCTGACTTTCTAAATCTCCGCCCATTTCAAATTCTACACCATCAGGAAAGGTCATGCCTTCAATGGCCGTTTGCACGTTTGTTGACACATCGCCAACAGGCAATCCGGCTACTTGTGCACCAACACTTAAAGACGAACGTTTGTTGTCTCGTTCTAATCGTGTTGGTCCTGTAGATTGGGCAACATCTGCAAATTGTTGTAATTCAATCAATTCGCCAATGGTGTTTAGAAAGGTTATTTTTTTGATATCCTCAATATTTCTACGGTCAAACTGATCTAATTTCACATTAATATCATATTCATTTTCACCATCACGGAATTTGTATTGCGTATTTCCCGCAAAGGCATTTTGCATGGTATTCCCAACATCGCTCATGGTTAAATTAAGGATTGCCATTTTATCTCTATCCACGGTAATGGCAACTTCAGGATTACCACCACTTACAGAAAGCTCCACATTTCGAGCGCCAGGAACCGATTCAACGGTTGCTTTTACTTCATCTGCAACCTTTAAAAGTTCGTCAATACTATTTCCTGTTAATACCACTTGAATGGGGCCAGCAGTACTACCACCAACCATTCCCACAGCCGCAGTTTTAAATTTGACTCCAGAAATTGTTTTGGTTAATTTTGTTTTAATAGCGCGCGAGAATTCTTCCGAAGAAATAGTACGTTTATCTGGACTAATCATTTTTGCATTAATCTGTGCAAGATTAGATGAATTTCCACTACCTCCAGTTCCTGTTCCAACTGTAGTAAAAACGGAGCTTACAATGGCGTCACTCAATAATATATCTTCAACTTTTAAAGCCGCCAGATTCGTTTCTTCAATGGTAGATTCTTTGGGTAATTCCAATTCTACCAAAAATTCACCATTATCACCATTTTTAACAAACTCGCTTCCTATAAAGCCAAAGACCATTAAAGATAAAGACCCAATTACCAAAGCAAGTAATGAAAATGCGGTAACACGTTTCCGAACGAGTGTCCATTTTAAAACATCTCTATAAAATTTATTAACCCCTTGCAAAAAATTCTCAAAAGCAATTAAAGGTGTGTTCAATATGTTTTTCTTCTCCAGATTGATAACTTTTGAAAAACGTGATGCCAATAAAGGTGTTAATGTAAATGAAACGGCTAATGAAATAGCTGTTGCAAACGCAACTACTACCGCAAATTGTTTCAATAAATCGGCAATTAAACCGGTTACAAACGTAATAGGAAGGAATACGGCAATAAGTACCAGGGTAATGGACATGACCGAAAGCCCTATTTTTTTCCAACTCTCTATGGCGGCTTCCATTCTGGTTTTGCCTTTTTCCATTTCGGCGTGAATACTTTCCAGAACCACAATACTGTCATCCACCAAAATACCAACTACTAACGATAATCCTAAGAGGGTCATCAAATTTAAAGTATAGCCTAATTGACTCATTGCGATGAATGTAGCTACAATAGATACAGGAATGGATACCATAACAATGATAGAATCTCTCCAACTCTTTAAAAAGAATAGCATTATGATGGCCACTAAACCAACCGCAAGCATCAAATCGAAAATTACGGCATCAGCGGCTTCCAAAGTAAAAACGGAGCTATCTTGTGCAACGGCAATCTTTAAATCATCAGCGGTGTGCTCCGACTCAATTTTTTTAATTTCCTTAATGATATCTTCTGCAACTTGTACGGTGTTTCCATCAGATTGTTTTGAAATGGTTAAACCGATGGAGCTAATGCCATCAATTCTGGAAATGGTGGTTACATCTTTTGTGGTATCATATACTTCTGCAATTTCTTCAATCTTAACATTGCCGCCATTTTGCGCTGTTTTAATGCTCAACCCTTTAATATCTTCAATGGAATTGAACTTACCTGAAAGTCTAACGGTTACTTGTTGGTCGTTATCTTTAATATTTCCTGTTGGAAAATCAAGATTTGCAGACGCGATGGCTTGGGTTACTTGTAGGATGCTTAATCCGTAGGCCTTTAATTTATCTCGGTCAACATTGATGCGTATTTCGCGTTCATTTCCTCCAATAACTTCAACTCTTGCAACACCTTCAATACGCGATAAGGTTTCTTTTATGTCGTTGTCAACCAAGTCGTTAAAAGCAATGGCATCCATTTTGGAAGATACTCCCAAACGCATAATTGGCATGTCATCAAACGAAAATTTATCTACACTAGGTTGGATTACCTGCTCTGGCAATTGGCCTATAATATTGTTAACTTTCCTTTGTGCATCTTGTAAAGCCTTATCTACATCGGCATTATATGTTAATTCCACAGAAACAATAGAAATACCTTCTTGAGAAATGGATTTGATACTTTTTACACCTTCTAAAGCGCTAACTGCGTCTTCAATATTGGTAGTCACCGAATTTTCAACTTCTGATGGTGATGCACCCGGATATGTTGTGCTTATTGACAGCATGGGCGAAGTGATTTTCGGCAACAATTCGTAGCCTAAACCGGTATAACTTATAATCCCTAAAAGCGCGATTATGGTAAAGACAACAACAGCTAGTGTGGGTCTTTTTACTGATAATTCTGTAATGGTCATGCGCTTATTGGTTTGTTATTTTTACTAATGTATTATCGGTTAAATTGATGATGCCTTTGGTAACCACCTGTTCTCCTTTTGATAAACCGGCAAGAATAACCACATCGCCATCAATGACGGCACCCGTTTCAATTTTCTTTAATTTGGCTTTATTATTTTCAATAACGTAAACCGAAGGACTTTGAAGACTGCCTACAATAGCTTCTCGCGGAATTATGGTTGCTTCAATTTCATTGGCTTTTAGCCCGTCAAAATTTACCTCTGCAAAGAGTCCTGCTCTTAATTGATGGTCGGTAGTATTTTCAACTTCTATGGTAACTTTAAATTTTCTGGAAACATCTGCTTTTACACTAATATTGCTCACTTTCCCCTGAAAGGTTTTAAGGGGATAAACATCGGTTTTAATAGCAACCACTTGGCCTTCTTTTATTTTTGAAAGATTATCTTCGGCTACGTTTACTATAATTTTAAGTCTATCAACTTGTACAATTTCTGCGATGTTATTTCCTGGCATCACAAAGCTGGTTTCTTCTACCATTAAATCATTAACAATGCCGTTAATAGGAGATTTTATAACCGTAAAACTTAATTGTTGATTGATTTGCGCAATATTGGCACGTGCATTTTCTTGTTGAATCCGTGCATCTTCCAAAGCACTCTGGCTTACGGCACCTACTTTTTCCAAACGTTCGTAACGTTCTACGTCTTTTTCGGCTTTTGCAAAAGCAGATTGTGCACTGGATAATTGAGAATTTAATGACACGGCATCTACTTTGGCGATAACTTGTCCTTTTTTTATTTGCTGGCCTTCTTCAACTCTTAAATATTCAATACTCCCTTGAGATTCTGCAACCAAGGTTACTTCTTCCCAACCTTTAAATTCACCTGTTGCCATTAAACCTTTAGATATTTTTTTAGAACCTACTTGGGCAGTTTGAACAGGAATGGCATAAGCTTCTTCAACCATTTGAGCTTTTTCGGTCATTTCTTTTTTATTGGCATACAAGGTATAAGCGATGGCTAAAACAATGATTACTGCTATAATGGCTATGATGTTTTTGGTTTTCATTTCTATTTGGTATGGTATTTAATTAATTTTTTGAGATAAGTTGAGCCAATTGACCACTTGTTTTAAGTATTCTTAAGGTGGCAATTTTAGATTGTAATAAAGCATTTAGATAATTGGATTGTGCTTGGCGTAATGCAAATTCTGAATCCAATAGCTCTGTTAAATCGGCAACACCTTCCTTGTATGATGTATTAATGCCGGTGTAATTTTCATAAGCCAATTGCATGTTTTCATTTTGGCTTGTAATTTGGCTTTGGCTTAATAGCATTTGCTGTAAAGCATCCTGATAATCTTTTTCAATAGATGTTTTTAGCATTTTTTGGTCTTCTTCAAGCTTAAGCGTTTCCAGCTGTTTTTGTTGTATGCGTTTTCGTCTGGCACCTCCGTCAAACACGTTTAAGGTTGCCGAAAGCCCGTAAGTTCCGTTCCATTGATCCGTATATGGTGGTGTGTCAAACGTAAATTCGTTAGTGTTTCCTTGATAATTGTAATTGAAAAATGCACTTATTTTAGGTAAATAATTGGCGCGTTCCACTTTTTGGTCGAGGATTGATAAATCCACTTGTTTTTCTAATTGTTGATACTGAATATTTGAATGGAGATCCAAATTGTTTTGCAACGGAAAAGCCTCGTTATCTTCTAGTTTTTCGGTGAGATTAACCTCAGCATCCATAGGAATGTACAAGTACAGTTTAAAAAGCCTTTTTTGCTCGTCCATTTGATATTGGGCATCCTCAATTTGGGTGCGCAAATTACTTCTATTAACCTTTAACTGGTTAAGATCCAGTTTCTTGATAATGCCCTCTTTGTATTTTAAATCGGAAAGGTTAATTAAACTGTTGGTACGGTTAAAATTTTCTTCCAAGAGTTGCACCTGTTTTTCGGTTACTTGTATTTGAATATAAACCTGAACCACGTTAATAATCAAATCTTCGGTAGTTTGAAGTGTAGCAAGTGCCTGAATTTCATTTAAGGCCTTTGCCGCTTTTATAGAGTTAAACAATTGAAAATTTAAAAGCTGTTGTTCAGCTCGAACGCCTCCTGTGAAGGCATAACGGTTTCCAAAGGCTACACCCACGGTGGTTCCTGGTTCACCTCCAACTATTTCGGCAGGTAATTGTTGTTCTGCAAGCGAAAAGTTATCGGTAAATCCGCCGGTTGCAGAAATTTGTGGGAATGCCGCCGCTTTAACTTCAGCAATTTGAGCAGCAATAATATCTTGGTCAATCTTTGATTTTGATAAAGTTATATTGTGGTCTACGGCATACGTCACCGCTTCTTCAACATTAAAATTGAAGGTTTGGGAACCCATTGTATAAGTTGTTATATAAAAAATAATAGTTATTAGTATTGATTTCATTTTTTTTAGTTATAGTAAGTATAGTTTGTTCTGTATAAAAAGAACTAATTTAGTTAAAAAAATAGCTTAGCGTTTTTCCCAACGATCAATAATGGCGATGCTTTCTTTAATATAGTAGTCCATGAAATTTGCCAGTTCTTCCAGTTGTTTGTTAAATTGAACCGTATCGGTAGTTCTATTTTCAAGTATTTCTCTAATCATATTGGTGTAGCCATCCAACCCTAAAATACTTTTTCGAAAGGAAGCTTTCCATTGGTTTAGTCTGGAATAAAAATATCTTTTTCTATCACCAGGTTTTGTTTTGTAACCAATCCTATCAAGAGTCAATAAATAATTAATAGCATTACTAGTAGCACTTTTGCTAAGTTGTAGTGCTTCGCGAATTTCATCAAAAGTCAATTCAGGAGAATCGGAAATTGTTAAAAGTGCATTAACACGAGCAGGTGCAGGTGCAATTCCCATTTGCTCCTCAATAACCCCGAACTTTTCAACAAGTTCTCTTTGCTTTTCTGTGATTGAATTTTCCATATCGGGTACAAATATAGTTAGTTTTATTAGTTCTGCGATAAGAGAACCAAAATATTAAGATAATTTTAACGTTATAAAATTGAATATTATGGTAATATACTTGAAAAAATTAGTTTATCATAAATGTTTGATTGTATTTAAATGCTTGTAATTATAAAAATGTCTGTTAAAGTCATTTCTATATTAGTCCTAAAAAAGAACACATATAAACGATTATATATAATATGTTTTGATTTAGAAATGAGGCGCTTACTAATGATTAAAGGGCTTTTTAGGATTTATTCCTCCATGGTGTGATATACATTCTGTACATCATCATCATCATCTAACTTTTCTAAAAGTTTTTCAACATCGGCTGCTTGTTCTGGAGTAATTGATTTTGTAACCTGAGGAATACGCTCAAAACCAGATGAAAGTATTTCAATACCTTTTTCTTCTAAAGCGGCTTGAATGGTTCCAAAACTTTCAAAAGGAGCGTAAATTAAAATGCCATCTTCATCGGCAAATACTTCTTCGGCACCATAGTCTATAAATTCTAATTCTACTTCTTCTGGGTCTAAACCTTCAGCATTGATTCTAAAATTACAGGTATGGTCGAACATAAATACAACCGAACCAGATGTGCCTAAACTACCATCGCATTTGTTGAAATAGCTACGTACATTGGCAACGGTTCTGGTATTATTATCGGTAGCGGTTTCAACTAAAATAGCAATACCGTGGGGTGCATACCCTTCAAAAATAACTTCTTTATAATCGCCTTGACCTTTTTCGCTTGCTTTTTTTATAGCACGTTCCACATTGTCTTTAGGCATGTTTACCGCTTTGGCATTTTGCATAACGGCTCTTAACCTGGCGTTTCCTGCTGGGTCTGGACCGCCTTCTTTTACAGCCATAACAATGTCTTTTCCAATACGAGTAAATGCTTTACTCATAGCAGACCAACGTTTCATTTTACGTGCTTTTCTAAATTCAAAAGCTCTTCCCATAATTTATGTTTAATGTTAAAAAGTAAAAAGTTTAAAAGTCTATTTTAAAACTGTGGCAAATTTAAAAAAATCCGTGAATTGAAATAATGATATTTATCTTAAAATATTTGACTAAAACCTGTTTCTGTAAATTGAATTTTAATCTTCGTCTTCTGGTACAACAATAGCTTCGATGGCTTTTGCTAGTTTGAAATCTTTTTCGGTTACACCGTGTGCTGAATGTGTTGTTAATGAGATGTTAAGCACGTTGTAAACGTTGGACCAATCTGGGTGGTGGTTGAGCGCTTCACACTCGAAAGCAATTCTGCTCATGGCACTAAAGCAATCTTTAAAGTTTTCGAATTCGAATTCGGCGTGAATGGCATCATCATAATAATCCCATTCTGGTAAGCTTAATAATCTTTTTTCTATATCTTCTGCTGTAAGTTTGCTCATAATTTAGTTTTTAATGTTGATTGTAAATTTACTAATTTCAAAATGAAAAACAGAATTATTGTTGTGGCTTATTTTGGTTTAAGCTTACAAAGTTTTATAAAATTTAGACGGAAGAAAAACATTGGTTTTGCCTTTATTTAGCAAGTATGCCCGCGTTAGGGATTGAAGCGGAAAGCCCACAGGGACGCAGGAGCGAGGACTTGCAGCAAAAAGCCCGACCCGATAGGGGAACGCCCACATGGTTTATATTTCTAATTCGGTTAGTATTTCCTGACTTATTAATTGTAGGTTTTTTGGGAGTAAATTGTATTTGGGCAAAACGGCTAGATAGCGCTCGTTGTTGGTGGTGTACACTTGTTTGAAAATGGGGTTGGTGATGCCTAGGGATTTGATGATGTCTTTAAAAAAATCGTCATGATGCACCAAATCGCTACTGCCCAAATGAAAAATACCCGATTTATTGCGGTTGATGATGTAATGGATTTGTTGTGTTACCTTGGTATCGGTGGTGACATTCATTATTAAATTAGGAAATACTTCAATGGGTTCTTTATTTTTTACTTGCTGAATAATTTCTTGAATTCTAGGTGATTTTGATCCGAAAACCATAGGTAACCTCAATATAGCGACTTGATTTTTTGGCAAGCGCAATAGCATATTTTCGATTTTTATTTTGAAATGACCGTAGATGCTGTTGCTGTAGGTTTTGTCGGTTTCGTAACTTGGGTATTTGCTGTAGGCATCAAAAACGTTTGCAGATGATAGAAAAAGGAGTTTGATATTACTAGCGAATACATATTCTGTAAGATGTTGATGTACCATCACTTGCTTTGAGAAATCGCCACGAAGTGCGGAGATAATGATGGTTGGTTTAACGATATCTAAAATTTCATAAATATCATCTTCCTCTATGTTGTATTGAAAAAAATGGTTGTTTTTTTCTAATTGTGTGTTTGATGTTCTATAAGTGCCGAAAGTTTTAAAATAGGAGCATAGTTCTCTGTATAAAACGTTTCCTAAAAAGCCGTTAGCGCCTAAAATTAAAATTCTATGTTTGCTTTCTTTTTTATCCATAAACCAATTTTTTTTTAGAAAATGGATAGTTTTGTTTTTGTGGTAAATTGCTCCAGGGCTTGCATGCCTAGTAGTGAATTTCCTTTTTTATTAAGTCCGGGAGACCAGGTAACAATAGTATATTGGTCGGGTAGAAGTGCTACAATACCTCCGCCAACGCCACTTTTACCTGGTAAGCCTACTTCGAAAGCGAACTCGCCCGCTTCATCATAAAACCCACAAGTTAGCATGATGGCATTTATACGTTTTGCTTGAGACTCTTTTAAATGAGCTACATTTTTTAAACAGGCTCCTTTGTTTGCTAAAAAGAAAAATGTTTTTGATAGTTGGCTGCAAGTCATTTCTATGGAACATTGATGAAAATAAAAATCTAAAACAGCATCAACGGGATTTACTAAATTGTTAAAGGATTTTAAAAGGTTTGCTGCCGCGTAATTTTTAAAACCTGTATTTCTTTCTGATTCAGCAACTTCTAAATTAAAGTTAATGGAGGCATCGTTCGCTAAATCTCTTACAAATTGTAAAAAATCTTCTTTCGGGTTTTTTAAATGGGTTAAAAGAATATCTGCTATAACAATAGCTCCCGAATTAATTAATGGGTTTCTAGGAATGCCATTTTCAATTTCTAATAAAGCTAATTGATTAAATGGGTGACCAGAGGGTTCTACATCTACACGCTCCCAAACCGATTCGCCAATTAATGCCATGGCTTTTGATAAAGCTAAAACTTTGGAGATACTTTGTATTGAAAAAAGCGTATTGAAGTTGCCAACACCATATTCAAAACCATCTAGAGTTCTTAAATGAATTCCAAAATTATTTTTATCAACATGTGCTAATTCTGGAATGTAGGATGCTACAATGCCTTTATCTTTTGCATTTATTGCATCTGAATAAATTCCATCCAAAACAGCTTTTAAATATTGCATATCAGCCTTTATAAAACGGAAGCTTTACAATTGTTGCAGGAACCGCATTTTTACGAATTTGAATATAAATTTTGCTTCCCACTTCGGTAAAAACAGTAGGAACGTAACCTAAACCAATGCCTTTGCCTAGTGATGGTGCCATAGTGCCCGAAGTTACGATGCCTATTTTGTTTCCGTTGCTGTCAACAATATCGTAATCGTGACGTGGAATTCCACGTTCGTCTAACTCAAAAGCTACCAATTTGCGTTCAGTACCTTGTTCTTTTTGTTTTTTTAAGGCTTCGGAATTTGTAAAGTATTTTGTGAATTTTGTAATCCACCCTAAACCAGCTTCTATAGGTGAAGTGGTATCGTTAATATCATTTCCGTAAAGGCAATAACCCATTTCTAAACGTAAGGTATCACGAGCAGCCAACCCGATGGGTTTGATGCCGAAATTTTTCCCAGCTTCAAATACGTTGTCCCAAATTTGTTTGACTTCGCTATTTTTGCAATAAATTTCAAATCCGCCACTACCGGTATACCCTGTTGCCGAAATAATAACATGCTCGATACCTGCAAAATCGCCCACAATAAAATTGTAAAAGTTTATGGCGGACAAATCATGACTTGTTAAACTTTGCATCGCTTCAATAGCTTTTGGCCCTTGAATGGCAAGTAAGGAATAGTCATCGCTTAAATTGCGTATGGTCGCATTCATTGTGTTTTTAGAGCTAATCCAGTTCCAATCCTTTTCAATGTTGCTAGCGTTTACAACTAGTAGATATGTATCTTCTTTAACGCGATAAACAATTAAATCGTCTACAATGCCGCCATCATCATTTGGTAAACAACTGTACTGCGCTTTTCCAATGGTTAATTTTGAAGCATCATTACTTGTTACTTTTTGAATAAGAGCCAAAGCATGCTCACCTTCAATTAAAAACTCACCCATGTGCGATACATCAAATACGCCCACGGCTTTTCTAACGGTTTCATGTTCTGCAGTGACACCTTCGTATTGAACAGGCATATTAAATCCTGCAAAAGGCACCATTTTAGCACCAAGTGCTTCGTGAGTTTTAGTTAAGGCTGTATCTTTCATTTTAAATATATTTTTATTATTTCTTATGAGCGAGAAATAAAATTATTTTTAACGAAAGCAAATGTATTGAAATTTTATGGAAGGTGGTTTTGGGATGGGAGTTAAAAATGTGTAAAGAAATATAGTAGTATGTTAGTTTAATATAAAAATAAATTTCAGTGTAAACTATGTTTTATATTAAATGAAGATAGTTGAATTTTCTGCAAAGTCAGATTTTCTATAACTATTATTAAATTTTAATTTAACGGACACTTCTTCAAATGTGTTGCTAAAATTTAAACAATCTTATGTATTACATCAGTATCACAATTGATGAAAAGGTAATGTTTGCGGATATTATTTAAGTATTTAAATGAAATATTTTATTTGCCCACAGACAAATCATACGTTATTTCGTGTTCCTTTCCCTTATTAATATACTTTGTGGTAATTTTTTCAAAGTCTAAAGAAATAATTTCTTGCCGGTTTGAGCTTGAATCTATTTGATGCTTTTTAATAGAAACGTTTTGAAGTTTTATAATCAAATAGGGGGTTTGTGCGTTGTTTTCAGATTTAACAAGAGTAATGATCACCTCGCGAAAAACTTTACCTTGCATATTTGCTAACATTAAATATGGTGTTGCAGCATCAATATTTTTTACTAAAGAAATTGGAGTCATATTGGCTTTTGCTCTAATTCTTCCAGTTCCCAAACTGTTTCCACTAGTTTGTTCAATTAAAGAGGCTAATCCGAAAATCTCTATTTCATCTTTAAATCGACTTGATTTTGATTCTCCTGATATATCTGGGATTTTTAAATAGCCAGTAACATTAGTCGACGTGATTGGGTTTTCTTGGGTGCTTTGAGCATTTACTGTTATTGAAAACAAAAACAAACTGACAAATAATAGCTGAATTAATTTCATAATAAATTGATTTTCTTAAAGTTATAATTTTTTTTCGAAATTCACAATATAATTTTCAGAATAATATTTTGAGTTATTACGTTTTTATACAAGACGAGTAAAAATTATGTTTTTTTATTCCACTACAAGTCGTTTTGAAATAATATTTCCTCCTTCAAATTTGAATTTTACAACATAAACCCCTGAATTCAACATAGTAATATCTATTTGTTGAGATGTTGATGAGTTAACACGCTGACCTAAGTTATTATAAATAATCAATTCTTCAAACTTACCAGAAGTAATTGTGAAACTAAACGTGTTCTTAGCGGGATTTGGTATTAATTTTATTGAAGTATTCATTTCCAGTTCATCAACGGATAAACTTTCTTGATCAATACTATAAGCAACTATAACGGGTATTACGTCGTAAGCACCAGTAGAAGCTCCATCATAAATAGAAAGGTAAAGTAAATTAGAATCGGCATCATAAGTACCTCCAACAATTTCGTGATGCTCTGGTGTACTGGAATAAGCATCATATTGAAAAGGCACACTAAATTCTCCATAAGCATAAGGTCTAACGCTATATGCTTCAGAGGTTCCGTTTTTTACAGCTAATAAATCATTAACATCCCAAAGCCAATAATAGTTATAGTTATCTTCTGCATCATAAGCACAAGGGCCGCCGCAAACATTACCATTATTTTGTTTGGCTTTGTAACCAATACCAGAATTATGCCCGCTGGAGGAGCCAATGGTTATGTAGGTTCGCGTGTTGGGAACAATAAAACCATAGCTTGCTTGCGATTGTTCTGTCCATAAATTATTAGTGCCAACAACAATATCTGCATCGGCTGAAGTATGACCAGAAAATGTAGTGCCATTGAGTTCTAATACATTATAATTGGCATTGTAATAAGTATTGAAATCTGCATACAACGGATTGCTGAGATCAAAATTCAACAATGTTGTGGTTGATATGTTTGTAGTCGACGCATTTATTAAATCTGTTACATTAAAGGAAAATGCAGAAATTCCCATGGCGAGTCGGCTATTAATAGGATATTTACTTGAGTTACCAGTAATATGAGAGCCACCAAGTAAGGTTTGCCATTCTGTTGGGATTTCAGAAATCCAACCCGAAGCATGTGCTTCTCCATTTAAAGAGAAATACCCTGTAATAGCACTCGTTTCTATAGCTGAAGCATTATCGACAATTAAAGTAGTGTGCGAATTGTTAGCAGCTGCATCGTAATATTCTAAAGCGTTGACTATAAGCTTATTGTTGAAAAGGTATAATCCACTAATTCTATCGATGTTTTGAGGATTAGAGTCTGGTGTTGCATTTAAAATACTTCTAAAATTCTGTAAAATGGAAGCACTATTTAAATCGTTTAAATTTGTGCTGTTTACTAAAATTGGTATTGAAAATTCAGCAACAGCACCATGCAAATTAAAACCAGCTAGGAATAAGGAATTATTGGCACTGTTAAACGCTAATGTTCCTGAAGCATAATTGGCATTGGAATCGCCATATTCATTTCCGGGAATAGTAAAAGCGCCTTCATACTTTAATTTGTTTATTTGTAATAAAGGAAGTTCGGTGGCTTGTGCTAAACAAATCTGTACACTTGAAATTGTAAACAATAAAGAAAATAGGTTGTTTATCTTCATGAGGTATTGGTTTAGTTAGAATACATATTAACAAAATAAAGTTTTAAACTGAACTTTGTTTTAATATTTACGTGAAGTAGGTGAGAAGTAGATGTTTTTTTGTTTTAGGCTTTCGATTAACATTTTATGGATATAAACTGTTGCGTGGTTTTAGCACGAACCTAAGCAAGTATAAAACTCACTTTCAAAAAATCGTGAAAATTTTTGTAAACAATCTAAAACCAAGCAATTAATTACATACGTTTTTGTTGTAATCTGTGCTCCATTTTATACCACCAATAGTCTTCGTCTATTGTACCTCTTAGTTTGTCGAATAGTGGCGCAAATTGTTGGAAGTCATATGTTTCATTTGGTTCGGTTTTATTAACGTAACAATAAGCAGGTCTATATTTATCGGAAACAAGTCCGTTTATAGGTTTTTCATTAATAGTGTTTTCGTAGATTAACGATTTTCTATCGAAATCATTTATTTTTTTTAGATTTTGAAGGTCATATGAGAACACCGAATAATTATCTGCCCAAAAGAATTTAGTAATCCGTTTTAAACTGGAATGTATATCTTTTGATAATTTTCCATTCCAATAAATTCGTTCTCCCGAAATTGCTATTTTCGAATTCCATAGATTAGCAAAAGTGTTATTGCTATTAGGACTTGAATTAATCCATTCCTTTTTGTAAGTGTCGTCAAAAAATAATTCTAAGCTATCACCTTTAATTATTTTTCCTCCAGGTCCAAAATAAAAACGATTATTGTCTTTTGCGTAAAAACGTCCAATAGCTTTAAATGACTTAAAATCAACATTGCCTTTTACCTGCGTTAAGAATAACTTTGTAGAATTACTTTTTTCAATCAAACTAAATCCATAAAGTTCTTTTTTATTTCTAATAAATGTTGGACTTAACCATTCGCAATCATTTTCGTCAAAAAATACAGGGGTAACTTTTCTGTCATTTATAAACCAATTCTTATATATATTCGTTTTATAATCACGAAAATAATTTTCAACAAGACGGTTATCTTTTATTATGATAGTAGATATTATTTGATACTCTCTGCATTGAGGTACATTATTAGGAAATAGACTTTCAGAAATCTTCATTATTTTAATAGTTTACAAGGCAAAGATAAAGCTCCGTTTCAATAAACTTTATCGTTTTTTAAACGAAGGTAGCAGGGCGTTTTTCCAAAATGAAACAAGAAATAAAAATTTCTAATCAATTAGAAACTACCTTCAAACCAATAATTGAGGCAATAAGCGTAGTAATAAAGAAAATTCTCCAAAAACTGGCCGGTTCTTTAAAAACGAAAATACCTAGCAACACGGTTCCAACGGCTCCAATACCTGTCCAAACCGCATAAGCAGTACCAATAGGAAGTTGATTTGTGGCTTTAATAAGTAATGACATACTTAATATTAAAAAACCTAAAAAGCCTACATACCAATATAAGGATTCGTTGCCAGTGCTTACTTTAGCCTTTCCGAGGCAAAAAGCAAACGCCACTTCCGATAATCCTGCAATAATTAAAATGAGCCAATTCATAGCACTTCAAATAACATGTTTACTTTTTCAATAAAAAAGCCTTTAAATCATCATATGTCGAAATGATAGTAGATTCTTTTTCTTTACCCATAACAGATTGTATTTGTGATGGTAAAGCTTGTTTCACTTGAACTACTTCTTCAACTACATCTAAAAATTTTGTTGGGTGTGCTGTTTCTAAAAATACGCAATGTGCGTTTGGCTTTTCTTTTAAATAATCTTTACATCCCAAATATCCAACCGCACCATGTGGATCGGCTACGTAGTTGTAATTTTTATACATTTCTAACATCGCTTCTTTAGTTTCCTTATCGGAATAACTATAAGATGTCAGGTTTGATTTTAAAGCATCAAAATTGTTTTTATAAATTTCTTGAATACGAATAAAGTTGCTAGGTGCTCCAACATCCATGGCATTGCTAATGGTTTGTATGGATGGCTTTGGTTCGTATAATTGAGATATTAAATAACGAGTTACCACATTATTGGCATTGTTTGAAGCTACAAAGTGTTTGATTGGTAAGCCTAATTGTTGCGCCATCATACCTGCGCATATATTTCCAAAATTCCCACTTGGAACAGAAAAAACGATGTCTTTGTGTTGTTTGTGTAATTGCTTGTAAGCAAACATGAAGTAAAACAATTGGGGCAGCCAACGCGCTACATTTATAGAGTTTGCTGATGTTAATTGCATTTGGCTCGTCAATGCTTCATCTAAAAAAGCTGTTTTTACCATGTCTTGACAATCATCAAACGTGCCATGAACTTCCAATGCTTTGATGTTTTGACCTAAAGTAGTTAATTGCATTTCTTGAATGTCGCTCACTTTTCCGCTAGGGTAAAGTATCACCACATTTACGCCTTTTACACCTAAAAACCCATTGGCAACCGCGCCACCAGTATCTCCCGATGTTGCTACCAAAACAGTAACTTCTCTATCATTATTTTGATTGAAATAACCTAAACAACGTGCCATAAAGCGTGCGCCCACATCTTTAAACGCCATAGTTGGCCCGTGAAATAATTCCAATGTTGAAATATTTTTATTTAATTTCACAACAGGAAAATCAAAAGACAACGTTTCTTCAACAATCGTTTTTAAAATTTCCTCTGGAATTTCTGGAGAAACGAATTGTTTAATTGCTTCAAAAGCAATTTCTGAGTGTGACAAATTATCAATGCTATCGAAAAAAGATTTAGGTAAAGCTGTAATGGTTTCTGGAAAATATAAGCCTTTATCTGGAGCAATTCCTTTTATAACAGCATTTTTAAACGTTGTGTTTGGTGCTTTATGGTTTAATGAATAGTAGTTCATATTGTTGTTATTTCTGCAAAGGCAGAAATCTGTTTTATTAGTTATTCTTAATGTTCCTTGATCTAATCTCTTAAATAATTTTTACGCCACTCGTGTTAATTTTAGATACATGAATATCAAAATTTATTCCTGTTTTTGCATATACTTTATGCATAGCATCTTTCACATTGTTAGCAGTTTCCAATCCTTTACTTAATGAAAATATTGAAGGTCCTGAGCCTGAAATACCTGCACCTAAAGCGCCTACTCTTATAACTTCGGATTTTACTTCGTAGTAGTGTGGAATCAACTGACTTCTATAAGGTTCTACAATCACATCGTTTAATGAACGCTTTATAAGCTCAAAATCGCTGGTATGTAGTGCGTGAATTAAACTGCCAAAATTAGCCCACTGTGTTATCGCGTGACTTAACGGAACTTCTTTAGGAAGAATGGCTCGCGCTTCGGATGTTTTAACTTCAATTTGTGGATGAATGATAGTAGCGTACAAATCGTTAGGCGATGGAATTTGTAAGATTTCTAAAGGAGACATACTTTTAACGAGCGTAAAACCCCCAAATAGGGCAGGGGCAAGGTTATCTGCGTGCTCACATTTACTAGCTAAAGCTTCACCTTTAACGGCAAATTCGGTAAGTTGGGTTTTGTTGTAAGGTCTTCCTAAAAGTTCATTCATTCCAAAAACACTTCCAACAGCACTTGCTGCACTGCTTCCAATGCCACTTCCCGGTTTTATTTTTTTGTTGATTTCAATTTCAAATCCGAAATCAGGTTTTATTGCTTCATACATGGCTAAAGCTGAAACACCTGCTACGTTTAATTCAGTTTCGTAAGGTAAATCGAAACCGCCTTCAATTTTTGTAATGAAAATGCCTTTTTTATCGGTTTTTCTAATCACCATGTCATCTCCAACACTGTCTAAA
Source organism: Mariniflexile fucanivorans (assembly GCF_004341235.1). Taxonomy (GTDB): domain Bacteria; phylum Bacteroidota; class Bacteroidia; order Flavobacteriales; family Flavobacteriaceae; genus Mariniflexile; species Mariniflexile fucanivorans. Next base: position 82,176 of record NZ_SLUP01000006.1, read on the forward strand.
CAAAAGCCTAGCACATCAAATCCACAAGCTACATTGGCTACGGTTGCAGGTGAAAATATTTTTATTTCGTTCATTCTATTCAGATAAAAGAAAATAGAGAAAAGAAAATAGACTAAAATGCTGTCTTTATTCTTTTTTCTCTATTCCCAAGTCTTTTTTTTTAGTCGTTTCCAATTCTAATAATATCTGCAAATAAACCAGAAGCTGTTACATCGGCTCCCGCACCAGCACCTTTAATGATCATGGGTTGTTCTGGGTAACGTTGCGTGTAAAACATCACAATATTATCTTTTCCTTTTAAATTATAGAATGGGTGAACGCTAGGTATTTCTTGCAAACTTACGCTTGCTTTTCCATTGTTAAATTGTGCCACATATTTTAATTGGCAATCTTTCGCTTTCGCGGAAGCATATAAAGCTTGGTAATGTGCTTCATCTGCAATCAATGTTTCATAAAAATCGTCTACAGTATCGCTTTCCATACCAGATTCTGATAAGAAAGGTGTGTTTTCGATATTTTCCAAATTCATTTCCACACCGCTTTCTCTGGCAAGAATTAAAATTTTTCTAGCCACATCCACACCACTTAAATCTATTCTTGGGTCTGGTTCTGTGTAACCTTCGGCTGCAGCTTGTTTTACTACATCGTAAAACTTGGTTGTGTCATCAAAATTGTTAAAAACAAAATTCAAACTACCAGATAACACTGCGTGTATAGAGGTGATTTTATCTCCCGAAACTATTAAATTATTTAACGTATCGATAATAGGTAATCCCGCTCCCACATTGGTTTCAAATAAATAAGGTGCATTGTATTTTAACGATAATCGCTTTAATAATTTGTAGTTTTCATAATCGCTAGAACAGGCGATTTTATTACACGCTACCACGCCAATACTTTGACGTAAATATTTTTCATATAAATTTGCAACATCCTTATTTGCAGTAACATCCACGAATATACTGTTGCGAAGGTTTAAGGATTTTGTGTTTTCGAAAAAACCATTTAAAGTCGCTTTTTCACCGTTTTCTAATTGCTCTTTCCAATTTGTTAAATCGATACCATCTTCACTAAAAATCATTTTTCTGGAATTTGATAATCCAGCAATACGTAAATTAATTTTTAAATTATCTTTCAGGTATTTTCGTTGTTGTTTTATTTGCTCTACTAATTTTACGCCCACATTTCCAACACCCGTAATAAACACATTTAGCTGTTTGGTTTTGATTTCAAAAAATTGTTCATGTAGAGTGTTCAATGCCTTTTTAACATCGCTTTGCAATATAACTGCTGAAATGTTTTTCTCTGAAGCCCCTTGAGCAATCGCTCTAATATTGATATTGTTTTTACCTAATGTACTAAACATTTTACCACTGATTCCTTGGTGGTTTTTCATGTTATCACCTACTAAAGCAATGATAGACAATTCTTTTTCAACAATAATTGGATCAATTTTATGTAAGGCGATTTCATTTTCAAACGCGGCATCAATAGCTGTTTTTGCTAATTCAGCATCATTTTCATCAATTCCTAAACAAATAGAATGTTCGGATGACGCTTGTGTAATTAAAATGACATTAATTTTTTCCTGAGAAAGCACTTCAAATAAACGTCTGGAAAATCCAGGAATACCAATCATGCCGCTTCCTTGAAGGGTTAGCAGCGCAATATTTCCAATATTACTAATGCCTTTTACTGGTGAAGTAGTAGTTATTTCATCGTTAGAAATAATCGTTCCAACTGCTTCAGGCTCTAAAGTGTTTTTTATGTGAATGGGAATATTCAAATTTAAAACCGGTTGTACCGTTGGCGGATATAGTACTTTTGCTCCAAAATGCGATAATTCCATCGCTTCTTGATACGATATTTTCTCGATAGGGTAGGCTTGCTTAACCAATTTTGGGTTGGTAGTGAACATGCCACTAACATCGGTCCAGATTTCTAATTGTTCAACTTTTAGAGCTGCAGCAACAATAGCTGCTGTAAAATCAGATCCACCACGACCTAAGGTAGTTTGTTCACCTATTTTAGATTTAGAGATAAACCCAGGAAGTATGGTGATTTGTTGATTTGCTGAATTAAAATAAACTTGTATATTTTTATTGGTGAGGGTGTAATCTACTTCAGCTTTTGTAAAGTTTGAATTTGTGACTACTAATTCTTGTGAATTTTTGCTTTCAGCAGATAATCCACGATTTTTCATGGTTTCAGCAATAATATAAGATGATAGTAACTCACCAAAACTCACTAATTTATCAGATGTTTTTGGCGATAATTCATTTATTAAAAAGATACCATCTAACAAACTTTTAAGAGCATTGAGTTTTTCGTCCACAAAAGCGATGATGTTTGAACTCTTATCTAAATTAAGTTCATTCACTATATTAAAATGAATGTCTTTAACTAAATTAAACGTATCAATATAGTCTGTTTCTTTGTTTTGTGCTTGTTTTCCAGCTAAAAGCAATTTATCGGTAATACCGCCAACTGCTGATACCACACATACTACTTTATCTTTTTTAGCATAATTTTCTAAAATGCTAATAACGTTATTTATGTTTTTTGACGAACCTACAGAAGTTCCTCCAAATTTTAAAACTTTCATGTGTTTTTATTTATTTTTTTCAATGGTCACATGGTGCTTCCATATAATTTTTTCTCTTTGGTTTCGAAACCTCGTTATGGAAGGTTCATGTTTTTTAATGAATTGATGATTTAAATAGAATATTAAAGATGTTGTGATTATAAAAATCACAAAGATAGACCGAAGAATATTTAATTAGCAACCCCAAAGGGTTGTAATAATTGTAGTGGTTCCAAAAATAGAAGCGGTTCCTTTTGCTATAAAAGGAAGTGTCGTGTTTATATTTTGGTTTAAATGATTCATTATTATCTATAATAATAGATTTCAAAAATATCACATTTAACCTTATAAAAAAATTAAAAATTCCTTTTTATAGTATTCTTATTTTCAATCAAGTTTCATTTAATAAAAACAACAATTTTTAATAAGTACTGAAAAATCTATAATACTAAAGAGGTGTTTGTGAAATTTCATTTACCATATTTATTTATGTGGGTGTGTATTTTAAATAAGAATTATATTCTTACAATATTTATTAAATAATCGATTAAAATCAAATTTATTCGATAAAATTTGTTTTTAATAAGTTTTTTCATATATTTGTATTGTTAATTAATATAAAATCCTTCAATAATGAAACCTCAAACACTCTTAAAAGGAATTTTAAGAATTCTATGTTTAATGTTTGTACTATCTGTACAGGCACAAGAAACTTCAAAATCGACCTTAGAAAAATCTGAACTAGCAAAAGCAGAAGTGATTGGTAGTGCAGGTTTAAATAATGCGACCAACGAAATAGATATGACTGGAGAAATTATAAACAATAACGAAGCTGTGATAACCGAAAGAGGCTTTGTTTATAGTACTTCAGAAAATCTTCCCACGGTTTTAGATACTAAAATTATTGTAGAAAATACAGAAGCTATTTTTAGCGATAAATTATCGGATATTTCAGCAAACACAATTTATTATATTCGCTCGTATGCAACTACTGCTAAAGGAACGTTTTATGGAAGTTTAAGCACGGTCGATACCAGTACACAATCCAATATTGAAGTGAATTTAAAAAATAGAATTAAAACATACCCCAATCCATCAACCAGTTATATTAGTCTATCTGGTTTAATGGAAACCAAAAATTATATTATTTACAATATAACGGGAAAAGAATTGGTAAGAGGTAGCATATCGTATAACAACAAAATTGATGTTCGGTTTTTAGATAATGGTATGTACCTTCTTAAATTAGATGACTTTGAAATGATTAAGTTTATAAAGGAATAAAAGCTTTAATTAAGAAAATAAGAATGAATCCTTGACTAATTTTGGTCAAGGATTTTTCATTTATATAAAGCTATGGTTTGATTTAAAATATAAAAATTCGTAATATTAGTGTTGCTTAAAAATATATGGATTAATGAAAATATTCTCGAAGGAACAAATTTATAAAGGAGACCAACTAACTATAGAGCGCCAAAAAATCACATCAACAGATTTAATGGAACGTGCCGGTGCACAAATTTTTAATTGGATGCATGTGCGTTTACAAGGCGCTCAAGTGCCTATTCATATTTTTTGCGGTATTGGCAATAATGGTGGGGACGGTTTGGTGTTGGCAAGACATTTAATTTTAGATGGTTATAATGTTAAAATGTACGTTGTTAATTGTAGTGATAAACGCTCCAAAGATTTTTTAATTAATTATGATCGGGTTAAAAATGTAACAAAAGAATGGCCAACACTTTTAAGTTGTACAGAAGATTTTCCTGAAATTAACGATCAAGATATTATTGTTGATGCCATTTTTGGAATTGGATTAAATAGACCTGTTGATAAATGGATAAAAGCTTTATTTGTCTATTTTAGAAAAACGAAGGCTTTTACTTTGTCAATCGATGTGCCTTCTGGATTAAGTACCGATAGCGTTCCTAAAGATGAAGACGCCGTTGTTTGGGCAAGTTATACTTTAAGTTTTGTTACACCTAAGTTGGTTTTCTTTTTGCCTGAAACCGCAAAATACACAGTACACTGGGAAGTATTGGATATTGGTTTGGATATGAATTTCTTATCTGAAACAACAACGGAAGCCGAATTAATAGGAAAACATGAAGTACTACCAATATACAAACCAAGAGATAAATTTTCACATAAAGGGCAATTCGGTCATAGTTTGATTATTGGTGGTAGCTACGGGAAAATAGGTGCCGTTATTTTGGCTAGTCGAGCAGCTTTGGCTTCTGGTGCTGGTTTGGTTACGGTGTATGTTCCAAAATGTGGGTACATACCGTTACAAGCTTCATTTCCTGAAGCTATGGTGATTACAGATGAAGATGAAAAAAAAATAACCAATATTTCTTTTGAAATTGAACCGACCGTGATAGGTTTAGGCGTAGGTATAGGAACCGATACTAAAACCATGAAAGCTATTGAAGGATTTTTAAAAACAAATAAAACACTACTTGTTATTGATGCCGATGGTATTAACATTTTAGCAAAAAGAAAAACCTTATTAAAACTTCTGCCAGAACAAGCCATTTTAACACCGCATCCTAAAGAATTAGAGCGTTTAATAGGGAAGTGGACAGACGATTTTGATAAATTAGAAAAAGTAAAAGCTTTTTCGAAAAAGCATAATTTAATTGTTGTTGTGAAAGGCGCTAATAGCATCACCGTGTTTCAAGAAAAACTATATATTAATTCCACAGGAAACCCTGGTTTAGCAACTGGAGGAAGTGGGGATGTGCTAACGGGCATCATTACAGGCCTAATGTCACAAGGGTACAATCCATTAAGCGCAAGTGTTTTTGGTGTTTATTTACACGGAAAATCGGCAGATATCGCTGTGGAAGATTTTGGTTACCAAAGCCTAATTGCAAGTCATGTTATTGAATATTTAGGTGAAGCTTATAAAGATTTGTTTAAACAACCTGAGCAACCACAAGTACAAGTACAAGAGGAAGCTGTTGATAAAAAGAAATAAGTTTAAAAAATTACTGCGAATACACTAATGAGGCTGTCTGAAAAGTGTAATTCTGTGTCATATGGAGCCTGTCGAAATATTTTAACTTACAGATAATCAATATCAGTTTCGACAAGCTCAACCTGACAAAGTAAATACAATACACTTTTCGGACAGCCTCATTTGGCTAAATTTTAATATTTCCGCTTGCTAAAACGTTTCGCTCTTGTTTGGGGTTTTTCTTAATAAAAATTAAAATTAATCCAACTATTATAAAAGGAATACTCAAAATTTGCCCCATATTTATAAACATTCCGTCTTCAAAACCAACTTGGTTTTCTTTAAAAAATTCAATTATAAATCTAGCCGAAAAAACCAAAACTAAAAGCAGTCCAAAAATCTGTCCGTTATATTTAGTTTTATTCTTGTAGGTAAACATTAATATTCCGAAAATTAAAAGATATGAAAATGCCTCATAGAGTTGAGTAGGATGTCTTGGTATTAAATCATCTCTTTGAAAAACAATTCCCCAATTTCCATTTGTAGGTTTTCCATAAATTTCAGAATTCATAAAATTCCCTAATCTTATAAATACAGCTACTATAGGAGTAACTATGGCAATTCTATCTAAAACCCCTAAAAAGTTTGTTTTATACTTTTTGCAGTAAATGCCGATGGCAATTAACGTTCCAATTCCTCCTCCGTGACTTGCTAATCCTTGAAAGCCAATAAATTGATATGAATCTCCAATTTTCTTAATTGGCAACAAAATTTCAATCGGGTTGTTAAAGTAATATGAAGGTTCATAAAAGAAACAATGCCCAAGTCTTGCGCCTAAAACTATTCCAATAACAATGTAGATAAATAATTTCTCTAAATTTTCAAGGGGTATATTTTCTTTAATATAAATGCGTTTCGCAACGTAATTTGCTAATAGAATACCTGTTATGAAAAATAAGCCGTAATATTTTAAAGGAAAACTGCCTGTTATCCAATAAATTACTGGATCCAGATTCCAATTTAAAATAGTATCGTTCATTAGTTATTGTGTGCTTATCAGTCTAGTGAATAACATTGCTAGATACTTAATTAGATATTCAGAGATGTAAACAATTTGGTCAGCTCACTACTTGAAGGTCTTGGTGCATCTGGAGTTACTACGTTACCATTTGGATCAATTAAAATAAAACGAGGAATCCCTTGAATTTTATAATCTAAAATAAATTGTGATTGCCATCCATTTGGTGCAAATAATTGTACACCACTTAATTGTTTGTCGGCTATCATAGCTTTCCAATTTTCACGGGCTTTATCCCAAGAGCCGCCGTGGCTTCTATCATCATCAATAGATAGGCTTACAAATTGAATGTTTTTTCCGTGATATTGTTTTTCTAAAGCTTTTAGCGAAGGGATTTCTGCTTTGCATGGACCACACCAAGTTGCCCAAACATCTACATACACATATTTTCCTTTTAAATCGGTTAACGAAGTTTTTCCTCCATTATAGTTTTCATAATTTTCAAAAGTTGGTGAAGGAGCGCCAGTTGCCAAGTCTGTTTTTAATGCAATAGATTCTGCTAAATATCCTTTATAGTAATCTAGCATAGGGTCGATATTTTTAGATAAAACGTTAGTTATTGAGGTATCTACATCTTTATTTGCATTGTAAAATTCGGTTAATTTAATTTTAATCTCACCGAATCTTGATTCTAAGCTTTCCATATCCAAACTACTCAAAGCATCCATATCTAAAAGTTGTTCTTGCATTAAGCTGTTTTTAGCTAAAAAATTACTGTGTTCTGCACCAGTTCCTGTGTATGTTATAGTTTCATCAAACTGCTTGGTATCTAAAGTAATGCTGATATCAAAACCATTTTTTAAAAATAAATTTGTAGATTCATTACCATCAAATAAATTATAAACACCTGTTTCTACTTTTAATGTATCACCAAAAGTACCATCTGTATTTACTTTAATGGTTTTTGAATACGTACGTGATCTTATTACAAGTGAGTCGCTATTTTTATCAGTGATTTTCCCAGATAACGTTACATAGTCTTTTGGTTTTTCATTACAAGCTATTATAGCAATGGCGGCAGTTAATAAAAGTAGTTTTTTCATGCTTTTTTCTATTTTTTGGAATTCAAAAGTAACTTTTTTATAATTTTTGAGGGTTAATTTTGATAAACATTAACATTTTCTAAAGTTTATGAGTTAACCTTTCATAAGGAACGATTTTTGGAATAATATTTAAAGCAAACAACTCTTTTTGAATGGTGTTTACTGTTTTTTTATCAATCAAGCTTTGAGACCATTCTGTAATACCTAACCATTCTTGTACATCTTCAAGCTGTTGTTCATAACGATTAGCAATGGTTCTATCTATACTTGGTATGTCCTTAAATTCAATAGTGGTATTATTGATAATCTTCAAAATGGTTTTTAAATCTTCTTTATTCGATTCAATAAAACCGTCTCTAGCGGCAATTACAAAACAAGGCCAAGGCGTTGGGCAGTTGCCAATTCTTCTAAAAGTACCATTATCAACAAGTGGTTTGGTGGTAAATTTCTCCCACATAAAATAATCGGCCGTACCAGTTGTTAAGGCTTCAACCGCACCTTCTAAATTGTTTATGACTTCAAAATTTAAATCTTTTTTTAAATCCCAACTATTTTTTTCAGCATTTATATAAGCCATTAAATGCGATCCTGAACCGTGTCTACTAATAGCTGCTTTGGTTCCTTTTAAATCTTCAATAGTTTTATAAGGTGAATTTTTGCCAACGTGAATACCCCAATTTAAAGGTGTTTGCACAAATGTTTGTACAATTTTACTAGGGTTGCCATCAATAATATCTTTAATAATACCCTCGGTAAGTATTACGGCAATATCAATTTCTTCATTACGCAAAGCTTTACACATGGCGCCTGTACCTTCGGGGTAATCTTGCCAACGTAAATTGATGTTTTCATCTTTATATTCACCATTTTTTAAGGTTAAATACCAAGCTAAATTAAAATGTTCTGGTACGCCACCTATGTTTACTTTGTTCATGAATTCAATAGTTTATTCAGTAAGTTTATTAAGGGTATATGTTATAAGATTTGCAACAACTTGTGAAGGGTTTTTGCTAAATGTGCCATTGGCTCTATTAGCAATGACCGCATTTAAAGATACAGCATGATGCCCAAGCAATTTTGCTAACCCGTAAATAGCAGAAGTTTCCATTTCAAAATTTGCGATATTCAAACCATTAAAATTGAAATGATCCATTTTATGGTTTAATGTTTTATCTTGAAGAGCTAAACGTAAAACTCGACCTTGTGGGCCATAAAAACCACCTGCGGTAGCCGTTAAACCTTTAAACGTTACCTCACTTTCAAGCTTTTTTTGTAGTAATCCACTGTTTTTTATTACAATTGGTTTTGCCTTATCAGGATGCCAGTTGGTATGTTTCATGAAAGCAGCTTCAATGTCTGGATGGCAAATAGATTCTATTTGATAAAAGTGAAGCATACCATTAAGGTCGAGACCATAAGTGCTTAAAACAAAACTGTCTACAGGAATATCGGCTTGTAGTGAACCCGATGTTCCAATTCTGATTATTTCAAGACTCGTCAACTCTGTTTTTACTTGCCTTGTTTTTAAATCGATGTTAAAAAGGGCATCCAATTCATTTAAAACAATATCAATATTATCAGGACCAATGCCTGTTGAAATAACCGTTAATCGTTTTCCTTTATAAGTACCTGTGTGAGTTTTGAATTCTCTTTTTTGGGTTTCAAACTCTATCGTATCAAAATGTTTTGAAACTTTTTCAACACGATCTTGGTCGCCTACAAATATGATGGTTTTAGCAACATGCTCTGGTTTTAAGTTTAAGTGATATACGCTGCCGTCTGGGTTGAGTATTAATTCAGATTCTTTAATGGGCATTATTAATGGTTTTTATTAATTTATTTTCTTTTTTATTGAATTGAAAATCCAATTTTCGAACACCGCCAAAAGTCATTGCATTATCAATTTCAAAAGCGAAATTGTGCAGCCCAAGTAAGGCTTCGTGTCCATACCTACTTAATTTTATCAGGTTTTCTTCTTCAATAAAAAAGATACTCAATTTTTCAATAATTCTATTAACCTGCATATCGCCATAGCCATAATACCCTTGGTAATTGAGTGCATAGCCCAATAAGTGGTGTCTGGACTTTATGGTTTTATCTCTAACTATTTCCAAAATATTACGTTCCATCACGTTTAAACCGTCTTTAGTTTCCGGGAATCGTTCTAAATGAGCTTTTAAACAATTGCTTAAATATTTAAAAGATGATTTTTGAACAATAAGAGGTTTTAATAAATTATGATCCATTCCGCAATAAATACTCCAAGCATTGGTAGCCATATCTAAATCTTCTGGCGTAAGAGCTACTTTATCTCTAAAGTGTTTTAATAGTTGTCCCGAATTAAGTTCGGCCAGACCTTTTAAATGCTTGTTTCTTTCAACTTTGCCACTGCAAACTAAGTAGAGTGGAAGCTTGATTTTTTTCTGTTTGATAAGACTTATTACAGCTATCATATTGATGTGGCAGAATAAATCATATTCAAACCAAAGAATGATTTCTGAATAATTTTCAGGATGATTTAACTTTTCTAACTCCGTTTCAATTTCAGAAATATTTAATTCAACATCATAAAATGAACTAAAAAAATCTTTTCTAATTTTTGAAAATTCTTCTGAATATACCTGTTCAACAGTAGAGCCTTCACAAAGCATTTCTTGCCATGTGATAATGTCTCCTTCAACATTTAATTCGTTGAGGCGATTGGTTAAAACGGAACCATTGGTAACGTGAAGCGGATGTTTTTCCATATAAATTAACCGCCTACGCGTTTTACATTAAACCCTTTGTCTTTTAGCATTTTCATGATTTTATCACGATAATCGCCTTGAATAATAATTTTATCATCTTTAAAACTACCACCAACACTTAGTTTTGTTTTAATTTCTTTGGCTAGAATTTTAAAATCATCAGTCGCTCCTGTATAGCCTTCCAAAATAGTAATGGGCTTCCCTTTACGTTTTTCGTATTTACAAAGAATAGGATCGTCTTGCATCCATATTTTTGATGTGTTTTCAGAATCCTCTACAGGTTCTTCTTGTATATGGTCCGGAAATAGGTTTTTTAATTGATCTTGTAAATCCATCTTTTTAAGTATTCAGTCTCATTCGCAGGTTCAATGATAAGAAAACTGCGATTGAAAACTTATTTTTTTATTAAACCAAGTTCGATTAAGCGTTCAGTTAAAAATTCTCCAGCAGTAATATCATCAAATGCTTTTGGGTTATTTTTATCAATACAACCTTCTAAAACATCTAATTTCATATCACTAATGGGGTGCATAAAAAATGGAATGGAATATCGAGACGTTCCCCAAAGTTCTTTTGGAGGATTTATAACGCGGTGAATGGTCGATTTTAGTTTATTATTGGTGTGTCTCGATAGCATATCGCCCACATTAATCATTAATTCATCGGGTTCCGCCACGGCATCAAGCCATTCGCCTTTATGGTTTTGTACTTGCAACCCACGACCTTGAGCCCCCATTAACAGTGTAATTAAATTAATGTCGCCATGCGCTGCGGCACGAACGGCTTCTTTAGGTTCTTCGGTAATTGGTGGGTAATGTATGGGTCGCAAAATGGAATTTCCGTTGTGTATATAATTATCAAAATAAGTTTCTTCCAAACCTAAATGCAAAGCCAAAGCACGTAATACATATTTAGCTGTTTTTTCAAGCATTCTGTAGGTTTCTTTTCCTATTTTATTAAATTCCGGAAGTTCATCAACAATGACATTATTGGGGTATTCCGCTTCCAGTTTTGGATTGTCGTCAACATATTGCCCGAAATGCCAAAACTCTTTTAAATCGCCTTCTTTTTTGCCTTTAGCACTTTCTTTTCCGAATGAAACATAACCTCTTTGACCGCCAATACCTGGTATTTCATATTTGCGTTTCGTTTCAACTGGTAAATTGAAAAAATTCTTTACTTCGCTATATAAAGTTTCAACTAATGCATCATTTAAAAAATGACCTTTTAATGCTACAAACCCAATATCTTCGTAAGCTTTTCCAATAGCATCCACAAATTTTTGTTTTCGAACGGGATCTCCCGAAATAAAATCACTTAAATCTACGCTTGGTATTGTGTTCATAAGGAGTCTCTTTAATTTGTTGTATAGCAAATGTACAAAAACATTGTAAAAGTTTTAGGTAATCTATTTGAGAGAACTTTGGGGCGTTTAGTATAATGTTTATGGACTATTTGATTGTGTTTTATTGTAATTTTATTTTTTAAAACAACAACTGTACAGATATATGGTATATTTACTAAACTAAATACAGTGTTTTGAGGATTATAGTCATTTTATGTTTATTGGTTACATTTGGTTGCAAAAAGAAAGAAATTCCTTTTGAAGAAAACTATACGTGGCATGATTTGAAAGTGACGGCATCTGCCTATAATTCTGTAAAAAATCAAACCGATTCCAATCCACATATTACAGCATTTGGCGATAGTTTAAAACCTGGTTTAAATTACATTGCTGTTTCCAGGGATTTATATAGAAAAGGCTTAAAACGGGATACACCTGTAAAAATTAAAGGATTCGATAGCATTTTTTTTGTAAAAGACCGTATGCACCCACGCTGGAAAAATAAAATTGATATTTATATGGGAACTGATGTGAAAGCTGCAAAAAAATGGGGTAGAAAAAAGGTTTCAATTTCCTATGGCATATTGAAACCTGTTGATAGTATTGTTGTAAAGTAAACTTATTTTGTTTCAGCTTCTATAAGTGTAAAAGGATAGGCATCTCTTACATTTTTCAACTCTTCAATTGTTAATTTATCCGAAGTTTTTTTAATTATTTGTTCTGAATAAGTGTTTCTTAATTCATAATATGCTTTTGCCAATTCATTTTGAACGTTAACATATTTCTTGTAAGATGTTTGCTGTCCGTTCTGTAAAGAAACAACAGCTTCTTTTGGGTTTTTTGATGCATTAATCGATTTATCGCCCGCACAATAGGTACAAGTACCATCACCGTTATTGTCAATAAAATTTTTTGTGATGTCTTTTAAGGCTTCAATTGAAACAAGCTCGTTTTCAACCATTATTTCATCATTATTGTTTATTACGATACGTAGAATATTCCTTTCATTTATAGGGCTTGTACAATCGACTCCAGGTGGGCATGCTTCGGGCAAAACCCTGCTAATTCCTTCGTCTGAAGAAATAGTAGCAGTAACCAAAAAGAAAATAAGTAATAAAAATGCAATGTCTGCCATGGAGCCTGCATTTACTTCGGGCATTAATTTTGAATGTCTCATGTTTATGAAGTTTAAATGTTAATAAAAACTTAAATAACAAAGACAATGCCATAAATTATACATTTTCAAGTTGTTATATAGAGTTGTATTTTTTCTGAAAAAAATTTATAAAACCCGTTTTAAGGAACGGTTTTTGTTAAATGATTGTAAAATATAGGAGCTTTTAAGGATGTTTTTAAGATAAAAAAATATCTTTGATAAATAATTAGTCCTGTAATCAATATAAACCCAAAATTATTTTACAAAACTGATGAAGTTTTTTTTATCATTTTTAATTTTAATTTCAGCAACTTTTTTTGCTAACGCTCAAATAGATAGTCAGAATAAATCTACAGCTATTCCTGCGGTTGAAAGTAAGAAAGAAGTTGATAATACTCCTAAAATAACACCTTCGCAACCCAATAACAATACAAACAACTCTACATTTGGAAGCTTAAACGTACCCAATCTTTCAACGGGTGTTGAAGCACCTAAAAAAGAATTTTCATTATTTGGTGAAAAATTTGGAAATCCTGGTGAGCTTTACACAAAGCAATTGGATGATCAATTAGCCAACACGAAGCTAACACCAGAGGAAGTAGAAGCTAGAAACGGCAGTTTAACCGACCAGTATTTTGGTGATTTTAAAAGTAATGCGAAGTCTGTAAATGTATCATATCGAGATCATGGTTATGTGGATGGCGATTTAATACAGGTTTTGGTAAATGACGATGTGGTACAAGCCAGGGTATTTCTAAATGGTGGATTTAGAGGCTTTAAACTCGACTTACAAAAGGGTTTTAACAAAATAGACTTTTTAGCTTTAAACCAAGGAGAATCTGGACCAAATACCGCCGAGTTTAGAGTGGTTGACGATAAAGGTATTTTAGTGTCTGCAAACCGTTGGAATTTAGCAACAGGTGTAAAAGCAACTATTATTATTGTAAAAGATTAGTTTTTTAAGAAACTATCTTATCTATCAACTTCAATTCGTCTTCAGAAAAACTTAAGTTATCCAACGCTTTTACATTTTCTTTTAATTGATTAGCCGAACTTGCACCAACTAAAACCGATGCAACCTGTGGTTGTCTTAAAATCCAAGCAATGGCCATTTGCGATAATTTTTGACCTCGTTCTATAGCTAACGTATTTAAACGCTGAATTTTATCTAAATTGTTAGTCACGGTATCGACATCCAAATAGGTTAAATCTTTAGCAGCTCTAGAATCTTTTGGAATGCCTTTTAAATATTTGTCTGTCAGCATACCTTGTGCTAAAGGTGAAAAAGCAATACAACCCGCTCCATTTTCATCTAAAGTATTTAAAAGTCCATCTTCAACCCAACGATCGAACATAGAATAACGTGCTTGGTGCAATATAAAAGGCACATTTAAACGCTTTAAAATTTTAGCGGCTTCTTGGGTTTCTTTAGGTTGATAATTGGAAATACCCACATATAAAGCTTTTCCTTGTCGAACTATATCTGCCAAAGCACCCATGGTTTCTTCCAACGGGGTGTCCGGGTCTGGTCTGTGATGATAGAAAATATCCACATAATCCAATCCCATACGCTTCAAACTTTGGTCTAAGCTCGAAATTAAATACTTTCTGGAGCCCAAATTTCCATAAGGTCCCGGCCACATATCATAACCTGCTTTACTGGCGATAAACAATTCATCTCTATAATTTTTGAAATCTTTTTTAAGAATGGTTCCAAAATTTTCTTCAGCCGAACCATAAGGAGGTCCGTAGTTGTTTGCCAAATCGTAATGGGTAATACCTAAATCGAACGCACATTTTAATACCTCTCTACCATTTTGAATGTTGTCTACAAACCCAAAATTGTGCCATAAACCAAGAGAAATAGCTGGTAAAAGTACGCCGCTTTTGCCGGTTCTTTTATAGGTCATGGTTTCGTAACGTTGCGCGTTTGCTATATATTCTTTTGTGCCAGATTTATCGTTGATTTGCATGATTACTTTTGTTTGAAAATAAAAAAACTAAATTATGTTTTATTATTGATTAAATGAAAAAAAGCCTTTTGAAAATTTTTCAAAAGACTTTTTAATAGGTGAAAAACAATTGTTTTTTTGAAGGGTTCCTAATGTTTTACTTTAAATGTTTAGCATAAAAACCCATCATAGCTTTATATAAATCAATTCTATTTTCTTCTTTTCCAAAGCCATGGCCTTCATCATATTTAACCATATAAGGAACATCGACTCCCTTTTCCCGTAATGCTTTTACAATTTGATCCGATTCATCAATATTAACTCTCGGATCGTTAGCACCTTGAACTACAAAAAGTGGTTTTTTAATTTTATCTATTTGATAAGCAGGAGATACGTTTTCCATTATGGTTTTTTCCTCAGGAATAGACTCGTCGTACCAAATTTCTTTGAGAATTTCTAAGTAAGGTGCCCAATATGGAGGAATCGTTTTCATGAAAGTAAATAAATTTGAAACTCCTACATAATCAACCCCACAGGCATATAAATCTGGTGTTTTTGTTAAGCCTCTTAATACCGCATAGCCTCCGTGGCTACCACCGTAAATGGCAGCATTATCTTTGTCAACCCAACCTTGTTCAATTACGTATTGCAATCCATCTTCAACATCATCCATCGCTTTTCTGCCTATTTGTTTAAAACCAGATTCTAAAAATTCTTTGCCATAACCACCACTAATTCTAAAATTTACTTGTAAGGTAGCATAGCCACGACTTGCAAATAATTGCGCTTCAGGATTAAACCCCCAAGAATCTCTAACACCTTGTGGACCACCATGAGGGTTTACAATTACGGGGACTTTGTTGCCTTTTATAGCGGCTTTAGGCAAGGTGATATAGCCATGTAGTGTAATACCATCTCTACTTTTAAACGTGATGGGTCGCATTTCTGCCATATCCTTTTCAGCTAAATTTGGCATTAAATCATACAATAACTTGAATTCATCTTTTACAGCATCATAAGAATAATAGGTGCCATACAATTTATCACTTTGAATAAAAATTAAATATTTGCTTTCATCATCAGTAACATCAGCAATAGAGTAGTCGTAGTTTGGAAATTTAGAAGATATTCGTTTGTGTAGTTTTTTATAATAATCACTTACAGGAATCACTACCGATTTCTCACCTTCATAACTAAAATAATCCAGTTCGTAATTTCTTTTTCTTGATAATCTCAAACCAGAAACATCATAATTATCATTAGAAAATAATTCCTTAATCGTTTTGTCTTCTTTTAAATCGTATAAATATATTTTTGATTTATCGCTTAAAAGATTTGAAACTACATAAGCTTCATCGGGGTTGCTAGAGGCATAATTAAAACTTATAATTGAAAAAGCATCTTTCCAATTTAGTTGTTTTTTTAATGTATAATTAGAACCATCAAGCGTATAATATAAGTCTATGTTAACACCATCTCTCAATCTTGAAAACCCTCGTAATTTACCATATTTATCAAATTGATATCCCATAATAGGGTTGGTAGTATCTTCGTTTTTATATAGTTGTTCTAAATCGCCAGTAACAATGTTAATTTTAAAAGGCTCAAATATTTGAGGATTGTTTTTGTTCATGGAAATAATCATATGATCTTTATCTTCCTTCAACCCTTCTAAAATTTCTACTTTAACGCCATCAAAAGGGGTTAATTCTTTTTGATTATTACCATCAATATCTACTGCAAATAAATGATATTCTTCATTACCACCTTTGTCCATTATATAAATTAACCTGTTTTCATTAGCCCATCCATAACCTCTAACAAGTTCTTCTTTTTCCTCAATGACTTTTTTTACTTCTTCGGTTTTAACATTTTTTATATAAACATGGTTTTTTAAATTTTCATCCTTTTCTCTATAAGCTAAATAATTTCCATTTGGTGAAAATTTAAATGAGCTAGCCTTCGGTTTTGAGAAATAATCTTCAACCGAATATTTATAATCCATTTGGTCCCAATTAGCCATTTTTGCTAAATCTTCTTCAGTTGTTGGCAAGGTTGTGTCTCCGGGCAAAGTTTTTTCCGTTTTATTGAGCGTTAAAGGAAACTCGGCGCCATTTTGATAAAAAGTACCAGCGAGTTCTGTGTCATTCAAAGTTGCCACATATTTTATACTGGCTTGTTTAAATACAATGGTGAGTATGTTATCTATAAAAGATGTTTCATCCATTGGGATTCCAGTAGCGCCTTGCGAAGGACTATCCATTGTTGAAGACATTTCTCCCGCTTCATCGGTAATATGAAATACTAAAGGAATTTCCATGCCTTGAACTTCTAATGTTCCTTTCCACGAACCGTAAATAGTTTGAGATTTAGCTTCTGTTATCATAGAAAAGAGTAATATCAATGAGATTCCAAATGTTAAGTGTTTTGTTTTCATTTTAAATTAAGGGTTTAAATTAACTCATAATAGAGTTAAATGTAAGAAATTATTGGGTAAAATAGTTAATCAGTTATATTTTAATTAAAATTTTTACAATAAACATTCGTTAAAAACCCTTTAAAGATGCTATTTTTGCACGCCTTATATTAAGAATTACATGTCTATATCAAAAACAGAACAAGAAGAAAGAAATGCCGGTAAAGATTTATACAGCTACCAAAAAGGTGCTATAGATAAAATTTTTAAAGCGTTTGAAGAATCTCCTGACGATTACCATTTGCTTTACCAATTGCCAACCGGTGGTGGTAAAACTGTTATATTTTCTGAAATTGTAAGACAATACCTTAAGCACCACAAAAAAAAGGTGTTAGTAATGACGCATCGTATCGAGTTGTGCAAACAAACCTCAAATATGCTTACCGAATTTGCTGTTGACAATAAAGTGATTGATAGTAAAGCCGATTTAAGTGACCAAGCCAATTATAGCTGTTTTGTAGCGATGGTTGAAACCTTAAACAATAGGTTAAATGATGACAAATTAGATATTTCTGATATTGGTTTGGTAATTATTGATGAGGCGCATTACAACTCGTTCACCAAATTATTTAAGTTTTTTAGTCAATCGTTTATTTTAGGTGTTACAGCAACACCTTTAAGTTCCAGTATTGAGTTACCTATGACCGATAATTACGATGAGTTAATTGTAGGCGAAAGTATCGAATCGCTTATTTCTAATGGATTTTTGGCGCAAGCTGAAATGTTTACGTATAATGTGGGCTTAACTTCGTTAGTAGTTGGAGCAAATGGTGATTACACCGTTAAATCTTCAGAAGATTTATATACGGCTGATGATATGCTTTCTAAACTTATTCAAGCGTATGAAGAGCGTTGTAAAGGCAAGAAAACACTAATTTTTAATAATGGTATCAATACTTCTTTACACGTCTATGATTCCTTCAGGAGAGCAGGATACCCTGTAGCTCATCTTGATAATACAAATACTAAGAAAGAACGTGCTGCCATCCTGAGATGGTTCAAGAAAACACCGGACGCAATTTTAACATCCGTAAGTATTTTAACTACTGGATTTGATGAGCCTACGGTAGATAGTATTATTTTGAATCGTGCTACAAAATCGTTAACCCTTTATTATCAAATGATTGGTCGTGGGTCTCGTATCTTAAAAAATAAAAAGACTTTTAGTGTTATCGATTTAGGAAATAACTTCCATCGTTTTGGGCCTTGGGGAGATAACTTAGATTGGCAACGTATTTTCAGATCACCAAATTATTATCTAGATTCTATTTTAAGTGATGATGAACTTGAAAGCAATTTTAGATACGAAATGCCCGATGAATTGCGTGCTGAGTTCGCAAAATCGAAGGAAGTGTATTTTGATATTCAAAAAACCTATGTAGATTCTATTAGAAACGGTGAATCTTCAAAAGTAGTTTTAGAACGTTCTATTGAACAACACGCAAAAATTTGCACAGAAAATAGCGAAGATGTTTATGATGCTTTGGCATTGGCTAAAATGTTGGGGGATGATATTGATTTCAGAATTCAACGTTACACCAAATGCATTAGCAAAAGCACCTATAATTTTGTTGAATGGTTGAAAGACGATTACAGAAAAAAACTAAATTCATATTTGCGATCTAACTTTGACGAGGTTTTTGAAAGTATTCATGGGTATCCACCAGAAGATTAATTAAATCAATTACGAATTATCAATTGTTAATTGTCAATTGTCAATTGATAATTGATAAAATAAGGTGTACCTTTGCAACATCGTAAAAACAAGTATGCCAACATTTTCAGAATTAGGGGTTCAAAAAGACTTCATAAAAGCACTTAAAGAATTAGAAATAAAAACCCCAACCGATATACAAGAACAAACCATTCCTGTATTGTTAAAGTCACCCACAGATTTTATAGGTTTAGCACAAACAGGAACTGGTAAAACAGCTGCTTATGGGTTACCTATTCTACATCAAATTGATACTTCAATAAATCAAGTACAAGCTTTAATATTAGCGCCTACGCGTGAATTGGTTCAACAAATAAAAAAGCAACTTTTTAAGTTTACGAAGTATTCTGAAAACAAAATATTTGCAGAAGGTGTTTATGGAGGTGAGAAAATTGAAAAACAAATTTCAGCATTAAGACGCACCACCCATATAATTATTGCAACACCAGGACGATTACTGGATTTAATAGAGCGTAGTGATGTAAACATAAAAAACGTTAAAACCTTAGTTTTAGATGAAGCAGATGAAATGCTTAGTATGGGTTTTAAAGAAGATTTGAACAATATACTAAAACACAACACGAGCAAAAGACATACCTGGTTGTTTTCGGCAACTATGCCTGAAGAAATTCAGCACATCATTAAAACATATATGTCGCCAAACGCTGTTAAAGTAGAGGTGAATAAAGAGGATTTGGTTAATGCCAACATTACGCATCAATACATTTCTACGCATATAAAAGAAAAATTTAATATCTTAGTAACAGTATTGGGAAGAAGACCTAATGAAAGAGGTATTATTTTTTGCAGAACCAAAGCCGGTACTAAAGATTTAACCGAGAAATTAATTGACGAAGGTTTTTCAGTTGGTGCTTTAGAAGGCGATATGCAACAAAAGGAACGCGACAAAGTAATGCGTGCTTTTAAAAATGGCTCGTTGCAAGTTTTGGTTTCAACCGATGTATCTGCTAGAGGCATTGATGTAAACAACTTATCATTTGTTATTCACCATCAACTACCAGAACAACTGGAATATTATACACACCGAAGTGGCAGAACAGCAAGAGCAGGAAATACAGGCTATTCCATAGCATTAATAATTCCTGGAGAAATGCAAAAAATACTCGATATTCAAAAAGCTTTGAATATTCAAATAAAAGAAACAATTATATAATTAATTAACCCCGTTAACGTAAACAATGGCAAAATCGCAAGTAACTTTTAACAAAATTGAAAAAGAAAAGAAACGCTTAAAAAAACGAGAGGATAAGCAAAAGAAAAAAGAGGCTCGTAAAGCAGAGGCAAAGGAAAACCCACAAGGTATTCAGTTTGCTTATGTAGATTATAATGGAAATTTAACCGATACACCACCAGATCCAAACTTAAAAGTGAAAGTGGATGCAGAAAGTATTGAATTAGGTATTCCTAAAAAGGAAGATAGAGAAGAGGAAGAACCAACAGCAAAAGAAGGTAAAGTATCCTTTTTTGATACCACAAAAGGTTTTGGTTTTATTCTAGACAGCATCAATCAAGAAAAATATTTCGTTCATGTAAGTGGTTTATTAGAACCCATACAAGAAAATGACAAAGTTACTTACGAACTAGAACGCGGTCAAAAAGGAATGAATGCAGTACGTGTAAAAAAGATTTAACGCGTTTTATTATATAGTTTATTTTAATAATTTATGAGTTTACCTCGTAAAACGATGCTCATTATATTGGCCTTTTTTGCCATATATGTCATTTGGGGCTCTACATATTTGCTCAATAAAATTGTGGTTACAGAAGTAGCACCTTTATATTTAGCATCCATTCGCTTTACAGCTGCTTCAATATTAATATTTATAATTGCTAAAATTTTACAACTAAATTTAGCTATTAGTAAGCGGCAATTTCTAAACAATATTTTTGCAGGTTTTTTATTTCTAGTATATGGCAATGGTGTCTTTGTTTGGGCACTTAGATATGTAGATAGTGGGTTCGGTGCTTTAGAAGCTTCCATACAACCATTAATGGTTTTGGCGTTGATGCGCATGATTGACGGAAAGAAAATAAAAACAAGTTCTATCATAGGGATTTCATTAGGTATTATTGGTATGTACTTATTGGTTAGCCAACAGCAATTAACTTATCAAGAAAATAGCTTAATTGGTATTATCATGATATTTACATGTGTCATCAGTTGGAGTTTTGGGAGTTTGTTTGTGGCGCGAGCCGAATTAGGTCCCAGTTATTTTGTGAATACCGGTTACCAAATGCTAAGTTCTGGCATCTTATTATCTTTAATTAGTTTATTATTGGGTGAAACTTGGTTGTCGCCTTTACAATGGAGCGGTTCAGCTCAATTATCAATGGGACTTCTCATCATATTTGGAAGTATTGTAGCGTTTACGGCATTTAATTTTTTACTTAAAGAAGTTTCGACTGAAAAAGTATCAACTTCCGCTTACGTAAATCCAGTAATTGCCTTAATTTTGGGCTGGTATGTTTTAGATGAACACATTACGATGCAATCCATTATTGCTGCTATAATTTTATTAACTGGTGTGTATTTTATAAATTCAAAACGTACCATAAAACCAAGAATGCATGGACGTTAAAAACGCTATTAAATTCATGATAATAAGTGCTTTAGCATTTGCAATTATGAATATTATTGTAAAGCATCTTGACAATGTAAACTCCTATCAAATAGTGTTTTTTAGGTCTTTAGGCTCTTTGTTTTTTACTTTTGGCTACTTAATAAAAAACAAAATTCCGTTTATAGGGAATAAAAACAAATTACTTATTCTAAGGTCGATAGTTGGTGCCGGATCCATGCTATTTTTCTTTATATCTCTCAAATATCTTTCCGTAGGAACAGCCGTTTCATTACGCTACATCGCACCTATTTTTGCTGCTATTTTTGCTGTATTCATACTTAAGGAAAAAATAAAACCATTTCAGTGGCTATTTTTTATAGTATCGTTTATTGGCGTGCTTGTTTTAAAAGGGCTTGATTCTCAAATTGATACACTTGGTTTAATTTTTGTATTAATAGCCGCAGTGCTAAGTGGTTTGGTTTATATCATGATTAATCAAATAGGGCAAACCGAACATCCCGTGGTGGTAGTAAATTATTTTATGATTACCGCTATGGTTTTAGGCGGTGTACTTTCTATAGGAAATTGGGTAACGCCAACAGGAATGGAATGGCCGTTATTATTTAGTTTGGGTGTTTTTGGTTATTTCGGACAGATTTATATGACCAAAGCTTTTCAAACGGCATCTACCAATATTATAGCGCCTTTAAAATATGTTGAAGTTGTGTTTTCTATGCTTTTAGGCGTTGCTTTATTTAATGAAATTTACACTTTTTGGAGTATTTTAGGTATTATTTTAATTATTACCGGTTTGGTTTTGAACGTTTGGTACAAGGCACGATTGAAACAATAATTTTGTAATTTTACGCACCTTTATTTTTTAACTAGAATTTATATTATGGGGTTTAAAAAAAGCATCAATCAAGTAAGAAGACAACTGATGCATAAAATTACCAAAAGTGTTGGTAATTCTCATTCGGAGCCAAAAATTATTCCGGGTCAAAAAATAGACATTAAGAAAGTTTTGATTATTAGACCCAATCACCGATTGGGTAATCAATTACTTCTTACGCCTCTGGTACAAGAAGTTATAGATACCTTTCCAAATTGTGAAATCGATTTGTTTGTGAAGGGCGGGGTTGCCTTTCCTGTTTTTGAAAATTATAAACAGGTTAAAAAAATTATTCAATTACCCAAAAAACCATTTAGTAATTTATTTAAATATGCTGGTGGATGGATTTCAATTAAAAGTAAATCTTACGATTTAGTTATAAATGGTGATAAAAACTCATCGTCTGGTCGTTTATTAACACAAATTTCCAATGCAACTTTTAAAGTTTTTGGAGATGTAAATGAAGATATCAAAAAGCAATATGCAGATTATAAGCATATTTCCAAATCGCCCATTTATAATTTAAGACATTACTTAACCAAATTAGGTTTACCAGAAAACTTGGGTGCTGTTCCTGTGTTGGATATTAAGTTGAGTGATTCTGAATTGGCTAAAGGAAAAGCCATTTTAGACGCTATTATTAAGAACGATAAAAAAACGATTTGCATTTACACCAATGCGACGGGTAATAAGTGTTATTCTGAAACTTGGTGGGAAACTTTTTATGCCCGTTTACTAAAAGAATACCCAGAATACAACATTATTGAAATGTTACCCATTGAAAACATTTCAAAAATTAATTTTAAAGCTCCTCATTTTTACAGTAAAGATATTCGTGAAATGGGAGCCATTATAAAAAATACAGCCATTTTTATTGCTGCCGATAATGGGGTGATGCATTTGGCTAGTGCCTCATTAACACCAACGGTTGGCTTCTTTTCGGTTACCCAACCACAAAAATATGCGCCTTATGGAAATGGGAGTATTGCGCTAAATACCAATGAATCGACTATTGAAGATTGGATTCATAGCATCGATACCATACTTACAGGTTAACGTATGCGTTGACCTGAAAATTCCATGGCTTCACCTTTTCCAAAACCATAACTAATTCCAAAGGTTATAAAACGTCCTCTTTTTCGGCTGTTATATAAGTAATAGGTTGGTTGTGTTGTGGTAGTTTCATCTACGCGCGATGCGAATAAATCGCGCACACTTATGTTTAAAATTGTTTTTCCTTTAAATATTTTTTTGCGCAGTCCAACATCCGCGAATAAATTATCGGATATCTCATTTTGAAACGTTTTGAAACTAGAATTGTAATTTCCAGAAATTTCTAAATCGAATCGTGCCGGTAAATTGAATTTAGATGTTAAACTTGCAGACCATCGGTTTCCTTTAAAATCAAACGAAGTTGTTTCAAAATCTCCTTTTCTATTAAAATGGTTCCAATTAAAATCGCCATTCAATGAAAACCAATCTATTGGATTGTATTTTCCATTCATCTCCAATCCTGACGTATTATTAGTCCCAATGTTTTCTGGTTTTGATGTGTTTACACCATCTTCAAACGTATTTACTCGTTCTATAACATCTTCGGTATAACGATTATAAAAACTAAAATTTAACGATGCTTTTTCAAATTTATGAATGGTTGTAATTTCAAAAGAATCGGTATATTCTGGTTGTAAATCTGGATTTCCTGTAGAAATGCTAAAATTATTTCTAATATTAGAAAAAGGATTCAATTCCCGCAAACTCGGTCTGTTTATTCTTTTTGAATAGCCTGCCTGAAAAGACGTGTTTTCTGAAAATTTGTAAGAAGTATGTATAGTAGGAAACAGATTGGTATAAGATTTACTGTTTTCAACATTTGAAGTTTTTAAAAGCGTATTAGTTTCAGTGTTTTCAAGTCTGAGGCCTAATTTAATCCCCCAAATTTCACCTTCATAAGCCAGCGTATTGTAAATACCAAGTACATTTTGATTAAAGTTGAACACGTCTCCTAAACCATCAACGGCATAATCGTTTGTTACTTTATTAATAGCGTATTGACTACCCGTTTCTAAAGTGAAAACTTCAAGAAAGGGATGTGTGTAATCGAGTTTAAAGGTGTAATCTTCTAAGGCGTAATCGGTTCTAGATAGTTGTGTTTCATCTGGTTCGTCACCTAAAATGGTTGTGTTGTTGAAAATGGAAGATTCATCTTTTTTAAAAGAACTACCTATCGCACTGAATAATAATGATTGGTCTTTATGTCTTTTAAAATTCTTTTTATATTGTAATTCGTAACTCAATTTAGGGTTGGTAGCTTCTGTTGTTTCTTCTCGTAACCAACTATCTGTTATGGTTTCGGTTATATCAGTTTCATTATAATTTGCTTTTGAATTCTGATCTTCAATTTCATAGGCATACGATCCAGAAAGCGTAAGTACATTTAAAGCATTGATGTGATAATCGGTTCCTAGTATGAAGTTTTTGAACTTTTCATTCATTTCGCGTTTTCCAACACTGCTTACGGTAGTATTATCTGTTAAATCGGAATTTATTGTTTTATTATCTTCAGGGTAAGTACGACGCCCGAACCCCATTTGACTAAAAATATTAAAATGTTCGGTACGTTTATTTAAACTCATACCAAAACTATTGCTGTTAGGAACACCAGCATTTAAAGAAACTGAACCATTAAGTCCGCGCTTTTCTGACTTTTTCATGATGATATTGATGATACCACCAGTTCCAGAAGCTTCATATTTAGCTGATGGATTGGTGATTACCTCAATTTGCTCAATCATATCTGCGGTAATCGTTCCCAGAGCATTGCTTCCAGCACTTGAAAGAACGGAAGGTTTTCCGTTAATTAAAATTTGAACACCAGAACTTCCGCGTAAGCTAATTTCACCTTCAATATTTACGTTTACAGAAGGTACGTTATTCAAAACTTCAAGAGCACTCGCACCTGTGTTGCTTAAATCGGTTCCTACATTAAAGATGCGTTTATCTAGCTTAAATTCTGTTTGGGATTTTTCAGCATTCACAACAATTTCATCTAACGCATGTTGATCTTCAGACAATAATATCGTTCCTAAATTTATTTTTCTGCCAACAAATTTTTCTTTATTAAATCGTTTTGTTGTGTAGCCCATAAAACTCACTTCAATATAAAAATTATGAGTTTCTACTTTTATTGAGAACGTACCGTTAGCATTTGTAACAGTGCCAGTAATGGGTTTTTTAGTGGTATGGTCTATAACCGAAATGGTAGCATATTCAATGGGTTGATTGTTTGTAGATTCAAGTACTTTACCTGTAATTTCTACTGATGTTTGCTGAGCATTTACAGTAAAATAAGGCAGAACTATGAATAATAATAAATATGTGTAGAGCTGTTTGCACATAAGGATAATTAATTAGTGAAAAGCAAATATAACCATACTAAGTTAAGATATTCGAAAAAGAATTTTAATTTGCTTAATAATTACTTATCAAATTATGTTTATAAAAGTAGCGGGGAATCAGTTTATTAAGAATAGTAAACCATATCATTTTATTGGTACAAACTTTTGGTACGGTGCACATTTAGGTGCCCAACAATCGGGAAATAGAGAACGTTTGTTAAAAGAACTAGATGTTTTACAAGCACATGGCATTACTAATTTAAGAATTATGGCAGGTTCTGAAGGTGCAGACCATTTACCTTATAGCATTCCCATATCCATGCAACCCGAACTAGGTGTTTATAATGAGGATATTTTAGAAGGTTTAGACTTTTTACTTGTTGAAATGCAAAAACGAGACATGCATGCTGTGGTTTGTTTGAGTAATTTTTGGTATTGGTCTGGTGGTTTATCGCAATATCTTTCTTGGATTACCGGTGAAACTATTCCGTATCCAAATGACACAAACGATTGGGAAAAGTACATGCGTTTTACTGCAAAATTTTATACAAATGAAAATGCAATAAAAGCTTATAATAATCATGTTGAAACCATTATTACTCGCGTAAATAGTATGAGCCAAATTCCTTATTTTGAAGATACCACTATTATGAGTTGGGAATTGGCAAACGAACCTTACGCCATTCAACATCAAATTGAATATTTAAAATGGATAGAAAACTCTAGTCTACTTATTAAAAAACTTGTTCCAAATCAATTGTTAACTATAGGAGGAGAAGGGAATACACCTTTCCCATGGTTTACAAATAATAACTGTTTATCCGATTATAAATTTGATAGTTTAGACTATATAAGCATCCATATCTGGATTCAAAACTGGGAATGGTTCAATCCTAAAAAACACGATAAAACTTATAAAAAGGCTTTAAAAAAAGCTATAAATTATATTAATGAACACTTAGCAATTGCGAATACATTGAATAAACCAGTAGTTTTGGAAGAATTTGGAATATCAAGAGATTATTTAGAATACACCAAACAAGCATCTGTAAATCATAGAAATACATATTTTAATGATATTTTTAATATCCTGTTAGAAAGCACTAAAAACAATAGCAATTTAGTTGGTTGTAATTTTTGGGCGTGGGGTGGTTTAGGGCATGTAAATACCCCTGGTGAAGTTTCAAATAATAACAAGGAATTTATTGGCGACCCTGCACACGAGCCTCAAGGTTGGTATAGTATTTTTGAAAGTGATACTACAACGTTACAACTTATTAAAGAATATAATACAGAATTAAAAAAGCGAAATGAAACCTATTTATAATTTAGATATATCATTTTAACTTTTTGTTATTAGTAACATTTCTAAGTATTTAGTATATTAGGTTTATGTATAATATAATAAAAATGAAGTTTTTTTATCTTTTTGTTAGTTTAAGTATTTTAACGATGGTATCGTGTAAATCGCAAAAGCCTATAATGTCTCAAGCAGATATGGATGCTTTCAATACTTTAGTGAAAAGCCAACACTATGAAATTGAGTCCGATTGGTTATATCCTCATGCTTCCATGGCTTTACAGCAGGTTTTAAATTCTGGGGTTTTACCAGCAGGTAACAACGCCAATAGCATTAGTTTAGGTGGTAACTCTAATTTTTTAAAGATTTCAGGCGACAGTATTTCATCTTACTTACCTTATTATGGTGAACGACAAATGAGCGTGGATTATGGAGGTAGAGATAGCACTATTGAGTTTGATGGTACCGTAAATAATTACCAAATTGAACAAAACAAAGACATGAGCTATACCATTACTTTTGATGCGAAAAGTAATTTTGAAGGTTTCAAAGTTTTTATAAAATTAAGTCCGAATTTAAAAAGTGATATGACTATTAGTGGAAACACTCGCAGCAGCATACGATACACTGGAACAGTAAAACCAATAGTAGAGGATGAATTATAAATTAGCTATATTTTAAATAATTTATTAAGGAGATTTTGAAAAACATAAAAGAGGCTGTCTGGAAAGTGTAACTATCAGGACTTTCGAAATATTTCAACTTATTGATAATCAATACCGGTATCGACAAGTTCAACCTGACAAAGTAAATATAACACACTTTTCAGACAGCTTTTTTTTTATAATAACTTTTTACTATTTAGGCATCAATAGGCCATTTTTACTATTTTTTCAACCTTATCTGGTGATAAATTTTGATGCTCACCTAAACCTAACCAACCACGTTCTGTAAAGCGTTTGGATATTTTTTCAGCGGTTCCTTCGTAATCCTTAGTATAATCTGATAGTTTTGTATCGATTCCTAATTCGTTAAAAAATGCTTCAGTTTTTTCAATGGCAGCATAGGCTTTATCATCGGTAGTACCTTCAGTAACATTCCAAACTCGTTCAGCATATTGTGCTAATTTTTCTTTTTTAGTTTCAAAATTAAATTTGTAATGGCTAGGTGCAATTACAGCTAAAGTACGTGCATGATCGATACCAAATAAAGCGGTTAATTCATGTCCCATAGCGTGTACCGCCCAATCTGTTGGCACACCTTTTTGTATTAATCCGTTTAAAGCCATAGTACAACTCCACATAAAATTGGATGCTGATTTATAGTCCGTTGGATCTTTTATAACCTTTGCAGCCACCTCTATTAATGTCTGCATGATGCTTTCAGCAAAACGATCTTGTAATAAAGCCCCAATTGGGTAGGTCATATATTGTTCTAAAACATGCGTAAAAGCATCGGTAATGCCATTTACCAATTGACGTTCTGGAATAGAAGCAATCACTTGTGGGTCTAGTATGGAAAACTGAGGGAATAAACCGGGGCCGCCCATAGCTAATTTTTCTTTAGTTTCTTCACGAGTAATGACGGCTCCAGAATTCATTTCCGATCCAGTGGCAGGTAAGGTTAATACGGTTCCAAAAGGCATACCCGTTTCCGTTCTAATACTTTTTGACAAAATATCCCAAGGTGAATCTCCATCAAATAAAGCTGCAGATGATAAAAACTTAGTACCATCTATCACAGAACCACCTCCAACGGCTAATAAATAAGTTATTTTTTCATCCTTTATAACTTTTAAAGCTTTCATTAAAATGGCATATTCTGGGTTGGCAGGAATACCACCAAATTCTATAACCGTATGTTTTGATAAAGCTGATTTTACTTGCTCGTAAATACCATTTTTTTTAATACTTCCGCCGCCGTAAAGCAATAATACTTTTGCTTCTTGAGGGATTTCAGTTGTTAATTTTTCTATTGTGTTTTTACCAAAAATGATTTTGGTAGGGTTTTTAAATTCAAAATTGTTCATCTTATTTTATTAAAATTATGAATGAAGTGTTTAATTTATTCAATTACAGTTACCAAATCTTCCATTGGTTTTCTAACCTTAACCAGATTTACTAACCAATCTTTATCTTCTTGTCTGTAACCAATTGGCAATAACACAGCACTGCGCAAACCTTTTTCACGTAAGTTTAAAATTTCATCTACCGCAGTAGGGTCGAAGCCTTCAATAGGCGTTGCATCTAAACCTTCAAAAGCGGCAGCAATAATAGCTTGAGAAAATGCGATATACGCTTGTTTTGCAGCATGGTTAAAGTTTACTTCGGCATCTTTTTGCGGGTATGCATTTAATAGCATTTGACGGTAGTTTTCCCATCCTTCATTTTTAAACCCACGAATTTCGTTTGTTAAATCAAACATATAGTTAATACGCTCGACAGTGTAAGTGTCCCAAGCAGCAAAAACGAGTAGGTGAGAGCAGTCTGTAATAACAGATTGATTCCAAGCTACAGGTTTTATTTTTTCCTTAATCGATTGGTTTTTAATGACGATAATTTCAAAAGGTTGTAATCCACTTGATGTTGGAGCTAATCGAGCAGCTTCTAAAATACGAGCTATTTTATCTTCAGGTACTTTTTTACCATTCATTGCTTTTGCAGCATATCTCCAATTCAATTTATCTAATAATTCCATGTAATTACTTGTTTTTAATTTAATTTCTTTCTGATAGTTTTTTTATATTATTTGAACTAATAATCACTTGATCACTACTTCTACCATTGGCCAAATTTATCATGCATTGTGCAATATCCTCTGGCTCAATTATTTTGTACTGTTTTAATTTGCCTATAAATAAAGGCTCGATAACTTTAAAAATGCTTAAACTTATTTTTTCTAATAGCCGTTTTTCTTTACGGTCTCCACCAATTAAAGAAGGTCTTAAAACAAAGGTGTTTTTAATGTGTTGTTGCAGGACGCCTTCTTCCATTTCACCTTTTGTTTTATTGTAAAACACACTGCTTTTTGCATGAGCTCCCATGGCAGAGATTACTAAGAATGTTGGTATATTATTTTCTTTTGATAATTTTGCAGCAGCAACAGGTATACCGTAATCTATTTGTTTATAAAGTGATTTATCTGGTGTTTTTTTTGCTGTAGTGCCAATACAACAATACACCTCATCTGCTATAAAATCTTGTTTGAATTGATTGAGATTTAAAAGATCTCCAATAAATTGTGTTACTTTATTAGGTAATCCACCAATTTTTGAACGTGAAAATAATTTGATGCTTTCATATCTATCATCTTCAATTAATTTTTGAAGTAATATTTTACCGGTTAAACCAGTTGCACCTAAAATAATAGCTGTTTTTTTCATCTTATTTTTAAACTTTTATACTATTCCAAGCAGCTTGATAAGCTTGTTCTATATGTTTTTTATCTAATTGAAATGCGCCACGCTTTTGAGCTATCATTAAAAATGACAAGGGATTTATGGAATAAGCATATAACAAATAATCTGACAAAGGTTTTATAACACCTTCTTTCTTGCCACGTTCCCATAAGTCGAGTAGGGGTTGTAGGTGCTTAATCCCTTCTTGTCTACTTGGTTCGTCAATCATGGGTGTGTTATCACATTGTGCTAAAAACATGGCTTCTTCACACTCTTTAAGCTTAAAATCGGCAATACGCTTCCATATTATTTCAAACCCTTCAGAAACGGACATGCTTTCATTATAAGTTTCAAACGCATATTTTGTGTATTCAGCTTTTACATCTATATAAGTTTGATTCACTAAATCTTGCTTATTTTCAAAGTATAAATAGATGGTAGCAGGAGAAACATTAGCCATTTTAGCAATTTTACTCATGGGCGTAGCATGAAAACCATTGTTGTTAACTAACTCAATGGTAGCCTTAACTAATGCGTTACGCTTATCGATGCTTTTTTGAAGTTTTGCCATTTCATTTAAATTCTAATGCAAATGTAACTATAAAAATGAACGTTCATTCTTTTTTTTGCATAGATTTAACTTATTGAGGTATTATGGCTTTAATAGATTAAATAAAAAAAGAAGTGCATACATTCCAGATAAATGGATGTAGTAAACTGAATATTGAAAATTAAAAAGAAAATTGGTGATAAAAAAAACACCCATTTTAACTTCGTTTAAAAAATTAAAATGGGTATTAAATATGTGAATTTAAATTAGTTAACCTTTAACCAAGGTTTTCCAACTTTTAGTAGTTGTTTGCCAGACACATCATTAATAATAATAGCGGCCATCATATACCAAGCAGATAGGGCACATGCAATTAAAACATAAGCGGCAAAAGTAGTTGCTTCCGGAAAGCCAAAATGAGCTAAATCTAACAAAATAAAACCTATAGCTAAAGTGCTAAATGTAAAGGCCATAGCAGTATGAATAAATAAAGACCCAATCCAAAAAATAATAGTTAATAAAGTCCAAGCTATTAGATAATATCCAACATCGGTTTTTGAAGAAGTGTAAATTTCAAAATGGTTTAGTATCCAAATAATGCCTAATCCAATCCAAAAAGAGCCATAACTTGAAAAAGCAGCAAACCCAAAGTTGTTACCCGTTTTTTGTTCCATAAAGCCAGCAACTAATTGTGCTAATCCTCCAAAAACAAATCCCATGGCTACAACAGGTCCTAAACCGCACCATCCTAAATTGTGAAATTGTAATAATAAGGTCGTTAATCCAAAACCTGCCAAACCTACAACCGCAGGGTTTCCTAATTTTATAGTATTCATTTATATATTTTTTAAAATCGAGCAAAAATACCAACTTAATCTTAATTCATATTATGATTTTTATCAGTTCATATTATAAATTTTCGTCAAAGCAATAACGTTGGTTTTTTTATTATTGTTGCATAAAATTCAAAAATATAAAATAACTGCTTGCCTCTTGTAGAGTTCATTTGTATTTCATCGACATTTAGTCTTTTTAACGAAAATTTTTAGATTTCATAAGGTTTTTAATTTACTAATGAATCAAATTATCTAATTTTAAACTAATTAAAATCCCTCACGTTCATGCAAAATCTAACAAAATTAAGCCTTGTTGTCGCTTATATAAGCACAATTTTTACATTAAATGCCCAAGAATACACCAGTACTTTAGAAAATGTATCTGTTAATCAAAAATCACATAATCCCATTTATGATGTTTCTGAAGAGCAACTAAACAACACAGATACCATTCCAGATTTCGATATAAAACCCAATAAACTTAAAATTTCGGGTACCATTTATCAAAGTGATGGAAAAACACCAGCTAAAGATGTTGTTCTGTTCATATACCAACCAGATGAAAATGGCGATTATGAAATTAAGAAAGATGCTAACCGTAAACGTTACGTATACCACCGCTCTTGGGTAAAAACAGATGCCGATGGGCATTATACCTTTTATACCTTTATGCCAGGAAAATATTTACGAAGTAAAGAACTAAAACAAATACACCGCGTTATTAAAGAACCAGGAAAAGCAGAATATGATATGGCCTCTTTTTTCTTTAACGACGATCCGCTAATACCAGAATTAACCCTAGCATGTCGTGCTAAAGCTGTTCCAAGTATGCTTAGACTTGAAAAAGAAGGGGACATGATTGTAGCAAAAAAAGATATTAAACTTAGATCTTCTAAATCAACGGCATACGAACAATAATGTTTTTATTCCTTGTTGCAAATAAATGTAGTGTATTGAAACTATTCAATACCAGTTTTTATGCAATGTAATACCATAAGTACTAAATATATAAATGAATTACCTAACACCCGTGGGTCGATGGTAATTCATTTTTTTTTTTTTCTACCAACCATCAAGCACACATTGCATGGTATATGGGTTAGTTTCAAATAATGGTAGGTCTTGAAGCTCATCACCTAAATAATTACCGCTTGCAAAACCTGTCGCATTTTTAAAACGGTACGACCAGCAGTACCTTAAACTAGGATGCGCTTCGGAATAAGTAACCAAATTATCAACTAATGTGACATTTTCGAAATCGCTAAATGCCATAAAGTAACCTAAAAATTGGTTACGGCGTACATCGGCATCAGAGCTATCATACATATACATACCACAACTATTACATACATTTTCATGTACATAAGTAGCCCTGTTGTGTCCTTTATCACCACCGCTAGAGTATTGAATATAACCTAACCTGCCGTTTACTGAACCCGTAGTCATACTAATGGTGTTTCTTGCTATAATATTATGAGTTTTATGCCAACTTACTATAGGGCCATCTACATAGGTACTGCCTTCACCTTGTTCCATAACATTGTCTAGAATATAGACGTTTTCACCTGTAGCATTCACGATATCTCCACCTGTATTATGATGAAAATAATTATTTTGAATCAAAATATCTTCATCTACGCGTCCTGGACCTTCAATATCAATTCCAAATTGTGGACTCGTCCCCTTTATATGATGAATTTCATTGTTTGTAATTTTAATACGAATACCACCTACAATAGAAATACCTTGGCGCCTGTTATTATAAATATTATTCTTGGTAAAGGTCACATCATTGGAATCTAAAACTAAAGAGCCATCTCCTGTTACGCTTTGTATTTCCATGTTTTCAATCAAAATATTCTTATTTTCCCAAACACAAATACCATGACCTTCATCATGTGCTGTGGCACTATCACTACTGCGTGGTGTATATACATGGGTATCTCTATCTCCTTTAATAATGCCATTTCTAACGGTAATATTGTCACCATTCAACCGGAGTACACAATAGTTCCATTTATCATTGGTTTCAATTTCTAAAACGGCACCCGTACTGAAAATAAATTCGGTGTTGCTGTAAATTTCGATACCACCTTGGTAAATATCGTTTACATCTTCACCAACTAAATAATTTCCAACTGGCAAAATTACTTTAGCAAACCCTTCATTATGCGCCCAATCGATGGCGGCTTGTAAGTTAGCGGTGGTTTTAGTTGCATCGGTTCTGTTAATGGGAATATCCCATTGCACAACATCAATTTTATATTCTAAGGTGTTGGTAAGATTGGGTGATTGTACATCAAAGCTCATGGTAGGTAAGCCAT
Organism: Mariniflexile fucanivorans; assembly: GCF_004341235.1. Classification (GTDB taxonomy): domain Bacteria; phylum Bacteroidota; class Bacteroidia; order Flavobacteriales; family Flavobacteriaceae; genus Mariniflexile; species Mariniflexile fucanivorans. The sequence continues at coordinate 116,509 of NZ_SLUP01000006.1, forward strand.
TTGCGTCTAAATCTTCGGTTTGGGTACTAGAATCGATATTATCTAATTCTTCATTGTTGCAAGCGCTAAACGTAAAAAGTAGTAAAAAGAGTAGGGCGTAGGTATAGGTTTTCATGGGGTAATAAAAAATTAGGTTTAGTATAAATTTTGGGATTTATTAAACTCTTTTCTTTTTCTTCAAAAAAAGGTTCTATTTGTTATACGAGTGAATAGGGTGTTACGGATATTACAAAAGTGTTTTTTTAAATGACTCCGTATTACTTTATAATTGTCTTCAGGTTTTACGCAAAATGAAGTTGTAATTCAATACTATTCATACAGGTTAATTTTTTTTCTTTTCAGACTAAACTCTTCTTAAAATATACAAGATATTGCAAAAAATAAATTCTATGGAAATAATACATTTCTATATTTTAAGGTATTCCTTTAAATAGAAAATAAAGCTATTTAGAAGTTATAGCCTTATTATTTTATAAATTTTAAAAACAGATATTATGATTAAACCTAGAACCGAAACCCCAGATATTACAATCAATTTAGTAGATGATACCACATGGACGCTAAGTGAACAGAATCCTTCAAATTTTACATTGCTTGTGGTTTACAGAGGAAAACATTGTCCCGTTTGTAAAAAATATTTAGAAACTCTTCAAGAATATATACCAGATTTTGAAAACAGAGGCGTAAATGTTGTGGCTATTAGTGCCGATTTAGAAGAACGCGCCAAAGCAACTTATAAGGAATGGGATATTAAAAATGTGCCATTAGGTTATGAGTTTTCTATTGAAGAAGCGCGAGCTTGGGGCTTGTATATTTCAAAGGGAATAAAAGAAGAACCAGAAGAATTTATAGAACCTGCCATATTTATAATTCGTCCAGATAGAACGTTATATGCATCTTGCATTCAAACCATGCCTTTTGCCAGACCAGAAATAGAAGCTTTAATAAAGTCCATCGATTTTGTTTTAGATAAGAAATACCCGGCTAGAGGAGAAGCTTAGTCTACATTAAAATATATAGGAGACTCTTTGAAAAATCAAACCAAGTCATTTAAGAAACGTTATGAAGTAATCTTTTATTTTCAATAAGTTAAAGGTTACTTCATTTCTAATGAGGTAAAGCATACTTTTTCACAGAGCCATTTATATTAGTAGCAATTAAATAGCGTTATAAACTTTTACTAATGACTATAGATTTGATATTAACAAATTCCTTCATTCCGAAGCCGCCATGTTCTCTTCCATAACCAGAATCTTTAACGCCTCCAAAAGGCATATTTGGGTTTGCTAAACCAAAACTGTTTATAAATACCATTCCTGTATCAAAATGATTTTGTGCTAACCTAACAGCACGTTTTTCATCTTTTGAAAAAATACCACCACCCAGTCCAAATCTACTATCATTCGCAATACGCATGGCATCTTCTTCATCTTTGGCTTTAATTAGAGAAGCTACGGGACCAAATAATTCATCATCATAAGCGGGTTGCCCAGGCTCTACGTGTTCCAATACTGTTGCAGGATAAAAGTATCCATCGGTATCAGGAATTTTTCCACCACATAAAATTTTTGCACCTTGGGTTACACTTTTCGTCACTTGTTCGTGTAATTTCTCTCTTAAATCTTGGCGTGCCATAGGACCTAATTCACTAGTGTCATTTTTAGGATTTCCTAATTTTAAATCGGACATCGCTTTTACAAATGCCGTTTTAAAGGCATCATAAATAGTGTTTACCGCTATAAAACGTTTGGCTGCAATACAGGTTTCTCCATTATTATAAATACGCCCCATAACCGACTGTTTTACGGCATTTTCAATATCGGCATCTTCTAAAATTAAATATGCATCATTACTTCCAAGTTCCATTACGGTTTTCTTTAATTCAGCACCCGCTTTTTCAGCAATAATTTTACCTGCACCTGGACTTCCTGTTAATGTGACCCCCCGGACTAATTTATTTTCAATAAGCGTATTCGATTGATCGTGGTCTATAATTAAAACAGTAAATAGTCCATCTGGCAACCCAGCATCTTTAAATATAGACTCTAACATTTTAGCAGTTCCAGTTACATTGGAGGCATGTTTTAAAAGCACGCTATTCCCCGCCATTAAATTGGTAATTGCGTATCTAATTACTTGATATGCAGGGTAATTCCAAGGCTGAATCCCATAAATAATGCCAATAGGGGCGTATGTGATAATACCATTTCCACCATCTTCTAGTTTGCGTTCTTCATTTTTTAAAATTATGGGAGCTTCAGTAGCGCAATAATTGCATATAGCAGTGCAGGTATCAACTTCTTGATGACTTTGTTTTAAAAGTTTACCCATTTCATCGGTCATCAAATTTGCCAAATCTTCTTTTCGATTTTGAAGTTCTTCTCCAATAGCCTTAACGATTTTTCCGCGGTATTCGTGGGATTGTAATCGCCAGTCTAAAAATGAATGGTGTGCATTTTTAACAATCTCTTCTATTTCCTTATTCGATATGTATTCATAAGATGACAACTCCTTTCCAGTGGCTGGGTTTATAGTTTTAAATGTTTTATTGTTAGTGTGCGTTTCCATAATTTTTTCTTTTTTCTTAAAGATATGGATACACAGCCTAGAAGTTTAGCTCATTAATAGGAGATATTGACTCTATCACAAAAAAACATTATTACGCTAGGTTATAATCGATTTATAAAATTTATGTATATCTTAATTTAAATTATAAAAATTAAAACTTTAAAATGATAATTTATTACTTAGCTTGCATATTAAAACACTCATTGCTTGACTGATTTATAGATGGATTCATTAACACAAATTGTTTTAGGAGCTGCTGTTGGAGAAGCAGTTCTTGGTAAAAAAGTAGGAAACAAGGCCATGTTATATGGCGCCATAGCAGGCACGATTCCTGATTTGGATGTGTTGGCTTCACAGGTGACAGATACGGTTACGGCGTTGGAAGTTCATAGAGGTTTTACGCATTCCATCTTTTTTTCCATAGTTGCTGGACTCATTCTAGGTTGGTTAGTTTCTAAATATGAAACGTATAAAGATGTAAAAGGTTGGTCGTGGTTATTTTTCTGGTGTTTTGTAACGCATCCTATACTAGATGCGCATACTACTTGGGGGACTCAATTATTTTGGCCTTTTGATTATAGACTCGCTTTTAAAACTATTTTTGTAATAGACCCCTTGTACACCTTGCCTTTTTTGGTGTTTTTAATATTGGCACTATTACAGAAACGAGAAGCCCCAAAAAGAAAATTTTATAACAATATGGGGCTTATGGTAAGTTCTGTTTATTTATTGCTAACCTTTTTATTGAAAGGGGTGGCATTTAAGGAGTTTAAATCAGCTTTAAAAAATCAACAGGTTGACTATGTTGATATTGAAACCAAACCAGCACCATTTAACACCATCTTATGGACAGCAAATGTAGATACGAAGGATGCATATTTAATTGGTGATTATTCGTTTTTTGATAAAAACCCCATTCATTTTGAAAGGTATCCTAAAAACCATGAGTTAATAGCACATTTAATTACTAATGAAAAAGTACAGCGCATGATTAATATATCAAAAGGCTGGTACACCATTACTAAAAAACGCGACACATTATTGTTTAATGATTTACGCTTTGGTTTATTAAGTATGAAACCAAATTCTCAAAATTTTATATTTCAATATGAAATTAAAACGAATAATTTAGGTGAAGTATCTTTTATTGAAACAGAGAAAAACAGAGCCGATGCGAAACAACTTTTAAACGATTTATGGGTGCGTGTAAAAGGTAACTAATGTATCTATTTTGTTTAAATGAAAATATAACCTTTATATATTAAATAATAACAGGTGATTGATACCTACACACATATTTTGAACAGTTCAGTTTTCTAAACAACTCAGTAAATATTAACATACTTTTAAGCCTAATAAATGTAAATTGTAAGGATTATGAACGACTGAAACCCACTAGAAATTATTAAAATTATTTAGTGATTTTATTTAAGTCACGAGTTTTATAATTATCATTATTTATTTATGAAAACACCTCATACATTATACTCCATATTAGACCTAGCTTTAGTTTCTCAAGATAATTCCCTTAAACAAACCTATAACGATGCACTTAAGTTGGCACAACATGTGGAAACCTTTGGTTACACACGGTATTGGTTGGCAGAACATCATAATGCACCCAACATTGGTAGTAGCGCTACGTCAGTATTAATAGGTTATGTGGCAGAAGGAACAAAAACCCTCCGTATAGGTTCTGGGGGTATTATGCTCCCTAATCATTCTCCTTTAATTATTGCAGAACAATTTGGTACGTTAGCATCCCTATATCCAGGGCGTATTGATTTAGGCTTAGGGAGAGCTCCTGGAACAGATAGAGAAACTGCAGAAGCCATTCGCTCTGATTTTATGCATGCGGCACATCGATTTCCTGATGAATTGGAAAAGATAGAAACTTATTTCTCTTTAGAGAATTCAGCATCTAAAGTGCGCGCTACTGTTGCAGAAGGGGTAGAGGTGCCAATTTATATTTTAGGATCTAGTACTGATAGTGCCCATTTAGCGGCTAAAAAAGGTTTGCCATATGCATTTGCTAGTCATTTTGCAACCACACATTTATGGGATGCCTTGGACATTTATCGTAAAGAATTTAAGCCTTCTCCACATTTGGAGAAACCTTATATCATGGCTGGTGTGAATGTCATTATCGCCGATACCGAGGAAGAGGCTCAACGCTTATACACCTCGCTAATCCGTATGATTATAGGCATCTTTACAGGTAAACGTGATTATGTACAACCGCCAACTGCCATGACTCAAGAGTTAAGTGAAACCATAAAACATCCACAAATACAACAGATGCTTAAATATACCTTTGTGGGTAGTAAAGCCACTGTTAAAGAACAAGTAAAAGCATTTTTAGAACAAACAAAAGCAGATGAACTTATTGCGGTAACTAATATCTATGATGTGAAAGATAGAATACGATCTTATGAATTGTTTGCAGAAATTATGAAGGAATTGAATGAATAATCTTAAATGAAATGACTATGAATGCTGGTTGTATTTCGTTTCATAAATCGTTTTAAAATCAAAATTTTCGACTCTTCTAAATTGCTTTGTTTGATTAATAAACATAATAAGAAACCCAATTGGTGGTATTCCGCATAAAGTGTGGTTATCTTTGCTCAAAAATTATGCTATGTTAAAACCGTTTTCAGATTTAGGTATCAATAACCCCTTGCAACAAAGTTTAAAGGCTTTACATATTACAGAACCTACTGCTATACAAGTAAAAACCATTCCTGTTGTACTAAATCAAAAAGAAGATGTGGTTGTTTTAGCAAAAACGGGAACTGGGAAAACAGCGGCTTTCGGTTTACCCTTATTACAATTAATCGATATTGAAAATAATGAGGTTCAAACACTAATTTTAGCACCCACTCGAGAATTAGGCCAACAGATTTATAACAATTTAGTGTCTTTTTCTACTAACACTCCAGAAATAACGATAGCCTCTATATGTGGTGGTACCTCAATAAAACCTCAAATAGCAGGTTTAAAAGACGCTACACATATTGTGGTGGCAACACCAGGGCGTTTGGTCGATTTAATAAAACGCGATGCCATAAGCCTCAAAAACTTAAAGTATTTGGTTTTAGATGAAGCCGATGAAATGGTGAGTGCTTTAAAAGAAGATTTGGATCTTATTATTAAAGACGTTCCAAAAACAAGAAGAACCTTATTATTTACAGCCACCATGCCAGGGGCTATCAAGCAATTGGTTCAAAATTACATGTCTAAAAAAGTCGTACAGATTGAAGCAGACATGGAAACGGTTGGCCACCAAGGCATAGACCACCAATATGTGGTAGTAGAACCGATTGAAAAACTTGAGGTTTTACTTCATTTTTTAAATTCGAAAGAAGGCGAACATGGTATTATATTTTGTAAAACAAAGGCGGCCGTTAATAAATTGGCTAAAAACTTAGCGATCAATAAGTTTTCATCGGGTGCGTTACATGGTAGCTTAACCCAAGGCATCCGCGACCGTATCATGGGACAATTTAGAGAAGGTTTTATCGATATTTTGGTGGCGACCGATTTAGCTGCCCGTGGAATTGATGTTAAAGATGTATCCTACGTTATTAATTACCACTTACCAGATACTTATGATGCTTATGTGCATAGAAGCGGACGTACCGCCAGAGCAGGAGCGAAGGGACTTTCTCTAACTATTTTACAACAAGAAGAGGTTGTAGATATTTCAGATTTTGAAAAAGAACTAGGCATTACATTTAAACCCTTTAAAAAAGCCGATGCCCAAAGCATTGAAGAAAATAATGGTTTATTGTGGGCTAAAAAAATATTTAAGACCAAACCGAATCGTGAGGTTTCTGAAGATTTTAAAGCAAAAATAAAAACTATTTTTCATCATTTAACGAAAGAAGAGTTGGTCGATAAAATCCTAGCCAATTACTTAGCGCAAACAGGTGCAGAAACCTTAAAACCAGAGATAACTAAAAAAGGGAAAAGACATTAAACATTATGGCAAATAGTATAAAAAATCAGCAAGATATTTTAGAAAAATTAAATATCGAAGCTTTAAACCCCATGCAATTGGAGGCTGTTTCCGTAATTGAAGCGAATACAAACACCATGATATTATCACCTACGGGCACCGGTAAAACATTGGCGTTTTCATTGCCATTATTAGATCTTTTAGATCCAGAATCTGACGAAGTTCAAGCCTTAATCTTAGTGCCTTCTCGCGAACTTGCAATTCAAATTGAACAAGTCATTCGTTCTATGGGTTCTGGCTATAAAGTGAATGCGGTTTATGGTGGACGCCCCATGTCCAAAGACAAAATAGAGATAAAACATAATCCTGCCATTTTAATAGGAACACCAGGTAGAATATTAGACCATTTTACGAGTGATCGTTTTTCAAAATCGAGTATAAAAACACTTGTTCTAGATGAGTTTGATAAATCGTTAGAAGATGGTTTCGAAGAAGAAATGAAGGCTATTATAGGTGAAATTCCTAATATAAATAAACGTATTTTAACTTCTGCAACAAAAGCAGTTACCGTTCCTGGTTTTGTTAGATTAGACACTCCATATACTATTAATTATTTAAGTGAAAAAACACCCTCGGAATTAACTATAAAAACAGTGGTGTCACCAGATAAAAACAAGTTAAAAACCTTGTTGGAATTATTAAAACACATTGGTAACGAACCGGGTATTGTTTTCTGCAATTTAAGAGATAGTATTGATGAAGTGAGTCGTTTTTTAGACCGAAATAAAGTGAATCATACCTGTTTTTCGGGAGGCATGGAACAAAAAGATAGAGAGCGTGCATTAATAAAATTTAGAAACGGAACCAGCCAAATATTAATTGCAACCGATTTGGCGGCGCGTGGTATTGATATTCCAGAAATGGCATACATTATTCACTACGAATTACCAAAGCATGAAGAAGAGTTTATACATAGAAATGGAAGAACAGCACGTGTAGAAGCCCAAGGAACGGCATATATATTGAAATGGGAGAAGGAATTATTACCTGAGTTTATAAAAAACAGCAATGGCATCAATATTTCGAAAAAAGCCCCAGTAACGCCACAAATATGGGAAACCTTATTTATTTCGGGTGGCAGAAAAGATAAAATATCCAAAGGCGATATTGCAGGCTTGTTTATTAAGGAAGGTGGTTTAGAAAAAGACCAATTGGGAACCATTGAACTCAAACCAGATTGTGCTTTTGTAGCGGTTCCATTAACTTTAGCCGATACTTTAGTAGATAAGTTAAATAATTCTCGTTTAAAGAAGAAAAAAGTACGGGTTACTATTTTATAAAAACTTTTTGAATTTTATTTAAGGGTGTTGAAGTGGTTGTAAATGATTACTTCAACACCCTCTTTAAGATATTTTTTAAATGAAAAACGCAAGCTCCCTAATTACGTATTATAAGTTATTTTTATCCGAGAATTTAAATTTATAAGTGATACCAAAATTAATCCCGAAAGAAGAATAGGGCACTTTTTGAGCTAATTTCTTTGATGTATCTGTATTACTGCTAGGTAAATCATCTACATAGGTTGTTTTCTTAGAATAACCTGCTGGTAAATTATCTATTGTGTATAAACCACTTACGGCCACTGTGCCATGAGGCAATATAATATTTGTGTTAAATTCTGAAATTTCGGAATCTTTACGTTTTAAACTAATGCCATAATATTCGCCTTCAACAAAAAGACTAAAGGTTTCATTTAAATCATATTTATAACCAAGCGCAGCCACAAAACCTAAAGGAAATTGACCGTGGTAGTCTTCTATATAATTAGTTTCGGTGTAAGATCCAAAGGGTAAGCTATTAGCATCAGCTTGTTCTTGTGTGAACGTAGTTTTATTGTAAACTACAGCTTCCGTTTTACCTCCAGCTTTAATTAAAGCACCAAAACGTCCGTAAATATTATTGTTAAACCGGTAGACCATTGAAGCGGATGCTCCAAAAGCACGGGCTCTTGCAATGGCTTCTATATCAGTATTAGGTACTGTTATTTTCGATACCGTTTGATCGGATCCATTTAAATAACCAAATGCTAAATCTGCACCAAATGATTTATTAAAGAAATAAGTACCTCGTATTTGAACATTGGCACCTTCACCATAACTACCATAAGAATTTTTAGTTCCATTTACATTAGTTTCTTCTCCAAGTTTCATCCCTGCGCTTCCTATAGCATAGCCTGTGCTAACAGAAACCTGAAATTGAGCATAAGACATCGTGCTTATTAAAATGACAGTACATAGTATTGATAAATGTTTCATAATAATTGATTTTAAAAATGACGACAAAACTAAACATCTTATAGCTATTAATTGAAAATAAATATGTTTTTTTAATGGCTACCATGCTTGCTTAATTTAGTTGGATGTAGTTGATTATTATATCTATAAATACACCATGATTATTCATAAAATGACTTTATAATCCACACTTTTAATAAATTTTTTATTTGTAGATTCGATATGTATAACTTGTTGTGTATGAATACATAGCAATTATATGTATTAAATTCATGTATCAATGATATTGCTTATTTATAGAACATGAAAAATAATTTACAGAACATTAAAACTTTAATCAATCCAAACGGATTTGGTATTTACAAATTCTTTGATTCCATATCCAGAAAGTTCTCTTCCATAACCACTTTCCTTCACCCCTCCAAATGGTAATCTCGGGTCGGATGCTACTAATTTGTTTACAAAGCAATTTCCAGCTTCTAATTGTAAGGCGAGTGCTTCGCCTTTCTCTTTATTTCGTGTTATAACTCCTGCACCTAAACCAAACTTAGAGTGGTTTGCCAATGCTACAGCCTCAGTGTCGTCTTTAGCCCGAATCACCGACGCTACGGGTCCGAATAATTCCTCATCAAAAGCTTCCATACCCGGTTTCAAATTTGCCAATATCGTAGCCGGATAATAAGCGCCTTTACCTTCTGGAATGGTACCTCCAAGAATTAATTTACCACCTTGTTCTATGGTTTTTTCAACTTGTTTGTGCAATTCATCCCGTAAATCTAAACGGGCTAGGGGGCCATATACCGTATCTTTATGAGTAGGATCGCCCATTTTGGCACATTTCATTTTTTCTGTAAAGAGTTTTAAAAAATCATCATAAATTGAATCCAGTACAATAAAACGTTTCGCAGCAATACAGGTTTGTCCATTGTTTTGTAATCTGCCTTGGGTCGCTAAATCGGTAGCAGCTTCTAAATCGGCATCCGCCATAATAATATAGGCATCACTTCCGCCTAATTCCAATACCGTTTTCTTTAAATGTTTACCAGCAATGGATGCAACCGATTTACCAGCAGGTGCGCTACCCGTAAGCGTTACCGCTACAATATGTTCATGTGCAATAATCGGCTCCATGGCATCGGAAGGAACATTTAAATTCATAAAAACCCCTTCAGGAAAACCTGCTTTTAATATGGCATCTTCGATGGCGAAAGCACAACCTTGTACATTGGAAGCATGTTTTAAAACTCCCGTATTACCTGCCATGAGGGCAGGCACCGCAAAACGAATGACTTGATAAAAAGGGAAATTCCATGGCATCACAGCCAACACAACCCCTAGAGGTTGATATGTGACGTAACTTTTAGAAGCTTCGGTGTCCACCAACACGTCTTTTAATAAATCTGCTCCATGATCAGCATAATACTTGCAAATCCATGCACATTTTTCGACTTCTTTTTTTGCTTGTTGCGTGGTTTTACCCATTTCCAAAGTTGCTAATTGGGCATAATCCTCTTTGTTGTTTTCAAACACCTCGGCTAGTTTATATAGAAGTTTAGCACGTTCAGTATAGGTGGTTGTCTTCCAATTTTTAAAAGCCATGTGTGCTTTTTCTATTTTTGAATTAGCGTCTTCTGTTGAAATACGATCGTATTCTGCAATGGTTTCTTCGGTTACCGGGTTTATGGACACTGCTTTATTCATGTTGATCTGCTTTTAATTTTTCTGAAAATTCTTTAATAAGAACATTTAATATATGGTGATTTAACGAATAATCGACCGCTAAATCTATAATTTGAATGCCTTTTGAATCTAAAGCTTTTTTAAATACGGCTTCAAAATCTTCAACGGAATTTGGTTTATAACCCGTAGCACCAAAGCTTTCGGCGTATTTTACAAAATCAGGATTGGTATATTCCAATCCATATTTAGGAAACCCATCCGCTTCTTGCTTCCATTCAATCATTCCATAGCCATGATCATTTAAAATGATAATAACGATATCTAAATTAAGTCGCGATGCCGTTTCCAGCTCTTGGGAATTCATCATAAAACCACCATCACCATTTATGGAAACCACTTTTCTATCTGGGTACAATTCTTTAACCATCATAGCAGAAGGCAATCCGGCACCCATAGTGGCGAGTGCATTATCCAGTATTAAACTGTTTTGTACATAAGCTTGATAATTTCTAGCAAACCATAACTTATACATCCCATTATCTAAGGTAAGGATGCCATCTTCAGGCAATATCGTTCTCACTAATTTCACCAAACGTTGCGGCAAAATAGGGAAGCGGTTGTCGTTTTCATACTTTGTTAAATGGCTGCAAACATTACGTTTTACATAAAGATAAAATGTATTGTCCCATGAATTAGCAACTGGTTGTAAGGCATTTGTTAAATGGTTTACACTTTCAGCAATATCACCAATAATATTTAAATGTGGAAAGTATAACTGATCAATTTCAGCCGCAAAATAATTAACATGAATAACCTTTTGGTTTCTTTCGGCATCCATGATAAAAGGCGGTTTCTCGATGGTATCATGCCCAATATTAATTATTAAATCTGCTTTATTTACAGCCTCATGAAGAAAATCATCATTAGAAAGAGCTGCAGTTCCTAAGTAAAGTTCATGGCGCTCATCAACAATTCCTTTACCCATTTGGGTATTAAAAAACGGAATACCAATGGTATTTACAAAATGGGTGAGTGCGGTACAAGATCGATTTCTATTGGCTCCAGCACCAATTAATAATAATGGCTTTGATGCCGATTTTATCATCTTTACTGCTTTTTGTATGGATGTTTTATCGGCAATGGGTATTCTATAATTTACCACATCAAAAATTCGGAAGTCATCAAGTGCTTCCTGAGCAATATCCTCGGGTAGTTCTATATGAACGGCTCCGGGCCGTTCTTCTTGAGATAATCTGAAAGCCTCCCGAATCATTGAAGGTATATGATTGGCATGCGTTACTTGTTTGGTGTATTTGGTTAAAGGTTGCATCATTTCAACCACATCTAGAATTTGAAATTTACCTTGCTTACTTTTTTTTATAGGTTTTTGCCCTGTAATCATAAACATTGGCATGGCGCCTAATTGAGCATAGGCAGCGGTAGTCATTAAATTGGTGGCACCTGGACCTAAAGTGGATAGGCATACTCCTGGCTTTCCTGTAAACCTGCCATAAGTTGCTGCCATAAACCCTGCACCTTGTTCATGCCTAGTTAATACAAATTTAATTTGATTTGATTTTCGAATGGATTCAAGAATATCTAAATTTTCTTCCCCTGGAAGTCCAAAAATATATTCTACACCTTCATTTTCTAAAGCTTTAACAAATACGTCGGATGCTTTCATTTACTTTCATCGGCATTATCAATATCCAATTCCAAATTTTCATTATGGGCGCTTCCTAAACTATGGTGACGATTTTCTTCATCAGAATGTCTGTCATTTGTTAAGGGACGCGCATTACTGGCGCCGGGAATATCTAAATTTTCCGCAGCAAAATCTGGCTCATTTTTACGTTTTTTTAAGAGTTCATCTTCGCCATTGTCTTGTCTTAAGTTTCCAGCTTTATCTCCTAAAGCTTGTTTATCTTCTTTCGTGATTTCTGGATTGAAAGGTAATTTGTTATTTTCTTTTTTCATAATATAAAATTTTTAACTGTTAACATAAAAAGCATGTATTACACCCGGCAACCAACCTAAAAGCGTAAGTAAAATGCTTACTAATAATGTGGTACCAATACCGTGCTTTAAAAATACTGCAACGGGCGGTAAAAGAATACTTAATATAATGGTAATTAATGACATAATTTTTAATTTTTAAAATGAACTCAAATTTAGTTAATGCATGGTGCAGTACTTAACTTGAAACTATAAATTTTTAATGCTTTTAATACAGATGATTAATAATGATTTCCTTTGAAAATAACATTTTTAATTTTCAGAAGCACCAGAAGCAGCTATATTTTGCAAGGCTTGGGAAATTTTTTCTAAAGTTTCATTATTATTTTTAATGCCATGTCGTTCGGCCATATAATAGGGATCGTTATAAATAATTTTCACCTCGCTGTTACTCTCTTGGTATACCAATATTTTTTGCGGCAAATCTAAAGCAGTGGTTCTAGATTCTTCCATTAAAGGCGTTCCCAGTGCTGGATTTCCAAATATAATAAGTTTGGCAGGCATCAATTCCATATTCACACTTTCTGCATTTGCTTGGTGGTTCAATTCTGCCATAACAGTAATGGGCTCTAAGGCATTTAGGGTATTTAAAATGTTGTTGTAAGTGGTATTAAAATCGTTGTTGCTTGAAACGGATATAATACCGGCAACCTGCGAAACCGTTGCAGTGTTTAAAAGAGCCTCTTTTCCTGTGGCAGCTTTTACCAAATTGGAAAGGGCATTTTTAATCATATCGGTGGTTGCGACATCGCCTATATCATGTCTATTAACTATATAATCTACAGAATTATAAGCTACTACGGTATCGCCATCCTCATCTGTATAAACGGTAATACGCTGCGGAAGATCTAATCCAGCTTTTATATTATTCTGCATAATAGGTGTTCCTAAATTTGGGTTTCCAAAGTAAACGGTTTTTGTAAAATCTAAATGAAGTCCAACATTTTGGGCATTTGCTGCATGGTCTACTTCTGCTACAATTCCAATATTGCTATTGGCTTCTAGTGTGGTAATAATAGTGTTGTATACAAATGATGCCGCTTTATTAGTTTCTGCATAGCCAATACCTTCAATTTGCGGCGTATTGTTATTTTGATTCTGGTACGTTTTATCATGGCAAGCATAAACTAAAAATAGTAAGCTAATTAATAAGGAGGTGCGTGTCATTTTTTTCATGTTTTTCAATTTTTCATTAGGTTACAATATAAAAAAGGTCATTTTATTTTTTTATCACAATCACATTTAATATTGCCCTTTATAGATAAAAAGCTGTTTACAGGTGAAATAAATATGATGTGTTTATTATATTAATTAGACAGAAAATTGTACATGCATTTATGATTGGGCATGAAATAAAGAAATGTGTTAGTTTTTTTATACCTTAGAAAAAGCTGAAAGTATCAGTAAATTTCATAAGGATTCATTAATCAAAGCTTCATAATATGTTACAAAATGTTTTAATAGAACGCGAAATATATGCTTCGGAAGAGCATAAAATGATGCAAGAAATGATTCAGGATTTTATCAAGAATGAAATAATGGATCACTTGGACGAATGGGAGAAAAACGGCATGGTTAGCAGAGATATTTGGGAACGTGCCGGAGCATTGGGATTACTGTGTATTGATATGCCCGTAGAATACGGTGGAAGCGGTTTAGATTTTAGTTTCAGTGCTCTATTTATTGAAGAATTGGGAAAAAAAGGCATTACCGGACCTGGTTTCTCGCTACATTCAGATATTATTGCGCCTTATCTCTTAAAGTATGGTACCGAAACCCAAAAACAGAAATATTTACCTGTTATGGCTAGCGGGAAAATGATAACCTCTCTTGGAATGACCGAACCCAACTGCGGTAGCGATCTTAAAGCTATTAAAACCACTGCGGTAAATAAAGGCGATCATTATTTGGTAAACGGACAAAAAACCTTTATTACCAATGGCTACATGAGCGATATGTCTATTGTTGCCGTAAAAACCAATCCGGGAACCGATAAAGAAGGCGTCTCTTTATTGATTATGGAAAGCACTTTTGATGGTTTTGAAAAAGGAATTCCGTTTAAAAAAATAGGGATGAAAGCCCAAGATACTTGTGAGTTGTTTTTTGACAATGTAAAAGTGCCAAAAGAAAATTTATTGGGCGAAGAAGGCTTAGGTTTTAAAATTATGATGACAGAGTTGGCTAGAGAGCGTCTAACCGTAGCGCTCAATGCCATTGGTGGTGCACAAGGTGCCATAGAGCAAACTATAGCATACACCTCTACAAGAACTGCTTTTAAAAAACCCATTGCAGGGTTTCAAAATACACAATTTAAATTGGCAGAATGTGCCACGCAACTACAAATACACCAAGCTTTTTTAGATCGCTGTACACTACTATTGGCAAAACACAAACTATCGGCAGAAAGCGCGTCTATGGCGAAGTATTCTGCAACCGATATGCACAACAAGGTGGTAGATGAATGTTTGCAGTTATTTGGCGGATATGGTTATATGTGGGATTACCCCATAGCCCGCATGTATGCAGATAATAGAGTAGCTAGAATTTACGCCGGAACCAATGAGATTATGAAATTACTAATTGCTCGTGGTCTATTTAAAGAATTATTTCAAGAAATGAAGGCCATTAAAAAGAAACCATGAGTCTTAATTTGGTAATATTAAGACTATTATTCTAATTCGATTGAAATTTGTAAATTGCGTTAAATCCATACAGAGAAGCATAATGAAAAACATATTATATTCCCCACTAATGCAATTGCCTATTGGTACTCCAAATCCAGATGATAATAGCCCAATTGATTTTACAAGCCCTTTTGATTTGATTGTATTTATTATTCTGCCAATACTTATGATTATTTTTTATATTATATGGAAGCGAAATAAGAATCGTGATAAAAATTAAGGCTTAAAAAACAACATAATGAATCGTGTAACTTTGCTTTGGTAAAAGTGAATTGACCTTGAAGTAAAAGTTACAGATTGATGTAAATCTTGCAAAACCATAGATTTATTTTTATAAGAAAATATTGATAAAAAATAATATATTTGCTAAACCTAAAAGTATATGAAGTAAAAACCAAATTAACCCCATCCATGCAAAAAGAAAACCTACATACAACCAACAAAATTTCAGAAGTTAATAAAAGTGATTATAATCAAAATACTTCGCAGTTAGAAAAAGATAAAATTATTGAAAGACATTTACGTTTTCAAGACCTTTTAATAAGTATTTCTACAAAATATATTAATTCCGATTTATCCGATATAGATAAGTTAATATGCGAATCTTTACAACAGATAGGTGAGTTTGTATTGTCAGACAGAAGTTATATTTTTTCTTACGATTTCACAAACAATACCTGTTCAAACACCTACGAATGGTGCGCAAAAGACATAGAGCCAGAAATAGATAATTTACAAAACCTACCATTAGATTATATTACACAGTGGTTAGACGCCCACAAAAAAGGAGACGCTTTTTATATAGAAGATGTTAGCCTTTTACCCAAAGATGGAGAATTTGGGTTGCGTGCCGTTTTAGAGCCTCAAGGCATAAAAAGTTTAATAACCATACCAAAAATTAAAAACAACGAACTCATTGGTTTTATTGGTTTCGACTCGGTTAAAAAGCTAAATACCTTTTCTAAAAATGAACAAGAAATTCTTTTTGTATATGCCAATATGCTTGTGAATGTTCTTCAGAAAAAGGAATATGAAGAACAGATAAAAGCCCAGGAAATTAAAAAAGAAGCGTTGTTAAAAAGTTTATCCATACAAAACGAAGAATTAAATGAATATGCACACGTTGTATCACATGATTTAAAAGCGCCACTCATTAATATTTACACATTAGTAGGCTGGTTTATGGACGATAATAAGGAGGCTTTAGATGAAAATGCGTTTAAACCTTTAAAACAAGTATTGTTTAATGTAGAAAAAATGGACTTTCTAATTAAAGGGATTTTAGATTATTCTACTATTGATAAATTAGATGAGGTAGACAAACTCGTGGATTTTAATTTAATTATAACAGAGGTATTACAAACCATTTTAATACCAAATCATATTAAAATCACGGTTCAAGAAAACTTACCTAGTTTATTTGGAAACACCTGGAGGTTTAAACAGGTTTTTCAAAACTTAATTCAAAATGCCATAAATTATTGCGATAAAGACAACGGATTAGTAGAAATAGGATGTGTTGAAAAAGATTCAAGCTACCAGTTTTTTGTAAAAGACAATGGTATTGGTATTAAAGCAGATTATTTCGAAAAAATATTTAAAGTCTTTACCAAGTTAGAAAGCACAGGATCTTCATCTGGCATTGGACTTTCTATAGTTAAAAAAATAATTAGTCATTATAAGGGCTCCATTTGGTTAGAAAGTGAACTAGACATGGGAACCACTTTTTATTTTAAACTTTCAAAGGATATGGGAACGAATTAATGCTCATGTAAATTTATTTCTAAAATAGCTGTATTTTTTAAAATTCCAGTAAAAACACATGTAAAGGAACAACGAGGAGGTAAGTATTTTAAAACAAAGCTTAAGAACACGCTTTACAAAGCCCCGTTAAAATACAATTCACATTTTGAACTTTATATCCATCAGGAATAGAAAAATCAATTTCAACTTGCAGGGGTAAACAAGTAAAACGATAAATAGAAATCAAATATAAACCTGTTAAAGCTAAATAGTTGTTAATGTTATTCAAAGCCAGATATTTTAAATAACATACACCGCACTAGTAACTAAAAGGGAAGGCATTTAATAACGTCTTCCCTTGTTTCTTTTAAGATTATAAGCTATGAAATACATTCGTATTGAAATAGGACGCAACACTTTAATTAATAAACATACACTAGATAATCCATAATTAATCATGTATCTTTAAGGTTCATTTTAAAGCAATAATTGCATTTCAACTATGAAGTATCTTTCCCTGTTTTCCTGCCTACTTATTCTACTGGTATTTAGTTGCAACGAGGTTAAACCTAAAAGCGAAAAAGAGGTACGAACGTTTGTAAAACAATGGAACAATGCCCATACACTAATAAAATCGACGTACTTAGATCGCTACTATTTTGATGTGGTGAACTATTACGAAAAAGACTTCACCAGAGACGAAGTACAGCAAGATAAGAATTTGCTGTTTCAACAATTTCCAGACTATACACAACGTATTTATAATAACCAATTAGATGTCACTAAAGTAGAGGGTAACTTTTTAGTAACCTTCATCAAACAAGTTACATACAGCGGCATAAAAGCCGATTACCCCTCGTATCTTTCCTTAACGATTAAAAATGGTAAATTCAAAATACTTAGAGAGGGCCTTTCTAAAAATGCAAAAAACCAAGAGGCACCTATTTTTCCAAGTACTCGCGAAAGTAATGTGACCCTCTCTAAAAATAGGCAACTATATGGTGATTTTAACGGCGACGGTTTATCAGACTATGCTAAAGTAATCGCTCCAGTAATACAATCCGTTATAGATACCAATACCAAAAACAGTGATACCATAACATGCCAAGGCGGATGCAACAGCGTCATCCTATTTAGTAATAAAGACCTAAAACCCATTACCATAAAAGGAGCCTACCAATCGCAATTAGAAAATCTTAAAGACCTTAATAGCGACGGTGCCGACGAGATAGGTTTTTGGGACATAAAAGCAACTACCAAAAGCCTTTATGTTTTTAATGCAACAAATGGCACGTTACTAACCGAGCCTATCGTAATTAATACAGCCGTACATAAAAACCTGAAACTTATTGACGTTTTTAAAAAAACAGGGGTCAATAAAATTACAGTAACTTCCAGTGAACAAGTTGATGGGAAATGGGTATTAAAAAGTAAGGTAATTGTGTTAAAATGAATGATAAACTATATGTACTATAATTTACCGCCTTATAAAACTTGAAAATATTTAAGAGTCGGAAAACAACTATTCGAATGTTTTTTATTGAAGCATAGGTTCCAAAACATCCCAAACATTTTTCGCCATTATTTGATGTCCTTCTTTGGTAGGATGAATGCCATCCGATTGATTTAAAGCAGAAACCCCGCCCACGTCCTCTAATAAAAAAGGAATTAATTGCACGTCATTTTTTTTAGCCAATTCAGGAAATATATTTTTAAACTCGGTGGTATAGGTTTGACCCATATTGGGTGGTAGTTGCATCCCTGCCAAAACAATTTTAGTGTCAGGATATTTTTTCTTAACAGCGTCTATGATGGCTTGTAAATTTTCCTTGGATTGTTTTAAGGGCACCCCTCTTAAACCATCATTGGCACCCAATTCTAAAATAAAAATAGAAGGCTTTTCATTTAACACCCAATCAATTCTATTTTTTCCACCCGAAGTCGTTTCACCACTTACACCAGAATTCACAATGCTATAATCTAATTCCAAAGAGTCAATTTTACGTTGAATAATACCTGGAAACGCATCGTTAACATCGTCTAAACCATATCCTGCCGTTAAACTATCACCAAAAAAGACGATTTTTTTTGAACTGCTTTTTTGAGTGGTCTCAATTTCAGCTTTAGGAGTACTTGTATCTGATTCCGTTGCTTTTTTAGAACCATCAGATTTACAAGAGAGTAGGAGTATCAGCATGCAAAAACACCAAAACTTTAAGAAAACCTTTTGAGTTCTCATGTTTATATTACGTATCAATTGTTTATTTTTCAACATCCGTTTATTATAGTAAAAATCTTAAATAAAAATAATGTCAAATATATTAAAGATTAATGATTTAGAGAAAACTTATACCAGTGGTTCTAAAAAATTAACAGTCATTAGTAATATCACTTTTGAAGTAGAAACCGGGAGTGTGTTCTCCATTGTGGGACCTTCTGGAAGTGGAAAAACCACTTTATTGGGTTTGTGTGCCGGTTTAGATTACCCAAGTTCAGGCACCATTGAATTATGCGGAACCCCTTTACAGGACTTAAATGAAGATGAACGTGCCGCCTTGCGAAACAAGGAAGTGGGCTTTATTTTTCAGAATTTTCAATTGTTACCCACCTTAACGGCTTTAGAAAACGTGATTGTTCCTTTAGAATTACAAGGTGAAAAAAAGGCAGCTCAATTCGGTATCGCGTTATTAGAAAAAGTGGGTTTAGGAGATCGTTTGCATCATTATCCCTCACAATTATCTGGAGGCGAACAACAGCGCGTGGCATTGGCGCGTGCCTTTTCTAATAAACCGTCTATTTTATTTGCAGATGAACCTACGGGGAATTTAGATGAAGAAACAGGCGAAAAGGTGATTCAGTTACTTTTTGATTTGAATAAAGAGGCTGGCACCACGTTAGTGATGATTACACACGATTTGGATTTGGCAAACAGAACACAACAAATTTTAAGATTAAAAGGCGGAAAGATTACTTCAAACGAAAAAACAAGTACTATTTAATGAGCAAAATCAATTCAAAAGCGAATTTTCAGTGGCTTTTAAAAATGGCTTGGAGAGATGGTAAGGCAAGCCTTTCTAGGTTACTGCTTTTTATGGCATCCATTATATTGGGTATTGCTGCGGTGGTTTCCATTCAATTGTTCAGTGATAACTTAAAGCAAAACATAAAACAACAATCGAAAGCCTTAATGGGTGCCGATTTTATTATTGATAGCAAAGAAGCACCCTCTAAAAAAGCACAAGCCATTATAGACTCCCTAGGGGCGGATGCCTCTGAAGTTAATTTCGTTTCCATGGCTGCTTTTCCTAAAAATAACGGTACTAAATTAGTAAAAGTCAGGGCTATTGAAGGCGATTTTCCTTTTTACGGAAACATAGCAACTACTCCTGAAAATGCTGGCGAAACCTATCAAAACTTGGGAGGTGCTTTGGTAGATGCTACCTTGCTTTTGCAATACGATATAAAACCTGGAGATTCTATTAAAATAGGCGAATTAACAATCCCCATTACAGGTGCATTAAAATCAATTCCTGGAAGTACGGCTATTTCATCTTCTGTAGCACCGCTCGTTTTAATTCCTTTTCGTTTTTTAGAAGAAACGGACTTATTGCAACTAGGGAGCAGAAAAGAATACCAATATTTTTTTAGAGCACCAGAAATGGATTTAGAAGGCTTGAGTAAAAGAATAAATCCGATTCTCGACGCTGAAAATGCTGATTTAGACACCCATACTAGCACTAGCCAACGTTTAGGAAGACGGTACGATAACGTGAGTCGCTTTTTAAACTTAGTTGCTTTTATTGCTCTTTTACTGGGTTGCATTGGTATTGCAAGTTCTGTACACATTTACATAAAAGAGAAATTACAAAGTGTTGCTATTTTAAAATGTTTGGGCGCCTCTAGAAAACAAACCTTTTTAATTTATTTACTCCAAATTATTAGTATTGGATTTGTAGGCGGATTGATAGGTTCAGCCATCGGAACGGCATTACAATATGCATTTCCTTATATATTACAAGACTTTTTACCATTTGATGTCGCCATTTCAATTTCTATTTGGCCTATAATTTTAGGTGTCTCTTTAGGGGTATTCATGTCGGTTTTGTTTGCTTTATTACCCTTGTTAGGCACTTGGTATGTATCTCCTTTAGAAGTTTTAAGAGGTTCAGGAGACCCATTACAAAAACCTAAAAAAGCACGAATGGCCGTGTTAATAGTCATTCTACTTTTTATCTATTTATTTTCTTATTGGATTTTGAAAGATGCCCTGCATGGATTGATTTTTACAGCGGGTATTTTTATCACCAGTGCTATTATGGCTGGTATATCTCAAGTATTTATCAAATGGATTAAAAAATACTTTCCGAGTTCTTGGGGCTATACCAAACGCCAAAGCTTATTAAATTTATTCCGCCCCAATAACCAAACCATGGTACTTGTTTTAGCGATTGGATTGGGAACTTTTTTAATAAGTACCTTGTATTTTACTAAGGATATTTTACTGGCAAAAACATCTATTGAAAATAAAAAAAGTGATGCAAATATCATTTTATTGGATGTACAAAGTGAACAGGAAAATGCGCTTTTAGAGACCTTTAAAAGTAAAGGATTGGACGTGATTGATAACATCCCCATCATAACCATGCGTGTGGAACGTATTCGTGGTAAATCGGCAAATACCATTAGCAACGACAGCACCGCTAGAAGGATGAAAGGGATTTTTAATAGAGAATTTAGAGTGACATATAGAGATGCTTTAGTAGAAACAGAAGAAATATTGGAAGGCAAATGGACAGGACAATTTGTAAAAGGAAACCCTATCTATATCTCAATTACAGATAATGTTGCCAAAGATGCGAATTTAAAAGTAGGGGATGCGGTCACATTTAATATTCAAGGGGTTGTGATGGAAACCGTGGTGGGCAGTATTCGAAAAGTAGATTGGAGCAGTATGAAAATAAATTTTAATATTTTATTTCCAACGGGTGTTTTAGAAAAAGCACCTCAATTTAATGTCATGTCCGCCTATGTGCCTAGTAAAGAAGGTTCTGCGGCGTTTCAAAGGGATTTGGTACAACAATATCCTAATATAACTATTTTAGATTTACGCCAAGTTTTTACCATTGTAGAAGATATTTTAGATAAGATTTCATGGATTATTAATTTTATGGCATTCTTTAGTATTTTAACTGGTTTTATTGTGCTTATAGGTTCGGTTAGAAATAGCAAGTACCAGCGAATTAAAGAAAGCGTCTTATTGCGAACTTTGGGTGCAAAAAGCAAACAAATTTTAGAAATTACAGCATTGGAATATGTGTATTTAGGCATCTTGGGAAGCTTAACAGGTATTTTATTATCTTTAATTGGAAGTCAATTATTAGCGACCTTTTTATTTAAAGAACCTTTTGTGCCATCAGCAATTCCTTTTCTGGTTTTTCTACCTGCTATTACGTTTTTGGTGGTACTTATTGGCCTTAGCAACATGAAATCCGTTTTAAAAAGTCCACCTTTGGAAGTGTTGCGGAAAGAGGTATCGTGATTATATGGTAGCTATCATTCATTAAATGACATATGGCTTTTGAATTAAAACCCATAAAACAAACAAAACCAATTCATCCTAAATATATTACAGTTCGGTAACCCACATTCTATTTTTATGGCATTCTGAACTATTTTTGTCCCATAAATTAAAGACATTAGAAATTTGTATCTTATAGAATTATGGAAAATACCAAACGAAAAACTACTAAAGCCAAACAAATTTTCAGAATAGTATTGTTTACTGGTACTTTTATTTCTTTGTGGTTTGTCCCTTGGATTTTAGTAAAAGCTTGGATACTACCATTACCGAAAACGGTTCAAGAGCAAGTCAATCAATCCTTAAGTTATGGTTTTGATGGTGTTATAGTCTATGTAGATGAAGCTGGGAAACCACCGGCGTTTTATGCCGCTGGCTACCATAACCGAGAACAAAAAATACCTGCCAATCCTAAGGCTTTATTCAAAATTGCGAGTATCAGTAAGTTGTATGATGCTGTTGCCATTACCAAATTGGTCCATGACAAACGCTTGTCATTAGATAAAACGCTTGCAGATTACTTTCCAGAACTAAAGGGACGAATTGAAAATGCAGAAAGCATCACCTTAAAAATGTTGGTGCAACATAGAAGTGGCCTCCCAAATTTTACCAATACACCCAATTTTTGGAACCATCCCACTAAAACAAATGAAGCTGCTCTAAACTTAATTCTTGATTTACCCGCAAATTTTAAACCAGATACAGACTACGAATATTGCAATACCAACTATTTACTACTTTCTATGCTCATTGAAAAAGTGAAAGGTAAAAGTAAGTTTCAGTACATAAAAGAGGTGATTTTAGAGCCGCTTGGTTTAAAAAACACTTATGGTTCGCTTGATGAGATAGATATGGGCTACTTAATGAGTGGGTATTATATAGGCGTAGAGGAAGATATTAAAACAACCGATTATGGCTCTATGATTGCTACCGCAGAAGATGTCGGTATTTTTTTAAGAGCCTTAAATGATGGATCATTACTTAATGAAAACGAAATGAAACTATATGCTTCAATCTATGAATTTAATCATGGTGGATTAATTCCAGGCTATCAAAGTATGGCAGAATACCATAAAGATATCGATGCCGTGGTTGTTCAATTTATGAATACAACCGATTTTGAAGGTTACCAATGGAACTTGTTGCAAATAACGCATTCCCGGGTTGTAAAAGTTTTACGAAAGCAAAAGCAGCATTAAGTGAAATACGTCTTTATAAAAAATTACAACACAAAAAATTTTGGTCAAAACTAAAATATAGAATAACGAAACGTAATTGTTTCCTCTCATAAAATAGCAATGATAACATTTGTACTATAATGTTCTGCGTTATGTAACTTGAGCTTTGGCTAAAAGCGAAAGTTGTTACTAAAGTTTCTTTAAAAAATATATTCTAAAATGTTTCTTCTGCAATGTTAATGTAACACTTTTTATGCGACGACGTAGGAGGGAAGCATAATGTGTGTGGAATGGTTTATAAATGTTCAAAACTTCTTTTTATCCAAAGAGTCTATTTGATTACATTTAGGTATGAAATATACCAATACAGAATTAGAAGAAAAAGCAAATAGTTTATTGAATAATGTTCTTTTGGAAGTGTTTGCTCAAAACAATAAAATAATTGGTAAACATCCCAGTAAATTAAGTCATGAGATTGGAATTGACTATTTCTATGAGATTAGAGACCGAACAACTGGAGAGTCACTCAATGTTGTATTTAATCAAAACAAAGGAACAGAAAAGATAAATATCATTAAAGGGAAATCTTACCCAGAAGCTGGAAATATTTCTTTTCAATTAAAATTAAGACATGCAAAATATTTTTTGAATGAACTTAACAAGCCTATATTTTTTACAGTTTGCGATTTAAAACTAATGAAAGTTTATTGGTATTGGATTCAATTAGATAATTCAATTAAAGAAAGAATAGAAGCACAATTAAAAACGAATAAGAGAACATTACAAATATTCATACCTATTACAAATGAACTTAATCTCAAGAACTTCGATAAGTTCTATATGGAATTGGAGAAAAGCGATAGGATTCAGACACATAAATTTTTAAAATCAAAACTTTCATCTGACGAGGAATATGATTTTAAAGATTTAGAAAATCCTGAAATTAATATTATAGATAAGATACTTAAAAGTATAAAGAAATTTGACGGACTTACAATTATACCAAAGCACGTTATAAGTAGAATGTATCCTTTTAAGGGAACAAAAAACAAAACATACTTTTATAATGAAACATTATACACAGACAATTCTGAATTTTACGATTTATTTGAAGCTTTAGAAAGAAAAAATAATACTATAACTGTTAAAAAAGAATTTAGAGATAATATTTCAATCTCAAACTTTGAAAATGAACTAAAAGAAATCATTGATTTTCTAAAGAGTAATCTAATTCAACATTTTAAATGGAATGGCAAAGGGTATAAAGACCGTATATGTATTCATGCTCTTTATGATTATAGTAACACTTGTGATTGTGAACGATGTAATTATAATAAATTGAACTTTAAATATGCTACTGATTTATTAAAAAACCGAAAGCAAAATGATACCTCAATTATTAAATTTAGACAAGCTTATACATATTACTTACTAGGAGATTTAAAAAATGCGTATTTATTATACAAGGAAGTTATCCACGAAACAAAAAACAAGGATAACTCAATATTAAATATACTATGTAAATACAATCTTATAAACTTAAAAAACTTAATAAAAAACCATTATTTCGAATCTGACAGACATCAAATTCTAATCGAATTAAAGAAAATTAATTTTGTTTATGACGAGATTCTAATTGAACATAATTATTACAAGCATGTATTTGATTGGATAAAAGAAAATCAATTCATAAATAATTCTATTTGGGAAATTGATAGACAATTTACCGAAATTCAAAATCACCATAGAAAAGATAAAAATGGAGGTTATTTCAGAGGACAACAAGCTAATAACCTAAAATTTGAGTTTTTAAGAGTTTCCTTTTTTATTGAGTATAATTTAATAATTTATGATGTATTCAATGAATTTCAAATCCTTGTACATAAGTCATTGGAATCAATGTTTGCATTATATAATATATATAATCCTGATTCTACTAAATATGATAAATTTGAATTTACATTCCTATATAATTGGTTGATGCATGGTGATAGCACAAAAGTTAATAGATTGCTTCTAAAGTATGATATTAATCAAATTGAATTGAACGATGAACTTCTAGTTTTTAATCGTTTTAATGACAATTTGGATAACTTGATTCTTTCCATTAAACGAATAAATGAGAATAAGGAAAATTATCTTTTTAGAGATAAAGTAAAAAATATCATTCAAAACTTCGCTTATATACTTTCTCGAATTAAAATGAGAAAGACCAAATTAAATTTACTTCTTAAAAAGTATATTTCATTAATTGTATTATTGAAAGATGATTATTTAGTTAGTTTAATAAAATTTGAAACTCTATTTCATTATAGAAGTGATATAAACCTAACTAATACAAAGAACATTTTAAAATTATTAAGTGAATATGAATTGTTTGACACACATTCATATAATAAAGGTTTTGATTATTATTTATCAATTCAAAACTTTGAAAAGAAGGACAATAGATTAGTAAATATTTTTTCAAAAATTGGAACAAGTTTAAACGAAGAAACTATAGAAAATGATTTTTTCTCAAATTTCTCAAAATATCAAAATGTATTAGAAGTTCCTGAATTAAAAGAGGAGATTATAAAGGTTGTTAAAAAAGCAGCAATAAAGAGGTTAGAAGATAATTTTGATTCTAAATATTATTATCGCCTTTCTATTTATGATATATGAAGATGAGAGAGAAGGTGATAAAGTTATTGAAGATGAACACATTGAAGTATTATTAGAATATGCAATGAGTATTTGTTTAGCACACCCAAATTTAAACAAGGGAGTTATACCAAAACAAGAAGAAGCAAACTTGATTTATGAACAGCTCTTAAAACTAAAAACCAACTTTGTTTTTTTAGAAATCTCTAAAAACATACCTGATAAAACTGAAGATGAGCCAGATAGTTGGATGCGTAATAGCGTAATGCTAGATACAATGAACGTCAGAGGAAATGGTTATCATCAACATATTGAAGAATTATACAAGGAGGTTTTTGGACCATTTGATGATTTTTTAGAACAATTTTATAGTTTCAATTCTATTGATATTTATAAAACTATTTTCAAATTGGATGATTTGATATTATCAAAAATAGGAACTCTTTTTGGTAGTGTTAAAAGTCATGATAGATTTATGAGGTGGAATGAAAAAATTGGTAAAGAAAATAAAATAGAATCTCGAAGTTTTCCTTGGCCTCATAAAATTTTTGTAAAACAATAAGGTGAAGTGAGCGTGTATATTTTAGGGGTTTAGCAATTATAGTTTCTTAAGAGTTATGGTTACACAAGGGATTTCAAAAAATTGTAAACGAGTTACAATGTTTCCTAAAATATAGCGAATTAGCCGTAAATTGTTTCCAAAAGTTTATGCAGCCTTGAATTTTTGTTTCTTTTGTTTCAAGACACTATTTTAAAGAATTGATTGAGTATCAATTTTTAAAATATCTAATAATGAAACATTAAAAAAAAAAAAGATTAATTGAAGTATTTGAGCAAGGGAAAATTTTATGCTCTTGTGGCAAGCTTACGAGAATCGTCTAAAATTTTTTATAACGTACATTTTGTCGAATACGCGAATTTTAAAACAGAGTAAAAAGGTTAGCTTTTAATTTGGCGCTGGCAAGCGATGGATAATTGTGTTTAAAAATAAATGCATTGAGCATTTAAATTTTTAAAAAGCAATCGAGCGCATTGGCATGCGGCTATTTTAAATAACGTCTAATTTGTTGGTCGTAAAATAGCTGTTACATAATTGCTATCGATATGAACCTAAAGGCATCATATCTGCAACTATGTAAAATAGAACAAAAAGAGTTCTATTCGCTATTTTACTTACGATAGTATTTGTTCTATAATTAATAATATGCAAATAATAAATCCTAGTAAAATCAATGGCTTAGAGCGAAAAAATTCATTTACACCTAAATCTGTTTTTTGATTAAGTAAATTCACACAAAAGTTAATCATTCCCTTATTTTGAACCATTTTGTTAATTCGAATTAGGAATGAAACAATTAAAAATCAGTATTAGTTTATCGGAGTATCAAGAAAAACACACTATTTATTTAGGGCAAGGGGAGTGGCTTAAACACAAAAGCAAAACCTTTCTAGAAGCATATCTACGAACCTATAAGAAAGTGCTTTTAGACAATGTCAAAATATTAAATTCATACAATTCTCAAATTTACACGTTGTACAGGGCTTTCTTTTTTGATTTGTCAGATATAGAGGTTGAAAGAGTGAGTAATATCTTTGCAGAATTTAATAAGCAATTTAATTGGATGTTTGACAATATTGGCGGTTGCCAAAATTCAATTATTTTCTCTAAAATCAATACCTGTATATTCATTTCGTTAGATATTTTATACATACTTCAATCACATGCTCAAACACACAAAAACTATTCTTTAAAAAATCAAGCCGAAGCTTATATTAAAATGCTTGAAAATTTTAATGAGAAATACGAAAGCGAAAAAAACAGTTTAGATGTTAATAGAAACTATGCTCAAAACAATATGAGTATTATTAAGGATGATTTTAGAAAGGCTATGTAGAATCTACAAATTTTAGTATAATTTTCTAACTTAAATAACGAATAACTAATAAGCATTTGATTACATTTGTTTATGTATTAATATTACAATTCAATTACAGAATCAAACAACATTCTGACATTAATTTTTCTTATTAGTATATGTCATCCACTAAAAAAATAAACAAAATTATTTATGAACATACAGCCAAATAATCAGACAGTTGAAAAGTGTTTAAAGCAAAGAACTTATTACATCGATTTTTATCAAAGAGAATATGTATGGAAAAAAGAAATTGTCAATATTTTACTTGAAGATATATTTTTCACTTTTGAACTTGCTTATGAAGACCATAAAGATAAAGATCTTACAGCAGAAGTTCTTGCTAAATATAATTGGTACTACTTAAATATATATATAACCAATACTATCGGGGGCAAAGAGTATATCGTTGATGGTCAACAAAGACTAACCACATTAACCTTAATTGCTTTGAAATTGCTCAGACTTGCAATTCTGGATAAAGAATATTTTGAAAACTTAATTGACACTTTGAAAGATTGCATTTATGGAAAAGACAAATTCAAAGGAAATATTTTTTGGATAGATAATGAGAAAAGAAAACGCATCATGCAACACCTTGTTGAAAACAAGGATTTCACAGGCGAGTTTGAAAGTGTCACGGAAGAAAATATAAACGAAAGGTTTAAGGATATATCAAAGTATATCGACGACAAAAACTTATCAAAAGAAAAACTTAAATCTTTCATCATGTACTTTCTTGAACGATTAGTGCTGGTTGAATTAAAAATTGAAAAAGACGACACGCCTATGGTCTTTGAGGTCATAAATGACAGGGGTGTTGCTCTAAAACCTTTTGAAATTTTAAAGGGTAAATTAGTTGGTGCGCTTGACAAAGCTGATACGGAGAAATATAGCACGCTATGGGAAGATTCCATAACTCGCTTAAGCGGAATTGAAGATGCCTTTTTTATTGATTATTTAAAAGGAAAATTCATTTTCAAAAGGAATGCAGACTTGGAAAAAGCAATTAATAACCAATACCATAGATATATATTTGAATCTAATGATATAGCAGACAGTTTACAATTCAGAAAAAAAGATAAAAACCATGCTAAAAATATAAAAGATTTTATAGAAGATGATTTAACCTATTATTCTAAACTTTATTCGGTAATTAGGAGAAATGAGTATGAATTTTTAAGCTATAACAACGATATAAACGATTTATCTGGTCAATATCAAAATATCATAGCTGCATGTACCATCGAAGATGAGAAAGAACAGGTAAAAATTGAATCCATTGCAAAGGAAATTGATAGACTCTATATGTTGCTCCGTTTAAATGGAATTTATAATAGTAATAATTATCAAGAAATATCTTACCAATTAAATAGAGATTTGCAACAAAAGGATATTTCTGATTACAGAAATATTTTTAATAACGCCATTGAACAAAGAATCAAAGAAGCTAGAAATTTAACCCAAATTACATCTTTACTTGATTATGACAGGTTTAAAACAAGGGGATATGATAATATTGAACGCAGACCATTGAGATATTTCTTTGCACGTGTTGAAAAATACATTTGTGATAATACAGAAAAAACAATGGAGAATGATGTGCTTTATATCTCCACAAAAACAGGTCACAAAACAGGCTATCATATAGAACATATATTATCTAGAAATGATGAAAACAAACAATACTTTCATTCGGATGAGGAGTTTGAAAATCAAAGAAATAGATTAGGCGGATTACTACTTTTGTACAATATGGATAACATCATTTCTAATAATGAAGAATATTATTTAGGAAAAAGAAAAACCTATAATAATGGTTTAGTATGGGGCCGTACATTAATTGATAGTTTTTATCATTCAACCAATTCACGTTTTATTGAATTTAATCAACGGTTCAAATCGCAAACTAACATGGAATTTGTTTATACTGATAAGTTCGATTCTGAAATTTTGGAGTATAGAAGTAAATTATTATTTGAAATAGTAAAGAAAATATGGATAGTCGAAAATTAATAGAGATAAACAATCAAACTCTAATAGATTTATAATTTCCATTAATAAAACAACCAAAAATTAATTTTAGAATCAAAATTCATCCATTTAATAAGTAACTTCGAAACCCTTTTTTAAGGCTTTAAAATTTAAAACAATTTATATTTTTAGGAAATTAATAGTAGTGGGATTTTCTCTAAAATATTATATATTTAAACCTTCCTAAATAAAACATTTTACATTTAAGAGTAGCACAAATTAAAAACAAAACTATTTTTTTAGTGCATCTATTTTTAAATAAAATATTTAAAATATAAACATATAATATGCCAACACTCAATTGGATTGGAAAAGATAAAGTTATAAACCATCATCAAGATGTGCCATTTAGAGTATTGGAACATAAATACGGTTTTACTGCTAAAGACGGACAAATAAATGCACAAACCGAAAGCGGAAACAAAATAGTACATGGAGATAATTTAGAAGCCTTAAAAAGCCTATTACCAGAATACGAGGGGAAAATAAAATGTATTTATATAGACCCTCCTTACAATACGGGAAATGAAAGTTGGGTATATAATGATAATGTTAACCATCCAAAAATAAAAAAATGGTTGGGAGAAGTTGTTGGTAAAGATGGAGAAGATTTAACTCGGCACGACAAATGGCTATGTATGATGTACCCACGCTTACAGTTATTACACAAACTATTGGCAGACGATGGTGCCATTTTTATAAGTATTGATGATAATGAACAAGCTAATTTAAAATTGATTTGTGACGAAATTTTTGGGGTGAGGAATTTTTTAGGTTTAATTACACGGAAACAAAGTAGTGGTTCGAAAAATGATACAGGAAGTAACAAAGTGATTACAACAGCAGACTATATCTTACCTTACAAGAAAAACACTTTTGAATTTCATCCATACCAAATTAAGAATAACAAAAAATTCAACCTTAAAGATAAAGATGGTTTTTTTAGTATTAGAGCTTTAGAAATGCAAGGTGGTGGAGATACCCTACCACAAAGAACAAAAATGGGTTACTCAGTTTTTTACAATCAAAAATCAAAAGAAGTAAGGATACTTTTTGATTATAACTTAGAAAATCAACCCGTTTACGAAGAAGCAAATATAAAGTTCTTAGAAAAAGGATTTAAATGTTATAGACCAAGAAAAAGAGGGAATGAATATGGGATATGGAGATGGGGTTCAGAAACTTTTTTAGAAAGGTTTAATAAAAATCTTGTACACTTTGATAAAGGAAGGGTTTATATGAAAGAACGAGCTGTTGATTATGTAAACAAATATCCAGAAGCTTTGCTAGATGAATTTTTAAATACCCAAGGAACAAATGAATTAAAAGAAATCTTCGACACTAAGAAATTTGATTTTCCTAAACCTTCTGAATTGGTAAAATTTATTGGAACAGTTTCAACTGACAAAAATTCCATCATTCTCGATTCCTTTGCTGGTTCTGGAACTACTGCACACGCCGTTTTAAACCTAAATAAACAAGATGGCGGAAACAGAAAATTCATTTTAATAGAAATGGAAGATTACGCCAATGATATTACTGCCGAACGTGTAAAAAGAGTAGCAAAAGGATATGGCAAAGACACTAAAAAAGTTGATGGTACAGGCGGAGCATTCGATTTTTACGAATTAGGCTTACCGCTTTTTGGTGCAGACCAAAATTTAAACGAAGAAGTTGGCATACAAAAAATACGAGAATACATTTGGTTTTCAGAAACCAGAACAACATATGCCCAACCCAAAGAAAACACAGATTCTAATTATTTATTAGGTAAAAAGGATGATGCCGTTTATTATTTCATTTACGAAAAAAACCAATTAACCACTTTAGATTTTGATGCTTTAGAATTTATAAAAACAAAAGGTGAACAATATATTATTTATGCAGATAATTGTTTACTGCCAAAAGAATTTATGTCAAAAAACAATATCATTTTTAAAAAAATACCACGAGATATTACAAGGTTTTAAATTATGAGTAAAGAAATTAGCACCCTTTTATTTAAAGATTTGTCTCAAATAATAGAGCAAGGAAAAAAACAAGTTGTAGCACAAATAAACAGTACTTTAACATTGGTTTATTGGCAAGTTGGTTATAAAATAAACACCCATATTTTAAATAATGAAAGGGCAGAATATGGAAAAGAAGTCTTAGCGCAATTATCGGCTCAATTAGAAGAACATTATGGGAGGCAATTCAATTTAAAAAATGTAAGACGTATGATGAATTTCGCCAAATCGTTTTCAGATTTTGCAATTGTGCCACCACTGGCGGCACAATTGAGTTGGTCGCATTTTATAGAACTCATACCATTAAAAAGTCAAGAAGCAAGATTATATTATGCTCAAAAAGCAAGTGAAGAAACTTGGAGCAAAAGAGAGTTGAGAAAACAAATAGAAAGAAAAGCTTTTGAAAGAAAGGAAATTGCAAAAACGCAGCTTGACACGACGCCAATAGAAATACAAAACTCATTTAAAGACCCTTATTTTTTAGATTTTTTAGGCTTAAAAGATGGCTATCTTGAAAATGATTTAGAAGGTGCCATTTTAAAGGAATTAGAATATTTTATTTTAGAACTTGGTAAAGGTTTTGCTTTTGTAGAAAGACAAAAACGATTGATAATAGACGGTGAAGATTTTTATATAGATTTATTATTTTATCACAGAAAAATAAAACGTTTGGTAGCTATCGAATTAAAACTTGGAAAGTTTAAAGCAGCCCACAAAGGACAAATGGAACTGTATTTAAAATGGTTGGACAAACACGAAAGGCAAGAAGGCGAATATCCACCAATTGGTTTAATACTTTGTGCAGAAAAAAGTAGTGAGCAAGTAGAATTGCTAGAAATGGGTAAAAATGGTATCATGGTAGCCGAATATTGGACAGAATTACCAGCAAAAAACGAATTGGAAGCTAAATTACATCAAGCATTAATTGAAGCAAAAGCAAGAATTGAACAAAAAAGGTTAATGTAGTATGGAATTAAAAACCTATCAACAAAAAGTTATAGATAATCTTGAAGAATATTTAGAATATGTTCAAGTACATAAAAATGTATCTACCGCATTTAATCAATATTGGGAAGATAAAATTGGTGCTTATAATCCGTTGGATAATTCAGGCATGCAACCCTATAAAAATAACATTCCTAATGCGGCACACGTTTGTATAAAAGTACCAACCGCAGGCGGTAAAACCTTTATTGCCGTTAATGCATTACATACTGTCTTTTCGGCTTATGATACAAGCAAAACAAAAGCCGTTATCTGGCTTGTGCCTTGGAGTAATTTATTGCAACAAACCGTTAATGCGTTATCTAATCCAGAACATCCGTACCGCCAAAAATTAAACACTCTCTTTAATCATAAAGTTAGCATTTACCAAAAAGAAGATTTATTACAAGGCTCAAATTTTAACCCTACGGTTGTAAAGGAACAATTAAGCATTTTTGTTTTAAGTTTTGCAAGTTTACGAGCAAAGAACAAAGATGATAGAAAAGTATATCAAGAAAACGGACAGTTAGAATCTTTCGCATCACAATACCCCAATAGAAAACACCTTTTGGAAAATGTTGACGATACGGCACTAATAAACGTTATTAGAAGTTTACATCCTGTTTTGGTGGTTGATGAAAGTCATAACGCAGAAAGTGATTTGAGCGTAGATATGCTAAAAAACCTAAATCCATCATTTATTTTAGATTTAACAGCAACACCAAGAGATAATAGCAATATAGTAAGCCTTGTACCAGCCATCGAGTTAAAAAAGGAACACATGGTTAAACTTCCTGTAATTGTTTATAATAATCACGATAAAACAGAAGTCATTAATAATGCCCTTCATTTACAGCGTAAATTAGAAATTCTTGCTAAAAATGAAGCATTAGAAGGAGGGAAGTACATAAGACCAATTATTTTATTTCAAGCACAACCAAAAACAAATGACGATAATACGACATTTGAGAAATTAAAGGAACAATTATTAGGTTTAGGCATTCCCGAAAATCAAATCAAAATAAAAACAGCCAATATAGACGAACTGAAAGGCATTGATTTAATGGACAAAATGTGTGAAGTCCGTTATATTATAACCGTAAATGCGTTAAAAGAAGGGTGGGATTGTCCTTTTGCCTATATATTGGCTTCATTAGCAGATAAATCAAGCGCAGTAGATGTTGAGCAAATTTTAGGTCGAGTTTTACGTCAACCTTACGTACAAAAGCATAAATCATTTCAATTAAACCTTTCATATGTATTAACAGCTTCGGCAAAATTTAATGAAACGCTTCAAAGTATTGTTGAAGGATTAAAGGCATCCGGATTTAGCGGTAATGAACATAGGGTAGCTGATAAAATGACGGAAGAAGAAAAGAAAACAGAAACTACAAACCCTTTAGAATCATTCTTATTTCCAGAACAACACATTAAGGAAGAAGAAGCAATTGATAAAGGCCGTATTTCTTTTAATCCATTTGCACAAGATGATGAGATTAAGGACACTTCTGTTATTGCTGAAATAGAAACAATGGCAGAAGAACAAAACAAAGAATTAGAAAAGCAAATACAGGAACAAGAAAAACAGCCTATTGACGAAAGTATATTTCAAGAAATGGGAGATAAAGTAAAACGTTACCGTGTAAAAGAAGTCAATAAAGAAATTATTGAAAACATAGATTTTCCACAATTTTTTCTAAAAGTAACGGCAAGTGATATTTTTGGAACAGACGAAGAATTATTAAATAGAGAATCTTTATTAAAGGATTTTAAATTATCTGATGAAGATATTAAAATAGATTTCGATAAAATTTCAACGGATTTATATAAAGTAGATTTAACTGAAACCGTTAAAGACAATTACACACCAGATTGGGTAAAAATAGAAGAAAGTCAAATAAAAGACCCCATATCAGAATATATTTTGGCTAAACCAAAAGAGGCTCAAATAAGTGATATAACCCATCAGATAATGCAAATTATTGGCAATATGTATCCCATTCCAGACCAAGAAATAAAGAAGTATGTTGCCCGAATTTTAAAAAGTATGAACGTTGAACAAACACGTGATATTTTGGTGAGAAAATGGAGTTATACGGATAAAATAAAGGCTAAAATTAGACAACTTTCAGATAGTTATGCAGAAACTCGTTTTTTGGATTTAATAAAGTCAAAACGCATTATAGCCAAAAACAATTGGAAACTAATGAAAGAAATTGTTCCTGGTAATGCAGGATCATCCATTGGTAATTCCTTATATGAAAAAGAAGGAATCATGAACAATTTTGAAGAAAAAGTCATTATGGAGATTGGAACATCTTCAAACATAGCCTTTTGGCACAGAAACTTAGAAAAAGGAAAAGGATTCTATATAAATGGATTTAAAGCAAATCATTATCCAGATTTTATTTTACAAACCAAATCGGGCAAAACAATTCTAATAGAAACAAAAGGAGACCATTTGGATGGTTCAGACAGCGAAGGTAAATGCAGACTTGGAAACGAATGGGAAAAACAAGCTGGACACGACTTTTCATATTTCATGATTTTTGATAAAAAAGAAGTAGATGGCGCTTATACGTTGGATAAAGCAAAAGAATTGATAAGCGAAATGTAAATTTATCTTTTGATACTTTTTTAAAAGTATGGGTGGTGGGTGGCTTTAGCGTCGTAAGTGGACGGGGACGCTCAATTAAAAACCTGCTTACTTATAAAGTGAACAGATTTTTATTTTTTTTAATTATTAATAATTTCAATTTCTTTGATATTTTCCTCTAGATCAATTTGATTGCCATCTATTAAAAATTGATTAGGTTTAAATACGTTTATATTTATTTCATAATCTTTAATAATATGCTCTACGGCTTTAAAAAGATTTAAGGCTTTTTCTGGAATATCCAATGGGTGTATTTTTTCGTTTAAATACTCGGTAAGAGAGTTAAAATATAACCATGCATTTAAACCCTTATTAGCAAAATAACGACTTGATTTTTCAGATTGTAATTTTATAGCGTTTAAGATTGGATTAGTACCAGCAACACTATTATTTTTTATAATTTCCTCTAAAATATAACCGTTTAACCTTTGAATTTTATCATGAGATAAATGATAGTTTTTTAAAACTTCAATAATCCTTTTTGATAAATCAATATTTTTTTTGATGTGTTGAAATTGATTTTTAAAAACATCTTTATAAGAATCTCCAGTACTGGAAATTTCAAATCGAATAATTTGTTCAGCTCCAAAAATGCATAAATTCATACATGCATTAACTTTCACACCAGAATAAATTTTGGCAATAGGTTTACCTTTGTCAAGTGCTACTATCAATCCCAAATCATAACGTAATTCATTATCTATTTTAAAGTTATAGTTTAAATGAATGCGACCAAAAGAAATGTTTTCTGTTTTATCCTCGTTTAAATTTATAAACTCGTGTGTGCCCTGAAGTTCGCAATTATAATCATTTTCAATATCAAATAAGCCACTGAATAATTGATTAGGACTAGGATAAGATAAAACACCTTTTACATAACCTTTTGAATTTAAAATTTCCTCTTTTTTAAAAGTTCTTGTTTCCATTTTATATTTATTTAACAGTTAATAATTATTTTCAAGATGTCAAAGAGCGATTTCACAAATACATAGGTTTCTATTTATTCAAAAACTAATTCTAGTTAACCGTTTTTCGTATTAAAAACCCCTTAGTAATGGGAATTTTTGTTTTTCGATACGGTGCTAATTAAGAATTAAGGTTTAACCCCAAAAAGCTTAGAATTTCAAGCATCCCCTTTTTTGGGGGATGCGTAGTAAATTCAAGGTTTGCCACCTTTTTGGGGTTAAACCTTAATTCTTACACCTTTGTACTCGAAAAGCAAAAATTCCCATTACTAAGAGTTTATATAAATAATTTTTTTCGTCGTAATTACGGGGGCGTTCCCCCCGTAATTAGGTTTAACTATCGCCTTAGCGATAGACGAAAAAAAATATTGTTCCGTTGGAGCGAAGCGAGTCCGTAGGACATGAAAACACTTCAACTTATTTTTAGAGTAGCAGACATTGGGGCGGTGGTCGGGCGTAAGTATATCATTTGAACCATGTTTTAATATATTCTTGCAGGATTTGCGTTAACGATTGCAGCGGCATCCTTTTTTTTAAATCAAATAAACGCTCGTATTTGATTTAAAAAAAAGATATAGCGTAAAGCGTGGTCGATGGCTTTAAAATTTTTTAAAGCTATCGAAACGCCCAAGTAAAAAAAAATAATTTATATAACTGAAAATGTGAGAACGCCCCCTATAACATGTTCTCCTAGGTTGCGGTTTCGCAATCTTTTTTAGGTTAATTTACTGAATATCAATAAAATATAAAAAACTAAGATAAAATACTTACAAACTTATTTAAAAGTCTATAAATCAATAGATTACAAAAATGAATATGAGATGGTTTGAATTAAATCATAAACAACTGTATTTCAGTTGTTTAAATAAAATAAAGTGTTTTTGTTTTTTTTAATAGAAAAAGTAATTTAATTTTAAATAATAAATAACTTCAAGGTGGTCTTTGATTTGTTGGAATGAGTATAACTTTTTTAAATTTTTTCTTCACCTAACGATAGAATAATTAATTTAAGCCTAAAAGTGTTTTTATTTGTTATTCATTTTTTTAAAAAAATATACTATTGATTACTAATGATTTAAGATTCAAGCCTATTTTTATTTGAAAACTTACAATCTAACATTTGTACTATAATTAATATTATGTAAAATAGAATATTTACAAACACCTCTACATCAATTAAATACAAAATAATTAAAACTTTTTTTTAAACGATAAAATCTATATCCCCTTTTCATTCGTAACTATAACTAAACAATTGAAAATTATATTATGAGAAAAATATCGTTAGTAATACTTGGAACCATTTTATTATCTGCCTGTGTATCAAAAAAGAAATATGTGGCATTGGAACATGAAAATGGCGAAATAAAAAGTGCTTTAGCTAAAACACAATTTGAAAAAGAAGAATTAGAAACTAAATTTTCTGTGATTGAAGCTCGTGTTGAAGCTTACAATTCTAAAATAAATGCCTTAACCGAAGACAACGACGTAAAAATGGAAGCTGTTGGCGATGTTGCTGTAATTTCTAACGAAACTAAAAAGCACATGCGCAATACCTTAACTAAGGTGGATCAAACTAAATTGAGCAAAGCTACTACCCTTAAAGATTCTATGAATTTAGCGGTTTCTTACAATTTACAAAAAACTTTAGATACTAGTTCGTTAAATGAAGATGAAGATATTGCTATTGATATTGATGAAACGGTGGTGATGATTTCTATTTCAGATAAAATGTTATTTGATACCGCTAGCTACCGTATAAGTAGTAAAGCAAACAACATTTTACAAAAATTGGCGAATGTTATTAATTCTGAGCCTAGTATTGAAGTGATGGTTGAAGGACACACAGATGCGAGATCTATTAGCACTGAAAAAATTGCAGATAACTGGGATTTAAGTGTATTGCGTGCTACATCGGTAGTTAGAGCGCTTCAAAATAAATACAACGTAGCTCCAGAAAAACTAATTGCTTCTGGAAGAAGTAGCTACTTACCTGTTGCTGGAAACGACACCAAGGAAGATCGTTCTAAAAACAGAAGAACGCGTATTGTTATTTTACCTAACATAAACAAATTCTTTGCCCTTATGGCATCGAATGATTAATTAATCCCTCTTAATTAATCCATTGAAAGAGGCTGTTTGAAAAGTGTAATTCTATGTCATATTGAGCCTGTCGAAACTATTATTGATAATCAATAATAGTTTCGACAAGCTCAACCTGAAAAAGAAAATATAATGCACTTTTTAAAACAGCCTCTTATTTTTTAATTAATTTTCTTCAAAAAAGAACGGATTATAACCACTCTAAAAAGTAATCCATCATTTCTTCTTTTAATTCATAATGCAATTTTATATAGGTACGCATATCCTCTTTTAAAGAATGTTGTTCGTTATGCAGTCTACCATCCATCGTTTCGTTTAAATCGGCTTTATGAATATTGACCATTTTATTCCGAATTCTATGCAATAATTTAGATATCGCATTTTTTTCGATCATGATTCTATTTTGATACACTTCTAATGGTATTAATGCTTTTTGTTCATGCTCACGTATGGCAATTTCTTCAAGTTTTTCTTGAAACGTGTCCATTTCATTAAAATGAAAACGCAATTCGCGTTTCCAGGTTTCTAAATTAAATTTTAGGTCGCTTAGATATAATACTTTGGTTTGCATAATTCTATGGTTTAAATATTATTAATTCTGATTTGCTAATTGGTTTTGAACATTTGCCGGCACCGGTTCATAACACGAAAATTTTGAGTTAAATGTGGCTTTTCCTTGTGTGATACTGCGTAAATCGCTGGAATATCCAAACAATTCTGCCACCGGTATTTGGCATTTTAAAATCTGGCAGTTATCGCCTGTTTCAAAGCCTTGGATTATGGAACGTCTGGATTGTAAATCGGTCATCACATTACCCACCATATCTTCAGGAACTTTTACAACAACCTCATTTATAGGTTCTAATAATTTGGGGCTGGCATTTAAAAAGGCTTGTTTAAAGGCATGTGCTGCCGCTATTTTAAATGAAATATCGTTGGAATCTACCGCGTGCATTTTACCATCGTACACCATAATGCGCACATCGCGTATATACGAATTGGTTAAGGGACCAGCTTCCATAACTTCTAAAACTCCTTTTAGTACGCTTGGTAAATACCGGGCATCAATAACGCCGCCTACAATACAATTGTAGAACACTAAAGTGCCACCCCAATCTAAATCTACAACCTCTTTACCCCGAATATTGAATCCTTCTGGTTCTGGCATGCCCTCAAACCAAGGTTCTATCTTTATATGAACTTCGGCAAACTGACCAGCACCTCCCGATTGTTTTTTATGCCTGTAACTCGCTGTAGATGCTTTTTGAATGGTTTCCCTGTAAGGTGTTTTTGGTTTTTCGAATGTGGCTTCTACACCATACACGTTTTTTAAGGTCCAATCGATGGTTGCTAAGTGCAATTCGCCTTGGCATCCTAATAATTGTTCTTTGGTTTCTTTTGAAAATGAAACCACTACCGTTGGATCTTGACTGTGAATTTTCTTTAAAGCTTCACTTAATTTCTCATCTTCTTTTGATGAAGCGGTGCTTACAGCTTTTGTAATTCTAGGTTCTGGATAATTAATAACCTTTAATGTGATTTGCTCTTTTCCGCTGTAAAGCGTATCATTAGTTTCGGTATATTTTAATTTTAAAGTAGCGCCAATATCGCCCACAGCCAATTTATTAACGGGATTTCTATCTTTTCCATCCATAATAAACAATTGGTTCATGGTTTCTATTTCGCCCGTTCTGGAGTTGGTGAGTTTATCGTTCACATTCAATTCACCAGATTTCACTTTAAAAAATGTTATTTGCCCTAAATTGGCCTGGTACAAAGTTTTAAACACAAATAAGGAAGTAGGCTCCTCTTTTTTAGGGTAAAGCTCCTGCCCTTCCAGTGAAAGTTCTGGTTTTAAGTCGGCTGCAGCAGGCGCTAAATTATCAATAAAGCCCATAAGTCTGCCCGTACCCATATCATTTAAAGCAGAAATACAAAACACCGGAAACAACTCGTGATTTAACATACCAGCTTTAATGCCTTTGCGCATTTCATCTTCATTAAGAGTGCCTTTTTCGAAAAACAATTCTAGTAATTCATCATCGTTTTCAGCCG
This sequence comes from Mariniflexile fucanivorans, assembly GCF_004341235.1. GTDB lineage: Bacteria > Bacteroidota > Bacteroidia > Flavobacteriales > Flavobacteriaceae > Mariniflexile > Mariniflexile fucanivorans. Next base: position 157,576 of record NZ_SLUP01000006.1, read on the forward strand.
CTTTCTCTACTAATTCGTTGTGTAATTTGTTGGCAAGTTCTGCGTGTTCTTTCGGAATTGGTAATTTTTCTGGTTTTCCGCCTTCGGGTTTAAACTTGTAGAGTTTCATTTTAAGAACATCTACAATGCCTTGAGCACCATCAATTTTTACGGGAAACTGAATTTTAACAGCGTGATTACTCACTAAATTATTAATGCTTTTATAACTTTCATCAAACTTTAAATTAAGATGGTCTATATGATTGATTACAAACAGGGATGCTTTTCTGTATTTATCAATATAATTCCAGATAATTTCAGTGCCAACTTCAACACCTTGTCTGCCGTTAACCACAGTAACTACGGTATCGGCAACATTTATAGAAGAAATAATTTCACCTATAAAATCGTCTAAACCCGGTGTGTCTATAATGTTTATTTTATAATTACGCCACTCGGTGTGTAACGGAGTGGCGTAAACGGAGGTGCCTCTTTCATGTTCTATGTCTTGGTAATCTGAAACGGTATTTTGGTTTTCCACCGTGCCTCGTCTGTTAATTAATCCAGCTTCAAATAACATGGTTTCAGACATGGTTGTTTTTCCGCTGTGGTGAGCACCTACCAAAACAATATTTTTGATATGCTTTTCGTCAAATTCTTTCATTGGTTTATAGTTTAGTGGTTCAAAAAACTAAAGCTACTACCTATCATTGAGAAAAAAAATGATTAAAGTCATCTAAATACATACAATTGTGATAATAAAAAATTGTTAAACTTTAATTAATTATCACTTTTAAATTATTGATACCTTTTTGTAAGGCTTATATTTGCATTCTTAATAATTGAATGCCGTATTTTATAATGAAACCCAAGTCTAAAACTAAAACAGAAAAAAAGCGTTGGAAGCTTTTGCACCAGTATTATAGCTATACGGGTTTTTATAGTTTTGTTTGGCAAGCCATAAAAAAAGCGATACCATTAATTGCGTTAATTGTAATTGCTGTTTATGTGGTGAATCATTTTTATGATATCAACCAAGCTTTGGTGCATATTACAGAAGTACTTCCAGCTTATGGTGTATTGGCTTTTTTCTTTGCCTCTGAAACGCTTTTAGGTTTAGTACCGCCCGAAATATTTATTGCCTGGGCAGGAAAAATGAATTACCCTTGGCTGTATTTAGCCGGTTTAGCGTTTCTATCGTATTTTGGTGGTTTGCTATCTTATTACATTGGGCATGTTATTACAAAAATCCCTAAAGTGCACACCTATTTAGAAGTTAAAATGGCTAAACAGCTAAAAAACTCTAGAAAATGGGGCGGTTTCCTTATTGTAGTTGGTGCGCTGTTGCCACTACCCTTTTCAATTTCATGTATGGCCGCTGGTATTATACAATTTCCGTTTAAAAACGTAATTTTGTATGGTTCATTGCGTTTTATCCGATTCTTAATTTACGGATTGGTAATATTTCATGTATTTTAGATAATTTATAAAGCTTATTAGCATTAACCCATATGCAGTTTTTTCTGCATTTAAATTTTATTTTATGTTTTCATTTTTAAATATTTTTAGAATTACAGCGCTTTTAGAAGGTGTGTCTTATATTTTATTACTCTTTATTGCAACACCTATTAAATATATATTGCACGACCCACAGTATGTAAAACTTTTGGGTATGCCACATGGTATTTTGTTTATTGGATACGTTATTATGGCGTTTATGCTAAAAAAAGAATTGAACTGGAACACGAAACAGTTTAGTGAAATACTATTGGCTTCTATTATTCCGTTCGGTACGTTTTACATAGATAAAAAGTATTTAAAGCCATTAAGAAATGGATGAATTAAAACATTTTATATACGACCACCTTATCAGTATTGGTACTAACGAAACGACTGCAGTTTATTTAAATATGCTCGGCTTGTTATTAGCCTTACTTATCATTATTTTCATTATCGATTTTATTATTAGAAAGCTGTTAATTGGTGTGTTTGCTCAATTTGCATCAAAGTCTAAAACAAATTTTGATGATTTAATGGTGAAAAATAAAGTGCCTAGAAACATTGCACATATTACACCATTATTGGTTGCTTTAGAATTTATATCGGATGTTTTTTATGATTTCCCGGATTTTGAAATAGTTGTAGAACGTGGATTGAAAGTATTTGCTATTATACTCACCTTGTGGATTGTACGTAGCATATTACATACACTTAAAGATTATTTTAAAACCTTACCAAACTTAAAAGATAAGCCCATAGACAGTTACATCCAGGTATTCATGATTTTTGCATGGGTAGTGGGTATATTTTCGGCTATTGCACTTATTACACGTACACCATTTATACATTTTATAACAGGTTTGGGAGCTGCTTCGGCGGTTATTATCTTAATATTTAAAGATACTATTATGGGCTTTGTAGCCAGTATTCAAGTATCTATAAACGATATGGTGCGTATTGGCGATTGGATCACGTTTCAAAAATATGGTGCAGATGGTGATGTGATTGAAATTAACTTAGCCACTGTAAAAGTTCAAAATTTCGATAAAACCATTACAACCATACCAACGTACGCTCTTATTTCAGATTCCTTTCAAAATTGGCGTGGTATGACGAATTCTGATGGTAGACGTATAAAACGTGCTTTATACATAAAACAAAGTGGCGTTAAATATCTTTCAAAAGAAGATGTAGAAGATTTGAAGAACATTCAATTAATAACTTCTTATTTGGATACAAGACAAACCGATATTAGTAACTATAACGAAGCTAATCAAATTAATAAAGAATTATTATTGAACGGGAGAAACCTGACTAATTTAGGTGTTTTTAGAAAATATATCGATTCTTATTTAAAACATCATTCTGCCATCAATAAAGACATGATGATTATGGCGCGGCAATTGGCACCAACTACACAAGGCATCCCTTTAGAAATTTATGCATTTAGTAGTGATAAACGTTGGGAAAACTATGAGTATATCATGTCCGATATCTTCGATCATTTAATAGCAGCACTCCCCTATTTTGATTTGGAGGTTTTTGAGTTGCCTAGTAACACTAATTTTATTTAATAAAACAACTACAATTCCATGAAACGTTTAAAAAACAGTTGAAATATAAAAAATCAGATTAAACAACATTTTTTAACGTTTAAAAGTTTTTAATGTCAGAAAAAGAAATATTTTTGAGGCCTAATAATTTAACCCACAAAAAACAATCTTTTTATGAAACAGAAAATTACTTTAATTTATTTTGCTTTTCTATTCCTAATTTCAGTAAAAGGAATATCACAAACCACTTATGATTTTACAACAAATGCCTCTTTGTCTGGTTCCTTTTGGCTTACTCAAGCAGATGTAACTATAGGAGGCGTTGCATACAGAATGACTTCAGGAGGAAATGGGGGCTTTAGCAATGTATCTTCCGGAGGTGCTTCAAATAGTAAATGCCTTAGAAAAGATGGTGCTGGAGGCGATTCATTTTCCTTGCAGAGAGTAGATGGTCAACCGTTTCAATTCTATGGAATTTGGATAAGCCATCAAAGTATGAATAGTTATTCTGCATTTTATACTTTACCACCTTGGTATTCCTTAACAGCAGGCACTTATACGTATCAAGACATGACACCAATGGTTGGTGGAACTGGAAATACAGAATTTACCTCGTCTTCAACATCAATTTCTTCTGGTGCAGGAGGAGTTACAGTAACTTCGGTTAATATTTCTTTCCAAGCAATTTTATATTATTTAATTGACAATATAGTTATTGATAATAATCCATTTAGTGCAACTACGTCAAAAACCAACGTGTCCTGTAATGGAGGTTCTAATGGTTCAGCAACGGTTACAGCTTCTGGTGGCTCTGGTGGTTATACATATTCATGGTCTCCTTCTGGTGGAACTGGTGCTACTGCATCTGGTCTAACTGCTGGAAGTTATACTTGTACCATAACAGATTCTAATAGTGCTGTTATTTCTAAATCGGTTACAGTAACTCAACCTTCTGTTTTATCATTAACTCCCGCTTCTCAAACAAATATTGCTTGCTTTGGCGGAGCTACTGGTGCTGCAACTGTTAACGCTGCTACGGGAGGAACTGGTGCTAAGACTTATAATTGGACACCTGGCAACCCAGTAGGTGACGGAACAACTTCTGTTACTGGATTAACTGCTGGAACATGGACGTGTACCGTAACGGATGCTAATGGTTGTACAACAACTCAATCTTTTACAGTAACGCAACCTTCTGCTTTAGTGGCAACTGCTAGTTCACAAACAAATTTAGCATGTAATGGTGGTTCTGATGGTTCTGCCACTGTAAGTGCTTCTGGAGGAACTCCTTCTTACACTTATTCTTGGGCTCCATCAGGTGGAACTGGAGCAACGGCTTCTGGCCTTTCTGCTGGTACTTATACTGTAACAGTAACAGATGCTAACGGATGTATAGCAACAAGAAGTTTTACAATTACGCAACCTACAGCTTTAGTGGCAACTGCTAGTTCACAAACAAATTTATCATGTAATGGTGGTTCTGATGGTTCTGCCACTGTAAGTGCTTCTGGAGGAATTCCTTCATACACTTATTCTTGGGCTCCATCAGGTGGAACTGGAGCAATGGCTTCTGGCCTTTCTGCCGGCACTTATACTGTAACAGTAACAGATGCTAATGGATGTATAGCAACAAGAAGTTTTACAATTACACAACCTACAGCTTTAATGGCTTCAATTACTTCGCAAACAAATATTACTTGTAATGGAGGTGCTACTGGTGCTGCTTCAGTTGCTGCAACTGGAGGAACAGCTCCTTATACTTATTTATGGAGTAATGGTGCTACTACGGCATCAATTTCTGGAGTAGATGCTGGAATTTATAATGTAACAGTTACTGATGCTAATGGATGTACAGATACAGCTTCAGCAACTATTTCAACAGATACAACTATAGCTCCTACAGTTGATTCTATAACAGTTAAATTTACTGGTTATTGTGGAGAAATCGGCATAAGTGGTTTTTATAATTATACTGGTTTGTTAAATGGCAAAAATAGTTACTATATGCCGTTCGATTCAGGAGAAGGCCTTACTTCGATTCAAATTTCTTTTGATGGCACAAAATGGGTTATGTATGTAGATAATAACTTAAACTTCACTGGGTTTGAAAATGAAATAGTTACAACAAGTTTAACACCTCCATTAACAGGATGGACTCCAACTGAATGTGAAAATGGAACAATGGTTATACAATTTGGTGTTAATCTTTGTGCAGGATCAACAGTTAATGATTTATCAAATGTAACAACTGGAAGCAATTTACAATTTTACAATGCTTCAACAGGTGGTTCTCCTTTAAGTGATAACGATTTACTTACAAATGGAAATTATTATGTATCTAATACTGAAAATGGTTGTGAAAGTGACAGAATAATGTTTGAGGTAAGTGTTGCTGGAATAATAAATAATACTGTAAGTCAAAATGCAGCCGTATTAACAGCAGATCAAACAGGTGTATCTTACCAATGGTATGAGTGTCCAAATACTTTATTGACTGGGGAAATAAGTCAAAATTTCACAGCAACTACAAATGGTGATTATAAAGTTATAATTACCAACGGATTTTGTTCGGTAGAATCAGCATGTGTTACCGTATCTTCATTAAGTACTGATACTTTTGAAAACAAATCAAAGTTTACAATGTATCCTAACCCTAGTAATAGAAATGTAAACATAAAATCTAGCCTAGGGGGAGACTTTCAAATTATTAATCAACTAGGACAAACAGTAAAAACATTTAAAGCAAATGCTAATATTGAAGCAACTGTTTATGTAGGAGATTTGAGTGAAGGCATGTATTTTGTAAAAGCTACAAATAGTACAAAAGTATCTTCCCATAAATTAATCATTAAAAAATAAAATCAATTTTTAGCAAAAAGAGACTTTATACTCTATAAAAAAGCGTGAGTTCTATATTAGAACTCACGCTTTTATTATAAATGCCGTAATCAAAATAATTTGCTAACACTCTAGTTCGATTTAGCAGTTTTTCGAGTTGCCTTGTTATTTAAGTTTCTTAACTTAAATAACAAACAATTAATTTTAAAATATTATACGGTTTTTAATTTAAGTAAATCAATGCTTAAAATATGGTTTTTATAATCTACAAAAATTTCATTTTTCACAATATCACTTGGTAAACGAAATGTTTTTTTAAACAAAGCCGAAGCGTAACAATAAGTGTGTTTAAAAACATTATTACCTACTTTTTCGGTTGAATCGGTTTTTTTAGATTTAGCTGTTGTAACTACCAAATCGTTATTAGGCGTCAAATAAAAATTAAAGTCATCTTTAACATAACCAGAAATTTCAAATTCTAAATGATAACCTTCTTTCGATTCTGTTAAACGGATGTCAGATGGATTCGTGTCTTTTCTGAAATTAGAATTATACATTCCATACCTATTAGCGCTTGAAGAAGAATTAAAACGCTGAGTTTTATCAATGTGAGGGTACATAATATTAACTATTAAAAAATTAATTAGTAATCTATAGAGAGAAATTAAAAACCTAAAGCAAAGCTTTAGTTACGGGTCTATTATTTGGGTAGGTTAGTTGACATGCTAAATATGCGAACCTTTTAAAGGTACGAATTTAAAACGGATTTAAATGTTAAACAACTCATAAATTGGTCAGCTTTATTAAATAATTTTTAGTGAACGATCTAGAGCGTATGATAATGCCCATAAAAAAAAGGATCCAGTACAATGACCGAATCCTTTATCTTAAAATATATTAGTTTGTTATGTATTAGATATTTGCAGCTAACCAATCCCCTACTTCTTTCGTTCCATATGCTTTTCCGCCATCGGCTAAATCTTCAGTAACAATACCTTCTGCCAATGCTTTGTTTACAGCGTCTCTAATTACTGCACCTTCTTCCTGCAAACCAAAAGCCATTTCAAACATCATAGCTGCCGATAAAACGGTTGCCATTGGGTTTGCTATATTTTTCCCTGTTGCTTGCGGGTACGATCCATGAATAGGTTCAAACAATTGATTGTCCGTTCCAACAGATGCCGATGGCATTAACCCCATAGAACCAGAAATTACCGAAGCTTCATCTGTTAAAATATCACCAAATAAGTTTTCAGTGATTAAAACATCATAGCTATTTGGCCATTGTACCAAACGCATTGCTACAGCATCAACAAACTCATAAGAAACCGTTACTTCTGGGTAATCTTTTTCCATAGCTTGCACCGTTTCTCTCCATAAACGAGAGGTTTCCAAAACGTTTGCCTTATCTACGCAACAAAGTTTTTTACCACGTGTCATGGCTAATTCAAAACCTTTTTTAGCCAAACGTTGTACTTCTTCTCTGGTATAAACACAGTTATCAAAAGCCGTCTCACCACCGTCTCTTCTACCTTTTTCGCCAAAATAGATACCACCAGTTAATTCACGTAAAAACACCAAATCGGTGCCTTCAATACGCTCTCTTTTTAAAGGTGATTTTTCTAATAATGACGGAAATGTAAACGTTGGACGCACATTGGCAAACAAGCCTAATTTTTTACGCATTTTAAGCAAACCTTGTTCTGGGCGCACAGGAGCAGAAGGATCGTTATCGTATTTTGGATGCCCAATAGCACCAAACAACACAGCATCCGATGCTAAACAAATCTCGTGTGTAGCATCAGGGTAAGGCTCACCAACCGCATCAATAGCTGCAGCACCAGTTAAAGCTGGTTTCCAAGTTATTTCGTGTCCAAATTTTTTAGCAACGGCGTCGCTTACTTTAACTGCTTGTTCAATCACTTCAGGTCCAATGCCATCTCCGGCTAAAAGGGCTATGTTAAATTTCATCTTTTATTTGTTTTAATCTTTAATTTGTATTTTTTTGGCGTTCCCCAAGGGTCGGGCTTTTCGTTGCAAGTCCTCGCTCGTACCTCGCTGTGGGCTTTTCACTGCAATCCCTAACGCAAATCAGAACTAAAATTTGACTTCGCAATACGTAATTTCAAATTCGTAATTCTTAATTAGTTATTATATTCAACATTTTCTCGGTGGCTTTAATGGCCGAAACCGTTTGATCGGAGTCTAAACCACGAGTTTTAAATTCTTTTTCTGGACTTTTCCATGTAATTATAGTTTCACATAACGCATCCGAATGACTACCAGGAGGTATTCTTACCGCATAATCTATCAAATCTGGCAAAACCTTTTTCTTGGTAATATAAATGCTTCTAAGGGCATTCATGAAAGCATCAAATTGTCCATCGCCTTGTGCATTTTGCTCATAAGTTTCCCCATTAATAGAAATGGAAACCGTAGTAGATGGCTTTAAACCCTTAGCATGTGTTAATACATACGAATTTACTTTTACCTTTTCCTCATAGGAATAACTATCCAACACATCGGAAATAATATAGGGCAAGTCTTCCTTAGTAACAACTTCTTTTTTGTCACCCAATTCAATAATGCGTTGGGTTACTTTCTTTAAATCTTCATCATTAAGAGTTAACCCTAATTCTTGTAAATTCTTTTGGATATTGGCTTTCCCAGACGATTTACCTAAAGCATATTTTCGGGTTCTCCCAAAACGTTCGGGCATTAAATCGCTGAAATATAAATTCTTTTTATTATCACCATCTGCATGAATTCCAGCTGTTTGTGTAAACACATTGGCTCCAATAATCGGTTTGTTCGCAGGAATCATAATACCTGAAAAACTTTCCACCAATTTACTCATGGTGTATAAAAAGGTTTCATTAACACCTATGGTAACATGAGGTAAAAAATCATTTATAACCGCCACGGTACTCCCCATGGGCGCATTTCCTGCGCGTTCACCCATACCATTTACCGTTAAGTGTAAACCATCGGCTCCCGCATTTAAGGCACCCACAACGTTTGCTACACCTAAATCGTAATCATTATGTGCGTGAAAATCGAAATGTAAATTCGGATATTTATCTTTAGTTTCTTTTATAAACTCATAAGATTCAGAAGGGGTTAAAACTCCTAAAGTATCTGGAAGCATGATGCGCTTCACTGGTTGTGTTGCTAAAAAAGCTAAAAACTCAAAAACATAGTCTTTGGAATTACGCATCCCGTTGCTCCAATCTTCTAAATATATATTGGTTTCAATACCGTGTTTTTTAGCTAAAGTAATAGTTTCTTCTATTTCTTTAAAATGCTGATTAGGAGTCTTTTTTAACTGATAAGTTAAATGATTTAATGAACCTTTAGTTAACAGGTTTTGAACTTTAGCTCCTGCCTCAAGCATCCAATCAATGGATACACCATTGTCAACAAAAGTTAAAACTTCAACCTTATCTAAATAATTGTTTTCTTTCGCCCAATTGGTAACACTTAATACTGCTTGAAACTCACCTTCAGACACACGTGCCGAAGCAATTTCAATACGATCCACCTTTAACTCTTCAAGTAAAAGTTTTGCGATAGTAAGTTTTTCAGAAGCAGAAAACGACACGCCCGAGGTTTGTTCACCATCGCGCAATGTCGTGTCCATTATTTCAATTTTCTTAGGAGCCATTTATAGAAGCAAACCGTTTGCAAAGGTTTCTATGTCTCCTTTTATGTTTTGTAGATAATCAATATCATCAAAACCATTCAGCATATTTTCTTTTTTGTAACTATTAATTTCAAAAGATTCTTGAGCACCAGTTGACTTAATAGTAATGGTTTGATTTGGAAGGTTTACTTCAATTTCTGTATTTGGGTCGTCGTAAATAGCGTTGAATATTTGTTCTGAAAATTCAGCAGAAACCTGAACTGGCAATACACCAACATTCAAACAGTTATTTCTAAAAATATCAGCAAAGAAACTAGATACTACACAACGGAAACCATAATCGTAAACCGCCCAAGCTGCATGCTCTCTTGAAGAACCAGAACCGAAATTCTTTCCTCCTACCAAGATTTTTCCTGAGTAAATAGGGTTGTTTAGTACGAAATTTTCTTTTGGTGAATTATCGTTATTATATCTCCAATCACGAAATAAGTTATCGCCAAAACCTTCACGTTTTGTTGCTTTTAAGAAACGTGCTGGTATAATTTGATCGGTATCCACATTTTCTAATGGTAATGGAACCGCTGTACTTGTTAATATTGTGAATTTATCGTATGCCATTTTTGTATTTTGTTTTTTGTTTAATCGTTGATTTGTTTAGTCGAATCCTCAAAAAGTCCCGTAGGGAATTTAAGGGATTATAACAAATCTCTTGGGTCTGTTACTACACCTGTTACAGCTGCTGCTGCGGCTACAAGTGGACTCGCCAATAATGTTCTAGAACCTGGACCTTGACGCCCTTCAAAGTTTCTATTTGATGTACTTACGGCATATTTTCCAGCAGGTACTTTATCATCATTCATAGCCAAACATGCAGAACAACCAGGTTGTCTTAATACAAATCCAGCTTCATTAAGGATATCTAAAATACCTTCTTCTTTAATTAAAGCTTCAACTTCATGAGAACCTGGAACTAACCAAGCGGTTACATTATCTGCTTTTTTCTTACCTTTTACAATAGAAGCAAATGCTCTAAAATCTTCAATTCTACCATTGGTACAACTTCCTAAAAACACATAATCGATTTTCTTACCAATCATAGCATCATTTTCGTTGTAACCCATATAGTCTAAAGACTTTTTATAAGTTGCAACACCTCCGTCTAAATCTGCGGCATTAGGAATGTGTTTAGATATACCCATACCCATACCTGGATTTGTTCCGTAGGTAATCATAGGTTCAATATCGCTAGCTTTGAAGGTTAATTCTTTATCAAACGTTGCTCCTGCTTCAGTTTTTAATGTTTTCCAATGTGCAACAGCTTTATCCCATTCTGCTCCTTTTGGAGATAATGGTTTATCTTTTAAATAAGCAAAAGTCGTTTCATCTGGAGCAATCATACCACCACGGGCACCCATCTCGATTGATAAGTTACAAACCGTCATACGACCTTCCATAGTCATGTTTTCAAACACATCTCCAGCATATTCTACAAAATAACCTGTAGCTCCTGAAGTAGATAGTTGTGAAATAATGTACAAAGCAACATCTTTAGGAGTCACTCCTTTTCCTAATTGCCCATTTACATTAATGCGCATTTTTTTAGGTTTTGGTTGCATGATACATTGTGTAGACAATACCATTTCAACCTCTGAAGTACCAATACCAAATGCAATAGCACCAAAGGCACCGTGTGTAGATGTGTGCGAATCGCCACAAACAATCGTTGCACCTGGAAACGTAATTCCGTTTTCAGGACCTACAACGTGAACAATACCATTTTTTTGGTGACCTAGTCCCCAGTGGCTAATGCCATATTCATTTGAATTATCTTCTAACGCTTTTAATTGGTTTGCAGATAACGGATCTTCAACAGGTAAATGTTGATTAATCGTTGGTGTGTTATGATCTGCCGTTGCAAAGGTACGTTCTGGATATAGTACTTTTAAACCACGACTTTTTAACCCAAGAAATGCTACTGGACTTGTAACTTCGTGAATAAAATGACGGTCTATAAAGAACACATCTGGTCCTCCTTCAATCTTCCTAACAACATGCGAATCCCATACTTTGTCAAACAATGTTTTGCTCATATTCTATTTTCTTTAATTTTAAATCTTTTTGAATTTTATGCTAATGTATACCCGATTAGCCAAAAGGCTAGCAAAGTTAGGAAAAACTACCATTTTTACTATGGATATAACAAATTTTAAGACCTACGCTTATTTATTTTTATAGTATTATTAATGGAAACCAAAAAAATCGACAATCTTTTAAAAGAATAGCAAAATTGATTGTAATTTTTAAAGTAAACAGACTATAAAACTATTTCAAACGGTCTACGGCATATTCAATTTGTGTTTTTCCGTGCGGTTTTGCTTTTCCATCGGGTCCTAGATTAACCATTACAATGTTTGAAATGGTAATAATGGTTTCATGTGTCATTTTGTTTCTAACCTTACAACTCAGGGTTAAAGATGCTTTTCCAAATTTTACAACATCAATACCAATTTCAATGATATCTCCTTGTTTTGCAGAGGCTTTAAAATCAATTTCGCTCATATACTTGGTAACTACTTTTTGATTTTCAAGTTGAATGATGGTGTATAGTGCTGCTTCTTCATCGATCCAATCCAATAATCGGCCTCCAAATAGGGTTCCGTTAGCATTTAAATCTTCTGGTTTTATCCATTTTCTTGTATGAAATCTCATAAATCAATCTTTTTTATAGTAATTTTTGTTGTAAATCTTCATTAGGGATTTTTAAATTATAACCTAAATTATTATTAAGTTTTTTTATAAAGTAAGCTGAAAGTAAAGGCGACTCTTTTTCAATGTTTTGATGAATAAAGAAATCTATTTCTTTTACACCCTGCTGTTTCCAGTCTTTTAGTCTTTCAATCCAAGCATCTAAACGTCCGTAATCGCTGGCATGATTCGCACCTACATAACGTACAAATGCCGTAGCATTGGTTAAACGCATGTGCATAATATCGCGTCTTCCGGCAGAATCTACTATGATATTTGAAATGTTGTTTGCTTCTAAAAGCTGAAATAATTCGGTGGAAATGGAAGCATCATTATACCAATTGGTGTGTCTAAATTCCATAGCCAGCGGCATTTCCTTAGGCCAATCTTCTACAAATTGGATAACACGATTAAAGTCTTTTGGAGAGAAATTATCATTCATTTGTAAAAAAATAGTTCCTAATTTTTCTTTTAGATTCGATGCATTATAAAGATAATGTTCAACAACATCTTTAGTTTCTTGCAAACGTTTCCAATGACTAATTTCTTGATTTAGTTTTGGGAAAAACTTAAAATTTCCTGGCGTTTTATCATACCATGTTGCAAACTGTTCCGCAGGAAAAATTCTGTAAAACGTTGCATTTAACTCAATAGAATTAAATTGACTGGAATAATATACCAACTCATCTTTAGTGCCTTTGGGATAAAATCCTTTTAAATCGGCTTTATTCCATTTAGCGCAACCTACATAAATTTCGAGAATATGATCATCTTTGAATCTGTTTAAAACACGTTTGGTTTCAGGGTGATCTATAGGTAAAGTAAAGTCAATTTGTTCTGGATTTTTAACGCTTCCAAACTTCATTTATTTTTTTTGTTTAAAGATAAAAAAATCTGTGATGTTAATAACCCCGTTAACAACTATAAATGCTTTCAAGGGTTTAAAACTTTAATATTCTATAATTTTAATAAAAACTCTTCAATTATGAATACTCGACAATTCAACTTAAAAAGCATTCGTCCCGAAATTCAAAGCTCAACAATTAATGATACGATGAGTAATGACGAGCGGTTTCAAAATTTAGTTTTACGCCCAATAATAAAATTGCAAAATGATTTGTTTATTGAAGTTTTTAAAAACTATATTGCCAAGCATAAAATGGTGTTTTACGGCTACTCTTTAGAAAAGCGTTTATTGTATATTGAAAATGCTGTAAATAAAGATATTAAGTTTCGTAACTCACTAAAAGGCATGGTAATAGGTTTGTTTACTGTAGAAGAATATTCAATTTATATTCAAAATTCTTCGGCTTTAAATAAGCGTATGATGCAAATTGTGAAAGATAGATTGATTAGTAACGTGCAACTTTTTGAACAACCAGAAGTGCTAAAAGCAGTTTAAAACATTTAATGACAACAAAACAGAAACTATTGCAAATTTGTAATGAGCGCGTTGATAAACGCATAAGTGATTACAAAGAAGAAGTTAATTTAATAAAAGAATCTATTGAAAGTACCGACAAAGGAAACTCGGAAGGTGACGATTCCGGTAGTGGTAAATTATTAAATGATTTAGAGAAAAACATGGCGTATTTAAACGACGCAAAAAAAATCAAAGACTATTTAAGCAATATAAAAACGAATATTGAAAGTACCGATGCCATACTTGGGAGCATTGTAAAAACGAATGTTATGAATTTTTACATTTCTACAAGCATTGGAAAAATTGATTTAGATGACGACGTTTTTTATGCCATTTCGGTAAACTCACCAATTGGGCAGCTTTTAATAAATAAACCCGTAAATACCAGTTTTGAGTTTAACCAAAACAAATACGTCATTACGGAAATTATATAAGAGACACACCATTTAAATCGGTAGTAAGCACATCGCTCATATAATTAAAATATGGGCGAATTGCTTTAAATGATTTGTTTACATCTTCAATAAAACCATCACTTAATACTTCTGAATCGGTATATTTTTTAACAAAAATGTATTGCTTCTTTTTTATTAAATCAATGTTTTCGTGATCTTTACTGAACCCTTTTGGTGCTGTTTTTACTTCGTCGCCCACAAAATCTCCCCAAATACTGTTGAAGGTTTTGTCTTTTAAAATAGCTCTAATTTCGGTAGCATCCATTTCAAATTCTTTACGAATACGCAATAAATCGGCTGGTGAAGGTTCCCAGAAACCTGTTGCAATAAAACTTTCATTATTAGGCTGAATGTGTAAATAATAGCCGCCTCTTAGTTTTGGTTTGGCTCTGTTAAAAGAACCACCAAAATGTGTTTTATAAGGCGCTTTATTTTTTGAAAAACGCACATCGCGATAAATACGGAACATCTTTAGTTTATCAACTTCATCATGTTCATTCAAAGTTTTCAATACAGAATTATAAAAAACTTTCACCTCTTTTTCAATTTTTTTGAATTCTGGTTTATGTTCATTAAACCAATCTCTATCGTTGTTTTTTTCTAAATTCTTGAAAAAGTCTAAAGTTTCTTTTTGGATTTTCATATGCGTTTTTAATATAGCGTTATCTTGTTAAAGTTTTCTAAAATACAAAAAAGTCCTGTTAAAACAGGACTTTTAAAACATCATTAATTAACCCTTACATTAACTATTTCTGTTGCAATATAAAATCTTGACTTATTACTTTTCTAGTATTTTGGTCATAATATTCAATGGTAAAACTGCCATCTTCATTAAAATAGCCAATACCTGTATCATTCCCATTCTGATATATGTAATGATTTTCCTTGTTGAATTTAACTATATTTCCACTGGGAGAATCGTCATCGTTCAATAAAACAGAAAACCCATTATCTACTTTCTTGAAACCATATTGTTTTCCATCAAATTGATAATATCCAATTTCTGTTTTAGAATCGTATGAGCTTCCTATGTCGTTATCGACCTCAATGGTTTTCTTAACTTTTACAGGACTATCTATAACGTTTTTATCTCGTTTATTTTCGTCCTGTTCATCAAATTCAATCCCTTGTTCAGACCTCGTGGTCACTTTAATTTTTTTCTCAACAATTCCAGATCCATCATTAGTTTTTACGGTTTTAATGGTGGATTCCTCTGAGATATTTTTTGGTTTTTCTTGCGCCCATATACTACCGGTAAACAAGAATAAACATGCATAAATTATATTTTTCATTTTAAATAGATTTATTGGTTAATGATTTTTTGTAGATATTAACTTTTACTAAATCCACCTCTTATTAATGATAATATGAAGAGTACTATAAATATGAAGAATAATATTTTTGCTATTCCAGCTGATGCACCCGCAATACCCGAAAAACCTAATACTCCTGCAACTAATGCTATAATTATAAATGTGATTGTCCAACGTAACATAATTTTAAATTTTAAAGATTCATATTAATTTTTGAAGATTTAACTTCTATGAATACAAAATTGCGAATTATGGGTGCGTTATGTGTTACATGTTTTTTATTATAAATTGTATAATTCACATGAAAAACATAGTTAAACAACTGATAATCAGTTTTAATAAAGGTTTTTTAATAGAAACGATGGGGTTTAACTAAGAGAATTCGATACTATTTAAAATAAGTCCAGAGGCTGGCGCTATGTATTCCATTTTAATAAAGCAGTCTTGTTCTAAACTTTGCCGAATGGTTTGCAAAGTTAATTTTCCTTTTCCTAAATCGATAAGTGTTCCCATCATGAGCCTTATTTGGTTGCGCATAAAACCTTTACCTCGAACTCTTAATATATATGTTTTTTTTGGGAAGTAATTGGCGCTATATATGGTGTTTTCAACCAATTCGCAAGTTATTATTTCTCTATTATAGATACCAGTTTCCGTTGGTTTGAAGCAATACGATTTAAAATAATGTTCACCTTCAAAAAGTTTGGCACCTTGTTTCATGATATCAATATCTAAATCATCCAGAATAGTAGTCATGATGGGCGCACAAAAAGGATGGCATTTTTCACCAAAAGCGAATAAATATAAATATTCTTTTATTTTTGAATGATTAATGATGTTGAATTTAGCATCTACTTCTTTAATAGTTAATGCACGAATATCTTGTGGTAAATTGTGATTGAAAAGTTCTAAAAAAGCATCTTGATCTTCTAAAGGTTCTTCTAAAAACAATTCAAAAGCAGCACATTCTGCAGAAACCATCGCATCGGTTCTACCAGAACTTAAGCTTTTAAACGTTTTACCTTCCAATATAAAATTTAAGGTTCTATCAACCATTAAATGTACCGTTTTTACATTGGGTTGCTTTTGCCAACCGTGAAAACGATAGCCTAAATATTGAATGGTAAAAACGTAGAAATACTTTTTCAAAAAAAATGTATGATGAATTTTATTTATGGCGACTTTTCAACTCTGCTTCAATATCTTTTAAAGTAAAACCTTTGGCTTGTAATAGCATTAAATAATGAAATAGTAAGTCTGCCGATTCGTACAAGAATAATTCATCATTAGTATCCATCGCTTCTATGACAGTTTCAACAGCCTCCTCGCCTACTTTTTGAGCTATTTTATTAATGCCTTTTGCAAACAAACTCGCTACATAAGATTTGTTGGTATCTTTATTAGCAACACGTTCCGCAATAACAGCTTCTAAAGTTGATAAAAAACTATAATTAGGGGTGTTTTCTTCTCCCCAACAATTATCGGTTCCTTTATGGCAAGTTGGCCCTGCTGGATTTACTTGAATTAAAAGCGTATCATGATCACAATCATTTTTAATATCTACAAGATTTAAAAAGTTACCACTTTCTTCACCTTTTGTCCATAAACGTTGCTTACTTCTACTAAAAAAAGTAACCTGTTTTGTTTCTAAAGTTTTATTATATGCCGCTTCATTCATATAACCCAGCATTAACACATTTTTTGTTGTGGCGTCTTGTATGATAGCTGGGACTAAAGCCCCCTCTAACTCCCCCCAAAGGGGAGAAATAATACTTGTATCTTTTTTATTATTCATATTATATTTTTAATTGAGTGAAAGTTCTCCCTTTGGGGTTAGGAGGCTTTACAATCGTACTTCTATATTGTGTTTTTTTAATTCTTTTTTAAGTTCCGGAATAGGTATTTCACCAAAATGAAACACACTTGCAGCCAAGGCTGCATCTGCTTTTCCGTCTTTAAAGGTGTCTACAAAATGCTGCACATTACCAGCACCACCCGAGGCTATAATGGGGATGTTTAGCAAGGTTGAAAGTTTAGCTAACGCTTCATTTGCAAATCCGTTTTTAGTACCATCATGATTCATCGATGTGAACAAAATTTCACCAGCTCCACGTTGCTCTACCTCTTTTGCCCATTCAAATAAATCGATATCTGTTGGTATACTACCGCCAGCTAAATGTACTTTCCAATTCCCATTAACTTCTTTAGCATCAATGGCTACTACTACACATTGACTTCCAAATTTGTCAGCCAATTCATTCACCAATTCAGGTCTTTTTACTGCGGAAGAATTGATAGATACTTTATCTGCACCACAATGCAACAAGGCGTCTACATGCTCAACAGATGAAATACCACCACCTACTGTAAACGGAATATTTACTTGTTCTGCTACATGCAAAACCATATCTAAAGTGGTTGCTCTTGCTTCCAAAGTTGCCGAAATATCGAGGAAAACTAATTCATCTGCACCCATATCGGCGTATTGCTTAGCAAGTTCAACGGGGTCGCCAGCGTCACGTAAATCTACAAAATTAACACCTTTTACGGTGCGTCCGTTTTTAATATCTAAACAAGGAATGATTCGTTTGGTAAGCATATTTTATACAAATTTTTCAAGTTGTTTTAAGCTGATTCGGTTTTCATAGATAGCTTTTCCTATAATAACACCTTCACAACCCAGGTCTTTTAGAATAGGTAATTCCGAAATATCAGAAATACCTCCAGACGCTATTAATTTAATGGATTGACCACTATTTCCATGACTACACTCAGATATAATTTGCTGATATAATTCTACTGAAGGCCCTTCAAGCATCCCATCTTTTGAAATATCGGTACAAATAACATACTGAATACTTTTCTTTTGATAGTCTTTAATAAATGGAATTACATCTTCTTTACTTTGTTCCATCCATCCACTTATAGAAACTTTTCCATTATCACTATCAGCTCCCAGAATAATTTTGGCAGCACCATATTTTGATATCCAGCCCTCAAATGTTTTTGGATCTTTTACAGCAATACTACCACCCGTGATTTGTTTTGCACCAGAATTAAAGGCAATATGTAAATCTTCATTAGTTTTTAAACCACCTCCAAAATCGATTTTTAAGCTCGTTTTAGATGAAATTTGCTCAAGAACTTTATAATTTACAATATGCTGCGCTTTCGCTCCATCCAAATCTACTAAATGTAAATATTCAATACCCGAAGCTTCAAACATTTTAGCAACTTCAAGCGGATTTTCATTATAGATTTTTTTTGTGTCGTAATCGCCTTTGGTTAAACGCACACATTTTCCATCTATGATATCTATTGCTGGTATTATTCTCATTGATTAACTTGTTAATCAACCCTGAATTTATTTCAGGGTCTTTTTATATTTCTAATGTTTTTAATTCAGGATTTGACATTCTTACCAAATTCCATTTCCATTCTTTATGCCAATTCTTTAATTGCTTTTCTCGGTTTCTTCCTAAAATACTACTATTAAAGATTTCAAAATAAATCAAATCAAAAACAAAATATTTTTTTGTGAAATTTGACCCATTTCCTGATTTATGTTGAGTCATTCGTTTTTTTATATCACAAGTATAGCCAACATAAAGAAATTTTCTGTTTTTATCAGATAATATGTAACAATAATGACTCAACATTAAAAATTTCGTTCAAAATTCTGAAACAAGTTCAGAATGGCTCTAAAGAGCCAAAAAATTCTTCAAAATTTGTTCTCCTGCTAAACTACTCTTTTCTGGGTGAAATTGAACACCGTAAAAGTTTTTATGTTGTAGTGCAGATGCGTAATTCAAACCATAATCGGTTGTAGCGATAGTTTCTTCGCAATGTTCGGCGTAATAGCTATGCACTAAATACATATATTCATTTTCTTTGATGCCTTTGAACAAATCTGATTTCAACTCTTTAATAACATTCCAACCCATTTGAGGGACTTTCACATTATTATCAAAACGTTTTACATTGGTTTTAAAAACACCCAAACCTTTAGTGTTTCCTTCTTCGGTATATTCACAAAGTAATTGCATACCTAAACAAATACCCAAAACAGGTTGTTTTAATTGAGGAATCAACACATCTAAGCCCGTTTCTTTAAGCATATTCATTGCAGAACTTGCTTCACCTACTCCTGGAAAAATAATTTTATCGGCAGCTAAAATTTCTTCTGGACTATCAGACAAAATAGCGTCAATTCCTAAACGTTTAAAAGCAAATTGAATACTTTTTATATTTCCAGCTCCGTAATTAATTATAACTAATTTCAATTGATTTTTGATTAACGATTTTAGATTTACGATTTCAATTCGTAAATCTAAAATCTAGATTCGTAAATTTAAAGCATTCCTTTTGTACTAGGTAAAAACATTTTGTTAGCATCTCTTTTTACAGCCATTTTCATAGCTTTTGCAAAAGCTTTAAAAATGCCTTCTATTTTGTGATGCTCGTTTGTACCTTCCGCTTTGATGTTTAAATTACATTTTGCACCATCAGTAAACGATTTAAATAAGTGATAAAACATTTCGGTTGGCATATCCCCTATTTTTTCACGTTTAAATTTGGCATCCCATTCTAACCAGTTTCTGCCACCAAAATCGACTGCCACTTGTGCTAAACAATCGTCCATAGGTAAACAAAAACCGTAACGTTCAATGCCTAATTTATTTCCTAAAGCTTTGTTGAATAATTCGCCTAGAGCAATCATGGTATCTTCAATGGTGTGATGTTCATCTACATTTAAATCGCCATTCACTTTCACCGTTAAATCCATAGCGCCATGACGCCCAATTTGATCAAGCATATGGTCGAAAAAAGACAAGCCTGTATGAATATCATTTTTACCAGAACCATCTAAATTTAATTTTATATAAATCTGAGTTTCATTAGTGTTACGTGTTATTTCTTGAACTCTATCTTCAAGCTTTAAAAAATTGTAAATTTCTTCCCAATCGTTGCTTTCAAGAGCTATATAAGGATCTAATTCTTCTCGCTTAACCGTAATTTCATTAGTTCCTAAATGGGTTTCATCATTAATAAAAATCCCTTTAGAACCTAGATTTTTTGCTAATTCAACATCTGTAAGTCTGTCTCCTATTACAAAAGAATTTTTTAAATCGTAATGGTTGGTAAAAAATTTAGTTAATAAACCAGTGTTTGGTTTACGGGTTGGCGCATTGTCTTTTGCATACGTTTCATCAATGTAAACTTCTTTAAATTCAATACCTTCATTTCTGAATGTGTTCAATACAAAGTTGTGAATAGGCCAAAATTTTTCTGATGGATTATCAGGTGTTCCCAACCCATCTTGGTTTGTAACCATGATAATTTCATAATCCAATTCCTTGCAAATTTTACTTAGAAATTGAAATACTTTAGGGTAAAATATAAGTTTTTCAAAAGAATCTACTTGCTCATCTGCAGGTTCTTTAATTAATGTACCATCACGGTCTATAAATAATACTTTCTTCATTAGATAGATTTTAAGGTATCTATTAATATTTTATTTTCTTTGGAAGTTCCTATTGTTAAACGTAAGGTGTTTTCACAACCCGGTTGTGTCGTTCTGTTACGAATAACAATGCCTTTTTCAATAAGTTGATTGTAACGTTTATTAGCATCATCCACTTTAACTAACACAAAATTAGCATCCGATGGATAAATTTTTGAAATATATCTGACAGATTTTAATTCTGCAACCATAGCTTCACGTTCTTTTAAAATATCAACTATTTGATTACTTGCTAAATCTTTGATAGAAAGTAATTCAATCGCTTTTTTCTGCGTTAATTCGTTGATGTTATAAGGTGGTTTTATAGTATTTAAAACCGTTATAATTTCTTCGGAAGCATAACAAATTCCTAAACGAATTCCTGCCATGGCATAAGCTTTTGATAAGGTTTGCGATATGATTAAATTAGGAAATTCGTTTAATCGTGTTAACCAACTTTTTTCTGTTGAAAAATCAATATAGGCTTCATCAATAACCACAATGCCTTTAAAATTGGACACCATTTTTTCAATAGCTCCGGTTGTAAAACTATTACCTGATGGGTTGTTTGGCGAACAAATAAAAAGCAGTTTGCTATGGGCATCGGCACTATTTAAAATAGCTTCAACTTTAGGTTCAAATGCTTCATCTAAATTTAATTTTTTAATGGCGATAGCATTCAAATTTGCAAGCACTTCGTACATACCATACGTTGGCGGTAAAATAACCACGTTATCTTCATTTGGCTCGCAAAACGCTCTGTAAATTAAATCTAAAACTTCATCGCTTCCATTTCCTAAAAGGATGTTTTTTGCTGAAACACCTTTAATTTCAGAAAGAATTGCTTTCAATTTGCTTTGATGCGGATCTGGATAACGATTTACGCCGTTTTCAAACGGATTTTCGTTAGCATCTAAAAACACCATATTATCGGTCACACCTTGAAACTCATCACGTGCGGAAGAATATGGTTTTAATGCCTTTATGGTTGGGCGAATTAAATCTTGTATGTTCATAATAATCTTTGAACTATTTTTTTGAGATTCTTGCTTTCGCAGGAATTAAATCCTTTAATCGTATTGAAACTGCATTTTTATGCGCTTGCAACCCTTCCGCTTCTGCCATAAGTTCAATAGTTTCACCAATATTCAAAATGCCTTCTTTTGATATTTTTTGAAACGTCATACTTTTTGAAAAACTATCTAAATTTACGCCAGAATAGGCTTTTGAAAACCCATTGGTTGGTAAGGTATGATTGGTTCCTGAAGCATAATCACCAGCACTTTCTGGCGTATAATCGCCTATAAAAACTGAGCCTGCATTAGCAATATTGTTCACATAAAAATCTTCATTTTGTGAACAAATAATGAAATGTTCTGGACCGTATTCATTTATTAAATCGAGTGCAATTTCATCATTTTCAACATAAATTAATTTTGAATTAGCTATGGATTTTTCCGCAATCGCTTTACGCGGAAGTTCATTAAGTTGTTTTTCAACTTCTTCTGAAACATCATTAATTATAGCTTGAGATGTTGAAACTAAAATAACTTGACTGTCTGTTCCATGCTCCGCTTGACTTAACAAATCTGAAGCAATGTATGAAGCATTGGCGCTTTCATCTGCAACTACTAACAATTCACTGGGTCCTGCTGGCATATCGATAGCAACACCATGTTTCGTAGCCAATTGCTTAGCTACTGTTACAAATTGATTTCCAGGTCCGAAAATTTTATATACCTGCGGAATGGTTTCCGTTCCAAACGTTAAACCTGCAATAGCTTGAATACCACCTACTTTTATAATTTTAGTCACACCACATAAATGGGCTGTAAATAATATTTCGGGGGCTAAATCACCTTGTTTATTTGGTGGTGAGCACAAAACAATCTCTTTAGAACCTGCTATTTGTGCTGGAACCGCCAACATTAAAACCGTTGAAAATAAGGGTGCAGTACCTCCAGGAATATACAAGCCGACCTTCTGAATGGCGCGTTTTTCTTGCCAACATTGTACACCTTTGGTTGTTTCAACTTCAATTTTAGCAGTTTTTTGCGCTATATGAAAAACTTCTATATTATTTTTTGCTTTTTTTATAGCCTTTTGAAGATTTTCGGGAACTTTAGCAATAGCTTGTTGAATTTCTTCAGAAGTCACAATATTAGACTCTAAAGAAATACCATCAAATTTTAATGTATATGTTTTTATAGCAGCATCGCCGTTTTTAGAAACATCATCAAATATTTGAATAACTGTAGCTTCAATATCTCCAACAGTTTGTGTAGGTCGTTTTAAAACTTGACGCCATTCGTTTTTATTTGGATTTTTAATTATTTGCATCTTCTTTATTGTTGAATCGTTGAATCGTTTCATAGCTTAATCGTTAACAAACTAAAACATCAACGATTAAACACATAAATTCTTTTAAAGCACCATTTTTTCAATAGGACACACTAAAATACCTTGCGCACCTTTGGCCTTCAAATCGTCTATAACATCCCAAAACGCATTTTTGCTGATTACTGAGTGTATTGAACTCCAACCTGCTTCTGCAAGTGGTAAAACCGTTGGGCTTTTCATTCCTGGCAACACATTAATGATGTCTTGAACTTTGTCATTTGGCGCATTAAGTAATACGTATTTAGACTCTCTTCCTCGTAAAACAGATTTAATTCTAAACTGAATTTTATCTAAAATGGCTTGTTTTTCAGCATCTAAAATTGGGGAAACTGCTAAAACCGCTTCCGATTTTAATATCATTTCAACCTCTTTTAAATTGTTTTTAAATAAGGTGCTTCCGCTTGAAACAATATCAACAATAGCATCGGCTAGTCCAATATTTGGTGCTATTTCAACCGAACCGTTAATAATATGAAGGTTTGCCGTAACACCTTGAGCATCTAAAAAATTCTGAACTGTATATGGATATGACGTTGCAATGCGCTTACCATCTAAATCTTTTATACTTTTATAATCCATGGTTTTTGGCACCGCTACGCAAACACGACACGAAGAAAAACCTAATTTTTCTGCGATGTTTATACCGTTTCCTTTTTCAATTAAAACATTTTCACCAATAATAGCGGCATCTACAACGCCATCTTTTAAATATTGAGGAATGTCGCCATTTCTTAAATAGAAAACTTCTACAGGAAAATTTCTTGCGGATGCTTTTAATTGATCGATGCCATTATCAATAGAAATACCAATATCTTTTAGTAATTCCATAGATTCGTCGTGTAAACGACCTGATTTTTGTACTGCAATTCTTAATGTACTCATTGTCTTGTTTTTATGAGTTTGAAACAATCTAATTGGATTAAAAATTAAAAACCCGTTTGATTGTCTCAAACGGGTTTATAAAAATATGTTGATTTTATTCAATACATCTTCACTTCGCTTGAGAGCAAATTTGAAAATGATGATGATGAAATTGAATAAAGTTCATTTTTTTTGTTTTTTACTTTCGCAAATATCATAAATTATGGTGGATTATTCCAAATAAATATAACAAATCTTATGAGTATTAGATATAATATATATTTAAGTAAAAATAATTAGCTATAATTCAAAATATCTTTAAAATTTCTGAATTATTTTTTCTATTCACTATTGATTTCCTAAAATAATAGGCAAGCCACTATCACCCGAACCAATAACTATAACTTTGCTGTTTGGAGATTCTGCTAATTTCATTGTAGCGTCAATACCTTTGTCTTGTAAAATTTTATCGGTTAAAGAAGCACTTAAAATTCTGTTAGATTCCGCTTTACCTTCTGCTTCAATAATTACTTTTTCAGCTTCTTTAGATGCAGTCACCAATCTAAATTCATATTCTAATGATTCTTGCTCTTGTTTCAATTTACGTTCAATAGCATCTTTAATGGTAGATGGTAGTGTTACATCGCGCACTAAAACTTCATTTAATTGAATATATTGAGCACCAACAATTTTTTTGGTTTCTTCAAAAATTTCTTGTTGAATAGCATCTCTTTTACTAGAGTATAATTGTTCTGGCGTGTAACGACCAACAACACTACGAGCTGCTGAACGAATAGCGGGAAGCAATACACGCTCTTTATACATCTCACTTTTTTCTTGATGCAACTTCCCTAAATTTTGATAATCTGGTTGAAACCAAACAGAGGCTTCTAACTTAATATCTAACCCATTTGAAGATAAAACATTCATTTTCTCTAATATTTCCTGTTGTCTTACTTCATAAACAAAAACTTTGTTCCAAGGTGCCACTATATGAAAACCTTCTCCTAAAGCGGGCTCATCAATTACAACACCTTCGCCAAAGGTTTTGAATAATACGCCTGCTTCACCCGAGCCTATAGTTACGGCAGATTTTGCTAATATTACAATTAAAATGATGGCCCCAATGATTACAGGGAATGCTACTTTTGGTAATTTTTCCATTTATAAATTTATTTAAATTAATCCGTTATATTTTCTTAAAAACCACTCTATCGACAAGCTTAAAGCAATAATGATGAGTAGATATTTCCAATCTATCAAAGATAATCTATTTTTATTGCTTTTTTGAATGGTAGCAAATCTATTGTCGTTTAAAAGGTTTTTTATTAAACCTTCGGTATTGTTCACAAAAAAATGTTTGCCTTCACTATTAGTAGCCAACTGCTGAAGTTTTGTTACATCGGCATTTAAAAATTGTTGCTCAACATTATATTCCAATATTTTAAAACTTCCTGATTTTGAAATGTTTTCGTTTGAAACACTTACGGTAAAGCTATAGTCGGAAGCTGGCAAACTACTTAAATCTACTTGATAATTGGTACTATTTAGAATAAAGGGAAACGTTTTGGTTTCTTCTGTAGCGGTATTTTTTACAGTAATAGTTAATGTTTCTCGGGTATCAAATTCGTAATTCTTATCAAAAAATTCAGCCTTTACAATCACATTGGTATTGCCGTTATAAAATGATTCGTATTCTACATTCAATCTGTTTTTTTGTTTGTTAGAAGCCAGATATTGAATGAGTTTCCCTATAAAATCATCGAACGCATTAAACGATTTATCATTTAAATAACTTTGTGCACGCCATTGCCATATGTTTTCACCAAACATCACTGCTTCTCGCCTACCACTGGTTTCAAACGTCGCTAATAACGGATCTTTTTTTAAAATACCATTAATTGTTTTATTTAAAATAGTTTCAAAAGGCACTGAGAATTTTGTAGAACCATAAGGCGAATTTAAAGGTGGAAACGATTCAAAATTAATATCTTCAATAAGGAATGGTGCGTAACTTTTATTTAATTCAGCTTGATAGTTTTCGGTTTGATTTGTTATTTCAGATGAATATGTATTATTGATTTTGTTTAGAAAATTCAAATCTGTTTTTGTGCCAATAATTGTGAATCTGTTTTTGTTTTCTGAATCTAAACGCTCAATTAAAATATTAAACTTATTGTTTGGTTGATATAAAATAACTAATTGAAAATCATTTATTTGATTTAATATTTCTTTTGAATTCAAAATAGATACCGAGCGTTGTTCATTGCTTTCAATAGTCTTTTTTAAAACACCCAAATCAGGATGAACAATATCACTTACCAACGCTATTTTTGTTTTTTGGTCAATAACTTCAACCGCAAAATTTTTAAAATTATTGATGGTGTTTTTTTCGTTTGCCAATGGCTCTAATGATGCTTTATATTCATGTACACCAACAGCATTTGCAGGAAGTTTAAAATCGATAACCCTAGAATTGTTCTGTTTTGTGAAGTTTACGTTTTCAGAATACACAACGGTATTACCACTTTTTACTACTAGTTTAGAATTAACAGAATCATCACCATTATAAACCAAAATGGTTTCAACAGGAAATTGATTTTTCAAATACGCATATTTATTAACATTTAACTGTTGAATTTTTAAATCTGTATATTGAATCGAATCTCCTAAAATAATAGGGTAAATAGGTTGTTTATAATCGTTGTTGACGAATTCATAGCTATTTCCAAACGTTTGGTTACCATCGGTAATTAAAATAGTTGGTGAAATGGTTTGCTTGTAAATTTGGGATAATTGTCCAAAAGCATCAGCAATATTGGTTTGCTTTTCGTTAAATTGAATCTCATTTGAAGTTTTTAATTTGTCACCAAAAGTATAGGTTTCTATATTGAATTTATCGTTTAAATCTTTATTAGTTTTTAATTTTTCGACCAAACGAATGGCCTCTTCACCTTGTTTTAAGTACTTTATAGAACTTGAATTATCTACCGCAATCACCAAATTAGGCTTTACTGTAGAAAGTGTTATTTGCTCTAATTTGGGATTAATTAGCAATAAAAACACGGAAAATATGGTTAAAAACCTTAAAAACAAAAAAAGCATGTTCAATTTAGACATGCTTTTCTTTTTTGTATAATACTGAAAACCTGCTAATAACAGAGCGATTATCCCAGATAGTATGATGTAAATTAGAGTTAAGGAACTCATTAAATAACTTTAAATTTAAATTGATGAGATTCCTGCATTCGCAGGAATGAAAAATTAGGTTAACATACCACCATCAACATTTAGTGTCTGTCCTGTAACATACGCACTCATATCGCTTGCTAAAAACACACACACATTTGCTACGTCTTCAGGTGTTCCTCCACGTTTTAAGGGGATTCCTGCGCGCCATCCTTTTACAACTTCTTCATCAAGTTTTGCTGTCATTTCAGTTTCAATAAAACCTGGAGCAACTACGTTGCTTCTAATATTTCTTGATCCTAATTCTAAAGCAACTGATTTTGAAAAACCAATAATACCTGCTTTAGACGCTGCGTAATTGGTTTGACCAGCATTTCCTTTTACTCCAACAACCGAACTCATATTAATAATAGAACCTTTTCGTTGTTTTAGCATGGTTTTTTGAACGGCTTTCGTCATGTTGAAAACCGATTTTAAGTTCACTTCAATAACGGTATCAAAATCTTCTTCGGTAATACGCATTAATAAATTATCTTTTGTGATGCCTGCGTTGTTAACTAATACATCAATACTACCAAATTCAGCAACCACATCTTCTGCTAATTTTTGAGCTTCATCAAAACTAGCCGCATTACTTTTGTAACCTTTTGCTTTAATGCCTTGAGCATTTAATTCTTTTTCAAGTTCGTTAGCAGCCTCCACAGAACTACTATATGTAAACGCAATATTAGCGCCTTGAGCTGCAAAAATTTGGGCTATACCTCTGCCAATACCCCTACTGGCTCCTGTAATGATGGCTGTTTTTCCTTCTAATAATTTCATATAACTTATTTTAATTTCTTAATAACACTTAAATGACGCGTTAAATGAATGGTTGGTTATTTCTTATTTTCAAATATAACAAATACAAATTGCAACAAATAAAAAACCTCACAAATTATTGCGAGGTCTTTCAAATATTTTAAAAGATTTTATGCTAAAACTTCAGCAACTTTCTTTCCTATTTCAGCAGGCGAATCTACCACGTGAATACCACATGCTCTCATGATTTTCTTTTTTGCCTGTGCTGTATCATCACTACCACCAACAATAGCGCCAGCATGTCCCATGGTACGTCCCGCAGGAGCCGTTTCACCAGCAATAAAACCTATAATTGGTTTTTTACTACCACTTGCTTTATACCAGTTTGCAGCATCAGCTTCCAATTGACCTCCAATTTCACCAATCATTACAACGGCTTCAGTTTCTGGGTCGTTAATCAATAATTCAACAGCTTCTTTAGTTGTTGTACCAATAATTGGATCGCCACCAATACCAATGGCCGTTGTGATACCTAAACCTTGTTTTACTACTTGATCTGCAGCTTCATAAGTTAAAGTTCCTGATTTAGAAACAATACCTACTTTACCTTTTTTGAAAACAAAACCTGGCATGATACCAACTTTAGCTTCGCCTGGAGTGATAACACCTGGACAGTTAGGGCCAATTAATCGGCAATCTTTATTTTTTATGTAGTTTGAAGCCGTAATCATATCGGCAACAGGAATACCTTCTGTAATAGTAATAATGACTTTTATACCTGCATCGGCAGCTTCCATAATAGCATCGGCAGCAAAAGCTGGTGGTACAAAAATAATGGTTGTATCTGCTCCTACTTGCTCTACAGCATCTTTAACAGTATTGAAAACTGGTTTGTCCAAATGAGTTTGACCACCTTTTCCAGGGGTAACACCACCCACAACGTTGGTACCGTATTCAATCATTTGGGTTGCGTGGAATGTTCCTTCACTTCCCGTAAAACCTTGAACTATTATTTTTGAATCTTTGTTTACTAAAACACTCATTTTATCGTTTTTTATTTGAATAAAGCTGCACAAAAATACTTTTTTTGCTTATACTTTTTACAGCTTTATAGATTTATTTTTTTGATTTTATAAACTGTAATATTTCAGGTATTTGTTTGATGTTTGCCATCTCCCTCATAACAATTCTAGCATCTTGAGCAGGAATTCCCCAATAGGTTTTATGGCCTTCTAGCGACTTACTAATACCAGCCTGCGCATGAAGTACAGCCTTTTCTCCAATGGTTACGCCACTTGTACAGCCCACCTGCCCCCAAAATGTGACTTCATCTTCTACCACTACACATCCTGCAATACCAACTTGAGACGCTATTAAGCATCTTTTGCCAATAACGGTATCATGACCAATTTGGATTAAATTATCCAATTTAGATCCTTCTTTTATAGTTGTGTCACCAGTTACGCCTCTATCAATAGTGCAATTGGCGCCAATATCGACGTTATCTTCAATAACAACACGTCCACATGATTTTAATCTATCAAAACCTTCTGGTCTTTTTTTATAGTAAAAGGCATTCGCACCCAAAACGGTTCCTGAATGAATGGTTACATTGTTGCCAATAACCGTATCGTCATAAATACTAACATTGGCATGTATGATGCAATTTTCACCAATCACCACATTATGCCCTATAAAAGCATTGGGCTGAATTACCGAATTTGCTCCAATGACAGCAGAGTCGGAAATACTACTTATAGCTACTTGAAAGGGCTTGAAAAAATCGGTTAACTTATTAAAATCCCTGAAAGGGTCATCACTAATCAATAATGCTTTTCCTTCTGGACAAGCCACTTCTTTATTAATTAAAATAATGGTGGCTGCGGAATTTAATGCCTTATCGTAATATTTAGGATGGTCTACAAAAACAATATCACCAGCTTCAACAACATGGATTTCGTTCATGCCTAACACCGAAAAATCGGGATTACCAACAAAATTGCAATCAATTAGTTGAGCAACTTGTTTTAGAGTATATGGGATTGGAAACTTCATTTAATATGTTGAATTGTTTAATCGTTAAATTGTTGAACTGTTTATACCAATAAAACGCATCAACAAATAAACTCTTTACTCTTTTACGCGTTCTTTATAAGTGCCTTTTTCTGTCTCAACCTTAATTTTGTCGCCTTCATTAATAAACAATGGTACGTTAACGATAGCTCCTGTTTCAACGGTAGCAGGTTTGGTTGCATTCGTTGCGGTGTTACCTTTTACACCTGGCTCGGTAGCTGTAACTTCTAAAACAACACTCGCAGGCATTTCCACAGAAAGTGGCATATTATCTTCAGCATTTATAATAACCGTAACTACTTCTCCCTCTTTCATTAAACCTGGATTATCTAAAGCAGATTCTCTTAATTGAATTTGTGTATAATCTTCAGTATTCATAAAATGATAAAACTCCCCATCATTATATAAAAATTGAAATTTATGGGTTTCAACACGTACATCTTCTAATTTATGTCCCGCAGAAAATGTATTATCTAACACTTTTCCATTAGTTACACTTTTCATTTTTGTTCTTACAAACGCAGGACCTTTACCTGGTTTTACGTGTAAAAATTCTATGATTTTATAAATATCGTTATTATACCTAATACATAATCCGTTTCTAATATCACTTGTACTTGCCATTTTGTTGTTTGGTGTTTTTTATTAATTTGTTTATTAGTGAGTTGAATGCTTTTTGTTGGAAATGAATAATCATCTCCAATACAAACGACTTAACTATTTAGTTCGATTTGAAATACCCTTTCATAATACCTCTTTGGGAATCTTTTATAAACTGAAGGATTTCATCACGCTCTGGAGTTGCTTCCATTTCAGCTTCCATAATTTCGGTTGCTTGGGTATTATTGTAATTTTTTTGATATAGAATTCTATATATATTCTGAATTTCCCTAATTTTTTCAGTTGAATAGCCACGTCTTCGTAAACCAACAGAGTTAATACCAACATAAGATAAAGGCTCTCTTGCTGCTTTTACAAAAGGGGGCACATCTTTACGAACTAAAGATCCACCAGTTACAAAGGCATGATTACCTACCGAAACAAATTGATGAACCGCCGTCATACCTGCTAAAACCACATAATCGCCAATAGTGATATGTCCTGCAAGCGTACTGTTGTTAGAAAAAATACAGTTATTACCCACCACACAATCGTGCGCAATGTGGCAATAAGCCATAATTAAACAATTATTACCAATAACAGTTTTCATTCTATCAGCGGTACCCCTATTAATAGTAACACATTCTCTAATGGTAACGTTATCACCTATTTCTACGGTAGTTTCTTCGTCGTTATATTTTAAATCTTGTGGAACAGCGGAAATAACTGAACCAGGGAAAATATTACAATTTTTACCAATACGAGCACCTTCCATGATGGTAACATTACTCCCTATCCAAGTTCCTTCACCTATAGTTACATTATTATAGATAGTGGTGAATGGCTCTATAACAACATTTTTTGCAATTTTAGCACCTGGATGCACGTAAGCTAGTGGTTGATTCATTTATTGCTTATTATATTTTAACAATCTGAAACCAGATTTTAATTATTTAACTTTTGATATTTGAGCCATAAGCTCTGCTTCTGCACAAAGTTTTCCGTTTGCATAGGCGTATCCTTGCATGTGGCAAATACCACGACGAATAGGTGTAATTAACGAACATTTAAAAATTAAAGTATCGCCCGGAACTACTTTTTGTTTAAACTTAACATTGTCCATTTTCATGAAAAAAGTCAAATAATTTTCAGGGTCTGGAACCGTATTTAAAACCAAAATACCGCCCGTTTGTGCCATAGCTTCAACTATTAAAACACCTGGCATTACGGGTGCTCCTGGAAAGTGACCTGCAAAAAAGGATTCATTCATGGTCACATTTTTCATGGCCGTTACATAACTATCCGTTAATTCAAAAACCTTATCAATCATTAAAAATGGTTGACGGTGTGGTAACATGGCCATAATTTCATTCACATCCATTAAAGGTGTTTGAGTTAAATCAATATTCGGCACATTATTACGACGGTCGTTTTTAATAAGTTTTGAAAGCTTTTTAGCAAATTGGGTGTTTACAAAATGTCCTGGTTTATTAGCTATTACTTTACCACGAATGCGGGTTCCAACAAGAGCTAAATCGCCCAAAACATCTAATAATTTATGTCTTGCAGCTTCATTAGGATGGTGCAATGTTAAATTATCTAGTATTCCATTTGGTTTTACAGCAATAGTGTCTTTCTTAAAAGCAATTCGAAGTTTTTCCATAGTTTCTGTAGATAATGGCTTATCTACATAAACAATGGCATTGTTTAAATCTCCTCCTTTTATTAGTCCATTTTTTAAAAGCATTTCGATTTCGTGCAAGAAACTAAAGGTTCTAGCGTTGGAAATGTCTTCTTTAAAATCTGAAATTTGGTTTAAAGTTGCATTTTGTGTCCCTAAAACTTTGGTGCCAAAATCTACCATGGTAGTAATTTGGTATTCTTTTGCTGGCATTACTAATATTTCACTACCCGATTCTTCATCAATGTATGAAACAATATCTGTTATTACATATTCTTCCCTAAAAGCATCAAGCTCTACCACTTCAGCTTTTTCTATGGCTTCAACAAAAAATTTAGAAGACCCATCCATAATTGGAGGCTCAGAAGCATTCAGTTCAATAATAGCATTATCAACATCCAAACCAACCAAAGCTGCTAATACATGCTCTGAAGTTTGTATAATGACACCGTTTTTCTCTAAGCAGGTACCGCGTTGTGTGTTAGTAACATAGTTGGCATCGGCTTCAATAACGGGCATTCCTTCCAAATCAACACGTTTAAAAGCTAATCCGGTATTTGCTTCTGCTGGTTTAAAAGTTAAGGTTACATTTTTTCCTGTGTGCAAACCAACGCCTGTTAAAGAAATTTCGTTCTTTATGGTTTTTTGATTAATTTCAGTAGTTATTATTCCCATTTATTTTTCTCTAAATCATTAATATTTCTAACAATCTTAGGTAAGTTCTTAAAATGAACGTACGATTTATTATAGTCGGTTAAACTTAATGCTGGTGAACCCTGAAGCACTTCGTTATCTTTCACATTCCTTGCAATACCAGATTGCGCTTGAATTTTTACATTATTACCTATAATGATGTGGCCTGCAATACCTACTTGACCACCAATTTGACAATTATTACCAATTTTAGTGGAACCAGCAACACCACATTGAGCTGCAATAACGGTATTTCTACCAATTTCAACATTGTGTGCAATTTGAATATGGTTGTCCAATTTTGAACCTTCACGAATGATGGTCGACCCCATAGTTGCTCTATCAATGGTAGTAGCAGCACCAATATCTACATAGTCTTCAATAATCACATTTCCTGTTTGAGGTATTTTGTTATAACCTCCTTTTTCATTGGGCGCAAACCCAAAACCATCCGCCCCTATAATAACACCAGAGTTTATAACACAGGAATTACCAATAATGGTTTCAGAATAAATTTTAGCTCCAGAGAAAATAATAGTATTATCTCCAATAAAGACATTTTCTCCTATATAGGTATTTGGAAATATTTTAACATTGTTTCCTATTTTAACATGATCGCTAATATATGAAAACGCACCAATATAAACAGCATCGCCATAAGTTGCAGATTCTGAAATAAATGAAGGCTGTTCTACCCCAACTTTATTAAGCTTAATGGCATTATAATATTCAAGAATTTTAGAAAATGCCAAATAAGCATCATCTACCTTAATCAAGGTTGTTTTTATATTGTTTTCTGGAATAAAAGTTTTATTCACAATAGTAACCGAAGCTTTAGTGCTATATATGTGTGGTGTGTATTTAGGGTTCGCTAAAAACGTTAAAGAGCCTTCAAAACCATCTTCAATTTTAGAAAGTTTAGACACTTCAGCATCTGGATTTCCAACCACATCACCTTCTAAAATCCCTGCTATTTGTTGTGCTGTAAATTTCACACTTTAGAGTTTATTGTATTTTGTTATGTTTGGCAAAAATAGGAAAAATGTACTAAACTTTTTCAAATGATATTTCTTATTGTTAACCGCTCAATCACAATTACTTAAAGAACAGATTAAATAATTGTTAATAAATTAATCGATAATTACCTCTTTTGGGTAGCATATATAGTACTTGGTTACTGGTTTTGATAGTGCTTTTAAATTAAGCTGATCTGAGGCTTTAACAATATCTTCCACCTTTCCCGATTTGTGCAGTATATTGATGCCCTTATGGTTGTTTTGGTAGGCTTGGTTTGATATGCTACCGGTGAAAACAAAATAGTTTGCTTCAGCTTCCGTGATTCCATATTTTGAAATTAAGCTTCTTCTATGTTTTTGTAATTCTTTTTCCTTAGCTGGTTTTTTCTTTAATTTGATGGTCAATAAATTTCTATTGATTATCATTTCACACAAATGACTTAACACAAAATCATCATCGAATTGCCAATGTTTCATCGCCGAAATAATATCATAATCATCTAATTTTGAAAACACATCCAAGGTGTTTTTATCAAAATCATCTATAGTGATTTTATTTTCCAAAAAATACAATAAGGGTTTACTGGCTTCTAATTTACGGCTATTATTATGGAGTTCTTTAGCGCGTTTCAATACTCTTATTAATAACTGTTCCGCAGCCAATCCTGTTTTATGTAAATAAACTTGCCAATACATAAAACGTCTGGCAATTAGAAATTTTTCAACACTATAAATACCCTTTTCTTCTACAACCAATTCATCGTTAACCACACTTAACATGGTAATTAAACGTTCACTATTTACATTGCCTTCTGCAACACCGGTATAAAAACTATCGCGTTTTAAATAATCGGCTCTATCCATGTCAAACTGTCCAGAAATAAGTTGACACATAAATTTTCTTGGGTATTCACCTTTAAAAATTTGAATGGCAAGCGTTAAACTTCCGTTAAATTCTTCATTTAAACGCTCCATAAAAAGCAGGGAAATATGCTCGTGCGACACGTTTTCAACAATACTATGTTCCATGGCATGCGAAAAAGGACCATGCCCAATATCGTGCAATAAAATGGCGACATAAAGGCCCGTTTCTTCTTCATTAGAAATGCTAACACCTTTAAAACGAAGAACATTAACCGTTTTCTGCATTAAATACACGCAGCCAATAGCATGATGAAATCGCGTATGATGTGCCCCTGGATATACCATATAAGACATACCCATTTGAGTGATTCTTCGTAACCGCTGAAAATACTTATGCTGTATTAAATCGAAAATAAGAGAATTTGGAATCGTAATAAATCCGTAAATTGGGTCGTTTAATATTTTAAGTTTGTTCAAACTTTAAAAGTTAAGGTTTAATAGACACAAATATAATTATATACCTTGTATATATAGGACAATACGAATAACAAATTGATATAAATACATTTTAAAAATATATAAATGAATACAATAAAAATACTTTGGGTAGATGATGAAATTGATTTATTGAAACCACATATATTATTCTTGAAACAGCGTAACTACGATGTGACCACGTGTAAAAGCGGTACAGAAGCTATTGAAACCCTTGAAACAGAAAGTTTTGATATTGTTTTTTTAGATGAAAATATGCCCGGACTCACCGGTCTTGAAACTTTAAATGAAATAAAAGAGAAACAAGACAACCTTCCTGTGGTGATGATTACCAAAAGCGAGGAAGAATATATTATGGAAGAAGCTATTGGCAATAAAATAGCAGATTACCTTATTAAACCTGTAAACCCAAATCAAATTCTTTTAAGTTTAAAGAAAAATTTAGACCATTCCAGACTGGTTTCGGAAAAAACAACGTCTAACTACCAACAAGAATTTAGAAAAATCGCGATGGATTTAGCTATGGTAAATAGCTATGAGGAATGGGTAACCCTCTACCAAAAATTAATTTATTGGGAAATTCAACTGGAAAATATTGAAGATGCTGGTATGTTTGAAATATTGGAATCTCAAAAAATTGAAGCAAATAGTCTGTTTGGAAAGTATATAGAGAAAAATTATGCAAAATGGTTTCAACAAAATTCTGATGCGCCCATTATGTCGCATACGCTTTTTAAAGATAAAATTGTACCCGAACTAAGTAAAGAACAACCTACCCTATTGGTGGTGGTCGATAATTTAAGGTATGACCAATGGAAAGTTTTCGAACCCATAATTAACAATTATTATAAAAAAGAAAAAGAAAATGCCTTTTTTAGTATTTTACCAACAGCAACACAATATGCACGAAATGCTATTTTTTCTGGCTTGATGCCCAGTGAGATGGAAAAACTATTTCCACAATTTTGGAAAAATGATACTGATGAAGGCGGAAAAAATTTACATGAAGAAGACTTTTTAAACACACAATTAAAACGCCTTGGCTTAAACCATTTAACAAGCGAGTTTCATAAAATAACAAATTTAAAAGCAGGTAAAAAATTGGTTGAAAACTTCAAAACGTTAAAAAACAACGATTTAACCGTTATTGTTTATAATTTTGTGGATATGCTTTCGCATTCAAAAACCGAAATGGAAGTTGTTAAAGAGCTGGCTTCCAATGACAAAGCGTACCGATCGCTAACGCTCAGTTGGTTTAAAAATTCACCGCTTTTAGAAATGATCCAACAGGCACAACAATTAGGCTTCAAACTTATATTAACTACCGATCATGGTACTATAAACGTTAAAAACCCCTCAAAGGTTATTGGCGATAGAGATACCAGTTTAAATTTACGATATAAAACAGGCCGCAGTTTAACCTACGAGGCCAAAGAAGTTTTGGTTTTTAAAGATCCTAAAGAGGTTCATTTACCATCTATAAATATGAGCAGTTCTTATATTTTTGCCAAAGGCGATTCGTTTTTTGCATACCCAAACAACTACAATCATTATGTTAGTTATTTTAGAAATACTTACCAACATGGTGGTGTTTCATTGGAAGAAATGATTATTCCTTTTGTGGTTTTCAATCCTAAATAATCTATGTAGTGTTAAAAAACACCGACAAAATACATAAATTATTAGTTTTTTTTGTTTTTAATTTGTAACATTGCTACCAAAATTATTTAAAGTTGGAAATAAATTATCAACTAACTGATTTAAATACTGTTGTAAAACAGGTACTGAAAAATTTAAAAACAAAAACCATATTATTATATGGGGATATGGGCGTTGGAAAAACGACTTTAATAAAAACCTTGGTTAAACATTTAGGTAGTAATGACGATGTTAGCAGCCCTACATTCTCAATAGTAAATGAATATGAATTAAAAGATGATAAAATATATCATTTTGATTTATATAGAATAAAAAATTTAGAAGAAGCTTATAATTTTGGTATTGAAGATTATTTAGATTCTGAACATTGGATTTTAATAGAGTGGCCAGAAATTATAAAACCACTTTTAAACCATCCATGTGATATTATTAATTTAGAACTTAACACCGAAAACAGCAGAAAATTAACCATTAAAGATTATTAAAAAATATAGCAAAAGCAATATAATAAGATATTAAATATGTTAAAAATGGTAAATTTTATTCCATTACGGGAAACCCATAATGCAAAATTCAAAATAATACCTTTTTAACATTTCTTTAACATTTTAACATACATCGCATATTAGTCTTTATTTAAATTTGGGGTATTAATTAATTAAATCCCTTATAAAATGAAAACTAAAAACTATTTAATCGCAATCGCGTTATTAGGAGGTATGATGCTTACAGCTTATGCTGCTAACACCGCAAACCAAGATGGACAAGAAACAGCCATTAGAAAAGACCAAATCAAAATTCCTATCGCAGGATAAAAAGAGTTTAATAATAGGGAGTATTATTGCTACAATCATAGCAACTACTCCTTATTTGTTTTATTTATATGAAAGTGTTCCTAATGAAAAAGTTTGGAACACTTTTTTATTTACTTACCATAGTGGCTTTTATGAAAATGCCCAAACTTCTATCTGGGTATTAGCAACAAAAGTAATCCCACTACTTCTATTAATTATCTGGTTTTTTACATGCCGCCATTGGTGGTTTCACGCCTTGTTAGTGCCCATTGTTATGTATTCATACCAAATATCCTCAACAATAAGTAGTGATTTATTGTATATTGATTCTAATCAATTAATGTATTTAATCCCAATAATGGCAATAATTGTTCCTTCTATTTACTTGATTAGAGCTCGAATATTCAATAGTATAAACGATGCAAATAAATCACTGGAAGATTTGGAAGAAGAGTTTAAAATGTCTCCAAAAAGTTTTTGGGATAAAATAAAACAGTATTTTTAATCTGAAAAAATTTCGTCACTTATAGTTTTACACTCTGGGTTTGTACGTTTTATTAATTTACAAATCTCATCAAAGCTCATGTTTTCAAGTGTTTTTGCTCTTACCATAGCATCTTCTTCTTCTTTACCAAAATTTTCATAATAAACTAATTGGTAGCAATCCAACCCACAGCGTAAATTATCAAAATAGCATTTAATGAGTTTGTTCCTTAAGTTATTGGAAGCGTAAATGCACACTTCTGTTCTGTTGCAATTTGAAACTACATACACATAATAGTCATTTAAGGTTTCATTTATTACGACCATTTCTATTTTAGTCTAGTAAGTTTTTAGATATCAACCGATCGCGTTCTTCTAAGTTAATTTCCTTTTGATTATTTTTTAAATTGGAGTTTCCAAACTTGTAATTAAACCCGAATGTAAACATTCTGTTTTCCATTCTAGATTTAAAAAACACATCTTGATTTAAGTATTTAGTTGTAAGGTTAAAATTTTGGTTATTAAATACATCGGTAACTCCCATACTTATTGAAGCTTTATCTTTCCAAAGAGATTTTCTTAAGTTTAAATCAAGTCCATGTCTGGTACTCGCCGTTGTAGGACCATCAACTATAGGCGATATATATAGATAGCTAACATCTAAGGTTAAACTTTCATCCTTTAAAAAGCTGAAGTAATTTATTATATTACCATATACAGACCACTTGTTGTTTTCTGTTAATTCATTATTACTCTCTAAAGCATAAAACTGATTTTCATAATAAAAAAGTGATGAAATAAAGTATAAGTTCCATCTATTCGCTAGTTTGGTGTAAGTGGTAAAATCCAATCCATAAGAAATACTTTTATCAATATTGGTGTTGATTAATTTCAGGATGTTTTCCTCATTATCTTGAAATGTAATTTGCAATGTTGGGTTATTTTCATTCCGGTAATAAATTTCAAAAGTATAATCTTTATTAAATGTGTAACCTAAGGTGAAATTATCATCTATTTGTGGTTTCAAATTAGGATCGCCAGCTATGTAAGCATTATCGTTTAAATAAAACTTAAAAGGGTTTAATTCACTATATCTTGGGCGATCTATACGCCTATTGTAATTAAAATAGAACTCATTATTTTCATTTGGTTTATTCAATATATATAGTGATGGAAAAAGCTTTATATATTCTTTGCTGTTAATGGTGTTGGTAGATAAAGAATTCCCTTTAATATCTGTGAATTCAGCACGAACGCCTGTTTTTAAACTCCAATGTTCCCAATCTTTTGAGTAACTAGCGTAGGCTGCATAATTAGTTTCATCGTATAAAAAAGTATCAGAATTTTGCGAATCAATAACTTTTTCATCTTCTTCAAAAATATATTGAGTTAACAAGCTTTTGGAATTTATAACAGATACTTTAGCCCCAGCTTCAAATTGCGACGTTTCATTAATTGGCAATTCATAATCCAATTGACCAGTATATAATTGAATGATTTGGCTGGAGTATGTTTGAAAATTATTATTTCTGAAAGCTATATTATTTGGAAAAAAATAGCCTGTTTTAACATCTTGGAAATTTGAAGCATCATAATTGGTATGGTGTGCACTAACTAATAACTGTTCACCTTCTTTATTGAATTTATGAACATAATCCAAGGTGAATGCCATATTGAGTGTTTCGTATACTGATTTGTTTGTAGTTTGAAACATAGAATCTAAAACGTGGCTTGAACTATAAACTTCTGTTAAAGAATTCGTAGATGTTTTGGTGCGTTCTCTAGGAGCAGCTAATATACTCGCAGAAAAACCCAAACTATTTTTATCATTCAATTCATAGTCTATGTTAGCGTTTAAATTATGATTGAAGCTTTCAGAGGTTCGCTTATAATCGGTTTCCCAACTTGATACAGTTAGGTCATTTTCAATAAAATTAATAAACTCATTGTTATGCCTATAGTCTTTTCTTGGGCTAACGTTATAATTTAAATAGGCATTTAATTTTTCAGATTTAAAAAAATGACTAGTACCAAATGAATATTTTGGATACTCACTACCCTGCTTATAATTACCATAAACACTACCGTTATACCCTGCTATAATATTTTTGCTTGTAACAATGTTAAGCACAGAGCCTCCCTCCGCTTCGTACTTTGCAGGCGGATTTGTAATAACTTCAATAGATTTTATATTACTAGCCGTAGTACCTTCTAAAAGTTGCTGAACTTCTGTAGATGATAAATGTACTTTTCTATCATTTATATAAACCGTTGGTTCGCCGTTTTTTACCGTTATAGTTCCATCATGTACCAAAACGCCTGGTGTATGCTTTAAAACATCTAAAGCATTGTTGTTTGAAAGCGTAGAATTTTCAACATTAAAAACCAATCGATCTACCAAACGCTTTACGGTGGGCCGTTTGGCAATTACCGTCACATCATTTAAATTTTCAATTTTTTCTTTAAGTGTAATAACACCAACACTCATGGTTTTATCCAATTTTATAGCAATTTTACTATCTTCAAAACCTAAGTAACTAATTATAATGGTATAATCTAATGGCTTTAAATTTTTAAATTCAAAAACGCCTTCTTCATTGGTAGTGCAGCCTCCAATAAAAGTAAAATCAGTGGTGCTGTACAAAACCACATTTGAAAATGCAATTGGAGCATGACTTTCATCTAAAACACTACCGGTTAAAATAAAATTTTGTGAAAAACTTAATAAAGAAAACGCGTATATACAGCAGATTATTAATCTTTTTAACATAAATTGATGTCTATTTAAAAAATATAAAAATAAAATAATTTGTAATAAATTACTTTGTTTTTTAATCTTTTTCGTTCAAATTCTATAATTATTATTAAATTCTATAAATACGTATCTTATAAATTCTAAAATAGCTATTTTTGAAGTGTTTCAATAAAAAACTTATTTGTAATTTGATTTTTGTAAAATAAACATCCATGGCAAAACAATTATCACCTTTTACTAAACAACAGCTCCTTCCTCAAGAAGAAACTCTTGAAATATTTAAACGTAAGGGCGCGTTGTTTATTGGAATTCCAAAAGAAACAGCTTTTCAAGAAAAACGGGTGTGTTTAACGCCAGATGCTGTTTTTGCCATTGTTAGTAATGGGCACAGAGTATTGTTGGAATCTGGTGCTGGTGATGGGGCCAATTTTAGCGATAAAGATTATAGTGAAGCTGGTGCTGAAATAACAAAAGATACGGCTAAGGTGTTTGCCTGCCCCATGATACTAAAGGTAGAACCACCAAGTTTAGAACAAATAAAGCTTATAAACCCACAAACCATTTTAATTTCTGCTTTGCAAATTAAAACGCAAACCAAAAAATATTTTGAAGCACTAGCTTCTAAGCGCATTACGGCTTTGGCTTTTGAATTTATAAGAGATTCTGATGGTACTTACCCTGCAGTAAAATCGTTAAGTGAAATCGCAGGTACAGCATCGGTGCTTATTGCAGCCGAATTATTATCTGATACCAGTGGTGGTAACGGTTTAATGTTTGGCAATATTAGTGGTGTACCTCCTTTAGAAGTCGTTATTTTAGGTGCAGGCACAGTTGGTGAATTTGCTGCAAGAAGTTCTATTGGGCTAGGAGCGAACGTAAAAATATTTGATAATTCAATCACTAAATTAAGACGCATTCAAACGCATTTGGGCAGACCGCTGTTCACATCCACGTTACAACCAAAAAACTTAACCAAAGCTTTAAAACGTTGCGATGTGGTTATTGGTGCCGTAAGAGGTACCAATCGATGTCCCATTATTGTAACAGAAACCATGGTGCAATGCATGAAAAAAGGCGCTATAATTATTGATGTAAGCATCGATATGGGTGGCTGTTTTGAAACCAGTGAAGTCACATCGCACAAACAACCTACCTTTGTAAAACATAACGTGGTGCATTATTGCGTGCCTAATATTCCTGCTAGATATTCGCGTACTGCCTCTGTGTCTATCAGTAATATTTGTACTCCTTACCTTTTAAAAATTGCCGAAGATGGCGGTCTAGAAAATTCGGTGCGATTTGATAGAGGTTTAAAAAATGGGTTGTACTTTTACCACGGAATTTTAACTAGTAAATCTGTTGGTGAATGGTTCGATTTAAATTATAGCGATATCAATTTGATTATTTTTTAAACACTTCCCCAATAAAACTTCTTTTATTTAAATGAAATTAATTCAACGAATTGGGTATTATCTGGGAGGCTTTTCTCTCGGACTAGTCATATTAGCGTTTTTTTTAAGTGGAAAAAAAACATCTTGCAGCTATGGACCAGATGCACGTGTATTAAAGAATATACGATTAAAAAAAATTCAATACACCAATGGAATTCAAACACAATTACTTAGTAATAATTTAGATTCTGTTGCAGTGGATTATATTTTGAGAAAAGGAAATATCAATTTTTCTGAAAGTAATGCCAGAGAAAAACCTTGCGGTATATATCTGGTTGAAGGCGACTATAACGAAAAGGAAATCACTTTAACCGTTCAAAACTGCGATAGCATTGCGACCATAACCAATTTCAGAATAACCGATTAATGATTGCTAAACGTTGTTTTGATATTGTTTTTTCAATTGTTGGGTTATTGTTGCTAGCCCCTTTTTTAATACTTATTTCCATACTTATTAAATTAGATTCAAAAGGACCTGTTTTATTCATACAAGGCCGCGTTGGAAAAAACAATACAGACTTCAACATTTATAAGTTTCGTACCATGCGTGTGCAATCTGAAACGGGAGGTTTGCTCACTTTAGGAAACCACGATTCTAGAATCACAAAAATTGGCTACTTTTTACGTCGTTATAAAATAGATGAATTTCCGCAACTCATTAATATTCTAAAAGGAGATATGAGTTTTGTGGGACCCAGACCAGAACTTCGCCATTATGTGAATTTTTATTCTGAAGATGACATGAAGATTTTCCTAGTGCGCCCAGGTATCACCGGACTTGCTTCTTTAAAATACAGAAACGAAGTAGAACTTTTAAAAGCTGCTGAAAATCCTGAAGAATTCTTCATAAAAACCATCATTCCCGATAAATTAAAGTTTAATAAAGAATACATAAAAAGAAGAAGTTTCCTCTTCGATTTAAAACTGATTTTCATCACCATCATCAAAGTGATAACAAAATAAGAGTTCTACGCCATTCTATTTGTTTAAATGCCATATTATTTCTACTTTGGAACCTTGTGTTTTATCCAAAAAAAACATGTAACAGATTGTAAATGAAATGACTCAAACAACTTACAGCCATATAAAGCAATTAATTGAAAATTCTGGGGTGTTTCATTCTAATAGAAATACTAAACAGGCATACCAATCATTTGATTTTTCTAATGAAACCATCTTAATTACAGGAGCAGCGGGATCCATAGGAAGTGAACTTGCTAGACATCTTTTGGCTTGTGAATATAAAAAACTGATTCTTATTGACATTGCAGAATCACCGCTTTATGACCTAATTAAAGAATTTGAAAATGAAGACTCAAATAAATTAGAATGCTTGCTTATTAATATAAACGACGTTGATTCTGTTGAATTTCTTTTCGAAAACTATAAACCAACACTCATTTTTCATGCTGCGGCTTATAAACATGTGCCTTTAATGGAAGTGCATCCATACGAAGCAGTTAAAACAAATGTTTTAGCAACAAAACGTTTAGCAGATTTAGCGATAACCTATAAGGTTAGAAAATTCATTTTTATTTCTACCGATAAGGCTGTAAACCCCATAAGTGCCATGGGAATGTCAAAACTTATTGCAGAAAACTACATTAAACAATTAGCTGCAAAAAGCGGTACCCAATTTGCAGTTACACGCTTTGGAAATGTTATAGGATCCAATGGTTCTGTCTTACTACTGTTTAAAAAACAAATGGATGCTGGTGTATCATTAACAATTACCAGTAAAACCGTTGCACGCTATTTTATAGACAACTATAAAGCTTGTAATTTAATATTAAAAATTGCAACGTTTGATGAATTGGAAGGAAGCCTATTTACCTTTAATATGGGTGAGCCGGTAAAGCTAATAGATTTAGCAAATTACTTGATAGACCAATATGGGAACGATAATTCTGCAAAAATTGAAATTACAGCATTACGCCCAGGAGAAAAAAATGATGAGGACATCATTTCAGCAGATGAACGGTTAGTACCAACCCCAGATAAAGATATTTTATTGGTTATACAAAAAAATG
Source organism: Mariniflexile fucanivorans (assembly GCF_004341235.1). Lineage (GTDB taxonomy): Bacteria > Bacteroidota > Bacteroidia > Flavobacteriales > Flavobacteriaceae > Mariniflexile > Mariniflexile fucanivorans. The sequence continues at coordinate 202,373 of NZ_SLUP01000006.1, forward strand.
ATAATAAACGTAGTGAGATTGATTTAAGTATTTTACTAAGCGTTACCCCTTACCTATCCCCTTTAGAAATTAAAAATATCCTAGCAAGCTATATTTAGTTTAGTTTACATGCGGCGGCGCTTCTTCTCTTTAGTCAATAATGCCAATTCCCGACCTGTTTGTCCTGCTACCGATGTGTTTTCTTCTGCACGACGTATTAAATAAGGCATCACATCTTTTACGGGACCAAACGGTACATACTTAGCAACATTATAACCCTTATCGGCTAGGTTAAAACTAATATGGTCGCTCATACCATACAATTGCCCGAACCAAACTCTGGGGTCATTATTTTTTAGACCTTTTTCTGCCATATAGTCCATAAGTAAATAAGAACTGGTTTCGTTATGTGTTCCAGCAAAAACGGACATACATTCCAAGTTTTCTAACATATAATGCAACGCAGCATTAAAATTGTCATCGGTTTCAGCTTTCGTTTTACAAATGGGAGATTTATAGCCCATATCAGAGGCTCTTTCATTTTCCTTTTCCATGTAAGCACCTCTCACCAATTTGTAACCAAGAAAATAACCACCTGCTTTGGCTTTTTTATGCTCGTTTTTTAAAAATGCCAGCCTATCATGCCTGTACATTTGCAACGTATTATAAACAATGGGTTTTTCAGTATTATAGGTTGTCATCAATTTGGTAATTAGGGCATCAACAGCATCTTGCATCCAACTTTCTTCTGCATCAATTAAAACAGCAACATGGTTTGTTTTGGCTTTTTTACAAACGGCGTCATACCTATCCATAACCCTTTGCCATTCCTCTTGTTCTTTAATGGTTAATGTTTCACCTTGACTTATTTTTTCATATAAATTTAAACGTCCAAACCCAGATGGTTTAAAAACAGCTATAGGAATGGCTTTAATTTCCTTTCCAAATTCAATAATTTTAAGCACCACGTCTCGGGCATAGTCAAATTCTTTTTCACTTTCCTTCCCTTCAACCGAAAAATCAAGTACAGAACTTACGCCTTTTTCATACATATTATTAATTACAGGCAAACAATCTTCTTCATTAATACCTCCACAAAAATGGTCAAATACCGTAGAACGAATCAAGCCTTCAATGGGTAAATGCGCTTTTAAAGCAAAATTTGTAGCAGCAGTACCTATTTTAACCAAAGGCTCAATGGATATCATTTTAAATAAAAAGTAGGCACGCTCTAATTCCGAATCACTTTTTAAAGCAAAAGCTATTTCGGTATTATCAAAAATAGGGGTGTTTTTTTGCATTATATTCAATATTTGATACAAATATAATTAACCAGAAGATATCATTTTATATAAAATCTCCTTAATTTCGTGTTTTCAAAAAAAACAATTATTTCATGGATTCTATAACAACAAACAAGTGTTCTATACATTTCAATAATATTTGCTATACATCTTTAAATGAGCATCTTAGAAAAAGTAATTTTTCTAAAATTTTCATTCTAGTAGATGAAAATACGCATCAATTTTGTCTGCCTTATTTTTTAGAAAAACTAGAAACTAATATTTCTATTGAAATTATTGAGATAGAATCTGGCGAAATAAATAAAAATATAGATACCTGTGTGGGAGTTTGGAATACGCTTTCAGAATTAAATGCCGACCGTAAAAGCTTATTGATAAATATTGGTGGTGGCGTTATTACAGATTTGGGTGGTTTTGTGGCTTGTACCTTTAAACGTGGCATAAAATATGTGAATGTACCTACTACCCTTTTATCTATGGTTGATGCTTCGGTTGGAGGAAAAACAGGTGTAGATTTAGGACACTTAAAAAATCAAATAGGCGTGATAAGCAACCCAGATTTAGTGCTTATTGATACCCATTTTTTGAATACCTTACCACAAAACCAAATGCGTTCTGGCTTAGCCGAAATGTTAAAACATGGGTTGATTAGTGATGAAAAGTACTGGGAAAAATTCCAAGACCTATCCATGCTTTCTTTGGATAATTTAGATGAATTGATATATGAATCGGTCATGATCAAAAAGAATGTAGTTGAGATTGATCCTTTTGAAAACAACCTTCGTAAAACCTTGAATTTCGGACATACATTGGGGCATGCTATAGAATCTTATTTTTTAAGTAACCCTAACAAAACGACCTTATTACATGGAGAAGCCATTGTGGTGGGAATGATTTTAGCAGCCTATATTTCAACAGAGCTAGCAGGGTTTCCAAAACAAGTGGCTCATCAAATTAAAACGCTTTTTATTGATTATTATGGCAAAGTTGTAATCGATAAATCGGAATACGCTACCATTATCGAATTGCTTAAATACGACAAAAAGAATAATCATGGTAACATCAATTTTGTTTTATTGGAAAATATTGGTAATCCAAGAATTGATTGTTTGGTTGATGATACGGTTATAATAGATGCGTTTGAATTTTACGCCTTGTAGTATAAAATAAAATTAAAAAGTCCCCTCACCTACTTAGTAATGTTGCAAATTTTTTCTAAAAAACAATTCTTAAAAGATTTACTTGAAGATTTTGTCGATATACATAATCACATACTTCCAGGTATCGATGATGGCTCAAAAAACATCAACAAATCGATTGATTTAATTAAAAAACTTAAGGAGTTAGGTGTTAAGCAATTTATAGCGACGCCACACATTATGCAAGATATTTATCCTAATACAGATAAAACGATTGGTAATGCTTATAAGTTAGTATTAAGAAACCTAAATAAGAACTTAAAAGCCGGTATTATTATAAATTCTGCTGCCGAATACATGTTAGATAATGACTTTGAAAAACGTTTAGAAGAAAGAAATCTGTTAACTTTAAAAAGGAATTATGTACTTATTGAAATGTCTTACTTACAGCCTCCTTTAAATTTAGAAACTCTTATCATTAAAATTAAAAGTGAGGGTTATTTACCTGTTTTGGCACATCCAGAACGCTATGCATTTTATCACAACAACCTTGACTATTACGGTAACTTAAAAAAAATGGGGTGTTTTTTTCAGCTTAACTTATTATCATTAAGTGACTACTATGGTAAAAATGTTGAAAAAACCGCTAATTATTTAATAAATAGAAATCTAATAGATTTTGTAGGTACAGATACCCATAATGCCATACAAATAGAAAAACTATCAAACTTAATAATAAACAAGAAAACTTCGGAAAAAATGCTGGATTTGATTAATAATACAAATGCAACATTTTCTGTTATTTAAAAATTTTCTTTAAAAAGCTTTTCTTTCCATGGTCTCCATAATAGCCATATTTGGCGCCATAACCAAAGTTAGATTGATTAACATCGTTAACAACCAGCATCATACCATTAAGCTTTTTATTAGCATGAAGTTCCTTAGTGAAATTCAGAATTCGTTTTTCAGTATAATCTGCTCTTGTTAAATATATGGTGTGTCCTGCGTATTGACTAATTAATAAAGTATCTGTAACTAGCATAGAAGGTGCTGTATCTACTATGACAAGATCATATTCACTAGAAACGTAATCAAATAGCTCTTTAATTCTGTCACTCATTAATAATTCGGCAGGATTTGGTGGAATTTTTCCTGAAAGTAAAATATCTAATTCAATATCATTTACAGTATAAGTACTTATGGTGTCTTTCACCCCCACAGACTTATCAACTATAAACTCTGTAAATCCTACCGTTTTATTTTGAGGCTTACTTTCACCTGTTAAAATAAAATGTATCTGTGGATTTCTAATATCTGCACCAATTAATAAAACTTTTTTGTTTGTATTGGCCATGGTTAAAGCCGTATTAATACTAAAGAAAGATTTTCCTTCACCATTAATAGTAGAGGTAACAAATACTATATTATCATAGTTTTCTACACTTCTACCTCGCCTTACATAATCAAAATTAGTTCTTACAATTCTAAACGATTCTGATAAAATAGAACGGTCATTTTTTTCAACCAATAACTTTTCATTACCTTTTAAAGTACTTTTAATTCTAGGTATTTCACCCAAAACAGTTATGTTTTTTATTTCTTTTTCTAAGTCCTCTTTATTATGAATTTTTGTGTCTAATAAATCACTAACATATATAAATCCAAATGGGATGATAAACCCTAAAAACAAAGCGCCTATATATATCATTTTTTTGTTTGGAGATACAGGACTACCGGTACTATAAGCTTGATCAATAACTTTAGAACTAGGAGATGTTGCGGTAAGCGAAATAGCAGCTTCCTCTCTTTTTTGTAATAAATATAGGTATAGTTGTTCTTTAATGCCTTGTTTGCGCTCAATACCTCTTAACTTACTTTCTTGCCCAGGAACTGAAAACATTTTGGAATTAAACATACTGGCTTGGTTTTCAAAACTATTGATTTGAATACCTAATGATTTTTTAGAATTTTGAATACTACTAGCAAGATTTTCTTTTAAACTTTTCAGGTTTTGGTCCAATTGTATAACAACTGAATTCTTTTCGCCTGCACTTTTTAACAAACGATCCCTTTCGATTAGCAGTTCATTATATTTTGACGATAAGGTAACGATAGTTGGATCTGATAATCCTAAGTTTGAAGGAATTGGGGTGTATGAATTAACATCTCCTAAAGAAGCCCCCATAAAGTTAAGTTGACGCAGTTGCATTTTAGATTGTTCTAGCAATTGCTCATTTTGCATGCTAGTCGTTAAAAATTGACTGGCTTCATCTGCTACATTTGTTAGCTTATTTCCTGTTTTAAAGCGTACAATACTATCATCAACACCTACCAAATCTTTAGCTATGGCCTCAACACGTTCATTTATAAACTTGGCCGTATTAATGGACTTGATGTTCTTTTGGCCCATTGTTTCTTCATTGTACTTTAATATCAATGTATTAACGATGTCTTTTGCCTTATCTATAATGGGATCTTCAATAGAAATATTAATAATTTTCGAAGCTTTATTTTCTTGATATATATATACACTACTTTTTAAAGATTCAGCTATATATCTTACAGAAGAAATTTGTGTACGAATATCGACTCCAAAATTAGCAGCTAAGTTGTTTGAACTTGGTGTAATAATAAAGCCTCCAAAGGAGGTTGGGATTTTTTCTCCAAAAGAAACTTTCTTAGGGTCATCATCTTCATCTACCCTGTATTCAAACTCCTTATTAGAAATTATGGTGATGTAAAAACTGAAATTTGTTTGGTCTATAATAGAATCTGATTCTATGAAATTAATATTTATGGGAACGCTTTTGTAAATCTCAGATTCATAAATCCTTCCCTTATTAAAATGTTGAACATTTAAACGTAAATCCTTCACAATGTCTATAAAAAAATCTCTAGACATGATAACTTCCATTTCATCTTCAACTTTGGCATCTTCCTTATCTGCAAAAAAAGTTAAATCTTTAAAAATAGCGTCAGGACTTGAAGCATCAGTATCACTTAATAACATCACTTTTGCTGAAGCCATATACAAAGGAGTTGTATAGCGTAACTTGGTATAGGCGATACTCAAACAAATCAAAATACTTAAAACAAACCAAAACCAACGTTTTAAATAAATCGATGCCGATTTTTTTAAATTAAAAGGTGTTGAAGTATCAATTTTTGAGTTATCTAAGTCTGACATAATTAACTAATTTCTAGTAACAAAAATAAGTGCTGTTGTTAATATAAAAGATGAAATGCTAATGATAGTAGCCAATCTAGAATCGCCTGAAGCATTACTTATAGAAGAATTATTAGGCTCCACATAAATATAATCATTTTGTGTTAAATAATATACTGGCGAATTAAACACTTCTTTATTGGTTAAATCAATACGTGTATATGTTTTGGTTCCATTAAAATCTCTAACTACCAGTACATTGTCTCTTCTGCCTTTAATAGTTAAATCTCCTGCCATACCTAGAGCTTCAAGTATTGAAACCCGTTCTCCTGAAACAGGATAAACCCCAGGTGCTGCAACCTCTCCTGCAACTGTAACTCTAAAATTTAAGACACGTATCATTACCACTGGGTCTTTCAATAGTTGACCTTCAGAAAATTTAGTCTTAAAAAGTTCTTTAGCTTCCTCTGTGGTTAATCCTACTAATTTAACCTTACCTAATACAGGATAATCAATATTGCCATCTGCATCAATCAAGTAATCTATTAATTGAGCACCTCCTCCACTTGCAATTACGATATTGTAAGGCTGTGTTACTGTTTGGTCTAGTGTGGAAACATAAATAGTGACAATATCACCGGTTTTTAGTTTTGCTTTAAACGTATCGGTATCAACAACGGTTTCAAAACTTTTTGCGTTTTGAAAATAGACAACATCTTTCTTAGTTGAACACGATGTTAAAAACAAACCAACACAAAACATAACAACAAATTTGTTGTTCATAATAAATTTAATCATAGAGTAATAAATATTTGGGGAAAATAATAAAAAAAAAATTGTTTACTTAGGTATTACCGTAAGTTTTATCTGTTTTATCGTGCAAAATCTCTTTAGCTTTTTTGTATATCTGAACCTTTTTGTCAAAGCGCTCGTAATCTGAATTATTAGATTTGTACTCAGGAATTAAACGTTTCATCTTCATTACAATATTATTGTTTTGGAAACGGTTGGTAATGCATAATGCTTCAATTTCGGTTTTCACGGATGAATAGTCAAGTTCTCTAGTTTTACTTATCATGATTTTCTTGTGATAAGTAGATAAGGTATTTTCACCATTGGCCAATAATTCTTCATAAAGTTTTTCACCTGGACGCAATCCTGTAATTGCAATATCTATATCTGCTGGAAAATTAAGACCAGATAATTTTATCATGTTTTTTGCAAGGTCATAAATCTTAACAGATTCACCCATATCAAAAATAAATATTTCTCCACCTTTACCCATGGTACCTGCTTCTAAGACTAATTGTGCAGCCTCTGGAATGGTCATAAAAAATCTTGTGATATCTTTATGTGTTAATGTTAAAGGCCCACCATTCTCAATTTGTTTCTTAAATAATGGGATTACAGAGCCGTTAGAACCTAATACATTGCCAAAACGAGTCGTAATAAATTTGGTTTTACTTTCTTTTTGTAAGCAGCTAATATACATTTCGGCCATTCGTTTTGTGGCACCCATGACACTAGTTGGGTTTACGGCTTTATCAGTAGAAATAAAAACGAATTTTTTAACATTGTACCGTGATGCTGTATCTGCTAAAAGTTTAGTTCCATTAACGTTTATTTTAATAGCTTCATATGGAGAATGTTCCATTAAAGGCACATGCTTGTATGCCGCTGCATGAAATACCATAGTGGGTTTGTATTCTTGAAAAATGGCATCAATTCTCAAACCATCGCGTATGTCAGCAACTATAGCTTTGAAATTTTCTTTTCCGTTGCGTATTAAATCTTGTTGCAAATCGTATAAAGGGGATTCTGCTTGATCAATAAGTATTAATTGCTTTAAATTAAAGTAAGAAAGTTGTTTTACCAGCTCGCTACCAATAGAACCCGCTGCACCAGTAACAACAATGGTTTCACCGTTAAATTCATTTGATAAATTAGGGTTATCTATTTTTATGGGAGCACGACCTAATAAATCTTCTATTTGAACTTGTTTAATTTGACGTACATTCAACTCACCGTTAATCCAATTTTCAATGGGCGGTATCTTAGTTACTTTCAAGTTTAAGTTAACCAAATTAATCAAACTATCTTTGTTTATGTTTTCAGATGTAACGATTATTTCATCAACACCATGGGAGTCAACATACCCTTGAGTAATTTCATTTTTATTCAGAATAGAAATTCCGTTAATAGACTTTCCTTTTTTACTAGAACTGTCATCAATAAAACCTATAATCTCGAACTTTTCGCTCACATTACTAATTAGGGCATTGTAAGTTACAATACCAGAATCGCCAACGCCATAAATAAGAACACGTTTAGATGACAAATATTTACATTTTAAATGGTTATATCCCATTTTAAAAACCAATCGGCTAGAGCTTAACAACACAAAACTTATCAAAGCATGTATTACCAGTATAGATAAAGGAATTGTGAAACCTTCAATTAAATTGAACTGTCTATTTATAAGCACAAATAAAACAGTTAATATAGTCATTAAAGATACCGCTTTAAATAAGTTAACCACATCGGTAAAACCTGTATGGCGTATAACACTTTTAAAAGACCCAAAAACTAAGAAACTTATGGAGGCAACTGCTAGCATTAAAGGCAATTGAAACAAAAGTTGGTTTAAATCAAAATTTAAAGTAAAATTAAATCTGATAAAATAAGAAGCACAAAATGTGATTAAAACGATTATTAAATCAATAGCAAAAACCAACCATTTAGAGGCATATTTTTGAGAAAGATAGGTAAAGTAATTGTTTATCATAAGTTTGGGGTTTTTAAAATTATATCTAAAATCCTATCCAAATCGTCTTGATTTAAATTAGATCCACTTGGCAAGCAAAGGCCTTTGTTAAAAAGTGCTTCCGCTGTTCCATCTGTAAAATGCAAACAATCTTTAAAAATAGGTTGCATATGCATTGGTTTCCATAAAGGTCTCGACTCAATATCTTCTTCCAATAAATGAAGTCTTATTTGTTCTCTTAATTCAAATGAACTTGTCTTTATACAACTAAGCCATCTATTGGAATAGAAACCTTGTGGTTCTTCTAAAAATGAGATGGAATTATATGTTGATAAATTCGTTTTGTAAAAATCATGATTTTTTCTTCTTGCACGAACTCGTTCGTCAAGCACTTCCATTTGCCCTCTACCTATTCCTGCTAAAACATTACTCATTCTGTAATTAAAACCTATAGATGAATGCTCATAATGTGGTTGATTATCTCTTGCTTGAGTCGCTAAAAACACCGCTTTGTTTTTAAATTCTAAGTTATGTGTCACAAGAGCTCCTCCGCCCGATGTCGTAATTATTTTATTGCCATTAAACGATAAAATCCCCATATCAGAAAGTGTACCACAAGGTAAATTATTATAAGTACTACCTAATGCTTCAGCACTATCTTCAATAACTGGTATCTCATATTTTTTAGCGATGGCATTAATTTCATTGGCTTTATAAGGCATTCCATATAAATGAACTGCTATAATGGCTTTGGGTTTTTTATATTTTTCAATACGGTCTTTTATGGCTATTTCCAGTAATTCTGGTGACATATTCCATGTTTCAGATTCACTATCAATAAAAACAGGTGTTGCACCTTGGTAAATAATGGGATTTGCTGAAGCTGAAAATGTAAAACTTTGGCACAATACTTCATCTCCCGCTGAAACACCCAATATTTGCAGTGCCAAATGTATAGAGGCCGTTCCAGAACTTAGGACAGCAACTTGAACATTATTTCCTAAATAGTGCTGAATATCTTTTTCAAAACCATCTACATTTGGACCTAATGGAGCAATCCAATTGGTATCAAAGGCTTCATTAACAAATTTTTGTTCAGAACCGCCCATGTGAGGTGATGATAAGTATATTTTAGTTTTAGTCAACATTTCAATTTAATTCGATTAAAATCTATAGTTTTATAGCTTTAGAAGTTAAATTTAAGCCATAAGAATTTGCTTTAGTAAAAACTAAAGTATCTGAAAATCCATCTGTTTTTTTTGATTGTTCCCCTCTTATGTACATAAAACAAAATTCTTTTTAATTATTAGCTTAATTATAATTGGTATTAAATGTTTTTTATATTTTTTCTATTTAATAGAATAAAGTTGAGAGTTTAAAATATAATATTATCATTTATACAATTAAATTCAATATGCTACTAATCAATTCAATTTTGTATTAACGGTGTAAATTTAGCAATTGTTTTTAAGCAAAAAGCTAAGAATTAAGTTATTTCGCTAAAAGAGTAATTAAAATCGGTTAAATACCATGTAAAATTTATTTCATAGTAAAACTTTGCATATTATCGATTTAGATATCATTTTATATGCTAAAAAAATCATATTATCAATAATGCTCTATTCATTTTGTTAATTCATTAGTCTGATTCATATGCATTTGAATTTCATCGGATAAATCATGACATTAGCATAATAGTTAATATATGTTAAAAAAAAATCACAATATTTGCTAAGCTATTAATCATACTAAATCCAAAAATGACGGATCATCAATTAAAAATATTAAACAATAAAAGTATTCTTGTTACTGGAGGAGCAGGTTTTATTGGTTCCAATCTTTGCGAAACTTTATTAAGGAACAACATAAAAGTGGTTTGCTTAGATAATTTTTCCACAGGAAAAATAGATAACATAGAACCTTTTCTTAAAAACAGCCTATTTACACTTATTAAAGGAGACATAAGAAATCTGGAAGATTGTAAAAAAGCATGTAACCATATAGATTATGTGTTGCATCAAGCGGCTTTAGGGTCGGTACCGCGATCTATAAACGACCCGATTACTACCAACGATGTGAATGTGTCTGGGTTTTTAAATATGTTGGTGGCTGCTAGAGATGCTGGCGTTAAACGATTTGTTTATGCCGCAAGTTCTTCAACTTATGGCGATCATGAAGCTTTACCTAAGGTAGAACACATTATAGGAAAACCACTTTCACCTTATGCCATCACAAAATATGTGAATGAGTTATATGCTGAAATTTTTCATGCTACTTATAATTTTGATACGATAGGCCTTCGGTATTTCAATGTTTTTGGAAAAAGACAAGATCCAGATGGTGCTTATGCTGCTGTTATACCTAAATTTGTGCAACAGTTTATTAGTCATGAATCGCCAATTATCAATGGGGATGGGAGTTACTCTAGAGACTTCACTTATATTGACAATGTGGTGCAAATGAATATGAATGCTCTAACTACAACGAATAAAGAAGCATTAAATACTGTATATAATGTGGCGTATGGAGAAAGAACTACTTTATTGGAACTTGCTACCTTATTAAAAGAGTATTTATCAGAGTTTGATAACGCAATTGCTGATATTGACATAAAACATCGAGACAACAGAATTGGAGATATTCCTCATTCATTGGCCTCTATAGACAAAGCAAAACAATTATTAAATTATAATCCTAAATATAATATCAATGCTGGTTTAAAAGAAGCCGTTAAGTGGTACTGGGAACATTTAAAATAAGACGAGGTTATGAGATTGCAAAGTTTAAAACAACCATCATTCCAAATCACAATTCGTTAATCTTAAATCAAAAAATCGAAAATCAAAAATGAAAGATATTAAAATAGCAATTATAGGTTTAGGCTATGTGGGTTTACCCCTTGCCAGACTTTTTGCAACAAAATATAATGTTGTAGGGTTTGACATTAACCAAAAAAGAATAAACGAATTACAATCTGGTAAAGATGTAACCCTAGAGGTTGAAGAAGCTGTTTTACAATCTGTTTTAAAAACTAATTTGAGTGATGATATCGGATTGTTTTGTTCTTCAAACCTAGAAGCTATTAAAGATTGTAATTATTATATTGTTACGGTCCCTACGCCTATTGATAAAAACAACAGACCAGATTTAACACCATTATACAAGTCCAGTGAAACCGTTGCCAAGGTTTTAAAAAAAGGGGATATCGTTATTTATGAATCTACCGTTTATCCAGGCGTTACTGAAGATGAATGCGTACCTGTACTTGAAAAAATAAGTGGATTAAAATTTAATCAAGATTTTTATGCCGGGTATTCCCCAGAGCGTATCAATCCAGGGGATAAATTACATACTGTTGATAAAATATTAAAAGTAACAGCAGGTTCCACACCAGAAATTGGTACAAAAGTAAACGATTTATATGCTAGTGTTATTACGGCGGGCACGCACCTCGCTCCTACTATTAAAGTAGCAGAAGCAGCAAAAGTGATTGAAAATTCACAACGCGATATCAATATTGCCTTTGTAAACGAATTGGCGAAAATTTTTAATTTAATGAATATTGATACCCATGCCGTTTTAGAAGCGGCTGGTACCAAATGGAATTTCCTACCCTTTAAACCCGGTTTAGTGGGCGGACATTGTATTGGTGTCGATCCGTATTATTTGGCTCAAAAAGCCCAAGAAGTGGGTTATCATCCTGAGATTATTCTTGCAGGTCGTCGTGTAAACGATAGTATGGGGCAATATGTAGCATCTGAAATTATTAAATTAATGGTACAGAATGACATACGCATTAAAGGTGCTAAAATTCTAAATTTGGGCATCACCTTTAAGGAAAACTGCCCCGATGTACGAAATACCAAAGCGGTGGATGTTATCAAGCAATTAAAAAGTTATGGTACCGATGTTACTATTTACGATCCTTGGGCAAACCCCGAAGAGGTAAAACACGAGTACGGCTTAATAACCACCAATCGTCACCCTAAGCCTGTGGAAGGAAAATTTGATGCCATAGTATTAACCGTAGCACATAACGAATTTTTAAATATTGATCTTAAAGCGTTATTAAAACCAAATGGGATTTTGTATGATGTAAAAGGGATTTTAAAAATTTATGTGGATGGTAGATTGTAACTTACAAAACAACTTAATTAAATTAATGTGAGCCAGCTAAAAAAAGGAGCGTTACTAAATTATACCACTATTTTCTTAACAAATGTAGTAGGGCTTTTTATAACACCATTTATATTAAATCATGTTGGTAATTCCGAATATGGTATTTACATCACAATTGGAGCTTTAGTAGGAACCATATCTGTCCTAGATTTAGGTCTCAATAACACTATTGTTCGTTTTGTCGCCAAATACAGAGCGGAAAATGACCGAAAGGGAGAAGAAAATTTTTTAGCGACCACCATGCTGATTTATACAGTTATATCGGCCATGGTTTTCATTTTTGGTTTCATTTTTTATGGATATATAGACTCCTATTTTACCAAAATGAATGCAGAAGAGATACAAATTGCAAAAACCATATTTATTCTCTTAATATTCAATATTGCCATAGGCTTACCAGGTGGCAGTTTTACAGGTATTTGCTATGGATATGAAGTGTTTGTATTTCCTAAGTCGGTAAATCTAATAAGATATATTCTAAGAACCATAACAGTTATCGGGGTTCTAACCTTAGGAGGAAAAGCGATAGCATTAGTAGTCATAGATACGGTTTACAATGCTGTTTTTTTATGTATAGAAATTTATTATGTTTTTTATAAGCTTAAAGTACGATTTAAATTGCATGAGTTTGAAATAAAGTATATAAAACAAATTTTTGGCTACTCACTATGGATATTTGTATTTGGCTTAGTAGCCATGTTTCAATGGAAAGCAGGGCATTGGGTACTGGGTAGAATTGCAACCCCCGAGGTATTGACCATATATGGGCTTGGAATTACTTTAGGGACCTATTATGGTGCTTTTTCAACAGCCATTTCAAGTTTATTTTTACCTAGAGCCACACAAATGACAGTAAATAATGCATCAGCAGAGGAATTGACCGATGTAATGATAAAAATTGGACGACTTTCCTTTATTGTACTAATGTATATTTTTATTGCATTTTTATTATATGGTAATGAATTTGTGTTTTTATGGGTAGGTAGTGAATTAGGTGTACAAGGCACTCATGAAATATGGCTCATTGCTTTAATAATTATGATAGCATACACCGTACCTTTAATACAATCATTTGCTAATTTAATTTTAGAAGCAAAAAACAAACTTGCTTTTAAAGCTAAAATATATTTGTCTTTTATGATTATTGGAGCTTTTACAGGAGGTGTTTTGGCTAAAAAATATAATGCAATAGGGATGATAAGTGGGACTGTTTTTGGCTGGATGCTTGTACAAAACATCATGAACTATTACTACTATAAAAAAATTAATTTGAATATACTAAGATTTTTTAAAGAAATCTTTCATAAAACTGGTTTTGCGTTATTAATTATAGCAGTAATTGGCTTTATTATCAACTTCGTGCCAGGATATAATTGGATGAGTTTTGTTGTTAAAGGCTTTGTTTATACAGTAACTTACATTGGAATATTATATGTATTAGGGATGCGTGATTCAGAAAAACAACTACTTGACCCTATATTCATAAAATTAAAAAAATATAATAAATGATTAATGAATTTATTTTAACAATATGAAATTAAATACTCTAAATAAGAAAAAAGTATTATTTGTTATTGATTCTTTGGGGTCTGGTGGTGCCGAAAAAGATTTGGCTACGATACTAAATCATTTAAACAATAAAAAATATAATATTGACTTATTAACTTTTAAAAAAGGAGGGCTATACGAAGAACTTATTCCTAAAAGCATAAATAGGTTGAAAGTTCCTGATTATTATAGATTCTTATCAGGAGATAAACATGATGTAGACAATAGGGTGAAAATGAAATTTTATATTATCAGAGCCTATAGTGCAATATTTTCTAGGTTTTATATTTTTTTAGCTTCAATATTCAAATCAATGAAATTACATCCAGCCCAACTTAGCTGGTTTTTTAACAAATCTAACTTTACGAGTTTACACAAACATTATGATGTAGCAGTAGCTTTTACTCAAGGCTTACCAACGTATTTTGTTACCAAAAAAGTAAGTGCAAATAGCAAATATACTTGGATTAATACTGATTATAAAAAGGCTGGGTACAATCCAAAATTCGACGCAAAATTCTATGAGATATTCGATAAAATTGTGAATATTTCACCTAAAGGTGAAGAAATATTCTTAGAAGCACATCCCAGTCAAAAATACAAAGCATTAATTGTTTATAATATAATTTCTGGAGGTATTATAAAGAAAATGTCTGAATCAATTAACAGTGGATTCTCTGATACATTTGATGGAACTCGCATTTTAACTATTGGAAGAATTGTACACCCAAAAGGCTATGACTTAGCTATTAAGGCATGTGCCATTTTGAAAAATAAGAAAATAAATTTAAAATGGTATGCTATAGGAGAAGGTCCTTTAAAATCTGATTTAGAGGTGCTTATCAAAGAAGAAGACGTTCAGGATGAATTTTTGTTTATTGGAACCTATTCAAACCCTTATCCTTTTATTAAAGAATGTGATATTTATTGTCAACCATCTCGATTTGAAGGTTTTGGAATAGCATTGGCTGAAGCAAGAATATTAAATAAACCCATAGTTGCTACCAATTTTAATGTAGTCTATGATCAATTAACAAATTATAAAAATGGTATTATAACAGAAATGAATCCTCTTTCATTGGCAGAAGGTATAGAAAAATACATTGCAAATGAAGTTTTAAAAAAGAATATCATAAAACAACTTACAACTGAATCCGCTAGTAATGAAAGTGAAATTGCTGTGATTGAAGGAATTTTAGATTTAGAGAAATAGAAAGTTAACCACCTATGAAAATAAAAACTATTACATGTCACGAAGTTTATAATTATGGTGCAAGCTTGCAAGAATATGCCTTACTAATATATTTGAAAACTTTAGGACATGAAGCTGAAACAATACATTATAAACCTCCTTATTTGAGCAAACATTTCAAACTAAACGATATAAACAATGAATTTTTTAGCAAAAATATTATATTTAAATTAATATACATTATATTAAAATTACCTAAAAGATTAATTAATTTAAAAAGAAAAAAAAAGTTTGATGAATTTTCATTGAATCACATAAAAAGTACTAAAACACTTTATAAATCAAACGAAAATTTAAAATCAAATATTCCTAGTGCAGATGCCTATATATGTGGTAGCGACCAAATTTGGAATTCGTTTTTTGAAAATGGTAAAGACCCTGCTTTTTATTTAGATTTTGTACCAGATAATAAACTTAAAATATCTTATGCCGCAAGTTTTGCGATAGACGAATTGGAGCAAAATATAAAAGCATTTGTCAAAGAAAAAGTATCCCGTTTGAACCATATATCTGTAAGGGAATCATCAGGAAAAAAAATACTGAATGAGTTAGGAATTACAAGTGTGACTCAGGTTCTAGATCCCGTTTTTTTATTAGAATCTGAAACTTGGAGTGAATTAATCAATGTGGATAAAGAATCGGAAAAATATGTTTTTATTTATGATTTTGATTCTAACCCCCTTATAAAAATAATGGCTAAAAAGTGCAAAACGGAATATGGCTGGAAGATTATCACAGTAAATGAACTTATCAACTATGCAGACAGGAATTACTTTTTAGAAGGACCTATAAAATTTTTATCTTTAGTTAAAAATGCAGAATTCGTAATTTCAAATTCCTTTCATGCTGTGGCATTTTCTATAATATTTAAAAAAGAATTTGTGGTATTTAATAGACACGATAAAATAAATACTCGTATGCGCGATTTATTAGCATCCATTGGGCAGAACCAACTCCTCATACAAAACGAAGACATGGTTAAAAATCATAAATTCAATAATATAGATTTTAAATATGTTCAAAAATGTTTAGATTCTTTAATTGAAACCTCTACACAATTCTTAAAAAATGCACTAAAAACTCATGGCTAAATTACTGTACATAACCAATCAAATATGTGGCTCAGGCGGTTTAGAACGTGTCTTGTCTATAAAGGCATCTTATTTAGCCGAAAAGCTAAATTACGAGGTGCATATTGTCACCCTTAACCAAGGGACTAAATCCCTTTTTTATCAGTTTAGTAATAAATTAATATACCACGACATCACAACAAAAGGGGTTAAACTTAATTACTTTTTAACGTATAAGAAGGGCATCAAAAAAGTGATTAAAAAGATTAAACCCGATGTTATTTCAGTATGCGACGATGGCCTTAAAGGTCTATTTTTACCTTGGTTTCTAAACAAACCCTGCCCCATGGTTTATGAGCGCCATGTGTCAAAAAATATTGAAATTAAAACAGACAAAATATCATGGCTCCAAAAAATAAAATTAAAAGGCATTTTTACCCTTATGGATTTTGGTGCTAAAAAATATAATAAGTTCATCGTGTTAACTAAGGGCAATTTAAACGAGTGGCCTTTAAGCAATGTACAGGTCATATCCAATCCTTTATCCTTCTATCCTACCGAGTTTTCAAATGTTGAAAACAAAAAAGTCATTGCAGTAGGCAAGCATTGTCACCAAAAAGGATTCGACCGCTTGTTACAAAGTTGGAAATTGGTTACCGACAAATTTCCGAATTGGAAACTTGAAATTTACGGCACTATTGAAAAAAGTGAAGGCCTATTGGCATTGGCAAGTAAATTGGGAATCGGTGATAAGGTGACTTTTTTTTTACCTGAAAAAAATATTGGCGAAAAATACAAGAGAGCTTCCATATATACCATGGCTTCTCGCTATGAAGGTTTCGGTATGGTGCTTACCGAAGCTATGGCGTTTGGTGTGCCCTGTGTCTCGTTTAATTGCCCTTATGGACCTTCCGATATCATTGCCGATGGCGAGGACGGATTTTTGGTGCCCAATGGCGACATCCCTAGGTTTACTGAAAAAATTTGCGAACTGATAGAAAATCAAGAATTAAGAAGAAACATGGGTAAAAAAGCAAGACTAAACGTAAAACGGTACCAACCAGAACACATTGTTCCGCAATGGGATAAACTATTCAAACAATTACTGGTAGATAGCCCCTCTTGAAAAGTATAAGGCCGTAATTTTTTTAATAGAAGAATGGGAAACACATTGTTAAACAGAGGCTTATCAGTTAATTCGTGTAATTTGCGGTTAAAGTTATAAAAACTAAAATAAAAGATAATGACATTGCAAGGTTTTAACGTTCAACCCAATACCAAACCCATATGAAAATCGTTTTCATTATAGACCAAGTGTATCTTCATGGTGGCATTGAACGTGTTCTATCCATCAAGGCAAATTTTTTAGCGTCCCAACAGGAAAATACGGTTCAAATCATCACCACCGAGCAGCAAAATAAAAAACCATGCTATAACTTTCATCCAAACATCCAATTTACCGATTTAAACATCAATTATCACAGAACACAATCCTATTTTCATCCTAAAAACTTATTAAAAATACCAAATCACATACTTAAAGTTAAAACAACTTTAAAAAAAATGAATCCCGATGTAGTAGTAGTTTGTAGCCATAGTGTGGATACTTATTTCATAGCGTTTGTTTTAAGGCATATTCCTAAAGTCAAGGAATTTCACTACTCAAAATTTATCGAAATTGATAAACGACAAAATGCTTCAAGTATGTTTAAAAGGCTATTTTTTAAATTTGCCGATTTTGTTGAAACGAAATACAATAAACTGGTGGTTTTAAATCCTGATGAAGCTTTGTACTATAAATCCAAAAATACCATAACCATTCCCAACCCATTAACGTTTTATCCAGAAACTGTTTCTAAATTAGATAGCAACGTGGTTATTTCAGCAGGTAGAATTGCACCTGTAAAGCGTTATGATTTGTTAATAGATATTTGGGAAATCGTTCACAAAAAAAACAATACGTTGCAATTGCATATTTATGGTGAAGGTGAAGCTAGCTATGTGGCAGGGTTGCAGAAAAAAATTGAGGATAAAAAACTAACGGAAACGGTGATTTTAAAAGGGGCAACAAACCACATACAGAATAAAATGCTTCATTCGTCGCTTTTTGTAATGAGTTCTGATAATGAATGCTTTCCTTTGGTGTTATTAGAGGCACAAGCATGTGGCTTGCCCATCATTGCTTTTGATTGTCCACATGGACCCAAAAACATAGTTGATAAAGGTACTGGCCTTTTAATTAACATGCAAGAGGTTGAAACTTTTGCCGAAGCAATTTTAAAAACCTTGTCGAACACGCACGAGCGCAAACTATGGGGTACCAATGCACGATTAAACGCTACTAAGTATCGCATAGAGCCCGTAATGGAAATTTGGACAAACATGTTTAAAGCACTTAAAACCTGTAAATAATGAAATCATTCTTATACGTCATATACCAAGTGCTGCTCCTGCCCCACATCATACTGTACAAGCGCAGTAAAAATAGGGCATTAATAGACCAAGATTTGGAACGTTGGGCAGAAGCGAAAAAAATAAACAAATCCAAAACCGGATTGTTATTGTATTTCTTAACACATGCCACTGATTTTAGAACTATATTTTATTTTAGGTTAAACAATCTTTATAAACACATATTAAATTTTTATTGTAGAAAAGAGAACCGTTTTACTATAGATATCACAACAAAAATTAAGGGAGGTATTTTAACGGGCCATCCTTATTGTACTATTTTGAATGCCGATAGCATTGGTGAAAATTTTTATGTAAACCATTTGGTGACCATAGGTGAAATAAACGGTAAAAGACCCACCATAGGCAATAACGTAAACATATACACAGGAGCCATTATTATTGGTGGCATTACCATTGGAAACCATTGCAGCATAGGGGCTGGTGCGGTGGTAACCAAAAGCATTCCAGATAATTGTGTGGTGGTTGGCAATCCTGCAAAAATTATAAAAAAAGATGGAAAACGCATTGAAAATTAAAATTGTATCTTAATATGTTTGATTTTATTTCTCCAAAAGACTATTCGGATGTTTATATGAATTTGTGCTTGGGTATTGTTCTATTAACCATATTCCATTCCTATGTATTAAATTTATACGATTCTAAAAATGTTTCCTTTATAAACGTAACAGGTTATTTATTGCTCGTATTTCTAATATTATATATTGGCACACGTTCCATCGATGGCGTGTTTGGAGATACAGTAAATTACAACAAGTCCTTTGAGAAATACACGCTGGGAGGCGCTATTAATGATAACGAAGCCGATTATGGGTGGCATGTATTTATGAAATTTATGGCGCAATTCATGAACATTCAATGGTTTTTTACAATTTGTGCATTTATTTATATTTATCCATTATATAAAATTTCAAAAAATCTTTTTAATCAGTATTGGTACTATGCCTTTTTAATGTTTGTGGTATCCTTTTCTTTTTTTACCTATGGTGTTAACGGGGTTCGAAATGGGGCGGCACTTTCCATTTTTCTGTGGGGATTGTGTTATCGCAAGAATAAAATAATCATGTCCATGTTTTTCTTTATAGCAATACTTTTTCATAAAACGGCCTTATTACCCATTTTGGCCTATGTAGCCACCTTTTTTTATAATAATCCTAAAGTGTATTTCAAAGCGTGGTTAGTATCCATCCCTTTAAGTCTATTATTAGGAAGCATATTTATCACGTTATTTACAAGTTTAGGGTTTGGTGATGACAGATTGAATGCCTATTTAACAACATCTGATGCAGAGGCATTTGCAAGTACGGGTTTTAGATGGGATTTTCTGTTTCATAGTGCTTTTGTCGTATTTGCCGGTTGGTATTTTATTTACAAAAAAAAGTTTAAAGATACATTTTACTATCAGTTGCTAAATACCTATTTGATATGCAATGGCTTTTGGATTTTGGTTATAAAAGCTAATTATTCCAATCGGTTTGCCTATTTATCATGGTTTATGATGGCTTTGGTAATTGTTTATCCATTTTTAAAGCAAACATTTTTTAAATATCAGTATATTATACTTGGAAACGTCATATTAATGTATTTTGGCTTCACTTATTTTATGAATTATATTTATTATGCTTACATAAGATAAAATTAAATCAAACTATGAAAACAATTACCGTTTTTACGCCTACCTACAATAGAGCTTTTTGTTTAGGTAATTTATATGAAAGTTTAGTAAGACAAACATCACAAGATTTTAAATGGTTAATTATTGACGATGGCTCTTCAGACAATACTAATAACTTAGTAAATACTTGGATAGTGGAAAATAAAATCGATATCCAATACCAGTATCAAGAAAACCAAGGTATGCATGGGGGACATAATACGGCTTATAGTTTAATTAATACTGAACTTAATGTATGTATCGATTCGGATGATTTTTTGCCAAATAATGCTGTTGAGTTAATTTTAGACTTTTGGAATGAAAATGGAAGTAACAAATATGCTGGTATTGTTGGACTAGATGGAAATAAAGGTGGAGAAATAATTGGTACTCCATTTCCAACTAATATTAAAGAATCTTCCCTTATTGATTTATACGAAAAACATAAAGTAACTGGAGATAAAAAATTAGTTTTAAGAACAGAAATTGTAAAAAAATATCCTATATATCCACTTTTTAAAGGCGAACGCTTTGTGCCTCTAGGATATAAATATTTACTAATAGACCAGGATTATACCTTATTGACCCTAAATGAAATTTTATGTATAGTTGAATATCTACCCGATGGATCTAGCCTAAATATTCTAAAACAGTATAAAAAAAACCCTAAAGGTTTTGCTTTTTCTAGACTGGCAGAGATGCAATATGGACCAACATTTTTATTCAGATTTAAAAAAGCTATCCATTATGTGTGTAGTAGTATAATGGCTAAGAATAGTAACTTCATTAAAGAATCTCCTAAAAAAATTTTAACTGTAACAGCAATACCATTTGGACTATTACTTTATACATATATATATATTAAAACTTATGAATAAAGAAAGTAAAAATATTAAACCCATACGCATACTACAGGTTTTAACCATTATGAATAGAGGTGGTGCTGAAACCATGATAATGAACTATTACCGTGCCATGGATAGAACAAAAGTTCAATTTGATTTTTTGTTACATAGACCCGATCAAGGAGCTTTCGATAAAGAAATTTTATCACTTGGCGGTAAAATATATAGAATGCCAGCTATTAGTCCAAAAAACTATTTTTTGTACAAAAAACAATTAAACCTTTTTTTTAACACACATAAGGAATACAAAATCATACACTCACATCTTAATGCTTTAAGTAGTATTATTTTGAAAATTGCTAAGAAAAATGATGTCCCAATAAGAATCGCTCATAGCCATCTTGCTGTTGAACCTTTTATTATCAAGAAACTACTAAAGAAAAATACCGATATTGTAGCAACCATAAAAGACACATTACAATCTCTAGTAAAATACAGAGTAAATAAAAATGCTACTCACTATTTTGCTTGTGGATTAAAGGCAGGAGAATGGCTGTTTGGAAAAGAGAATTTAAAAAAGGTTACGGTAATAAATAATGCTATAAATGCTTCTTTGTTCACTTATTCATCTTCAAAAACTGAAGAATCTAAATCGTTTTTACAACTAGATGGTAAAAAAGTGATAGGTCATGTTGGACGATTTAATGAACAAAAAAATCATTTTTTTTTAATCAAAATTTTTAAGGAAATATATGAATTGGATAAAAACTGTCATTTAGTTCTCATTGGAGATGGAAATTTAATGCCTTTAATTGAAAAAGAAGCTAAAAAATTAAATATTAACAAAAATGTTCACTTTTTAGGTTTACAAGAAAATATTCCGTTTTTAATTCAATCGTTTGACTTATTTTTATTTCCTTCATTATATGAAGGTCTTCCCGTTACACTTATAGAAGCTCAAGCGTCTGGAATACCAATAGTAACATCAAACACGGTTACCAAAGAAGCTAAAATTACAAACCTCATTACTTTTCTCGATCTTAACAATTCTGAAAAGAAATGGGCTGATGCTGTTTTACAAAATTTAAAAAACAGTAAAACAGATACCTACAAAAGTATTGTTAAAAATAATTACGATATTTTTGAAAACGCAAAAAAACTACAAACTTTTTATTTAAATAACTACTAAATATGTGTGGAATTAACGGTTTTATAACTTCCAAACAAGAACCTGAAAAACAATTAATTAGCAATATTTCTCTTATGAATGATTTAATCATTCATAGAGGTCCTGATGATGATGGTGTATTTACTTATAGTGACACCAATGGTTCTGTAGCTTTAGGCATGCGTAGACTTTCTATTATAGATTTAAGCTCAGGAAAGCAGCCCATATATTCAGATGACAAAAAAATTGTTATAATATTTAATGGTGAAATTTACAACTATAAAATATTAAGAAAAGAGTTAGTTCACCTAGGGGTGACTTTTAAAACACACAGTGATACAGAAGTCATTTTGAAATTATATGAAAACCAAGGTACGACATCTTTCAAAAAATTAGACGGCATGTTTGCCTTTAGCATTTTCGATAAAAATTTGAATAAAGTCTTTATTGCCAGAGATTTTTTTGGAGAAAAACCTTTATATTATACAACCAAAAATGACATATTTATTTGGGGATCAGAGTTAAAATCTATTTTAAAACTCAATATAACAGTTCCGGAAATCGATAAGATGGGATTAAACTTGTTTTTTAAACTAACGTACATTCCTGCACCTTTCACCATTTATAAAAATATTCATAAATTAAAACCAAATCATTTTATAACCTATGATTGCACGACGCATACACATACAATCAATCTAATTGAAGAAGAAAAGCCTTTTGAAACAAAAAATATTTCTTATGAAAGCGCTAAGAAAAGTGTAAAACAATTGGTACAAGAAAGTGTTGAAAGCCGTTCTGTTTCCGATGTTCCCATTGGAACATTTTTATCGGGCGGAGTAGATTCTTCAATAGTATCATTATGCTTAGCACAAATGAATGCTTCTAAAATAAATACCTTCTCCATCGGTTTTGAAAAAAAATCGTTTGATGAGTCTGACAAAGCTAGAACAGTTGCCAAATTGATAAATAGTGAGCATCACGAATTCATTGTTAGTGAAAAAAATTTGGAAGAAAATATTTATGAAATCTTAAATAATTTTGATGAACCTTTTGCCGACTCTTCTTCATTACCTACCTATTTAGTAGCTAATAAAACGAGCCAACATGTAAAAGTAGCATTAACAGGCGACGGTGGCGATGAAGTATTTGGAGGCTATAATAAATATTATATGGGGGCTATCAACCAAAAATACACAAAGATAGTTCCACAGGAAATACACAAAGTATTATCGCAATCACTAAATACTTTATTAAACACAAAAGATGATAACCGAGGGAAACGTTTTAGAGCAAAGCGTTTAATAAATGCCATTGATTATTCTGGAAATCATTATTGGGATATTATTTCTTTGGGCTTTGCAGCAAATTCTCTATCTGAATATCTATTACCAGAGTTTTATATTGAGAATCCATTTGATTATTATAAAAATGTTACTGGCATCAATTCGCCTAAAAATTTATTGGAATACAGAGCCATTGATAAAGTAATGAGTTTAGAGGGGGACATGCTTGTTAAGGTTGATAGAACTAGTATGCTATCGTCCTTAGAATGTCGTGCGCCTTTTTTAAATAAAAAAATATGGGACTATACAAATCAATTACCTCAAGAGTATTTAATAAAAGCTTGGGATAAAAAACATATTTTAAAAGCTGCTTTTAAAGATAAATTTCCTAAAGATTTCTTAGATAAATCAAAAGCAGGATTTGGAGTACCTGTAGGAGACTGGTTAAGAAATACCCTTAAACAGGATCTTTTAAGTTATAGTTCTAAAGAGTTAATAAATAAACAACATCTTTTTAATTATGAATCCATTAAGAGTTTAATAACAGATCATTTAAATGGTAACGACCACACGTTTAAAGTGTGGTCGTTTTATTGTTTTCAAAAATGGTACATGAAAAATTTAAATTAAAAAGAACTTTTTTATTTTTCAATACATTCCTGATTCTCAAAAGAAACTGACGAAAGCTGTATATTTGTAGCTACTTTAATACAATTTATTTTTAATGGGGTTTGAGAAGGATAGGTCGTAATTTTATTCGATTGAAATTTAGTGTTTGGAGCATCAGCATAAAATAAAACACCATTTTGTCCAATTGCAGCCTCTATCTCATTATTTGAAAAAATCATGTTACGTCCACCTGTTATTTGAATTTCTCCAGTTTTATTGCCCTCAAAAGTTATAGTGTTAGTTCCAATTAAGGCTGGTGGTGCACCTCTTTCTGTTCCACTTTTTGTCCCTTTGAATATATTATTTTTAATTATAAAGTTTGATGAAACTGTTTCACTCCATTCATTATATAGAGTCATCACAAAAGGTGCGCCTGATAACATATCAATAACATTATTTTCTATCAAAACATTTTTCATGGTGTTAATTGTAGATATAGCTCTGTTTTTTGCCTTAATACTATTATCTTTAAATATTGTATTGGAAACCCCCATTGTTATTTCAGTTGCTCCTGCTCCAAAAGATGCTCCAACTACTCCTTCAAAATAATTATCTCTAATAGTAGTTCCATTACCAGAAACAGTAATAGCAGTACCTTCTGTTACAACAGTATTATTATAAATTTCGTTACCATAAACCGTATCTGTCCTTCCAAAATTTTCCGCTGCTCCAGCACCAATTCCTCCCTGAACAATATTGTTATTGCGAATTATAACTCCGTTTGCTGTATAAAAACTTACACCTGTGTTTATCATTTCATTATTTTCAATAATAATAGGACCATCTCCATGAGAAATTTGGAATCCTCCTGCTCTAGGATTAGCATCTTTGTCGGTGACCATCTGTTTATTATTTTTAATATAAATATTACTCACTCTTTCATATTCAATAAGTGTTCCTGTTGAGCTAAAAGCCCTAACAGGCTCAAAATTTAAATTTGAAGATGGTGCAATTCCCTTTGAGTTTGTCATATCAATGCCTCCATCGGCAAGTTCATTGTTTTCAATAAATATTTGTTCCCCAGAAGTTATTACAAGGTTTGTTCTTCTAGCTCTTAAAAATTTGTTGTTTTTAATAATTATGTTACTTGATTTAATATGTCTTGAATCATAATAATGATAAATGCCTGATATATTTAAACCATCCCCCGTAGCATCTTGAAAAACAACACCATCAATAACAATATTTTGACCACCCTTAATTCTCATAGTATCTACCCATTCATGTGTCTTGCCAGTTGAGCCATCAGAATCAGTGTAATTAGAATTATAATTATGTTTTTCCCTATCTCCATGTAAAACCCCTCCTTTAACAGTAACGTTTTTAGCATCATAAATACACAATAGCGCCGCTCTAAAATGTCCGTTTGGCTGCATTCGTATATGAGTGTTATTTGACATTGATAAATTAAAATCTGAAGGTAGGTTAATAGCATATGTTTCAGGTCCAGTTATAGCTCCCAATGGACCGTCTACTTTAAAATAAGCGTCCATAGTATCAATTTTAAATTGGGTGATTCCTAGTGATTTTACACTAAAAAATATTTTTTCTAAAATGTTAGTGTTGCTTAAAGCTATTTGATCAGAAACAATCCCCTCAACAATCCCCCAACGTTTTGGATCGAAAGTAAATGTAGGATCTTTTACTTGAGGGTTTGAACCCGTCATAGTCAAACTAGAGTTCATCAATTCTCCTGAAATGGTAGTATTGCTTGAAAAATCAAGTGTCCCATTAATGATATCACCACCTTCATAAATAAGGGTCACATTAGCGGGTAAATTAATAGTTTGCCCTCCTAAATCCATAACACAATTAATGATAACGGTGCTATTGGCTTGTACATTGTCTAATTTAAAATCGCAAGGTGTGGTGTTAAGTTCAGTCCCGTTTGTTCCTGAAACATCTTCCGGTGTAGATTCATCAGCTATAACTTCAGAAAGGAGTTCTTCAGATAATTCTTCATTATTGCACGACAAAAACGTCAGCGTTAAAAAGAGTGCTAAATACATAGGTCTAATAATCATTTTCATAAGTTCTCGATTTGGGAAAAATTCATTATTTGTTTTCAAAATTAAAATTTGTTTTACAATTATCGTTTAAGTGATTGGTTTTTTCGACTAAACATCATCTGTTTTTCAAAATAAAATCGTTAAAATGTAGTTTTGTATCGATAAATTGTTTTTTAATGTTAATGAACTCTATTTACGAGTGAAAGCAAGATTTAGATCTTTTAAGTCATAAATTTATTTTTTCGGTGCAAAAATATTATAAAAAATAACATATAAAGGTATATGTTAATAACTTATAATAACTTACTAGCAAGCTAATTACAAACAAAAAGTGTATAAAAAAATTAGAAATAATTTTCTAAAAAATAAAAAAAATTTAATACAATCATGATGTCGTTCGAGAAGTCTTACCATTAATCATATGAAAGATATCATCAAATGGAAAATCCATATAACCACAAAACTTTTTTATAGTAATAGGCCTAGGGGAAGTAACAACATAGGCTTGCTTAATAATTCGTACTAAATTACTAGAATGAGAAATACTCTTTCCTAAAATAATGGAAATGTCTTTGGGGTAAATACAATATTGATACATAAATAATTTAAGTTTAAGTGTCGCTTAAACACGGTTTACTTTTTTGTTTTTTAGCTTTTCATAATTATTGATATATTTAATTAGTTATCGTGTTTCATAAAATTCTAAACAGTACTTATAATCCAACAAATAAACTTTAATATACTTTATAACAATTAAATTGCTTTAACAAAACTAAGTCAGAATTAAGAAAAACGGTCGTTTGGGTACATAGTTTTTTTAGAAATGGGCATGTCGTTAGGCAACTCGCCTTAATAAAAAGCTACACTAAGAACATATTGGCTTATAATTTAATCTTTAAAATCTTCTATGTCCCCACCTGCCTCCACATAAAAACATGATAGAGATCTAAATTCAAACTATTGAAATGGAAGGCAGTTAAAACATATTTATCACAACTTAATACCTAGCTCCTTGCACGCAACGCCATAGATGCGTCATAGATGATGTATGCTGGTGTTAAAAATGCAAAAACACCAAAACATACAGATATTACAGATATTACAATAATGTCAAAAAAAACCAAAAAACATACAAACCCATAACTTTTTTCATTGAAGCCAATAATAGCATGAAACCTTCAACTTTTTAAAGATTACTAAAACACCATAAAATAAACATATTAACACAAGAAAAAACAAACCCGATATACCTTTACAGTGTAAATCAGTACACCCATTTAAAAGGAGCTCATTTTAAAGAAAAAAGTCTGGATCCAAAACAATATTTCTAATCGAGTCGAACAAACAAGGCTCATAAAAATTTATTAAAATGGCAAAATTAAAAAGCCTCATAAAAATTGAAGGAACCTTAGATGGTATGACCTTCTACAAAGGTAAAAATGGTTATTTAGTACGCACCAAAGGCGGCGTATCTAAAAGCAGAATTGAAAACGATCCTGCCTATGCACGCACACGTGAAAATGGTAGTGAGTTTGGTCACATAGCGAAAAGCGGTAAGCTATTACGGCAAGCACTAACATCGCTATTGGTAGATGTTAAAGATGGCAACATAACGCCTCGTTTGATGAAGCTGTTAGCTCAAATTAAAAATTATGATACGACATCGTTAAGAGGAAATCGCCAAGTATCTGTAGGGTTAAGCACCACGGAAGGCAAAATGGTGCTAAAGAGATTTGATTTTAACAGCAATGCAAAATTATCCTCCGTAGTATTATCCGAATACCAGTTAAATACCACTACGGGCGAAATAAGCATAGCCAATTTAATACCTTTGCAACAATTAAGCTTACCAGGAGGTGCCACACACTTTGGGATAACCGCCGCCGTGTTAAACTTGAATTTTGAAACAGGAGAAAAAGAATTAACCATAAGTTCAGAACTCAACACTCCCATAAACAATACGGCAGTCCCCATACACGTTGCTTCTTCAACAGTAGCAACTGGAAGCGGCAATACTCTGTTTTTGTTTAAAATGAGTTTCTATCAAGAAATTAATGGCATACAATACGCCTTAAATAACGGTGCCTACAATGTGCTTAATATTTTAGATATTTTATAGTGCCCCATCTCACACAAAAAAAAAACAAACACTAAAAATAGCTTGGAACTAAAACCTCCAAGCTATTTTTTATTCAAAAAAATAACCAACACCCAAAACCCAAAACCTATCACCCAACACCCATAAACCCCTTAATCCCAAAAATCGTACACTAAACAGACATTATAACCAACAATGGAATTCTTTTATATATTTGTTAAGCTATTTTGGAAAATGGCAAAACATTATGAAAAAAATAATTCGTATTACAACCATACCAGCATCACTGCGTGGGTTACTTAATGGTCAATTAAGTTTCATGTCCAATTACTTCGAAATGATAGGCATTTCCTCAAGTTTAGGTGGGTTGTTATACGAAGTAGGCAAAGAAGAAGGCGTTAGGACCATAACCGTTGAAATGACAAGAAAAATAACACCAGTAAGAGATTTACTGGGTGTTTACAAATTATATAAAATTTTCAAAAAAGAAAAACCAGATATAGTACATACCCACACCCCAAAAGCGGGTACGCTAGGTATGGTTGCTGCAAAATTAGCTGGGGTCCCTAACAGATTACACACCATTGCCGGCTTACCACTTTTAGAAGCTACAGGGATTAAAAGGATGGTTTTAAATGCTGTTGAAAAGTTGACCTACAGATGCGCTACAAAAATATATCCAAATTCATTTGGCTTATACCATATTATACTTGAGCAAAAGTTTACTAACAAAAACAAATTAAAAGTCTTAGGAAATGGAAGCTCTAATGGTATTGATACAACATATTTTGATACCATACACTTTGATGAAAACTATAAAAATAATCTTAGAAAAAATCTGAATATCACAAATGAAGACTTTGTTTTTGCGTTTGTTGGCAGACTAGTAAAAGATAAGGGCATTAATGAGTTAATAAATGCTTTTAATAAATTAGATAAAAAATTCAAGCACATTAAATTATTATTAATTGGGCAATACGAAAATCATTTAGACCCTTTGTTACCTGAAACTATGGAGGTTATTAAGTCAAATCCGAATATCATATTCACGGGGTGGGTAGATGATGTAAGACCGTATTTAGCCATCTCAAACGTATTAACCTTCCCTAGTTATCGTGAAGGATTTCCTAATGTAGTTATGCAAGCAAGTGCCATGAAACTACCATGCATAGTAACCAACATTAATGGCTGTAATGAAATAATATCCCAACCAGAAAATGGTTATATTATACCGGTAAAAGACACTCAAGCATTATACATCGCTATGGAACAGGTGTATGCTTTAACTAAAAAATCGCATAATAAAATGGGAGAAACATCGCGAAAAATGATTGTTTCTAAATTTGAACAACAATTTGTATGGAATGCGTTGTTGGAAGAATATCAATCACTATTAAATCAGAAAAAAAATAATACTAATTAAAAATTAAAACCCAAATGTTTGTGTTGTATTTTTAACAAAATCCGATAAACTAATGTACACACTTTTTTTTAAACGTCTCATCGATTTTTGTTTGTCGCTGCTAGGTTTTTTAATTTTATCACCCATTTTTTTAATGGTAATGATATGGCTTTTTTTCAGCAATAATGGCAAACCCTTTTTTTTACAACAACGCCCTGGTAAAGACGAAAAGATTTTTTCTATTATAAAGTTTAAATCAATGAATGATAAAAAAGATAAAGATGGTATGTTATTGCCTTATGAAAACCGAATTACTAAAGTAGGGGCTTTTATTAGAAAATACTCCTTAGATGAAATCCCGCAACTTATCAATGTATTGAAAGGAGACATGAGTCTTGTTGGACCAAGACCATTATTGATTGAATACCTCCCATTATATAATGAAGAACAAAAAAAACGTCATCATGTAAAACCAGGCATCACGGGGTGGGCTCAAGTAAATGGTAGAAACACCATATCGTGGAAAAAAAAATTTGAATTAGATACTTGGTATGTTAACCATATGTCTTTTTTTCTTGATATAAAAATTATACTATTAACAGTAAAACGAGTTGTTAAAAAAGAAGGTGTTAATAACTCTGAGAATTTGAATATGCCTATGTTCACAGGTAATAACTAACATCTATTATGATTGCAACTAATAAAACAAATATTGTAATAATCGGTGCTTCTGGTCACGCTAAAGTCATAATAGATATAATTGAAAGATTAAATACTTGTCATATTGTGGGCTTAATTGATTCTTTTAAGCCTAAGGGAACCAAAATGTTTAATTATACAATAATAGGAAAAGAATCCGATTTATTAACTTTAACAAAGGAATACGACTTCAATTTAGGCATTATTGCCATTGGTGACAATTGGATACGCAAAACACTGCACAATAGAATACATACTATTTGCCCAGAGTTTGATTTTATAAGCGTTATTCACCCCAACGCCGTCATCGGTAAAAATGTTAAAATAGGAAAAGGCTCTACCATTATGGCGGGAGCTATTGTTAACAGTGATGCTAAAATTGGGAAATTTTGTATCGTTAACACAAAGGCTTCTTTAGGGCACGATAGTAGCATAAATGATTATACGAGTTTAGCGCCAAACACCACCATTGGAGGAAATGTTAAAATTGGAACTTGCTCTGCAATATGTTTAAGTGCTAGTGTAATACAAGATCTTACTATAGGAAAACACACCATTGTAGGGGCTGCAGCTTTAGTAATTAAAAATGTTGGAGATTTTAAAATGGTATATGGTATACCTGCAAAAGTTGTAAAAACAATTAGCAAGGGTGAAAAATATCTGTATCAAGCTTCCGATTTTGTAAAAGATAAATTTTCTAATCAAAAACAAGGTAATTTTAAGATTATAACAGAAAAAGAAGAATGGGACGATACCTTGTCACAAATTGGAAACTATGATTTTTATCATACCTATGATTACCATTTTCTATCTAAAACAAATACAGAAAAACCAATACTTTTATATTACACATTTGAAAATAAAATGATTGCGCTACCTCTCTTGCTTCGAGATATTGCTGAAACTGGTTTTAATGATGCTACTTCTGTTTATGGATATGCAGGTCCTATATCTAAAAATATTGACTATAATTTTAAGAATGAAAGGTTTGTACAAGCGATTAAAAAGTATTTAAAAAGTATGAATGTTATAGCTGTTTTCTCGCGGTTAAACCCTTACATTCCCTATCAGCAAACAATTTTAAAAAACTTAGGAAATATTGTTTCGCAAGGTAAAATAGTAAACATTGATTTAAATTTAGATTTAGAAGCGCAAAGAGCTATTTATAGTAGTAGGCTTAAAACACATGTAAACAAAGCCAGAAGGTTATGTTACATAAGAAAAGCCTCCTCTAAAGAAGATTTAGAAGCCTATATTAGTATATATCATGAGAACATGGATAGAGTGCATGCCAAAAAATCATACTATTTTAATAAAGCTTACTTTAAGCAAATTGCTAACAGTGATAATTTTAAAACAGATATTCTGTTGGCCATTGATAACGAAACAAATGAGATTATGGCGGGAAGTATGTTTATTTCTACAAATTCAATTGTTCAATATCATTTATCGGGTTCTAAAAAGAAATTTTTACACGCAACGCCAACTAAATTACTTATTGACGAGATGCGTATTATAGCAACACATAAAGGTTATAAATTTTTTAATTTAGGAGGTGGTTTAGGAGGAAGAGATGATGATTCTTTATTTGATTTTAAATCATCCTTTTCAAAAGATTTCAAAGAATTTGATTTATGGAAATTTATAGTAAATGAAAAAGTATATAACGATTTGATTTTAAAGAAAGGAATGGATACAGAATCTGATTTTTTTCCACTATATAGATCTTTAGACGATTTAAATGTTAACATGTGATTCATAACAACCCCTTTATATCAATTACATTTTCAAAAGTTTGGGAAACACATTTTACCTCCCCAAAACAATTGAAAACCTTTAATTTTATAAAGGAGCTTAAGTTTTTTAAGCATCCGCTTCTACCCTTTTATACCAATGTTGGTAGAAATTTAACAAAAGGCGTTTCATATAGTTTAAACCAACACCAAACAGCAAACGATTATAAAAATAAAGCCTTCCTAATTTACGATGTGCCTCAATATTTTGATATTCAAACAAATACCCCATCAAAACACCTAAGAGTAAAAAAAATAAAGCAATATCCTGGATTTTTAATCAATCAAAAAAACTATATCGATTTTAATGATTATCTGAAAAAAACATTTAGCAAAAGTAGTGTCCAAAAGTTTAATCGGTATAAAAGGCGTTTGGAAAACTGTTTTAATATCAAAGAAAAGATGTGGATTGGTAACATAGAAAAGGCTGAATATGATGGCTTGTTTAACCATTTCAAGGTACTTTTAACGAAACGTTTTGAGGACAAACAAATTACAAACAACAATTTAAACCCAGAAGAATGGGCGTTTTATAAGGAAGTGGCTTTCCCCATGATTCTTGAAAAAAAAGCAGCACTACACGTACTTTATAATAATGAAACGCCTATAAGCATAAGACTTTTGTATTTTTCTGATACTATTATTTTTGATGCCATCACCGTTTTTGATATCGATTATTCAAAATTCCATATAGGTAAAGTATCAATTATGAAAATGCTGGAATGGAGTTTTAAAAGTGATTACACCATATTCGATTTTTCAAAAGGATATTTTGATTACAAAGAAAGTTGGAGTGATTTAAAATATGACTTTGAATACCATGTATATTATGATGCAAAGTCGTTAAAATCAATAATCACAGCGAATTTTATAAGCTCCTTTTTCAAGTTAAAACAATACCTAAGAGATAAAGAAACCAATAAAAAACTGCACCAAATCACGTTTCTTCTAAAAAAAGAAAAATCAAATACATCGGAAATAGACTTAGCTATTATAGACGAAAAAACAATAAGCTATACAGAAAACATGTTAATTAAAATTAATGGTGAAGATGTTAACTACGCATTCTTAAAAAAACACGCCTATGATTTTCTGTTTTTAACAAGCGAGCATGTGGATGATTTAAAACTATTCAAAATTAACGGTATAAATACCAATACCCATTACTTAATTAAAGGTAAAAACAACCAAGTTGTACTGTCTAGTATCAATTCTTAATCCTAAATTTCTTCAGGTAATACAACTTGTGTTAAGTTAAGCGCAGTTGAAACGAAAAACATACCCATTAAAAGATTATTATTAACTAACTACAACGAATGCGAACACCAATTTTTCTTATCAAAAATTATGGCATTTGGTCTATAAAAAGAAACTCTATTGAATTTATTAACTACTTTTAAGTTTTTAATACTGTAATAGTTTAAGCTTTTAATACGGATGAATTTCAACATTACAAATCACAACTTTTTTTCAGATGTATTTGAAAAGCATAAAATTCATACACTTTATAAAAGCGTCATTAACACATACACCAATTCAAATATAATTGAAGAAACATATGGTGATGAAGAAATTATAACGCCCAATATAACCACCTTTGCTTATGTTCCTGATTACTTAGAAACAATTACCCAAAACCATTTTGTATGCCATAAAGTATTTTTAAAACTAGGGTATTTAGCAAATCTTAAAAATTGTAATTCCATAGAAGACTATACCAAAACACATTTTAAAAGTAGCTTTAGAAATAATATCAAACGATCTGTTAAACGTGTTGAATCCTGTCTAAGTAGCCATTATAAAACCTACTATGGCAGTATTTCCCATAATGAATATACGGTATTGATGGAGGCATTCCATAAGATGCTTATGAAGCGTTTTAACCAGCGTAATGATAAGAATTTGATATTGGAAAACTGGGCATATTATCTGGAAACGGCATTTGATAAAATCAATCAAAAAAAAGCATCTCTTTTTGTAATGTATAATAATGATGAACCTATTGCTTTTGCATTAAACTTTCATGCTAAGGACACGTTCTATTTCTCAATACCAACGTTTAATTTAGATTATTATAAGTTCACGCTTGGTAACGTGGTTATTTATAAAAATTTAGAATGGTGCCTCGATAATGGTTTCAAAATTTTCGATATGGGTTATGGTGGCTTTGAAAACAAAATAAATTGGTGCAATACGACCTATAATTTTAATCATCATATTATATACCATCCAAAAAATAGAATGGGACATCTGTATACCTTGGTATTAAAAAATAAGTATAAACTTATTAATTACCTCCTGTCTAAAAATGTGAATACACTGGTGAGAAATTTAAAAAATACTTTGAAAAGTAACAAACAAATGTTCGCAGCATCCTTCACCCTCTTAAAAATTGAAAACTCAAAAACAATTAAAGAAGATGATTTACAGCAAATTAACTATAATGATAAAGAATATAATTTTTTAAAAAAACCACTTAATGATTTTTTATATTTAAACATAGAATATGTTAATGACGTATCTGTTTATAAATTCAATAATGAGCCACAGCAATATGTCTTTAAAGGAAAAAAAAGCGCAGCAACGCTAAAATTCACAAAAAGTTAGTATGAAATACATTAAACGAGAACAATTTATTTGGAATTTTTTAAAAGGTAATGAAATACCAACTTTTTTTAAAAATGTGTCACTTAACAGTACAATTTTTAATAATCCAACCAATTCTTCTAACCAGGTTGAAAACCTTCCGCTGGTCATCAATCTTTCATTATTTCCAACTTTTTTGGAATACAAATTTTTAAATGAGGAATCTTATTCCACTATAAAAATAAACAATACAAATTTATCTGGAGCAGGTATTCATATACAGCCTAATCAAAGTCTAGAAAATTATATCAATAAAACATTAAGTACACAGAGCAGGAAAAATTTAAAGAAATATAAAAATCGTTTAGAATCAAGCTTTAACATTAAATACGAATATATTTATGGTGAGATAAGTGATATTAAATACCATTTTTTAATGGCTGCTTTATTCGAAATGCTTACCAAAAGGTTTGATGAAAAGAATATGGAAAGCGTATTTCTTATAAATTGGGAAGTCTACACAAAAAACCTATTTCATTTAATAAACAACAAGAAGGCATCTTTATTTGTTATTTATGATAATGAAAAACCAATTAGCATTTCGTTAAATTATCATATAAAAAGTAAGATTCTTTTTAGTGAATGCGGGGCTTTTAATATTGATTATAATAAATTTGGTTTAGGTCATATTGATAATTATATCTTATTAAAATGGTGTATTGATAACCAATATGTGTATTTAGATTTAGGCAATGGGGTTTCTGATTATAAAAAAAAATGGTGCAATAGCATATATGAGTTTCAATATCTGATTTTTTACAAAAAAAATTCAAATATTTCCAAACT
The DNA here is from genome assembly GCF_004341235.1 of Mariniflexile fucanivorans. Taxonomy (GTDB): domain Bacteria; phylum Bacteroidota; class Bacteroidia; order Flavobacteriales; family Flavobacteriaceae; genus Mariniflexile; species Mariniflexile fucanivorans. The sequence goes on from NZ_SLUP01000006.1 coordinate 238,301, forward strand.
CATAATCATACCCGAACTTATTAAAGTTAAAACTAAAAACTTTTTAAAAAAGATTGGCGTAGATGTTTATATTAAAAAACTTAAACGCTTTTGGAATAATAGTAATAATATTCATACTATAAATACTAAAACTTATAGTGTAGAGGTATTGCCCATTTCTGAGTTAACCAACTATCCTAAATTAATAGAAATTACAGTAGACTTAAATCTATATTCTTTTTTAAACAAACCAATCTATGATTTTTTATATTCAAACATAGAGCATATAGATAATATATGTGTTTACAAATTAGAAAATAAGCCACAAGAGTATCTTATCAAAGGAAAAAATGCGGTGTCCATATTAAAATTCATAAATTAATTTTAATGAAATACGTTAAACGAGAACAGTTCATTTGGAATTTCCAAAACCGAGAATTAATACCCAGCTGTTATGAAAAAGTGTTTTTTAACAGCGCCAATTATAAAAATGAAAATACGAGTAACAGCACAGAACCTGTTATATATGTAAGTTTAGTGCCCACCTACCTAAAGTACACACTAATAAATGATGCTGATTACACACAAAAAAAAATAATCCATAAAGGAAAAAGTGGTGCTGGTATTCTTATTGATGGTGATTATACCGTAGACTCCTATTTACAAAAGTTTACTAAGAGGCAACTTCGCGTTAATTTAAAACGAGCCATAACCCGTTTAGAAGAATCTTTTAATATTACTTATGAATACAATTTTGGAACTATAACTAAGGAAAAATATAATAACTTGCTGTTTGAGTTACGTAGTATGCTCGAAAAGCGATTTCAAGAAAAAAATATAGAGAATATGTTTTTAAGAGAATGGGAATTGCATACCAAAGATTTATTTAATTTGATAAATAATAAAAAAGCATCCTTATTTGTTATTTATCACAGTGAAAAGCCCATAAGCATCTCATTGAACATGCACATAAAAAATAGCATTTTATTCGCAAAAATAAATGCATATGATACCGATTTTGCGAAATTTAGTTTGGGGCATTTAGATAATTATTTGCTATTAGGCTGGTGCCTTGATAATAAATATCATTTTTTAGATTTAGGCTTTGGTATATTAGACTATAAAATGAAATGGTGCAATGTGTTTTATGACTTTGAATATCATATTTACAGCAAAAAAGGGTCTTTAATTACAAAAGGAATCTCCTTTTTTGAAGTCTCAAAAATTAAGTTAAAAAACCATATTAAAAGATTAAAAATACAAGAGCATCTTCTAAACTTGAAATCTTTTTTAAAAAAGCCTAAAAAAGTAATATACCAACCTAAACCAAAGTATAAACTAAAAACTGTAACGGCTAAGGAGAGCCTCAATGAAAAAGAATTAAAGGAAATAAATATAAAAAATGAAGCCTATAAAAGTATTAGAAAGCCTATTTATAATTATTTATACTCCAATAAATTACACATAGATACTATAAAAACATACATATTAATAACAGAGGATAACTGCTTTGTTTTTAAAACAAAAAAGAACATAATTAAAATTAACATCTTATAATTATGAGTCTTAAAAAAATACATTTTCTAAGTGAATTGTTGCAAAAACACAACATACCAAGTACTTATAAAACCTTGCGTTATGAATTTAACGACAAACTCTTTTTTGAAGCAGATAATGTTGCTGAACAAAATATATATGTAGATACTTTATGTCTAGTTTGCTTCGCATTCAACTGTTTTCTTAAACCAACATTTAACAATAGTAGATTTAAGACGATAAAAATAACTCAGCAAACCCATGTCAGTTTGAGCATTATTATTCCTCCAAATACAACCCATATCAAGCAATATTTAACTGCTCATTTTAGCAAAAGTTCTAGGGCTCCTATCATAAAAAAAATGAAGCGGTTGGAAAGCTGTTTCAATATAAAATATAAGGTGTTTTATGGGTCTATTCAAAAAAAGGAGTATAAACAACTTATGGATAAAGTACATGAAATGTTAGTAAACAGGTTTAAACAGCGCAATAATAGCAATTACATTTTAAATGATTGGAACACATATTTTGAACTGTTTTTTCCTTTAATAAATGAAAAAAAAGCATCCATATTTGTAATATATAATAAAGATACTCCCATTCAAATATCCATTAATTTTCATTTCAAAAAAACATTCTTTGCCCACATACCTGCTTATGATATTGATTATGCACAATTTGGTTTAGGCAACACAGCCATATACAAACAATTAGAATGGTGTATTGAAAATAACTATGAGTTTTTAGATATGGGAAATGGTGAATTAGATTACAAGAAGAGATGGTGTAATTACCGTTATCTATTAGAAACACATATTTTTTATAAAAGAAATAGTTTAAAAGCTAGTATCATAGCCTATAAGGAGTTGAATATTATAAAAATTAAAAATTTTATAAAAATAATTATTAAAAGTGCCGTTTATAAGAAATTAAAGCAAGAGATGCTAACTAAAAAAAACTTGAAGTTTCCTGAATACACCATAGAAAATTTAAATGAGACGGAAATTCCAAAAGCTAATAATTTAGAACTCGTTGATTTAAAAACCAATCCTTTTTTTAAAGACATTAAAAAACCTTTATTCAATTTTATATACAATACTAAAGACCATTTTGATGCCATTAAAATATATAAAATAAAAAACAAAACCCATTCTTTTTTAATTTTAGGAACGAAAAAAAACATGGTAATAAACTTTAACAAAAATAAATAAGCCAAAATAAATTAAACATATTCTTAACTTATAACATAAAGCAACATGGTAATGCATAAGAATTTTCACGAAACAATGGCTATAAAACACAAGGTGCCAGATGGTTACCTAAAACTGTGTTTTACTCATAACAAAACCAATATATACCATTTAAAAAAAGAAAATCTAATTGCCAATAATACAGTACTTAACGTTTCTTTATTTCCATCATACATAGAACCTCAATTTAGTAATAGCAACGCTATCGATGTGGTTAAAATACCTCAAAAAAAAATCATAGGTTATGCGGTGTTAATAAAAAACCATCCTGATTTAGAAACCCTCTTTAAAGTAGAATACAAAAAAAATTTTAGAGCCAATATTTTAAGGTTTGTTAATAGATTCGAATCATGTTTTAACGCCAATTACAAGCTATTTTACGGAGATATAATGAAAGAAGAGTATTTGTTTTTAATGAATACCTTACACAATATGCTTACTGCAAGATTCCATCAACGTAACGATTCCAATAAAGTATTAGCTAACTGGAACAGCTATTTGGATTCGACCAATGATTTAATAAAAGAAAAAAAAGCATCATTATTTGTTATTTATAACAACACCACTCCTGTACACATTTGTTTGAACCACCATTTTAATAATATACTATTCGTATCGGTGCCTTCGTACGATATTAATTATTCCAAATTTGCATTGGGAAATGTTTCGCTTTATAAACTTTTAGAATGGAGTGTGAACAATAGATATCAAATTATGGATATGGCACAAGGTTACTTAGAATACAAACGCAGATGGAGCAACCTAATTTACGACTTCGAACACCATATAATCTACCCTAATAAAAACACAATTAATAAATTTTTAGCTAAAATTGAAATTCAAAAATTACATTTTAAAAATTATTTGAAATCGAAAAATATCGATGATTTGGTTGAAAACATTAAAAAACGACTTAAAAAGAACGCCACATACACAGAAGATTTACTGTACGAATTTGACACTGTAGAACTATCAAATAGCAATGCAACAACAAACATTACGATAAACAGCCATACATTTAACAAAATAATTAAACCAATCAATGATTTTTTATATACTCATAAGGAACACCTAGACGATTTAAAGGTTTTTGAACTCATCAAAGAAAAGGAATATATACTCCAAGGAAAAGGAATGATTCAAAAGTTATATTTAAAATAAGATCATCGCTTTTTTTTTAACTTTAAACTAAAAAACATAAGAAAATAAGCATAAAAAAACTATATTGGCTTGTAGAAACCCTATTCTGCCATGCAAGTATTTATAAAAAAGTTTAAAACACTTTGTAATATGGTTACAAGTGGTCATATCAAGCAAATCTTCATTATAATAAAAAACAGAACCTACTCTAATACCTATTGGTATTTTGTTAGAAGAGATTTAAATCTTGGTTTAATTGGAGAAGTTCCTAAAACAAAAATAGATATAAAACTGCGTCCTTATAAAAGCTCCGATCATCAATATTTTAGCCATTTAATACTCGATGACATGCTTTTAAACGCCAACATACCCACCTGCTATGTGGCGGTTACCAATGAAGATGTACCTTGTTTTAGGCAATGGCTTATAGAACCGTCTCAAAATGAAAAAATAAAAGGTTTTTTTGGTGATAATTTCCCTTTATTGGCTGCTGATGAATGTATTTTTGAAAGAGCTTATGCAGTGAAAGAATATAGAGGCATGAATTTATACCCCACAGTAAATTATATACTTGGTAAAAAAGCATTAGATTTAGGTTATCGATGGGTTGTTGCTTGTATAGATATTAATAACGCAGCTTCTTTAAAAGCAGCGTTAAAGTTGGAAACAAGGCCCTACAAATTACAAATAACAAAATGGAGGTTTTTTACAAGAAAAGTTAGTTACACTCATATTCCAGAAAAATTAAAAAAACAAAATCCATGGCTATTTCCTGATGAAAACAGTTAAATTTTGATAAATAAAACTACAAAATCATATAAAATTGATTGTTTGATTTTATGTTTTTGGAAACATCGATGTACTTAAAAAGTAAGTTTTTTGAAATTTAAAAAAATATTAAATCCAACGAAGATTTTTTATCAGAACTTATAATTTTAAAAAAATTAAACATATGCAAATAAAAAAATGACAAATAGCAAAGTGATTAAATGGGGCATTATTGGTTGTGGTAACGTAACAGAAGTAAAAAGCGGTCCTGCGTATAAAAATACCGAAGGTTTTGAACTTATTGCAGTCATGAGACGCGATGAAGAAAAACTAAAAGATTATGCTAAAAGGCATGGTATTAAAAAATACTATACCAACGCCGACGATTTAATTAATGATGATGAAGTAGACGCAATTTATATTGCAACCCCACCAGACACCCACAAACTCTACGCTTTAAAAGTAGCCGAAGCTGGTAAAATTTGTTGTATTGAAAAACCAATGACACCCAATTATACCGAAAGTTTAGATATATATGATGCTTTTAACAAAAAAAAATTACCATTGTTTGTTGCCTATTACAGACGTTCCTTACCCCGGTTTTTACAAATTAAAGAATGGTTAAATACCAATTCTATTGGTAATGTAAGACATATTAATTGGCATTTCAGTAGGCCAGCTAGCGATTTTGATAAATCGGGCGAATACAATTGGCGTACCGATGCTAGCATTGCGCCTGCTGGTTATTTTGACGATTTAGCAAGTCATGGATTAGATTTGTTTAATTTTCTTTTAGGAAATATTAAAGAAGCCCATGGTATTAGTTTAAATCAGCAAGGTAATTACACAGCTAAAGATGCAATTACAGCATGTTGGTTGCATAAAAATAACATAACGGGGTCTGGAACTTGGAATTTTGATTGCCATGACTCCATTGATAAAGTAACTATTTATGGTAGTGAAGGACGCATTGAATTTTCAATATTTCATGAAAATGCCATCGTTTTAGAAAGTATAAATAAAACCGAAGAACTTTTTATTGATAATCCGAAGCATATACAAATCTATCATGTGGAAGCCATGAGAGATATGCTAATTAATAAAAACATCGAACATCCTTCTACGGGTAAAACAGCACTTCACACCAATTGGGTGATGGATAAAATCCTCGGCATTTTATAATTCTTAAAGTACTTCAGCTATTATATTATACATTTATAGCTTGTTTTTAACTTTATTATAGTACTTAATTATTTGTTTTATAGTATTTTTAAGTCGACTAACTCAAAAAAATAATTAAAAGTTAACTTCTTGTTAGCATTATTAAATTTACTATGAACCAAGGCAAACTTCACGTAACACGGTACTCTTGTGTCGTATTGGCACTATTTACACTCTTATCTTTTCAAAATATAGAGGCACAAAAAAAGAAAACGAAGAAAGGCGAAACAACAGAAGCCCCTGCCCCAACAGCAAAAAAAGAAAAATCCATTGCTGAACTGGTTAAATCCAGTAAAAAAATTGAAGGATTATTCCCTATCTATCAAGATACTATTACAGGGAGTTTACAAATGATCATATCTAAAAATCAAATAGATAAGGAGTTTATATATTTCAGTCAAATTGCCAATGGAGTTTTAGATGCTGGGAGAGTTATTAGAGGTTCTTATATGGGCTCAGAAGTATTTAAAATTGAAAAATATTTTGATAAAATTGAATTTATTATCCAAAATACCTCGTTTTATTTCGATCCAGAAAATCCGCTTTCAAAATCTAAAGACGCCAATATTAGTAATGGAAACATCGCCAGTATTACCATTTCTGCACACGACAAGGATAAAGGTCTCTATTTAATTAAAGCAGACGATTTATTTTTAAGCGAAATATTAGCCCAAATTAAAAGACCAAGCAGTCCTGGGGAATCTCCAACAGCATTCAAACTTGGTAGTTTAAATAAGGATAAAACAAAAATTAACGCCATCAATAATTACACTGAAAACACAAATTTAGAAGTGGAATATGTGTACTCATCCCCTTCTATTTCTAATAGAGGTTCTAATGCTGTTGCAGATGGCAGAAACGTAAGCATTAAAGTATTTCATAGTTTAATGGCCATGCCAGATAATGACTACGAAGTAAGGTACGACGACCCTAGAGTTGGCTATTTCACAACCCAAGTAGATGATAAAACAACGACAAAAAGCATCCCATACAGAGATCTTATTCACCGATGGAATTTAAAAAAGAAAGACCCTAATGCAGCCATTTCGGAACCTGTTGAACCTATTACGTGGTGGATAGAGAACTCGACACCACTAGAATGGCGAGAAACGATTACCAACGCAGTTTTACAATGGAATATTGCTTTTGAAAAAGCTGGATTTAAAAATGCTATGGTGGTTAAAATACAACCAGACGATGCCACTTGGGATGCAGGTGATTTAAAATATAATGTGTTACGTTGGACCTCTTCTCCAGAACCTCCTTTTGGTGGCTACGGACCTAGTTTTGTAAACCCTAAAACCGGTGAAATTTTAGGAGCCGATATTATGTTGGAATTTGCCCATTTTACCAATCGTGTATTTTATGATAAAATTTATAGTTTAGCAACATTAGATACGCCTTTTGATGCATCAAAAAACAACGAAACAGATCACACTTACTGTTCTCTTGGGCATCAATTACAAGAAGAAGTCATGTTTGCTAACACAACGGCTATGGCTTCTGCAAATTCCGATTATGAAATGGAACGCATCAAAAAGGAATCGATGACAGCGTTGATTATGCACGAAGTTGGACATACGTTAGGCTTAAATCATAATATGAAAGCAAGTCAGTTATTTTCACCAGAACAATTAAATGATGCCGCTTTTATAGAAGGTAAATGTTTAACGGCTTCTGTAATGGATTATGCAGCCCTAAATGTTACAAGGGACAGAACCAAACAAGGACAATATGATGATGTTGCTGTGGGACCGTACGATGTTTGGGCTATTCAATTGGGGTATAAACCATTTGCTTTAGAAATGGAACACCAAGCTTTACTTAATGAATCAACAAAACCAGAACATATTTTTGGTAATGATTCTGATGATATGCGTTCGCCAGGAAAAGCCATAGACCCAAGAGTGAATGTATCCGACCAATCGAACGATCAAATTACATGGTCTATCGATCGTATTGAACTATCAAACGACTTGATGAAAACTGTGAAAACAAAATTCACGAAATCTGGTGAATCATATCAAGAATTAAGACGCGTTTATTATATATTAAGCGGTCAAAAAGCATCTGCAGCCAATACCATTTCTAGGTTTATTGGCGGTGTGTATGTGGATAGAGCCATGGCGGGACAAGTAGGAGAAATGCAACCTTATACACCTGTAAGTTTAAAAGATCAAAAACGTGCGATGGATGCTTTAAGCAAATACGTTTTTGCTCCCAATGCTTTTGATGCACCTAACGATTTGTTCAATTATTTAGCCATGCAACGCCGAGGTTTTGATTTTAGAACGCCTGAAGATCCTAAAATTCATAACCAAGTACTCACCTATCAAAAAAATGTATTAAACCATCTTTTGCATTATAATACACTGCAAAGAATTTCAGATTCCGAATTATATGGCAATGATTATAAATTATCTTCTGTCATGACTGACTTAAACAATGCTATTTTTAAAGCTGACATTAATGGAAATGTGAATTCATTTAGACAAAATTTGCAGTTAGAATACACAAACATGCTTATAGGCATACTAACAGGTAAGCAAAGTAGCAATTACACAAATAATGCTAAATCGATGGTTTTATATAATTTAAAGAATATTAGAACCATGGCAAGTGCCACAGGAGATATTGCCTCTGTAGCCCATAAACAACATTTAAGAACGCTTATAGACAACGCTTTAGAGGAAGTTAAATAAGTTATTTATGCTTTAAAATAAACAAAGCTACTTCTAAATAATAGAGGTAGCTTTTGTTTTTGTGAGCTAGTCATGTTTCTTTTTAGGAACAAAAATATTGTTTACTTTATGTTTCATTTTCTAACACAGCAAATATAATTCAATTTTTATGCCGAAATTATAATATTAATAAATAAAATCAGATTACTTTTATAAGTGACTTTTACAGAATATCACAGTCATACAAATTATTAAAATGAATAATTGCTTTTTATGAATAAAACGCTATCATCAGCAAAAGCCAATTTCGGCACTTTACCCGTATTTTTAACTGCTATTTCTACCATACTTGGTGCTGTCATGTTTTTGCGCTTTGGCTTTGCCGTTGGTTCGGTTGGATTTATGGGCACTTTACTTATCATAATTATTGGGCATTTAGTTACCATCCCTACAGCCATGGCCTTAGCCGAAATTGCAACAAACCAGAAAGTTGAAGGTGGAGGCGAATATTTTATAATTTCTAGATCTTTTGGTGTTAATATTGGTGCTGCCATTGGTATAGCCTTGTATTTATCGCAAGCCATTAGTGTGGCGTTTTATGTTATTGCTTTTGGTGAAGCTTTTGAAGCTATTAAACCATGGGTTATTACAGAATTTGGTTATGAAATATATGATAACCGATTATTTACCATTCCTGCTTTGTTACTATTAATATGGCTTATGGTTACTAAAGGCGCCGATTTAGGCATGAAAGCATTATATGTTGTTGTAGCTATTTTAGCAGTATCACTAGTGTTGTTTTTTATGGGAACTACAGAGTTTTCGCAAGTTTTTGATAGTTCTTTAATGTTTAAAAACGTAGAGTCAAACAAAGGCTTTTTTTATGTTTTTGCCATTATTTTTCCTGCTTTTACTGGTATTACAGCAGGTGTAGGTTTATCTGGAGATTTAAAAGATCCTAAAAAATCTATCCCGATGGGTACGCTGGCAGCAACATTTATTGGCATGGTAATTTATGTTTTTATAGCTTATAAATTAACCATATCTGCTAGTGCATCCGATTTGATAAACGACCAACTTATAATGAGTAAAATTGCCTTATGGGGTCCTATTATTCCAATTGGTTTGGCTGCTGCTACTATTTCTTCCGCATTAGGGTCTTTTATGGTAGCACCTAGAACTTTACAAGCCATAGGTGGTGATAAAGTGTTTCCTAATCGCCTCGTTAATTTTTGGGTTTCTAAAGGAACTTCAAAAAATAACGAACCTAGAAATGCTACCATCCTAACGAGTCTTATTGCTATTGTATTTGTTTTAATGGGAGACGTTAATGCTGTTGCAGAAGTGATATCCATGTTTTTCATGGTTACTTATGGGTCATTATGTCTTATTTCATTTATGCAACATTTTGCAGCAGACCCATCCTACCGTCCTTCATTCAAATCGAAATGGTACTTATCGCTTTTAGGAGCCATTATGTGTATTTATTTAATGTTCAAAATAAATACACCTTATGCCATTGCCGCCATAGCATTAATGGTTTTGTTATATTTTTATATTTCGACAAAAAGTGACACTAAAAAAGGAATGGCAAATATATTTCAAGGTGTTATTTATCAATTTAGTAGAAGAATGCAAGTTTTTTTACAAAAAGCAGATAAGGATAATACTGAAGAAAACTGGAGACCTGCCGTACTGTGTTTATCAAAAGACAGTTTTGAACGCTATGGCGCTTTAGAAATGATGAAATGGATTTCCCATAGATATGGTTTTGGCACCTATATTCACTTTGAAAAAGGTTATTTTTCATCTGAATCTAAAAAAATAGCTGCGGAAAAGCTAGACAAGTTAATTAAAATGGCGTCTTTAAATAAATCGAATGTATTTTTAGAAACACTTATTTCCCCTTCAAATACGGCTGCCATAATACAAGCGATACAACAACCAGGAATTTCTGGACAGCCAAATAATATGATGCTTTTTGAATATAAAAAAGGCGAAAAGGAATGGCTAACCGATATTATTGATAATTATAGTGTATTGAAAACAGCACAATACGATTTGTGCATACTGGCGAGTTCTGACAAAGGTTTTGGCAATAAAAAAGACATACACGTTTGGATACGCAAAGAAGATTATGAAAATGCTAATTTAATGATTTTACTATCTTATATTATTTTAGGGCATTCTGATTGGCATAAAGGCGAAATAAAACTATTTGCAACATTCCCAAAAGAAAATTTAAAACAAGAACAAGAAAACTTAATAGAACTTACAAGTTCTGGTAGGTTACCAATATCTGCAAATAATATTCGTGTTTTACCGCTAGATCAAGATAAAAAACGAATTGATATTATTAATGAATATTCTATGGATGCCGATTTAACCCTTATTGGTTTTCATGAAAGTATGATGAAAGTAGACAATGGCACAGCCTTCTTTGATGAATACAACAAAATAGGTAATGTACTATTTATAAATACATTAACGTCTAAATTTATTAAGTAATAGTATCATTTTTAATATAAGAGATTAAATTAAATCTATTTTTTTTTAATTATTTTTTTCCTTAATGATAACAAATAACCTACTAAAACACCAATACCAAAACTGCCTAAAATTATTAATACTCTAGACATAGATAATTTCCAAAAAAAGAATTTCACATCGGTAACTTCAACATTTTGTATAGAAAAAATCACAATAACTAATACAAATAAAAGTCCTAAAACAGTTCTAAAATTCATTGTTTATAATGTTTTAATGTTGTTATAAAATTAATTGTTATTTCTTTATAATTTACGATTTATCACATAAATCCTTAACAATAATCTCTGAATTTCCAAAAACAGATATAACTTCTAACTTTTTATTGAAGATTCAAACATTTATTAGCTACTAGCATACAAGTAAATATCTAGAAGAATTTATTATTATTTAGGAGTATTTAGGTTCTTTACCTTTTACACCTTTATAGAATTGATGCATAAATTCAAAATCTGCTTTTATATCATCGGTTGGGTAAAAAGGTTCTGAAATATAATTTTGTTTCCTTTCAAAATCGAGCGTAAACATGATGATAGGTACATTTGCTTTTTTAGCGATGTAGTAAAAACCGGTTCGCCACGCCTCTACTGTTTTTCTGGTTCCTTCTGGAGCCATAGTCATTCTAAATTCTTCTTTCTCATGAAATAGTTTAGCAATGGCATCCACTTTGTTTTCATTAGTACTTCTATTAATAGGCATACCTCCAAGCGCTTTAAAAAACCATCCAAAAGGAAATATAAAAAGTTCTTTTTTGCCAACAAAATTGGTTTTGATCTGTACAACGGCACGCAATAAAACACCTATGTAAAAGTCGTGCCAACTGGTGTGAGGCACAGCTATTATAATAGCTTTTTTAATAGTGTTTTTAGACATATTGGTATTGCCAACAACTTTCCATCCTAAAACCTTAAAATATATAAGGTTGGCTAACCACTTCATATTACATTTTTTGATAAAGCTCCTTTAACTTTTTAGGCGTTATAATTTGTTTCCAATTTTTGCCTAAGGCATTTTCCCAAAGTGGAGCTAAATTTAATGTAATGCTTATCATTTTATCAAAATCCGCATCGCTTAAGTCCGCACAAATACCTTGTGGCAATGTTATATGATGCTTTTCTTTCATTGCTTTAAAAACCTTTACACCTTCTGGATAAAATTCTTCCAAATGATCAAAAACGATACAGTTTCCAATACCGTGTTTTACACCTAATACGTAAGCCAAAGCGTAACTCATGGCATGCGCAACACCTACTTGGGAGTAAGCAATACTCATACCACCATGCCATGAAGCCATCATGAGTTTTTCTTCAGATGCTTCGGTAGATAAATTATTATCTAAAAATATTTCTTTACACAGCTCTAAAGCCAAGGTACCGTAGGTTTCACTAAAAGTGTTTAAATAGGTGCCTTCCAACGATTCTATGCAATGAATATAGCAATCCATTCCAGTATAAAACCACTGTTCTTTTGGAACATCTTTAGTAAGTTCAGAATCTAAAATAACTTGATCGAAAGGTGTAAAATCTGAATTAATCCCTAACTTTTTTTCAGGGCCAATTAGAACCGTTGTTCTGGAAACTTCGGCACCCGTCCCCGATATAGTTGGAATACCAACATGATATATGGCCGCATTTTTCACTAAATCCCAACCTTGATAATCTTTAGCTTCCCCTTCATTGGTAAGCATAATAGATACCGCTTTGGCTAAATCTAAAACAGAGCCACCACCAATACCTATGATGCCCGATGGCAATTCTTTTGTAGTTAATATAATATCTTCAACGATGGCATCAACTTGCGATGTTTTTGGTTCTTCTTTAGTTGATATAAACAGTATTTTATCATTGTAGGCTAATGGAATTCGTGAAGTTAACCATGAATTATTTCTAAACACATCATCTATTAAATAAATAAATGGGGCGTTCATACTTAAGCGTTTTGGGGCTAAAATTTCACTTAACTGGTTGAAACTACCTCTGCCAAAAACTACTTTTGACACCATGGGAAAGTTTTTATAACTCATTTAATTTATTTTCTTTTTCAAGATGTAAAAATACTAATATTTTAATTTTTCTTGTTTAATTACTTACACTTTTAACTTAATAATTTTAAAAGATCCTTTAAACTACTTATTGTTTTGTAGTTCTTTCCATTAGTCTCTTTTTCTGTAACCTGTTCGTGTACCCAAGTGGTATGAAAAGGCACATGAATGGCATGTGCTTTTATATTAACTAAAGGCAACACGTCCGATTTAAGAGAATTTCCAATCATTAAAAACTCAGATGGTTTAATATCGAGATGGTTTAATAATTTTGAATAATTAGCTTCTTGCTTATCGCTTAATACTTCAATATGATGAAAATATTTTGTTAAACCCGATTTTTCAAGTTTACGTTCTTGGTCTAATAAATCGCCTTTAGTCGCTAAAATAATTCTATATTTTTTTGATACTACTTTTAAAACATCTTCTACCCCATCAAGCAACTCAACAGGCTTGTTTAGCATGTCTTTACCTATATTTAAAATAGCTTCAATACTTTTTGTTGAAATATTATAGTTAGACTGCTCTAAGGCACTTTCAACCATCGATAACACAAAGGCTTTAACACCATAACCATACATTGGTAAATTATCAATTTCTTTTTTAAATAGCTCTTGATCGATTGTATTCAAGGTTTCGTATTCTGATAATAACTTACCGAATTCCACTTCGGCATCACGAAAATACGTTTCGTTTACCCACAGCGTATCATCGGCATCAAACCCAATTACTTTTATGTTTTTATAATCTATTTCCATGCTTTTTTAGCGCGTTCTAAATCTTCTGGGGTATCAATTTCTACACCTTCGGTGGATGTTTCTACCATTTTAATACGCTTCCCATATTCCAAATAACGTAACTGTTCCAGTTTTTCGGAAGCTTCCAAAGTTAACATCGGGAACTTATAAAAATCCAATAAAGCTTGTTTTCTAAAGGCATAAACCCCTTTGTGTTTAAAATACTTAACAGGAACATTTTTATCTCTTGGATACGGAATGGGACTTCTTGAAAAATAAAGCGCGAAGTCAAATTTATCAATGACAACTTTAACGGTATTGGGGTTGTTAATTTCATCCTCATTAGAAATATGAACCATTAAGGACGCTAAATCGATATGTTTATCGTGGTCATTCTTAAATACGGCTATTAATTTTTCCAGAGATTCTTTATCTGTAAACGGTTCGTCGCCTTGTACATTAATAACTATATCAATATTTAAAAACTCAATAGCTTCGGCTATTCTGTCGCTACCACATTCATGTTCTTTTTTACTCATCATGGCTTTTCCACCATGGTTTATAATTTCATTATAAATGATATCGCTATCGGTAACTACTATCACATCATCAAACAAGTTGGTGTTAACGGTTGCTTCGTAAGTACGAACAATCACCGATTTCCCACCAAGGTCTTGCATAAGTTTTCCTGGAAAGCGTGATGCACTATAACGTGCAGGAATCATTGAAATAATCTTCATATATTAAAAATTCTTTTTCAAAAATAGAATAAAAATTAGTGGTTTTTTATTTTAGGCGATGTAAACTTTTTATAGAACTTAAAAATTACAAAAAATAATAGAAAAACCAATATTATTGCTAGAAAAGGTAGAAATATAGAAACAATAGACATTATTATGGATGTTCCTGTTTCTACCGTTGAAACTATGGGGTTTGCCATACCACCTGTTGTAGCAGTTGAAGTTAGTCGTGTTGCACTCGAAGTTCCTGAAATAGCTGCTGCGGTTCCGCCACCTGCAATAATAGCTAATGCCCAAGTAACTACGGGACTTAAATCGGACACGGTTGAAAGCATCACCGCCGTTCCTGCAAGTGCCGCTAGTGGTACGGATATACTATCAAGTAAATTATCTACATACGGAATAAAATAGGCGAAAATTTCAACAACTGTGGCAACACCCAGTGTTATCAATGCCGTAGTACTCCCAATCCATTGCCAGGAGTCGTTAAGTTGCCAAACATCAAAAAAAGTAGCTAAACTTAAAGCAAACAAAGGCAAAAACACTCGAAAACCCACCGATGCTGAAAGTCCGATACCTAGGCAAATACTAATGATGGTTTCTAAGCTCATAAATTCCTAAAAGAACATTTTAAATTATACTATAAATATAAAGATTTGTTTCTAAAAACTGTGACCACCACTGTAAACTGTTCTTAATTTTCCTCAAAAAAATCATCTGTAAAACCTATAAGGTACAGTTTTTCTTTGGCTCTGGTTACAGCGGTGTATAACCAGCGTAAATAGTCCTTATCAATACCATTTGGTAAATAAGGTTGCTCCACAAAAACGGTATTCCATTGTCCACCTTGCGATTTGTGGCAGGTTATGGCATACGAAAACTTAACCTGCAACGCATTAAAATGTTTACTCGCTTTTACTTTTAAAAACTTTTTATATTTACTGGTTTCACTTTCAAAATCTTTCATCACCTCTTGATACAATCTGTTGGAATCTTCATAGGATAACGAAGGTGTTTCAGATTCAATAGTGTCTAACAACAAAACGGTTTCAAAAGGAGCCATTTTAGGGTAATCGACCATGCGTATTTTAACTTCCGCAAAGCGAAAACCATATAATTCTGTAATGCTGAAAATTTCTAGCACTTCAATAATATCCCCATTGGCTATAAAACCTGCTTCGGTGATTGGTTTTATCCAAAAATAATTATTTTTTACGACCATTAGGTAATCGCCCGCAGACAATTCACTTTCATTAAATAAAATTCTACTTCTAATTTGTTGGTTGTATAAATTGGCGCGTTTGTTACTTCGAACTATAATGGCAGTTTCTTCATTTCCTAAATTGCCATAAGCATCATTAATAGCATCCATAATTTCATAACCATCAATAAGCCTAACAATATCTTTAAAATGTGCCAGATCGAACTTAAACGCATCATTAAAGCCATTAGACAAAGCTTCACGTAGTACCGTAGCATTTACAAGAATTCCAGAATCTTGTTCTTGCCTTACTACTTCATCTAATTCCATTCTAGTAACTTCTTTATTATAATTTAAAGCCAGCGTGTTTTCATCCAAAGCAGGACTTAAATCTAACTTTACAGGTGGTAATTGTGCCGTATCACCTATTAAAAGTAGTTTGCATTGGTGCCCAGAATAAACATATTGCATTAAATCGTCCAACAACGAACCATTTTCAAACAATTTAGAATCGCCAGGGGTATCTGGTATCATGGACGCCTCATCAACAATAAAAATGGTGTTTTTATGTTTATTGGGTTGCAGCACGAACGATACGCCTCCACCCTTCTCTTTTTTAGGAAAATATATTTTTTTATGAATGGTAAATGCCTCTTTTCCCGAATAATTAGCGATTACTTTAGCTGCTCTACCTGTTGGAGCCATTAAAACCGAACTTTTTTTCGCTTTCCATAAATTGTTAACAATAGTGCCTACAATAGTGGTTTTTCCAGTACCAGCATAGCCTTTTAGCAGATAAAGCGTATTTGGGGCCTTATTAAAAATAAATTCTGAAAGCTGTTGTAAAACAATATTTTGTTTGATGGTAGGTTGAAACGGAAACTGCTGTTTTATAAGGGAATAGAATTCAGATGGGGTCATTAATATTTGTAAATTAAAAATTATTCAAAGATAGTAATGATTTTTAGTGTGAATTGATTTTAACGATTAAAAAAAAATTGTAGATTTGCGAAACACCTTTAATAAACTTTTTAAATTATAAAACGATTATGTTGAATTTTATTCTTATTGCTGTTGGAGCTATAGTACTAACAATTGTCTTGGTTAAGCTAGTTGATAAATTTATACCTTCTAAATTTAAGCCAGTATTAAATATTGCGCTTTGGTTATTAATTGCTTTTTTGGGTTACCAAACATATATGTCTATTTACACACCTATTTTATTCAACCAAGAAAAAGACAAACGTTATGCTGAAGTAATTAAAAATTTAATTGACATTAGAGATTCTCAATTAGCTTACAAACAAGTAAATGGTAAGTTTACAGATAATTATGATGAATTAGTGAAATTTATTGAAAATGGTCAATACACCATCATACAGCGTAAAGATGCTAGTATCATTGATACTGAATTAACAAAACGTTTTGGAGTTGATACTTATAAAGATATTGTGATTGTTGATACTTTAGGCTTTGTTCCTGTAAAAGATTCATTATTTAAAAATTCAACACGATACAAAACCATGATGAATGTTCCTGTTGGAAAACCAGATGAAAAATTTAAATTAGAAGCTGGATTTATAAGACAGAATGATATAAACATACCTGTGTTTGAAGCTTCTGTTAAAAAAGATATTATTTTATACGACCAAGATAAAGACATGGTTACTCAAGAAAACCAAGTGATTTCGGTTGATGGTGTAAATGGAGATGCTTTAAGAGTAGGCTCAATGAGTGAAGTTAAAACTATTGGAAACTGGCCAAAAACTTATGGCTCTAACGAATAAAACGTTTAACAAACTAAATAATCTAGAATTGTCCATTCAAATAAGTTTGAGTGGACTTTCTTTTTGTATCCTACAAAGAGATACCCATACTATTATCAATTTAAAAGAAGTTAGTTTTCAAAAAAAACTGAATCCTTTAGAAGTTTTAGATTATTTGAAACATCTTTTTAATACCGAAAACGTTACACAACACACGTATAATAGCATAACCATTATACACGATAACGAACTTTCTACACTAGTGCCTAAACCTCTATTTAATGAAGAATGTATTGCCGATTACCTAAAGTTTAATTCTAAGATTTTAGTATCCGATTTTATAGCACACGATGAAGTTCTTGTAAACGATAGCGTAAATGTTTATGTACCTTATATAAACATAAACAACTTTATTTACGACCAATTTGGTGCCTTTACCTTCAAGCATGTTTCTACCGTTTTAATTGAAGAAATTTTACAGCTTGAAAAAAATGCTAGTACTCCAAAAGTCTATGTAAATATTAGTAAAAGCCATTTTGAGATTATTATCGTTGATAATGCTAAACTCATTTTATACAATACCTTCGAGTATAACACACCCGAAGATTTTATTTATTACGTACTGTTTGCTACCGAGCAATTAAACCTAAACCCAGAAACGTTTAGTTTAGTTTTTATTGGAGACGTTTCAAAAGAAGACGCACTATACACCATAGCGTATAAATACATTAGGAATATAAGTTTTGGAAACAGAAATGAGACTTTCAGTTACATAGAAAAGCCAAAAACCAACCATTCCAATTTCACTTTAATAAAAAGTTTGTAATGCGCATTATTTCAGGAATTTACAAAAGCAGAAAAATTGTAGCACCAAAAAATTTACCGGTGCGCCCCACCACCGATATGGCCAAGGAATCCTTGTTCAATATTATAAACAACAACTTTTATTTTGATGAAATAATCGTGTTAGATTTATTTGCCGGAACAGGTAACATCAGTTACGAGTTTGCTTCTAGAGGTACCGAACAAATCACTTGCGTAGATCAAGATTTTGGTTGCATCAAGTTTATTAATAAAACGGCTTCTGAATATAAAATGCCCATACAAACCATTAAAAGCGATGTGTTTTCCTTTTTAGAAAAAACAGCATTGCAATCTAATATCATTTTTGCAGATCCGCCTTACAGTTTTCCAGATGATGCTTTTGCTAAAATTCCCGAACTCGTATTTAAAAATAATTTACTGCTTGAAGAAGGGTTGCTTATTATAGAGCATTCTAAACATACCGATTTATCAAAACTAAATAATTTTAGTTACTCAAAAAGCTATGGTGGTAACGTATTTAGTTTTTTTGAATACCCAACAGAATAAAAAAACAAAGCCCTTTGCAAATACAAAGAGCCTGTTTTAAAAAGTAAATCTATAAGCCGAATTCTGTACTTTTCCTAAAAAAAGCCCTTATCATTTATCTGAGTGCATTGTTACCAATACACTTTAGCTGCTTACCCTCCAGCATCAAGCGTGCCGCCTTCAAGCACTGGTTTACATAGCATTGCACCACATAGAGTTTACCTGGTTTCACTACAGCATTACCTGTACATTCTTTCTGTTGCACTTGTCCTAGCCTTTCGGCTGGTGGCCATTAACCACTATATTGCACTATGGTGTTCGGACTTTCCTCCCAGATATAAAACCCGAGCGATAAGGCGATTTACTCGCCGCAAAAGTACAACACTTAACGAGCAATTTGCAACAAATAAAAATAATTAAATTTTGGGCGTTACCTAAAGGTCGGGCTTTTGGCAGTCGCTCTCTGCGAGGAGCTCCAACAATGCCTCAATCCCTAACGCAGCTTGTTTACTGGGTTTTAGCATTATATGAAAAAATGTTTTGTGTAAGGAATCTTATTTACTTGTTTTTGTATAATTTATGGCTACCGCTAAACTCTGTTTAGTGGCAGCTATATTGATTTGTTTTCTTTAAAATATAAGTTGTTTTTATAAGATATATATAAACACCGCCATTAAGCAGAGCTTAGCGGTAGCGGGAGGAATATTGTGTTTTTGAGAGATTCGTTTAGCAGCTTATAAATAAAACATATTCTAAAAAAGACACTTACTTTCCGAATCTTTATATGTTTATATTCATAAACCTCACTTAAAGTCTTTAAAATTTATCTTTTATACCTCTTGTTTTATATTTTCAACTAAATATTTTGCTCTTTCATAAAGCTCATCAAAAGTTAAAATTTCCGGATTAAATATATTCCTTCTAAGCATCTCAAATGATGAATATTTATCTTCATTTACGCCATGTTCATTTAAGAATTCTGACAGTGAACCTATAATTAAGTAAGACTTGGGTTGATACAAAAAAACTTGTTCTCCAGTCAGATTTCCCTTATTATCTTTCATCTCAACTTTAGATGATATAGATTTCAAGGATTTATCTACAGTTCTTTGGATTTGAGAGATTGCCCCAGAAAGTTCATCTGACGCACTCCAAGATTCCTTTCTATAATAGTTTGTTTTTAGTAAATCCGTTTTGTGGGTTTTTATCTCAACAAAACAAAGAGAGCTTACCAATCCTTTGGTTTTTAAGAGGCCATCAACTCTTTTACCACTTGAATTAAAATCATAGCCTGCAACTACTTGTTCAAGTTTTTTTCCATCAAGTGGACTAGAAAAAATATAATTTAAACCATGTCCAAAAATCCATGGGTTAGATTCAAAAAATAATTGCCAAACTTGTTCATTTTTAATAATCTCACGTTCTTTTTTAAAAAGTTCGAAGAACCCTTGTTCATTAATAAGTTTTTGAAATACAACTAATTGTTTTTTTCTATAACCCAGAGCAACAATGTCAGAATGAGTAAGATTATTTTCAAGAAAACCTTTAATAATATCTGGATTCTTTTCTAACAAGTATTTCGTTTGAGCATCAGTAAAAACTATATTTTCAGCTTGTTCGTTTGTTACTTCAATTTTAATAGATTTAGGCTTTTTCTTTCCATATAATGAATCAATTGGGGAATATTCTATTTCCATTACTTCATCATCTATTTGTGAATAATACTCTATCGTATATCCATTAAATAGATTTAGATGCTTTAAAATATCTGCGGTTTTATAACCTTCATCTTGAAGGTGCTTTACATAAGAATACTTTAAATGACGAGGAGTTATTTCATTTGGAATTCCACAACTTTCTTTTGCCTTAATGAAAATGTTTCTTATTGAAGTTGTTGAGTAATGACTATTCTTTTTTAAACCTTCAAATAGATAATTTTTGGGTTTATACAAGATGTAGTATTCTCTTAATAAGTCAAGCGTGTAAACACCTAAATAAGTTTGTCTAACAATGTTTCCTTTATTGTTTCTTATTGATAATTTTTCGTTTTCTATATCTTTTACTCTTATATTTATTACTTCACTAGTATCCAAACCTGCCGCATAAATCAGTGTGATTATAGTTCTCTGTTTAATGTTTTTAATAGAGTCAAGTAATTTTTTTACTTCAACTTTTGATATAGAAACCGGTATAACTTTTTCAATTCTTGGAAGTTTTATTTTATCAAAACTATGTTTAATTTTGAAAACTTCAAGATACAGAAACCTTAATGCAGCATTTGCAATACGCATAGAAGATGGGCTATACTTTTTTTCATTTAAGAGGAAATCGAAAAAATCGCTAATAATTTCAAATTTTAAAGTTCTTAAAGGAGAATAATCTGAAAATTTATATAATTGATCATACCAAGACCTATAAGATTGAAGCGTTTTTTCATCAAGCTTCTCAGAAAATTTTTGTTCAGTTTGTTTATTAAATCGAAGTTTTTTCATTTTCTTTCATGAGTGATAATTCAAAGATAAAGTTCCACTTTAATTAACAATATCAATAGTCAAACAAACTTAGTCGATTTTTTCTACAAGTCCAATAAAAAACATATCACATTATCAACTTCATTTTTGTTAATAACTAATTCTAAATTCGCTATTCATAATTCATAATTTAAAATTGAATTTTTAACTTTGTTACTTGTTCAATTGGCATCAAAAAGGTGCTGTATATTGAACAAGTTCAATACAATTAAATTCAGCAAAAAATTGGAACACTTTGTAGTATCGGCTAGAAAATACCGTCCGCAAACGTTTAAAGACGTTGTGGGCCAGCAGGCTATTACAAATACCCTACTTAATGCTATTGAAAATAATCATTTAGCCCAAGCTCTCTTATTTACAGGGCCTCGTGGTGTTGGTAAAACAACTTGTGCCCGTATTTTGTCTAAAATGATTAATAGCGATGGTACCGAAACGGGCGATGAAGATTTTGCGTTCAACATTTTTGAGTTGGATGCGGCATCAAATAACTCGGTTGATGATATTAGAAGTTTAACCGACCAAGTTCGTATACCGCCACAAGTTGGTAAATACAAAGTGTATATTATAGATGAGGTGCACATGCTATCGCAAGCGGCTTTTAATGCGTTTCTTAAAACCTTAGAAGAACCACCAAAGCACTGTATTTTTATTCTTGCCACTACCGAAAAACATAAAATTATACCAACCATATTATCGCGTTGTCAAATTTTTGACTTTAAGCGAATTACTGTTCGTGATGCAAAGGAGTATTTAAAATTTATTGCCGAGGAACAAGGGGTTACTGCCGATGATGATGCACTGCATATTATCGCTCAAAAAGCAGATGGCGCCATGCGTGATGCGTTGTCTATTTTTGATAGGGTTGTTAGTTTCTCTGGAAAAAATTTAACCAGACAAGCCGTAACCGAAAACTTAAATGTTCTTGATTATGAAACTTATTTTGACAGTACCGATCTTATTTTAGAAAACAAAATACCAGAATTACTACTTCAATTTAATAATACTATTTCAAAAGGCTTTGATGGGCAGCATTATATTGCTGGTTTAGCATCGCATTTTAGAGATTTATTGGTTAGCAAAACACCCGAAACTATCGAGTTATTGGAAGTAGGTGAAGAAACCCAAAAGAAATACTTAGAACAATCGCACAAAGCTTCACAGGAATTTTTACTTCAAGGTATAAATCTGGCTAACGATTGTGACCTTAAATACAAAAACAGCAAAAACCAACGCTTGCTCGTCGAATTATGCCTTATGCAACTTGCCTCTATCACTTTTGATGGAGAAAAAAAAAATTCTAGGCACTTCATAATTCCGGCGTCATTTTTTCAAAAAAAAGGTATTAAACCGGTACCGGTAACCTTTCCAGATAAAAAAACCAACACGGTTGCTCCTGTTGAACAGAAAACTGCTGTAACTCAAAAAGAGGAAACTACTCAAAATAAATTTCAGGTGGATCAACCTGTGAAAATTGATTTAAAACAAGATACCAAACGTACTTCTGGGCTCTCTTTAAGCAGTATTAGAGCCAAAAAAGAGCATCAAATTAGACAAATGGATGTGGTGGTTGATGAGGAAAATTTACCTAAAGAACCCTTTACCGAAGCTGAATTGATACAAACCTGGAACGATTTCATAGAAATACTTCAAAAAGATGGGAAGCATAATTTAGCCTCCATCTTATCTATTGATACGCCAAAAGTAAAAGGAACTGTTATTCATTTAGAATATCCTAATGCCACTAACAAAATTGAATTAGAGCGTAATCAATACGACCTGATGATGTATATTAGAAAAACGTTAAGCAATTTTGATATTAGTCTTTCTATTACTGTTAACGAAGAATTGGAGAAGCAATATGCTTACACAACGCACGAAAAATTCGAAAAATTAAAAGAGAAAAATCCAAATATAGATATATTAAGAAAAACGTTTGATTTAGATATATAACACATTGTATATGAAAAATTTAATTCTTTTTTGCGTCATCATTTTTGGCTTAATGAGCTGTAATGGTGGAAAAACCAAAAAGGACACTTTAAAAACATCTGTTGAGAAGTTTAAAGATTCCATTGGCGTTCTTGAAATTGAAGCATTTATTCCAGAAGAATATTCCGAAGTAAAAACAGACACCATCTTAAGCAATGGCTTTTCAATACGTATCAAAACGTACACAGATATGAATCGCTTTGTTACTTGTCAATATAAAATAGATGAAACACTTACGCATATTGATAAATTTAGAGATTGGATTTCTGAAGTGACCATTAAAAAGAATGATGTGGTTATCTTTGATAAAACATTAGATGCTAATTTCTTTTTAGCTTATGATAAAATGATTGCTGATAGTCTTCCAAAAGCCATAAATAGCAGAGTTTTGATTAATGAAGACTACCCCGTTGACAAAAATTATGTTTATTTACTTGGCGGATTTATATTGCCAGAATCTGAAGAAATAATATACTACAATATTAAAATTGATAGCAAAGGTACTTGTAGTTTAGAAAAAATAAAGGACGAATACTAATTATTATGCTAGGACTTAAATTACCAACAGACCCTCGATGGGTAAATATTGTTGAAAAAAACATAGAAGAAATTTTAACAGATCATGCTTTTTGTGAACAAAAAGCAACAAGTACAGCCATTTCACTTATTGTAAGCTTTCCTGAGTATACAGAGCTTGTACAAGAAATGGTGGCTTTGGTAAAAGAAGAAATAAGCCATTTTAAAATGGTGCACGATAAAATTTTAGAACGTGGCTGGGTTTTAGGGCGTGATAGACGCGATGATTATGTGATTGAATTACTTAAGTTTTTCCCAAAGGGCGGTAGCAGAACAACCCAATTAGTACATAGGTTGCTTTACGCTGCTTTAATTGAAGCCAGAAGCTGCGAACGTTTTAGATTACTTTCAGAAGAATTACAAGACAAAGAATTGGCCACTTTTTACAGAAACCTTATGGTAAGTGAAGCCAACCATTATACCATGTTTTTAGGCTTTGCGAGACAATATGGTGAAAAAAAAGAAGTTGATGCCAAATGGCAAGAACTTCTTGAATATGAAAGTAAAATAATGTCTAATTTAGGTAAAAAGGAAACGGTACACGGTTAAAATTTATAGCCTATACCTAATTGTATATTAGAATTTTTAGCTGAAATACCTGAATTCTCCTCAAAAACATCTACAAAACCATAGGTGTATCTAATATCGGCAAACAGGGTGTGTGTTAACTTATAATCCAATCCTGCCACACCTGAATATGCCATATTTCTAGCGCCGTCATCTACCTTATCTACTTTTAACCCTACTTGTGGGCCCACAGCAAAACGGAATTTTTCACTTAACCTGAATTTTAATAAAATGGGAGCTTGAATATAATCTAGTTGAAAAACTTCAAGTTTAGCTCCTTCTGCTGAAAATTGTAGCTCAGGCACTAGAGAAACTGTTTTAGTAAAGCTAATGTCTCCAAAAAAACCAATGTAAAAGCTGTTTCTATGTTTGTTTGCCATTATAGGGGTGTCCTCAAAGTCTAAATTCGAAATATTTAAACCGCCCCTTACACCATACTTAACATCTTGAGAGAAGCCATAAAACGATAAACCAAGGAGCATTGCTAGTAATATTTTTTTCATAAGTAAATATTTATTGTTTGTAATAGGTCTTATGCCATTTGCTTTTTAAAAATCAACTTAAAAAATAAATTTTAGTGAAGCACATGTTATAAGGCAATAGTTTTGGGTTAAATATTATTACGAATATATATTATAAAGTAATAATACTACAATTTAAAAAGGTGAAGTGCAGAATTTTACTGTGTATTGCTTGTAACGGTTTGGTAGTAGATACTTTTTATAATACCATCTGCCAATCCTATTTTAGGAACGTATATATTTTTGGCTCCACTCCACTTCATGGAAGACAGGTAAATTCGCATCGCAGGAATAATAACGTCTGCCCTATCTTGATTTAAATCTAACTCGGTAATACGCTCTTCATACGAATAACTTTGAAGTAAATTGTAGTACGATGTTAAATAAAAGTATGTTAAAGGTTTACCCAAGGCTTTTCCTGAAATTTTGAAAATTTTATTAATATTCCCTCCAGAACCTAAAACAGAAATTTTATCGTATTCCTTAGTGTTTTCTTTTATCCATTGTTCCAATTCTTGCCACGCTTCTTTGGAAACCATATCGTTTAATAAACGAACGGTTCCTATTTTGAATGATCGCGATGCCTCTGAAACACCCTCATGTATAATGGTGAATTCGGTACTACCACCACCTACATCTACATATAAATAAGTTTTGCTTTTATCGATATAAGAATTTAAATCGGTTGCTGCAATTATGGCGGCTTCTTCTTCACCACCAATAACATCGATACTAATTTCAGAATTTTTTAAAATTAAATCAACAACCTGTTTTCCGTTATTGGATTCCCGCATGGCAGAAGTAGCGCACGCTTTATATTTTACTACTTTATGCGATTTCATTAACAATTTAAAGGCCAACATGGTATCTAATAAACGTTGGGTGTTTTCCTTGGAAATTTTGTTGTTAACAAAAACATCTGCTCCCAAACGAATAGGTACACGAACTAACGAGTTTTTTTTGAATTGAACTGGTTTTCCTTTTTGTTCTATAATGTTTGAAATGAGCAACCTAACGGCATTGGAACCGATATCGATGGCTGCATATTTTTTAATTGATAGCATACTAGTTTTCTAATTTTTTTAAATAATAATCGTACGTAGCAAATTGAGATCTAACGGGTTCATTGTTATCTATTTTATACTCGTTTTGTTGTGATACATTTAATAAACGTGCTTTTACATTATCGCTCCAACAGATATTGAAAGTGTCTATAATTTCTTGTTTAATATCATCATCATATATTGGGCAACTTACTTCTACTCTATTTTCAATGTTTCTTGTCATCCAATCTGCCGATGAAATATAAACTTTTGGACTGCCATTATTACCAAAAATATAAACCCTCGTGTGTTCTAAAAATTTATCGACAATGCTAATCACTTCTATATTTTCACTCATATTTTGCACACCAGGAATTAGGCAGCAAAGCCCTCTAATAATCATTTGAATTTTAACGCCTGCATTGCTAGCTTCATATAATTTATCAACCATATTATAGCTTGATATACTATTCATTTTCAATCGAATAAGACCTTCACCTCCATTTTTTACATTTTGAATTTCAGCATCAATTAATTTAAAGATAGCTTTTTTTGTGTAATGAGGTGATGTAATTAAATGCTTATATCTGAAAATTTTATAGTTGGTTTCAAAAAAACTAAATATTTTATTAACATCCTTCAAAATACGTTGATCTGCCGTGAAAAGTGTGTAATCTGTATATATTTTAGCAGTAGACTCATTAAAGTTTCCTGTACTTACAAAACCATAACGTTTTAGTTTTTTCCCTTCTTCTCGTTCAATAACACACATTTTGCTGTGTACTTTCAAACCTTTTACACCAAATACCAAAGTAACACCTTCCTGTTGCATTTGTTGCGCATAATCTATATTTGCCTGTTCATCAAACCTTGCCTGAAGTTCTATAGATACCGTTACCGATTTTCCATTTATGGCGGCATTAATAAGCGAACTTGCAATGTGTGAAATTTGGGCTAAACGGTAAATTGTGATTTTTAATGTTTTAACTTGAGGATCTAATGCGGCTTCTCTTAAAAACTTAACAATGTATGAGAATGTTTGGTAAGGCGCATGCAACAAGTAGTCTTTTTTATCTATGGCTTTAAAAATACTGGTTTCTAAACTAAGACCTTTAATTGGCAAAGCCTCAATTTTTTTGTATAGCAAATCTGTTCTTCCTAAGCTAGGAAAACCCATATAATCGCGTCTATTATGATAACGCCCACCTGGTATAATACTATCGGTATCATCAATGCCCATTTTGGACATTAAAAACTGCAAAGTTTCTTTATCAATAGTTTTATCGTAAACAAAACGTACGGGATCGCCTATTTGCCTGTGTTTTACACTATCGGATATTTTTTCAATAAAACTTTTGCTTAAATCACTTTCAAAATCAAGCTCCCCATCTCGGGTAATTTTGATCATGTGGGCAGAAACTGTTTTAAAATCGAAAATATTGAAAATATAGCCTAAACAATGACGCAACAAATCGTCAATCATTATTATAAAACTTTTATCGCCTTGCTTGGGTAATTCAACAAAACGGTTGATGGTTTTTGGTATTTCAATAAGAGCAAATTGCTTTTTATTGTCCTCCATTACCATTCTAACTGCCAAATAAGCAGCACTATCTTTTAAGTTTGGAAGTACTACCAAATCATTCAAAATAATAGTTACCAATGCTGGACTAACCTTTTGAATGAAATATTTTTTTATAAAATCATGCTGAGAACTATCTATTTGGTTTTCATCTATTACAAAAATATTTTCATCTTCTAAACGTTTGTGTATGGCGTCTAAAACCTCTAGACTTTCACTTTGTTGCTTAATTACTATTTGGGTGATAATTTCGAGTAGTTCGTTGGCTTTAATACCTCCTAATTCACTTTTTCCGCCTTTTCCTGCATCAACAATACGTTTTACGGTAGCATACCTAACTTTAAAAAATTCATCTAAATTATTAGAAAATATTCCTAAAAAACGTAATCTTTCTATTAATGGAACTCTTTCATCTGAAGCCTCTTGCAATACTCTTGCGTTAAATTGTAACCAACTTATCTCTCTATTTATATAGCTATTTGAATGGATTTCAGCTTTTGTCATACTAATTAATGAAGTTTTGATACTTTCACAAATATATTCTATTTAGACTAAATAATATAGCTTAATACATTATGTTAAAGCATACTTTTACTTGATAATCATATCTATTTTAGATACTTGAATTGATAAAAAAAATAATTTTCACCTTAAATCTCTTGGAAATAAAGTACTTACGGTTTTTCCTTTATTTAAATCTTCCCAACTATTAATATTAAATTCAATTTGAACTACGCCGCAAGTAGGCACATTTTCAATGTGGGAATCGCCAAAAGTATTTACAAAAGCTGTAATGGCGTGGTTATGCCCAAAAACCATCAGGTTATTTACCTTATTATTACATGCTTTAATAACTTGAATGAGATTACTTCCAGAAAAATCATATAAATCATGATTAAATACCAAAATGTTTTTATCTAAATCGAGATTTGAAATAAATGTTTTAGCAGTTGATGTTGTTCTAACGGAATCGCTGCATAATATAAGATCTATTTTTAAATGATCGTTTTTTAATCGGTTTGATACCGTTTGAGCATCTGAAACACCTCTATCATTCAAAGGTCTTTCATGGTCTATCACATTATGTTCCCAAGAGGATTTAGCGTGTCTCACTAATAGTAGTTTTTTCATAAAAATTCGATTAAGTGTAAAAATTATAGATTAGATAGCATTTTTGTTCGATAAAATACATTTAACTAGTCTGTTAAATTATTACACAAAGCTATAAATACTAAATTAAATTGGCCTTAAAACACTATATAAAATAATAACTCAAACAGACAAGTAGCTTATTATTTCGTTTAAGTACTTTTTAAAGCTTTTAAACGAATATATGTGTGATTTGTCATATTATTTTGACTAATTATAAGCATATCCTTTAATTTGTTGTACCTATAAAATTGCAAGTTATGTCCCAAATTATAATCTCTCAATCAAATGTTGCAATAGCATTGGTAAATAATTTTATCCATTACATTTTTTTTCCCTCGAAAACTATTTTTTATTATCCATTCTGTCACTTGGAAACTACTTTGTGACCTATATGTTAAATTAGTGTCTGTATGATTATATTTTAATTAAAAAAACAATCTTTTTTGCCATGAGAAATAAATCGAATTTTGCTCTATATTTTATTTTGTTTTCATTATATCTTTTTTTGTTTTCCTTCAACGAATTATCAGCTCAAGAAAATGGTGTATTTGAACTTAAGGAAAGTAACACGTCTTCAAAACAAACTTCCAAAACCTTAAAAGGAACTGATCGAGACGGTTTTTATAATTTGACATATAAACTCCATCCTACATTTTATGTTGAAAATAAAAACATAATGGAGAATAACACAAACAACATAAAAGTTACGAAGTTGACATTTAATGATTTGAATTCTTTTGATCTATTAAATCAATACAATCCTAAATTTGATGATGTTGAGCTGATAACGATAACTTTAAAAACAGTTGGTGATTTTAAAAACAAACTGAACCTAAGCAGTTTAAGTGGATTCAGTAATTTGAAATACATTTATGTAAAATGCAATTTCGAATGTACAGAGCTGCAAATTAAACAGTTTATAGAATTTGACCCAAATATTAGAGTTTTTTATAAAATCGAGATCCCCTCATAAAAACATAAGCACAAGATCCATTTAAAAGATTAAGAAATGAAACAACTATACTTTACAAAACCATATAAAAAAGCAATGCCAATTAAATTGGTATCTCTTTTTGTTTTTTTGTTTTTATGCACTACTATTGGTTACAGTCAAGTAAGAGTGCCTTTTGCACCAAGGGCATCCATATTTACACCCACGCAAAAAAATTACACCATTAAAGGTGATTTTATGATGATTGGTAACACCAATTTACAGTTGGCTGGTTATACGTATCCTTCAAGTCAATCCAATGCAAATGATATGCGTTATGTTGATATTGATAATGATGCCAATACATGGAATTCATCTTCAGCCAATTTAACCTTTTCTACTGAAAATGGTGCAATCCCAGACTGTTCTAAAATTATTTATGCAGGGTTGTACTGGACCGGTAGAGCTTTTGGCGAAGTAGAAGTTGATCCGGGCAATACTTTTCAAGTAACAAAAACCGTTTCTGGAGGGGCTACCGTAACAAAAACCTTTGACAAACGTAAGGTTTCTTTAAAAGGACCTTCTCAATCGTCTTATACTGAATTTGAAGCTACTGGCATATCATTTCCACCCAATGGTGAAGACAGAAATATGTATTCAGCGTATGCAGATGTAACAGAATATGTACGTGAAAATGGTATTGGAGAATATTTTGTTGCCGATATTGCTATAAGAGAAGGTTCTGTTGATGCTACCGGTTATTACGGTGGTTGGGGCATGGTCGTTGTTTATGAAAATTCTAAAATGAAATGGAGAGACATAACCGTGTTTGATGGACATGCCTATGTAAACAATAACGCTGAACTTTGGCCTATAAACATATCTGGATTTAATGCTACGCAAAACGGAGATGTAAACTTAAAATTAGGTGTTATGGCTGGTGAAGGTGATATCCAGTGGAAAGGTGACACTTTTCAAATGCTAAGACAAGATACGGGAGTTTATGAAACTTTAAGTTATACAAGTCCTAATGAAAGTAATACGTCTAATAATTTCTTTAATTCAACGATAACAACAGGGGGAAATAGTAGAAACCCAAACCATAATAACAATACGGGATTGGATATAATTATGTTCGATGTAGATAATGCAAACAATAAATACATAGCCAATAATCAAACTTCAACTTCTTTTCAATATGGTTCTGGAGATGACACCTATGTTATATTCAATATTACTTTTTCGGTTGATGCATACATCCCTGAACCAGAAGCTATTTTAACAACGACTTCTGTTAACACTAATGGTTCAACTCCAGGAGTATTATTCCCAGGAGAAACTGCCGATTATAAAATAGAGATAAAAAACAAAGGAACAGAAACAACAGATAATACGATTATTACGCTTCCTGTGCCTTACACATCATCATATGAAGAATTAAGTATTAAGTATAATATTTATCCTCCATTTGCCACAACAGCGGTTCCTTATTACGACCCAAATGCGGGCGCAACTGGATCTATAATTTGGAATTTAGGCACCTTACCGGTTCCTGATAATCCAGAGGATATATTAGCAGACTTAAGTTTTACACTTACAGCTACTACAGATTGTTCGCTTTTAGTTAACCCAAGTTGTACTCCTAGCATTTCTCTAGATGGTAAAATTGCTGGTATAGGTTCTACATCTAGCACCACATTTAACCAATCATTAATTGTAGGGTATCAAACATCTGGCTTTTGTATAGGAGAGCCTATACCTACCCCTAGCATAGTTAACATAGATGCCGAAGCTTATATTGCCGCAAATTGTGGTAGTTACATACATGTTAGAGATTTTTACTTCTGTAATATTGGTTCTACACCCATTCAAACATCTCAAATAAGTGCAGCGTTTCCAGAAGGTACTAGGTTTTATAATGAATACCCAAAAAACAATACATCCATAGAATATAATGCTTCTAATCCATTTCCTGCCACTTTAGGAACCACTTTATATTATGGTATTCCTCCAGGAACCACTTTGTGTTATTATGAATTTAACATTGAAGTAACAAATATTGATTCTGTACCAACTGTTCAAGATGTGAGTTATTGTTTAAATGAAACTGCTAGTGCTTTAACTGCAACTCCTAGTGATGCTCCTATATCTCCATCAGCTTATACATTATATTACTATGTGGATAACGATCCATCTACGCCTGCACAAACATCTATTGTGCCCTCCACAAGTGTAGCTGGAGAGACCACCTATTATGTAGCTGAAGGATATTCGAATTCTTGTATTAGTCAAACACGTGTTCCTATAAAAGTAACTGTTTTTGGAGGTACACCAGAAATAACAGCACCAGCCACTATTAATATAGAAGGTTGCGATGAAAATAATATTACTGCCTTAACTGCTAGGTATCCTTATAGTTCTACTCAATCTGCTGATATAAAAGATACTTTTGTAGCTACTGATTATACAGCTATAGGAAATGAAACTATTGCAAGCATAACCTATATTGATGCAATAACTCCAGATTCAAGTTGCCCAATTATTGTAACTAGAACTTTTACAATTACCAATGATTGTGGCATTACTGCTAGTGTTGAACAAATTATTAATATTAACGACAATACAGCTCCTACTGGAACAGCTCCTACAGGTGTAACCAATGCAGATGTTTGTAGTGCTAATGCACAAACAGCATATCCTTTTGATGCAACAACAATTGCTTCAAATTACTCTGATAATTGTGGTGGCACCATATCCGTAAACCTAACCAATACAACACAAACTGGCGATGATTGTTCTTGGTCTTTAGTATATACCTACGAAGTGCTAGATATTTGTGGTAATAAATTAGAAAATCAAACTATTACGCATAGCGGTAGCGATCAATCAGCTCCAACAGGAACTGCTCCAACAGGAGTAACCAATGCAGATGAGTGTAGTGCTAATGCACTAACGGCATATCCATTTGATGCAACAACCGTTGCTACTAATTATACTGATAGTTGTTCTGCAGTAACTGTTAATCTTATAGACACTAATTTAACTGGTGATGACTGTTCATGGTCTTTAGTATACACCTATGAAGTAGTAGATACTTGTGGCAATAAATTAGAAAACCAAACCATTACACACAGTGGTAGCGATCAATCAGCTCCAACTGGAACTGCTCCATTAGGTGTTGCCAATGCAGATGTTTGTAGTGCTAGTGCTTCAACAGCATATCCTTTTGACGAAACAACCGTTGCTACTAACTATACTGATATTTGTGATGCCACAGTAACTGTTAATCTTACAAACACTACGTTAACTGGCGATGACTGTTCTTGGTCCTTAGTATACACTTTTGAAGTAGTTGATGCTTGTGGTAATAAATTAGAAAACCAAACCATTACGCATAGCGGTAGCGATCAATCAGCTCCAACAGGTACGGCTCCAACAGGTGTTACAAATGCAGATAATTGTAGTGCTAATGCTTTAACGGCATATCCTTTTGATGAAACAACCGTTGCTGCTAACTATACTGATAATTGCAGTGGTATTGTTACTGTTAATTTAACAAACACCGCTTTAACTGGTGATGACTGTTCTTGGTCTTTAGTATATACCTATGAAGTGGTAGATACTTGTGGAAACAAATTGGAAAATCAAACCATTACACATACAGGTAACGATCAAACTGCTCCTACCATAAACAACACAAACCTTTCTAACATAGTAATTGAATGTGGTGTTGGAGATACTGAAACAACATTAAATACATGGTTAAGCTCTAATGCTGGAGCAACTGCTACCGATAATTGTAGCACGGTTACTTGGAGTAACAATTATGGTTCAGACACCTCTGTAAAATGTGATGATGGCGCTGTTACCGTTGTTTTCACTGCTACTGATGCCTGCGACAATAAAAGCACTATAACAGCTACTTACTTAATAAAAGATAACGTTGTTCCTATTATTACTAATACATTGGGTGAATTGGACAGAACTCTTGAATGTAGCGATACTGATGGTTTAAGCGAAGCTTTAGCACTTGCTCCTTCCGCTACCGATGATTGTTCTATTCCAAATTTAATAGTGATCAGTGACGTAACAACTACAGATCCTGTTTGTTTGAATGCCTATGTAAGAGTACGGGTTTGGAACTTTGTTGATGCCTGTGGAAACACAAGCACTAACTATACCCAAACTATCATAGTGCAAGATACAACACCTCCTGCTTTTGTTGGAACGCTACCGCCTATTGCTTTAACTGCTGAATGCGATGCTATACCAACTGCTGAAACCTTAACTGCTACCGATAATTGTGGAGATGCAACGGTATCAGTACAAGACGTTAAAACCAATGGAAGTTGCCCAAATAACTATGTTATTGCTCGTACTTGGACAGCAACTGATGCTTGTGGTTTAAAAACACCCTATACACAAATAATCACCCTTCAAGATAACAAAGCACCAATTCCAGCTACAACATTTGAAGAGATAGTAAATGTAAGTTGTACTGATATTCCAGAAGCCCCCGCTTTAACATTTACAGATAACTGTTCATCAGCATCAAACATCATAGTTGTTTTCAATGAAACAAGTACATTCCAAGATAATGTATATAATGATTATGAAGTAGTTAGAACATGGACCGTTAGAGATGAATGCGGCAATGAAGCTGAATACAAGCAAACTATTAATGTAGCTTTAGATGAACTTATTACATCTGTAAATGCTCCAAAAAGATGTTTCGATGATGGCATTATTAATTTAGATGATGAACTCATCATACTAATTTCAGATATTAATACAAACGGCACTTGGGAGCTAATAGAAGGTAACCCAGTAGCAACACTTTCTGGTGGTATTTTTAACCCCACACTATTAGAACTTAGCGAAGATTTCCTTCCAGATGATGGCGGTATAGATTATATGTTCAAATATACTACCACAGATAATGGTTGTATTAAAATTGTAAATTTAACCATGAATATAAATGCAGATTGTAAGGTACTACCTTGTGGTGAAAACGATGTTATAATATCTAAAGCCGTAACACCTAATGGCGACTTCATTAATGATTTCTTTTATATAACGGGAATTGACTTATGTGGTTTTGTTGCAGAAGTGAAAATATTTAATAGATGGGGAGCTTTAATTTTTGAGTCAGACAGCTACCCTTCAGTTACTGAATTAGAAACGAGATCAACACCACCAGCCTATGCTTGGACGGGTAACGCAAGTAAAAACTCTGTGGGTGCTGCTGGAAAAGTACCTAATGGAACTTATTATTATATAGTAACTTTAAAAGATAGTGGATTGGCACCATTTACAGGACCTGTTTACTTAGGAACCAAATAAAACGCAACCTATGAAATTTATAAAACATAACATAATCGCTATTGCACTGTTAAGTTGTACGGTTGGAGTTGCACAACAATTACCGCAATTCACACAGTATATGTACAATACCATTTCTATAAACCCCGCATATGCAGGTAGTAGAGAAGCTTTAAGCATTGTTGGATTGCACCGAAGCCAATGGGTTGGTTTTAAAGGTGGTCCCATAACACAAACGCTGTCTATACATACTCCTTTAAGAAACGATCGTATTGGTTTGGGTTTATCTTTTATTGAAGATGATTTAGGTCCTGAAAACTTCACATATTTATATGGAGATTTTTCATACAGTATTCCAACAGGAAGAACAGGAAAACTGGCATTTGGTATTAAAGCTGGGTTTACTCAATATAGCTTAGACCCCGATTTTCGTGAAGATGAAAGTTTGGACCCATCAATTTATGGTATTGAAGACCGATGGACTCCTAACGTTGGCCTTGGTCTATATTGGAGCACAGATAGGGTTTATTTAGGTTTGTCTACTCCTAGAGTTTTAAACACAGATAAAAATACAGAAGAAGGCTTCGAAGCTTTGGACAGATTGAGTTATTATTTTACGGGAGGTGTAGTTGTAGATTTAAGTAAAAGCTTCAAATTTAAACCAGCGTTTTTAGTGAAAGCTACTAATGGAGCTCCTCTTTCTTATGACCTAACGGCTAACTTTCTCTACAATGAAAAATTATGGCTAGGTGGCTCTTATAGAATAAATGAACAAACAGCTGCCATAGGTGGACTGGTAGATTTTCAAGTATCCAGACAACTACGTGTTGGATATGCTTATGAAAAACCTATTTCAGAAATTAACCGTTACACAACGGGTACTCATGAGATATTGTTGATGTATGAGTTTAAATTCTTAAGTTCTAAATTAAAATCACCTAGATATTTCTAATACTATTTTTTATGAAATCGCTATTAACAAAATGTTTTTTCCAAATAAACATCTATGAAGATTAAAGCGATACCGAATGACCTCTAGAACAAATATTTTTTCATATGAAAATTAAAAACT
The DNA here is from genome assembly GCF_004341235.1 of Mariniflexile fucanivorans. GTDB lineage: Bacteria > Bacteroidota > Bacteroidia > Flavobacteriales > Flavobacteriaceae > Mariniflexile > Mariniflexile fucanivorans. Next base: position 274,544 of record NZ_SLUP01000006.1, read on the forward strand.
ACATATTAGTTTGTATCGCATTAATGTTAAGCATAACCATGTTTTCTCAACAAGGTAAACAAAAGCGTGCAGACACCTTATTTAATAAATTCTCATTTGTTAAAGCTGCCGAAGTTTACAGAGAACTTATAGCAAATAATTACAATAGAGATTATGCAACAAGGCAACTTGCAGATTGTTATGCCTTATTAAGAGATCCAAACAATGCATCTAGGTATTATAAAAGCGTTGTTAAACAAGAAAATGTACCTATAGAATATTACTATAAATATGCACAATCGCTTAGAGGTATAAAAAAATATGACGATTCCCAAGAGTGGTTACAACGCTATAAAGATTCGGGAGGTGTTGTAAATGCCAACGATTTTTCAAAAGACATCAACTTTATTACAAGTGTTTTTGGTGCAAAACAACAATACTTTTTAGACAAGGTCTATTTCAATACTAAATTTAGCGATTTTGGCGCTTTTGAACAAAATGGAAAAGTATATTTTACATCGTCTAGAGATGAAGGTGTTGCCATAAAACGATTATATGGATGGAATGAACAACCTTTTTTAGATGTCTATGTTACCGATGCTAAAACGAAAAGAAATGTAGATCATTCTTCCAAAATTAAAGGCGATATAAATTCTATTTATCATGATGGCCCCGTGATTATAACAAAAAATGGTCAAACCATGTATTTCTCAAGAAATAACTTCAAAGATCAAATTGAGGTAAAGGACAAAAAAGGACTTACCAACATGAAAATTTACAGGGCAACTTTAACAGATAGTATATGGACAAATGTTGAAGACCTAAGCATAAACTCAGATGAATTTTCAACACAACATGCTGCTTTAAATAGCGATGACACTAAATTATATTTTTCTTCTGATAGACCTGGGGGTCGTGGTGGTTCTGATATTTGGGTGGTTGACATCAGTCCTGATGGCAGCCTTTCAAACCTTCAAAATATGGGTGATGTTGTAAATACCGAAAGTGCAGAAGGCTTTCCTTTTATAAATAATGAAGGCACGCTCTTCTTTTCTTCCGATGGGCATACCGGTTTAGGCTTATTAGATATTTTCGGAACTATTAAAAATGAAAATGAAGAGATTGTTGATGTTATAAACTTAGGGGTTCCTGTGAATTCCAATAATGATGATTTTTCATTCACCATGAACCAAGATGGGATAACAGGATACTTTGCTTCTAACAGAAATGGAGGTCGCGGTAGTGATGATATATATGCCTTCCATAGAGTGCCAACATTACAAGTTGAAGGTGTTGTAACCGATGCTATTAATACAAAGCCTATACCTGGAGCAAAAATTACGCTATATGATGATAAGGGAAATCAAATAGCTTATATGGAAACTGATGAAAATGGTTTTTATCAAATAAATATCGATAGAGATAAAGATTATAAAATTGTAGCAAGTCAGGACAAGTATATTGATGATTACAGAAATTTTTCATCTAAACATATTCAAACAGAACTTACTGCTGTTAATGCAAATTTACTATTAAATCCAAAGCCAGATGTTATAAAACTTGCTGAATTAAATACCATTTATTTTGATTATGACAAGCACAACATTCGTAAAGATGCCGCTTTAGAGTTAGACAAAATAGTTAATTTAATGACCAACGATTACCCAGAAATGGTCATTCGCATTGAGTCGCATACCGATTCTAGAGGAGCTCTTTCATACAACGATAAATTGTCTATAGACAGAGCCAATTCAACCTACGATTATTTAATTTCTAAAGGCATTGATCCTTCAAGGATTACAGAACATAAAGGGTATGGTGAACGCAGATTAACCAATGGTTGCGAAGATGGTGCAAAATGTGAAGAAGCAGATCATCAATTAAACAGACGTACACAATTTATAGTTATTAAAATGGAATAACGTATTGCCCAATATGCTTTAATAAATAGAAATTCTTTTATCAGATTTTTTAATTAAAAATATGAACCATGAGATTAAAAAACCACATAATAACCAGTATGGTCTTGGTGATAAACATGGCTGTTTTTTCACAATCTGGTTTGCAAAAAAAAGCAGATAATTTATTCAATAAGTTTTCATTTGTTGATGCAGCCCATGTGTATAAAGAACTTATCTCAAAAAACTACAATACCGATTACGCTACCAGACAATTATCAGATTGTTATGCCTATATGCGCAATCCAGATAGTGCGGTGGTTTACTATAAAAAAGTCATAGAACAACCTAATGTACCAAATCAATATTACTATAATTATGCTCAAGCATTACGTGGTGTTAAAGATTATAAAGAATCTCGGGTTTGGTTAAAGCGTTATAAAGATGAAGGTGGAGAAATTAATGAAGCTAACTTCCTAAAAGATAGTGATTTTATAAATAGTATCTTTAATGCAAAACCACAGTATTTTCTAAAAGATGTTAATTTCAATTCTAAGTATAGCGATTTTGGTGCTTATGAAAAAGATGGAAGTCTTTATTTTGCTTCTTCAAGAGATGAAGGCGTATCATCAAAACATATATATGGTTGGAATGAAGAGCCTTTTTTAGATGTCTATGTAAAAGCTACATCTAGTAAAGACAGTATTGTAAATAACAAATTTAAATTACAAGGTGCTGTAAATACAATGTACCACGAAGGGCCTTTAACCATGTCAAAAGATGGTAAAACCATGTATTTTTCTAGAAACAATTTCAATAAACAGGTTTTAGGAAAAACAGATGAAGGCATTACAAATCTTAAAATTTACAAAGCTGTTTTGGTTGATGGTAAATGGACAAACATTGAAGAATTACCTTTTAATAGCAACACCTACTCTATTGCGCACCCAGCCTTAAATAGTGATGAAACGAAACTATATTTCACATCCGACATGCCTGGAGGTATTGGTGGTACAGATATTTATTATGTAGATATAGACAGTAATGGATATGGCACACCAAAAAATTTAGGAAGTACAGTAAATACCAATAAAAATGAAAGTTTTCCTTTTATAAACAATGAAGGCAATTTGTTTTTAGCTTCCGATGGACATCCTGGATTAGGATTACTTGATGTTTTTGGAACAGTTTCAGATGAAAATAATAACATTATTAGCGTTATCAATCTGGGAACACCCGTAAATTCCAGCAAAGACGATTTCTCGTTCTTTATGAGTGAAGATGGCTTGTCAGGATACTTTGCTTCAAATAGGGATGGCGGTGTTGGCAGTGATGATATTTATGCTTTCGATAGAGTACCTCCATTAAAAATTGAAGGCACAGTTACTGATGCTGAAACAAATACTCCTATCGCAAATGCTACTGTAACGTTGCTGGACAGTAACAGTAACCCTATTGCAACATTAAAAACAGATGAAAATGGATATTTTGACATTAATATAGATAGAGATACCGATTACTACATTCAAGTTAAAAACGATGCGTATTTAGACAACACTATAGCGATAACCTCAAAAGGTATTAATAGAAGCGTAACAAGTATTAATGCAAACATCGCATTAAATCCTGATAGAAGTAAAACACCTATTATTGCAGAACTTCAAACTATTTATTTCGACTTTGATAGATACGCTATTAGAAAAGATAGCACACTTGAATTAGATCGTATTGTAAACTTAATGAATACCACGCATCCAGATATGGTTATTAAAATTGAATCGCATACCGATTCTAGAGGTACTAAAAAATACAACGATATTTTATCAGAAGAAAGAGCAAAAGCAACTTATGACTATTTAATAAATAAAGGCATAGATGCTTCTAGAATAAGTGAATATAAAGGTTTTGGTGAACAAAAATTAACAAACCAATGCGATGGTACCATACCTTGCACAGAAGCACAACACCAGTTAAATAGACGTACACAGTTTATTGTTATTAGAATGGAATAATTAATCTTTATTCATAATATTAAAAAAACCACCAATAGGAAATTCCTTTTGGTGGTTTTTTAATGAAATAAATTGTTGTAATAACATCAAAGTACTAAAAGCAAACTAATTATCGATTGTTAATATACAATCATCAATATGGCTATCTTATAGTATTACTTTTAAAGAATATAATAAACCTTATTTTTTTATAAAAATATTGGTGTAATACCATTTACCTTCGGCATTTTGCTCTGCAGCCAAATCAAAGTTAGTAAAGTCTCCTTCCATGTTCGCACGGTGTGCATCACTTTTTAACCAAGCTTTTACAACCGATTCTGCAGAACTGTAACCATAAGCCACATTTTCAGTTACTTTAGTGGCACCTGCATTGGCTTTTAAGTAATCGCTTCTTTTATAAAAATTAGCATGAGACACTACATTGTTATCCACCATATAATCGGTATGAGTAAATGCAACCGATTTTACCAAAGTCATATCAGAAAGGGCATTTAAACCCATATCTAAACGATGGTTATTAATAAGATCAAGTATTTCTACTTCAATGGTTTTGGTTTCAGGAGTGGTAAGGCTTAATTCGATGTCGTTAACTTCATAATCATTGCTTTCTGTTGTACAGGAAAAGCAAAAAAAAGCAACTATGGCCACTAATGGCAATTTTGTTAAAAAATTCATAAGTAGGTAATTTAGGTTTTATAAAATTACCCTTCATATGCTCAAAAAAACGTTAATAAAATGTTAAAATCGTTTAAAAACAAGTCGTTTGTCGATATATAATGTGTTTAATCGTTGAACTGTATTTTTTTGTAAAAATAAACCTAATGCATTAAGGAGACAATCTATTTATTGACCAATTGTAATCTGCTTGTAATTTATAATGTATTCTATCATGTAACCTATTAGGTCGCCCTTGCCAAAATTCCATCTCTAAAGGTATCACAATATAGCCTCCCCAATAATCGGGTCTTGGTATTTCTTTTCCTTCAAATTCTTTCTCTAAATCTGATAACTTTTGTTCCAAAAAAGCTCTATCAGGTACAACTTCACTTTGGTGTGAAACTAAAGCTCCTAATTGGCTACCACGAGGTCTCGATTCAAAATAACCATCGCTTAAATTTTCAGCAATTTTTTCAGCTTTACCTTTTATAATTATTTGACGTTCGGCACCATGCCAAAAAAAAGATAAACATACATTTGGATTTTGTGCTATAGCTTTTCCTTTTTCACTATCATAATTGGTGTAAAAAATAAAGCCTTCGTATGTAAAACGTTTTAAGAGAACGACCCTACTTTTAGGAAATCCATCTAAACCAATCGTGCTAACAGTCATGGCATTAGTTTCATCATCACTAAAAAACTTATCAACCTCATAAAACCATTTTTGAAATAATTCAATTGGGTTTTCTGGTGCATTCTCTAATAGAAGTTCACTTTTTTCGTATGATTTTCTATAATTACTTAAATCTTGTTCCATAGTTACAAAATAACAAAAATTTATTTTTCTATTTTGAATAATTGTATCGATAAACTTTATAAATTAGTATATACCTAACTAACATATATGAAGTTTGAAAATTCTGAGTTTTTTAAACTGAAACACAACAAATTAGAAATGCCATTTGGCAATTTTTATTTTTTTAAAACCTTCATTATTTCTGAAATAAACGAAGGAATACACTTCGATTGGGAAATGATTCAGGAAGTCATGGTACATGTTGTAGAGTTTTATGGTACCGATGCTAAATTAGGCTATATTTCTAACCGAGTGAATTCTTATTCTACAAATCCCCAAGCATGGAACAAAGTTCAAAAAAAGTATAATATTATTATAGCTGGGGCCATTGTTACTTATAATAAAATGATTTATTTGAATGCTACTCTAGAGAAAAGAATAGCGAAAACCAAAATAAAACGATGCTTTACTTTAGCAGAAGCTATAGATTGTATTTTAGATTTGAAAGAATCTAAAAATGAATAAATTAAGCTTTTTAAGTAATTTTTTTTTGATTTCAAAATACATCTTTAAAGTCTGTTTTTAACCATAAAAACTACTTAAATAATATATACTTAACCTAAAAGGTCTTTTCACTTTTAAAAAAAAGTTGTATTATTACTAGATAATGAGATTTGAAGAGTACATAAACCTTTCAGAATTTAGTCATAAAAAAATACAACTTTCGTTTGGGAAGTTTTTTATTTGTGACCATTTTGTGGTAGCCGAATTGAACCATGAAATACATGTTGATTGGTCAATAATTCAAAAAATTGCAAACATGATTATTGAACAATATGGTTATTCAAAAAAAATTGGGTTTATTTCCAATAAAGTAAATTCGTATTCTATAGATCCATATGTTTGGGTAACATTTAGTAAAGAGTACGATTTTATTGAAGCCGCAGCCATCGTTTGGTACAACGACGCTGGTTTTATGAGTGCAACTTTAGAAAAAATGTTTTTAAAAAACAGTGTTAAACTTTGCGAAACTTTAGACGAAGCTGTTCTATATATTCTAAATTCTTAAGAAATTAAAAATTAAACGTTTTACCGTCATCACATAGTTCTACGTTTTCAAAAATCTCTTGAGCTTCTTCTCTAAAGGGATTTAAGCTGTCGTAACGTATAGAATAATGCCCAAGCAATAAAGTCCCCACATTGGCTTGTTTCGCAATACTTGCAGCTTCTTTTGCCGTAGAATGCTTTGTTTTTAGTGCTAAATGCGCATGCTTCTCCAAAAAAGTAGATTCGTGGTATAGCACATCGGCGTTTTTTATAACAGGAACAATATCTTCCTTATACATAGTATCGCTACAAAAAGCATAACTTTTTGGTTTAGCACCTGGTAATGTTACGGTTTCGTTTTTTATAAGAACTCCATCTTCATTTTCAACATCAAAACCTTGAGCCAATTTTCTATAATAAGCAACGTTAATATTGGCTTCTTCAACCAAATTGATATCTAATTTGCGATTGCCTTCTTTTTCCTTAAAAAAATAGCCGTTGGTATAAATTCGATGGTTTAACGGAATGGTGTAAACTTCGACTTCTTCATCTTCAAAAATTAATTCAGAATCATTTGAAGTTAACTCATGAAAAATAAGCTGATAGTTGGTCCAAGAATCTGCCAATTTCATTTGAAGCGTTACTATTTCTTTAATGCCTTTGGGGCCATAAACATGTAATTCTGTTTCGCGTGTAAGCAATCTGAATGTTGAAATTAAGCCAACTAAACCAAAAAAATGATCACCATGTAAGTGTGAAATAAAAATATGTTTGATGCGGTTAAACTTAATTTTATGTTTGCGTAGTTCCACCTGAGTACCTTCACCACAATCTATTAAAAACATATGATTGTTTATTTCTAATACTTGCGATGTGGTATTTGTTAAAGCTCTTGGTGTGGCACTATAACAACCTAATATGGTTAATTTCATTTAATATTAGTTTATAGGTTTATGAGAAAGGTTATAAGATTATGAGGTTATATGTCAATTAAAAAATAAACTCATAAACCTTAAGCATATAAACTCATAAACATATAAACTCATAAACATTTTTTTAAAAGCCTAAATCGCGTTCCATTTCTTCCATTTCTATAATATCGTACGCTTCTTGAGAGGTTGGTACAACGACTATTTCATCTGGAACGATGCTTAAATCTATTTTATCTGAAACTATTACAAAAGAATGTTTTGTAGCTCGATGTGTGTTTGATAGCTCTAAAAATTCAACAATATCTTGTAAGCCCAATTTATTTAAGGAAGATAATGCTACAATAATATTATTGTTTTTGAACTTAGGATATAAAGCCTGTATTTTTTTTACTAATTCAACAATCGTCGCTTTTTCCTGAGTGATGATTGAAATAGTTCCGTCTTGATCTATAATCATGATTTACTGTTTTATTTTTGAAGCTAATAAATAAATAACGGCCATCCTAATGGCAACACCATTTTGTACTTGATCCAATATGATGGATTGCTTAGAATCTGCTACATCACTTGTAATCTCAACACCTCTGTTTATGGGTCCCGGATGCATGATGGTTATTTCTTTATTTAATGAATCTAGTAACTCTTTATTTACTCCAAATTGTTGTGTATATTCTCTTGTTGATGGAAAATAACTAATATCCATACGTTCATTTTGCACCCTTAACATATTTGCTACATCACACCAATTTAATGCTTTGCGTAAGTCTGTTTCAACTTTAACTCCAAGAGAATCTATGAATTTTGGTAATAATGTTTTTGGCCCACAGACCATGACTTGAGCGCCTTGTAATTGTAGTGCAAATATATTGGAAAGTGCTACCCTACTGTGTAAAATATCACCAACTATAACTACCTTTTTGCCTGCAACATCACCCAGTTTTTCTCTTATAGAATAGGAATCTAATAAAGCTTGTGTTGGGTGTTCATGTGCGCCATCTCCAGCATTAATAATACTTGCTTTTACGTGTTTTGATAAGAATACGCCTGCACCTGGGTTTGGGTGCCTCATAACAACCATATCTACTTTCATAGATAAAATGTTATTCACGGTATCTATTAATGTTTCTCCTTTTTTTACTGAAGATTGTGAGGATGAAAAATTAAGTACATCGGCAGATAATCGTTTTTCAGCTAACTCAAAAGAGAGTTTTGTTCTGGTTGAATTTTCGAAAAAAAGATTGGCAATAGTAATATCTCGAAGCGAAGGCACTTTTTTAATGGGACGGTTAATCACTTCTTTAAAATGATCGGCAGTTTCAAAAATAAGTTGAATATCTTGTTTATTTAGATATTTGATTCCTAATAAGTGATTGACACTTAATTCGCTCATTCTCTTAGTTTAAAAGTTTATAAGTTTAAAAGTTTATAAGTTTATAAAGTTGCAAGTGCATTTTTTAAACTGAAACTTATCATTATCAATTGATTTCTATTTTTCTATTAAGTAAACGGAATCTTCATTATCATATTCTTTCCAGTTTACTTTTACCTTTTCATTATTTATAACATCTACTTGTCTGCCTCTGTAATTTGGCTGAATGGGTAAATGCCTGCTAAAACGCCTATCAATAAGCGTTAAAAGTTCAATTTCATTGGGTCTACCAAACGATTGAATGGCCGTTAATGCAGCACGAATACTTCTTCCGGTATACAATACATCATCAATAAAAACAACGTTTTTATCTTCAACTAAAAAATTAATTTGAGTGGCGTTGGCTTCTAGTGGCTTTTCGCCTCTTCGAAAATCGTCTCTAAAAAAAGTGATATCTAAATGTCCTAATTGAATGTTTTTAACTTTATAATCTTCTCGTAATATTTTAGCTATTCTATCGGCTAAAAACACGCCACGTGGCTGTAAACCAATAAGAACGGTGTTAGAGAAGTCGTTATGTTTTTCAATAAGTTGACAAGCCAATCGGTGAAGAATGATGTTTACCTCTTTTTCGTTAAGTAAAACTTTTTGACTCATATGCTATCCAAACGTATTCGGGTTACAAATGTAATGTAAAATATTAGAAATTGAAATATAAATAATTGATACTTGTGAAAGTTTTATAACCTTAATAAATAATGACTGTTCTTTGGATAGTGCGTGAGGGATAGCAGTGAAAATCCTTTTTATGAGGCACGAATAAAAAGATTGCAACGGATAGCCCGACCCTTTAGGGGCACGCCCAAAATATTTAAATAAAAAAAAGCCTCCAATTTCTTGAAGGCTTTAATTTTATAAATGAATTTTTAGCTTAAAACCGCAAATTATTTTTTGCTTTTTGCTGCTTTACCATCCATTTTATCTTTAAGAGCTTGTAAAGCTTCGTTAGCATCACCTAAAGTTGGTTTTGCTTCGGCAGCTTGTGCTTCTATTTTCTTAGCAGCAGCTTTTACGTTTGCAATTTCTTCTGCTTTAAAAATAGCAGTGTGAGATGCTACAACACGTTTAAACTCTTTATTAAATTCAATAATTTTGAATTCAGCAGTTTCTCCTTTTGCTAATTTCTTACCATCTTCTTTTTCAAGGTGACGTGTAGGAATGAATGCAACGATATCTTCGTTAAATTCTACAGTAGCTCCTTTATCAACGATTTCTGAAATAGTTCCTGAGTGAACAGTTTCTAAAGCGAAATCAGTTTCGTAAGCATCCCAAGGATTTACAGTTGTTTGTTTGTGACCTAAAGATAATTTACGTCCTTCAACATCTAACTCTAATACGATAACTTCTAATTTATCTCCAGCTGCACAGAATTCAGATGGGTGTTTGATTTTCTTAGTCCAAGATAAATCTGAGATGTAAATTAATCCATCGATACCTTCTTCTAATTCAACGAAAACACCAAAGTTTGTAAAGTTACGAACGATACCTGTGTGTTTAGAACCTAATGGGTATTTAGTTGTAATATCTGTCCAAGGATCTGAAGTTAATTGTTTAATACCTAAAGACATTTTGCGATCTTCTCTATCTAAAGTTAAGATAACTGCTTCAACTTCATCACCAACATTTACGAAATCTTGAGCCGAACGTAAGTGTGTAGACCAAGACATTTCAGAAACGTGGATTAAACCTTCAACACCATCTGCAACTTCAATAAATGCACCGTAATCGGCAATAACAACTACTTTACCTTTAACTTTATCTCCAACAGCAACCGTATCAGCTAATGCTTCCCATGGGTGTTTAGATAATTGTTTAAGACCTAATTGGATTCTTGATTTGTTTTCATCAAAATCAAGGATTACCACGTTAAGTTTTTGATCTAATTCTACAATCTCGTTTGGATGATTGATACGAGACCAAGATAAATCGGTAATGTGGATTAAACCATCTACACCACCAAGATCGATGAATACACCGTAAGAAGTAATATTTTTAACAATACCTTCTAATACTTGACCTTTTTCTAATTGACCAATAATTTCTTTTTTCTGTACTTCAATATCAGCTTCAATAAGCGCTTTATGAGATACTACTACGTTTTTGAATTCGTGGTTGATTTTCACAACTTTAAATTCCATAGTTTTATTTACGTACTGATCGTAATCTCTAATTGGTTTAACGTCAATTTGAGAACCTGGTAAGAATGCTTCGATACCGAATACATCTACAATCATACCACCTTTAGTTCTACATTTAACAAAACCATTAACGATTTCGCCAGTTTCATTAGCTTTAATAACGCGATCCCATGCTTTGATTACACGAGCTTTTCTGTGAGATAATACTAATTGTCCAGTTGCATCTTCACGAACATCAATTAATACTTCTACTTTGTCACCAACTGCTAAACTTGGGTTGTAACGAAATTCGTTTAAAGAAATAACACCTTCAGATTTTGCATTGATATCAATAATCGCATCTCTATCAGAAATGTGAACTACAGTACCTTCAACAACTTCATCGTTTAATGTGTCAACGAAATTTTCTGCTACTAATTTTTCAAATTCTTGTAATTGTTTTTCATCAACTTCATCAATACCTTCTTGGTAATTGTGCCAGTTAAAGTCTTTTAAGAATTTTTCAGGATTTGCTTTAGCTTCAGATACTACTGGAGCCTCTACTGTTGGAGCGTTAGTTGCTTCAACTTCAACTTGATTTGCTTTTTCAGCCATTTAAATAATTTGAAATGTGCTAGGAATCATTCTATTATGGTCCTAGCTACATTTGTTTTGTATTCTGTATGCTTCGGAAGATTTAAGCAATTTACACACAGAAGTGTTATTGTTTTTTGTTTCTCGTTCCTTTTATCTTTCCGACGATTTGCTAAAAGGAGTGCAAAAATACATATTATTAGGGTAATTACCTAAAAATGAGTGAATGAAATTAATGTGACTTTTGTTTCCTTTTAGTGTCTAAATATCAAAGCACAAAAGTTAACTTTAAATTAATAAAATATGGCTGAATAATTCAGTATATTTAAACAGAATAAACTATTAAAATATTTATAATTATGGCAGTAAAAGCAAAATACCAATCGGTTTTAGATTTAGGAGAAAAACTAAACATTCAAAATGGTGATGTAACAGAAGAAAACGGCGTTTTAAAAGTAAAAGGAACGGCAAACACACCTTATGAAAAAAACATAATTTGGGATAAAATAAAAGAAATAGGTGGTGAAAACCCAAGCGATATTAAAGCGAACATTACAGTTGCTGATGAAAGCATTTATGCAAAACACACTGTAAAAAGTGGTGAAACTTTAGGAAAAATTGCAAAACAATATTATGATAACGCCTCAAAATACAATGCTATTTTTGAAGCAAATACTAGTATTTTGAAAAACCCAGATTTAATTCACCCAGGGCAAGAATTAGTGATTCCTAATATATAAGAATTACAATAAAATTATTTAGAAAGACGAATCGAAAGGTTCGTCTTTTTTTTTGCCACGAATTGACGAATATTGATTAGATGATTCAACAAAAAACATTGGTGTATTCGTGGCTCATGTAATTTATTATTTTACTGAACTTTCTAATGTTGTTTTTGCTAGCTTTAATATTTTATCAAACTGCTCTTGCAAACTCATATTTGAATTATCAATTTGAATAGCGTCTTTGGCTTTTCTTAAAGGTGAATCTTCTCGGTTTGTATCAATATAATCACGTTCTTGAACGTTTTTTAAAACTGCTTCATAAGTAACATCATCACCCCTTTCAATTAATTCTGAATAACGTCTTTGTGCTCTGGTTTCTGCAGAAGCAGTCATAAATAATTTAAGTTCAGCATCAGTAAACACAACGGTTCCAATATCTCGACCGTCCATAACCACGCCCCCATCTTTTCCTAATTGCTGTTGTTTTTCTACTAATTTTTGGCGAACTTCAGATATTTCGGCCACTTTACTAACAAAGCCTGATACTTCTAACGTGCGAACGTCGTTTTCAATATTAACACCATTCAAATATACTTCTGCAAAACCCATTGCATTATTAAACTTGAAACTAATATTGATGGTGTTTAACTTAGCAACTAAACCTTCTACGTTAAAATGTTTGTCGTCAATAAATCCATTTTGCATGGCATAGTAAGTAACTGCTCTGTACATCGCCCCAGAATCTACATAAACATAGCCTAAATGTTTTGCTATTTGTTTGGCTACTGTACTTTTTCCTGTGGAAGAAAACCCGTCTATGGCGATAGTGATGTTTTTCATTTTGATGTAGGGTTATGATGTTATATTCGATATTAATTTGGCACTTTTAAACTGATGAACTGATAAACTGATAAACTGATGAACTGATAAACTGATAAACTCATAAACTCATAAACTTTTTTACTGCAAATCTATTTGCAAACCAAAAAAGTTTGAATTGGCGGCACTTGTATATTTAGCATGCGTATAACTAAATCGCATTTTATTCATTTTTATTGAAAAACCAGCTGATAAGCCTGAAAAATTTCGTTGGTCTACAATTCTTAATTCTTCGGCTCTTCTAAAATTATATCCTAGTCGGATGTTGAATCCGCCTTCAGGAAAAATCTCAGCACCAAAAATACTGTGACGCATTACCTGACCTAAAAAACCAATTTTTTCATCTGTTTGATTGCCACTTAAATCGCTAGTTGTTCTCGCTGGATTTGGTCGTGCAATGGGCCATTCCTGTAAATTTTCTAAAGTAATATGCCAACGAATGGGTACATTTTCTAAACTTTGCGACATACCAAAATCGACTTCAAAAGGCAATTTTTCATTTAAACCTGCATAGGTTGTAATTTGAGTTCCGAAATTTCGAATTGCTAAAGCTGCATGAAAATCTAAATATTCATTAATGTAAAGTAAACCGATATCTACAGCTGCACCAAGTGAATTATATTGTTCTAAGTTAGAAGTAATTAATTTTGCATTTGCACCCAGATAAAAATCGGAATATCCAATTTGAGTTGCATAACCAAAAGATAAAGACGCTTCATTTCCTGTAAAGGTACCTGTTGAATTTCCATCTTCATCATAACCATCAAACGAGCCATAATTAATATAGGTTATACCAGCATGAAAAGTTTGTGTGCGTCTATCAACCGTATAGGCGTAAGCCGCTGTACCGTAACTAATACCACCCAAATAACTAGAGTAATTTAATGCCAATTGGTTATCCATATCAACATTTATGGTTGCTGGATTATAGAGCGCCTGTGTTACATCGTAATCTACTATAGTTAGTACCTTACCTCCCAAAGCTGCTTGACGAGGAGACGACACCAAATTCAGGAATTGATAGGTAGATTCACCTCCAACCTGTGCATAGGTTAAGCTCGTAAAAAACAAACAAAAAGTAGCAATAATTTTCTTCAGCATATTTACGACACAAAGTAAGTAAATCTATCTTAAAACGGTTGTATGAATCTTTTATTTTAAATCATAAAAAAACCTCGAAGTGAATCGAGGTCTTTTAGCTTAACTTTTTAAAGTGTCTTTGCTTTTGCAACCTTTTGATTTGTGAGCGCTAACTTTATAACATCACTCATATCGGATACGTAATGAAACGTTAATCCTTTTACATAATCTGGTTTTATTTCTTCAATATCGCGTCGGTTTTCTTCACAAAGCAATATTTCTTTAATTCGAGCACGTTTTGCCGCCAGAATTTTTTCTTTAATACCACCAACAGGAAGCACTTTTCCACGCAATGTAATTTCGCCCGTCATCGCTAAACTTTTCTTCACTTTTCTTTGCGTGAATAAAGATACTAATGAGGTTAACATCGTAACGCCCGCACTGGGTCCGTCTTTTGGTGTTGCACCTTCTGGTACGTGAATATGCACATTATATTTTTCAAAAACATCCGAATTAATTCCAAATTCATCAGCGTTCGATTTAATATATTCCATAGCAATAGTTGCCGATTCTTTCATAACCGTACCTAAATTACCTGTAATGGTCATGGTACCTTTTCCTTTTGAAAGAATAGATTCTATGAACAAAATATCACCACCAACACTCGTCCATGCTAAACCAGTAACCACACCCGCAACATTATTATTTTCATATTTATCACGTTCCATTTTAGGGCCGCCCAATACTTCAATAACATCTTCGTTAGTTACTTTTATATTGTAATCTTCTTCCATCGCAATGTTTTTGGCAGAATGTCGCACCATTTTTGCGATTTGTTTTTCCAATCCACGCACACCAGATTCTCGCGTATAACCTTCAACAATTTTTTCTAATTGTGCTTTGCCAATTTTAAGGTTAGCATCGGTTAAGCCGTGTTCTTTTAATTGCTTAGGAAGTAAATGGCGTTTCCCAATTTCAACCTTTTCTTCAATAGTATAACCAGTTACGTTGATAATTTCCATACGGTCTCTCAGTGCTGGCTGAATGGTTGACAAGCTATTTGAAGTAGCAATAAACATGACTTTAGAAAGGTCGTAACCCATTTCTAAAAAGTTATCATAAAACTCACTATTTTGTTCCGGGTCTAACACTTCAAGCATTGCTGAAGAAGGATCTCCTTGATGTGAATTCGATAATTTATCAATTTCATCTAAAACAAACACCGGATTGGATGTTCCCGCCTTTTTTAAACTTTGAATAATACGCCCCGGCATAGCACCAATATAGGTTTTTCTATGGCCTCGAATCTCCGCTTCATCACGCAAACCACCTAACGAAATACGTACATATTCCCTACCCAACGCTTCTGCAATCGATTTTCCTAAAGATGTTTTACCAACTCCCGGAGGACCGTACAAACATAAAATGGGCGATTTCATGTCGTTACGCAATTTTAAGACCGCTAGATATTCAATTATGCGTCGTTTTACATCTTCCAAACCAAAATGATCGCGGTCCAGAATTCTCATGGCGCGTTTTAAATCGAATTTATCTTTGCTGAATTCATTCCAAGGTAAATCTAAAAAAAGTTCCAAATAATTACGCTGTATGGAATATTCTGCCACTTGCGGGTTCATGCGTTGCATTTTAGCAAGTTCTTTTTCAAAATGTTTAGCTACTTTTTCATCCCAAACTTTTTCATCGGCACGTAAACGCATTTCCTCAACTTCTTCGTCATGGTTAACACCACCCAATTCCTCTTGAATGGTTTTCATTTGTTGATGCAAGAAATATTCGCGTTGTTGCTGACTCATATCCATCTGCACTTTAGACTGAATATCATTTTTAAGTTCCAATTTTTGAAACTCGACATTCATAAACTTAAGTGTTGCAAGTGCACGTTTTTTAAGATCGTCAATTTCTAAAAGTGCTTGTTTTTCATCAACTGAAAGATTCATATTTGATGACACAAAATTGATTAAAAAAGAATCACTTTCAATATTTTTTATTGCGAAAGACGCCTCACTTGGAATATTCGGGCTTTCCTTAATAATACTAAGTGCTAATTCTTTAATAGATTCAATAATAGCTAAAAATTCCTTATTTTTTTGTGCAGGTCTTGCCTCTGGAATGTCTCTAACGGTAGCATTCATATAGGGATCTTCCGTAAGAACTTCAGCCACTTTAAAGCGTTTTTTACCTTGAATGATAACCGTTACGTTACCATCGGGCATTTTTAAAACACGTAAAATTTTGGCAACAGTACCTATTTCGTGAATTTCTTTTGCCGAAGGATTTTCAACCGATTCATCTTTTTGGGCCACCACACCTATTACTTTATTACCTTTATTCGCATCGTTAATCAATCGGATTGATTTATCACGACCTGCTGTAATAGGAATAACCACCCCAGGAAATAATACCGTGTTCCGCAAAGATAAAATAGGTAGTGTTTCGGGTAATTTTTCGTTGTTTATTTCTGCTTCGTCTTCAGGTGTCATTAATGGGATTAATTCTGAATTCTCATCAAAATCCTGTAATGACAAACTGTCTAGAGATATAAAATTAGATTTTTTCATATATGTATTTAGGTCAATTTGTCATAAAAACAATTGAATCCTTAATTTTTAATAATTTACAAAAAATAATATAGTTCTGAATATCAATACATTATAATAAACGTATCATATTTATTCATTATATGTTTTCAATACTCATGCCAATCATACAATGCTGTTCATCTAATTTCATTAAAAGAATCAAATATTGTAGGATTTTAATTCTATATTGCGGCTTAAATCTTAAATAAAATATAAAAATGAAATTACAATTATTACTATTTACATTATGCATTACTATCTTTTCTTGTAGTACCGAATCTTTGGATAATTCCGAAAAAGAAACTACCGATTCAACATTATTAAAAAAAGTAATTTACGATAAAGATACAGAAGATGAATATATAGTAACTTATAGCTATGATGAGAACAAATTAACTAAGCTTGAGGGTGAAGATGGCTACAAAAACGTTTATACCTATGAAGGTGATTTATTAGTTAAAGAAGAGAGTTTCTTGGATGGTGAACTTGGTGCTTATGTTACATTAGAATACAACTCTGTTGGTGTGTTAGTACAATATAAAGAGTATTGGTTAGATTCATCTGGTCTACCAGAAAGTACATACAAACATGTATTAACCTATAACAGTGATAAAACGATAACAAATGACGTTTACACAGGTGACCATAATTCGCAGACTGAACTTTATTTTACTGAGTTAATTTCATTCGATGGAAAAAATATTTCAAAATTAAAAGATAATGATAACGTTACTGAATATTTATATTCTTACGATGATAAAAATGGAATGTTTAAAAATGTACATGCCATCGAAGTTCTAAATCTTTTATCGCAAAATGAATTTGGACCATATATAATGGGTAACACTAATAATATTACTATCGATAAAGAAATATATGATCAACAATCCAATCACACTACATCTGAGTATATATATAATGAAAATGACTATCCTGTATCAGCTATAAACAAGTATTATAATAACGGGGTTTTGGATGAACAACAAACAGAAACTATTAACTTCTATTATGAATAATAACCAAATACCCTTAAAACAAATGCTTATTCATTAATTTTGAATAAGCATTTGTTTTTTTGGATAAGCTTTATTTTAAAGTTTACCTGCTTTCTTCAAAATAAACAATAAAATGATGGGTATTAACAATAAACCAATCATAAGTAAATTGGTTTGAAATAAATAAGGTGCTAAAATTAATGTGGTTATAAAACCACCTATGGCGCCACCAAAATGCGCATCGTGACCAATATTACCTACTCGATTTTTCATTCCGTAAATAGAATATAATAGGTATCCGATGCCAAATAAATAAGCTGGAATGGGAATAGGTACAAAAAACATATATAAATTCATTCCTGGTTGCAACAAAATAGCGGCATATAAAATACCTGTAACCGCTCCACTAGCTCCAACAGCACTGTAATGATATTCATTTTTATGAAATAATAAAGAAAGTAAACTACCAGCAACTAAGCTCACTATATAAATAATAATAAACCCAAGCGGTTGTACATAATTAATAACAGGGCCAGCAAAAAAGTATAAAGTTAGCATGTTGAACAACAAATGCTGCGTATCTACATGCAGAAATCCAGAACTAAACATGCGTATTTTTTCGCCTCTTTGTACACCACCTACATTAAATTTATATTTATCAAAAAAAGCATAATCGCCAAAGCCCTTATAGGATATAATAACATTTGCTGCTATAATAATGACGGTTAGTAAATCTAAATTGCCCATGTAGTGTCAAGGTTTAAGTTCAAAATTAGCATATATTTGCTGCTACAAATCTAAAATTATTTCATGCAATTATTAGCATATATTCTTATTTATCCCATTTTATGGTTGGTTTCCATACTTCCGTTTAGATTACTTTACTTGGTTTCCGATGGTTTATATCTATTGCTTTACTATTTAATTGGATATCGTAAAAAGGTAGTTTACAACAATTTAAAACTTGTTTTTCCTGAGAAATCTGAAACTGAATTAAAAAAAATTCAAAAAAAATTCTATAAGCATCTATGCGATATGTTTTTAGAAATGGCAAAAACCATGACTATTTCTGAAAAAGAATTGAAAAAGCGTTTTAAGATATTAAATCCCGAGGAATTTCAACGTTTGGAAAGTTTAAACAAAAGCGTGATTTTAATTTTTGGGCATTATGCCAGTTGGGAATGGTCCATCGTTATTCAAAACTATGTTAATTTTAAAGGGTTGGCAGTATATAAGAGGCTTGCAAATAGATATTTTGATAAATTGGTAAAAGATATTCGTTCAAAATTTAATACCGATTTAATAAGTACCAAAGAAACCATTCATACTATTAATGATATGGAAGCTAAAGGGATAAAAAGTGTTACTGGTTTTTTAAGTGACCAATCTCCCAGACTAACAAAAGACGTATATTGGGGGACATTTATGGGTATTGACGTACCTTGCTTTACTGGCGCAGAACGGTTGGCTAAAAAGTTAGATTTAACAACTGTTTATTTAAAGGTGAATAAAGTGAAACGTGGTTATTATGAGGCGGAAGTTATTACACTAACTGAAAACCCAAATGACTATAAAGACTACGAATTAACCGATATGTTTTTACGAGAAGTTGAAAAACAAATTTATCAAGCTCCTGAATACTATTTCTGGACTCATAAGCGCTGGAAACATACTCGTTAATAATTTTTTAATTGATGCAAACTTCAATTTGAGAGATTACTTTCATTATAGATTAAACTCTTAGCGAACCTCTAAAACCTCTTCCTGCATAGTAAGATTCTGCCCCGTTGTGGTATATAAACACGGTATTAAAACGAAAATCGGCAAAAAGGGAACCACCTAACTTTCTAATT
The DNA here is from genome assembly GCF_004341235.1 of Mariniflexile fucanivorans. Taxonomy (GTDB): domain Bacteria; phylum Bacteroidota; class Bacteroidia; order Flavobacteriales; family Flavobacteriaceae; genus Mariniflexile; species Mariniflexile fucanivorans. The sequence continues at coordinate 294,137 of NZ_SLUP01000006.1, forward strand.
TCTTCAGGTGTTTCTATCCAACTAGATGTTTTCTGGTCAAAATTGCCAAGTTTTTGTAACGCTCTGTATTGTGTTTCGTTTAAAAGTTCAACACCCATAGCGGTCGCCATACCCATGGCACTGTCTTTTGGTTTGAATTTTTTTCTAGCTTCTAAAGCTTCTGGATCGAAGCAAATGCTTCTTCTTCCTTCGGGGCTTTCTGCGGAACAATCATAAAAAACATATTCATTGGCCGCTTGATCATAATCAACCACATCGGGTTCGCCTGCCGTATTTTCCATTTGATTAAGCGACCACAATTTTTCGGGATTTGAACGTAGTTTTTCTTCCACATGAACCCACGAAATAGATTTATGACGATTTTTATGTTTTTCAAAACGATCTTTTAATGTTTCAATGAGTTGGTTTTGTTCTTCGGAAGATAACTCCTTTTTTATTTTCATAATAAGAAAGATTTTATTTTAAGATTACAAAAAATCTCTTAATCCACTCAAAATACTTTGTACTGCATAAGAAGCAAGAATATCAATTACAGCAATCATAACTAAAATTTTTATTATTGCTGTTAATATACTAATTTATAATTTTTCCTTGGGTTGTAAATGAAATACCCTGTTGACCTGATGTAGAAATCATAACACTTTCAAAAAAAGGTTCGTTTAAATTTGGTTTAACGCTCCAATCAAACAAAAAATTGGCGCCTGTGCCCCCTTCTTTATCCGATTCATCAATAATTATTTCTACAGTTTCCATAGGTGCTATATAAATGGGATTATCAAAATAGGTTCTTATAGCCTTCCCGTGGGTATCGTAATATATAGCCTTATTTATAAAAATAGTGTCATTGATATTGATGTTTCTAAGACTAACGGTTGCCGTTAAACTATGTATTCTATGCTCGGTTTCACTGTATATTTGAGAATAGACAGACAAATAGGTTTTTCCGTGCACCAAACTATCGCTTAAAGAATGGGTAACGGTTCTCTTTTTCCAGTTTGTAGCATCAATGGAACTTACTACTTTCGATTCATCGCATGAATAAATAAAAAGCGAAATAATTATTAATGCTACTAGCTTATTTATTTTTTCCATGTTTAATTTATTTTTAATTATGAGTGATTTTTAGCTTTTTGCAATACTTTCTATTTCTTCAATAAATTTATCTGCCAACGCATCGGCTTCTTGTTGCGATTTTGCTTCGGTATAAATTCTAATAATAGGTTCGGTGTTACTCTTACGCAGGTGTACCCAACTTTCAGAGAAATCTATTTTAACACCATCGATGGTAGTTAATTGTTCATTTTGATAACGATTATCCATCGCTTTTAAAATACCGTCTACATCTAACCCAGGCGTTAGTTCTATCTTCTTTTTACTCATAAAGTAATTTGGGTAAGTTTTTCTAAGTTCGCTTACCGAAATACCTCTTTCTGCCAATAAACTTAAAAATAACGCAATACCAACTAGCGCATCACGACCGTAATGCGATTCTGGGTAAATAATACCCCCATTACCTTCGCCGCCAATAACTACTTTATTTTTTTTCATTAATTTAACTACGTTCACCTCGCCCACAGCGCTCGCTTCGTAAGTACCTCCATGTTTTTCTGTAACATCGCGCAATGCCCTAGTAGAACTCATATTGCTTACCGTATTGCCTGGTGTTTTACTAAGCACGTAATCTGCACAGGCAACTAGGGTATATTCTTCACCAAACATGTCGCCATTTTCGTCCATAAACGCTAAACGGTCTACATCTGGGTCAACTACAATTCCGAAATCGGCGTTGTGTTTTTTAACGGCTTCAGATAAATCGGTTAAATGCTCTTTTAATGGTTCTGGATTGTGCGGAAATTGTCCGTTTGGTTCACAATACAATTTTACAACTTCAACCCCTAAACGCTCTAAAAGTAACGGAATGGCAATACCTCCGGTAGAATTTACGCCATCTACCACCACTTTAAAACGGGCTTCTTCAATTGCAGGAACGGTTACCAATGGTAAATCTAAAACTTCAATAATGTGTAAATCTATATAGGCTTTATTTTTTGTGATTTTCCCTAAACTATCTACATCGGCAAAACTCATGTTGTCACTTTCTGCAATGACTAAAATTTTAGAACCTTCAACATCATCAAGAAATTCTCCTTTTGAATTAAGTAGTTTTAAAGCATTCCATTGCTTTGGGTTATGGCTTGCTGTTAAAATAATACCACCATCGGCATGCTCCATAGGTACTGCCATTTCTACGGTTGGGGTTGTAGATAGGCCTAAATCAACCACATCAATTCCTAAACCTATCAATGTATTCATTACCAAGTTTTGAATCATGGCTCCAGATATGCGCGCATCTCTACCAACAACCACTTTATAAGTGTCTTTTTCTCGTTGTTGCTTTAACCAAACACCATAGGCTGCTGCAAATTTCACAGCATCTATAGGTGTTAAATTATCACCAACGTTTCCGCCAATGGTTCCTCTAATTCCTGAAATTGATTTTATTAGTGTCATATATTTTTTTCAAATTGATAAACAAATATACCATTTCATATGAAATATATTATTGTTTTTTAAAGGTCATATGGTATCATTCCATGTTATTTTAGTACTTAATTTAATAAGCATATTGTTTTTTACGATTTCAAAATTGTTTTTCGTGAATAGGAATTCGTAAATTTCACAAATGAATTATTTAGCACATATATATTTATCGGGTGAAAACGATTTAGTTACCATAGGGAATTTTATAGCCGATGGCATTAAAGGTAAATCATATAAAAAATACCAAAAAAATATTCAAACTGGCATTTTACTTCACAGAAATATTGATACATTTACTGATGCGCACCCAACAGTTAGACTAAGTACCAAACGGTTACACGAAAAATATGGGCATTATTCAGGTATTATTGTAGATATTTTATATGACCATTTTTTAGCAAAAAATTGGAGTCGTTATAGTGATGTTCCTCTAAATGAATATGTTGGAAATTTTTATAATTCCTTAGAAATTCACTACGATATACTTCCATTACGCATTCAAAAAATGATGCCTTATATGCTAACGGATAATTGGCTGCTAAATTATGCTTCCATACATGGCATTTCTAGAGTTTTAGAAGGCATGAATAGGCGAACCAAAAACCGTTCGGGCATGAATGAAGCCGTAAAAGAATTAGAAGAATTTTATTCTGATTTTGAAAATGAATTTTCATCTTTTTTTGATGAGCTCATCTTTTTTTCAAAATTAAAATTAGCAGAACTAACATTAAATTTGAAATAAAAAAGATTCGGTAGAATTCTATTTTTTTAGATTAAATGTAAAACGCTTTGCAGATTAACGAATACAACAAACCGCTATCCGATTTTAGCCATTTTCTTTGATTAGTTAGTTAACAATTAATAATTTAGACCCATATTTATAGAAATTACTTAAAATGAAATTAAAAAAAATTATAAAAATCATAACGGGTACTCTTGTGTTTTTAACACTACCCAGTTTACTGTTTTTTGGTTTTTTATATTTTAAATATAATGAAGATTTACCTACTGGCGTTCAAGGCACAGAAGCTGATGCTTTAGCTTACAAAATGCTAGATGCTTTAAACCATGAGGCATATAAAAACACCAATTATATAGAGTGGACTTTTAAAAGAAAACATTACTATAAATGGAAAAAAAATAAAAGCACCTGCGATGTATACTGGAAAGAGTATAAAGTAAGTCTCAACTTAAACGATGCGTCTCAAAACCAAGCGTTTGTTCACAGTTTTAAAGTTATGGACGACGATTTATCAAAAGAACTTATTGAAAAAGCCCGTAAATATTTCAATAATGATTCATTTTGGTTAGTAGCTCCGTATAAAATATTCGATAAAGGCACTGAACGCCGATTGGTAACCTTAGAAAACAATAAAAAAGCCCTCTTGGTAACCTACACCTCTGGTGGCACAACACCAGGAGATTCATACTTATGGCATTTTGATAAGAACGGAAAACCTACAAGTTTTCAAATGTGGGTCGATATTTTACCTATTGATGGCTTAACAGCTACATGGAACGATTGGGTTACCACCGAAAGTGGTGCGCAACTACCAAGTTTTCATGAGTTTGGAGTTTTTAATTTGGAAATAAGCCACATTAAAGGAACCAAATAAGTTTTTAGTCGCTGTTTCAGTTTTTCTCAGAGATGGGAATTTTCAATGAAAAATGAGACTGCGACTAAAAACTAATCATTATCCCCCTTTCTGCCCTACAAAACGATGACTATCGGATTTAAATAAAATATTAAAACTGGTTAAACTCCCATAAATTCTGGTAATGTATTGCTGTAAATCTATTTTTCCTTGTTCATCCAAATCGCTGGCATTTATACGTTGTTCCATAACACGTAAACGGTCGCGTACCATGGTTATTTTATGAAAAAAGGTGTCAATTGGTAATTCATAAGGTTTCAAATTAGTATCGGCAGGTTCTAAAATAAGTTTTCCTCCTTTATATTTATCAGCAATGGGCACAACTTCACTGGCATCGCTCCATTTTTTTAAAATATTTACCAAGCTACTTTCAACATCAAAAAAGCTAACAGCATCTACATCACCATCGGCAGCTTCAATAACTTCAAAATTGCTATCTAAATCAATCGTTTCCAATCCGTTTTCTATAAAAGTAACCCAATAATGTTGTGATGTTACATTGGTAACTACGCCTTTTCCGTATTCAGCATGATTTATTCTTGAGCCTATTCCTAATAATTTCATATATAAATTCTGTTTTAAATTCTGTTTACAATTATACTAAATCTTAATAAATTATAAGAGTTAATATCTTGTCTATTATTAATTAAACATCTTAATATTCTGTTAAATATCACAAACAGCACAATTTTACTCATCCCCTATTTTATTAGGGCAAATATTGAATAAATATGAAATTTTAGAAAGGAAAGTCATTATAAAATAGGCTACAAATAACAGTATAGCGCTTTTAAAAATTCTTACCCTATTGTATTAAGGGGTAGGCACGTTTTATTGTAAAATTCTATAAAAGTTAAATATTTCTAAAGCGCTTTAAAAATTATTTTCTCAGTATTATTTTAGTAGGCGAACATTAATAATCATTTAAAATTTTAGCTATGAAAAAAATCTTTTACTTATTATTGCTAGCAGGTAGTTTCTCTTTTGCAAACAACACAAACCCAACAGATTTTAAACAAAACGACCCAAAAATTGGTGATGTTTTAGTTATAAATTCAACATCAAACGTTAAATATAATCATATTGATTTTCCTCAATTAAATATTGTTGCAAAACGTGGTAATGTTGCAAATTATAAAAGTGTACATGGAAAACGTGTTGTGGTTAAAGAGGTATTAAATAACGACAACGGTAACACTAAAATTCTAATTGAAAATGAAGACAAAAGTAAATTTTTCGGGTTTCTAAGACACGTAGAAGCGACTTATGAAAAGTCAATTACTTCTGGTGAGATGTCCAAGGTAAATCCTTAAATACATTTAAAAACAAACACATAATAAAGCTATATCTACTTGATGTAGCTTTTTTTTTCGAAACATGAAGGCTAAAACGTTAAATTGGCCGTATAATTAAAAATCAATTCCTGCGTTTTAAGGAATGAAATAAATTAAAATAGATGAAGTTAACGACTCAAATTATAAGTTTTATAGGATTGCTAATTATGTTAAGCAGTTTCAAATCATCTAGTAATTTCATTCAAAATTCCACTCCTTTCAACATTACACAAAACGATTCGGTTTTAATCGATAGCATAACAATAGATTCTTCTTTGGTAATTTATACCCCTTTTAAAGAAAATGCACATGCATCTTATTACTCCGATAAATTTAATGGCAGAAAAACGGCAAGTGGGGAATTATTTGACAATAATCTATATACTGCTGCACACAAAACCCTAAAGTTTGGTACTAAAATTAAAGTTACCAATACGGTTAATGGAGAATCGGTTGTTGTAACGGTTAACGACAGAGGGCCGTTTGTTAAGGGTAGGGAAATCGATTTATCGAAAGCTGCCTTTATGGAAATTGCCAAGTACAAACTACGGGGTTACCTCACTGTGCATCTCGATATTATTGAAGATTAATTCTGGAAATTAACAAAAGGCAACTCTTTTTAAAATTATAATTTCATTCAAATATTTCATTTTAATAATCTGAAATAAATCTTCACACGAATTTAACAACTAAAATTGTAACTTTGCGCTTTTGCCAATTTATGAGCCAATTCAACGATTTTATTGAAGTTAAAGGAGCTAGAGTCCACAATCTTAAAAACATAGATGTATCCATTCCCAGAGAGCAGCTTGTTGTTATTACAGGCTTATCTGGTAGTGGAAAATCATCATTAGCTTTTGATACTATTTATGCCGAAGGACAACGTCGTTATATCGAGACGTTTTCTGCGTATGCACGTCAATTTTTAGGAGGCTTGGAGCGACCAGATGTTGATAAAATTGATGGTTTAAGTCCGGTAATTGCCATAGAACAAAAAACAACCAGTAAATCACCTCGATCAACCGTTGGAACTATTACTGAAATATACGATTTTTTACGCTTATTATTTGCCCGTGCCAGTGATGCCTATAGTTACAATACAGGCGAAAAAATGATAAGTTATAGCGACGAGCAAATTAAAGAACTTATTACAGCCGACTTCAAAGGCAAACGCATTAATATTTTAGCCCCTGTAATACGCTCTCGTAAAGGGCATTACCGCGAATTATTTGAGCAAATTGGAAAGCAAGGTTTTGTAAAAGTAAGAACAGACGGCGAGATAAAAGACATCACCAAAGGCATGATGTTGGACCGATACAAAACGCACGATATTGAGATTGTTATAGACCGATTGGTTATAGACGGTACTTCAGATAATGATAAACGCCTTACGGAAACCATTAACACCGCCATGTATCATGGTGAAGATGTGTTGATGATTATTGATCAAGATACGAACGAAACACGTTATTTTAGCCGTAATTTAATGTGCCCTTCTTCGGGAATTTCATACCCAAATCCTGAACCTAATAATTTTTCATTTAACTCACCAAAAGGTGCTTGCGATACCTGCAATGGTATTGGAACTTTATATAAAGTAAATGAAACAAAAATTATTCCCGATGATAGCCTTTCTATAAAAGCGGGTGCTTTAGCTCCACATGGACCAGAAAAAAGCAGTTGGATTTTTAAACAATTTGAAACCATTGCACAACGTTTCAACTTTAAATTAACAGATGCTTATAAAGACATTCCACAGGAAGCAAAACAAATGATTCTGTATGGTGGCAATGAAAAATTTTCGGTTGAAAGTAAAACATTGGGCGTTACCCGCGATTATAAAATAGATTTTGAAGGTGTTGCCAATTTTATTGAAAACCAATATAAAACAGCCGAATCTACATCATTAAAACGTTGGGCAAAAGACTATATGGATAAAGTAGTTTGTCCTGAATGTGAAGGATCTCGCTTAAAAAAGGAATCGCTTTACTTCAAAATAAACGAAAAAAATATTGCAGAACTTGCCAATGCAGATATTGTAGAATTAGCAGCTTGGTTTAACGACTTGCACAAACATCTTTCAGATAAACAATTTAAAATTGCTGAAGAAGTTCTAAAAGAAATAAAAGCCAGATTACAGTTTTTGTTGGATGTAGGTTTAGATTATTTATCATTAAATAGAAGTTCAAAATCCCTATCGGGTGGTGAAGCACAACGCATTCGACTGGCGACACAAATTGGTTCGCAGTTGGTGGGTGTGCTTTATATTTTAGATGAACCTAGTATTGGTTTGCATCAACGCGATAATGAAAAATTGATTAATTCCCTAATTTCACTTCGTGATATTGGAAATTCAGTAATTGTTGTTGAACACGATAAAGACATGATTGAACGTGCCGATTACGTTATTGATATTGGCCCAAAAGCCGGAAAATATGGAGGAGAAATTATAAGCATCGGCACACCACAAGAACTTCTAACTCACCACACCTTAACCGCCGATTACTTAAATGGCACTAAACAAATTGAGATTCCTAAAAAACGTCGAGAAGGCAATGGGAAATTTATTGAGCTTAAAGGCTGTACGGGTAATAATTTAAAAAATGTATCAGTTAAATTTCCTTTAGGAAAAATGATTGGTGTAACGGGCGTTTCTGGCAGTGGAAAATCAACATTAATTAACGAAACCCTCTACCCTATTTTAAATGCTTATTATTTTAACGGCGTTAAAAAACCAATGCCTTATAAAAGCATAAAAGGATTGGAGCATATTGATAAAGTAATTGATATTAACCAATCGCCCATTGGTAGAACACCACGAAGCAATCCAGCGACTTACACCAAAACCTTTGACGAAATAAGAAGTTTGTTTGCTAAAATACCCGAAGCTATGATTCGTGGTTACAAGGCAGGCCGTTTTAGTTTTAACGTAAAAGGTGGCCGTTGCGAAACCTGTCAAGGTGGTGGTTTACGAGTAATTGAAATGAATTTTCTACCAGATGTATATGTAGAATGCGAAACTTGCCAAGGCAAGCGTTTTAACCGTGAAACTTTAGAAATTCGTTATAAAGGAAAAAGCATCAGTGATGTGTTGGATATGACTATTAATGAAGCGGTGCCATTTTTCGAACACATTCCTAAAATTCATAATAAACTTAAAACCATTAAAGATGTTGGTTTGGGTTACATCACTCTAGGTCAACAAAGTACCACGCTTTCGGGAGGTGAAGCACAGCGTATTAAATTAGCAACCGAATTAAGCAAACGCGATACTGGAAACACATTTTATATATTGGATGAACCTACAACGGGACTTCATTTTGAAGACATTCGAGTACTCATGATTGTGCTTAATAAACTAGCAAATAAAGGAAATACCGTATTAATTATTGAACATAATTTAGATGTTATTAAAACTGTAGACCATATTATTGATGTTGGCTATGAAGGCGGAAGAGGTGGCGGACAAATAATAGTTGAAGGCACTCCCGAAGAAGTTGCTAAACATAAAAAAAGTTATACTGCGAAGTTTTTAAAGAAAGAACTAGCTCAATTTGCAATTGATAATTGATAATTGAATTTAAACAAATTAACAACTAAACGAATAAACGAATAAACATATATGAGATTAGAAAAACATAGTAAAGCTTGGAATGAAATAAAAACAAACGATTCTTGGGCTATTTTTAAAATTATGGGCGAATTTGTTAACGGCTATGAAAAGCTTAGCAAAATCGGTCCATGTGTATCTATTTTTGGTTCTGCGAGAACAAAACCGGAAGACTCTTATTACCTACTTGCCGAAAGCATAGCAAAGCGCATAGTAGAAGCTGGTTACGGTGTTATTACTGGTGGCGGACCGGGTATTATGGAAGCTGGTAATAAAGGCGCCCATTTAGGCGGAGGCACCTCGGTTGGCCTAAATATTGAATTGCCTTTTGAACAACATGATAACCCATACATTGACTCTGATAAAAGCTTGGATTTCGACTATTTCTTTGTTCGTAAAGTCATGTTTGTTAAGTACTCACAAGGTTTTGTGGTCATGCCTGGTGGGTTTGGCACATTGGATGAATTGTTTGAGGCCATTACCCTAATTCAAACACACAAAATTGAAAGATTCCCCATTATTTTAGTGGGCACCAAATTCTGGGAAGGACTTTTAGGTTGGATAAAATCGACACTTTTAGAATCGTTTGGAAATATAAGTGCTAAAGATTTGGATTTAATTCATTTGGTTGATAATGAAGATGAAGTGGTAGCAATCCTAGACTCATTCTATAATGGATCTGATTTAAGTCCTAATTTCTAAGACTTTTCATTAAACAAATAACCAAATAAACAGATAAACTTAGCTGCTAAGTATATTTTATTATCTTGCAGCGCCTTTTAAATTATTAATCCTATATATGTTTAAATTAAATTGAAACTACAGGTATTCAGTTGTATTCTATACAGTTTAATGTGTTATGCGAGCTTTGGTCAAAACAAAATTGATTTAAAGGCGGCTTTTGATATTGAAAATAAACAAATAAGGATATCACAAACTATCCAATATCAAAACACAACCCAAGACGAGCTTCAAAGTATTTATTTAAACGACTGGAACAATAGTTATTCAACAAAAAAAACACCACTAGCTATTCGTTTGGCAGACGAATACAAAAATGTTTTTCATTTAGCAAAAAATGAAGACAGAGGTTTTTCTGTCATCATATCTATCAAACAAGAGGGTGAAGATTTAGTGTTTAAACAAGTAAAAAATCAACTAGATATTATTAAGGTTGAACTTAAAAATCCATTAAAACCTAACGAGTTTTACAACATTCAGTTAGAATATATAGTGCAAATACCAAGCGATAAGTTTACAAGTTATGGTATTACAAATACGGGAGATTTAAACTTGAGATATTGGTATATTACACCTGCCATTTACGATGGGCAATGGCAGTACTACAGCAATAAAGATTTAGACGATTTATACATTCCGGCTGCCGATGTGCATCTTGATATTGAGTACCCTTTAGGCTACAAATTAACTTCAGAATTAGATATAAGTAACCAATCACAATCAACTGATAAACAATTTATTGAATTAAAAGGAAAAAATATTTTAAACACTAAATTGTTCTTAAATAAAGTTTCAACATTCAATACCATTCAAAAAGATGGTTTTTCGCTTATATCCAATATGGATGACGAAGGTTTAGACGTGATTGAGAAGGTTTTAATTACTGAAAGAGTAACAACTTTTATCCAACAGAAACTTGGAAATTATCCACACAATCAACTTCTTTTAACAAGTATTGATTACAACAAAGACCCTTTATATGGTTTAAACTTTTTACCAAATTTCATCAAGCCATATCCCAACCATTTTCAGTACGAATTGAAACTTTTAAAAGTAGCCCTTCGCAACTATTTAGAAAACACCCTGCTTATAAACCCTAGAACCGACCAATGGTTGCTCGATGGTATTCAAATGTATTATTTAATTGATTACGTTGATGAGCATTACCCAAATATGAAGTTTTTAGGAGGCCTATCAGATGTTTGGGGAATTCGTTCATTTCATGCAGCCGACATGAGATTTAACGAAAAATACACCATGGCCTATATGCTAATGGCAAGAACCAATAGAGACCAGCCCTTAACAATGGCAAAAGATTCGTTGCTAAAATTCAACAATAGTATTGCCAATAAATACAAAGCAGGAATAGGTCTAAAATATTTGGATGACTTTATAAACCATGATGTCGTTGAAAACAGCTTAGCATCATTTGTTATTGAAAACAAATTAAAACCAGTTTCAACCACAGATTTTGAAACTTATATAAAATCAAAAACAGATAAAAACATTGATTGGTTTTTTACCGATTATTTGAACACCAGAAAGAAGATAGATTTTAAAATAAAAAAGGTACATAAAACTGAAGACTCTATTACTTTAACTATTAAAAACAAGCAAAATAACAGCATGCCTGTTTCATTATACACATTAAATAATGATAGCATCATATCAAAAACTTGGATTGAAAACATAACCGAAAACAAAACCATTACCATCCCTAGAAATGATGCCAATAAACTGGTTTTAAATTACAATAGCATTATACCCGAAATTAATGCTCGTGACAATTGGAAATCGTTAAAAGGATTCTTTTTTAATAATAAACCATTACAATTTAGAGTTTTTCAAGACATTGAAGACCCCTATTACAACCAAGTATTTTTTATGCCTATTCTTGAGTTTAACAACATTTATGATGGGGTTACGCTTGGTTTTAGAGTTTACAACAAAACCGTTTTAAGAAAACTGTTTAATTATCGTTTCGAACCTCAATATTCTTTAAAATCCAAAACATTTACAGGGTCTGCAGCTGTTTTTATGACGCACTATTTAGAGAATTCCGATCTCTATGCCATTAACTACGGCATGAGTGCCGGGTATTCCTCTTATGCTGAAAATTTATTCGTTAGGCAATTATCGCCATCATTAATGTTTCTTTTTAGAGAGAAAAACGATTTTCGTTCAAATAAAAAAGAATCACTTACACTACGATATGTAGATATTAAAAGAGATAAAGATATTAATAACGTTTTAACATCAAACGAACCCAATTATGGCGTTTTTAATGCCCGTTATATTGATTCGGATGATAACTTAATAAATTTCAGTAAATGGTATACTGATGTTCAAATTGCAAAAAACTTTAGTAAGCTCTCGTTTAATTATGAATACCGCCGTTTATATGAAAGTAACAGGCAATTAAACTTACGTTTTTTTGCGGGTACATTTTTAAAAAACAATAACGACCCAAATTCCAATTACTTCAGTTTTGCATTAGATAGACCCACCGATTATTTATTTGAATACCCCTATTTAGGACGATCGGAAGAATCAGGTATTTTTAGTCAACAATATATTGATGCCGAAGGTGGTTTTAAATCAAAATTAGATACACCTTTTGCCAATCAATGGCTTACTACTGCAAACGCCAGCACAACCTTGTGGAAATATGTGTTGTTATATGGTGATATAGGTTTGGTTAAAAACAAATTTAATGATCCCCATTTTGTTTATGATTCTGGGATTAGAATAAATTTAGTTACCGATTACTTTGAAATTTACTTACCCATTTATTCCAATTTAGGTTGGGAAACTGGACTGCCAAATTACGACCAAAAAATACGTTTTAAGTTTACCGTAGACCCACAAGCACTTTTAGGTTTATTTAGACGCCGCTGGTACTAATTGTTAAAACTCTTATACTATTACCAGTCATTTATAATTTTTATTAACAAATCAATAATTTAAAAAAATGAATGCTTTAAATTATTAAGGATTTCATAATTAATTGTATTGTTTTTTTAATTGTAAAAACCGCAAACTTTAACTACTTTTGCAAAAGACAAAGCATTACACTTATGCACTCAATTCCAGATTTGAAAAACAATATATCATTCGACGATTTTAAAGCTGAAGTTTTAAACGATTATAAAATAGCTGTAAAAAGTAGGGAATGTAGTTTATTAGGTCGTCGAGAGGTTTTAACAGGAAAAGCTAAATTTGGAATTTTTGGAGATGGTAAAGAAGTTCCTCAATTAGCTTTGGCAAAAGCCTTTAAAAAAGGCGATTGGAGATCGGGTTACTACCGAGACCAAACCTTTATGATGGCAATTGACGAGCTAACCATAGAGCAATTTTTTGCTGGTTTATACGCCAATACCAATTTAGAATTGGAACCTATGTCTGCAGGCCGACAAATGGGAGGGCATTTTGTTACCCATAGTTTAAACAACGATGGAAGTTGGAAAAACCTAACCAACCAATACAATTCCAGTGCCGATATATCTCCTACCGCAGCGCAAATGCCTCGTTTATTAGGGTTAGCTCAAGCATCGAAAATTTTCAGACAAGTTGAAGGGATTAATACCACCAACTTTTCGGTTAATGGTAATGAAGTCGCTTGGGGTACTATTGGAAATGCAAGTACTAGCGAAGGCTTGTTTTTCGAAACCATAAATGCCGCTGGAGTTTTACAAGTTCCTTTGGTAATTAGTATCTGGGATGATGAATACGGAATTTCGGTACACGCCAAACACCAAACAACTAAAGAAAATATATCTGAAATTCTAAAAGGATTTCAAAGAAACGATAAACAAAAAGGCTTTGAAATACTTCGTGTTAAAGGTTGGGATTATGCTAATTTAGTAGAAACCTACCAAGAAGCAGCAGCTATTGCTCGTGAAGAGCACGTTCCTGTTTTAATTCATGTTTTAGAATTAACACAACCACAGGGCCATTCTACATCTGGCTCGCACGAACGTTATAAAACACAAGAACGCTTAGCTTGGGAAACCCAACACGATTGTAATGCTAAAATGCGTGATTGGATTATAGAAAGCGGTATAGCCACCAATGAAACACTCTTAGAAATTGAAAGAGCCATAAAAAGGGAGGTTCGTGAAGCTAGAAAAAATGCTTGGAATACTTTTTTAAAACCTATACTTAAAGAACAAAGTGATTTAATTTCTTTATTGAAACAAGTAGCTTCAAAAAGTACAAATGGTGTTTTTATTGAAAAATTAAAAGATAATTTAGCATCCATTGATGAGCCAACAAGAAAAGATATTCTATCTACAGCAAGAAAAACATTAGTTCATTTAATTAAAGAATCTTTTTTAGAAAAAGAGCAACTTATCAATTGGATCAATAAAACCTTTGAAACTATTCAACCAAATTTCAGTTCTCATTTATATTCTGAAACCAATCGTTCTAATATCCTAATAAAAGAAATTAAACCAATTTATAGTGAAGATGCAGATCTGGTTGATGGACGTATCATTCTTCGTGATAATTTTGATAACATTTTCAGCAACTATCCAGAAGCACTTGTTTTTGGTGAAGACACAGGAAATATTGGCGATGTAAATCAAGGTTTAGAAGGTTTACAAGAAAAATATGGCGAGTTAAGAGTTGCCGATACGGGTATTAGAGAAGCTACCATTATTGGCCAAGGTATTGGCATGTCGTTACGTGGTTTGCGCCCAATTGCCGAAATTCAGTATTTAGATTATATACTCTATGCTATTCAAATTATTAGTGACGATTTATCTACTACACATTACAGAACCAAGGGCAAACAAAAATCGCCACTAATTATTAGAACACGTGGACATCGTTTGGAAGGTATTTGGCATTCAGGTTCACAAATGGGAGGCATCTTAAATCTTATAAGAGGCGTTCATTTATTAGTACCCAGAAACATGACCAAAGCCGCAGGTTTTTACAACACACTTTTAAAAGGTGATGATCCGGCAATAGTAGTGGAATGTCTTAACGGATATAGACTTAAAGAAAAAAAACCAAGTAATTTAAGTGCCATTCAAACCCCAATAGGCGTGGTTGAAACCATAAAAGATGGAAAGGATATTACTTTAGTCTCTTATGGTTCTACCTTACGTATTGTAGAGCAAGTGGCAAAAGATTTGTTAGCTGTTAATATTGATGCTGAAATAATTGATGTACAATCGTTATTACCCTTCGATTTAAGTCATGATATTGCTAAAAGCATCCAAAAAACCAATCGTTTAATGGTTATTGATGAAGATGTGCCAGGAGGTGCTTCTGCTTATATTTTAAATGAAATTTTAAACATTCAAAATGCCTATCAATACTTAGATAGCCAACCTAAAACACTTACCGCAAAAGCACACAGACCAGCTTATGGAAATGATGGCGATTATTTTTCAAAACCATCTGCCGAAGATATTTTTGAAGCTGTATATGGCGTTATGCATGAGGCAAACCCAAATGAATTCCCTAAACTACGATAGAAACCTACACTCAAAATGAATAAAAAATTTAACAATTTAGGCTTATTGATTCTTAGGTTAGGTTTTGCAGGTATGATGCTTACACATGGCATCCCCAAACTAAATTTATTATTTCAAAGTCCTATAAAGTTTGCAGATCCTATTGGTTTTGGAGAAGTTCCATCTTTAATTTTAGCTCTAATAGGCGAAGTAGTGGCTCCAATTTTTATCATAATTGGTTTTAAAACAAGATTAGCCACTATTCCTGTTATTATTACCATGTGTGTTGCTGCTTTTGTTGTTCTTGCTGAAAAACCTTTTGACGTAAAAGAAAAAGCCATTCTGTTTTTAATTGGCTTTTTAGCTATTTTATTAATGAATGCTGGCAAATATTCTATTGACGGATTTAAAAACAAAAGCGTTTGAAAGCGGCTTCAATTGTTGAAATAAAAAAGGAATTAAGCCATAAATCTTCCGAAGAATTAGCAGAACTATGTTTACGCCTTTCAAGATTCAAAAAAGAAAATAAAGAACTTCTCACCTATTTACTTTTTGAGTCTCATAATGAAGAAGATTATATAGAATCTGTGAAAAGTTATATAGATACTCAATTTGAACAAATTAACACGGCTAGTTATTTTTACATCCGCAAAAGTGCCCGTAAAATATTAACCAACACTAAAAAAATACATTCGGTACTCACAAACCAAAGAAACTGAAGCAGAACTTCTTTTGTATTTCTGCCAAAAATTAAAAGATTTTTCACCAAGTATTAAATACAGTACACAGTTGCAAAACATGTACAATAGGCAGGTTCTATTGATAAAAAAATTAGTTTCAACACTTCACGAAGATTTACAATATGATTATAATTTGATGCTTGAAAGTTTGTAAATTATAGCAAAATCATATCACAAATTTAATTTTTGATTTTAAAACACTAAATTAGATACAAATTTAATTCACTGAATTCTAATTAAAAACCTTAAAATCATGGAAAATACCCAACAAAATGCTGTTAGCTGGTTCGAAATTTATGTAAACGATATGCCGAGAGCTACAAAGTTCTACGAAACCGTATTTAAAACTACTTTAGAAGCACTCGCCACACCTACTAAAGAACTGGATATGACCATGCATGCATTTCCCTCAAACATGAATACTTATGGAGCAAGTGGTGCTTTAGTAAAAATGGATGGTTTTAGTGCTGGTGGTAACAGTACCATTGTATATTTCTACAGTGACGATTGTAGTGTGGAAGAAGCCCGCATCACACCTGCTGGCGGTAAGGTTTTTACATCTAAAATGTCTATTGGTGAACACGGTTTTATTGTTTTGGGCACCGATACTGAAGGCAACATGTTTGGAATTCACTCCATGAAGTAATTTGATGAACTTTTAGTTGCTGAAAACTTTATATTTGCATCATATTAATTTAAGTATGAACATATGAAAGAAATGTGGGACAAACGATATTCCGCTGATGAATATGCCTATGGAATAGCACCTAATGTTTTCTTTAAGGATGCCATTAAGAAATATAATCTTAAAGGAAAAATGCTATTACCGGCAGAAGGTGAAGGAAGAAATGCTGTATATGCTGCTAAAAATGGATTGGATGTAACAGCTTTCGATATTAGTTTGGAAGGCAAAAAAAAAGCTTTAAAATTATGTGAAAAAGAAAATGTAAAAATTAAGTATGAAGTTGGTGATTTTTTTGAGTTAGACATCATTAACGACAACTATGACAACGCTGCTTTAATTTTTGCACATTTTCCACCTGAAATTTTGTCAAAATACCATAAAAAAATTAGCGAGCTTATTTTGCCCAATGGCATCATATTATTAGAGGGCTTTAGTAAAGATCATTTAAAACTTTCAGCAGAAAACCCAAACTTAGGTGGTCCAAAAAATAGTGATCTTTTATTTTCAAAAGAATCTATACAAAAAGATTTTCCTGATTTTGAAATAATCCTACTTGAAGAAATACATGTTGAATTAAATGAAGGCGATTTTCACAATGGCACAGGAAAAGTGATAAGGTTTATAGGTAGAAAAAAGTAATTAAAAAAATAAAAATCGGCAAATTGCTTTGTACTTAGCCATCGGAATAATGATGTTTTTAAAAAGATACAGTGAAAAGCCCAAATTTTAAGTAACACCCAAAATAAAATTATCGTTTTCATCTCTATTTCCTACTTTATTATGTTCAAAAATCAGTGTTTCTAAGCATGTTTTATAAAGTTTTTTAGAAATAAAATATGTATTTTTGCACACTTTAAAATAGGAATTAATCTATGAAAATTTCATACAACTGGTTAAAACAATTTATTAAAATTGATTGGACACCAGAACAAGCTAGCGAATTACTTACCGATTTAGGATTGGAAGTTGAAGGAATAGAGAGCTACCAATCGGTTAAAGGTGGATTGGAAGGTATTGTTATCGGCGAGGTTTTAACTTGTATACCACACCCAAATGCTGATAAATTAAAAATCACTACCGTTAATATTGGTGAAGAAACACCGCTACAAATTGTATGTGGAGCACCTAATGTTGCTGCTGGACAAAAAGTACCTGTGGCCACTATCGGTACAACTTTATACACCGAAACAGGTGAAGCTTGGACTATTAAAAAAGGAAAAATTCGTGGAGAGGAAAGTCATGGTATGATATGTGCCGAAGACGAACTTGGCTTAGGAAAATCGCATGATGGCATCATGGTTTTAGATGAGAGCATTGAAGTTGGCACACTTGCTGCTTCAATTTTTGATATTGAAAATGACCAAGTTTTTGAAATTGGATTAACACCAAACCGTGCCGATGCGATGAGCCATTTAGGTACTGCCCGCGACTTAAAAGCAGGGTTGATACAAAAGGAAATAAATTTAGAGTTTATAACCCCATCTGTAAGTGCGTTTCATGTTAATAATCGTACTTTAAAAATGGATGTGGAGGTAAAAAATAAAGAATTAGCACCTCGCTACTGCGGTCTTACCATATCTGGAATTACGGTAAAAGAATCGCCTGTTTGGTTGCAACACCGCTTAAAAGCTATTGGTTTAAGCCCCATAAATAATATTGTCGATGCCACAAATTATGTGCTTCACGATTTAGGGCAACCTTTGCATGCCTTTGATGCTTCAAAAATTTCAGGTAATAAAGTAGAAGTTAAAACTTTAGCTGCAGGTACAAAATTTGTAACCTTAGATGGTGTTGAACGCACCCTACATGAAGATGATTTGATGATTTGTGATGCCGAAAAACCCATGTGTATTGCAGGTGTTTTTGGTGGTATTCATTCAGGAGTTTCTGGAGGAACAACCAATATTTTCTTAGAAAGTGCTTATTTTAATCCTGTAAGCGTTCGTAAATCGGCTAAACGCCATGGTTTAAATACTGATGCTTCTTTCCGTTTTGAACGTGGTATTGACCCAAATTTAACTGAATATGCATTAAAACGTGCCGCTTTATTAATTCAAGAGGTTGCTGGAGGTGAAATAACAAGTGATATTGTAGATATTTACTCGAATAAAATAGAAGATTTTCAAGTACGTTTAAGTTTTGAAAATGCGAAGAAATTAATTGGAGAGGAAATTCCTAAGGAAATCATTAAACGTATTTTAACTTCTTTAGAAATTAAAGTGAACAACGTTACCGAAACAGGATTGGGTTTAACCGTGCCTGCATACAGAAACGATGTAACTCGTGAAGCCGATATTATTGAAGAAATATTGCGCGTTTACGGTTATAACAATATTAAAACTACCGAAAAGTTAAATGCTTCTATTTCTAACTCTTCCCGCTTTGAAGATCACAAAATTCAAAATTTAGTAGGAAACCAGTTAGCATCGCAAGGTTTTTTTGAAATACTTTCAAATTCATTGACGACACCTAATTATGCAGCTTTAAGCGGCCAATTGAAGGAAGAACACAACATTACAATTCTGAATCCATTAAGTGGCGATTTATCTGTTTTAAGACAATCTTTATTATTTTCTGGATTGGAAGCAGTATCGTTCAATATCAATAGAAGACGTTCCGATTTAAAACTTTTTGAATTCGGAAAAACCTATCATGGATACAACAACAAGCGTGAAGAATTCAAACATTTATCATTATTTGTAATGGGGAACCAAACCATGGATAGTTGGAACACACCTAATGCAAAAAGTGATTTTTTCTTCCTTAAAGGAAATATTATTAGTGTTTTAGAGCGTTTAGGAGTGTCAAGATTTAATGAATCGGCTATTGAAAACGATTTATTTAGTGAAGGTTTAAGTTTTGGTTTAGGCAAAATGAAGTTGGTAGATTTCGGATTGATTAAAAAACCAATTTTAAAGCATTTTGATATTTCTCAAGAAGTACTGTATGCCAACTTTTATTGGGATACCGTTTTAGATATTGTGAAACGCAACAATGTTACTTTTAAAGCGATTCCTAAATACCCTGAAGTGCGTCGTGATTTTGCTTTATTATTAGATGACAACGTTACTTTTGAATCTATTCAAAAAATTGCCAAACAAAGCGAAAAGCAACTACTAAAAAACGTGAGTCTTTTTGATGTATATCAAGGTAAAAACTTACCTGTTGGCAAAAAAAGTTATGCAGTTAGTTTTACTTTACAAGATGAAAATAAAACACTTACAGACAAACAGATTGATAAAATAATGAAAACACTCCAAACACAATTTGAAACCCAATTGGGAGCTGAATTGCGTTAAGCGAATAAGCAATACATAGATTTAAAGTCGTTTTTTATACCGACTTATTTTATTAAAATAATTTTAAAAATAGATAGGTTTTATTACAACATCATAAACACATTTTTGCTACAATTAATTAAAAATTACGTATATTTAATTGAACGCTTAAAAACCTAAATTATGACAGATTCTAATTTTATAAAAGTATATACAGGAAACTTTGCCGTGGTTAAGCACATTGCCATGGAATTGAACACGTTGAACATCAACCCTATTATTAAAGACCAATCTGAATCTGCTATATTAGGTGGTTTTGGAGGTACGTCTGCTCCCGATTTTCAGGAAGTTTTTGTTCATAAAGATGAACTTGTAAGAGCTACCGAAGTTATTAATAAGATCACTAAAGATCTGGATTCTTAATTAAGGATTAAATCCAATAAAAAAGAGCGATTTTCAATTGAAAATCGCTCTTTTTTTATATTTTTTTATTTCATCTATGCTGTAACCCCATACATTTTGTTACGCAATTCCTTTATTTTTGGATCTTGCATATATTCATCAAACGTAGTGTATCTATCTATAACGCCATTTGGGGTTAACTCCACTACTCTATTGGCAACGGTTTGAGCAAATTCGTGGTCATGTGTTGTAAACAACATGGTGCCTTTAAAATTAGTCAACGAGTTGTTAAATGCCGTAATGCTTTCTAAATCTAAGTGGTTTGTTGGTTCGTCTAACATCAACACGTTGGCTCTTACCATCATCATTCTACTTAGCATACATCGTACTTTTTCACCTCCAGAAAGGACATTCGATTTTTTCAAAGCTTCTTCACCACTAAAAATCATTTTGCCCAAGAAACCTCTAATATTAACTTCTTCACGTTCTTCTTCGGTGGTTGCCCACTGGCGTAACCAATCCACCAACGTTAAATCGTTATTAAAAAATTCGCTGTTATCCAATGGTAAGTAGGATTGTGTTGTGGTTACTCCCCAATCAAATTTACCAGCATCCGCTTTTTCTTTATTGTTTAATATTTCATAAAAAGCGGTGGTTGCTCTTGAATCTTTTGAAAACACAACTACTTTATCTCCTTTAGCAAGGTTTAAATCGATGTCTTTAAAAAGAACATCGCCATCTTCACTACTTGATGCTGCCAACCCTTGAATATTTAAAATCTGGTCACCTGCTTCTCTATCACGTTCAAAAATGATGGCTGGATAACGTCTACTTGTTCGGCGTATATCAGCAATATTTAATTTTTCAATCATTTTCTTTCTACTAGTTGCTTGCTTGCTTTTTGCAACGTTGGCAGAAAAACGACGAATAAACTCTTCCAATTCTTTTTTCTTCTCTTCCGCTTTTTTGTTTTGTTGCGCATGTTGGCGCGCAGCTAATTGCGAAGATTCATACCAGAAAGTATAATTTCCAGAGTAATGATTAATTTTTCCAAAATCTATATCTGAAATATGTGTACAAACGGCATCTAAAAAGTGACGGTCATGCGATACAACAATCACACAGTTTTCATAATTTGCTAAAAAGTTTTCAAGCCAAGAGATGGTTTCATAATCCAAATCGTTGGTAGGCTCATCCATAATCAACACATCCGGATTTCCAAATAAGGTTTGGGCTAAAAGTACACGCACTTTTTGTTTTCCATCCAAATCACCCATCAAAGTATAGTGAAATTCTTCCTTGATACCTAAGTTGGATAACATAGCAGCAGCATCACTATCGGCATTCCACCCATTCATTTCTTCAAAAAGCACTTGAAGCTCTCCTATTCTATCAGCATTTTCATCTGAATAATCCGCATAAAGCGCATCCATTTCCGTCTTAATTTTATATAATGGCTTATTTCCCATTAAAATAGTTTCTAAAACGGTGTGCTCATCATATAAATTATGGTCTTGTTCTAAAACAGACATACGTTTACCTGGTTCTAAATGTACATGGCCAGAAGTTGGGTCTTGCTTACCAGATATTATCTTTAAAAAAGTAGATTTTCCAGCACCATTAGCGCCAATAATTCCGTAACAATTCCCTGTATTAAAGGTGGTACTTACTTCATCAAAAAGTATGCGTTTGCCAAATTGGACTGAAAGGTTTGATACTGATAACATAGAGGGTATTTTAATTTTGCTGCAAAAGTAAAAAATTCAAACCGTAAGTCGAAACTTAGTTGCTTAATTTTATAATTTAAAACTTATATGATTTGTGTATGTTTTATAAGGACTTATTGTAACATTTAACAGCGCATTAACAACAGTTTATAAATACATAGCATATTTTTGTATGTGTAAATTGTTCATTCTTTAAAAGCACACTTCTATACTATGGAATTACAAAAAGGTTTTAACTTCAACCTTTTTTTAAATACAAACGAAAATTTTTATATGAAATTACACTTTTTAAGCTTATTAGTTATTTTAACACTGTTTAATTGCAAAAAAGATGGCAATAATGCAGAAGATAACTATGCTTATTTTGGAGGTGAAATCATGAATCCTAATAGCGATTTTGTTGTTATATTAAAATCGGATGTCGTTGTAGACACTATCAAACTAGATAAAAGGAACAGGTTTCTATATAAAATTAACAACCTAAAAGCAGGCTTATATACATTTTATCATGGTGGTGAAGTGCAAATGGTATTGTTGGAACCTAAAGACAGTTTACTTTTTAGATTAAACACCTTAGAATTTGATGAATCGTTGGTTTTTACAGGTATTGGCGATAAAAAAAATAATTATTTAATGAATGAATTTCTTGAAAATGAGATCCAAGAAAAGAAGATTTTTAAATTTTGTCAATTAAAGCCGCATGTTTACGAAAGTAGAGTTGATTCTTTAAAAGCTTTTAAATTAAATAAATTAAATACATTTAAAAGTAAATACAATCCTTCTGCTTTATTTGAAAAAATAGCAAAAGCAAACATAGATTATAACTATTTTTCAAGTAAAGAAGTCTATCCGTTTGTGCATCATGGCAATAACAAAGCAGAAATTGTAAAAGCGCTTCCTAAAGATTTTTATAGTTACAGAAAATCCATTAATTACAATGACGATTTTTTTAAAGAACACAACCATTACAACTCCTTTTTAAGGTATAGTGCTAATAATTTGGCACTTCAAGACCATTTACATCATAGCTCAGATAGTGAATTCAAAAGAAATTCCTTGTGCTACAATCTAGATAGACTAAAAATTGTAGATAGTTTAATAATTAACAAAACCATAAAAAACGAACTCCTATATCACTTTACAGCTAATTACCTCTCAAAAAGCAACAACACTGAAAATAACGACGCTATTGTAAACTCTTACTTAAGTAAAAGTAGCGATGAAACAGGTAAAAACGAAATTAAACGTTTTGCTGCATCTTTAAATAATTTAAAGGAAGGTGGTAATTTTCCTGATATTAAAATTGTTAATTATAAAAATGAAGAATTAGAAATTAATTCCCTTATTAAAACCCCTACGGTTATTTGTTTTTGGTCCAACCAATACTATAATCACTTTAAAGAAAGTCATTATAAACTTAACGAACTTAAAGAAAAATACCCAGAAGTTAAGTTTATTGTTATTAATATTGATGATTTTGGACAGGACAGACCAAAGGCTTCATTAAAGGATAATAGGTTTAAGTTTAAAGATGAATATCAGTTCAAAAATCCAAAAGAATCTATTGAAGCTTTAGCTATTCAACCCATGACCAAAACCATTGTTATAGACAAGCATCAAAAAATTGTGTATAATAATACCAATATTTTTTCAGTAAATTTTGAGGAGCAACTATTAGGAGCAATTAATAGAAAGTAGAACTTCAACAATTTCCTTTAGATTTGTCTTTTAAAACATTAATTTATCCAATAGGTTAAATTACAATTTATAATGTTTCATTAGCATCTTTTCGTATACTTTATCAGGTAAAATACGCTTTAACACAATAGAAAACTTCTGCATAAACTCTCCTACTTTATAATGTGCTTTTGGGTTTTTAGTATTTATAACTTTTAACACAGCTTCTGCCATCATATTAGGGTCGCTTCCGTTATCCACATGCGTATTCATTAAATTTAAGGTGTCTCCATACGGCTTTTTATATGGTGAATCATCTAAAAGTGGTGCATGATATCTACCAGCGGCAATGTTGGTTGCAAAATCACCAGGGGCAATGTTAGTCATTTTTATGTTGAAATCTTTCAATTCCATTCTAAAAGCTTCTGTTAGCAGTTCTAAAGCACCTTTACTAGCACTATAAACACCGCGGTAGGGCAAACCCATATAACCTGCTATAGAAGTAATATTAATTATCAACCCTGCATGCTGTTTACGCATTTGTGGTAAAACCGACTTAATGACATTTATAGGTCCGAAAAAATTTGTATCAAAATTTGCTTTAATTTCAGCTTCGGGTATTTCTTCAATAGCACCTGTAATTCCTGCTCCAGCATTATTTACAACCACGTCCAACCTACCTTCTTTATCAATAATTTTTTTTACGGTTTGTTTAATGGTTTCAATCTTTTTTACATCCAATTCTAAAATAGGAAATTTACTTTCTTTGTAGTTTTCAGGGTTTCTGCTGGTACCATATACAATAAAACCTTTTGTAGTAAGAAATTCACCTACCGATTTACCGATACCCGAAGAACCTCCCGTAATTAAAACAACTTGCGCCATATGATCTATATTATTGAGATTGTAAAGTTACTATTGTAAAAGTTTTTAGGAAAGTAAAGGGTACAAAAAAAGGCAAGCTACCTACATCACACCGCTACGACCATTTACCTTTGCTGCGTTCCCGCCCTGGAGGATTCAACAGGAGCTGGTTGTGTAGGACTTGCCGCTGCAAAGATACAACCTTTTAAAAATATCACAATCATTTTTTAAACTGATTTTAAATAAATATCTTGCTTAAAATTTATTTTCAAAATGAAAACATTTAAACACTTATTAATCATTTCATTAGGCGCTTTAATTATTTCTTGTGGATCTAATACTGGGCATAATAACAGTGAATTTAGTATAAATACCAATGCTTTAAAAGGTGATATTTCTAATAAAGAGACTTTAAAAATCTCTTTGGAAAATAAAAAAAATCATACTATAGATTCTGTTAACTATACACTAGACGGAAAAAAAATTGATGAATCGTCTCCTTTAGAAACCTTTAAATTAGGTAAACACACTATTGAGGCCACTGTTTATTTTAACAATGAAAAACAAATAGCTACTTCAACAATCACTATTTTGAATAGTGAAGTTCCCAAGGTTTATACCTATAAAATTATTAATGAATATCCGCATGACATTACTTCGTACACCCAAGGGCTTGAATTTTATAAAGGTAATTTATATGAAAGTACCGGACAGCGTAAAGAATCGAAATTAAGACAGGTAGATTATAAAACAGGAGAAATTATAAAGAACGTTAATTTAGCCGATGCTTATTTTGGTGAAGGTCTTACCGTACTTAACGATAAAATTTACCAACTTACGTGGCAAGCAGGTACTGGTTTTGTTTATGAAGTGAATACGTTTGAAAAACTTAATAGTTTTAAATACGGAAACAGTAAAGAAGGTTGGGGTATTTGCAATGATACTAAGAAACTTTACAAAAGCGATGGTACCGAAAATATTTGGGTTTTAAATCCGGATACTTTGGCTGAAGAAGACCACATACAGGTATATACCAACAAAGGTAAAATTGTTGAGATTAATGAAATGGAGTGGATTAACGGCATTATTTATGCCAATCGCTACCAGAAAGATGGTGTTGCTTTAATTAACCCAAAAAACGGAGCCGTAATTGGTGTTATTGATTTTTCACCATTAAAAAAATTAGTAACACAACACGAAGGTTTAGATGTACTAAACGGTATTGCTTACAACCCAGAAACCAAAACCATTTTTGTAACAGGAAAACGTTGGGACAAACTTTTTGAGGTTGAAATTATACAGCACTAGTTTTATATCGGTCTCGGCTCGCATGAGTAGTTGCATGGCTTAGCACTTTACTTTGCAAGTACGACCAAACTGAAAATCCGTGATGATTTTCACAGAAGTAGGCGAAAACAATCAATGACTTATAGCCTTTTTTGGGTGTAGTTTTTATTTAATTAAACTTATTTTTTATATCCATACTTTGGTGTAAAACCCTGTTAATTTCAATTGTATCTTCATCTATAATTTCATAAAACACAATATGTTTTCCCGTTTTGAGTCCACGAAGTTTTGGTTCTACTCCTCCGTAATTCTTACCGCAATTTGGGTCAATCGTAATTTGATAAAAGGATTCAATCAATAAGTCATAATACTTATCCGCTTATCTAACCGACCATTTATGAAATGTATATTCCCAAATTTCGTTTATATCTTGATTATATAGACTTGTCAATCGATATTTAGGCATCAATTCCGTGTTTGGCTTTTAGATTTTTAAGGTTTTGAATTGGGTCAAAGTCTTCTACTATACCGCTTTCTTTTCCTTTTCTAATGGCCTCTCTTAATGCAACAACCTTACTTTCTTCATCTTCCAAGAGTCGAAGTCCAGCTCTAATTACTTCGCTGACATTTTTGTATCGTCCAGCAGAAACTTGACTGCTTACAAACTGGTCAAAATAATTTCCGAGTGATATTGATGTATTTTTCATTTTTAATATTTTTCTCAAATATACCAAAAATTGGTAAAAACTCCAAATCTTGGTCGTTTTCGCAAATTACACCCAACATTATTATAAAAACACATCTTTTAGGGCTTCACTTAATTTTAGGGCATCCAAAGGTTTAAGTAAATATTTCTTCACATAAGGGTTTTTATTTGCCTTTTGAACATCATTAATATTATAGGATGATGTAAGCATAATTATGTTTGTATGTCCTTTTTGTTCTTCAGAAAAATTATTAAAAGCTTCTAAAAAACCAAAACCGTCCATTTCTGGCATTTTTATATCCAAAAAAATAAGCTTTGGAAAATCATCTGTCAACTCTTTCAAGTAGTTTAAAGCTTCAACAGGCGATGTTTTTACTGTAATAGTCTCTGCTATTTGGGCTTTTTTTATAATAAATTCATTTATGTAATTATCTATAATATTGTCATCGATCAATAAAATCTCTTTCATTTCCTTATATTTAGTAGGTTAATTTAAATTTGGGAGAGAGACTGTGAATTTAGAACCTTCGTTTAATCTAGATTCTACGGTTATAGATCCTTTAAGTTTATCTATAGTTTCTTTTACTATATATAAACCCATGCCAGATCCTTTGGAAAACTTGGTTGCTCTATAAAACATACCAAATATTTTATCTAAGTGTTTATTATCAATACCAATGCCATTGTCTTCTATAACAATTGTTGCTTCTTCAGCATTTGAATTAATGGTTATATTTATATAATTTTCATCTTTGGTAGCGTCGGAATATTCAATGGCATTTGAAATAATGTTATTAAAAATAATTTCAATTCTATGTTTATCTGAATAAAAATCTACAGATTGATCGATATGAACCGATTTTTTATGAGTTTCATTACAATCTTTATATTTTAAATTATCGCATATTGATTGTATTAATGCTTCGAAATCAATTTTTTCATGATCAATTTCGGTACTGGAATTTCTAGAGTAATCCAAAATATCGTCAATAAAAACATCCATCTTACCAATGGTTTTCAGCATCATTTGAAGTTGTTTTTTTTGTTCTTCTTGATCTGGATTTAAACTTGACTCTGTGATATTAATTAAACCTTTTAAAGAGGTTAAAGGCGCTCTAAAATCATGAGACGCGCTGTATACAAAATTGTCTAATTCTTGATTTTTTTTAATTAATTCTTGATTTTTCTCTTCTAAGGCTAATTTAATTTTATTGCGCTCGGTGATGTCTCTTACTATACCAAGAACCCTTCCATCTGTTTGTAATTTTAATGATACCTCTGTTTCTATAATAGTACGGTCTTTCCTTATTAATTTTCTATAAACAATGACTGGTATTCCACTTTGTATCTTTTCATAATTTGATGTACTTTCAATAAACTCTCCTTCAATGATATCTGGCACACTTAATTTTTCAAATTCTTCTTTTGAATACCCTAAAATAGTTGAAGCAGACTGATTAAAACTATGAAATTTACCATCGAAAGTAAATGTAAAAATAGCATCACTCGCTTGTTCAAATAACGATTTGTAAGATTCTTCTTTTTTCTTTATTTCATTAGCGGCATTTTTTTTCTCAATGGCAATATTGGCTAAATTAACGGCGAAGTTTAAATCCTTTATATCGTTTAATGAAGGGCTTTGAATAATATGGCTATAAATTGCAACCGTACCTAATACTTTTTTTTCCTTATTAAGTATTGGAACAGACCAACATGAGTTTAAATTATATTTTAAAGCAACGCTCTTACTTGTTTCCCATAATGGATCTTTACTAATATCTGAAACAATTACTGGTTTTTTTAAAAAAGCGGCTGTACCACAAGATCCTACATTATTAGCTATTCGAATTTTACTAAAAGCTGAAATGTAAGCCTTAGACATATTTGGAGCAGAAATAGGTTCCAAATGCGTACCTTCTTGGTTTACTAAATTTACAGAACCAAAATACCCAGGATGTGTAGATTCAAAATTTAATATAATATGATCTAGAATTTTATCTAAAGGTGTGTTTAAGTTAATTAAATCCATGACTTCAATTTCATGAATTAAAACTTGCTCAATTTTTTTTCGCTCTACAATTTCAATTTTAAGTTCTAAGGTTTTTTCCTCTAACTTATTAATTAGGCGTTCGCTATAAAGCTTTAATACTTCCTCATCATTAATTCTTACTTTTTTTACATAATCTTTCTGAGTTTGGGTTTTCTCAAAAATATCTTTAACTATTTCTATTAACTCTTCCTGGTCTATAGATTTATTTAAAAATTTAGCTGCTCCTAATTTTAAAGCAAATTCTTTATCTGTACGTTCTGTATATGTTGATGTATAAAATACAAATGGGATTTTTTTAAAAAGTTTTTCCTTTTTACAAGCCTGACAAAATAAATACCCATCCATGATTGGCATTAAAATATCAGAAATAATCATATCTGTTTTCGAATGATATAATTTTTGCAGCCCTTCCCTGCCATCTTTAGCTTCTATTACCGAATAGCCAGCATTTTCAAGGATAACTCTTAGTAAGTATAGGTTTGCATCACTATCATCAACAATTAGAATCGTTTTCATTAAGTTTTTTATTTTTTATTTTATATATACTCATCATTTGCTCAATAAAAGTATCAGGGTCTATAGGTTTTTCAATATAACCATCTGCTCCTGCTTCCATAGATTTTTCTTTATCACCTCCCATAGCGTAAGAAGTGACTGTTATAAACACCGTGTTTTTAGAAAGCCCATTATGTGATAATTTATTGCATATTTCATAACCATCCATATCGGGTAATTGAATATCAATCAAAATAATATCAGGCTTGTTTTCGCTTGCCAATTTTAAGCCATCAATACCATTGTATGCTTTTAAAACCTTAAAGTTGCTTTTTTCAAGAAGATAAGATAGCATGTACATATTTTGTTCGTTGTCTTCAATTATTAAAATGGATAATTTCATGTTTGTGAGAGATTTTATTATGTTATTTTATAAATGTAATGAATTTAAGATATTAAATTTAAAAAATTAGTCATTAGCGTTTTGATTTAGAGGCAATTTGAATAAAAAATCACTTCCTTTACCAAGTTCACTTACCACTTCTATGGTACCACCTAATTTTTCTACTAAACTTTTACTTATTGATAGACCGAGACCAGTTCCCTCCTGGCTTCTATTGAGTCCACCATCAAGCTGAATAAAAGGATTAAATAATTTGTTTAATCCTGGTTTGCTTATACCTATGCCTTCATCAATAACATGTGTAGTAAGCATATTATCTTCAACTTCCACTTTTACCACTATGGTTCCTTTATTTGAAAATTTAATGGCATTTGAAAGTAAGTTTAATAAAACTTGCTCCACACGCCTTTTATCGCTTAGAAGCATAATTTTTGGTAAAGAGGTTTCTGAATTGATTTTTAGACCTTTTTTAAAAGCTTGTGGTGTAATGAAAGTAATGGTACTATTTAATAATTCTAAATAATCAAAAGTTTCAAATGAAACCACCAGTTCTCCTGCTTCAATTTTTGAAATATCTAAAACATCATTAATTAAACTTAACAAGTGTTGTCCACTTTTTTTAACCATCCCCAATTGTTTTGCCTGTTCTTCATTTATTGGACCAGCAAATTCTTTTAATAGGATACTGGTAAAACCAATAATGGAGTTCATGGGGGTTCTAAGTTCGTGCGACATATTGGCTAAAAATGCAGATTTCATTAAATCTGCCGATTGAGCTTTTACTTTTTCTTTTTCTAATTCAATAGATTGTAAATTAATATCTTCTAGAAGGTTCAATAGTGCTTCCTTACTATCATTAAGTTCTTCTGTTCTTGAGTTTACTAGTTTCTCTAAATTATTTTTGTAAATTAATAATTCCTTTTCATTATTAACACGTTCCGTTATGTCTATTAAAATTCCTATATAACCATATAAATTATTATTGCTGTCAAACAATTTAGTGACTTTTGATTGAAGATAAATAACGTTTCCGTTTTTATGCAAGAATCGTAAATCAGTTTTAAATACATTATTATTTAAGAATGATTTTTTAGTTACAGCAATTAATTCCTGTAAATCGTCAGGGTGTACGGCGTTTTTCCAACCTGTACCCATCGCTTCATTAAAGGTCATACCTGAATACTTCATCCACTCTTCATTAACATAAGTACAAGCGCCTTGAGCATCTGCATTAAAAATTCCAACGGGTGCATTGGAGGTTAGTGTACGGTATAACAACTCGCTATTTCTTAATATGTCTTCTGTTTTCTTTCTTTCTGTAATATCTTGAATGGTACCAAAAGATTTTATAGGTTCTTTTTTATTATTGTAAAAAGTTTCGCCTTGTTCATCAACATACTTAATACGATTATTATCAAACACTAATCGATATGTTATTTGATATGGTTTGTTGTTTTTTACAGAATCGTTATAGGTTTTAAGTAGTAATTCGCTATCGGCTGGATGTACCATTTTGTGGAATGCTTCAAGGGTGACTTCAAATTTTTCTGGGTCTTTTTCAAAAATCCTATACGCTTCAGGTGAACATGATAATTTAGCGTTTTTTATGTCAAATTCCCAGCTTCCAAGTTTAGCTATATGCTGTGCTTCAATTAAGTTTGCCTCGCTTTTTTTTATTTTCTCACTGGTAATCTCATGAACTAATTTTAATTCCGATTCTTGTGTTATTAATTTCTTGCTAATAAGTTTTTGTAGCCGCTCTGATTCTCCCAAAAAATACCAAATACCGAAGCCACCTACTATTGAAATTAAAATACCAAATATTGAAAACCATACAACTGGATATATGTTTTTTTCCGTTGGAATCACATATAATTTCCACTCGCCTGCAAACATTTTAAAGGGAAGCACATTTTTTTTATAAGGAGACATGTCGGTTTCTAAAAAAAAGTTTTCATTACCAGTTTCAAGATTAACCCTTGATAGTTGGTACTTAAAATCTTTATTATTGGAGGGGTCTATACCTAAATCATTAAGAAAATCAGAAAGTTTAGAAACAACTGCAGAAAATCCAGCAAATTCGCCATCTATAAAAATAGGTTGTCTGCTTACCATACCTACACCACCTTGCTTTAAAGGAACAGGACCTGCCATAAAAAAATCTTTCCTTTTTATGGTCGCAAATGCTCCATCACCACTTTTTGGGTTTTTTAAAATATTAAAACCTATTATATCATTATCTTGTTGGGGATACACGTGTGTTATAAAACCATTACGATCTACTAATTCTACAACAGAAAAATATTTATTTATTTCTAGTAATTCATTTGCTATCTTATCAAAATCGTCAGGGATTCCATTTCTTTCTACAATATATGCTAGATGTTTTGTAGCAGAATTATTATACATTATTAACGCTAATAGTCTCTGTTTTATAGTCTCTATTTCATTGGTTGTTTTCTTTTTTTGTTCATTTTCGTTTATTAAATACTTTTGATAAGCAATATATTGAGTAACAACAAGTAAAGCAACAAATGTTGCTAAACCTGCTATTAAGGGTTTTTTAAAAAAAAGATAAAGGGTGTTTCTTTTCATAATTAAACAAAATTAAATGGATATTTTTTTTAAATACCTTATTTAATTATCGATTTTTAACTTTAATTCTTTAATAATATTTTTAAGCTCTTTCATTTTCAATTCTCTGCCTACAAACAATTTATTCATACGTTGTAATTCGGCATTTTTTAAATTTACTTCTTCTGTTCTTGTTTTTACTAAATTTTCCAGATTATTTCTGTACTGTTCTAGTTCTTGTTCAGCATTTTTCTTTTCAGTTATATCTAAAACCGTTATTAAAATATGGTTTTCTCCAACTAACTTAAGCCTTTGAAAAGAGATTAATAAGAATTTATCTTTTCCAGAGTGCATTTTGTAATTTAACTCCACATTTGATGTGTAACCGTTTTTATCAAACTCTGTCCAAAGCATTTTTTCATTTTCTTGGTTTCTCTCATTATCTAATTTGAAAAAACCTATTTCTTCAGCTGTTTTTCCTAACATGTCTTCTCGTTTATATCCAAGAATGTTAGTTAATGCTTCATTTATTTCAATAATTCTTTTTTCGTTATTGAGAATTGCTTTACCAATAACTTTAGATTCAAACGCTTTTGAGAATTTTTCTTCGCTTTCCTTTATTGCTATCTCTGCTTTTTTACGTTCGGTAATGTCTCTAATGGTTCCAATTAAAAACTTATTTCCAGCATCATCAAGAAATCTTGATTTTTTTGTAGAAATTACTCGTGTTTCCAATTCTCTAAAAGTGAAAGTCTCTTCATTAACATTCTCAATACCCGAATCGAGCACCTGTTTATCAATGCTTAAAAAGTTATCTCTTTCTTCTGGAGGTACATCATCAATTAATGATTTTCCTATTATATCTTCTTCAGGTATGTTAAAAATTTCGCGAAACGCATTATTTACTAAAAGTATCTTACTTTGGTCATCTTTTACAAAGATGGGGTCTCCAATATTATTTAAAATATTATTTAAGTATTTCTCATTTTTTATTATTTGTCCTTCTGCTTTTTTTTGCTTTGTTATATCTGTGATATAAATAGTTAGTCCTTCTGGAGACGGATAAATTCTTCTTTCATACCATTTGTCAAGCAATTTGGAATACTCTATATAATATTGTGTTTCTTGCGTTTCTGCGGCTTTGTGGTATACATTGTAAAGTGGCTGTTTAGCCTTTTCAGGAAATTCTGTCCATATATTTTTTCCCAATATATTACTTGGTGTTCTTCCTAAATATTCACAAGCTTTTCCATTTACATATATATAGCACCAATTGGTATCCAAAGAAATAAAACCATCTGAAATGTTATTTAATGTGGTTTCTAATTGAGATGTTAACTTTTGTTCTATTACATTTTTCTCTACTTTTAAGTTAAAATATTTTTTTCTATATGTTAAAATTGAAAAAATATTGCGTTCTTGATTTGCTATAAAAGTTGCTTTATTTTTCTCTTTGTCTAAAAATGTTAAATACACGTAAAGTATTATTGAAAATATTAGAGAGGAAATTGATTTACCAATGATGTGGCTTATCATTGAATTTATAAAATAAGGTGTACCGTAAAACTTAGCTATATTATAAATAATAGCATCGAAAATTAAAACACTAAAGAGCGATATAAAAATGATTAAGAAAAAGTGAAGCCTTTTAAAGTTTAGAATTAAATATTGATACAAAATGACTATTAAAAAAAAGTCTAAAAGCAATAAAACATTGCCTATTATAAAATACTTATAATCGATTATGAAAGCTGAATTTAAATTTATATCAGTAGCATTACTCATTATTAAATCTTGAGCGTACGTAATATCAAATAACACTGTTAGAACAAAATTGGAAATAATAATTCCTACAATAAGCGTTCGGGCACTTGAAACACCTTCTTTTATATAAATTAACAAAACGGCAAATAAAACAGCACTAAATAAAACCACCGAGCCTGGGTAAATAACATACTCTCCAAAAAAATTAAAACTTAACGTAGTACTTAAGCTATTTAACAAATACTTGACAGACCCCAACAGTAGATAAAGTGGTGCTAAGCCCAATTTAGACCTAAGCCTAAACAATAAAAGTATACTTGCTGCAACAAATAAAAATTCTATAAGTATAATAATATAAATATTCATGAAAGTAAGATTCGCCTTAAAGGCAATTTAAGATTAAGATTTAAATTTCACAAGTATTTTTAAGCCCATTATTAAAAACATAACATTTTGATAAAGTAAAATAATATAAATTTTGGCTACTATAAATCATGACTTATAGAATCTGTTTAGATTGAAATTTAAAAAAAGCGCGAGATACTGGAATAAATATAAAACCAAGTAGGATAAAAATTATAAAGGCACTTCGTAAATTAAAAGCATGTGCCAAATAGCCTATTAATGGTGGTCCAATTAACATTCCTGCAATAGCATAAGTGGTTATTATAGATATTGCCATACCAGGCGAATATTTTTTTGATGTTCCTGCCAAGGAAAATGTTACAGGAAAAATGGCCGCTGTACCAAAACCTACAAAACAAAAACCCAATAAAGCTGGCCAGAAAAATGGGAATATTATTGCAATTGCAATACCCGATGCTATAAGTAACGAACTTAAAATATACGTTTTCTGCAATCCAAATACATCTACTAGTCTGTCACAAAAAAACCTTGATAGCGCCATGGTGCCCATAAAAACAAGGTAACCATATGTAAATACTTCCTCCTTTACAACATCTTTAAAGTACACCCCACTCCAATCGAACATGCCTCCCTCACAAATAGCAGCTAGGAATATTATAATGCCTAAATATAAAATAAAGGGATCCGGTTTACCGATTATCAGCTTATTACCCGTAGTAGAAATATCACCTTTAACAGCAAATTGATAAGTTATTAATGCTACTATTAAGCTAAATATTGAAATACTTAATAGGTGAATTTGCATAGAAATATCCATTTTTACCATGAGTGTAGAAAAGGCAACACCTACCAATCCGCCCGTACTCCAAAGCCCATGAAAAGCACCAACAATACGTTTTTCGAACTTTTTCTGTATCGTTATAGATTGGGTATTTACCGAAATATTTAAAATTCGCATAGAAAACGAAAACAAACAAACCGAAAGTACTAACCAAAAAGTTGTTGTAGCAAAGCCAATACACGTTAAAGCTATCGAGAAAAAAATGAATGAAACAATAAGAGGTACGCGACTATCAAACTTTGATACCAACCATCCTGAAAAAGGAAGCCCAATTAAAGAACTTATTGGCATTGCCAAAAGAATGGTACCTAGTTCGGCTTCATTCAAATTAAAAAAATCTTTAATCGTTGGAATACGTGATGCCCACGAAGCAAAACAAATACCTGATAAGAAAAAATAAGTACTTAATGCGATACGTTGTATGTTCCTTAATTCCATTGTTGCTACCTATAATAATTTAACTTCAAGAAAGATTTAATTGACTCCTTCTTTTCAAGTTGCAAAAATAGTATAACACTTTGGTTTTACTAGTGAAAATCACACTAATAATGCACAGGGTTTTGTGTACAGGGACAATTGCTGATGCCCTGTAGAAAATCAAGCCCGATGGTTATTACGTGCGTGCCAGAGTTAAAGCCAGAGAGCTCGTTCATGGTGATCTGGTAGGCGTAGCCAAAGTAAAAGTTGCTCTTCTTGAAACCCGCCATAGGGCCTACGTTCAAGGGCTTGAAAAACTGATCATTCAAATAACGGTACGATAGTCCCGCCCAATAATAATCATCGTTCCTGTTGTATTTCCGGAACTTGAAGTTCACGTCCGTACTCGAGCGCTTGTCGCTGCTGAACATCTGGTAATACACCGATGGCTCGAACTCCAGCCCGCTGTTCTTGGGGCCCTTAAAGGTATACCCCGAATAGATCTGGTAGTTGAGCAGCATGATAGGCTCGGTTTTTCGAATATCCGCATCTATATTCTTTTCCAAGATATTGTTCGCGTTTAAACTTGCGAAGAACCCTTTGTTCCTATACAGGATACCTACATCGAAATTGTTGTTGGCCGTACGCCTATCATCCGTTAAGCCCGAAGGTATTGGTGTCCCGTTATTTTCGTCATAGCCATATAAGTTGTTGACATCAATCCTAAAGGTGTTTAAATTATACGAAATCCCAAAGGACAGGTACTGCTTGGAGTAATAGTCCAACGTTAGATGGTGCGCAAAGGAAAATTTGGCGCCCGTCTGGATCGTGTTACCGTTCTTATCGTTGTAAAATGAAAACCCTACGCCCGAGCGGTCCGCGATCCTAAAATCGGCATACAGCGATTGGTTGTCCGGAGCGTCCTTGATCCCCACCCACTGCGTGAGGCCGTTGGCACGAATCTTTAAGTTATCGCCGATCCCCGCATAGGTCGGTGAGACCACAAAGTTGTTATCGGCCAGATATTGCGTGAATACCGGTAGGTTCAGCTCTTGACCGTGCAACGTGCCAATGGCCATAAAAAGTAGGTATATGATTGTTTTGCGCATAATGTTTTGTTTTTTTCAATGGTCAAAAAAAAACCACTGGTTGCCCTTTTTCTTTATCTGTATATTGTAAAATGTCCAACGACCTGTTTATCGTACCTCTTATCGTTCAGCTTGATGCTATACCAATAATCGCCCGATGGAAGGCCTTTTCCTTGATACTTACCGTCCCAGGTATCGTTTACGCCCAAAGTGGCCAATTTTCTTCCGTACCTATCGAAAATGAGAACCTTCATGTTCGGGTATTGCAATGCGCATCCCGGTGCCCACGTGTCCATAACGGTATCACCGTTCGGGGTGAAATAATTTGGGATGCACAGATCGATGAACTCAAAATACTTGGTCTCCGAGGCAAAACATCCATAACTGTCGGTCACGGAAACCGTATAGTTGCCCGATTCATAGATCAAGAATTTATTGGTGCTTCCGTAAGCTTCCCCGTTAAGGGTATATTCGTAGGTGCCCGAACCGCCCGTTGCAACGGCTACAATCTCGTTTATCTCTCCTATGGCCGAGGTTATCGATAGTGCATCGTACTGTTCTATATCAAAACTTGCCGTCCTCTTGATACAGCC
>NZ_SLUP01000007.1 GCF_004341235.1 Mariniflexile fucanivorans
TGTATGGTGTAATTGCCAGCATCGGTCACATTGAATTCTGGAGTAGCCCCAATCTGTTCAATAATCAATGTTGGTCCAGATGTCAATACATATACTACTTCGTAGTTGGCAGGCACCGTAGGAGCTGTTGCTTGAGTAGCGCTAATGGTTACAACGCTTCCCGATAATTGAACAGGGGTTAAGTCTGCTGTTAACGTGCCGGCATCTGCAGTACAAGTCTCTACGGTAATGGGTGCACCGGTTACATCCAATGAAGCGCAGAGTCCGTTAGAGGTTACAAGTCCTAGCACATCCCCACCAGTGGTGGTTCCGGGCACTACGATGGTTGCATCTAAAAAGTTAGGGTCATCGGAATCAGATAGTTCAGCTACCAGAGTATGTATGGTATAATTGCCAGCAGCGGTCACATTGAATTCTGGAGTAGCCCCAATCTGTTCAATAATCAATGTTGGTCCAGAAGTTAGCACATATACTACTTCGTAGTTGGTAGGCACCGTAGGAGCTGTTGCTTGAGTAGCGCTGATGGTTACACCGCTTCCCGATAATTGAACAGGAGTCAAGTCTGCTGTTAACGTGCCGGCATCTGCAGTACAAGTCTCTACGGTAATGGGCGCACCGGTTACATCCAATGAAGCGCACAGTCCGTTAGAGGTTACAAGTCCTAGCACATCGCCACCAGTGGTGGTTCCGGGCACTACGATGGTTGCATCCAAAAAATTAGGGTCATCGGAATCGGATAGTTCAGCTACCAGAGTGTGTATAGTATAATTGCCAGCAGCGGTCACATTGAATTCTGGAGTAGCCCCAATCTGTTCAATAATCAATGTTGGTCCAGATGTCAATACATATACCACTTCGTAGTTGGCAGGCACCGTAGGAGCTGTTGCTTGAGTAGCGCTGATGGTTACACGGCTTCCCGATAATTGAACAGGGGTTAAATCTGCTGTTAACGTACCGGCATCTGCAGTACAAGTCTCTACGGTAATGGGCGCACCGGTTACATCCAATGAAGCGCAGAGTCCGTTAGAGGTTACAAGTCCTAGCACATCCCCACCAGTGGTGGTTCCGGGCACTACGATGGTTGCATCCAAAAAATTAGGGTCATCGGAATCGGATAGTTCAGCTACCAGAGTATGTATGGTGTAATTGCCAGCATCGGTCACATTGAATTCTGGAGTAGCTCCAATCTGTTCAATAATCAATGTTGGTCCAGATGTCAATACATATACTACTTCGTAGTTGGCAGGCACCGTAGGAGCTGTTGCTTGAGTAGCGCTGATGGTTACACCGCTTCCCGATAATTGAACAGGGGTTAAGTCTGCTGTTAACGTGCCGGCATCTGCAGTACAAGTCTCTACGGTAATGGGCGCACCGGTTACATCTAATGA
This sequence comes from Mariniflexile fucanivorans, assembly GCF_004341235.1. Classification (GTDB taxonomy): domain Bacteria; phylum Bacteroidota; class Bacteroidia; order Flavobacteriales; family Flavobacteriaceae; genus Mariniflexile; species Mariniflexile fucanivorans. The sequence goes on from NZ_SLUP01000007.1 coordinate 1,389, forward strand.
AGCGCACAGTCCGTTAGAGGTTACAAATCCTAGCACGTCGCCACCAGTGGTGGTTCCGGGCACTACCATGTTTGCATCCAAAAAATTAGGGTCATGGGAATCGGATAATTCAGCTACCAGAGTGTGTATGGTATAATTGCCAGCAGCGGTCACATTGAATTCTGGAGTAGCTCCAATCTGTTCAATAATTAGTGTTGGTCCAGAAGTTAGAACATAAACCACTTCGTAATTAGTAGGCACCGTAGTAGCGGTTGCTTGAGTGGCGCTGATGGTTACGCCGCCTCCCGATATTTGAACAGGGGTTAGGTCTGCTGTTAAAGTACCGGCACCTGCAGTACATTGTGCATTCAATTCATTGCTGAATAATAAATTAATAAACATCAGCAAGATCAAAGAAGCCAATGTTCTTTGAATTTTCTTTACAATGGAAATTTGTTTCATGTCTTTTTGTTTAATTATTATTCAATAAAGTTAAACAAAATATTAATTAAAACATCAAATTTCTTAAAAAAAATGAAATTTTGTTTTTTGATATTGAAAAATTCATGTCAAAATTTGATAAATCAGTAATGAATTTATTTGTTTGATTATCATTAAGTTAATTTCGGTTTAAGAATTTAAAATATATTGGGAATTAAAAAAAAGATAACAATCAATTAATATGAGTTTATTAAAAATATAGTTTTTTTATTTCTTTATATTTGGAAGAGGATAAAAAAGAAAGTAACTAAAACGTTATAGTTTCCGTTATTTTCAAATATTCCGTAATACATGACTTCTGTCATAATTTAGAAAGGAGTCTTCCTTTAATTTTGATACTTATTAAACATTAAACTATAACATTTTAATTATGAATATTACACACATTGAGCACATAGGAATAGCTGTTGATAATCTTGAAGAATCTATTAAATATTATGAAGGGGTTTTAGGAATGAAATGCTATTCAATTGAAGAGGTTGTTGATCAGAAGGTGAAGACAGCCTTTTTTTTGGTAGGTAATACAAAAATTGAATTACTTGAAAGTACATCGCCCGATGGTCCTATTGGGAAATTCATTGAGAAAAAAGGTCAAGGGATACACCACATCGCTTTTGCGGTTAAAAATGCGACAGAAGCTTTACAACAAGCTGAGGAAAGAGGCGTAACGCTTATTGATAAAGTATCAAGAAAAGGTGCAGAAGGGTTGAATATTGGTTTTTTACATCCAAAGTCAACGTTAGGTGTGCTAACAGAACTTTGTTCAAAAGAATAAAAAAATAAAGGGAAAAGCAAATACATCAAAGTAATGGCAAATCAAGATAAAATCAACGAACTCATTGAAAAAAGAGTTAAAGCAAGATTAGGTGGTGGTGAAAAACGTATTGATTCCCAGCATGCTAAAGGAAAGTTGACTGCTCGCGAAAGAATTGACATTCTTTTGGACGATAATAGTTTTGAGGAGTTTGATATGTTCGTTACCCATAGAACAAAATCATTTGGACTGGATAAGGAAATTTATTTATCCGATGGTGTTGTAACGGGTCATGGTACTATTGATGGAAAAATTGTTTATGTATTTGCTCAAGATTTTACGGTTTTTGGTGGTTCGCTTTCAGAAACTTACGCCTTAAAAATCTGTAAAATCATGGATATGGCCATGAAAATTGGTGCGCCTGTAATTGGACTTAATGATAGTGGAGGAGCTCGTATTCAAGAAGGTGTTAGGTCGTTAGCTGGTTATGCCGAAATTTTCCAAAGAAACATTATGGCATCAGGTGTCATTCCTCAAATTTCGTCCATTTTAGGGCCTTGTGCTGGGGGAGCGGTATATTCACCTGCCTTAACAGATTTTACTATCATGACAGACAAAACCAGTTACATGTTTGTAACGGGGCCCAAGGTAGTGCAAACGGTAACAGGTGAAGTGGTAACGGCAGAACAATTGGGTGGTGCGAGCATACATTCCACCAAATCTGGGGTATCACACTTTTTGGCTGAAAACGATGAAGAAAATCTGCTTTTAATTAGAAAATTATTAAGCTATTTACCTTCAAATAACTTGGAAGATCCACCAAGTATTTCAACATCAGACCCTATTGATAGGTTGGATGATATTTTAAATACCATTATCCCTGAAAATGCGAATCAAGCTTATGATATTATTGATGTTATTTCAACAATTACAGATAATGGTGAGTTTTTAGAAGTTCACAGAAATTATGCGAAAAATATTGTTGTAGGGTTTGCTCGTTTTAATGGGCGTTCGGTTGGAATTGTAGCTAATCAACCTAAATATTATGCAGGTGTATTGGATAGTGAATCATCTAGAAAAGCGGCCAGATTTGTGCGTTTTTGTGATGCTTTCAATATTCCCATTGTAACTTTAGTAGATGTACCAGGGTTCTTGCCAGGTACTGGACAAGAATATGGTGGTATTATTTTACACGGCGCCAAATTATTATTTGCTTATGGAGAAGCTACTGTACCAAAGGTAACCATCACACTTCGTAAATCTTATGGAGGTGCACATGATGTGATGAGCTGTAAACAGTTGCGAGGCGATTTAAATTACGCATGGCCAACGGCAGAAATTGCCGTAATGGGTGCTAAAGGTGCTGTTGAGGTTTTAGAAGGTTCCAATATTAGCAAGATTGAAGATGCTGATGAAAAACAGCATTATATAGAAGAGAAAGAGCACGAATACAATACCAAATTTGCCAACCCATATGTGGCTGCTAAATATGGTTTTATTGACGATGTTATTGAACCTAGAAACACACGCTTTAGAATCATTAGAGCATTAGAGTTGCTAGCAAATAAAAAGGATGTGAATCCGCCTAAAAAACACTCAAATATTCCATTGTAATGACACATATTTTTTTAATGACCGATACGATTACTGAAGGTTACATCATTTTAATAACGGGATTGTCCATAGTTTTTAGTGGTTTGTTACTGTTAACCTTGTTTTTTAAATTTGCCATGCCTGTAATGCTGTATGTTTATAAAATAATTACTAAAGGTCCAGATAAAAAAATAAAGGAAATTTCACCTAAAGTGAACGATCAATTTACTGGTGAAATTGCTGCGGCCATTTCGGCGGCAATTCATATGTATTTAAACAGCCAGCACGATCATGAGAATGCTATTTTAACCATAAAACAGGCTAGAAAAATGTATTCTCCTTGGAGTTCTAAAATTTATAGTGCTTATAGAAACAGACTATAATTCAGAATGATTTAAATCTGATAAAGAAAGGTAACAATGAAAAATTTCTCATTCAAAATAAACGAAAACAGTTACGGAGTTAAAATTGTTTCGCACGAAGATAATACTATAGAATTGGAAGTAAACGGGACCTCCTATTCTGTTAAAATGAAAGAAGAGGTTAAAAAAATCAAAACACCAACGCTTGTTCGTAAGCCATCAAGTGCAACTGTTGAGCCAATTAAAATAAACCCAAGTTCTTCAATAGCCAAAATTATTGCTCCAATCCCAGGTATTATTTTGTCCATTAACGTGAAAATTGGAGATACCATTAAGGTGGGAGATGTATTATTGGTTTTAGAGGCTATGAAAATGGAAAACAGTATAGCTTCAGAAAAATCAGGTACCGTTACAGCCATTAATGTTAAGGTTGGACAACAAGTATTACAAAGTGAAGTCATGATAGAATTAGAATAATAAAATGATAGGTCATTTTAAACGATGCCGAGGAATTTAACCAAAATTACCGCATCGTTTAATATTTGCCAATCATTAAAATGAAAAAAATGAAGAAAGTAATATTAATATTTGGAGTTCTATCACTACTAGTTTTCATCCGACCTGTTTTTGGGATGAATGCAAGTTCCGCCAACGTCCAAACAACTACAACAGTTGCACAAATGGAAGACGAAACTAGTGAAAGCTTTTTTGCTGAAGCTGTTAATGGTATTAAGCAATTCTATAGTTTTACAGGCTTTGCCAATGCGCAATCGGGCAACATTCTCATGATTTTTATAGGTATTGTATTTATTTATCTGGGAATAAAATTTGATTACGAACCACTTTTGTTAATACCTATAGGAACCGGTGTCATACTTGGTAATATTCCTTTTGTGGCAGGCTACCAAACAGGAATATATGAAACAGGTTCCGTATTAAATTATTTGTATTTTGGGGTAGTGAAAGGGGTGTATCCACCGCTTATATTTTTGGGTATTGGAGCGATGACGGACTTTTCATCTTTAATAGCGAACCCTAAACTGATGCTTTTAGGTGCTGCAGCTCAAATTGGGGTATTTGGTACATTTTTAGGTGCTTTATATTTAGGATTTAGTTTGCCCGAAGCTGGTGCAATAGGTATTATTGGAGGTGCCGATGGACCAACTGCTATTTTCTTGTCATCAAAATTAGCCAATGGGATTAATATTTTGCCCGATGGCACTACGGTTAAAAACCTAATAGGACCTATTGCTATTGCAGCCTATTCTTATATGGCATTAGTACCGGTTATTCAACCACCAATCATGAAATTATTAACCACTAAAAAAGAGCGTTTAATAAGAATGAAACCTCCAAGAGCAGTAACTCAAAAGGAGAAAATGATTTTTCCAGTAGTTGCATTATTGCTAACAACCTTTATTTCGCCTAGTGCCTTACCATTATTAGGGATGTTGTTCTTCGGGAATTTATTAAAAGAATCTGGTAGAACAGAACGTTTAGCAGATACGGCGCGTACTAAATTAATTGATATTGTAACCATCTTGTTAGGTGTTACTGTAGGAGCATCTACCCAAGCAGATATTTTTATTACTAAAGATTCGTTGATGATTTTTGGATTAGGAGCCATTTCATTTGTTATAGCAACAATGGGCGGATTGCTATTTGCAAAATTCATGAATCTTTTCCTTAAAGGAGAAGATAAGTTAAACCCACTTATTGGTGCTGCAGGCGTTTCAGCAGTTCCAGATAGTGCTAGGGTAGTGCACGCCGAAGGTATAAAAGCCGACCCGCATAATTACTTGTTAATGCACGCCATGGCGCCAAACGTTGCCGGAGTTATAGGATCTGCTATTGCTGCCGGTATTATATTGAGTTTTTTAGGATAAATTAAAATAATAATAATAATACAATCAAATTTTTAAAATTTAAAGAAATGAATTTACCAAATAAAATGACAGCAGACGAAGCTGTAAAATTGATTAAATCGGGAGATCGCGTATTAATTCAAGGAGGGTCAGCTACACCTCAAGCTTTGATAAGAGCTATGGTTGCTCGCGGTCCTGAATTAAAAGGTGTAGAAATCTGTCATTTACATACAGAGGGAGAATGTGGATATGTTGCTCCTGAACTAAGAGATAGTTTTCATACTAGTGCCTTTTTTATTGGCGGAAACGTTAGAAAAATGGTTGGTGATACTGTAGATTATATTCCAATTTTTTTAAGTGATATTCCAAGTTTATTCCGTCAAGGATATATGAATTTAGATGTTGTTTTAGTTAATGTGTCGCCTCCAGACCAACATGGATTTTGTTCTTTAGGAGTTTCAGTAGATATTGTTTTATCTGGAATTGAGCACGGTAAAACTATTATAGCTCAAATTAACCCAAGAATGCCAAGAACTTTTGGAGATGCTCAGGTTCATTTAAGAAACTTTTCTGCTTGTGTAGAAGTTGTTGAGGAAATTTATGAAATGAAATTTGTACAACCATCTGAAGAAGAAAAAGCTATTGGTAAAAATATTGCTGGCATTATTGATGATGGTGCTACACTTCAAATGGGTATTGGTGGAATTCCAAATGCGGTTTTAACTTATTTAACAAACCACAAAAATTTAGGAGTTCATACTGAAATGTTTTCTGAAGGTTTAGTAGATTTGGTTGAAAGAGGCGTTGTTAACGGTTCTCAAAAGAAAACAAATCCATATAAAATTGTATCAGGATTTGCTATGGGTACTAGAAGATTATACGATTTTATGGATAACAATCCAGAAATTGAAATGAGAGACATCGCTTATGTAAACGACACGTCTATTATCCGTCAAAATCCAAAAGCTACAGCCATTAACTCTGCTATAGAAATAGATATTACTGGTCAGGTTTGTGCGGATTCAATTGGTACAAGAATGTTCTCTGGTGTTGGTGGACAAATGGACTTTATGCGTGGTGCAGCCTTATCTCAAGGAGGAAAACCAATTATTGCAATTTCCTCACAAACATTAAAAGGCGTCTCTAAAATTACACCAATGTTAAAACAAGGTGCAGGCGTAGTAACTACCAGAGCACATGCACGTTTTGTAGCAACCGAATTTGGTATTGCAGAGCTTTTTGGAAGAAACTTAAAACAACGTGCAACAGCCTTAAGAGACATTGCACATCCTAATCATAGAGAAGAATTAGATAAAGCTATTTTTGAGAGATTTGGAAATAGTATAACCGTTTAAATATAAAAGTTGAACATAATATAAATAGTATGGATACTAATAAAAAGCTTTTTTCAGAATTTGCTCCTGTAACCAAGCAGCAATGGATTGAAAAAGTAAATGCCGATTTAAAAGGCGAAGATTTTAATAAAAAACTAGTTTGGAATAATTTAAGTGGTCTCGATTTTCAGCCTTTTTATACAAATGAAGATGCTATTACCCAACTTAAAAACACAGGAGAAAATTCACAAGCATTAGTGAATTACAGAACTGTTGCAGTTTGTTGTGCTGAATCTGGAAACGAATCAGCAAAAAAAGCAGTTGAAGAAGGTCTTAACGGAATCATTTTTCAGTTAATAGATAAAGTAGCTGTTTCAGAACTTCTAAACGGAATAGATTTAAACACTGTTACAGTTTCTTTTGAAGTGTATAATAATGCCATTGATTTCACTAAAGATTTAGTGGCTTTTGCAAAAGGGAAAAACCTGAAAGGTTATATTGATACAAAAATTATTTCTAGCTATGTAACAACAGCCTCTTTTGATGAAAGTAAAGTGGATGTTGCTGCAGAATTAGTAAAATTAACGGCCGATTTCCCAAACTTTAAAGCCATTACCGTTTCTGGAACAGAATATTTAGATTCTGGTGCAAACCAAGTTCAAGAGATTGCTTATACTTTAAATTCCTTAGTTTTTTTAGTTGAAAAATTAAAAGAAAAGGGTGTTGAGGCACAATCCATTTTCAACAACTTAAATGTGCAATTAGCTATAGGCTTAGAGTACTTTGTTGAAATTGGTAAATTCAGAGCGTTTAATAATTTATTAGCTGAAGTGGCTGCAAAATATGGTGTTACAGATTTTTCTAATACCATAACTGCTAAAACGTCTATTTGGAGTAAATCGGTTACCGATGCAGAAACAAACTTATTACGTTGTACGACTGAAGCTATGTCTGCCATCTTAGGTAATGTAGATGGTGTTTTAATTGATGCTTACGATAAAGAGTTTAAGAGTTCTTCAGATTTTTCTAGTAGAATCGCTGGAAACATCACCACTATTTTAAGAGAAGAATCTTATTTTGGGAAAGTTTCAAATCCAGTTGATGGTTCGTATTATATTGAAGAAGTAAGTTCTAAAATTGCTGAAAAAGCATTGGAATTATTTAAAGCAATTCAATCTGAAGGAGGTTTTTATACTGCTTTTGAAAACGAAACCATTCAACAACAAATTGCTGAAATTCGTTTAACAAAATTAAAATTCCTAAGTCAACGTCGTTCTGCCATGGTAGGTATTAACAAATATCCTAACTTAATGGAAACGGTAGAACCTAGTATTCTTTCTAAAGCTGATGCTGCAAATCCAAAAGTGTTAACGCCACGAAGAGCGTCTTTAGAAATTGAAGCAATGCGAAGAGTGACTGAAGAATTAGTTGCAGCTACTAACGTACGTCCCATAGTGCAATTAGCGAGTTACGGAAATTTAACCATGCGTAAGGCCAGAGCTGCTTTTGCTTATGATTTTATTGGAGTAAGTGGTTTTGACGTTCACCAAGAAGAAAGCTTTGAAAGCGCTGTAGTTGCTGCTACACAAAGTGCCAAATCTAATTCTCACGTTGTTGTTATCTGTAGTTCAGATCAAGATTACGATGAAACAGCAATGGACTTCATAAAAGCATTTAGAGCTATTAATACTGATAAAGTATTATTATTAGCTGGTGCTCCTAAAAATATGGACGAATTAACTGAAGCAGGTTTAGATGGTGTTGTAAATATGAGATCAGATGTTCTTGTAACACTTTCAGCTATTCAGAAAAAAGTTCAAAAAACATTAAATTCTTAAGACTATGCAACCAGATTTTTCAGATATAAAATTAAATTCAGCTGTTAAACCAACCGTTGAAAATAAAAATAATCAAGACGTTTGGAATACGCCTGAAGGCATCCCTGTAAAAAAACATTTTACAAAGGACGATATTTCAGAAGCAGAACATCTAAACTATGTTGCTGGAGTACCTCCTTTTTTAAGAGGACCTTATACCGCAATGTATGCCATGCGTCCTTGGACAATTAGACAATATGCAGGTTTTTCTACTGCCGAAGAGTCAAATGCTTTTTACAGAAGAAACTTAGCAGCAGGTCAAAAAGGACTTTCAGTAGCATTCGATTTAGCAACACATAGAGGGTACGATTCCGATCACCCTCGTGTAACAGGTGATGTTGGTAAAGCAGGTGTGGCAATCGATTCTATTTTAGATATGGAAATTTTATTCGACCAAATTCCGTTGGATAAAATGTCTGTTTCTATGACCATGAACGGTGCTGTATTACCCATTATGGCGTTTTACATTGCAGCAGCTAAAAAACAAGGTGTTTCTTTAGACCAATTAAGTGGAACCATCCAAAACGATATTTTAAAAGAGTTTATGGTGCGTAATACATACATCTACCCACCATTACCTTCTATGAAAATTATTGGTGATATTTTTGATTACACCACTAAAAACATGCCTAAGTTTAACTCTATTTCTATTAGTGGTTACCACATGCAAGAAGCTGGTGCAACGGCCGATATTGAGTTAGCTTATACCTTAGCTGATGGTATGGAATACATTAGAACAGGTTTAGCATCTGGTTTAAAAATTGATGAATTTGCACCTCGTTTATCGTTCTTCTGGGCGGTAGGAATGAATCACTTTATGGAAATTGCAAAAATGCGTGCTGCACGTATGCTTTGGGCAAAAATTATAAAATCATTCAATCCACAAAATCCAAAATCAATGGCATTGCGTACGCATAGTCAAACATCTGGATGGAGTTTAAGTGAGCAAGATCCTTTTAACAATGTGGCACGTACGTGTATTGAAGCAATGGCTGCTACGTTAGGAGGAACACAATCTTTGCATACCAATGCATTGGATGAAGCGATAGCGTTACCAACCGATTTCTCTGCAAGAATTGCACGTAATACACAAATATTCATTCAAGATGAAACCCAAATGACTAAATCAGTCGATCCTTGGGCAGGTTCTTATTATGTAGAATATTTAACTCAGGAAATAGCTAAAAAAGCTTGGAAACTTATTGAAGAAGTTGAAGAGTTAGGTGGTATGGCAAAAGCTATTGAAACCGGTGTTCCTAAAATGCGTATTGAAGAAGCTTCGGCAAGAAAACAAGCGCGTTTAGATTCTGCTCAAGATATTTTAGTTGGGGTTAATAAATTTAGAACCGAAGAAAAATCGAATATTCAAATTTTAGAAGTTGATAATTCAGTTGTTAGATTATCTCAAATTGAACGTTTGAAAAAATTAAGAGCAAACAGAGATCAGAATGTTGTTGATGCGAAATTAAAAGCATTATCAGAATGTGCTGCAACTGGAAAAGGAAACTTATTACAGTTAGCTGTTGAAGCTGCTGAAAATTTTGCCACTTTAGGTGAGATTTCAGATGCTTTAGAAGCTCATTTTGGTCGTCATAAAGCCGATAACAAATTAATTAGCGGTGTATATGGTAAAGAAGTAAGCGACGATAGTACATTTGCACAAGCACAAAAAATTGCTGATAATTTTGCTGAAATTGAAGGACGTCGTCCGCGTGTGATGGTTGCTAAAATGGGACAAGATGGGCATGATAGAGGTGCTAAAGTGGTAGCTTCTAGTTTTGCCGATTTAGGTTTTGATGTGGATATGGGGCCTTTATTCCAAACTCCTGAAGAAGTTGCAAAACAAGCTATTGAAAATGATGTGCATTTTGTTGGAGCTTCTAGTTTAGCGGCTGGTCATAAAACCTTAATTCCTCAATTAATTGGTGAATTAGAAAAATTAGGAAGACCAGATATTATGGTGTTTGCAGGTGGTGTGATACCAGAGCAAGATTATCAATATTTGTTAGATCGTAAAGTTGCTGCCATTTTTGGACCAGGAACTGTAATTTCTAAAGCAGCGATTTCCATTATGGAAAAATATTTAGAACAGGATTAATAGCATAATACGTTCGACTTAAAAAACCCACTTATGTTTCAAAACATAGAGTGGGTTTTTTGTTTTAAATAATAATCCGTTGAGGGAAATTCGAAATTTATTCTATGAAATCATTATCGTCCTATTAAATTTTATTGTATTAAAGAATTATAATTTACTCGCTTGCAAAGTTACAAAGTCGTAAAGTTGGTTATGTTCTTTGCGACTTTGAGTCTTTGCGAGAAAAAAAACAAGTCAAGTAAATTTTGAGGCTTTTATAAAAACAATAAAATCAATAATTTATCAAAATATTGGAAGCTTTTTTCGGGTAAAAACCCTATGAAATCGTTTTACGATGCAATTTTTTCAGCCAATTAAAAGCTAAAATGTCAGTCTGAGCTTGTCGAAGACTTTATTGAATACCGATCAAATAAACTATTCAATCTTACAGAAACGTTTTGCTTTCAATATTTCTTCCATAAAGTCGTGGCAGTAGCACAAACTCTATGGCTACCTTCAATTTTTATGGTATGCACAAAAGAGTTATCTGTAGCTAGTTGTTTTGTTAGAGATAAAACCGTGTCGCCATACTGCGCTTCGGCTATAAAACGGCCATCAATTTTATGTAAAAAGTAATTATCTACAATGTCTTCGGGGATAGATTCAATAACCCATTGTAGGTACCTGATGTTGTTCACATGTTTATTCATGTCGGTATCAAACCTATTAACAATAAATTGTTTTGTATAGTCTGGAACGTCTACAGAATCTATTTTTTTCTTGATGTTTCTATCAATGGATGCTTCACTAAAATAAGACCATTTTTCTTTAATTTCATCAAAAATAGGTATGGGCCTTCTTTTTTCAATATCGAAAAATACCCATAAACCTTTGGCTCTGCCTATTATGTTTTGCTTTTCATCAAAAATAATGTTCTCTCTATAGCCTTTAATAGACGAGTAACTTGATAACCAAGTTCTAATCGTGATTTTTTCTTTATAACTGGGGTAACGGTCCATTTGTAAAACGCCAGAAACCAATACCCAACCTACATTTTTTTCTGCTAAAGTAAATAAACAATGATTTATGGAATAACAATGGTCTGCGGCAGTTTCTTCCAGCAAACCTAACATGATTGTAGGCGTTGCCAGCCCCATTGGATTCATTTCAAAATATCGTAATTCAAATTCTTTATCAAAATAATGTTCAAATATCATTTTTAATTTTTTTCAAAGGTTTGAATCATTCATAGTTTAAAACGATGCCTTAAACTTTTCAATTATTTGTTGAGCCGCTTTTACGGGCGATATTTCATCTGAAATAATATCTTTTTCAAGAACAGAAAGTTGGCTAGAAATGTCTTTAGAACCATAAAACATGTGTTTAAGTTCTTCATTAATATTATCGTACATCCAACGTATTTTCTGGTAATTTCTGTTTTTATCGAAATAACCGTTGTCTGTAACTAATTGTTTGTATTTTGAAATTTCCTCCCAAACGGTATCGATACCTATATTTTTTGTTGAAGAGGCTTTGGTAACAACAGGTTCCCAACCAGATTCCGATTGCGGAAAAATATGCAGTGCATTTTGGTATTGTAAACGTGCCATTTCGCTCATGCGTACATTGTCGCCATCCGCTTTATTAATAACCACCATATCTGCCATTTCCATGATGCCTTTTTTAATGCCTTGCAATTCATCGCCGGCACCTGCCAACATAAGCAGTAAGAAAAAATCGGTCATACCATGAACCGCAGTTTCAGATTGCCCTACACCAACAGTTTCAATTAAAATAACATCGTAACCGCCAGCTTCACAAAGCAACATGCTTTCTGCCGTTTTGTTGGCAACACCACCAAGGGTGTCACCAGAAGCTGATGGACGTATATACGCATTTTCTAAATTGCTAAGTTCTTCCATGCGGGTTTTATCTCCCAAAATACTTCCTTTGGAACGTTGACTACTGGGGTCTATGGATAGTATGGCAACTTTATGCCCTTTTGTAATGAGGTGCTTGCCAAAGGCTTCAATAAAAGTACTTTTTCCAACCCCAGGTACGCCTGTAATTCCAATACGTATGGAGTTTCCAGAAGCTGGTAAAATGGCTTGAATAATATCTTTGGCTAAAAGTTTGTCGCTTTCTAAATTGCTTTCTATTATGGTGATGGCTCGGGATAGAATAACGCGGTCGCCACGTAAAACACCATCAATATAGGCTTGGGCGGTGAGTCTGTTTTTTCGTTTGTAATTAGTCATTTAATAGTGGAAAATTAAAGCTATAAAGATACTGATAATGTGAAAATTTGCCACGTGTATTGGGGTGTTTTTTGTTAAAATTCATGGGATTTCAATTAAAATGAACCTAATTTAAGTATGATCCTGATTTCTATAAAAATACATGGTTGTAAAGGTGAACTCACGTTATAATTCCAGCGAGGCACGAAGCAATCTCATTCTCGCTTACGTCATTGCGAGGCACGAGGCAATCTCATCAAACGTACTAAAGTGTGTTAAGGTAAACAACCAACAGATTACTTCGGTCGTGCCTCCCTCGTAATGACGAAATGTATGATGTTCCCGTCATTGCGAGGCACGAAGCAATCTCATGAAACGTACTAAAAAGTGTTTTCAAGGTAAACAACCAACAGATTACTTCGGTCGTGCATCCCTCGTAATGACGAAAAATATTATATTAGAGCATGAAAAAATCATATGTGTACTTTTTAACAAACAAAAATAAGACGGTTATTTATATAGGAGTTACAAGTAATTTGTTAAAACGGGTTTACCAACACAAAACAAAATCATATAAAGGATTTACTCAAAAATACAATTGTGATATTCTTGTTTATTTTGAAGAATTTGAAGATATTAATCAAGCTATTTCTAGGGAAAAACAATTGAAATCTGGGAACAGAAAACGTAAGGAAGCACTAATAAATTTAGAGAATCCTAATTGGAGTGATTTATCGGACGGTTGGTTGTTCTATTTTGATTAATAAGTCCGTTATTGTTTTTCCCGTCATTGCGAGGCACGAAGCAATCTCATGAAACGTACTAAAATGTTTCAAACCTGAGTTCGACCTAAGAAATCGATTTTTTAACATAGAAAAAGTAGAATATTTAGTGTATTAAAGTACTGAATTCCAATATATTGTAAAATATTCTGCTATGATTTCTAAAGATAAAGTTACTGAAATATTCTGTTCTATCGGTGATTTTTGCCTTGTTTTTGAACCTGCAGTTCAAAAACGACAGCTTTCCACAGGGAAAAAGACCGGAAAACGTAAATTTACCATGTCCACCAGTGAGATTGTTACCATTACCGTTCTGTTCCATTTAAGTGGAGTAAGAACCTTTAAACACTTTTATATTGGCTATGTCCAAAAGCACCTCGCGCAAGAATTCCCCAACACGGTTTCATACAATCGTTTGTTGAGCTCATGCAATCCAACATACTACCGTTGACCCTGTACATGAAGACCTGTTGTTTGGGGCAATGTACTGGAATATCTTTTATAGACACGACCCCGATACGTGCCTGTAAAAACAAACGTATAGCACAAAACAAAGTGTTTAAAGATATAGCTACTGTAGGTACTACCATGGGGTGGTTCTATGGTTTTAAGCTCCACATCATTGTGAACGACAAAGGCGAACTGCTTGATTTTATTATAACCCAAGCCAATGTAGATGACAGGGCACCTTTGAAAGAAGATAACTTTTTGAAGAAAATATTCGGAAGCTTATATGCTGATAAAGGGTACATATCCAAAGAGCTTTCCAGTTTGTTATTTGACCAAGGACTTCATCTGGCAACCTGTATCAAAAACAACATGAAAAATGTAATGATGACCATGAGAGATAAAATATTGCTCAGAAAACGCTCGCTTATAGAAACCATAAATGACCAATTAAAAAACATTGCTCAAGCTGAACATTCTCGACATAGAAGTTTTGGTAATTTCATTACCAATTTAGTCGCCAGTCTTATTGCCTATTCTTTTCAAGAAAGGAAGCCAAGCATAAATTTGAAACAGAAAACACAGCGCAATTGGCTCTTTTTTATTAAATCTTTAAATCGAACTCAGGTTCTTACAAAAACCCAAATGTTTTCAACCCTACGATTACCATTAATCGATAATTTAAAATAGTTTTTAGAGGTCTCCTTCGAGTCACCTTCGACATTCCTTCGAGGATTCTTCGTAAAAAGCCTTATTTTACGAAGGATTCCCGAAGAACCCTCGAAGAAGTGTGGGAGAATGCATTTTGAATTATATAAAAAACACCGATGAAATACATGAATGTTGTGCATGTCGTCGGTGTTTTACTAAAAATAGGTATGTGTTTCGATAAAACGAGCTATTCATAATGCCGTTTATCGATTATTTTAAATGATTAGCTACATGTTGTGGTAACTGTAAAGATGTAATAAAGTGGGTTGTATTAAGTCAATTCTTTTTTAGGGTTACTTCAACTTCTCCTTGAAAAAAGCAATCGTTCTTTCCCAAGCCAAAGTCGCTGCTTTTTCATCATACCGTGGTGTGGTATTGTTGTGAAAGCCATGGTTTGCATCGGGGTAAAAATGTGCAGTGTATTCTATGTTGTTTTCTTTTAAAGCATCTTGGTAAGCTGGCCAACCTTCATTTACACGGGTATCTAAACTGGCATAATGTAACTGCAAAGGTGTTTTTATTTGAGCCGCTTCTTCGGCTGTGGGTTGTCCACCATAAAAAGGAACAGCTGCTTTTAAGGTTGGAACTTTTACAGCCATCATATTGGAAATCCACCCACCAAAACAAAAACCAACAACACCTATATTGCCATCGCAATTGGGGTGGGCGCTTAGGTAGTGGAAAGCGGCAATAAAATCTTCAAGCATGTCATTTTTATCACGTTTTTTCTGAAGCTCTCGTCCATCGTCATCATTTCCGGGGTAGCCCCCTAAAGGTGATAAAGCATCAGGTGCTAAGGATATAAAATTTTCAATAGCGGTGCGTCTGCCTACATCTTCAATATAAGGGTTTAAGCCTCGGTTTTCGTGTACAACAATAACACCTGGTAATTTTTTCGTGGTATTATCGGGCATAGATAATAACCCTTTTATGGTGCCACCACCTTTAGGCGATTCGTAGGTGATATATTTGGAATCTAAGCGCGCATCATCTGGTTTTACTAAAAGGGTATTGATGTAATCTGGGGTTATAAAACTTAATAAAGAGCCTACCGTAATACCTCCAACGGCATATATAGATAGTTTTTCAACAAATTGGCGTCTATCTATTTTGTTATGAACGTAATAATCATACAAATCAAAAACTTCTTGGTTGATATCCTCTTTGGTGAGCTTTTTCATCTTTATATGTTTTAATTTTCAGTATTATAGCCCTAAGTTATTCAAAAATTTCCAAATACTTTTACTTAAAAGTATGTTTTGTTTTTTTGTGAAGTTTCCATGTTTGCCCTTTTTAAGAGTTAAAAGCCTCGTTTTAACCTTATGGGCTTTCAGCCTTTTATATAGTATAACCGATTGTTTGTAAGGTACAATAGGGTCTGCATCGCCATGCGCTATAAAAATGGGCGGACTGTTTTTAGACACATAATTTATAGGCGACACTTTTTTTACAAATTCGGCATCGGTATTATTAAGTCCGAGCCAATCTCTTGGAGAATTTCTATAGGCAAGTGGTGTTAAATCGGTTACGCCATATTTGTCAATAATCGCCGCTACTTTAATGTGCTCGGAGTTTGGGCAATTACTGTCAAAACTATTATTATCACCCAATAAACCTGCCATAAGCGCTAAATGCCCTCCAGCAGAACCACCCAAAAGAATGATTTTTGAAGGATCTATATTTAAAGACTTGGCGTTTTTATAAATATATAACAAGGCGCACCTTACGTCTTGAATAGCTGCGGGGGCAGGGGCAACATCTACTAAGCGGTAGCTTACATTAGCAACTGCATATCCACGACTAAAAAAAGTTTCAAGTCCAGTTTGCGATTCTTTCTGTCCATTTTTCCAACCACCTCCATGTATATTAATCACTACTGGTGTTGGGTTGGTGGCGTTGGGATTGATAAATATATCCATGTAGCCTTTCCAATTATCTTCTTGGGTGTAAAGCACATTAATTTTTGAAATATAGTCTTCAGGGTACTCAACAGAAGTATAATCTTTTTCTTGAGGGAATAATAATTGTATA
Organism: Mariniflexile fucanivorans; assembly: GCF_004341235.1. Classification (GTDB taxonomy): domain Bacteria; phylum Bacteroidota; class Bacteroidia; order Flavobacteriales; family Flavobacteriaceae; genus Mariniflexile; species Mariniflexile fucanivorans. The sequence continues at coordinate 17,939 of NZ_SLUP01000007.1, forward strand.
TAGCTAAAAAAAGCCATGATAAACATGCAATACTTCATAAAAATGGGTAGCTATAAAAGTTAAAATACGTTATTTAAAAAACGGGCAATATTTTCTTGGTTGGCACGTATTAATTCGGCTCGGGCATTTTCAACATCTTGAGGTTTTTTGTCTTTTGAAAGTTTGAATTTACCTTCCCAAGTATCAATGGTTATTTCAAACATGTCAATATAATCTAAAGCACATAGCATGCGTTGGTTGTCGGGTTCTAAAACGTATTTATGGCCTGGCGCTTCTAAAAATTCGGTCATAGTAATAATAGATTCTTTTAAAGCATCTTTACTTTCTATAGCATTAACCGTGCCTTTTAGGTGTACTTTAATGTAATTCCAAGTTGGTAGCTGCGTAGTGGTATAAATACTAGGCGATATATAACACTGTGGACCTGAAAATAAAACAGTTATAGGTTTTTTGTTTTTTAATAAAGCAGCCTGAGGATTTTGCTTATCAATATGTCCTATTAATTTGCCGTATTCATTATAAATTAAAGGTAAATGCGTAATAAAAGGCTCATTATCTTTAATCGAAATTATGGTGGCTAACGGGTAGGTTTTAATAACCTCAATCATATGATTAATGTCGTTGTCTTGATGTATTTTTGGTGGATAATTCAATTGAATTTACAATTTTAGATTTACGAATTACGGTTTTTAAAATTACAATATTTATATTTACTTTATGCAAGAAAAAAAAGCCTCATTTTCAATAAAAAATTGGAGTCAAGATGACCAACCCAGGGAGAAATTACTCTATAAAGGCAAAGCGACATTAAGCGATGCAGAGTTGGTGGCTATTTTAATTGGTTCGGGCAACAGGGATGAAAGTGCGGTAGATTTATGCAAGCGTATTTTAGCAAGCGTCAATAATAATTTAAGTGAACTCGGGAAGCTTTCCATTAAACAACTCATGGAATTTAAAGGGATTGGTGAAGCAAAAGCCATTACCATTGCAGCAGCTTTGGAGTTGGGACGACGACGACGTGGCGAGGAGGCTTTAGATAGGAAGAAAATAACCTCTAGCAAATCGGTTTTCGAGTTGATGCAACCTATAATTGGCGAATTGCAACATGAAGAATTTTGGATTGTTTATTTAAATAATTCCAATAAGGTCATACAAAAAAATCAATTAAGCAAAGGAGGTATTACGGGTACTTTGGTAGATGTGCGTTTGGTTCTTAAAAATGCCTTAGAAGTTGGAGCTACCGGACTTATTTTAGCGCATAACCACCCATCTGGCACCTTAATACCGAGTGAAGCAGATAAGCAAATAACCAACAAATTAAAAATTGCAGCAGAAAGTTTAGATATAAAAGTGTTAGATCACCTAATTATAACCGAAAATGCATACTTTAGTTTTGCCGATGAAAACCTCTTATAAGGCAAATCACAAAAAAACAAAACAAAATTCCAATAGTTATGGATTTTAATTAATAGTTTTTTTTGGATTTTGGAATTTTAATATTGGAATTTATATTTTAGATGCTTTTAGTTTACACACATAATATCACACCCCGATTAAAGTACGTATTTAAGCATGTTTGTACACGCGTTTTAGGTTTTGAGGTTTCTTTTACCACGAAGGTTGAAGAATTTATTGCGCACGATAGCTTAAAAATATCTTATACAAAACAGCAACTTAGCAACGAATTTTTTATTAAGAGTCATGAAATTTTATATGACCAAGGTTTAAATGATATCGAAATAAATGTACAACCTTGGAAACAGACCAAATGCTTCTTTTTTAATGGTGAAAAAAGTGCCATTCCTTTCGATATTTTTGCAGCATCATTTTATTTGCTTTCAAGATATGAAGAGTATTTACCCCATGTAAAAGATGATTTTGGACGCTTTCTAGCAACCGAAAGCATTGCGTTTAAACATAATTTTTTACATCAGCCTGTTGTAGATATTTGGGCCTATAAATTTAGGGATGCCTTAAAAACACAATTCCCAGACTTTGAGTTTCCCGAAAGAACTTATAGCGTAAAACCAATAATCGATGTACCAAGTCCCTATCATTTTAAATTGAAAGGCGTCATGCGAAGTTTTGGAGGTAGCTTAAAAGACTTATTTAAATTTGAATTTAAAAGTTTTTACAATAGATTTATCGTTATTTTCGGGTTGAAACACGACCCGTACGATACCTTTAAATATATAATTAATAAACAAAAGCAAAGTAAATTTAAGTTTTTGTTTTTCTTTTTAATAGGCGATTTTTCTACGTATGATAAAAGTATCAACCCTAATAAACGTAAATTTGTGTCACTTATAAAACATGTGGCCGATTATTGTGAAGTAGGTTTAAAAACTTCCTTTTTCGCACTTGATAATTTTTCTATTTTGAAAAAAGAAAAGCTTAAAATGGAAGATATTATCAATACCACATTAAAAGCATCACGCCAATCGTTTTCAAAATTAAACCTGCCAGAATCGTACAGAAACTTAATAGAATTAGAGGTTTTAGAAGATTACACCATGGGTTATGTAAACCAAATAGGCTTTCGTGCAGGGTCTTGCACCCCTTTTTTCTTTTACGATTTAGATTATGAAATTCAAACACCACTAAAAATCCATTCGTATCATATCATGGATTATGTGTTGTTAAAACATCATTCGTTGCTAGATAAAATAAAAACTTTAAACGAAGTTATTAGCGAAGTAAAGCAAGTAAATGGCGAATTTATTCCCGTGTTTCATAACTATACATTTAGTGATATCGAGCGCTGGAAAGGCTTTAAGGAATTATTTAATATTATTTTAGAATCAGGACATGAAAAGAGCATGTAAAAAGCTGATTATTTAACGTGATTATTAACAGCAAACGGCATGTGACCTTAAGATAAATAAAAAAAACACATGAAAATTAATGGTATAACCGATGTATTTTTCGATTTAGATCATACACTTTGGGATTTTGATAAAAATTCAGAATTAACATTAGATAAAATTTTTAAAATGAACGCGATTGAAGTGGAGTTAAATGACTTTTTATCACATTATCGCGATATCAATTTTCAATATTGGAAACTTTATAGAGACGCGAAAATTGATAAGGAAGTGTTACGCTTTGGTCGATTGAAAGACACCTTTGTGGCAACCAATATTCATGTACCCGATGCTATGGTTCACAAATTATCAAACGATTATATTATTTATCTTACTGATACTAATTATTTGTTTGAAAACACCATTGAGATTTTAGATTACCTAAGTTTAAATTACAATCTACATATACTCTCTAACGGGTTTGAGGAAGTGCAATCTAGAAAGCTATTAAAATCCAACATTCGCCATTATTTTAAAACCATTACTAATGGTGAGGACATTGGTGTTAAAAAGCCACATCCAGAGATTTTTCATTATGCCGTTAAAAAAGCCGAAACTGAAATAAGCAGAAGTATTATGATTGGTGATGGCTATGAAGCTGATATTGAAGGGGCTTTAAATGTTGGGATGGATGTAATTTATTTTGACACTAATAATATGAATATTGAAACGGATGTTAAGCAAATTAAGGGATTAATAGAGATTAAAAATTATTTATAAATATAATATATACTTATTATAACGTTTTAAAATATAGATGATAAAACAGCTATTTACATACACATACATTGTTATTCTAATAAATAGTATGTGTTTATCGTGCTCAAAGCCTGTTGATTTTGATCAAGTAAACGATTTGGAGATTACTCCAGTAATGGAATCTAGCCTTGTTTATTTAAATCAGCCAGCAACGAGTTTTTTAAATGACGGCAACCAAATAAGTACCGTTCAAGACTATGTGCAAGTGCAATTTTTTAATAGTGATTTTATAGTTGATAATTTAGTAAAAGCTGAATTTGTATTTGAAACCACAAATTCCATTAACAGTGGTTTTCAAGTAAAAGTGGATTTTTTAGATGTCAATTCTCAATTACAGCATTCGTTTTCATTCTTGGTAGAAGCATCAACAAATAACTTAAATACAACATCCAATTTTACCGAAGTTTTTCAAGACAATACCTTGCTAGCTTTAAAAAACACATCCATGTTAGTGTTTACTTTAAAAATGCTTTCAGGTACGCCCGTAACTCAAAACACGGTTGGGTATGTAAGTTTAAAATCTAAAGGTGTTTTTTATTTTAATATAGATGCAGATTTATGAGATATCTAGCAATTATATTTTTAGTTACGGGTATGTCGTTCGCACAAAACAAACAAATACTTTATGGTTTTTCAGAAATTCCTCAAACACTAATGCTTAATCCCGGTGGGCAAATTAATAATTCAGGATATTTTGGTTTGCCATTCGTATCCCACATACACGCAAGCGCAGGAATTTCTGGGTTTACAGTTTATGATTTGTTCGCAAATAATGGGGTAGATTTTAATATCAAACTCCGAGATGCTATTTACAATTCCAAACCAAGGGATTTTGGAAGTATAAACCAACAAGTTGAAATTCTATCTGGTGGCTTTGCAATTGGTAATATTTTTAAGAAAAATGAATATATAAGTTTTGGACTCTACCAAGAACTAGACGGTATTTGGTATTTTCCTAAAGATTACGCTATTTTAGCTTTGGAAGGAAATCAGAATAACATAAACAAAGTTTTTAATGCGAGCCATTTAAAACTAAGTGGCGAAGTCATTTCGGTGCTTCATGTTGGGTACAATAAAAAAGTAAATAATCAATTCTCTTATGGTGTGCGAGGTAAAATTTATTCAAACATTTTAAATGTTAACTCCATTAAGAATAGAGGGACTTTTGTTACTGAAATAGGTGATAATAATATCTATAATCACATTTTTAATTTAGATTTAGAATTAAGAACCTCTGGTATTGCAGGTTTTGAAGACAGTGAAGCAGACGATGTTTACAGAGAACTAAAAAAGCGCACCTTAATGGGTGGCGATAAAGGATTGGGTTTTGATATAGGGTTTAGCCATCAAATAAGCAAACAATGGTATGTTGATGGTAGTTTGTTAGATATAGGTTTTATAAACCATTCTAAAGATGTTGAAAATTATTCTATAAAAGGAACCTATCAGTTTGAAGGGATTAATCCGTTTTTTTCAGAATTGGAAACAGGACAAACAGCAAATGATTATTGGAATAAAATTCAAGATGAATTTAGTGAAGTTTTTGAACCCGATACAACATACACTAAATTTACAACATGGCGTCCCATTAAATTAAATGCCTCTTTAAATTATGCTTTTGGTGAAAAAAAAGAAAAAGAATGTAATTGTATAAAAAAGGAAAAAGAGTACCAAAACAGGATAGGGGCACAGTTATATGCTATTAATCGACCAAGACAACCACAGGCGGCCTTAACATTATATTATTACAGAAAACTATTTAAAGGGCTATCAATGAAAACAACTTATACAGCAGATTCTTATAGCTTAAATAATATTGGTTTTGGACTATCTGCAAATTTGGCGAACGTAAATTTTTATGTTATGGCAGATAATTTATTGCAATATAAAAATATTTATGATGCACAAAGTGTATCTTTACAATTAGGTTTTAACTATATATTTAAAAAAAATGAAGACTAAAATTTCAGCACTATTTGTAATATGTTTTTTAACAATTGGGGCATTTGCTCAAACTAATTTAAACAATTATAAGTACATTATCGTACCAAATAAATTTGATTTTTTAAAGGAAGCCGATCAATATCAATTAAATTCTTTAACTGAATTTTTATTCAATAAGTATGGGTTTTTAGCATTAATGGAAGGTTCCACTTATCCTGACGATGTTCTTAAAAATAGATGTTTGGCATTAAAATCGAATTTGATAAAAGACAGCAGTATGTTTAAAACTAGGGTGGCTATAGAACTTAAAAACTGTAACGACCAAGTGGTGTATACTTCAGAAATGGGAGAAAGTAGAGAAAAAGAATATCAACGCGCTTACACTGAAGCATTGAGGAATACTTTCAAATCTATTGAAGCACTTAATTATAAATATGTTCCAAGCACTACTCCTAGCGTAGAAGTTTCACAAGAAGCAGAAATCAAGAATGAAGTTTCAAAAGAAATTCAACAATTAAAAGAGGAAATTCAAAATCTTAAAAAGGAAAAAGAAATTGCGGTGGTTGAAAAGGTAGTGCCAAAGGTTGAAGCTGTGCCACAAGTTCCTGTAAAAGAAGCCATCATTGAAAAAGTTGAAACTGTAAATACACCAGCTATAAAAGAAATGTCAACAGGTGTTTTATATGCTCAAGCCATTGAAAACGGATTTCAGCTAGTAGATAGTACACCTAAAGTGGTTTATAAAATCAAAAAAACGGGTATTGCCGATGTGTATTTAGTAGAAAACAAAAACGCAACATTATACAAAAAAGGCAGTAACTGGATTTTAGAATATTATGAAAATAATGTTTTAAAACAAGAACCGCTTGACATCAAATTTTAATAATAGTTAAGTCGTTTTTTGTTTATTAGTTAAGTTTATTAAACAACTCAACAACAAACTAATACCCATATTTATCCTTCCAACGCTGTTTTAAAAACTCTCGATGAGCATTTTCTCTGGCATTATTTCCAGGGTCGTAAAGTTTGGTGTTTTTTACGATATCGGGCATGAATTCTTGATTAGCAAAATTATTTTCGTAGTTGTGAGCGTATTGGTAGTTTTCACCATAACCCAGTTCCTTCATAAGTTTTGTGGGTGCATTTCTAATATCAATAGGCACAGATAAATCTCCAGTTTCCCTAACCAATTGTTGCGCCTTGCCAATAGCCGTATAAGCGGCATTACTTTTTGGTGAACAGGCTAAATAGGTAGCACATTGGCTTAATAAAATTCTAGATTCCGGATTTCCAATAACAGAAACCGCTTGAAACGTGTTGTTGGCAATAACCAAAGCTGTAGGGTTGGCATTACCAATATCTTCACTGGCAGCAATAAGCAATCTGCGAGCAATAAATTTAACATCTTCACCACCTTCAATCATACGTGCCAACCAATACACAGCAGCGTTGGGATCGCTTCCACGAATGGATTTAATAAACGCTGAAATAATATCATAATGTTGTTCGCCCGTTTTATCGTATCGAACTGTGTTATTCTGAATTTTTTTCAGAACACTTTCATCTGTAATTTCAATTGATTCTCCACTTTCAGAATTTACAATCAATTCAAAAATATTCAGCAGTTTTCTTGCATCACCACCCGATAGCCTTAAAAGCGCATTCGTTTCCTTTAGGTTTATACTTTTTTTAGCTAGATACTCATCATTTTCAATAGCGCGTTTTAAAAGTGTCTCTAAATCGCTCTTATCAAAAGCATTCAAAATGTAAACTTGGCAACGCGATAAAAGTGCAGGGATCACCTCAAAACTAGGGTTTTCGGTAGTTGCACCAAAAAGTGTAATCCAACCTTTTTCAACGGCTTGCAATAACGAATCTTGTTGCGATTTACTAAACCTATGTATCTCATCAATAAACAAAATCGGGTTTTTGGTAGTAAACAAGCCACCACTTTGTTTGGCTTTATCGATAATATCCCGAACATCTTTAACCCCAGAATTTATAGCACTCAAACTGTAAAAAGGTCTGCCAGATTGGGTAGCAATAATGTTCGCCAAGGTTGTTTTTCCCGTTCCGGGAGGTCCCCATAAAATCATAGATGGAATTAACCCTTGCTTTATATGTTGTGTTAACGCACCATTTTCACCAATCAAATGCGTTTGGCTCACATAGTCCTCTAAGGTTTGTGGACGTAATCGTTCTGCTAAGGGTTCGTTCATACTGTAAAATTAAAACAATTCCTTTGTAAAAAGGAATCTCTTTGCTATTAAGTTTTCTTTTTTGGGCGTGTCCCCGAAAAAAAATCGGGGTCGGGCTTTTCGTTACAATCTTTTTGTTCGTGCCTCACAAAAAGGATTTCCACTTCAATCCCTCACGCGTGTGTCTGCCATTTTAGCACACACTTAAAAGTTGGTTAACTATTTGCTATATTTAGTTCTATGAACAACCAAGACCATTTTAAATTTTCAACAGGTGTCGTTGCATACCCCATTAGTTTTGTGCTCATTATTTGGTTGGTATTTTGGTTTGAAGTACGTTTTGGATTCGATTTTAATAAATTCGGTGTTTATCCACAAACTCTAAAAGGTTTACGGGGTGTTGTGTTCAGCCCATTTATTCACGGTAGTATTCAACACCTGTATCATAACACGGTACCATTGTTTGTGTTGTCTATGGCGCTATTCTATTTTTACAGACCCATTGCTTGGAAAGTATTAGTCTTCGGGATTATCGTATCTGGTTTTTTAACATGGTGTATTGGTAGACCTTCCTATCATATTGGAGCCAGCGGAATCATTTACCTTTTAGTAAGTTTTATATTTTTCAAAGGTGTTTTCGCAAAACATTACAGACTCATTGCTTTGTCTTTATTAGTGGTTTTTCTTTACGGAAGTTTAATTTGGTATGCCTTACCCTTAGAAGAAGGCGTCTCGTGGGAAGGTCATTTATCAGGCTTAATCACAGGACTTCTATTTGCATTAACGTTTAGAAAAGCCATAGCAAAACCAAAAAAATATATTTGGGAACAACCCGATTACAATCACGATGACGATCCCTTTTTAAAACATTTCGATGAAAACGGAAATTTCATTGAAAACCTAAATCCAGAAATAGAGCAGGAGCAACCTACAATAAAATATACCTTCAAAGAAAATAAAGAATAGTTCTTAAATAGTAATTCGTAAATCAAAAATCTTAATTCAAGAGTCTTTGTCTCACCGCTTCATATAAAAAAGCACCACAAGCTACCGATACATTTAAAGATTCAATATCACCCAATAAAGGCAATTTTGCTTTAGCATCCACCACTTTTAAAATAGAAGGATTAATACCCCTATCTTCAGATCCCATGATGATGGCACAAGGTTCAGTAAAAGACACATCATAAACGGTGTCATCTGTTTTTTCAGTGGCTGCTATAACTTTAATACCCGAAGCTTGCATATGGAAAACAGCATCTTTAATATGGTCTACTTTACAAATAGGTATTTTAAAAACAGCACCAGCACTTGTTTTGATGGTGTCTCCATTAACAGGTGCACCGCCTTTTTTCTGAATGATTATACCATGAACACCGGCACATTCAGCAGTACGTATAATAGCACCAAAATTTCGAACATCGCTTAATTGATCTAACAGCAAAAACAAAGGTGTTTTTCCAGACTCTATAACGTTCATAACAAGTGTTTCTAAGTCATGAAAAGCGATAGGTGAAATTTGCGCAACGGCACCTTGATGATTGCCTTTAGTTAACCTATTTAGTTTTTCAATAGGGACGTAAGATGAGTTTATTGAATTTTTGCGTATAATCGCTTCTAATTCGCTATATAATTCGCCATGTAAACCTTTTTGAAGAAATACTTTATCTATGGTCTCTTCTGAATTTATGGCCTCTATAATAGCTCGTATTCCGAATATTTGTGTTTGCTTTTCCATTGGGTTAAAGGTATAAAAAAACCGAAGAAATTTATTTCTTCGGTTTAATTTATTGAATTTGTTTTATTATTAATGTTCGTCTTCTAAGAAACCTGTTCTTTTATAACCTTCTATATGGTATATAGTACCTGGATCATCAGAGAATTCTATATCAAATGATATTTTATCTACAGTTCTACCGGATGTGCTTGTAGTGCCATTTTTTGTAATAGATCCATTTGTTACGCTAACTGTTATCTCATAATCATCAACTATACTTTCTAAATTAGAACCCGCAAAAGTTAAGGATGAAATGTCAGCAGGAACAGCTGCATTAAATTCCCAAATATTTCCATGATCATTAATTTGAATAGCAGTACCATCGTCTTCAGGAGTGTTTGAAACTGTAATAACTTGATAACCTATGGCTAAATCGCCATCAACAAATGTTTCTACATGCCAATCTCCTGACATCTCAGAAACTGCAGACTTATCAACTGTCAAATCTGCATATCCTTCTTCATTAGTACATGATACCCCTAATGTTAAGAGAAGAATTAAACTATATCTATATATATTTTTCATAATTACTTTTTTTAATTTTTAAGAAATACTCGGTTAAATATTCCAAAAGAACCAATACTTGTTCGTAGTGAAATACTTACTCCATTAACGAAATCGCCACCACTTGCCGCATTTATAGCTGGATCAGCAAAAACTGGACCGAAGCCAGAAGATTGATTTGGGATTATAACTTGATTTGCAGAAACTTGCACCATAACCACATTAACGCCATTGGGAGGTAAAACATCATCAGCGTTATAAAAGCCATCTGCAATTTTTGTGACGTTCATTTTATGTGCGGCGTTAGTATTTCTTGTATAACTACCAGACAAATCATTAGCACGTACAGCAGCTAAGTCATCAACAACTGCGACAAATCTAAAAGTAGTACCATCAAAACCATCAGCATTGGTTGCTGCATAGGTTAATTTGTATACGCCAATTTTGCTGGTATCCACAAAACCAGTTGTTGTTAAAGGTAGTACTGCTCCCCCTGAAGAAGCAGTAACTCCTGGATCTGTAAAAGTAGTTCCCAGTTCTATTGCCATATATTGGTCTCCTGAAATTTCAAAGTCTGGGTAAAACGTAATTTCAGACCGAATAGGGTTTTCTTCTGTACAAGATACCATCAAAAACACTATTAGCATTAATGACAGACGACTTATATATTTAAATGTTTTTTTCATCTTTTATTTTTTTTAAATTGATTTTACGCTTATTTCTGATCCCACCAAATTTTTTCGGTAAGTGACCCTTTTTGAGTCAAATTAATATTTCTATCAACTTCATCATCTGGGTATAACAAGGTTTTTGGTGTTTGCCCTCCAGCTAAAACAGAACTTTTAGATATTATTAAATTACCTATAGAATAATTTTGAGTTCCAAACGCTACAATCTCTGGGTATTTAGTTCTGGTCAATTCAAAAAACGCTTCCATATTATTAATGTATGCTAAAGAAGCCCATTTTTGTACCATTACTTGTCTTATTGCTGTTTCTACAGTTGCAGAAGGTACATATTCATAAGCACCGCCTGTATTAGTAAGTGCATTTGCTTCCGCAGCTGTTAACCCGTATGTAAGAAATGAATTTAGTACACCTGCATTGTATTTAGCACCTGCACCTGCACCACCAGCATATCTAATTAATGCTTCAGCTTGAAGAAAGTTGCTTTCACTCACTGTCATTAAATAAACAGGGGTATTAGTTTTTATGTTGGGTCTAGAGAATGCCGTGGCTAAAATAGAACCGGTATAAGCCCCTCTATCACCTTGGTCAATAGCTCTGTGCACACTAGGAGTGGCAGTGTTCTTACGGTAAACTGCATCAATTCTAGGGTCACTGTTATCGGTATAAAACTGTAAAAGTGAGGAACTAGCTATGTTATTTACGTCTCCAAGATGTGCAATTTGAACATCATAGAATGGGTTGTTTTTATCTTCTTCAATGTTTTCAGAATATACAGAAAATGTAGCATCAGATTCTAGAAAATTATTTTCAGCTAAAAGAGCGTTTACAGCCGTTGGATTAGCCAAAGTTGTATAAGCCATTCTTAAATACATTTTAAGTTTTAAAGTATTGGCAAATTTTATCCAATCGCTCATATTGGCATTGTATATAACGTCTTGACTTCCTACACTTGAGTCTACAGGTGAATTATCATAATTAGTTAGAGCATTATCGATACTTGATATTAAAGCTGGATAGATCTCCTCTCCAGCATCGGGAGCAGGACTAATATTTTCTTGACTCAAAAGTGCTTCAGAATAAGGAACACTACCAAATAAGTCGGTCAATACTTGAAATGTATAGGCTTCTAGTAACGTCGCGATTAAATAAGAACCAGTATCACCCTCATCTTCTGAAACTTGTTTTACGTATTTTAAATCATTTAAAGCGCCTGCATATAATTCTGTCCACATTCTATTTGCAAAGTCAGCATTCATATTATAAGTGTCGATATCCAAATATTGAGAAGCTGAAGGAGCTTGCGTATGGTATTGGGCCAAAAATCCACCTAAGTTCGTTAAATTCCCGCCCATTGTTGTTGCTATTGATGCTTGGGCAGCGGTCAATACAAAGCTTTTGTCAACTCCAATTGGGGTATTAGGATCTGTATTTATGTTCAAATCTTCTTCACATGATGTTAATATGATTGTAAGAAAAAGAAACTTTATTATATTTTTCATTTGTATTTTTTTAAAATTAATTAAAATCTCGCTTTTAATGTAACACCAAGGCTTTTTGTACTTGGATTAGCACTAAATTCACCAAACTGACTTGATAAATCTGTACCAAACGTAGAAACCTCTGGATCGATAAATTGGTTGGATTCAGGAGTGAATAACAACAGATTTCTTCCTATTAAACTAATTGATAAATCCTCAAAAGGGGTTTTACCTATAATTTTCTTAGAGAATCTATAAGAAAGAATGACTTCTCTTAGTTTAACAAACGATTTATCAATAACATTTTCTCTAGCAATTGCGTCAGCTCTGTAATAATCATCCCAGTGCTCTGTGTCAATTGCAGTAGTATTGGTTTGATAAACACCTGGACTTACTTCCTGTACTGAACCAGGTATGATGTATGGTTGTCTATCGTTTAATGTAGTGGTAATAGAGTTACCAGTAAATCTTGTAATATCTGCAGTTCTAGAAAACATTAATCCGCCTTGTCTTATATCAAAAGTAAAAGCAAAAGAAAGGTTTTTATACGAAAATTCGTTTGAAATACCTAAAGTGTAATCGTATTGTGTATCACCATATACCTCTTTTTCTGAGGAGGCTACTGGTATTCCATTCGCATCAACTACTATGTTACCATTATCATCTCTTTTAGGTACGCTACCTTCTATCAAAGCCAACGGTTCCCCTTCTCTGGCCACTAATGAAGTTGTACTTAAACCACCTAGTGATACTTGATCCAATCTATCATCAAGTTCTTCTAAAATAGCATCATTTGTGGAAAAATTCAAAGTAGTATCCCAGTTAAATCCATCTGGATTATTAAATATACCTAATTTAAGCAAGGCTTCAATCCCTTTGTTTGATATTACTCCAATGTTTGCCGTTTGACTAGTATAACCAGAAGATGCTGCTAGTGGAAGACTCAATATTTGATTTTCAACTTTGGCATCATAATAGGTGAAATCAATAGATATACGATTTTTAAGAAATGACAACTCAGTACCTATCTCAAACTCTTTTCTTCTTTCGGGTTTTAAATCAGGATTTGCAGCTCTATTTCCAATTTCATAAGCATTTGTGCCATTTGCAGGAAATGCCAAACTTCTAAACCCTTGGTTATCTACATTACCAAGAATAATAACTGGATTTACTTGGTATGGATCGGTATCAACACCGGTTTCACCATAACCTACTCTTAATTTTGCATAACTTATGACATCTTTAATTTCAGGGAATGTATTGGTAGCAACCCAAGAACCATTAACGCCACCATATAATACCGATCTATTTTCAACAGGAAGCGTTGAATACCAGTCATTTCTTATATTAGCTGTTATATATAACATGTCGTTATAAGATAATGTGGTTGAATTGAAAACACCATATAATCTTCTTTTGTTAATTACAGAAGATGTAATTGGAGTATTTGTTGAATTTGTTAGTGCAAAATAATCTGGGATATCTTGAGAACTAACTGATGATGAAATACTTGTGTCAAAACGATCATTATAATTAAAACCGAAGGTAGACTCTATCATGAATTTTTCATTTGCTTCTATACTTAAGTTATAAAATAAATCATGATTGAATTGTTTAAAAATAGAAGTTCTTTCAAAATATGAGCCTTCATCTAGAGTACTACTACCAAAGTTTGGAGTACCAGGTAATGGTTTTACTATAGCTTGCCATACCTTTGTATTATCAGTATAAGAATCAATACCAAAACGGTAGCCAATACTTGACCATGAATTTATTTCTGCAGTTACATCGAACGCTCCATAAACGCGTTCTTTTAAATAACCACTTCCATCTTCATTTAAAGTGAAATATGGGTTGGTAACACCATAAGGAGTATAATAGTTGGATATACTATTAAATGGATCGTTTTTATAATCTTTAAATTCTGTAATATCTATATCTGTAGGGATTTGCATTAAATTATTGATTACAGAAAGACCTTGGCCTGAAGCAACTGCACTACCAGATGTGTTAACATAATTTAAACTCCCTCCAAAAGTTAAAAAATCTAATTTGGAATTGAAAGATAGTGTAAGCGTATTTCTTTCGTAACTATCTGATTTGGTTGGGTATATTCCGTCAGATGTTGAATTGTTAACAGAAATCCTACCAGTGGTGTTGTCTGATCCACCAGAAATAGCAACGTTTGTAACATAAGATTCCCCAACATCAAAAAAGTTTCTTAATTGATCTTTTTGAAAAGAATAAGGTTTTAATTTTTGAGAATTGTTTACAACATTGCCCCAAACTTGAACAGTGTTATCAAATCGAGGACCCCAAGATCCATTTTCGCCTAAATAATGTTGTCCATCCCAACCTTGACCGAACTCAGTTTGATAATTAGGAGCTCTTAATAGATCTGAAAAAATCATAGTGGTAGAAACATCTATATCTAATTTAGAAGATTTTCCTTTTTTTGTTGTTATTAAAATAACACCATTTGCTGCTCTAGAACCATAAAGTGCGGTACTTGAAGCGCCTTTTAAAACAGATATAGACTCAATGTTTTCAGGGTTTATATCTCCAGATCCGCGTCCGAAGTCATAAGCACCGTCTAAGCTTGAAGAAAACCTTGAACCATCATTAATAGGAATACCATCCACGATGTATAAAGGTTGGTTGTTCCCGCCTAAGGAGCTAAATCCTCTAATAATAACCCCAGAAGAAGCACCCGGATCAGTAGACGAATTTGAAATCACTACACCTGCTACTTTTCCTTTTATGGCATCAGCCATAGTTGTTTGGGAACCTTCGTTAAGTTGATCTGAATTTACTGTTGTAATTGCAGAACCAATGGAAGCTTTCTCTCTTTTTATTCCTAATGCTGTTACTACAACTTCTTCTAAAGCTTCGGCATCCTCACTCAATTGAACATTAATTGAGCTTGAAGAACCAATTCTAGCTTCTTTAGTTGTATAACCAACAAAACTAAATACAAGAGTAGCCCCCTGATTAGCTTTAATTGAATATTTACCATCGAAATCTGTTGATGTACCCGATTTAGTACCTTTAACTAAGACAGTAGCTCCAGGAAGTGGTAAGCCAGAAGGATCTGATACTGTACCTGAAATAGTCTTTTCTTGTGCGAACGTTAGCTGCACGACAAACGCTAGCAATAGCGTTAGAATTCCACTAAACTTTGTTTTCATTTTATAATTATTTGAATTAGTCAATGCCAAAAATCATAATAAAAAGTTAATAAACCAATAAATTATGGTTAAAATTTGCGATTTAATGCATAAAATTAAGAAAATGACAAATAAGTGCTAAAAATTTGCGGTTAAACTAAGATGTATTTTAGAATTGGAAAGTTTAAATGGGTTATTCTCAATTTTACCGTTTGCGTAATTAAATTTCAGCAGTCCTGTTTTGGTAAAAATGCCAAAACCAAAGCCAATTCCAAAAAGTTTTTCGTCTGTATTAGAAATTTTGTTTTCAAAATAAGCCAAATCGGTAATGCTGTGAACGTAAATTGAATTGTTAAGCTGAAAACGGTACTCTGTATTTAACAATCCCAATAATGTGGCATAAATACTGTTTTCTTCAAACCCTCTGATGGAATTGATGCCGCCAAATCGAATCAATTCATTTTCTAAATAAGTGTTAGAATTAAGTGTTGCGCCATTAGCTCTTATATAAATGCTGTTTTTAAGATCTAAATTGAAGATTTTAAAAGCATCAAAACTCAATAAGGATTGTTTTTCTTGTTGGTTTGATTGGTTCTTTTTTCCAAAATTTGTTTCAAGATAAAATTGAGAATTAATTGGAAATAACAAATTAGAACTTTGATTTTTTAAAAACTGATAAGCTATTGTGTAATAAGTTGTTTTATAATCCAGTATTGTTGCTGATGTAACTTCGTTTAATAAATTATTAGACTGTGTAGATGAAATGCCCGAATAAATTTTATGCTTCGCGTTTATTTGATAATGGATTTTTGCATTTTGATTAACAGTACTAAACGAAGAATCCCTTTTAAAAATGCGTAATGCCAAATCCAAACCAATAGGCGATTTAAATAGGTATGGTAACGACATGTTCGTTTCAAATGTTTTTTGGTCGTTTTCGTCACTTTTATATAATAACCTAAAGGACTCTCCGTAATTTAAATTATTAGTAAGGTTTAAGTTCAAATAGCCATCAAATTGCAGTTTGTTGGTGTCTTCATTTGTGCCAAAGCCTAAAAAGCCATCAAATGAATTGCTTTTGGTTTTTTGAAGATATAAATATAAGGTTGTTGAATCTTTTGAAAACAATACTTCTGGCGATTTCATTTCACTTGCAAACCTTAAATTATTTAATTGTTGGGTTTTTGATTTTATAAGATTCAAATTAAATGTTTGATTGGGTTTGATTTTCAGGTAGTGTTTTAAGTAGGAGCGCGGAAATTTGTCATAACCCTTTATTATAATGTCACTAATTATACGTTTTTCCTTTGGGGTTTCTACAACTAAGTTTGCTTTTAAATCACTTTCAGTATCAATTTCAATATTGGATAAATGCAATTTCGTGAATGGAAACCCTTTTTCAGAAATTTTGGAGTTGATAAAAACTAGAGCATTTTCGAGTTCAGAAAAAGGTATGGTAAAATAATTGTCAAATACTTTTTTTGATAAGGTGTTTAATAGTTTTGGGTCAATATCAGAAGTGTTGTAATATATAGATACATTATTATATTTTTTTTTCAGATGAATTTTTGCTGAAAACATAGAATCATTAATTCTGTTGATGCTATTTAATTCATTTTCAATATATCCAATTTTATACAAGGTTTTTTGAATTGAATCTGCTTCGCTTTTTATAGACAAATAGTTTGCGTGGTTTTTAATGTAACCTATAGAATCAATAGCCGTAGTTTCTGCATCGGCATTTCCATTTATTTTAAGCTGCAAATTTTGGCAAAACAGTGCAGGGGAAAATGTAGTATATATAATAAGGTATAAAAAGAGAGTTTTCCGCACGGTTTAAAAGACTGTTTTGTTCTGTAAATCTAACGGAAAATTGGCGCTAATAATATATCTAATAAAAAAATATTATAAATGATGTGAAAATTAATGAATTAGGGTTTGAAATTCACATTTTAATTTCTACCTTTGCAGCCCTCTTAAAAGAGGATTTTAAAATTTATATATAATATATATGCCAACAATTTCACAATTAGTACGAATAGGAAGAGCCAAAATAACCAAGAAGAGTAAATCGGCTGCTTTAGATTCGTGTCCACAACGTCGTGGGGTTTGTACGCGTGTTTACACTACTACACCTAAAAAACCTAACTCAGCAATGCGTAAAGTTGCTCGTGTTAGATTAACAAATGGTAATGAAGTAAATGCATACATCCCAGGTGAGGGTCACAATCTACAAGAGCACTCGATAGTATTGGTTAGAGGTGGAAGAGTAAAAGATTTACCAGGAGTTAGATATCACATCGTTCGTGGTGCCTTAGACACAGCAGGTGTTGCAGGTAGAACACAACGTAGATCTAAGTATGGTGCTAAACGTCCAAAACCAGGACAGGCAGCAGCTGCACCAGCAAAAGGTAAGAAAAAGTAATTAAAACTTTTAAGAAGAAGACATGAGAAAAAGAGCAGCAAAAAAGAGACCGCTTTTACCAGATCCACGTTTTAACGATCAGTTAGTAACTCGTTTCGTTAACATGATGATGTGGGATGGAAAGAAGTCTGTGGCTTTTAAAGTATTTTACGATGCGATTGACATTGTAGAGTCGAAAAAAACAAACGAAGAAAAAACAGCTTTAGAAACTTGGAAAGATGCTTTATCAAATGTGATGCCTCACGTAGAAGTACGTAGTCGTCGTGTTGGTGGTGCAACATTCCAAATTCCAATGCAAATTCGTCCAGACCGTAAAGTTTCTACAGCTATGAAATGGCTAATTAGCTATTCTCGTAAAAGAAACGAAAAATCTATGGCGCAACGTTTAGCTTCAGAAATTTTAGCAGCAGCTAAAGAAGAAGGAGCAGCGGTTAAGAAAAGAGTAGATACTCACAAAATGGCAGAAGCTAACAAGGCATTCTCTCACTTTAGATTTTAATACAATATGGCAAGAGATTTAAAATATACAAGAAATATAGGTATTGCTGCTCACATTGATGCTGGTAAAACAACAACAACAGAGCGTATACTTTATTATACAGGAGTTTCTCATAAAATTGGTGAGGTACATGATGGTGCTGCCACTATGGACTGGATGGAGCAAGAGCAAGAGCGTGGTATTACCATTACTTCTGCAGCTACAACCTGCGAATGGGTGTTTCCAAGAGAAAATGGCGAGCCAACTGATGATTCTATGAGTTATCATTTCAACATTATTGATACTCCTGGTCACGTTGATTTTACTGTTGAAGTAAATCGTTCATTACGTGTGTTAGATGGTTTAGTATTCTTATTTAGTGCAGTTGATGGTGTTGAGCCACAATCTGAAACTAATTGGAGACTTGCTGATAACTATAAAGTGCCACGTATTGGTTTCGTAAATAAAATGGACCGTCAAGGTGCTAATTTTATGGAAGTATGTCAACAAGTAAAAGACATGTTAAGATCTAACGCTGTGCCAATCGTTTTGAACATTGGTGACGAAATTGATTTTAAAGGTATTGTTGATTTAGTAAAAAACAGAGCAATTGTTTGGCATGATGAAACTCAAGGGGCAACTTTTGATGTTATCGAAATTCCAGAAGAATTGAAAGCTGAAGCAAAAATGCTTCGTGGTAAACTTATTGAAGAAGTTGCTGCTTACGATGAAAACTTGCTTGAAAAATATATGGAAGATGAAGATTCGATTACAGAAGACGAAGTGCATGCTGCACTTAGAGCTGCTGTAATGGATATGTCAATCATCCCCATGATTTGTGGTTCTTCATTTAAAAATAAAGGAGTACAGTTCTTATTAGATGCTGTATGTCGTTATTTGCCTTCTCCAATGGATAGAGAAAGTGTTATTGGAGTGAATCCAGATACTGAAAAAGAAGAAAGACGTAAGCCAGATGTTAAAGAGCCGTTTGCGGCATTAGCATTTAAAATTGCTACAGATCCTTATGTGGGTCGTTTAGCATTCTTCCGTGCTTACTCTGGTCGTTTAGATGCAGGTTCTTATGTGTTAAACAACCGTTCAGGAAATAAAGAACGTATTTCACGTATCTACCAAATGCATGCTAACAAGCAAAATGCTATCGATTTTATCGAAGCAGGTGATATTGGAGCAGCAGTAGGTTTTAAAGATATTAAAACTGGAGATACACTTTCAGCTGAAAAACACCCAATTGTTTTAGAAAGTATGAACTTCCCTGATCCTGTAATTGGTATCGCGGTGGAGCCTAAAACGAAAGCAGACGTAGATAAACTAGGTATGTCTTTAGCTAAATTGGCTGAAGAAGATCCAACATTTACAGTTAGAACTGATGAAGCTTCAGGACAAACTATTATATCTGGTATGGGTGAGCTTCACTTAGATATTATTGTAGATCGTTTACGTCGTGAGTTTAAAGTTGAAGTGAACCAAGGTGCACCTCAAGTAGAATATAAAGAGGCGATTACTCGTAAAGCGGAACATAGAGAAGTTTACAAAAAACAATCTGGTGGTCGTGGTAAATTTGCTGATATCGTATTTACATTAGAGCCAGCAGAAGAAGGTAAAACAGGTTTAGAGTTTGTATCTGCAATTAAAGGTGGTAACGTTCCTAAAGAATTTATCCCTTCTATTGAAAAAGGATTTAAAATGGCTATGCAAAATGGTCCATTGGCAGGATACGAAGTTGATGCTATGAAAGTAACATTAACAGATGGTTCTTACCATGATGTGGATTCTGATCAATTGTCATTCGAATTAGCTGCTAAATTAGGTTTTAAAGCATCTGCAAAAGCTGCAAAAGCTGTAATTATGGAGCCTATTATGAAACTGGAAGTTATTACTCCAGAAGAAAATATGGGTGATATTGTTGGTGATTTAAATAGACGTCGTGGACAAGTAAATGACATGGGTGATAGAGCAGGAGCAAAAACTGTAAAAGCACACGTGCCATTATCTGAAATGTTTGGTTATGTAACTACATTAAGAACATTATCGTCAGGTCGTGCAACATCAACAATGGAATTTTCACATTATGCTGAAACACCTTCAAATATATCTGAAGCAGTTATTAAGGCAGCAAAAGGCGTTGAAGCTTAAAATCTAAGAAAATGAGTCAAAAAATCAGAATAAAATTAAAATCATACGATCACAATTTAGTAGATAAATCTGCTGATAAGATTGTTAAAACTGTAAAAAGTACAGGTGCGGTGGTAACAGGTCCAATTCCATTACCAACAAACAAGAAAATTTTCACTGTATTACGTTCTCCTCACGTAAATAAAAAGGCTAGAGAACAATTTCAATTAAGCTCTTACAAGCGTTTATTGGATATTTACTCTTCGTCTTCAAAAACAATTGATGCTTTAATGAAACTTGAATTGCCAAGTGGTGTTGAAGTTGAGATTAAAGTGTAGTTAGAACAAAAACATGTCCTTAACGATGGTTAAGGAAAAACGGTAAAATACAATTCAAGGCTGAAACGTATTTTTGGCCTTGAATTTTTTAATAACAAATAGTAATAATTAATAAATAATAAATATGTCTGGGTTAATTGGAAAAAAAATCGGTATGACCAGCATTTTCGATGAAAATGGAAAAAACATTCCATGTACAGTAATCGAAGCTGGACCATGTATCGTTACCCAAGTCAGAACTGAAGAAGTTGATGGTTATAAAGCCCTTCAACTTGGTTTCGATGACGCGACAGAAAAAAGTGCTACTAAAGCGGACTTAGGTCACGCTAAAAAAGCAGGGACTTCTGTAAAACGCAAAATCGTTGAATTCAAAGGTTTTGATGAGGAGTACAAATTAGGTGATGCAATCACCGTAGAGCACTTTATCGAAGGTGAATTCGTTGATATTGCTGGAATATCAAAAGGAAAAGGTTTCCAAGGTGTTGTAAAACGTCACGGTTTTGGTGGTGTAGGTCAAGCAACACACGGTCAACACAACCGTTTAAGAGCACCAGGTTCTATTGGAGCTGCTTCATATCCTGCAAGAGTATTTAAAGGAATGAAAATGGCCGGAAGAATGGGTGGCGATAGAGTGAATGTTGAAAATTTAAGAGTTTTGAAAATAGTAGCCGATAAAAATCTACTAGTTGTTAAAGGTTGTGTACCTGGACATAAAAATTCTTATGTAATTATTCAGAAATAATGAAAGTAGCAGTTTTAGATATAAACGGAAAAGATACAGGAAGAAAGGCAGACCTTTCTCAAGATGTATTTGCTATTGAACCTAATAATCACGCAGTATATTTGGATGTTAAACAATATTTAGCAAACCAACGTCAAGGAACTCACAAAGCTAAAGAGCGTGCTGAGATCTCTGGAAGTACTCGTAAAATTAAAAAACAAAAAGGAACAGGTACCGCAAGAGCAGGTTCTATTAAGTCTGGAGTTTTTAAAGGTGGTGGTCGTATGTTCGGTCCAAGACCAAGAAGCTATAGCTTCAAACTTAATAAAAACGTGAAGCGTTTGGCTCGTAAATCAGCCTTAAGTATCAAAGCAGGTGAGCAGTCAATTGTTGTGTTGGAAGATTTTAATTTCGACACTGCAAAAACTAAAAATTTCACTGCTATTTTAAAAGCATTAAACTTAGAAAACAAAAAATCTCTGTTTGTGTTGGGTGCATCGAATAATAATGTATATTTGTCGTCACGCAATTTGAAAGGTTCTGAAGTTATAACTAGCTCAGAATTAAACACTTACAAAATTTTGAATGCAGGTCAAGTTGTGCTTTTAGAGGGAGCTTTAGAAGGAATTGAAACAAATTTAAGTAAATAGAAACCATGAGTATCTTAATTAAACCTATAATCACAGAAAAAGCGACAGCAAATAGCGAGTTAAGTAACTGCTATACTTTTGCGGTGAAAACTAAGGCGAACAAGGTAGAAATAAAAAAGGCTGTGGAAGCAACCTATGGCGTTTCTGTTGAAAAAGTTCGTACTATAAATGTCCGTCCAGATAGGAGTACCAAATACACAAAAACTGGTATCCAACATGGTAAAACAAATGCTGTTAAAAAAGCAATTGTACAACTGGCGGAAGGTGAAATGATTGATTTATACAGTAACATGTAATTAAAGACTAATGTCAGTAAGAAAATTAAAACCAATCACACCAGGACAGCGATTTAGAGTAGTAAATGGATTTGACGCCATTACTACTGATAAGCCGGAAAAGAGTTTACTCGTTCCGAACAAAAGGTCTGGTGGTAGAAACAGTCAAGGAAAAATGACCATGCGCTATATAGGTGGAGGTCATAAAAGAAAGTATCGTATTATCGATTTTAAACGTAACAAAGCAGGGATTCCAGCGGAAGTTAAGTCTATCGAATACGATCCAAACAGAACCGCCTTTATCGCATTATTGAATTATCAAGATGGCGAGAAAAGATATATCATTGCACAAAATGGCTTGCAAGTAGGTCAAACTGTAGTGTCTGGTCAAGAAGGAGTGGCTCCAGAAATTGGAAACGCCATGCCGCTTAGCCAAATTCCTTTAGGAACCATTATTTCTTGTGTAGAGTTGCGTCCAGGTCAAGGAGCTATTATGGCTCGTAGTGCTGGTGCTTTTGCTCAATTAATGGCAAGAGATGGTAAGTTTGCAACAATTAAACTGCCTTCTGGTGAAACAAGATTAGTGCTTGTTAACTGTTTAGCAACTGTAGGTGTGGTTTCTAATTCAGATCATCAATTGTTAGTATCTGGTAAAGCAGGTAGAACAAGATGGTTAGGAAGACGTCCACGTACAAGACCAGTAGTGATGAATCCTGTTGATCACCCTATGGGAGGTGGTGAAGGTAAATCTTCTGGAGGACACCCACGTTCTAGAAACGGTATTCCAGCTAAAGGTTATAGAACACGTTCTAAAAAGAATGCAAGTAATAAATATATTGTAGAACGTAGAAAGAAATAAGACATGGCAAGATCATTAAAAAAAGGACCGTTCGTTCATTATAAATTAGAGAAAAAAGTGGCTGATAATGTTGAAGCTAACAAAAAAACAGTAATCAAAACGTGGTCTAGAGCCTCTATGATTACGCCGGATTTTGTTGGACAAACTATTGCAGTTCACAATGGCCGCCAATTTGTACCAGTATATGTTACTGAAAACATGGTAGGTCATAAATTAGGAGAATTTTCACCAACACGTTCATTCCGTGGACATGCAGGTGCTAAAAATAAAGGTAAAAAGTAGTAAGCTATGGGAAGTCGTAAAAAACAAATGGCAGACGCTATTAAGGAAGGTAATAAGCTTGTTGCTTTTGCAAAACTTAATAATTGTCCTACGTCACCGAGAAAAATGCGTTTAGTAGCCGATTTAGTAAGAGGCGAAAAAGTAGAGAAAGCACTTAATATCTTAAAGTTCAACCAAAAAGAAGCTTCAGCTAAATTGGAAAAATTGCTTTTATCAGCAATTGCTAACTGGCAATCTAAAAATGAAGAAGTTAGCATTGAAGATGCAGAGTTGGTTGTAACAGAGATACGAGTAGATGGAGGGGCAATGCTAAAAAGATTGCGTCCAGCACCACAAGGTCGTGCACACAGAATTAGAAAACGTTCAAACCACGTAACAATCGTAGTTGGAGCTAAAAATAACACACAAAGCTAAGATAGACAATGGGACAAAAAACAAATCCAATCGGAAATCGCTTAGGTATTATCAGAGGATGGGAATCTAACTGGTACGGAGGTAATGATTATGGAGATAAGCTTGCCGAAGACGATAAGATTAGAAAATACGTACATGTACGTTTATCTAAAGCTAGTGTAAGTAGAGTAATTATTGAAAGAACTTTAAAACTTGTAACCGTTACTATCACTACTGCAAGACCTGGTATTATTATTGGGAAAGGTGGTCAAGAGGTAGACAAGTTAAAAGAAGAACTTAAAAAGATTACTGGAAAAGAAGTTCAGATTAATATTTTTGAAATTAAAAGACCTGAACTTGATGCATTTTTAGTAGGATCAAGCATCGCTCGTCAAATTGAAAACAGAATTTCTTACAGACGTGCAATTAAGATGGCTATTGCTGCAACAATGCGTATGAACGCTGAAGGAATTAAAGTTCAAATTAGTGGTCGTTTAAATGGTGCTGAAATGGCACGTAGTGAACACTACAAAGAAGGACGTATTCCTTTATCAACCTTTAGAGCCGATATTGACTATGCTTTAGTTGAGGCACACACTACTTATGGTAGATTGGGTGTTAAAGTATGGATTATGAAAGGTGAAGTATATGGTAAAAGAGAACTTTCTCCGCTAGTTGGTTTATCCAAAAAGCAAGGGAAGGCAGGTGCAGGAGCACCTCGTGGAGGAAATAATTCTAAGCCACGTCGTAGAAAGTAATTTTTTATAAAGTAAAGAAAAATGTTACAGCCTAAAAGAACAAAATTTCGTAAGCAACAAAAAGGACGTATGAAGGGTCTTTCTCAAAGAGGACATCAACTTTCTTATGGTACTTTTGGTATAAAATCACTCGAGTCTGAGTTTTTAACATCACGTCAAATAGAAGCTGCACGTATTGCTGCTACACGTTACATGAAAAGAGAAGGTTCATTATGGATTAAAATATTTCCAGATAAGCCAATTACAAAGAAACCTCTTGAAGTACGTATGGGTAAAGGTAAAGGTGCCGTTGAATATTGGGTAGCTGTTGTTAAGCCAGGAAGAATGCTTTTTGAAATAGGAGGAGTATCGCTAGAAATCGCTAAAGAAGCGTTACGTTTAGCAGCTCAAAAACTACCAGTTAAAACTAAGTTTATAATTGCTCGCGATTACGAAGCATAATTTATTTGATATCATGAAACAATCAGAAATTAAAGAATTATCAGTAGCCGAGTTACAAGAGAAACTTGGTGAAACAAAAAAGAGTTATTCAGACCTAAAATTAGCTCATGCAATATCTCCTTTAGAAAATCCAATTCAATTACGTTCTGTAAGAAGAAGCGTAGCTAGAATTGCGACCGAATTAACTAAAAGAGAATTACAATAATTCTGCTAAAAGATGGAAACAAGAAATTTAAGAAAAGAACGTATAGGAGTTGTTACAAGTAACAAGATGCAGAAATCTATTGTGGTTTCTGAGGTGAAAAAAGTAAAACACCCTATGTATGGTAAGTTCGTGTTGAAAACAAAAAAATATGTTGCACACGACGAAACAAACGATTGTAATATTGGAGATACAGTAAAGATCATGGAAACAAGACCTTTAAGTAAATCTAAATGTTGGAGATTAGTTGAAATCATAGAAAGAGCTAAATAATATGTTACAGCAAGAATCAAGATTAAAAGTAGCAGATAACACTGGAGCAAAGGAAGTTTTAACTATCCGTGTTCTAGGTGGTACTAAAAGAAGATACGCTTCTGTAGGAGACAAAATAGTTGTTTCAATTAAAGATGCAACACCTAATGGAAACATTAAAAAAGGTGCTGTTTCAACTGCAGTTGTTGTACGTACAACAAAGGAAGTAAGAAGACCAGACGGATCTTATATCAGATTCGATGATAACGCATGTGTGCTTTTAAACGCTCAAGGTGAGATGAGAGGAACACGTGTATTTGGTCCTGTTGCTAGAGAACTTCGTGATAAACAATTCATGAAAATTGTATCATTAGCACCTGAAGTGCTTTAATACATTAATGTAAGATGACAAAGCTTAAAATAAAAACTGGAGATACTGTTAAAGTAATTGCTGGAGACCATAAAGGTGCTGAAGGTAAAGTACAAAAAGTATTAATAGATAAGAACAAAGCGATCGTTGAGGGAATTAACATGGTGAAGAAACATACTAAGCCAAGTGCACAAAACCCACAAGGAGGAATCGTTGAAAAAGAAGCTGCTATTCATATTTCAAACTTATCGTTGTTAACCTCTAAAGGAGAAGCAACACGAGTTGGATATAGAGTAGAAGGCGATAAAAAAGTAAGATTTTCAACAAAATCTAATGAAGTAATATAGTTATGGCATATTCACCGAGACTTAAAGAAGAGTATAAAAGCAGAGTAATTGCAGCTCTTACCGAAGAATTTGGATATAAAAATGTAATGCAAGTTCCTAAACTAAAAAAGATAGTAATATCTAAAGGTGTTGGAGCAGCAGTTGCAGACAAAAAGTTAATTGACTACGCAGTAGAAGAATTATCTACAATATCTGGACAAAAAGCTATAGCAACCATATCTAAAAAAGACGTTGCATCTTTCAAATTACGTAAAGGTATGCCAATTGGGGCTAAAGTAACTTTACGTGGGGAAAGAATGTATGAGTTTTTAGATCGTTTAGTTACTTCTGCACTTCCACGTGTAAGAGATTTTAACGGAATTAAAGCTACAGGATTTGACGGACGTGGTAACTACAATTTAGGAGTTACTGAACAAATTATATTCCCAGAGATTAATATTGATAAAGTTAATAAAATCTCAGGTATGGATATTACATTTGTAACGTCTGCAGAAACTGATAAAGAAGCAAAATCATTATTAACCGAATTAGGATTACCTTTTCAAAAGAACTAAGATATGGCTAAAGAATCAATGAAAGCCCGTGAGGTAAAAAGAGCTAAAACAGTAGCTAAGTATGCAGAAAAACGTAAAGCTTTAAAAGAAGCTGGCGATTATGAAGCATTACAAAAGTTACCAAAAAACGCTTCTCCTGTTCGTATGCATAATAGATGTAAATTAACAGGAAGACCTAGAGGGTATATGAGAACATTTGGAATTTCTCGTGTAACTTTTAGAGAAATGGCCAATAATGGTCTTATTCCTGGAGTTAGAAAAGCAAGTTGGTAATATTATTTAAATAATCAGATTTAAGGTTCGGAATAGTCCGAAAACCAAAATCACAAATCAATTCATTATGTACACAGATCCAATAGCGGATTATTTGACAAGAATTAGAAATGCAGTGCGTGCTAACCACAGAGTGGTTGAGATCCCAGCATCTAATCTTAAAAAAGACATCACTAAAATATTATTCGAACAAGGATATATTTTAAGTTACAAGTTTGATGACTCTTCAGTACAAGGCACTATCAAAATAGCGCTTAAGTACAACAAAGAAACTAAAGAGCCTGTAATCAAAAAGATTCAAAGAATAAGTAAACCAGGTTTACGTAAATACGCAAGTTCAAAAGAATTACCTAGAATCCTTAACGGTCTTGGTATTGCCATTGTTTCTACATCTCATGGTGTAATGACAGGTAAACAAGCCAAAAGAGATAATGTAGGTGGTGAAGTATTGTGTTACGTATACTAAAAAGATAAGATATGTCTAGAATAGGTAATAACCCAGTAGTAATTCCACAAGGAGTTACAGTTGATATAAAAGACGGAATAGTTACAGTAAAAGGAAAAATGGGTGAGTTAACTCAAAATTTCGATTCTGTAGATATTAAAGTTGAAGATGGAAATGTATTAGTAACACGTTCTTCGGATTCTAAAGATCAAAAAGCAAAACATGGTTTATATAGATCATTAATGCTGAACATGATTGAAGGTGTTTCTAACGGATGGACCAAACAATTAGAATTAGTAGGTGTAGGATATAGAGCAAGTAACCAAGGTCAAAAATTGGAATTAGCTTTAGGTTTTTCTCACGCTATTGTAATGAGTTTAGCTCCTGAAGTTAAAGTTGAAACAATTTCAGAAAAAGGTAAGAACCCAATCATTAAACTTACTTCTCACGATAAACAACTTGTTGGACAAGTTGCTGCAAAAATTCGTGGATTTAGAAGACCAGAACCTTACAAAGGAAAAGGTATTAAGTTTGTTGGTGAGGTATTAAGAAGAAAAGCAGGTAAATCAGCTTAATAAGTAAGTTATGGCGTTGACAAAATACGAAAGAAGAATAAGAATTAAAAGCAGAATTCGCAAGATAGTTTCTGGTACGGAAACAAAACCTAGATTAGCTGTTTTTAGAAGTAATAAAGAAATCTATGCTCAAGTTGTAGATGACGTAACTGGTGTAACCATCAGTGCAGCATCTTCAAGAGATAAAGATATTAGTTCTGCAAAAGCAACTAAAATTGAAGTAGCTAAGTTAGTAGGTAAGTCGCTTGCTGAAAAAGCTTTAAAAGCAGGTGTAGAAACTATCGCTTTTGATAGAGGTGGTTATTTATATCATGGTAGAGTAAAATCATTAGCTGAAGGAGCTAGAGAAGCAGGACTTAAATTCTAAGAAATTATGTTTAAAAAATATAAAAGTGCAGAATTAGTAAAACCAGGTGGATTAGATCTTAAAGATCGTTTGGTTGGTGTACAAAGAGTTACAAAAGTAACTAAAGGTGGTAGAGCATTTGGTTTCTCGGCAATTGTTGTGGTTGGTGATGAAGCTGGTGTTGTAGGACAAGGTTTAGGAAAATCTAAAGACGTTGCTAGTGCAATTGCAAAAGCTGTTGAAGATGCTAAGAAAAACCTAGTACGTATTCCTTTAAAAGGAAAAACATTACCACATGAGCAAAAAGGTAAATTTGGTGGAGCAAGAGTAAACATTATTCCTGCGGCAAAAGGTACAGGTGTAATTGCTGGTGGTGCTGTAAGAACAGTGCTTGAGGCAGTTGGTGTACACGATGTATTATCAAAATCTCAAGGATCTTCAAATCCTCATAACGTAGTAAAAGCAACTTTTGATGCTTTATTACAATTAAGAGATGCCAATACCATTGCTAGAGACAGAGGTATTTCACTTGAACAAGTTTTTAAAGCTTAATACAGACAGAGATGGCAAAGATAAAAGTAACAAAAGTTAAAAGCGCAATCAATTGTCCACAAAGACAAAAAAGAGTTTTAGAATCTTTAGGTCTTAAAAAGATTGGTCAAGTAAAAGAGCACGAAGCTACATCAAGTATTCTTGGTATGGTAAGTAAAGTAAATCACTTAGTTTCTGTTGAAGAAATTAAATAATAATATACTGAAAAATGGATTTAAGTAATTTAAAACCTGCAGAAGGTTCAGTTAAAAATCAAGGAAAAAGAATAGGTCGAGGACAAGGTTCTGGTAAAGGTGGTACTGCTACTCGTGGTCACAAAGGAGCTAAATCGCGTTCTGGTTATTCTAAGAAAGTAGGTTTTGAAGGTGGACAAATGCCACTTCAAAGACGTGTGCCTAAGTTTGGTTTTACTAACATTAACCGTGTAGAGTATCAAGGTATCAATTTAGATACTTTGCAACAATTAGCTGACGACAAAAAAGTTGGTGATACTGTTGATTTTGAAACATTATTCACAAACCGTTTAATCGGTAAGAACGATCTAGTTAAAATATTAGGTAGAGGTGAATTAAAAGCAAAATTAAAAGTAACTGCACATAAGTTTACTGCTTCAGCAAAAGCTGCTATTGAAGCTGCTGGCGGAGAAGTTGTAACGTTATAAGACCTTATTATAAGTATGAAATTTATAGAATCGTTAAAGAATGTTTGGAAAATAGAAGAACTAAGAAATAGAATCATGGTAACTCTTGGTCTGTTATTAGTTTATCGTTTTGGTGCCCAAGTTGTATTACCAGGTATTGATGCTGCTCAATTAGAAGGGTTAGCAGATAGTACTGATGGTGGTTTATTAGGATTACTAAATGCTTTTACAGGTGGCGCTTTTGCAAATGCTTCGGTTTTTGCATTGGGTATTATGCCTTACATTTCTGCTTCTATTGTGGTTCAGTTAATGGGAATAGCAATTCCTTATTTACAAAAACTACAAAAAGAAGGTGCTAGTGGTCAAAAGAAAATCAACCAAATAACACGTTGGTTAACTATTGCAATCTGTTTGCTACAAGCACCAGGTTATTTAGCAAGTTTACCAGCATTAGGAATTCCAACAAGTGCTTTTTTATTAGGTACTGGACCCTTATTTTATTTCTCATCAGTTACAATTTTAGTAACGGGCTGTATCTTCGCAATGTGGTTAGGAGAAAAAATAACAGATAAAGGTATTGGAAATGGTATTTCATTATTAATTATGGTTGGTATTATCGCAAGACTACCTGCATCATTCATTCAAAATGCTGCTACAAGATTAGAAGGTAATAATGTAATGCTTATTCTTTTTGAATTGGTATTATGGTTCGCTATTATTCTTGGTTGTATCATGTTAGTTATGGCTGTTAGAAAAATTGCAGTACAATATGCAAGAAGAACAGCTACAGGCGATTATGAAAAAAGTGCTATGGCAGGTTCTAGACAGTACATTCCATTAAAGCTTAATGCTTCGGGAGTAATGCCTATTATATTTGCACAAGCGATCATGTTTGTCCCTAGTTTAATTGGAGGTTCTTCACTTTTAAAAGAAACTGCTTTTGGTGCATGGATGCAAACAAATTATGCTGATATTTTCGGATTAGCTTATAACATTACATTTGCTATACTTATTATAATATTCACATATTTCTATACGGCAATCACGGTTCCTACCAATAAAATGGCAGATGACTTAAAACGTAGTGGTGGTTTTATTCCTGGTATTCGTCCCGGATCTGAAACCTCTGAATATTTAGATAAGATTATGTCTCAAATAACCTTACCAGGTTCTATATTTTTAGCGTTCATAGCTGTGTTCCCAGCCTTAATAGTTAAAATTATGGGTGTTCAACAAGGATGGGCATTGTTTTTTGGAGGCACCTCATTAATCATTTTAGTGGGTGTAGCTATCGATACTATGCAACAAGTAAATTCTTATTTGTTAAATAGACATTATGACGGCTTGATGAAAACTGGTAAAAATAGAAAAGCAATAGCTTAATATTATACTATGGCAAAACAAGCAGCAATAGAGCAAGACGGCACCATTATAGAAGCATTATCAAATGCGATGTTCCGTGTTGAATTAGAGAATGGTCACATTGTGACGGCACATATTTCGGGTAAAATGCGAATGCATTACATAAAATTATTACCAGGAGATAAGGTGAAATTAGAAATGAGTCCTTATGATTTATCTAAGGCGAAAATAACTTATAGATACTAACACAGATGAAAGTAAGAGCATCAGTAAAAAAAAGAAGTGCAGATTGTATAATCGTGCGTAGAAAAGGTAGACTTTACGTGATAAACAAAAAGAATCCTAGATTTAAACAAAGACAAGGGTAATTATGGCAAGAATTGCAGGTGTAGACATACCAAAAAACAAAAGAGGAGTTATCGCTTTAACTTACATCTATGGTGTAGGTAGAAGTAGAGCAAAAGAAATTTTAGCTGAAGCTAAAGTTGATGAAAGTATTAAAGTTCAAGATTGGAACGATGACCAGATTGCTGGTATTCGTGAAGCTGTGGGTACTTTTACTATCGAAGGTGAATTACGTTCTGAAATTCAATTAAACATTAAACGTTTAATGGATATTGGATGTTATAGAGGAATTCGTCACAGATCGGGTCTTCCATTAAGAGGGCAACGTACTAAAAACAACTCTAGAACTAGAAAAGGTAGAAGAAAAACTGTTGCTAACAAGAAAAAAGCAACTAAATAACAATTAGTCTTTAGTATTTAGACGTTGGAAGGAATCTGTTTGAAATTATAAAAGGTTTAGGATTCTAGCGACTATCAACTATAACTGAAAACTATAAACAATGGCAAAATCAAACACAAAAACTACAAAAAAACGTAAAGTTATTGTAGACTCTGTAGGAGAAGCACATGTAAATGCTTCTTTTAATAACATCATAATTGCACTTACCAACAAAAAAGGAGACGTTATTTCTTGGTCTTCTGCTGGTAAAATGGGATTTAGAGGTTCTAAGAAAAACACGCCTTATGCTGCTCAATTAGCTGCTGAAGATGCTTCTGCGGTTGCATTAGAAGCTGGCTTAAAGAAAGTAAAAGTATATGTTAAAGGTCCAGGAAACGGTAGGGAATCTGCTATCCGTTCTATCCACAATGCAGGAATTGAAGTAACTGAAATTATTGATGTTACGCCACTTCCACATAATGGATGTCGTCCTCCAAAACGTAGAAGAGTATAAGAAATTACGATTTCAAGATTTACGATTTTATATTTAAATATCGTAATTCGAAAGCGTACTTCAAAATTAAATTAATATCAACTGTTTTTAATAGTTGATATTAATTTTTTATGTGTAAATTTGCACACTCAAAAAAATAATTATTAACAAGTATCAACAAGAGATCAACGATTATCGAAGGATAAGATTAAGACCTTAATTCATAATCACTCTTAAAAAACAATTAAAAATGGCAAGATATACTGGTCCTAAAACTAAAATAGCTCGTAAATTTGGTGAAGCTATATTCGGAGAAGATAAATCTTTTGAAAAAAGAAATTACCCTCCAGGTCAACACGGTAACGCAAGAAAACGTGGAAAAAAATCTGAATACGCAATTCAATTGCAAGAAAAGCAAAAAGCTAAATATACCTACGGTATTTTAGAGCGTCAATTCAGAAATATATTTAAAAGCGCTAGAGCTGCTCAAGGTATTACAGGCGAGGTTTTATTACAACTTTGCGAATCTAGATTAGATAACGTAGTATATAGAATGGGAATTTCCCCTTCTAGAAGCGGTGCTAGACAATTAGTATCTCACAGACACATTACAGTAAATGGGGAGTTGGTAAACATACCTTCTTACCAATTAAAAGCTGGTGATGTTGTTGCTGTTAGAGAAAAATCTAAATCTCTTGATGCTATCGCAAGTTCTTTGTCTAATTCAAATCATGTTTATGAATGGATTACTTGGAATGATGATACAAAACAAGGTACTTACGTTTCTGTTCCTGCAAGAATTCAAATTCCAGAAAACATAAATGAACAATTCATAGTCGAATTATATTCTAAATAATAAATTAATCACATTGGTATTTAGCCAAAGGGTTTATTGGTACTTCTTCAAACTTTTAAACCGCGCAACTAAATAACAATTAAAACGAAGAAAAACATGGCAGTATTTAATTTCCAAAAACCAGATAAAGTAATCATGATTGATTCTACTGATTTCGAAGGTAAATTCGAATTCAGACCTTTAGAACCTGGTTATGGTTTAACAGTAGGTAACGCATTAAGAAGAGTTTTACTTTCTTCTTTGGAAGGTTTCGCTATTACATCCGTTAGAATTGAAGGTGTAGATCACGAATTTTCTGCAATCCCAGGTGTTGTGGAAGATGTTACCGAAATTATCTTAAATTTAAAACAAGCACGTTTTAAAAGACAAATAGAAGATATCGATAACGAGTCTATCTCTATTTCAATATCTGGTCAAGAACAAATTACAGCTGGAGATTTTCAAAAATTTATTTCTGGTTTCCAAGTATTAAATACAGAATTAGTAATCTGTAACTTAGATCCTAAAGTGAATTTCAATATGGAAATCACAATAGAAAAAGGTAGAGGATATGTTCCTGCAGAAGAAAACAAAAAAGCTGCTGCACCAGTTGGAACTATTTTTACAGATTCTATTTATACACCAATAAAAAACGTTAAGTACAGCATTGAAAACTATCGTGTTGAGCAAAAAACTGATTATGAAAAATTAGTTTTTGAAATCATTACAGATGGTTCAATCACTCCACAAGATGCTTTAACAGAAGCTGCAAAAACATTAATTCACCACTTCATGTTATTCTCTGATGAGCGTATTACATTAGAAGCCGATGAAATTGCACAAACTGAAACTTATGATGAAGAATCTCTTCACATGCGTCAGTTGCTTAAAACGAAGTTAATCGATATGGATTTATCTGTACGTGCGCTTAACTGTTTAAAAGCTGCAGAAGTTGATACTTTAGGAGACTTAGTATCTTTCAATAAAAATGACTTAATGAAATTCAGAAACTTTGGTAAAAAGTCTTTAACTGAGCTAGAAGAACTAGTAAACGTTAAAGGTTTAAACTTCGGAATGGATTTAAGTAAATATAAATTAGATAAAGACTAAACGAATTACGATTTGTGAATTACGATTTTGGATTTATTTCAATCGTAATTCATAAATCAAAAATCAATTAATTATTAACGACACATAATTTGCTCTCCAAAAAGGATATGGTAGCAAGATGTAGTCAAATTTAAAATGTCATGAGACACGGAAAAAAAATTAACCATTTAGGTAGAAAAACTGCTCATAGAAAATCTATGTTGGCAAATATGGCTTGTTCTTTAATAGAGCACAAACGTATTAACACAACTGTTGCTAAAGCAAAAGCTATAAAACAATTTGTTGAGCCAATGATTACTAAGTCTAAAGAAGATACAACACATAACAGACGTATTGTGATGGCAAACTTAAGACAAAAAGATGCTGTAGCAGAGTTATTTAGAGATGTTGCTGCAAAAGTAGCGAATCGTCCAGGTGGTTACACACGTATTATTAAGCTTGGTAATCGTTTAGGTGATAACGCTGATATGGCAATGATTGAGTTAGTTGATTACAACGAACTTTACAACGCCGGTAAGCCAGAGAAGAAAACAACGCGTAGAAGTAGAAGAGGTGGTTCAAAACCTGAAGCTGCTCCTGCTGTTGAACCAAAAGCAACCAACGAAGAAGAATAAATGTTAATAAGCATTTAATAGATAAAGGATAAACTATTTTAGTTTATCCTTTTTTTTTAGCATTTTTGCAAAACTTTTTTATTTAATACATGAAATATCAAAAAAGACAAAAAGCCATCATTCTTTTAGCAGATGGCACCATTTTTTACGGAAAAGCTGTAGGAAACAAACAAGGAACTGCATTTGGTGAAGTTTGTTTTAATACGGGAATGACTGGTTACCAAGAAATTTTTACAGATCCATCTTATTATGGTCAGTTAATGGTTACCACGAATGCACACATTGGAAATTACGGTGTTAATAATGATGAAATTGAATCGGATTCCATTAAAATAGCTGGGTTGATTTGTAAAAACTTTAGCTACGATTATTCTCGTGATGCCGCTGATGGTTCTTTAGAGAACTTTTTAGAAGAAAATAATTTATTAGCAATTTCAGATGTTGATACCAGAGCTTTAGTAAGTTATATTAGAGATAATGGCGCTATGAATGCTGTTATTTCTACCGATGTAGATAATATTGAAGGACTTAAAAAAGAGTTAGCAAACGTACCTGATATGAATGGTTTAGAGTTGGCTTCTCAAGTTTCTACCAAAGAACCTTATTATTTCGGTGATGAGAATGCCACTTATAAAGTAGCTGCTTTGGATATTGGTATTAAAAAGAACATCCTTAGAAATATAGCAAAAAGAGATGCTTACATAAAAGTGTTTCCATACAATGCTAAATTTGAAGATTTAGAAGCTTTTAAACCAGACGGCTATTTCTTATCCAACGGACCTGGAGATCCAGAACCATTGGCAGATGCTCAAGCATTGGCTAAAGAAATTATTAAAAGAGATTTACCATTATTTGGTATTTGTTTGGGACACCAAATTATTGCTTTAGCAAATGGAGTTTCAACTTATAAAATGCATCATGGGCATAGAGGAATTAACCATCCAGTAAAAAACATAACAACAGGTAAAGGTGAAATTACTTCTCAAAATCATGGCTTTGCTGTGAATAGAGAAGAGGCCGAAGCACACCCAGACCTGCTTGTAACACATGTGCATTTAAATGACCATACGGTTGCAGGATTAGCGATGAAGAGCAAGAATTGTTTTTCGGTACAATACCATCCAGAAGCTAGCCCAGGACCACATGATTCATCCTATTTGTTTGATCAATTTATTGAAAATATAAAGAAAAATTAGTAATTTAAGCCTCACAGGTATGTAACCTGTGAGGTTTCTGTTTTATTGACATTTTTAAAAGGTAATTAATTAGTGAAGGTTCTAAACCTAACTATTTACCTGCGTTAGGGATTGAAGCGAAAAGCCCACAGCGATCCCGATATTTATCGGGAGCGCGAGGACTTGTAGAGGAAAGCCCGACCCGATAGGGTAACGCCCAAATTTATTTGATAAAATGTAACTAAAACGTTGTAGAAGATTTTTTGAATATTAATTTAAAAAGATCCTAAAAAAAACAAGATTTAAGCGTAAATTTGAAGTAAAATAAAGTTTAAAAATAACCAATTATGAGTGTAATAATTAATATCCACGCTAGACAGATTTTAGATTCTAGAGGAAATCCTACTGTTGAAGTAGATGTTGTAACTGAAAATGATATTTTAGGAAGAGCTGCTGTACCATCTGGTGCATCAACAGGAGAGCATGAAGCGGTTGAGCTGCGTGATGGCGGTAAAGCGTATATGGGTAAAGGGGTTTTAAAAGCTGTAGAAAACGTAAATGATATTATCGCTCCAGAATTATTGGGCGTTTCAGTTTTTGAACAAAATTTAATCGATCAAATTATGATTGATTTAGATGGTACAAAAAATAAATCGAAATTAGGTGCTAATGCTATCTTAGGTGTTTCTTTAGCCGTTGCAAAAGCAGCAGCAAACGAACTTAATATGCCATTATATCGTTATGTTGGTGGTGTTTCTGCAAATACACTTCCGGTACCTATGATGAACATTATTAATGGTGGTTCTCATAGTGATGCGCCTATTGCATTCCAAGAGTTTATGATTATGCCTGTGAAAGCTAAAAACTTTACACACGCTATGCAAATGGGAACTGAGATTTTCCACAATCTTAAAAAAGTATTACACGATAGAGGTTTAAGTACAGCTGTAGGCGATGAAGGTGGTTTCGCACCAACATTAGAAGGAGGAACTGAAGATGCTCTTGATTCTATTAAATTGGCTGTTGAAAAAGCAGGATATACTTTTGGTGGTGATGTTATGGTCGCTTTAGATTGTGCTTCGGCAGAATTTTATGTAGACGGAAAATACGATTACTCTAAATTTGAAGGAGAAACAGGAAAAGTAAGAACCTCTGCTGAACAAGCTGAGTATTTAGCTGAATTAGCTGCTAAATATCCAATCATTTCTATTGAAGATGGTATGGATGAAAACGATTGGGAAGGTTGGAAATTATTAACCGATAAAATTGGTGATAAAGTACAATTAGTAGGAGATGATTTATTTGTAACTAACGTTGAGCGTTTATCTCGTGGTATTGAGCAAGGTATTGCTAACTCAATTCTTGTTAAGGTAAACCAAATAGGATCATTAACCGAAACTATTGCTGCTGTAAATATGGCTAAAAATGCTGGTTATACTTCTGTTATGTCTCACCGTTCTGGTGAAACTGAGGATAACACGATTGCTGATTTAGCGGTAGCTTTAAACTGTGGACAAATAAAAACTGGTTCTGCATCTCGTAGCGACCGTATGGCTAAATACAACCAATTACTTCGTATTGAAGAACAATTGGGGGAAACAGCTTACTTTCCACAAGAGAAAGCTTTTAAAATTAAGTAAAAATTTAAATTTTTATAAAAAAGCGGTTATTATTTTTAATAATCGCTTTTTTTTTGCATTAATTTTATATAATTTGTTAATTGATTGAATCTTTTGTTTTTAAGCATTATCTTAGTAAAGAGATATTTTGTAAATTAGCAATCCAATTATAGAATCTAAATCATTAAAACATATGGCAAACACTGCTACCATTGAGGTAAACGGAAAAAAAATTGTGCTTCCTGTTATAGAAGGAACAGAAAATGAACTAGCTATTGACATTTCGAATTTGAGAAGTGAATCTGGTGGTGTCATTACTTTAGATCCTGGATATAAAAACACGGGTTCTTGTGAAAGTGCTATTACGTTTCTAGATGGTGAAAAGGGTATTTTAAGGTATCGTGGTTATGCCATAGAAGAGCTAGCAAAAAAAGTAGACTTCTTAGAAGTTACTTATCTTTTAATTTTTGGTGAGTTACCAACAAAATCTCAAAACGATAAGTTTCATGAGGATATTAAAGCTCAGTCAGCTGTTGATGAGGATATAAAGAAAATTTTAGATGCTTTCCCTAGAACGGCACATCCAATGGGGATTATTTCTTCATTAACAAGTGCGTTAACAGCCTTTAATCCTTCTTCTGTGAATGTAAATTCAGAAGAAGATATGTATAAAGCCATCGTTAAAATTTTGGGTAAAATGCCAGTTTTAGTAGCATGGACCATGCGTAAAAGACAAGGTTTGCCTTTCGATTATGGTGACGAAAGTCTAGGTTATGTTGAGAACCTTCTTAAAATGATGTTTTCAAAACCTAATTCTTGCTATGTACAAAGTAAAATTTTAGTGGATGCTCTAGATAAATTATTAATATTACATGCAGATCACGAACAAAATTGTTCTACATCTACCGTACGTATTGTAGGTTCTGCACATGCAGGATTATTTGCTTCTATTTCAGCAGGAATTTCAGCTTTATGGGGACCTCTGCATGGTGGAGCAAATCAAGCGGTGTTAGAAATGCTTCAAGCTATTGAGGCCGATGGTGGAGATACTAAAAAGTATATGGCTAAAGCTAAAGATAAAAATGATCCTTTTAGATTAATGGGCTTCGGACACCGTGTATATAAAAATTTCGACCCACGAGCAAAAATTATTAAAAAAGCAGCAGATGATGTTTTAGATGCTTTAGGCATTGATGATCCAATTCTTGCCATCGCTAAAGGTTTAGAAAAAGAAGCTCTAGAAGATCCATACTTTGTAGAAAGAAAATTATATCCAAACGTAGATTTCTATTCAGGGATTATTTATAGAGCCATGAATATTCCTCAAGAAATGTTTACTGTTATGTTTGCTATTGGTCGTTTACCAGGATGGATTGCGCAATGGAGAGAAATGCGTTTACGTAAAGAACCAATTGGTCGTCCTCGTCAATTATATATTGGTGCAACCGAAAGACCTTTTGTGCCAGTAGAAGAAAGATAATATTCTTTAATAAATAAAAATAAATGAGGCTTCATAACTAAACATTATGAAGCTTTTTTATATTTACAGCATGCTACAACTGAATATAAAAAACGAAACCTCTAGGTTAAGAGCTGTTATTTTAGGAACGGCAGAAAGTAACGGGCCAACACCAAGCGTGGAAAACTGTTACGACCCAAAAAGTATCGAGCATGTTTTGGCAGGAACATACCCTACTGAAGCTGACATGACAAAAGAACTGGATGCCGTAGCAGCTGTTTTTAAAAAATACAATGTTGAAGTTTTTAGACCAAAAGTTATTAAAAACTGCAATCAGATATTTTCTCGCGATATTGCTTTTGTGATTGAAGATAAAATAATTAGAGCCAATATTTTACCAAATAGAGAAGCCGAAATTGAAGCCATTCGTTATGTTTGGAACCAAGTGGATAAAAAAAATCGTATTGTTTTGCCTCCCGAATGCCATGTGGAAGGTGGCGATGTGATACCTTGGGGCGATTATATTTTTATTGGCACCTATTCAGGTGAAGATTATCCAGAATTAATTACAGCCCGTACTAACATGGATGCTGTTATTGCCATACAAGAATTATTTCCAGATAAAACCGTAAAGTCGTTTGAACTTAGAAAGTCGAATACCAATGCCAAAGAAAACGCATTGCATTTAGATTGCTGTTTTCAGCCTTTAGGAAGAGGAAAAGCCATTATCCATAAAAATGGATTTTTAATTGAACGTGAATATGATTGGTTGGTTAATTTCTTTGGAAAAGAGAATGTTTTTGAAATTACTAAAGACGAAATGTACAATATGAACAGTAATATTTTTTCAATTTCAGAAGATGTTATTGTATCTGAAAAAAACTTTAATCGATTAAATACCTGGTTGCGCCAACAAGGTTTTACGGTAGAAGAAGTGCCTTATGCTGAAATTTCCAAACAAGAAGGGTTGTTGCGTTGTAGTACGATGCCTTTGGTGCGGGATTAAATTACTGCGAAAGCAGGAATCTTTTAAATTATGTTTTGTGTAAAGTTATTTGTGTTTAGATAGCTAATTATAAAATATTTAAAGACCAATAAAATCCTTGTGTATTTTCGTAAGAATATTAAAATCAAGCAATTATTTTGAGATACTGTTTGATATTTGTAATTTATTGTAATTTATGCTTTTTTTTATTTCCTTAGCGATAACACTAGCTCCAATTGGAGACCAGTGTGTACTGCTATAGTAATAAACGTCTTTATTTTTTTCTATTTCCCTTGTTAAAATTTCTAAGGCGTTTATATGGATATAATCTTTTGACAAACTATTGTAGAATTTAAAAAATTTAGGCTCTTTAAAAATGTTCTTATACTTGATATGCGGGTAATATAAATCATATTTGTCAGGACTAATTAAGACAATAAGTTGAATGTTTTTTTTAGTTAGTAAAGAATTTATTTTGTTAAGATTATTGGTACATTCTATAATTTTTAACGAATCATTTTTAAATGCCATATAATCAATATCATCCTTAAAAAACAATAAGTGTTTTGGGTTACCAGTAAAAAGATTATCCCTACTTATGTCAACTTTGTAGGTTTGAGAGTAATTTGGTTTGTTATTAAATAAGTACTGAATATTAGTTAGCGGTATTTTTAGTGTAGCCTTAGAAAAGAAAGCTAAATTTTGTTTAGGAACTTTTTCTTCATAGTTGTTTATTTGACTTTTCATACTACTCAGTGTGAGTGATTTGGAAAAGTCAATTTTTTGAAATCTTTGAACAAATTCTCTTTCAACTGATTGTAAAACAACATATTTTATGCTTACAAAATCAAAAAAATCACTATTAATAAGTTCAATTAATTTTTGGATTGGATTCTCTGACAAGAACCGATCTATATGTAAAACAGAAATATCTTCTTTTGCTAGAAAATTTTTGTAACCAAGGCTGTCCTGCTCTGAAAATGAATCACCAATTGTTAACACATCAAAATTTGTTTTTGTATTAAGGTTTAATTCGGAAGTAAGAGTGTATTGTTTAGATAGAGAGAATTGCATTGATACTTTACTCATAGGAGAGGGGTTGTTATAGAAATAACCTATTCTGTTTAAATCACCTTCATTATTTAAATAAAAAAAAATATTTATAAAGTGCAAAAAAAGAAATGGGATAATAAAAAAACTGGTTTTTAGTATAATTTTTTTCATTTTTAAAATTGAAAATAAATAAATTGTTGTTCTTTTCCTCCAAACCAAAATAATGAAAAAATAATTGAAGCGTACATGAAGTATCTCAATAATGGTTTCCATTTTAAGCCTAAATTAGCAATTGCATATTGTTGAAATCTTCCTAACCACTCGATAATTATAAAAATGAATAATAGAATGAATATTGGTTTCACAAAAGCATCGTTTTCAAAATTTGGAGATGTAAATAGTGAGTTTGAAAAGATTTTAGAAATGTAGTTTAACGCATGTTCAACGTTATTGGCTCTAAAAAATATCCAAGCAAAAACAGTTAGACTAAAAGTGAATACTATTGAAAAAAAATCTTTTACATTAGGAAAGTGTTTTCTACTGGAAACTATACTTAGATTATTTCGATTATTATTAGTTAAAAATACAGGTAAAAAGTATAAGGCATTTAGAGCACCCCAAATAATAAATGTCCAATTAGCACCATGCCAAAAACCACTAACAATAAAAATAATAAAAACATTTCTAATTTTGTTCCAAGTACTTCCTCTACTACCTCCTAAAGGGATATAAAGATAATCTCTAAACCAGGTAGAAAGAGATATGTGCCAACGCCTCCAAAATTCCGCAATATCTCTTGAAAAGTATGGAAAATTAAAATTTTGTTTTAAGTTAAAGCCAAATAGGCGAGAAGTTCCAATAGCGATATCCGAATACCCTGAAAAATCGCCATAAATTTGGAACGTAAAGAATATTGCTCCCAGAACTAAAGTACTACCCGAGTATTCAGATGAATTATTAAAAATGATATTGGCATATTGAGCGCAATTATCAGCTATCACTATTTTCTTAAATAAACCCCAAAGTATTTGTCTCATTCCATCTACAGCTTTTTTGTAGTCAAAATTTCGTTTTTTATAGAATTGAGGAAGTAAATTTGTTGCTCGTTCAATTGGCCCAGCGACTAATTGAGGAAAGAAACTAACAAATGCAGAAAAACCAATAAAGTCTTTGGTTGGTTTTAATTTTCGTGTATATACATCTATTGTATAACTTAAGGTTTGGAACGTATAAAAACTAATTCCAACAGGTAAAATGATGTTTAGAGAATTTGCTTTTATTTCAGTTCCAAAAAATGAAAAAGCTAATACAAAGTTGTCGAGAAAGAAGTTATAATATTTAAAAAAAGAAAGTAATCCGAGATTTACTAAAATACTTATCCAAAGTAGAATTTTTCTTTTGTTTAAATTTTCTTGCTTTGATAGGCCAATTCCAATAGAGTAATCTACTATAGTACTAAATAGGATTAGAGATAAGAATCGCCAATCCCACCAACCGTAAAATATATAACTTGCTATTACTATTAAAAAGTTTTGAAGCTTTAAATTTTTGTTTGTAACAAACCAATATAGAATAAAAATGATTGGTAAAAAAAGAGCAAAGTCAATGGAGTTAAATAGCATTATTTTATTCTAAATATTTAATATTGATAAGTTTTTTGTCATGAATAACAAAGAATCAATTTTTTGATATAGTACTATTAAACGAATTTAGTTCAAATCTTTTATAAAGCCAAGATGTATACTCTAATTTAATAATATAAATAAAATTATATTTGTA
Source organism: Mariniflexile fucanivorans (assembly GCF_004341235.1). GTDB lineage: Bacteria > Bacteroidota > Bacteroidia > Flavobacteriales > Flavobacteriaceae > Mariniflexile > Mariniflexile fucanivorans. The sequence goes on from NZ_SLUP01000007.1 coordinate 60,836, forward strand.
ATATAATACGGTACACCATGCAACAAACCACCAATACTATTTTAATGATTCGTCCTATAAATTTTAGAATGAACGAGCAAACCGCTGTAAACAATTACTACCAAAAAATACTGAATAATGTGTTACCACAAACAGTAAATGCCAAAGCACAAAAAGAGTTTGATGCTTATGTAGAAAAATTAAAAAGTGTTGGGGTTAACGTAATTGTGGTAAACGATACTAATGAATTTGATACACCAGATGCTGTTTTTCCAAATAACTGGGTGTCGTTTCATGAAAATGGTGATGTGGGTTTATACCCCATGTTTGCAGAAAACAGACGTTTAGAGCGTAGTGAAGATGTTCTGGAAGCGGTTGAACAAGCTGGTTTTGTAATTAATAATATAGTTGATTACACAGATGCTGAGGAAGAAGGTGTTTTTCTTGAAGGTACTGGAAGTGTTTTGTTGGACCGCGCTAACCGAAAAGCTTATTGTGCCTTATCACCCAGAGCGGATGAAGATTTGTTTATTGAGTTTTGTGAAGATTTTGAATATATGCCCGTTCTTTTTATAGCGAACCAAACTGTAAATGGTGAACGAAAAGCCATTTACCATACCAATGTTATGATGTGTTTGGGTGAAACTTTTGCGGTAATTTGCCTAAGTAGCATTGACGATAAAAAAGAACGCAAAAACGTCATGGACCATTTAAGAGAAAATGGCAAGGAAATTATAGATATTACCGAAGCACAGGTGAATAATTTTGCAGGTAATATGCTGCAAGTTAGAGGTGCTAATAACGAAACGTATTTAGTGATGAGTACATCGGCTTATAATTCCTTAACAAAAAATCAAATTGAGAAACTTGAAAAACACACTAAAATACTTTCAAGTTCTTTAGATACTATTGAGACTTGTGGTGGAGGTAGTGCCCGTTGTATGATGGCAGAAGTGTTTTTACCTAAAGCTTAAAGGAGTTTATAATTTTTGATTACAGCTAATGCCACTAATCTGTTCTGGATTTTGGCAATTGCACATAGAAAGTGCTACCAACATTTACAGTGCTTTCAACCCAAATTTTACCGTTATTTAACTCTACTAATTCTTTACAAATAGACAAGCCTAAGCCAGTACCTTTTTCGTTATTAGTGCCCACGGTGGTGAATGAGCTGTTTTTGAATAGTTTTTCGATGTTTTGTTTTGAAATGCCAATGCCAGTATCGGCTATACTAACAATGCAGCTACCGTTACTTATATGGTTTGAAATGGTAATGGTGTCGCCGTTTTTACAGAATTTTAAAGCGTTTGCAAGTAGGTTTTGTACAACAATTTCGAACATGCTTTTATCGGCATAGGCGAAATCGCGTAAGGAATGGTCAACCAATTCAATACCCTTGTTTTCCATGCGTTGTTCAATAAGTTTTATTTTATCTTCAAAAACTTCCTGAACATCAAACAAGCTTGGTTTGGGTTCTAAAGATTGCATTTGGGATTTAGACCAATTAAGTAAGTTGAATAAAAGCAATGATGCGTTGTTGGCGTTTTCGCTTAATTCTGGAATTAAATTATCGAACTCTTCCCTGCTTAACGAACCATCTTTTAATAAATCAATAAACCCATTAATTGATGATAGTGAATCTTTTAAGTCATGAGAAACAATTGAAAACAGTTTGTCTTTTACATTATTAACATTTTCAAGGTGCTTTGTTTGTTCTAAAAAGGCTTCGTTTTGCAATTCAATTTTTAGGTTTTTCTCCTCTAATTCTTGTGTGTATTTTATGTTGCTATTTCTTTTTAAATAAATTAATATTAAAAAGGTTGAAACAATGGCGAGTGCTGCTAGAAGACCATAAAAAATAAGTTGAGATTTATCTAAATCTGTATTTAAAATAGAGAGTGAACTTTTTGTAGGGGTTTCAACAAAGTTATTGTTGATTGTTACATCTTTTTCAAAATTAGGGTTAAAATCCAATGGAACAGAATCGGAATTCTTTAAGTTATTGTCATTAAGACTTCTTTGTAAATTGTAGTATTGGCGTTGCCATGTAAACGCACTATCAAATTTATTTTTGGTAGAGTCTAAAGCCATCATTAACTTATAATATTTAAGCAATTCTGGTTTGTTATTAATGTTTTTGGCAATTGTTCCCGCTTCGTAAAGTTGCTGTTCAGCCAAAACTAATTGATTATTTTGTAAATTTAATTCACCCAAACTGTTCAAGGCCAATAAAATGCCATCTTGGTTGTTGGATTTTCTATTGATACTTAAACCCTGAATTAAATATTTCGAGGCATTTTCAAAATCATTGAATTTTAAATATTCTGCTCCCAATTTCGGATAAATTAGACCTTGTAAAGAATCTAACTTAATATTACTTGCACTTAAAACTTTCTGGTAATACTCAATGGCTTTTCTGTTTTCGTTTTTGGATGAGTATAGCTCAGCTAATTGGCTGTAAGATTGAGTAAGTGATGTAGTATCATTTAACTTTTTTTGCACTTCCAGAGCTTTTAAATTGAACTGAATGGCTCTGTCTACAGCATTAATTTTTTGGTATGCTTTGGCCAAATTACTGTAAGCTAAACTAAGGTCTCTTTTAAGGTTTTGTTTTTCTAATTCTTTAATGGCTGCTAGCGAATATTGTAAACCTTTTGAGTAATTGCCACGTTTAATTTCAATTAAGCCAATACTGTTATTAACTTTTGCAATTCCTAGTGTGTCCTTTAAATTTTTAAATAATTCTTTAGATTTTTCATAACCACTTACGGCATTAATATAGTCGCCTTTTTGTGCATAAATAAGCGATTTAAAATAAGTTGTTTCTGCAATGCCTTTTGTGTATTTTAAGTTGGTTGAGAGTTTTTCACTTTCAATAATATATTTTAAAGCTCTATCATAATCATTAATTTCATAAAGCGATTTAATAAGTTTTAAAGAGGTCTTTATTTTTAGAGAATCTTGAGTTTCGAAAGCAAGTTGTATGGAAAGACTATCCAGTTCTTTGGTTTGAGAGAAACCTAAGAATGCAGACAAAAGAATAATTAAAATAATTACTTTCCTCATACTGTCATAATATTACAACAAGTAATAAAACTATAATAAGTATGACTTATTTGAGGGAAATAAGTATTACTTTTTAAGTTGTAATATTTTTGTTGGTTAAAAAAAATTCATCCCAATGGATGATAATAGCTTTACAAAACAAAAGTTATAAAAAGCATCATTAAAATCTAATTTCTGCGTTTTTCTACCAATAAATTAGTTGAAAGGAATATGCTTAAAACATCAAAAATCCGACGAATAGATTAACGGTAAAAATCACGGAAAAAAAGCATTTTTGAAGATAAAACTTACTAGTTATTACAATACTTTGAAAATAAATAGTTTAAGCTTTTTTCTTCAATAAATGAGTTAAAAACATTCCAACAATTAGGTACTGTTTTTATTAAAATAAGTTTTGCAATATTCCTTTAATAAAAGTTTTATCTTTGCACACTTAAAAATAGCACGATTAATGAGCCTTCAAGAGACTTTATCCACCCAAGTAAAACAAGCCGTTTCGACAGCTTTTAAAATTCAATTAGATTCTGTAGAGTTTCAAGCCACCAGAAAAGAGTTTGCTGGCGATATTACCGTAGTAATATTTCCAATGCTACGCTTTATTAAAGGCAACCCTGTTCAAATAGGAGAAACCATAGGTAATTATTTAGTTGAAAACGTAGAGGAAGTTAAAGCGTATAATGTTGTAAAAGGTTTTTTAAACGTTGAAATAAGCGACGCCTATTATTTAAACTTTTTTAATAACATTAAAGATGAAGATTCTTTTGGATTTGTACCTCCAAAGGCTGATGAAAAAGCTATTATGGTTGAATATTCTTCACCAAACACCAATAAACCACTTCATTTAGGGCATGTTAGAAATAACCTTTTGGGTTATAGTGTTGCTGAAATTTTAAAAGCATCTGGTAAAAAAGTTTACAAAACACAGATTATAAATGATAGAGGCATTCATATTTGTAAAAGTATGTTGGCTTGGAAACGTTTTGGCAACAATGAAACTCCAGAAAGTACAGGTTTAAAAGGCGATAAGCTCGTTGGTAATTATTATGTGAAGTTCGACCAAGAATATAAAAAAGAGATTGAAACACTTATAGCTTCTGGTAAAACTGAAGATGAGGCCAAAAAAGACGCGCCACTTTTATTGGAAGCACAAACCATGCTCCAAAAATGGGAAGCTGGTGACGAAGAAGTTGTATCTCTGTGGAAAACGATGAATAGTTGGGTTTATGAAGGTTTTAACGAAACCTATATAAACCTAGGTGTTGATTTTGATACTTTATATTATGAAAGTAACACCTATTTATTGGGAAAAGAATTTGTAGCCGAAGGTTTAAAATCAGGAGTTTTCGTTAAAGAGGCAGATGGTTCTGTTTGGTGCGATTTAACCGAAGATGGCTTAGATAAAAAAATAGTACAACGCTCCGATGGTACTGCGGTTTACATGACTCAAGATATTGGTACCGCCATTCAACGCATCAAAGATTTTCCAGATGTTGGCGGTATGGTTTACACCGTTGGAAACGAACAAGATTATCATTTTCAAGTTCTATTTTTAATTTTGAAAAAATTAGGATTTGTATGGGCTAAAAACTTATTCCATTTAAGTTATGGAATGGTCGATTTACCTAGCGGAAAAATGAAAAGTAGAGAAGGAACTGTGGTTGATGCCGATGATTTAATTGATGAAATGGCTTCTACTGCTGGTGAAATTTCAGAAGAATTAGGAAAACTTGATGGTTATTCCGAAGAAGAAAAACAATCGCTTTATAAAACCATAGGTTTAGGAGCTTTAAAATATTATATCTTAAAGGTAGATCCTAAAAAACGTATTTTATTCGATCCCAAAGAATCTATCGATTTTCAAGGAAACACAGGGCCATTTATTCAATATACTTACGCCAGAATTCAAGCTATTTTAAGAAAAGCAAATTTCAAACATAATGTCACCTTGAGCGCAGTCGAAAGGTCTTTACACGAAAAAGAAAAAGAATTAATAAAACAATTAGAGCTATTTCCAGAAGTTATTCAAAACGCCGCTTTACAACATAGTCCGGCTTTAGTAGCGAATTATACTTACGATTTGGTAAAGGAATTTAATTCATTCTATCAGAACGTCTCTATTTTAGGGGCTGAAACTGAAAATGAAAAGATTTTTAGAGTACAGCTGTCCGGTAAAGTTGCTCAAACTATCAAGAATGCGTTTCATGTTTTAGGCATTCAAGTTCCTGAGAGAATGTAATTTAAAGAGGGAAACTATTTTTATTTTCCGTATAAAAAGTATTTATTAACCAAATCAATGTACAAGCGTTTTGCTTCATTTGGAGTAATATCTTTCACTTGAAATAAAGCATTGGTTTTAAAAGCATTTATAATGGCTTTTTTACTGCTTGGGCGACTGTAATTATTGGTAGCTTTTTTGTAGTAAGCGTACAGGTTTAAAAGCACATCGGCAGGAAAAGGTTCCGTATAAGCGCTTACGCGCTCAACGGCATCTTGAAATTCTATTTCTAATGCTTCATCAGTCATTTGCTTCTGCAATAATACTTTCGCCTCCACGAACTTTTTGGTTCAATGTCACTTTTATTTTTGTGTCCAGTGGTAAAAATAAATCAACTCTAGAGCCAAATTTTATAAACCCAGACTCGCCACCTTGTACGGCTTTGTCGTTTATTTTAGCATAATTTACTATGCGTTTTGCTAAAGCGCCCGCTATTTGTCTATGTAAAACTTTACCATAAGTTTCATTTTCTACAACAACAGTAGTGCGTTCGTTTTCTTCGCTTGCTTTAGGGTGCCATGCAACTAAAAATTTACCTGGGTGGTATTTGCTAAAAATAACGTTCCCACTAATAGGGTAACGTGTAACATGAACATTTATTGGAGACATAAAGACGCTTACCTGCAAACGTTTTTCGTTAAAATATTCTTTTTCAAATACTTCCTCTATTACAACTACTTTTCCATCAACTGGAGATACAACTTGTTTATTGTTTAAAACCGTGTTACGTTTTGGGTTTCTAAAAAATTGAAGAATAAGTATTAAAAAAGCTAATAATACAATTAAAACAATGGTTCTTAGCCAAGTTATTGGTATAAAACTGTCGGCTAATAAAGAACAGCCTACAACAAATACAAATGTTAGAAATATAATTTTATGTCCTTCTTTATGAAACATAGTGTAAAATTCTTAAAAATAAATAAATAAAAGGTGCCGCAAAAATAATACTATCCAATCGATCCAACAAACCACCATGACCAGGCATAATAGCACCACTATCTTTTACGTTTGCCTGTCTTTTAAATTTAGATTCTATTAAGTCGCCTAAAGTTCCAAATACGGTTATTACAATACTTAAAATAAGCCAACTTGTAAAATCTAAAGTTTGTGTAAAGGTAGCAATAAAATAGCTTGCGATACAGGAAAAAAACAAGCCACCAAGAAATCCTTCTACTGTTTTTTTTGGTGAAATTTTTTCAAAAAGTTTTTGTTTACCAAAATTTTTGCCAATTAAATAAGCAAAAGAATCATTAACCCATACTAAAATAAACGATCCTAGCAAGATGTTAGAATTGTAAACGTCATGATGGTCTGCTATTAAAACTAAAAAAATAAAGGCACTTGATATATAGAATGTGGTTAATATAAATCGTTTTGAACTAAATAATGGGATTGTTTTTTCTGAAAACAAATCTTTAATTAAGAACAATTCAACAAATATAGTAACGACCATAAGTATTTGAATAGCTTCGTCAATTCCTTTATTTGTGTTTAAAATAAGATGCCAGTACACAAAAAAGGCATAAAGAAAAGCAAATATAAAATATGGAATTAAGCTTTTAAGCTGAATGAGTTTGTTAAATTCGATTAAGCAAATGATGCCAAACACAAAAAACAATGCAATTAATGATTGTGGGTGAGTGAAACACAAAATTAATAGCAAAACATAGAGTAACCCAGAAAGTGATCGAATAAGAGTTTCTTTCATGTGATATATTTAGTGCTTTTTTATGAACACACGCTGTTCGCTATTAATCTTTCTTTTGGATGATAAACTTTTAAACATGCTCGTTTTAACTTATAAGTCTTCTAAAAGAAGTAGGTATAAGTTTTTTGCACTACTACCATAACTTAAAAAATCTTTTTCATCATTAGATTTAAAATGCTTTATGGTTGTAATGTTAGTTGGTATTTTTTGTCTGTTTTTAGATTTGATACCCCTTAAACCTTCACCAATATTTTCAACAATTTGACTTGTAGTTGCAAAAACAATAAAGTTTGATGGTAATTCGGGTAATTTTTTTTCGAAAATTTGTTTTGAAGAAATAAGCAAAGAACCGTCGTTAGCTATTAAATTTTCGCAAGTTGTTAGGAAAATAGTGGAATCACTAATTTTGGTGGTCGTGTTTAAGTTGGAATTTTTAAACTTATCTTTAATGTTTGGGTCTAATATTAGTGTTTCTTTATCGTCCCAGTTATTTTCTTCAATAATGTTTTGTAAGTTGTGATAGACTTCATTTAAGTTTTCACAATACAAAAATTTTCCACCATTGCCTTTAAAGTTTATGGTGAATTTTTCGTCAATAGGCAGTTTTATTTCAGGCATGTACCTGCCTCTTTCAGTAGACTTTACTTCTTCATCTGATTGGTCTGGTTTCAAACCAAAAATTTTTCTAAAAAGGCTCATTCAGTAAGCTGCTATTAATGTAATTCTCTTAGAGGTTATCAAATATAAAAAATCTTAAATTAAACACGTGTTTAATTTAAGATTTTTACTGTTTATCTAATCAATATCATAGATAATGTGTTTTTTGTTAATTTTCAATGTCTTCTTTCTCAAAAGCACGTTTACCAAAAATTTTCTCTAAGTTATCTTTAAAAATCACTTCTTTTTCAAGAAGAACTTCTGCAAGTTCCGTCAATTTATCTCTATTGTCTTCAAGTAATTTGATGGCACGTAAATATTGTTTTTCAATGATGTCTGAAATTTCGCTATCAATTAATTCAGCCGTTTGTTCGCTATATGGTTTTGAAAAACCATATTCATTTTGTCCTGAAGAATCGTAATAGGTTAGGTTTCCAATTTTATCACTAAGTCCATAAACAGTAACCATGGCTCTAGCTTGTTTGGTCACTTTTTCCAAATCACTTAACGCTCCTGTAGATATTTTATTAAAAATAACTTTCTCTGCAGCACGACCACCTAAGGCAGCACACATTTCGTCAAGCATTTGTTCTGGGTGAACAATTAAACGCTCTTCCGGTAAATACCATGCAGCACCTAATGAACGGCCACGAGGTACAATAGTTACTTTTACCAATGGCGCAGCATGTTCTAACATCCAACTTACCACGGCATGACCAGCTTCATGAAATGCAACTGCGCGTTTTTCACTTGGGGTAATGATTTTATTTTTCTTTTCTAAACCACCAATAATTCTATCAACGGCATCAAGGAAATCTTGCTTATCTACCGATTTTTTACCATTTCTAGCAGCGATTAAAGCCGCTTCGTTACAAACATTGGCAATGTCAGCACCAGAAAATCCTGGAGTTTGTTTCGATAAGAAATCAAGATCTAAGTTTTCAGCCTTTTTAAGCGGTCTTAAATGCACTTCAAAAATTTCTTTACGCTCACGAACGTCTGGTAAATCAACATAAATTTGTCTATCAAAACGTCCAGCACGCATTAAGGCTGTATCCAAAATATCGGCTCTATTGGTTGCGGCAAGTACAATAACATTCGTGTTTGTGCCGAAACCATCCATTTCTGTAAGTAATTGATTTAAGGTGTTTTCACGTTCATCATTACTGCCAGACATGGCGTTTTTTCCTCTAGCACGTCCAATCGCATCAATTTCATCAATAAAAATAATTGAAGGTGATTTTTCTTTGGCTTGTTTGAATAAATCCCGAACACGAGACGCTCCAACACCCACAAACATTTCAACGAAATCTGAACCAGATAACGAGAAGAAAGGTACTTTAGCTTCACCTGCAACGGCTCTTGCCAATAATGTTTTCCCTGTTCCCGGAGGCCCTACAAGAAGTGCTCCTTTTGGTATTTTCCCTCCTAATGAAGTGTATTTTTCAGGGAATTTTAAGAAATCAACAATTTCTTGTACTTCTTCTTTTGCTCCTTCTAAACCGGCAACATCTTTAAAAGTGGTTTTTACTTCTGTATTTTGGTCAAAAAGTTTTGCTTTGGATTTTCCTATGTTGAAAATTTGCCCACCAGCACCTCCGCCAGCACCACCAGACATACGTCTCATAATGAAAATCCATACACCTATTAATAATATAAAAGGTAGAATACTCATTAAAAGGTTGCCCCAATTATCAGTTTCTGTGTCAAATTTGATAACAGGTTTGTTAGGTAATTCTTTGGCTACTTCATTTAATTGATTTTCAAAATTTTGAAGATCACCAAATTCGAATTTATAATTCGGCATTTTTGTTGCCGATGGAAGAAATGATGTAGGTTTTGATTTTTTATGAACTTCCTTGGCTTCTGCTTCAGTAGTTAAGTAAACCTTTGCAACACGTGTATTTTTAATAATATCAACTTTTGCAATATCGCCATCCTCCAAATATTTAAAAAATTGAGAAGGTGTCGTGTCAGTTCCATCTTGAGTGGTACTGCTGCTAAATATTTGAAACCCTAAAAACAGGGCAATTAAAATACCATAAATCCAGTACGGACTGAATTTTGGCTTGTTTTCATTTATGTTTTTTTTATCGTTTGCCATCCTAAATTTTTAGTAACTTGTTTGTATTACTGTTGTTTTTGCATCACCCCAAAGACTTTCAATATCGTAATATTGTCTTATTTGTTTTTGGAACACATGTACTACTACATTCACATAGTCTATAAGCACCCATTCAGCATTATCCATGCCTTCTGTGTGCCAAGGGTGATCTTTAAGTTCTTTGCTTACTTTTTTCTGAACAGAATTAACTATAGCGTTAACTTGCGTGTTTGAAGTTCCTTCGCAAATTATAAAATAATCGCAAACTGTATTTTCAATTTCTCTTAAATCAAGAATATTTATTTCTTTTCCTTTAACGTCTTCAATGCCACTAACTATAACCGATATTAATTGGTCTGCACTTATATTTTCTTTCGTCATTAAAATTTTTTAAATTTTTGCAAAGTTATTATTTTTTTAGTTCTTTATGGTTTAAAATTATCATAAGATTTCAGAGACTAATAATAACTATTTCATGAATATAATCAAACTTGATGCCACCGATTCTACAAATAGTTATTTAAGGAGACTTTCTGTAAATGAACCTATTGCCGATTATACCGTTGTTGTAACTAAGTTGCAAACTAGTGGTAGGGGGCAAATGGGAACTGTTTGGGATTCGGAAGCGTCTAAAAACCTTACGTTCAGTGTGTATAAGGATCTTTCGGAATATCATTTAGAAAGTCCTTTTTATATTAGTATGGCCATTGCTTTAGCTTTGTACAAGACGTTAAGTTCTTTATCAATACCTAAATTAAGTGTAAAATGGCCTAACGACATTTTGTCAGAAAACAAGAAGATTTGTGGCATTTTAATTGAAAACGTGTTTAAACAGCACAAATTTTCAAGTACTATTATAGGAATTGGTCTAAATGTAAATCAAGTTGAATTTGATAATTTACCCAAAGCATCTTCATTAAAACTTGTTTCGGGAAGTACTTTTGATTTAGATGACATAACAAAAGAGATCATTATCAATTTAAAATATTATTTCAATATTTTAAAAGAAAGGCGTTTAGTATCGCTTAAAGAAACCTATGAAGCTTCACTTTTTAGAAAAAATAAACCTTCAACATTTCAAGATGCTGAAGGTGTGTTGTTTTTTGGTATTATAAAAGGTGTTTCTGAATATGGAAACCTCCAAGTACTGCTTGAAGATGAAATGATAAAAGAATTCGATTTAAAAACAATTACGCTTTTATATTAAATAGCTTTAGGAATACTTGTAGCAAGGGTTTCAATAAATTTACTAATTGGGCCTTTAATCATCATAGCCATCATCGGGTTGAAGTCGCCCGAAAATTGTAATTGTACTTCGCTAGTAGCTTCATCTATTTTAGTAATATTTCCAACAAGAGAAAAATCTATTTTTCCTCCGGCTGCACCTAAAACTATTTTATTAGGTGGTATTACTTCTTTCTTTTTTAATATAATTTCAGGCATGCCTTTTAATGCAAATACAAAGGTATCCTCACTTAAAACTTCAAATTTGCTAATATTTTCAGGCATTAATGATTTGAAATTTTTAACATCAGCTAAAAAATCAAATACATCTTCAGGTGATTTGCTAACGTTTATTTTTGGAGATTCTAAATTCATTTTTATTGTTTGTTGCAAGTCGTTTAGGAGTTAGCCAATTAAAGGACTTAACAGTTAAACGCTTATATTTATATCAAATAGCGTTCCATTCACTAGGATTGGTATTCCATTCCTGTAATGTTATTAATTCTTTTTCAGAAATATAATTGGTTTTAAGCGCTTGTTCCAATAAGCTATTGTAATCACTTAGTGTTTGAAGCTTAATATTTTCATTTTCGAAATTTTTAATTGAAACATCAAAACCATAAGTAAAAATAGCAATCATGCCTTTTACATTTATGTGCGCTTCTTTTAAAGCTTTCACAGCATTTAAGCTACTACCACCTGTGCTTATTAAGTCTTCAACCACCACAACGTTTTGTCCAGATTCGATAAAACCTTCAATTTGGTTTTTTCTCCCATGGCCTTTAGCATCGGGTCTTACATAAATAAAAGGCAACCCCATATATTCGGCAACCAACATGCCAATACCTATTGCACCAGTGGCAACACCAGCAATAACATCGGGTTTGCCATATTGCTTTTCAATTTGTTTAGCCATGGTTTCACGAATGTAATTTCGAATAGGAGGGAATGACAATACAATGCGGTTATCGCAATAAATAGGCGATTTCCATCCAGAAGCCCAAGTAAAAGGCTCCTTAGGGCTAAGTTTTATGGCATTCACTTGCAATAAAACTTCAGCAGTTTTTCTAGCGGTGTCTTTGTTAAAAATCATAGGAACAAAAATAAACATAAATTTAGTTTTTCGTTATGGAGAGGCATTTATTAAAAATATTTTTTTCAACAATGCCAAGTTTGTGCGCAAAAATGATATTTTTACCAAAGTGTAATTATTAAAGTAAAGCATGTACAAAGTTTTTGTTGGCGATAAACCGATAGTTTTAACAACAGTTGTTGAGCAAGAAACAAATTTCAAGAATTATTTACTAGATACCGTAAATATTGGAAAAGTTATAAAAGAGCTTAATACAACGAAATTAGAAGAAGTGCGTCTTATCCATAAAAATGCCGAAAAGCTTCTTAAAAAGTTTTTAAAAAAGCTGCCAAATGTGGTTGCTGGTGGAGGTAAAGTGTATAATGATAAAAATGAAATTTTATTCATTTACCGAAATGATAAATGGGATTTGCCTAAAGGAAAAATAGAGGGTACTGAAAGTATTGAAAGAACCGCTTTAAGAGAAGTTACCGAGGAAACAGGCGTTGCCGGATTAGAAATAACAAAGCCTTTAGAAACTACTTACCATATTTTTAAACGTAACGGAAACCATAGAATTAAAGTGACCTATTGGTTTGAAATGAAAACAAGCTTTACAGGCGTTCTGTACGCCCAAGAGGAAGAAGGCATTACCAAGGTTGAATGGTTAAACCAAGAACAAATGTCTGAAGCCCTTGAAAACTCTTATGCAAATATTAGAATTCTTATTTAAAATATTAATATTTAAAGCTTTAAACCAGTAATTGAAACTCAAACGTTTTAGTGGCCATATAAAGTTAAATGCGCTTTTCTTTGGTGATACTTATTTATTAACCGTAAATTCGCACCCTCAAAAAAACAATTCATGACAGATTTTGTAAGGAAGATTATACCTAATGCTAAAGATGATGTTTTGGCAGGCATTACAACATCGTTAGCGATGATTCCTGAAGTAGTTGCTTTTGCTTTTGTGGCTCAAATTGATCCTCTAGTGGCGCTTTCAGGCGCTTTTATAATCGGTTTAATTACAGCCATTTTTGGTGGTAGACCAGGTTTGATTTCTGGCGCAGCTGGAGCCGTTGCTGTTATTTTTGTGCATTTAATATCTGAAGGACATGCTAAAGGTATGTTGTTCGATACTCCTATTGAAAATATGGGATATTTCTATTTGTTGGCAGCTGTAGTGTTAATGGGTGTATTTCAAATTGGAGCAGGTTTATTTAAATTAGGGCGTTTCGTAAGGCTCATTCCTCATTCAGTCATGCTTGGGTTTGTTAACGGTTTAGCTATCGTTATCTTTCTAGCGCAAGTGCGTATGTTTTCTCATAAAAAGTTAGAAATATCGGCGGAAGGTGTTAAAGAATATATTAGCATCCCCATGCAAGGATCCGAATTATACATCATGCTAGGGTTAGTGTTATTAACGATGGGAATTATGTGGGTTTTACCAAAAATAACCACTAAAATTCCAGCAGCTTTAACTGCCATTCTTATTACAACAGCTATTGTTGTATTCGGAAGTATGGATGTTAGCACGGTTGGTTCTTATATTATTGAAGGTGGTGGAACTGGATTAAAAGGCGAATTTCCAACTCCAAATTTAGAGTTATGGCAAAATTTACCGTTTAATTTAGATACGCTTAAGTTTATATTGCCTTATGCGTTTTTGGCCGCTTCGGTTGGGTTAATTGAATCGTTAATGACTATGAATTTAGTGGACGAATTAACTGAAACACGTGGTAACGGTAACAGGGAATGTGTTGCTCAAGGCGCAGGAAATATTGTAAGTGGTTTGTTTGGAGGCACTGGAGGTTGTGGTATGATTGGACAAACGGTTATCAATATTAATGCAGGTGGGCGAGGTAGGTTATCTGGAATTATGATGGCAGTCACTTTATTAACCTTTATTTTATTTACAGATAAATATATTGAACAAGTACCCATCGCTGCTTTAATAGGCGTGATGTTTATGATGGTAATTGAAACTTTTGCATGGTCTAGTTTTAGGATTCTTAAAAAAATACCAAAATCGGATGCGTTTGTTCTTGTAATTGTGTCTGCGGTAACGGTTATTTACGATTTAGCCATTGCGGTATTTGTTGGGGTTATTATTTCAGCGTTGGTTTTCGCTTGGGAAAATGCCAAAAAAATTAGAGCAAGAAAACGTTTTTCTGAAGATGGTAAAACAAAAACCTATGAAATTTGGGGTCCTTTATTTTTTGGTTCTATCCTCGCTTTTAACGACAAGTTCGATGTAAAAAATGATCCTCAAAACGTCATAATCGATTTTGTAGAATCGCGTATTAGCGACCATTCCGCACTTGAAGCTATTTTTAATTTAGTGAATAAATACGAAGCTGAGGGGAAAACAATAAAATTAAAACATTTAAGTGAAGACTGTAAAATTTTATTATACAAAGCTAATCCTAAATTTAGAGAAGTTATTGTGGAGGCTATAAACGATCCCCGCTATTATTTAGCCGAAAATCCAGAACAATTTCCAAAATCGTTATCGGAATATAAGTTTTAGATTCAGTTGAAAAGTTGAAAAGTTGAAAGTTAAAAAAAAAACTTTTACCAAATACCAAATACCAAATACCAAAAACCTATTTCACCCGCACACTATCTGGTACAAACTTGGTGTAGTCACCATCGTTTTTAATAACATCGCGCACTATGGAAGATGATATAAAGGATGTTCTCGATGATGTTAATAAAAATACAGTTTCAATGGTTGATAGACGCCTATTGGCATGTGCTATGGCTTTTTCGAACTCAAAATCGGCAGGATTACGCAAACCACGCAAAATAAATTCAACATTAATTTTATTACAAAAATCAACGGTTAGTCCTTCATAGGTAATCACTTTTACTTTCGGTTCATCTTCAAAAGCTTTTTCTATAAAAGCGGTTCGTTCTTCAAGTGAGAACATATATTTTTTATCAGAATTCACACCAATGGCCACAATGACTTCATCAAAAAGTGTGACACCACGTTTTATAATATCGTAGTGTCCTAAAGTTAAGGGGTCAAAAGACCCTGGGAATAGTGCTTTTTTCATTCCAATCTCTAACCCTTTCCAAATGAAAGGGATTTTTATTTAGATAAAATTAATCAATAAGTAAATATACAATTCTATTAGCAATCACAATAGCTGTTTCTCTCTTTTGGAGGGATTAAAGGAGGCTTGATTCAATGGCATTATCAAACAATTCACTCAAAGTAATACCTGCGGCGGCTGCTTGTTGAGGTAAAATACTCGCTAAAGTTAAACCCGGAACCGTATTTACTTCCAATAAATGAGGCTCACCATTTTTAAAAATATATTCGCTTCGGCTAAAACCTTTCATTTTTAATACTTCATACACTCTCTTTGCAACGGCAGTTACTTTATCTTCTTCATCTTTAGATAATCGCGCAGGAGTTATTTCTTGGGATTTTCCTAAATATTTAGCTTCATAATCAAAAAAATCATTCTCACTTACAATTTCGGTAATAGGTAAAACTTTGGTTTCCCCCTTAAAGTTTATAACACCTACCGATACTTCTTTGCCGTCTAAAAACGACTCAATAATAATTTCATCATCTTCTTTAAAAGCGACTTCAATAGCACTTTTTATATCTTCTTTTTTATGTACTTTGGTAATGCCAAAACTACTTCCGGCTTTATTCGCTTTAACAAAACAAGGCAACCCTACTTTGTTAACAATGCTTTCTTCATCAATAACGTCTCCTAAATTTATATAAAAAGATTCTGCGGTTTTAATGCCATATGGTTTTAAAGTGCTTAAACAATCACGTTTATTGTACGTTAATGCAGCTTGGTACATGTCGCAACTGGTTTGTGGAATGTTTAATAATTTGAAATAAGCTTGCATAAAACCATCTTCTCCAGGCGATCCATGGATGGCGTTAAAAACACAGTCAAAAGTGATTTTAGAGTTGTTTATGGTGACCGAAAAGTCGTTTTTATCAATAGTTAATTCGTTGTTGTCGCTATCAACATACACCCATTTTTCTTTGAAAATATGAATTCTGTAAGCGTTATATTTTGAAGCATCTAAGGTTTCATAAACTACTTGTCCGCTTTTTAATGAGATTTGATATTCACTTGAATAACCTCCCATAATGATAGCAATGTTTTTTTTCATCTGTAATGTGTCTATTTTTTTTATTAGTCAGATGTAATTCGCCATAAATCATCTTGTTTGGTATCAAGAATTATTGTTTGGCTCATTTCATATGTGTTGAAATAATTAAGGTGTCAATCTAAAAACTACAATAAAACGTACCTATTATTAGTTTAGCTAAAATATCATTTAAATTGCAAAAGAAAAAACAGTTCTGTTTTTATATATTTGCCTAATCGAAAATTTTATACATGAGCGTTGTTAAATTTCTAACTAGTAAAGTATTTTTTAAACAAGTATTATTAGCAATAGGTGCCATAGTGGTATTAAGTTTTATAATGTTAAGGTGGTTGAATTTTACAACAAACCATGGTGAATTTGAAACCGTGCCCGATTTAAAAGGTAAATCGTTAAGCGTTGCAACGATAGAGTTAGACGAGAATAATTTAGAAATGCAGGTTCAAGATTCTGCAAATTATAATCCAGATTACCCAAAGTTTTCGGTAATAGACCAAGCACCTGCCGCTGGTGCGAAAGTAAAGGAAGATCGCAAAATATACATTACTGTAAATCCTTCTGGATACCGAAAAATTACAGTACCCGATTTAAAAGAACGTACCTTTAGGCAAGCAAAGCCTACATTAGAGGCTTTAGGGTTTAAAGTTGGTAAAATTACGTATGTAGATAATATTGCTAAAGATTTAGTTTTGGAAGTGCAATATAAAGGTGCAGATATTAAAAAGGGAGAAAAGTTACCTAAAACAACTGCTATTGATTTGGTGCTTGGAAATGGAAACAGACCCGGAGGTGAATCAAATGATGAGGGTGATAGTTTGCCTGAAAACGAATCTGAAGATAGCAGTCCTGCTTCCGATTTAAACTTTTAATTAAAAAAATTACTGTAATTTACTACAGATAATGAATGTCCATGGAAGATTATACCCCAGAGTTTTTAGATGATGAAAGTGATTTGTATGAACATCATGCGTTTACGGTAGATAAAGGTCAGAACCCACTTCGAATTGATAAATATTTAATGAATTTTGTTGAAAACGCAACGCGTAACAAAATTCAAGCTGCAGCTAAAAACGGGAGTATTTTTGTTAATGGAACGCCTGTAAAATCGAATTACAAAGTAAAACCTCACGACAAAATTCGTGTCCTTTTCACACATCCGCCTCATGAGAATTTATTGGTTGGTGAAGATATTCCGCTCGATATTGTTTATGAAGATGATGAACTTTTGGTTGTAAACAAACCAGCAGGTATGGTAGTGCATCCCGGTCATGGAAATTATTCGGGTACTCTTATAAATGCATTAATTTATAGGTTTGAAAACTTGCCTAATAACTCTAGTGAACGTCCAGGATTGGTTCATAGAATAGATAAAGATACTAGCGGACTTCTAGTTATTGCTAAAACTGAACAAGCTATGACGCATTTATCTTTGCAATTTGCTGAAAAAACCAGTGAACGTGAATATGTAGCCATAGTTTGGGGAAATATTGAAGAGGAAGAAGGTACTGTGGAAGGTAATATTGGTCGCCACCCAAAAAATCGTTTACAAAACACGGTATTTCTAGATGATGATGCCGATAAAGGCAAGCCAGCAGTAACACATTACAAGGTCATAGAACGTTTGGGTTATGTAACATTGGTGTCTTGCAAACTTGAAACAGGACGTACACACCAAATACGTGTGCATATGAAACACATTGGGCATACCTTATTTAACGACGAGCGTTATGGTGGCGAAAAAGTTTTAAAGGGAACCACCTTTACTAAATACAAACAGTTTGTAGATAATTGCTTTAAAGTATTACCAAGGCAAGCATTACACGCCAAAACATTAGGGTTTGTACATCCTAAAACTGGAAAATTCATGAGTTTTAACACGCCAATTCCAGATGATATGGTTCAGTGTATTGAAAAATGGCGTACATATTCAAAACACCAAGGCGCTGAAGAATAGGTTTTTTCAAAATTAAAAATCAGTAAATTAAATGGGTTTTACGTCATAGCAAAAGCTTCACTTTCATTTGAAATACCTAACTTATTTTTGTATTTTGGAAAGAGTTTGCGTTTTGTTGCGAGACGTAGCGGCAGTTAATTTAATTCCATAAAGATACTTTATGTTTTAAAAAGTAGTTATAAAAAAACATAAAGAGTCTTTCTAAAAAGTGTTTTTGTATTTGCTTTGTCAGGTTGAGCTTGTCGAAACTGATATTGATTATCAATAACTTAAAATATTTCGACGATCCCGATAGTTATTGGGACAATATGACACAGAATTCCACTTTTTAGACAGCCTCTTTCATTATAGTTCTTTGGTTCAATGTTTATTCAATAATACCACCACAGCTTACGCGTCCACCAGCATCACCAGTTGGTTGGGTTGTAAAATCATCAACACCTGCATGTACAATGATGCCTTTGCCAATAATATCTTTAGTGTCATCGCCACAACCAATGCACCATTCATCTGTTGAAATAGAAATGCTTGCATCACCGTTTTCATCAGCAGTTAAGTTTCCAATATCTCCCTTGTGGTAACCTGTTTCAGCACCCCATTTTCCATGTGGTTCCTTTGTAGGATTCCAATGTCCGCCAGCAGATTTTCCATCAGGTGAAGAACAATCAGACGATTCATGGATGTGTATAGCATGAACACCTGGCTCTAATCCGCTTAAGGTTGCAACCATGTTTACAGTGCCATTTTCTTCGGTAAAAACAACCTTGCCAGTTACATTACTGTCACTTTTAGGTGTGAGTTCTACGGTAAGACCTTTGGTAGCTGCAACTTCTTTTTCAATAACTTCGGCATTTGTAGTTTCGGTATCTTTTTTTACATTTTTACATGAGCTTAGCCCCATTAATAAAATCATTGCTAGAAAGCTTATTTTTTTCATATTATTTGTATTTTTATTTTATCTAAAATTAATGTTTTAAAGAAACAATAGCAAATTTCATTATGACTTATATCATATTATTTTGAACTCATTTGCGTTAATTTTGATTTTAAATGTTAGGTATGCATAATTCATTAGTCAATAAATATAATATTGCGGGTCCACGGTACACCAGTTACCCAACGGTTCCGTATTGGGATGATGCTTCATTTTCACTAGAAGCATGGAAGTCATCATTGAAAAAATCTTTTGATGAAAGCAATTCAAAAGAAGGTATCAGTTTGTATATTCATTTGCCGTTTTGCGAGAGTTTATGCACTTTTTGTGGGTGCAATAAACGTATAACTAAACAGCATAGTGTAGAATCACCTTATATAAATGCGGTTTTAAAAGAGTGGGGTTTGTATTTAAATTTGCTAAATGATAAGCCTTTTATAAAAGAATTACATTTAGGAGGTGGTACCCCAACTTTCTTTAGTCCTGATAACTTGAAAAAACTTATTAATGGTATTTTAAATACCTCAGAACTTGCTGATAATTATGAGTTTAGCTTTGAGGGTCACCCAAATAATACCACGAGAGAACATTTACAAGCATTGTACGATGTAGGTTTTAGGCGTGTAAGCTACGGTGTGCAAGATTATAACGAAACCGTGCAGAAAGCTATTCATAGGATTCAACCTTTTGAAAACGTAAAACGTGCTACTGAATTGGCGCGCGAAATAGGATACACCTCTGTTGGGCATGATATTATTTTCGGCTTGCCG
Source organism: Mariniflexile fucanivorans (assembly GCF_004341235.1). Classification (GTDB taxonomy): domain Bacteria; phylum Bacteroidota; class Bacteroidia; order Flavobacteriales; family Flavobacteriaceae; genus Mariniflexile; species Mariniflexile fucanivorans. Next base: position 80,728 of record NZ_SLUP01000007.1, read on the forward strand.
TTTCAAACACTGGAACATGTAGAGCAAACCATTTTAAACACAAAGGAATTATTGCCCGATAGATTGGCATTTTATAGTTATGCCCATGTACCTTGGATAAAAGGTAGTGGACAACGCGGGTTTAGTGATGCCGATTTGCCTTCACCTGAATTAAAAAGAAAACAATACGAGTTAGGTAAAAAACGACTTGCTGAAGTGGGTTATCATGAAATAGGTATGGACCATTTTGCATTACAAACCGATTCACTTTACAAATCGATGCAGAACGGTAATTTACATAGAAATTTTATGGGTTATACCGCATCAAAAACCCAGGCTATGATTGGGTTGGGCGTCTCTTCAATTAGCGATAGTTGGTATGGTTTCTCTCAAAATGTAAAAGGAATAGAGGAGTATTATAACTTGTTAAAAGACAATATTATACCTGTCTATAGAGGGCATATTTTGAATGAAGAAGATTTAATTATTAGGAAACATATTCTTAATTTAATGTGTCAGTTTAAAACAACTTGGTCTAGTACTTTAAATTATTTTGAAGAATTGCCAGAAGTCCTTGTTAAATTAGAGGAAATGGAAAGCGATAAATTACTCATTATTGAGGCAAATAAAATTGAGGTTACAAAAAAAGGACAGCCATTTGTTAGAAACATCTGTATGGCCTTCGATTTATTATTACAACGAAAACAACCCGACACACAGTTGTTTTCTATGACTGTTTAATTAAAAAATAGCATTCCGTATTATCGGGATTTAAAAATATCATATTATGAAGAAAATTATAGTTCCAGTAGATTTTTCAGAACATTCTGAATATGCACTTAAAACAGCTGCTAAATTTGCAACAAAATTTAATGCTGAAATTTTAGCTTTACACATGTTGGAGATGACCGATGTCATGTTAACAGCTTCTGATGGATTTCAAAACGAACAAGCTATATTCTTTTATAAATTGGCTGAGCAAAAGTTTGAAAAATTTCTTCAAAAAGAGTATTTGAAAAACGTGAAAGTAACACCAATTATCAAACATTTTAAAGTGTTTAGTGAAGTGAATGATGTTGCAGAAAAGCATGATGCCGATTTAATAATTATGGGTTCTCAGGGCGCTAGTGGTGTTAAGGAGTTTTTTATAGGCTCTAATACAGAACGTGTAGTTAGAAATGCCGAAATCCCTGTGTTGGTTGTAAAAAACCAATTAAAGGACATTAATTTTGAAACCGTAGTTTTTGCTTGCGATTTTAAAGAAGAGTCTATACAATCGTACAAGAATGCGGTTAAAATGTTCGATAAAATCAATTCTAAAATGTATATGGTTTACGTGAATTTACCTAGCGAACGCTTTAAAAGTTCTGTAGAAATTGAAAAAAACGTTGTTAACTTTTTCACAAAAGCAGAAAGCAATCTTGATAAAATGGATACTGTTCATTATGTGTCTGATTATACCGTTGAAACAGGTGTCGTAAATTTCGCTTTAAAAGTGGGTGCCGATATTATTGCTATGCCAACACATGGTAAAAAAGGGTTGGCACACTTTTTTGAAGGTAGCATAGGTGAAGACGTTGCAAACCACGCTAACTTACCTGTAATGACCTTTAAAATTAATTAGTATTAATATTTGAAATTACTAGCACATTAAACAAACTGGCCTTAGTATTGAAAAAGCTATTTTCCAATGCTATGGCTTTTAGTTTGGCGTCTATTAATTTGGATTCTCTAGAGTTTACCAAAAAAAGAGAGCTTTCGCCCAAAAAGAATTTACGTTCTTCAGCGGTTAGCATCTGTTCATAATCTCCAACAATAACAGTGGTGTAATTATTTTGTAATGTATAAGATTCTAGTTCTTGATTTATAGAAATTATTTTGTTTTTCAGACTTATTCTTGCTGTTTGTATTTCAAATTTGGTATCCTGAATTTTTAATTGGGCTAATTTTAAATCGGCACGTTCTTTTCTTAAAAAAAGAGGAATGCTAACATTTAATCCGCTTTTGTAAGCTGAAGTACTAAAAGACCTTGAAACTTCTGGTGTTTGCGATAAAAAATTATATTGCAAATCTACTTTTGGAAGCAAATTGTTGAGTGATAAACGTTTTTCAATAGTTAAGCCTTGAAGCTTGTAATCTAAAGATTGCATCTTCGGATGGTCGTTTATGTTGAGATTTTCAATTTCTAATCCAGAGGTGTTAAGAATGGTGTCAACACTTTCAAAAGTATTAATATCCGGGATTATATCGTCATTAATTTCAACAGGTGTATTCTCATCAAGCCATAAATAATTAGATAATTCCAATGACGATTTCATGAATTTCACTCGAGCTTTTTCAAGATTTAACCTTCTGTCATTTAATGTAATACGGGCTTCTAAGGTGTCGATGGCAGGCATTTCGCCTACCTCAAAACTCTTTTTCACACCATCAAAACGCATGATTGCATTATTTAAAAAATCTTCATAAACACGTTTTTCATTATATGTTTTTAACCAATTAAAATAAGTGGTTGTAGCATTGTATAAAATAGTGTTAACTAGTATTTGCCTATCTGCTTTAGCTTGTTTTATATACATTTTAGCTTGTTTAAGCATGGCCATGCGCTTGTTAATTAATAAACCTTGTGCTAATGAAACCGATACGCCTGCACTATACAATCCATCATCAGGAACAGTTGCTTCAGGGTTTAGATAATCGCCGGTATTTTCCTCAAAATTACCTTTAAGTTCAATGCCATACCAAGTAGGTATTTTAAAGGTGGCGTTTAATTTATTGTAATATTCGGTGTTTTTAAAGGTTTTCTGGTTGTAGTCTATTTCAAATTTCGGGTCGAAGGCACCACGTGCTTTCATAAGTTTAGCTTCACTCTCATTGATTAATAGGTTGGCTTGTTTTACTATGGGATGAAATGTTTTTACATAACCCAAATATTCAGATAAACTGATAATAGAAGTGCCCTCTTGGGCTGGAAGAATAGCGCTTAAGAGTAGTGAAATATATAATATTAAATACCTCATTTTTTTGAATCTTTATTTGATGCCTCTTTACTTGTTTCTGGTTGATAATAGTTAGGAGGGAAGCTATTAATTTGTCTCCAGAGTTCAAACCATATAGGAACGTCTTGTAAAAGCGCAATGGTGCTAGCACCAGAGCCAACTCTTATAGCTTCAGGCCAAGTGTTGTCTGTTTCATCAGGAGCTAAAAGAATTCTGTATTTTCCATTGTTACTAATAAAATTTTCAATAGCTACTACTTTTGCACCGTAAGTACCGTAGGATACATTGGGCCAGCCGCTAAAAACAATGGCGGGCCAGCCATCGAATTGAACACGTACTTGGTCTCCTATATGCATTAAAGGTAAATCGATGGGTCTAATAAAGGTTTCAACTGCCAAATCGTAATCAGCAGGCATGATGCCCACTAATTCTTCTCCTTCTTTAAAATTAACGCCTATGCCACCTCGTAGAGCTTTGTTTATATAGCCATTTATTGGTGCTGTTACATATAAAAGGCTATTACGTATTTTGTAATTGGTATACTGGTTTTCTAGTTTTGTTACCTGAGCCTCGGTATCAAATTGACCAGATTGTGCTGTAAACTTGTCACTTTCCGATTTTGATATTTTATCAGCATACTCTGCATTTATTCTCGATAATTCTATTTGGGTATTTATAAGTTCGTTTTGGGTCGCTAAGTATTTGTTTTCTTGCGAAATAAGTTTTGCTTGTGTTTCTTGTAACTTTAAACGTTTTTCTTCTACATCTTTCGTGGCTTTAAGTCCTTCGTTTTGTAATGTTTGTATTCGGTTAAATTGAGTTTCTGCAATACGGATATTGGTTTTTGCAGCTTCAAAATCGATACTATCGCTTTTAACTTTTAAACGGGCTTGTAATAGTTTGTTTTTGGTTTGCTCTAATTTTAATTTTTGTTCGTTTCTTAATGCGGAAGCTTGCCTATTTAGGGCTTCTACTTTTTCTTGATAGGCATTTACAGATGAAGATTTAGCTTGAATTTGTTGATTGGTTCTTTCTGATAGTTGACCATCAAAGTATTCGCTTTTTACTTCAGAAATTCTTAAAATAGTATCTCCTTTTTTCACAAAGTCTCCTTCTTGTACAAACCATTCCTCAATACGTCCTGGTATTTGGGATTGAATATTTTGTGGACGTTGATTGGGTTTTAACGTAGTTACAACTCCTTGCCCTGAAATATTTTGTGTCCATGGTAAAAAAAGAACAATTAATAATATAGCAGCAGCTACCACAAGAAACTTATTGAATTGTTTATAATATTCTTTGTTGAAAATTTCTTTTCCAGATTTATAATTGGTTAGTGATACTTTTTTATTTAACTGATTATGTGATATGTTGAGCATGTTTTTTAATTTTTAATATGTCCTTTTTCCAGTTGAATAATTTTATTGCATTTTGTTTTCCAGCTATCGCTTCCGCTCACCACTATTAAAGCCCAAGTTCTATCTTTATGGGTTAAATAATTAATTATTGAATTCGTTTCTACAGGGTTAAATCTATCCAAGGCATCTTCAAGTATCAATAATTTTGGTTTCTTTAATATCGCTCTAGCCAAAACCAGTTTTTTTGACACGGTATGAGACATTTGTTTTCCGTCTGGATACAATATGGTTTTTAACCCTTTATTCTGTTCTTTAATAAAACTTGTTAATCCTACTTTTTCGAATACTTCATAAATCTCATCATCTGTAATGTTTGGATTTCCAAAGGTAAGGTTGTCTCTTATCGAGCCTTCAAATGGTGTTTCTTCAGTTAGGGATAATCCTAATTGTGCTCTATAATGATTAAGGTTTAAACTATTGATTGATAAATTATTTATATAAATGTGTCCTGAGGTTGGTTCATTTATTCCTGAAATTAATTGAAGCAAAGTTGATTTTCCAGCACCACTTTCACCCAAAATAAGCACTCTGCTTTTTATATTTATTTTAAACGAAACAGAATCTATCATAGGTAGTTCTCTGTTAGGAACTACGTAAGATACTTGGTCAAACTCAATATCAAGATTGTCTTTAAAAAATGGTTTTTCGCCTTCTTGATCTTCTAATTCTTTATCAACTATCTGACCTATTTTTTCGATAGAAGTCAAAACATCATAAAATGATTCTAAACCAAGAATTAATTTTTCAACCGAAGCTATAACAAGAAGAATAATAATTTCTGCGGCTACAAATTGACCTATGTTCATTTCTTGATTTAAAACCAAGGCGCCTCCAATTAAAAGTAAACTTGCCGTAACAATTACCTTGAAGCCAATCATTTGTATAAATTGAACGATTAATACTTTAAAGTGTTTTTCTCTTGAAATTAAATAATCGCTTACTAAGGTGTCATTTTTTTCTAATGCTAAACTGGTGTTTCCCGATAGTTTAAAACTTACCATCGTTCGGGCAATTTCCTGTATCCAGTGTGCCACTCGGTATTTGTTTTTAGATTCGATTAAACTAGTTCGTAGTCCTTTTTTTGCAGTGAATTTAAAAACCACGAATATTAATACAAGTAACAAAATACCAAAAATTATAAAAAATGGATGGTAAAATGATAGTAGTAAAAGCGCAAAAAGTATTTGTAATAAGGCAGCAGGAACATCGATAAGAATTTTTGAAAGCCCTTTTTGAATGATTAAGGTGTCAAAAAAACGATTGGCTAATTCTGGAGGATAATAGTTTCGCAATTCACTAGTTTTTATCTTCGGAAAACGGTAACTTAACTCAAATGAAGCTCGGGTAAAAATACGTTGCTGTATGGTTTCAATAATGCGTAATTGCATAAGTTGTAATGCGCCAGAAAAGGCTACACCTAATGTTACCAAAGTAACTAATACGACCCACGAAGTTGAAATTTGAGCTCCTTGTATTAAATTAATTATAGCTTGAATACCTAATGGTAACGAAAGAGCTACAATACCCGAAAAAATAGCGTAATAAAAAACTTGAAATACATCTCTTTTATCTAATTGCAATAACCCTATAAAACGTTGCCAAGGAGTCATATTTTGTTCTGTCATAAACTAAAGCTTTAAAGTGTTAAGGGTTAGGTCTGTAATGAAGTTTGTGGGTGTAATGCCAGATTTACAATCTGTTATAGATAGAAAATGATCTTTTAAAAAGTGCTGGTGTAAGCTCCCTTCAATGATGGTGCTTGCTAAGCATGAAGCAAATTCGTAATCGGGTTTTACATCCTTTATCATGTCTCTTAAACGGTGTACTATACGTTTGTAGATTACAAAATAACCCTCTTTGTTTTCTTGGTCCACTTCTTTGGTAAGGAAAGATTTTGAGTTTTCGTTAATAATAATGTTGTTAAGTTTAATCTTATTAATATGAGTGTAATTTGAGTCTTCTACGGTTGTTCTGGTAACAATTTCAATTCCTTTTTTAAGTTTTTCTTTTTTATCAGAAATATTATGGGTTTCAAAAACAAATTGGTATTCAATCCACGACCAATACCAAGATGATAAATAGAGAAGTAGCTTGTGTTTGCTTTCAAAATAACGATATATAGAACTTTCGTTCGAACCAATAACAACTCCTAATTTTTTAAAAGTGAAGGCATCAAAGCCAATATCGTCAATTAAAGTGATGCTGTGTTCTACTATCCGTTTTCCAAGTGTTGAAGACTCAGGGTCTTTTACATAAATTTTTTCTGGAACGGCTATTTTTAAATTTGACAGTAAACTATTCATATTTGATATTTATATTCACAAATATAATAGTAATGCTATTATAAAAGAAAATAAAACTACTATTTTTGCTAAAAATTAACATTTCACAAAAAAATAATAAAAATTTTAAGGTTTTTGCAATTTAATGGCAGTCAATACCACTTGTAACCATATCGGTAACAGGAGCGGGAGAAATATACGGAATGCCCAAGCCTAAACCACGTAGAATGAATAAAACGCCAATAATAACCACAAAAACAGGAATTGCTTTTTGTATTTTTTGTCTGGCGCTGCCCTTTAAAAAATTAGATAAATAAATAGCAGTGGTCATTAGCGGGATGGTTCCTAGCCCAAAAACCGCCATATATATGCTACCGTTTAAAGCATTTCCACTTGCAATAGCGGCAAAAACTGCCACATAAACCAACCCACAAGGTAAAAAACCATTAAGAAAACCAATGGTTAAAAAAGTGTCGGCTGTTTTTTTTTTCAAGGCAGAACCTAAAGCCGATTTCACTTTACTAATTAATTTATAAATAGGTTTCGAAGCGTTATATTGGTTTAACTTGTGTTGTGGGATTATAACGAACAAAATCATCAACACTCCAATAACTATCGATAATTGTTGCTGAAATCCAAAAAGAAAAAGGCTTTTACCAATAAGTCCGAACACCAACCCAATTAAACTATAAGCTAAAAGCCTACCAACATGGTATAAAGCAATTTGAGTAGCCTTTTTATACACATTTGTTCTGTCCACAGGAAGCATAAAAGCTATAGGTCCACACATGCCAACACAGTGAAAACTACCTAGTAAGCCCAAAACAAATGCCGAAATTAGCATATTTAATAATTTATCGTTTCTTTGTACAAATACAATTCATCATTGTATTTCCAATCCACTTTTATGTTCCAACGACCATCTACCAAACGTTTGTCAGGTATGAGCAAATAAGGTTTAGACAATGAAATTTCAGTTTCAAAGTCCAGTTGTTTGTTAGATGGTCTATATAGGAACACTTTTCCAGTAATATTTTTTAAATCCAAATCGCTAGGAAATACAATAAGCAAACCTTCGTCGGTGCGTTTATAACTTATGTTTTCGTTTAATTTCTTAGCATTTTCAAGTTTGTTAATGTCCGTTTGGTAGGTGAGTTCCTCGGCATAATAATCCTCAGTAACCAAATCATGATCCAATTTTTTATCCACGTTCATAGAAATAACGAAGTACATAATAAAGCTTATAAAACCTATAAACGCCAATACAATACCGGTTCCCCAATTTATTTTCATCACTTTATATTTTTGTAATTCTAAATTAATTTCAGAATCTCGTTTTATTCAAAACTTTCACAAGCCAGAAACCTATCAACTTTTTAATTTTGGCATTTCCCTATCGGGTCGGGCTTTCACTACTCGCTCCTCCTGCGTCGGGAGCTCAAACATGCCGCTCAATCCCTAATGCACCTATCAGTCAAAGTCATTTTAGCACAGCAAGAGTAAGCACTGTTTACTGCAACTGCGACTGAAAACTATCTATAACTCCTCGGACCTAAAAAGTTAGCCGTTGTGGTTTCAATAAGTTCGTCACCTTTATAAATACCTATTTTAATTTTGTTTCTATCGCCCGATAAAGCCGCATTGTTAATTTCCACAAACAATGTGCCTTTGGCAATCCCTTGACTTGGTACCAAAAGACTTGTACTAGTTGAAACCAATTTTAAAGTCCCTTTGTGCGACAATAATTTAAAACTAACATCGTCAATATTTTTAGTTGTTTTATTTACCAGTTTAAAAGTATACACGTTGCTAATTATATTGTTTTCCTTATGCTCATATAGTTGCCCAGGCAATCTTAAAACAGTTGCCTCCACTTCATTTCTTAAAAAAAGCATTCCGGTTAATAAGCCAATTAAAATGGTTAAAACAGCTATATAACCTTTCATTCTAGCAGTAAGTTTAAAAGGAGTTTTGTTTTCAATATTTTCTTCGCTGGCATATCTAATAAGGCCTTTTGGTAAGTTAATACTTTCCATAATATGGTCACACTCATCAATACAAGCCGTACAGTTTACACACTCTAATTGTGTTCCGTTTCTAATATCAATACCCGTTGGGCACACGTGTACGCATTGTAAGCAATCAATACAATCGCCATAGCCCAACGCTTCTCTATCCTCACCTTTTCTAAATTTCTTTCTGCCATTTTCAGCTTCACCACGCTTATGGTCGTAAGCCACCACAATAGATTTTGTATCAAGTAAAGCACCTTGCAAGCGCCCGTATGGGCAAGCAATAATGCAAACTTGTTCTCTAAACCATGCAAAAATAAAATAAAACACAGCGGTAAAAATCAATAAAGAAACAAGATTGCTTATATGGTTAAGTGGTCCATCTAATATATATTGTATTAGTTTATCGCTTCCTATTAAATAGGCTAAAAACACATTGGCGATAATAAAGGAAATAATAATGAAAATGAGTGTTTTTAATCCTTTTTTTCTAATTTTTTCAGCATTCCAAGGTTGTTTTGATAAACGAATTTGTTTATTTCTGTCGCCTTCAATCCAAAATTCAATGCGTCTAAAAACCATTTCCATAAAAATAGTTTGCGGACAAATCCATCCACAGAAAATACGACCAAACGCAACAGTAAAGAGTGCTATAAAAACAACACCAATTATCATTGAAAGTACAAATAAATAAAAATCTTGAGGCCAAAAAGGAAAACCGAAAATATTAAATCGGCGTTCTAATACGTTGAACATTAAAAATTGGTTTCCATTTATTTTTATAAAAGGAGCCAAAATTAAAAAAGCCAACAAAAAATAGCTTACCAATTTTCTGTATTTGTAGAACTTGCCACTTGGTTTTTTTGGAAATACCCAAGCACGTTTACCATCTTTAGTAACTGTGCCTATGGAGTCTCTAAATATTTCGTTTTCTGGGGTTTCCATTTTTTTTATTTATTTAAACTTTACAGGTTTCTATAACCTGTAAAGTCTATTTTACTAATTAGTTTCAGCAGGTGCACTTGTTTCATCTACCCAAACATCGCCTTCAGCTTCTTTAGGGTTTGCTGGTGTAGTACCTTGTAAGGTTAGCACATAACTTGCCACTTGTGCCATTTGTGCTGGTTTTAATTGGGCTTTCCAAGCAATCATACCTTTACCTGAACGTCCACCCTCAGAAATAGTGTGGAATACATTTTTAATACCCCCACCTAAAATCCAATGGTCATCGGTTAAGTTTGGTCCAATACCACCACCACCATCAGCCATGTGGCACGCTACACAATTGGTTTCAAAAATAGATTTACCAGCACTTATATCGGAAGCATCGGTTAATAACTCTACGGTATTAAAATCTACTAAATCTTTAGCTGTTTTCTTGTATTCTTCAATAGCGATTTTTGCATCCGCTAATTCGGTGTTTAATTCATCTGCTTGCGTGTATCCATTAAATACATGAAATCTTAATAGATAAACGGCTGCAAATACAATTGATATGTAAAAACCCCAAATCCACCATGGCGGTAGGTTGTTGTCTAATTCTTTAATGCCATCATAATTATGGTCTAGAATAATTTCACTTTCTACCTCAATAGGTTTTTGTTTTCCTACAAGTTTTGTGTAAATGTTTTGTAGCCAAGACAAATTGAAAGCGCCTTCTTTTTCGGCTAAAAGGCGTGCTTTAGCTTCTTCATCTAACTTGTAGAGCATAACGTTTTCAAGAGCTCCAACAATGGCTTCAATGGCTATTAAGATAAGTAATACTAATAGTAGAAATAGTAAAACAGCAGGGTATTTTATAAATGCTGGTTGATCTCCTGAATCAATAACGAATTCTACTACTCCGAAAATGATAAAGAATATAACGGGCACTCTTACCCAAGATGGAATTAATTTTCTCATAATATATGGTCGTTTTGGTTGTCTAATGGCATGTTACTAACAGATTTTATATACTCTTTTTTTGCGGTAAATACCCAAATAAAAAGGATAACAAAAAATGTGAAAAATATAAGTAAAGAAATGATAGGGAAAATTTCTATCCCATCAATACTATCCATGTAACCTTTTACAAATTTTAACATAGTTCTTGATTTTAAAGGTTAGTTTTGAGCGGTTTCTACCTTAATATCGGTTCCCAATCGTTGCAAATAAGCTATAACAGCTACAATTTCACGATTTTTCATTTCTACAAAAGCATCCCCATTTTCGGCTGCATATTTTTTGTCTGCTTCATAAGCCGTTACAAAATCAGGATCCGCATACAAGTTTTTCTCAATTTGTGTTCCTTGCGCCAACATGTTTTCTTGGGCTTTTGCAATCTCTTCATCAGTATATGGAACGCCTAGTGTTACCATTGTTCTCATTTTGGCTTCTGTATCAGATTTATCCAATTCATTATTAATTAACCAAGGGTAACGAGGCATGATAGAGCCCGATGAGGTACTTTGCGGATCGTACATGTGATTAAAGTGCCAGTTGTCTGAATACTTACTACCAACTCTATGTAAATCCGGTCCGGTACGCTTACTGCCCCATAAGAATGGATGATCATAAACGTATTCACCAGCTTTTGAGTATTCACCGTAACGTTCCACTTCACTTCTAAACGGACGAATCATTTGTGAGTGACAGCCCACACAGCCTTCACGGATATAAATATCACGGCCTTCTAATTCTAAAGGTGTGTATGGTTTTACGCTTGCTATGGTTGGGATATTTGATTTTACCATGATGGTTGGAACAATTTGAACAATACCACCAATTAAAATAGCTATAGTTGCTAAAATGGTTAGTTGTACTGGTCTTCTTTCTAACCATGAATGCCATCCTTCACCAGAAGTACGTTTTTTGGTTACACGTTCCAAGGCTGGAGCTTCTGCTAATTCGTCTTCAACTTTACTTCCGTTTTTAATAGTTACAATAACATTGTAAACTAAAATAAACATTCCGGTAATATATAAGGTGCCACCAATAGCACGCATCCAGTACATAGGCATGATTTCGGTAACAGTTTCTAAAAAGTTACCGTATACTAATGTTCCGTCAGGATTGAATTGTTTCCACATACTTGCTTGGGTAAATCCAGCAACATATAATGGCAAGGCGTACATAATAATACCTAAAGTACCAATCCAGAAATGTAAATTTGCTAACCCAATGGAATGTAATTTAGTTTTGAATAATCGTGGCACTAGGTAATAAATCATACCAAAAGCCAAAAATCCGTTCCATGCTAATGCGCCAACGTGAACGTGTGCAATAATCCAATCGGTAAAATGGGCAATAGCATTTACGTTTTTAAGTGATAGCATTGGGCCTTCAAAAGTTGCCATACCATAACCGGTTATAGCGACTACCATGAACTTTAAAACAGGGTCTGTACGTACTTTGTCCCAAGCACCACGAAGCGTTAAAAGACCATTTATCATACCACCCCAAGATGGCATTAATAGCATAACGGAGAAGGCTACACCTAAATTTTGAGCCCATTCTGGTAAGGCGCTATAAAGTAAATGGTGAGGTCCTGCCCATATATATATGAAGATTAACGACCAAAAGTGAACAATAGAAAGTCTGTATGAGTAAACGGGTCTATTAGCCGCTTTGGGCACATAATAGTACATCAATCCTAAAAAAGGTGTGGTTAAAAAGAATGCTACGGCATTGTGACCATACCACCATTGTACTAGGGCATCTTGTACACCAGCATACACCGAATAACTTTTGAAAGCAGTTACAGGAAGCTCTAAACTATTAAATATGTGAAGTACGGCAACCGTAACAAATGTGGCAATGTAAAACCAAATGGCTACATATAAATGACGTTGTCTTCTTTTTAAAATCGTCCAGATCATGTTAACACCAAAAACTACCCAAATTAAAGCAATGGCAATATCAATTGGCCATTCTAATTCGGCATATTCTTTGGAAGTTGAAAACCCTAAAGGAAGTGTTATTGCAGCAGCAACAATAATTAATTGCCAGCCCCAAAAGTTAATATTGCTTAAAAGGTCGCTAGCCATACGTGTTTTAAGTAAACGCTGTAGCGAATAGTAAATACCCGCAAACATGGCATTTCCTACAAATGCAAAAATAACGGCATTGGTATGTAGGGGTCTTAAACGCCCAAAGCTAAGCCATGAAATACCATCGGTTAGGTTTGGAAATAAAAACATAAATGCCAATAGTAAACCTACCGACATTCCTACAACTCCAAAAACTATTGTAGCATAGATGAATTTTGTAACGATCTTATTATCGTAGTGAAATTGTTGCATCTCCATAGTTGTAATTGTTAATCTTTTAATTGGTTAGTATTTGTTTTTTTTGGTTTTTCTTTAACGAGTTCGTCCTCAAAAAGCATTCTTATGGATGGTGTATAACTGTCATCGTATTGTCCATTTTTTACAGCCAAAATAAAGGCAATAAAAAATACAATAGCAACAGTTACGCTTACAGCTAACAAAACATAAATAACACTCATACCTACTTGAAGTTACGGTTCAAAAATAGATTTCTCAAAATTTTTAAAATATGACATCCGTCATATTAATTTTTATAATAGATCACCTAAAATAATGATTATTTTAAATTTTTACCCACAATATTAGTGGTAAGCGTTGTAAATATTACAATACTTATAGAACTTAAGGGCATTAAAATAGCAGCAACTACAGGTGATAATTGTCCTGTTACCGCAAAATAAAGTCCAATGATATTATAAATAAACGACAATAAAAAACTCCACTTAATAATTTTTATGGCAGATTTAGATATACTTATGTAACTGTATAATTGATTAAATTTTGAAGCATCTAAAATAGCGTCGCAAGCGGGTGAAAATACATTAACATTTTCTGAAATGGCAATACCTACATTGCTTTGTGCCAAGGCACCGGCATCATTTAAGCCGTCACCAATCATTAAAATATTGGCGCCTTCTGTTTGATGATACTTTATATACTCTAGTTTATCTTCAGGTTTTTGATTGAAAAGTAATTTGGTTTTTGTTGGGAGCAATTTGGTTAAATTGTCTTTTTCACCTTCATTATCACCCGAAAGAATGACCAAATCATAGTCTTTTTTTAATTCATTAAACAAAAGAGATAACCCTTTTCTATACGCGTTATAAAAGGTGAATTTTCCTTTGTATTGATTGTTTGTGCTTACATGAACCGCTGTGTTAAGTAAGGCAGATTCTGTAGTGTGGCCTACAAAAGGTGCCGACCCTACTTTTATATGATTTTGGTTGTAAGTTGCCTCAATGCCTTTGCCTAAATGTTCTTCAAAAGCATCCAAAGTTACAATATCGTGCTCGTTTAATAAGCCATATAATGAACGGCTTAGCGGGTGGTTCGAACCTCGTAAGGTGCTTTTTAGTAAGGCTTCTTCTTCATTGGAAAGTGTAAGACCTTCATAATCAATAGTTGTTTCTTTATTGGCTGTAATAGTTCCTGTTTTATCAAAAATGATGGTGTTTATTTTTGCTAATTGCTCAATAACACTAGCGTTTTTTAAGTAGAATTTTTTCTTTCCTAAAATGTGCAATACATTCCCAAAAGTAAAAGGAGCTGCCAATGCCAAAGCACAAGGACATGCAATAATTAAAACCGATGTAAAAACATTCATCGCTTTACTGGAATCAAAAATCATCCAAAAAGTAGTGGCTAATACAGCAATTATTAAAATAGTTATAGTGAACCGTTTGCTTATTTGGTTGGTAATATTGGTAAAAGCTAATGATTTATCCTTTTTAAACACATCATTACTCCAAAGTTGGGTTAAGTAACTTTGTTCAACCGATTTTAATACATCTACTTCAATAGTGCCACTTACTTGTTTGCCACCTGCGAATAACTTATCGCCCGATTGTTTTGAAACCGTTTTAGATTCACCGGTAACAAAACTATAATCTATACGCGCATTTCCTTTTATTAAAATACAATCAACAGGAATTAATTCTTCATTTCTAATTAAAAGTCGGTCGCCTTTTTCAATATCATAAACTTGTATAGATTCTTCTTTTTCGTCTGAAGTTATTTTGGTAATTCCAATAGGGAAATACGATTTGTAATCGCGTTCAAACGATAAAAATGCATAGGTTTTCTGCTGAAAAAATCTACCAAGCAATAAAAAGAAGATAAGCCCAGTTAAACTATCAAAAAAACCGGAGCCTGAGTCTGTAATAATTTCAAAAGTACTTCTAATAAATAAAACGGAAGCTCCCAATGCAATGGGTACGTCTATATTTAAAATTTTAGAGCGAAGCCCTTTAAATGCCGATATAAAATAATCTTGTGCTGAATAAAACACAACGGGTACAGAAAATGCAAACATCATCCACCTGAACATGGGTTTAAACTGTTCCAGCCAAAATTCACCCACCTGAAAATATTCCGGAAACGATAAAAACATCACATTTCCAAAAGCAAAACCAGCGATACCAAGTTTGTAAATAAGCGATCGGTCTATATGTTTCTTCCCAACACTATAATCATCTAAACTTATAAAAGGTTCGTAACCAATACTACTTAATAAAACAACCAGATTTTTTAATGAAAGCGTTTCTGCGTTAAAGGTAACCCGAACGGTTTTTTTGCCAAAGTTTACTATGGATGCGCTTACCGACGGATTTAATTTATTCAGGTTTTCTAAAATCCAAATACAAGAACTGCAATGAATATGCGGAATGTAAAGCGTAATAATTTGGGTGTTGCCGTCATTAAATTCTAAAAGTTGTTCTGTGATTTTAGAATTTTCCAAGAAATTGTATTTGCCTTCAATGTCTTTAGGTGTCGCACCTGGAGCGTTTTGTAAATCGTAATAACAGGTTAAATCGTTTGCCGAAAAAATTTCGTAAACCGTTTTGCAACCATTACAACAAAACACTTTGTTATCAAATTCGATTTTTGAAGACGTCGCATCTAAGCCACAATGAAAACATGTTTCTTTGTCCATTTATTATTTGCTCAATTATACCTGTTAGCAAAATTATTATTTGATGTATTTTAAAACATGATATTTATCATATTTTCTCTATTTTTACAGCACTCTAATTTCAGGTATGAGTAAATATAAAAATTTTGTTTTTAAACCTTGTAAGATGCATGCATTTTTTTTAAAAGATGATGTGTGTCCTGTTTTTGTGTTTTTTAACAATTCAATAAAATTGTTAGTATAATGTTTCAAAAGGACCAAGATGTTTTTAATGTGCTATTTGAAGCAGTTTCAGAAGGTGTTATTGTAGTAGATAGTAATCAGAAAATTGTTGCAACTAATGCTTCGGCAGAGCGTATGTTCGGTTACAATAAAATGGAGCTTATTAACCAAGAACTTAATATTTTAATTCCTCAAAAATACCGTAGTAACCATGGAGCGCATGTTGATGGCTTTATGAAGCAAAAGGAAAGTAGGCGCATGGGGCATGGGCGCGATTTGTATGGCGCACGTAAAGATGGAAGCACATTTCCTGTGGAAGCAGGTTTGAATCCTTTGGAAATTAACGGTAAGTCTTTTGTTATGACTTTGGTTATAGATATTTCCATTCGTAAAGAACAAGAAATTCAATTACAGGGGCTCAATGTGCTTTTGGAGAAAAAAGTTAGCGAACGCACCCAAGAGTTGAGCAATACGGTTGAAACGTTAAAAACAGTAAATCTGGAACGTGATACCGAAATTAAAAAACGTATTGAAGCTCAAAACAAAACCAAGCACGCCCTTAAAAAGGAAAAGGAACTTAACGAGTTGAAAACAAAATTTTTATCATTAGTATCTCATGAGTTTAAAACACCTTTAAGTGGTATTTTAACTTCGGCGATGTTGTTGGGTAAATATAAGTTAACCGAGCAACAAGAAAAACGAGACAAACATGTGAAAATTATTTCAGACAAAGTACATTACCTTAACAATATTTTAAATGATTTTTTATCGATTGAAAAACTGGAAACAGGTAAAATTAACTATAAGTACAACACTTTTAAAGTAAGTAAAGTAGTAAATGAAGTGGTTTATAATGCTAACATGCTTTTAAAAGAAGGACAAATAATAAACTATCCTGAAAATATTGATGAATACTCCATGTATCAAGATGAGAAAATTGTAGAATTGGCACTATCCAACTTGGTACATAACGCCATTAAGTATTCTTCTGAAAACACTTTGGTGGATATAAAAATAAACCAAGACGATAAACAAACTACGTTTAAAATAAAAGATAATGGGATAGGAGTGCCCAAAAAAGATCAAAAAATGATATTCAACCGTTATTTCAGGGCTGAAAATGCGCTACTTACACAAGGTACAGGTATTGGATTGAATATTGTAAAAAGCCATTTAGAAAATTTAGGAGGCTTTATCACTTTTGAAAGTGAAGAAAATAAAGGAAGCATATTTACATTTGTAATACCTAATAAAGCAGAACAATGAAAAGAATATTATTGATAGAAGATGATGTTATTTTAAGAGAAAATACAGCTGAATTATTAGAACTGTCAGATTACCAAGTTACAACCGCACCTAACGGAAAAACAGGGTTGGAAATAGCTCAAATTATAATGCCGGATATCGTTATTTGCGATATTATGATGCCCGAATTGGATGGTTACGGTGTTTTGGAGGCCTTGGCAAAAAACGATGAAACGCAACACATTCCTTTTATATTTTTATCGGCAAAAACCGAGCGTAAAGATGTTAGGAAAGGCATGGATTTGGGTGCAGACGATTATATAACCAAGCCTTTTGAAGAAGAAGAACTAATAAGCGCTATTGAAAGTAGATTAGCAAAAGCAGCTATTCTGAAAGATAGAAATACAGCTTCAAACATAGTTGCTATTGATGAAAACGAAGAACTTAGAACACTTAACGATCTCAAGAATTTTTTTGATGACAATGGTGTTGAAGTTAAGTATACGAAAGGAGATGTGGTTTATGAAGAAGGGCAAAATTCAAACAATATATATTTAATTGCTAGTGGCTTAATAAAATGCCATAAATTAGATGAACAGGGTAAAGATTTAACAACGGCTCTTTATAAAGAAGATGATTTGTTTGGTTACACATCATTCACTCAAAACACCCCTTATCAAGAAACGGCCACTGTTATTCAAGATTCAAAATTGATTGCATTGTCTAAAAACGAACTTATAAATGTGCTTAATAGCAACCATAAAGTAACTTTAGAACTTATACAGTTATTAACCGAAGATCTTAGTACTGTAAAAGACCAATTACTAGAAATGGCATATAGTTCGGTTAAGAAAAAAACAGCCACCACCATATTAAAATTTGCCGAAAAACTCAACCGAAATCCAGAAGATGTAATCAGAATTTCCAGAAACGATTTAGCTAGTGTTGCAGGAATTGCATTAGAAAGTTTAATTAGAACCCTGTCTGGGTTTAAAGATTCAGGACTTATTGAAATTGAAGGCCGAAACATAAAAATTCTAGATATCCAACAACTTCAGCAAATTAATTGATTTTATTCAAATAAAAACGAATTATGATTTTGGTCATATTTCGTTAGTTGTCATGCTTTTACTTTTGTTTCTTGAAGACTCGAAGCATGAAGAATATTTTAATACCCATAGATTTCTCTGAAAATGCGTGGAATGCTATACAATATGCATTGCACTTTTTTGGCAAATCGTCATGTAATTTTTATTTGCTACATGTTAATACAAGTAGTAAATTAGTAACCCAAGAAAACCATTTTAGTCAAAATGAAACCCCTGTTTCAGAAACTTTAACAAAACCAGCAAAAAAATTATTGCAAGAAACTGTTAAGCGTATTCATGACAATTTTCCAAAAAATCAAAATCACAAATTCTTTACCATTTCAGATACTAATTATATTATCGATTCCATTAGGGAACAAGTTGTTTTAAATAAAATCAATTTTATAGTAATGGGTACCAAAGGTACTTCTGGCTTAAAAAAAATAGCCATAGGCAGTAATGCCGGTAATGTAATAACCAAAGTAAAATGTGCCACTTTGGTAGTACCCGAAAATGCTAAGTATACAGAACCCAAAACAATTGCGTTCCCAACCGATTTTTCAATTTTTTACCACCCACAAACCCTACAACCCATATTAGATATTCTCGAAGTTAATAAGGCAGCAGTTAACGTATTGCATGTTAATAAGAATGGTTTGGAACTTAATGAGGACCAACAAAGAAATAAAGAATATTTAACCGATTATTTCACTAATTACAAACATAGTTTTAATTTTGTAGTCAACAAGCACATCGAAAATGCTGTACAACAATTTGTTGATGATAAAGACATTCATTTAATAACCATGCTCGCTAAAAACCTAAATTATTTTCAGCGCATCTTATTTCATCCAGCGGTAAGTGAAATCAGTTATTACAAAAACGTGCCTTTTTTAGTATTACATTAAATTAGATAATCAATTATGAGTAAATGCGAACAATGTATCATTAAACAGTTTAATTCTCTAAAGTCTTTAACAAAAGAGGAGTTAGTGCGCATTTCTAGTTGTAAAATCTCCATGAATGTTAAAAAAGGGGAAATTATTTTTGATGAAGGTGAAGCCGTAAATGGTGTTTATTGTGTAAAAGAAGGTATTTGTAAATTATCAAAATTAAGTGCCAACGGTAAGGATCAAATAGTTAAAATTGTGTTGAAAGGCGATTTACTGGGGTATCGATCCATGGTTTCAGATGAGGTTTCAAATTTACAAGCCGTTGCTTTAATAGATATGAAAGTTTGCTTTATTCCTAAAAGTGAAATAATAAATGACTTGCAAACAAATCCAAAATTTTCATTTGATGTTTTAAAGGAAATGGCTCATAACTTAAAAGAAGCCGATGATATTATTGTGAATATGGCTCAAAAATCCGTTCGGCAACGTTTGGCTGAAACCTTAATTTATATTCATGATAGTTTTGGAGTAAATTCAGACAGAACCTTAAGTGTATTGCTGTCTCGCGAAGATTATGCAAACATTGTTGGTACCGCTACAGAGTCTGCCATTCGTGTATTATCACAATTTAAAAAGGATAAATTAATCTCCATGGTTGGTAAAAAAATCAGGATTGAAGATATTGAAGGTTTAAAACGGGTGGAGTAACACCTATAAACTATTCATGTTAAAGTATAGATAAATCTAATTGCCACAGCGTCATTCTTGCATAAAAAAATAGTATTTTTATGCAGCTATGACAAAATATACCACTTCACGAAAAGGTTTCGTTTTTAAAAAATATGAAGCACCAGAACTTTCACCGTTCGACAAACTTTTCGATATATTTAAAGAAATTATTACGCATACCTCTGGCGATTTTGATGAAGCCATCGATTGGTTGCGTGAATTGGACAAAGAATATAAATTAACAACTCCCGAATATACCGTCGATGATTTCATAGAAGATCTTAAAAAGAAAGGCTATATACGAGAAGAGATTGATCTCGATGGAAATAGTGGAGGTGTAACTATCACTGCAAAAACCGAACGAGCCATTCGGCAACAAGCTTTAGATCAAATTTTTGGGAATATAAAACGTAGTGGCCAAGGAAATCACAAAAGTAAAAGCCCTGGTATTGGTGATGAGCATACGGGCGATTTTAGAAGTTATCAATTTGGTGATGCTTTAGATAAAGTTTCGATGACCGAAAGTTTAAAAAACGCACAAATCAATCACGGTATTGGAGATTTTAGTATTTCTGAAGACGATTTAGTGGTTGAGGAAACACTTCATAAATCGCAAATGAGTACAGTACTCATGATTGATATTAGCCACAGTATGATACTTTATGGTGAAGATAGAATAACACCTGCCAAAAAAGTAGCGATGGCTTTAGCCGAATTAATCACGACGCGCTACCCAAAGGACACCCTTGATATTTTAGTGTTTGGTAATGATGCATGGCAAATTGAAATTAAAGATTTATCATATTTAAAAGTTGGACCTTACCACACCAATACCGTAGCAGGTTTACAATTGGCTATGGATGTACTCCGAAGAAAACGGAATACCAACAAGCAAATTTTTATGATTACCGATGGGAAACCAAGCTGTTTGCGTTTGCCAGATGGCGAATATTATAAAAACAGCAATGGTTTAGATAGGCATATTGTAAATAAATGCTACGCCATGGCACAACAAGCGCGCCGATTGCACATTCCCATTACCACGTTTATGATTGCTAAAGATTCTTATTTAATGCAATTTGTACGTGAGTTTACTTATGCCAATCAAGGGAAAGCATTTTACACAGGAATAAAAGGATTAGGTGAAATGATTTTTGAAGATTATGAAACGAATAGGAAAAAAAGAATTAGAGGGTAATTCCACCTAATCTCCCCAAAGGGAAAAAAGCCAGAACAGAGTTATAGCTATTAAAAAATATAAAAAAGAAAATTTATAATATGAGTAAGCACACTACAGTTCCCTCTCCTTTGGAGAGGGTTAGGGAGAGGCCTATAACACTAGGATCATTAAAAAAATCAGGTTACCAATCAAAATCTATTAAAGATGAATTGCGAGATAATTTGATTCAGAAAATAAAAAATAAAGAAACCACGTTTGAAGGCGTTCACGGGTATGAAAATACCGTAATTCCGGAATTGGAACGTGCCATTTTATCGCGCCATAACATCAATTTATTAGGTTTACGTGGTCAAGCAAAAACACGTTTAGCACGTTTAATGCTGAATTTGTTAGATGAATACATTCCGTATGTAGAAGGTTCAGAAATTAATGACGATCCTTTTCACCCCATTTCAAGATACGCCAAAGAATTAATTAACGATAAAGGAGACGATACGCCCATTTCATGGTTACATAGAAGTGAACGTTTTGCTGAAAAATTAGCAACCCCCGATGTGACGGTTGCCGATATTATTGGAGATGTAGACCCCATTAAAGCAGCAAATTTAAAACTAAGTTATGCAGATGATCGTGTGATTCATTATGGAATGATTCCACGAGCCAATCGATGCATTTTCGTGATTAATGAGTTGCCCGATTTACAAGCAAGAATACAAGTGGCATTATTCAATATTTTGCAGGAAGGTGATGTGCAAATTAGAGGTTTCAAGTTGAGGTTGCCATTGGATATTCAGTTTTTATTCACTGCAAATCCGGAAGATTATACAAACCGAGGAAGTATTGTAACACCACTGAAAGATAGAATTGGGTCACAAATTCTAACCCATTATCCAGTAGATATTGAAACGGCTCGTCTAATTACAGAACAGGAAGCTAGAGTAGTAGAAGAACAAAAAGATTCGGTTGCCGTGCCAGATTTAGCACGCGATTTATTGGAGCAAATTGTGTTTGAAGCACGAGAAAGTGAGTATATTGATGCTAAAAGTGGTGTGAGTGCCCGTTTAAGTATTACCGCCTTAGAGAATTTGTTAAGTACGGCAGAGCGTCGTGCTTTAAAATCAGGCGATGATAAAACAACGGTTCGTTTAAGTGATTTTGTCGGTATCATTCCTTCCATCACAGGAAAAGTAGAATTGGTTTATGAAGGGGAGCAAGAAGGCGCTGCTGTAGTGGCATATAATTTAATTGGTGAAGCGGTTAAAAGTTTGTTCGATGAGTTTTTTCCTAAAATTGAAAAATTAAAAAAGCAAGAAGATGAAAGCCCTTATGATGATATCGTTTCTTGGTTTTTCAATCAAAAAGATGGTTTTGAATTATTAGATGATATTAGAGATAAAGAATATAAAAATGTGTTAGATGCCATTTCTCCTTTAGATGATTTATTGGGTAAACATCAACCAAATCTAAGCAAAGAAGATAGCTATTTTATAAAGGAGTTTGTGCTTTGGGCATTAGTTGAGTTTAAGTTGCTTAGTAAATTTAGGTTTACTGAAGGTACTCAGTTTAAAGACCCTTATGGTAGTTTTATAAGTGGGATTTGAATAAATGATTTCAAAAAAATAAAGGTGTATTTTTAGATATTTAATATTTAAGACTTGTAAAAAAAATAATATGATATAATTGCACATTATCAAGGTTTTACATAGGAACTGCTTTTAGCAGTTCCTATTTTTTTTGTAACTTGGGGAATATAGTTCGAGTGTTCAAAGCGTCCTGCAGCAACACAAAATGTTTAATAAAATTTCTTAATCCCTAATATGGACAAAAAAAATAGCGATCAAAAGCACAATATAAAACTTCTTTCCTTCGATATTGATAATACCTTAATAGACTTTCATACACTAAAAAGTAACTTTACTAAAACTTGGAATAAATACAAGTATAAAACAGATGTATTGCTTACTTATAACACAGGTAGATTGATTGATGATACACTCAATTTAATTGAAAAAGGCATTTTGCCAAAACCAGATTATATCATATCGGGTGTTGGAACTCATATTTACGATTATAAAAACCAACAAGTTCTAAAAGAATTTAATGATGTGCTTGATGATGGTTGGGATTTAAAAGCTGTAGAAGATGTTATTCTAAATACAAGCCATTCCATTAGTGAACAACCATCAAAATTCCAGCATTCTTATAAGAGGAGTTATTTTTTTCATGATGCAACCTTAGACCTTATCGAAAGCATAGAACAAGATTTCGTTAAGGCAAACATGCACATCAATGTCGTTTATTCTGGAAATAAATTTTTAGATATTCTTCCTAAATGGGCAAATAAGGGAAATGCACTACAATGGTTACTAAATAAACTTGAATTAACAACAAATGATGTTTTGGTAGCTGGAGATAGTGGAAACGATTCCGCCATGTTTGATTTAAATGATATCAATGGTATTGTAGTAGCGAATGCGCATGAAGAACTTTATAAATTTACTAAATACAGAAAGGTGTATCATGCTGAAGGTGAAAACGGTGATGGTACTATTGAAGGTCTGGTTTATTACGGCATATTGCCAGAAGATGCACTCATAACATGTGAAAAAGACCATAAAGACGATTTTTTTATCAAGCAAGAATTAAGCAATATAGCAGAAGAAGATGAAGGGGAAAAAAAGGTCTTAATTCGTGAGGGATATGACAAAGCTGTTGAAGCATTAAAAAAGAACATAACCCCTCTGGGTTTTTCAGCTTGCTCCATTATAGATAATGTTCCAAATGGTACCGATGAAAATTACCATAGTGTTTGGGCAAGAGATGGAGCCATAACGGTTATTGGTTCCCTACCACTTATTCATGATGAGGAAATTCATAAATGTCAACGTCAAACCCTTGTTACTTTGTTCGAGCATATTTCAAGAAACGGACAAATTCCATCCAATGTACGCATCAAAGACAATGTGCCAGATTATTCGGGAGTGGGAGGTATTTGTTCCATAGATAGTGGTATTTGGGTGGTTATCGCCTTTTATGAATATGTTCATGTAACTAAAGATATTAAATTCCTTAGAAAATATATTTCAGATATTAAAGAAACCATGCGCTGGATTGGTGCGCATGATAGTAATAACGATGCATTATTGGAAATACCAGAGGCTGGTGATTGGACCGATTTATTTGGTGGTAGTTATAACATCCTTTATGATGAAATACTTTGGTATCGTGCCAATGTATGCTTCGGGCGTATGTTGGAAATGTTAGGTGATTACGAGCAAGCTGGAGAAAATATCAGATGGTCTCAGGTTATAAAGAAGGAAATATTACAGAATTTTTGGCCATCGACACAGCAAAAATTATTTTCTGGAGTTTCTTTCGCAGAACGTCAATTTACTTTAGGAGATACACCTTATTTAATAGCACAAACAACGCCTTTCGATTTTAGTTGGCGCTGTGATGTGTTTGGAAATGTATTGGCTTTTTTACAAGGGGCTATCGATTCTGAAAAAGCACATCAAACCCTTAAATTCATGTTAGGTGTTGGTGTTAATGAACCTTTTCCTGTTTCTAATGTATACCCTGTAGTGTCTCCAGGCGATCCAGATTGGAAACCGTATTACACAGTGAATTTGTTAAACTTACCTAATCATTACCATAATGGTGGTATTTGGCCTTTTGTTGGTGGTTTTTGGGTGAAGTACATCAATAAATTAGGACTAAAAGATATGGCTATATCAGAGCTGCATAAACTTGCACTAATAAATAAACAAGGTTTAACGGATGAATGGGAATTTACAGAATGGGCACATGGTACAACGGGCAGAGCCATGGGAAAAGCATATCAAGCTTGGTC
Organism: Mariniflexile fucanivorans; assembly: GCF_004341235.1. GTDB lineage: Bacteria > Bacteroidota > Bacteroidia > Flavobacteriales > Flavobacteriaceae > Mariniflexile > Mariniflexile fucanivorans. Next base: position 105,567 of record NZ_SLUP01000007.1, read on the forward strand.
GGCAGCACAATATATTTCTGCTTGTCATGATTTAAAAATAATTAAAAAATAACTAAAACTTAAAAATATGAAATCGATATTAATGATCTCTTTACATGGATATGTAGGTGCGAATGCTGAATTAGGAAAACCAGATACTGGAGGGCAAGTGGTTTATGTTTTAGAACTTGCAGAACGTTTTAGCCGATTAGGAAAAAAGGTAGATTTAGTGACGCGTCAATTTGAAGATCAACCAGAATACGATGTGGTAGATGAAAATTATAGTGTATGGCGTATTCCTTTCGGAGGAAAAAAGTTTATCCGTAAAGAAGATATGCACGATCATCTAAAGAAGTTTGTTACGAATACCTTAGCAGCTATAAAAAAAGAAAATAAGAAATACGATATTGTTTATACCCATTATTGGGATGCAGGTTGGGCAGGACAAAAAATTGCCGAAGAGCTTGGTATATCTCATGTGCATACGCCACATTCACTTGGTTGGTGGAAACGCCATAGTATGGGAAGTGATATGGATGAAGTGGAAATGGAAAAAACCTACAGGTTTAAAGAACGTATTCGAAAAGAATATTTCGTTTATCAAATGTGCAATTTCGTCATAGCTACAACCTTACCACAAGTAGATTTATTAACAAAGCAATATGATGTATTGCCACGAAATTGTGGTATGATTCCACCTGGTATTGATGAAAATCGTTTTTATCCGGTGCCTTCAAAAGAAAACGATAAGGTACGTTCAAAATATGACATTCACCCAAATGATATTCTTGCCCTGGGGCGTATGGCACACAATAAAGGGTACGATTTGCTTTTGCAAGCTTTACCTACCGTATTGGAATTATGCCCAGAAGCGCGTTTGGTAGCTGCTATAGGAGGCGATTCTGAACAGGATAATTTAGGTATTGAAAAACTTAAAACATTAGCAGGTGAATTAGGTGTGTTGGATAAAATAAAATGGAAAAATTATATTGCAGATGAAGATTTGGCAAACGTGTATCGTTCTGCTAATATTTTCGCCATGCCATCAAGGTACGAGCCTTTTGGAATGGTTGCTATTGAAGCCATGGCCTGTGGCACACCCAGTGTAGTAACTGTTCATGGTGGGTTGTATGATTTAATTGATTTTGGAAATCAGGCTTTGTTTGCCGATCCTCACCGTCCTATTGAATTTGGTACAATGATGTCTATGCCACTTTTATACCCGAAATTACGTAACGAGTTATCGGTAGAAGGTGCTCGTTTTGCACGCCGAAACTTTGGATGGACAGGTATCGCAAAACGTATACTTAAAATATTTGCAAGTTCTATCAATCAACAATCGATGGAATCGAATATTTATACAAATTAGATAAATAGTTTCAGTTTAACGACTGTCTCTGCCTTTAATATTATTAGCGCATAATTGAATAATTTCGGTTATGCGCTTTTTTCTGGTGTCTTCCCGTTTTGCTTGGTTTAACCAATATAAATAGCTTTTTCTATATGAAGGAGCAAAATTTTGATAATTATCAAAAGCTATGGAATTTTTGTTAAATTCCATTTGTAAATCTTCAGGGATAATACCTTTTTCAACAGCATCTAAAGCGGTCCAACTACCATTTTGTTTTCCTATTTCAATTTTTTTAAGACCACTTTCATGCATTAAATTTTCAGCAATTAATGCTTCAATGTATTGTTTATTCAAAGCACTCCAAACACTTTTTTCATTTCGTGGCGTAAAATATTGGCGTCTTTTACCATCGCCTAAACTTTTCACTGTAGAATCTATCCAGCCATAACATAAAGCCACTTTAACGGCTTCTTCCCAACGCATAGAATCATTTTCATGTTCTACTTTATAAAATATGAGATAAACACCATGATGTAGATGATGGTTTTTGTGCAACCAATCCCGCCATTCTTTATTTGTTTTAAAATATAATTCGAGGTGTTTCAAAAGAAATTAAAGTTTTTTAGATTCTATGTAAAAGTCTACATCTATTTCAAAAGAAGGATTTTTTGTTTCTAATACTTCAATTTTCCAATTGGTTGTAGGGTGTAGCCATACTTCTTTACCATCGATAGTGACTTGAATGGGCATATCAAAATTATCCACAACGTCTGTCCATCGATATTGTAATTCTTTGTTTTTTATAGAATATTCTAAAGTTGGAATTTTGGTAGTTCTTAAATATTGATTAAAAAATGCTTTTAAATCGATGCCAGATTCTTTGCTAACATAATCTTCTATTTGTTGTGTGGTTACTGTTTGATGATAAAAGGTTAGGTTCATTTTTCGAAGAAGTTGTCTCCATTTTTCATCATCTTTAATAAGTTGTCTCAGGGTATGTAGCATATTGGCTCCTTTGTAATACATATCGCCAGAGCCTTCACTATTTACATTATAATGTCCAATAATAGGTTTGTCGTTTTTAATGTTTTTCCTTAGTCCAATAACGTATTCTGAAGCAGCTTGTTTGCCATAGTAATAATCTAAAAATAAGCTTTCGGAATAGCATGTAAAGCTTTCATGAATCCACATATCGGCAACATCTTTATTGGTTATATTGTTTGCAAACCATTCGTGTCCAGATTCATGTATAATAATGAAATCGAATTTTAAACCCCAGCCAGTTCCAGATAAATCTCTGCCCAAATATCCATTCATGTATTCATTTCCGTAGGTTACAGAACTTTGGTGCTCCATGCCTAAATAAGGAACTTCAACTAGTTTATATCCATCTTTATAAAAGGGGTATTGCCCAAACCAATGCTCAAACGCTTTCATCATTTTTGGAGCATCTTTAAAGTGCTCTTTAGCAACATCAATATTATCTTTTAGTACATAATAATCCATGTCAAGGTTTCCTGCCATACCATCATAAACTTCAGAGAAATGGGCATAATCACCAATATTTATATTAACACCATAATTGTTTATGGGGTTTTTTACAACCCAATGGTACGTTTTTGTGTCTCCTATTTGTTCAACTAATTGTAATCTTCCATTAGATACATTCATTAATTTATCGGGAACATTTACACTTATTTTCATGCTATCAACTTCATCATACATATGGTCTTTACATGGCCACCAGACACTTGCACCTAAACCTTGGCAAGAAGAAGCTATAAAATGATTGTCATTTTTGTCTTTTTTCCAAGAGATGCCACCATCCCAAGGTGCATTAACGGCCTCTTTCGGGTTGCCTTCATAATAAACTTCAATACTGTTGATTTCGTTTATAATTTGAGGTTTTACTAGGGTTATGAAATGAGCATTGCCATCATCTTTGATTTCTAAATCTACACCGTCTTGTATCACTTTTGTGATTTTTAAAGGCGACTGTAAATCAATTTGCATCACAGAATTAGTTTCCAATACTTTATATTGAATGGTGTTTTTTCCAGAAATGAATTTTTCGTCTGGGTTCACCTTAATGTCTAGATGATAATAGGTTAAATCCCACCAAGCGCGTTCTGGCGTAATACTTCCTCTTAGAGTATCTTGTCTGCTGAAATTACCTTTTTCTGAAAGTAGTTGTGCCTGTACTGTAATTATCGAAAATAAAAAAAGAAAGATAGATATATAAAAACGATGTGTCATAAATTTATTTTGAAGTTAATTAAAACCTTATTTTAATATGCTGTTTGGGAAAGTTACAACACTTTCAAAGCCATTTTCTCCAACGGAAGCAATGCCAAAAAAGAAATTATCAATTACAATGCCATCAAGGGTGAATTCGGTTGTGTTTTCTATATAACGGCTGTAATCCCAAGTAGGAGAGGTGGTATCTCTCCAATAAATTTTGTAACCTTTTGCATTATCAACTTGATCCCATTTAAATTTAACCGAAGCTTCCACGATACCCCCAATTGCTACATTTTTTGGAGGAAGTGGTGCCCATGCTAAACTTGCTAAGTTAATAGCATTTACAGTTATTAATTTTTTAGCATAATTAAAATTGACGTGTTCAATAACATCGCCATATTTTATGCCATCTTCTTCACGAATATTTTGGTGTTGTTGGTTATAATTTTCATGAGCTTCCATAATTCTTATGCCTGCAAAACCCAAATCGTTAAACGGGCGGTGGTGTCCGCCACGACCAAATCGATCCAATCTATAAACCATCATTGGGTTCATTTCTGGCATATAAATTTTTGTGGTTTTATGAATGTATCGTGCCAATTGTCTTGAAATTCCATCCACTTCACCGCCATAAAAACGGCGTGCATTGCGTTCTTTTTCAGTTTCATTTGCGGGTACGGGTTCCGAAAAAATTCTAAAAGTTCTATTATCAATTACCCCATCAACGCCTTCAATATTGCCAATCATATCGTTATTAAAAATACCTATGATGTTCCAACCCTGTTTTTTTGCATAAGCAGCAAGACCTGCACCACCAAAAAGCCCTTGTTCTTCGCCAGAAAGACCGACATAAATAATGCTGTTTTCAAATTTGTAATTAGATAAAACTCGGGCAGCTTCTATTGTTCCTGCCATGCCAGAAGCATTGTCGTTAGCACCAGGCGCATCTGTGGTAAAATCCATGGTGTCACTGGCACGTGAATCTATGTCGCCACTCATTATTATATAGTTGTTTGGGTTTTTTGTTCCTTTTTGAATAGCAACAACATTAACCACCCAAGCATCATGAGGAACTCGATTATTCCCTTTTTTCGTTACAAAATCTTTTTGATAAAAGACATTTAAACAATTATCGCAGTTGTTGGAAATGGATTCAAATTCAGATTTAATCCAGCGTCTCGCAGCACCTATACCTCTGGTATTTGATAGGGTATCGCTAAAAGTATTTCTGGTGCCAAAATTAACGAGTGTTTGAACGTCGTTTTCTATGCGTTTCTCTGAAATAGAATCTATAATAGTATAAACAATTTCAGGGGTTTGAGCGAATAAAATGGTAGATGTTAATGATGAAATTATAAGGCTTAAAAATTTCATATTTACTTTTTATAATTGAATTTCACGGTTTCGATATTGCCCTTTTCGTCATGAATATCAACATAAATATTCATTTCATTTTCATTAATTTTTTCAAAAATCACACCTTCAAAAACAACTTTGGATGGCGTAATTTCTTTTAATGGAAAGTCGATAGTCTCATCTTTGGTTTCCCAACCTTTTAAATCATTATTAAAATGTTTTAGTTGAAGAATTAAAGTGTTTTCAACTTCGCGAATAATTTCAATTTCATAAAAAGCGACTTTATTATCTACAATTAATTTGAAGTTCGCCATCATCGAATCTCCAGAAGGTTCACTCCAATTTTCTTCGGTTACCCCGCCAAAAGCTTCACCTTTCCAGTTGCCAGAAATCCAAGAAATATTTTCTAATTTAGGTTCAATTATGTGTTCGTTTTGTGCAAAGTTGGAGGCAGAGCATAGGAGTAATAGAATACAAATTGTTTTTTTCATTTTATTATTTTTTACTAAAATACTTAAAATAAAAAAGCGCTTCAAAAAATATATTCTGAAACGCTTTAAGAATTGAGTTAGTCACTAGTTAATTTGCTTTAAAAACAATATTTATTTTCTTTAATAACTTTAGAAGCTATGATGTTTCTTAATTCAATAATATTTGGCATGTTTACGTATTTAATATAGCGTTTTAAGCCCATAAGCATCATACGTTGTTCGTCGCCCGTTGAGAATGAAATAATAGAGTGTTTTCCAGCGGTTTCAATAACATCGATCGCATGGAAAAGGTTTAATTTTGCCATAGCTATTTGTTCTTTAGCTTTGTCCTCACCATCTTTTTTGGCTATTTTTTCAGCTCGTAAAATGGCAGATTCTGCTATATATACTTGAATTAATATATCGGAAGCCGCTAACATAAGTTGTTGTTCTTCTTCTATTTTTTCGCCATATTTCTGTAATGCAGCACCTGCAACCATTAAGAATAATTTTTTAAGATTGGCTATGATGCTTTTTTCTTCTGAAAATAATTCTGAAAAATCTGGTGTATCAAATGAAGGAATTCCAGTTAATTCGTTGGCTACAGCAGTTGCAGGACCTAGTAAATCCACATGGCCTTTCATCGCTTTTTTAATAAGCATGCCAATACTTAGCATACGGTTTATTTCGTTAGTGCCTTCATAAATTCTGGCAATACGGGCATCTCTCCAAGCAGATTCAATAGGAGTTTCTTCAGAGAACCCCATGCCGCCAAAAATTTGAATACCTTCATCGGTACATTTTTGGGTATATTCTGAAACGGCTACTTTTAAAATAGAACATTCAATTGCATATTCTTCAACGCCTTTTAATTCAGCTTCTTGATGCGTGTCTTTTCCGTTTTGTTGACGAAGAATAATACGGTCTTCAATGTTTTTTGCGGCACGATAACTTGCAGCTTCCCCAACCCAACAGTTAGTAGCCATTTCAGCTATTTTTTGACGAATCGCACCAAAACTTGCAATAGGCGTGTTAAATTGAATACGCTCGTTAGCATATTTTACCGATTCGGTTATAACACGACGTTGGGCATCTAAACAAGCGGCTGCTAATTTTATTCTACCAACATTTAAGGCATTCATAGCGATTTTAAAACCATTACCTCTGGTAGAAAGCATATTTTCAACTGGAACTACAGTATCATTAAAAAATACTTGTCTGGTTGAAGAGGCTCGGATACCTAGTTTGTGTTCTTCTTCACCCATGGTAATGCCATTCGGGTTGTTTTTATCGTATTCAATAATAAAACCTGTAATGTTTTTATCATCTTCAATGCGGGCAAACACAATCATTAAACTACAAAAGCCTGCATTGGAAATCCACATTTTTTGTCCGGTAATACTATACGATTTTCCATCGGCAGATAAAACAGCTTTTGTTTTACCAGAATTGGCATCACTACCAGCACTTGGTTCTGTTAAACAATATGAGCCGAACCATTCACCTGTTGCTAATTTTGGAATGTATTTTTGTTTTTGTTCTTCTGTACCATATAATGTTATAGGCAATGTGCCAATACCCGTATGCGCACCAAAAGCAGTACTAAACGAACCTGTAGCACCCGAAATATAATCGCAAACTAACATAGTATCTACAAAGCCCATACCCATACCACCATATTCTGTTGGTACGGAAATGCTTAAAAATCCCATTTCACCAGCTTTTCGCATGCAAGATTCTGTTAAAGCATAATCTTTTGCTTCAAAACGTGGTTTATTTGGCCAAATTTCTCTGTCTACAAATTCTGTGACAGCTTCTTTCATCATTAATTGTTCCTCAGAAAAATCTTCAGGTGTGAATATATCTTCACAGTTTGTTTCTTTAACCAAGAATTTACCACCTCTTAAAATGTCTTTTTCTGTTGATTCCATATTTTTTGAATTTATAGATTCAAGAATCAGGATTCAAGACTGTTTAGTCTAGATTTAAAACTTGAAATCATTTTTTATTAGTTTAGTTTTATTGTTTTCAATCGTTCCTCTCCTTTGGGGAGGTTAGGAGGGGCTTTTAATTAAGAAATTCAAAAATTCCACAAGCGCCTTGGCCTGTTCCTACACACATGGTAACTGCACCATATTTTCCCTTCATATTGCGTTTACGCATTTCATCAAACAATTGTACCGAAAGTTTTGCACCCGTGCATCCAAGAGGATGTCCCAATGCAATAGCACCACCATTTACATTTACAATATCTGGGTTGAGATTTAATTCTCTTATTACTGCTAACGATTGTGATGCAAATGCCTCGTTCAATTCAATTAATTCTAAATCAGATTGTTTTAAACCTGCTAGTTTTAATGCTTTTGGAATGGCTTTTACGGGGCCGATTCCCATAATACGAGGTTCTACACCTGCAGCGGCATAATTTACCAAACGAGCTATAGGTTCTAGGTTTAACTCTTTAACCATGTCTTCACTCATAATCATTACAAACGCAGCACCATCACTCATTTGTGATGAATTTCCTGCTGTTACGCTTCCATTCGCAGCGAATACAGGCCTAAGTTTAGCTAAGGCTTCCAGACTTGTCCCAGCACGTGGACCTTCATCTTTTGTTACGGTATAAGATTTAATTGCTTTTTTTCCGTTGGCATCAATATAAACTTGTTCTACATTTATTGGCACAATTTGATCTTGAAACCTGTTTTCAGCTTGTGCTTTTAATGCTTTCATGTGTGAATTAAAAGCAAATTCATCTTGGTCTTCACGCGATACCTTAAATTGGTTAGCAACTGCTTCAGCTGTATTTCCCATGCCCCAATAATAATCTTCATGACCCGCTTTAACGGTGCTATAATTTAATTCTGGTTTAAACCCCGTCATAGGCACCGAACTCATACTTTCTGCACCACCAGCAATGATACAATCTGCCATTCCTGATTGGATTTTTGCAGTAGCAATAGCTATGGTTTCAATTCCTGAAGAACAAAAACGGTTTACGGTAACACCTGGAACATCCACACTATTTAAGCCAATTAATGAGATAAATCGTGCCATATTTAAACCTTGTGCACCTTCAGGCATGGCGTTACCAACCATAACATCGTCAATGCGTTTTACATCCAAATTCGGCAATTCTTTCATCATGTGTTGGATGGTTTCAGCACCCAACTCATCGGCACGTTTAAAACGAAAGACACCTTTTGGTGCTTTACCAACGGCTGTTCTGTATGCTTTTACTATATATGCTTGTTTCATAAGCCTCTCCCTAGCCCTCTCCAAAGGAGAGGGGACTATTACGGGTATATTTTTAGTTATACATTTATTTTTTAGTTTCCAAATTCCTCCCCAAAGGGGAGGTTAGGTGGGGCTATTAATTTCTTAACGGTTTCCCTGTTTTCAACATGTGTTGAATACGCTCTAAAGTTTTACGCTCTGTGCATAAACTTAAAAAAGCTTCTCGTTCTAGATCCAACAAATACTGTTCGCTTACAAGAGTTGGTTCCGATAAATCACCTCCAGCCATAACGTAAGCCAGTTTGTTTGCTATTTTATGGTCGTGTTCGCTAATAAATTTTGAAGCTTCCATAGAATCCGTACCCACTAAAAACATACCTAAGGCTTGCTTACCAAGTACTTTTACATCGGTACGTTTTACAGGTTGCGTGTAACCAGCTTCCGCCATTAATTTAGCATGCGCTTTTGCAGTAGCAATTTGTCTGTCCTTATTAACCACCACAATATCTTTGCCTTTTTGAAGTAGTCCTAAATCAAAAGCTTCATACGCTGAGGTTGCTACTTTTGCCATTCCGATAGTTAGGAAGTATTCTTGAAGCGTATTTAATTCTACATCGCCTTTTTTAAAAGAATCGGATGCTCTTAAAGCCATTTCTTTAGAACCTCCTCCGCCAGGAATCACGCCAACTCCAAATTCAACCAAACCAATATAAGTTTCGGCAGCTGCCACTACTTTATCGGCGTGCATGGATAATTCGCAACCACCACCCAGAGCCATACCATGAGGTGCGGAAATAGTTGGAATTGCAGAATAACGCATACGCATCATCGTATCTTGAAAATATTTGATGGCGGCATTCAATTCGTCATATTCTTGCTCGACAGCCATCATGAAGATCATACCAATATTAGCACCCACTGAGAAATTGGCGGCTTGATTACCAATAACCAAACCTGCAAAATCTTTTTCGGCAATATCAATAGCTTTGTTTAAACCCGCTAAAACATCACCTCCAATGGTGTTCATTTTAGATTGGAATTCGCAGTTTATAATGCCATCTCCTAAATCTTCAATAACAACACCTGAGTTTTTAAATACTTCTTTCGATTTTCGAATATTATCTAAAATAATGAAGGCATCTTGACCAGGAATTTTTTCTTGTGATTTCTTCGGAATATCATAAAAATATGTTGCTCCGTTTTTTACAGTGTAGAACGACGTGTTTCCTGAAGCGATCATTTCGTTCACCCAAGCAGCAGGCTCCAAACCTTCCGCTTTCATAATTTCGATGCCTTTTTCTACACCAACAGCATCCCAAATTTGGAAAGGACCATGTTCCCAACCAAATCCAGCTTTCATAGCATCATCTATTTTATATAAATCGTCTGTAATTTCAGGAATTCTATTAGACACATAGGCGAACATAGAAGCGAAGTTCTTCCTATAGAAATCACCTGCTTTGTCTTTTCCTGAAACTAAAATTTTAAATCTATCGATGACTTTGTCAACCGTTTTTGTTAATTCTAAAGTTGCAAAACTTGCTTTTTTTGATGGGTGGTATTCTAAAGTATTCAAGTCTAATGCTAAAATATCTTTACCTTCTTTTTTGTAAAAACCTTGCCCTGTTTTGCTTCCTAGCCATTTATTTTCCATCATTTTATTGATGAAATCTGGAAGTTTGAAAAGTTCATGAGCTTCATCTTTCGGGCAATTTTCATAGATGCCGTTAGCCACATGCACCAAAGTATCTAATCCAACCACATCAACCGTTCTAAAGGTTGCCGATTTTGGACGACCAATCACTGGACCCGTAAGTTTATCAATTTCTTCAACCGTTAACCCTAAAGTTTTTACTTGATGAAATAAACTTTGAATACCAAAAATGCCAATACGGTTTCCAATAAATGCCGGTGTATCTTTAGCTACTACAGAAGTTTTTCCTAGGAATTGTTCACCATAACCATTTAAAAAGTCTAAAACTTCTTGTGATGTTTTAGGGCCAGGAATGATTTCGAATAATTTTAAGTAACGTGCTGGATTGAAAAAGTGTGTTCCGCAGAAATGCTTTTGGAAATCTTCGCTGCGGCCTTCACTCATAAAATGAATAGGAATTCCTGATGTGTTTGAAGTTATTAAAGTGCCGGGAGTTCTATATTTTTCAAGTTTTTCAAAAACACTTTTTTTGATATCGAGTCGTTCCACAACAACCTCCATAATCCAATCTACATCCTTTACTTTGGCAATATCGTCTTCTAAATTACCCGTAGTAATGCGTTTTGCAAAGTCTATATGATAAATAGGTGAAGGTTTCGATTTTAACGAGGCTGCCAAGGCATCATTTACCAATCTATTTCTAACCACTTTATCTTCAAGTGTTAAACCTTTTGCTTTTTCGGCATCGTTTAATTCTCTAGGTACAATATCCAATAATAACACATCAACGCCAATATTTGCGAAATGACATGCAATACCACTACCCATAATTCCAGAGCCAATAATGGCTACTTTTTTTATTCTTCGTTTGCTCATTTTTTATTACTTGTCGTTTTGATTGTATATTTTTTTGTTACATATCATGTCGCCAATTACATCGGAAACTTCATAAAAATGTTTTAATTTTTCCTCAGAAACATTTTTTTTGATGGCTTCATTAAAGATGACAACACGCTCTTTTGAATACGCTCGTTTTTCATGGCCAAATTCGGTTAAATGAATAATAACACCTCTGCCATCATCTGGGTTTGGTTTGCGTTCTATTAAACCTTTTTGCTCCATGGTTTTTAATATTCTTGATAAACTGGTGGCTTCCATGCCCATTTTTGGGCCTAATGCTGTAGATGGTGTCCCTTTTTCTGGGTCTATACTTAATAATGTAAAGCCAGTTGCCATGGTGGTTTCAAATTTAGCAGCTTCTTCATTATACATTTTTTGAACAGCAAGCCATGTGGTTCTTAATATATAATCAATCGTTCTTTCCTTCATATTTTTTTGGTCGGTAATTCCAAATATATGAAAATATATTATGCATGCATAATATGCTTAAAAAATTTATGATGTTTTTTTGTTTTGCTCTTATTTAAAAACCTTATTAAGGTCTGTAAATTTTCTCTATAAGGCTTGCATATATTTCTTTAATAACCTTGCGTTTTAATTTCATGGTAGGCGTTAGGTGTCCTGCTTCTACAGTCCAAGTATCGGGCGTGATTTCAAACTTTTTTATTTGTTCCCAATTGCCGAAATTGGTGTTAGCTTTGTCTATTTCGCTTTGAATACGTTCTAACAATTGTGGGTTAGTTATAAGATCTTTACTGTTATTAAAAGGCACATGGTGTATTTTTGCCCAATTTTTAACGAATTCAAAGTTTAACTGAATTAAAGCTGCGGGCATTTTTTCACCTTCACCAATAACCATGATTTGTTCTATAAACCGTGATTGTTTAAACTGGTTTTCAATAAGGGCGGGAGCCACATATTTTCCGCCAGAGGTTTTAAAGATTTCCTTCTTACGGTCTGTAATTTTCAAAAAGCCATCCACATCAAATTCACCAATATCACCTGTATGGAAGTATTCACCTGTCATGACTTCTTTTGTTTTTTCAGCATCTTTAAAATAACCTAGCATAACGTTGGGGCCTTTTACAAGAATTTCTCCGTCTTCAGCAATTTTAACTTCCACGTTGTCAATTATTTTCCCAACGGTTCCTACTCTAAAACCACCATTTCGCATATCGTTTACCGAAATTACAGGCGATGTTTCTGTAAGTCCATAACCTTCCATAATAGGTAAGCCAGCTGCTGCAAATACGCGTGATAATCGGGCTTGTAGCGCCGCACTACCAGAAACCATAATTTCTAAATTACCGCCCAAACCATCGCGCCATTTACTAAAAATAAGTTTTCTGGCTATTTTTAGTTGAAATTCATACCACCAGCCATTTTTGCCGTAGGGTTCAAATTGAAGTCCTATATTTAATGCCCAAAAGAAAAGCATTTTTTTAACGCCTTTTAATTCGGAGCCTTTTGCAACTATTTTATCATAAACTTTTTCATATAAACGAGGTACAGCGGTCATTACGTTAGGGCCGACTTCTTTTAAGTTGTCGCTCATTTTTTCAATAGATTCTGCAAAATAAACTTCTACGCCGCAGTATATATATAGGTACAGGATCATGCGTTCAAAAACGTGGCAAACGGGAAGAAAACTTAATCCTTTTGATTTTCCATAATGAAAAGGCACGCGTTTTTCGCTGTCTAAAACGTTTGAAACTAGATTGTTGTGCGAAAGCATAACGCCTTTTGGTTTTCCTGTGGTACCAGAGGTGTATATTAATGTTGCCAGATCTGAAGGTTTAACAGCTTCTTTTCGTGTCTCAACTTCTGCTTGGTTACTTGAGTTTTCGCCTAGTTTTAATACATCGGTCCAATGGTTTTCGCCTTCAATAACATCAAAAGTATAAACGTTTATTAAGTTGGTTTTACCCTTAATGGCGTTTAATTTTTTAAGAACTTCAACATCGGAAACAAAACAATAAATAGATTCAGAATGATTTAGAATATACTCATACTCATCAGAAGCTATCGTTGGATAAATAGGCACGTTTTGTGCACCGGTTTGTAATACACCAATATCCAAAATATTCCATTCGGTTCTATTGGTTGAAGAAATAACGGCAATTTTATCGTTTGGTTTTATGCCCAATCGTAATAAACCTCTGCTTATAGCATTGGCTTGGTCTATAAATTCTTGTATAGATGTTGATTTCCAAACACCATTATATTTGGTTGAGAAAGCCTTCTTTAAATTGTAAGCTTCTAACTGGTGATAAGGAAAATCAAAAATTCTAGTAATATTTGCCATTTGTTCTTTTGAAAGTTTCTGGTTATGCAAATTATGAAAATAAATGAGATTTTCAAATATGCCTATAAAAAAGTAGTTTTTTATTATTTGTAACATTTATTTTTTACGAATATGCTAAAAATAAAATCGTTATATGATATAAATCATTGAAAAACCAGATTTAAGTATCTAAATTCATGCATTTGATGTCTATTAAATTTAATATTATGGAAGTCTTACAAGAAGTAAAAACAAGAGTTTATAAGTTCGGTAATAATTTTGCAGACGGAAACAGCAAAATGAAAAACCTTTTAGGTGGCAAAGGTGCGAATTTAGCTGAAATGAGTGCCATTGGTATTCCCGTTCCGCCGGGATTTACCATAACGACCGAAGTTTGTACCGAATATAATTTATTAGGAAAAGACAAAGTCGTCGATTTGATAAAAACCGAAATTGAAGAAGCTATTTTCAATATTGAATCGTTAATGGGAAGTAAATTTGGAGATAAAGACAACCCATTGTTAATTTCTGTGCGTTCGGGTGCCAGAGTGTCTATGCCTGGAATGATGGATACCGTTTTAAATCTTGGTTTAAATGATGATGTTATTATAGGTTTGGCAACTAAAACAGGTAATGAGCGTTTCGCATGGGATTCGTATCGGCGTTTTATTCAAATGTATGGTGATGTTGTTTTAGGAATGAAATCCGAATCGAAAGAAGATATCGATCCTTTTGAAGAAATTATGGAGCACCTTAAAGATAAACGCGGCATCAAACTAGATACTGAGTTTTCTGTTCAGGATTTAAAAGATCTGGTTTACGATTTTAAAGACGCTGTAAAAAAACGTACAGGACATGATTTTCCAACCGATCCATGGGAACAACTTTGGGGCGCTGTTATTGCTGTTTTTAATAGTTGGAATGGCGATAGAGCTGTATATTATAGAAACATGCATGGGTATCCTGCAGATTGGGGAACAGCTGTAAACGTACAGGCCATGGTTTATGGAAATATGGGGGACAACTCGGGAACAGGCGTTTGTTTTACTAGGGATGCTGGTACAGGCGAAGATGTTTTTAACGGTGAATATTTAATTAACGCACAAGGTGAAGATGTAGTTGCAGGAACACGAACACCGCAGCAAATTACAAAATTAGGGTCTTTACGTTGGGCGGAATTAGCAAAAGTTGAAGAAGCGGAAAGAGCTGAAAATTACCCTTCTTTAGAAGAATTAATGCCAGAAATTTTTAAGGAGTTAAATGGGTATCAAGAAAAATTAGAAAAGCATTATAAAGATATGCAAGATATGGAGTTTACTATGCAAGATGGTAAACTTTGGATTTTACAAACCAGAAACGGAAAACGCACAGGTGCAGCCATGGTTAAAATTGCCATGGATATGTTTAAACAAAGTTTAATTTCTGAAAAAGAAGCGCTTTTACGTATCGAACCGAGTAAATTAGATGAGTTATTACACCCTGTTTTCGACCCAAAAGCTTTAAAAAAAGCAAATGTAATTGCACAAGGGTTACCTGCATCACCAGGTGCGGCAACGGGGCAACTCGTGTTTTTTGCAGATGAAGCCAATAAATATAAATATACCATTTTAACACGTATTGAAACTTCTCCTGAAGATTTGGAAGGTATGAACATCGCTAGAGGTATTTTAACCGCTCGAGGTGGCATGACCTCACATGCGGCTGTGGTAGCTCGTGGTATGGGGAAATGTTGTATTTCTGGTGCAGGAGCATTAACAATTAACTATAAGACAAGAACTTTAAAAGTTGATGGCAAAGAATATCATGAAGGTGATTGGATTTCCTTAAACGGTTCTACAGGGAATATTATTGAAGGAAAAGTGGCGACTAGCGAGCCTGAATTGAGTGGTGAATTTGCTGAAATCATGAAATTATCAGACAAATATGCGACCATGCAAGTTCGAACAAATGCCGATACTCCTAAAGATGCTAAAATAGCACGAAGTTTTGGTGCTCAAGGTATTGGATTAACCCGTACAGAACATATGTTTTTTGAAGTGGACCGTATTAAAGCCATGCGAGAAATGATTTTGGCAGATACTGTTAAAGGAAGAAAACATGCTTTAGAAGATTTATTACCCATGCAACGTAGTGATTTTGAGGGTATTTTTGAAGCCATGCAAGGGCTTCCAGTTACGGTGCGTTTATTAGATCCGCCATTGCATGAATTTGTGCCGCATCAATTGGAAACGCAACGTAGTTTGGCAGAAGATATGCACATAACTTTAGAGGCCGTAAAAATAAAAGTCGCCGAATTGGAAGAATTCAACCCTATGTTGGGACATAGAGGGTGCAGATTAGGAATTACCTATCCTGAAATTACCGAAATGCAAACAAGAGCTGTTATTGAAGCTGCTTTAAATCTAAAAGAAAAAGGTATTGTTGCAAAACCAGAAATCATGGTGCCTTTAGTTGGTACACTTGCTGAATTTGAAAGTCAAGAAGCCGTTATTAGAGAAACCGCTAATAAAGTTTTTGAAGAACGAAATGACAGGATTGAGTTTTTGATTGGCACGATGATAGAAATTCCTAGAGCTGCTTTAATTGCCAATAAAATTGCTAAATATGCAGATTTCTTTTCCTTTGGAACAAACGATTTAACACAAATGGCATTTGGTTATTCCAGAGACGATGCTGGTAAATTCTTGCCAATTTATATAGAAAAAGGCATTTTAAAAGTCGATCCTTTTGAAGTGTTAGATCAGGAAGGGGTGGGGCAATTAGTTGAAATGGCTACCCAACTCGGAAGAAGTGAAAAACCTAATTTAAAAGTTGGAATTTGCGGCGAACATGGTGGCGATCCAAGTTCGGTTGAATTCTGTTATAGAACAGGATTGAATTATGTGAGTTGTTCACCTTATAGAGTCCCAATTGCTCGATTAGCATCGGCACAAGCTGCTATAAAAGCAACTTTGTAACTATTGAGTTTTTTTTACAGTAATATTTGGTTTGCTAAATTGATTATCCAGTTTAGCAAACCAAATTGTTTTAATAGTAATATCAGAACTAAAATCCATGATATAAAACACTAATTATATATTGATTCCTTAATTCTTTCAGGAAGTTTACTCAAGCTTTTTGTTAAGTGGATGTTATTTATTTCTATTCTTTTACTACTTTAAAAGAATGTACAACTCCATCCGATTCGATATTTAAAATATAGAGACCAGATTGGAAATTAGAAATTTTAATTGTTTTGTAATCAGCAATTCCTTCTTGAACTAATTTCGATTCAAAATTGTATATGTAATACTTAAAATTGCTGAAATCTATATTATTAACAGTTACATAATCTTTTATTGGATTTGGGTGTATAAATGGTAAATCAGATAATTTTTGAGATTGCATTTCTTTTGGTTCATTATTACAAGCTGCATGAATATAATCTTCTAAATCGTATTTGTCATATATTTTTTCATACCCTAATTCCTTGGCTTTTTGTAAATATTCGCAAGCTTTTTTATAATTGCCCAGTTCAAGATAAATGATGCCTAAATTTCTATGTGCATAAGTATTATCTTTTTTTATGTTTATAGCTTCTTCTAAATCGGCTATTCCGTCTTCAGATTTACCTAATTTATGATAAATGAAACCTCTAAGTGTTCTAACGTCGAAATCGCCATATCCACTCCCCAATTTTACTAAGTTATCTTCTTTCTTAAAAGCTACATCAATGGAATATTTTGCATTTTCATAATCTTCAAAATCAGTATATAATGCAGCTAGTAGTCTATGTGCAAAATCATGATTTGGAATTTTTTCAAGAACTTTATTTAAGTATGTTTTTGCTAACGTATATGACTTTATCGAATATAAATAACCTCCTAAATTATATTGCAGTCTTAGGTCTTCAGGCTCCGTTTTTATTGCTAAATATCTATAATGGATAGCTTCATTTTCCATTTCATAACTGCTGTAAATTCCACCCATGCAATCGTATACTTTTGATAGTGAATTTGTTAGTCTAGGGTTGTCTTTTGCGTTTCTTAATAAAATATGTTCTAATTTTTTAAAATCATCTAACGCTAATGTATAATTGCCTAAAACATATCGCAAGTTTGCGCGCCTATATAAATAGGCATTACTACTTTTAGAGCTATCTTTAATATGCTTGTTTACAACAATTAATTGATCGTGGAAATTTTTTATTTTTTCTTCTGTTTTTATATTATAATCGAGTATGTGGTCTATTCTTTCAATTAAATCACCTTCTTTAAAAATCCAAGTCGTAAGTTTTTCACCCGCTTTATTAAATCTATAACTAGCACCCTCATAATATCCATTTACATAATAAAAACATTCATTGAGTTCACCCGAATTATAATACGTTCTTAAGCTGTCTAGCTTTTTGTCTTCCCCATACCATTTTTCAATAGCAAGAACATTATCTCTATAAAAAAAACGTTCAACCTTGTTTTTGTCATTTTGTGAAAAAATGAAAATTGGAATTAAATAAAATACAGTTAAAAAATAGTTTTTCATCAAAATGAATTTTTATAAATTCTCTTACTAAAATACGTTTTTTTTTATCAATAATATATGCGTTTTTTAGTAATAATTTTCTTTAAAAGTAACATAAGAATGTCTTATTAGAATATTTTCTTCATTAAAATTTTTAATAAAAAATACACTTTAATTTTTTTTATAAAAAAGTTATTATTCAAACGTTTTCGTTAATTTAATCACATTAAAAACGGGTTTTTTATGACAATTGTCAGTTTTGAAGTTAAGTTTAGGATTTATTTTTGCACGCTTAAAATATAAAAGGATAATAAATTTAAGCATATGAAAATTAAAACTTTTAACACAGGTATTTGGGAAAAGACTATTAATTTGAGAGACTTCGTTACAAAAAATATTACTCCATATCATGGGACTTATGACTTTTTGGAAGGACCAAGTGAAAAAACCCTAAAATTATGGGACATTTGTAAACAAGGCACTAAAGAAGAAAGACAAAGAAATGGAGTACACTCTGTAGATACAGATATTGTTTCTGGTATTAATGCGTTTCAAGCTGGTTATATAGATAGAGAAAATGAAGTGATTGTTGGTTTGCAAACCGATGCATTATTGAAAAGATCTATGAAGCCTTTTGGAGGTTTTAAAGTAGTTGAAAAAGCATTATCTGAACATGGTTTAAAGCCAAACAACCAATTATCAGAATTATTTACCAAATATGTAAAATCACATAACGATGGTGTTTTTGATGCTTATACAGATGAAATTAGAAAATTCCGTTCGTTAGGGTTTTTAACAGGTTTGCCAGATAATTATGCCCGTGGAAGAATTATAGGAGATTATCGTAGAATTGCTTTATATGGTGTTACCCGTTTAATCGAAGCAAAAAAACAAGATTTAGCAAATATAGCTGGACCTATGAGCGATAACGTTATCCGTTTACGCGAAGAAGTTTCAGAACAAATTAAAGCTTTAAAAGAAATTGTAGGAATGGGTAAATCTTATGGTTTAGATTTATCTCGTCCTGCTGAAAATGCTCAAGAGGCAGTGCAATGGACTTACATGTCGTATTTAGCAGCTGTAAAAGAACAAGATGGTGCAGCCATGTCTTTAGGAAATGTATCTTCATTTTTAGATATTTTTATTCAAAGAGATTTAGAAGACGGAATAATTACCGAAGTTGAAGCACAAGAATACATCGACCAATTCGTAATGAAGTTACGTATGGTGCGCCATTTAAGAATGGAAGCTTATGATGAAATTTTTGCAGGAGATCCTACTTGGGTAACGGAAGCTATTGGTGGTATGTTGGAAGATGGAAGAACGAAGGTTACTAAAACATCGTTCCGTTTCTTAAACACACTTTATAATTTAGGGGCATCACCAGAACCAAATATTACTATTTTATGGTCTGAAAACTTACCTCAAAATTTCAAAAATTATTGTGCAAAAGTTTCTATTGATACGTCTTCGATTCAATTTGAAAATGATGATTTAATGCGTAGCAAAAGAGGATCTGATGATTACGGAATTGCTTGTTGTGTGTCATTCCAAGAATTAGGAAAATCAATTCAGTTCTTTGGTGCTCGTACTAATTTAGCTAAAACTTTATTGTTAGCATTGAATGGTGGTAGATGTGAATTTACGGGAACACAAATGATTGATGGCATTCCCGTGTACACAGATGAGTATTTAGATTTCGATAAAGTCATGGACAATTTTAGAATTGCAATGAAAGAAGTTGCTAGAGTATATAATGACTCAATGAATATCATTCACTACATGCACGATAAATATTATTATGAAAAAGCACAAATGGCTTTAATTGATACCAATCCAAGTATTAATATTGCTTACGGAATTGCAGGTTTATCTATTGTAGCCGATTCATTATCAGCTATTAAACACGCCAAAGTAAAACCAATTAGAAATGAGGAAGGTTTAACTGTAGATTTTCAAATTGAAGGCGAATTTCCAAAATATGGTAATGATGACGATCGTGTAGACTTTTTAGCAAGTAATGCGGTGGCAGAATTCAATAACGAATTAAAAAAATTACCAGTTTATAAAGATGCCGAACCAACCATGTCTGTTTTAACCATTACATCAAACGTGTCTTACGGTAAAAAAACAGGAGCAACACCAGATGGTAGAGCACAAGGAGTTCCTTTTGCACCAGGTGCAAACCCTATGCACGGTCGCGATTGTAATGGCGCTATTGCTTCGTTAAATTCAGTTTCTAAAATTAATTACGACGATTCTAAAGATGGTATTTCTAATACCTTCTCAATCGTACCTAAATCATTAGGTTCCGATGAAGAAGAGCAAATTGAAAACCTAGCAACTACGCTAGATGGTTATTTTTCAAGAAATGCGCAACATTTAAATGTGAATGTATTAAATAAGGAGATGTTGTTGGACGCTATGGAAAATCCAGATGAATATCCACAATTAACGATTCGTGTTTCAGGTTACGCTGTAAATTTTGTTCGCTTAACAAAAGAGCAACAATTAGAGGTTATTACGCGTTCGTTCCACGAATCGATGTAATATTCATATAAAAAGCATTGAAAGCGTATGAGTGCGCTTTCAATGCTCATTAAAAAACACTAAATAAGAAAATTATCAAAACAGAAGCAAACACATTAAGAGTGCATTCCATAGAATCGTTTGGTACACATGACGGTCCAGGAATTCGTTGGGTAGTTTTTTTACAAGGTTGTAAACTTAAATGCCTGTATTGCCATAATCCTGATACCATTGAAACGTCTGGAGGAACAGAATATGATATTGAAGAATTGGTTCAAATGGCATTAAAAATGAAACCTTATTTTGGTAAAAAGGGAGGGGTTACGGTATCTGGTGGCGAACCATTGTTGCAAGCAAAAGAAATCATTCCTTTTTTTAAAAGATTGAAAGAAGAAGGTATTCATACTAATATCGATACTAACGGAAGAATTTTAAATAGTTTTTCAAAAGAACTTTTAGATGATTATGCCGATTTAGTAATGCTTGATATTAAGCACATGACAGAAGAAGGCTATTTAGCTCTAACGGGTGTAAGTTGTAAAGAAACCACTTTTAATTTCGCCGCATATAGAGAAGCGTCTGGTAAAGCCATGTGGCTGCGCTATGTTCTAATTCCGGGGATAACTAATCAGCCTGAATTATTACACGCCATGGGAAAATATTTCAAGGATTATCAAACTATTGAAAAAATTGAAATTCAGCCATATCATAAATTAGGCGTTCATAAATGGGAAGCTTTAGGTTGGGATTACCAATTAAAAGAGGCTCGTGAAAACACGCCCGAAGAATTAATAGCCGCATCAGATATTTTAAAAAATTACTTTAAAAAAGTAAAAATAAATTGAATAATGATGTTGAAATCATCAAAAATAGTATGGAATGAATAACCCTAAGGAAGTTATTGAAATAGTAAGTGTGCTAGCACAAAACAAAGGGTCTTACAAAATAAGTAAAACACTAATTCTTGCCTTTTTAGCGGGTGCTTATATAGCCTTTGGTGGTTTGCTAGCTATAGTTGTTGGAGGTGGTTCGCCCGTGTTGGCTGCCAATAATCCCGGAATAACTAAGTTTCTTTTTGGCGCCATGTTTCCTGTGGGGCTTGTTTTGGTTGTTATTGTGGGAGCTGAACTTTTTACAGGGAATAATGCTTATTTTATTCCTAACGTTTTAAGTAAAAAACAAAGAATAAGTGCTGTGCTTAAAAACTGGGGATTGGTCTATATCGGCAATTTTATAGGAGCGCTTTTTATTGCTTTTTTTATTACGCATTTAACGCATATTGTTAGTGATACACCTTTTTCTGAATCGGTACGAAATATAGCGATGAGCAAAACGAGCCATACGTTTTTAGTAACGTTCCTTAAAGGTATTGGTGCTAATTGGTTGGTGTGTTTAGCTGTTTGGCAAGGAATGGCGGCAAAAGATACCGTTGGTAAAATTTTTGCCATTTGGTTACCGGTTATGGCTTTTGTTACTTTAGGTTTTGAACACAGTATTGCGAATATGTATTTTATTCCATTGGCCATTTTTGAAGGAGCTCCAATTACATGGATGCATTTTTTTGAAAGCAACCTGGTACCTGCCACATTAGGTAACATTGTTGGTGGTGTTGTATTTGTTGGGATGCCGTATGGCTATTTGTTTGGCGATAAAAAGAAATAATAAATATACTGTAATACACAGTTGAAAATGAAAAACGGGATTGTAATTTAGAGCATTTTCGAATTTTCAGAAAAGTATTTAAGTGCGTTAATAGTTTTTAAATTGATAAAACTATTTAGTGAAACGCATAAAGAAAGTGAAGTTGTTGAGAGGTAATAGCGACAGCTTCATGAGTTAGATTATATTTGTATCCTTAAAAAATCCCGAAATCATGTATTTGAGATCGGGATTTTTGCATTTTATGTTTAAAAGAGGGTGTTTGTTTAGAAAAGAGTATTTTAAAAAATCGATTCTTTGAAGGCTACTACCGAACAAAATTAAATTATCTGGGTTTCTCGTCTTATCGAGTTCCAATGGCCCAATTAGCTTCTGCGTAAGCAGTGATAAAAGCAACTTTATAATTACTTGTGTTTTTTTCTAAAAAGTTTTTCTATTTAAAAAATAACTCTACTTTTAGTAAATTAATTTGTTGTTTTCAAAGCTCCCTTTAAATAAACAAATAGTAACCAAAAATATGAATTTTGCCATTTACTGAAGAACAAATAAAAACCATAGCACCTAATGATAACGCCTTTTCAGCAGGTAAAAAATTGTCGAGAGGCCATTGGGAAAATACAGGAAAAAGCAATCGTGGTATGTGGGGCAGCATAAAAGGTAGTGGTAAAAAACCATACATGACCCAAATAGATTTAGGGTCTATCGCCTATAAATGTTCTTGCCCATCGCGACAATTTCCTTGCAAGCATGCATTGGGTTTGCTTTTAGCGGAAAGTGCTAATTTGGTAGATTTTTCAAATGCTACTGAGCCAGATTGGGTATTAGAATGGTTAGATAAACGTACGGAAAAAGTAACACCCAAAGCTCCTAAAAAAGAACTTACCGAAGACGAAAAAGAAAAAGCAGAGAAAAGTAAGAGTCGAACAGCTGCCAATCGCTTAGAAGGTGTTTTAGCTGGTGTGGCAGAATTAGAACTTTGGCTAAAGGATTTACTGCGTATGGGCTTATTAGAATTACCTAACAAACCCTTTCGCGAATTCGCTCAAGTTGCAAAACGTATGGTTGATGCCAAAGCAAACGGGCTAGCAAATTCGGTAAATGCACTAGGGAATTTAAACTACCTAAATCCAAGTTGGCAAGATGAAGCCATGGCAATTATCGCAAAATTAAATCTCTTAATTCAAGCTTTAAAAGCTATAGATAAACAGACTGAAGATTGGCAAATAACCCTAAAAAATTTAGCAGGTTACAGTCAGTCTAGTAAAGAATTACTTGCCAATGAAGATGCCATAACAGTTACTGATAATTGGCTAGTGGTTGGGCAACAAGTTAAAGAAAACGATGATATTACCATACAGCGCAATTGGTTGGTAGGTATTAAAACGAACAAAAGAGCTTTAATCTTAAACTTTGCGACAAAGTTTAGCCCTTTAGAAATTTCCGTTGTTCCAGGGTCGATTATAGCTGCAGAACTGGCGTTTTTTCCTGCTGTTTTACCTAATAGAGCTATTATTAAATCGAATAGTGAATTACAAAAAGGATTAGAATATACTCCTGAATTTGTAGAAACATTACAGCAAGCGCATCAATTAAAAGTCAGTAGTTTAAAATTAGACCCTTGGGCAAATGACCATCTTGTACTTTTAAAAAACAGCCGATTAATTTGCATGGACGAAGCTTGGTATGTTTTAGATAATACCAATGCAGTTGCACCCGTAATTTCAGAATTCTCGTTGGATAAATGTTTAAAATGGCTAGCAATAACTGGTAATGATAAGGTGGATATGGCTTGCGTTATTCGAGATAAAGAAATCCTTCCGTTAGGCGTGTTTAATAATTTAAACTACACCATTATTTAGTTATGCAAAATCAGCTTAAAGAAATAGCGCTTTTAGGTACTACAAAAAAAGGTTTAGATGTGGAGCTACTAAAGCCAAGCGTAAAAGAAATTATCAGCAAAGCAACCTTCGAAGATGTTGAACATAAACTGTTGAACACCTTATCTGCGGTACATTATTATATGGATGCAGGTACCATTTATCCCGTTTTAGATGAGGTGCCAGAAATGCCTATAATTACCGATAGTGGTACTTACGCCCCTGTAAAAGCACAAGAAATATTTAGTTTGCTCAACACAATGGCGGCTTTTATTAGGCCACTTTTGTTGGATGATTTACTGAATGTCTTATTAGAAAAAAAATGGCTTGTTGCACCAGAAAACTGCTTGGGCTTATTGCAATTTGCAAATCAATATTCGGTTAAAGTAAAAGATAAAGTTTTACAAGTAATAGGCAATAAAGGCAGGTATATTGTTCTTTTCGATTCAAGTTTAAAATATACGGTAAGCACCAACATAAATACTGATGTTTGGGAATATGGTACAACAAAAGAGCGAACAGAGTTTATTGAAAAATTAAGAAAAACAGATACCGAAAAAAGTATTGAATTCCTCCAAAATTCATGGAAATCGGAAACTGTAGTTGTTAAAAGAAATTGGCTTCAAATAATTAGTAATACCTACAATTCTAAAAGCGATTTAGAATTTATTTCCGAGGTATATACTACAGGATTTAAGTTTAAAGAAAAAGAGCTAAAAACCAATGTAGAGTGTCGTAAAATTTTGGCGCAAATGTTATTGGGAGATCGATACAGCCAGTTGTTTAAAGAAACCACAACGGTAATAGAAACTTTGTTTGTTACCGATAAAAAGAAAGGTTTTTTAGGGATGGGTTCTACCTTAAAAACAAGTTTAATGTTGCCTGCTGAAGATGCCGAAAATCCTTTTTGGAATGCAACACACTTAAGTAATGTTTATGGTTTTGATGCAGCTTATGATATCGCTATTTTTAAAAATAGTACGTTATATTATTTCAGCCTGTTTTTAACCTACATGCCAAGGACTTTTTGGACGCCCTTTTTTCAAGATTCTGTAGACGATTTTACAACTTATTTTTTAACTAATGATGCTTTTAAGGTGAAAAGAGCCAATACAAATTTGCCTATTTTCACTTTGCCTTTGGTAGAAAATACGATTCAGAATAAAGATGAAGTTTTAGCAAATAGTCTAGCAGGAAAATTAAAAGTTACAGAAGCATTGCGCATTTTGCCGCTTTTTAATCAAGCAGATTACGAAAAATTTATTCTAAAAAACAAACTTTTGGGTGATACTGAAGTTTTGGAATATCATCCTGAAAACAATACGGAATGGAATTTGAAATTTTGTGAAAGCCTAATCATTGAATTCAGTGACAATTGTGCAAAATATTATTACAATCAATTTAATACTTGCGCCATGGTGTTGGCTAAAAAAGCACCTGTAGAAATTCTTAAAATATTGGAAAGTCAGTGTGAAAAAGTGAGTCATTCCAATAATTATAATCAATGGAATACCCATTTTTACGAGCCCTTATCAACTTATTTAAAAATAAAAATCACCTTAAAAAACTTATAACTGCAAAATAACATGGAAACATTAAGACAAAGCGCCGCAGAACAATTTAGTGAAGAATTAGAAAACTTAAAAAAACAAGATTCTGGTAAGGTTCCAGCGGGTTGGCAAATGTCGCCACAGTCTGTTGTTACCTATTTAATGGGTGGAAAACTAAAAAATAATTTTGAGATTTCTCCCAAATATATTGGAGACCGCAGACTTATGGAAGTTGCTGTGGCTACATTAACTACAGACCGTGCATTGTTGTTGTACGGCATACCTGGAACCGGAAAATCGTGGGTGTCCGAACATATTACAACGGCAGTAACAGGTGATGCATCTTTGTTAATTCAGGGTACTGCAGGTTTAGGAGAAGAAGCAATTCGCTACGGATGGAATTATGCCAAATTATTAGCTGAAGGTCCCACTGAAAGTGCGTTGGTTATCACACCACTAATGCGTGCCATGAAAACAGGTGCTATTGCTCGTATTGAAGAATTAACCCGTATTTCTGCCGATGTACAAGATACTTTAATTACGGTTTTAAGTGAAAAAATAATGCCTATTCCAGAACTAAGTATGGAAGTGAGAGCTAATAAAGGTTTTAATGTCGTTGCTACAGCCAATAACAGAGATAAAGGTGTGAACGAATTGTCATCAGCTTTAAAAAGAAGATTTAATACCGTTATTTTACCAACTCCAAATACTGCGGCAGAAGAAATAAATATTGTAAAAACTAGAGTTGCCAGTAGTATAAAATCATTAGAGTTACCAGCTGAAGTACCTTCATTGAAAGAAATTGAACGTATCGTGCAAATTTTTAGAGAATTAAGACATGGTGTCACCACAGATGGTAGAACCAAATTAAAATCACCTACAAGTACTGTAAGTACCGCAGAGGCAATTTCTGTTGTAAACAATGGCTTGTCGTTAGCAGCACATTTTGGTAATGGTGAATTAACGGCATACGATGTAGCCTCTAGTTTGGTAGGTGCCATTGTAAAAGACCCTGTACAAGATGCGGTGGTTTGGAAAGAATACCTAGAAACCGTGGTTAAAACACGAGAAGATTGGAAAGATATTTATAGAGCATGTAAGGAAATAGGATAGATTTAGGAGACAGAAGAAAAACTTCTTAACTGAAACCAAAAATCAACAGAAAAAAGTAAAATTTATGAGTATACATATTTTGGGTATACGGCATCATGGTGTAGGTTCTGCAAAGCAGCTCAAAAACGAGTTAGAGCGTTTGCAACCCGATATTATTTTAGTTGAAGGTCCGCCAGAAATTACGGAAGTATTTACCTATGTTGGCGAAAAAGCATTGCAACCCCCAGTTGCCATCATGGTGTACAATAGTGTAGACCCAAAAGAATCTACATTTTATCCTTTTGCAAGCTATTCACCAGAATGGGTTGCTATTTCGCATGCCAACAAAAACAAAATACCTGTTCGCGCCCTAGATTTACCAGCGGCTATCAGTTTTGAAAAAGCACGTATTCAATCAGAAAATAAAAAAGAGGAAGCCGAAGATGCGAATAGTGAAATCGATAAACCACTTCCTATAATTCCGCAAGATCCCATAAGTATTTTAGCCGAAACCGATGGTTTTAGTAGTGGTGAAGCTTGGTGGGAACATCATTTTGAATATAATACCATAGAAAGTGAAGCGCATTTTAAAAGTGTTTATCATGTAATGAATGCTTTGCGAGAAGAAGGTTTGAAATCTTCTTTAGATGATGAAAATGTTGCTCGTGAAGCTTATATGCGCCAAATTATTACCGAGGCTCGAAATGAAATGTATGAAAATATTGTTGTGGTTTGTGGCGCATGGCACGCACCTGCTTTAACAGATGTTGATAGCTATGTTAAGGAGGATAGAAAAACACTAAAGCAACTGCCAAAAACAAAAATTAAAACGATAGCAACGTGGATACCTTGGACGAATAAACGTTTGAGTATGGCATCGGGTTATGGAGCGGGAATTTATTCACCAGGGTGGTATAATCATTTATGGGTTACCGAAGAGGATACCGAAATTAATTGGTTAACTAAAGTAGCCGAAACCTTTAGGGCTAACAAAATAGACACTTCTACGGCGCACGTAATCGAGAGTTTTAAATTAGCAAGAAGTTTGGCCGCAATTCGCAATAAACATTTTGTTTCTTTAAGTGAAATGAATGATGCCATACGTTCTGTAATGTGCATGGGTGATGAAATTTTACTAGACTATGTAAATAAAGAACTCATTATAGGTAATGCGTTAGGAACTGTTCCTAATGATATTCCTAAAATGCCTTTACAAGAAGATTTTGAAATCAACCTAAAACAATTACGTTTAAAACTCACCGCAGACCCCAAAATATATCAGTTAGATTTACGAAAGGAATTAGATCAAAACAGAAGTACTTTTTTCCACAGGTTAGAGCTTTTAAACTTGAATTGGTTGGTACGTAGAAGTTCGCGTACTAAAGGAACCTTTAAAGAAACTTGGGAAGCGCAGTGGTCGCCAGACATGATGATTGCGTTGATAGATAATGGTTTTTTGGGCAATACCGTTGAAGCCGCGGCGCAAGCTGTGGTGGTTAACGAATGTATAAATGCGAAAAAAATAGAAACCATTGCAACGCTTTTACAAAAGAGTATTCCTGCCGAACTTTTTGAAGATTTACATATTTTAATAAGTCGAATTAATGAAATTGCAAGTATTTCTGTTGATATTTTAGATTTACTAAAAGCACTGCCAAACCTTATCAATATAAGTAGGTATGGCGATGTTCGTAATTCCGATTTATCAGTATTAAATCATATTGTACAGCAACTTTTAATTAAAGTAAACACGAGTTTGGCTAATGCGTGTTATGGTTTAGACGAGGAAAATTCGAGCGCCATGTTCGAAGAAATATCAAAGTTAAATCACGCTATTGGTATTTATGACGATGCTGAAATAGAAGCCGAATGGTTTGCAACACTTCATAAAATTTTACATAAAGATGGTGTGCACCCCATTATTATTGGTTGTGTTTGTCGTTTGCTTTTAGACGGACAACAATTTACAGATGAGGTTGCAGATCAGCATATTTCGTATGCTTTATCAATCAATAATTTACCAGAAACAGTTGCTGCTTGGTTGCAAGGCTTTTTAAAAGGCAGCGGTATGATATTAATTTACGATAACCGCTTATGGAACTTAATTTATACCTGGGTAAGCACCTTAAATAAGGAAACCTTTATAGAATTATTGCCCATGCTCCGTCGGTCTTTTTCTAATTTTGAATTTAGCGAAAGACGTCAAATAGGAGAAAAAGCAAAAGAAGGTATCATCACAGAAAAAACAACTAAAACCACTTTAGATTCTAATTTTGATGAAGATTTAGCGAATTCTATTTTGCCTACAATAGCCCATTTTTTAACACCACAATCATGAGTCATTCAACAGAAGAAATACAAGAATTAGAAAAATGGCGTCTTATTTTAGGAGGTGATGAAGCCGATGGTACAGGAGTTTCATTGTCAAATGATTTAGTAAATATTGATGAAGCTTTATCGGCATTGTATGAGTTTGACCGTTCCAAAGGTTTTAGTTACGGAAAACCCGAAAAAGGAAAAGGTGGCGGAGAAAAAGGAAGTGGAAATGTGGCACGTTGGTTGGGTGATATTAGAAAATATTTTCCATCCTCAGTAGTCCAAGTCATTCAAAATGATGCTTTAAAACATCCGCAGTTAAAACAGCAATTAATATTTGAACCCGAAATTCTAGCCCAAGCTGAAGCCGATGTGCATTTGGTTGCAACATTAATGGCATTGGGTAAACTTATTCCTTCTAAAACAAAAGATACCGCTAGGCAGGTGGTAGCGAAAGTAGTGGTAGAATTAATGGCAAAGCTGGAGCAAAAAACCATATCGGCAATGTCTGGCGCTATTGATAAATCTACCCGTAGTTTTAAACCAAAGCATAACGAGATTAACTGGCCCGCCACTATTAAAAAGAATTTAAAACATTACCAGCCAGAGTACAAAACTATAATTCCCGAGACTAAAATTGGTTATGGAAGGAAATCGAAGCGTTCTTTAAAAGATATTATTCTTTGTTTAGATCAAAGTGGTTCTATGGGAACATCTGTCGTTTATTCTGGTATTTTTGGAGCTGTTATGGCTTCTATACCCAATGTAAAAACTAAAATGGTGGTTTTTGATACGCAAGTTGCCGATTTGACAGAAGATTTAAAAGACCCTGTAGATTTGTTATTTGGTGTGCAACTTGGTGGTGGTACCGATATTAATTTGGCACTTAAATATTGCCAAGGTTTGGTAAGTAAACCAGACGATACTATTTTGGTTTTAATTACCGATTTGTATGAAGGTGGTAATGAAAAGGAAATGCTGCAACGTGCTAAAGAATTGGTAGATAGCGGTGTTCAAGTAATTTGCTTATTAGCTTTAAGTGATGATGGTAGCCCATATTACGACCAAGGAAATGCTACAAAATTTTCAGCATACGGAATTCCGGTTTTTGCATGCACCCCAGACCAATTTCCAGATTTAATGGCGGCAGCAATTAAAAAACAAGATTTAAAAAATTGGGCAGGAGATCAGGATATTGTTTTGCAAGGGTAAAGTATTTATAATAGTTTTATAGAAGAGTAGACCTTGTTTTTAAGTGTCTATTCATAAGTGATAGATTTTTAGTCAACCTGTTTAAGTGAAGTTTAATAATAAGAAAAGCGACTTAAGAATTTTACCTAAGTCGCTTTTTTATAATTTGGAATTGTATAAATATCTATTTATTCTCAATCCACAGTCTAGCATTCACGAATGCCTCTAACCAAGGTGAAACTTCGTCTTTACGTCCTTGTGGATAATTGGCCCAATTCCATTGGAATGTAGAACGTTCAATATGTGGCATCGTTACTAAATGACGCCCCGTTTTATCACACATCATGGCGGTATTAAAATCGGAACCGTTTGGGTTATGTGGATATTCAGCATAACCATATTTTGCTACAATTTGATATTTATCTTCCGTATAAGGTAAATTAAATTTTCCTTCGCCATGTGAAATCCAAACGCCTAAAGTTGACCCTTCTAGTGTTGAAAGCATCACGGAATTATTCTTTTGAATTTTTACTGAAGTGAACGAGCTTTCATGCTTATGAGAATCATTATGAAGCATTTTCCCATGAACTTCATGTTCTGGGTTTATTTCTTCCAATTCCATAAATAATTGGCAACCATTGCAAATACCAACAGATAAAGTATCTTCTCTTTTAAAGAAATCCTGAATCACCTTGTTGGCTTTTTCGTTGTATTTAATAGCACCTGCCCAACCTTTTGCAGAACCCAAAACATCAGAATTGGAGAAACCTCCAACAGCACCTAAAAACTGAATGTCTTCCAAAGTTTCACGACCCGAAATTAAATCGGTCATGTGTACATCTTTCACATCAAAACCTGCTAAATACATAGCGTTTGCCATTTCGCGTTCAGAATTACTTCCTTTTTCACGAAGAATGGCTGCTTTAGGTCGCTTTCCATTAGAAGCAGATTGCTTCGTTCCACTCGTAATGACGTCCTCTAACTTTCCTGTGAAATGACTCGGGAATGTATATTGTAAAGGCTGATTTTTATAGTTGTTAAATCTAGCTTCAGCTAAATTGTTTTTTGTTTGTTTTTGATCTAATAAGAAAGACGTTTTGTACCAAACATCTCTGGTTTCAGTAACGTTAAAAGTGAAAATGTCCTCATTATTTTTTATAGTAATGGTACCAGAATTATTCACTGAACCAATATTGAAAAATTCAATGTTATTATCAGATAAAATGCTTTCTACTGAAGCATCCGCTTGAAAAACAATGCCTGAATTTTCAGCAAATAAAACTTTTATGGAATCTTCTTCATTCAATGAAGAAATATCAAAATCTGCCCCTAAATTAACATCTGCAAAGCATAGTTCTAAAAGTGTCGTGATTAATCCGCCAGAAGCCACATCGTGTCCTGCGTGTACTTTGTCTGCTTTAATAAGATCTTGAATCGTATTAAAAACAGTTTTTACATAGTCTGAATTTTTAACATCAGGCGCATCGTTTCCAATGGTATTTAATACTTGATTGAAAGAGCTTCCACCTAATTTAAAATCATCTTGAGAAATATTAATATAGTAAATAGCACCACCTTCTTTCTTCAAAAGAGGTTCTACTACTCTAGTAATATCATTACAATTAGCTCCAGCTGAGATAATAACCGTTCCTGGAGAAATGACTTCTTCATTCGGGTATTTTTGTTTCATAGAAAGGGAATCTTTCCCGGTTGGTACATTAATACCTAAATCGATGGCGAATTCTGAAACGGCTTGAACTGCTTCATATAAACGAGCGTCTTCACCTTCATTTTTACAAGGCCACATCCAGTTCGCTGATAATGAAACTGCTTGTAAACCATCTTTTAAAGGTGCCCAAATAATATTGGTTAAAGATTCGGTAATGGCATTTCTACTACCTGCAGCGGGATTAATTAATCCAGAAATAGGCGCGTGACCAATAGAGGTAGCAACACCTTCTTTACCTTTATAATCGAGTGCCATAACACCTACATTATTAAGTGGTATTTGTAATGGACCCACACATTGTTGTTTAGCGACTTTGCCACCAACACAACGGTCTACTTTATTTGTTAACCAATCTTTACAGGCTACAGCCTCAAGTTGCAATACTTGATTTAAATAGATTTGTAAATTTTTGGTTTTATATCTCGGGTTTTTATAATTTCTAGCAACTGTTTTATCTGTAAGAACTGTTTTTGGCGAACTACCAAACATGTCTTCCATAGCCAAATCCATCGGTTTATGCCCGTTAGTTTTAGACTCGAAAGTAAATCGGTTATCGCCAGTCACATCACCTACTGTATACATAGGCGAACGTTCTCTGTCTGCAATACGTTGAAGCATATCAATATGGTCTTTGTCAATAACCAATCCCATACGTTCTTGTGATTCGTTGCCGATTATTTCTTTATCAGAAAGCGTAGGGTCTCCCACAGGCAAAGCATCTAAATCGATGTTTCCACCAGTTTCTTCAACCAATTCAGATAAACAATTTAAATGACCGCCAGCACCATGATCGTGAATGGAAACAATAAAGTTTGTATCACTTTCTACCATACCACGAATGGCATTAGCAGCACGTTTTTGCATTTCTGGGTTTGATCGTTGTACCGCATTTAATTCAATACCTGAAGCAAATTCTCCAGTATCAGCAGAAGAAACCGCAGCACCTCCCATACCAATGCGGTAGTTTTCTCCACCTAGAATAACAATTTTATCACCTACTTGAGGCTTATCTTTTAGAGCTTGGTCTATTTTTCCATAGCCAATACCTCCAGCTTGCATAATCACTTTATCATAGCCTAACTTTCTAGGGTTAGAATCGCTTGAAGAGCCATTCTCGTTATGTTCAAAAGTAAGAACAGAACCGGTAATTAAAGGTTGACCAAATTTATTTCCAAAATCGGATGCGCCATTGGATGCTTTTATTAAAATATCCATAGGTGTTTGATACAACCATTTTCTGGCTTCAAACTTTTGTTCCCATGGTCTGTTTTCTTCCAAACGAGAATACGATGTCATGTAAACAGCGGTTCCTGCTAAAGGTAAAGAGCCTTTTCCACCAGCCAATCGATCTCTAATTTCTCCACCAGCTCCAGTTGCAGCTCCATTAAAAGGTTCTACTGTTGTGGGGAAGTTATGTGTTTCCGCTTTAAGCGAAATAACAGACTCGAATTCTTTTGTTTCGTAAAAGTCTGGTTTATCAGCTGTTTTAGGTGCAAATTGTTCAACCATTGGTCCTTTTACAAAAGCGACGTTATCTTTATATGCTGAAACAATATCGTTTGGATGTGTTTCAGATGTTTTTCTAATTAATTTGAAAAGTGAGGTTGGTTTTTCTTCCCCATCAATTACAAATGTTCCGTTGAAAATTTTATGGCGACAGTGTTCTGAATTTACTTGTGAAAATCCAAATACTTCAGAATCTGTTAACGGACGACCAATTTTTTTAGCAACTCCATCTAAATAAGCCACTTCTTCATCACTTAAAGACAAGCCTTCTTTTTGGTTATAAGCACCAATATCTTCAATGTTTAAAATAGGTTCAGGCTTGATGTTTATGGTAAACGATTCTTGATTTAAACCTTTGAATTTTTCTGAAATCATAGGGTCGAAATCTTTGAAATCTTCCGTAACTGCTTGGAATTCTTCTATGCGAATGATGTCTGAAATCCCCATATTTTGAGTAATTTCAACCGCATTGGTACTCCAAGGTGTTATCATGGCAGCACGTGGGCCAACAAAAAAAGCATCTAGTGATGCTTGTTTTATTTTAGGCTGGTTGCCAAATAACCACGTTAATTTAGCAGTGGTTTCCGTTGATAATTCTTTTGTTGTTTGAACAGCAAATACATTACTGGTTACGTTTCCAAAGAAATGAATCATTATATATGGGTTTGTATGTGTTTAAAGAAAGTGCAAATTTACTTTTTTTCAGCGTAAATTCATCTATATATTTTCGTGAAAATTTAGAGTTATTCACGAGGTTTTGAACATGAAAAAAGCGACTCTAAAAAGTCGCTCTTCTATTAAAATGTTGTAATTTATTGTTTTCTTTCTAAAAGTGCCATATAAAATCCGTCATAGCCAGATTTATGAGCTAATACTTTGTTGTCTTTTAACAATGTGAAATTTGCGCCAGCTTCAGATTTTAAAAAAGCAGCAACTTGTTCTTGGTTTTCCGAAGGTAAAACGGAACAGGTGGCATAAACCAATTGTCCGCCCACTTTTACCATTCTGGAGTATTGTTGTAAAATATCTTGTTGTGTTTCTTTTATTTTATCAATAAATTCTGGTTGCAATTTCCATTTAGCATCTGGGTTTCTTCGTAAAACACCTAGACCAGAGCAAGGTGCATCAATTAAAACGCGATCTGCTTTGTCATATAATTTTTTAATCACTTTGGTAGAATCGATAGCTCGCGGTTCTATGTTGTGCGCTCCATTTCGTTTAGCACGACGTTTTAATTCATGAAGTTTGTTCTCATAAATATCTAAAGCTATAATTTGCCCTTTGTTTTCCA
Organism: Mariniflexile fucanivorans; assembly: GCF_004341235.1. Lineage (GTDB taxonomy): Bacteria > Bacteroidota > Bacteroidia > Flavobacteriales > Flavobacteriaceae > Mariniflexile > Mariniflexile fucanivorans. The sequence goes on from NZ_SLUP01000007.1 coordinate 140,279, forward strand.
TTAAGGAAGCAATATGCAAAGTTTTTCCGCCAGCACCAGCACAGGTATCAACAACGCGCATACCAGGTTGTACATTTAAATATTCAGCAACCAATTGTGATGAAGCATCTTGTACTTCAAAAAAACCATTTTTAAACGCTTCGGTAGAAAATACATTGGCACGTTCTTTTAGCTTTAAAGCGTTGGGATAATCTGGTAGAAAATCGGTTTCTATATCTAAATCGAATAACTCGGTTTGTAGTTTTTCTTTTGTGGTTTTTAAAGTGTTTACTCTTAAAATAACATCGGCTTGTTCGTTTAAAGCTGCTATTTCTTTGCTCCAAAGGGCATCACCTAATTCTTTTCTTCCTATTTCATCCATCCAATCTGGTATGGATTCTTTAAATTTTCTAATTTTTGAAAGTTCATCAAAACGTCCTTTTATTTTTCGTAGAGGAGTACCTTCAAAATATTTCCAATCAGGTAATTTAATACCTCTTAATGTAGCCCAAACAGCAAACATGCGCCATAAATTATCGCGGTCAAAAGGTTCTTTTACTTCGGCAATTTCGGCATATAAGCGTTTCCATCTTACAATGTCGTACGTTGTTTCGGCAACAAAAGCACGATCGCGAGCGCCCCAACGTTTATCACGTTTTAATAGTTGTTGTATTACTTTATCGGCATAATTTCCTTCATTAAAAATTAAGGTTAATCCATCAATAACCGAAAAGCATAAATTTCTGTGTAATCGCATTTTATTTAAATAAGGTTGCAAAGTTACGTTTAATTCATCAATAAATTTCCTTATTTTGCGCGTATTAACTAGTGCATTTGGAACAAGAGGACTTTATAAAAGATTTAAAAAACGGTAAACAATCTGCTTACAGCAAATTGATTGACGATTTTCAGCAAAAAGTATTTGCTACATGCATCTCGTTTGTGCCAAATAGAGAAGATGCCGAAGATATTGCGCAAGATGTTTTTGTTGAAGTTTTTAATTCTATTAATAAATTTAAGGGGAATTCAAAGCTTTCTACTTGGATTTATCGAATAACGACGAACAAATGTTTAGAGTTTATTAGAAAGAAAAACACTAAAAAACGCTTTGGTTTTTTACAATCTATAATGGGAAATGAGGTGCCTTTTGATAAAACTAGTTATTTTACCGAAATGAATCATCCAGGTATTTTATTAGAAAATAAAGAAAAGAGCGAAACTTTGTTTAAAGCAATTAATGAATTGCCAGAAGCCCAAAAAGTAGTTTTTACACTTTGTAAAGTAGATGGTAAAAGTTACGAAGAGGTGAGCGAGATTACAGACAAAAGTGTTTCATCGATAGAGTCGTTAATGTTTCGCGCTAAGAAAAACTTACAGGATTTGTTAGGGGATTTTTATAAAAATGATGTGTAACGCAAGTTTTTAAAAGTTATTGCATCTAAAATAGTATAACACAAAAAAAAATGGACACAAATAACAATATTCAAAACAAAATAGATGATGCTTTCTCAGCTATTGACGCTATTGAAAACGTGAATGTATCTCCCTTTTTTAAGGATAAAACCATGCAACGTTTGTTTGCGGAAAAGGAAGAAGTTGTAACGATCTGGAATTGGTTTACACCCAAATTGCAATTGGCAACATTGGCTTGTTTTATTGTATTAAATGTTTTGGCTTTTAAGCAATACAATTCGAATAAATATATTGCGAATGTTAACGAGTTTGCAGAAACTTACGGGCTTGCTTCAAGTGCTAACGAATCGTTATTGAATTTAAAATAGATGAGCATGAAAAAAAATTTAATCCTATATATATTACTGGTGTTTTTGGTGGTGGTGAATGGTTTTTTTCTATATAATTATTTATTTCCTACCGTTTCGAAAATTAATAACATTGGAAAAGTAAATGGAAGTCCAGAGACATTTATAGTAAAAGCTTTAGGGTTTGATGATGAACAGATGAAGCAATTTGAAGAAATAAACAATGGACATCATGAAAGTATGGTTAAATCTTCGGAAGAAACAAAAGTTCTTAAAGATCAATTAGGTAGGTTGATAATTAAAGAAAATGTTTCGGATACTGAAATTGATTCTATTTTGAATTTATTAGGAAAAAAGGAAGTGGCGCACGAAAAGTTGATGTTTAACCATTTAAGAGCGATTCGCAATATATGTACAGAAAATCAAAAAGAACGTTTTGAGCAAATAATACGTGATGCATTACGCGGAGGTCCTAAAGGTATGGGACAAGGAGAGGGCGGACCGCCTCCGCCAGAGGGTATGCCAGAAGGCGGACTTCCACCAGATAACATGCGAGAAGGCGGGCCTCCACAAGGTGGTATGCGAGAAGGAAGACCGCGACCAGATGGTATGCCAGAAGGTGAACCTGCTCCAAGGCCAGAATAAATTATAAAACACATATAAATCCTATTAAGCACCTTGTTTAATAGGATTTTTTAATTTCTGAAAAAGTTGTGTAAAGTTAAAATAAAGTTAACAGCACAAGTTTTTTTAATGGTTAACATCTAAAAAATATAATAATATCAAATATAAATTATGAAACATAATAGATTAAAAGCAGGAATGTTATTCGTATTCATGGCAGGTTTATTTTCAATGGGTGCAAATGCGCAATCCGCTAATGAAAATCAAAATAAACAACAGCCTCCAAGTACCGAGGAATTAATAAAAATGATGGATTCCAATAAAGATGGAAAATTATCATCAAAAGAAGTAAAGGGTCCTTTAAAAGATGATTTCGCTAAAATTGACACCAATAAAGATGGTTTTTTAACGAAGGCAGAATTGGAAAAAGCCCCAAAACCTAATGGTAAAAGCGGAAAACAACAAGAGGAGCAACAAGTCACGTCGCAGAAAAAAGAGCCAAGTATTGATGAACTGATTAAAATGATGGATTCAAATGAAGACGGGAAATTAAGCAAAGAAGAAGTAAAAGGACCTTTGGAAAAAGACTTTGCAAAAATTGACACCAATAAAGATGGGTTTTTAACGAAAGCAGAACTAGAAAAAGCGCCAAAACAAAATAAAGGCGAGAAGAAATAAACACGTTTAGTTATAAATAATTTGATTAGTCGCTTATTTTAAAAGGTTTCACAAGAATTTTGTGAAGCTTTTTTTTTGAAATAATGTTAGATACAAACAAGCTTAAACTAATGCCTTCTAAAAATAGATTTAGTTAAATTGATGTATAATTCAAAAAAAGTTTTCTGTGCAAATACTTGAAAAATAACGATTTAAAATTAACAAATACATAATGTTAAATTAACACACAAGTTTTTAAAACTAATAGCATCTAATATATTAAACAGGAAAGCTGCGCAGTTTAAAATGTTTGATAAATAGGATTTAATTAATACGGATAAACTTATGTTGGAAATATCAAGTAATCTAAAAAGGGAAATACAACATCTGGCACCCATTTCTTTGGAAGAGATGGATGATGTGAAATTGATGAAACGTACAGACACCAAATTTGTAATACATGAAAAAGATTTGGCTCCCATTTTAAAGCGCATTCAAGATCAATATAGAGTTGTTGAAATAAAAGGTAATAGAATTACAACTTACTCCTCGTTGTATTTTGATACGCCTGAGCAAAAATTTTATAAAGATCATCACAACGGGAAAAATAATAGAACAAAAATTAGAATTCGCAAGTATGTTGAATCTGATATCTGTTTTCTTGAAATTAAACAAAAGGATGGCAAAGGGAATACAACTAAAACGAGAACCTCTATTCCTGATTTTGAATCAGATTTATTAAAAAAATCCATAGAGTTTATTCAAAAAACCACCCAAGAAACTTATGACTTAGAACCTGTAATTTGGAATCAATTTAACAGAATTACATTGGTTAATAAAGCTGCCAAAGAACGATTAACGATAGACTTAAATCTCACTTTTAAAAAAAATGGAAGCTTTAAAACTTATGAAAATTTAGTTATAATCGAATTAAAACAAGAACGCTATAATAGAAGTTCGCCCATAGTACAAGAGTTAAAATCCAAACAAATAAATCCTTATAGTATTAGTAAATATTGCATAGGCATGTTAAGTATTTATGATAACTTAAAATACAATTGCTTTAAAGAAAAAATAATAAAAATTAATAAAATAACCGCTTAAAAAACATAACCTATGGAATTTTTAGATATCCCAATCTTCAGTGACGATTTTTTTAAAATGATGTTCAGACTGTTCATCAATCTTACATTTTTAACCATAATAATCCGTTTTATTTATTATCCGTTTTCAAAACGAAAAGACTTCGTTTTCACCTATTACCTTATTAGTCTTATCGTGTTTTTTCTGTGTTTTGCGCTTAAAAAATTTGAAATGGATCTTGGAATGGCACTTGGTTTATTTGCCATTTTTGGTATTCTTCGTTATAGAACCGATGCCATTTCTCAAAAAGAAGTTACCTATTTATTTGTTGTAATTGGTATTTCTGTAATAAACTCGTTGGCCAATAAAAAAATGAGCTACGCCGAAATTTTAGGATTTAACACAATCATCGTACTTGTTCTTGTTCTTATCGAAAGATATTGGTCTTTAAAACAAGAGGAATCCAAATCTATTATTTACGAAAATATTGAAAACATTAAGCCAGAAAACTATGCCATATTAAAAAGTGATTTGGAAAGCAGAACCGGTTTAATTATAAACCGAATAACCATTGGTGAAGTTAATTTTTTAAGAGATACAGCAAAGGTTACCATTTTTTATTTTAACGGCAATCAAGAAATTTCAAATTAATAAGTGATTATGAAGAAGGGTAGAAACTATAAAAATTTGTGTTTATTCATGTTGTTGTTAAGTATTTTATTTTCAAATACCATGTATGCGCAAACAGAAGATTCTAAAAATTTAAATTTATGGAGTTCTGTTGAAATTGAATATAAACTTAACGATAAATGGAGTTTTGAATTATCACAGCAACTTAGGTTAAAAGAAGATATCTCGTTAGTTGATGAGTATTTTACAGAACTGCAAACAGAGTATTCCGTTAATAAAAATTTCAGTCTTGCGGGTGGTCTAAGGTTCATAAGGCAAAACGACACGGATGGTAATATTCAAGGTTATGAAAACCATTTAAGGTTTCAGTTTGACGCTAAATACAAGCACAAAATCAACGATTTTAAATTGGATTACCGCTTAAGATATCAAAATAAAAACGATTTATCAGTGTCAAGCGACGAAGGCGATTATGCAAATCAGCACATCCGTTTAAAAGCAGGTATAGAATACAATATTAAAAACTGGAAACTCGATCCTCAATTTTCTGCCGAAATTTATAATCATTTCGAAAAAGGAGAAGCTGGCGGTTTCGATAAATATCGATTAACATTTGGAACCGATTACGATATGAAAGAATATGGCAAAATAGGCTTATACTATCGCATTGAAAGAGATTTAAATGTTGATTTACCAGAAACTACAAACATAATCGGATTAACCTACAAATACACTTTTAAATAAATAATTATGAAAAAAACAATTTTAAAACTATCAATACTATTAAGCATCGTGTTTTTAAATGCTTATGTAATTATAGGATGCTCAACGAAAGAGTCCATAAACGAAGAAAATGTAGAGGAAGAAGTCGTAATAGAAGATACCGATTTTGTAGCAACCGATTGGACTACCGAAACGCATAGTAAAGATGCAGACCCAAATTTTGATGAGGTATTTGATGATACGGCCGTAAAACGCTTTGATTTTGTTATTTCTAGCGAAAATTGGGCAGCTATGTTGGCAAATATGACCTCTCTATATGGTACTTTTGGTAGATCAAGCGGTAACAGCTTTTCAGATGATGATCCTATTTTTGTGCCTGCCGAGGTTTATTATAACGGAATGCAATGGTACAAAGTTGGAGTTCGTTTTAAAGGAAATTCCAGTTTAGCAAGCGCTTGGGGAAGTGGCATTTTAAAATTGGCATTCAAAATAGATTTTGATGAGTATGAAGATGAATATCCGCAAATTGAAAATCAACGTTTCTATGGTTTCAAAAAATTCAGTCTTAAAAACAATTATCTTGATAGTTCGATGTTAAGAGAAAAAGTAGCCGCAGAAGTATTTAAAAATGCTGGTTTAGCCATGTCACATACTGCTTTTTATACTCTGTATGTCGATCATGGTAATGGCCCACAATATTTTGGTTTATACACATTGGTAGAAGAAGTTGATGATACGGTGATTGATACACAATTTTCGAGTGGAGACGGAAATCTGTATAAACCAGAAGACTATGGAGCAAGTTTTGCTTCAGGAACATTTAATGAAGACGGGTTTGAGAAAAAAACAAATGAAGATGAAGCCGATTGGACCGATATTCAAGCCTTATTTAGTGCTCTACATGCTTCCACAAGAACTTCAGATCCTGCTACTTGGAGAGCAGGCGTAGATGCTGTTTTAGATACCGATGTGTTTCTTAAATATTTAGCAGTTAATACGGTTATTCAAAATTGGGATACCTATGGTAGAATGGAGCATAATTATTATTTATATAATAACCCAGCTACAAATAAATTAACTTGGATTCCTTGGGATAATAATGAATCTTTACAAACAGGTAAAATGGGAGGGTCTTTACCCTTAAATTTTTCAGGCTTAAGTTCATCAAGTTGGCCATTAATAGGGTATTTGTATAGCGATTCAGTTTATAAAGCAAAATACGATGCCTATGTAAAAGAAACCATAGAAGGTCCTTTTGCAACATCATACATTCAAGGCGTTTATGATACTTATGCCACTTTAGTATCACCTTATGCAACCACAGAAGTTTCAGGATATACATTTTTAAGCAGTAGCAGCTCATTTTCATCTGCCGTTTCAACCTTAAAAACACATGCCACTAGCAGAGCAACTGCTGTAAGTAGTTATTTAAAATAAATTGATTGATTTAGTTGATAGCTATTAGTATAAAAACTAATAGTACTATTAAGACTCTAGGTTTCCTAGGGTCTTTTTTTATGTTTTATTTAACAATAAATCGCACAATAAATTAAAAATAGTCACATCTAAACATTCGTATCATAACTAATATAAAAGGTTAAAAACTAATAGAACAAAAAGCCAAAGATGGCTAAACTAAAGCCTAAATAAATTCAAAACAATTAAATATGAAACGATTTTCAAATTCAAAAAAAATAGCAATTTTAGTTTTTGGATTATTTTTAACAATTACGGCATTTGTTTCTTGTAGCAATGATGATAATACCGATATAGTAGATGATAGTGATTCAGAGACAACAAATACAGAGTTAACCATAAATAATTATGCGCAAATTGCAACGGGACAAGTAACCTTATATGATGATGAAGGTAATGTGCTTTCAGGATTAAGCGAAGGAGATGCTTTTTATGGTCAAGATGCCAATTACTTAAATGGTGCAACTATGTCTTATACAGATAATGGAGATGGTACGGTGACAGATAATAATTCTGGATTAATGTGGCAACAAATACCTTCATCAAGCGATTTTACTTGGCAGGAAGCAGTAGATTATTGTGAAAGCTTGGAACTTGATGGCTATACCGATTGGCGTATGCCTAGTTGCAAGGAATTGTATTCTATTAGTAATTTTGGATCTGGTTGGCCTTATTTAAATATTACTTATTTCAATTTGGCTAGTGGTCAAGTTTCCAAAGACGAACAATATTGGTCAAGCAATTACTATGTAGGTGTTACGGTTGAAGGAGGTTCAAATGCAGCAATGGGTGTAAATCATGTAACAGGACATATAAAAGCTTACGCTGCAGCGTCTTCTGGTCCTGTTGGAGGAAAATATGTAAGAGCCGTGCGTGGTGGTGATTATGGCATTAATGAATTTGTAAACAATGGCGATGGTACCATAACTGACAATGCTACAGGTTTAATGTGGACACAAGCCGATAATAGCGAAGGTTTGGATTGGGAACATGCACTAGCTTATGCCGAAAACAGAACCTTTGCAGGTCACTCTGATTGGCGTTTACCAAATGTGAAAGAGCTTCAAGGCATTGTTGATTATAATTATTCACCTAGCGCAACAGATGCTTCAAAAGTTGGCCCAGCGATTGATCCATTATTTTCATGTACACCAATAATTAACGAAGCAGGAAATGACGATTACGGGTATTATTGGACAAGCACATCAGCAAATTTTACAAGTGGCGAACCCTATTATTACGCTTGGTATGTAGCTTTTGGAATGGCTGTGGATGGTAATGGGGATGATTTTCATGGAGCAGGAGCTGTTCGTTTTGATACTAAAGTAGAAGGAGGCCCATTAGGTGAAGGGGGCGAACGTTATTACAATTATGTACGATTAGTAAGAGATATAAATTAAAAAAACAAAACAAATGAAGACAATTAAAAAAAGTTTAAACCTATTTTTTGTAGCATTAATATGTAGTGCTTCACTATTAACATTCAATGCGTGTAGTAAAGATGATGATAGCGACGAAATTATATCTAATTCAGAAGATATTGCAATAACAGGCACAAACATATCAGGTACAGCTGAAGGTGATACCGATAATACAGGATACGACGAAGACGATTTAGTAGAGAACGCTACTTTTGAAAACACCATACAAATTGTATTTTCCAATACGTCGGCAACAATTACAAACCCTGTTCCTAATGATGTGGTAATTACACAAAACGGAGCAGATGTAACCATTAATTCCACTATTTCTGCGGTTGCTTATGAAGTTTCGGGAACAACAGCCGATGGTATGTTGAAAATCTATAGCGATAAAAAATTCAAATTAGCGTTAAATGATTTAAGTATCACAAATGCTGATGGTCCTGCTATAAATATCCAATCCTCAAAAACAAGTTTTGTGGTATTGGAAGGTACAAACAACTTGACCGACGCATCAACCTACAGTAATATCCCTGATGATGAAGATGCCAAAGCAGCATTTTTTAGTGAAGGACAATTGGTATTCAGCGGTTCAGGTGCTCTTAACGTTGCTGGACTCTACAAACACGGCATAGCAAGTGATGATTATGTGAGGGTAATTAGTGGAACAATTACGATTACCGAAGCAGCATCCGATGGCATTCACACCAACGATTATATTATTGTAGATGGAGGTACAATCAACTTAACAGTAGATAGCGATGGTTTAGATTGTGAGGAAGGCTATATTATTATCAATGATGGAACATTTATTATAAATGCTGCTGATGATGGCATTGCTGCCTCATACGATATTGATGATGAGGAAGAACCAGATGATACCATTACGCCTTATGTAACCATAAATGGTGGCGATTTTACTATAAATACATCTGAAGGTGAAGGTATTGAAGCAAAAGGTGTTATGACCATTAATGACGGAAGAATAAATATCAATTCTTATGATGATGGCCTTAATTCTGGTGGAAATTTATATATCAATGGAGGAGATATCTATGTGTACACTACACTCAATGATGCCATTGACAGTAATACAGGCATTACAGTTACAGGCGGAACCACTATTGCCATAGCAGTTAGGGTTGATGAGCCAGATGGTAGTTTTGATTGCGATGGTAATATATTTAAAATTACAGGAGGAACAATATTGGGATTAGGATTGAATACCTCATTTCCAACAGAAAGTGTGAGTACTCAAAATTCAGTGATTTTTGATGGAATAAATGCAAATCAGATATTAAATATTCAATCAGAAGATGGTACTGAAGCCCTTACTTATGAAGTGCCAAATAGGGTAACAACCATAATTTATTCCAATGCTAAATTAGAAATAGGTCAAACATATAAAATCTATACAGGAGGAACCGTAAGCAATGGAACCGAAGTTAACGGATTATACACTTCTGGAACCTATAGCGGAGGAACTGATTCTGGTGATTCATTTACCATAAACAGCACAGTTACACAAATTGGAGGAGAAATGGGGCCAACCGGAGAGCCTGGTACTAGCGGTCCTGGAGGTCCTGGCGGAAATTAATTACTTGAAGACATTAAAAATTGAGTAAATAAATGAATGAGAAAGCTGTTTTTGAAGGCCTATAGAAGCGACACGAAAACGGGCAATGTAAGCGATTATCCGCAAGGGCGAGGACCACCAGGCGATGTTATTAGAATAAACAATTATGTTAGATTAGTTTAAAATATATTATAAAATTTATAGTAATTATTTGATTAGTAGTTAGTTATTAAAAGCTTCATAGCGATTGTTATGAAGCTTTTATTTATATTAAATAAAAATAGAGCGCAAGTTTTTATTTATAAATGCATCTAAAAAATTAAACACTAAAAAATAAATTTATGAAAACCCCATTTAAAGTATCAATGCTATTAAGTTTAATAGCCATCGTTTTTATGGCTTGCTCAAGCGATAGTTCTAGTGTCGAAGAAGACACAACGACTACAACTGGCGAACTACATGCTGCATATGCAGCCTTTAATACAGACGCCGTTACCATTTTTTTAGAAGGTGATAAAGTAGTTATAGAAACGACAGGATTACCAAACCATAAATCTGTTTATTGGGGAAGTGCTAGTAGTCTTTATTTAGCAGAACCAGATGTATCAACAACTCCAAGCATCATGTCCAGTAACAACAATGCGACTACTATGACGGTTGATGCGACTCCAAATTTATCAGGAAGTACGGTGGCTACAGCATTAAATACAATTGGTATTGCGGTAAGTGGTGCCTCTATATTTAATGATTCCGAAGGAAACGGTCCATTAAGTAGTGCGGCAGCTAGTTTAGATTGGACGGGAGCTCACATTGGACCAGGGGTTTATCATTATCATTTAGAACCTAAAGCGTTTACCGATGATGATTCAAATTTAGTTGGAATATTAAAAGACGGGGTGTTTCTTTACGGCAGAAAATGTGACTCTACAGGAACTTATCCAGCTGATTTAGATGCTTCTGGAGGGCATACATCTGCTACTCAATATACCGCTGGAGAAGCAGAATATCATTATCACATAATAAATACATTGTATTCTACAACAGGGTCTTACATTGCATTTGCGGGTCCATATAGAGGTTATTAAATTAGTAAACCGTATGATAAAACCATTTTTAATAGTACTATTCGCTTTAATTTTTTCTGGTTGCCATCAACAACCAGAAAAAATGGCTCATGCTGAAAACACAAGAATCAGTCAAGAAACTCCTAACGTTATAGATAATGTTTTGGTAGCAAAAAATGCCTTGTACCTAAATCAGAAACAAGGTACTTGGTATTATAATAAAAAGCCATTTAACGGTTTTTCGGTAAAATTTTATCCAAATGGGGTTTTAGAAGAGCAATTGGGTTTTTATAAAGGAAAAAGAGAAGGTGTTGCTAAAAGGTGGTCTGACAATGGGGTGCTTCGTGTAGAATCTTTTTATAACCAGAATAAATTGGTAGGTATTTATAAAAGTTGGTGGGAAAACGGATTGGTGGCTGAAGAATCTACTTATGTAAACGGTTTTAAACAGGGTATAGAAAGGCAATGGCACGATAATGGAACCCTTTCAAAATTGCGACATATGGTTGATGGTGAAGAAAGTGGCATGCAGCAAGCTTGGTTAAAAAACGGTACTTTATATATTAATTATGAAGCTAAAAACGGACGCATTTTTGGTCTGTTGAAGTCTAACTTATGTTATCAATTAGAGAATGAAGTCGTTATTAAATAATTTCAGAATGAAGTATGTAAGTATTATTGTATTGATCATTTTTGCAAGTTGTAAAAATGAAGTCAAAAAAGTTCCCGAAATAGTCGAAGAAACCAGTAGAGTTGAGTATTTACCGTACTACAACGATGAATCTTTTACACCACATTGGATTACTCCCAATAGCAAAGAAGAAAAAGCATTTCATAAAATCCCAGACTTTAAACTCACCAATCAGCTAGGAGAAACGGTAACACAAAAAACCTTTGACAATAAAATTTACATCACCGATTTCTTTTTTGCAAGTTGCCCAGGTATTTGTCCGCAAATGACGAGCAGTATGTTTAAATTACAAGAAGAATTTATAAACGATGCAGATATTTTGTTTTTGTCCCACTCGGTAACACCAACGCAAGACTCTGTGCTAGTTCTTAAACAGTATGCTAAAATGAATGGCGTTATTGACCATAAATGGCATTTAGTTACGGGTGATAAAAACATGATTTACAATTTAGGAAGAAATCAATATTTTGTTGAAAACGATTTAGGAGAACCTAAAGATATCAACGATTTTTTACATTCTGAAAACTTTTTGCTCATTGACAAAAACAAGCATATTAGAGGAATTTATAATGGATTAAAATTAGCATCCATGGCGCAATTAGTAGTCGATATAAAAGCACTTAAAAAGGAAGGATAGAGAGGTATTAAAATTTTAATTTGGTTAATCATATTTTAGTTTGCAAAGCTTCAGGTTAGTTCATGAAGCTTTTCTACTTTTATGGAAATTTCTACAACATGAAACAGTTTTGCCTTTTTTTAGTTAGTATAATAGTGTTGAATTCCTGTAAAAAGAACGAATCAATTAATACAAGAAATATGACTATAGTAGAAGTTGAGACACTACTACAAGATTCCATTTTAAGTATTCGCGCCATTGAAATACTTAATGATGGAAGTTTAGCTTTTGCTGCCAATAATGGTGCCTTCGGACTTTATAATCCCATAAAACAAAGTTGGATGACTTCTAAACAAGAATTAGATAGCCTAAACCTTCATTTTAGAGCCGTAGCACATACTTCATCAGATTTTTTTATGCTGAGTATAGAAAGTCCTGCGTGTTTATTTAAAACGGGAGATACTGGCAAAATGGAATTGGTTTATAGAGAAAATCATCCCAAAGCTTTTTACGATGCGATGACGTTTTGGAATGATAAAGAAGGCATAGCAATTGGAGATCCAACAGAAAATTGTATGAGCATTATTGTTACCAGAGATGGAGGAAATACCTGGAATAAAATATCTTGTAGCATTTTGCCAAAATTAAATGAAGGTGAAGCAGCATTTGCTGCCAGTAACTCAAACATAGCCGTTGTGGGCGATAAAACTTGGGTTGCAACAGGAGGGAAAGCAGGTAGAGTGTTGTATTCGCCAGATAAAGGAAAAAGCTGGGAAATATATAATACGCCTATTATTCAAGGATTGGAAACTACGGGTATCTATTCCATCGATTTTTATGATGAATTAAACGGTTTTGCTATTGGTGGCGATTATACAACACCTGATAATAATACAGCTAATAAAATAAAGACGATTGATGGTGGAAAAACTTGGAAATTAGTGGAAGAAAACCAAAGCCCTAGTTACAGAAGTTGTGTGAAATACATTCCAAATAGAGGCGGAAAGGAACTTGTTGCTATCGGTTTTAAAGGACTAGATTTCAGTAGCGATTCTGGAAATTCATGGGAACACTTAAGCGATGAAAGTTTTTATACCATTCGATTTCTAAACGATAGTACGGCTTATGCTGGGGGTTCAGGACGTATTTCTAAACTTATTTTTAGAGAATAAAAAAAGAGACTGTATAAAAAGTGTTATTTTAAGTCATTGCGAGAAACGAAGCAATCTTTAGGTTTTTGAAAATCAACAAACAGATTACTTCACTGCGTTCGTAATGACGACTTATTTTGACTTTTTAGACAGTCTCTTTTTAAATTTTTAATGCAAAATGTTTTAATTACGACCTCTTTTTTTATACTCGTCAAACATTTTTCTTTTAAAGTCATCTTCAATTTTATGCAAAAGAATAATTTTTTTTGCTGAAATCACTTTCGATAAGTTGTTGAAAAATTCGTTTTCAAGTGCTTGCCGTTGGTTGTCTTTCAAACGGCTTTCTTTTAAAATTTGTTTCGCTTGTTCTTCGCTTATAGTTTCAAAATCTATTTTTTTTCTCGCTTCGTAAGCTTCTGACTTTAATTTGGAGTTTTCTTCCTCAAAAGTATTGTAAATGGGCCAGAATTTTTGAGCTTCCTTTTCGCTTAAATTTAATTTTTCGGTTATAAACGCAATTTTTAGTGTTTTAATCTTATCTCTATTGGACTGTGCCATAGTGATAAGCGAAAAACTTAATATAAATAAAATGCTTGTAAGTTTTTTCATTTTTTTTGCTTTATTTTGAAATAATATCTTCAATTTCCAAATTGTCAAATACATAATTTTCTAAAGTTTCAGAAGAATATCCATCATGAATTAATTGAACATCCATCAAATCTTCTTTGGTAAAAAGAGATGCGAATTCGTCAGTTTCTAAATCTTCATCTATAATATAGTTTTCAATGCTTGCTATTTCAATAGTCTCTATAGTAATATGTTCAGTTTTATTGAAGAAAATATTAATAATTAAAATGAAACTGGCAGCTATGGCAGCAGCATAGGATGCTTTTTGCCATGTAATAAGTTTAATTACTTTGGTGTCTTTTTGAGGTTGTACCGCATTAATTATTTTATCTTCTAACGAATTGAAATAATGGTCTGGTACTTTATAACCAGGTTTAGAAATTGTTTCTTGAAGTTTTACTTCACTTAAAACAATATCTTCGAGAGATTCAAAGTAATCCTTCGGAACTTTAAATCCAGCCTCTTTAATATTATGTAATTTATTTGTGTTCATCTTATTGATAAGACTTTATTTTTTGTAAAAGGTTTAATCTTCAGTTAAATATGCTTCAATTTTTTTTACGGCGATGTGATAAGATGCTTTTAATGCACCTTCGCTGGTTTCTAAAATATCAGACATTTCAGAATATTTTAATTCCTGAAAATATTTCATATTAAAAACCAATTGTTGTTTTTCTGGCAATGTTGCTATGGCTTTTTGTAATTTAAGTTGAATTTCATCACCTTCAAAATAAACATCTGATGTTAAATTATTAATAGCAAATAATTGAGCTTCTTCACTGGTTATTTGTAATTTCTTTGCATTTTGGTTAATAAATGTTATTGATTCATTGGTAGCAATACGATATATCCAAGAAAATAACTTACTGTCTCCTTTAAAGTTATGAATGTTTTTGAAAACTTTAATAAATGTATTTTGAAGCACATCATCGGCATCGTCGTGCGACTTTACAATGTTTCGAATGTGCCAATATAAACGCTCTTTGTAAAGCGTTATTAAGGCTCTAAAGGCTTGTTCTTTATGGGTTTCAGATTTTAGTTGTTCTAATAATTGTGCTTCGTCTATCACAAATATACTTTACAAGTTAGACTCCTAAATTTACAAAAAGTTTAAAATGAATTTTATTTAAATGTTTAAAAACCTGATAAACAATAAATTATAAATTAAAATATCGATTAAGTGTATAATAACAACGATTAAATACGTTTTTTATTGTAGGCTATTTATTTTTGTTTTAAATTTGCTTCAGAAACCTACTTATGTCGTTAGTCTTCCCCAAGTCTAACAGGATAAAAAAAGGATAGAAGCCCAAAGCTCTATCCTTTTTTGTATTTTTAGAACTTTTGTTTCTTATTCAAAACTTTGCATTTCAACAAGCTTTTGGTAAACACCTTTTTTAGCAATAAGTTCGGCATGTTTCCCTTTTTCTACAATCTCACCTTTATTTAAAACTATAATTTCATCGGCATTTTGTATGGTAGATAATCTGTGGGCAATAACAATGGATGTTCTGTTTTTCATCATGTTTTCCAGAGCGACTTGTACCAAGCGTTCGCTTTCGGTATCGAGTGCTGAGGTTGCTTCATCTAAAACCATAATTGGCGGACTTTTTAATACCGCACGAGCAATACTTAAACGTTGTTTTTGTCCACCAGATATTTTGTTTCCAGAATCGCCAATATTGGTTTCAATACCATTTGGTAAGACTTTTACAAATTCCCAAGCATTGGCAATTTTTAAGGCTTCAATAACTTCCTCGTCCGTAGCATTGTCCTTTCCTAATTTTAAATTGTTTTTAATACTGTCGTTAAATAAAATAGCATCTTGTGTAACAATGCCTAATTGTTGGCGTAACGATTTTGTTGCTAAATCTTTAATATTGATGCCGTCAATTAATATACTGCCTTCGTTTACATCATAAAAACGCGTAATAAGGTTTGCTATGGTAGATTTTCCACTACCAGATTGCCCTACTAAAGCTACCGTTTTTCCTTTGGGAATGGTTAAAGAAAAGTTTTTTAATACATACTCTTTTTCATACTTAAAAGAAATGTTATCAAATACAATTTCAGAATCAAATCCCGTTTTAATGATAGCATTTTCTTTGTCTTTTAAAGGATTAGGTGTATCTATTATTTCTTGTATACGTTCAGCGGCAGCATCTCCTTGTTTGATGTTGTAAAGTCCTCTTGAAATGGCTTTGGCAGGCACCATAATATTATAGGCCAAACCCATGTAAGCGATAAAAGAACTACCATCAAGTGAGTTATCTACAAGCACTAATTGTCCACCATACCAAAGTAGAATGGAAATAACTAAAATGCCTAAAAATTCGCTAGTTGGTGATGCTAAATTTTGACGATTGAATAATTTATTTGAAAAATGGTAAGAGCGCGTTGAAGACTCTTCAAACTTATCATTAAATTTTTCTTGAGCATTAAAGCCTTTTATAATGCGTAATCCTGTTAAGGTTTCTTCTAAAATAGATAAAATGGTGCCTTGTTCTTTTTGTACGCGGTCTGATTTTCGTTTTAAGCTTTTACCAATTCTAGAGATGATTAATCCTGATAACGGAATAAATATAAAAACGAATATGGTTAGTTTTAAACTTATAATCATCATCATTATGAGCGTGAAAATAATGGTTAAAGGTTCTCTTGCAATAAGCTCTAAAACGGGCAACATAGAGTATTGCAGTGTTGATATATCATTTGTAACACGCGACATAATATCGCCTTTTTTTTGTTCAGAAAAGAATGAAAGAGGGAGTTCAACTGTTTTTTTGTAAACACGGTTTCTTAAATCGCGAACCACTCCGTTTCTTAAAAAAACCATGAAATAATTAGCCAAATACCCAAAAATATTTTTTAAAAGAAATAAGCTAATTATTAAACTAACTACTAAAAGTAATGCTTTTTGAGGATCGTTTTCGGCATATAAATTTACTTGGTACGCTAAATAATCTTTATAAAAATCTTTTAAGGAATTTATGCCTTCATAAACGGGTTTGGCTATAGGTTTTACTTGATTTTTTTCAAATAAAATATCCAGCATGGGTATGAGTGCCACAAAGGATAATGCGCCAAATAAGGCATAAAGAATGTTTGATAAAATATGTCCTAATGCATACTTTTTATAAGGTTTAGCATATCTTAGGATATTAAAAAACTGATTCATTAAATAGGATTTGTCTGTTTATAAAACATGCTTTTATGTTACCATAAAAGCATGCAAATTTTTAGCAAAGATACGGGTTATTATATTAACTTCATGTCTTTTAATATGGCTTCGGCTTTAGCATCGAGAGCAGCTTCGGTTTTACTAAAATCGGCTACCGAATTTAATTTAGTGTTTACACTCACATAAAACTTAATTTTTGGCTCCGTACCACTTGGTCTTAATGCCACTTGACTACCATCTTCTAAATAATAAATAATCACATTCGATTTTGGAATATCTATAGAAGACGTTTCTCCAGTTATCAAATTTTTCGATGTTGATAAATCATAATCTTCAATTTTTAAAACTTTAGAGCCATTTACTGTTTTAAGCGGATTTTCACGAGCATCAATCATCATTTGAGTAATTTCTTGTGCGCCTTCAATGCCTTTTTTGGTTAATGACACTAATTTTTCCTTGTAAAAACCATGTTCCATATAAAGGTTTAAAAGCTCGTTGTAAAAAGAACTGCCGTTTGCTTTTGTTGCGGCCGCTATTTCGCAAGCTAGTAGGGTAGAGGTAACGGCATCTTTATCGCGTACAAAATCGCCTACCATATAACCAAAACTTTCTTCGCCACCACCAATAAAATCGAGTTCTGGGAAATCTTTAATAAGTTTTGCAATCCATTTAAAACCTGTTAACACAATTTTGCTGTCCACTTTATAAGCTTCAGCTAATTTGTTCAACATAGGTGTAGATACAATAGTGGAAGCTATAAATTGGTTGCCATTAATTTTTCCGGCAGCTTTCCATTGCTTTAATAGGAAATCGGTCATCATTAACATGGTTTGATTTCCGTTAAGCAATTGTAATTTGTTTTCTGAATTACGCACAGCCACACCTAAACGGTCGCAGTCTGGGTCGGTTCCAATTACGATATCTGCATTTACTTTGTCGGCAAGTTCTAGCGCCATTTTTAAAGCGGCAGGTTCTTCAGGATTTGGTGAAGCTACTGTTGGAAAGTTTCCGTCTGGTACTTCTTGTTCCTTTACAATATGAACATTTTTAAATCCTGCACGTTTTAGAGTTTCAGGAACAGCTGTAATAGAAGTTCCGTGAAGCGATGTGAAAACAATGGTTAAATTGTCTTTTGCTTCTGCTGGTGTATTGAAGTTTGCGTTTTTAACAGATTCGTTTATAAACACATCATCAACGTCTTTACCTATATATTTTATTAATGAATCGTTGGCCTCAAATTTAATATCTGAATATTTTAAACTATCAATAACTTTAATAATTTCTCCATCTTGTGGCGGTACTAATTGCCCGCCATCTTGCCAATATACTTTATAACCGTTGTATTCTGGCGGATTGTGTGATGCTGTTAATACAATACCACAATGGCAATTTAAATGTTTTACAGCGAACGATAATTCGGGAGTTGCCCGTAAATCTTCAAATAAATAAACTTGTATGCCATTTGCTGAAAACACATCGGCAACTACTTTAGCAAGCGATTTACTATTGTTTCTACAATCGAAAGCTATAACCGCTTTTGGTGTTTCGTTAGGAAACGATTTGTTTAGGTAATCGCTTAAGCCTTGTGTACTTTTTCCAAGGGTGTACTTATTGATGCGGTTGGTGCCCACGCCCATAATACCACGCATACCTCCAGTGCCAAATTCTAGGTCTTTATAAAAACTTTCTTGAATGTCTTTTGGGTTGTTTGCAATGCTATTTTTTATAATAGATTGGGTTTCGGCATCAAAAGTTGGGGTTAGCCACGAGTTAATTCGATCTAAAATTTTTGGTTCAATGTGTATCATAATGTCTTAAAAATAATAAGTTTCAAAAGTAATTAATAGTAAGAGAATATTTTTGTAAAAGTTACTAATTTGAACTGAAATGTTAATGTTTTAGGATTATTTTTTTGTTATTTATTTAAAATTAGTGTTTTGAACTTGTTTTTTTGCGTTAGAGATTGCAATGGTAAGCCCACAGCCACTTAGGAGCGAGAACTTGTAACCCTTCGTCTGCACTTAGTGTTAACTGCTAACTCGACCTAGTTTACTGGACTTGTTTCAGGATAATGCTAACGCCCAAATATTTATTCTAAATTTAGTGCTTCTTTTATTGAATAGCGTTTTTTATCTTCTTTAGTACGTAAAATGATTTCACCCAAAAAACCAGCAACAAAAAATTGTGTGCCAATTATCATGGTTGAAAGCGACAAATAGAATTGTGGTCTATCGGTAATAAGTCTGCCCGTTGGGTTTAAAAACAGTTTGTCGATTCCTAAATAGAGGGCAAAACCAAAACCGATGGCGAACATGATAAAGCCTAAAGCGCCAAATAAATGCATGGGGCGTTTGCCAAAACTTGATAAAAACCAGATGGTGATTAGATCTAAAAAACCATTGATAAACCGGTTCATGCCAAATTTGGTTTCACCATATTTTCTCGCTTGGTGCTGAACCACTTTTTCGGTAATTTTTACGAAGCCTGCATTTTTTGCTAAAACAGGAATGTAACGGTGCATTTCGCCATTAACATCAATATTTTTAACGACATCTTTTCGGAATGCTTTTAGTCCGCAGTTAAAATCGTTTAGTTTAACTCCTGATGTTTTTCTAGCAGCCCAATTGAATAGTTTTGATGGTAAATTTTTTGAAATAACGGAATCGTAACGTTTCTTTTTCCAGCCAGAAACCAAATCAAAACCATCTTTTACTATTAAGTTGTAAAGTTCGGGGATTTCATCTGGATTATCTTGTAAGTCGGCATCCATGGTTATAATTACATCGCCCGTAGCTTTTTCAAAACCAGCATGTAAGGCTTGCGATTTTCCGAAATTTCTAAGAAATTGAATACCTTTTACATTAGGGTTTTGAGATGATAAATGGGTGATAACATTCCAAGAGCCATCAGTACTGCCATCATCAATAAAAATGATTTCGTATGAAAAATGATTGGATTGCATAACCCTAGCAATCCAATCGTGTAATTCGGTTAAAGAATCTTGTTCGTTAAGTAGTGGTATGACTACTGATATGTTCATTTAAAGGCTTTCAAAAAGTTGATGCTTCAAAAATACAGAATTTATTCGGTGTCGGGTTTACTTTTTTTCATAGCTGCAGCAACGATTAATCCTATAATGCTAAAAAACACTAAGTAACCAGCTAATCCTTTTACGATACTAAGTAGCCCGAACTGGTCTTGATTCTCAATATTCTCTACTGCTTGGGCAATGGCTTCGCTTGGTGTATTGAAACCTTCCATCATTTGAATCGTTTTTTCAATAGTCATTTCTTTTAAAAGAGCTGCAGCATCTGTATCAATTACGTTAAATAGTAGAAATGACACGAAGGTGCTTATAACCAGACCAATTAGAACAGTAATGAAATAAGCAGTGAATGCTTCTTTAAAACTAGCGTAACTGTCTTGTGCTTGTTTTATTTTTGCTACAGATACAATACCAAAAGCAACAATAACAATTAAAATAACTATGCCATACCACATTTCTGTTAGTAATTCCAAGCTTATAGCATAGGCAAGTACAGTAAAAAGTGCGAGTAAAACACCTAAATATAAACCGTAATTCGTAGCGATTGATTTTACAGATTTTTCCATAATTTTGTATTTATTGAGATTAGTTTTTAGTTAGTATCCAAAGATAGTAATTCGTTACATAAATTTTAGTAATAAAAAATGTAAAAAAGTATTGCAAGATTGTAAAAAATGCTTATTTTTGCAAACCAAAATTGAAAAGAATATTAAAGCTTTAAGCGATGAAACACTTTTTTGAGTGTTACATCTGTCAGAAGAAAAAAATAAATATCAGCAGATGAAAAAAGATATACATCCAGAAAATTATAGAATTGTAGCATTTAAAGATATGTCTAACGAAGATGTGTTTTTAACTAAATCTACTGCAAGCACAAGTGAAACTTTAGAGGTTGATGGTGTTGAGTATCCACTTATTAAAATGGAGATTTCTAGAACATCGCACCCATTTTACACTGGTAAATCTAAATTAATAGATACTGCTGGTCGTATTGATAAATTCAAAAACAAATACGCTAAGTTTAGTAAATAAGCTTAAACAACTATATACAAAGCCTTCTATATTTAATATGGAAGGCTTTTTTATTTTCTATAATTAAACTACTTTTGATTTGAAAACCAACAAAGTTATAGTTTGAGTGAGCAACTTTAAACTTTAAACTTTCCAAACTTTAAAATTCTTATGAATTATATTCTTTTTGATGGACCATCGCGTAACAACTTATTGCCATTTACATACACACGTCCTGTTGCCGATATAAGAATAGGAATTTTAACCATTCGAGAAAAATGGGAAATGTTTTTAGATTCTACAACCACAACCATTACCGAAGATTATTTATCCGATAAATATCCTATGGTAGAAATGGATGAAAATGTGATGATAAACGCCTCTTATCTTCCAAACTTAGAATTGGTAGAGATGGTGAAAGATTTACGGGAAAATCAGGCCATTTTTAAAGATGAAGATGTAATTGCTTTTTTTTCAAAAGATACACAAGAAGAGGTTGATTTTGATACGTATGAAGCCATTGAATTTGATGCTGATGTTTTAAAAGTTGAACATACTTGGGATCTGTTTTCAAAAAATGATGACGCCATACAAGAAGATTTTAATTTAATTACAGACGGAAGAGTCTCAAAACCTATTCCATCGAGTAATAATGTAATAGCCGCTGAAAATATTTTTATTGAAGAAGGAGCTACGTTAGAATTTACTACGCTAAACGCTACTAATGGCCCTATTTACATAGGTAAAAATGCTTTGATAATGGAAGGGACTTTAATTCGTGGTCCTTTTGCATTGTGTGAAGAAGCTATTGTTAAAATGGGCGCTAGAATTTATGGAGCTACTACGGTTGGGCCTTCAAGTAAAGTAGGAGGAGAGATAAATAATGCCGTATTATTTGCAAATTCAAATAAAGGACATGATGGGTATTTGGGAAACTCCGTTTTAGGTGAATGGTGCAATTTAGGCGCCGATACCAATACGTCAAATTTGAAAAATAATTATGCCGAAGTCCGTTTATGGGACTACCAAACCGAAAGTTTTGCAAGAACAGGCTTGCAATTTTGTGGACTTATGATGGGTGACCATAGTAAATGTGGTATAAACACCATGTTTAATACCGGTACGGTAGTGGGTGTTAGTGCCAATATTTACGGGAGTGGCTTTCCAAGAAATTTTATACCAAGTTTTAGTTGGGGCGGAAGTGCAGGTTTTACAACCTATTTAACTAAAAAGGCTTTTGAAGTAGCCGAAGTGGTGATGTCTAGACGACATATTGAATTTACCGATCAAGATAAAGCTATTTTAGAACACGTATTTGAAGAAACTAAAAAGTATAGAAGGGATTAGTTTTTTAGTCTAAGTTTATTATCTCAGTTCTAGTTAGGGTATTAAGAATGCTGTGCCTTTTGTATAATAATTCAGTTCAAGCCAGTTTTTTTTACCCGTTTCAATTCCAATAAATTAATAGGGTTAATCCCTAAACCAGTCACGTTTTTACGTGTAAAACGTACCACTTCATCATAAAACATCACAACTACAGGTGCTTTCTCCATCACTAAACTATCCATCTTTTTATAGAGTCGTTCTCGTTTTTTTGTATCGGTTATGGTGAAAGCTTCTTCATACCATTGGTCAAATTGTACAGAATTAAAGTGGCTGTAATTAGGGCCGTTTGGTGCAAAGTTTTTGCTGTAATATAATGAAAGGTAATTTTCAGCATCTGGGTAATCGGCAACCCAACTGGCTCTAAAAATATCTAGTTTTCCGTTGGCTTTTGCATCCTTTAAAGTGGCAGCAGGAATGACATCTACATTAACAAGTAATCCAATCTTTTGAAGTTCTCGCTGTATGTATTCACAAAAACTTAAATAATTACTAGTGGTTGTAATGGATATTTCAGGGTTTTGTACGCCCGTTTCTTTTTTGAATTGAGTAATCAATTGTTTTGCTTTTTCAGGTTGAAAATCGAACCCTAAAGTTTCGTTGTAACCCGGTAGCCCTTTTGGAATAAAACCACCATTTGCAGGGATACCAACACCGTTACGTAAATAAACCATCATTTTTTTTCTATCGAACCCGTAATTAACCGCTTTTCTTATCAGTTCCGATTGTATTTCAGGAATTTTAGAATCCATATAAAACGCTAAATATTCAGTGTTTAGATAAGGACCACGAATCATATTCACATCGTTTTTATATAAATTTCTAAGTTGTCCGTCTGCGGTTAAAATTTCATCTTTATAGGATGCATCTAAACCCGAAACAAAATCGATATTTCCTTGGGCAAACTGTAAAAATTCACTTTGTTTATCTGGTAAAAAGGTAATTGAAACGGCTTCTAAATAAGGTAATTTATTATCGTTTTCATCGGTTTCAAAGTAATCTGTATTTTTTCTAAAAACCAATTTTATGTTTTCTTCCCAACGTTTAAATTTAAAAGGACCTGTGCCAATGGGATGTGATCTAAAATCATTACCATAATATTCTACAATTTCTTTAGGAACCACCGAGCAGTATTTCATTGTAAGTAACCCTAAAAAAGCAGGAAACGGTTGTTTTAATTGAACCTGAAAAAGGGTGTCGTTAATAGCTTTAAAACCATCAACTTTGGACAAAACCCAACTTCCAGGGGAAGCAATTTGCTCGTCCAGCAACCGGTTTAAACTGTATTCAAAATCGTAAGCCTTTACTGTTCTAGTGGAATCTTTTCCGAACAAGATATCTTTATGGAAATACACATCGTTGCGCAATGAAAATGAGTAGGTAAGGGCATCATCGGAAATACTCCAATTTTTAGCAATACAGGGTTGCACATTTAATTGTGTATCCATTTGTACCAAACCGTTAAATAATTGGTTTGTGGCCCAAATATCGGCTATATCTTTAGAAAAAGCAGGGTCTAAAGATCCTATGTTTTTGTGTTCGTTGTATCTAAAAACAAGTGAATCATTATTATTTGTAGTTTTCTTATTGCACGAAATAAATAGTTGCAACATTAAACATACTGTAAAATATTTTAAAATTTCCGAATTCTTTATTTTCACAATTATATTTTTAAACCATTCAAAAATAAAGTTTTTATTATCTATTTCTAATTATTTATGTAGTTAAAAAAAATGTGACTTTTTATTAAGTGCTGTGTCTGATAAAATAGTTAGATAGCATTACTGTTAATAATAACCCAAGTCTTTCAATTGTTATAATATAATGCTATGGATTTTAATTAAGAGCGTTTCGGTTTTGAAACGCTCTTTTTTTATTTAACTTTGCACCTTTAATAATTGAAATGAATTCTCGAAAAAAAGTCGCATTTTATACGTTAGGTTGTAAACTTAATTTTTCTGAAACATCTACGATTGCCAGAAGTTTTACAGATGAAGGGTTTGATCGTGTAGATTTTTCTGAAAATGCCGATATTTATGTAATAAACACCTGTTCGGTAACCGAAAATGCCGACAAGCGTTTTAAAAGCATTGTAAAACAAGCTCAAAGAGCCAATCCGAAAGCATTTGTAGCTGCAGTAGGTTGTTATGCGCAATTAAAACCGCAAGAATTGGCCGATGTTAATGGTGTAGATTTGGTTTTGGGAGCTACCGAGAAATTTAAAATCACCGATTATTTAAACGATCTTTCTAAAAACGATTTTGGTGAAGTGCATTCTTGTGAAATTGAGGAAGCCGATTTTTATGTAGGCAGTTATTCCATAGGCGATAGAACACGAGCCTTTTTAAAAGTACAAGATGGTTGCGATTATAAATGTACATATTGCACCATTCCATTAGCACGGGGTATTTCTCGAAGTGATACCATGCAAAGTGTATTGAAAAATGCCAAGGAAATTTCAGCTCAAAACATAAAAGAAATTGTGTTAACGGGTGTGAATATTGGCGATTATGGTAAAGGTGAATTCGGAAATAAAACACATGAACATACTTTTTTAGATTTGGTAACCGAATTAGATAAAGTAAAAGGCATTGAGCGTTTACGAATCTCATCTATTGAGCCTAACCTGTTAAAAAATGAAACCATCGATTTGGTTTCAAAATCTAGAGCATTTGTACCTCATTTTCATATTCCATTGCAAAGTGGAAGTAATGAAATTCTTAAAAAAATGAAACGTCGTTATATGCGCGAATTGTATGTGGACAGAGTTTCAAAAATAAAAGAGGTGATGCCGCATGCTTGTATAGGTGTTGACGTTATTGTGGGGTTTCCGGGCGAAACAGATGCGCATTTTTTAGAGTCTTATAACTTTTTAAACGAGTTAGATATTTCATATTTACATGTGTTTACATATTCTGAGCGTGATAATACCGAAGCGGTAGAAATGGATGGTGTGGTGCCTATGAATGTGAGAAATAAGCGTAGTAAAATGTTACGAGGATTATCTGTAAAAAAGCGTCGTGCGTTTTATGAAAGTCAATTAGGAACTACCAGATCGGTGTTGTTTGAAAGTGAAAACAAAGAAGGTTACATTAATGGATTCACCGAGAATTACGTTAAAGTAAAAGCACCTTGGAATCCGGAATTAGTAAATACATTACATGAGGTTCTACTTACCAAAATTGATGATGATGGATTGGTGAGATTTGATTTTGTAGAAGTGCTTTCCAATTAAAACTATACTTACTTACAAATTATCCGAATTATATTCCGTTTGTCGTTAATTGTAAGTCAAATTAAATTCAGCTTAATACTTTTATTGACAACTTCCTTAGTTGTCCCAAATATGAAAAGAATAATTTTAGCTTTAGTATTATTCACTTTAGTGTTCGTTAGTTGCTCTTCTGATAGCGTTAACGGTGTTTGGGTATTAACCGAATGGAACGTAAACAACGGATTCGATATAAATAATGATGGTATTATCAACACAAATATATTGAATGAAATAGAGTGTGTAAATAACGAAACTTTGGTTTTTGATTCGAAAGGTGTGGTTACTTCAAATAACACGTTCAATCCAAGCATAGACATTGTGTTGGTAAACGGCACTTCAAATAACTATGTTTTTAATGTTGAATGTGATGAAGAAGGTGTTATAAGTTTTGCGACAACATATACTATAAATGGAAATGAAGTTTTAATTAGTGATAGGGTTGCAACCGTAAACGGGAATAAGTTATCTCGTGTATTTGTGGATGCTATTAAAATTTATAATGAAGATTTAACCGAAATAATCGCGAGTAAAGATTTAACGTTGGTTTATACAAAGCAGTAATTTTTATTTGTAAAACAAAAAATCCAAAGCTATGAACTTTGGATTCTGTATTTTTTTGTAAATCGTAAATTAAGAAATCATATCCTTAAACCAACCGGAAGCATGCGTTTATATTTTCGGTTACTTCTTACAAATTTAGCGATTTCTGGGCTAGTGGGTACAACACTTAGGTTACGTTCTTCAATTTGCTCAAACACAGCCGCTAAAAATTCTTTACAAAAATTGTCATCGTTAATTTCTTCGGGAATGATAAGTTTAGTTAAAAAAATTTTTCGTTCTTGCAGTGAGTATTCTATTTTAGCAAGGTGATTGTCAATTTTAAGTTCAAATTGGCGTAAAAAATCGTTGTCTATTAATTCTGCAGCATCAATCATGGTAAGTTTTTTTATTTCTTCTTAAGGAATCTAAAATAGTGAGTGCTATTTATATAACTTTGTTATGCAAAATTACGTAAAATAATCATTACTAAAAAGTAAAATAAAGGTTAATGCCTTATAAAATAAACTATTACAGTTAGTTTATTGTTTTTTATCTTAGAATTTATGAGTAAAGAAATAATACATGTTTATTTAATGCCCGGAATGGCGGCTAGTCCTAAAATTTTTGAGTATATAAAATTACCAGATAATCAATTTGAAGTTCATCTTTTAGAATGGTTTATACCTCTTAAAAATGAAACTATTAGTGCCTATGCATTAAGAATGACTTCAGAAATTAAACATGATAATATCGTTTTATTGGGCGTGTCATTTGGTGGTGTTTTAGTGCAAGAAATAAGTAAGCACATTACTGTTCGAAAACTTATTATAGTATCTAGCGTTAAATCAACAAATGAGTTGCCAAAAAAAATGTTGTTAGCAAAAACAACCATGGCATATAAGTTGTTGCCAACACAGTTAATGGGTAATATTGAACTTTTAGCTAAATACGCTTTTGGTAGTGAGGTAACCAAGCGGTTGGAGCTTTATAAAAAATATTTGTCGGTAAACGATAGTAGTTATTTAAGTTGGGCAATAAAAGAAATGGTTTGTTGGCATCAAGAAACGTATCAACCTAATTTAGTTCATATTCATGGTGACAATGATGCTGTATTTCCTATAAAATATATTTCAAATTGTATCACTATAAAAGGAGGAACCCATATCATGATTATCAATAAATATAAGTGGTTTAACGAAAATTTACCAAGTATAATTTTAGAAAATTAAACAAAACTATTACCTTTAAATAAAAACTTATTGAAAATGAAGACTATACAGAAATTATTGGCGTTTGTGGGATTATTAAGTTTATGTGCGCTATTTATTTATGCCATACAAGAAGCGCCTACAGATGAAAATTTTGAAAAAAAACTTATAAACGATTATAATGTTTATGCACTTCAAATACCGAGTAATTTAGATTTTGCAGGTGAACCTATGCCGCTTAAAGATCCAGATATTTTAGAGCGCATGGATAAAGAATTATTGGTAAATACTTATTGGCAATCTAACGGATTATTAATGTTTAAGCGTGCTAAAAAATATTTCCCGATTATAGAACCTATTTTGGCTAAAAATGGTATTCCAGACGATTTTAAATATTTAGCAGTTATTGAAAGTGGTTTAACCAACGCTGTTTCTCCTGCTGGAGCACGTGGTGTTTGGCAAATTATGCCAGCTACCGCTAGGGAAAATGGTTTGGAGGTGAATGATAACGTAGATGAACGTTACCATTTGGAAAAATCAACCGAAGTGGCTTGTAAGTATTTATTAAAATCAAAACAAGAATTAGGTTCTTGGACGCTGGCAGCTGCGGCTTACAATGCAGGTAACGGTGGTGTTTCCAGATATTTGAGAGAGCAAAATGTTAACGATTATTACGATTTATTGCTAGGTGAAGAAACTGGCCGTTATATTTTTAGAATCGTTGCTTTAAAAGAAATTTTATCGAACCCAGCTAAATATGGTTTTAATTTTAGAGAAAAAGATTTGTATACCAATATACCTACTTATGAAGTGAATGTGGATACTGAAATAACCGATTTCACAAAGTTTGCAGAAGAGCATGGTATCAATTACAAAATACTAAAAATTCATAATCCTTGGTTAAGGGAGCCTAAGCTTAATAATAAATCTAGAAAAAATTATACGATTGAAATTCCCGAAAAAGGCTATTATAACTAATTAACTTTGGGTTAAAATTACAAACCATTTTATAATGAAGATATTGAAAATACTATGCGTAGCGTTTTTGACATTTTTTTTACTGAATTGTAATTCGGATAAATCAAAAAAAGACTCTGATTCTGAATTTAAGACTCATAAAGAAATTTCAACTGATACTTTAACCAAACATTTAAAACCTTTTAAAACTGAATTGCCAACTATTGGGTTGTTAATGTATAATGGCGTATTGCAAACAGAAGTGACGGCAACCTCTGATGTATTTTCGAAACCAACCGAAGATGGAACACAACTTTTTAACGTTGTCACCATTGCCGAAACCGAAAACCTAATAACTACAGAAGAAGGTTTGAGATTTGTACCAGATTTTACCTTTGAAAATTGCCCAAAACTGGAAGCGCTTTTTGTGCCAAGTGCTTATGATATGTATGCCCAAGTACACAATAAAAATATTATAGATTTCATAAAAAAGAAAAACGAAGAAACTAAATATGTAGTAAGTAATTGTGGAGGCGCACAGTTAATAGGCACATCTGGAATTGCAGATGGCAAAAAAATAGTAACCTGGATTGGTGGTGGCGAGCAATTACAGAAAGATTATCCTAACTTAATTGTACAGAACGATTCATTAGTAACTTATGTGGAAGATGGTAAATTCAGTTCTTCTAATGGAAACTTAGCAAGTTATATTTCAGCTTTGAATTTAGTTGAAAAAATGACAAGTAAAGCCCACCGAGAATTTGTAGAATCGTATTTATATTTGGATAGACTCCAAAATTGGAAGTCGAAAGAAAATTAACCTCTCCTTTTTTGAGCTCTTATAGAACCACCTGCACCAAAATGTTGTGTTGGCCCCACAGCACGTTTCATATTCTCTTTCATCATTTTTATCTGGTCGGTCAACATGCCTTGTTTGTCTAATTTTTGAGCTTCGGCAAGTAGTTTTTCAGCTTCTATTTTTCTTCGTTTGGAAAAAGCGATGCCAGACAAATTCAACTTTGCCATGGCTAAATCATGATCCATAGATAAACCTAGCGTTACTGCTTTCTTGAAATATTTTTCAGCCTCATTAATATTGGTTTGCGAAACCATTAAACCATGTAAGTAATTATAATAGCCTTGTTGTTTTTTTACTAAGGCAGCTTCAGGGTTTTTAATTTTATCCAACCATTTTTTAGCACCTTCAAAATCTTGTTTACGTAATCTTAAAAAAGCCAATAGAATAAACTCGTTTTTAAAATATAGGAATACAAAAATTAAAGAAAGCAATATAAACATGATGCCGTTACCAATGTTTCCTTCAGTAAATTGATAAACTGCAAAAGCTATAATTCCAGCAGCTATAATAAGTTTTATGATTTTATTGTACATTTTGTATAGTTTGAAATGTTGTTACAGACATTTTTTATCGTCTGATTTAATTGTTGAATGCAAAGAAACTAAATTTTTGTCAAAATCAATCCATACATTTTTAACAAAAAAGCGTAGTTTACCCTAAATAAATGAAGCATTTAGTACTCAATTTAGTTTCGTGAAAATAAATTAAATTTTTTTTTAAAATAACATTTGCCAGAGTAAAAACTCTTTGTATATTTGCCCTCGGTTTTAAAGGAACCCAAAATAATAAATAAAAAGTACAATTCAGATTTTAAAGATATAAAGTAATGAGCAAAAGAACATTTCAGCCATCAAAAAGAAAAAGAAGAAACAAACACGGTTTTAGAGAAAGAATGGCTTCTGCTAATGGAAGAAAAGTACTTGCTCGTAGAAGAGCTAAGGGTAGAAAAAAATTGTCTGTATCATCTGAAGCGAGACATAAAAAATAAATGATTAACAATTGTTAATATAATAAAGGTATTACTTAAGTGTAATGCCTTTTTTTATATCTGTTAATGCCTATTTTTGTAACTTATTATAAAACAACAATTAAAAAGTAAAAATGCCAAAAAATTCAAAACTTAAATCTATTCTAATTATTGGATCTGGTCCTATCATTATTGGGCAAGCATGCGAGTTTGATTATTCAGGAACGCAAGCATTACGCTCTTTAAGAGAGGATGGAATTGAAACCATTTTAATTAATTCGAATCCAGCAACCATCATGACCGACCCATCAATGGCCGACCATGTGTATTTGTTGCCGCTTACAACCAAGTCTTTAATTAAAATATTAAAGGAACATCCACAAATTGATGCCGTTTTGCCAACTATGGGTGGACAAACTGCATTAAACTTATGTATTGAAGCAGACGAAAAAGGGATTTGGAAAGATTTTAATGTTGAAATTATTGGTGTAGATATCGACGCTATCAATATTACAGAAGATAGAGAGAAGTTTAGAATGCTAATGCTTAAAATAGGTATCCCTATGGCACCTCAAGCAACGGCTACTTCTTACTTGAAAGGAAAAGAAATTGCGCAGGAATTTGGTTTTCCATTAATCATTAGGGCATCATTTACATTAGGTGGTGAAGGGGCTTCATTCGTTTATAAAGAAGAAGATTATGATGAATTATTAACACGAGGATTAGAGGTGTCTCCTATCCACGAGGTAATGATTGATAAAGCATTAATTGGTTGGAAAGAGTACGAATTAGAATTGTTACGTGATGCCAATGATAATGTGGTAATTATCTGTTCTATTGAAAATATGGACCCGATTGGAATTCATACAGGTGATTCTATTACGGTAGCACCAGCAATGACTTTAAGTGATAAAACATATCAAAAAATGCGTGATATGGCTATCCATATGATGCGAAGTATTGGTGATTTTGCAGGTGGATGTAATGTGCAGTTTGCAGTGTCTCCAGATGAAAAAGAAGACATTATAGCCATTGAAATCAACCCGCGTGTATCACGTTCTTCAGCATTAGCAAGTAAAGCAACAGGATATCCTATTGCGAAAATAGCGGCTAAATTGGCTTTGGGGTATCATTTAGATGAATTACAAAATCAAATTACAAAATCTACTTCGGCGTTGTTTGAACCTACTTTAGATTATGTGATTGTTAAAATACCACGTTGGAACTTTGATAAATTTGAAGGATCTGACAGAACCTTAGGACTTCAAATGAAATCTGTTGGTGAAGTTATGGGGATTGGACGTTCTTTTCAAGAAGCCTTACATAAAGCAACGCAATCGCTTGAAATTAAGCGTAATGGATTAGGTGCTGATGGTAAAGAGAATAAAGATTATAACCAAATTATAGAGAAATTAACCTATGCTTCTTGGGATCGTGTATTCATTATTTACGATGCCATCGCTATGGGAATTCCGTTAAGTAGAATTCACGAAATCACAAAAATTGATATGTGGTTCTTGAAGCAATACGAAGAATTGTTCTTGCTTCAGAAAGAAATTTCTACATTTAAAATTGATACCATTCAAAAAGATTTATTACTTGAAGCAAAGCAAAAAGGCTACGGAGACAGACAAATAGCACACATGTTGGGTTGTTTGGAAAGTCAGGTTTATAATAAGCGTGAAGAATTTGGTGTGAATCGTGTCTATAAATTGGTAGATACCTGTGCTGCCGAGTTTAAAGCTAAAACGCCATATTATTATTCAACGTTTGAAAGCGATATGGAAACTGCCGACGGAAAACGTTATGCAGATAATGAAAGTATTGTTACAGATAAGAAGAAAATCATCGTTTTAGGTTCGGGACCAAACCGAATTGGGCAAGGTATCGAGTTCGATTATTGTTGTGTACATGGTGTGTTAGCGGCTGCTGAATGTGGTTATGAAACCATTATGATAAACTGTAATCCTGAAACGGTTTCAACCGATTTTGATACTGCCGATAAATTATATTTTGAACCTGTTTTCTGGGAACATATTTACGACATCATCAAGCATGAAAAACCAGAAGGTGTGATTGTGCAATTAGGTGGGCAAACGGCGTTGAAACTTGCTGAAAAATTAACCAAATGGGGTGTTAAAATAATTGGAACAAGCTATGAATCTTTAGATTTAGCTGAAGATAGAGGGCATTTTTCAAACTTATTAAAAGAAAATAATATTCCTTATCCTCAATTTGATATTGCTACAACCGCAGATGAAGCTGCAAGAATTGCTGATGTGTTGGATTTCCCAATATTGGTAAGACCTTCATACGTACTTGGTGGCCAAGGCATGAAAATTGTTATCAATAGGGAAGAACTTGAAAAACATGTTGTTGATTTATTAAGCCAAATGCCAGGGAACCAGTTATTGTTAGACCATTATTTAGAGGGCGCTATTGAGGCAGAAGCCGATGCTATTTGCGATGGCGAAGAGGTTTACATTATTGGTATCATGGAACATATTGAGCCATGTGGAATACATTCGGGTGATAGTAACTCCATGTTGCCACCATTTAATTTAGGTGAATTTGTCATGCAACAAATTAAAGACCACACCAAAAAAATTGCGTTAGCACTTAATACGGTTGGTTTAATAAATATACAGTTTGCAATTAAAGATGATATTGTTTACATCATCGAAGCAAACCCTAGAGCATCTAGAACGGTTCCGTTTATAGCAAAAGCTTACGGCGAGCCTTATGTAAATTATGCAACCAAGGTGATGTTGGGAGAGAAAAAGGTTAAAGATTTCAACTTTAATCCACAATTAAAAGGATTTGCTATTAAGCAACCAGTGTTCTCGTTCAATAAATTTCATAACGTAAATAAGAAGTTAGGACCTGAAATGAAAAGTACAGGTGAAAGTATCTTGTTTATAGATAGTTTAAAAGACGATGAGTTTTACGAACTATACTCAAGACGAAAAATGTACTTGAATAAATAAAGATAGAAGAGGCTGTCTGAA
Organism: Mariniflexile fucanivorans; assembly: GCF_004341235.1. Lineage (GTDB taxonomy): Bacteria > Bacteroidota > Bacteroidia > Flavobacteriales > Flavobacteriaceae > Mariniflexile > Mariniflexile fucanivorans. Next base: position 173,791 of record NZ_SLUP01000007.1, read on the forward strand.
AAGTGTAATTCTATGTCATATTGAGCCTGTCGAAATATTTAACTTATTGATAATCAATATCGGTTTCGACAAGCTCAACCTGACAAAGTAAATATAATACACTTTATAGACAGCTTTTTTTTATGCTTTGTTTTAAAAGAAATTAATAATGTATGGTTTCAATTTGTGCATTTTGTCCTTTTAAAGATTCTAAATAGAGCTCCATTTTAAATTCTGAAGTTCTAAAGGCTGTAGATCTGTGTTTTGCCTGTTCTTGTCTGGCAATACTTCTGGCAAAGCGTCTTACTTTATCTTTAGTATCCAATATAATTCCTGGAACTGGTACGTTTTCTCCATTTTCATCTTTAGCAACCATGGTGAAATAGGAGGAATTACAATGCTTTTTCTCGCCTGTTTGTATGTTTTCAGACTCTATCCTAACTCCAATAACCATCGAGGTTCTTCCTGTATAATTAATGGAGGCTTTTAATGTTACAAGTTCGCCAACTTCAATAGGATTTAAAAAATCTACCTTATTTACCGATGCTGTTACACAGTAATTTCTTGAATGTTTAGAAGCACAAGCAAATGCTATCTGGTCCATAAGGCTTAAAATATAGCCTCCATGTATTTTACCACTAAAATTAGAGTTAGTTGGTAACATTAATTGTGTAATGGTTATTTGCGATTCTTCAATTGTTCTAATCATAGTATTAAGTTAAAGTTGCGTATACAATTCCGGTTATTATGGCGATTCCAAAACTTATTAAAGTTCCTATTAAAATGTATTCTGTTAGTTGGCGGTGTTTAGACTCTTTTAAGTCACCAAATCTAAAAACGGACTTGGCGGTAATTAAAAAACCAACAGCTTCCCAGTGTCCTACTATGATGAAAATAAATACTAAAACACGCTCTAAAATACCAATATATTTTCCTGCATCCTCTAGTGATTCGTTATTTTTAGTGAGTTCTGAAATATTCCACTTTAAAAAAATGGTTTTCATAATTATAGAGGTAGGAATTGTTAAAAACAGTAAGCATGCTACAAGTAATAAATGGGCTTCGGTAGTATAATTACTTATGCTGAAATTATTTTCAGTGAATAAAAAATAGCATATAATAATAACCCCAATGTGAAATAATTGATCAATAAAAAATAACAGACGTTTAGTTTTTTTCTTTTGAATTATAAGTTTTGTAGCATCAATAATAAAATGTGTGACACCAATAATTAAAATGATGGGCCATAATGAAGCGTCCCAAAGAAAGATGCTGGTTAAGATAATGTGTATTAAAACATGAAGGTATAGCTTATTCGATTTCAGCTTTTTCTTTTCTTTTTCTTTAACCCATTTTGCTGGTTGAAGAAAAAAATCACCAATAAAATGCGCTAACAAAAGTTTTATCAGTACTATCATTTTTCTTCCAGTTGTTTTTGTTGTGATAGATTTATTTTTTGACGGTACATTCTGTCTAAATCCATTATTTCATTAAAATGGGCGCGTTTTAAACGTTTGCTCACTGCGTCTTGGCTAACCCCTAAAACTTTTGCCATTTCTGTTTGTAACAAACCATGATTTTCCAGAGCTATTTTAACGGTTTCAGCAGAATTGACAGACCAATCATCCATCGTTATCAAGGCGAGCTTAAAATATAAGTTCAGTTCTTCGTTTAAAAATAAAAATGGAGACTTTATCTTTAAGTTTGTTTTCTCTTTTTTAAGGTCCTCTAGTGTGTCTCCAGAAAATTGAAATGCTTCTCCATTAGATTCGGTTACATCATCTCCTTCAAAGCTTTTATTGCCTAAACCTATCGCCATTCTTACATCCAATCCTTTTACGGTTTTTATGCAAGCTTTAATATATGTGGCAATATTAAATGCTTTTTCATTGTCCTTAACTTCAATTTGAAAACTATCACCACGAAATATCTCCCAATATTTTTTGTCAATTCCAGTGTTGGTTAATGCTTCTTTTAAAGGCGTTAACCATATTTCTGGATTTTTAAATTTTTTAGACCTAATGATATCTCCTGTTATTATGCTTACCATATTTAAGTTTTATATTCCTTTTTAAAGGAATAATTTTTAAAATGCCTTTTTTAGGGAATATTAATAAAAATGCCTTATTAAAGGAATATTTAAATATATCACGTTTTTAGGTGATAAACAAATATATGGCGTTTTTAAGTGATAATATAAAGCTGTTTTATTGTTGTAATTCAACCTTGGTAATAAAATATTTGGTATCTCCCAACCAAAATAATGATTTATAACGTTCAAAATAATGAAGTTTTACATACTTGCCTTGTAAATTCATTAAATCTGCTTTTACCTGTTCCTCTTTATCTTCAACCGAAAATTCAAATTGAAGGGATTCCGAAACTCCTTGGCTTATTTGTCCTTCCCAAGTTTTAATAAACACACCTTTTTTACTAAATTTTACTAATTCGCCTGCTCTTATACCTTCACTATAATGAGCGAAATATATAAAACAAAAATACCCTATAAGTATTAAAAAGATGCCAATACCAATTTTAAGAAGAATTTTCATGTGATGATGTTTTTAGTTTTATGGAATTTCATTTTTTGAATTATAATATTCACAAAATGGTTTACTCTATTTCTTTGCTCGCACGTTTTATAATAGCTTCAGGCAATGCCTTTTTTGCTTTGGCACCTAATATTTTTAGTTTTTCAACACTAATGATGAGGTTTCCATTTCCTTCAAATAACTTATTCATGGCTGAATTGTAATCTGATTTTGTGGCATCAATTTTTTTACCAACACCAACTAAATCATTCATTAAACCTTCAAATTTATCATAAAGTGCTCCGGCTTGTCTTGCAATTTCAATAGCATTTTGTTGTTGTTTTTCGTTATTCCACATACTATCAATAGTACGTAAAGTTGCCAAAAGGGTAGAAGGTGTTACAATTACAATGTTCTTCTCGAAAGCTTTATTGTATATGGAATTATCATCATTCACTACTACGGCAAAAGCAGGTTCAATGGGGATAAACATGAGTACAAAATCGGGTGATTCTATATCGTATAAATCTTGATAGTTTTTATCTGAAAGTTGGTCAACGTGTTTTTTAACAGAGTTAATATGAGCCTTTAAATATTGAGGTTTATCATCGTCTTCAGCATTTATAAAGCGTTCATAATTGGTTAAAGACACTTTGCTGTCAATAATCATTTTTTTGCCATCAGGTAAATTTAAAACAACGTCTGGTAAAACACGAGACCCATCTGCCAATGTAAAACTTTGCTGCACAAAATACTCTCTATCTTTCTCTAAGCCAGACTTTTCTAAAACGCGTTCTAAAACCAATTCGCCCCAATTTCCTTGCATTTTGCTATCACCTTTTAGTGCACGGGTTAGGTTGGTAGCCTCTTTAGTCATTTGTTGGTTTAAATCTTTTAAACCTAATAGTTGCTCTTTTAAAGCGGAATGCATGCTGATGCTTTCTTTTTGAGTTAAATCGACTTTGTCTTCAAAAGTTTTTATTTTTTCTTGAAGCGGTTTTAAAATAGCATCTAAATTTTCTTTGTTTTTGGTGGTGAATTTCTCCGATTTTTCCTCTAAAATTTTATTCGCCAACAATTCAAAATCTTTACGAAGTTGTTCTTGGCGTACTTCAATTTCTTGTTCGCGTTTAGAACTAACTTGTTGTAGGTTTTCGTATTCGGTGTTTTTACGAGTTAATTCAGCATTTAAAAATTCTTTTTCACGACGAATCTCTTCACGTTCTCTTTCAATTTTAGAAATGGTTTCTCTTAAATCGGTTATTTGCGTATTGAAAGTTTGGTTCTGTTTGGCGTTTTCAGTTTCTGAAAATTGTTTAAAATCAACTAACTGTTGGTGTAAGTTGGCATTGCGCTCTTCCAGGGTGCTTTGTTCGCTTTTGCTTTTTAGTTTGGTAATGGTTATGCCAATATAAGCACCAATGCCTCCAGAAATTAAAATGGCTAGAATTAGAATGATGTTGTCGTTCATGATGGTTTAAATCTTATGAATGTAAAAGTAATAAATAATAAAGGTTTGTAATTGTGATATGTTAATCTTTCTTAACATTTGAAAAGTCATACTTCTTCATTGTTTTTTGAAGTATCTTCCAATGATTTCGTAATTGTCTTTTTATTTCAGGCGCTTCCAAAGCGTCTGAAGCTCGATAGGCATATCGTAAATAGTTACCTCTGAACTTTCTTTCAAAATACTCTGTTTTTGCTTTGCCATCAATAAAATCTGTTCTTTTAGCAGGGAGCATCCTAGATTTTTCTCCTTTAAAACTAAAGAGACGATAGATTTTTCTTTTGAAAATTGGAGCTTCATCGAGTAGATGTTTTTCTTTAATAGCTTCTACACGTTTATGCTTTCTTTTAATCGTTTGTTTCATTTCTCTATAAAACTTAGCTAAGTTTTTAGATTTAATTAAAGTTTGATAGCCATAAAATTCGAAACCTAAATAATTTAATGGTACATTTTCTTTTAAACTTCCATCATTTTCAATTTTATAGGATTTTAAACGTTTATCATTTATTTTGAAAAGTGTTTTTTCTGTTTTTTCTAAAGAAACAGTTAACTCGTTTTTTATCATTTCATTTTTAACGAAGTCTTCAATTAATTTTATTTGATTCTCTTCACAAATCATCACAATATCATCTGAATATCTTCGATAAAACACATTGTGTCTTAATGTTAATTCATTTATAACAGACTCATCAAAAGCGAGCATGTATATATTTGCCAGTAAAGCACTAATAGGTAATCCTTGTGGGATACCAATCAATTCTTTTTGGTCGTTTTGTTTTTGATTTTTATGAATAATTATATCAGAATCTACTAATTCTTTAATACTTCTGAAAAAGGTATGCTTTCCTTCTTTTCTAAATTTTGATAATTCTTTTTCATCAAAATGACCATTCTTTGTTTTTAAATCTTTCAATTTCACGTATGAAAATCGGGTAGTGGCTTTAAAAATATTGAAGTGATCTTTAGGTAATGTTTTGTAACCTAATATTTTTGCCCAAGCTAGTTTTAATTTTTTATGATTTAAACTAGGGAAGAAGTTTTCTATATCTAAAACAAGAGTTACACAATTTTCTCTTCGTTTAATTTCATCAAATACATCTTTAGCAAAATGTACATTGCTTTTAAACTTTAGTTTATCATCTGTTTCAATTTGTCTATAAGCCGTTATTGAATTTGAAAGTAAGGAGTTTTGTTTTAAATAGGCTTCATACTTTGGAGTGATAATTTGTTGCGTGTAATACGAATAGATATGAGCATCTAAATGCGTCGCATATAGTATTTCTCTAATTTTTGTGTTTGAAACTATTTTACCTTTTTTAATTTTTTTGTGGGAACGTCTTAATTCTCCATTAAAATCAGATAATTTATAGCGTCTTTGTTTAATTTCTTTGAATATGAGTGGAGAAAAGGAATGTTGAAATACTTTTTTTGGGTTGGTTACAAAGCGCTCAATATTTTTTCTAATAGACAGTGGAGTCTTATTAGTAAAATGTGGATAACCTCTGTCTTTAAACCAATCTTTTTGCTCTATCATAATAAAAAAAGAAAAGGAAGCTCTCGCACGTATTTATAACAGAATAAAACTTACACCTTATAAAGGATTGAACTATTAGCCGAATTCTCGACTCACGCTGCATTTATACGTCTAATAAATAAACACTAAATAAATGATAGCACTTACTGAATTAATAGTTAACTTCGTTCTAGAGAACTTAGATATACACCAGTTGTTGGAGCATACAGGGACTCTGCATAGAATTATTGAGGTATTATCGATAATTCCGAAAATAATTCAATGCTGTTGTAACAAAACAACTTCTAATACTCTTTACTTAATCTCCGTATTTATTAACCTTTTTACTTGAAAAAGTCGGATTAAGTGATTAATTATAAATTAATACAGTAGTTCAACAAATGTTTTATTTCTTCTAACTAAAGAACTTCCTTACTTTTTATTTGTAAATATACTATTATTCTTATATTTAAAGAAAAAATATATGAGTTCAATCAATAAATTCAAAATAGGAGAGATAGTAACCTTTAAAACACATCCATTGTTATATGATTTAGAAATAAGAGGGGATGGAAAATTAGTACCACCATTTATGGTTGTGAAGGAAGTTTATTTTGAAGATAATAAAAAGAAAGTTGTAGATTCTTCTAATGGTAAAACGATAGCGGAAAAAACTAAATATACTTGTGTTTTTTTTGATGATAATAAAAGTGAATTTAAAGAAGTCGTAGTTTATGAATCTATGCTACGTAATTACACTAATTTTTTTATCGCAAGAATAGACGGGAAGAAACCAGTTTATAAGATTGATGATAACGATAAAATTAGTTTAATTACTGAGGTTTCAAATTATAAAAATGCTAAATATTTATATGGAAATATAATTTACTTTAAAACTAAAAAATTAGAGATACTAAAAAAAAGAAGTTCAATCAAAAAAATTATTATTAATAAAAAGGAAGAGAATAGGAAAACAATTGAGCATGTAGTTAATTATTCAACTCCAGAATTTGTTTTATGTGGTTATAAACAAGAATTAGGAGAAGATTTATTTTACCCCAATGGAGATAATAAAAAAATTATTTCTAAAGAACTATATAAAGTGAAATGGTTTAATTCTAATCAAATGAAATTTAGTGAACAATATTTGCCAATGGAATGCTTTATTGATGAGCAACCATTTACAACTCTAGTTCCACATAATGAAAATAAATAATAACTCTATTTTTTCACCCGAAAACTTCCCGTTTTTTCATCAAAAGCAATTAAATCTTTAGGAAATAAGGTTTCAAAAGTTCCGTTTGAAATCAAGTTACAAGGGGAATCGGAAACCACTTTGTTTTTAGACATCACAATTAATGAATCACAAAGTTGAATGGCCAAATCTATTTCATGTGAAGAAAATAGAATGGTTTTATTAGTTTCTTTAGCTAATTTTTGAAGTAATTTCAAAATATAAGCTTTGTGGTACATATCTAAATGCGTAGTAGGTTCATCTAAAATAATCAAGTCGGTATCTTGAGCGAGCGCACGTGCGATCATTACTTTTTGTAGTTGGCCATCGCTTAATTCGAAACAACGTTTCTGTTTTAAATCGACTATATTGGTTTGATACAAAGCCTTGTTAATAATCGTAATATCATTTTCAGATAAATTGCCTACCCAATTGGTGTAAGGTTGTCTGCCCAAAGCCACCAATTCAAAAACCGATAAATTTTTAGACATCATTTGTTCGGTTAAAACCAGGCTTAATACTTTAGCCAAATCAAGAGCTGGATATTTTTTTATAGGTTTTTCATTTATAAAAATATCGCCGCTCAAGGCTTCCTGCACATTGGTAATTGTTCTTAAAAGCGTCGATTTCCCTATGCCATTTCCTCCAACTAAACCCACCAATTCACCTCTATGTAATTCAATATTAATGTTTGAAGCTACAATAGTTTGTGCTTTTTTTGATTTATATCCAACGGATAAATCTTTGGTTTTTAAAATGATATGTTGGTTTTTTTTGTCCACTAATTCATTGAATTTTATCTATAAATCTAATTTGTCTAACATTCTAACGGATCTAATTTAAAATACCATTTTTCGTTTTCTAACTAATAACCAGATTACTACGGGCGCCCCTACTAATGATGTAATGGCATTGATAGGTAATGTATAGTCGCTATTGGGCACTTGTGCAATACTGTCGCAAATTAGCATCACGATAGCCCCAAATAGAAAAACGGCGGGTACCAATATTTTATGGTTTGAAGTATTAAAAACCTGTCGTGTTAAATGCGGAATGGCTAAACCTATAAATGCAATAGGCCCTGTAAAAGCGGTAATGGTTCCTGCTAATAAACTGGTTGAAACTATAATGGCTAACCGACTTCTATTAATGTTCAAACCTAAACTTTTAGCATAATTCTCTCCTAAAAGTAAGGTGTTTAAAGATTTTACCGAGGCTAAACTTATCAGGATACCAAGACAATAAATGATAGAGAATATTAATAATTCATCCCACGATAGATTGCCTAAACTACCAAACCCCCAGAAAATATATTGTTGTAATTGTTGCGCAGATCCAAAATACGAAAGCACACTTACAATAGCAGCGGTAATACTGGCAAACATAAGGCCTATAATTAGTATGGCCATAGTATCGCGCACTTTAATAGACACCAATAAAACGGCCAATAGAACTAAAAAACTACCTAAACTGGCAGCTATAACAATGCTCCATTTTGAAATTAAAAAGGTTGCAAAAACGCCACCAAATACAGAGGAGCCTAAAATAATTAAAGCAACACCCAAGCTAGCACCCGAACTTATGCCCAAAACGAAAGGGCCTGCTAACGGATTTCTAAACAGGGTTTGCATTAAAAGTCCGGAAATACCCAAACCAGAACCTACTAAAATAGCAGTTATGGCTTTTGGTAATCGGTAATTTTGAATAATATGTTGCCAAGTTTCTTGCTGGGTAGCACTTCCAATAAGACTATTAAATACATCTTTAAAAGGAATATAAATGGAGCCCAAACTTATGTTTGTGAAAAAACAGATAACTAGTACTAAGAATAATACTAAAAATGAAAATTTGTATGTGTTTGAATTTGGCAATTAATCTAATTTTTTAAAAAAGTAAAGATCATAATTTTTTAAGAGTTCTGGATGACAAATTTTAATTAGATCTTTTAAAACCAAATCGGGGCGAGCAACTCCCATTTCAAAATATAAAATACCGCCAGATGTTCCGGTAGTATTTATAGAGGAATAAATATGGTTATTTTTAAATGCGTTAAACATGGCATGATGCGAATTGGCATTTCTTAGTGCTTCTTTGCTAATATAGTTTGAGGGGCTTAACCAAATATCGGCATCTTTTGCTTTTGAATAAACCGATTCAAAATTAAGCGATAAACTGCCCGTTCCTTTAGAATCTTTCCATAAATAATTTGTGTTGGCATCCTTTAAAAGTTGTGCTTCGGTACTAGTTCCGTTTGGCAAAAACCAAATATCATTATGCATAGCGCCACTTAAAATGGTGGGTTGGTAATTAACCTTTTTTGCCAAAGCTTTAGCTTCTAAATATTCTTTTTCAATGGTATTAAAAATAGAATCGGCTTCTTTTTCTTTGTTAAATAGCACACCAAAAAATTTAATCCACTCTGCTTTCGCTAAAGGAGATTCTTCAACCCAATCGCCATTAAAAATAACTGGAATTCCCGATTTTTTTATGGTTTCAAAGGTTCTGTTATTGCCATCTACACCAAAACCAATAACTACATCGGGTTCTAATTCTAACAGCACTTCGGTATTAATACCTTCATTTTTGCCCAATTCCCTAATGAATCCATCATCAATTCGTTTTCTTGTTTTTTTAGAAGAAATATATTCTGTTCCAGGAAATCCTAACAAGGTTTGTTCTACATCTAATAATTCTAAAGCAGGAATGTGTGTGGTTGAAGTAACTACAGATTTTTTAATCGGAATTTCTAAAGTTTCATCATAGTCTTTTTGCTCTTTACTCCAAAAATCGGCATCATAATCTTTGTTTAATAGTGCAAAACGATAAGTTTTATCTGCTTTTGGCCACGGACTTATTATTTCTAAAACTTTATAAGTACCAAAATCTTCAACCGTAAAACCCTTGGCATATTTTAAATATAGAGGTGTGCCTTCAATGCCTTCTGAAAGTTGTTTTTTAGATTCATTTTTACAATTAAAAAGAATTAATGTAATGAGGATTATTAGGAGCGATTTGTATTTCAACGGTTTATATTTTTTGTTTTTAATTAGCTTGCCTTTCGCTTTCATGTAATTTTTTATTTGGTTATTGAAACAATTACATTAGAAATAGATGACAATTGTCATTTTTAGATGTTTTAAAGCTTGTTACTTTTGGTGAAAATATTAACAATGCGAGACGGGTCAAATTTAACAATATATATAGTAGCTGGCGTAATAATTGCACATTTTTTAATTGGGTTTATTTATTTGATTTATAAAATGACCAAGAAAAAATAAGTTTTTAGTTGCAGTTATAAAGTTAATATTTACATTTACATCGAAATTTGGTTCGACAATCAAAAACCTAAAAAGTTTGGGTAATTGAGTCGATTAAAAGGGAATCTGGTGCAATGATTTACGATTGCAGATTTTAGATTTACGTTTTTATCATTATAATTGAAAAATCGTAATTCGTAATTTATTAATTCCAGAGCTGTTCCCGCAACTGTAAGCTACAAAGCTTCATGTTAAACTTCAAGTCACTGAAGATTTATTCTTTGGGAAGACGAACATGAAGACGCAAGTCAGGAGACCTGCCATTTTCATCATCTAATTCGACTTTCGGGAAAAAGGTCTTCAAGATTTATGAAAAAAATAATTTTATTTTTACTCTTTACAAGTATTTGGCAGCATGGTTTCTCTCAATTTATTACAGATTCTATTCAAATATTGGATGAAGTTGTTTTAAGTGATAGCAAATTAATTCATTATGCTTCAGGAGTTAAGCAGTCTGTTTTAAATGATTCTGTTTTAAAACAAAATTCAAAATCCTTAACTACTTTATTAACTTTTAATAGTAACTTATATTTTAAGGAAAATGGTTATGGCATGGTATCCTCGCCATCTTTTAGAGGTACCAATGCTTCACAAACCGCTGTTATTTGGAATGGGATTAATATCAATTCTCAACTTAATGGGCAAACAGATTTTAATACAATAAACACAAGCAATTACAATTCCATAGCTATTAGAAGTGGTGGTGGTAGCGTGCAATATGGTAGTGGTGCCATTGGTGGCAGTATTCATTTAAATAATAAACTGGCTTTTTATTCTCATTTTGATAATTCCGTTCAGGTTTCTTACGGTAGTTTTAATACCAAACAAACGGGGTTTAATTCTTCTTATGGATCGGATGCTTTTACTGTTGATTTCGGGTTGTTTTATGTAAAATCGGATAACGATTATAAATACTTAGGCACCAATAAGGTGAACGAAAATGGAGCCTTTGAAAACTTAAATCTGAATGTGAATCTAGGTTATTTTATTTCAAAAAAAGATGTTTTAAAATTATATAGCCAAAGTTATATTGGAGATAGAGAATTTTCAGGAACCTTGGTAGCTCCACCTAGAAGTAAATATGAAGATGAAAACTATCGAACCATGTTAGATTGGGTTCGAATTTCTGGTAAGTTTAATTCTAGTTTGAAAGTGGGGTATCTTCAAGAAAAATTTAAATATTTTGAAAACAAAAACACAGACAATTATACCTTCGGAAAAGTAAATACCTACTTGGTAAACCATAGCTTAAATGTGCGTTTATCAGAGAAACTTCAATTTAAAACCATTTTAGACTTTAATAGTTATGAAGGTGCCGGCAGCAGTTTTGGCGATCCTAAACGAAGGGCTTTTTCAACTACAGCTTTGCTAAACCATAAGCTAACTGATAAATTAAATTATGGCATTAACCTTAGAAAAGACTTTACGTCTGGCTTCGAAAGTCCGTTTGTGTTTTCTTTAGATGCGGCATATCAAGTAACAGGTTTGTATAAAATTCAAATTAACGGGTCAAAAAATTACCGTGTACCAACCTTTAACGATTTGTATTGGAACCCCGGAGGAAATTTAGATTTGGTTCCAGAATCGTCATATCAAGTGGATTTTGGGCAGCAACTTCAATTTAAACATGTCAATTTTAAATTAAACGGCTATTATATAAATACTGAATATTTAATTCAATGGCAACCAGCTTTAGATGATATGGGTAAACCAATATTAGATGGTATGTATACACCACTAAATGTAGCAGAAACCCAAAGTTATGGTGCCGAATTAGAATTGGAGTCTGATTATAAAGTAAAAGGGCATCACTTTAATTTAAATGCGCATTATTCATATACAGTTTCGGAAAATTTAAAAACGAAAAAACAACTTATTTACGTCCCCTTTCATAAAGGAAATGTGAATTTAGCTTACGGTTATAAAAAATTCAACATGTATTATCAACATATGTTTAATGGCGAAGTATCTATAATAAGTAGTTCATTAAATGCTTACAATGTTGGAAATGTAGGGTTAGGTTATGTTCTAAATAAAAACGGAACCATTAACTACGAAATTAATTTTAAAGTAAACAATCTATACAATACCTATTACGAAAACGTGGCATTACGACCCATGCCAAATAGAAATTATCAAATACAAACCATTATAAAATTTTAAATTATGAAAATGAACAAACTTACTTTATTAGCCTTAACAATAGGCATTATTTTTACATCTTGTACAAACGACGATGATCCTGTAGATGTAATTAAAGGTGAATATGACAACGGAATAATAGTCTTAAACGAAGGTGGATTTTACCAAGGGAATGCCTCTATTTCTTATGTGTCTGATGATTATTCTACTGTTGAAAATTCTGTTTTTTATAATGTAAACTCAAAATTGTTAGGTGATACAGCGCAAAGTATCGCGTTTTTGGATGACTTAGCTTATATTGTTGTAAACGTATCTCAAACCATTGAAGTGGTAAATCGCTATACGTTTCTATCTGTAGCAACTATTGATACGGGTTTAACAAACCCAAGATACATAGCTTTTGCTAATGGAAAAGGGTATGTAACCGATTGGGGAGATGGAGGAAGTACTACCGATGATGTTGTAGCTGTTATAAATTTAACAACAAATACCGTAGAAAGCTCTATTCCTGTAGGGGAAGGTCCTGAGCAAATTTTGTCTAAAAACAATAAATTGTACGTGTCTCATAAAGGAGGTTGGTCCACAAACAATATTGTTTCCGTAATTGATACGGCGACAAATGGGGTTCAAACTATTACGGTTGATGATGTTCCAGATGAAATGATACTAGATGAAGCTGGCGATTTAGTTGTTTTAAGTGAAGGTGCAAATCAATATTGGTTAACACCAGCTGTTGAAACTCCTGGAGCAATTACTAAAATTAATACAACAGACAACTCTATCATATCAACTCTTACTTTTGAAGCGGGAGTACATCCAAGTTTAATGGCATATAGCGATGGTAAAATTTATTATCAAGTGTCTGGTAAAGTTTATTCAATAACAGATAGCGCTACAAGTTTGTCCACTACAAGTATTATTGATGATTCTTTTTATGGAATGGCGGTCAATAATAATACATTATACGGTACAAAAACAAATTTTACAGCAGGTACAGGCGAAATGCTTATTTATAATTTAGCAACAAATACCTTGAATACTACTAAAACATTAAAAGTAGGAGCTGCTAAAATTTACTTCAATTAATACTTCATTTTCAAAAAACCTTATATGCCATTTTTTCTATCAAAGCTCATAGATAGCAAGCATATAAGGTTTTTTAATTAAAACATAACCAGTTAACATACAGTGATATATATGAAGTCGCATTTTGTGACTGAATTTCCACATCCAAATTTTAGAATAAATTATGAAACAGAATTACTTTTTTTTCGGACTTTTTATATTGTTAAATAGTTTAATGAATGGACAATCTTACGCTCCTGTAGTAGGAGCTGAAGGTACAACAGCCATTTATCGAGACTCCGAAGTTTTTACAGCCTGGGCAACAGGTATAACGTTGGTTAGAGGTCCACAAGATATTGTTAATCCTACGGGCGCATTGGCAAGTGCCGGAAGTGCTGAAAATGCTATTGATAAAGCGAATGGGCAAATTGTTAGTTTAGGAGATGGAGGAACTGCAACTTTAACATTTAACACGCCTATAGCTAATGGTTCGGGTTTTGATTTAGCTGTTTTTGAAAATAGTTTTAGTGATACCTTTTTAGAATTGGCTTTTGTTGAAGTGAGTTCTGATGGGGTTAACTTTTTTAGATTTCCTGCGCATAGCCAAACTCAAACTACCAAACAAGTGGGAGGTTTTGGAAATCTTGATGCCACTTATATTAATAATTTAGCTGGAAAATATAAAGCAAGTTATGGTACGCCTTTCGATTTAGAAGATATTGATGATGATGTTTTGCTTGATAAAAATAGCATTACCCATGTAAAAATAATTGATGTTGTAGGAACTATAAACCCAACTTATGCTACATATGATATTTTTGGGAATATGGTAAATGATCCCTATCCAACAGCTTTTGCATCATCGGGTTTCGATTTAGATGCTGTGGGCGTTATTAACCAAAAAACGTTAAGTTTAAGTAATTCTGCAAATAATTTCGATATGGCATTATATCCAAACCCAGCTTCAAATTCCTTTCAAATTTCAGAAATAGGAATTTTAGAAGTGTATTCGGTTTCAGGAAGTCTGGTATTAAAACAAGAATTAAAAGTGAAGCAAACACCAGTTTCAATAGAAAAATTACATTCAGGCATTTATATGGTGAAGTTAACTAATGAGCAAGGTTCAAGTATTCAAAAATTAATCAAGCACTAAATTCGTGATTATTTAAACTTTAATAACGACTGAAAAAAAGCTTAGTTAAAGGTCATATTGAGCTTGTCGAAATATTTTAGCTTTCTGCTAATCGATATCGGTTTCGACAGGCTCAACCTGATAAAGTAAATATTAAAGACTTTTTTATGGGTACATTTTTATTGCAAAAGTAAATCGCAATACCAAACACCATATGTATCACTGTCATTTTGTGAATTATCGGTTTTTGGACTGTCGTATTCGCGATATACTTTTTCTCCAATAGTAAAAGAGATGGGGTTTTTAAAAATAGGACCATCAAAACAAAAGGTGTGAAATTCGCCGTTTTCGCCACAAGGATCTACGCCTTTAGGTAAATTATGAATGAAGTTTTCATCAATAACGGTTCCAACAAAGTCTTCATTAAAATATTTTGAATTCGCACAAACAACAATTGTCTTAAAACCTAAATCCAAAAACTCATGTATTAATTCAGAAGTATCTCGTTTCCAAATAGGAAAAACAGCATGTAAGCCTACTTTAGCCAATTGGTTTTCACGATACGTTTTTAAATCTTCCAAAAAAATATCACCAAAAGCGGTGTGTGTAAAGCCATCATTTTTTAATCTTGTAACAGCTTCGGTCATTTTTTGTTCGTAAACGACCATATCGGGCATTTCGGGTAATTCAATAAAGCTCGATTTAATTTGTAAAGCTTCGGTTTGTGCTTTTAACAGTTCTTTTCTAAGTCCGTGCATGGATACACGGTTGTAATGACTGTTTATGGTGGTAATTAATTCATCAACAGTATAACGCTCGTCTTTTAATAAATGATAAAGTGCTAAAGCAGAATCTTTCCCAGAACTCCAGTTAAAATAGGTTTTATTCTTTTCCAAAGTAATCGTTTTCGATATACATTTCCTTTTCAAACTTTTTACTTGTATCAGTTAGTTCTAATTTTTTTGCAAAAAGTTGTTTTTTAGATGAGCTTATCTTACCCGTAACTCCTTTAATATCGTCTAAAGCCGCTTTTAAAACTACTTCATTTTCATCACCAAAAGCAAGAATGTTATTCCAATATTCGTATTCTTTTACCTCAATATCTGGTGCAAAACCTTGGGTATAATCGCTTTCGCCATTTTTGTTTGATATTTGAAAAACTATGGGCTGCATGGCATAACTATGGCTTGAATTTGCCGACGATGGATCTTGATAATCGGTTTTTGGCGAATCGTAAAGTGTGATAGAACCTACATTTTTGCCTTCAGTTGTCGTGCCAACCAATTTTACCGAATTCATATAAGGTTTTAATCCGTTTATAACCATTTCGCTGGCCGATGCCGTACTATTGGATGTTAAAACGTATAAGTTATTAATGGTGTTTAATCGATTAATAGTTTCAGTGCCTATTTTATTATCGTTGGAATCATAAACATTAAGAGTATTTGTAAAATGGTAAGACCCGTTTTCTTCTGTATGTTTTGAATTAAATTTTAAATTGGCAAATTCTTCTACGTTAGCATCAGCATAAATCATACTTGATAAATAGGCCGATGTTGCTACAGATCCGCCACCGTTTAACCTTAAATCTAGAATTAATTCATTAATGTTTTCATTTTTAAAATATGAAAAAGCCGCATTTAATTCATCGTTGTATGAAGTTCTAAACCCATTATAAACCAAATAGCCAACTTTTTTACCATTCACATCATTAAAAATTTTCTTTAAATAAACAGGGTTTTCAAATATAACGGTAGCTGTTATGGTTTTTTCTTCTAAAAAAGTTAATATACCATCATTTTCTGAAGCAAAAGAAAGCGTTACGGTATCTTCATATAAACCATTTACAACATTGTTGAAATTTGATGTATTCAATACCGTTCCATTAATTGCATTAATAATATCTCCTCTTTTAATATTGACACTACTTGCAGGGGAATTATCTGCAACATATCTTACATATATTATAATGTCGCCATTACTGTTTATTTGAACAGACTGATAACGAATACCATGAGATATAGAAATTCCCTGAAATTCTTTTAGTTGCTCTACATAATCTTCAATAAACCAAGAAAACCTATCGGTAGTTCCATACTGAAACCTTAAGCTATTAAAAAAATCTTCAGGATTATCGGTTTGATTTAAAAAAGCCTGGTATTCACTTGAGTTGTCATCTTTTGAATCAGCTAAGTTGGGAACTTCAGATTGCCAATTGTACCAAGAATTCATGCCTTTCCAAACAAAATCATTAATTTCAGTAGTAGAAATTTGATTGTCATTTTCATCTTCAAAACAGCTGGTGGCTAAACAACTTATAAATAATATAATAGCAAGGTTTTTTAAGTTTTTCATCTTGTACTATTTATATTGCATTTTTAAATGAAGCAACATTAAAAAATTAACTGTTAAAATAGATTTTTTTTATTTAATAGGTTTCATTTCCATAATCATGTTTTTGCCTAAAGGTGTAAAATCTTTAGTGTCTGAAACGTTTTCAAAAGCTATACCAACCACTTTGTTAGCTTTAGAGGCGGTTGTTTTTGTAGTAGTTCCTGTAATTAAGGAAATGGCTTTCGCTAAAAAAGGTTCGCCTTCGTTTCCTAAAACTCCTAAATTTAAAAGGTTTTCCCCTTCGTACTCAACACCAGTAGATGATTGGTATGTTATGGTGTAATTGGGGGAAATGCCATTATAATAATCAGAAACTCCGTTTGCATTTGTGGCTTTAATAGCTATGGGTTGCATGGCGTATTTATGGTTAGCATTGGCTTGATCTTTACTAAAATCGGGCGAATCATATAATGTAACAGAGCCTACATACTTGCCATAAGTAGTCGATCCAATTTGAACAACATCGATATAAGGTTTAAGGCCATTTATAATTAACTCGCTTGAAGAAGCAGTGCCATCTGTTGTAAGAATATAAATTCTGTTTAGATTAAGACTTGAAATCGCAGAACCATTAGAAAGCGTATTTACAAAAGGATTAACTAATACTTCTGGTGTATTTGCTTCAAAATAAGCTTGATATTTTGAATTCCATTCTTCTTTATAAAATAGCTCACCATTAAACTGACCTGTTATCATACTAGCTAAAGCAACAGCAGTACTTCCAGTGCCTCCTGGATTATATCTTAAATCGAGAACCAATTCTGTAATTCCTTGGGTTTTTAATTGAGCAAATGCGCTGTTTAAATCACTTTCAAAATTTGTAACAAATTGGTTGTACATAAGGTACCCAATTCTTGTTCCATTAGATTCTATAACTTTATTTATTAAAATAGGATTTTCAGTAAAATCAGTTTTAGTAAGTTCTACAGTTTTTCCATTTAGAGTTATAGTACTATCTGTAATATTCGCCATACCCAAAGTATAGGTGTTGTTGGTGCCAAATAATAAATTTGAATAATTACTTATTGTAAGTTGTTCTCCATCTACGGTAAGGAAAAATTCACCTCTTTTTATATTTTTATTGGAAGCATCAGAGTTGTTCGCAACATACCGAATATACCCAAAAACATCATCCGAACCAGATAGTCTAACCAAACTAAAATCTAATCCATTAGAATTAGAGTTTCCTTGTAAATAGTTTTCCAATTCGGTATAATCGTCCACTAAAAAACTAAATTTATCAACCACATCAATTTCATATAATAAACCATCGAACAAAGCTTCGGGAGTACTATAGGAATTTAAAAAAGTATAATAATCATCTTGGTTGGTAAATTTATTATCTGCTAAATTTGCTATATTTTCTTGCCATAAATAGAGATTATTTAGACCTTTCCAAATAAAATCGTTTACCTCATTGTTTAAGGTTATGGGTTCTTGGGTTTCGCTATCGTCATTTTTACTACAGTTAAATGTTAAAACCGAAATAAATAATAATAATATTAGTTTTAGGGGCAATCTTTCTGCTTTCATGTAATTTATTTATATTCAATAACTGTAAATGTACTTACATTATTATTTAATTAAAAAATATTTGTAACAATTTAGATGAACGTTCGTCGTAACATCAAACAGCCATAACAAAGCTATTTAAAACCAACCAAAGCAAGCCAACAAAAAATGACTCAAACAGAGTTTTTAAATATTGTGATGCCTTTTAAGGATAAAGTGTTTCGTTTAGCAAAACGGTTGCTGGTATCTACTGAGGAAGCTGAAGATGCTACACAAGAGGTATTGCTGAAGTTATGGAACAACAAAACAAAAATTGAGGCTTATAAAAATGTGGAAGCATTCTCCATGACCATGACCAAGAATTTTTGTTTTGATAAATTGAAATCGAAACAAGCACAAAATTTAAAAATTGTGCATAATAATTATGAAGATGTAAACACATCTTTGCAAAAACAAGTTGAATTAAACGATAGTGTTAACTGGGTGTCAAAAATTATTGAAGAATTGCCCGAACAACAAAAATTAGTCATTCAACTACGAGATATAGAAGCATACGATCTAGATGAGATTGCAAAAATGTTAGATATGAACAACACTGCAGTGCGCGTAACCTTGTCTAGAGCTAGAAAAACAATAAGAGAAAAATTAACTAGTACACATAATTATGGTGTTAAATAATATAGAAAAGTTACTTGAAAAGTACGAAAACGGAGAAACATCGCTTCATGAAGAGCAACAGTTAAAAAACTATTTTTTGCAAGAAACTGTAGCGCCACATTTAGAAATGTACAAGCCTATGTTTACGTATTTTCAAGTGAATAAGCAAGAACAATTTACTAAAGACCTTCCATTAAAAACTAAAAAAGTATTTAACTATAAATGGATTGCTGTAGCTGCGGTGGCTGTTCTTACATTAGGATATTATTTTAAAGAACCTGCTGTTTCTTCTTATGAAGAGTATGCCTATGGAACTTACGATAATCCTGAAGATGCACTCAACGAAGTCACAAAACAGTTGGCAATGATTTCAAATCATTTTAATAAAGGCGTTTCAACTGTAAACTACCTTGATGAAGTAAACAAAGGTACCGAAACCCTTGGCTATTTGAATGAAATGGAAAACGCAACTAGTATCATTTTTAAAAAACAATAACCCGTACTGAGCTTATTTCAGTATCAAAAAAACGAACAAATTAATACATTAAAAAGAAATAATATGAATAAGAGAATAATAGTAATCGTTATGGCAATAATGTTGTTGCCGCTAACCGGAATGTCTCAAGATATTTTTGAAAAATATAACGACAATACCGATGTTACCTATGTATCCATTAAACCTAAAATGTTTCAAATGATAGCAAAAATGGGTATTAATGTAGAAGAACCAGAAGCCAAAGCCTATATGGATATGGTAAAAAGTATTACCAGTTTTAGAACCATTGTTACCGATAATAAATCCATTTCGGCCGATATTAGTAAATGGGTTAAATCGCGTTCTAATTCTTTAGAAGAACTCATGGAGGTGAAAGACGAAGGTTCTGAAGTAAAATTTTATGTGAAAGAAGGCAAAGATTCCAACCATGTAAAAGAACTTTTAATTTTTGTAAATGGTATTAGTAATGTGATGAAAGAATCGGTTGAAGTTAATGGTCAACAAAGACGTTTTGAAACCGTTATCGTGTCGCTTACGGGAGATATCGATTTAAATGAAATTTCGAAATTAACCGAGAAAATGAATATTCCTGGAGGCAATCATTTAGATAAAAAGAAAAAGAAATAATACAAAACATCGATCATGAATAGAACAATCAATCATATGTTATTAATTTTCGTTGCAACTTTAATGTGTGTGAGTTGTAATGATGGTGCTAGTTTACAACGCTATTTTGTAGATCATCAAGAATCCAAAAATTTTATCACACAAGATGTGCCTATTTCTATGTTAAAAATAGACGAATCTAAATTAACAGTGGAACAAAAGGAAGCTTACCATTCTGTAAAACGTTTAAATTTTTTAGGCTATAAAGCGAATGAAACAAATGCTCAAACTTTAAAAGTGGAATTAGCAAAAGTTAAGGCTATTTTAAAAGATGAAAAGTATAAAGAGCTTATTGAATTTAGCGATAGAGGTAATAAAGTGGTGGTAAAATATATGGGTGATGATGAAGATGCTGATGAAGTAGTTGTTTTTGGAAGCTCAAAAGACATGGGCTTTGGCATTGTTCGGGTTTTAGGCGATGCTATGAGTCCTGATAAAATGGTTGCTTTGGTAAGTGTTCTACAAAATGCTAATGTTGATAAAGATCAAGTTCAAGATATTATGAACTTTTTTAAATAGAATATAGTTGTAATATAATGTAAAAAGAGGCTGTCTGAAAAGTGTAATTCTGTGTCATATTGAGCCTGTCGAAATATTTTAACTTACTGATAATCAATATCAGTTTCGACAAGCTCAACCTGACAAAGTAAATACAATACACTTTTCAGACAGCCTCTTTTTTATTTTAAATCGTTTTGTTTTTCTTTTTTAGATTTAGAATACACAACGAAAAAGTTTATTATAAGAACCAAAAAAAGGATAGTCAATACGGTTTTAACAATGTAATTATCTAAAATTTCTAAAACCCCAGACACAAAAAAACCACCTGCTATAATGCCGCAAAGTATTAATGATTGTCTGTCGTTTAACATGGTTTAAATTTAAATTCCTGTATAGTTACTAGGTGTAATACGTTTTAATTCGTCTTTTATTGTGTTAGATACTTCTAAAGTATCGATAAAATTAGAAATAGAAGCTTGATTAATTTTTTCGTTAGTACGTGTTAAACCTTTTAAAGCTTCGTATGGGTTTGGGTATGCCTCTCTACGTAATATTGTTTGAATCGCTTCAGCAACCACAGCCCAATTGTTTTCTAAATCTTCAGCAAATTTACTTTCGTTTAATAATAATTTATCTAACCCTTTTAAAGTCGATTTAAATCCAATTAGTGTATGCCCAAAAGGAACGCCTACGTTTCTTAAAACAGTACTATCGGTTAAATCGCGTTGTAATCTTGAAACTGGCAGTTTTCCTGATAAGTATTCAAAAATAGCATTGGCAATTCCTAAGTTTCCTTCACTGTTTTCAAAATCAATAGGGTTTACTTTATGCGGCATTGCAGAACTTCCAACTTCACCTGCTTTAATTTTTTGTTTGAAATAATCCATAGATACGTAGGTCCATATATCTCGGTTTAAATCAATAATAATGGTGTTAATACGTTTTAAGTTATCAAACAAAGCGGCCATATAATCGTAATGTTCAATTTGAGTGGTTGGAAACGAGTGGTGTAATCCTAACTTTTCTTGAACAAATTTACCTCCAAAAGCTTTCCAGTCAATATTTGGGTACGCTACATGGTGCGCATTAAAATTTCCAGTGGCTCCACCAAATTTAGCGGCACTAGGTATATCGTTTAATAAATTAAATTGTTCTTGTAGCCTTACCACAAATACTTCAATTTCTTTTCCAAGTCGTGTAGGAGATGCTGGTTGCCCGTGTGTTCTTGCTAGCATCGAAATGGCAGCCCAATCTTTTGATAGTGTTTTAAGTTTATTTAAAACAATGGTATATTCGGGTACATAGACATCGTTCACAGCTTCCTTGATACTTAAAGGGATGGCTGTATTATTGATGTCTTGAGACGTTAATCCGAAATGGATAAATTCTTTAAATTTTGATAAACCTAAAGCGTCAAATTTTTCTTTAATGAAATACTCAACCGCTTTTACATCGTGGTTTGTAACGCTTTCAATCTTTTTTATTGCGAGTGCATCTTCCGTAGAAAATGTTTTGTAAATAGCTCTTAAATCATCAAAAACGCTTGTGTTTACATCTTTAAGTTGTGGTAACGGAATTTCGCAAAGCGCAATAAAATATTCAACTTCTACAAGAACGCGGTATTTTATTAAAGCTTCTTCAGAGAAAAAAGGTGCTAATTCGTTTACTTTACTTCGGTATCTTCCATCTATTGGAGAGATGGCGTTTAATGATGATAATTGCATGTGTTATTTGGTTTTTTAAGAAGATGCAAAGATACGTTTTTGATTTACGTTTTTTTTAGTTTCTTTAGTGATTTTTGTAAACTTTACATTTTTTGTTTTTTATTCATTTTATAAAAAATGTGTTTAGCACGAGCTTTAAATGCAGCGCTTTGGGTATGGAAATCGCGTTCTAATATTATCTTTAGTTCTGGGCGTATCCAATCAAATTCATTTCCTAATAAAAAAAGAGTTGTCATACCATAGGCTTTGGCGGCTACTTTTTCATCATGAATCATATAATCAAAACAAGTTTCAATAATGCGTTCTTTGTGTGTGGCATTTAAAGCGGTTTTAATAGCAGAATCATTTTTTGAATAATATGCTTTTGTAATAAGTTCGCAAATTTTGGCAACAGGACGAACGGCAGAATCTAAATGCACTTTATGAAGATGTTCCGTAAAAATGTCTAAATGCGGAATGATGGTATCAATGTTTTTACTACATGCAAATTCCAAGACCCAAGCGGCACGAGGCGATGTTTTATCGTTTACCGTAAAGAGAATCTCCATTAATTTGGGTATTAATTCTGGGTTTTCTATAACAAGATTTGCATATAGCAAGCGTTTTTCTCGCGAATGGTTTACATCATTTAATTCTTGGTATAGTTGTTCGGTAGTCAAAAGTAATTTAGTATTTTTATAGTTTAAAAATAAGTAATTTAAATACAATTAAACAAAACAAAATGGTGAAGAAAATTTTATATTTTTTAGTGGCAGCATTAATTATTGCCCAATTTTTTGGGCCCGAAAAAAACGAAGGCGATTTAAAGTCGATTGATGCTTTTTACGCAGAAACAAATCCGCCAGAAGATGTAAAACTTATTTTAAAAGAAACTTGTTTTGATTGTCATAGCGATGTAACCCGTTATCCTTGGTATGATAAGATTACCCCAGTAAATTATTGGTTGGCAGAACATGTAAAAGACGGAAAAAAACATTTTAATGTTTCAAATTGGGAAGGTAATTCGGTAAAACGTAAAGACCACAAATTTGAAGAATTAATAGAAATGGTTGAAGAAAAAGAGATGCCATTAAAATCTTATACCATAACACATTCTGAAGCAAAATTAACCGATACCCAAATAAAATCGGTAGTAGATTGGGCTAAATTAGTGCGAGCTAAATATGCTTTAATGCCAAAAGCGGAGTAAAGACGCCCCATCCTATCCTTCCCCAAAGGGGAAGAGAAAGCAGTACTAAAAAGTGGTTATTTGACTAAATCACATATTCAAAATAAAACATTCGTGCATTAGTGGCTAAAAAAATCCTTATTATCGGCTTTGTATGGCCAGAACCCAAAAGTTCTGCTGCTGGTAGTAGAATGATGCAGCTAATTTACTTTTTTCAATCTAAAGAGTATCAAATAACATTTGCGAGCCCATGCGCTAAAAGTGAGAATGCATTTAATTTAAATAGTATTGGTGTTAATCAAGTTACGATAGAATTAAACCATTCAAGTTTTGATGTTTTTATAAAGGAATTAAACCCCCATATTGTTTTGTTTGATAGGTTTATGATGGAAGAACAATTTGGTTGGCGCGTTACTGAACAATGTCCTGATGCCATGCGAATTATAGATACCGAAGATTTGCATTGTCTACGAAAAGGTAGACTTCAAGCCTTTAAAGATGGAAAACCATTTGATAACTCTTATCTATTTAATGATATAGCAAAACGTGAAATTGCCAGTATTTATAGAAGCGATTTAAGTTTGATTATTTCGGAAGCTGAAATGAACATTCTTAAAAATGATTTCAAAGTCCCAGACGATTTATTGGTGTATTTGCCATTTTTACTGGAAACTATTCCTGAAGCAACCATTCAAAAACTTCCAAAATTTGAAGAAAGAAACCACTTTGTAACTATTGGGAATTTTCTACATGAACCTAACTACAATGCGGTTTTGTATTTAAAAGAAACCATTTGGCCATTAATTAGAAAACAAATTCCTAAAGCAGAATTACATATTTATGGTGCATACGCTTCGCAAAAAGTAAATCAACTTCATAACGAAAAAGAAGGGTTTTTAATAAAAGGATTTGCTGATGATGTAAATGAAGTGATGCAACATGCCAAAGTTTGTTTGGCGCCCATCAGGTTTGGGGCAGGTTTAAAAGGTAAATTGGTGGATGCCATGCTAAATGGAACACCATGTGTTACTACAAGCATGGGGGCAGAAGGGATGTTTGGTAATTTGGATGCTAACGGATTTATAGAAAATAATCCTGAAGATTTTACAAATAAAGTAGTTCAATTATATGAAAATGAAAATCTGTGGAATGAAAAACAGAAAAACGGATTTCAAATAATAAACAACCGCTTTAATAAAGTGGAATTTCAAAAAAAATTAGCTTTAATTTTAGAAGAAACGACCGAACAGTTGCAAAACAAACGCCTCAACAATTTTACAGCGCAAATGTTGCAGCATCACAGTATGCAAAGCACTAAGTTTATGAGTAAATGGATTGAAGAAAAGAATAAAACAGATTAAATACTAGTTAGCAATTGTTAACCATTGGAAACTTGAAATTTGTATACCAAAAGTACAATCATCTTGACAACCATTAGGAATATATAAGCAATTTTTGATAATGCTAGCATCATCAACATTAAATACAATAGTATTTGAATCGGCATCAACAGATAAATAATCGCTTAAGCAGGTATCATAAAGCGCATCAATTGTAACGGCTGCTGCTCCCGAATCGTGGCTGTTTAAAGTTTCAATGTTTTCATTATACGATTCCAAAATGACTCTGTCATCATAACCAACATAATTGTTGTTGTCATCATAAATAGAATAAAGTTCAAAAATTCTTGAAGTTACAATGCCATTTACAACTGTTATTTTAGTATTGCTGCCAAATCCAAATACAGATCCTGAACTCATGGTATACGTGTAAGAATTCCCGTTATATTCTTTCAGTGTGTTCCAGGAATTTAAACTCGAATTGTATTCTGCAATACTTTTGGTTTTAGAAGAATCGTTTGTGTCACAACTTAAATTTAGGCCAAAAAAAGAGGTAATAAAAAATAATAGAATCAGTTTCTGCTTCATGTTAGTTTTTATTACCTAGATGTATAAAGAGCAAAAAGGTTGCGTTGAAACTTTTAATTAAGCTTCTACCTCGCTTTTCTTAATTTTTCTATAAGTGTAGCTACCAAAAATATTACGTTTTGCGAAACGCGTTAATTTATCGGCTTGACAAAGTTTGATATATAAAGCTTTATTCACGCCAAAAAACTCATAAGTGTTGCCATCTAAAAAAGTGATTTCTAAAAGCATGCCTTTATGTTGCCAATCTATAATAGGTGAGTTAATAGTTTCGTTATATTCATCCAAATTAGCAGTTTTGGTTTCTGGTGCAATACTCACTAAAAAATGGTAGCCATCAATAATTTTTCTGCTCATTAATTCAGCTTCAATAGCCTTTTCGTCCCCAGCTTGAAACTTATCAGGATGCCACTCTTTTACTAAGTTTCTATAAGTGGTTTTCAATTGTTTAAGTGTCATTTCGTTTTCAACACTAAACATTTTTTTGTACTCGTTGATGCGTTTCATTATC
Organism: Mariniflexile fucanivorans; assembly: GCF_004341235.1. GTDB lineage: Bacteria > Bacteroidota > Bacteroidia > Flavobacteriales > Flavobacteriaceae > Mariniflexile > Mariniflexile fucanivorans. The sequence continues at coordinate 199,765 of NZ_SLUP01000007.1, forward strand.
TATTTTTTTTAAACAAGGCGCGAAGATACTATTTTTTTTGAGACGAAATACTTAAGACAAAAGATGTTAGATGAAATTCTAAAAATATTAATAATAAGCACTATATCTATTAAAACATTTGTTTGAAATCAACGGTCTAAAGTCTACAATCTTTTTATAGATTTGCAACTTTAAAAATTTACTATGATTTCAGTTGATAATTTAGCGGTAGAATTTGGCGGAACTGCCTTGTTTAGCGAGGTGTCTTTCACCATAAATGAAAATGATAAAATTGCTCTTATGGGGAAAAATGGTGCAGGTAAATCGACCATGATGAAGATTATTGCGGGCGAGCAAAAGGCAAGTCGTGGAAATGTTCGTTATCCAAAAGATGCCGTCATTGCTTATTTGCCTCAGCATTTATTAACTGAAGATGAGTGTACCGTTTTTGAAGAAGCCTCCAAAGCTTTTAAGCACGTATTTGAAATGCGAGACGAAATGGAACACCTAAATAAAGAATTGGAAACCAGAACCGATTATGAGTCTGATGACTACATGAAAATTATAGAAAAGGTTTCCGATTTAGGTGAAAAATATTATGCGTTAGAAGATGTAAATTATGATGCCGAAGTTGAAAAAGCCTTATCTGGATTAGGTTTTAAACGCAAGGATTTTACCCGATTAACCAGCGAATTTAGTGGTGGGTACCGTATGCGCATTGAGTTGGCTAAAATTTTACTGCAAAAACCCGACTTAATTTTATTGGATGAGCCTACCAACCATATTGATATCGAATCTGTGATTTGGTTAGAGGATTTTCTGTTGAACAAAGCGAAAGCGGTCATGGTTATTTCTCATGATAAAGCGTTTATCGATAATATCACCAACCGAACCATAGAGGTTACTATGGGGCGTATTTACGACTATAAAGCCAATTATTCGCATTACTTACAATTGCGTGAAGATAGGCGTGCACACCAAGTAAAAGCGTATCAAGAGCAGCAAAAGTTTATTGCCGACAATATGTTGTTTATTGAGCGTTTTAAAGGCACGTATTCTAAAACTAACCAAGTAACGTCGCGAGAGCGTATGTTGGAAAAATTGCAAATTATTGAAATTGATGAAGTTGATACATCGGCTTTAAAATTACGTTTTCCACCAGCACCTCGTTCGGGCGATTATCCTGTTACGGTGAAGGATTTATCAAAATCGTACGACGACCATGTAGTATTTAAAGATGCCAACATGTCTATTTCTCGTGGTGAAAAAGTGTCGTTTGTTGGTAGAAATGGGGAAGGAAAATCGACCATGATTAAATCTATTTTAGGTGAAATTGATTTTGATGGAAAATGTGCTCTAGGACATAACGTGAAGGTTGGTTATTTTGCACAAAATCAAGCGTCATTATTAGATGAAAATTTAACTATTTTTCAAACCGTTGATGAAGTTGCCGAAGGCGATATTCGTACCCAAATTAAAACTATTTTAGGGGGGTTTATGTTTAAAGGTGATGACATTGATAAAAAAGTTAGTGTGCTTTCTGGTGGTGAAAAAACCCGATTGGCAATGGTGAAACTACTTTTAGAACCTGTTAATTTGTTGATTCTGGATGAGCCTACCAACCACTTAGATTTAAAATCGAAAGATGTTTTAAAAGAAGCTTTAAGGAATTTTGAAGGTACACTGATTCTTGTTTCGCACGACCGTGATTTTCTTCAAGGTTTATCGCAAAAAGTATTCGAATTTAAAGATCAACGTGTTATTGAACATTTTGAAACTATTGACGATTTCTTAGTTAGAAATAGAATAGAGAATTTGAAACAGATTGATTTGAAGAAATAAGTGTTTAAAAATCAATATTCAAACTATTTATTTTTTAAATATAACTAATGCCCTTTATTTAGGTTACATTCGCTTAAAATGAATGTCCATAGAATCTAAAGTAAAGCAGGTTGAATATTTGTTTGAACGTCTTGATGCTGAAATTTCAAAATTTCAAAACCAAACTAATTTAAATTGTATAGCGGGTTGCGGCAAATGCTGCACAACACCCAGTATAGATGCATCTCCGTTAGAATTTTTACCTTGGGCTTTTCATCTTTTTTTAAATGGTGAAGCAGAAAAAACAATTATCGAATTAAAGAATACCACAAAATCTATTTGCCATATTTACCAGCCATTGTCATTATTAAATAGTAATAGTGGACGTTGCAATAACTACCAATACCGCGGATTGATATGTCGTTTATTCGGGTATGCTGCAAATAGAGATAAGTATGGGCAATTAAGGTTGGCAACCTGCACCATTATTAAAGAAAACCAAACTGATATTTATAAAAATGCAGAGGAAGCCATAGGCAAAGGACTATACGTGCCTATTTTTACAGATTATTATATGCAACTCAACCAGATTGATTTTCATTTGGGAAATACTATTTTACCAATCAATCGGGCTTTAAAAATTGCCATTGAAGAAGTGTTGAATTATTATATTTACAGACCATTACCTAATGGGTTTAAAAATGCATCGTAGAAATCAACTATATTTGTTAAACGTGTGAAATAAAACATTAAAACGATTTTATATCATAATAGTTATGCATTATTTTGAATAAATGATAAACTACAAAACGACAAAAATTAAAACAGACAAACCGAAATGGTTGATTTATATTCTAATAGGATTAGGTTTGTTATTCTACATTTTAAAATATTCTGATTGGCATTTCATATTAAAATTTTTGATTTCAATTCCTCTAGTCGTTAATCTTTTATTTGATATTTCTTATTTCAAAAAAGCTGGATATGGAATTACTCAATTAAATTTTGACGCCACTGAAATTGAAATAATTGATAAAAAAGAAAATAAAAAAAGAATTCCTTATTCTAATTTTAAATACTCAATTAGAAAAAGAAAGTTTGACAGGCTTAAAACTGAAATTGAATTAAAAATAAAAAAGAACCTTAGGTTTAAGACATTCGGAAGACTACATATTACGAGTTGGGAAAATATTTTTGAAATTGAAAATGAATTGGAAAACCGTAATGTTATAAGTACAGAATGGAAACCTCAAACTATTTGGAGAAAATATTGGGGGATTTTTATAGATTTATTTTTTCTAAATATGGGAGATGGAGATATTGGAATGGAAGATTATCAAGAAAGATTAAAAAATGATACGAATGAAAATAGAATTAAAAAATAATACCGAGTAAAAAAAATGCTGTTTAAATCCTACTTATGAAAATCCTTTCGGATTTATTTGCTAGAACACGCAACTTTACACAAACCAACATTTAAATACTTTCCTCAATCAATTCTACACTAACCAACTGTCTTATTGGGTAAACCGATGGTCCAAATTGGTTAAATACCGCAACATCAGCCGCATCATGTCCATATCCAATAGCCACATAGCCACCTTTGGGTCCATATTGAGTAGCGTCAAACGTATACCAACGCCCACCAACATAAGCTTCAAACCATGCGTGCATGTCCATAGGTTGTAAATTATGTAAATAACCCACTACCATTCGTGCAGGAATGCTAAGGCTTCGGCATAAGGCAATGCCTAAATGTGCTAAATCCCTGCAAACACCCGATTGTTTATAATTAACCTCAATTGCCGAAATAGGGTAGTCGCTACTCCCGGGAATATAACTAATGTTATTGCGTAACCAATTTTCAATAGCTGCTACTTGGTCGTAACCTGGAAATTGATTCATGGTTATTTCCATGGCTAAATCGTTAAATCGATCTGATTCGCAATAACGACTTGGTAATAAGTAATTTAAAAGGCCTTGCGGTAAATGCTGTATATCTATAAATGGAGCGCCAAATGCGGTGTCAACATATTGAGATGTTCTAACATCGGCAGTGGTGTTTATAGAAAAATATCCTGGTTGTGCAGTCAGTCTTTGGCATAAATTGCCGTAATCATCCGTAAATTCTACAACTGGAACACTTGGTTTTATTTTAAATTCGTCGCGAGCAACCCATTGCTCTGTGCCACTTCTGGGACGCAACATGAGAATAAATGGCGTAGGAACTTCTATTTCAAATAATAAGTCGCAACCAACTCTTAACCACATAAAACCATCAATTAAAAATACGTATTCAAAATTAAGAGATTAAATGCAGATATTAGGACTGTTTATATTATTTGATTACGTTTTGGTGAATTAAAATTAATAATAAAATGGAATGGCTATTTATTGTGTTATTAATAATTTTAAGACCTTTTTCATACCAATGGTCGCATTTTCTGCAATAACTATTAAATTCTTTTTGCTCTCCATAGCAGGTTTTGGGTCTATAAAACATGTTGGGGTGTTTTCTGGAATGTAATGTCTTAAACCAGCTGCGGGATATACTTGCATGGAAGTACCAATAATTAAAAGGATATCGGCTGTTTTGCAAATTTCCATAGCTTTTTCAATCATAGGAACATCTTCACCAAACCAAACAATATGCGGACGCAGTTGATGCCCTTTTGGGCATATATCACCTAATTTAATATCGGTTTTGCAATCAAAAAAAGTAGATGCATCCAACACATTTCTTGATTTTAATAATTCACCATGTAAATGAACGACGTTGCTGCTTCCTGCACGTTCGTGTAAATCGTCTACATTCTGGGTGATGATGCTTACTTTAAATTGGGTTTCAAGTTTTGCTAAATCATAATGTGCAGTATTGGGTTCAACCTCAAATAATTGTCGGCGACGTTGGTTGTAGAAATCTAAAACCAATTCGGGGTTTGCTGCAAAACCTTCGGGTGTGGCTACTTCCATAACATCATGACCTTCCCATAAGCCATCGGCGTCTCTAAATGTTTTTATGCCACTTTCGGCACTTATGCCTGCGCCTGTAAGTACAACTAGGTGTTTTTTCATACTATAAAAATAAACAAAATTACCGTCATTGCGAGGTAGGCAGTAATCTCTTGTATTAAAACTAAAAATTTATTCACAAATTACAATTGGCAGATTGCTTCGTCGTGCCTCCTCGCAATGACGTTTGGATTTTAAATTGTTGCTGCGATCCATTTGCGTTAGGGATTATTCATCCATTTTTATTTCGATAAATTGGAATTCATGAATACTTCGTATTTGCAGCGGCATCCTTTTTTGAGGTACGAAAAAAGATATAGCGTAAAGCCCGACCCTTGTGGTAACGCCCAAATATTTCAATTTATAGGATTACTTCAGTTTTTCTTCCTTAAAAATGTAGAAATGTTTGTTATTTTTGAAACATGACTGACATAAAACTTCTAGAACATTTAGAGACTTTTTTAACCGATTCTCGAAAAGAGAAATTTGCTAAAGTTTTAGCGCAACGGACTAAACATTTTACTGTAGCCACCGAAGATGTTTACCAGTTACATAATACGAGTGCTGTAATGAGAACGTGTGATGTGTTTGGAATACAGGAAGTTAATATTGTTGAAGAACAAAATTCGAAACATATTGATAGGGAAATTGCGATGGGTGCTCAAAAATGGGTAGACTTACATAGGTTTAATACGGTAAAAGATTGTATTGCACATTTAAAACAAAAAGGTTACCAAATTGTGGCTACCACACCGCATACCAACGATTGCGAATTACACGATTTTGATGTGACTAAAAAGTCGTGTTTTTTCTTTGGAAGAGAAACTGAGGGTCTGTCGGAAGAGGTTTTAAATGCCGCTGATTGCTATTTGAAAATACCCATGGTTGGTTTTACTGAAAGTTTAAATATATCGGTAAGTGCTGCTATTATTTTGCAACATGTTACGACCAAATTGAAACAAACCGATGTGAATTGGCAATTAACAGATGAAGAAATACTTGAAAAACGTTTGGATTGGATAAAGAAAACGATTAAAAGCTATGAAGAGATTGTTGCGAGATATTATGAAAAACAGTCTTAATCGAAAATAATTCCTCGAAAATCTACTTTGAGGTTTCCTTTGAAATTGTCATTCTCGTGAAAACGGGAATCTAAATGAACTTTTCTCAAAAGTGTAATATTAGGTCATACTGAGCTTTTCGAAATACTTTAACTTTCTGATATTCAATATCGGTTTCGACAAGCTCAACCTGACAAAATAAATTTAATACACTTTTCATACAGGTTCATTGTTTTGTATTTTCTTCTTCGTTTTCAGATACCAAAACTAAAAATTCTTCACTACAGGTAAATAGTTTTTCTAAAAGTAGAAAGTTGTTTGCTTCGGAAAGTAATTTGCTGTCTATGTTTTTGCTTTCACAAAAATCAAAAAACAAAGGAATGTAGGCTTCTGGTATTTTAAAGTCGTTTTTCAAAAGGTTTTTATTCATGAGTTTGTGAGTTGCAAATAACGTCTGAAGGTCTTTATGGGTTATGGGTATAAATGACGTTGATTCCTGTTTTTTGTTAGTCTTAAAAAGTTTAAAAATAAGTCCTGCTATTTTAACCAAATCTAAATTTCCGCTTGGTGGCGGACTGTATAAATGCGGATTATTCTTCATGTCATTTTTTAGTTGAAGACCAAAATCAGCGGTATAAGTTTCTGCATTAAATGGTTTTTCAATGTCTTTGGTAAGTAAAACTTCATCCAGAGTATTCACCATTTTTTTTATTTCAACTACGATCTTTTCTTCAAAAGAATTTTTATTCAAAATTAGTTTTTTTTCTTCATGAAATAGAGAGGTGAATTTTAATGTGTCTTGTATGGAAGCATCAATTGAAAAATCACCTTGTTCATTACTATAAGTGAAACTATTTTTGCTAATGTTTGAAATTTTAGCACCTTTTACAGAAGATTCATGGTCGTAAATTCTACCATTAATTTGTTGCGATATGGCAAAAGAGGGGATGCATGTAAAAGCAGTTAAAAGTAGTAGTTTTTGCATATAACAAACAAAGATTGGTGTAACTGATTGTTTGTAAATGTAATACAGAGAATAATGTTCGAATTGTTATTTGTGAGATTTTAACACTGGTGTTAACTATAATTTAAGATTTTATGCGTAAAAAAAGGAAGCGATTTGCTTCCTTTTTCATTTAAATTTTATTTTCGGCTTCTATTTAAAACCTTGTATTCTTCATAACATTCGCTAATAGCATCTAGTATTTGAAGATCGTTTGCGGTTTGTATAAAACCTTTGGAGTAATTACATTGGCTCACAATTTCATCTAAATCAACCCGATCTACTTGTAATAAAGCCATCAGCATTTCCCTGTCAAAACGAGAAGCCAAAAGGTTTCTAATTTCATCATCTTCCTTCATCTTTTTCAGCTTACGCATTTCGTTTGGGTTTTTACCAAACATACGATGAAGAAAATCGGCAGGGTTAAAAATAGAACCTATAATTTTTGTGATAGTTGATGATTTTCCAGCTTCATATCCACTAGGTAAACCCGAAATACTATAGCGATAATTGTTGTTAACTATAGGAACTTGTTTGATGTCTACTTCTAAATACCCCGTTAATTTTAATTCGTTTACTATTACTTCTTCCAGTGCTAAAGCTAATTCGGTAAGCTCAATTTTAGAACTTCCAAACTTTAACCAGTCATTAGTAACACGTACTTTTATAGATTTAAAACCTAAGTATGATAAATGTAAGGTGTCGTTTACTTTGGCAACAATTTGAAAGCTTCCTTCCTTATTGGTTGCCGTTCCTTTTACCTGGTTTAGGTTAACAATATTTACATTTTCAAGCGGTTCATCATTAGATGCATTTACAACAACTCCAATAACACTATTTAATTCTTGAGCCATGGTTATAGCCGAAATAAATAAACATATAAAAAGGAGTAGGTGATTTTTCATGCAATTAATGGGTTAACGTAAAATATAGCGATAAAAGTACTAAACGAAACACTAAAAACGAATTTCTAGGATTTATTTTGACTTAAAATTAACAAAAACGGTTTATTAGCGTCTAGAACGTCTTGGTCTTGAAACTCCTGTATCGCTTGATTTTGAGTCGCTACCAGAACGTCTTGATGCTCTATTTGGAGCACCGCTGTTCGAACTAGATTCTCCACCAGAACGTCTTGGTCTAGATTCTCCACTGCTTCTTCTTTCACTTCTTTCACCTCTGCTTGAATCACTTCTTGAGCTAGAACGTCTTTCGCTACGGTTTCCACCATCACGTCTTCCGCCGCTACGTCTGTCGTTACGTCTTCCACCGCCACCACGGTTTTCAGAAACTTCAACATTTACAAAACGTCCGTTGTGTTTGTAATCTGTAAAGAAAGCTAATATTTTATCTTTTAATTCATTTTCAGTATTGAAGAAAGAGAAACTGTCTTTTACTTCCACTTTAAAAACATCGTCTCTACCAAGTTCTAAAACTTCTTTTAAGAAATCTTTTAACTGCATCCAATCGAAACCATCTTTACTACCTACGTTTATAAAGTAACGTGTTGAATCGGAGCTTCCACCAAAATTGCGTCCACCTTCACGACCGCCATCTCTATCTCTAATATCAGCATCAGATACATTAAGGTTTTTAGATTTTTGGTAATAATTGAAGAAACGCGTAAACTCCACCGAGAAGAATTTTTTAATTAATTCATCTTTTGAAGTGTCTTCAAATAATTCGTTGATGCTCACTAAATGCTTATCAATTTCGTGATTAATTTCCGTATTATGAATTTTATTGGCAAGTGACATTAATTGTACTTCACATATTTCAGAACCATCAGGAATATCTTTTTTCTCAAAGTCTTTATTAATAATACGTTCAATACTTTTTATTTTACGTACTTCACTTTTAGAAACAATAACCATAGAAACTCCCGTTTTACCTGCACGACCTGTACGACCAGAACGGTGTGTATAGGTTTCAATTTCATCAGGAAGTTGGTAGTTTATTACGTGTGTAATATCGTCCACATCAATACCACGAGCAGCCACATCGGTCGCTACAAGCATTTGTATTTGGTTGTTTCTAAACGATTTCATAACCAAATCACGTTGGTTTTGACTTAAATCGCCATGTAAAGCACCGGCACTATAACCATCTTCAATAAGGCGTTCAGCAACTTTTTGTGTATCGTTTTTAGTTCTACAGAAAACCACCGAAAATATATCCGGATTTGCATCTGCCAAACGTTTTAAAGCATCATAACGGTCTCTTGAATTTACTAAATAGTACTCATGAGAAACCTGACTGGTACTTTCATTTTTATTTCCAACCGTAATTTCCTGTGGATTTTCCATGAATTTTTTTGCAATCACAGAAACCTCCTTAGGCATCGTTGCACTAAACAACCAGGTGCATTTATCTTCTGGAGTATTCGATAAAATATCGGTTATATCTTCATAAAAACCCATATTTAACATCTCATCAGCTTCATCTAAAACCGCATATTCAATTTTAGAAATATCAACCAAGCGTCTGCTAATCATATCTTTAATTCTACCAGGAGTCGCCACAATAATTTGTGCGCCTTTTTTAATATCTCTGGCTTGGTCTGTAATGCTTGAGCCACCGTAAACCGCTACCACGTTTAAACCTTTACAGTATTTACCGTAAAGTTTCATTTCGTTGGTAATTTGTAAACAAAGTTCGCGCGTAGGTGACAAAATTAAACCTTGTGTAGTACGGCTATCCACATTGATTTTTTGAAGCATTGGGAAACCAAAAGCAGCTGTTTTTCCAGTACCAGTTTGGGCTAATGCCACTAAATCGGTTTCAGAATTTAATAAAATAGGAATGGCTTTGTCTTGAACTTCACTAGGTTTTGTAAATCCTAAATCGGTAATAGCGCGTAACAGGTCTTCATTAAGACCTAAATCTTGGAATGTGTTCATTCTTGTATAAGTATTCGATTGTATTATGTAGTGTTACATAAGAAGCGAATCGACATACTTAAACCTAAACTTCTAGCAACACATCCTCACTCTGAGGAATTATTTCAAGCGGCAAAGGTAATCAAATATTTATAATTTTAGCTATTTTATGTTTTCCTTCTGAATTATAGATAAAACCTTACTTAAAATGGGGTTTTGATTGTCTTTGTTCCAAATAGCTGAAAGTGTGGTTCTTTGTGGGATTTTAGTAAGTTCAATAAACTTAATGTTTGCATTGTTTTCCGTTTTAAGTGATTTTGGTACAATGGAAATTCCAAAGTTGTTTTCAACCAATTTATAAATAGAACCTGCATGAATGGTATTATGTGAAACCAACGGACTAAACCCGTTATCATTGAAAATGTCCATTACTTTTTCATAATAGGAGGCGCTGTATTCGGGGTCAAACAGAATAAAATGTTCTTCTTTGAATTGCGATATTGTTTTGAAATTGGAAGCATCAATAGGATGATTTTTAGGAAGCACTAAACAAAAAGGTTCTTTTAAAATGGGATGAAGTTCTAAGCCTTTGTGCACTTTTTCCAACCTAACAAAACCAATATCAATATCTTGTGCCAACAAACCTTCAATTTGTTTATTGTTGTCCATTTCTTTTAAACTAAATAGAATATTTGGGTGCGTTTTAGTGAAATTTAATAGTAATTCCGGAATTATTTTTTGCATGGCCGAACCTACGTAGCCAAAGTTTAATTGTCCGTCTTTACCATCTTCCAACAACTTCGCATGGTGTAAAATGGCATCTAAACTTTTAAGATTTTTGCTGAGTTCTAACTTTAAATATAATCCAACAGTGGTGAGTTTTACGTTTCGGTTATGGCGTTCAAAAAGTTTAACACCAAGGCTTTCTTCCATTTCTTTTATTTGTCTGCTCAATCCGGGTTGGGAAATATAAAGCGATTCGGCAGCTTTTCTAAAGTGTAAATGTTCGGCAACAGCCAAGAAATATTTTAAGTGTCTATATTCTATTTGATAACTCATAGTTATTAATCAGTTAAATAAATAGTCTTATTAGGTATCAAATTTATCGATAATTTTGTAATAAACGTATTTAATAATCAACTATTTAAACAAATTGGCATACCATGTTTACTTACGGCATAGATAGATTAACGGCAACAACTGTTATGGCAATAGCCAATGGTTCGCTAAAAGGCGTATTGTCTGATTATGTGATTTCTAAAATTAACGATTCCAGAAGAAAAGTGGATGTTTTAGCGGCTTCAAGTAAACCCATTTATGGTATCAATACAGGTTTCGGACCTTTGTGTGATGTTAAGATTTCACCAGATGAAACCAGTTTGCTTCAAAAAAACCTTTTAATCACCCATGCGGTTGGTGTTGGAAATCCTATTGCAAAAGAATTATCAAAAATCATGATGATTTGCAAAGTGCATGCGTTAAGCAAAGGATTTTCGGGTATTCGGTTAGAAGTTGTAGAACGTATTATTTATTTTATTGAAAACGATTTGTTGCCAGTAGTACCCGAGCAAGGCTCTGTTGGGGCTTCGGGCGATTTAGCACCTTTGGCGCATTTATTTTTACCATTAATAGGCGAAGGCGAATTTTGGGAAGGTGACACTATGATACCGACAAAAGAGGTTTTAGAGAAACATGATTTACAACCCATACAGTTAGCCGCCAAAGAAGGTTTGGCACTAATAAATGGCACACAGTTTATATTGGCCCATGCCATTACAGGGTTAAAAAAAATGGAATATTTGCTCGATTTGGCCGATGTTGCCGGTGCCATGAGTTTGGAAGGTTACCAAGGCAGCGCGTCGCCATTTAAAGAATTATTACATAGTATCCGACCTTTTAAAGGTAATTTGGAAGTCGCCAAACGTATGCGTATGTTATTTTATAAATCGAAAAATATAAAATCGCATAAAGATTGTGCCCGGGTTCAAGATCCGTACTCCATGCGTTGCATTCCGCAAGTGCACGGAGCTTCCAGAAATGCCTATTACCATTTAAATGAATTAGCGGAAATTGAAATGAATTCAGTAACCGATAACCCGATTGTTCTAAGTGAAACCGAAGCTATTTCAGGAGGCAATTTTCACGGACAACCCTTAGCGATGGCGTTGGATTATTGCTCAATTGCTGCTTCCGAATTGGGAAATATTTCAGATAGAAGATGCTATTTACTCATCGAAGGCAAATATGGATTGCCGCGTTTACTAACTGCAAGTGGTGGCTTAAATTCAGGATTTATGATCCCGCAATACACCACCGCAGCTTTAGTAACCGAAAATAAATCCTTGTGTTTTCCGCCATCGGCAGATAGTATTCCCACTTCTTTAGGGCAAGAAGATCATGTGTCTATGGGCAGTATTTCTGGGCGACAGTTCAACCAAATATTAGGAAATATTGAAAAAATATTAGCTATTGAACTCATGTATGCAGCCCAGGCTATGGAGTTTAGGCGTCCAAATACTTTTTCAGATATTATTGAGAAAAACTTTAGAATTATCCGCAGCAAAGTGGCTAAACTAGAAGAAGATCGCATCCTTAAAGAGGATATTAATGCATTAATCATGTTGGTGAAGAATCAAAAAATCATTGTAAAATAGAAGGATTATGACGTTTAAAGAACACATATTACAAGGGATTCCGAATGAATTACCAACAAAATACACCTATCCATTGGATGCTAACAGAGCGCCAAAACGAAAAGATATTTTATCAAAAGAAGAAAAGCAATTGGCCATTCGAAATGCATTACGTTATTTCCCTAAAGATTGGCATCAAGAATTAGCTGTAGAATTTGCGCAAGAATTACAAGATTTCGGACGTATTTACATGTATCGATTCAAGCCTTCTTATAAAATATTTGCACGAGGTATTGAAGCATATCCAGCAAAATCTACGCAAGCTGCAGCTATCATGTTGATGATTCAAAATAATTTAGATCCTGAGGTGGCGCAACACCCCGAAGAATTAATTACTTACGGTGGCAATGGAGCCGTGTTTCAAAACTGGGCGCAGTATCTTATTACAATGCAGTATTTAGCAAACATGACCGAAGAACAAACGCTTCACATGTATTCGGGTCATCCTATGGGTTTATTTCCTTCGTCTAAAAATGCACCACGAGTTGTTGTAACGAATGGCATGATGGTTCCTAACTATTCCAAACCAGATGATTGGGAAAAATATAACGCCTTAGGTGTTACCCAATATGGACAAATGACGGCGGGTTCGTTTATGTACATTGGTCCGCAAGGTATCGTTCATGGCACGACCATCACCATTATGAATGCCTTTAGGAAAATAGCTTCTAAATCAAACGCCAAAAGACAGAGTATGGGGGTTTCCCCTCCTTTGGAGGGGACTAAGGGGCGGCTTTTTTTAACTGCGGGATTAGGTGGTATGAGTGGGGCACAACCCAAAGCAGGAAACATTGCAGGTTGTATTACGGTTGCTGCGGAAGTAAATGAAAAAGCCGCAATAAAACGCCACGAGCAAGGTTGGGTAGATGTGTTGGTTGATAATTTAAATGATTTGGTAGCTCGTGTTAAATCCGCACAAAACAACAACGAAGTGGTTTCCATAGCGTTTATTGGAAATATTGTTGATGTATGGGAACGTTTTGATGAAGAAAATATTTTTATTGATGTAGGATCCGACCAAACCTCTTTACATATTCCTTGGACGGGTGGTTATTATCCAGTAGGTTTAACGTATGAAGCATCCAACCGATTGATTCGTGACGAACCAGAAGTGTTTAAGGAAAAAGTTCAGGAATCATTACGAAGACATGCCAAAGCGATAAACAAACATGTAGCAAAAGGCACCTATTTTTTTGATTACGGAAATGCTTTTTTATTGGAAGCGTCCAGAGCAGGAGCTGATGTGATGGCTGAAAATAATATCGATTTTAAATATCCATCATATGTACAAGATATTTTAGGGCCGATGTGTTTCGATTATGGGTTCGGACCTTTCCGTTGGGTATGTACTTCTGGGAAACCGGAAGATTTAGATAAAACCGATACCATGGCGATGGAAGTGCTTCAGGAAATTATGAAAACAGCTCCCGAGGAAATTCAACTGCAACTGCAAGATAACATCACTTGGATAAAGGATGCAAAGAAGAACAAGATGGTAGTAGGTTCACAAGCAAGAATTTTATATGCCGATGCCGAAGGACGTGCTAAAATAGCCGAAGCTTTTAATAATGCCGTAGCTAATAAGCAAATTGGGCCTGTGGTTTTAGGTCGCGACCATCACGACGTTAGTGGTACCGATTCACCCTATCGTGAAACCTCCAATATTTATGATGGCAGTAAATTTACGGCGGATATGGCAATTCATAACGTAATTGGTGATAGCTTTAGAGGCGCTACCTGGGTATCCATTCACAATGGTGGTGGCGTTGGTTGGGGCGAAGTAATCAATGGTGGTTTTGGCATGTTGTTAGATGGTACTAAAGAAGCCGAAGCACGTTTAAAAAGCATGTTGTTTTTTGATGTGAATAACGGTATTGCACGCAGAAGTTGGGCAAGAAACGATGAAGCACTTTTCGCTATAAAACGAGAAATGGCACGTACCCCAAATTTAAAAGTAACCATCCCCAATTTAGTCGATAATCAATTAATAGAAAATTTATTTTAATGCGAACGTTATTTAAAAACATAAAGGAATTACTTCAAATTCGAGACGAATCGATAAAATTTGTTTTGGGCAAAGCCATGGCGGAATTGCCCACCATAAAAAACGCCTATTTGTTAGTTGAAGACGGCATCATTAAAGAATTTGGTAGTATGGACAATTGCCCAAAAACAGAAGTAAACAACCTAGTTGATGCCACTGGAAAAATGCTCTTGCCAACGTGGTGCGATTCGCATACCCACCTCGTTTATGCAGGTAATAGAGAAAGCGAGTTTGTCGATAAAATTAAAGGACTTTCCTATCAAGAAATCGCCAATAAAGGTGGTGGTATTCTAAATTCAGCCAAAACACTTCAAGAAACCCCTGAAGACGATTTATACCAGCAAAGTAAAACACGTTTGGAAGAAATAATGGCCTTAGGTACGGGTGCGGTTGAAATTAAATCGGGGTATGGATTAACCTTAGAAGCCGAATTAAAAATGCTTCGCGTTATCAAGCGTTTAAAACAAAACTACCAGTTACCAATTAAAGCCACTTTTTTAGGTGCGCATGCCGTTCCTTTGGAATATAAAAACGATAAAGCGGGTTATATACAATTGCTCACCGAAACCATGTTGCCACAAATAGCCGAAGCGCAATTAGCCGAATACATCGACGTGTTTTGCGAAACGGGATATTTTACGGTTGAAGACACCGAGCGTATTTTAAAAGCTGGAAAACAATACGGCCTCATTCCTAAAATTCACGTCAACCAATTCACATCCATTGGTGGCGTACAAATAGGTATAAAGTATCATGCCCTTTCGGTGGATCATTTAGAGGAAATGCGCGATGACGATATTCAAGCATTAAAAGGAACTCAAACCATGCCCGTAGCCTTACCTGGTTGCTCGTATTTTTTAAGTATTCCCTACACACCTGCACGAAAAATGATCGATACCGGTTTACCTTTAGCTTTGGCAACCGACTATAACCCCGGTTCATCACCATCAGGAAATATGAATTTTGTAGTATCAACAGCCTGTATAAAAATGAAATTAACCCCCGAAGAAGCTATCAATGCCGCCACCATAAATGGCGCTTATGCTATGGGTTTAGAAAAAGAAGTAGGTAGTATAACCGTTGACAAAAAAGCCAATTTAATACTTACCAAACCCATAAACTCGTATGGTTTTATGCCCTACGCCTTTGGTGCAAACCAAATTGATACGGTATTTATAAATGGAATAGCAATATGATTTTTTTGGGCGTTTTAACACGCTTTTCGCTATATCTTTTTAAAACGTCATAGCGAGGAGTGAGTGACGTGGCTATTTGTTAATTCATTAACTTAAATAAAATTTATTACAATCCAGTTTTAAAAAGGATTGAGTTTACTCTGAGTGCAGTCGAAGGGCTGCAATCGTTAATGCGCTCATCAGCTAAAGTCTTTGCGAAGGAGGAACGACTGTGGCAATCTGTTTAATTTTAGTTTTGGGTTATTTTTTATTATTTATAATGCAAGTTGGCAACTGGTTTTTATTTTGTCCGTTCTATTTTTATTGGATTTTGTCGAGTGTCAAAAACATCGGTTATTTCAACTCTATTTTCATTATGGTTTATCCAATAAATGATTTTATAATTTTTAAAAACTAAATATCTAAACTCTTGTTTTCTTTTATCTAAAAGCTTTTCAGCTTGCCCGATTTTTGGTTGGCTTTTTAGTTTTAAAGTTTCATTGTAAATTCCGTTAACTAACTTTTTAGCAATTCGTGCCCCTGCTTTTTTTCTATAGTATTTATAAATCTTTTCGAGTTCTCTTTGAGAAAAATCAGTCCAAAATAATTTTAATTCCACTTATCAATCTTGGCTTTTAATTCACTTGCTTCTATTAGTCGACCATTTTTAGAATCTTCCATAGATTGGTCAATCCGAGAATTGAATTCCTCAATTGTCATTGGTTTAAAATCTTCGTTTTCTGAATTTTTATTTTCTTTTTTCAAGATTTTTTCAAGTTGTAAAATAACCTCTTCACTTTGAATTTTTAAAAACTCTTGAATAAGTTCCAATTTTCTCGTTTTTAAATCCATTTTATTAGCTTTTTATCAAAGATACAAAATTATCAATTTCAGTCATTTTTTTTCTTGAATTGCTAAATTTGGAATGCCATACAATGAGAAATATGTTTCAAACATACCGTTGTCGTTTACGTAGTTTATAGGCTTATTCGTCTTTCAACCAAATATCATTATTTTCTAATCTAATAAATGTTGTTTGATTTTTCAATTCAAAAGATAGTTCTGCTTTTACCCCATTCATATAATAGAAATCTATCTTATTGCTTTTTAATTTATAGGTTACAGGGGCACCATAATCGCTCCCGCTCAACATTATTGAAGCTGTATTAGAATTATTATTAAACCAAACATATTCAGTACAACTATTTTCGGGATTTTGAGAATTATTACAGTTTAACAAATCATGTGTAAAAGTTCCGTTAATTTCAAAAGAATCATTGTCATTAGAACAAGATATGGATGCTATTGATAATATAAATACGAATAAAAAGTTTTTCATAACGTAATAAATATATATTCAGTAGATACATGTTTTGATAAAAGGTTGCGTTAAAAAAAATAATTACTTCCTCAAATTCATAATCCGCTCCAAAAGCGTAGGATGCGAATAATGCATAAACACATACGCTGGGTGCGGTGTTAAATTACTCAAACTGTTTTTTGAAAGTTTTTTAAGCGACGTGATAAGCGGTTCGCCTTTATAGGTGTTTTTGGCATAATCATCGGCTTCATATTCAAACTTTCTTGAAAACAAATTCATAATTAAACCAGTAATTTCCGAAATAGGTGAGTAGAGCAATCCAAAAGCAATCAACCCAATATGAAAACTTGGGATTTCAACACCCAAAGCATTCGATAATAACGGATTTGAAATAAACAAAGACAAAATATAAAGCGTTAAACCCGTTAATAAAATGGAAGCAAATAAGTTGAAAATGATATGTTTCTTTTTGTAATGCCCCACTTCGTGCGCTAAAACGGCAACTATTTCTTCATCATCTAAATCGTTAATTAAGGTGTCGTAAAGTGTTACGCGTTTTTCACTACCAAAACCAGAGAAATATGCGTTTGCCTTGGTACTACGTTTAGAACCATCAATCACAAAAATTTTATCCAATTTAAAACCGACTGTCTGCGCATACTCCGAAATCTTATCGCATAAACTTCCAGCTTCCAAAGGGGTTTGTTTGTTAAATAAAGGCACAATAAGTTTGGAGTAAAACATATTCATAAACAAAGAAAAAACAGCAACTAATCCCCAAGCGTACAGCCAAAAATAAATTCCGGTAGATTGATAAAACCAAATAATTAAAGCTAAAATACCACCACCAACAATAGCCATCATCAACCAGCCTTTTATCTTATCAAGAATGAAAGTTTTAACGGTTGTTTTATTAAATCCAAATTTTTCCTCAATCACAAAGGTGCTGTAATAGGAGAAAGGCGTCGTTAAAATATCGCTACCAATCATAATAATTCCGAAGAAAATCAATGCGATAACAATGGGGTTCTCGCTATAACTTCTGGCGATGTTGTCAACAAATTCAAACCCATCAAAAAACAAAAACCCTAAAGTTAATAATATAGAAAACGTAGAAGTTAGCAACCCGAATTTATAATTGGTTGCCTTATAGTTTTGAGATTTTTTGTATTCCGCTTCATCATAAACATCTTGTAACTCTTTTGGAAGTGCATCGTTAAAATGTTGTGCATTTAAAGCATCTAAAATTTTATGAACTATAAAATTGATGATGATGATGGCTATGATGATGTAGAATAAGGTTGTTGAAGTCATGATGTTGTAAGAAAGATAATTTACGAAAAACAAAAATAGAAACTAAATGTCACACTGAGCGCAGTCGAAGTGCTTATTTGTCTTGATACTTGAAATGAGTTGCATTTCTACATTCAGCTAAAATTTGCAACATGTTAAAATCACTTTTTATTAAAGCTTCTTTTTTGGCTCGTGTCCATTTTTTTATTTTCGTCGTCATTGCGAGGCGTTTTTTTCGACGAAGCAATCTGTTTAAATTTAGTTTCAATTAAAAAGATTGCTTCAGTCATTCTTCCTTCGCAATGACGGTTTACTTAAAATTTCGTTGTCTTTTTGCTTCAAAAATAAGAATTCCCACAGCAACCGATACGTTCATGGAATCTATTTCACCTTGCATAGGGATGATGATATTTTGAGTTGAATTGTCTAACCATTCAGCACTTAAACCAGTAGCTTCTGTACCAACCACAATGGCAGTTGGTTTTGTGAAATCTTGTGTATTATAATTTACCGAAGCTTGTAATGCAGCACAAAAAATATGGATGTTGTTTGCTTTTAAAGATGCAATAATTTCAGAAGTTGAACCCGTAACAACCGTATTTGTAAACACACACCCCACACTAGATCGAATAATATTGGGGTTGTATAAATCGGTTTTTGGGTTGGCTATAATTACGGCATCTACATGGGCAGCATCGGCAGTTCGTAAAATAGCACCAATATTTCCTGGTTTTTCGGGAGCTTCTGCCACTAAAATTAGTGGGTTTTTGTTGCTGAATTTTAAATCTTTAATCGCATGATTTTTACTTTTGGCAACGGCAATAATGCCTTCGGTCGTATCACGATACGCTAGTTTTTGGTACACTTCAGTAGAAACTTCTATGAAGTTTGGTTGTTTAGTTGTTAAGTTGTTAAGTTGTTCTTCTGAAATTATTTCTGGATTAAACAATACACTTTCGAATTCATAGCCTCCTTTTAATGCCAATGTTATTTCACGCTCGCCTTCAATTAAAAATAAACCACTTTTTTTGCGTTCGCGCGATTTGTCTTTTAATTGAACCAATTGTCGAATTAATGGATTTTGTGAGCTGGATATAACTTTGTTCATATTAAGCAAAAGTAAATTTTATAGATTTAAATAGGTTGCTTTTCAAAATAATTAACCAATAAAGCCACCACATAACTATAGCTCTCCATGCCTTTTGCCTGTTTATTGGCTTTTAGGTACGAACTGTATGTTAATTTTAAAATAGGCTCTAAAGGATTATCATAAGCATCCCAAAAATCACGTGCTTCTTTATAATTATATAAAATGCCTTTGTTTACAGTCTTGTATAATTCCTCAAATAAAACCTCATCACGTCGTGCAATTTCATTTAAACAAAAACGTAAAGCAAAAGTATATCCCGAATATTTAAAATAAATATCGTCATGGTTTATAGCTGCTAAACATCCAATAAAATTAGCTTCATTTTCAGCGGCATAACCCACCTGGTGTGCCATTTCGTGCGAAGTTGTTGTAGGAAACATATATATAGGAATCATAGCATCCACCTGCGCTTCATTCGTTAACGGGTTTAAATAACCACTAAACCCCATATAAGTCAACGGATAACTAAACAACGATTTTTTAACGCTAGCCGGTTGGTATTCCAGCTCCGGAAAACTGTTTTTTAAATTTTTATAACCCACCGGAGCCATCTCTAAAATGTCACTTTTACTATACGGAATATCAATTTTTAAAGTATCATTATGTGCAATTTCATAATAAACAGCATTCGATTTTTCAATCAGTTTTTTAGTCACCTTAATCAATTGTTCGGTATTGTAATCCGCTTTTAAATTCAAATTTTTATGCAGCGGCAAACGGTAATAATTCAAGGCCCAAAATAAATGAAACGCAAAATAGATGATGGAAACCGCACAAATCACATCAATAACCCAATGTTTCGGGTCTTTAATTAAGCGTTTTCGGTTTACGTAAAGCCACCTAAAAATGTAAATAATAGCCAAAGCATACACCAAATCGCCAAACGAAAACGGCATCCAACCCAGCGTATATCTAAAAATTTTAGACATAACGGGGTAAAAACCATTACTATAATAGCGCTCCACAAAATCGGGGTAATCAGCCAACCATTTTATCAATAGGTATTGCGGAATTATCGAAAGTGCAACAACGAGTTTTACATGTTTCAGCATGTTTCAAAAGTAATAAAAATTTGTACCCAATCGCTGTTGTTTGTTTATTAAGGTTTCTTCCTGCTGTCCGCTATATCTTTCTGCGAAGTAGTCCCGAACTTGTTTCGGGATCTTATCAAATTAACTGGTTTTCAGTAGGTTCTTGTATATCATCAATGTTTCGCAAAAAGGATGCCGCTTCCATCAGGAGTAACAGCCAAGGTTTGGCTCTGTTTATATTGTTTTTTGTTACCTTTACAAAACTTTAAAAAAAGCATCATGAATTCAGAAATAAGACAACTTCAACCTACCCAACTTTGGAATAAATTCGCCGATTTAAACGCCGTTCCACGACCTTCAAAAAAAGAAGAACGCGTTATCGCTTTCATAAAAAACTTTGGTGAAAATTTGGGTTTGGAAACTCTTGTAGATGAAGTTGGGAATGTCATCATCAAAAAACCAGCCACAAAAGGCATGGAAAACAGAACCACAGTGGTGATGCAGTCGCATTTAGATATGGTGCATCAAAAAAACAGCGATACCGATTTTGATTTCGATACACAAGGTGTTAACATGTATGTGGATGGCGATTGGGTGCGTGCCAAAGGAACCACGTTGGGCGCCGATAACGGTTTGGGAGTTGCCACTATTATGGCTATTTTAGAAAGTACAGATATTCCACACCCAGCTATTGAAGCTTTGTTTACCATTGATGAAGAAACCGGCATGACGGGTGCCATGGGTTTAAAAGCAGGTTTGCTAACAGGTGGTATTTTGTTAAATTTAGATACCGAAGAAGATGATGAAATTGGTGTAGGTTGCGCCGGTGGTATCGATGTAACCGCCACTAGAACTTACCAAGAAGAAGAAACACCTGAGTTTAAAATGGGCTTTAGCATCGTGGTTAAAGGTTTGCAAGGTGGCCATTCTGGAATGCAAATTCATGAAGGTTTGGGCAATGCCAATAAAATTATGAACCGTTTGTTGTTTGATGGTTTTGAAAATTTCGGACTTCGCATTTCAGAAATTGATGGTGGTAGTTTGCGTAATGCCATTCCCAGAGAAAGTCATGCCATTGTAGCTATTGATGCCATTCAAGAAGAAACGTTTGTTACTGAAATTAACGAATTGGCTGAAAGTATTAAAACAGAGCTAAAAACCATGGAACCCGATTTAAAAATTGTGGTTTCTAAAGTTGAAGCGCCAAAAAACATTATGGATTTGGGTGTGCAAGAAGGGTTTACAAGAGCTTTGTATGCAGCACAAAATGGCGTGTACAGAATGAGTGCCGATATCCCCAATTTGGTAGAAACCTCCAATAACATTGCAAAAGTAGTGGTGAAAGAAGGAAACATACATGTGGGTTGTTTAACACGTTCCTCAGTTGAAAGTTCTAAAATCGATTTGGCAAATACATTACGTGCTACGTTCGAGTTAACAGGTTGCGAAGTAGAATTTTCGGGTGATTATCCTGGTTGGACACCCAATATGCAATCACCCATTTTAAAAGTGCTTTCAAAAATTTATAAAGATATGAATGGGGAAGAAGCCCACGTTGCCGCATGTCATGCCGGATTGGAATGTGGTATTCTTGGTCAGAATTACCCAGATATGGATATGATAAGTTTTGGTCCTAATATCAAAGGCGCACATTCACCTGATGAACGTGCTCAAATTTCATCAGCTCAAAAATATTGGAAATTTGTTTTGGAGATTTTGAAGCAGATTCCTGCTAGTATTTGATTTTTTTGTCATGTCGACATGAGGAGACATCACATTATTATTTAAGTTAAGAATGCTCTTTATGCGATTTCTCAATCGTTCCTCATTTCGAAATGACATTTTAGTTCAAAAATATTGGAAATTTGTTTTGGAGATTTTGAAGTATATTCCATTAAAATAATCAAATGAAAAAAAGAAATTTTATTACAGCTTTCATATTTCTACTTATTTATCAATTTTCTCAAAGTCAAAACAACGATAATTTTAAAGTAGGGTTAAATTTAGGTTCTAATTTGTTCGACTTGACCCATGATGAGTCATTCAATAGGTACAAAGGAGCGTTGAGTTATTCATTTGGGATGTCTTTTGAGTATATCATTAATTCTAAATTTTCAATAGTATCTAATATAAATTATGATAATAAGATTATGAAAACAGATTACTATAGTTTTTATGATCTTGAAAATATGCAGGAGCTGCCAGCTGAGGATAAAACAAAATTCAATTATATAAATGTGCCTCTTTTAATTAGGTTTTATTTTGGAAATAATAACACTTTTTATTCAAATGCTGGACTGTTTTATAATTATGCCATTAATATCCAAAATGTAGGCAAACTAAAAGAGACTGGGGAAACAGTAACTTTTTTTGAGCATGAAAAAATCATTAAAAAATATGATTATGGCGTTTCATTAGGGATTGGAACTAATTTTAATTTAGGTGACAAGAATGTGTTTTCAATAGAACTTAAAGATGAACTAGGTATTGCAAATATCGCAGATTACCATCATACGAATTTAGCAACCTTAAAAACCAATACAATTAAATTGATATTGAATTGGGAATTGCCTATTTAAGTACGATTTGCTTTTTCTTTCAAAATAAGAATAGAACAGGTGAAAATTTACCTATTATTGAACATTTAAATTAGACCGTTTTAGTATTTCAACTTTTTTCAATTGGTCTGATTGTGTTTTTATTTCATCATTGCTCTTAAATATCTTGTTTAATTGGGCATTGAAAATAACCGCATTTTTTTCCAAAGCAGGGCATTTGGCTAAATCTTTTTCCAATTGCGTTTTAACCTCGTGTAACGATTGTATTTGGTTTTCTTGGGTGGTGATTTGAGATGTTAAATCTGTTATTTTGGTTTCATAGCTCGTTATCGCAGTTTGTAGTTTGTTAACTTGCTCTTTGCTGGCTTTAATTTCAATGCCAAAAACTTTAAATTCTTCAGCATTTGTAATGAGTCCTTTGAGTTCACCTTTAAAAACAAATAATACTATAACAGCAACTAATGCCCAAATCAATGTCTTAAACGGAAAGCTTGTTTTTTCTTCCATAATCCTAATTTTTAAATACTTTTTTCTGCGGAAATCCGCGAAATCAGTGGGGTAATTTTACAATTGCAATTGTTTGTTATCCCAGTAATTTCGAAGATAATCGCTGATTTTTTTTTACCATTATGGCAATAAATGGATATACTGTTTTTTTATAATGATGCTATTAAATTTTCATCTGTATCATCCATAGTCATATCTTTTTTTGCTAAGCCCGTGTCGTGTAAAAAATCATTGGAAAACATTTCCATCATCTCATCACCTAATAAGGCTTTTCTATAAGAGTTCCATGTGTTTACAGAATCAGCGCCATACATATGGTTTACCAAACCTGGAAAAGACCAATCGCTGTTTTTTCCCCAATGAATAGTAAACGGGATATTGTTTTGCTTCAACACTTCTATAATCCGTTTTGAATACTCGGTTAAACTCATTATTTTTCTTGTTTTTTTCCATAAAACCCCATCAATTTCCAACATACAGGTTACGGGGAATTTTGTAAATCCTAAAGTGGCTTTGGTCTGTTTAACAAAACGCATCGCAAAAATGCCAGGGATGGGGCCTTCGTTGTTTGTTAAATCGGCCAATAATTTTAATGCTTTTGATGAATCTTTATGGTCTACACCCACCGAACATGCAAACGCAGGACCTTGGTATGGTGCATCCCAAAAAATTTCTGGTAAAGTGCCAGTTAATTCATCATCAACTGTAGGCATGATGGTTTTTCGTAATTGTTTTACCAACCATGGAATACTTTTGGGGAGTTTCTCTGCCAGTTTAGTAAATAGGTGAATTAAATCGCGGTAAAGTGATTGTTTTATGATGGGAAACGGGTCTTTATAATCTGTTTTAAATGGTTTTTTGTACATTAATTCAATTACATACTCGGGTTCTTTGCTGTATTGATTTATAAAAACTTTATAGTGGTATGGAGTTATTCCAAAACCATCTGCAGTAGTTTCTTCTGGAATTTTAAATGTTGAGTTTTTAAAATCGAGGGTATCTGCCAATTTTAAAACGACGTCTTTATTAATTTTTTTTACATAACGCTTTAATAAAAACCGAGGTTCTGCTTCAATAACGATACCGTGAACAAAACCAAAACCACCTAAACCAACCAATGCCGCATTAAAAAGATGGTCGTTTCGTATGATTTTTGCACTTATTTTTTTAGCAAATGCATCGTTTAAAGCAGGTTGGGTGTGGCGCTCTAAATAAACAACATCATTAGGGTTTGGGCCTATAATTAAATTTAAACCTACAACATAATCTTGAACAGCTCCCACTTGAAATGCAGAACCATGAACCCCCGTTGAAATGCAACCTGCAATAGTTTGCCCATTACTGGCTCCTGTTGTTTTTAACGATTTTCCGTGGGCAGAAAGCACTTCAGATACACGTTTTATAGTGGTGCCACATTCAAATAAAAACAAATTAGACGCATCAAAATTGGAGTTGGTATGGCAATTTTCTGGAATTATGGGAATGTGAATGTTCATAAAGCCATTATAGTGCATGCGGTCTTTATGGCTTGCAATATGGTTCATGGACCAAGCGGAACCATAAGCTCTAAAACCCTGATTGGCATCTTTGGTTTCCTTAATAAGCCTGCGTATTTCGTTGGCGGCATCATTAAAGCGGTCTATTTTATCGGGCATATTGCCATCGCCTTCTAACTCGGTTATATACAATTTTTTTAATGGGAAAGGGCCATTGTTATGTAATGTGTCCCATTCTTTTAGGTTATGTGTTTTTGTAGTTGCCATAATTTTAATTTGCTGGTTTCATGCACACGTATTTAATTTTCATTTTACGTTTTTTTCCAAAGGTTACCATGCTTAATAGCGAACCTCCAAAGGTGTTTTTAAATTCTACAGTATGTAGTTTGCCTGTTTTGCATTTATCGGTTTCTTTAATGAGGTAGGTAAAATCTTTGGAAGTCATGTCTATTTTAATAACGGTGTCGACCTCTACAACTTCCATGTTTCTATAATAATCATCGCGATTAGAAAGCGGATCGGGTTGTGGCGTGCCGTTAATACTTCTTAACCTAATGGAATAACAGGAGGTAAGAAGAAAACATATTACTATTAGAACGATTATTTTACTTGTATTTTTCATGTGATTTATTTATTGTTTATTATTGGACACATGCTGTTCGCTATTAATCATTTTTTTGAGAGATAAAATTTTTAGTATGTTCGTTTCATAATTTCTAATAATTTAAACAGATTTTAAACGTTTTAAAATATTTGTAGCGAATTGAGTTCCAAAATTGTGTGATAATGCCAACGAATCTTCTCGACCTAACGTGTAATATAAACTGGTAACATTTTCTGGTGCATAGCATAAAATTAAATCGGTAAGCACATTATAAGCCCCTTTGGTTTGTTTGTTAGAATCTGTAAGTCCGCCGTAACTTGAAGAAGCAAATTTTGAGCAATCTTGCAATTCGTTTTTATGGTTTATATAACTTTTTCCAGCAATTACTTGACAGCCAGCCGAATAATTTGAAGTTCCTATACCAGACCAATGAATGTTTATAGAGTTATTCACCTGCATACCTTTTATTTTTCCATGGCTGTCGGTCACCTTCAAATCGGTATCTGTAAGTGCATTGTCGTTATCCCAATCCCTTAAAATCATTACGCCATTGGGATCTTTTGGTTTTAAGGCTCGGTATATTTTTTTTTCTTCAGAAATTTTATGCCACCCAAAGCGGTATTCATGTTGGCCTTCAATTAAAAATGCTTCATCTTTTCTTGCAGCCATATTTACACTTGAATCGGTAGAACCCCAGAATGTAAATACCATGCCGTTTATAAGTAGGAAGAACAAATCGTCATTCTCACGTTGGGTAGTGCTTTGTGTTTGATTTCGTCTGACGCCAACAAGATGAATATCGTTTGTGTTGAATGTCCAATCTGAAGGTTTTTTGGTTGAATAGGTTTTCGAAAGGCTATTCAGATGTTTTAAAACGGGTCCAGGATTGGTTTCATAATGACTTTTTGCTTGGTGCAGTAGGTTCATCCAGTCTGTATATTGCTTTGTTGGATTCGCAGCGGTAATTGTTGCCCATTCAGCTACTTTATTAGCTTGTTGCCAACGTTCTACATGTTTCATAGTGCCAGAGCCGACAATGCCGTCGGGAACCATATCGGTAACATGCTCCATGCTACGCACATATTCTTGAAATAATCTAACAGCCGCTTGGGTTACATAACCAAAAACACCATCAAAAGCACAACGGGGCATAAAACCTGTTTTATGTAAAAATTGTTGTAATTTTAATATGTCATTTCCTGTGCCTTCTCGAAATGAACGCCATTTGGTTCTGTCGTCATCCCTAAAGGAAACTTTTCCAATTAACAAACCATCTATATGGAAAGGTTTGAGGTATAATTGTCGGTTTTGTGGTTGTTTTCCTTGGTCACAATCTCCTAGATACATAGTAGCCATAATTTTAGTTTTAAATGGTTTAGTTAATAGTTTTTTAATTCTTTTTCAATAAGTGTTAAACACTTTTTAACCTTTTCGTTTTTTACATAATGTGACAGAAATTCAATTTGGTCAATTTCAATGCTTATATAACGTGGGCTGTATATTTGTTGAAAAATCTGTTTGTACCACATTAATATGGTATCCTCTTGATGGTTTTTATTGTTCGGGTTAATCAATAAAATAGCATAACTCACTTCGGTCATTCCAATTAGTACTGAAACATCTAAGTCTGCTTTATCAAAGTCATCCAATTCTTTGTAAAAATTTTCTAAAAATTCTTCAAGATTTTTAACTGGTTTGAACGTTTTGTTTTTTTGTAACTGGGCCAATAGTTTTTGGTTGCCTAAATTTTCAAGTATAAAGGCGATGAATATCATGTTGGAAAGAGCATCTAAATATTGACCACTAAATCGATCATCTGTAGCATCCAGAGCTTCACTGTAATATTCAAAAGCGATGTTTAGGAATTCTATTTCTTTTTTAGAATCTAAATATTTTGCGGTATGTTTATAGGTGTTACCAACAATATTTAAGCGTCTGGCATTTCGTCCTGCTAGAGTTAGAAATTCTACGTTAGAAATGTATTTGGTAATAACATTGTTAACCGCATTTTCTTTTTTAGTTGCTTTGGCTTCAATAACATCATTTTTTAACCTCGAAGCGAGCACCATACAATATTGTTCTAAGGCTTTAATGGAGTAATTACCATTATCAAACCTGAATAAACCGGTGTACTTTTCATAGGCCACGTCGCTCATTCCCAATTCATCATAAATCATGGCTTCTTTTTCAAGTACCATGGCGTCTAATAGATTGGATTCTTGAGCTAAAGTTATAAACCTATCCAGCCTAATCTGAGCTGAATTTTTATCTTCTTTTTTATCTCTAATGGAAATTAGTAAATTGTCTAAATCTGTATGTATTTGCGATGCTACTACATATTCCTCGTTATTTTGGCTGGATTTTGTTTTATTCTTGAATTTATAGAATTGGTTTCCATAACATTGATAAGCACCCCATGTATTGGAAGTACGGTATTTTTGATAACATTCAAAGCGGGCCATTTGCACGGCATTACCAAAGTTATAGCCTTGGAACATACGTTCGTAAAACGTTTCAGAAAACACCTTAGCTGCACCATCATTCACGGCCCAACCAGAAATGATGATGGCTTTAACTCCCATTTCAATAAGTTGTGTACCTATATTGGCAGCTAAACGGTTACGGTTTTTACTGTATACATCATCTTCAGCATCTAAAACCCCGGAATAGCAACAATTTATAAATATAAAATCTGGTACATAACCAATTTGGTTTATCATAGCAGGGTCTATACAAATACCATTTCCTATGGCGATACCAACATTGCAATGTTCTGGATCGTACACCCCATGGCCTGCAAAATGCATGATTTTGTATTGCTTGCTAAAAAGCTCCATCATAATGTTTTTGGCACTGGAGTTAATTAAAGCATTCGTGTTGTAACCTGCTTTTTTGAGTTTTACTGCCACCCATTCCGCTTCGGCTTTTGCTGCCTGTAATGGTGGTAGCTCTTTTTGATTGTACATGGGGTCTCCAACAATAAAAGCTTCAATATTATTGAGCGATATTTGGTTGTACCGAATGGAATCTTCAGTTACCAACTGCCTTATAAAACTAGAAGTAACCGATGCGGGTGTTTCCGAAGTATTGTTATCGTGCAGCAGTTCCCAAGGTATTTGGGCAGCATATTTATCTAGTTTTAATATTAAGTTGGTTTGATCTCTGAATTTACTTTTGAAATCATTGGGGACTAACATTTCAAATAGAGATTTTGATAACCTCGTATCCCAGTTCGAACTGGTGGACATTTCTTTAAGCAAATGGTTTATTTTATATAATCCGATGCCTACCATTTCTTGTTCCACTCTTGCTAAACTACTGGAAGAATAATATTTAAAACCAATAATTTCATTTTCAGGTCCACAAGTTTTATCGTCGTTCTTCAAACTATCAATATGAAGGTTGTACCACCAATCATAATCATTGGTGTGGAACATGCGTCGCTTTTTGGCACCTGCACGTTTTGTAATGCCTTTATTTAAAATGAAAGGAATACGGTCGTCCGTATTTTGCTGCCTAGTTAAACTGAAATAAGCTTCACTGGCAAAACTTTCATAGTAATTTATGATTTCAATATCTTGTATGGGTTGCAAACCTTCTTTTGTTTCAATAATTTGTTTATTGGCTTTTGCAACACCTAGTAAAATCCCTTTTATAGAATCTTCTACTGTTAGTTTGCCATATCCACTGCCTATCAAAACAAACGAGATGCCTTTAGCATATTTTTTTGCTCTGGACAAAGTATAGTTATCGCGCATAAACATGGCATATTTAAGTGTCGCTTGTTTTACGCCTTTTGAAAGTAGGTAATGGGTGAGTCCTTCGGTGCTTCCTAACCCGCAAATAATGGCGCCTTTAGGTTGTGTGTTGAGGTTGAAAAATACTTCGCTTTCGCCAACTTGCCCGGGATAATAACCAATGCTCATTCTTTGTGACAGACGATTCTCTAAATATTCATCCAATGCTTTTTCTGCACTTAAAATGAGATCCATAAAGAAATGGCCCACCATGACAGGGTAGGATGCCACCCTTAAATCGCCATGAATAACCTTAACATTGAAGGAGGAACCTTTAGTTTTTTCTTGTTTTTTTATGTCGAAAATAGCATTAAGAACAGCATCTGAATTATATGCAGGTTCAGGAGCTTCATAAACTTCAGATATAATTTCTCCACCTCTAGATGTTGGTTTTTGGGTGCTGAGTGCATTGGTGCTTCCTGTGGATAAAATTTCGGAAATACCTTGGAAAATTTCGGGGTCGTTTGCTAAATCACCGTGCGATATTTGTGAATAATACAAGCGGTTGCTGTTTAATAATTGTTTTGGAATTCCAGAAGCCCAAGTAACGCTTCCATCACCAAAAGAGGTTGCTTTGTATACCAGCTTTTTTTTACGTGATAAAAACCGGTTTTCGAATGAATAATCAAAAACGGTTTTGTCCGCCTGTCCACAGATGTAATAAATGTTTTTAAAAGTTTTGTCTTCTAAAGTTTTCAAATAATCTTGAACGTCCTTTCTGTAATCTTTAAATCCTGATAGCGATTTCGTATTGGTATCTGGATTTGGCATGTTTTTTAAATCAGTTTCCTTTTCTAAATTTTTCCAAAAGTTGACGTCCCAAAAATCGCGATTTGTATCTTCTTCTATGGGCAGCAATTCAAAAATACCCGGGTATTTCCAAAATATTTTTAAAAGATCGGCTCTGTTGTTTTTAAAATCGATGGCAGCCAATTGTTTTACACGACTGCTATGACCTGTAAGTACTTCCATGATTAAATAGGAACCTAACCAAGGCGTGCCCAACATGATGAATTTATTGGATTCGTTTTGTTTAAATTCAGACCACACATTGGGATAATTCATCATAAATTGACGCACCAAAAGACCTCCCATGGAATGCGCAATCATATGTACTTTTATATTCTGGTGTTTTAAAACATCCTCGATTTTATCCTTTAATATTTTAGCGGCATCTTTTAATGATTTTCGCCAATCGAACTCCATCGTTATCACATCATATTGCTCTAAAAGATGTTCTGCCAACTCATTATAATACTTTTCAATAACACCGCTGGCTTCTACCTTGTTTGCACTAATATTTAAATTTTTGGAAAGACCGCCATCATTTATTTTACGCATATCAACCCACATATGGTCGCCGTTTTGGGATATGGTGGAACCCATAATACCCGGTACAATGATAACAACATCCCTAGTGATTTTAGTTGGAGCATAACGAACGCCTTTAAGGGAAAGGGCATCCAATAAAATACCACGCTCACCATCAATATATAATGACTTGGTGTATAAGGTCACAGGATTTTGCTCGGTGGCATGTAAGGCTTCCAATATGGCTGCACAGGAACCATTTTCGGAAAAATAATTAAAATGATTGGTGTCGCTGCCTTGTGAAACATGTTTGTAAATGCCATTTTTTCTAACAACACCATGTTCCATACGTCTAGTGTCTACCACCAAATCGTTTGCTTCACGGTAAAATAAATTGGCGAGAATTACTTTTAATGAACTGAAGTTAATGCCACCAACTTCAGAATCACCAGCAATATTATACAAGTCGCTTTCTACCACAGAACCAGAAATATTCATCATTTTTTGAAACATAGATTCGGGCATCATAGCGTTTAAACCCGGTAGCACTTCAGGGTCATCTTTTTGACTAACCAGTTCCAAAAGAAACGCTTTAGCAGTATGGTATAGAGGGTTGGCGATTCCAAATGCTATAGAAACAGCATTCAAAAATAAATTAAAGAAATGATCTACTCGACGTGATAAAATGGTAGTACCGCTAGCTGGTGCTGCTACCCGAATCACTTTATTTACAGTTAATTTTTTGCTTTTGGCTATCTTATTAATAGCTTCCATGTATTCCCAATGTGCTTTTTCGTCTTCACTTTTTAAGATGTCAATTTCATTACTACTGAAACCAGAAATGGTATTTCTATGATCGCATTTTGCTAAAATATCGGCAACAAGACCACCGCGCGAATGACTTATAATATCAATAGTGCACCCTGTGGGGCAAACGTTTAAAAAATCCAGCGCGTTTTGAAGTGGACTTACCGAAAGCGTGTAATGATCCAATGCCCAAATGCGACTGCCATACTTAGTAATTATATCTTCCCATGCAGAATTGTTGTTGTTTAAGTTATTAAACGCATCAATAGATGTGGACAACGTACCATGAATTAAAAGTAAAAAAGGCTTAGAAGTATTGCTGGGAGCACTGTATTTAATTCTTTTGAAATTGGCATCGATTTGATACAAACCAGGGTTAGGCTGAATTTTTTTATCATAAGATTTGGCTAATTCCATGATGGCAACTTCAGCTACTTTCTTAGGTGAAAAAACACTAAAAACCTTTACTAAAGCCCGTTTTATAACACCACGATTGGCATCTTCTGAAATTATTTGAATATCGAAAATATAATCTTCGCTAGATAAAGCCCGTTTGGTTACCGTTTTTTCATCATAAATAGCCTGTACGTCTTCAGGGTGTCCTATCCATTCCGTATTATCGGTAAATTGTATGGCAATAAGATCGTTTTCTTCAAGAGTTATGGTGTTCACTGCGTTAGCAGCACGATTTGAAGTAACCTCAATATAAGATTTTAACTCAAATTGTTGTTCAAGTGTATTGGGAACCGTGTGGTTAAACGATTTCACATCATGCTCTATACCTAATATTTTAGCTGTTTTGGTCATAGGTTAATTTTTAATATTGTTAATGGGTATTCCAGGAAGATTAAATGGAAGGTTCACACCAAAAAACCAGTAAAAACTGTCTAATGTTACGTTGTAATTAATCCCGGTACTTATAATATCTTTAAATGCTGTGGCGATAATTCCTGTGCCAAATTCGGGTGTTCCATCGGTGTTAAAATCGGGTGTGGCAAAGTTTATACCTATTCCAAAGTCTAAAAAATCATTATAGAAATAGGACGTATTGGAACCAAATTTCAACAATAAAGCAGCCGATGGTGTATAAAAGAAGTTGCGGTCGCTTTGTAAATTTAAATCTTGTTTATTAATAGGGTTGGCGAAAATCAATCCAATGGCTACTTCAGAGCGTGGCCCTGTTAATTGCATGATGAATTCCCGTTGTTCCATAGTAATTACTTGTTCTGGAGTATTTTCATTGGTTGCCGGTAGCCTGAGTACTAGCTCAATTAATAATTCATCGCCATTTTTACGTTGCCCTGTTCCTTTTAAGTTTATGTAGCCTGTATCTGGTAAATTGTCCAATGAAAAAGCGAGTACTTCTGTGCCTATGGCTTTATTTGCTATATAATTATTTTGAAGATTGAATAGGAGGGCAGCACCTTGTTTTATTGTTTCAAAATCTTTGTTTATGGTAGCATAACAGGTATTGAATTCTGAAACTAAAGGCATAAATTTAGTTTTGAGACGTGTTTGATTGATAAGAGTGGTTACATCTGAAAAATTCGTATCAATCGTTTTTAAATGACTAATGATGGTTTCAACTTCATTTTTAATATCGAATAGCAAATTAATTTGCCATTGCTCCATGTCTGTTTTAAGGAGTTGAAATAGCGTTTCAAACCTAGAAATAAGCAGATTTAGTTGTTCTATTTTGTTTTTAACTTCGGTAGGAACTAGTTCGTTTAGCTGAATATTATTTACGAACTCAATACTGTTGTTTTTAAACTCTTTGATGCATGAAATGCTTTTGAATTCATTCAGTAGTCGAATTTTTAATTCATTAAAAACATTGATTTTTTTTAAATTGTTCTGTTTTGCAATGTCGTTTAGGGCTTCAAGTTGTTGTTTTTGATCGCTAGATAAACTGGTAACCCATCGGGCAATAGTCACATAATCTCTATTGGTATAGGTGTCGTAGTTTTGAATATGAACACGGTCGCCACCACTAGCATCCCTTTTAAAAGCCAGTAAGCTTATAGTATATTTTTCGGTTTCCATAGATGCTAATTCTTGCTCTATTTGCAACATGTCGTTGTTTAGGTTGGAAAAAATATAAGGTTCAGGAACGGTACCAGGAACAAAGGTTTCTGGATTGAAAAAATCGGTCATTAAATCATTATAACGTTCGTTTAAAAGCGGGTCGTTTTGAATGTCGCTTAAAAACCCATCCATTATTTCAAAAAATGTTGCCTGTTCGCTTGCTGTTGCCAATTGTTTTTCTAAAATTGAAATCACAGCACTTTGGTTTCGTAAGGCTTGTTGCAATTTTATTAATTGGGATTCTAGCTCTATGTGTTGTTTTAATTCGGGGAATTGTTGATGAATAGCATCTAGCAATTGTAGTTTTGAAAGTTGAATTTCCAGACTGCAATTAATGTCAACTATTTGTTTGTCGGTTAGTGATATGGTGCGTTTCTCATTTTTGTCGTTTTCAATTACCGTAATAATTTGCGCTTGTATACCTATGGTAAAGCAAACTAAAGCAAATGTTGAAATTCGTTTGAAAAAATACATAGCGATTGTTTTTTTAGATGTTTACAAAGGGAGCGTCATTTGCCTGTGCTTTAAAAAAAGATTGTTGCAGGTTGGCATAGGATAGTTCGGCATTTTTAAGAATGATACCATCTACTTGGTCTAAAATGGGTGAAAAACAAAGACATTTTATGTTGTTATAATCTTCATTAGACTTTTCTGCATTCGAAGCTTTTAAATGCTTTTTTAAAGTTTCGGATAAAACGTCATAGCTGCGTACCCATAAAACCCAGCGTTCCATTTTAAAATACGAAAGTTGCGCTAGGTTGTCTGCTTTTGGGATGGCTTCTCTAATGGTGTCTGTGTCACCAATAATAACCATGATAAGCATCATTTCTTTTTCAATAAATGATTTAAAAATTGATTCAGCTAGCAAAGCATCATCTAAAGGAATTAAGGTGGTTCTTTTTAAATTCATAGCATTTCATTTTAGATTTATAAAAAATAAAAAACTTAACAAAATCTGACTTTAATTGTTAGATATCATTAAATCAATATGAAATTCTGTATGTAAAAAGACATTTAAAAAAATGGTTTTTCAGATACAATTGCTATTAAAAAGTTATGTGAGAGTAACTATTAATTAATATATAAGGAATGTATTAAATTTAGTAAAATAAATCTAATCACCAAAGGATTAGGTAGTTATTTTTATTTTTTTGTAAAAACAACAAAATGATGAACAATAAAAATGGTGTAAAAGGAGTAATTATTTAAGTAATTAAATTAGTTTTTTACTCTTAAAAAAAATTAATTAAAATGAAGAATAGACTTATTATAAAAATTATTAGGGAACAGGGTCGTAACCTGATCCGCCCCAAGGATGGCAACTAAAAATACGTTTAATGGCGAGCCATCCACCTTTAAATAAACCATGTTTTTGTAGAGCTTGTTTGGTGTAATGAGAACAGGTGGGTTGATATCTACAGGTTGCAGGCATCAAGGGTGATATAAATAATTGGTATATTTTTATCAAAAATAAAAACGGTGTGATGAGTAGCTTCATTATTGTTATTTGTTTAGTTGTTAAGTCGAAACTTACGAATCAACTTAACAACTCACGACCTTACGATTTAAAAATTACGACAAACTAAAAGTAGTGCCATCTTTACCATCTTTAAGCAAGATACCCGCTTCGGCCAATTCATCACGAATTTTATCGGATAAAGCAAAATCTTTATTTGCTCTAGCTTCTTGTCTTAATTTAATTAAAACACCAACAGCTCCAGATAATTTATCTTGTCCAGATTCTTTTTTTGTTACGTTTTCTAATCCTAAAACATCAAAAGTAAAAGTGTTTATCGTTTCTTTTAGAAGTGCTAAATCTTCAGCAGAAATAGTTGCAGAACCATCTTTAATTTGGTTGATGTATTTTACGGCTTCAAATAAATTAGCAATTAAAATGGGTGAATTAAAATCGTCGTTCATCGCATTATAACAGGTTTGTTTCCATGTTTTAATGTCTATAGATGAGGTTTCAGAAGTTTTTAAACCATCCAGCAAATTTATGGCATCCATGAGTCTATAAAAACCTTTCTCGCTTGCTAATAAGCCATCATCGGTTAAATCCAGAACACTTCTATAATGGGCTTGAGCGATGAAAAAACGAATGACGCTTGGTGTAAAAGCCTTACTAAAAAATTTGTTGTTTCCAGAAAGTAATTCATCAGGGTTTACTGTATTTCCAGTCGATTTCGACATGCGTTGTCCGTTTAATTCCAGCATGTTAGCGTGCATCCAATAATTTACAGGCGATTGCCCTTTGGCAGCTTCGTTTTGTGCAATTTCACATTCGTGGTGCGGGAATTTTAAATCCATTCCACCACCGTGAATGTCAAATTGGTCGCCAAGATATTTGGTACTCATGGCAGTACATTCCAAATGCCAACCTGGAAATCCATCGCCCCATGGCGAAGGCCAACGCATAATATGTTGCGGTTCTGCTTTTTTCCAAAGCGCAAAATCTTGTGGATTTTTTTTATCGCTTTGTCCGTCCAATTCTCGGGTGTTGTGAATTAAGTCTTCTAACTTACGCTTGCTTAATATCCCGTAATCGTTGGTTTCATTAAACTTATGTACATCAAAATAAACCGATCCGTTTATTTCATAAGCATATCCGTTATTTATAATGTCTTTAATGAGCTCAATTTGTTCAATAATATGCCCTGTAGCAGTTGGTTCAATGCTAGGTGGTAAAAAATTGAAGGTGTTTAATATATTATGGAAATCTACGGTGTAGCGTTGTACCACTTCCATAGGTTCAATTTGTTCTAAACGGGCTTTTTTGGTTATTTTATCTTCACCTGCATCGGCATCATTTTCCAAATGACCAGCATCTGTAATATTCCTTACGTAGCGTACTTTGTAGCCTAAATGTTTTAGGTAACGAAAAACCATATCAAAAGACATAAAAGTTCGCACATTTCCTAAATGTACATTGCTATACACGGTTGGTCCACAAACGTACATACCTACATAACCTTCGTCAATAGGAGTGAATGTTTCTTTAGTACCAGAAAGTGAGTTGTATATTTTTATGTGTTGATCTTTGTAAAGTTGCATGGTTGGTAAACGTGAGTTATTTGCTGTTGAGTTGTTAAGCTGTTATTATTAATCAACATTTCAACTGAACAACAAAAAATTAAAACTTAGTATCTAACTTTATATAATCCAAAAATTCTCTTCTGGTAGATTCTTCTTTGAATTTGCCACCAAATTCTGAAGTTACGGTACTGCTTTCAATATCGCGAATGCCTCTAGAATTTACACATAAATGTTTAGCATCTATAACACAAGCTACATCATCTGTATTTAAAACTTCTTGAAGTTCTTTTACAATTTGAATGGTTAACCGTTCTTGTACTTGTGGGCGTTTTGCATAATAATCTACAATACGGTTCATTTTTGATAATCCAACTACCGAACCGTTTGAAATATAAGCAATATGCGCTTTTCCAACAATAGGTAGTAAATGATGTTCGCAAGTTGAATAAACGGTAATGTTTTTTTCAACAAGCATTTCACCATATTTATATTTGTTATCGAAAGTAGAAGCACTTGGTTTTCGGTTTGGGTCCAAACCACCAAAAATTTCTTTAACAAACATTTTCGCAACACGGTTAGGTGTGCCGTTTAAGCTATCGTCTGTTAAATCCAATCCTAAGGTTTCCATTATGTGGCGCACATCATCCTTAATGATTTCTATTTTTTCTTCATTGGAAAGTTTAAAAGCATCATGTCTTAATGGTGTGTCGGCTGATGTTCCTATATGATCGTCTCCTAAAGATTCGAATTCTTCTATGTTGTTTTCAATTTTCATGTATCAACTAAATCACAATTTTGGTCTGCAAAGATAAGCAAAACACTTTTCTTATGTTTTGTATTAACAAACAATTAATTTCCTTCCTACTATGTCTATATTTTATCAACTTAATTACATTAAAAATAAAAAAGCCTGAACTTTTTAAATTCAGGCTTTTTTTTAAATTTTATTTAACGCTTTTAAATATTGAAACTTAATGATAAAGTTACGTTAGAGTTTGTTCTATCAATAACAGCTGCATCGGTTAAACCTACATTATATAAAGGGGTTTCGTTTGTGCGGTTAGCTTGGTCGAAAGTGAGGTCTAGTTTAGTGTTTCCAAAATTGTAACCTATACCAAGGGAATAACCATTTAAATCGCCAACGGTTACACCATCTTTATACGGACTTTCCTCGAAGCGATACCCACCTCTAAAACTGAATTGATTTACTTTGTACTCACCACCAAGTCTGTAGGTAGAAGCATCGGTTAAAATCTCACTGATTACGGCATTTTGCTCTGTGAAAAAAGAATCAGATTCTGGTTTAAATTTTGTTTTACTATAATCTTTTCTAGAATAATCAAAACTTAATAAACCTTGCGTTCCAAATACATAAGCTAAACTTCCTGTGATTTTTGAAGGTGTTTGCAGTTTGTATTGCGGGTATACGTTTACTGTTTGAGGATAAATTCTAACAGGGGAATCGAAGTCGGTATAAGTAGATATACCTTGTGTTGTTTCTTCTTCTATAGTGTACCAAGTAGGCGAATCGAAAGCAACACCTAATCTAAATTCGGGACTTAATTTTATAATCCCACCTAATTGAAACGAAAATCCATTACCAGTGGTAGATAAGCTATTGTTAAAATCTATTCTATTTATTTCTGAACCAGTACTTGTGTCTTCAATTAACGAAGTCGATTTTTGAAAATCAATAAAATGGGAGTTTAAATTTAAGCCTAAATACAAATTGTCTTCATATTGGGCTGCCACATTAAAACTGATTTTTCCGTTATAACCAGATGAAGTATAAAGATAATCATGTTCAAAATCACCATCAACAAGGTTCGAAAAATAGGTTGTATTATCATCTTCATCGGCATCAGGCTCTAATATATAAGATTCATAGCCTAAAAAAGCTTGTTGATGAGCAAAACCATACACATTTCCAATATCAGAATAAGCATTGGATATAGATTCATTTGGTAAAGTAGAAATTTCATCCAATCTTTTTCCATCTGCATAATTTAAAAAATAGAGGTCTATAGATTGATTGTTGGTGTTGGTTCCAACCGCATTCCAAGTATTGTCATAATTATTGGTTCTATCATAAGCAACACCTATAGTAAATTTTCGCCAAGGTGAATTACTTCTATTTTCAAAAACAAAAGCAGCACCTCCTTGGTTCACATCAAAATTAGATTCGCTACTGGAGGTTAACTCGTTAAAATACCGTGTATCGTTTGAAGTATCAACATTTGAAAAGGTGAGTGAAGCATGGCTTTGGGTAAACACTGCAGATCCTGCTGGGTTAATACTAACCGCACTCATATCGCCACCCAAGGCGCCAAAAGCACCGCTTAAGGCTCTAAAACGAGCGGTTCCTTGAATTTCATCTTGAGAGTATCGTAACGCATCACTTATATCTTGTGCGCTTAATGAGCACACCGACAGTATGCCTATAAATAGTAGGTTTAACTTTTTCATAAGTATTTTTTTTGTTTTTATAAATTATCCACGTCTTCCGCCACTGCTTGAAGAACCTGAACTTCTACTACTACCAGAACTAGAACTACTGCTTGAAGATCTTGAACTGCTACTTGAAGAAGAACTTGAACTTGGCGTATAACTTCTACTAGGTGTATATGTTGAATTACTACTTGAAGATGACGGGGTGTAAGTTCTGGTTCTACTGCTGCTTGAAGGCGTATAGGTAGTTCCAGAGCTGCGTCTTACAGTTGAAGACGATCTGGTTGTAGAATTCGTTGATGGTGTACTCGTACTATATGTTGTTCTTCTTTGCGTATCTGTGCTAACACGTGTTCCGTTGGAATTATATTGTCTACTGGTATAGGTAGATGTTGGCGAACTTGTGCTAACACTACTTCTTCTAGAAGTATTATATTTTGAGCCGTTATCAGCACTAACCGAACTGCTTCTTCTTGAAGATGCGCTATAGGCATTTCTAGTTAAGCTTCCTGAATTACTACTGTAGTTGCTACCTCTTCGGCTCGCGCTGTAAGATACATTGCGTCTGTTATAGTAACCATTATTTCCGTAATTTCCGTAATTGTTATGACCATAATAACTATAAGGATTGCCATAATAGCCATATCCCCAAGGGTTGTAAGACCAACCACTGTAAAAACCGCCATAAAAGCCTGAATTCCAATATGGATCGTAACCATAACCCCAAGTATTCCAACCTGTATTCCAGCGATTATTCCATCCCCAACCATACATAAAAGGATCATTCCAACCCCAGTTGTTCCAACCATTGTTTACATAGTTTATGGTAACATCGGTATTTGTTTGTCCCCAACCACCATAACCTTGGTAATCATTATATAGTGTGTCATTTGCAATATAGTTGTCACCTTCATAGGTGTCTATATCGGTAAATATTTCGTTGTTAGATGTCATGTACTCTGTTTCCAAAGATTTATTCTTAAAGTAATTTGAATAATAATTACTGTTTGAATTTTGTGGCGTTTCAACAACAGCTTCTTCATACACGACAGTTCTTGGTGTGCTGCCGTAGATGCCATCGTTATCTACACCAACATATTGATAGGAACCACATGAGTATAAGCCAAATACTAAGCTAAGAATTGCCAAGTATGGCATTTTTTTGATTAAGTAGGTTTTTAATTGCATATCTCTTGATTTTTATTGTTGAACATAACAAAAATAGTTAGTTTTGCTGAACTATTTTTATATTTAACATAGTCGCAATATTTGTGCCAAAATAACAATATGAGTAAAAAACTTACTAGTAGGGCGGAAGATTATTCCAAATGGTATAACGAATTGGTTGTCAAGGCAGACCTAGCGGAGAATTCCGCAGTTCGTGGTTGTATGGTCATCAAGCCTTACGGCTATGCTATTTGGGAAAAAATGCAGGCCGAATTAGATAAAATGTTTAAAGAAACAGGACATCAAAACGCATATTTTCCATTATTTGTTCCAAAAAGTTTATTTGAAGCAGAAGAAAAAAATGCAGAAGGCTTTGCAAAAGAATGTGCCATTGTAACACATTATAGGTTACAGGCTGATCCAGATAAACCAGGGAAATTACGTGTAGATCCAGAAGCTAAACTTGAAGAAGAATTAATAGTGCGCCCAACAAGCGAGGCTATTATTTGGAATACTTATAGAAATTGGATTCAATCTTATAGAGATTTACCAATTTTAATAAACCAATGGGCGAATGTGGTGCGTTGGGAAATGCGTACCCGTTTATTTTTGCGTACCGCAGAATTTTTATGGCAAGAAGGTCATACAGCACATCAAAATAAAGCAGAAGCTATGGCAGAAGCACGATTGATGAATAACGTATATGCAACATTTGCCGAAAACTTTATGGCAATTCCTGTGGTACAAGGTGTAAAAACCGAAAGTGAACGCTTTGCAGGTGCCGATGAAACCTTTTGTATTGAAGCTTTAATGCAAGATGGAAAAGCACTTCAGGCTGGAACGTCGCACTTTTTAGGACAGAATTTTGCGAAAGCGTTCGATGTTAAGTTTGCTAATAAAGAAGGAAAACAAGATTATGTTTGGGCAACCTCATGGGGCGTTTCTACACGTTTGATGGGTGCTTTAATTATGACGCATAGCGATGATAACGGATTGGTATTGCCGCCAAGTTTAGCGCCTAATCAAGTGGTTATCGTTCCTATATATAAGAGTGATGAGGAATTTGATGCCGTTTCAGAAGTTGCTAAAAGTATTCAAACTGATTTAAGAGCAAAAGGTATTACTGTTAAGTTTGATGATAGAGATACTCAGCGTCCTGGAGCTAAATTTGCGCAACACGAATTGCAAGGAGTACCATTACGTATTGCTATTGGTCCAAAAGATTTGCAAAACGGAACTGTGGAGCTTGCTAGACGTGACACATTAACTAAAGAGGTGGTCGCTTTAGATGATTTAACGAATACTGTTGAGAATTTATTAAAAGAAATTCAAGATACTTTGTTTAAAAAAGCATTGGATTTTAGAGATTCTCACATAACAGAAGTGAATTCTTTTGAAGAATTTAAAGATGTTTTAGAAAAAAAGACAGGATTTATATCTGCACATTGGGATGGTACTAATGAAACTGAAGAAAAAATTAAAGAGCTTACAAAGGCTACAATTAGATGTATTCCCTTGAAAATGAAGGAGGAAGCAGGTGTTTGTGTCTATTCAGGTCAGTCCTCAAAAGGAAGAGTTTTGTTTGCGAAAGCATACTAAATAAAATTTTTTCAAAAAAGTTCGTGTAGCTATTGCGACATTTAAAAATAGTTGTATTTTTGCATCCGCAATGGAAACATTGTAAGTTATTTGAAAAAAAAGTTACGCAAATTTTAAATTTTTAAGTTGTAGATTTAAAAATTAAATTTATCTTTGCGCACTCAAAACAAATGGCCCGTTCGTCTATCGGCTAGGACGCCAGGTTTTCATCCTGGTAAGAGGGGTTCGATTCCCCTACGGGCTACAATTTTTAAAAAAAATAAAGTATAAAATGGCAAATCATAAGTCAGCATTAAAAAGAATTAGAAGTAACGAAGCTAAACGTTTGGTTAACAAGTATCAGCATAAAACAACTCGTAATGCAATTAAAAAATTACGTGAGTTAACTGATAAGAAAGAAGCTGAAGCATTATTTCCTTCTGTAGTTTCTATGTTAGATAGATTAGCTAAGAAAAATGTTATTCACTTTAATAAAGCTGCAAACCTTAAATCTGGTTTAGCTAAGCATATCGCTGCGCTTTAAGACTTTCATTTTTTAAAAGTATTTAAAAGCTTCTCAATATCGAGAGGCTTTTTTTTTGAGCTTTTTTTGGACTTGAATACGTATAAATGAAATTATAGGAATAGTTAAAATAAAAATGTTAAATCATAGAATAAATAACCGTTTTTGATTTCTAAAAATCTAAATTTGCAAATACAATAAATTAATTATTCACATAAATATTACCCTTTTGGAAAATAAAGCAGCACTTAAATTAATCGATAAAATCCTGAAAGATCTTGATAAAACAGGTATTAATACAGATACATTAATTAGCGATATTAAAGAATTAAGAACTTATGCTTTAGAAGAGCAAATTCCTTTAGTTGTAAAGGTTCTTAGACTGACTTACGAACACATTGAAGAAAATGATTCGTTTTTAATACCAATGCTTGTTGATGATGAAGATGATGTAGTTGTAATAGAAAATGAACCTGTAGAAAGCTTGAAATATTTAATTGCGCTTATTAAGAATTTGAATAACAAAATAAATATATCAGATTTAAAAGAGTACAGAGATCTTTTAAATAACTACTAATTAGGATCAGTTCTGATTTTTATAAATTAAAAAAGCCTTAACAAATTTTGTTAAGGCTTTTTTTGGTTTAGTTTAATGTTTAGTTAGAATGTATTACCCATTCATGGATATTAAAAACTCTTCGTTGTTTCTAGTTTGTTTGAAACGCTCGTTAATGAATTCCATAGCTTCAACGGGGTTCATATCCGCAAGGTATTTGCGCATTACCCACATACGTTGTATGGTGTTTTCATCTAATAATAAATCGTCGCGACGTGTGCTTGAAGATGTTAAATCAATCGCAGGGAAAATACGACGGTTCGATATTTTTCTATCCAACTGAAGTTCCATGTTGCCAGTTCCTTTAAATTCTTCAAAAATAACCTCGTCCATTTTAGAACCAGTTTCGGTAAGTGCGGTAGCAATAATAGTTAATGAACCACCATTTTCAATATTACGAGCAGCACCAAAAAAACGTTTTGGTTTGTGAAGTGCATTGGCATCAACACCACCACTTAATATTTTACCAGAGGCAGGTTGTACGGTGTTATAAGCTCTTGCCAAACGGGTTATTGAGTCTAAAAGAATCACCACATCATGACCACATTCTACCAAACGTTTTGCTTTTTCAAGAACGATATCAGCAATTTTAACGTGCTCGTGTGCTTCTTTATCAAACGTTGAAGCAATCACCTCGCCACGTACATTACGTTGCATATCGGTAACCTCTTCCGGGCGCTCATCAATTAATAAAATCATTAAATACACTTCTGGATGATTGGCTGCAATAGCGTTGGCAACATCTTTAAGTAACATGGTTTTACCCGTTTTAGGTTGCGATACAATCATACCACGTTGTCCTTTTCCAATTGGAGCAAACAAATCCATAATTCGTGTAGAAATGGTGCTTTGTTTTTCAGCTAAATTGAATTTTTCTTTTGGGAATAACGGTGTTAAATGCTCGAAAGATACGCGGTCTCTTACCACTTCTGGTTTCTGACCATTAATTTTTATTACCTTAATTAAAGGAAAATATTTTTCTCCTTCTTTAGGAGGTCTTACGTTTCCTAAAACAGTATCGCCTTTCTTTAAACCGAATAAACGAATTTGCGATTGCGATACATAAATATCATCAGGAGACGATAAATAATTATAATCCGATGAACGTAAAAATCCATATCCATCTTGCATAACATCTAAAACACCTTCACTTTCAATAATAGCATCAAATTCAAAATCTGGTTCGCGGTAGCGATTTCTATTATCTTTATTTCCTGCATCCACATTTACATTACCATTTTTTTGGTTTTTGTGTTGATTCTGATTTGGATTTTGCTTCTTTTGAGGTTGATTCGGCTCTCTTTTTTGATTCGCCGGTTTTTGTTGGTTGTCGTTTGTGCGTTCTTTCTGAACTCTAGGTTTAGGCGTATGAACAGGCTTTTTGTCTTCTTTAGTTTCTTGAGGCGTTTGCTCTGTTTTTTCAACAGGAGGCGTCGCTGCTTTTTCAACTACAGGCTTTTGCTCTTGTTGTTTGGCAGGCGTATTTCTAACAGGTTTTACAACACGTTGTCTTGGTTTTTTAACTTCCTTTTTTTCAGGAGTTGACGCAGCTTTTGGTGTTGGTTCTATAACTGCTTCAACCGCTTTTGGGTTAGCAGCTTGATGATCTAGAATTTGGTAAACTAAATCAGCTTTTTTTAACGAACGGTACTTTGGAACGTTCAA
Organism: Mariniflexile fucanivorans; assembly: GCF_004341235.1. GTDB lineage: Bacteria > Bacteroidota > Bacteroidia > Flavobacteriales > Flavobacteriaceae > Mariniflexile > Mariniflexile fucanivorans. Next base: position 244,422 of record NZ_SLUP01000007.1, read on the forward strand.
TTTTTGTGCAATCTCTTGTAGGTCAGAGAGTTTCTTTTCGTTTAATTGTGAAATTTCAAACATAAATGTTTATAGGATATGTGTTTTGACTTTGACTTTGAGTTGTTCTGAAAAAATATGATATTTTATTCTGAAGAATTAACAACCTCTATGCGTGGTTGTTGAGGATTATTACTGCAATTATACAACTTTATTTTAATAATTTGCATTTATTTTTCAAAAGAAACTATTATTTTTGCCACAAGTATTTTAAATATATATGTTACAACGCATTCAAACCGTATACCTTTTATTCGCAGCTATCGTTTCAGCTGGGTTAATATTTGTATTGCATTTATGGGTTACCAATGAAGACGTTATTGTATATGCAAAAGATAATTTGTTGTATTTAGGTTTATTTCTTGGGTCGGCATTAGTATCGTTAATAACCATATTTAAGTATAAAAACAGGAAGTCACAGTTTATGCTGGGGCGACTTAACATCATATTAAACTTTATTTTACTAGGATTTTTTGTGTATCAATCTCTAAAAGTATCTGGAGAAACGGCGGTTTCTGAGAAAGGTATTGGGATGCTTCTTCCTATTGTTTCTATCGTATTTTTGGCCCTAGCCAATAAGGCCATCAAGAAGGATGAAGATCTCGTAAAATCTGTAGATCGATTGCGATAAAGCCTTATATCTTAGTAGTATTAGTGCGTTAAAAAACCCAAAGTGAAAGCTTTGGGTTTTTTTTATGATGCCTCCCTTAATCCCTCCAAAGGAGGGAAACACTCAACTCTTAAAAATATATTTCTCACGAAATAATATACAGTAAGAGTAAGCAGGTTCTTCCCTATGGGAAGGATTTGGGATGGGATTTTTATTTTATTTCAACAAGTTCTAAATCGAACGTTAAATCGTGTCCTGCTAACGGGTGGTTAGCATCTATAATAATATGATCTTCATGCACTTCTGCTACACGAAATTGAACTTCGGTACCGTCAGGATTTTTTGAAGCTAATCCCATACCAACTTCAGGGGCCATATCCTGTGGTAATTGGTCTTTCTTTACTTCATGAAATAATTCTTGTTGTACACCGCCGTAAGCTTCAGCTGAAGGAATAATAATTGTTTTTTTCTCATTTACCTTCATGTTTACCACGCCTTTTTCAAAACCAGGAATCAACATACCTTGGCCTAAAGTAATTTCTAACGGCTCTCTTTCTAGTGAACTGTCAAAAATTTGACCATTGCTTAATTTTCCTGTGTAATGAACTCTTACGGTATCATTTTCTTTTACTTGACTCATAAATAACTATGTTTTCTGTTTTTAAATAGCCGCAAAACTACAATTTATGGATAGAACACCATAATCTGAGCCAATTAATACGGCGTTTTGGGGAAATATTAACATATAAGATGAGATAATAGTTGAATGTTTTGTCATTACGAGGTACGAAGTAATCTGTTAATTATCAACTCCAATTCATGAGATTGCTTCGTACCTCGCAATGACGTAAAACAATAAATAGAATATAGTTTTATTGGAAATTAGGTTCATTTAAAACATATTTAAAAATTACTTCGGAAACTCAATAACCTCTAAATTATCAATTTTAGTACCATCAATAGTAAAACGAAGCATGGTTCGTACCTTATGGAAACCGTGTTTTCCAACAGCTCCAGGGTTCATATGCAATAAATTTAATTTTTTATCGGGCATTACTTTTAAAATGTGTGAATGTCCACAAATAAAAAGTTTTGGTGGGTTTGCTCTAATGGCTTCACGAACGCGCATATTGTAGGCGCCTGGGTAACCTCCAATGTGGGTAATCCAAACATCGACGCCTTCGCACATAAACCTGTTGTTTTCTGGGAATTCACCTCTTATTTTAGCTTCATCTATATTTCCCCAAACGGCACGCAAGGGTTTTAATGCTTTAATAGCATCGGTTATTTTTAAATCACCAATATCGCCAGCATGCCAAACTTCATCGGCCTGTTTTACGTGTTTTAGAACGGCATCGTCTATATAGCTGTGGGTGTCCGAAAGTAAAAGTATTTTGGTCATTAATTAATAACTGAAGTTTTTGTTGATAAAGTTATAAATAATAGTTTAAATAGGTTTTGAATTGATGGCGAAGAATTTTCTTTGACTTTATCAGAAAAAAGCCCTAAATTCGTTTAACAACCGATAAAGTTTATTAAAACGGAACTTTATTTTTGCTTTACCCAACATTTGAGAAAACCGAAAAACTGAACAAATAATATTTTATGAAATACTTAATTGCACTTTTATTAATTACAAACCTTTCTTTTAGTCAAAAATGGTCAAAAACTGAATTGACTGACTTTGCTTCAATTGAATTTCCGAGTACGCCTGAAAAAACTAATTCTGACGGAGTTACCTATTATTCGACCTCGGATGACATTGGAGTGTATATGGTAATGATTAAAGATTTAGGAAATCCAAGAATAACAAAATCTGGATTGCCTAAATTTTATCAAGGAGTTATATCTGGTGCGTTAAAATCTGTAAATGGAGAGTTATTAGAAAAGAATGAATTTGAATCAAACGGAATTAAAGGTATAGAGATATTATATACAGCAAACTCTAATTCTCAACTGCCTGATTTAAGACACAAACGAATTATTGTTGCAGATAATTATGTTATAAGTTATGAGTTCTGGACATTTAAAGAAAATGAACAATTATCATTAATTAATAAAGACAAATTTCTTAATTCAATTTCTATAACAACAGAAAAAGGAATTGAACCAGAAAAAAAAGAAACCAATTCTGCTTATGAAAGTGGTTTTGCGGTTGGGCAAATAGTTTTTTATTTGCTTATAATTGGTTTAATAATTGGTGGAATTTTATTAATACGAAATCGGAACAGAAAAAAAAATAAAAACGTTGGGTAACACCGGTAGCCGTTGCACAACTCTTTTTTTTAAATAAATCGATGATTTTAAAATTGTTTTAAAATAAAAACCGCTAATAATCAAATGGTTATAATTTAGTCAAACTTGGTAAAATGGCTTTTTGATTAATTTTATGGTTGTGCAAGAGCCACACCGTATATAAAAAATTGCTATTTTTAGCTCAACCAATGTTAGTTGTTTTGTTTGCTAGCATCTGATTTTCCTTCGGAAAATCCTCGCACACAAGCACGTAACTTAAGATATACATCAACAGATATACATCAACGTTAAACGAAAAACTTCAAAAAAAAACTAAATTCGTTTAAAAGTGAAATTTAAAATTTTAAAACTTAGACCTATGATAGATGTTTTTAGAGGTAATGTAAATGATACCATGATTATTAGAAATTTATTGGAAAGCGAAAATATTCAAGTTTTCGAAGCGAATCAACTTATGGCTAGTATTGAACCAGTTGCGGTTAGTTCGGGTGGATTTAATGCTGTAACGCTTAGAATCAATGAAGAAGATTTTGAAAAGGCAAAAAAAATTCTTGATGACTTCTACAAAGGAAATTTAAGCTTAGATTAATCGAAGAGACTTGTCTATAAAAGGAACTATCATAAGGCAGGACGCTCACATAGCAAACAAGTGCGTTAGGGATTGTAGCGGCATCCTTTTTAAAATTTGATAGTTATTTAACAAAGTGAGAAACTGATATTTGGCAGATGGCTTCGTCCTTCGTCCTCGCCATGACGTTTTAAAAAGATATAGCGAAAAGCCCGACCCTATTTGGGGTAACGCCAAAAAAATATTTTTATCTTTTAATATTTTATTAAGATGGATGCTTTCGCAGGAAAGCCAAAACTGCCTATCTTTGTTGCTTCAACAAAAGTGAAAACATCTTGCGATATTTTATAGAACTTTCTTATAATGGTACGGCTTATTTTGGGTGGCAAAAACAGCCCAAAGTTATTTCGGTTCAGGAAGTTATTGAGAGAGGTTTGTCGTTACTTTTAAAGGAAACGGTGACGATTATGGGAGCGGGCAGAACTGATACGGGCGTGCATGCCAAACAAATGTTCGCTCATTTTGATACTGATGTGGTTTTTAATGAAGCCGATTTGGTTTTTAAACTTAATTCGTTTTTACCCAAAGATATTGCTATACAATCTGTTTTTAAAGTAAAACCTGATGCACATGCGCGCTTTAATGCGTTAAGTAGAACGTATTTGTACCGAATAAGCATGCAAAAAAATGTGTTCAATTTTGATAATGCCTATTTTGTGAAACAGGTTTTGGACGTTGAAAAAATGCAGGAAGCTTCGAAAATTTTGTTTCAGTATACCGATTTTCAATGTTTTTCGAAAGTGAATACCGATGTTAAAACCTTTAATTGCGAGTTGATGCAAGCGGACTGGTTTTTTGAAAATAACGAACTTCATTTTGTGATTAAAGCCGACCGCTTTTTGAGAAATATGGTGCGTGCCATTGTGGGCACTATGGTACAAATTGGTTTGGGTAAATTGCAGGTAGACGATTTGCACCACATAATAAAATCTAAAAATAGGAGTGAGGCTGGGTTTTCGGTGCCGGCACATGCCTTATATTTAACAAAAATTGAGTACCCGAACGATATAAAATTATAATGACTAAAGCGAAAGAAAATATTTTTGATTTCACGCTGTTTAAGCGACTGTTTCAATATATAAAACCTTATAAAATCATCTTTTTTAGTTTGGTGGCTTTGGTTATTTTGTTGGCTATTTTAAGTACGGCAACACCTTATATTACCAAATATGCTATTGATAATAGTATTGCGGTGAAAGCGCCAAAAAGCTTTTTGTTTTATGTGCTTATTATGTTTGCTGTTTTAATTTTTCAAACCATTTTTCAGCTGGCTTTTATTTATTATGCGGCTTGGTTGGGGCAAAACTTGGTGAAGGATGTGCGTGTAAAACTGTTCAACCATTTGCTAAGTTTTAAAATGAAGTATTACGATACTTCTTCGGTAGGCGTGCTAATTACTAGAGCGGTGACCGATATGGAACGTATTGCCGATATTTTTGGTCAGGGTTTGTTTACCATTTTCAGGGATTTACTGGCTATGATTGTGGTTTTTGGGGTGATGATTTACATTAATTGGCGCTTGAGTTTAATTGTTTTTATTATGCTTCCGTTGTTAATGTATGCTACCAGAATTTTTCAAAAGTATATGAAAGTGACTTTTGAAGAAGTTAGAAATGAAGTTTCTAATTTGAATTCGTATGTGCAAGAGCGTATAACGGGCATGAAAATTCTACAACTATTCACGCGTGAAGCTATTGATTATAAAAACTTTACTGTTATAAACGAACGCCATAAAAAAGCTTGGTTAAAAACGGTTTGGTATAACTCTATTTTCTTTCCGTTGGCAGATTTGGTGTCGTCTATAAGTATTGGTTTGGTAGCTTGGTATGGTGGTTTAAATATTGTTTTGAAAGGCACCGATGTGTCGCAAGGTGATTTAATTGCATTTGTGATGTTTATCCCCATGTTGTTCCGTCCCTTACGCCAAATGGCCGATAATTTTAACACACTACAAATGGGTATGGTGGCTGCAACCCGTGTTTTTAAAATTTTGGATACGACGTCACAAATTGATGATAATGGCACACATGTAGCTGAACATTTCAAAGGAAACATCAATTTTAATAAAGTGTTTTTTAATTATGTTGAAGATGAAACTGTTTTAAACGGTATTTCTTTTGATGTAAAACAGGGTGAAACCGTTGCCATTGTTGGTGCTACGGGTGCCGGTAAATCGACTATTATTAATTTATTAAATCGTTTTTATGAAATTAAAGATGGTGTGATTTCTATTGATGGAATGGATATTAAGCAAATAACTTTAGAATCGTTACGTACTCAAATTGCTGTGGTTTTACAAGATGTGTTTTTATTTGCCGATACTATTTTAAATAATATTACTTTAAATAATGCAGATATTACCGAAGCCCAAGTAGAAGCTGCTGCTAAAGACATTGGGGTACACGATTTTATTGCGAGTTTGCCTGGTGGTTATCATTATAATGTGAAAGAACGTGGTGTAATGCTATCTTCGGGTCAGCGGCAACTTATATCGTTTTTACGTGCTTATGTTACCAACCCAAGTATTTTGGTATTGGATGAAGCCACATCTTCCGTCGATTCGCATTCCGAACAACTCATTCAAAATGCGACTGATAAAATGACCAACGGTAGAACCTCCATTGTGATTGCACACAGATTAGCCACCGTTAAAAAAGCAGACAAAATTATTGTGATGGATGCTGGTGAAATTGTGGAAGAAGGCACCCATGCGCAACTTCTTAAAAAAGAAAAAGGCTATTATAAAAACTTGTATGAAGTGCAGTTTTTAAAGGAAGAAGTTATTTAAAAAGGACGAATTAGGATTTTATATCTGACTATTCTTCGTTGAAATTTGAAAACTCATTGGTTTTTAGGTGTTTAGAAGGCGCTCAAAGTGATACACAAATATATTTTATGGAGTCTTAATTTTTTTTGAGTTTTAATATTAAGGAAGCAATCAAAATTAAACTTACTAAAATAACTAGTCCTTGCCAAAAAGGTGTCGGGTTTGAGATTGTTAACGGATTTGTATCTCCCATTAAAACCAAACCTGCCCAAAATTGGGGAGAAAGAGATTTACCTTTTGTGTTTTTAATATAGGTGAGTTTTGCTAATCTTAGAGCCTCATCTTTTGGTCTTCCATCACTTATGTATCTATAAAAATGTTCAATTATTTGATTGGTTGATGGCTCGTCTGCCTTCCACAAGCTGGTTAAAATACTTTCACTGCCTGCGTAATTAAAAGCATGTGCTAACGCTATCATGCCTTCGCCAGCTTGATAACTTGGTTTTTCGGTTTCGCACGCTGTTAAAATGGCTATATTCGAATTTAAATTGGTGTTGTAAATTTCGAAGGCGTATAACGAGCCATCTTCACTGGGGTCTGAAATATTTTTTGCAAAAATTAAACGTGATAACTCTGGGCTAATATTGTTGGATTCTGCGTGGGTACCAATATGGATAATTTTATGTTCGTTGGCATTTTTCTTAAAAGTTTTTTCGGTAGCATTTTCATTTAAAAAATAATCACCATCAAAAAGTCTGGCGCTTATTTTAGCCAAACCTACATTAAGCGGTTGTTGTTGCAATTCGAGATATGTTTTATCTAAATGGATGGAATCTGTAATAGCCAATTTATAGCTTTCCTTCATTTTATCGTTAAATTCTGGTGCGAAAGCAACGAAGTTATTTTTGTATTTTGTTGTATTTTTATTTTGTTCCAATAAATACAAACTGTAATTGTAAGTTATATTGTATTTGGCCAAAAGGCTCTTTTTTCCAAGGTCTTTAAACGATTTTATTTTAGTTGGCGTTAGTATTTCAAAACTTAAATTATATAAGTTCCCATCGGGTATAATAACAATGTTTTTTGTAGTTATTTCTTTAACGAATGGTTGCCATAAAGCTTGGTATAATTCAAATAATAAATCGTTTGTTTTTGGAAGTTGATATTGATTTTTTTTAAGTTCTTGAATATGATTTTTAACCGATTCATAATCTAATTTGAATAATTTCAGACTATCTTGTCTAATAATGAATACATACAAATGGTCATCAATAAAAAAGTATCTTAAAACCGTAACGTTTGGAGCTACTTTGTCTTTTAAATAATCTAAAGATTCACCAATAGAACCATAGCGCATTTTGTAATATTTCGGATATTCTTTTTTAATTGTCTTTAAAAATTGAGGCCATTCCTTATTGCTTTCAATAGCAGCTTCTGGATTATCTTCTCCTTCAACTTTAATATTTAATTGACTACGAATACTGTTTTCTTTGTCAATAATTTTTTTAGGGACATCGGCAAAATAGATACCATTATTAATGTTCAATCGTGTTCTTATTCTGTTGTAGAAAGCAGATTCATTTAGTTTAATCAGCTCGTTTAAATACTTGGGATTTTTAGTTAATTCGTATAATTTCATGTTTAATTTTTTAGCAAAATCAAATACATCATTATTATACTCAAGCAAGGTGTTTACACTTTTTAAAGATGAAATAACAGATTTTCTGCCTTCAATAATTAATAGGGCTTCGTTAACTTCCAGTAATAAATTTTCTAAATAGGCTTTGGAAGTCTTATTTTGTTCAAAATATAATTTGGCTACCTCTAAGTTTAATTGGCTTAGTAGTAACTTGTTTTTTGTTGCCTTAGAAATGTCTTTTGAAAGTTGAATAGCCTTATCAATGGGTTCGTTTTTTAGAATAGATACGCTTCCTAAATCATAAATATAATGAACTAAAGTGTCGTAGTTTTTTTGATTTTTGAAGTCGTTAATTTGGGTTGTTAATTCGGTTTCAGCTTTTAAAATGTGATTTTGTTCAATAAGTGTTTTTATATAATTTATATCCTTTGGTTTTTTCGCTTGCGCGGAAAATGTATTGCAGCAAAGCATAGCTATAAAAAATAAAAGCACATATTTTAAATGATGATTCATAGGTTGTTTTTCAATTTTGAAATGATGGCTTTACACTGTGTTTGGTTGCTTTTCTTGAAGTGTTTTATGGTTTTTATTAATTGTTCGAGACTTGAGTATTCGGTTTGAAGTGTATCGTTCTTTTGCATAGGTTGGTAAAAGCAGGAGAAAGATACACTTTTTATGTTATAATTTTATTTTCTTTTTTTGTTCTAATTTAACGGCATCAATATCTATTTTTTTTATCTAATAAGGGCCATTTTCAATTTGAATTTTTAAAAAATAAAGTTGATAGATTGCGGGTTTTCCTCAATTACGTGTCGTTTATTTATGCTAAATTTGTTGAAAAATAATCCTGATTTTTTGTAAAAAAACTTAATAAAAAAATAGAAAAATGAAAAAAGTAACTTGTGTATTTATCTTTTTATCAATGTTAAATATTTATGGTCAAGATACAGGGACAGCCTCGGTTGAGGATAAAGTTTTTGGTGTAGAAGTCGGTCTATTTGGTGTTTGGGGAAATTACGAAACAAAATTAACGCCCTTAATAGCATTAAGAACAGAGTTCGGATTGGATTTTGGTTTTAGAAAGGGTGTTTTTACAAACAACGAATCCGTATTTGCGTTTATTCCGAGTGTTTCGCTAGAACCTAGATGGTACTACAATTTAAAAGGCAGGGTTAAAAATGATAGACCTATTAATGGAAATACAGGCGCATTTTTATCTTTTAAAACACAATATTACCCAGACTTGTTTGTAATATCTAATAAAGATGTATCTGTTAACCAAACCATAGGCTTCATGCCAAAATTTGGTTATAGAAAAGTTTGGAATGAGAATTTTAATTACGAATTTGGAATTGGTATTGGCAGATCTATAAATCTAGATTATGATTACTGGGATAGTACTGCTGAATTGGTTATTAGGGTAGGTTATGTTTTTTAAAAAATGATGTGTTTAAGCCAAATCCTTTTTAATCATTAAATTTAGTTGGGTATTATCATCAAAAACAACAAACTCACCATCTTTAAAATAGGAAATTGTTCCTGTTTCTTCACTTACTGCTAAGGCTAAAGCATCGGTTTTCTCGGTAACTCCAATAGCTGCCCTATGGCGTAAACCAAAACGTTTCGGAATTGATTTTTCATTATTTAAAGGAAGAATAACTCGGGTTGCTTTTACAATATTGTTGCTAACAATAATGGCTCCATCGTGTAACGGACTGTTTTTAAAAAAGATGCTTTCAATAATAGGCTGAGTTACTTTTATATTCATTTCATCGCCTGTGGTAGTCAAAAAATCCAAATTATTATTACGTTCAAAAACAATTAAAGCACCCGTTTTTGAATTTGCCATTTTTATACAAGCAGATAGGATAGCATCTACATTTGTTTCGTCGCTGGTTTCGGTTTTTAAGAATTTAAATTGTTTAAAAATTTTCCCTCGTTTACTAAAGTTCGTAGAACCAACCATTAATAAAAACTTCCTGATTTCTGGTTGAAACACCACAATAAGAGCAATAATTCCCACTTTCATAAACCCGCCAAAAATACCCGAGAGCAATTCCATATTTAAGAAATTGGTAAGTTGCCATACGAGGTAAATAATGATGATACCAATAAAAATATTAATAGCTACAGTACCTTTAACTAGTTTGTAAACATAGTAAAGTAACAGTGCTACCAATATAACATCTATAACATCGACAACAGAGAATTTTAGAAGGTCATTAAAAATTTCCAAGGCTGAAGGTTTTGGTAAAATTAGTGAAATAACATCAATTAGAAATGAATTCGTTATTTGATATGGTAATATTCTTTAAGTTTAAATTTAACACCATGTATTTGAATGAAATATAGTCTTGAAACGTTAAGTTTTGATTAAAACATAAAATTATTTCAATGGGTTCTGCTTCATTAGCGAGTACCGTTTTGATGTGTTTTTCAAAATTAGATGTATTTAAAACCACTTCGCTTAAATCAAAAAGAGGGAATTCTGCGTAGATTTCTTTTGAAGTATTAAAATCAATTTTCATTTTGTTTGAAAAGTCCAAATTTGAATTTGCCGATACAAAATCGTTAAACGGTTCTTTGTAATAAATGGTATTTGTAAACTCAATAAACCCTAAAGTAGTTTTACTAGTATTGTTACAAGTGAAATAATTTTTGGAATTCTCGTTTTTATGACTAGAATTTTCTTTTTTTTCTTGAAGGAACTTAATGTGCGGAATAGCTTGTTTTAGCGTAAGGCGTTTATCAACATTTATTAACCAATTTGTTGAGCTAATAAGGTTTTTTCTATTTAATTCAACACTGTCTGCTTCGGTTTCGTTATAAAATAAATAAGCAGGAGAAATGTCGTTGATTTTGGAAATTTCAGATTGTTTTATTTCTGGAAGCTGAAGCACTTTGTCTTTTCCGCAAGAAAAAATAAATAGTGATACTAATAAAAGTGTAATAAATCTCATATTAATTTTTTAAAGATTCTACTAGTTTGATGGTTTCCACAGCTTCTTTTACATCATGAACACGTAAAATTGAAGCTCCTTTTTGTATTGAAACGGTGTTTAAAACGGTTGTGCCATTTAAAGCTTCATGAGCAGTTGTTTGCAGTGTTTTGTAAATCATCGATTTTCTGGAAACACCAATTAATAGTGGTTTTTCAATCATTTTAAAAAGTTCCAGTTTGTTTAGTAGCTCAAAGTTCTGTTCTAAAGTTTTTGCAAAACCAAAACCAGGGTCAATAATTATGTCAATAATACCCAAAGCTTTTGCTGCAGCAATTCTTTCAGAAAAATAAAAAAGAATTTCTTTGGTGATATTTTCATAATAAGTGTTTTGTTGCATGGTTTGTGGTGTGCCAACCATGTGCATCATAATGTAAGGCACTCTTAAATTAGCAACCGTTTGTAACATGTTTTCGTCCAGTTTTCCAGCAGAAATATCATTAATTAAAGCAGCTCCAATCTCAACGCCCTGTTTGGCAACTGTACTTCTAAAAGTGTCAACGGAAATTAAAGTTTCAGGAAATTCTTTTAAAACTAATTGGATTCTAGGTAAAATACGATGCAACTCTTCAGTTTCAGAAACCGGATCTGCATTGGGTCTCGAGCTGTAAGCGCCTATATCAATAAACGTAGCGCCATCATGAAGCATCCGTTCTACATGCTTTAAAATTGCGGTATCATTTTTATACTTGCCGCCATCAAAAAAAGAATCGGGTGTCATGTTTAAAATCCCCATCACTTTTGGCGATGAAAAATCAATCAATTTACCTTTGCAATTTATAGTCATTTATGGTTTTAAATTCTAATTTTAAAGTTCAAAGTTAAGATAAATAACTAAAATTATGCATGGACTTGAAACATTGAACTCGAAACATTCAACTTTAAATTGTCAAAGCTTTGAACTTTAAACAATTTAAGCGAAATTTACACAAAATTCAATGTATTACATGCAAGATACTTCAAAACAATATGATGCTGTTATAGCTACCTGTAAAAGTTTATTTGAAAAAAAAATGTCCGATTACGGTTGTGCATGGCGCATTTTACGTTTACCATCTCTTACCGACCAAATTTTTATTAAAGCGCAACGCATTCGCGGACTTCAACAAAATGCGGTTAGAAAAGTAGATGAAGGTGAAGCAAGTGAGTTTATAGGTATTATAAATTACAGTATTATGGCATTGATTCAATTAGAAAAAGGCGTGGTTGAACAACCTGATTTGTCTAATAAAGAAGCCACCGAATTATATGAAAAACACGTAGCCATTACCAAAAAACTGATGGAAGATAAAAACCATGATTATGGTGAAGCCTGGCGCGATATGCGAGTGAGTAGTTTAACCGATTTAATTTTACAAAAACTACTGCGTGTTAAGCAAATAGAAGATAATAAAGGAAAAACATTAGTTAGTGAAGGTATTGATGCCAACTACCAAGATATGATTAATTATGCAGTGTTTGCATTAATTTTACTTGGGTAAATTAATGCAAATTCCAAAAGTCAATCTATAAATTCCAAAAAAAAGAAACAGTTCTTAAACCATGATTAACTTAGAAGATAGAACTTATCAATTTGCAAGAGACTGTCGTTTATTGGTGAAGGATTTAAAAAAAACAATTTTCAATGTTGAAGATGGAAAGCAATTAGTAAGATCTTCAGGATCTGTTGGAGCTAATTATATTGAAGGAAATGAAAAACTTGGGGATAAGGATTTAAAATTTAGAATTAAAATATCAAGAAAAGAAGCAAAAGAAAGTGAATATTGGCTTAAATTATTAGGAGATTTGAATTTAGATGAATCTGAAAGGATACAAAAATTAACAAATGAAGCTAATGAGTTGAGAAAAATACTTTCAGCAATCATTAATAAATTAAAGTAAATATATAACTTGAACGAAAGGTATGGATTTTGGATTTTAGTTTTTTGGAATTTGGAATTTAGTTTTTTGAATTTTACTCTTTTGGAAGTTAGTTTTTTAAATTTTTAAATTTTATGAAGTTATTAGTAAGCTTATCAAGAATTTTAGTAGGTATTTTATTCATCATTTCCGGATTAATAAAATTGAATGACCCACTTGGGTTTTCATACAAATTACAGGAATATTTTAGTCCAGACGTTTTAAACATCCCGTTTCTAGAACCGTACGCTTTAATAATTTCTGTGCTGGTCGTGGTTTTTGAAGTGGTTTTAGGTGTGTTTTTAATTATTGGATACAAACCTAAATTTACAGTTTGGAGTTTGTTGTTAATGATTGTGTTTTTCACATTTTTAACCTTTTACTCAGCGTATTTTGACAAAGTGAAAGATTGTGGTTGTTTTGGTGATGCTTTAAAATTGACTCCATGGGGCACTTTTACTAAAGACGTGGTGCTCTTATTTTTTGTTTTCATATTATTTTTTGGGGTAAAACACATCAAACCAGTATTCAGTAGTTTGCAAACCACCATTTTAGCTCTTTTAAGTTTTATTTTTAGTTTTTGGTTGGGATACCATGTATTGATGCATTTGCCCGTAGTAGATTTTAGAGCATATAAAATAGGGAATAATATTTCAGAAGGGATGTCTATACCCGAAAATGCGCAAAAACCTGTTGTAGAATATTATTGGAAATTTAATGTGGATGGTGAAGAAAAAGTAATCACTACAAATGGTTCGTATCCAGATGTTAAAGGCGATTTTGTAAGTGTTGATTCTAAAGTTATCGATGAAGGTTATATGCCTCCAATTTACGATTTTTCTATTGAAAATTCTGAAGGAGACGACTTAACAGAAAAATTTCTTTCAGAAGAAAAACTAATTTTGGTTGCTGCTTATAATATGGAAACTATGGAAAAAGCAGGTGCAGAAAAATTAAAAACCATGTCTGATGCCGCTTTGAAAAAAGGTTATAAAGTAATAGGTTTAACCGCATCTGGTGAAGCCGTGAAACAAAAAATAATAAAGAAATACAATTTAAATTTCGACTTTTATTTATGCGATGAAAAAGCAATAAAAACCATAGTACGTTCTAATCCTGGAATTTTAGAAATAGAAAAAGGGACCATTAAACAAAAAGTACATTGGAATGATTTGGATGATTTGAAGTTGTGATTTTTCAGCTACAGTCACAGTCACAGTCACGGTTTTCAGTCTAACAATCAACAAATAAACAACTCAACAAATAAACTATTTGATAAGCTATATCCTAAATAAAATTACATACGCACTACTCACATTATTTGGGGTAGTTACCGTTATATTCTTTTTATTCAATGTGTTACCTGGAGATCCTGCGCAAATGATGTTGGGACAAAATGAGGGCAGCGACCAATTGGCCATAGTAAAACAAAAATATGGTTTCGATAAACCCATCAGTACACAGTATTTTTATTATTTGAACGATTTATCGCCCATATCCTTTCACTCAAAAAATGAAAGCGATTATACCTTTTTAAAAACAGGAAAATATTCTGCAGTTCCATTATTTTCAATAGGAAATACCACAACGGTTTTAAAGTTTCCGTATTTAAGGGAGTCATTCACCAAACAAGGAAAAAAAGTGACTCAGGTTTTAGGTGAAACCTTGCCTAATACCTTTGTTTTAGCAGTTTCTGCGATTATAATCGCCATGTTCATAGGTATTATATTAGGTATTGTTTCAGCATTGTATAAAGACCAGTGGCTCGATAAAACCATTCAAATATTTAGCACTTTTGGTATGAGTATTCCATCGTTTTTTAGCGCCATTTTATTTGCTTGGTTCTTTGGCTTTGTATTGCATAAATATACCCATTTGGAAATGACGGGAAGTCTTTTTGAATTGGACGATTTTGGCGAATCAAATCACCTAAAATTAAAAAATCTAATTCTGCCAGCTATCGTTTTGGGTATTCGCCCTTTGGCAGTTGTTATTCAATTGATGCGAAATTCATTATTGGAAGTATTCAACCAAGATTACATTCGAACCGCCAGGGCAAAAGGGTTAAGTGAATATCAAATTATAAGAAGGCATGCTTTAAAAAATGCGTTAAACCCTGTGGTAACAGCCATTTCTGGTTGGTTTGCTTCCATGTTGGCAGGAGCCGTTTTTGTAGAGTATATTTTCGGTTGGAACGGTTTAGGAAAAGAAATTGTAAATGCCTTAAACACATTGGATTTACCTGTGATTATGGGTTCGGTTTTAATAATTGCGCTATTATTTATCATAATCAATATTTTTGTAGATATAATTTACGTTTGGTTAGACCCTAAAGTAAAACTTCAGTAAATTTGCATCTTCTAAAAATAAATTTTAAGTATATGAAAATAAAATTTATGGTAATCTTGTTTTTGAGTGTTTTAAGTTGCAAAGCACAAGAAGAAACACCAATTGTATTTTCAGAAGCAGCTCTAAACGATACATTTGTAACATTAGAAGGCACTACAACAACATTCAAAGCTATTTTGGAAGCCAATAGAGGAAAAATGATTGTCGTAGATGTTTGGGCCTCTTGGTGTAGTGATTGTATTAAAGGCATGCCAAAAGTGAACGCCTTACAAAAAGCGAATCCCAATGCGACCTATATATTTTTATCCTTAGATAAAACTCAGGATGCTTGGAAAAAAGGCATTAAAAAATATAAAGTAAACGGTCAAAATTACTTTATGCAATCTGGTTGGAAAGGCTCTTTTGGAGAATTTATAAAGCTAGATTGGATACCAAGATACATGGTTATGGATGAAAATGGCAACATAAAATTATTCAAAGCCATTGAAGCAGACGATGAAAATTTAAAAAACACATTATAAATATTTAATAAAAATCCCTTCCATTAAAGAAGGGTACATTAAAAATGAGAAAACAAATAGTAGCAGGAAACTGGAAAATGAACAATGATTTAGCGCAAACTGAAACGCTAATTACAAACTTAAAAGGTCAAGTTAAAACCACTAAAGCAGAAGTAATGATTGCCCCAACGTTCACCAACTTATGGCAAGCTTACCAAACGTTAAAAGATACTGAAATTGAGGTTATTGCTCAAAACATGCATTTTGCGGAAAGTGGTGCTTATACAGGAGAAATTAGTGCAAGCATGCTTAAAAGCGTAGGTGTAAAAACCGTTATTTTAGGACATAGCGAGCGCAGAGAATATTTTGGTGAAACCGATGAAATTTTAGCTAAAAAAGTAGATGCAGCCTTAACAAATGATCTACGTACAATTTTCTGTTTTGGTGAGGTTTTAGCCGATAGAAAATCTGGAAACCACGAAGCCGTTGTAGAAAGCCAAATTAAAAATGCTTTATTTCATTTAGATGCTTCAGCGTTTAAAAACATCGTGTTGGCTTACGAGCCTGTTTGGGCCATTGGTACGGGCGAAACAGCAAGTCCAGAGCAAGCCCAAGACATGCACGCATTCATCCGTAAAACGTTGGCTAATAAATATGGTGCCGATGTAGCAAACAACATGTCTATTCTTTACGGCGGTAGCGTAAAACCAAACAACGCACAAGAAATTTTTGGAAAACCAGATGTAGATGGTGGTTTAATTGGTGGTGCTGCGCTTAATGCAGACGACTTTTTCGCTATTGTAAATGCATTTTAAGTAATACATCAGCTAAAATAAAATAAGGGCGTTACCCCGAAAAAATCGGGGTTGCGCTTTTTGTAACATTCTTTTTAAACGTCATTGCGAGGATGAAGGACGTGGTAATCTGCCAATTTTAAGTCTTTACAATGGTAGTTTTATCTAAGTTTTAAAAAGAACTTTCACTTCAAATGCGAAGCATTCACGATTTCAAAATTTAAAAATAAAATGGATGAGTAATTGCTAACGCAAATTAAAACAAATTACCATATTCATATATCAAAAATCGTAATTCATCATGTCCAACATCATATATATAGGTTACGACTTTAAAGTAACCCCATTACAACCTGGAGTTGAAATTCTTATTGCAGAGCTTGGTTATGCCGGTTTTGAAAGTTTTGTTGAAACCGAAGACGGAGTAATAGCATACATTCAAAAGGAAGAATGGAATAATGAAATACTTAATGATGTTCAAATATTAAATTCCGAAGAATTTAAAATCGATTTCACATTCAACGAAATTGAACAAACTAATTGGAATGAAGAATGGGAAAAGAATTTTAACCCGATTGTTGTGGATGATGTTTGTTCGGTACGTGCACCATTTCACGAAAAACCAAATACAAAATACGATATCATTATTGAACCAAAAATGAGTTTTGGTACAGGGCATCACGAAACTACCCACATGATGATTCAGCATATTTTAAAAAATGATTTCACAAACAAATCGGTTTTAGATATGGGTTGTGGAACCGGTGTTTTAGCCATTTTAGCCGAAATAAAAGGCGCAAAACCTATTGATGCTGTAGATTATGATAACTGGTGCTATTTAAATAGTATTGAAAATGTAGAACGCAATAATTGTAAAAACATTACAGTTATAGAAGGGGATGCAAGCGTTTTAAAAGGAAAAAAATACGATATTATAATAGCAAACATCAATCGTAATATCTTATTGAACGATATGGAAGCTTATGTGTCGTGTTTAAACAAAGGGGGACTCCTATTTTTATCCGGATTTTATAACGATGATATTCCAGTAATACAAGAAGTGTGCGAAAAGTATTTGTTAAAATTTGATGAAAAATTAGAAAGAAACCATTGGGTTGCTCTAAAATTTTTAAATTAGTAAAAACTTTTGCAAAATGAGTACTAAAGAAAAAACATCTGAAGAAGTACTACTTCAAGAAGAAGTACTTACCCAAAATGAAATTGTGTTGCATAATGATGATGTTAACACCTTCGATCATGTTATAAATACACTTATTTATGCATGCGACCACACTGCAGAACAAGCAGAACAATGCGCTATGTTGGTGCATTATAAAGGCAAGTGCACCGTAAAAACAGGTTTGTACGACGATTTAAAACCACGTTGCACGATGTTGCTTGAGGCTGGTTTAAGTGCCGAAATAATTTAATTATTCATTCTGCCAATAGCACAGCTTACAAAAGATTTTGCTTTGGTAGTTAAGGCATTTTTTTCTCCCACAGTAGGATAACCAATATTATGCAATAAATCTTTTGCTGTACTTATCGTTTCTTCATCTTCATAATTAAATGAAACGGTATTATTTTCATTATTTACAACAACCTCATCAATGCCTTTTAAGGCTGATAATTTGGTTGTAATGGTGTTTGCACAACCGTGACATTTTAAATTCTGAATTTCAAAAGTGGTATTCATCTATTTTGTTTTACAAGTGTTTATTCCGAAAAGAGTATAAAGTGGACAAAAACTAATGAAACTTGTTAATAAAAATATAATAGCAAAAGCCATTAAAATGTAAGCTAAAGTTCCTTCAACAATATCGAAATAATATAATAATGCAATAATAATAGCAATAAGAACTCTTATACTTTTATCTGCTGTTCCCATGTTTTTTTTCATAGTTGTAATAAATTAGTTAAACAGTAATCTTAAACTATATTTCTGAAGTCTATCAAAATTACAAAACAAAAAAATAGAAAGCTAAAAATTAATGGGGCAATTTACTTTTTAAAATTCCGTAAACAAATGTTCCTAACATAGCGGCGGCAATTACAATAAGCATACTGTAAACTCCGGTGCCTAATAAAATATATAACGGACCAGGACAAGCGCCAATTAGTGCCCAGCCAAGTCCGAAAATAGTACCGCCAATAATATAGCGAACAAAACCGTTTTCTTTTTTGGGAACAAATATTTCAGCACCTTTAAATCCTTTTATAAACCCTCTTTTAGAAACTTGAAGAAATATAATACCGGTTATAATGGCAGTTCCAATGATGCCATACATGTGAAATGATTGAAACCTAAACATTTCGTAAATTCGATACCAAGATACTGCTTCAGATTTAACTAAAATTATTCCGAAAAGCATTCCTACTAGTAAAAATTTTAAATATTTCATTTATTTAGTTTTATTGTTTTTAAAATTTTTAGTATAAATTCTTATATAATTTGCTCGTTTCATAAGTTAAAAAATAAGAGGTATAATAAAGTTAGTCATTATTAATCCGCCAAGAAAAAAACCAATAACGGCAATTAACGATGGTTTTTGTAAACTGCTAAGTCCGCTAATGGCATGTCCGGAAGTACAGCCATCAGCATAACGTGTTCCAAATCCAATTAGAAATCCACCGGCTATGAGTATTAAAAATCCTTTTACTGAAAAAACCACATCCAAATTGTAGATTTCAGGTGGAACTAAATGTGCTCCAACATTGTTAAAACCTAAATTTTTGATTTCTTCAATAGTTGTAGGGTTTAAAGTAGTAACACTATCATTTGATAAATAATGGATTCCAATAAATCCACCAAGAATAGCACCTACAATAACAACTAAATTCCACAAGTTTTCTTTCCAGTTAAATTTAAAAAAATCTGAAACTTTACCCGCTCCAGCTATAGAGCACATGGTTCTTAAATTTGAAGACATACCAAAAGTTTTGCCGAAATAAAGTAATAACGCCATTACAAGTGTAATTAGGGGGCCAGAAACATACCATGGCCATGGATTTAGAATATAATTCATACTTGTTATGTATAAAAATTAGGTTTAAAGTTTGTAAAAGTAATGAAATGCAAATTTGTAAAAAAAAATGGTGGAATTTTAATAAAAATACTATATTTGCACCCACAAAAAGGCCTCGTGGCGCAACTGAATAGCGCACTTGATTACGGCTCAAGAGGTTACTGGTTTGAATCCAGTCGAGGTCACTAAAAGCTAATTAAATAGCTACTAAAACCACACAATTCTTATGAATTGTGTGGTTTTCAGGTTTTTAGGGGTTCATTAAATTTGATTTGTTTTGAATTTAAATGGTAGCTATTCGACAGTTAAATTTCAAAGTGTCAGTTCGAACTGACACTTTCGAAAATTTTGTATATTGAATTGGTATAGTTGATTTGACTTTCGTTCTGATAATTTTTTTATAATTTAAAGACGACAACTATGAGAACCACAAACACTTTTTCCATTCTTTTTTGGGCGGACCAAAAAAACACGAATGATGACCAGGCATTACTTTATGCCAGAATTACAGCTGATGGCAAACGAGCAAACTTAAGCCTCAAAAGAAAAATTGCAATCTCACTTTGGGATGCTAAAAAGAAAAGGGCAAAAGGAACTTCAAGTGAAGCCAGGCAAATAAATCTGTATTTAGACCAATTGCACACTCAATTATTTCAATGCTATCAAGATTTGAAATTCAAGGGAGAATTAATCACGGCTCAACTCATTAAAGCCAGTTACGCAGGAGAGTTAGAGTCAAGTAAAACACTTCAGGAGCTCATAGATTATCATGCCCGAAAAATCGAAAGCACTTTGGCACTAGGTACCATCATCAATTTTGGAATCACCGAAAACTACATAAAAAGGTTTCTTAAGACATCATTAAAAACCACGGACATATTCCTAAAACAGCTGGATTACAAATTCATTTGCGATTTTGAAACTTTTCTACATAGATATTGGCCAAAAGGCCATCCAAAGGCAATGAACCATAATACGGTTATGAAGCATTTACAGCGTTTACGTAAAATGGTAACATTGGCTTTTCATATGGAGTGGGTGGATAAAGACCCATTCATGAGATGGAAACCAACATGGGAAAAGAAGGAACGCGAATTTTTATCGGAGAACGAACTCTCCAATTTAGAAACTTATTATTTCCCAATAGAGCGTTTGGAAAGAGTTAGGGACTTATTTGTATTTAGTTGTTATACAGGAATCAGTTATGCGGATATCATTACTCTTAATGATTTCAATATTTGCAAGGGAATTGATGGCAATGATTGGATTATATCAAAGCGTCAAAAGACAAAAATACCAATCAAAGTACCCATATTGGATAAAGCTCAAGAACTGTTAGATAAATATAAAGACCATCCCATGACACAAATAACAGGCACTCTGTTTCCTGTTATTACCAATGAGAAATTAAATCTCTATTTAAAAGAAGTAGCAGATGCCTGTGGGATTAAAAAGAACTTAACCTTTCACATGGCCCGACACACATTTGCAACAACTGTCACTTTGAGTAATGGTGTACCAATTGAAACCGTATCTAAATTATTAAGTCATACAAAAATATCAACAACTCAAATTTATGCCAGAGTGGTAGAGAGAAAGGTTAGTGATGATATGGAAGTCTTAAAAGCCAAACTCCATATTCAAAGTAAAAGCTTAAATTCATAATTTGAAGGTGACTGATTAGAGACAACTTATAGGTATTAGGAATAACAAGGGTTTCAAGATATTGAGACCCTTCTTTTATTTCCATGCAAAACATTTTTCATACTAGAGATATTATTTTTCTAGTATTTTATTAATAATTATTTCTAAATCTGTTGAGTCACCCACTGTAACACCTGAAGCTAACCATTCATCTTTTGTCATTTCTTTGAATATATCAAAGTTATTTTTTGCTTTAAAATTGTTTGGATATACGGCAAGAATATGTGTTTTAATTTCTTCTTTGATATCTTTAAAATCCTCAATTTGAAATTCAACGGGTAATGGGAAATTAGCACCTAGTAGTCTTTGAATTGCTTCTTTTGAGTAATAGTTCTCAATTTCTCTTTTGTGTAAAATAAAAGCTTTTCCTCCCAAGTTTTCAACATTTTCTATTAGCTGCGCTTTATTTGCAAGTTTATTATTGTAATCAATAGCCCCTTTGTCGGAGTCTACTACGACAATAAACTTTCTGTTAATTTTTCTACAAAGATGTGCATTGACAAAGAAATCTATTTGATCTCCACCGCAAGGGACAAATAGGATATCATCAGGCAAAACCCCGTTAATTTTTTCAAATGCAATTTGCCAAAAATTAACATCACCACTGCCTTCTACAAAGATTGCTTTTCTATAATTATCATTCAATAAGTTGTAATTTGGTTTTATTCCTAGTTCTTGAATTACAACATTTAAAATTTCATCTTCATTTTCGTAATTATAGTATGTAGATACTTCATTTTCTTTTTTTACAACTATTATATTAGAATCCTTTGTTGAACCTGCAAAAACAGGGGAGTGAGTGGTTAAGAAGAACTGACTATTATCCGATAGCTCAACTATAGAATCTAATAAATCTTGTTGTAATTCAGGATGTAAAAATGTTTCGGGTTCTTCAATTCCAAATATTTGATATTGCTTTGTTGTTTTCTGAGCCAGATATTCAAAGTAAGCAACCATAAGTAGCCTTTTAAATCCAGTACCTTTGTTTGAGATAGGAATATCATAATTATCGTTTCTGAATTTTAAGGAAAGGTCAAACTTCACTAGATTTCCCCAATTGCAAGAAGGAGAAGTTTTTATTTTTTCTAATTCTGGAACATTTTTTTGCATTAATGTTGTAATTGCAGCGAATTCAGTTTCTAAATCTGTTTGCACATTTGTTTCAATTTGGTCAGTTAAAGCAAAATTTCTGTTTAATGATTCTGTTGCTATCGGTTTAAACTGACTTTGAAATGATGTTGAACTTATATTTAAATCTTGTTCGGCATCAAAGAGTGAGTATTCAGGTAATTCAACAAACGAATATTGTTTTTTAATATTCTTAAGAAATTCGGTAGCTTCATGTTCTTTTTGAATTCTACCAAGAGCAATCGTATTTTCATCTATAAGGGTAATTTTAGAAGCATTTGTTACACCTCTTCCAGAACGAGAATAATCAATTTCAAGGGCAGTACAATAGCTGTTTATATCAGATTCTTTAATTCCCCAACAATTGGAATATTTATCACTGTTAATATCATTACATATATAATTAAACGTTTTTACTACTCTTCCTGCTGAAGAGAATTCAAAAGTCTTTTTTAAATGTATCTTTCCATCAGCATCTAATGCTAATGAGTTTACTTCTTCACTTGGTGTAAATCTTAAAGATATCTCTGTTTTTTCACCGTCATTAATCCCTTTAAAGATATCATTGTTATCAAATTTATCATTAAAAAAAGTATTTAGAGCTTTTAGGATATTAGATTTGCCTGAATCGTTTTTACCAACGAATGAATTGATTTCTCCTACCTTTAATTTGGATAGTTCAGCAATTCCTCTAAAGTTTTTAATAGTTATATCATATATTCTCATATCAGCTCTTTTTTATTAAATTGTTTTGCTTATACTTGCTGAAACACTTGTTTATTACCATTCGCAATATTCTGTTATTCTAGTTGCAGTTTTTTAAAGAATATTTTGTTTCTTAATGTAGCATCTTTAAGCAATTTGTTGAAACCAATTACTTCAATATACATCTTATATCCTCTATGAAACCCAAAATAACTATCACCATCGGGGCTTATTGTTAATTGATGTTTATCTGCAAACTCTCGAATTTTGTCATTAATGGTGCATACAATATAACCATACACAGGTGTATTTTCATTTACTTTAATTGGCTCCAGTCCCTCAGGCATTTCATATTTGCCCTGTCTTATGTCCTTTAAATATTTGCCAATTTGCATTACAGGGTCATCATCTTCTTTATAAGTTGTTCTCTTAGGTCTTTTAAATTCAAAAATTGTAAGTGGATTGCTGAATTCATTATCTCCATTTCTAAAAGAATTCTTTTTATCAAATACAATTAAGTCTGGTTCTTTCAGTGCATCTTTCTTAGTTCCTATTTTTTTATCGGACGCAACATATTCAGAAAATACTAAACGTTCATCCAAAATCCATAAATTATGGTCACTATAATCGGTAGTTTCAGAATCTTTGCCCATTGGATAAATTAGGTTATGAATGTCTTTCTCTAGTTCACCCTTACCATCATCTCTTCTTTTCAATAGTTGATTCATTGCGTCTAAAACCGTTTTTCGATTAAATACATAATGGGCTAAATCGCTTTTTCCAATTTCTGATATTGTTGAAATAGCTTTTGAAATTTTATCCTGGTCAGCTTCTCCGTTTTCTGATAGCAGACGTTGTAATTCAGATTTAGTAAATTGTTCTTTTTTGAATTTTATTTTTTGAAGCTCTGTTTCAATTTCACTTTCTTTGATGTTATAAGGTATATTCGATAAATCAAGTTCTGAGAAATAAGATTTATGCCAGGGGGCTTGTTCCGAAACATACGATTTAATTCTTGCAACTTTTTTTTCTGCCCTAGTTGAAACTTCAGTATCAAAAAGTTTTTTTGTTTCTATTGATGTTTGGCTTTCAATATCTTTTTGAGAATAAGGATTATAAATGGTTGATATTTCTTTATCAAAATCAAAAGTTTCTCGTTCCAAGGAAACACTATTGTCTAAATAATTACCTATGACATATGATCTAATGATATAATTTTTTGAGGTAGCTTTTGAACCTTCATCTATTCTATCAAAAAATTCATCTTCAAATTCTGGAATATACTTATGAAGGTTTGTTTCGGTTACCGCCCTATTATTAGCTGTCAATATAACCCTGCTTTTTTGCTTACCTGCAAAGTACATTTTAAATATTTTTACATTAAATATTTCTAAATTATCTGAGTTTTCACCCAGTTTAAATTGCTTTTCACCAATTAATTGAATTTCATTTTCAGCTGATAAATAATCATTTAAAACAATTGATTGTCCATCATTATCTTTTACAATTATGAGAGGACATTTAAAATCATTTCTTAAAAAGAAAATCAATAATTTATCTAGTAATTTTCTAGCTATTGTATCAATATTTTTATCAAAACTTTTTTGGTCTTTTAAATTTAATAGTGATACTTCTGCATAAGTGTCTTTGGAATTAGTTTCAGAAATTTTTTCATTTTCAATGATTTCAAATTTTCTTCCAAAATCAAATTTTCTTTCTTTTAATTTTTCTTCATCTTTAAAAACACTAATAATAGATACATTGTTAAAATATTTTACGAACATAAACCGACCAAACCCCTTACCTCCAATATCCTTTTTCTCTTGGCTATAAAAAGTATCAAAAGATTCTCTATTTATAGAATTAAAACCATTCCCATTGTCTCTTATAATTATACCTTTAATGGCAGGTTTAGAATCATCCAACTCTAATTGAGTATCCCTTAACAAATGGATTTCAATTTTTCCATTCTCGATTTTTTTCTTTGTAATTGAGTCAATAGAATTTACTACAGCTTCTATTATCGGTGTGTATACGTTTGATTTACTTTTAATATTATCAATTGTGCCTTGGATGTTAATTCTGCTCATGGTTTGTCCTTTAATCTTTCAAGAATTCCTTTTTTATTGTTTAAATCATTATTCAGCTCAACTTTCTTATTAAATTGTTTCGTTTTGGTTATGCTTGCTGAAAGCCTTAAAATCTCATTTTCTAATGTATCAACCTTTTTTTGATATTCAACAATTTTAGAAAGGGGTTTTTTCTGAAATTCGGGCTTACCTGATAATTGAATACAAATATCTTTGTAAACATTATCTAAATTACTTTTTAAATTTATAATGTATTTGTTTTCTTGAATTTTGAACCAACCCGATTTAAATGTCCAATCTATAATTGAATTGTCTTCATTTATGGGGTGAGGATGTTTGGTTGAAGTAACTACGGACATTTCTCCAACATATTTAATAATAAAGATTATAGGATAAGGGATAGATTTATCTATAATATTAAGTAAGGTTTGTATATCTTCTTTAACTTTTAATTCAATCTTAAAAACTTGAATTTCCTTTATCTCTTTTGATGCAAGATTGGTTGTTTCTGTTGATAGTTTATGAGTCCATACAATTCTATTTATTATATCTGTAAATAGTTTTTTCTGTTTCGTATTGGTATATTTATCAAAGGCATTTTTGGGGATTACCCTTTGGACTTTTGTCGATATTGGAAGGTCAAAATTATCCATTATCTAACAATCAAAAATGAAATTAATTTAAAATCTTCAATGCCCTTAATTTTATCTTGTAATGCTGTAGTACCACCAGATTTAAAAAGGCTCAAAACTTCTTTTTCTTCTTCAACTTGCAAGATGCTTGAAATACTCTTTTTGAGTAATTGAGAAAACTCATGCATATCATGATACTCATCTGTTAGGTTGTTTAGTTCTTGGCAAAGCTGAGTTATAGGTTTGTGGATGCCTTTACATAGCATTCTTACAGCATCTAAAATTTTCTTGGAATCAACATGGTTTAAAAGAAGTTCCCCATTTTCTTTTATATAAACCATGTAATAAGGATGTAAGCGATTAAGTTTATTTATATTAATGCCTGAATTTAGATTTTTAAGGACAAAAATCACTCCAGATTCAAGTATTGGTGTTGATTTAACTACGGCATGCAGTCCTTCTGGAATATTCTTTAATTCACCGTATTCCTTAATTAAATTGGTTAAATCTACACGGAAATCATTTAAACCTAGGTCAGTAATGCTAACCCCTTCTCTTAAATCTTCTAAGTCGATAACTTCTTCCTGAAGTTTTTTTAATTGGATTTTTCGATAATCCAAATCCTTTTCATCAGTGTTTAAAATATTATCATCGCCAGTACTTGCCATGTTGCTTATTAGCATTTTACTTTCAACGCGCTGCTTTAAGTTGATGTAATTATCCAGTGTAATATCTGGCCAAAAATTGACCATAGTGATGCTGTCATTTTTAGACCCTATTCGATCAATTCTTCCAAAACGTTGGATGATTCTAACAGGATTCCAATGAATGTCGTAATTAATAAGATAGTCGCAATCTTGAAGATTTTGCCCTTCTGATATACAGTCCGTAGCAATTAGTAAATCAATCGATTCAGGGGTGTTAGGGTATAGTTGTGCTTTGTCTTTAGATATTGGCGAAAAACAAGATAAAATGGCATTTAAATCAGCAGGTATTTTTTTTGAGTTACTCAATTTCCGAGAACCTGTTATGAGTGCCGTATTTAAACCATTTTGTTCTTTAAGATGGTTATTTAAATGCTCATAGAGATAGTTAGCCGTATCGGCAAATGCTGTGAATATAATTGCTTTTTTATTATTGGTGTTGAATGGTTTTTCTACTTTGTTATTTATAAGTGTTTTAAGGCTCTGTAACTTGGTGTCTTTTTCACCGATAATATCAACAACATCGCTCCAAAGATTGTTTAAAATAAAAAGGTCTTCGCTTAAATCTTCACGCCATTTAGTGGCATCCATATCATTGATATGAACTTTGATTTTTCTGCCAATAACACTTTCTTCATCGCCCCAATCAGCTTCCCAATCAAAATTTTCATCATCTAATTTAGCCTGCAAGCCTTCGTATGCTCCAGAGTCACCTTTATCAATAACCTTAATGGCATTTTCAATTTGGGAAATAATGCCTTCTAGTGTAATTCTAAAAGAATCTACCGAACTTTCTAAGCGTTTGAGTAAATTGATACGCATCAAAATACGAAGACTGTTTTCGCGGTCTATTTGGGTCAATCTACCAGACTTTACCGTCTTATCATATAAGTCGGCATACAATTGCATTTTACTTGGAAGGATATAGTTTAATGGTGTGTAAACAGACAGGTTAAGAAGCGTAAGCTTTTCGGCAATATCTACATAGGTAACATCCATTGAATCAGTGAGCGGACTATGAATTGAAATGGGTTTATTTCTTTTAGGAAATTTACCAATAGCCGTAGTGTCATAATAGGTTGTGATATGTTTTCTAGACCTAGCAATGGTCAATGAATCTAGGATTTCAAAGAAATCAAAATCGAGCATATCCAATAATTTATCTGTAGTTCTCTCAGACGTTTCATATTTGCTCCAGATATTAAACGCTTGTTGCGCTCTTCTAAAAATTATATCAATGCCTTTATCTGTTTCAAGCTTATCATCAATATTTGAAGCTTCTCCCTCATAAGCTAATGCCAATTGATTTTTCAAATCATTAAAACGGTTATTAACGGGAGTGGCAGACAGCATCATAACTTTTGTTTCAATACCTTCTTGAATGACCTTTCTTAATAATTTTTGATAACGATTTTCTTTGCCTACTACGGTACTGTTGTTTCTAAAATTATGGGATTCATCAATAACAATAAGCCCATAATTACCCCAATTAACAGACTCTAGATTGCGCCCATTACTTTGCCCTCTGTCCCTTGATAAATCTGTATGGAATAGGACATCATAACGCAATCTGTCTTTGGCTAAAATATTATTCTTATCATTATGGCGATAGGTGTTCCAGTTTGCTTCTAATTTTTTTGGACAAAGAACTAAAACGTCTTTGTTTCGCATTTCGTAATATTTGATAACACCAAGAGCAGAAAAGGTTTTACCCAAACCCACACTATCCGCTAAAATACAGCCTTTGTATTTTTCAAGTTTATTGATAGCTCCAATAACAGCATCTTGTTGGAAATTGTAAAGTTTATTCCAAATAACTGATTCTTTAAAACCAATTTGGTCATTGGGTAGGTTATCAACAGATAGGTCATCTAAAAAATCATTAAAAATATTGTAGAGGGTAATAAAATATATAAACTCTGGACTATTTTCTTTATAGGCATTTTCAAAGTATTCTTGTACTTTTTCGGTAACATCTTTTAGGTCTTCTTCATTTTCCCAAACCTGATTAAACCATTCCAAATAGGCTTTACTGTCTGGGAAATCTGATTTTTGAATTAAAGTAGGGAAGCCCTTTTTGTGAGTGATACCCAAATCTGAAGACGTAAAACTACTTACGTTGGAATAAGCATATTCTTTGTCATCTTTATTTTTAACATGAATCATACCATTTAAAGGCAGGTTACTATGTTTGTTCGATTTGAAAGTAACTTTGTCTTTTACCCATTTAGAGCATTCTTTAGCTATGGCACGTTGATTAAGTTGGTTCATTAAACGCAACTCAAATTCGCCTCCACATAATTCAGATTCTCTGTAAATATGGGGTATATAAAACTTTCTGTCCTGTTTTTCAAAACCTTGTTCAATGAACGTTGGAGAAGAGAAAATAAAACGTAAATCTTCAATTTTGCCTAACTCTTTTTTTAAGGCTTCAAAGGCATAAATAGAGAATGATGCAGCAGCGATACTCAGCTTGCATCCCTTTTCGATACTCTCTTTTAAATCATCACCTAAGCGGTTATTTACGTTGTCAATTAATTTCATTTAGCTAATCAATCTGATTGTACAATTTCTAATAATTTGTCGTAGCTACTCACTTTTTCAAACCTTACTACATTACCGCTAATTTCTTTAAAGTGTTCCCCTGCACAATGAATTTTCAATTTTTCAATTTCTCTTAAATCCATATCTGAATCAGAGCCTTTGGTTTCAGCCACAAAATAAATCTGTCTTACTTTATCTTTGTCAAAAACAATAGCCCAGTCTGGACTGTAGTTTGCCACAGGTGTTGATATATAAAAACTTTTTGGGAGTTTGGCATATACAACTACTTCAACGCTATTTTCTAACGCCGTGGCAAATTTTGACTCGATATTAGAATCTGAGGTTAAAAAGTCATAGATATGCTTTTTCAATAACTCAGAATTTCTAAGCGCAAATTTGTCATTGGTAAATACCGTTTTTGCATCATGCCGTTCATCTGTTTTATGATAGACAATGTTGTTAATAATTAGGCTCGCTTTAGCCTCATTTATTAATTTACTAGCCTTGGCAATAAATTCTTCTGGGTTTTTACGAATAAGTAAAAATTTCTTTTCACTTATAGATTTTAGAACTGCAACAATAGTTTTTCTGGTTAAATTGGTAAGAGCTTCTATTTCTCCAACAATGTCATATACGGCATCAGCATAGAGGTCGTTTTTTAATTTTTGATACTCCCGTTTAGATTCTTTAACCAAATTCCCTTCTTGCATTTGTTCTTTAGTACCATCTTGCAATTCGCCAGTTTTAACTTCATAAATCCTATCGCCAATGTTCAATTGTGCGTTGATGAGTATTTTACTGTCCTCAATTAATTTGGCAGTATCAAATTTTACTTCGTAGATGGTTTTTAGATTGATTTTATCCCAAAGTGTCTGAAATTCTTTCTTTTTAAAGTTGTTGTTTGTATTCAGTACAATAGTTTCCCGTTCGTTTTCTGGCTTAAATTCTTCGCCTGAATAAACAGATTTCAATAACTGACAAACCGCATTTCTATAAGGTTCTAATTGCTCAGGAAGTGGCATCTTATTTTGTTCAATAAGTTCCCTTCCCTCTACGGAAATTTTGTCATCTTCATCAATAATATCTTCTTTGTAGAGAAGCTTGTTTAATTTTTTAGCTTCTTCTTCAGTAATGCGATGCTCTTCTTCCTTATCATTTTTAATTAATTTGCCAACAAAATATTCAACCTCAGCTCTTTGTGGTCTGTCTTTTAAAGTGGCGGCAATTTCTTTCTGCAAGCCTTTTGCAAAAGCCTCATAACTTTCAGAAGCAATAACCGTAAGTTTGTTTATTTCATGGACTTGTTCGCCAACGGCTTCAAAATCTAAACGATTACCGTTTTTATTAACGCACAAACGCATACCTCTACCAACTTCTTGTCGTCTTCTGGTAAGACTGCCACTTTCAGCATTTTTTAAAGCACAAATTTGGAATACATTGGGGTTATCCCAACCTTCTTTTAATGCCGAATGCGAAAAGATAAAACGTGTCGGTTCTTTAAAGCTTAATAAGCGTTCCTTGTCTTTCATGATAAGGTCGTAAGCTGAAATATCATCAGATTCCTCACTTCCACGTTTAACACTTGGGTCAATCATCTTATTTTTCTTGTCGATAGAGAAATACCCCTCATGAACTTGCGATGCTTCATCCCGTTTTAGGTATTCGCCATAGTTTGTAGGCATATAGCCTTTATGTACTAAACTAGGGTCTGTATCTCTTAAATAGTCATTATAGTCTTGATGGAACAGGTCGAGAAATTCATTGACTGCATTTTTATATTCTTCCTCAAATATTTTGGCGTAATCGCCTAATTCTTGTTCGCCTTCACTATCATATATTCTGTATTTTTCAACGGAATCAATAAAGAACAACGACAAGACTTTTATGCCTTTATCAAATAATTGTTTCTCTTTTTGCAAATGCGACATGATACATTCGCGTATTTGTACCCTACGAAATGCGTTTTCATCTTTATCGTTTAATATATCGCCAGGGAATATATCTTGACCGCCTATAACCACCTTATTGAGATAGCCGTTAATTTCTGTAATGGTTTGATTTTTGTAAGCAGGCATATCGCCTGAAAGCTCATAGAGGTTTGCGCCTTCCCCCAATTTTTTTCTCACTTTTTTAACACCTGAGCCAACACGTTGTTCAAATTCAACAACAGCGAAAGGAGGTTTGGAAGTGCTTAAACTAATATGCTCTAAATAAAGATACCCCGTTGTACCCGTAGAGCCTTTTAGGTTGATACCTTTTACTTGAATTTTCTTTACCAAGCGTTTGTTGTAAGCATCCAAAGCATCCAATCGGTATATTTTATTGTAATCTACCTTATGGGTTGCAGAATATCGCAATGTAAATAGCGGATTGAAATCCTGCATACTTTCCAAGGTTTTGGTACCATCAACCGATTGTGGCTCATCAATAATCAAAATCGGATTGGTTTGCGCTATAATCTCAATGGGTTTTCTTGTGCCAAATTGGTCTAGTTCTTGATAAATACGTCTGGCATCTTTTCCTCTAGCATTAAAAGCTTGTGTGTTGATAATCATAACACTTATGCGGCTATCGGAAGCAAAATTTTCAATATCCTGAGGGCGACCCGAATTATAGATGAATGGATTTATCTTATGTCCATATTTTTCTTGAAAATGTTCTTGGGTTACTTGAAACGATTTGTAAACCCCTTCGCGAATGGCAATACTTGGCACAATAACAATAAATTTGCTCCACCCATATTTTTGAAACAATTCATACATGGTGCGGATATAGGTATAGGTTTTACCTGTACCAGTTTCCATTTCTATAGTTAGGTTATAACCTAGCTTAATACCTTTTGGGCGTTCTATTTGTGGACTTTCATGTAAGTCCTGCCCTTTTTGAACAGCTTGCACATTTTTTAGAACCTGATTTTCTAAAATCTGAATCGTGCTATTTCTGTACCCTATGTCTTCTTCAATATTGAAATCGAGCATGGTTGCGCCAGATGCTGCTTGTTTTGCTTTGCGGATAAGCTCTTTACTGCGCTCCAAGGTAAAACGATTGGTTTTTAAAGGTTGCCCTTCAAAACAATCCACAACGGTTTTTACCGCATTTACTTGAAACTCTTGTTCTTTAAACTGTAACTTCATAATTAGCTTATCAATTCCAAAATTCTGATTCCTGAATCAGTAGTTATATAGGTTTGGTTTGGGTGAGTCTTTTCTTCTGGGAATTCCATTTCTACCCATCCTAAATCTATTAACGGGTCTAGGTATTTTTTTCTGTTTGTTGATTGATTGCTTAAATCCATGAACTTAAACAATTCAGCTCTTTTTAATTTTGTTTTTAATAGTGTAAGCATGTCTTCAACTCTATTATGAACTTCATCATTAAGTATCGCTTTAACTTGGTCACTAGCTTGGTTACTAACTTGGTTAGTAGCTTGGTTACTAAAAGCAACAATATCTTCTAAGCTACTAAAAACAATAGCCTTGTCAGGAGTATTAGCTTGGTTACTAGCTCCGTTACTTTCTTTAAAACCTTTATGAACTGGAAGTGTTACTAAAACATAAGTTTGTCCATCCGTTTGAAATATAGGGCCAGGAGAACCATTATCAGCCATAGCTCTATAAATAGTTGGAAAACCAGTACCACGACCTTCTGTTAATTTAAGTTCTTTAAGAAAATCGCCTATCCGTCTATTTCTATATTCTCTAGCCACAATACGTTTATGGGTGCTTAAAACTTCTGCATCTACGGGAGGCACAGGACTTGGATAACTTAAAATCTCAATTTTATCAGCCCAAATTTGTATTTCTATAGGAGAACCCAATTCATAACTTTTATGATACACGGCATTTGAAAGGACTTCCTCAAAAGCATCAAATGGGTAGTTGTAAAACCTATTCGCTTCGGCTTTATTGGAATCTTTTACTGTTTGTTCGCTAATAATGTTAGTTTTAACAAACGAAAAAACATCCCGAAGTTGCTTTTGCAAAGGCCCTTTGAAGTAGTATTCTTTAAATTTTTTGCCTGAATTGTCTTGATGCCATACCAATTCTATCCAAGCTCTAGGGAAAAAGTTTTCAGGGGCTTTCGTAAAAAACAGCAAACCTACATTTACAGGACGGATGTTTTCATTAGCACCTTTGGCTATTAACATGGCTTTACAAAGGTCAATAAGAGGCATAGAGGTACTTGAAGCATACAAATCGCTCTTAATTTCTTGAAGATGCGCTTGTATCAAACCTAAATCGAAATCTTGAATGGTTGCTTGGTTATTTATACGGTCATCAAACGGAATGCGTGCTGCTAATTCTTGCAACCGCCTTAAATTATCGCCTTGGGCAACAATACTGCGAGAACCAACACGAATATAATGTTGGCGTTGTGCGCCTTTGCCTAAACCGCTTGGCGCATTGTATGGACGATTATCGCCCGCAGGACACCATAAAACCAATATATGTTGACCATCTATAATATACGGTTGCGTAATGGGGAAATAATTGGGCTGTATTTGATGAGCTAGCCTAACAATATTTCCTTGAATGTCATCCAATTGGTTTTGCTGTAAACCTGTAGGAGGCAATAAAGGTTGCCCGTTATTTTCGGCAATGCCAACAATGATGTAGCCACCGCCCCAATTATGGAGGTCGTTGGCAAAGGCGCACATAGAATGGATTACATCCTCAGGATTCCAACCTTGTTTAAATTCCAGTCGTTCCCATTCTACGGTATTACCATGTACTAAATCGTGTATGTTTACTGGTAACGCCATATTTAGATAACTTTCATTTCGGTCTCAGGACTCAATTGTTTTAATAACTGCTTGACGTTGGTTTTGGCAGTATCGTCTTTAAAACCACTATCCTTAAAAACTATACGAAGCGGCATTTCTTTGGCTATTTCTTTGGTAAAAGCCTCATCTATACCCGTATCAAAACAGGCAAAAAGGGAGTTTTCAGATACTTTAAAAACCTTTTTACCACTAATAACGGCTTGCTCAATTTTGAGCGATAAAGGTAAACCCCAATCCAACATCACTTGTGCCAATAAATCATCAGGCGTTCTATCGGGTTTAATATTGTCTGAAAACAATTCTAGGTTTGCTTGACTGTATTCTTGGGGTTTATAATATACATCTTGCATATTGCTATCGTCTAAACGATAGACACGAAACCCATAATCTATATCGGCATTGGTTTCTTCTTTTATTTTTTTTGCTGCCCTACGGATGCGTTCTTTTCCGATTTCACAGATATTTTTATAGCCTTCTTTGAAGGCTTCACTATTTTCATCAGTTTGTTCTGGAATTTGAACCTGGATGTGTTTTATTTTTCCATTTTCTTCTGAATTTAATTGCATAATTGAATGTGCTGATGTTGCTGATCCAGAAAAGAAATCAAGAACAATATCTCCATTTTGGGTGTTCGCAATTCTTGCTAAATTCTGTATAAGTCTAACAGGCTTCAATGTTTCAAAAATAGTTCTACCTGATTCACCAAATAGTTTTATAAAATCTTTCTTTGCTTCATCAGTATGTCCATAATCTTTGTAGGTTAAAAGAGAAGAAGCCACACGCCCTTGCTTAACTTCGGTTAAGAATTGTTTGAAACTGGGGAAGCTATCTTTGTTTTTTCCAAAATAAATCCTATCCTCTTTGAGTAATTCTTTCATTCGAGATTCTGAAAACGCCCAATGCTTTCCAGACGGAACATCAAATTCCTCATTATTGTATGGGTTTT
Source organism: Mariniflexile fucanivorans (assembly GCF_004341235.1). Lineage (GTDB taxonomy): Bacteria > Bacteroidota > Bacteroidia > Flavobacteriales > Flavobacteriaceae > Mariniflexile > Mariniflexile fucanivorans. The sequence goes on from NZ_SLUP01000007.1 coordinate 279,164, forward strand.
TAACTATGTAATGTCCTCCACTTCTTTCTCCTGCTGCTACTAAATCACCTGGTTTCCAATCTCCTCTAAAGTCATTGTCAGGATTTTTATATCTTTTGTTCATTTCAGATGTTCTGGGCAGTAAACCAACCTTAAAGTCATCTAAGCTTTTAGCATATAAAAGAACGTATTCATAATCGTTGGATAGATACCTAGCTTGATTCTTTGGACTATAAACTTTTTGCCATCCAGCAATTGAAATTCTATTTACTTCGCTAAATACCTCATCACAGATTTTACATAAATTATCAACCTCATTATCATCAATAGATATAGCAATAATTCCATCATTTGAAAGTAAGTTTCTTGCCAACTTTAACCGAGGGTACATCATACTTAACCAGTCTGAATGATAACGCCCAGAGGTGTCTGGGTTGGATTGTAAACGTTGGTTGTACTCGTCTTTTAGCCCACTTTCTTCCTTGTATTCCTCACTATCTTGGGTAAAGTTGTCTTTATAAACAAAATCATTACCTGTGTTGTATGGCGGGTCTATATAAATCATCTTTATTTTGCCCAAATAGCTTTCTTGCAACAGCTTTAACACCTCTAAATTGTCGCCTTCTATATAGAGGTTTTCGGTATTGTCAAAATCTACAGAGTCTTCGCGTACAGGGCGCAAGGTTTTGGTAGTTGGCAGGTTTGCCGTTACAATGGCTTCACGTTTTCCAGGCCATTCTAAACGGTAACGCTCTTTAGTGCCTTCAACCACAGCATGACTGAGTTCTTGCTTTAACAAATCGAAGTCTATGGCTTTACCATCGGCACTTTCGGTAACACAGTTGGGGAATAGTTGGGCAAGCTTTTCAAAGTTTTCGTTTACCAAGTCTGGCGAGGCTAAGTCTAGTTTTTCGTTAGTCATATGGTTTGTCCTGTTTATAAAGCGACATGTTCTGTTATATTTCTTAATTTGATTAAGAAAGTAAGATAGCATTTAGCATTTGATATGAGTAATAAAATGTATTTTTTATTATCCAAATGTAAATGTAATCTACATTAAATAGGAAGCCAAGGCATTCCTGTTTCTACAAAGATAAAATTTACCAATTAAGTATGGTAAATAATGTAAATGGAATTGTAAGAATTATTATTGAGTGGATTTTTATTGTGAATAAGACGAAGAAAAGAGCTTGCGGAGGGCTATTATAAAACAAATATCTTTCATTCATAGAGTATTGAGTTATCGTACAATAAGATTTCATCAGTATTTAAACAATTACTGTTCTATATATTCAGCCCATTCCCACTACATTCCATAAACTCCATTTCGGGAAAAGCGCTTCATTATAAAAGTCTTGGACACAAGCTCAAAGTTTAGAATTTCCATTTCGTTCTTCCTGCTGAAATACGCAGGAAACTGCATTCCCAATTCCAAACTTTAAACTTAAGTCCGCTTTATCGGTATTTCATTATGTCTTTGAGTCCCACTTCCTGACATTTTAAATTTCACAGAGGTTTTTAATCCACTTCCTAGCCCTCACTGTCCTACCTTTTTTTGACAGCAAAACAACAATATTCATTCTTGGACGACGGCATAAAGCCAGAGCTCGTGCCTCGCTCTTTTTTATACGTCTTACCAAGCCTGAATATTGGATCACACCAAGCATCAAAAAAAGATAACAGCGAAGGCTCTACGGGAAGTAAATCAAAATATCAGATTATGAAATCATATCAAAATATCCAAAAAGTAAGTGGCACTAAAAAAAAATCAAAAAAGAAAAACGCTTCTGGATACAATAAGTAAATCACTGAATATTAATCCATCTACTAATAGTAGATACTAAATCAATGTAATTATGGGAACATTAAAGAACCATGTACAGTTAATCGGAAACGTTGGGCAAGACCCGACCATGATAACTTTGGACAATGGAAAAAAAGGAGCAAAATTTCCATTGGCTACTAATGAGCATTACAAGAATGCAAAAGGAGAAAAACAGACCCAAACGGATTGGCACAATATTGTGGCTTGGGGCAGAACGGCAAACATTATTGAAAAATATGTGAACAAAGGGAAAGAAGTTGCCATTGCGGGCAAACTGACCTCAAGAAGTTATGAGGACAAGAACGGCACAAAACGCTATGTGACCGAAGTGGTAGTGAGTGAAATACTCCTTTTGGGAGGCAACGAGTAAACAAAAATAAAGAGGGCACTAAAACCAGTTTTCAATTAGTGTGTGACCTCTTTTCATTATTAATCTCTAAAGAAAAAAACAATGAGAAGCAAAGTTAACGAAATAAAAATCAGTTACAAAGAGAAAATAGCCTTATCAAAATCCCCTGCCATCAAAAGTTCTGCCGATGCGGGAAAATTGCTTTATGAAACATGGGACAAAGATACCATTGCCTTACAAGAATCCTTTAAGGTGCTCTTATTGAACAACTCTAATAAAATAAAAGGTATTTATCAATTATCGTCCGGAGGTATTACCGGAACATTGGTGGACGTCCGTATTTTATTTGCGGTCATTTTAAAATCGCTTTCGGTGGGTGTGATTTTATCGCACTGCCACCCCAGTGGAAAATTGATGCCCAGTGAAGCGGACAAACAACTCACGGAAAAAATCAAGAACGCAGCTGCTTTCTTTGATGTAAAGGTATTGGACCATATCATCGTTGTTCCAAATGGCGAGTATTACAGCTTTTCAGATAACGGTTTGTTATAATTTAAAACTACAAATTATGGTATATCTTAATTATAATAACCTTGATGCACAAACACAAAACCATCTGCTTTCCATATCCAAGAAAGATATTGAAAACAGGTTTGGACATGATTTGAAAAAGTACGCCCAAGAGCATCATTTGGATTATGATGAATTATTGGATGAAGAAGCAACACGCAACCTATATAATTATAAGTACGTGTTTAATATATAACTCAATAGGTGTGTTTTTTAAATTTTTACATAAGACTTCACTAAAGGTGAGGTCTTTATTTTTTAAATTATTTTCAGATCATTTCGAAAATCTGACGCCCAAATCCAAACATTTATTGGAAATCATAAGTTTTGCTATCAAAACCAACCATTTGAGACCAAACCCCATTTGGGTTTCAAAAAACAATCCAATACCTTTAAAAGAGCGGGAACGCTGGAAAAAAGCAACTTGGTTTAAAGGACTAAGTTGTTTGGAAATTTTGGTCCCTGCGGGACGAAAAATGGATAGCAAGAGGGCAATGCGCTAAAGCGGCATTGCGTTATTCGATGTATTTATAACTAACTGTAATACAGTTAGTTAATTTAAAATAAATCATGTTTGATCGACAGAATAAATACCATAATTATGTTAATGCCCTTGAAAACCCGCATAAACACTGGGGAGCATTAACATAATCGAAAGAAATAACAGTAAAAGAAACAAATGAAACGCCGATTTTTAAGTATCAATTTCCATAAGGACACCGTAGAGCGGTTCAAGGGTTTTTGTGCCAAGGTTGGAGGCTCCTACACCGAGACCCTGAACCATATGATGGACTTTTTTGATACCTACCAACTGTCGCCCATGACCGATCTGGGACCGAACATGCGGGGCATGGAAGCCAATATCAAAAAGCGCATCAATGCCTTGGTTGCCATTGTGAAGGATATCGAAAAGCACCAGACGCAACCGACCACGGCGATGCTCCAATTACTGTTTGAACAAACGCCACCAAAACAAAAGCAGCCCCGTTTAGTGGAGGTCAAACAAAGTGGCAAGACCACCAAAGATCCTTTTTTTGCCACGTCATTGGAGGCCATCGAGCTGAGAAAGGAAAAGAACACCCTCCAAAGGGATTTAAAAGAAACCAAACAACAATTTGAGGACTTCCTGTTTTCCAAGGTACATATTGTAAAAAGCAGTTTTGGCAAGCCCAGGCTCCAATTGGACATGACCTTGGAAGACTATGAGGCCCTTAAAGAGAAAATCAAAAACAGTTAATTATGTACATCTCCATCACCAAACAACACATGGACACCACCTTTTCACAGAGCTCCGGCGATTTTGTGAATTATCTGGAAAAAGAAAACAGGGACAAGGTCCCAGAACAGCAAGAGCACTTTTTTGACCAGCACAATGACCACGTATCTCCCAAACATATTGTCAAGGACATCGACGGCAATACCGCCAAGCTCAGAAAAAACGAGCCCAAGTTCTATTCCCTGACCATCAGTCCAAGCCAAAGGGAGCTGAAGCACATCGGCAATGACCCAGATAAATTACGGAAGTATGTCAGGGAAGCCATGAAGGACTATGCCAGTTCCTTTTATAGGGATATGCCAGTATCGGTGGACAGTATAAAATACTATGCCAAGATCGAGTACGAGCGAACCTATAAAGGCTTTGATAGGGAAATAAAGGAAAACCAACCCTTTAGGTCACAAATTGTAAAATTGGAACATGACCTAGCGAAAATCAGAAGCGGGGAGTTGGAGGGCAACAGCCAAGCTATCCAAAAAATGATCGAGCGGCTCAGGACAGAAGCCCCACACCATAGCCATGGCAAGATGGTCGTGCAGGGGATGAAAAAGCAGGGGCTCCAGACCCATGTCCATATCATTGTCAGCCGCAAGGATATGACCAACACCCTCAGCCTGTCACCAGGAAGTTCCCACAAAGCCTCCGAGGCCATCTTGAACGGCAGCCCGGTAAAGCGGGGCTTTGAACGCGACCAGTTTTTTGAAAAGGCAGAAAAGACCTTTGATAAACTTTTCAAATACGAGCGGAACTTTGTGGAAAGCTATACGGCACATAAAATGTACAACAAAGAACCGTACAAGTTCTTTGCACACCTGATGGCACTCCCAACCAATGAAAAGAGTGCCGCCTTTAAGATGATGGGCAAATCGGGCATGCACGTCCCCAATCTGAACATTCCCACAAACCAAGTGCAATTGGCACTGAAAGCCTTCAAACAATTAAAAAGAACCATCGATGTGGCAAAAAACGCAAGCTCCATCGGCATTTAAAAAAACAATCCTATGACAACACCTGTTTTGATAATATGTATCTATGTTGCCCTGACCACTTTGATAGCAATGGGTTTTCGATATTTGCGCTTCGCCTATGGACTAAGTGCCGTATTGTTGCTGATGATGGGAGCATTGCTCTATCTCATGCATCCCGATAAGCTCATGGCCCTTTTGGGACGATGGCTATTGCCTCTCATATTCATCCAGAACGCCCTATATGTTTTGATAGTCCCCGTTTGGGAACGACCGAAAAAGGAACGTAAGTATGCAGTAAAGCTCCAGGTAAAACAGGGCAGCATAAAACTCCAGAACATCCGTAGGGGCATCTCCATTATAGGATCCGCCGGTAGTGGCAAGACCGAATCGGTGGTCTACAATATGTTAAGACATTTCCAGCGGTATCAATTTTGCGGTCTTATCCATGATTACAAACATTTTGAGATCACGGAAATGGCGTACCCACTGTATAAGGAATCCAACCGTCCTTTCCATATCATTTCCTTTGATGACATCTATGCCAAGGTGAACCCCATTGCCCCAAGGTATATGGAAGACGAGGAAAGCGTCAATGAAGTATCTCGGGTACTTTTGGAAAACCTGTTGGAACAACGGGAGTCCAACGCGGCTGGTTCTTCCAAATTCTTTAATGATGCCGTGGAAGGCCTTTTGGGTGGGCTTATCTGGAAACTCAAAACCACCCATCCTAAATATTGTACGCTTCCCCATTTGATTGCTACCTATCAATATTTGGATACCGATAGTCTCATTGATTTTTTGAGTTCCGATTACACCTCTAAAGCCATGGCTAATGCCTTTATCTCAGGAAGGGATTCCGAACGCCAAACGGCAGGGGTGATGAGCACCCTAGCGAATGCCCTCAAGAAAATCAGCACCCAACGCATCTTTATGGCGCTCTCAGCAGATGAAGTACCCTTGGATATCAATAACCCCAAAAATCCAGCAGTGGTGTCCATAGTCAACAATCCCAAATTTGAAACGGCCTACTCCCCAGTGATTGCCACTATTATCCATACCATGACCAAACAGATGAGCGTAAGACATCGGGAATCGGCCTTTATCCTTATCGAGGAAGCGCCTACCATTAGGCTTCTCAATATGCACCGCATTCCTGCAACCTTACGGAGCTATGATATTTCAACGGTGTATGTGATGCAGGACAAGACCCAAAATGACATGATGTATGGAGATAAGGCAAGCCGAGCCATTTTGAGCAATCTGTCCTACCAGTTCTTTGGCAAGGCGAACGACCCCGACACCGCCAAATATTATGAACGTTTCTTTGAGATCGTCAAGAAACCGACAACCACGATCAGCAAGAGCCAAAACAGCCTAGACTTTGATTCCAGGATCAGTACAGGGGAGAAGGAAGTGAGTAAAATACGTTCCGATGTGTTCTTTAGGTTGAAGGAAGGGGAGTTTATTTCTTTTGCGGATGGCAAGGATCGAAAGGTTCAGTTTAAAATGCCAAGGATCACAAGGGAACTTCCGCCCCCGATCCATCGGTATAATGATGCCGAGATACAGGCTAATTTTGAACGGATCCATCTTGAGGTCAGACAACTGTTCCAGTTGAAGTCTTAAATCATGATCTACCAAAGTTAAAAGTATAAAAAAGGGAACCATTTCAAAACGATTCCCTTTTTAAAAGTATATTATTAAGTAATTTTATTTTTCTTTCAATAGCTTTTCTAAATAGGTAATTTTGTCTTGTTCAGCTTGCAATAAGCGTTCGTAAAGTTTTTTGTTTTCTTCATGCGCTTCTAATAGCTTATCAAGTGGATTAAATGTGCAATTGAAATTAGATACACTTACAGATGATGCGCCTTTATTGGACCCATCGTAATTGTTTTGAATATTATAAATCAATCTCTCCTCTGAAAAATTTTCGATAGATTCCTTTGTAACTCCAAGCACCTTTGCAATCTGCTCCAGTTTGTCATCTTCAATCTTTTCGGATTGTTCCAAATTAGAAACAGCCTGTTGGCTAATGCCCAGTTCTTCCGCAAGGGTTTCTTGTTTCATGCCTCTAAGCTCTCGAATACGGCTTATCTTTCTACCGATGTGATTTGGTTTTGTTGCTGTTTCCATAATTCAAATATAAGATTTTTTTCAAAAATTATCCTACTTGTAAAAAACAAATATAAGGTGGTAATATACAAAGTGTTTTGGTTTGGTACGTAGGGTTTTTGCTTTTAGTTTATGTAAAAACAAACATCATGAAAACAAAAGCACCCGCAAAATTTCCATTTAAGAAGGAACTTATTGGCTTAATAAAAAAAGAACTACCATTACATTCAATCTATGTCATTGGTGTATATCCCGAAAAAAAGAGGCAAGACATCTATTTGACTCCAGGATGTACTAATCCACAAAAACTGGTCACTTATACGCTACTCATCATTGGGCATAAATCCCCACGCAAGAGCCAAGGTGACTTTATGTATGGACTGTACAATAAGATGCAACAACGCTGTAAAGTATATGTCATTTTCCACACCTTGTCCAATATCATGGATAGGATAGATGTGGGTGATAATTTTTTGACCCGAACGATATCACAAACCCCCTGCCTGTACAAAGAGGACGATGCCTTATTCAGGTTTAGCCGATATAGGATATGCTATCATAAACAAGTATTTAAAACGATAAAGGCAGGGTGGAAGAGCCGTATGGAACGGGCAGACTATATGCTAAAGGTAATAGATACCATCATGGACAACGAAGAGCCCAATTCCAAACTGGCCATTGTACACGGTGCCATGGAACAGATATGTATGGCACTCTTGAACCTATTTTGGGAATATAAGCCACACCATTATTCATTGGACTACCTATTGCACCTATGCAGCCACTTCACACAATTGCCGAATAAGATATTCCCAAGGACGACCTTTGGTCTGCAACGCCAATATTATATGCTGTGCAATGCCCAAGATATCATACGTTTCAAGGGCAAAAATGAATTTTCAAGCAATGATGCCCATAAAGTCGCTAAACTATGTGAACGCTTCTATGAAGAAGCCATAACACTTGGTAAAGACCAATTAAAACATCTCAAAGAACTCCATTGCCAACCTTCTCAATTAAATTCAGAATCCAAAGAAAAAAAAACTTCATAACTAAATTTACCATCATGCAAACAAACGACACAACGCAAATAACCAACAAAGAAAAACTAGAGAAAATCATCCAATTGTTGAATCCAAGGGTACGCAAAAACTATAGGAGGGAGGATCATAGCACCATGCAGGAGGTGACCTTTGAGGTATCGGACAATGGAGAACTACGCTATATCATTTCATGCCTTTTAAGGACATGTATCTTGGCATTGGACAGTGAGAACGATTTTGCTTCCCCAAGACTCACCAATTGCTCAAAGGATTTGACCATAGCCACGGTACTGGACTTGGTGGATAGCATACTTCCCGATGACCAATTGGCAAGCTATGATAGTATTGAAAAACTGTTATTGCCAAAGGTAATAGTTTAATCAAGAAACTTTAGCGACTCAAGAGGTGTGTTAAACATGTCTTATTTTCTACTGAAGAGAGTGGTGAAAGAAGGTCCGATGACCTTTAATTTCAATGGGGTTTCGAATTTAAATTGCTGTATGATAATCACTTTTTTTATCATTTGTTCTATTGTAGATTAACGAAAATTACTTAAATGAGATATAATTCATGTTCAATATTTTAGCTTCAATTATACGTGATTAGACGTTGTCAACTAAAAGTTCGAGTCCAGTTCCCGTTATTGAATAAGGCTAAGTACACTTTTTGTATTTAAAAATTGATTGTTAGTTTTTATAATTTAATAAGACTATTAGTTTATAAAAATTAAAATAAACCACCAAGAATAATTAATAATAAAAAGAACATTAAACATGAGTAAAAAGTATATTCTTTTAATATTTTTATTATCATTTTTGTCATGTCTGAACAGCACCAATTCAGTTCCATACTTTGCTTATAGTTCCAATTCTGAAATTAGTGATAATGCAACAATAATTGATCACCAAGAATGGAATACTTTATTGCAAAAACATGTTTCAAGTATAGGGAAAGTTGATTATATAGGTTTTAAGAATGATATGGTAGCATTACAATCTTATTTAGATATTTTGGCAAACAACCTTCCGAAAGAATCATCGTCAAAAAATACAACATTAGCTTATTGGATTAATTCTTACAATGCATTTACAGTAAAATTAATTTTAGATAATTACCCAGTTAAAAGCATTAAGGACATTAAAAATCCTTGGGATCAAAACTTTATAATTTTAGAAAATAGAGCTATAGCTTAGGTAAAATTGAGCATAAAATTTTAAGAAAGATGAACGAGCCTAGAATTCATTTCGCTATCAATTGTGCATCTTATTCCTGTCCTAATTTATTGAATGAAGCCTATATCGAATCCAAAATTGAAAAACAGTTGGAACATTCGGCAATTTCTTTTATTAATGATAAAACAAAAAATAGTATTGATAGAAATAAAATAGAAATATCAAAAATATTTGATTGGTTTTCAGGGGATTTTAAAACAAATGGAACACTAATTGATTTTTTAAATAGTTACTCTTCAATAAAAATCAATGCAAATGCTAAAATAAAATTCAAAGATTACAATTGGAATTTAAATAATTAATGCATTCTCAATAATTATATTTAAAACATCTATATTTTAAAATCATAAAAAACATTTTATTAGGTCATAAATAGTATATTTGAGTTTCTAAAATGGAATATATATTCATGGATGCCATCAAAGTAGATTCTAAATTAACAGTTGAAAATTGGGTCAACGAATACAACGATGCTCTTTTTTCTTGGGCTTTTTATAAAACATCTTCAAGAGAAACTGCTGAAGATTTGGTTCAGGATACGTTTCTTGCTGCCTATCATAAATTTGATTCCTTTAAAGGGGATAGCCTACCTAAAACCTGGTTATTTTCAATTTTAAATAATAAAATCATTGATTATTATAGGTTAAGCACAAAAACAACCAAACGAACTATTAGTATGTCTGAAGATAAAGGCTACGAGGTTACCGATGGATTTTTTGATGAAACCGAAAATTGGAAGGTCAGAGCCATTAACCCGATGTGGAACCAAGATGAAGAGTTGCTGGACAATCCAGATTTCAATAATGTGTTGAAGAATTGTATGGGCGATTTGCCTGAAAATTGGCATTTTGCGATAACCTCAAAATATCTAACAGATAAAAAAGCAGACGAGATTTGTCAGGATTTGAATATTACCGTGTCTAATTATTGGCAGATTATCCATAGAGCTAAATTGGCTCTAAAAAAATGTTTGGAAATAAAATGGGTATAATTTGAAAAAAAATAAAAAATGCTATTAAAAAGAATAATGGATACAATGGTAAATTCGTGTAAAAAAACCACAGAATTAATTGATAAAGGTTTACTGACGACATTAACGATAAAAGAGAAAATGCAATTATCTATTCATACGTCTATGTGTAAAACATGCAAATCTTATGAGCATCAAGCAAAATTTATTGATAAGGCAATATCTAAATTATTTAACAGTACATCTAAAATCAATACAGATTCGTCTGTAGACAGAAAACGAAAAATTATCGAGAAAATCAATAAGTCTTAAATTAATAGTTGTTTAAAAGTACTAAAGGCATCACAAGAAATTGTGGTGCCTTTTTTTTGTTGCTATGAATAATTATATAAACTATTGAAAATCAATTTAATAAGAGTATTTAAGTAATCTTTTTGATTTAATTGTCAGGAACTAATGTAGTTAAAGTCTATTCATTCAGTTAAACAAAATTTATAAATATTTTTTAAAATGACAACCAAAAAGAAAATTTTATTAGCCTTAACCATAGGAGTCTTAATTGCGGCAGGAATAGCATTGTACATGTTCAACAAACCAGCAAGAGATGTTCAAGCAACCGAAACAGATTTTAGTTATAGGGCAAGTGCTATAGTTAATGAATATTTAACAGACGCTAAAGCTGCAAATGCAAAATATCTTGACGAAGAGGGTAATTCAAAAGTTTTAGAAATTACGGGAATCGTTTCCGATATCTCTGAAGATTTTAATAACCATAAAGTAATACTTCTTAAAAACGCTACAGATAAAGCTGGTGTAAGCGCAACTTTCACTGTAGAAACGAATGCTCATACTAATACTGTAAAACTTGGTGATGAGATAACTATAAAGGGCGTGATACGTTCTGGTGCGGCTTTCGATTCTGATTTAGAAATGTATGAAAACGTCATTATAGATAAATGTGACATCGTGTCAAAATAAACAAGTAAATAATAATTAATTTAATTTTAGAAAAATGAAAAAAGTAATTTTAACAATGATCGCTTTAGTGACTATTTCACTAACAGTTTCTGCTCAAAAGCAAGTAAGTACAAAAACACACTTTAAATTCTTTTCCACAACACCTGCCGAAAATATTGAAGCTAATAATTATGCGTCAGTAGGTACTATTACTCCTGCTTCCGGAGATATCGTTTTTTCTGTACCAATGCAGAGTTTTGAATTTGAAAAATCATTAATGCAAGAGCATTTTAATAGTAAAAAATTTTTAAATACAAAGGCAAATCCAAAAGCAAAGCTAATTGGAAAAATAGCGAATCTTGACGCTGTAAATTTCACTAAAGACGGAACTTATAATGTAGATGTAACTGGAGACTTAACCATAAATGGTGTTACAAAACCTATTAAGGAAAAAGCAACAGTTGTGATAAAAGAAGGAAAAATTAGTTTGGCATCCAAATTTAACCTTACGCTAGCTGATTATGAGATAGCTTTCAAAGGAGGAAAACCTTCTACAAATATTGCTAAAACAGTAGAAGTTACTGTAGAAGCGAATTATTAATTCAAATAAAAAATAAACAATCTTGATTTACTCATCAAGATTGTTTTTTAACTACATATTATTATGGCACATTTAAAATTAGAAAACAATACAATTTCGCCAATTTCTCAAGAGATTTTAGATAAAACACAAAAAGCATTAGGTTTTATTCCAAACATGTACCAAAAAATGGGGGTTAACCCAGCTTTGCTAGATGCTTACACATATTCTTATAACTCGTTTAGAGCTAATTCTGGCTTTAATTCTGTTGAACAAGAAGTGGTTTTTCTTTCAGTAGCCTATGAAAATAATTGTGAATATTGTATGGCGGCTCACAGTTTCGTGGGAGATATGATGAGCAAAGTTCCTACTGAAGTCACAAATGCTATTCGTGATAATAAACAAGTTCCCGATACTAAATTAGCAGCTTTGTCAAAGCTAACACGTTCACTTACCGCAAATAGAGGACATGTTTCACAAGCAGAAGTTGATGATTTTTTAGCAATTGGATATACTGAAGCACATGTTTTAAGTATTGTTACTGGCATAGCAGTAAAAACATTAAGTAACTACTCAAATCATCTTACAAATCCAGTAGTAGATGTTCCTTTTGCAGGGAGAATCTGGAAAAAATAAGCTTTTACATATTAACCAACTATGTCAGGAAAACAAAATAAGACGTCTATTTCTTAAATCAAGCATAAATGCAAAACTATTGTAAAGAGAATTTAAATGAGATAAAAACTGTATTGCTTCAATTAACTAATGAGCAATATACATTTCAATCTACAACATTATTTGGTGCAACCATAGGGCAACATGTTAGACACATTATAGAATTCTATCAAAGTGTCTTTAGTGGTTTTGAAGCAAAAACTATTAACTATGATAATCGAGTACGAAATCTTTCAATTGAAACCGATACCAAAATTGCTATTCAAGTAATTGATGAAATTTGTGCAAAATTAAAAACAGAAAATAATGATATACAAATGATTTTGGAAGGTAATTTTTGTGCAGAAGAAGGGAAGCAAATTAAAATTGAAACTTCTTTTTTAAGAGAATTGGCTTATTGTTTAGAACATAGTATTCATCATCAAGCGTTGATTAAAGTTGGCTTGCTAGAAGTGAAATGTTTGAATTTTATAGATGATACTTTTGGGTTAGCACCAGCAACTATTAGACATAGGAAGCAATGTGTTCAGTAAGTTTTGTTCCTTTAGAAGGTGGGTTCCTTTTAACATCTAACAGAGATGAAAAAAGTTATCGCCCCACTATTGAACCAAAAATATATTTTGAAAATGGAGTTGAGTTGATCTACCCCAAAGATAAGAAAGCCGGCGGTACTTGGATTGTGGCAAAGGAGGATGGTACATGTATAGTGTTACTTAATGGTGCTTTTGAAAACCATCAAAAAAAAGACTTCTACACTAAAAGCAGAGGCGTTGTTCTAAAGGAAATAATAGTAGATGAAGAACCAGTATTTTATTTTTCAGAAGTAAATTTAAAGCAGGTGGAGCCATTCACCTTAATCATTTTTCAAAAGAATGAATTAACAGAAGTAAGATGGGACGGAGTTGGAAAATATATCACCCCAAAATCTATTGATAAACCACATTTTTGGAGTTCTGCAACGCTATATAATCAAAGCCAACAAGATATCAGAAAACAATGGTTTCAAGATTTTTGTTATAAAAAAAGCTTAACTGTTGGTAATATGTTATCATTTCATAGCGATACACATTCAGAAAATACAGAATTTGGTTTAGCTATTAATCGAGAAGACAAAACCCAAACAGTAAGCATAACCCAATTAGTTTTGAATAATAATAAGGTTGAAATGACCTATATTGATAGAATTACAAATAAAATAATTGAAAATATAACGTTTTGAGAACTCTAAAAAATACCATTCATAAAATCTTAAATTGGGAATATTGGAATACGAATGTGATTTATTTTCCAATATTTTTCTATTGGATTTATTTGAGCATTAAAGCACGTTCATTAGGTTTTTTTAATGCCAGTAATCCTAAAATAATCAATGGTGGCTTTGCTTTAGAAAGTAAAAAAGAGATATATGATTTAATCCCTAA
>NZ_SLUP01000008.1 GCF_004341235.1 Mariniflexile fucanivorans
TCCAATTTCAATGGCACGGTACCAACGGCAACCTATACGGTAAGCGATGGTAACGGCGGCACGGACACAGCGGATTTGGACATCACGGTTACCCCGGTGAATGATCCTCCGGTAGCGGATAATGATACTGCAATTACACTTAGTGATACTAATGTAAATATCCTAGCATCAACAGGTGATACAGATTTAGACGGAACAATTAATTTATCAAGTATCGATTTAGATCCAACGACACCATTAATAAATGATATTACTTTTACTGTTGCAGGTGAAGGTACTTATACCGCAAATTCTGATGGTACAGTAACTTTTGATCCATTACCAACATTCAGCGGAATAGCAACAGCAGTTAATTATACAATTGAAGATAATGATGGAGCTGAATCAAATATTGCGACATTAATTGTTACTGTTGGTGCTTGTGTCGATAATCCAATTTTAGATTGTGATGGAGATGGAGTTACCAATGGAGACGAGTTAGCACCCCCTAGTGGTGAAACTCCAACCAACCCAGAAGACCCGTGTTCATATAATGTAGCAGACATTACCGTTGCAATAACATCAACAAATGATTGTGATGGTGATGGTGTAATCGATGCAACAGAAATTGCAAACGGAACGAATCCAAAAGATCCATGTTCATACAATATAGCAGACATTACCGTAGCTATAACTTCAACAAGCGATTGTGATGGTGATGGCGTAATTGATGCAACAGAAATAGTAAATGGTACGAATCCAAAAGATTCATGTTCATACAATATAGCAGATATTACCGTAGCAATAACATCAACAAACGATTGTGATGGCGATGGCGTTATCGATGCAACAGAAGTAGCAAACGGAACGAATCCTAAAGATCCATGTTCATATAATGTAGTAGATATTACATTAGCAATAATATCAACGAACGATTGTGATGGCGATGGTGTAACTGATGCAACGGAAGTAGCGAATGGAACAGATCCAAAAGATCCATGTTCATATAATAGAGCAGATATTACATTACCTGTTACTGCTACAGCTGATTGTACTGCTGAATTAAAAGTTGTTAAAACAGCAGATTACTTTGGAAAAGATTTAGATGATGTTATTAGTTATACCATTACAGTAGAGAATACAGGAAATGTAACAGTTACCAATTTGGTTTTAGTTGATAGTTTTATGGATAATCAAGGAAATGTACTTAGCTTAACAACACCAGTAACGTTCCAAAGTTCTAGTTTTGATAGTTTGGCAGGTACTTTATTAGTTGGTGAAATAGGAACCTATACGGCCTCATTTAAAATTACGCAACAAGCAATTAATGCAAGTGGAGTAAGTAATAGTGTAGTTGCTACAGGTATAGCTCCAAATGGAGATGATGTTATAGATACTAGTGACAATGGCGATGATTTTGATGGTAATTCAAACGATGATCCTACAGTAACTCAATTAGGTTGTCTAATAACTTTTAATGAGTTTTCACCAAATGACGACGGAGTTAATGAAACATTTGTTATTGGATGTATAGAGAACTATCCTAACAATAAGTTAGAAGTATATAACCGATGGGGTAATATTGTTTATACAAAACGAAAATATAATAATGAATTCAATGGTATATCAAACGGAAGGGCTACTATGAATACTTCAGAAAAACTACCAGAAGGTACATACTATTATGTTCTAGATTTAGGTGATGGTTCCAAACCTAGAGTAGGATGGTTATACATAAATAGATAATATAAACGACTAAAAACATAATTAAAATGATACAGAAATCATCGTTAATAAAAAGTATAATTTTAGTGTTTATTACACTATTAAGTATAAAATTAAGCGCACAACAAGACCCTCAGTATACGCAATACATGTACAATACTATGAGTGTTAACCCTGCATATGCAGGTCAACGCGATGTGCTTAGTGCGACTGCTTTGTACAGAACACAATGGGTTGGTATTGATGGCGCACCTAAAACAATTACATTTGGAATTCATTCACCTTTAGAAAACAATCGTTTGGGATTGGGTCTTAATGTTGTAAGCGATCAACTTGGTCCTGCTACAGAAACGAGTATAGATGCTAATTTTTCATTTACAATCCCAGTTGATGATTTAGGTGAAACCGAGTTGTCTTTTGGTATTAAAGGAGGGTTTCATTTACTGGATACAGATTGGAGTAAAGGAAGATTCAGAAATCCAGATAATGCATTTAACGACAACATAAACTTGTTGTCACCAACACTAGGAGCTGGTTTATATTTACATTCAAATAGATGGTATATTGGAGCAGCAATTCCTAACTTTATTACAGCAGATCATTATGATGATTACAAAGAATCTTTAGCAACCGAGCGCATGCACTATTTTTTAATCGGAGGTTATGTGTTTGATTTAAGTAGCCAAACCAAATTAAAACCAGCATTTTTAGTTAAAGCAGTAAATGGGGCACCAATAATAGCAGACTTGTCGTTAAATGCATTATTTAATGACACATTTACTTTAGGACTTGCATATAGATGGGACGATTCTGTTAGTGGATTAGCTGGTTTTCAAGTTAGTGATGGCCTATATATTGGTTATGCTTACGATTTAACAACAACTAATTTGAACAATTACAACAGCGGATCGCATGAAATTATGCTTCGTTTCGAACTAAGATCAGCAGGCAAACTATTATCTCCAAGATTCTTTTAATACTACAGATTATGAAAATTAAATTAAGTAATATATTTATTTCCTTTTTGACTATTGTGGCTTTTAGCGGGTATGCACAAAAAGCAACCGTAAAAAAAGCAACTTACGATTATAACAATTTTTCATATGTTAAAACCAGCGACATCTTATTGGATGTGGCAAACAAAGGGTTTAAATCTGTTGATTTGTTTCAAAAATTAGGAAACTCATTCTATTTTAATAATAAAATGGAAGAGGCTGCAAAATGGTATGGTGAGTTAATGAATTTGGATGAAGTTAAATTAGAAAACAACTTAGATCCTGAATATTATTATAGATATGCCCAAGCATTAAAGTCTATTGAAAATTACGATGAATCTGACAAATGGATGCAAAAATTTTCAGAAGTAGCTAAAGATGATATAAGAGTAAGAAATTTTGAAGCTACTCCTAATTATTTAAAGTTAATAGATTTACAAAGTGAAGACATAGAAATTATTAATTTACCATTTAATTCAGCCTTATCAGATTTTGGAACAACGTTACATGATAATGAATTTATTTTTGCGTCTTCAAGGGGAAATGGTAAAAATTATAAGTGGAATGATCAACCTTTTTTAGAATTGTATTCTATAGAAAAACAAGACGATGACACTTTTGAAAATCTGAAAAAGTTTAATGAAAACGTAAATACTAAGTATCACGAATCTTCTGTAGCGTTTTCTCCAGATGGTAAAACGATGTATTTCACCAGAAATAATTTTTTCAAGAAAAGGTTAAAAAGAGACGAAAATGGTGTAAACAGGTTGCAATTATATTCTGCAAATAAAGCAGCTGATAATTCTTGGGAAAATATAAAACCGGTACATTTTAATAGTGAATCATACAGTGTGGCGCACCCAACCATCAATGCAAAAGGCGATAAGTTAATTTTCGCATCAGATATGCCAGGAACCATAGGTCTGTCAGATTTATATAGTGTAGATATAAATAGTGATGGAACCTTAGGAACACCTATAAATTTAGGGCCTTCAATAAATACAGAAGCGCAAGAAACATTTCCATTTTTAAATGAAAAAGGTGACTTATATTATTCTTCAAACGGATATTCAGGTTTAGGTGGTTTAGATATTTATACAATTCAAGATTTTGAAAATAAACTATCTAGCAATGGCACCTATACTGTTAAGAATGTTGGAAAACCTATTAACAGTCCAAATGATGATTTTGCCTATTACGAAGATTTAAAAGTAAGTCAAGGTTATTTTTCATCTAACAGAGAAGGAGGAAAAGGGGATGATGATATTTATTGGTTTAAATTCCCAGATTGTGTTCAAAAATTAACAGGTAAAGCTTTCGACAAAAAAACAAATCAATTATTAGCAGGTTCTCATGTTGTTTTACTAGATAAAACAGGAACTGTGGTTGCTGAACAAACAGTAGGCGACGATGCTAATTATAATTTTGATAATTTAAATTGTGATAGCCAATATTTGGTAAGAGCTTCTAAAGAAACTTATGAAACTTCAGAAATAAGAGTTTCAACAGGTTCAAATAGAAAAGAACAAATAGTTTTAGATAGCCCTTTAACTCAAAATGAAGTAAGAATTGCAGTAGGAACAAATTTATGGGATGCTTTTGGTTTAAATCCTATTTATTTTGATTTAGATAAATCGAATATTCGTCCAGATGCTGAAATTGAACTCCAAAAAATTGTGGCAGTTTTAGATAAATATCCTACCATGGAAATAGATGTAAGATCGCATACAGATAGTAGAGCAACGGCATCATATAATAATTCATTGTCTTCTAGAAGAAATAAATCGACCATAAATTATCTAATCAAAGTTGGAAAAATTAATGCTGATAGACTCACAGGAAAAGGGTATGGCGAAAGCGAATTGTTAAATAAATGTTCAGATGGCGTGCCATGTACAGAGGAAGAACATCAATTAAACAGACGAAGTGATTTTATTATAACGAAAATGTAAGCATTTTTTTAAATGTAAAAAAAGAGGCTGTCTGAAAAGTGTATTATATTTACTTAGTCAGGTTGAGCTTGTCGAAATCGATGTTGATTATCAGTAGGTTAAAATATTTCGACAGGCTCAATATGACACAGAATTATACTTTTCAGACTGCCTCTTTTTTATTATGCTATAATTTGAAATTAAGTTAGTATTTTTGCTTTGCTATGGAAGAAGAAAAAGTAATTCTTGTTAATGAAAATGATGAGCAAATAGGCACCATGCCCAAAATGGAGGCGCATGAAAAAGCCTTACTTCATCGTGCATTTTCGGTATTTGTTTTTAATGACAAAAACGAATTGATGTTGCAACAGCGTGCGGCCCATAAATACCACTCTCCATTATTGTGGACAAATACCTGTTGTAGCCACCAACGTGTTGGCGAAACTAATATAGAAGCTGGAAAACGCCGTTTAATGGAAGAAATGGGCTTTGTGGTAGAACTAGAAGACACCATCTCATTTATATACAAAGCACCTTTTGATAATGGCTTAACAGAACATGAATTCGACCATGTTTTAATTGGATATTATAATGATGTACCAAAAATTAATCCAGATGAAGTTGCCAGTTGGAAATGGATGCATCTTGAAGCGGTTAAAAATGATATTTTAGAGCATCCAGAATTATACACCGAGTGGTTTAAAATTATTTTTGATAAATTCTACGAACATATAAATATTTCAAAATGAAGGTAAAAGTTAGTAGGAAAGCCCATTTTAATGCGGCACATAGACTGTACAGAAAAGATTGGACGCACGAAAAAAATGATGAAATTTTTGGTAAATGTAACAATCCAAATTTTCATGGTCATAACTATGAATTAATTGTGAGCGTTACAGGTGAAATAGATAAAGAAACGGGTTATGTTATCGATATGAAAGTTTTAAAAGATATCATTAAAGATGAAGTTGAAGATGCTTTCGATCATAAAAATTTAAACCTTGAAGTATCCGAATTTAAAAATTTAAACCCAACAGCCGAAAATATAGTTGTTGTTATTTACAATAAAATTAGACCAAAATTAGATTCTAAACTCGATTTAGAAATAACCCTTTTTGAAACACCACGAAATTTTGTAAGTTATACAGGAGCGTAAAAAAAAGAAATTCCCAAGAAACACTCTTGGGAATTTTATTTAACAAGCAGTTCTATTCGTGCTGTACTTATTTTCTACAGGAAAGTCAAACAACGCGCTACAAATGCGTTCTTGGTGGTTTGCAGTAGATTTTTCTTTAGTAACGGTGATATTTACCAAATAGCCTTCTTTATCTTTTTTCACTAATTGCGCTTGAATGGTAAGTTTATCATTAACAAATGCATTTTTATACATTTTAAATTTAAAATCGCCAACCTCAGGAATGTCTTGTAAATAAAATTCTTTAACGGGATAAGAAGCAACGGTTTTTATTTTATCGTAAAGGATGTGGGGCAATAAAAAGCCATTAATATTGCTTATGTCTTTTGTAACTATAAAAGGAGAGTTTATATGATGAGTTTTCATGTGTTTGTGTTTTAAGGGTATAATAATAAAGGCGTTAAATTGTAATTATGGTACGTGCAATATTGGACGTTTGTGGTCAAAATGGTATTAATAGATAATTGAATTTTCTGTTTCATAGATTTTAGTGTTTTCATAATTTTTAAAGATTTAATGGTTTAAAATAAAAAAGGTGCCTTAAAAAAAGCACCTTTATTGTTATAGATAAAATTGTATTATTTTATGTTAATTCAAGATGCATGTAAGTTTTGTTTTTGGACCATATAACGTGTCACCGATTGTACCTGTTGAAAGGTTCGGTTACAAATTAGATTATATGATAACTTTATTGCATTCATTGAGACCAAATATAATAATAATTTTTATAAAATTAGTAAGCTTTTATGAGAATTTTGTTTAAGATTAGTGTAATTTTGCATGAAATTAAAATATTGAATTATGGCAAATGTTAGAAACCTAAAAAAAGATATTAATTACGTTTTAGGAGATATTATAGAAGCAGCTTATATTTGGGAATTAACCAATGCAAGCAAAGACACAAAAAAAAGCGAAGCAGTTATTGATGAAGCTATCGTTACTTTTGATGAATTAATTACAAAAGTAAATGCAAAGAATGTAGAGAACCCAAAAGCTCATTTTAAGGCTATTAGCGCAGAGCTAGAAACCAAGGGAACAGCATTAATTGAAAAAATTAATAAATTATAATAAAATTTTTGCCGGAGTGCTTGCAGATTTGATTTTTGCGATTATATTTGCACCCGTAAAACGCCGATGTAGCTCAGCTGGCTAGAGCAGCTGATTTGTAATCAGCAGGTCGTGGGTTCGAGTCCCTCCATCGGCTCTTCAATTAAAACCTTTCCTTTTGGAGAGGTTTTTTTATATACAGCAATAATGGTGGATCCTGTTGTATTTCCAAAAAAATATTAAGCAAAAAAATAATTCCTTCCGTGAAAACGAAAGGAATTATGAATATTTAAAATTAATATCTTAACTCTTTTTTTATTATTCAGTTATGCGTTCTGTTGGTAATTTTACTTCACCTGGATCATTCCAAACGCCATCTTTTTCTGCTCTGCTTTTAATAATTTGAGCTCTTTTTTCACTATCAGGATGCGAACTCATCATTCTTTGGTAGGAAGTAGCTTTTTCACCGCCACCAAGCAAAGCTAATTTCTTAAATGCAGTATATGCACCAACCACATTATAATTGTGTTTTTTCATAAAATCGTATGAATAATCATCTGCTTCGCTTTCTTGTTTTTTGCTGTGTTTTGCATCTAAAAGATTATTGGCCAATTCACCTAATTGACTATCATTTAGCACTTGAACGGTATTTGACGAAGCAGAAGCAGCTTCCATGGCTGCGGCTTTCATATAGGCATTTTTAACAGCATCTTTTGAATCTTCATTTTTAACATGTCCAATTTCATGCCCTATAATAGCTAATAACTCATCATCTGTCATAATATCCATTAAAGAAGAAAAAACACGTACACTTCCATCTGCACAAGCAAATGCGTTAATATCAGTTACCAAATACACTTTATAATTTAAAGGAAGTCCATCTTCATTTTTATGTTTGCCAAATAGTCTATTTAATCGAATGGTATATGGGTCATTTTCACTAGCCACCTCATTATTGTTGTCCATCCACTCAACACCTTCTTTTGCAACTTTTTGTGCATCTGCGTTAGAAAATGATAATGCTGCTACGCCACTTGAAGCGGCTTTAGTCATTTTTCCTAAATTTATTTGCGCATTCATGCAGAAACTAACGGTAGCAATTAAAGCAATCGAAATTATTTTTTTCATAGTTTGTTTTTTTAGTTTAATTAGGATTTAAAAAAGTATTAGATACTATTAAAAAATAGAGAACGTTTTACTTTTCCTCTTGTTTTATTTTATCAATATAGACTTGTAATTCTTTACCATATTTAGAAGCCTTCACTTTAGGTGTTAAAACACTATTTATAGTATCTAGATATTTAATTTTAGCATTATAAATTTCGGTTAGCGCTAAGTAAGGTGCTACTTCGCTGTCCTTATGGTTTAAAGCAAAATTAACGGTAAATAAATAGCGACGTTTTAAATTATTGTCAGATTTCATTTGAATGGCATTAGATTTTGAAGTATCCCCTTCTTTTAACGCATCAAAGTTTTCTTTGATAAGGTCTAGATTTTGTTCGTTAAAACGAGATCGCATCAATTTATATTCCTCAAATATTTTTTGCTGTTCAGAGCCCTTGATTTTTGCTCCAACCCCGAAGTTTTTAACAGAAGTTTTTATCTCTGTGATACCTTTATCAGCAAAAAACGCAATTTGATCTTCTTCAGAACTGTTTTTATCTAAAAATAAATAAAACATTTCAGGTGATTCTAAAGAAGATGCATGTAATGTAATTTCCGATTGTCCATTTACTGCAACGGTATCAATAGTAATAAGGTTGTCATTTTTTATTTTTTTCAAATGAATGACACCTTTTTTTAAACCATCTACTTGAACTTTTACTGTTAAATCGTTCTGTTCTTTGCTACATGCAATAATTAATAACGATAATAAAATGTATGCTACTTTTTTCATTAATTGATTTAGTTTTATTTAAAAGCAAATATCTTATAATTATGTTTTAAATACTAACGGTATTCAGCTATTTATATAAATCAAATTAATAAAAATTTATTTTACTAATTTTTTATTTTGGCACAGTAGTTGATAAATGTTGTTTAGTTGCAAATTCTACATGATTTATTGAGTGGTTACTTTAAATTAGAAATTGTAATTCATATTTTAGTTGGTTAGTTAGTAAAAAAGCATCCTTTTCAGGGTGCTTTTTTTATGGAAAAACACTTCTTGAAAATGTAATTCATCGTTGAAATGCAATATTTCATCTTTAAATGTTAAAATTAAATGCATTTCAACGATTTATAATGTATTTAATCGTTAGTATTCATTTATAATTATATCTTTGAGGTGTACTAAATAACACACTTTTTAGTTCAATGGATTAATTAATTAATATTTGCATTATGTTGTTGAAATAGTAACCCTAAATCTACATCGTAATAAATAAAGCAAATTGAAAGAAAACCGAGTTTGAGGGAACTCGGTTTTTTTGTGTTTAAATTTTAATGTTTTTTGTTTTATAGGCTGAAATAAGAGTAAGCCCAATAAATAAGCAAAAATTGCATAGGAATTCTTAATATAAGTATCCACTTTGGCAAACCTCCAGAAGCTTTTTTACTGGAAAGCATATAAAAATGTACCAATAGGAAAACGATTAGCATGGTTATAATAAAGAAGAGGGATATGTTTTTTACTAATGGAACGCATACCATAATACCTAAAAATATTTCTGCAATACCACTTAAATACACCAACAACTTGTGTTTTGGTAAATAAAGTGGCATAATACGTAAGTAAATTTTTGGTTTTATAAAGTGGTTGATGCCTGCTGCTATATAAAGAATAGCCATTAGGTATAAATGCCAAGGATAGTTCATGTCTTAAGTTTTATTTTTTCTAAATTAGCATAATTTGTTGTAGTTATGAAAAGTTATGTAACGATTTTATTTGTATTTATTTGTTTTGGTGCATTCGCACAATTACCCGAAGGATTTGTGTATGTGAAATATGTAATTCCAGATTTAGATGTAGAACTGCGTTACAATTCGAAAAATAATTTTGTTGGAAAGCGTATTGATGGTTACCAATCTAATAAGCTTATATTAACAAAAGAGGCTGCTTTGGCTTTAAAAAACGTTCAAGAAGAATTATTAAAGCAAAATTTGTGTCTGCGTGTATATGATGGTTACAGGCCCCAGCGTGCCGTAAACCATTTTATGCGATGGGCAAAAGAATTAAATGATACCGTAAATAAAAAAACATTTTATCCCAATGTTGATAAATCGAATTTGTTTGTCGAAGACTATATTGCTACCAGATCTGGACACAGTAAAGGTAGTACTTTGGATGTTACCATTATTGATGGTAATACTCATGAACCCTTAGATATGGGTAGTAATTACGATTTTTTTGGTGAAGCCTCGTGGGTTAATTACAAACATATTTCTGAAAGCCAAAAAGTGAACCGACAACTTTTACAAGAAGTGATGCTAAAATTCGGTTTTAAAAATTACTCGAAAGAATGGTGGCATTTTACTTTAAAGAATGAACCATTTCCAATTACCTATTTCGATTTTCCTATAAAATAAATATGTATAAAAAGTGAATTAAGTTTTAGTTGTCAGGTTGAGCTTGTCGAAACCGATATTAATTATTAGAAAGTTAAAAATAGTGCGACAATCCCGATATCTATCGAGGCACTATTACAGATAGCTATACTTTTTATTATACAGCTTCTTTATTTTCTAATTGTTTTCGCATTTGTTTGATGGTTAAAGTGCTTCCATCATGGCTCCATCCTGGGGGGCCAAAGGCATACATCAATTTGTGATATAAGTTAGGACTCTTCTTCATATCATTCCAAATATCTTTATATTCATGTGTTAAAATAATCAATGGATTATAAGAATTTGGTGGTTTTGTAACGCCATATTCAATATCTATTTCTTCATCTAATTCTTTCCAAGTGCCAAATATTTTATCGAACATATTTAAAAATCCACCATGGTTTTTATCCATATACTCTAAATTTTTAGCATGATGCACTTGGTGCATGGTATGGGTGTTAAAAATTTTTTCAATAATACCCATTTTAGGAATGTAGGTTGAATGCAATTGAAATTGCCAAAGCGCCTCAATACCTAAACAAACAACGACCATTTCTGGAGGAAAACCAATTGCAGGAATCCACATGTAAAAAAATGGTTTGTATAATATGGTGAACCAGCCATTTCTAACGGCGGTTCCTAAATTAAAATTATCAGAAGAATGGTGTACAATGTGTGCCGCCCATAAAAATCGCACCATATGGTTTTGGCGGTGAAACCAATAGTAGCTAAAATCGTCTAAAAATTGGCAAGCTATCCATACGTACCATGCATAACCAAAAGATTCCCAACCCATAATATTCATTCGAACACCATCTACCAAGGGGTTAAATAATTCATAAATATAATTGAAAATAATGATGGCCGAAATAGTCTTAATTAAAGGAGCCATAACTGCCGATCCAATGCCCATAGTAAGGCTAGAGGCTAAATCTTTCCAATCATAAAGGTCTTTCTTTTTATGAGTTTTACTGTAAGTAAGTTCAAGTAAAATAAGTCCTAAAAAACAAGGGACTCCATATACCAGTGGGTTTGTGAAATCCATCTATTTTTTAAATTTTAGAAATATTAGAATGATTAATAGAATTTTTATGATTTATTATTTTTGGTGAATATACTTATTAAATAACGGAATTGAAAAAGTTTTAGTACCAGCGCTTCTTTTTCTTTTTAGAAGCTTCGCTTTTACGCCCTTTTTTGTGTTTGCTTTTTCCGGGCGTTCTATGAATTTCTTTTTTAGCCTTTGGGTCTAAGAGATACGGGTGATCTTCAACAACATCCAATTGCAATTGAATAAGTTGCTGAATGGTTTGTACATAGGTTTTTTCATCCGCAGAACAAAATGAATACGCTGTTCCCAGTTTTCCAGCTCTGGCAGTTCTACCAATACGGTGTACATAAGTTTCGGGTACGTTGGGTAAATCAAAATTTATAACCGCATCCAGTTCATTTATATCAATACCACGTGCTGCTACATCGGTAGCAATTAAGATATTTACGTTATTAGTTTTGAAGTTTTTTAAAGCGTCTTCTCTTAAATTCTGACTCTTGTCTCCATGTAAACTATCTACTTTATAGCCGTTTTTCTTGAGCGTTTCTTCCAGTTTTTCTACACCAAATTTGGTACGTCGAAAAATAAGAATACTACCTTTAATCGTATTCCTTAATACATGTAAACACAACTCAATTTTATCCTTTTTAGGAACATAATACAAAACCTGATTCACGTTTTTTGAGGTAGACGAATTTTGCGCCACTTCCACACGTTCGGGTTCATTTAAAATAGTGTTCGCTAGTTGTTCTACTTTAAAAGGAATGGTTGCCGAAAACAATAAAATATTTTTTTCATGTGTACAAAGGCGTTCAATTTTCTTCACATCGTCAATGAACCCCATGTCTAGCATTAAATCGGCTTCATCTAAAACCAAAGTTTCAACATAGTCAAGGTTTACAACATCTTGTTTATGTAAATCGAGCAAACGCCCAGGGGTGGCAATTAAAATATCAACACCTTTTTTTAATACATCAATTTGAGGTTCAATAGAAGCACCACCAAAAACAACCGTAGTTCTTAAATTGGTATAGGTGCTGTATTTTTTGAAATTTTCATCTATTTGGATGGCTAATTCACGCGTCGGACTTATTATCAAGGCTCTAATTTTTTTACCTTTTTTACTTCCTTCTTGTTTATCGAACAATTGTTGTAAAATAGGTAAGGCAAAAGCAGCAGTTTTTCCCGTGCCTGTTTGGGCAGAGACAATCACATCTTTTTTTTCCAAAACAAAAGGAATGGTTTTTTCTTGAACCAAGGTTGGGTTATCGTAACCAGCCTCGGCAACGGCTCTTAAAATAGGTCTGTTAAGTTGTAAGTCTTTAAATGACATGAAATATAATTTGTTGCAAAGATAACTTAAAATGTTTTGGGTTTGGCACTAATGATTTAGGCATGAAAAATATAAGAACAAACCGTTTTTTTTATTATTTTTGTCATTCAAAATTCGGCAATGAGGTCTGCCTTAAACCGTTCTACTAGGGACTAATGACATCTACTTTTAATGGCTAATGCTAGTGTAGAATCATTTATTTAAGGTAATATGAACAAAACAAAAATCAAGAAATTTTTATTCTCAATTGAACAAATAGCTTCTTTAGGATATCTTTTCAAGTGGGTTGTTATTTGCTTGGTTTTAGGCATCATTACAGGAGGTATATCCGCTTTTTTTCTATTGAGTTTAGAGTGGGCAACCAATTGGAGAGAATCTCATTTATGGGTTATCGCTTTATTGCCTGTTGGTGGCTTCATCATTGGTTTATCTTATCATTTATTTGGGAATAGTGTTGTAAAAGGTAATAATTTATTACTTGAAGAATTTCATTCACCTAAAAAAATAATTCCATTTAGAATGGCGCCCCTTGTTTTGTTTGGAACCATTTTAACACATTTTTTCGGAGGTTCTGCAGGGCGTGAAGGAACAGCGGTTCAAATTGGTGGGGCAGTTGCAGATAGGTTTACAAAAGTTCTCAAATTATCAAAGCGAGATAGACAAATTGTATTAATTGCAGGTATAAGTGCTGGTTTTGCATCCGTATTTGGTACGCCTTTAGCAGGTGGAATTTTCGCATTGGAAGTCTTGGTTTTAGGTAGAATTAGGCTGGATGCTATCATTCCAAGTTTTATGGCAGCAGTTTTTGCTGATTATTTTTGCCAATTTTGGAATGTTCCCCATACGCATTATCATATTGATTTGGTTCCAGATATGACACCAGTAAATTTACTATGGTCTTTATTGGCTGGAATTATTTTTGGACTTGTAGCCATGCTTTTTTCTAAATCCACCCATTTTTGGAGCAAGCTTTTTAATAGTAAAATTAAATACCCGCCGCTTCGCCCTGTAATTGGAGGAACCATTTTAGCAATTGCTATCTATTTTATGGGAACCACAAAATATATAGGGCTTGGAATACCAACTATTGTGGATGCTTTTAGCACGAATCTCAACTCTTACGACTTTTTATTAAAGGTTCTCTTTACATCATTCACCCTTGGGGCAGGTTTTAAAGGAGGCGAGGTAACGCCTTTATTTTTTATTGGTGCTACTTTAGGGAATGTACTAATTTGGTTTATTCCTTTACCTATGGGGTTGCTTGCAGGAATGGGCTTTGTGGCTGTTTTTGCAGGAGCAACAAATACACCTATCGCTTGTACTATCATGGGAATAGAACTTTTCGGCATTGAATCTGGAGTTTTTATTGCGTTGGCTTGTTCTACAGCTTATTTGTTTTCTGGTCATTCTGGGGTTTATTCTTCACAAATTATTGGAAGCCCAAAACACAGTTCTTTGATACGAGAAAAGGGGTTGCACTTATCTGAAGTTAAAAACAAAAGAACGCCCAAATAAAAGGTTTTATAGCCATACATATTTGTTTTGAATATAGAAAAACCTCTGTTTCATAATACTATGTAGATTATTAGAAATGAAGTTGCAAGTCTAATAATAGCATAAAGTATAATTTTTTGGAAAGATACATGAAAGTTATGCGAGTGATTTAGTTAATATATAAGACTTATAGTCGTAACATTTTCTAATTTTACAATTAAATTATAACAAGCGCATTTTATGGTACAATACAACCCAAAAGATTGGATTACCTTTATTTTTAGATTTCATAAATCGGATACGTTTAGAAAACTGTTTCCTATGATGATATTTATTGGGCTTTATACCTACGGCGTTGGCTATTTGGAACTTGAGTATTGGAAACTTTCAGAAAAAAACCATTTATCAAACATTACGGTCATGCACGGTATGTTGGGTTTTGTTATTTCCTTATTGTTGGTTTTTAGAACGAATACCGCTTACGATCGTTGGTGGGAAGGTAGAAAACTATGGGGAGCTTTGGTAAATAACAGCCGAAACTTAGCCATAAAATTGCATGTTATTTTAAAAGAAGAACACGATAGAAACTATTTTGAAAAGTTAATACCAAGTTATGCTTCTATTTTGGTAAAACATTTAACCAATAAAGAAACGAGTTTGCAACTTTTTGATCATGCCGAATTAAAGATAGACCAACATAAACACCACCCAAACCAAGTGGCAAAAATGATTTTCCAAAAGGTGAACGATTTGCACGAGCAGAAAAAAATTACAGGCGACCAACTTATTATATTAAATGCCGAAATACAATCGTTTACCGATATTTGTGGTGCTTGCGAGCGTATTAAAAACACACCCATTCCGTATTCATACAGTGCATTTATTAAAAAATTCATATTTTTTTACATCATGACCTTGCCTTTTGGCTATGTATTTAGCTTAGGCTACTATGCGGTACCCGTGGTTGTTTTTGTTTTTTATGTTTTAGCAAGTTTAGAATTAATTGCTGAAGAAATTGAAGACCCATTTGGCTTTGATGCCAACGATTTACCTATTGATAAAATAGCAGCAAATATTAAAAAACATGTGGAGGAGGTGTTTTGAGAGAAATTAACAACCCTAAGCTTTTAATTGGATGTTGTTTTTTTAAAATATAGTTTTAATGTTTTGATTTTGATTGGGTTAAAGAGGAATACTGTTTTTGACGAGATTTCGAAGGGTTCGTTTAAGAGTTTGTATATGATTAGTAATTTATTAGAAGTTTTGTTATTTTTTGTCTGAATTGTAATATATTTGAATTTACAATTTCAGATTCATTAATGCTTCAAATATTAAATACAATTCATAAGCCAGATAAAGTTTATCCAACAGCGGGAAATCCGATGTTAGTTACTTGTGATGATTTAGAATATTGGATTTGTAAACATAGTAGAGATGTGTCCAAATTAATTAATGAACTTTTTGGCTCAAGTTTCGCAACAATTTGGGATTTAAATACGCCCGATATAGCTTTAATTAATGTTAAAAAAGAGCATATTCCACATAATGTTCAGGGAGTAAATTTTGATAAACCTTGTTTTGGTTCAAAGTATATTCAGTCAAGTAAAGAAATTGATGATACGATTTTGGTTATGTTTGAAGATGCTAGTTTTAGAAAGAAAATAGCAAATAGAGAGGATTTTTTAATGATAGCTTTTTTTGATATTTGGCTTTCTAATGAAGATAGAAATCACAATAATAGTAACTTACTAATAGACTTCTCGATTCAAAATGAAATCTACTTTACAGTTTTTGATCACGATGCTATATTTAACTCCAACGCGTTGCATAGAGGAGTCTATCAAATCAATGATTTTGAATCATTGATTAATACTCAATTAGCTAATGTATTATTTAAGAGAGGACGAAATCTTGTTAAAGTTGTTGATAACTTGGTTAAGAAGTTCTACCTTTGTACTAAAGAGTGTGAAGACAACATTGATAATATTATTGCGTTAATACCTGTAGAATGGGGAGTTAACATTGATTCTTTGGAAGACCAATTAAGAAAAAATTTGTTTACTAAAGAATGGCTTAATAGTTGCGAAAATAATTTTAGAACTCTAATTCAAGAAAACATAAAATAATGAATACCTTTTTTAGCATAATGTACCTAACCCTAAATGCTAGTCTTAAAGAAAAGATTAGTATAGGGATAATTATGGCTAATGGTGAAGATGTCAAATTTAAGATATCAGATACGAAGTTGGGTATTGTAAAACAACTTATTCCTAACCAGAATTATAGTTTTTTAAAATCTTATTTTAAAAACTTAAATAATGATTTGAATTCTAGTTTTGAAAATAATGATTTACTAAATCTTAAAAATGACATTTCACATAAGTGGATTAATGAGAAATATTTTAGCTATCTCAATAGATACTCTAATAACATTGTAAAATTTTCTGAACCAAGAGCGATAGATATTGCTTTTGATGAGATAACATTTTTAAAGTTATTTGAGAAATATATTTTTAATTATGATGAAGAATTAGTAATAAAAGAACCAAAGAATGATATAGTGAATATAGTTAGAACAAAATTATATTCTAAAATAAGGTCCAAGGTTAATTTAGATGCTATAATTAATCCAAATGATTTTAAAGAGTTAATTTCTCCTGTAAATGTTAATTTTATTGGAGAGAATGGTCAAATTGTTGCAGGTCAAACAATAGATTTCTCTAAAAGATATGTTGACCTTGAAAGAGATTTGACAAAATATATTTCCTTTACAAAAGCAGTTGACTACGAAAAAGGAGGAGGACATTATTTCCTAGTAGGGAATGAACCGAAAAAGAAATTAGCTAAAAAAAATCATGCTATTTGGAAACATATTTATGAAAGTAATATTGTAGATTATGTTCCTTTAAATGAAACTGACAAAATAAAAGACTACATTGATTTAAAGGGTGTTCATCCTTATTTTGAAAAGCGAAATTCAGAAGAATAATATTTATCGCTAAGTTTTAGGTATTAAACCAACGACTTGTTATGAAATCGTATTAATTTTTATATAGAAAGTTAAACGAATTTAGTTGTTTTTTTCTTATAAAGTCCAAGAGAAAATTAATCACAAAACCAACAACCCATTATCCCGTAAAACGTTCATAGGCTTAGAAAACCAAAACAATTCAAAATCTTCAAACTCGGTTTCAAAATCTTTTTTTAATTCTGAAAAGGAGGGGAGTTGGTTGTTGCTTCTATTTAAAGCATCCAGTTGGTTTAAAAACCAGTTGCCTTTATCTTTATCTAAAGTAACATCAAACGTATCGGTGGTGTTATGAAACGTCAATTTTAGCGAATAAAAGGTGTTGCCTTTTTTGGTTTTAGACTGTTCGGTTACCAAAGGTTCGGTGCCCAACCACATAATTTTTGCGGTTGGTTTTATGTTGAAATTGGTTTCAGTTTCTAAAGCATTATAAATAAAATCAGGGGTAATCGTTGTTTTTGGTATTTTAAAATCGAACCAATCTTGCAAAGACATATCGAACCCAATACCGTGCATAAAATTGAAAAGTGATTTTTTTAATCCGAAACTAAATTGGCTGTGGTCTATACCTGTGGTATCGGTAAAGTCTATGTCGTTATTAGCGAAGGTGATGTTTTTTGTGTTGGGAATGATGTGATAATCGGACGGATTTAACCCAATAGGGCTATGAGCCGTTAATGCAAACTGGTGCCAAAACCCCGATTGCAATACGCCAATTTCGAAAAGTTGACGTACCATTTCCAAACTATCCACCGTTTCTTGAACGGTTTGCGAGGGGTATCCATACATTAAATAGGCGTGCACCATCATGTTGGCTTCGGTAAAATTGCGGGTTACTTGCGCCACTTGTGCAACGGTTACGCCTTTATCAATAAGTTTTAATAATCTATCGGAAGCTACTTCCAGTCCGCCAGAAACTGCAATACAACCAGAGGCTTTTAACAGTAAGCATAAATCTTTAGTGAAGTTTTTTTCAAACCGAATGTTCGTCCACCACGTTACGGTGAGTTGGCGTTTTATGATTTCTAAAGCCAAGGCTTTCATTAGGGCTGGAGGCGCTGCTTCATCTACAAAATGGAAACCTGTTTCGCCCGTTTGCTCTATAATTTGTTCCATGCGATCTACCAATAATTTGGCAGCTATGGGTTCGTAAATTTTAATGTAATCTAAAGAAATATCGCAAAAAGTACATTTTCCCCAATAGCAACCGTGAGCCATGGTGAGTTTGTTCCATCGGCCATCGCTCCATAAACTGTGCATGGGGTTGGCGATTTCTATAACTGAGATGTAATCTTTTAATAATAAATCGGAATAATCGGGTGTACCAATATCCGCTTGTTTGTAATCGGGTTTGGTGCTGTTGTTTTTGTAGACTACTGTTCCGTTTTCTAAAACGAAAGTGCGTTTAGCCTCCCCCAACCCCTCCGAAGGAGGGGAGTTAAAAACGTGTGATATTAAAAGTTCGATGGGTAATTCGCCATCATCTAAGGTTATGAAATCGAAAAATTCAAATACGCGTACGTCGGTTACCGAACGTAATTCGGTATTTGGAAAACCACCACCCATAGCAATTTTTATGTTTGGATAGTTGGCTTTTATGTGTTGCGCACAACGGAAGGCGCTGTATAAATTCCCTGGAAAGGGTACTGAAAAACATACCAATTTAGGCTGTATGGTTTTAAGTTTTTCGTCAAGAATTTCTAAAGTGATGTCGTCTATAAAAGTGGATTCGTCTTGCAAATGTGCATATAACTCATCAAACGAGTTGGCACTTTGCCCCAAACGTTCGGCATAACGACTGAAGCCAAAATTAGGGTCGATGCATTCTATGATAAAATCGGATAAATCTTCAAGAAATAAGGTGGCTAAATGCTTTGCTTTGTCTTGCATGCCCATGGAACCGAATGCCCAATCTAAATCGTCTAACTGATTAAAACGAGAAGCGCGTGGTAAAAAATTATCGGTGCAAATTTGTCTGGCGAAGGTTGGTTTTTTGCCTTGTAGAAAAGTGATAATATCTTCTAAAGGTTGTAGATAAGCATTTCTTAACGCGTAAATACGTTGGCAATTTTCCGATTGAATGCTGTTGTTTTCAAAAGCAATTTCGAATACGTTTTGAAAGGTGTCTTTTTTGAAAAGTTCTAAAATGACTTCAATACCCAAATCCATTTGAAAGGAACCAATTTGTTTGGTATTTAAAAAGCCTTTAATGTATGCTGTGGCAGGATACGGTGTGTTTAATTGCGTAAACGGTGGCGTTATGAGTAAAAGGTCTTTCAAAATGGTGTATTAGAATTTGTAGCAAATATAATGTATTGTCGAGCAAAGTCGCAAAGACTCAAAGCATCATAGACTCAAAGTTGCAAAGGATCAAAGTTTCAGATTTTCAAAGATAAAAGGTTAATTTGTTGGAATTATTAGAGTGTTTGAATTTGGATTTTTAGTTTTGTTAATTGTTAATTGTTAATTGTTAATTGTTAATTGTTAATTGTTAATTGTTAATTGTTAATTGTTAATTGTTAATTGTTAATTGTTAATTGTTTTCTCGTTATTCAAAATCTCCGCTACTGCTTGAGTGTAGTTTCTTGGGCTACCTGCTTTTTTGATTTTTTTATAGGTTTTTTGCGGATTTGAAAAGGACTGTGAAAAGTATTCCCAGAAGCCCAACATTTTCATTTTGATGGGGGTTGGTCCGGAAAGTGCGGCATCGTATTGTTGGTAAATGGTATCGTGAAACTCACTAAAAATTTGCCAACGGTTTGCGGGATATTCTGTGGTGTTGTTTTTAATCATGCTGGGTAAAAATGGGTCTGCGATGAGTCCGCGACCAATCATGAAATGGTCGATACTCGGGAAACGTTCTTGCATTTCTTTAAACTTAACAACGGTGGTGATATCCCCATTGTAATATAGTTTGTGTTTGGTGCTATCTACACATTTTTGAAAGGCCTCTAAATTGACGCCGCCTTTGTACAATTGCTTGCCAATGCGTGCATGTATGGCGATGTTTTTAAGCGGATAATTGTCTAAAATGGGGAAGACGTCCAGAATTTCTTCGGGAGTTTCGTAACCCATGCGCATTTTCATGGAAACAATTATATCGGTTTCGTTATGAACACGCTTTAAAATATGTTCAATTTTTTCGGGGTGGCATATAAGTCCAGAACCCATGCCTTGTTTAGTAACCATCGGGTAGGGGCAGCCTAAATTCCAGTTGAGTTCTTTGTAGCCTAAGGATTGAATGTACTTAACTACAAACAAAAATCCATCGGGATCATTTGTCATCACTTGCGGAATGAGTTCTAAGGTCGTATTGTTTTCTGGTTGTAAATCACGTTGGTACGACGATTTTATAATCATTTTACCATCCAAACGAATGTAAGGGGCATAAAACGTATCGATGCCACCAAAATAATGATGAAAGGCGTTGCGAAATCTGAAATCGGTGAAACCTTGTAAGGGAGATGAAAGTAAAGTGATGGCCATTTTTAAATTGAGTTGTGCAAATATATAGAGTAATTACGAATTATGAATTACGAATTACTTGATGTATTCTCGCATTTTGTCCCTTTTATACTGCGGAAGTGCTTCTATATTTATAGCTAGTTTTAAATGATTTTGATTTTTGTTTTCAGAAAAAAGTAATTTATAAAACTGTGCTGTGGTTAAACTGTTTTTTGCTTTTTCTATAAGCTCGAAATGGTCACCTGTTTTTACAAAGCCTTCTTCTAAAATACGTACATACGTACCGGGGCGACCGTGTTTAACAAATTTTTTCAACACTTTTTGTGTGCCAAATTTCACACCGAATTTATAACAAGGTTCTCGTGGTTGGGTTATTTGTACTACTGCAGAACCAAGTTTATAAATATCACCTATATGAATTTTAGTTTCATCTAGATTTGCCACGGTTAAATTTTCTCCAAGCATACCCCAATTCCAATCTAAATTTGGGTATAGGTTTTTCCAATAAGCGTAATAATTTTCAGAAAATAAATAACACGCTTTAAACTCGCCACCGTGGTTTTCTCTATCGGATACTTCATCACCCTGAACACTTTCTTTACCTAAATAAATGGGTTGGTTTGTGGGTGTTTTATAAATACCAGTTATAACTTCTTCACCAGCAAAAATGATGGTGGTTGGTTTTGCTATGTTGGTTGAGGTTACTTGCATGGATTAAATGTAATAAAAAAAACCACTCTGTTGTGCAAAGTGGTTTTGTATGAATAAAAAAAGTAAGATTTAATTAACAGATATGAGGTTCACATCAAAAATTAATACCGAACCTCCAGGAATACCATTTTTACTATAATTGCCATAACCTAAATGCGCTGGCACTAGTAAAATACCACTGCCACCTTCTTTAAAATAAGTTATACCTTAAGTCCAGCCTTTTATAACTTGTTGTAAGTTAAACGTAATGCCATTTTCATTACTTTCATCGAAAACAGTACCATTAAGAAAATAACCCTTGTATGCGACTGTCACATTATCAGTAGTAGTAGGTTGTACGCCTGTACCCGGATTATCAATAACATAATATAATCCAGTGCTACTTTTTTCAGCTGTTAAATTATTTGCAGTAATGTATGCTTGAATGTCGTTGTCGTTTCTTTTAACATAATCTACAGAATCATCATTGCTGCAGGATGTAAAAAGAACTAAGCTAAAGGCTATTAATAAAATATTTCTCATAATTTTTTTGCGCAAATATAATTTATTCGTTTAGTACAAAAGCGAATTAATCTACCTTTTTAAAACTAAGTATTTTATTTCCGTTGTCATCATAAAAATATAAATTTAGTTTGTCTCTTTTGTAAGTTACAGTATTGTTTAAAGCGTTATTGTATTTATCGGGAATAGCCATATCAAAACACATTTTTCTTGTGGAAGCTAAAGCGCCAAAAGTTATGTTTTCTGAGGTTATGTTTTTAATTTCACCTGTGTAATTATTGCAGCCATCGCTTCCAAATACTTTCATTTCGGTGATGTTTATTTCTAAATTAGGTACATTTTCAGATGGGATAATAGCCTCTTCATTAATATGGGTTACTGCCCAAATATCATGTAATTCCATTTTTATGTTTTGTGTGTTTCCAGTTTTTTTTGAAGCACAAGATGTGATTAATACAACTAGAAGTGATAAGGCTGCAATTGTTTTTAATGATTTCATATAATTTTTTTAAGATTAATTTTCTAATGATTCAAAGGTCTTGCCAATTTTATATTTTTTAAGTTAAAGAAATGTTATTATAGAAATTTAATATTGTTTTTAACAAAAAAACCACCTCGAAAATGAAGTGGTTTTAAAATTTATATTTTAAAAAATTACTGGAGTATAAATTTTAATGTTGAAAAACGGTTGTTTTTAGTATCAACCTTTACAATGTAAATTCCTTTTTGTAATTGGTTTAAATTAATTTGGGCTGTTATTTTTGAAGTTTTAAATACGTTTTGCCCCAATAAATTATAAATTTCTACAGATTTTATTTCTGGTATATTTTGGGTGTTTTTAAAACACAACGTGTTTTTGAATACATAAAATGTACTTGTGGCTATGTTTTCAATTTTATCAACCTTTAATGTATTGTAAGTATATAAATTTAGAATTTCGGTGTCTGAAAGTGTTGTTTGATAAATTCTTAATTCATCTATGGCTCCTTTGAAATAATCGTCTTGACTGAAGTTGCTTTTTCCTATAAATTGGTTTGTTCTTAATAAAGTATTTGGTTTAACTCCATTAGTTTTTTGATTAATTTGTGAACCATTTTTATAAACTGTCATTACACCATTTATGCCAAAGGTTGCAGCATAAAAATCCCATTGAGATTGTGTAATTGTATTTGTTGTTATTAGCTTAGTTTCACCATTTGTATATGTAGAGAAGAATAAGCCATTATTGGTTTGATAGTTTGAAATAATAATATTATTACTTGATGAGCCGTTTCCTAAATCTATAATTCTTGAGTAATTATTAAACGCATCCCAACGTGCCCAAAAGGTCATTGTCATAGCACCTCCGTTTTCCCAATCTCCTAAATCTATATAATCATCAGCACCATCAAAATAATAAGCGCTTTCTGCATTGCCATCTTTATCTGTAGTTAAAACGGGTCCAGCTAAAGTTCCATGATGACCATTTCCACTTTCATCTCTAGCATTGCCGTTAAAAGAGTAGTAGACAATCAAATTGCAATCATACCCAGATACCCAAATGGAGGAAGCATTCATATTGGTTAAAGCCCCGTTATTATTATTTCCCGATAAATCTGTGATGGTTGTTCCGGTTGCTTCATCAAAATTCCAATACATTACTAAACCTGTTTCATTTCCATTGAGGCACTTGTTGTAATTGGCTAAAATTTCGGCATCGGTTTTTTGGGTATTCCAAACGCGCACTTGATCAATGGCTCCATTAAAATATTGTTGATATTTACTGCTTGTTCCCACAAGAATCTGTTGACCAGAACCAGCAACAACTTGGTAGGTAAAGGCTAAAACCGGTAAGCCATCGATGTATAGTTTTGAACCATTTGCTACCATGTTGTTAAATGAAAATGCCACATGGTGCCATATACCATCGGCCAAATTAACGTTTGTGTTTTTTT
The DNA here is from genome assembly GCF_004341235.1 of Mariniflexile fucanivorans. Lineage (GTDB taxonomy): Bacteria > Bacteroidota > Bacteroidia > Flavobacteriales > Flavobacteriaceae > Mariniflexile > Mariniflexile fucanivorans. The sequence goes on from NZ_SLUP01000008.1 coordinate 23,936, forward strand.
CACCTTGGCCCCATTCGGCTACTGCTAAATTATTGTCTTTTAGTACAATGCCATACTGTTGTGGTTTCGCCATAATTCCTCTAAGGCCAGCTCCAGCATTTGAGGTCTTTATCCATGCTTCAATGGTGCCTTGCGATGTGTTTAAAGAAGCATTGTTAGTTCCAACAACATAGTCATTTACGCCATCAAAGTTTAAAGCTTTTTGAGCACTTGAAACATAAATGTTTGAAAAAAACATTATCAATAGTAAGAGTAATTTTGTTTTCATGACTTGAAAATTTTGAGTGTTTAAAAAAGTGTTATAAAATAAGAAATTACTACATATAAAAAGAATGATAAAAATCATGTAAAACAAAAAAACCACTTAGTAAAAAACAAAGTGGTTTTTTTGTGTTTATGCCTTCTGTTAACGAAAAAATTTTTTAGATAACAGAATGAGATTACCTCCTTCGAGGGAGTGGTTCTTAATTAATTATCTCATAACTACGCTTAATGAATTTGGAAAGCTATTCACATTCAACCTTTAATAGACCCTTTTAAAGTTGAGATATTCGTCGATGATATTGCGAGCTAATAATAAAGTATGCTATTTATAATCGCGTAAAAGAAGATTCCAATAATATTTTTTAAATAGATTAATACTAAGGTAAAGTTTAAGATGTTTTGAATTTAATTTCTTTTTAAATTTTATAGATGATTTATTAAAATATTGAGTAACACTATATTTTATATCCCTTCCTTGTTTTTTTAACAACTGATAACTTTGGTAGCGTAAATAAGGAGCTATATTTTTGTTACGATATGAATGGAATGTCCACATATTCAAAAGATAGGCTTCATTGTCTTTCAATTTAAATGTTTTATTGTTAATAGTGAAATCATTTAATTCAATAAACATATAAGCCGCAATTTCGTTATTATGTTCTAAACCAATACATAATTGACCATTGTTTAAACCTTGAATCAATTTCTCTTGTTCAGAAACAGGTAAATAACTAGTAATTGATTTCAGTTTTTCAATATCTAAATACCGCAGCAAATATTCTGTAGAATCTCCTTTAATTTTAGGCTCTTGACATTCTTCAACATCTTCCTGTACCCAATAATAAGGATCTATATCTATACCCATTTTCGCTAGCCTATTTCTTATACCAAATAATAGCAACCCATTATTTATGATAATCCAAAATCTTTTAAAAATTGAAATATTCTTGCTTTTTTTAATTTCCATATAATAATGTTAATTTTTACGCCCATATTGGCCATTGCCAGATTCTAAATTCATTTTTAATCTAAATTCTTGTGGTGTCATTATTTCTCTATCATTTACATGGGCTATTGTATGAATTCTTTTTATTAAATCAACGTTGGTTGCTAATTTTGTTCTAGAAGAATCATACCAAATATTATCTTCTAAACCAACCCGAACACCGCCGCCGATTGCTATAGAAAGAGAATTCATTTTTAGTTGATCATCACCAATTCCAGCTAAACTCCAAAGTGAATTTTCTGGAAGATCATTAATCATAATTCCCGCATGGAGTAAATTTGATTGCGAGCAAGCAATGTTGCCAAATAATAGATTAAAATAATAAGGAGGTTTTATGAACTCTTTTTTTATAAGATATTTCGCATAATTTAGCATACCTAAATCAAAGGCCTCAAGTTCGGGAACGATTCCTTTTGATTTCATTAGATTTGCTAAGTCCTGAATCATATTGGGTGAGTTTACACTTGCTGCTTTGTTAAAATTTAAAGAACTCAAAGTTAAACTACCCATATCAGGCTTCAATTCTCCATCTAGGAATAATGGATCTCCTCGTTGTTCTAATCCACTAAAATCTCGTCCACTTAATGAGTTACATACCACCAAATATGGAGCATATTTTCGAATACCTTCTATTATTTTACCATATATTTCTTTTTTATAAGTTGGTACTTGTGTAATGGGATCTCTTGCGTGTAAATGAACTATAGTGATACCTATTTCGGAAGCACGATGTACATCTTCAACAATTTCAGAGACACTAACAGGTACATGTGGTGTCATGCTTTTAGTAGGAATCATTCCAGTTGGTGTGAAATTAATAATTAATTTATTTCCCATGGTTTTTATTATTAATTTATTCTAAACACTTATTTAGTATCGTATAACAAGATAGTTATGTTAAAATATTTTGAATTTTATTTTAGATAGAATACTTATATAAACGTTGTTTTGTAAGCAGCTTTTTAATTTGTATGAATACTCATTATAAGTATTTGTAAATTTCCATAATTGCCTTTTTTAAAATATAATTAATTCCAAGTCTAGTTTTAAAAACTAAAAACCACTTTGTAAAAAAACAAAGTGGTTTTAGTTCATTTTAAGTAGATTGCTTCACTGCGTTCGCAATGACGTTTCTATTTTATCATCTCGTAGCTACGTTTTATAAACTTGGTAAGTTCTTCACCTTTAAGTAACCCTTGCGATAAACGAGCTAAATCTAAACTTTGGTTAATTAAACGCTCTTGTTTAGGCTTGGTTTTGGTTTCTAAAATTTCGCCGACCAATTTAGAATTTGTGTTTACCACCAAATTGTACATTTCTGGCATATTACCAAACATATTCATGCCACCACCGCCAGTTGCTTGCATTTCTTTCATTCGGCGCATAAATTCTGGTTGCGTGATGATGAAAGGCGATGCTTCACTATCCATAGCTTCTAATTGAATCATGAATTTTTCTGAAGGAATCACTTCTTTCAATAACGTATCAAGTGCTGTTTTTTGTTCTTCGCTAAGCTTAGAAATGGCATTTTCATCTTTCTTGATTAAATTATCAATATGATCGCCATCAACACGTGCAAACGAAATGTTCTCTTTTGTGCTTTCTAACTTTTGGATTAGGTGCGATACAATAGGAGAATCTAATAATAAAACCTCATAGTTTTTCGCTTTAGCCGATTCAATATACGCATGTTGTGCATCTTCGTTTGAAGCATAAAGAATCACTAATTTACCATCTTTATCGGTTTGGTTTGCTTTTATTTTATTGAATAATTCATCATAAGTATAAAACTTACCATCAACCGTTGGGTATAACGCAAAATCGTTGGCTTTTTCAAAGAATTTTTCTTCGGAAAGCATTCCGTATTCAATCACAATTTTAATATCGTTCCATTTTGCTTCAAAATCTTCACGGTTATTGTTGAATAACGATTTTAATTTATCGGCAACTTTTCTGGTAATGTAAGATGAAATCTTTTTAACAGCACCATCGGCTTGTAAATACGAACGCGAAACGTTTAATGGAATGTCTGGAGAATCAATGACCCCACGAAGCATAGTTAAAAATTCAGGAACAATACCTTCTACATTATCGGTTACATACACTTGATTTTGATACAGTTGAATTTTATCTTTCTGCATTTGCATATCCTGACCCAATTTTGGGAAATACAAAATACCAGTTAAGTTGAACGGATAATCTACATTTAAGTGAATGTTGAACAATGGCTCTTCGAACTGCATAGGGTACAATTCGTGGTAGAAATCTTTATAATCTTTGTCTTCTAAATCGGTAGGTTGTTTGGTCCATGCCGGATTTGGATTATTTACAATATTATCAACCGTAATTTTACGTTGCGGTTCTTTGGTTTCTTTACCATCTTTATCGGTAATGGTTGCTGGTTCATGCTCAGGATCGTTTATTTCCTTAGTTCCAAATTTAATTGGGATAGGCATAAATTTATTATACTTTTGAAGTAACGCGCTAATACGAGATTCTTCTAAAAATTCGGTAGAATCTTCAGCAATGTGAAGAATAATTTCGGTACCCCTTTCTGTTCTATCTGAAGCTTCCAAAGTGAATTCTGGTGAGCCATCACAAGTCCAGTGTGCAGCAGGTGCATCGGTATGCGATTTTGTGATAATTTCTACTTTTTCAGCAACCATAAATGCAGAATAGAAACCAAGACCAAAATGACCTATAATGCCAGAATCTTTAGCTGAATCTTTGTATTTATCTAAAAATTCTTCAGCACCAGAAAAGGCTACTTGGTTAATATATTTCTCTACTTCTTCAGCAGTCATACCTAATCCTTGGTCAATCACATGAAGTTTTTTGCCTTCTTTATCAATTTTAACTTCAATTTTTGGAGTGCCATATTCCGATTTAGATTCGCCAATACTTGCTAAGTGTTTTAGCTTTAATGTGGCATCGGTACCATTACTAATCAACTCACGTAAAAATATTTCGTGGTCGCTGTATAAGAATTTTTTAATGAGTGGGAAAATGTTTTCTACTGAAACATTAATACTTCCTTTTGTCATAATATAATTGTTTTAATTTTTCATTCCTTTTAATCCCGATAGCTATCGGGAGGGAATCTGATTAATTTATAGTTTTTATTTACTTTGAAATGAATAGTCAAAAAAAGTACCAAGACTGAAAAGGTGACAAACTGACATTAATTATAGCCGATTCATGATTTATGAATTCCGGTTTTCGATTTTGAAAACTGTTTTGGTATTATTACTTTGAATTTGGAATTTCAATATTAAATTTTGTACTTTGTAATACAAATAATTAGAAAAAAATGTACAACTCAAAAATAATAGGATTAGGTAAATATGTGCCAGAAAACGTGGTAACTAATGATGATTTATCTAAAATGATGGATACCAACGATGCTTGGATACAAGAACGTACTGGTATACAAGAACGCCGTTGGATAAAAGAAGGAACTGATGATACTTCGGCGACTATGGGTGCAAAAGCAGCTAGAATTGCTATTGAACGTGCTGGTTTAACGAAAGATGATATCGATTTTATTGTGTTCGCTACTTTAAGTCCCGATTATTATTTCCCAGGTTGTGGTGTTCAAATTCAAGATTTGCTCGATATGCCAACCGTTGGCGCTCTGGATGTAAGAAACCAATGTTCTGGTTTTGTGTATGCTATTTCTGTGGCAGACCAATTTATTAAAACCGGCATGTATAAAAATATTTTGGTTATTGGTGCTGAATACCATAGCAACGGGCTAGATAAAACAACGCGTGGACGTGGCGTTAGTGTTATTTTTGGAGATGGGGCAGGAGCTTGTGTTTTAACGAGAGAAGAAGATAATAAAAAAGGAATTTTATCAACCCATTTGCATAGTGAGGGTAAATATGCCGATAAGTTGGTTGTGGCGTCTCCAAGCATTAAACATTGGGTGCCAGAAATTATTGAAGCCGGAGAAGAAGATATTTCCTATTACCCCTATATGGATGGCACGTTCGTATTTAAGCATGCGGTTGTTCGGTTTAGCGAAGTTATTGTGGAAGGCTTAGAAAAAAATGGTTTACAGAAAGAAGATATTGATATGTTAATTCCGCATCAAGCTAATTTGCGTATTGCTCAATTTATTCAGAAAAAGTTTAGGTTAAGCGATGACCAAATTTTTAATAATATCATGAAATATGGTAATACAACAGCCGCATCTGTAATTATTGCGCTTACCGAAGCTTGGGAGGAAGGTAAAATTAAAACAGGCGATAACGTAGTGCTTGCTGCTTTTGGTAGTGGCTTTACGTGGGGAAGTGTTATTATTAAGTGGGCTTAATTACTTAAATTATAGTTTTAAAACAAAAAGCCCGAAACTCTATGCTTCGGGCTTTTCTAGCTATTAATCAACTTCAATTAACACTTAACTATTTGAAGAATCTATAATATAAGACGTAAAACATTAAAAAACATTGCAACTAGTTTTGTATTTAACTCATTTTTAACATTTTACATAAAAAAAACTCGAATGTTTCCATTCGAGTTAATTATTATTTATACAAATCTTTATGCCGAAATTTTTTATGTGAAGGTGACTAACTCTTAAAATAATTATTTTCTCGTTGGCTAAATTGTATGTTGCTATAACGTATTGGTATTGTGTTTATTGTGTCAAAATTTAATTTTTTTAAATTAAAATTAAATCTAGCGTGTTGTATTTTTGAAAACACATATTTTTAAATTAAACTATTTTTAAAATGAATAAAAAAACATTAGTGCTTGGAGCCTCATTAAACACTTCTAGGTATTCAAATTTAGCCATACAGAAACTTGTGAATCATAACATTGAAACAGTTGCTATTGGGTTGAAACCTGGAGAGGTTAAAGGTGTTTCAATAAATACTACCATGTTCCCATTTGAAGATTTGCATACAGTAAGCTTGTATCTGAATGCTAAAAACCAGCAACCGTATTACGATTATATTGTTTCACTAAAACCAAAGCGTGTTATTTTTAATCCTGGAACCGAAAATCCTGAGCTTTATAAAATTTTAAGGGAGAATGCTATTCATTTTGAAGGAGCATGTACGTTGGTATTACTTTCTACGAATCAATATTAATCCTAAAAAGGTAAGCAATCCGTTTAAGATTAAAATAAAGAATCCGAATTCAAAACCAAACCATTTGGCACTATTCACACTTATAATATAAGATAAAATAGGAGATACAATGGCTATTATTGGTACCAACTTATCTCTAACCTGCCATTTAGTAAACAGCCCGAAACTGTAAAGTCCTAAAAGTGGCCCATAGGTGTAACCCGCAAAAACAAAGAGTTTTGCAATAACACTTTCATCTTTAATAATATATTTAAAGGCAACAATTACTAATATTAATAACAGCGATATAACTATATGAATTCGTTTCCTTATCCTAATTTGTTTCGGCTTATCATATTTCTTTTCAATATCTAAAATATCAATGCTAAAGGAAGTTGTTAAAGCCGTTAAAGCACTATCAGCGCTACTATAGGCAGCAGCAATTAAACCAATTAAAAAGAAAATAAAAATACCAACACCTAGATGATTTTTTGCAAGTAAAGGGAACAGTTCATCTTTATGGGCATCAATACCCAGTTGTTGTGCATAAACGGTTAAAAGTAAACCTAAACTTAAAAAAATAAAATTAACAATGGTTAAAACAATAGTGAACCAGAACATATTTTTTTGTGCGTCTTTAAGCGATTTACATGTTAAGTTTTTTTGCATCATATCTTGGTCTAAACCTGTCATCACAATGGCTATAAACGCACCAGAAATAAACTGTTTCCAAAAGTAATTACTTGATTTAAAATCATCGAAAAAGAAGGTTTTCGATAAATCGCTATCTAAAACATAGCCTAAAAGGTTTCCTCCGCTTATGCCTAAATCTGTACTTACATAATAAATGGAAACACCAACTGCTATAAGCATGAATAAGGTTTGTAGCGAATCGGTCCAAATAATGGTTTTTATACCCGATTTAAAAGTGTATAACCAAATTAAAGCTACCGTAATAGTTACGGTTTGCCAAAATTCGATACCTAATTCATCAAATAAAATAATCTGTAATACGTTGGCAACCAGATACAATCTAAAACTAGCGCCAACAACACGAGAAATTAAAAAGAACGAAGCCCCAGTTTTGTAAGCATAATTTCCAAAGCGCTCTTCTAAATACGTGTAAATAGAAGTTAAATTAAGTTTGTAATATAAAGGAAGTAAAACGGTTCCAATCACTAAATATCCTACTATATAACCTAAAACAACCTGCATATAGCTAAATTGTGAAGCTTCAATCCAACCAGGAACTGATATGAAAGTAACTCCAGACAAAGAGGCTCCAATCATTCCAAAAGCAACCACATACCAAGGAGCCGATTTGTTTGCCTTAAAAAAAGCATCGTTTGAATCTTCTTTTCCAGTAAAAAACGATATCAGAATTAATACCCCAAAATAGGCGGCAATAAGTAGAATTATTTGTGTTGGGCTCATAAATTTATATTATGCTGCCAAAATACAAAAATTGTTTGCAGTCTTTGGTTTTAACAACTACATTTTATTCTTTTAGAAAGGCTTCTTTTAATTGTGCCAAAAGTGTTAAATTCGCAGCTATGGAATTTTCATCAAAACTACTTGAACGTGCTGTTAACGAAATGTCGCAATTACCAGGAATTGGTAAGCGCACTGCTTTACGTTTAGTGTTGCACCTGCTTAAGCAGCCTAAAGAGCAAACTACCGCTTTGGCAGAAGCGTTGCAAACCATGCGAAATGATATCAAATTTTGTAAATCATGCCATAATATTAGTGATGTTCAGTTGTGTGAAATTTGCTCAAATCCCAACAGAGACGAAACGCTGGTTTGTGTTGTTGAAGACATTCGCGATGTAATGGCTATTGAAAATACCAGTTCCTTTAAAGGTCTGTACCATGTTTTAGGCGGAAAAATTTCACCTATGGATGGCATAGGGCCACACGATTTAAACATTCTTTCCTTAGTTAATAAAGTAAAAGAAGGCAAAATAAAAGAACTCATATTCGCATTAAGCTCCACTATGGAAGGTGATACCACCAACTTTTATATTTTTAAACAAATTAAAGATTACAACGTGTTTACATCTACTATAGCCAGAGGTATTTCGGTTGGAGATGAATTGGAATATGCCGATGAAATTACACTAGGAAGAAGTATTGTGAATCGCGTACCTTTTGAATCTTCTTTAAAACTCTAACTACTGTTTGAAGTTATCCGTTGTCATACTAAACTATAATGTGCGCTACTTTTTAGAGCTATGTATAAAAAGCGTAGAAGCTGCCATCACAACTCTTGATGCAGAAATCATAATAGTTGATAATAATTCTGAAGATGATAGCTGCCAAATGGTAAAGGAGCTTTTTCCTGAAGTCATTCTTTTAGAAAACAAAGAGAATTTCGGTTTTTCAAAAGGAAATAATATGGGAGTTTCAAAAGCAAAGGGTGAATACTTATGTATTTTAAATCCAGATACAGTCGTTGCTGAAGATACTTTTATTTCTATTTTGAAATTTGCCGATAACACTACTAACTTAGGAATTATAGGATGCAAACTCATAAATGGTGTGGGCACTTTTTTACCTGAAAGCAAACGTAATATTCCTTATATAAATGCAGCTTATAAAAAATTGTTAGGAAATTCAGAAGCCTATTATGCCACTCATTTAACTGAAAATGAAACAGGTAAAGTTGATATATTGGTTGGTGCTTTTATGTTGATGAAACGAGATTTATACCTTAAAGTAAAAGGTTTTGATGAAGATTATTTTATGTATGGAGAAGATATCGATTTGTCATATAAAGTTTTGAAATCTGGTTATCATAATTATTACTACGGCGCCACTTCGGTAATTCACTATAAAGGAGAAAGTACTTTAAAAGATAAGCATTATGCACGCCGTTTTTATGGGGCTATGCAAATATTTTATAAAAAGCATTTCAAAAAAAATGTATTGTTCGATATGTTTGTTTGGGGTGGCATACGGCTTGTTTATTTATTTAGAAAAGTGCCAGTAAACAAAGTGAAGTATGTAAGTGGATATGTTTTAATTTCAGATAAGATGAATGATAGCATCCAAACAGTTTTGCCAAAAAAGATAAGGTTACAATCTAATTTGGATAATCTTGAAAACAACACAGAAGTAATTTTTGATGCTCATCAATTAAGCTATAAAGAAATTATAACCATGATAGAAGCTGTTAAAAAAGGTAAATCAATTACTTACAAGATATTACCGCAAAATGCTAATTTTATACTTGGAAGCGACAATGCCATTAGTCGAGGTGAAGTCATGATTTTGAATTAGTTTATTATAAAAAATCTAAGGAAATCAATGTTTTTTAAGTAATTTTGCAAGCGTAAATTAAAAAACAAGTATTACGTTATTGATATGGCAAAGTTTGAGCTTAAATTACCCAAAATGGGAGAAAGTGTTGCAGAAGCTACTATAACATCTTGGTTAAAAGACGTTGGAGATACTATAGAACTAGATGAAGCAGTTTTGGAAATCGCCACTGATAAAGTGGATAGCGAGGTTCCAAGTGAAGTAGATGGTATTTTAATTGAGAAATTTTTTAATGAAAATGATGTTGTTCAAGTAGGACAAACCATTGGTGTTATTCAAACGGATGGAGATGACAATGATAATTCAGACGAAGATTTTGAATTACCATCAAACGAATACCCTCAAGATGAGGAATCTGTAGTTGAATATGTAAATAAATCTATTGCTGAAGCTCAAGAAACAGTAGCACCATTAGCTTCTAGCGAAGACCGTTTTTATTCACCCTTGGTTAAAAACATAGCAAAGGAAGAAGGCGTTTCACAGCAAGAATTAGATAATATTGTAGGTTCAGGTGTCGATAATCGTGTTACTAAAAACGATATTTTAAATTATATTCAAAATAAAGGTGGTCAAACAGAAGTAACACCTCCAAAAATTGAAGCTCCAGTTTTAGAAACCATTCAACAAGAAAAACCAAAATCAACACCAACGCCTGTTATTGTGAGTGGTGAAGACGAAATTATTGAAATGACCAGAATGGGCAAACTTATTGCGCATCATATGGTGGAGTCGGTACAAACATCGGCGCACGTACAAAGTTTTATTGAAGCTGATGTTACTAAAATTTGGAATTGGAGAAATAAAGTTAAAGATGCTTTTCAAAAGCGTGAAGGTGAAAACTTAACCTTTACACCTATTTTCATGGAAGCGGTTGCCAAAGCACTTCGTGAATTCCCAATGATGAACATTTCTTTACAAGGCGATACCATTGTTAAAAAGAAAAATATCAATTTAGGAATGGCAGCATCACTTGCCGATGGAAATTTAATTGTGCCTGTTATCAAAAATGCAGACCAACTTAATTTGGTGGGTATGACAAAACAGGTGAATGATTTGGCAAATCGAGCTAGAGCAAATCAACTAAAACCAGACGATATTCAAGGTGGTACCTACACGGTTACCAATGTAGGAACTTTTGGTAGCCTTATGGGAACACCAATTATCAGTCAGCCACAAGTTGGTATTTTGGCATTAGGTGCCATTCGTAAAGTGCCAGCAGTTATTGAAACACCAGAAGGTGATTTTATAGGTATACGTTACCGCATGTTTTTATCGCATTCTTACGACCATCGTGTAGTAAATGGCGCTTTAGGCGGTATGTTTGTCAAAGCCGTTAAAGATTATTTAGAGGCTTGGGATAGTAATAGGGAAATATAATCTTAACCCGTCAGTTGTAATTATTTCTAAAGCCAATTTTATACTTAATTGTCATATTGAGTATTTCGACTGCGCTCAGTACAGGCTCTGTCGAAATGCAACTTTTTATAAAGTCTTCGACAAGCTCAGACTGACATTTAGATTCTAATTGGCTGTAAAGTTGGAAGTAAAAAAAATATTCCAATTAATTTTCATTTAATTACGCCCAACGAGTTAATCGTAATCATTATAAATGTTAAAAACCTAACCTCAAACGGTTGGGTTTTCTTATTTTTGTAATTGTCTATTTTTAAAGACAAATTATTTAACAGAAAATAGAATTAATGAATTTAAACCTAACAAAACCCATCTGTTTTTTCGATTTAGAAACAACAGGTGTCAATATAACAACCGATAGAATAGTTGAAATAGCTATTTTAAAAGTACATCCTAACGGAAAGGAAGAAAGTAAAACATGGGTAGTAAACCCTGAAATGAAAATTCCAGATGAGGTTATTGCCATTCACGGCATCAGTAATGAGGATGTAGCTGATAAGCCAACGTTTAAAGAAATAGCCAAAGATGTTTATAATATGATTAAAGATTCCGATTTAGGAGGCTTTAATTCAAACAGATTCGATATACCATTATTAGCTGAAGAATTATTAAGAGCTGAGGTCGATTTCGATATGAAAAACCGTGTAGCTGTAGATGTGCAAACCATTTTTCATAAAATGGAACAACGTACTTTAAGTGCCGCTTACAAGTTTTATTGTAATACAGAATTGGAAGGTGCTCATGGTGCAGAAGCAGATACCAGAGCAACTTACGAAGTGTTAAAAGCACAAATAGCTAAGTACGACGAAATAGAAAACGACACGAAGTTTTTAGCAGAATTCAGCTCAAGAAAACAATTTGCAGACTTTGCAGGTTTTATAGCTTTCAATAAAAAAGGTGAAGAGTGTTTTTCTTTTGGAAAGCATAAAGGCAAATTAGTAACCGAGGTTTTAGAAAGTGAACCTGGATATTTTGGGTGGTTGTTAAATGCCGATTTTCCGTTGTACACCAAAAAGGTGTTAACCGCTATTAAACTTAGAAGTTTTAATAATAAGTTAGGGTAAAATAAGACCTAAATTTGAAGACAAATGTATGTAACGCGAAAAGATTCAACAGATAAAAGGCACCTTAGATAATCCTATAAAAAATATATTTACGGGATAACAGTAACAAAAAATTACCATATTCTGACATTTTTTTGCGTGATATAAGTAATAAAAGTTGCTATATAACACGCTGTGCGCCATTATGAAAAACATCCAGCCATAAATTGAACAATTATTTTCAAGACATCGAATACCATTTGATAAAACACCTTTCGGAAACCAAAGAAAGGATGTTAATTGCTGTGGCTTGGTTTACAAATCAAAATATTTCGAATGCTTTAATTCGACTGAAAGATGTTAATATTGACATTATAGTAGATGACAATAAAGTGAATCGTGAATCAATAGCTATCAAAAATTTGCAGAATAACACAATACAAATCTCATTCATTAAAGACTTACAAAAGAACTATTATTCAATGCATAATAAATTCTGTGTAATTGACAATAAAACAGTTTTAACAGGTTCATATAATTGGTCAAAAAACGCAAATACAAACGATGAGAATTTAGCCTTTATTTCTGATAAGGATATTGCTACAAGTTACAATATGGAATTCAGCAAAATAAAGAACAAAAAATATAAAATAGACAGAATTTCATTTTCAAAAAAAGAGGTAGAACAATTAGTAAGCCTCATTGAAAAAGGACTTATCAGCTTACTCAAAGCGAATCGTGAAAGTTTGGAAACTGGAATGTTTAACGAATGGACTGACAAAAAAATCAAAAACCAAATTCGTGGAATTAGTGAGAGAGTTCACAACACTGTCAAAGACAAAGTAGGTTCAATTGGAATTTATTCAGATTTAATAGCTAAATATGGAATTGAATTTAATTATTTGGCAACTGAAGAGGAAAAAGCCAACTCTCGACATAAATATTCAAAAGAAGGAATTGACAAAATAGAACACTATTTAAACATTGATTTTCAGTTATTAAAAATTAAAGCTATAGATAAAATCGTATCTAAATATCAAGAACTGGTTAAAACAAAAACATCCAGAGAGGAAACGAGAAAGATATTAGAAATGGTTAATTTTATAATAAAAGAGAAATTATTTATTAATAATCAGTTAAAAAACAACCTGAATTGAAAAAATAACGTCACACAACATGCATAAGTAAAAAAGAATAAATCTTACATCCAATAACCAAAATCAAAATCATAAATTTGTAGGATAAGAAAATGACTGTGGGTTGGAAACTGACCATTACAAACAAACCCGCGTTAGGGATTGCAGTGGAAAGCCCACAGCGACCCCGACGCTTCGGGGGAGCGAGGACTTGTAACGTAAAGCCCGACCTTTTGTGATCCTGCAAGGTTTTGAAAACCTTGTAGGTATGAGCAAAAGGTAACGCCCAAATTAAAATTTATAGAATGAAAATAATTTGCATCGGTAGAAATTACACCGAACATATTAAAGAATTAGAAAACGAAAAGCCAACAGATCCGGTTATATTTTTAAAACCAGACACGTCTATTCTATTAAAAAAACAACCGTTTTTTATCCCTGATTTTTCAAACGATGTACATTATGAAGTGGAGATTTTGGTTAAAATAAATAGAATAGGGAAGCATATCGATAAGAAATTTGCCCATAAATATTATGAAGAAATAGGCTTGGGAATCGATTTTACAGCACGCGATGTGCAAAGCGACTTAAAAGCAAAGGGGTTGCCTTGGGAAAAAGCAAAAGCATTTGATGGTTCGGCGGTAGTTGGTAAATGGTTGCCAGTTTCAAGCTTTAAAGATGTGGATGCGATTGAGTTTTCTTTAAAAAAAAATGATAATATTGTACAATTAGGAAATACAAGCCACATGCTTTGGAAAATTGATGAATTAATAGAATATGTGTCAAAATATTTTACTTTAAAGATAGGAGATATTATATTTACAGGTACGCCAGCAGGAGTTGGTAAAGTAGTTGCAAATGATAAGCTCAAAGGATTTATAGAAGATAAAGAAATGTTTTCAATAACAATTAAATAAAATGGAACAGCATTACAAATTATTTAGAGTACGTGAGTTAGCAGACAACGATGAAGATTTTATCGCAACATTAGCTGAAGCTTTTTTGGAAGAAGTACCAGAGGATGCAGAACGATTAAAAAAAGCAGTTGCTGCGAAAGATTATCATGATGCCTATCAGGCAGCACATAAAATGAAGCCGACCATCGATTTGTTCGAATTGGGAGTGCTTGATGTTTTAATTGAAGTGCAAGATTGGGGTAAATTTGAGAAAAGAGATTTAGATATTTCTTCTCAATTGGCTATTGTGCTTTCGGCGGTTGAAAATACGGTTGCCGAAATAAAGTCAGATTTTAATTTATAAATGTTAGCAGAAATAATCACCATTGGAGATGAACTTTTAATTGGTCAAGTAATTGACACCAATTCTGCATTTATTGCTAAGCATCTTAATAAAATAGGCGTATCTGTATATCAAATCACATCGGTTCAAGATGATAAAGAGCATATACTAAAAGCCTTAAAAGATGCCGAAACGAATGTAGATATCGTTATTCTTACAGGTGGTTTAGGGCCAACAAAAGATGATATTACCAAAAAAACCATAGCTGAATATTTTAACGATACGCTAGTAAACGATGCGTCCGTTATAGAAAATATCGAAGAACTTTGGAAACATTATACAGGTGGTTTATTACTTCAAGTAAATCGTGATCAAGCGCTAGTGCCTTCAAAAGCAAAAGTGCTCATGAACAAATTGGGTACAGCTCCAGGGATGTGGATGGAAAAAGATGATAAAGTATTTATTTCACTTCCAGGGGTACCTTATGAAATGAATGCTTTAATTGAGGAATCGGTTATTCCGAAGTTAAAAGAAAAATACAATTGCCCATATATTTTACACAAAACTTTATTGGTATATGGTATAGGTGAAAGCGCTTTGGCAGAACGTATTGAAGCTTGGGAAGATGCCTTACCCAAACACATTAAATTAGCCTATTTACCCAGTTTGGGTGTGATGAGGTTGCGTTTATCATCAAAAGGTTTTAATGTAAAAGAGGTTAAAGATGGCGTTCAAAAAGAAATAGACAAAGTACTTCCTTTAATAAAAGACGAATTTGCAGGTTTTGAAGAAGAAGATGGGTCTGTAGAAATTGTGATAGCTAAGCAATTAAGTAATCTTGGAAAAACATTGGCAACTGCCGAAAGTTGTACGGGCGGTATGATTGCTGGACAATTTACAACACATCCGGGTGCATCAGCTTATTTTAAAGGAGGCGTTGTAACCTATTCAACCGAATCAAAAATGAACGTTTTAGGGGTTTCTAAAACAGATATTGATACATTTTCCGTGGTAAGTTCACAAGTTGTAGAGTCTATGGCGAGTAATGCCATGCGATTATTTCAAACAGATTACGCTATTGCGACCACAGGAAATGCAGGTCCAACAAAAGGAGATTCTGAAGCCGAAGTTGGTACCGTTTATATTGCTATCGCTACAAAAAACGGTGTGTATTCCCAAAAATTCATGTTAGGAAATTATCGAATAAAAGTCATAGATAAGGCGGTAAATAAAGCCTTGGAAATGCTTCTAAAAGAAATTTTTAAAAATTGATAAAAAATAGGTTGTTGTAATACAAAGAATTTGTATATTTGCACCTCGATTTTAAGCAACAAGAATTTTAAAGTTATAAATAATGTCAAGAGTTTGTGAACTTACAGGTAAGAAGGCAATGGTTGGAAACAATGTGTCTCATGCAATGAATAGAACTAAACGCAAGTTTAATGCGAATTTAGTAAAGAAACGTTTTTACATTCCAGAAGAAGACAGCTGGATAACTTTAAAAGTTTCTACATCTGCTTTAAAAACTATTAACAAAATAGGTATTACTGCAGCAATTAAGGATGCAAAATCTAAAGGATTTTTAAAATAATAGCTGTATTTAATAAGTAAAAGAAATGGCAAAGAAAGGTAATAGAATACAAGTAATTTTAGAGTGTACTGAGCACAAAGAGTCTGGACAACCAGGAACTTCACGTTACGTAACTAAAAAAAATAAAAAGAATACGCCAGATAGAATGGAAATTAAAAAATTCAACCCTATCCTTAAGCGTATGACAGTTCATAAAGAGATAAAATAATAAGTCATGGCAAAGAAAACAGTAGCATCGTTACAAACATCTTCTAAAAGATTAACAAAAGCGATTAAAATGGTAAAATCACCAAAAACTGGTGCTTACATGTTTGTTGAGTCTATCATGTCTCCAGAAATGGCAGACGACTTTTTCAGCAAAAAGTAATATACCACTTTATAAAATACACAAAGCTGCTTTCTTTATTGAAAGCAGCTTTTTTATGTTTATATTTGAATAGTTTCTGATAAATTAGCAGTAAAAATTAATGGTAAGACTTTTGACATAATCATTTGGGCGTTACCACAAGTGTCGGGCTTGGAGTTTATCCTGAGCGTAGACGAAGGACTATCTTTTTAAAACGTCATTGCGAGAACGAAGGACGAGGCAATCTGCCAATTTCTAGTTCTAACAATGTTTTATTTAAAATGTTTTAAAAAGGACGCAGCTTCAAATGCTTAGCATTCACGAATGCATTAATTCAAAAATGTTAAATTATGAGTAATCCCTAACGCAAAACCGTAGCAACAAATAAACAACCAACGAATAAACGTTCAAACAATGAGTTTTTTTAAAAAAATATTTTCCTCAGAAAAAAAGGAAACCCTCGATAAAGGTTTAGAAAAAACCAAAACCACTTTTTTTGGTAAACTAAGTAAAGCCGTAGCTGGAAAATCTAAAGTAGATGACGAGGTTTTAGATAACCTTGAAGAAATATTAGTATCAAGTGATGTTGGTGTAAATACCACCCTAAAAATCATCGAGCGTATTGAAGCACGCGTTTCTAAAGATAAATATTTAGGAACCGACGAACTTAATACCATTCTTCGTGAAGAAATTGCAGGCTTACTAAGTGAAACCAATTCGGGAAATGAGTCCGAATTCACCATTCCTCAAGACAAAAAACCATATGTTATCATGGTAGTTGGCGTTAATGGTGTTGGTAAAACAACAACCATAGGAAAGTTAGCATACCAATTTAAAAAACAAGGACTAAACGTAGTTTTAGGAGCTGCTGATACTTTTAGAGCCGCAGCTATAGATCAACTACAAGTTTGGGCAGATAGAGTAGGTGTGCCTTTAGTAAAACAATCTATGGGATCTGATCCTGCTTCTGTGGCGTTTGATACTTTGAAAAGTGCAGTTACTCAAAACGCTGATGTGGTTATTATTGATACCGCTGGTCGTTTGCACAATAAAGTAAACTTAATGAACGAGCTTACTAAAGTAAAGCGCGTGATGCAAAAAGTAGTTGATGATACCCCTAACGATG
Organism: Mariniflexile fucanivorans; assembly: GCF_004341235.1. Classification (GTDB taxonomy): domain Bacteria; phylum Bacteroidota; class Bacteroidia; order Flavobacteriales; family Flavobacteriaceae; genus Mariniflexile; species Mariniflexile fucanivorans. The sequence goes on from NZ_SLUP01000008.1 coordinate 41,496, forward strand.
TATTATTGGTTTTAGATGGCTCAACAGGGCAAAACGCTTTTGAGCAAGCAAAACAGTTTACAGCAGCAACCGAAGTTACGTCATTAGCTGTAACAAAATTGGATGGAACTGCAAAAGGCGGCGTCGTCATTGGAATTTCAGACCAGTTTAAAATCCCCGTAAAATATATTGGAGTAGGTGAAGGTATTGAAGATTTACAAGTATTCAATAAATTCGAGTTTGTCGATTCGTTTTTTAAGTAAAATTCCTGCGAAAGCAGGAATCTCATCAAAAAAATAGTTATCAATTGGAGGAGTGTTGTGTTGATTATTAGTCAATCAAAGCACTAATTTTCCCCCACAAATCATTATCAAAAGTAGAAAGGGCAAAATTCTCACCATCGCCAGCATCTCCCATTCTAATGATCACCAATTTTTTACTAGGTACAATATAGATTTTCTGATCATTTTTACCTAAAGCAGCATACATATCGGCAGGAGCATTTGGTATTAATTCACCATTAAATTCAATTTGAGTTTGTGGTAAATGGTAAGTCGATTTCCCATTAAGCCACCATAAATAGCCATAGGCTTTATTAATGTTTTGTGAGGTATTTGTGGCTTCATTTAAAAATGCTTCGGGTACAATTTGTGTGTTTTCCCATTTTCCTTTAGCAGATATCATCAAGCCAAAACGTGCCATACTTCGTGTATTGCTGCCATAAACACTTAAATCACCTAAATTCACCCAAAGTCCATTCATGCCAATTTTATCTCTAAGCTTGGTATTAAAATAGCTGTTCCAAGTCTGGTTACTTGCTGCTGCAACCACATCCTGCATTTTTACATATACATTGTGGTATGCCCATCGTGTACCCGCATCTGCAACATATTGTAAGTTTGAAGGAGAAACATCATCTCCTAAACTATCATCTAAACCAGAATTCATTGATAGTAAGTTTTTACAGGTAATTAGGTTTTCTTTCGCTAAAGGGGCACTCGTCCATCCTGTTCCTAAATAATCTGAAACTTTATTGTTTATATTTATCAATCCTTCTTCTTGAGCAATACCAGATACCGCAGTGGTTAATGTTTTTCCAGCACTAGCCCAATACCACGAAGCTGTTTTACTGTGACCATTGAAATAATCTTCACGAACAATTCTACCATTGTAAAGTATCATAAAACTTTTGGTATTTTTTTCTTCTAAAAAATCTAATAAAGGTTGCAGTTCACTCTCGTTCCATCCTAAATCAGCTATAGATTTTGTTTCCCAAGTTTCGGAATTTATTGGAGGAAAATAAAGTGTATCGTTTTCAACTGGTTCGTCTTTTGAACAATTAAAAAGCAACACGGTTACTATAAGCGGTAAAAAGTATAATCGTTTCATAGAGTAGGTTTTAGTATTTGGACACTCAAATATATAAAAGGTTTAATAAATAGAGTTAAAAAGTTGAAAGTTAAAAAGTTGGAGGTTGTTTTTCGACTATAAAACTCACAACTCAAAAATCGTTAATCTTAAATCGTTAATCTTAAATCATTCCGTATCTTTGCACACTTAAATTTTGGTATGAGAACGAAATCACTTAAAAAGAATAGGATTAATGTAGTAACGCTTGGTTGCAGTAAAAATGTTTACGACAGCGAGGTGCTAATGGGGCAATTAAAAGCTAGTGGAAAAGACGTTGTTCATGAAGAAGAAGGTAATATAGTGGTTATTAATACCTGCGGATTTATCAATAATGCCAAAGAAGAAAGCATCAATACCATTTTGGAATTTATGCAGAAAAAGGAAGATGGTGAAGTTGATAAAGTGTTTGTAACAGGTTGTTTAAGTGAACGATACAAAACAGATTTACAAAAAGAAATCCCAAATGTTGATGAATATTTTGGTACTACCGAATTACCAGGTTTATTAAAAGCCTTAGGTGCCGATTATAAGCATGAGTTGATTGGCGAACGTTTAACAACAACACCAAAAAATTACGCTTATTTAAAAATTGCTGAAGGTTGCGACCGTCCATGTAGTTTTTGTGCCATCCCATTGATGCGTGGAAAACACAAAAGCACCCCTATTGAAGAGGTGGTTATTGAAGCTGAAAAACTAGCAGCCAAAGGTGTTAAAGAACTTATTTTAATTGCACAAGATTTAACCTATTACGGATTAGATTTATATAAAAAACGTAACCTTGCTGAACTATTGGAAGCTTTGGTGAAAGTTGAAGGCATCGAGTGGATTCGTTTGCATTACGCATTTCCAACTGGGTTTCCTATGGATGTATTGGAGGTTATGAATCGCGAACCAAAAATTTGTAATTATTTAGATATTCCGTTACAGCATATTTCAGATTCTATTTTAAAAAGTATGCGTCGTGGTACAAACAAAGAAAAAACCACACAGTTACTTAAGGATTTTAGAGCTGCAGTTCCTAACATGACTATTAGAACGACACTTATTGTTGGGTATCCGGGAGAAACAGAAGAAGATTACCAAACCCTAAAACAATGGGTTAAAGACATGCGTTTTGAGCGCTTGGGATGTTTTACCTATTCGCATGAAGAAAACACGCATGCCTATAATTTAGAAGATGATGTACCAGAAGAGGTAAAACAAGAACGTGCTAATGAAATCATGGAAATTCAATCTCAAATTTCTTGGGAAATGAATCAAGCTAAAATAGGACAAACCTTTAGAGTCGTTATCGATAGAAAAGAAGGTAATTATTTTGTTGGTAGAACCGAATTCGATTCTCCAGATGTTGATAATGAAGTGTTGATAGACGCTAGTAAAACTTATATGAAAACGGGTGAATTTGCTACCGTTAAAATTACAGAAGCTGCAGATTTTGATTTGTATGCAGAAGTAGTGGTGTCACCCTGAGTACAGTCGAAGGGTTGGCTTGTGTGCAGAGGTTCTAACTTTTTCAAAACCCTGACGCTTAGTACTAAAACAGCAATAATTCTCAAAATATTAAAAGCTGTTATAAATTAATATTAAACTAATTTATAACAGCTTTTTTCTATAACTATTACTTGTTTTTAAAACGGAATATTAAATTCTATAACCTATGGCAAGTCCCCAAGTAATAGCGGTATGAGAATCTTCTTTAATATCATAAAGTAGTTCTGGTGCTAATTCCCAATTACCTCCTATATTAAAGCTGTATTCCAAGCCAAGTCTACACACTCTAAGGTCTTTCGACTTCTCAAATTCATAGCCAACACCTGCAATAACGGCAAGTTTATGGTAGAATTCATAACCAAAAGTAACGGTACTTAAAAATGCATTTTCCCTAACGCGTTCTTCTCCTTCATCATTTTTTAGATTGTAAGTTAAAAATTCCAATTCATTTGTCCATTTAGCGAAGAATTTGTGATTGAAATTATATTGAATATCAATACCATTTGTAGGTATTAATTGTGAGGTTTCACTTTCTTCATGTAAGTGATGAGAAGGAATATAGGCTTGCGAAAAAGCTAAGGAGATTTTAATTTTTTTTAAATCTTCTTCATGATTTGTTATAGAATTTGAATGCTCCTGCGCCAAACCCATAATAGGAACTATTAATAATAGATATAAAAGATTTTTTTTCATTGCTTTAATTTAAAATATTAGAATACACAAAGTTGTTTGTATATATTGTTTTTAGTTAGTGATGTATTTTTACTTTATTTATGAAAATACCGAGCAAAATCGGGTAGTTTCATTTCAAAAAATAATTTTCAAAAGAAAGGCTATATCTATAAGTAAAATATGATTTTTGTTAGTTTAGTAAATAAAAAAAAATCATGATTCTTTATTTACCTGTTCATATTGACTGACTGACATTAAGAAAAGGACATAATTTTAAATTTTCAGGGAATTTAATTGTTTTAAAATAGGGTAGGCTGTTAAAGAAGCGATTGATAGAAAACAAGGCAAATTGTTTTATAATTAAAATTGATTTAGATTGGTATAAAAAGGTATTTCAGAATTATTTAAACCAAAGCATCATCGCTAGAAACCATATCTTGAAGCAAAGAAAAGTCGTAAATTTTACGATCCAATAAATGTGAGGGTGATACATTTTGTAACGCATTCATCATAACCGATGTTCTGTCTGGAAAATCCGTTTCCCAATCTGCTATCATCTGTTTTACTTTTTTACGCTGTAAGTTTTCTTGAGATCCACATAAGTTACATGGTATTATTGGAAAATTCATGTGTTGTGAATATATTTCGATATCATCTTCTTTACAAAGAGCAAGTGGTCTTAATATCACTAAATCGCCTGCGTCGTTTTTAAATTTTGGTGGCATGGTTTCTAACTTTCCAGCAAAAAAGAAGTTCAATAAAAAAGTTTCAATCACATCATTTCTATGATGGCCTAGTGCCAATTTATTGCATTTTAAATTTTTAGCAGCTTCATATAAAGTCCCGCGTCGTAATCTTGAACAGAGACTACAAGTGGTTTTGCCTTCGGGTGTTTTTTCCATCACCACTTTATAGGTGTTTTTTTCTATAATTTTATATTCAACACCTAATTTATTTAAATAATTAGGTAAAATATCAACAGGGAAACCAGGTTGTTTTTGATCCAGATTCACCGCCACAACTTCAAAATAAATAGGTGCTACTTTTTGGAAGTGAAGTAACATGTTTAACATGGTGTAACTATCTTTTCCTCCAGATAGACAAACCATGATTCTGTCGCCATCTTCAATCATTGAAAATTGTTCTAAGGCTTCACCTGTGGCACGTTGTAATTTTTTTGTAATCTGTTCTATAGTTTCCATGAATGCAAAAGTAATATTTTAATACTTTTGATAAAATTCTTTTATTGTGGCTCCATTAAATTTTAAAGATTTCCTTTTTGGCATTAGTACTAAATCGCTTTGTGTTTTAAATACTTCCATTCAAAATTCAAAATATATACATTTGGACTTATCTGAAAACAATACATCATTACAAAAAGTGGATGTGTCTTCTTCAACTAGATTAGAAACTTACATTACCAATCACATTAAAAAGCATGATGCTTTGGTTGCTTTTGGAGGTTATAATGAAGTGAGAAATATTTATAAACGCAGTAAGTATTTCAATTTAGGAAACGATTCAGAACGAAATATACATATAGGTATGGATTTGTGGAGTGATGTCAATTCACCCGTATTTGTACCGTTAGATGCTACCGTACACAGTTTTAAAAACAATACTAATTTTGGCGATTACGGACCTGCAATTATTTTAAAACATAGTATTAATACTATCGAATTTTATACACTTTATGGACATTTGAGTTTGGCTTCTATTGAAAATTTAAAATTGAACCAAGTCTTTAAACAAGGTGAACCACTAGGTACTTTGGGTGACGCTTCTGTGAATGGCGACTATCCACCTCATTTGCATTTTCAAATTATAAAGGATATAGATAATTATGAAGGCGATTACCCAGGGGTTTGCAATAAAGCTGATTTAGATTTTTATTTGAAAAATTGCCCAGACCCTAATTTGTTGTTGAAGCTTTAAAACTAATTATAAACAGAGGCTATCTGAAAAGTGTATTGTATTTACTTTGTCAGGTTGAGCTTGTCGAAACCGATATTGATTATCAGTAAGTTAAAATATTTCGACAGGCTCAATATGACACAGAATTACACTTTTCAGATAGCCTCTTTATATTTAATATTTCTGTTTTGAGAAATTGGTTTAATCTTCAACCAAAACCCAGTCGCCTTTTGCTAAAAGATGTTCGGCTTGTTTATATTTAAGGGTTTTGTTTTCAGCAGTAATTACGTTTTTAATAGTCACTTGATCGTTACGTCCAATTTTTGGTCTGTCACGTACTATTGTCTCCACTACATGTTGTTGCTGTTGGGTTTGACCCGCAGCTCTATTTTGTGCTGAACGTTCATCTAAATTAGGAATTTCGTCTTTTTGGGTATTTAATTTTTCCTGTTTACGTTCTCTGGCTTCCTGGATAGTATTTTGAGTTTCTTGAGGTAGTTCACCTTTAAATAAGAATGAAATTACATCTTTATTCACTTCGTCAATCATTCTTTTAAACAATTCAAAAGCTTCAAATTTATAAATAAGAAGAGGGTCTTTTTGCTCGTGAACCGCTAACTGTACCGATTGTTTCAACTCGTCCATTTTACGTAAATGGGTTTTCCAAGCATCATCAATAATGGCAAGCGTGATGTTTTTTTCAAAATCGGTAATTAATTGTTTTCCGTTAGTTTCGTAAGCCTTTTCAAGATCGGTAACAACATTTAAGGTTTTAATACCATCTGTAAAAGGCACCACGATACGTTTGAATTTATCACGTTGTGTTTCATATACATTTTTAATAACAGGGAAAGCTAAATCGGCATTACGAGTCATTTTTTCTTTATAATGATCGAAGGCAGCACGGTATATTTTACCAGTAATTTCTTGAGCAGATAATTTTCCAAATTCAGCTTCACTAACTGGCGAACTCATAGAGAAATAACGAATCAATTCAAACTCTAAGTTTTTAAAGTCACTTGCCGTTTTATTGGTTTCAAGAATGCCTTCCGACGTATCGAAAATCATATTTGCCAAATCCACACGAAGACGCTCTCCGAAAAGTGCATGGTGACGACGTTTGTAAACCACTTCACGTTGAGCATTCATAACATCATCATATTCTAATAAACGCTTACGAACCCCAAAGTTGTTTTCTTCCACTTTTTTCTGTGCACGTTCAATAGATTTTGAAATCATGGAATGTTGAATTACTTCACCTTCTTTTAATCCCATTCTATCCATCATTTTCGCAATACGTTCGCTACCAAATAAACGCATTAAGTTATCTTCTAACGATACATAGAATTGTGAACTACCAACATCTCCTTGACGACCAGCACGACCACGTAACTGACGGTCTACACGACGCGAATCATGACGCTCGGTACCTACAATGGCTAAACCACCAGCCTTTTTAACTTCGTCGCTTAATTTAATATCGGTACCACGACCCGCCATATTGGTGGCAATAGTAACTTGTCCTGTTTTACCAGCTTGATCTACTATTTCTGCCTCTTTTTTATGTTGTTTGGCATTTAATACATTGTGTGAAATTTTACGAATGGTAAGCATTTTACCAAGCAACTCACTTATTTCTACCGATGTTGTACCAATTAAAACGGGGCGACCAGCTTCAGAAAGTTTTGTAACATCATCTATAACGGCGTTGTATTTTTCACGCTTGGTTTTATATACTAAATCTTCTTTATCATCTCTTGTGATGGGTCTGTTTGTTGGAATTTCAACAACATCAAGTTTGTATATTTCCCAAAATTCGCCAGCTTCAGTAACTGCAGTACCCGTCATACCAGACAGTTTGCGGTACATTCTAAAGTAATTTTGAAGTGTAACGGTAGCAAAAGTTTGTGTAGCATCTTCAATTTTTACATTCTCTTTAGCTTCAATAGCTTGGTGCAATCCGTCTGAATAACGGCGCCCATCCATGATACGTCCTGTTTGCTCATCAACAATCATTACTTTGTTGTCCATGACCACATATTGAATGTCTTTTTCAAATAAGGCGTAAGCTTTTAGTAATTGATTTAATGTATGAATACGTTCCGATTTTACACCAAAATCTTTATATAATTCTTCTTTTAACTTCGCTTCTTCTGCTAAAGGTAAATTCTGATTTTCAATTTTAGCAATTTCAATACCTATTTCGGGCATGATGAAAAAATCTGGATTGTCTTTTCCTGAAAGGTATTCAACACCTTTATCGGTTAATTCAATTTGATTGTTTTTTTCTTCAATGACATAGTATAATTCGGCATCAACCAATGGCATTTCACGGTTGTTGTCTTGCATATAATGGTTTTCTGTTTTTTGAAGCAGTTGTTTAACTCCTTCTTCACTTAAAAACTTAATAAGTGCCTTGTTTTTAGGAATACCACGGTAGGCGCGTAATAATTGAATACCACCTTCTTTAGTATCGCCAGCAGCAATCAATTTTTTAGCTTCGGCTAAAACGCCTGTTAAATACTTGCGCTGTACCGCAACAATATCATCAACTTTAGGTTTTAACTCGTTAAATTCATGACGTTCACCTTGTGGTATTGGACCAGAAATAATTAACGGTGTACGGGCATCATCTACCAACACAGAATCCACCTCATCTACAATAGCGAAGTGGTGTGGGCGCTGCACTAAATCGTTTGGTGAGTGTGCCATGTTATCACGTAAATAATCGAAACCAAACTCGTTGTTTGTTCCATAAGTAATATCGGCATTGTAGGCTTTTTTACGAGCTTCAGAGTTTGGTTGATGGTAATCAATACAGTCAATTGTTAACCCATGAAACTGAAAAATAGGCGCCATCCACGCGCTATCACGTTTTGCCAAATAGTCGTTTACAGTTACCAAGTGCACCCCTTTGCCTGCCAAGGCATTTAAGTACATAGGCAAAGTCGCTACTAGCGTTTTACCCTCACCTGTTTGCATCTCGGCAATTTTACCTTGGTGCATTGCAATACCACCAATAAGTTGTACATCGTAGTGTACCATATCCCAAGTAATGGCTTTTCCAGCAGCATCCCAAGAATTAGCCCATATAGCTTTATCGTTATCTAAAGTTACATAGTCTTTGTCACCAGATAATTCTCTGTCAAAAGTGTTTGCTGTAACAGTAATTGTAGAATTGTTTTTAAAACGTTTAGCCGTTTCTTTAACTACAGCAAAAGCTTCTGGTAAAATATCATTTAAAACATCTTCAGTAGTTTTGTAGGCATCATCTTTAAGTTTATCAATGTCTAGATAAATATCTTCACGTCTATCAATATCTTCGGTGTTTTCAGCTTCTTCAAGTAATTTTGCTATTTGGTCGTTTATAGGCTTAATAGCTTCAGCAATAGTTGCTTTAAACTGTGCTGTTTTTGCCCTTAATTCATCATGCGATATGCCTTCTAAAGCAGCTTCAAAAGTTTTAATTTTATTTACAATAGGGGTGATGGCTTTCACATCTTGTTTCGATTTGTCGCCAACAAATACTTTAAGTACAGAATTTAAAAAACTCATGTTGTATATATTATGTGTTAACTAGGAATTTCCTAGTGGTAAATTAATTGGTTTTGTTGCTTTATAAAAAGCAATCAAAGATACATTTTGTAATATGTTTTTATAGATTTAAGACAAAAAAAAAGCCTCATAACGAGACTTTTTAACTTTTCTTTATGCTTTATTAATATTCATCCTCATTCCAAAGGTAATCTTCATCTGTTGGATAATCAGACCAAATTTCTTCAATAGAGTCGTAGGCATCACCTTCGTCTTCAATAGATTGTAAGTTCTCCACTACCTCTAAAGGCGCACCAGTTCTAATAGCGTAATCTATTAACTCGTCTTTGGTTGCTGGCCAAGGCGCATCACTTAAATAAGATGCTAATTCTAAAGTCCAATACATTTCTTATGCGTTTTAATTTTGTGCAAAAATAATTTTTTAGTTTAAACACACAAGAAAAAAATGAATTATTTAATTATTATTTTTAAGAACGTGTTGTTTTTTATATTAATTTGGGCGTTTCCCTATCGGGTCGGGCTTTCCGTTGCAATCTTTTTAAAAGGTCATTGCGAGTTCAAAGAACGTGGCAATCTGCCAGATTTTAGTTCTTACAAACTTTTCGCTTTTTAGTTTAAAAAGGATTTCCACTGCAATCCCTAACGCAAACACTAAATAAACGTCATTGCGAATCATGCTTTTTTTTAGCATGATGAGGCAATCTGTTAATATTACTTCTTCAATTAAAAAGATTACTTCGTACTACATCCTCGTAATGACGATGCAAATCAAACCTTTTCTGGAATCCACTTAATTTCATCTGCTTGCAAGTCATGAGACAACTTTCGTGCCAACACAAAAAGATAGTCAGATAGACGGTTTAAGTACATTAAAGTGTTAGGTTCAACCGCTTCCATGTCATTAAGTTCTGCGGCTAAACGTTCGGCTCTACGGCAAACGCAACGTGCAATATGACAGAATGACACCGTTTGATGGCCACCAGGTAGCACAAAATGCGTCATAGGTGGTAAGGCTTCATTCATGGTATCCATTTCTTGCTCTAAACGTTCAATGTTCTCATCGGATATTTTTGGAATATTTAACCGTTCCTTCCCGTTTTTTAAAATGGCTTTTTCGGGGTCGGTTGCCAACACTGCACCAACGGTAAACAGCCTGTCTTGAATATGCATCAATAAATCTTTGTAATGGGCATCAATTTTTTGGTCTCGAATTAAGCCTAAATAAGAATTTAATTCATCAACTGTACCGTAGCTTTCAATTCTGATATGGTGTTTCGGTACGCGCGTACCTCCAAATAAGGCGGTAGTACCTTTATCTCCCGTTTTAGTATAAATTTTCATAGTACGAAGTTAAATTATTTCATGCAAAGTCGCAAAGTCGTAGCGTTTTTAAGTTAAAAAGTTTTTAAGAATTCAGGATTCTTTATCGCTTTCAAGCTCTTTTTTGCGCTGGTAGTAATTGGAACGATAGTTCTTTCTGTTTTTGCTTCGGTTATTTAGTTTTTCTCTATTTCGGTTATTATTCCAAATTACAACCACAAACAACAGCAGAATTATGATTAAGTAAACTAGCATGATTTGTATTTTGATATCATGTAAAAGTAAAAATATAAAGAGAATTATTTTTAAAACTTGCTTATTAATTATAAATTTTTACAAGAATATAAATGAATTTATCACATTTGAAAGAATCATATTATTAGTGAATTCTGAAAAAAAATATACTTTTAATGAAAAGTAAATATAATATGGCACTTTTTAGTTAAAAGTAAAGCTTTGTTTGTGTATTGCATGAGGAAAAAAATACATTTGTATAAAATTAAATTTAAACCAAATCAAAATTTATGAAGAAAATTACTTTTTTATTTTTATTCGTTGTAAGCTCCATATGTGTTGAATCACAGTCTTATATCGGATTTCTTACGGATAATTACAGTGGTGTAAATAGTGTTATTTCCAACCCTGCTAACATAACGGATTCCCGTTTTAAAACCGACATCAATCTTATAGGGGTTAGCGCTTTTGGAGGTAATGACTACTATGGTGTGAATGTAATGGATGCTTTTAAAGATGATTATGATTTTGATTTAGATGCGAAAAAATCGCCATCAACAGATAATAATGCAGCTTTAAATTTTGATATTATGGGACCTGCATTTATGTTTAACCTGAATAAAAAAAGTTCTATTGCCGTTTTTACAAGAGCGCGCTCTATGGTTAACATTAATGAAATTAATGGAGAGACTGTTGATGATTTAGACAACGATACTACCGATGATTTTTATGTAAACGAAGGTGATTTCAATGCTTTTGGTCAAGCTTGGGCAGAACTTGGCGTTACGTATGCCAGAGTGTTGTTTAATGAAGGCGAGCACTTTTTAAAAGGAGGTATTACACTTAAATATTTACAAGGTGGAGGTAGTGCATATGCTACTGGCAAAAATTTAACTGTTGATTATGAAGCAGACTTCTTTGTTATAGGTGGAGAACCACAAGCAAGAATAACAACTACAGGACAAGTAACTTATGGTCGTTTTGATGAATTTGACAATGATAATTATGATTATGAGCTTCCTGAAAAAGCAACTGGTTTTGGTGGGGATATAGGTTTTGTGTACGAATGGCGCCCAAATTATGCCGATTATACAAGTACCAGTGCTGATGGACCAACTTATGCTAATAAGAATAAATATAAATTAAAAGTAGGATTATCTTTAACCGATTTTGGTCAAATTAAATACAAAAATGGATTAGAGGAAACTTTTGATATTTCTAATAGTGTTAGAGAAGACGAAATTAATGACGAGGAAGATCTTAATAGTGTCTTAAATAATTTATATATTTTAACTAATTCTAAAATAGGATACACAGCTACATTGCCAACAGCACTTCACTTAAATGCCGATTGGAGTTTTACAAACAAACTGTATGTTAACTTAAATACCGACTATTCACTTATTTCTAAAGGAAAAGAAAATGCTAGCCGTATTTCAAACATCGTGTCTTTAACACCTCGTTTTGAAAGTAAATGGTTCAGTTTTTATGTGCCACTAAGTATGGTGGAAAATAATGGATTCCAAGCTGGAGCAGGTTTAAGAGCAGGCCCATTATATATTGGTTCAGGTTCGGTTATTACAGCTTTAGCTGGTGATGATAGTAAAGGTGCTGATGTTTATGCGGGTATCAAAATTCCTATTTACCAAGGAAGTACAAAAGATAAGGACGGTGATGGTATTCTTGATAAACTAGATGGATGTCCAGATGATGCAGGTCCTATTGAAAACAACGGATGTCCATGGACAGATAGAGATGTTGATGGTATTATGGATAATGTGGATGAATGTCCAGATAAAAAAGGGCCTCAAGAAAATAATGGATGCCCATGGGGAGATAGAGATGGCGATACAATATCTGATAATATCGATGCATGTCCAGATGAGGCAGGTGCCATTGAAAACAGTGGATGCCCATTCAAAGACACCGATAACGATGGTGTTATTGATAAAAACGACAAATGTATTGATGTACCAGGAACAGTTGCTAACAATGGATGCCCAGAAGTACTTGAACCAGAAGTAACTCAAGAAATTCAAAAAACATTGAATGCCTATGCAAAAACTATTTTGTTCGATTCAGGTAAATCTACTATCAAATTAGTTTCTAACGGTGTTTTAGATGAAATTGTTAACATTTTAGGAAAATACCCAAGTGCTAAGTTTTCTATAGAAGGACATACTGATAGTGTAGGAAGTGATGCTTTGAACCAAAAATTATCTGAAGAAAGAGCAAGTGCCGTCATGACTTACTTAATTGAAAAAGGAGTATCTTCAACCAGATTATCCTCTACAGGTTTTGGAGAAACTAGACCAATGGCAACTAATGCTACAAAAGCAGGTCAAGCTCAAAACAGACGTGTTGAAATTAATTTAGTGAAATAAGCAGCTTTTAAAAAGGCTTTTTAATATAAAAATCTCAGGGTTTAATTACTCTGAGATTTTTTTTTGTTATTCCTGAGAAATAAGGAATTCACAATTTACAAATAGTTGGATATAGCGTAAAAAATCTTAGTTTTAAGAAATAATTGTTTGAATACATTAATGATTTAAAACTTCAAAATAGATTTCTGCCTATGCAGGAATGACAGGCTAAATTCTAATGGCGAAATGTTCCTTAACCTGCTCCTTTCTGAAAAACACAAATCCCCAGAAAAAAGTATCGATAGTTACCGTTACTTTTGGATGCTGTTTGATGGTTTCCCAAGCTTCAGTCATGCCTTCAGACCAATAGATGTCATCAAAAATAAACACCGAATCGTTATGAGCTGTTTGTAATAAGCTTTCAAAATAATTTAAAGTAGCATCTTTTTGGTGATTGCCATCAAAGAAGATAAGGTCATAGGTTTTTGGTGGTAAGTTTTTAATAACATCGTTGAAATTGCCCGTTATCAAGTTGATGTTTTCTAAATAATGATTTTCAAAATTAGCTTTAGTAAACGCTGAAATATTTGGACAACCTTCAATGGTCGTTATTTTTGATTTTGGATTGCCTAAACGCATCGCATGGGTGGCTATACCTAAAGAAGTTCCTAATTCCAATATGTTTTCAAAATTAAAATAGGAGGTAAGCTTGTATAAAAGTTTGGCTCTTTTGTTGGTAGTACCTGCATTTTTTGCAATTTCTGAAACGAACCGTTGGTTTTCTTTTGTAACTAAAGACCCCACGCCTAAATCGGTTACAGCAATTTTAGTTTTGTTCTCAAGAAGCTGTTTTTTGTAAGTATAAATGTTTTTGTAGGCTTCGTAATCTGTTTGATTATAAAAACACTTCGTGACTAAATTGTACACAAAAGGGGAGTGTACCCCGTGTTCGTTAGTGGATTTTAATAGAAATTGTATGTATTTTGAAATTTGAAACAGCATTTTTAGTAATCAAAAAATATAACAAAGAGATTCTTAGAGATTGTCACAGAGTCTCAATGAGTTTTTTCTGTGTATCTTTGCGTTAACTCGTTGACTCTCTGTGTAACAACTTGTAATTTATTACTCCAATTTCTCCTGTAATTCCATCCAACGCATTTCTTTCGCTTCTAAATCATCAATAATTTCCTGTAATTTTTCTGATAATTTATTTATTTCTTCAGGTGTTAAGTCTGGATTATGAAATTTTTCCTCTAATTCCTTTTTATCAAAAGCCAAAGAATTTAGTTTGCTTTCAATGTTTTTAAGTTCTTTTTCTTCATTGAAAGTTAGTTTGTTATCCTCCGTTTTCTTCCAAGCATTTTTTTCTTTTTTGTCTTCGGACGTATTTGAAATTGCTGGTTGGCTATCATCATAAATCCTAAAATCGGTATAATTTCCTGGGAAATCTTCAATAACGCCATCACCTCTAAAAACAAAAAGATGATCCACTACTTTATCCATAAAATAACGATCATGAGATACCACAATAACGCATCCCGGAAAATCCATTAAGAAACTTTCCAATACATTCAGCGTTACAATATCTAAATCGTTGGTAGGCTCATCCAGAATTAAAAAGTTTGGATTCTGAATTAAAACCGTACATAAATACAAGCGTTTACGTTCGCCACCACTTAGTTTTTCAACAAAATCGTATTGTTTTTTTCTACTGAAAAGAAAACGTTCTAATAATTGACCTGCGCTAATTTGCTGACCTTTTTTCAGCGGGATATACTCTCCAAATTCTTTTATAACGTCAATAACTTTTTGTCCAGGTTTTATGGCAATGCCGTTTTGGGTATAATAGCCAAATTTAACTGTTTCACCCACAATCACTTTACCAGAATCTGGTTGAGACGTTTGCGTTAACATGTTTAAAAACGTGGTTTTTCCAGTGCCGTTTTTTCCAATAATACCAACCCGTTCCCCATTTTTAAATAGGTATTCAAAACCATCAAGTATCACTTTATCTTTAAAAGATTTGGATACTTTATGAAACTCGACCACTTTACTGCCCAAACGTTCCATGTTAAGCTCTAATTGTACTTCGTGGTCGTTACGGCGTTGGCTGGCACGGTGTTTTATATCGTGAAAATCGTCTATACGTGATTTCGATTTGGTAGTTCTAGCTTTTGGTTGGCGACGCATCCATTCCAACTCTTTTTTGAAAAGTTGTTTAGCTTTACCAGTTTCAACTTCGGTTTGCTCAATTCTAGCTTCGCGTTTTTCAAGATAGTAGGAATAGTTACCTTTGTAACTATACATTTGCCCTTCGTCTAATTCTATAATTTCATTACATACACGCTCTAAAAAATAGCGGTCGTGCGTTACCATAAAAAGCGTAATGTTTTCTTTAGCGAAAAAGGCTTCCAGCCACTCGATCATTTCTAAATCTAAATGGTTGGTAGGCTCATCTAGAATTAATAAATCGGGTTTATTTATCAAGGCATTGGCTAAGGATAAACGCTTTTTTTGGCCTCCAGAAAGCGAACCCACTTTGGCGTTTAAATCTTCAAGCTTTAATTTGAAAAGAATTTGTTTGTATTGCGTTTCAAAATCCCAAGCCTGGTATTGTTCCATTAGCTCGAATGCTTTTTGGTAAGCTTCAGCATCTTCTGGATTTAAAAGTGCATGCTCATAATCTAAAATAACTTTTAAAATAGGATTGTCGCTTGCAAAAATAGTTTCTTCAACCGTTAAAGCATCATCAAACTTAGGATCTTGCGATAGAAATGATACAACAATACCATTTCTGTACGTTATAGTACCAGAATCGGCTTGATCATCACCAGATATAATATTAAGAATGGACGTTTTACCCGTACCATTTTTTGCGACAAATGCTATTTTTTGGTCTTTATGGATGCTAAATGAAATGTTTTCGAAAAGAGTTAACTCTCCGTAAGATTTCGATATATTTTCAACAGTTAAATAATTCAAAAGGCTAATATTTTTTTGCAAAGAACGGATAAAAAACCAAAAATTAAGTTATAAGTTTTATTGTTCATTATGAAAAGTTATATTTGTGATAAATTTTTCACCCCTATGCTGCAACAGAAATTCCTGCTTATTTATTTGTTTATCAGTGTTTTGTGTTCTTCATGCATTACCAATAAAGATGTTGTTTATTTACAGGATAAAGGTACTACTAATCATGATTCTTTACTAATTAAAGAATTATCCAAACCATATAGGGTTCAAATTAACGATATACTAAGTATAAATGTAAAGGCTTTAGATAATGAACTTACGGCTATTTTTAATCCGGTGAGTACAAACAATACAAGTAATGGGCAAGGGCAGGCTGGTTTATATTTTAGTGGGTTTACCATCGATTTACACGGAAATATTAAATTCCCAATTTTAGGTGAGATTAATGTTTTGGGCTATACCATTAAAGAAATAGAAGATAAGGTTAAAAGTGAATTACTGGCGCAATATTTTAAAGAATCGGCAGAACTGTTTGTAACCGTAAAATTAGCGGGACTAAAATACACCACCATAGGAGAAGTAGGTACGGGTGTGCAGACTCTTTATCAAGATCGTGTAAATATTATTGAGGCTTTGGCAAATGCAGGCGATATCAGTCAAACAGGGGATAGAAGAGATGTTTTGATAATACGGCAATACCCCGATGGGCAAAAAATTCACCACATCGATTTAACAGATATTGCAGCAATGCAATCGCCCTATTATTATATCCAACCTAACGATATTATATTGGTGAAACCATTAAAACGTAAAGCTTTAGGTGCAGGACAAACGGCTATTCAAAATATAACAACCATTGCTTCCATATTATCGGTTCTAGTATCCACTTATTTTTTAACTAAAAATTTATAAGCTTTTAATATGAATGATGAATTTGAAGTATCGGAATCGCAATTTCAATCGGCATTTGATTTTAAAGCTTTTTTGCATCGAGCTTTAAGTTATTGGAAACTGTACATACTTTTTATTGGGATTGGCGTCTTCATCGTCTATCAACAAAATATAAGAAAACAACAATCTTACCGGTTAGCCACTCAAATCTCCATTGAAGAAGAATCGAACCCTTTATTTACTTCAACTGCCAGTTTAACATTTAATTGGGGAGGTGTTTCTGGTAAAGTACAAACCATGATGACCTCTTTAAGTTCGCGCTCTATTCACGAAAAAGTAGTTGATAATCTTCAGTTTTATGTGTCCTATTTAAAGCAAGCACGTTTCAGAAAAGACGATATTTATAAACAAGCACCTTTTAGACTTCAATTAATCCCCAACACCAATCAAGTTTTAAATGTTCCTATAAAAATTGTTTTCATAGATAAAAACACGTACGAATTAACGTTTAATTTTGAAACCAGTGTTGTAAGCGCACAAAACTTTACGACTAAAGAAAGACTTAATTTAGATGTGCCAGTTGAAGAACTTAAAATGAAATTTGCTTTGGGTGAGCCCGTTATTCTCCCATATTTTAATGGCACTATTGAACTTGCCGAAAAAAGAACAGCAACTATTGGTGATGAGTATTTTATACAATTTAGCGATTTTGATGCCGTTGTAGCCAATTATAAAAACCGATTAGCCATTGACAACCCAAGAAATTCTGCCATATTAAATTTAAGTATGGTAGATGTCAATACAGGGAAAATAGTCGATTATTTAAATGAAACGGTTCAAGTTTTAAGTGAAGATCAATTAAACAGAAAAAACCAGTTTGTAACCAATACCATCAATTTTATTGACGCACAGCTAGAAAGAGTGAGAACGCAACTTACCTTAAACGCCGATTCTTTAAATAATTATAGAGAACAAAATAAAATTTATAATTTGGATGGTGAAAGTGCCACTATAAACAATAAATTAACTGATTTAGAATTAGAAAAAGATAATATGAATAGGAAACTCGCTTACTATGCCAGTTTAAAAACCTATTTAGAAACAAGCAATAGTTTTACAGATGTTCCTGCACCATCTATTGCAGGGATTGATGATGGTAACATACTTTCAAACATCGGGAAAATAAATCAACTATCTGTACAAAAATCCAAATACGAATCTACAGTAAGAAAAGATGCCTTAATTTTTGATGACCTTAACAGGCAAATAGAGGGTATAAAAACCGTACTTCTTGAAAATATAAGTTCTGCAACCAGCGGCATTAAAAGAGAAATGCAGACTGTAAATTCTAAAATAGCTACAGCTGAATCTGAAATAAGAAGACTCCCTAAAGCGCAACAAAAATTATTAGGCATAAAAAGGCAATATGCTTTAAGTGAGCAAACTTATAATGTGTTTTTAGCAAAACGAGGTGAAGCAGATATTATAAAATCGGCAAGCGTTTCAGATGTTTTGGTTATCGATACCGCCAAAGATACAGGAGCTATTCCTATAGATTTAAAATTAAGCTCCAGATATTTATTTGCGGTAGTTGGGGGCTTATTATTACCATTAATGCTTGCCTTAATACTCACTTTTTTCGATAAAAAAATTCATAGTCCACAGGCTTTAGGGAATTTATCTAAAATACCGTTGTTAGGAGTGGTTGGTAAAAGCACTTTAGAGAACAACTTAATTGTGCATTTAAAACCGAAATCGGCAGTTGCCGAGTCTTTTAGAGGTATCAGATCGAGTTTGCAGTACATGTATAGTAAAAAAGATTTAAACAGCTCAAAAACAGTCATGGTCACTTCGTCTGTAAGTGGTGAAGGTAAAACGTTTTGCTCTATAAATATTGCAACAGTTTTTGCGTTAAGCGGAAAAAAAACAGTGTTGGTAGGGTTAGATTTAAGAAAGCCGAAAATTTTTGGTGATTTTGAAGTGAAAAATGATATCGGTGCCGTAAACTATTTAATAGGGCAAGAAGCTGTAAAAGACATTGTTCAGCAAACAAATATTGAAAATTTAGACGTGATAACATCAGGTCCTATACCACCTAATCCATCAGAGTTACTTATAGGTGAAAAAACCGATGCTTTAATGGCTACACTAAAAGAAACCTACGATTTTATTGTGTTAGACACACCACCAATAGGTTTAGTGGCCGATGCTTTTGAATTATTAAAATATACAGATGCTACGGTTTACGTAGTAAGACAAGACTATTCCGAAAAGGGCATGTTGAACCTTATTAACGATAAATACGATAAAGGAGAAGTTAAAAATTTAAGTTTCCTTTATAATTATTACGACCAAAAAGGAAAATATGGTTATGGCTACGGATATGGTTATGGCTATGGACATTATGCCAATGGGTATCATGAAGATGAAAAAACTAAAAAAGGATTGATATTTAAATTAAAGAAGTTCTTTAAAAAAAGTTAATAATTCTATATCAATTTATAATTTAAGATTTTTGATTTTTTATCGAGCGAATATACAATGAAGATATTGCTTAAAATAGCTATAAAGGCAGCAATTCATGCAGGAGAAGACATAATGAAAATTTATTCTGAAGGTTTTGAGGTCACTTTAAAACAAGATAATTCGCCGTTAACAATCGCCGATGAAAATGCAAATGCCATTATAAATTCTTATTTAGAAAAAACGGACATTCCTATTATAAGTGAAGAGAATAAACAAGTTTCTTATACCATTAGAAAAGATTGGGATATGTGTTGGATAGTAGATCCTTTAGATGGTACCAAAGAATTTATAAAACGAAACGGTGAGTTTACGGTTAATATAGCACTTATAAAAAATAACACACCTGTTTTGGGCGTTATTTATGTGCCTGTAACCAAGACCTTATATTATGCCATAGTTTCAGATAATAAAGCGTACAAATGTGAGTTGAATTCACATGCGTTTACAGAAAGTATATTTCAAAACAGTGTAGAAATAGCAGCTAAAAAAGAAGAAAATAATCAAATAAAAATAGTAGGGAGTCGTTCTCATAAAAGTGAAGAAACCGATGCTTTTATTAAAACCTTAGAATTACAAGGAAAAGGTATTGAGTTAGTTTCAAAAGGAAGTTCCTTAAAATTTTGTTTGGTTGCAGAGGGGCGTGCAAATATATATCCAAGATTTGCACCAACTATGGAGTGGGATACCGCCGCAGGACATGCTATTTGTAATGCCGTAGGTTTAAAAGTGACTCAAGCAAATAAAAACGAAGCTTTATTATACAATAAAGAAAATTTATTAAATCCTTATTTTGTTGTACAATAGAGGTAATGAAAAATAATAAAAAGCAAAATTATACTATAAAGGGGCAAGATAGAGCGCTCATTAATAAGCATAAACCCTGTTTAATTTGGTTTACGGGTTTATCTGGTTCTGGTAAATCGACTATTGCTAATTTGTTGGAAAAAGAATTATATAAAAAGGACATACATACTTATACCTTGGATGGCGATAATTTAAGAAGAGGTTTGAATAAAGATTTGCTGTTTACCAAAGAAGATCGCATTGAAAATTTAAGACGTACCGCCGAGGTCGCTAAATTATTTATTGATGCAGGTTTAGTAGTTATAGCCGCTTTTATTACGCCATATAATAAAATACGGGAAGATATAAAAGCCATTGTTGGTAGCGATTATTACATTGAAGTATTTGTAAATACGCCTTTAGAAGTATGTGAGCAACGTGATGTAAAAGGACTGTATAAAAAAGCACGTACTGGAGAAATAAAAAACTTTACAGGGATTAGTTCGCCTTTTGAAATGCCTATGTATCCAACTATAGAGATAGAAACCGTTAAGGAGAGCCCAGAAGCGGCAGTAGCTAAAATTTTAGCAGTTTTAAAGGGGCGGTTGTAAACTGTAATTTATTTTGTCCTGCTGAATTTATTTCAGCATCAAAGTTCATTTAGAACTTTGGTTTCATAAGGTGTAGATTCCGAAACAAGTTCGGAATGACAAATGAGAGAATGTTTGGAATGATAAAAGTAAATTGCTTTGTTTTGCTGAATTTATTTCAGCATCTAATTTGCTGTTATGAGAGATTCCGAAATATTGAAGCAGGACTCTGATAAGACCCTGAAATGAATTCAGGATGACAAGTCTAAATGTGATTGATTTATCATGGTAAGTTTGTTTTAGCATCTAATATAAAGTTACATAAGATTCCGAAATGTTGAAAGAAGGAGGCTGTCTTAAAAGTGTATGGTATTTACTTTGTCAGGTTGAGCTTGTCGAAACTGATATTGATTATCAGTAAGTTAAAATATTTCGACAGGCTCAATATGACACAGAATTACACTTTTAAGACAGCCTCGACAAATTATAAGAAATCAACTCATTGAAGCGTGCATATCATAATTATTGGGTCTATATTTTAACCAACAAGGCTAGAGGCACGCTCTATATAGGTGTTTCAGGAGGTATAGACGATAGGATGGAACGCCATGTATCTGGTAACGGCTCAAAGTTTACAAAGAAGTACCAGCTCAAACACCTAGTGTATTTTGAGGAATTTCAATATATAGATGATGCTATAAAACGAGAAAAGCAATTAAAGAACTGGCATCGGGAATGGAAAATTAATCTGATTGAAAGTCAAAACCCAGAATGGAAAAACTTGTGGACGCCTGTAGTGACTGAACTAAGACCCTGAAACGAGTTCAGGGTAACAAGTAGGAGTTTAGGGTTACAAGTTTTTTGGGGGACGGTGCGATAAAAAAGCACCACCTTTTGAAATGTATAGATGGTGCTAAATTTCTTTTTTTTACAGAATTTCCACTAATTTTAAGGCATTAAAGGTGCCATTGTTCAGGGCATATTGTAAACCATTTACTTCTTGATAAAATGCCACTTTAAGAAAATACATTTTATTTCCTGTTCCAGAAGGTACTCCAGCTGGCGTTAATGTTACCGGCGTGTTTGTGTTGTCGATAGGCAGATTAACCGATGGACTCACCTGTAGGTCTTTTACATCTGTATTAAAATCGATATCTAAAAACCCGGCTATTAAACTTACATGTGTGCTGCCTTGAGGCGCATTTAGGTTTTGAGAGGGAATAAATTCTGCCATACTTATGGCACCAGTGGTGGTGTTTAACGTAAAGTCTGAGAGTAGCACGCTGCTTAAAATGGCATTGATATTAAAGTTGAAGCCGTTTAATGCCAATTTACCAAGTGGTGTTGCGAGACCTATGGCTACTTGGCGTTGGCCTCTGGGGGATGTGGTGTCTGCATCTTTAACTTTTGTCATGGTTTGGGTTAAACGCGATGTGACTAAATCGTCTTTAGCATCGGTTAACAGGTCTAAAATACCACGACGCAGTTGTTTTCCGCTGGTGGCTGCATGTCCAAATTCGACACCGTTTTCCCTGGTTCGTGCATAAGCAGGATCGTTTTTAATGCGTTTGGCGCTCACGCTACTTTTTGTTTTTACTAAATACCCTTCTTTGCCCTTGTAAAAGGTAAGATTGTCTAGGGTGCCTTCAATCTTAATAAAGCTGTTTAATTTTGCCATGATTTGGGGGTTTATGTTCCGTAATTTTTTAGGAACTGGTTTAGGCTTTACTACCGCTTTGGTAGTTTTTGTAAGGGTAAACATAGTGTGTTTTTTGTTTCCATGTTTTTGGATAAGGCTTTAAACGGTGTTTTTTTCGTGAATAGGTGTTTTTTGTTTATTTGTATGGGTTTTAGTGGTTTTTTCTGCTTTTTTTAGCTATTTGTGGCTTTGTGCATTAGTTCTGTCGGCATGCCTTATCTATGCTTTAGCTATACATGAGCTATGTGGATGTTGTTTATTTGGTTTATGAGGTTATTGGTTTATAAGTTTATGAGGTTATTGGTTTATAAGTTTATAAGGTTATTGGTTTATAAGGTTATTGGTTTTGAGTAGATTACTGCTTTTGTAGGGATTGATTTGTTATTTTTGCCTACATTAATTATTTTTTTGTATTAAAAATTATATTATTATTGTAAAGTAATATATTTATGTGTGTTTGTAGGTTATTTAAATTATGTGTACCCCTTCTAATTTATTATAGCTCTTGTAATTAGTGTTTCGTTTAACCATTATTTATTTTATGCATCGAATTTGTATTTATTCCCAAGATATTATTTGGATAACGGGACGAAGTGAACGTTATGCTCAAGAAGTGATGCGGGATATTCGATTATTGTATCATAAAGATAGGCATCAACATGTTACCATTGCCGAAGCTTGTTCTTATTTGGGCTTGCCTTATGAAGACGTTTTTAATATGATTAATAATATTAAGGTTGGATAGGTTTGTTATTTGTTGAGATGTTTGTTGTTTAGCTGTTTAGTTGTTTGCTTCTAATGTATTTCATCTATTACAACTGTATCATAATACCTTATTTTATATTATTTCTAAGTGTATGCCTTATCTTATCAAAGATAAATCCTCTATAATTATTATATTAGCCAAGTAATTACATCTTAGCATGGCCCTAGAAACTCGTATCTATCAAAAAGAGAATAACATCCATTTTTTAAAACTTTTAAAAGCAAGTGCTAAAGATTTATTTGGGTCTCATTTTTTAGCAAAACAATTAGCAACTCGAGATATAAAATCGCAATACAGACAATCCTATTTGGGTATTATTTGGGCTTTTATTATGCCCGTTACTTCAGCTTTAGTTTGGATATTTTTAAATTTAACTGGTACTATTAAGCTTTCTGATACTGGCGTACCATATCCTGTGTATGCGTTTTCGGGTACATTAATTTGGTCTATCATTACCGAAGCTATTAATTCGCCAACCAGTAGTACTAATGCGGCAAGGGGTATTATGTCTAAAATAAATTTCCCCAAAGAAGCACTTGTATTATCTGGTATTTACAAACTTCTTTTTAATAGCCTCATAAAAATAATGCTATTAGTGGTTTTTATTTTTGTTTTTGGAATAGGCTTTCATTGGTCATTGTTATTGTTCCCTTTTGCGATATTAGCGGCTATATTGTTTGGTACAACGCTAGGTTTGTTTATGACGCCCATAGGTATGATTTACAATGACATTGCGAAAATAATAAGTATGAGTTTAAGTTTTTTAATGTACGTTACACCGGTAGTATATGCGATTCCAAAAAAAGGCATCATGAAAACTATTATGGAGATTAATCCTTTTTCGGCTTTAATTTTAACATCACGAGACCTTGCTTTAGGTACTTCGCCTGACTATTTGGGATATTTCTGTTGGATTTTTGCTGCCAGTGTCGCTTTATTTTTTATAGCCTTATTATTTTATAGGATATCGATTCCAATTATTGTTGAACGTTTAAGTGCTTAAATACGTGAAAGGTGAAATGGGAGTTGTGAAACTTGAGGCGCGAAAGGTGAAAGGTGAAACGTGAATTTCGTCTTACGTTTCACGTGAAAAAAATATGGAACATATAGATTTAGATGTTTGGAAATATAGCATGAATTTGGTAGAGGACATTTATAAGTTATCCTCTAAATTTCCTGATGATGAGCGGTATGGATTAACAAGTCAAATTAGAAGAGCTGCCATTTCAATACCTTCAAACATAGCAGAAGGCTCAGGTAGAAAAAGTGATAAAGAATTAATTCAATTTATTTCAATAGCTTTAGGGTCATTAACCGAATTAGAAACACAGTATCTTATTGCCATCAAATTGAAATATGTAGATAAGAATGATGGATTAATGACGTTAATATTAAAAGTAAAACAATTGTTATTGGGATTTAGGAATTATTTGAAACGGAAAGGGTAAAAGGTGAATCGTGAGACGTGAAATGTGAAGCGTAAAAGGAGAATTATTTCACTTTTCATAAAACCCCGTTTCACATCTCACGAGCATCGTGTCACGAAAAAATATATGATTGAAGAAAAAAACATAGAAACCAATAAAGAAGTTCTTGTAAAAGTTGAAGGCTTAAGCAAGAAATTCTGTAAAGATTTAAAAACCAGCTTATGGTATGGTGTAAAAGATTTAGTGTCCAATATAAAGGGTAACAAAAATGAAAGATTACTTCGAGATAAAGAATTTTGGGCAGTAAAAGATATTAATTTTGAGTTACGCCGTGGCGAATGTTTAGGCTTGATAGGGCATAATGGCGCAGGGAAATCTACTTTATTAAAAATATTAAATGGTTTAATAAATCCTGATGCAGGAAAAATCACTATCAAGGGTAGGGTTGGTGCATTAATTGAATTAGGAGCTGGTTTTAATCCCATTTTAAGTGGGCGTGAAAATATATATAATAACGGCGCGGTATTAGGGTTCACCAAAAAAGAAATAAATGCTAAAGTTGAAGATATTATAGACTTTTCTGAAATACGCGAGTTTATAGATATGCCAGTACAAAATTATAGCTCTGGTATGAAAGTACGTTTGGGGTTTGCCGTAGCAGCACAAATGGAACCTGATGTATTGATTATTGATGAGGTTTTGGCGGTTGGGGATTTGGGTTTTGTACTAAAATGTCTAAAGACGATTGATATTATTTTGCCAAATACAGCTATCATATTTGTTTCTCATAGCATGCCAATGGTATCTCGTATTTGTAGTCAAATAATTTTAATGGATAAAGGGATGGCTAAATTCCAAGGAGTAGATGTTTCAACAGCTATTGATTTATATTATACTAGATTCTCTAACAATGAAAGTAATGTGGTGTTTACGGATTATAGCTTAGTATTAGAACATGTTGAAGTTATTACTAATAAAAAAAACGAAAAAAATATATCCCAATTAAATTGGGGTGATGATTTAAAAGTATTAATAAAATTAAGTTTTACTAAAAATGTTAAGGTACCAAAATTTTTCATATCTGTTTTTGATAAAGAACAAAGAGCGGTGGCATTGTTTAAAAACAATGATGTATATTCAAATATTAAAATAATAAATAATAAAATTGAGTTTATTATTACTCATTCCAATTTACAATTTTCAAAGGGAATATATTCTTTGAATATATCTATAGGGAAAATGGAAAATGAAGAACCTTTATTTAGAGCCAACAATATAGTTTCATTTCAAATTATAGATAAAAAAGAAGTATGGCCACCGTTTTTGTTAAACTCATCTTATAATAATGTTTACAATAAATAAAAATAAAATATTTTGTATTGGTTATAATAAAACAGGTACAACTTCTCTTGAGAAGGTTTTAATGGATTTTGATTTTAAAATGGGGAAACAGGAAGAAGCAGAACTTCTGATAAAGAATTATTTGGAAAAAGATTATAAACCTATTGTGAAATATTGTAAAAAAGCCGAAGCTTTTCAAGATGTCCCTTTTTCTTTGCCATATTTGTGGATAATTCTTAAAGAGCATTATCCAAATGCTAAGTTTATATTGACTATAAGAGATCCTAATAAATGGTATAATTCTATAACAAAATTTCATTCAAATAAATTTGCGGATGGGGCTCGGGTTCCAGAAAAAAATGATTTAATTAATGCGACCTATAGGTATAAAGGTTTTTTGTGGGATTATAATCGTGCTGTGTTCAATACTCCTGAAGATGATATATACAACAAAGAGTTATTATTGGAAAGCTATAACAAACACAACAAAGAGGTGATGTTGTATTTTAAAAATGATCCTAATTTTATTTGTATTGATGTATCTAAAAATAGTGATTATAAACAATTATGTAAATTTTTGAAAAAAGAATCAAATAATGAATGCTTTCCACATTTAAATATAACAGATTTATGATTAATGTTACTAAAACATTTTTTCCTCCACTAGAAGAATATCATGCTATTCTAAAAACAGCTTGGGATGTTGGTTGGTTAACTAATAGAGGTGTGCTTGTTTTGGAATTAGAACATAAATTAAAACAATATTTAAAAGTTAAAAACATTATTATTACAAACAATGGAACAATTCCATTACAAATAGCCTTAAAATTATTTGGAAATAATGGAGAAATTATAACAACGCCCTTTAGTTATGTAGCTACTACAAGTAGTATTGTTTGGGAAGGATGTACACCTGTATTTGTTGATATAAACCCCGATTATTTAACTATAGATGAAACAAAAATAGAACAAGCAATAACAAAGAAAACTACAGCAATATTGGCTACTCATGTATTCGGTAATCCATGTCATGTGGATGCGATAGATGCTATTGCCAAGAAGCATGGTTTAAAAGTTATTTATGATGCTGCTCATTGTTTTGGCGTAAACTACAAAGAACAGTCCCTTTTTAATTATGGAGATGTAAGTACCTGTAGTTTTCACGCGACAAAATTATTTCAAACAGGAGAAGGAGGTGCTATGTTTTGTAAAGATAGGGATGTATATAACAAACTTTATTATAGTCATAATTTTGGGCACGATGGACATTTAGAATTTCATGGATTAGGCATTAATGGAAAGATTTCTGAATTGCAAGCAGCTATGGGGCTTGCTGTTTTTCCTTATTTAAAAACTATACTTAAAGAAAGAAAAATTGTTGTTGAGTATTATTTGAATCATTTAAAGGAATTAGATTTAAAATGTCTTAAAATTAGAGAACACACTGAGTGGAATTATAGTTATTTTCCAGTTGTTTTTAGTTCTGAAAAAGACTTGCTTAAAGTAGAAAGAGCATTAAATGAAAATAATATTAATGCTAGGCGATATTTTTATCCCTCATTAAATAAATTACCTTATATAAAAGAACAAACCATGGAAATATCAGAATCTATTTCTTCTCGGGTTTTGTGTTTGCCTCTTTATGTAGGATTAGATGAAAATAATTTAAAAATTATTGTAAATATTATAAAACAACAATTACAATGTTAATTGTAGGAGCTAAAGGACTTGCAAAAGAATTGCTACAAGTTTTATCGATAGATATGAATTTATCTGATGAAAGCATTCTATTTTTTGATAATGTAAGTCATGATTTACCAGAAAAAATATATAATAGATTTAAAATTTTAAATTCTTTTGATGCAGTTGAAAATTATTTTAAAGCATATATAGATAAATCTTTTGTTCTTGGATTAGGTCATCCTCTACGTCGAGAAAAATTATATAAACAGTTTGTTGAATTAGGTGCCAATCCAATAATATTAATCTCGAAAAGTGCTGAAGTTGGTGATTTTGAAGTAGAAATTAAAGAAGGAACTTCTATTTTGGCAGGAGCAAGAATATCTAATTCTGTACAAATAGGAAAAGGCTGTTTAATATATTATAATTCAGTTGTTGCACATGACTCTAATATCGGTGATTTTGTAGAAATATCTCCAAATGTAACAATACTAGGTAGGTGTATTATTGGAAATAATTCAACTTTAGGTGCTGGTTGTGTGATTTTGCCAGACGTTATTATAGGGGAGAATGTTAAAGTAGGTGCCGGAGCTGTTATTTTAAAAGATGTACCGGATAATTCTACAATTGTAGGAGTGCCTGGTAGAGTTATAAAATCATTTTAATATGGTAATAGTTTCAGTCTGTATGATTACTTATAATCATCAAGATTATATTGTTGAGGCAATTGAAAGCGTGTTAAAACAAAAAACTTCCTTTTCATTAGAAATTATATTATCTAATGATGCTTCTGTAGATAATACAAATAGTGTAATTGATAATTTTATACTTAATAATCTCAACTCTAATATTATTAGGTATTATAACCATAAAACCAATATAGGTATGATACCAAATCTTATTTTTGCTTTAAAAAAATGTAAAGGAAAATATATTGCACTTTTGGAAGGAGATGATTATTGGACAGATTGTTTGAAATTACAAAAACAGTTTGATTTATTGGAGAGTAACCCAAACTTAATAGCTTCCCACCATTGGCAGAAAATTTCTGAAAAAGAAAATAATAAATTTATTGAAAAAGAAAGTCCTAAACAAGGATACTTTCCTCAGCCTATTTCTAGTGTAGCTCCAATTTTTTGTAATAAAATGCGGGTAAAATTAAGAACTTTAATGTTTAGAAATGTTATTAATGAGGGTTTTTTTCCAAATTGGTATTACGATGTCGCTTTTGGTGATGTGCCTTTATCTTTTTTATTAGGTAAATATGGTGATTTCGGCTTTATAGATGAAAAGATGGCTGTATATAGATATATCGACTCGGGTGTTTCTAAATCAGGATTAAAAGAATTAGGTATTAAGAAATTAAGTATTCTCCATAGTGAAAATTGGATAAAAATATGGGATTACGCAGATAAGCATTTCAACTATATATACCATCAAGAAGCATCTAGATCAGTAAAAGGTTTTTACCAAACGATTGTTTTAAATTTACCAAAAACTATGTCGAGTTTTTATAAATTATTAAAATATACAATAGTTATAAGGAAATTGTCGGTTTCGAAAACCATATCACATACTATTTGGTTATTCTTTTATTACTTTAAATTTTTTGGATACAAACTTAAGAAAAAATTACAGAGACTATGAAAGAAGAAAGTCTTATTTTTATTATATCCCAACCTCGAGCAGGTTCCACATATCTACAAAATTTGTTATCAAATAATAGTGAAGCTAACACATGTAGTGAGCCTTGGCTTTTGTTAAATTTTGTAAACCAAATTAAGCCAGAATTAATTAAAGCTCCGTTCGATAATAGTTTGGCACACAATGCTTTTAAAGATTATATTGATAAATATAAAATAGATTTTAATTTAAAACAAAAGCAATTCTTATTAAGTTTATATAAACCAGTATCTGAAGGTTTTACGTTTGTTATAGATAAAACCCCTAGATATTGGGAAATTTTAAATGAAATAATTTTACTTTTTCCAAAAAGTAAAATTATTATTTTAAAGCGAAATCCTATAGATGTGGTGAAGTCTATAATTAAAACATGGGAAGTGGAAACCTTAGAAAGGTTAAATTACTATAAACGAGATTTGTTTTTGGCACCCAAGAAAATACATTCATTTTGTGAAATGAATAAAAATAATGATAATATATTTGTTATTAGATATGAAGATTTAGTACAGGACACCTCTAATAAGGTAGAAGTTTTATACAATTGGTTAGGTATAGGTTTTCATGATGCTGTTTTAGATGTTTCAAAAAATCATAAATTTAAAGGTAAATACGGTGACCCATATCAGAATGCCGAAGTCGATGAGATGATTAATAGAAAAATTGGTAATGAAAAATATTTAGAAAATGAAATTTTTATTGATTTTTTAAAAGGATATGCTCATTATTTAGGTAATGATTTTTTGTTTGACTATGGTAATTATCAATTAAAAAGTAAAACAAAAACATCTAGAAAATTTAAAGCATTTATGTACTTGGGAGATTATGAAAATATTGATAGTATAAAGAATTCTAGAGAGTTTAAAATTGGGAAATTAATTTTAAAACCTATTAGATTTGTTAAAAACATCCTTTAAAGTATTAAATAATGAAAATAAGCGTCCTTACACCTAGTTTTAATTCTGGAAATTATATAGCTAAAGCTATAGAGAGTGTAATGAGACAAACTTACACTAATTGGGAACATATAATAGTAGATGGAAAATCTATAGATAATACAATTTCCACTTTAAAAGATTATCCTCATGTAAAATGGGTTTCAGAAAAGGATTCTGGTCAATCTGATGCTATGAATAAAGCTTTTTCACTGAGCACAGGAGATTTAATTATCTATTTAAATGCAGATGATTATTTTTATCCTGATGCTTTTCAAATTTTTGTTGGAGCATTTAATAAAACCCCAAAAGCGGATATTATTGTTGGGAATCTACATATGAAAATAAATGATAAATTTATTGAAAGCTCGAATGTCACAATATCATGGAAGGATTTATCTATCCTTAAAGGGCGTTTTCCAACAAACCCATTAAGCTATATGTATAAGCGTAAAGTTCAAGAGAAAATTGGTAAGTTTCCAATAAAAGAACATTATACTATGGACTATTGGTTTTTGCTACGAGCATTTTATTTTTTTAAACCTTTAAAAGTTGAAGATTTTCTAGGCTGTTTTGTGTTTGTAAAAAATAATAAATCTAGTACAATACAAGGAGAGTTTCAAATACAAATGCCACATGCCCTTAAGTTTTGCTTAAAATATACACCGAAACGATTTTTATATGTAAGCAAACAACTATTGACACATGCAAAAAACCCAAACAAACAGGTAAAAAGAATATTAAAAAATTATCGTACAATTAAGAATAGATAAAAATTTGAAAAAAAGATTCCTCTTCATTACACACGAAACATCAAGAACAGGAGCTCCTATGGTCATGCTCCTTTTTATAAAATGGTTACAGGATAATAAACCAGAGGTGCTTGTGGATGTTTTAGCCTTAAAGGGAGGAAGTCTAGAAGCTGATTTCCAAGCCAATTGTAACACATATTATAATTATGCTTTGTCAATTAAAAAAGAAGGCATGCCATTTGCTAAACGTATTTTAAAGAAACTAGGAGTTTATACTCCTTTAAACAAAAAGGAAGTCTTTATATCTAATGTTTCAAGTATAGGGTATGATATTATATATGCTAATACTATTATATCAATTCCTATGTCAATAGATATAAAATATGGCAGTCCTAAAAGTAAAATTATAGGTCATATACATGAGTTAGAGGTAATGATTAAAAATATGTTACCAAACTTAAATTGTTTTTTGCCAGATATAGAAATGGTTATTGTACCAGCAAAATTGGTAAAAGCAAATTTGTTGAAAAATTGGAAAATTGACGAATCGCAAATCAAAGTTGTGTATGAGTGTGCTTTTAAAGATTGTTCTGTTTCTAAAATTGAGAAGAAAAAAGAGACACATAGTTTTATTGTTGGTGCATCGGGTACAGTTGATTGGCGTAAAGGTTATGATTTGTTTGTGTTGGTTGCTCGTTATATAAAAGCACAACAGCCATCAGCAGTTATTGTTTTTAAATGGGTGGGACGTTTATCAAAGCAGGTTGCTAATATTATTGATGAAGATCTTAACAAAATGGGGCTTTCAGATCGTGTTACTTTTGTTGGAGAAGTTGAAAATACGGAAGACTATTTTAATGATTTTGATGTGTTTTTAATGCCTTCAAGAGAGGATCCATTTCCTTTGGTGTGTATTGAGGTTGGTTTATTAGGGAAGCCAATAATTAGTTTTGATCAAGCTGTAGGAACTAATGAGATTTTAAAAGATGGTGGTGGGTTTATTGTTCCGTATTTAGATGTTGTAGCTATGGCTGAAAGTGTACTTACTTATTATAACAATAGAGAAATATTAGAAAGACATGGAACATATAATAAAGTTGCTTTCACTAAATTTACACCAGAAGAAATTTGTCCACAATTATATGACATAATTAAAAGTATTTAACATCATAATTTTAGCCATAGGTTTATTTAAAGTAATACTTAGAATTTTCGAAGAATAATAAAAAAATAAAACATATGATTGGTGCATTCACCATTTGTGCAAATAACTATTTGGCACATGCCAAAACTTTAGCGGTGTCTTTTAAAAAGCATCATCACAACAAAAGGTTTACAATAGCCATACTAGACGCACCTTATAGCACTATAGATTATAACGATTTAGGTGCAGATGAGGTTTTATGGATTCCTACTTTATTTAAAGATTTAATTGATAGTTTGCAATATAAATATGGTATAGCAGAATTATGTACTGTAGTTAAGCCCGAGTTGTTTAAGTATTTTTTTAATCAAGGTTATGAAAAGTTACTTTATATAGATCCAGATATCAAAGTATTTTCTCCTTTTAAAGAAGTATTTTCAGCTTTAGAAACTCATCAAATGGTGCTTACACCGCATATATGTAGTCCTACGGGAGAGGTTGGCCATCCACAGGATAAAGACCTAATGCGTACAGGTATTTATAATTTAGGCTTTTTAGCTGTAAATAATACACCTGAAATTTTAAGTTTTATAATGTGGTGGGGTAAAAGAGTTAAGACCTACGGGTATCATGATTTGAGTAAAGGCTATTTTTACGATCAGATATGGTTGGGTTATGGACCTGCCTTTTTAGATAAGGTATATGTTTTAAGACATTTAGGTTATAATGTTGCTAATTGGAATTTGCATGAGCGTCAAATTTTAAAACTAGCAGATACCTATTATGTTAATACAGAAAATACAGCACTACGCTTTTTTCATTATAGTCATTATAAGATTGAAAACGAACCACTATTAGCTTCGTATAACAAGAATTTTAATTTAGAAAATCGATTAGATATTGTTCCTATATTTAATTTGTATAAAGCATGCTTAAAAGCTAATAATTATGTAAGATTAAAACAGGTGAATTTTGTTTATGGAAAACAACCAGCATTAAAAATAACGAATGCACACTCAAATGCTAATCGATTTAAAAATGCTTATAAAGCTTTTAAACAGGTGATTAAAATATTACTAGGGAGGTGAAAATATTTAATTATGCTTAAAAAAGGAGTTTCTATAGTATTATGTACTTATAATGGTAAAGAACGTTTAGCACCAACACTAAGCCATTTAGCAAAGCAAAAATTAAATATTCCTTGTGAAATTATTTTTGTAGACAATGCTTCTACAGATGGTACCAAGAATTTTGCTGATGATTTCTGGAAAGAAAATGGAAATTTACACATAGCATATCAATCATATGTACAATCAATTCCTGGTAAATCTTACGCACAAGAATTGGGTTACGAAAAAGCAAATTATGAATACTTATTAATTTGTGATGATGATAATTGGTTGTGTGATACTTATGTTCAAAATGCTTATGATGTTATGGAATCTGATGATTCTATTGGTGCGTTGGGAGGATGGTGCGATGCTGTATTTGAAAAAGAAAAACCGGAGTGGTTTGATAATCTGTCCAAATATTTTGCTATATCTAAACAAGGAAATGTAAGTGGCGACATTACAAATAAAAAAGGGTGTTTGTATGGAGCAGGAATGGTTGTTAGAAAAAGCCATTGGCAAACACTTCAAACATTAGGTTTTAAGCAGCAATTAACCTGTAGAAAAGGAACTTCGTTAAGTAGTGGCGGCGATACAGAACATAGTTATGCTTTACGCTTATTAGGATATAAAATTTGGTTTGATGAACGCCTATATTTTAAACATTTTATGTCGAACAGTCGGCTCAATTTAAGTTATATATCTAGATTGAGAAAGGGAATGACGGATGCCAATTTTATTTTAAAACCTTATTTAGATTTGATTTCAAATAAAGAACAAACTAAAAATACCTTAAGAAAAGAAGCTAACACGCTTTTACTTAAACATTGGAAAAAAAACCTATTTTATTTGATGTTTGGAAATTTTTCTAAAAAGGAAGATTCAAAACATTTTTTTAGAACACTAAAGAAAATGTATTTTAATTTTGAAGTCTATCAGCAGTCAAAAGAAAGTATTTTAAAATGGAAATCTAATAGATGAAGTCTATAGTTATAAAAATCCAATCATTTCCTAATGTCTCAGAAACCTTTGTTACACAGGCTACTGTTGAGGCTATAAAGTTTGGTTATGAAGTACAAATTATAACCGATAAATTAAAAAGTTTAAATAATTCATCGCAGCAAGAACTCATATTAAAATACAATCTCTTAGATAAAGTAATAGTTTTTAAAAATCCTAAAAACAGGTTTAAACGGCGTTTAGATTTTGCGTGTATATGCTTCAACCCAATAAAACTTTATTATTTTATTAAGTATTGCAAAACAAGAAAAAAAATAAGTTTAGATTATTTATATTACCTAAAGTTTTATGAACAGTTTAAAAATACACCTGTTTTTCATATACATTTTGCAACAGCTTTACAGCCCATACTATATTTAAAAAAAATTGGGTTTTTGAAATCGAAAATTATTGTAACATTTCATGGTTATGATGCCCATTATTTACTAGAAAGAACGATGCTAAAAGAGATGGTTAATGATTATAAAACCTATGTAAATGAAATAACTACGAACTCTCAATTTTTAAAGAACAAATTAATTGACAAAGGTTTCCATAGTGACCAAATAACTGTAGTCCCTATAGGTATTGATACTCGTTTTTTTAACCCTGGTAGTGAAAGTAAAATTAGAAATACAAACGAGCTCTTTAAATTAGTGTCCGTTGCTAGGTTAACTCCTTTAAAAGGACAAGAATTTGCCATTCAAGCTTTGAAAATTTTAATAACAAAAAAATATAAAGTTCATTTAACATTGGTAGGAGCTGGACAGGATGAAAATAGATTGAAAAAAATAGTTAAAGACTTAGAATTAAATGAATATGTGAGTTTTTTAGGAAAAAAATCACAAAGTGAAATAAAAATTATTCTATCTAATCATGATTTATTTTTAATGACTTCAACAAAAGATAAAGATGGCAGAAGCGAAGCATTTGGTGTTGTGTCATTAGAAGCACAAGCCATGGGTTTGCCAATTGTAGGGTTCAATTCAGGAGGTGTGTCAGAAACATTAATACAAGATCAAACAGGCTACTTGGTAGAGGATAAAAATGTAGAAGCCTTTGTAAATGCCATTCAAACATTGTATGATGATATGGCGTTATATAAAAAAATGAGTGCCAATGCAATATATGCAGTACAGAAAAAGTTTAATATAAAAATAATGGCTAAACAATACCAAATGCTTTACGAAAAGTAACTCGTAGATTTCAAAGTCACTTAATTTACCATTTAATTTTTTTGCTTGTATATTAGCTGTTTAAATTCATTTAATGCAACAACCTTTAGTCTCCATAATAATTCCAACCTACAATCGAGCACGCTTTATAGGTGAAACACTTGATAGTGTGTTGGCACAAACCCACCTAAATTGGGAATGTATTGTGGTTGACGATGGTTCTACAGATAATACAGCAGAAATTTTAGAAAAGTACATAGAGAAAGATAGTCGATTTCAATATCATTTAAGACCTACTAATTATGCTAAAGGAGGAAATGGTGCTAGAAATTATGGTTTGGATATAAGTAATGGTGAATTTGTAAATTGGATTGATGATGATGATATCATGGACATTAACAAGCTTTCAATTCAAATAGCATCTTTACTGAAATCTGATTTTAAGTTTTCTATTTGTCAAACATTAAATTTCAAATATGAACTTGTTGATTTTTATGGTCTTAGACCTGAAAATGAATGTTTAAAAGATCCTTTTGAAGCTTATTTGAAAGAAGAGTTTGTTGTTTTTACACCATCCACACTATGGAATAAAAGCTTTCTTGTTGAAAGAAACTATAAATTTAATGAAAGTTTGAAGGCTTCTCAAGAGTGGGAATTTTATTGTAATGTTTTCTATAATGATAAAATCTTTTGTTTTGTTGAAAAACCTTTAGTTTACATTAGATATCATGACCAAAGAATAACAACAAAAAAACCAAGTCAAAAGTTCTGGCATTATTATTTAGCAAGATTTATTATCTACAAAAAATACTATAAAAAATTACCATTGGAGATTCAGAAGTACCTTGTAAATTATTTTATTTCAATTTATAAAACACTATTAAAACGTAAAGAATACATAAAATCCTTGAAGATATTTTTTGTGGTTTTTTTTGCAAAAACATTGAATTTAAAGATGAAATTTTTTTTAATTATGAGCCTGTTTTCATTTATTTTTTTTAAAAGAGGAGAATTTTTTATTAATAGAATAAAGCTATGATTTCAATTGTTATTCCATGTTATAATAGAGAAAATTTAATTGTTCAAACATTGTTGTCAATTAAAAAACAAACCTATGAAGATTGGGAGTGTATTATAGTTGATGATGGTTCTCAAGATGGAACTTATTTTGAAATTGAAAAATTTATTGAAACAGACAGTAGGTTTAAATTATATAAGAGGCCTGAAACCAAACCTAAAGGCCCAAGTGCTTGTCGAAATTATGCAATTACAAAATCAAAAGGAGATTATCTTCAGTTTTTTGATAGTGATGATGTTATGCATCCAGATCATCTTAAAATTAAATTTGAGGCAATTAATACTCACGATTTTCAATTTGTTTCTTGTGATTTAAAACGGGTGGTTTTTGAAAATGAATTGGATTTTGACTTATATAAAAAAAAAGATCTAGATAATAATTTGGATATTTTTAAAGATTTTGTAAAAGGTGGCTTTCCATTAATGATGATGGCACCATTATGGAAATTTGATTTTATAAAATTGTATTTACCAATGCGTGAAGATATGGATATGCTTGAAGATCATGAGCTATACGCAAGAGCGTTGAAAGATGTTACAAGCTATTTTCATATAAATAAAGTATTAATACTGCTAAGAGATGGACATGAAAGTTTAACCAATAAATTTTTAAAAGATGTAAGTTCAGGAGTTGTTTCCTATTTAAAAGCAACAAAAACGGTTTTTGATTTAATTGATGGAGATAATGAAATAGAATTAGCGTTATTAAAAAAGGTATTATGGGTTTTTAGATTAGCTATTGCACAAAAAGAATATGATAGTGCAGATTTATGTTTAACTTTCATAAAAAAAAATACTAAGGGAATTATTTTAAATATGAAAATTCTAAGAATTGAAGTGTTTTATAATTTATTTAGGTCTATTGGTCGAGGCGATACATTGTTTAAAAGATTATTGAAAATATAAAAGGTTTAAAATTAAGTATAATTAATATGATGGGGATAAGGTTATATTGGTGGCGTGAAAAGAGAAAAAATGGATTAGAAAACTATGGCGATTTATTGTCGAAGTATTTAGTTGAAAAAATATCAAATAAAAAAGTAATATCTATTAAGCATCCATTAAAAGGGTTCCATAAATATTTTTTCAAGCACTATATTTGTATAGGTAGTATTATTTCTTCTGCATCAAAGAAATCCATTGTTTGGGGAAGTGGTATTATTAAGAAGAATGATAATATTCGAAATGCAAAATTTTTAGCCGTAAGAGGTCCAGAAACAAGAGCAAAAATATTGGAAAAAGGTTTTGAATGCGCTGAAGTTTATGGAGATCCAGCAATACTATTACCAGATTATTATTCTCCTAAAATAAAAAAAATATATGAGTTAGGTATTGTGCCTCATTATGTTGATTATGATAGGGTTGTTGAAGTTTTTTCTAATGAAAAAAATATTAAAATTATTAATCTATTAACGACTGATATTGAGAAAACTACTGATGAAATATTAGAATGTGAAAAAATCATATCATCCTCACTTCATGGCTTGATATTACCACATGCATATGGAATTCCTGCTATTTGGATTAAATTCTCAGATAAATTATCAGGTGATAATATTAAGTTTTACGATTATTACAAATCCATGGATATCGATTTTAATGCAGAATCTTTGATAGATTTAACAAACACTTCCTTTCAAAACTTAAATAGGCTTTTTGAGGTAAATAAATTGTTCTTGTTACCAAAAGAATCTATTTTAAACTCTAGAAAAAAGGCATTAATAAATAGTTGTCCATTTAATGATGCGTAAGGGAGAAAACATATCTAAAGAGAATCTATTAAATCTAACCCAGTGTTCTCATAGGGTCATTATCCCTTTACATATTCCTCATCAAAATGATTATTACAAAGACGCTTTTCAAATATTTGAAATGTGTTTGAAATCAGTTTTAAAAACAGCGCAATCCCCTTTAAAAATTTCTATAATTAGTGATGCTTGTTGTGATAAGGTTAATAAACAGCTGCTTAACCTAAAGGAACAAAACTATATAGATGAGCTTATTTTTGAGACTGAAAACATAGGAAAAATAAATAGTATATTAAAAGCATTACGTAATACACAAGAACGTTTAGTAACTATAACCGATGCCGATGTGATTTTTATAAACAATTGGGAACAAGAGGTTTTAAAAGTTTTTGAAAGTTTCCCCAATGCAGGAGTCGTGTGTCCTGTACCTGTGTTTAGAACTCATTTTCGATTAACGAGTAATATCTGGCTTCGTTATTTATTTTCAAAAAAACTTTACTTTTTGCCTGTTAAAAATGAAGTTGCGTTAACTAAGTTTGCCAATAGTATTGGTTGGCCGTGGCTAGATACTAAATGGAAAGATACTATAGGCGCCATTAAGGCTAAAAATGGAACTATAGCAGTTTTAGGAAGTTCGCATTTTGTAGCTACTTACAAAATCGAAGTATTTAAAAAGTTGCCCAAAGATGATTCTGTATATAAGTTGGGTGGTGATAGTGAACACCTATATACTGATCTACCTGTTTTAAAAGTAGATGGATTTAGACTAGCAACGTATGATAATTTTGCATATCATTTAGGGAACACTTTGGAAAATTGGGCAATAGATGCTTTTGAAAATTTAGAGGAAGAACCCAAGGTTTTCAATAATTTTCAGTCTTTAAAAAAACTCAAAAGTCAACCTTTTAACTATTGGTTATCTGAAAAAATTTTTAAAAAGATATTTTATTTTATACCTTTTAAAAAGTTCATTTTAAAAACTAAAGGACTTAATAATGAACAAATAAAACATTTCGTTGAATAATTTGATAACTATTGTACTTACATATCGAGATAGAGAGAGAAGCATTGTAACTAAGTGTTTAGAATCTTTAAAAAACCAAACGAATAAAGAATTTGAAGTCGTTTTGGTTGACTATGGTAGTAAGGCAGCGATTGATGAATTGGTACTAGCTTATACATTTGTTAAGCTAATTAAATGTAAAACGGAACAACAACTTTGGTGTAAATCGAGAGCTATAAATATTGTTTTAAAAAATTGTAAAACACCCTATTTTTTTGTGGGTGATATGGATATGATTTACCATCCAAATTTTATTGAAACATTGCAGCAATTAAAGCAAAAACAAGAAGCTATTTATTTTCAAGTCGGATTTTTAAATGGAACGGAATCAAAAAAGGATGTTTCTTTTCATGATTATTCAATAAATTTTAAATCGTATGAAGATGCTACTGGCATGACATTCTTCAAAACGGAGGCTTTAAAATCAATTCATGGTTATGATGAATTTTACAATGGTTGGGGTGGCGAAGATACCGATGTGCATGTCAGATTAAAAAACGCTGGTTATAAAGTCAATTTTTATACCGAAAAAGTGTTAATGCTTCATCAATGGCATCCTAAACACTATAGGATAGCAAGCGATATCATGCCTTTTCACCCTAAATTAGAACAAATAAATCATCAATATTTAGAATTTACAAGGCAGACAAATAAAACCAAGGCTAATTTAAATTTTGATTGGGGAATTTATAATGAATCAGACTATGTTACCCTTGAGAATGCAGATTTCAATTTTAGTTTAACTAACAAAGAAGCTGAAGTAAAATCGTTTATTAGTAATGTGTTATTAGCAGAAAAAGACAAGGTGATTAAAGTTTCTATTACACTTGATGCTGATTATAAGTCTATAAAGCAAACCACCAAAAAGCTTCTCCAAAAAAAGACCATATCGTTTTTAGAGATGTTTGCTATAAATAAATTGCTATTGGAGTGCATCATCAATAATTTAAGAGATTGCGCTTATCAATATCAATACAATTCTAATAAACAAACCATTCATTTAATCATAAAATTATGAGAATATTAATGGTTTCCATGAATTCTATCCATTTTGTACGATGGACACAGCAACTAGAAAAATCTGGTCACGACGTGTTTTGGTTCGATATTTTGGATGGTGGTAAATCAAAACATCTACCGTGGGTAAAGCAAATTACTGGCTGGAAACAAAAGTACCCCAATTTCAAAGGTCGCTATTTTTTTAAAAAAAGATTGCCCTTTTTATACAAAAAACTAAGTTTTTTGTTTGAATACAATACGGAGAAAGTTTTTGAAAACGTATTGCTTGAAGTAAAACCAGATGTGGTACATAGTTTTGTTTTGCAAATCTCATGTTTACCTATTTTAGAAATCATGAAAAAGCACAGAGGCATCAAGTGGATTTATTCGTCATGGGGAAGCGATTTGTTTAATAAGAAAAATAAGCCCAATTATAAAAATGATTTAAAATCGGTTCT
The DNA here is from genome assembly GCF_004341235.1 of Mariniflexile fucanivorans. Classification (GTDB taxonomy): domain Bacteria; phylum Bacteroidota; class Bacteroidia; order Flavobacteriales; family Flavobacteriaceae; genus Mariniflexile; species Mariniflexile fucanivorans. The sequence goes on from NZ_SLUP01000008.1 coordinate 82,249, forward strand.
TTCTCGAATAGATTATTTGTTTACTGATTGTAGAAGAGATTATAATATTTCGGTTGAATATGGGTTTAAAGGAACTTTTTTAGGGGTTTTTCCTGGTGGTGGAGGTTTTAAATACAGAGAACTTGAAGTTGATTATATAAAACCATTGAATGGAAGAAAAATTATTTTGGTAAAAGGATATCAAGGAAAATTAGGAAGAGCAATAGCTATTTTAAAAGCATTATCTTTATTGACTGATCAGTTAAGTAATATTAATGTTGTTGTTTTTGGAGCAGATGAAGAAGTTCGGAAATATATAAAAAGAAATGAAATATTTTCTAAATTAGAAATTGAAGTAAAACCAAAGAAAGAATTTTTACCTCATGAAGAAATTCTTAAACTAATGGGAAAGTCTTTAATTTACGTTGGTAATAGTGTGTCAGACGGTATGCCGAACACCTTGTTGGAAGCGTTAGTTATGGGGGCTTTTCCTATTCAATCCAATCCAGGAGGTGCTACCGAAGACTTTATTGAATCGCGCAAAAACGGGTTACTTATTAATGATTGTGACAATCATGTTCACATAGCAGAACTTATTGAAGGTGTTTTAAAAAATCCAGAATTACTTGAAAGTGCATTTAAAATAAATCAATATAAAATAAAACCTAAACTTGAATATTCATATATTCAAAAACAAGTACTTAATGCTTATGATGGAATAGAAATATGATTATATACCCACCCAAAATAATTGTTAATGTAAATAAATGCGTCCTTGAAACTGTTTTTGAAACACAAGGAAGACAGGATGTTTTGTGGTATAAATTCCCATTGGAGTATAAAGAGTTGTTAGTGTTAGAACAATCTGATGCTGCTTTAGTAGGACTTTTAGTTTTGGCTATGAAAAACAATGAAGATATTCACATTAAGGGTGCCATATCTTCAAAACTATATTATACAATAAGTTCTTATTTAATAAGAGCGATACATATTTCAAATCCAACCTATCATCTTATTACTATCTATCCAGAATCGTTAAGTGAAAAAGTGTTTAACATTCGAAAGATTGCAGCTACTGGTATTTCTTGTGGAATAGATTCTTTTGCTACTATAGCGACACATGAAGAATTCGAAGATGCATATCAAATAAAATATTTCACTTATTTCAATGCAGGATCTCATGGAGTTTTTGGAGGAGCTATTGCCAATAAAATATATGAAAAAGGTATTGCAAAAGCAAAAGCTTATGCAGCTTTAAATAATATTCCATTGATTTCTATAGAATCGAATGTTGTAGATGTTGTGGGTATAAATTTTCAAAAATTGCATAGTTTATATCATTTGTCATGTGTATTAACATTGCAGAAAATAATTAGTGTTTATTATTATTCATCTGCTTTTCGCCTAGATTATTACAAATTAAGCGATAATGATACCAGTGATTGGGACATTGTTTTAATTAGACTGTTAGAAACAGAGTCAGTTAATTTCTATTCTTCGGTTTCACAATTTACAAGGTTTGAAAGAACAGCATTGGTTAGTAACTATAAACCATCATATGAATTTTTAGATGTTTGTACTGCCGCTCAGAATTCAAAAAAAATAAATTGCTCTAAATGTGAGAAATGTTTAAGAACTCAAGTTTCCTTGGAATTGTTGGGTAAATTAAATGAGTATGGTGCTGTTTTTGATTTTGAAGTGTACAAAATCCATAAAGACCAATTTATAAGTAAACTGATTTTTGAAAAAAATAAAAATCAAATAAATTTAGAATTATATTTAAAACTGAAAGCAGCAAATCAAATTAAATTAAAGCAATATTTGTTAAATGTCCTTCCGTTTTTTTGTAAAAGAATTTATAATTTGAAGAAATGGTTTAGATAAGAATAAATCTGAGTGACTGTATTAATGAAAGAGAAATCTAAGTTTTTTGTAAATTCTTTTTCAAAAACTGTATTTTAGCGATTAATTATTGATATCAGTCTTAAACCATTTCCATGAAAAAAATCGGCTTTATACCTCTTAGAAAAAAATCCAAAGGAATTGCAAATAAAAACAAACGTAAAATGGTTGGCAGACCCCTATTTACATGGGTTTTAGGTGAAGCTATTTTTTCTGAATTAGACATGGTTTATGTTTATACTGATGATACTGATATTATCGATTTTATAAATAAAGAATACCATTGGACTACTAAAGTAGAAGCTATTTTGCGAAGTGATGAAAGTGCGACCGACACCGCTTCTACCGAGTTTGCCATGTTAGAATTCGCTGAAAAAATAAATTATAATTTTGACGTATTTTGTTTACTTCAAGCCACATCGCCATTCACTAAAAGAAACGATATTAATACCTGTTTAGATAAACTTAAAAATGGGTTTGACTCTGCTTTAACCGTTGTAAATACCCATCGTTTTTTATGGAATGAAAATGGAACAGCGATTAATTACAATCCACATAAAAGACCACGTAGACAAGATTTTGAAGGCTTGTTGGTTGAAAATGGATCTGTTTATACCACAACAAAAGAAGCCTTACAGAAGCATAAAAATAGAATAGGCGATAAAGTAGCCGTGGTTAAAATGCCAGAAGATACCTTATTGGAAATAGATTCTGAAACAGATTGGCTAGCCGTTGAAACCTTACTCATCGAACGCCAAAAACGAGCAAAAGAATCACAAAAGATCACGCACATTGTTTTAGATGTGGATGGTGTTTTTACCGATGGCACTATTACTTATACCAAAGATGGCGAACATACCAAAGGTTTTGATATGCGCGATGGCATGGGCCTTGAAATTTTACGTCAATTTAATATTGAGGTTATGATTATGACATCGGAACAGTCTGAATTGGTTGCCAAACGAATGCAAAAGCTAAAAATTAATCATGTGTTTTTAGGCGTTAAAGATAAATACAGCTTATTGCAACATGTTTTAAAAGAACAAAACGTATCACTAAACAACGTCGCTTATTTAGGTGATGATGTAAACGATTTAACCAATATTTGCAGTGTGGGTTGGTCTTTAACCCCCAATAATGCTACGGATGTTGTGAAACAGCATGCAGACATAGTGCTTTCTAAAAATTCTGGTGCAGGTGCTATTCGAGAAGCATGTCAGTTCATTTTTAATTATAATAAACGTTTTTAATATAATACGCTTGTCACGCTGAGCTTGTCGAAGCGCATGTGTGTAGTGAACATGAGGACTTCGACAGGCTCAGTCTGACAATGCAGTTGGTAGTGATGTACGTTTGATACGCTTTGCTTGTTGAAGTGTAAATGAGTATTGGATATAAGGACTTCGACAGGACTTCGACAGGCTCAGTCTGACACTAAGGTTAGTATTGATGTACATTTGTCACGCTGAGCTTGTCGAAGCGCATGTGTGTAGTGAACATGAGGACTTCGACAAGCTCAGTCTGACAATGTAGTTGGTAGTGATATACGTTTGTTACGCTTTGCTTGTTGAAGTGTAAAAGAGTATAGGATATATGGACTTCGACAGGACTTCGACAGGCTCAGTCTGATAATGTAGTTGGTAGTGATGTACGTTTGTTACGCTTTGCTTATTGAAGTGTAAATTAGTATAGGATATAAGGATTTCGATAGGACTTCGACAGGCTCAGTCTGACAATGTAGTTGGTAGTGATGTACGTTTGATACGCTTTGCTTGTTGAAGTGTAAATTAGTATAGGATATACGGACTTCGATAGGACTTCGACAGGCTCAGTCTGATAATGTAGTTGGTAGTGATGTACGTTTGATACGCTTTGCTTATTGAAGTGTAAATTGATATAGGATATACGGACTTCGATAGGACTTCGACAGGCTCAGTCTGACACTAAGGTTAGTATTGATGTACGTTTGATACGCTTTGCTTATTGAAGTGTAAATTAGTATAGGATATATGGACTTCGACAGGCTCAGTCTGACAATATAGTTGATATTGATATACGCTTGTCACGCTGAGCTTGTCGAAGCGCTAATAAATCAGGATAATTATTATGAAAACCTATTTTGTTTATATCGTAAAATGTAAAGATGATTCATTTTACACAGGAATTACGAACAATGTATCAAGACGCTTAATAGAACATAATCAAGGTTTAGATATTGATGCTTACACGTATAAACGAAGGCCAGTGACGTTGGTTTGGTTTGAAATGTTTACCGATCCAAACCAAGCTATTGCATGTGAAAAGAAAATAAAAGGGTGGAGTAGAAGAAAAAAGCAAGCTTTAATTGATCAGGATTGGGATAAATTGGTAACATACTCAAAAAATTATACTCAATTTGGAAAGGGTGATGGGACTTCGACAGGCTCAGTCTGACACTAAGGTTAGTATTGATATACGTTTGTTACGCTTTGCTTGTTGAAGTGTAAATGAGTATAGGATATAAGGATTTCGATAGGATTTCGACAGGCTCAGTCTGACACTAAGGTTAGTATTGATATACGTTTTTTACGCTTTGCTTGTTGAAGTGTAAATGAGTATAGGATATAAGGATTTCGATAGGACTTCGACAGGCTCAGTCTGACAATACGGTTAGTATTGATATACATTTGTTACGCTTTGCTTGTTGAAGTGTAAATGAGTATAGGATATATGGACTTCGACAGGACTTCGACAGGCTCAGTCTGACAATACGGTTAGTATTGATATACGTTTGTTACGCTTTGCTTGTTGAAGTGTAAATGAGTATAGGATATAAGGATTTCGATAGGACTTCGACAGGCTCAGTCTGACAATACGGTTAGTATTGATATACGTTTGTTACGCTTTGCTTGTTGAAGTGTAAAAGAGTATAGGATATAAGGACTTCGACAGGACTTCGACAGGCTCAGTCTGACAATATGGTTAATATTGTATATTTTTGTTGCGTTCTGCTAGGTAAAGCGTTAATTTGTTTTGTAGAAAAAATAATAAAACTATCAACTAAAATTTAGATTATTCAGTGTAATTGTTTTTTCTTTATTTTGTTAAATAATGAAGAAAATGAATTTATATAAAAAACCCTACATCATAGCCGAAATTGGTTGTAACCATAAAGGCGACATGGAAATAGCCAAAGAACTCATTAAAGTGGCAAAAATATTTTGCAATGCCGATGCGGTAAAGTTTCAAAAACGAAATAATAAAGAATTACTAACTGAGGAACAATACAACCAACCACACCCCAATCCTGCCAATTCCTATGGGGAAACTTATGGGGAACATCGGGAATATTTAGAGTTTGATGTGAAGCAACATCAAGAATTGAAGTTGTATTGTGAGGAAATAGGCATTACGTATTCAACATCTGTTTGGGATCTTACATCGGCTAAAGAAATAACTTCTTTGAACCCAGATTTTATTAAAATACCATCAGCATGTAACAATAACATGAACATGTTGGATTGGTTGTGTAAACATTATCAAGGGGAACTTCATATTTCAACAGGTATGACCACTAAAAATGAAATTGAAGACTTGGTTCAGTTTTTCAAAAAACACAATAGAAATAAAGACTTGGTGCTTTACAATTGTACATCAGGGTATCCCGTTCCGTTTGAAGATGTGTGTCTTTTAGATATTAATTTACTTATTGAAAAATATAAAAACGACGTAAAACATATTGGTTTTTCTGGGCATCATTTAGGCATTGCTGTAGATGTAGCTGCATATACATTGGGTGCAAACATAATTGAAAGACATTACACTATCGATAGAACATGGAAAGGCACCGACCACGCTGCTTCATTAGAGCCTATGGGGCTGCGTAAATTGTCAAGAGATTTGAATGCCGTTTATAAAGCGCTTAGCTACAAATCTCAAGATATTTTGCCCATAGAACAAGTTCAACGTAATAAATTGAAAAACCAAAAAGGTTAGTTAATAATTAAAATGAAGAAAAAAATATTCGTTTTTTTTCCCGATGGCGTAGGTTTAAGAAACTTTGTATTTACCGATTTTAAGGATATAGGCGAAAACAAGGGCTTTGATATTCATTATTGGAACAACACCGTTTTTTCGCTAAAAGATAATTTAGGCTTTAATGAAGTTAAGATTGAGAATCATCAAACGCATCCATTAACGCCATTATATTTAAGAGCTAGAAAACACATTGAATTGAATGTCTCAAAAAGAAAATTTGATGATCAGGTGTATCCAACCTATAAATTTCCATTCAACTACAGAGGGTTTAAAAATACACTAAAAACGCTTTATATTAAATCACTGATTGGTTTAAATAATTCTGAAAGAGGCATTGAACGCATTCGAAAAAAAATAAATACGTTAGAACGTTCTACTTCAAAATATGCTTACTGTAAGGCACAACTAGAAGTTCATAAACCAGATTTGGTGTTTTGTACCACACAACGTGCATCTCAATCCATAAGTGCTTTATTGGCAGCTAAAGATTTGGGTATTCCAACGGCAACGTTTGTATATTCTTGGGATAACGTGCCTAAAGCGATGCAAGTGGTAGAAACCGATTATTATTTTGTTTGGAGCGACCTTATGAAAGCTGAGGTATTACAATACTATCCTTTTGTTAAAGAAGAACAAATATTTGTAACAGGAACACCTCAATTTGAAACACATTTTGATACCAGTTTATTGGAATCAAGAGTTAATTTTTTTAAACAGTATAGCTTGGATGTAAACAAAAAATACATTTGTTATTCAGGTGATGATGAAACCACATCGCCATTAGATCAGTATTATTTAGAAGATTTAGCAAATGCCGTTAGAAGTTTAAATAATAAAGGCTATAACTTAGGTATTATTTATAGGAAGTGTCCGGTCGATTTCACCAAAAGGTACGACGCTGTTATTGAGGCTAATAAAGATGTTATTGAAGTGATAGATCCCATTTGGAAACAAGTTGGTACTATGTGGAATGAAGTCTTGCCTGCCAAAGAAGATTTAAAATTGCTATACAATGTGTGTGAACATAGTGAATTTGTTACTAACGTTTGTTCATCTACGGTATTCGATTTTGTAGCTCATAATAAACCTTGTATTTATTACAATTATGAACAACCTCAATTAAAAAAAGGCATTCGTGATATTGGTCAGAATTACAAATACGTTCATTTTAGAAGCATGCCAAGTGATCAAGCGGCTGTATTTTGCACAAATAAAAACGATTTAGAAGGATTGGTACAACAAATTTTAGATGGAAAATTATCTAATGTTTCTGAAGGTAAAAAATGGTTTGAAATTGTGGCAGGAAAAACACCAACAAAGGCCTCTGAGAATATTTGGAAGGCTGTGAAAACTATACTGGAATGAAGGTAGGTTTTATCACATCCGAATATCCTCATCCCCAAATAACTCATGCTGCAGGAATTGGTACGAGTATTAAAAACCTAGCAGTTGCATTAGTAAACAAAGGCGTTGGTGTTACGGTATTTGTATATCAGCAAAATGAGAATACTATTATTTCAGATGAAGGTGTTGAAATTCATCTTATAAAAAAAGAATCTTTTAAATATTTCACGTGGTATTTTTATAGAAAACTGATTCAACTATATGTAAACAAAGTCGTTGAAGATAAGAAGATAGATGTTTTAGAAGCACCCGATTGGACAGGCATTACAGCTTTTACAACGTTTAAAGTGCCTTTGGTAATTCGGTTTCATGGAAGTGATGCCTATTTTTGTAAATTGGAAAAACGAAAACAGAAGTTTAAAAATTTTGTTTTTGAAAAAAAGGCTTTAATTAAAGCAGCTGCTTACATCGCACCAACAACCTTTGCAGGTAAAGAAACGCAAAAGATTTTCAGCTTAAATAAAAAGAAAATAAAAACCATTCATTACGGGTTACAATTAAAGGATTTTGAAAATGAAACGCCTTTAATTTATAACCGAAACACGATACTTTATATAGGAACCATCATAAGAAAAAAAGGTGTTTTTGAATTGGCCGAAATATTTAATAAAGTAATAGAATCAAATCAAGAAGCGCAGTTAATTTTAATAGGAAACGATGCTCCAGATATTAAAACGGGGGCTTCTTCAACTTATAAATTGGTAGAAAATTTGTTTTCAAATGAAGCAAAAAAGAAGGTTAACTATTTAGGAAAAGTACCTTATTCCGAAGTGAAGAATCACATTAAAAATGCTCATGTTTGCGTTTTTCCTAGTTTTGCTGAAACGTTAGGGATGGTAGCCATAGAATCTATGGCGTTACAAAAACCAGTAGTAAATACAAATATTGGGTGGGCACAAGAATTAATAGATGATGGCGAAAATGGCTTTTTAGTGCATCCTTCAAATATTGATTTATATGCAAAACATATTTTAACTTTAATGAATGATGAAAACCTATGTGCTAAAATTGGTAAAACAGCAAGAAAAAAGGTTGAAACTACGTTTAATATTGAAATTTTAGCAGACCAAAATATAGCTTATTACAAGTCCATATTAAAATGATTATACTAGTTCATAAAAATAATAAGCCAGTGGCGATCAATTACGCAACAAGTGGTGATGCTATTGATTTTGATATTCAAAAATCAGTAAGCAGCATATTATTTGAATTGGCAAAAAATAATCCTGACGACTTATTAATTTGGGTACACCAAGATTATAAAAACCATATAAACATAGATGAACTAAATAATATTTTTCACCATAAGCTAATCATGGCTTCTTATTCGGTTTCAAATCACTATGTTATTCCACCGCAAATAGGGTATATAGAGCAGAAACCTTATACGAACGTGTCTCATTCTGTTACTTATCCAACATGGTTGATGAGTAGTGACATAGGTGGCATTTATGCTGAAACGCTTCAAAACATAAAAAGTAAACATCCTAAAGAGAAGAGTTTCGATGCTCTTTTATGTTCATTAGCGAAACAAGCGATGCCTAAAGGACTTTTTTGTTATTCCAATCCGAATTTGTTTATAAATAAAAATGAGTTAAAGGTTCGTGAAATAAAAGTTTCAACGTTTCAATTGTTCAAATTTGTAAAGCAACATTATAAAATTGTTTGGGTATTCAACTTATTGTTCTGTTTTTTGTTTTTTGAGCATAAACTTCAATTGTTACCATTCTTTAAAAGTTTGTTTTTTAAAAGGTTACATGCTCAAATTGATTTTAGCAATATCCGAGTAAAATCAACCATTGACGAAAACATAAACGAAGATGTTGATGTTATTATACCAACTTTAGGAAGAAAAGCTTGTTTGTATGATGTATTAAAGGACTTATCAAACCAAACAATCCTTCCTAAAAACGTAATTATAGTGGAGCAAAACCCTATAGAAAACTCAGTTTCAGAATTAGATTATTTAACCAATCAATCGTGGCCGTTTACCATTAAGCATCATTTTATTCATCAAACAGGCGCTTGTAATGCGCGTAACTTGGCTTTGAGTTTAGTTGAAACCGATTGGGTTTTCTTTGCTGATGACGACATTCGGTTTGAGAGAAACTTAATAGAGAAGACTTTTACTTTTATACAAAAATACAGAGTTAAGTCTTTTAATTATTTATGTTTGCAACGACAGGAGAAGCAAGCCTATTTTATAATTTCGCAGACGGAAATTTTTGGTTCTGGCACTAGTTTTCTAAACTCATCCTTGTTAGAAAAAGTAAAATTTGATACTGCTTTTGAATATGGTTATGGAGAAGATTCCGATTTTGGTATGCAGTTAAGAAAAACTGGAAACGATGTTATTTTTTTTCCAGATATTAAAATAACACACTTAAAAGCATCCATAGGTGGTTTTAGAACCAAAGTAAAACAACTTTGGGAAGAAGATGATGTTCAACCAAAACCATCGCCTACTATCATGTTGTTTGCAAAAAAGCATTATAATGATTTTCAGCTAAGAGGTTATAAGTATAATTTGTTTGTTAAATTTTATGGAAAACAAAGTATTAAAAATCCTTTTAAATATTTAAAAACCATGCAGACTCAATGGGAACGAAGTGTGTTTTGGTGTAATCAGTTAAAGATTAGATGAAAATAAATAGGGTTTATAATAAGTTGATTTTAAGATTTGGGATGTTAAAAAAACATCCTTTAACAAAAACATCACCTTTAAAAGGAATGTTGAGATACTTAATGTTTAATGTATATCAAACAATATTTCCTAAACCAAGAGTTTATAAATGGATTAACGGATTAAAATTTTATGCAGAAAAAGGAGACGCAGGATTGGTTGGGAATATTTATTATGGATTAATGGACTACGACGATTCCATGTTTTTAATTGACCATTTGAAAAGCGAAAATTTATTTGTAGATGTTGGTGCAAATTTAGGGCATTACACATTATTAGCAAATGGAATATGTAAAGCAAAAGTAATAGCTTTTGAGCCTATAGAAAGTACAATTGTAAAATTAAGAAAGAATATTGTTTTAAACGGTTTAGAAAAAAACGTGACTATACTTAAATATGGGGTTGGAGATAAAAACGAGATGCTTAATTTTACAACCAATAGAACGGTAATGAATAGTGTTTCGATTAAAGAAAATACAAACACTATTAAATTAGAAGTAAAAACGCTTAATGAATTGTTGAAAAATGAATCGCCTACATTTATAAAGATTGATGTAGAAGGGTATGAATATAAGGTGCTTATAGGTGCTTCAGATATTTTAGAGAAACCATCATTAAAATACTTAATGGTAGAGTTTAATAACTCAGGTGAGCGCTACAATATAAAAGATGACGATGTGTATCGTTTAATTTTAACACATAATTTTGTGCCGATAAGCTATAATGTTGAAACAAAAGAAATTGCTATTTTAGAAAGTTATAACAAAGAAAAGTTTAACACACTATTTATTAGAAAAGACTCCTTGCCAAATAATGCTTAAATTATACACCGATATACAATTTTTAACAGAAGCCCATCGTAAATCGGTATTCCCATTATTGTTTGATTTGCACTATTTGAAAAATGAGAAACTATCTGATTATTATGTTTTAAGCAACGATGTTTCAAACTGCGACGTCATTGTATTTCCTACAAATTATTCACAGTTTATAAAATTTTCAAAAGCCTTTAAAAATTTACTTCAATTAGCAAAAAAGCATGATAAACCTATTTGGATTTATTCTGGTGGCGATTATGGTTTTACAACATACATAAAGAATAGCATTACATTTAGATTGGGGGGTTTTGATAGTAAATTAAGTGACACCAATTTTATATTGCCCTCTTTTATAAACGATCCATATTTAAGTTGTTTACCCCAAGGTTTTTCTACTTTGAAAAAAGAAAATGAGCCAACAATTGGTTTTGTTGGGCATGCTAAATCGGGTATTTTTAAATATGCAAAAGAATTATTAATCCATTTTAAATTCAAAATTAAAAGAAATATGGGCTTTGTTTTGGCGGATAAACAATCATTTTATCCTTCTAGTATAAAACGAGCGGGGTATTTACATAAGTTGCGATTATCAAAAGGTTTAAAAACCCATTTCATTTTAAGAAATCATTATAGAGCAGGTGTACAAACTCAAACTGATAAACAAACATCAACCCAAGAGTTTTACAATAATATTTTCAATAATGCCTATACCTTTTGTAGTCGTGGAGTTGGTAATTTTTCAGTTCGGTTTTACGAAACTCTAGCGGTTGGACGTATTCCCATTTTATTAAATACCGATTGTAGATTACCTTTAAATGATATTATAGATTGGTCAAAACATTGTGTTATTTTAGATGAAACAAGGAAGATGTCATTTGAAAATCAAATCATGGAATTCCATAATTCTAAAACAGAAATAGTATTTGAAGCACTTCAAAAAAGCAATAGAGCGCTTTGGGAAACTCATTTAATGCGACCATCATATTTTATTAAAGTTCACGATGCATTTTTAAATAAAGTGAGTTAAAATGAATAAAATATTTACACTTATCATTTGTACTTACATGAGGCCAAAACCACTCGTTAAATTGTTGGAATCAGTTGAAAAACAATCTCTTTATCCCAACGAAATTTTAATTATTGATGGCTCAACCAATAACGAAACAAAAGTCATTTTAGATGAAAAACCATTTCGTAATTTAAAGTATTATAAAGTTGATGACGCCAATAGAGGTTTAACAAAACAACGTAATTATGGTGTTAATTTGGTTCAAGAAACATCTGAAATCATTTGTTTTTTGGATGACGATACAGTACTAAATGCGGATTATTTCATGGAATTATTAAATACATATACAATGTATCCAAAAGCTTTAGCTGTAGGAGGTTATATTTCGAATGAAATTGAATGGCAAATTACCGATGGGAAAAAAAATAAAAAAAAATTTTATTATGATGGTTGGGTGCGCAATGAGCCCTCTCGGTTTAAAATACGTCGGTTTTTTGGACTTTTACCAGATATGCCTCCAGGGTTTTTACCAACTTTTTCACATGGCAGATCCATTGGTTTTTTTCCTCCTTCCGGTAAAATTTATGAGGTGGAACAAATTATGGGAGGTGTTGCCAGTTATAAAAAAGAAGTTTTTGAACACTTGTCATTTTCTAAGTATTTCCAAGGATACGGATTATACGAAGATGCCGATTTTTCATTAAGATTAGCAAAAAAAGGGTCACTTTATATAAATACTAAAGCGCAATTAGCTCATTATCATGAAGACTCTGGTCGTCCAAATCAATATAAATATGGAAAAATGGTGGTAAGAAATGGCTGGTATGTTTGGCGGGTTAAGTATCCAAATCCTAATTTTAAAGCAATATTTAAATGGCACGCTACGTCATTTTTATTAACACTAATAAGATTTACAAATACAATTAACACGAATAAAAAACAAGAAGCCTTTACCGAAAGTTTGGGAAGAGTGGTAGGATGGTTATCTTTATTTTTTAATAAACCTAGTATTGAAAGATAAATGGGAACGTTTTATTCTGATATAAAAAAGTATAAAAAATATAGTAACAATAAACCCACTATATTATTGGTGTTATTGCATCAAGGCCTTTGGGCGCTATGTGTTTATCGTATATCCAATTCTATTTATAGAAGTAAACTTCCAAATATTTTGAAACAGATACTTTTGGTTTTTGCAGTACTCTGGCAAAAAATGATAGAGATTCTTACAGGTATTTCAATTTCGTATTCAGCTCAAATTGGTTCAGATTTTTATATTGGTCATTTCGGGGGTATTATTATTAATGCGTCAGCAGTAATAGGTAATAATTGCAATATATCTCAAGGTGTTACCATAGGTGTAAGTGGACGAGGCGAAAAACGTGGTGTTCCAATAATTGGTAATAATGTTTATATGGGGGCTAATGCAGTTATTGTTGGTAGAATTGAAATTGGTGATAATAGTGTTATTGCAGCAAATTCATTGGTTGTAAACAATGTGGAACCAAATACAACTGTTATGGGTGTTCCAGCCATTGTAATAAATAATAATACATCTAAAGACTATATTTAATGAAGTTTTTAGTAATAACCAATGCGCCAACCTTACAGCAAGACCAAATGTATGCTGCTTATGCACCTTATGTTAAGGAAATGGATATTTGGTTTAAGTATGTTGATGATGTTGCTATAATATCGCCTACCAAATACAATCAACCATTATTAAAACAGACTTTTAAAAAGCAACCCACGGTTATATCTATCCCTTTACTTGTATTTACATCATTTAAAAATACATTTTCATCTGTAATTAGAATTCCAATAATTCTTTGGACTATTTTTAAAGCGTGCAAAAAGGCAGATCACATTCACTTACGCTGCCCAGGAAATATAGGATTGTTGGGATGTTTCGTTCAAATATTATTTCCAAAAAAACCAAAAACAGCGAAATATGCTGGCAATTGGGATCCCGAAGCAAAACAACCTGTTAGTTATAAACTTCAAAAATGGATTTTAAGCAATACCTTTTTAACGAGAAACATGCAAGTATTGGTTTATGGCGATTGGAACAATCAAACCAAGAATATCAAGCCTTTTTTTACAGCCAGTTATTCAAATTCTGAAAAAGAAATGCCTCAAACAAGAGATTATTTAAACAAACTAAATTTTGTTTTTGTAGGCAGTTTAGTAGAAGGTAAAAGACCATTATTAGCCATCAAAATAGTGGAAGCTTTGCAAAAACAAGGAAATGAAGTGCAATTGGATTTGTATGGTGATGGTATTTTAAAAGATGAATCACAAAAATATATTTCTAATAATCATTTAGAAAATTTCATAAAACTACATGGCAATCAAGAAAAAAAAGTTGTAAAAGAGGCATTAAAAAACGCCCACTTTTTAATGTTACTTTCAAAATCTGAAGGTTGGCCAAAGGCAGTTGCTGAAGCTATGTTTTTTGGAGCTATACCTATTACCACGTCCGTTTCATGTATTCCTTTTATGTTGAATGGTGGTGAAAGAGGCATTATCGTTGATCCAGAATTATTGACGGCTTTAAAAGCTATTAATAAAGCAGTAGATAATACCGAATCCTTAAAAAGGATGAGTAAATTAGCATCCAATTGGTCTCAAAATTATACATTGGAGGTTTTTGAATCCGAAATTTCTAAGTTACTGAATAACGTATGAAGGTTTTACAATTAATAGATTCTTTGGAAGTTGGTGGGGCAGAGCGTGTGGCGGTAAATATAGCCAATGCACTAGCCGCCAAAATTGAAGGTTCTTATTTGTGTGTAACAAGAGTTGAAGGATTATTAAAGGGAAGCATTAATGAATCTGTTAATTTCTTATTCTTAAATAAAAAATCGACATTCGATTTAAAATCTATTTTGAAGTTTAATGCCTATGTAAAAAAAGAAGAAATAGATATTATTCATGCACATTCTTCTTCGTTTTTTCTAGCAACTATTATTAGAATTTTAAATAGCAACGTAAAAATCGTTTGGCACGACCACTATGGTAATAGTGCATTTTTAGAAAATAGAAAGTTTAGGGTTTTGAAAGTTTGTTCTTCATATTTCAATCATATATTTAGTGTAAATAAGCAACTAGAACAATGGGCGAAAGTGCATTTAAAATCAAAAAATGTAAATTACTTACCAAATTTTTCGGTAATTAATAATGAACTTTCTGAAACTAATTTGCATGGTGACGAAGGAAAACGCATTATCTGTTTAGCGAATTTAAGAGAACAAAAAGACCATCTTACTTTACTAAAAGCATTTCAATTGGTTGTTGAAAATCATAACGATTGGAGTTTGCATTTAGTTGGTAAAGATTTTAACGATTCATATTCAGAAGCCATAAAATCCTTCATTATAAATAACAAATTAGAAAAACATGTTTTTATTTACGGAAGCAAGCCCGATACGTATCATATATTAACACAAAGTAATATCGGTGTATTATCATCAAAATCGGAAGGTTTGCCATTAGCGTTGTTGGAATATGGATTAGCTAAATTGCCGGTTATAGCTACCCGTGTGGGTGAATGTTCAGAAGTTATTAGGGATACTGATAATGGTTTACTGGTCTCTCCTGAAAATTTTAAAGAACTTTCAAAAGCAATTATTCAGTATATTGAAAATAAAGATTTAAGAGATAAATATGCTCTATCTTACACTTTTCATATACAAAATAATTATTCTGAAACAGCTCAAGTAAGAGCCATTTTAAAAGTTTATAACAATATCTATAATTGATTTGAAGTATAGTAATTACATAAAAGCTATCGGGTTACATGTTTTAATAGGTATTGCTATTTATGCATTACCTTTTTTATCTAAAGTGTATTTTTTTGGTATAGTAGTGTACTATACAAATCAAATATTTAAAACAAAACCTTCCATTCGTGCAGTAAAAATATTAATGGCTTGTGCTTATGTAGTAGGAGCAGAGGTGTTTATTAGAATGACTGGAGGAAGTTTTTTGTATGAAGCATCAAAATACCTAGTAATATTGTTTTGTTTAATTGGACTGTTTACTGTGAAGAAACAAAGCCAACCTATAGCCTATATAATTTATATGTTGCTGCTTATTCCGGGTATTTTTGTTGCAGCTTTTAATATGAGTGAAAGCACCACATTACGAACTGCCATAGCTTTTAATTTAAGTGGCCCCATTTGCTTGGGTATCGTTTCTGTATTTTGTTATAAACTTAAAGTGAGTTATAACAATATTCATAAAATATTTTTCACCATGGCACTGCCGTTAATAGCCACTACCACTTATTTGTTTTTATTTAATCCTAGCGTTAGAGATACTATTACAGGTACGGGATCTAATTTTGAGGCTTCGGGAGGGTTTGGCCCTAACCAAGTGGCAACGGTTTTAGGCTTAGGTATGTTTGTTTTTAGTATTCGTTTTTTTTCTCAATCACCTTCAAAACTGTATAAGGTTATTAATGTTATACTATTTTTTCTAATTAGTTATAGGGCCATAATTACCTTTAGTCGTGGTGGTGTAATTACGGCGTTATTTATGATTGCTGCTTTTGTATTTTTCTACTTTAAAAAGGTAAATGTTTTTCATAAATTAAGAATTAGCAGAATGGTGGTGGTGTTTATTGGAATTGGTTTTTCTATTTGGCTGTATTCTTCATTGCAAACAGGAGGCTTTATCGATAAACGTTACGCAAATAAAGATGCTTTAGGAAGAGAAAAGGAAGATGTAACTACAGGGCGGGGCGATTTGATTTCTTTTGAATTCAATGAATTTTTAAACAACCCACTTGTAGGTGTTGGCGTAGGGAAAATTAAAGAACTGAGAGAGCAAAAGGAAGGTGTTTTAGCCGCTTCGCATAACGAAATGAGCCGTATTGTATCAGAACATGGGCTACTTGGCGTTATAGCCTTTTCCATTTTGTTGTTCACACCTTTAATGTACCGGTTAGAAAATAGATCAAACCTGTTTTTTTATTCCTGTTATTTATTTTGGTTACTTACCATCAATCACTCGTCCATGCGTATTGCAGCACCTGCTTTTATTTACGGCTTATGTTTATTAACTATTACTTATGAAACCAACAAAACAAAAAGCACCAAGAATAAAGCTATTTCAAAACACGTAGAGGCATGAAAACCCTTTTGTACATAGGAAACAAGCTTTCTAAAAGTGGAAAAACGGAAACCACTATTGAAACTTTGGGTAAAAAATTAAGTTCAGAGGGCTATTCAGTTGTAACTTCTTCTAATAAGAAAAACAAGGTCTTACGACTTTTTGATATGCTTATGGCCATTCTAAAATATGCTAAAAAAGTAGATTATGTTTTAATTGATACGTATAGCACCTCAAATTTTTATTATGCCTATCTGTGCAGTCAATTATGCCGGTTTTTAAAATTAAAATACATTCCTATTTTGCATGGTGGCAATTTACCCAATCGGTTAAAATTAAGTCCTAAATTATGCCATTCTATATTTACAAATGCTTACCTAAACGTGGCGCCTTCAGTTTATATACAATCTGAATTTAAAAAGTATGGATATTCCAATTTAATTCACATTCCTAACACTATCAATCTTCAAAATTATTCCTTTAAAGAAAGAAATTTTGAAACCATTAAGTTGCTTTGGGTGCGGTCTTTTTCAGAAATATATAATCCGTTTTTGGCTGTTGAAATTTTAAAATCACTTTTAGATGAAGGCATTCAAGCGTCACTTTGTATGGTGGGACCAGATAATGATGGTTCACTCCAAAAAACAAAAGCATACGCCAAAACTTTACAGGTTGAAGTAATTTTCACAGGTAAATTATCAAAACCAGAATGGATAGCACTTTCTAAAGATTTCAACATATTTATAAATACAACTCATTTTGATAATATGCCAGTTAGTGTCATAGAGGCGATGGCTTTAGGGTTACCCGTTATTTCTACCAATGTAGGAGGTATGCCTTTTTTAATTGATAATGATAATGATGGTATTTTGGTAAAGCCGAATACTGCAACTGAATTTGTTTCAGCTATAAAAACGATAAGATCCAATCCAAAGAAAATGAATCAAATGACTTTTAACGCCAGAAAAAAAGCAGAAAGTTATAATTGGGATGTTGTTAAAAACTTATGGATTAGTGTATTGAAATAAGCCAAGGTTTAGCTAATTCTTGCTATCTTTATCCCTTCCCAAACAATAAAAAACAATGAACAAAAAAGGGATTCATTTTGAAATTTCCGAGCGTAAAATATTATTACGAATTTTTGATGTCGTTTCAATTTTTATTGTTTTATACTTTGTTAGTAATACGTTCGATTTTGATTATTTCAGCATTACAAAAGAAAATTGGAGTTGGGCATTGGTGCTTATTCTTTATGTTTCCGTATTCGGAACTATTTTTGAACTCTACGACTTACAAAAATCAAGTAAAATTGAAAAAATATCAACCAGTATTGTTTTTACCGTTTCCATTACCGTTTTATTCTATTTTTTAACTCCCTTTTTCACCCCCATATTGCCCGATAACCGGCTACAGATTATCTATTTTTATTCCTCCATACTTTTAGCTTTGTTTATATGGCGCATTGCGTATTTAACCTTTATAGTGTCGCCTCGTTTTTATAAAAGGGTGCTTATTGTAGGCGAAACTTCAAACATTAAGGCTGTTATTGAAACATTTAAAGCGTCTGATCCTAATTATAAAATCGTAGGTTTTATCAATTGTGAAAAGAAAAAACCAAATAATATAAAGTTTAAGGGTGTTGTTGAGTATAGTCCGAAACAAATTTATCAAGTTATTAAAGACGAAAAAATATCTGAAATTGTTATCGCAAGTTTCAATTCAGAATCTATAACCACGGAAATTTATAAAGACCTTATCACCCTTTTAGAAGGTGGTTTTCCTATAAAGGAATATACTCAGGTTTATGAAGATATAACGCAACGTGTTCCTGTTCAGTTTGTTGGAAAGGATTTTTACAGATATTTTCCGTTTAGCAGAAGCAATCATAACAAATTGTATTTATTTTTTCAGCGTTTGTTCGATATATTCATTTCTGTTTTAGGAATTTTGATTGGTGTAGTATTATTACCCTTTATTTTATTAGGAAATTTGATAGGTAATCGTGGATTCCTTTTTTATTCTCAAGAACGTATTGGGAAGAATGGCAATCTTTTCAGAATTATAAAGTTTAGAACCATGATAAAAAATGCCGAAGCATCTGGAGCTGTTTGGGCAAAAAAGAATGATATTAGAATAACGCCGTTTGGAAAATTTTTAAGAAACACCCGTTTAGATGAATTTCCTCAGTTTTTGAATATCCTAAAAGGCGATATGAGTTTAATAGGCCCCAGACCAGAACGCCCACATTTTGTTAGGCAATTATCTCAAATAATTCCTTTTTACGAAACACGGCACATCGTAAAACCGGGACTAACAGGTTGGGCACAAGTAAAAACAAGATATGGGGGATCGGTGGATGATAGTTTGCTAAAATTACAATACGATTTGTATTATATTAAACACCGAAGTTTTATGCTAGATGTCAATATTCTTGTTAAAACGTTGAGTACTATTATCTTTTTTAGAGGGCAGTAAGAGTAGTTTTCAGTCACAGTCACAGTCACAGTCGCAGTCACAAAAGTTTTTAGTGAAAACCTTAAACGATTAGGTTCTTGAAATTAGTTTTAAAGAAATACGTCTTCAGTTTTCTGTCATCCGTCTTAAAAAAAATTGGGACTTAGCGCCTCAGTGAGACAAGCTAAAATACTTTATTAAATAAATATACCTAATAAACAGAGCGATTAAAAAAGGAATGAGTCCGATAGCAAATACTTGAACACCCATAACCCAATGAAGTGTAAGTAAGCAAAGAAGAATTACTAAAAGCTTTAAATATTTAATAAACCAACTGCTTGTTTTTTGCTTCCATAATTGCCCAATTACTAAAATGTTTAATGCAAATGCCCACAGTAAATTATAATTTTGGTGTGTGCCTGTATGGTCTGTGGCAAACCAAAGTAACAGAACCAGAATACCTACAAGCCCAGTAATTGTGAATAAGCTTACATCCAACCAAACCGTTTGTTTTTGTTTCTTAAAATCGTTGAATGTTATGAATAGAATGAAGCAACCTAAAACCCCAAATACAAATAACGGACTTGTTAAAAAATTGCTTGGTGTTGGAGATTCTATCTTTTCATAAAGCACTTTACTTTCTTTAACCAAAGGTTTGTTACTGTTTTTTATAGTGGCAACTTCAAAAAATTTATAAATGTTTTCGGGTAAAAACATGTGGTCTTCGGTTCGGGCTTTTTTATCAATAACAGAACCCAATGCGATGTCAATTCCAAAACTTCCCCAAGAGTTCTTGTTTACATTATCATAAATTAGGCTTCTAAAAGTTTGGTCTTTAAAGCCTTTTGGTTTATTAAAAACTATGTTGTTGTTTAAAGAAATGTTGCAAACATCTTTTATTTTAGTGGCACAGTTATCATAAAAGAATTCATATAAATAAGCTCGGTTTTCTGGTTTTATATTATTCAACAAATAATCGAATAACGTCTGTTTTTCTGAAGTAGATAGATTTAAAACCTGTTCCTTAATACTTCTGTTTTGTGATATGTAAGCTTCAAAAAAATCTTCATAATAATTTACCCCAATTAAATAATTGAGTTTTCCTTGAGCAAATTTTAAATAGAAATTAGGGGTGTTAAAATCGTAAACTCCATAATTAAATACCAAATCGGTACCTCTTATAGGGTCTTTTACTCGAAAACCACTATGCCCAAATGCATCATTTAACGAGGCCCCAGCGCCTATGGTTAAAACGCTAATTTCGGCTTGTTCAGAAAGGATGTTTTGTTGAGCGGTTGTTATTTCAGCAACTAAAAGAAGAAATAAAAAGAGTAATTTTTTTTGCATAAAAATTCAGATTATCTAAAAAAGCTGAAATCAACTTTTAATGAAAACACGTTTGAATATAAAGCCACACTTTGGTCGCCAATATCGGTAAAAGCATAATCAATTTGAATACCATTATATTTAAAACCCACACCAAAACTAGGTTGAAAGGTTAATTTTTCGGTAATATCATCAATTTGCAATTCATTTTGAAAATTGCCAACTCCTGCGCGTAAATATACCATGTCAATATAACCAAATTCAAATCCTAAAGCAGGATTGACACTGGCAAAGGAGGATGAAATAATATCGTTATTTTCTTCAAACCTTACATTTAGGTTGGCAGCAGCTAAAAGTGTGTAATCGTAATTAAAATCGAATAATTTTGAAACACCAATTTGTAATTTTGGAATGGTTATTTCTGTAGTTTCGGGCAGTTCTTGATTTTGTCCTTCAACAGCATCTTGTACTTTTTTAAATTCATCTTCATTAATGGTCCATGCATTAAAAGTGGTTGTAATATCGCGTGCCATCACACCAAATTTCCAATCGTTATCGGTTTCAAACTGGACACCGGCATCAAAACCAAAACCCCAAGACGAGGCAAAATCGCCAATAATACGACGAATTATTTTGGCATTCACACCGTAATTAAGCCCTCTAACGGGAAGCGAACGTGCATACGAAAAGGTTAATCCATAATCGGCAGTTGAGAATAAGCTTATTCTGTCGTAATTTATATTCCCTTGTTCGTCAATAAGTTGGGTGGTGTTTAAAATATCATCCACCGCAAATCGAATTAACGACACCCCTATAACACTATTTTTATCCAAAGGTTTTGCGAATGCGATATAATCATAATTGGCAATATTGGCAAAATAACTGGAATGCATTAAGGCGAGTTGGTTATCTTCCAATTTCAATAAACCGGCAGGATTCCAATATCCAGAATTCACATCGGAAGTATGTGAGGTCATCGCACTACTCATACCCAAAGCTGCAGCATCCACACCAATATTCATAAACTCGTTGGAGTATTTTCGAACGGTTTGACTAAATACAGATGCAGTTAAAACGCAAAACAATGCCGTAATGTAAGATCTCAATCGCAATTTTTTTACAAAGATGCACATAATTTATAAACCTATAAACTTGAAATTATAATAGATATTGCTTTAGACGAAAATTGTTTACTATTTTTACAACTTTAAAAAAGTAACTATGAAGCAGTATATACCAAATGCCTTAACACTTTTAAATCTTTTCTGCGGAACGATTGCCGTTATTTTTGCGGTAAATGAGAACTTTATAGAAGCTGCATTATTTGTGTTTTTGGGTATATTTTTTGATTTTTTTGATGGTTTTGCCGCTAGAAAATTAAATGTTCAAAGTGAATTAGGTGTACAATTAGATTCGCTAGCCGATATGGTGACGAGTGGTGTGGTACCAGGAATTATTATGTATAAATTGCTTGCTATGACGGTTGAAATTCCTGAAGCATCAACTAGTTGGGAGACGTCCAGTTTTGGGTTTGATTTACCGTTATTACCACTAATAGGCTTATGTATAACTTTAGCTTCAGCTTATAGATTGGCGAAATTTAATCTAGACGAAGACCAACAAACCTATTTTAAAGGGTTGCCAACACCTGCGAACACCTTATTAATTATCTCGTTACCTTTAATTTTAGAATTTCAAAATAGCGATTTTATAAATTCAATAATTATAAACAAATGGTTTTTAATTGCGCTTACAGCTTTAAGTTGTTATCTGTTAAATTCAAGCATTAAACTATTCGCTTTAAAATTTAAAGATTGGGGCTTTAAAGCCAACGCCACACGATACATTTTTATTATACTTTGTATATTGTTGCTAATTGTGTTGCAATTTGCTGCCATTCCTCTTATTATATTACTTTATATTAGCATGTCTGTTTTAGATAATGTTACTTCCAAATTAAAATAACTTACACTTACAATGGCTTCAGGATTTTTTGCCCTATTAGATGATATTGCTGCTCTTATGGATGATGTAGTGGTAATGAGTAAAATTACGACTAAAAAAACAGCAGGTATTTTAGGAGATGATTTAGCGGTTAACGCCGAAAAAGCGACCGGTTTTGTTTCTTCAAGAGAGATACCTGTTTTATGGGCAATTACCAAAGGCTCGTTTTTAAATAAGCTTATTATTTTACCCATTGCTTTTTTACTGAGCTACTTTTTGCCTTGGGCTGTAACCGTTATTTTAGTATTGGGAGGCGTTTATTTGGCTTATGAAGGTGTTGAAAAAATAGTAGAATATTTTGTGCCTCATAATCATGAAGTTACTAAAATTGAAGAAGTAAACCCTTCGGAAGAAGATGTTTTATTGATTGAAAAAAAGAAGATAAAATCGGCTGTATTAACCGATTTTATTTTGTCTGTTGAAATTGTAATCATAGCACTCGGTTCTGTTATTAATCAAACCTTAACGACCCAAATATTAGTCGTTTCTATAGTTGCGATTATTGCAACTATTGGTGTTTACGGTATTGTGGCATTAATTGTAAGAATGGACGATTTAGGTTTCCGTCTTATTAAAAAGAGCAAAAATGGAGAAGGGTTTTTAGCCAATATTGGAAACCTTCTGGTTAAAGCATTGCCTTTGGTTATTAAAGGTTTATCAATAGTAGGAACTATAGCGCTTATTTTAGTGGCAGGTGGTATTTTTACCCATAATATCGAATTCCTTCATCATTTTATGGAAGTTATTCCAGGTTTTATAAAAGATTTTATTGTTGGGTTATTGGTAGGTTTTGCGGCAGTTTTGGTTGTTTTAGCTGTTAAAAAGGTTATTAAGGTTATTAAAAAATAGTTGAATTTTTTATATAAAATGAAAAAAAACTACTCCCTAATTTTCTTCTTACGCAACTCAAAATTTTGTCCTAAATATACTTTACGTACCATTTCATCTGAGGCTAATTCTTCGGGTACTCCGGCTTTAAGGATGCTACCTTCAAACATTAAATAAGTTCTATCTGTAATGGCCAGTGTTTCTTGTACGTTGTGGTCGGTAATTAAAATACCAATATTCTTTTTGGTAAGTTGGGCTACAATACGTTGAATGTCTTCAACCGCCACAGGATCAACACCTGCAAAAGGTTCATCTAATAAAATAAAACGGGGATCGGTAGCCAAAGCACGTGCAATTTCGGTACGTCTACGTTCGCCACCCGATAATAAATCACCTCTGCTTTTACGAATATGGCCTAAACCAAATTCTTCGATAAGCGATTCCATTTTATGTTCTTGCTCTTTTTTACTAAGCTTGGTAAGTTGTAGTACGCTTAAAATATTATCTTCAATACTCAATTTTCTAAAAACTGAAGCTTCTTGGGCCAAATAACCAATACCGTTTTGTGCACGTTTGTACATAGGGTATTGTGTGATTTCGGTATCATCTAAAAAAATTTTACCACTATTTGGTTTAATTAACCCAACGGTCATGTAGAAAGAAGTCGTTTTACCAGCACCATTAGGTCCTAAAAGTCCAACAATTTCGCCTTGTTCTACTTGTAAAGACACATCTTTCACCACTTTTCGTCCGCTATAGGACTTCATTAAATTTTGAGCTCTTAAAATCATATCTTATATAATGAACGTCAAAAATAGTGAAATCATATTCACTTTAGTGACAGATGTTTTAATTTATATTTTGTTTAACGCCTGCGCTTCTAAAGCATCCCAAAACTCGTAAGCACGACGTAAATGCGGGATTACAATAGTACCACCAACCAAAGTGGCAATACTTAAAGCTTCAACAACTTCTTCTTTAGTTAGCCCAATTTTGTGGCTTGTTTCTAAATGATATTTCACACAATCATCACAACGCAATACTGCCGAAGCGACCAAACCTAAAAGTTCTTTGGTTTTTACATCAAGCGCACCTTCCGCGTAAGCGTTCGTATCTAAATTAAAAATACGTTTGATAACTTTGTTATTATCAGCTAAAATTTTGTCATTCATTTTAGCACGGTAGTCATTAAATTCTTTAACTATTTCGGACATGTTTTTTTAGTTTTCTATTTTGGTTTCTTACTACAATTTTGGAAATAAGAATACTTACTTCATATAAAATTAAAATAGGAATCGCTACAATTACCTGACTTGCGATATCTGGTGGTGTTATAATTGCTGATAAAACTAGAACAAGTATTAAAGCATATTTTCTGTATTTCCTTAAGAATTCAGGCGTCACCAAACCAATTTTAGTTAAAAAATAGATGATAATTGGTAATTCGAAAATAATACCCGAAGCTAATACCGAGGAACGTACCAAACCTATAAAAGAACTAATATCTATTTGGTTATCTACCCGTGATGAAATGCTATAATTTGCTAAAAAATTAATAGATAACGGGGTGATGATGTAATACCCAAATAAAGCACCCGTGAAGAATAATAATGACGAGATAATAATGAAACCACGTGAATGCTTGCGTTCATTGTCATGTAATCCAGGACTGATGAATTTCCATAATTGGTAGATAATATATGGAAATGA
Organism: Mariniflexile fucanivorans; assembly: GCF_004341235.1. Taxonomy (GTDB): domain Bacteria; phylum Bacteroidota; class Bacteroidia; order Flavobacteriales; family Flavobacteriaceae; genus Mariniflexile; species Mariniflexile fucanivorans. Next base: position 107,498 of record NZ_SLUP01000008.1, read on the forward strand.
AATAATGAAACCAGCTAAAATAGCAGTCCAAATATCTGCTGAAAACTGTCCCGCCATGGTTCTATTTTGTAAAATAAGCGGTATTTTATCATTACAGAAACTCGTATCCAAACTCATATATGTAGCCATGTCGCACAACCATTTGTAGGTTGGAAAACTCATGTCTAGTGGTGCGAAAATAATGTCGTCAAAAATAAATCGACTGAAAATAAATGCCAACGTACCAACAATAACAATGGCTAAGGTAATTTTTATAAGATGCCAACGTAAATCTTCAAGATGGTCTAAAAAAGACATCTCATTTATATTTTTCTTCTTTCTTGCCATTATATAATGCCTTCTTTAATTAAATCGTGAATGTGAACTACTCCTGCATAATTACCGTTTTCTTCAACTAAAAGTTGAGAAATACCATGCGCTTCCATAAGTTCTAGCGCATCAATAGCCATAGCTTCTGCTTGTATGCGTTTTGGGTTGGCGCCCATAATATCTTTTGCGGTAAGTTTCGAGAAATCGTCAACCTTCGTTAACATTCTACGTAAATCGCCATCGGTTATAATGCCTATAATTTTATTGTTTTCAACAACAGCAGTAACACCAAGCATTTTTGCTGTAATTTCTATAATAACATCTCTAATACTAGTTGAACTGTTTACTTTTGGTTTTTCATTCACTGAAGAAATATCTTCAACCCTTAAATATAATTTTTTACCTAAAGCACCTCCGGGGTGGTATTTAGCGAAGTCGCTGCTCGAAAAACCACGTAATTCAAGTAAACAAACGGCAAGCGCATCACCAATAACCAATTGTGCTGTTGTGCTTGTAGTAGGAGCAAGATTGTTAGGGCATGCTTCTTTTTCAACAAATGCATTTAAAATAAAATCAGCATGTTGCCCTAAAAATGAATCATTTTTGCCAGTAATAGCAATTATTTTGTTTTTTGCTCTTTTAATAAGAGGGATAAGCACTTTTATTTCAGGAGTATTCCCACTTTTTGATAAACAAATAACAATATCATCTTCTAGAATTAAACCTAAGTCCCCATGAATAGCATCCGCAGCATGCATAAAAATAGATGGTGTTCCAGTGGAATTCAACGTCGCTACAATTTTACTTGCTATTATAGCGCTTTTACCAATTCCTGTTATAATAACGCGTCCTTTAGAGTTGTAAATTAAGGTTACAGCATCGGCAAAATCATCATTTACAAGACTAGATAGGTTTAAAATGGCTTTACTTTCGGTTTCAATAGTTTGTTTTGCTATATTGATAATTGAGCTTTTACTATTCAAAATTTATTAATTTTTTAGTTGATGCTTTTAAAGAAATTGTTATCTTTAAATGTAAATCGAAATTAATTTTGTTGTAATTTCGATTTCCGTTACAAAACTAACGAAAAAATCAAGAGGGTTCTCTCAATACACTTTAAAAATAATCAATTGATTTTTTGAATGTTTTTATAATTTTAATGATTAAATAAATATTAGTATCATTCATGTTAATAGATAAAAACGACTTACAGTCTGCATTAAAAAAATATTTTGGATTTGGTAAGTTTAAGGGTCTTCAAGAAGGTGTTATAGAAAGCTTAATGTCTGGTAATAATACATTTGTAATTATGCCAACTGGTGGAGGAAAATCGCTTTGTTATCAATTACCAGCTCTCATGCAAGAAGGAACAGCTATTGTGGTGTCGCCATTAATAGCCCTAATGAAAAATCAAGTGGATGCCATTCGAGGTGTTTCAAATGAAGAAGGTATAGCACATGTTTTAAATTCTTCATTAAACAAAACAGAAGTAAAACGTGTTAAGGAAGATATTGTAAATGGGGTTACCAAATTACTTTATGTGGCTCCAGAATCGCTTACTAAAGAAGAGAACGTTGAGTTCCTGCGTTCGGTAAAAGTGTCGTTTATGGCTATTGATGAAGCCCATTGTATTAGTGAATGGGGACATGATTTTAGACCAGAATACCGTAATTTAAAACATATTATTGGCCGTATTGGCGATAATATTCCTATTATAGGTTTAACGGCTACAGCTACGCCTAAAGTACAGGAAGACATTATTAAAAACTTGGGTATAAGTGGTGCAACAACCTTTAAAGCATCCTTTAATAGACCCAACTTATATTATGAAGTACGCCCAAAAACCAAAAATGTAGATGCCGATATTATTCGATTTATAAAACAAAACAGTGGTAAATCGGGTATTGTTTACTGCTTAAGTAGAAAACGTGTTGAAGAATTGGCACAGGTTTTACAGGTAAATGGCATTAAAGCAGTACCATACCACGCAGGTTTAGATGCCAAATCGAGATCGAATTATCAAGATCAATTTCTTATGGAAGATGTTGATGTGGTGGTGGCAACCATTGCTTTTGGTATGGGAATAGATAAGCCCGATGTGCGATTTGTAATCCATCACGATATTCCTAAAAGTATAGAAAGTTATTACCAAGAAACCGGTAGGGCAGGGCGCGATGGTGGCGAAGGGCATTGTTTGGCGTATTATGCTTACAAAGACATAGAAAAATTAGAAAAATTCATGTCGGGCAAACCTGTTGCAGAACAAGAAATTGGTCAAGCTTTATTGCAAGAAGTGGTTGCGTTTGCCGAAACTTCAATTTCACGTAGAAAATTTATTCTTCATTATTTTGGTGAAGAATTTGATAATAAAACGGGCGAAGGTGGCGATATGGATGATAATGTTAGGCACCCAAAAAAGAAACGCGAAGCCCAAGACGATGTTAAATTACTTTTAGAAACCATAGATAATACGAATGAAAAGTACAAGTCTAAAGATTTAGTAAATGTCATTACGGGTAAAGAAAATGCGTTAATAAATTCTCATAAAACCAACGAGCAAGCTTTCTTTGGAAAAGGAAGTAGTAAAGATAAAAAATATTGGATGGCCTTATTAAGGCAAGTTTTGGTGTCTGGTTTACTTAAAAAAGATATTGAAACCTATGGTGTTATTAAGTTAGTAGATGCTGGCAGAGATTTTATTAAAAATCCAACATCTTTCATGATGACCGAAGATCATATTTTTGATGGTGAACAAGAAGATGGTACAATTGTAACGGCTGCTAAAAGCGAAGGCGCCGTGGCAGATGAGCTATTAATGAATTTACTGAAAGACCTACGTAAAAAGAATGCCAAAAAATTAGGTGTGCCACCTTTTGTTATTTTTCAAGATCCATCGCTTGAAGATATGGCGTTAAAATATCCAATTACAATAGCAGAACTTGCCAACGTACATGGTGTTGCAGACGGAAAAGCTAAAAAATACGGTAAAGATTTTATAGAACTTATCGCCGAATATGTTGAAGAACATGATATCATCAGGCCAGACGATTTGGTTGTTAAATCCACAGGAACTAATTCCGCCAATAAGCTTTACATCATTCAAAATATAGATAGAAAACTACCTTTGGATGATATTGCTTCTTCCAAGGGCATGTCTATGGAAGATTTTATAAAAGAAATGGAAGCTATTGTATATTCTGGCACAAAACTGAATATAAACTATTGGATTGATGAGATTTTAGATGAAGACCAGCAAGAAGAAATTCACGACTACTTTATGGAATCTAAAACGGATAGTATTGATGCTGCAATTAAAGAATTTGATGGCGATTATGATGATGAAGAGCTTCGTTTGTATCGTATTAAGTTTATAAGTGAAGTAGCTAATTAAAGTTTCAAAGTAGCAAAGTAGCAAAGATTCAAAGTAACTCAGATTCAAAGAAATAAAAATCCAAAAATAAAAGCATTTAAAGTTCCAAAGTTAAAAATGTGTTTACATTAAACTTTGGAACTTTGCTATTTATAAACTTTGCCCATCTAAAGAATAAACAATCGTTAATCATTTCATATATTTGCGTTTTCAAATAAAATTAGAACAATGCAAGACGGATTATACGCAAAATTCAATACAACTAAAGGAGAAATACTAGTTGCTTTAGAATTCAAAAAAACACCAGGAACAGTTGGTAACTTCGTAGCTTTGGCCGAAGGAAATTTAGAAAACAAAGTAAAACCTCAAGGAACGCCTTATTATAACGGTTTAAAATTCCATAGAGTTATCCCAGATTTTATGATACAAGGTGGCTGCCCATTAGGTACAGGAACTGGTGATGCAGGTTATAAATTTGATGATGAGTTTCATCCAAATTTAAAACACGATGCGCCAGGTATTTTGTCTATGGCAAATGCAGGTCCGGGCACAAACGGAAGTCAGTTTTTTATAACGCACGTTGCAACGCCTTGGTTAGATAACAACCATACCGTTTTTGGAAAAGTAGTTGAAGGGCAAGATGTGGTTGATGCTATTGCACAAGGTGATAAAATAGACACTTTAGAAATATTAAGAGTTGGTGCTGAAGCAGAGGCTTTCAATGCCGTTGAATCTTTTAGAACATTTGAAGGCTCCAGAGAAAAAAGAATAACCGAAGCAAAAAAAGCAGGCGAAGCAGAATTAGATAAATTAGCAGCAGGTTTTAAAAAGACTGAAAGTGGTTTGCGTTACCAAATTATTCAAGAAGGGAATGGTGCAAAAGCAGAAAAAGGAAAAAATGTATCAGTACATTATAAAGGCCAGCTAGCCGATGGAACTGTTTTCGATTCTTCATACAAACGCAATCAACCTATCGATTTTCCAGTAGGAGTCGGTCAAGTTATATCTGGTTGGGATGAAGGTATACAACTTTTAAAAGTAGGCGACAAAGCTCGTTTTGTAATTCCTAGCCATTTAGGATACGGAAGCAGAGGTGCTGGAGGTGTTATTCCGCCAGATGCCACATTAATTTTTGATGTAGAATTAATGAATGTTAAATAACATTTAATAATATAAAAGTTTAAAAAGCACCTGATTTACAGGTGCTTTTTTGTTTTAAACAGGTAGTTTATCGCTTAAATTTGCTATATTTTATTTTATAACTAATTAAAATCTGGGTTTATCGAGTATTTTTTATTAACTGATAGTATAAAATTAATTTTACATCATGATAAGTGTAAAAGAAACTAATTTATATACCAAAGCTCTTAAAGAATTAAATTATTCTTTTGGAAACGTATTTATTTTTGATGGGTACATAATTTCTGAAATAAACCAGGGTGTTATTTTCAATTGGGAAGAACATGCCAAAATTATTGTTGATGATGTTACTTGTTTTCTAGGAACCGATGGCCATGATTTAATTTATATTTCACATCGCATTAATTCGTATTCTGTGGTTCCACATGGCTGGATTAATTTTTTTAAAAGTAGATATAAGTTAAAAGGCTATTTTATTGTTTCAGATGATAAAGTACGAATTCTGGGTTTATTGATTGAAAATCTGTTTTTTAATAATAAAATCAAACGGTTCAATAATCTTGAAACTGCCATAAACTCCATAAAAATTGGGCTGCTTGAAGTTGCATAGTATTTTTCTATCTTTGTTTTTATGACAGAGACAGAATTAGAAAAACTTAAATATCCTATTGGGCAGTTCGATTGCCCTAATAATATTTCTCCTCAGCATATAGAAAGTTGGATTTCTATTTTAGAGCATTTCCCAAATCGTTTAGAAAATCTTGTTAAAAATTTATCTGACACACAATTAGATACTGTTTACAGACCAAATGGTTGGACCGTTAGGCAGGTTGTTCATCATCTGTCCGATAGTCATCACCATAGTTACACACGCTTTAAGTGGTCGTTAACAGAAGATAAACCAATAATAAAAGCTTATTTTGAGGAACGCTGGGCAGCATTGTTTGATAGTAAATTGGCACCCATCGATATGTCCTTACTCCATTTAAAAGCAATTCATGCTAAACTTGTTTATTTGTTGAAAGGCTTATTTGATGATGATTTAAACAAATGTTTTATTCATCCAGAAACACAAAGTGAAGTAGTTTTAAAGAGAAATGTTGGAATTTATGCATGGCATAGCAACCATCACTACGCTCACATAGAAAATTTAATGAAACAAAACAACTGGATTTAGAAGTTTATGATTAGACCAGTAACTATTGAAGATGTCCAACAACTTGTTGATATTTATAACTATTACGTTTTAAATACCGTTGTTACTTTTGATGATGTGCCGTTTACAGTTGAAGCTTTTAAAGAAAAAATTGAAACGATATATAAAACATACCCATTCTTTGTTTTTGAAGAAAACAATAAAATTTTAGGTTATGCTTATGCCAATAAATGGCGAGAAAAACCTGCTTATAAACATACCGTTGAAAGTACTGTTTATTTACACGAAAAAGCTTTAGGTAAACAAATTGGTTCTAAATTATATACCGAACTCTTAAAACAGTTAAAAGCACAAAATTATCATGTGATAGTTGGCGGTTTAACATTGCCAAATGAAGCCAGTGTAAAACTTCATGAAAAATTCGGATTCAAACAAGTGGCTCATTATAAAGAAGTAGGTTTAAAGTTTGATAAATGGTTGGATGTTGGTTTTTGGCAGTTAACTCTTTAAATCCTAACAATCTAAATTATTAGTTTTTCCACTTAATACTACAGCCAATACTTGGTTTTTGTTCTAAAGTGTTTTCTTTGTTTTCAATTAAACATTCTAACGCATTTCGTAAATCTTTACCTGTAACAGATTTGTTATTTCCAGGTCTGGAATCATCTAATTGTCCACGGTAAACTAGTTTTAAATCTTTATCAAACACATAAAAATCTGGCGTGCAAGCAGCATCATAAGCTTTGGCTATAGTTTGACTTTCATCATACAAATAAGGAAACGGATAATTTTCCTTTTTCGCATGAAGTTTCATTTTATCGGGACCATCTTGCGGATATTTTACAGCATCATTACTGGAAATAGCAATAAAACCGATCCCTTTTTTTGAATAGGTATTTGCAATGGCAACTAGTTCTTCATTCACATGAATTACAAAAGGGCAGTGGTTGCAAATAAACATAATAACAGTTCCTTTTTTACCTTTTAAGGTTTCTAAACTAACAACGGATTCGCTGCTGGTGTCTGGTAATTGGAAATTAGGTGCGGTTGTGCCCAAAGGCAACATATTTGAAGGTGTATCGGCCATAATCAATTGTTTTTTTCAAAGTTCGCCAAAATTTGTATTTTTAAATAATGAAAAGCACAATAACTTTTGAAGATTTTTCTAAAATAGACTTACGAGTTGGAACTATTGTTGAAGTAAACGATTTTCCTGAAGCCAGAAAACCAGCATACCAATTAACTATTGATTTTGGTGAATTAGGTTTGAAAAAGTCGTCTGCACAAATAACATCGCTTTATAAAAAGGAAGATTTACTCAATAAACAGATAATTGCCAACATAAACTTTCCGAAAAAGCAAATAGCTAATTTTATGAGTGAATGTTTGGTTATGGGAGCAGTAAATGGCAAAGATGTGATATTATTAAACCCCGAAACTAAAGTGAAAAATGGTAGTGTTGTAAGCTAAAAAAAACCGCTACTAAAAAAGCAACGGTTCGTTTTATTTGATTTTTCAGGATTTAATACCAGAGGCTTGCCTCGTCTTTATTTATGGAATTTCCCTTTTTTTTGAATTTAATACCTCATGGGCTTGCCCTGAGGTCGTTTATTTATTTTTTAAATGACTATTAAATATCGTCAAATTCAATATCGGTGAAACTTTCGGTTGGTTTATGTAATTCACCATTTGTACTTGAAATATCTTCATTGTCATATTCTTTTTTGAAATCTTTTTGATGACGCTCGCTAATTACTTCATCACCTTTTTCATCAATAATATAATCGGTCATTTCAGCAAGAATGTCTCTAAATTCATTAAAGTCTTCTTTGTAAATATAAATTTTATGTTTTTTGTAATGAAACGAACCATCATCGTTGGTAAACTTTTTACTTTCGGTAATTGTTAGGTAATAATCGTCTGCTTTTGTAGATCTAACATCAAAAAAGTATGTACGTCTTCCTGCTCTTAATACTTTAGAAAAAATCTCCTCTTTCTCCATCATGTCATTGTTGTTCATAATTATATAGAAATTTATTAAATTATCAATTTATATCAAAAATCTAAAAAAAACCGATATTAACCAACATTTTATGATGTTTCTTTTCAAAGTATTATTTTTTGTTGCATTTAATACAAGCTATCGGTTTATAAATAAAGGGTTTAATCCGTATTGGAAGTGGTTTCGCTTAACTGCTTTAAGTATAGGTGTTGGTAATAACCATCTACATTTATAAGTGTTTCGTGAGTGCCTTCTTGAACTATTTTGCCATTGTCCAACACGATGATTTTATGGGCATTTTTAGCAGAAGACACGCGGTGCCCTACAATAATTGATGTTTTTCCTTTGGTTATTTTTGTTAAATTCTTAAGTATTTTTTCTTCAGTTTCGGTGTCGACGGCCGATAAACAATCATCAAACAACAAAATTTCTGGAGATTTTATAATGGCTCTGGCAATAGATACACGCTGTTTTTGTCCGCCAGAAAGGGTTATACCACGTTCACCTAAAACAGTATCATAACCGTTGTTAAACTTTATAATGTTTTTATGTACTTGGGCATTTTTGGCAGCTTCAAATACATCTTCATCGGTTGCTTCTTGATTTCCGAATTTAATATTGTTTTTAATGGTGTCTGAAAACAAAAAGGCATCTTGTGGCACATAACCAATACTATTTCTTAAATCGGTTAAATTATGCTCTTTAATAGGAATGCCATTTATTAAAATAGAACCTCCATCAATATCATAAAGTCTTCCAATTAAATCTAAAATAGTTGATTTTCCAGAACCTGTTTTTCCTAAAATGGCCAATGTTTCCCCTTCTTTTATGTGGAAACTTACGCCGTTTAATGCTTGAATGTTGGTGTCGTCGTATTTAAATGTTACGTTATTAAAAGCGATATCGCCAGTAATTTTAGTATGTGTCTCTACCAGGTTTGTTATTTCTGGTTCTAATTTTAAAAACTCGTTAATACGTTTTTGAGACGCTTCAGCTTGTTGCACAATGGAGGTGACCCAGCCCACCGTTGCCACGGGCCATGTAAGCATATTTACGTAAATAATAAATTCTGCAATAGTTCCTAAACTTTCAATTTCACCATTAATGTATTGCATGCCACCAACATAAATAACCAGTAAATTACTTGTTCCTATTAATAAGATCATCATAGGGAAAAACCACGCTTGTACTTTCGCTAAATTAATTTGTTTTTCTTTGCTTTCTCCAGCTAGCGATATGAAACTAGCAGACGTTTGCGGTTCAATTCCATAGGCTTTAATAACCGAAATACCACTAAATGATTCTTGGGTAAACGTTGATAACTTTGATAAAAATTGCTGTACAATAGTACTTCGGTTGTGTATTTCTTTACTTAATTTATAAATAACAATTGATAATATGGGTAACGGTAAAACGGTGTATAATGCCAGTTTTGGAGCTTCATTAAACATGTAAATAAGGGCAATTACAAAAAGCGTAATTGTATTGATGCTGTACATAATGGCTGGACCTGCGTACATACGAACATTACCTACATCTTCACTTATACGGTTCATTAAATCGCCCGTTCTGTTCTTTTTATAAAAATTTAAAGAAAGTTTTTGGTATTGATCGTAGATTTCATTTTTCAAATCGAATTCTACATAGCGCGATACATTTATAATGTATTGACGCATAAAAAACGTGAAAATGGCAGCAATTAATGCAGCTCCTATAATATAAACGATAACTAGGGTTAATTCTTCTTTTACAATTTGTTCAGAAACGCCTCCTTTTAAGTATTTTTCAATAACCACAAATATTTCTCGAACATATCGTGGTGTAAAAAGTAAAAATATTCGGGCTATTATAGTGATTACAGTACCTATTATAAGCTGTTTTTTGTATTTTAAAAAGTATTTATTTAAGTGCTGTAATTCTTTCATTTAAAGGTTCTAATCTGTATAGAAAATAGTAGTAAATAAGAAAGCAAATATAAAGTTTTAAAAGCATAAATAGGGATAATTACTGTGTAGTAATTGTTAAAAATATTGTAAAGTCACAGTTGCAATTTTTGTTCTTTGTCCCTTTACAACATGGCAAGAAAAAATACTCTACCTAAAAATTAAAAAATATAGAGCCGTTTTTTAAAATAGTATTACTTTTGCAGCTCGAAATAAATAAAATTTTCGTCATTATAAATTTAAGTTCATTGTAATTATGCTAAACAGAAGACATATTCGTGTAAAAGTAATGCAAACCATGTATGCCTTTAAAGGGGGAGAAAGTGACGATTTTAGTAAAGATCAAAAATTTTTACTGTTTAGTATAGATAATATGTACAACTTGTACTTATTAATGCTTTCATTATTAATAGAAGTTCAAAAAAGAGCAGAAAGCGATTTACAAAAGAAACAAAAAAAGCATTTAGCCACTAAGGAAGATAAAGACCCAAACAGAAAGTTTGTTAATAATCAACTGCTTACATTAATATCAGATAACTATCAATTAAAGAATCAATTAGAAGTTAATAATATTACTAATTGGAATCTTGACAGCGAATATGTTGATGTGATTTTTAAAGCGATAACTTCAAGCGATTTGTATAAAGATTACATGACCACTAAAGTGTCTGATTTTAAAGAAGATAAAGACTTTGTTGTTGATGTTTTTAAAGATATTATAGCACCAAACGAGAAGCTTTATGATTATTTGGAAGATAAAAATCTAACCTGGTTAGATGATTTACCAACTGTAAATACAACCATTTTAAAACTTTTAAGAAAAGCAAAAAGCACATCGGCAGAAGGTTATTTTACTCCAAAACTTTATAAAGATTTAGATGATAAGCAGTACGCTATCGATTTATTTAGAAAAACCCTTTTAAATAGAAGCGCACTTAATAATGAAATTGAGAAAAAAACACAAAATTGGGATTCAGACCGTATAGCGAATGTAGATTATGTGTTACTTCAATTGGCTATTAGTGAGTTGAAAAACTTTCCATCCATTCCTGTAAAAGTAACTATTAATGAATATTTAGAAATAGCAAAAGAATATTCAACCCCCAAAAGCAGTGTTTTCATCAATGGTATTTTAGACAAATTGGTAAAAGAATACGAAGAGGCAGGAACCTTAAAAAAAGTAGGTCGCGGATTGATGTAAAATAGTGTTAAGAAGCTTATAAAAATTTTTAATAGCTTAAATAATTACTATTTTTACTGCTTGAACAAAAAATAGCTTAGTAATGAAAAAAATAATTTTAGGAATAGTAACACTTGGTTTAGTAGCTTTTACATCCTGTAAAGATGATGCCTCAAAAAAAATCAATGAAGCAAATGTAGCTGCTGCTGCTGAAAGAGATTCAAATGCATCCAAATTACCAATACTTACTTTTGATAAAACTGAACATGATTTTGGTGATATAACAAAAGGAGTGCCAGTTAAAACTGAATTTACATACAAAAATACAGGAACCGCACCTTTAGTATTAACAGATATTAAAACGTCTTGCGGTTGTACAGTGCCACAAGATTGGAGTAGAGAACCCTTAGCTCCTGGAAAAACAGCTAAGTTTACTGTTGATTACAATGCAAGCGGTCCTAATAAAATTACAAAAACAATTACAGTATCAGCAAATACGGAAAAAGGATCGGAAGTTGTAAAAATTACAGCTAATGTAATAGATCCTAATGCAAAATAATAGTTGCAAGAGCAACACCAAATAACTAACAAATAACAAAAAAACAATGGAAGGAATCGGTCAATTTTTACCGTTTATACTCATGTTTGTGGTTGTGTATTTCTTTATGATTGCACCACAAATGAAACGTGCAAAAAAAGAGAAAAAGTATAATGCAGAATTAAAAAAAGGCGATAAAGTAATTACCAAAAGCGGTTTGCACGGTAAAATTTTAGAGCTTAATGATAAAGACCAAACATGTATTATAGAAACCATGTCTGGAAAAGTTAAGTTTGAACGTTCGGCTCTTTCAATGGAGTTAAGCGTAAAAGCAAACACACAAGCTTAAAATTAATTAGTTTTAATGCATATAAAAAGCTTCCTGATTTGGGAAGCTTTTTATGTTAATAATAACCGTTTCATACATACTTGTCATTATCTTAACAAGGGTTATTTGCTATTGGTAGTGCATTTTCGTACCTTTGCGGCATGAGTAAAAAACTTCATGAAAGGCAAAACTGTAGAATATTCAATTTTAATTTTTTGGTTTTCCGTACCCAATCCGACAAATTTATTCCTCCAAGCACCTCAAATTAAGAGGTTCTATTTTATATAGACCCCGATTATTATCCCCCCTTCTTTATTTAAGTGCTTCATTATAAAAGTACTTGTATACCTAATTAGTTGCATTTATTATAGGTTTAAATGCGATTGAAACCATACATAATTAATGACTATAAAAACCTTTGATGCCTTTACGAGGTTATCAATTAATGATATAAACCGCATTACCAATTTTTTATTTGAATATTCAGATGAAGCTAGAGACACTAAAAGTGCCATTAGAAAATCCTTATTGTATGCCGCAAAAGAAATACCAGGATTAGGAGGCTATGTATTTGTTATGGAGTATAAAAATGAAATTATTGGAGCAACAGTTGTGAACAAAACAGGAATGAATGAGTATATACCAGAAAACATATTGGTATATATAGCTGTAGAAACATCCTTTAGAGAAAAGGGCATTGCTAAAGCATTAATAGCACACACGATAGCATATTGCGATGGCGATATTTCAAAACATATAAATAAAGATAATCCTGCTATTAAATTATTTGAAAAACAGGGTTTTAAAACAAGAAACATAGAAATGAGGTTGGTTAGGAATTAGCCGACTGCTTAATAGAAATAATAAAAAAACACATGAAAATTTTATATATAAAAAGAAAAACAAAATACGAAAAGCGTCACAGTTTAAAAATGGGCGAGTTAACCACAAAAGTTACTTACATAAAAAGGTATCTGTTAGGTTTGCCTGTTAAAACACTTCACAAATACAGAGAAACCTATTATGGAGAGGTTAAAGACTGTAATGATTGTATGCTTTTTATTTAAACAAAAACATAAAAACTAAAAAATAATAAATGAAAGTACTAGTAATTGGTGCAGGTAACATGGGGTTAACCTATGCAGAGGGCATGTCGAAATCAAAACTATTGAAGAAACGAAATATCATGGTTTTGGATAAATCTGAAGAAAAACTTGCAGAGCTAAACGAGATATCACATTTTGATGCTTTTAGCGAGTTACAAGATTGTGTTCCGCAGGCAGATATCATATTTATAGCCGTAAAACCCTATCATGCAGAAAGTGTATTTAAAGCCATAAAAACGCTTGTGCAACCACAACAAATTTTAGTGTCTATTATGGCGGGTGTTTCTATACCATCTATAAAAGAACTTACTGGGTTGAAAAAAATAGTTAGGGCGATGCCGAATTTACCAGCTCAAATAGGAAAGGGCTTAACATCCTATGTTACATCAGCAGAAGTGTCTAGAGTTGAAATGCTAACCGTAGAAAGTTTGTTGGACACCACAGGGAAATCGATGCGTGTATCCAGTGAAAACTTTATTGATGCTTCTACAGGTATTTCTGGTAGTGGTCCCGCTTATGTGTTTTATTTTATGCAAAGTATGATGGAAGCTGCTCTACAAATGGGGTTTTCAAAAAACGATTCTACGGTGTTGGTGAGTCAAACCTTTACGGGTGCTGTCGAGCTTTTTAACCAATCTAATTTATCACCTAATTCCTGGATGGAAAAAGTGGCCTCAAAAGGTGGTACCACCCGTGCAGCATTAGATTCTATGCAAGACAACAACGTAGGTGAATTAATTAAAGAAGCAGCATTTGCAGCATTTAATCGTGCTGTTGAATTAGGAAAAGAATATTAAATAATGTATAAAGAAAGAATAGTTATTAAAGTTGGTACCAATGTTATGACCAACAAAGACAATAGAATTGTTAGACCTGTTTTGAGTAATTTAGTAAAACAAATTGCAGAACTTTATGAGCGTGATATTATTTGTGTGCTTGTATCATCAGGTTCCGTTATTGCGGGAAGAGAAGTTTTAGGAAAGTCTAAAATAAAAGACAAAACGCAACGTCGCCAAGTATATTCTGCAATAGGGCAACCACGTATGATGCGTTTGTATTACAATATTTTTCATGATTTTGGTATGAAATGTGCGCAGGTGCTTCCAACCAAACGCGATTTTAGCCCCGGAGTACACAGGCAAAACATGATTAATTGTTGTGAAGGTTTGTTGGCAGAAGGCGTTATTCCTATTGCAAATGAAGATGATGCCGTATCGGTTACCATGTCTATGTTCTCTGATAATGATGAGTTAGCAAGTTTAATAGCACAACTTATCAATGCAGATAAACTTATTATTTTAACAGATATTGACGGACTTTATACGGGTCATCCTGATGCAGAAAGCAGTGATTTAATAAAAAATGTAAATCCAAATGAAGATTTAAATAAGTATATTAAAGACAGCAATAAAGGTGAAGCAGAAGGTAGAGGAGGTATGGGTTCTAAATTGGACTATGCTCAACAAGCAGCGGCAAATAATGTGCCTACTTATATTGTAAACGGAAAAACCGAAAACGTTATTATAGATGTTATAGATGGTAAAGACGTTGGGACCAAAGTATCATTATAGTTTGTAAAAACTATATAATAAAAAAAGCTTCCATAGGGAAGCTTTTTTTTCGGTTACTCACTACTTATAAGTTCAAAATATAATAAGTTAAAACACCGGCTAAATATCCAAGAATTGCCAACCAGCTAATTTTTTTTAAATACCAAATAAAGTCAATTTTCAAAATACCCATAATAGCAACACCAGCAGCAGATCCGATAATTAACGAACTTCCACCAGTTCCTGCACAATATGCTAAAAGCTCCCAAAACGCATGGTCTTGGGGATAAAGTGATAACGGGTACATACCCATGGCACCAGCAACGAGCGGCACATTATCTACAATGGAAGATATTAAACCAATGATGATGTTAATAATGTAAATGTTGCCAAAGGTCTCATTTAGCCAAGTTGCAACTTGCGCCAAATGACCGCCAGTTTGCAAACTTGCTACCGCTAAAAGTATTCCTAAAAAGAAAAGTACACTTGGAGTGTCCACTTTTCTAATAACACTTGCTACCGATAAATTATGACGGTGTTCTGCGGGTTTGTTTTTATGAATAAGTTCGGTAACAACCCATAAAACACCTAAGCTTAAAAGAATACCCATAAAAGGAGGTAAGTGCGTGAGTGTTTTAAAAACAGGAACAAACAGCAAACCACCAACACCAAGCCAAAGGATTAATGATGCTTCAGATGAAGAAGCTAAATGCGCATGTTCATCGCTATTATTTACACTAGCGGTTCTTGTTATTTCTCCTTTTTTTATAAAAGATAAAACTAAAAGCGGAACTGTTAAACACACGATACTAGGCAGCAATACTTCCTTAATTATATTTGCAGCGGTTACTTGTCCGCCAATCCATAGCATAATGGTGGTTACGTCTCCAATGGGCGACCAAGCACCACCAGCGTTGGCAGCAATAACTACAATACCTCCAAAAAACCAAATATCTTCTCGGTCTTTCATAAGTTTTTTTAGTAAAGCAGCCATAACAATAGTGGTAGTAAGGTTATCTAAAACAGACGATAATATGAATGTTACAATGCCAATAATCCAAAGTAATTTAATACGATTTGTGGTTTTTATTTTTGAAGTAATGATATGAAAACCACCGTGGATATCAATCAATTCCACAATAGTCATAGCACCCAAAAGAAAAAATAAAATTTGGGATATTTCGCCTACGTGGTGTAAAATAGACTCATCAATAAAATGTGCTTCATGCGGCGTTTGAAAGATACTGTCTTGACCGAGAACCAAAATAACCCAACAAATAACACCGGTTAAGATGGCAGAAGCGGCTTTGTCAATTTTTAAAGGATGTTCAAAGGCTATAAAAATGTAGCCAATTATAAATGCAATAGCTAGTAGAAGATACATATTAATGGGTTTAGCTTATCACGGTTACAAGCACTTGTACGGTTTGAAGATGTACTGGGGTGTTTGTAAAAATGTTAAGCTAATGTAGTATATATTTCGTTTGCTAGAAATTAAAAATAAAAAAAAATTAAATCAATTTTTTAGTGATTATTTGTTTTGATTTTTGGATGTAATTTCAGCAATTTTACAAATTACCTCTGTTGCTTTAATCATACTTTCAACAGGAACATATTCATAACGTCCATGAAAATTATGTCCACCAGCAAATATATTAGGGCATGGTAAACCTTTATAACTTAATTGCGAACCATCAGTCCCACCACGAATGGGTTTTATAATAGGTTCAATATGTAGTTGTTTCATGGCTTCTTCAGCAATATCAACAATATGCATAACAGGTTCAATTTTTTCACGCATATTAAAATATTGGTCTTTTATTTCAATGCTTATTACGTCCCAGCCATATTGTTCATTAAGTTCTATGGTTAAGTTTTCCATAACCGCTTTACGAGCTTCAAAATGCCCAAAATCGTGGTCACGAATAATATATTGTAAAACTGTTTCTTCAACCTCACCTTTTATAGAAGATAGATGGAAAAACCCTTGGTAATCTTCAGTATGCTCGGGAGTTTCAATGCGAGGTAACGAGTTTATAAACTCTTGAGCAATGTACATAGAGTTTATCATTTTACCTTTAGCGTAACCAGGGTGTACGATTTTGCCCTTAATTTTTACAACAGCACCGGCAGCATTAAAATTTTCGTATTCTAGTTCACCTATTTGGCTGCCATCCATGGTATATGCCCAATCGGCTCCAAATTTTTCAACATCAAATTTATGGGCACCTCTACCTATTTCTTCATCTGGGGTAAAGCCAACTTTAATGGTGCCGTGTTTAATTTCTGGATGGTTAATTAAATATTCCATGGCAGAAACAATTTCTGTAATGCCCGCTTTATCATCGGCGCCTAATAACGTAGTGCCGTCGGTAGTAATTAGAGTCTGACCTTTATATTGGTGTAAATCTTCAAAATAATCGGGAGATAGTATAATATTTTCAGCTTCATTTAAAACAATATCTTTTCCATTATACTGTTCAATAATTTGAGGATTTATGTTAGCTCCAGTAAAATCGGGAGACGTATCAAAATGTGCAATAAAGCCAATAGTAGGCGTTTTGTGGCTTACGTTACTTGGTAAGGTTGCCATAATATAAGCGTTTTCATCAATGCTCACATCACTCATGCCAATAGCTTTTAACTCTTCGGCAAGTTTGTTTGCTAAATCCCATTGTTTAGCAGTACTAGGAGTGGTGTTTGAAGTTGGGTCCGATTCCGTATCAATAGTAACGTAACCTATAAAGCGTTTAATAATGTTTTCTTTTGAAATCATTTTGAGATGAATTTTGAATAATTAAAGTCAGAAAATTTTAGAGTTTGAGTGTGATAATCTAAAGCTTTCTAAAGGTGTAAAAGTACGATTATTAATTTTTTTGGCTTTTGAAATGGATGATTTTTTATTTAGAATATTTAGAAGTACTTTTGCATAAATAATACAGATGTACAAACTATTACTTCGCCCGTTATTTTTCTTGTTCGACCCAGAAAAGATTCATCATTTTACATTTTCACTTATAAAAAACACCTCTAAAATCCCAGGTTTTGCAGCCATTTTTAGAAGTTTATACGTGGTAAAAGACAAACATTTGGAACGCAACCTATTTGGAATTACGTTTAAAAATCCTATAGGTTTGGCGGCAGGATTTGATAAAAATGCGGTGTTATATAATGAATTGGCAAATTTCGGATTTGGTTTTATCGAAATTGGGACCGTTACTCCAAAAGCACAAGCTGGAAACCCAAAAAAGCGTTTGTTCCGTTTAAAGGCAGACCAAGGGATTATTAACCGTATGGGTTTTAATAATGAAGGTTTAGAAGCTGCAATTACCCAATTAAAAAAGAATAAAGGGAAACTTATTATAGGTGGAAATATTGGTAAAAATACCACTACCAAACCAGAAGATTATACGAAAGATTACTTGGAGTGTTTCAATGCTTTGCATCCGTATGTTGATTATTTTGTTTTAAATGTAAGTTGCCCAAATGTTGGAAGCCATGCCAAACTAAACGACAAAGACTATTTAGAAGAGTTAATTGGTGCCGTACAAAAAGCAAACACTGCCTTCGAAAAACAAAAACCAATTCTTTTAAAAATTGCGCCCGATTTAAATAACAATCAATTAGATGAAATTATAGAATTGGTCGCTACCACCAAATTAGATGGTGTCATCGCGAGTAATACTTCTACCGATAGAGCGGGTTTAAAAGTTTCTAACGAGCAATTGGAAGTTATTGGAAACGGTGGTTTAAGTGGGCAACCCATTAAAGAAAAAAGCACTCATGTTATTAAATATCTAGCAGATAAAAGTAACAAAGCATTCCCAATAATTGGAGTTGGTGGTATTCATTCTGCTGAAGATGCTTTGGAAAAAATTAATGCAGGAGCCGATTTGGTGCAAATTTACACTGGTTTTATTTATGAAGGACCTGGTTTGGTAAAAGCTATAAATAAAGCCATTCTAAAAGGATAGTGCGGTTTACTTTATAATTTTTTTAATTACCGTAGCGTCTTTACTTCTCATAGTTAGCAAATACATACCAGCACTAATTTCACCCATATCAATTTTATTATCTGATAAGTTTCCTGTTACAATAATATTTCCAGTTAAATCGGTAATGCTATAATTTACAGTGTTTTGAGGGTTTGAAAAGTCGACATAGATAGTGCTACCACGCATTGGATTTGGATATACTTTAACGGAATTATTTGTAATGGGAATATCTATGGTTTTAAAATATACATTATCAATAGCGATATCGCCATCCCAATTGGAGCCTCTAACGGCTCTAAAACGCACATTGATGGTTTGGTTTACATAAGATGATAAATCGATGTTTTCAATTAAAAAAGGATCATCTTCAGACATTTGATGGCTACCAATTAGCGCCGGAATTACATCATTTATATAACCGTCTTCTGTTTTAATATCAATATGTAATTCGCCAATGCCTTTTCCAAACATATGGTATGAAAATTCTAACTCAGAGTTTGGGTTGTAAACATCTATACATGGTGAAATAAGTTCGGCAATGTCACCTTCTTTTGCACCAGAAGCCTCTGCATACATATAGGTATTGGTTTGGTTGTTGGCTGTTTTTAATAAAGAAGGTCCTGTATTAATGGAAGCCGTTTGTCCTTTGTTCAACAGCCAGTTGTAACCATTTTGGGTAACATCTCTCATGGTCCAATTTATTTCGTTCTGTAAATTATATGAATCAAAATCTTCATTGAATAATGATTCAACATCTCCAACTTTTATGAATTTTGAATAGGTTTTTCTAACGGATCTGTTTTGGTTTGAAATGGTTAAAGTTACATCGTAAACTCCGGTTGTAAAGGTATGCGTTGGGTTTTTTGAGGTATAATCTACTACACCGTCACTGTTTATATCCCATTCCCATTTGGTAATATTTTCACAATGGCTTTCAAAGTTTACAGTTAATGTTTCGTCACAAGTTTGGCTCACATCTGCAGTGAAATTCGCATTAAATGTTGGGCTGGCTAAATAGTTTTTTGCGGTAAGGTAAAAAGCGTACATACGAGATAATTGCTGTTGCGTAAAATGTGTACGGCAGCCTTTCATGGCATACGACATAATATTATTCACATCTGGTTTGTAAGCAGCTCCCTTAGCATCGGTTTCAGTCCCTATATACTGACAAAAATTATTAACGTTTTTGGTGGTTAATTTAGGGTCGGCGGGTGTGTCGCAAATACCATCGCCATCTGTATCACAGTTGCTGCCATCTACTAATTCGGTAGATTGTGCATCATCTGGACCGTGGGTATGCACTAATGAGAAAAAATGACCTATTTCATGGGCCAACGTAGAATCGTTAGTAACACAGCTGTTTTTAAGTACAATGACATCATTTCTGCCTTCGTTATCAGTGTAACCGCAAATGCTTTCGTCACTATAATTTACAAGATAATCAGTAAAATAAATATTTATTAACCCAGAAACATTGTTGGTTTCTATTAAAGTTTTCTCATCACCTTTTTTAAAATGACAAAGACTGTCATCATCTAAATAATTAATGCCATCACATAGAAAAAATTCCATAAATGCATCAGCATATATACTATTTAAATTAGCAATAGCAGTATTAATTGTTGCTTCACAAATACCTCCAGTTCCATTAGAATTTCTAATGACATGCGCCTTAATAGGAATGGAATTAATAAATTTTGTTTGAAATTTACTTTTTGATGCTTGTTTTTGAGTAAAAGACTGCTCGAAGTTTTTTAATTGCGGCTTAATGCTGTTATAAAAGTCTATGTTTTTTTGTGAAGTTATTGTGCCACAAGATAAAGGTTCATTTTGAGCAAATATACTCCAACCAATTAGCAGGAATATAAAGAATAAAAAAAGTGTTATTGTAGATTTTAAAACATGCATTTGGGAAAACATTTTTTCAAATATATTTGTTAGCACTTTCTTAATACAATAAAAACGTTTAACTGTGCGATTTGTCGACTATTTGACAATAATCTTGTTAATTTATATACTTATTTTTATAAGTGTCAAATTTTTAATGTACTATTTTATAAATATTTAAATAAAAACGTTTCCTTATTTGGAATGTACTTTTTATAAAAATAATAGTATTTTTAGCATCGTATTTTAATCCAAATAATGTCAAAAGAAATAAAAATAATAGAGTGCCCTCGAGACGCTATGCAAGGAATAAAGCAGTTTATTCCAACTCAGAAAAAGGTGCAATATATCCAGTCGTTATTACGTGTTGGTTTTGATACAATTGATTTTGGAAGTTTTGTTTCGCCAAAAGCCATTCCGCAAATGGTTGATACTGCGGAAGTTTTATCGCAATTAGATTTAAGTAAAACAACCAGTAAGTTGTTGGCTATTATAGCCAATACCCGTGGCGCTGAAGATGCTAGTAAACACCCAGAAATAAATTATTTAGGCTATCCGTTCTCCATATCCGAGAATTTTCAAATGCGAAACACTCATAAAACCATTGCAGAATCTATTATTACACTATCTGAAATTTTGGAAATTGCTAACAAAACCAATAAAGAAGTGGTCGTTTATATTTCTATGGGTTTTGGAAATCCGTATGGAGACCCTTGGAATGTGGACATAGTAGGCGAGTGGACCGAACGGTTAAACAATATGGGGGTAAAAATTTTATCCCTAAGTGATACTATTGGAAGTTCTAATGCTGAAAGCATTCACTATTTGTTTTCAAACTTAATACCACAATATCAAAACATAGAATTTGGAGCCCATTTACACACCACGCCATCTACCTGGTTCGAAAAAGTAGATGCCGCTTATAAAGCAGGTTGTATCCGTTTTGATGGTGCTATACAAGGTTACGGCGGTTGCCCAATGGCAAAAGATGAATTAACGGGCAACATGCCTACCGAAAAGTTATTATCCTATTTTACTTCACAAAAAATTAATCCTCTAAACGCCCTTAGTTTTGAGAGTGCACATAACGAAGCCACTAAGATTTTCAGTATCTATCATTAAAAAAAAATCACTATTAACCTTATTTTTAATTGCTTTTGTAGTTGTAAAATTTTTTTTGGTTTACTTCATACCAATTAATAGCATCAATTAAAGCTTAGTTAGATGTGCAACGTCTGCACAATTACAAAGTTCAAAAATCATTAATCGTTAATCAAAAATCGTAAATCATAAAAAGACTTCTTTATATTTGTACCTTATTATGCAGCAGACTTTTTATAAATATCAAGGAACAGGAAACGATTTTGTGATGATTGATAATCGTCAACAAACGTTCAATAAAAAAGACACCAAACACATTGCCTTTTTGTGCGACCGACGTTTTGGGGTAGGAGCCGATGGTTTAATTTTATTAGAAAACCATCCTAATTTAGATTTTAAAATGGTGTATTACAATGCAGATGGTAACGAAAGCACCATGTGCGGTAACGGTGGGCGCTGTTTAGTAGCGTTTGCAAACCAATTAGGTGTAATAAAAGATAAAGCCGTTTTTGAAGCGATTGATGGGTTGCATCATGCTAGCATAAATAATGGCATTGTAAAACTTCAAATGTTGGATGTAGATGTGGTTGAAAAACATGAAAACCATGTATTTTTAAATACGGGTTCACCACACCATGTGCAGTTTGAAGATCAGATTGAAAATTTTGATATTAAAACCAAAGGCGCTTCCATTCGTTACGGTGCACCATATAATGAAGTGGGCAGCAATGTGAATTTTGTAAAGAAAATAAACGACCAAATATTCACCGTTAGAACCTACGAACGTGGAGTGGAAGATGAAACTTTGTCTTGCGGTACGGGCGTTACAGCTGTAGCTATAGCAATGCATTCGTTAAAACAAACCAACCATAATCTAATTACTTTAAAAGTACAAGGTGGCGAATTAAAAGTAAGTTTTGATGATGAAAATGGCGTTTATAAAAATGTTTGGCTTATTGGGCCAGCAACTTTTGTGTTTAGTGGAAGCTTATGATAACCTTAAAAGGAGAACATATCTATTTAAGAGCTTTAGAGCCAGAGGATTTGGAGTTTATTCATGCCATTGAAAACGACGAATCGGTTTGGGAAATAAGCAATACGATTACGCCCTATTCAAAATTTTTAATAAAACAGTATTTAGAACATTCGCATAAAGATATTTTTGAAGTAAAACAATTGCGCTTGGTTATTTCAAGTTATGATGAGGTTGCCTTAGGAATGATCGATTTATTCGATTTCGATTTTAGAAACAGCAGAGCGGGCGTAGGTATTTTAGTAAAACAGCTTGAAGACAGAGCTAAAGGAATTGGTAGTGAAGCTTTAAAGCTACTTGTAAATTATAGTTTTACACATTTATGTTTGCATCAGTTATATTGTAATATTTCAGAAGAAAATGATGTAAGTATTAAACTTTTTACCAAACAAGGTTTTCAACAAATAGGATTAAAAAAGGACTGGAATTTAGTTAACGGTTCTTATAAAAACGAGTATATATATCAGCTTATAAATAATTAAATGTATATTAAAAAAATACTTCTTGCCATTGTTTTTATTGGGTTAGCAATCGCCGCCTATTTTGCTTATTATGTGTATAACACCATGATGAACGCTAATACGGCGTTTAATAATGATACAGCCTATATTTATATAGCCACAAATTCGACCTATGAAGATGTGAAGCAACAATTAGAACCTTTGTTAAAAGATATCAATACTTTTGATGCCCTTGCAAAGCAAAAAAAATATAATACAAATCTTAAGGCAGGTAAATTTGCAATAACAAAAGGGATGAATAATAATGATATTATTAATTCTATACGAAGTAAAAACTTGCCTATAACCTTATCATTCAACAATCAGGATTCTATGGAAAAACTGGCTGGAAGAATTAGTATTCAAATTGAAGCCGATAGCATGTCATTATTGAATGCCATGAAAGACAGCGCTTTTTTATCAAATTACCAATTTAACAAGGCTACAGCATTAGGTATGTATTTGCCTAATAGTTATGAGTTTTTCTGGAACACGTCTGCAGAACAATTTAGAGATCGTATGCTAAAAGAATACAATCGTTTTTGGACTCCTTCTAGAAATGAAAAAGCACAAGCTATTGGTTTAAAACGAGAAGAAGTAGTTGCATTGGCATCTATAGTTTATGAAGAATCCAAACAAGCTTCAGAGCAACCAAGAATTGCAGGTGTTTACATGAACCGTATTAGAATAGGTATGCCATTACAAGCAGATCCTACCTTAAAATTTGCCGCCTATCAACTGCCAGAATATAAGGATACCGTTATTAAACGTGTCTTAAATATTCATAAAGACATTGTATCACCTTATAATACCTATAAGAATTTAGGATTGCCTCCAGGACTAATCGCCATGCCCGATATTTCAGCTATCGATGCGGTTTTAAATTTTGAAAAACACCAATACCTTTATTTTGCAGCTGATGCAAACCGATTTGGGTTTCATAAATTCGCCAAAACATTGTCTCAGCACAACGTAAACGCTAGAGAATATCAGCGGTATTTGTCATCTCAAGGCATTAATAAATAGTGAGGTGCTTAGCAATAAAATATTTGTTAATTGTTGTTTTATTGCCCCAGGTTTCATTTTCACAATCAAAACTCGATTTATTTTTAACACCAAGTGATTCGCTTAATAAAACAAGGCGAAATGCCGTTATTATTTCTGAAGCTTCTATAAGTGGATTGACATTAGTTGCTTTGAATCAACTTTGGTATGCTGATTATGAGCGTTCCCAATTCCACACCATTAATGATAACAGCGAATGGCTTCAAATGGATAAAATGGGGCATGTGTTTACGTCCTATCAAATGGGAAAACAGGGTGCACAATTATTAAATTGGAGTGGTGTTAGTAAAAAAAATCAGTTAATTTATGGGTCAACCCTTGGTTTTACATTTTTAACTACTGTTGAAGTTTTAGACGGTTTTTCAGAAGAATGGGGCTTTTCTTGGGGTGATATTTTAGCAAATGCATCTGGTACAGGGTTGTATGTGGGGCAAGAATTGCTTTGGAACGAGCAACGCATCGCCTTAAAATTCTCTTTTCATCAAACAAAATATGCGTCTCTTCGTCCTGATAAGCTTGGTGAAGATTTTTTGGAACAGATTTTGAAGGACTACAACGGACAAACGTATTGGTTAAGTGCCAATTTGCATTCGTTTTTTAAAGAAAAAAACATACCTAAATGGTTGAATATTGCTGTAGGTTATGGAGCTGATGGCATGTTGACAGGAGTAGAAGATATTGACAATCAGTTGTTAACAAATATAAACCGGCAGCGTCAATTCTACTTAAGTTTAGATGTAAATTTGTCCAATATTGAAACTAAATCAAAGTTGTTGGGGTCTGTTTTTAATGTTATTAATATCATAAAAGTTCCCTTTCCAACGTTAGAATTCAATAGAAAAGGTTGTGTATTTCATCTATTCTACTACTAAAAAAAGTAGTTAATCGATTAGTTTTGAAATATTTAAAAAAAAGTGTACCTTTGCACGCTGAAATTTTCAAGCAATTTTACGATGTGATTTTGCAGAAGAAATTTAAAAACTATGAGAAAAAGTATTGCAAGTTATTTAATGTTAACTGTAACAATATGTATTCTATTGTTCGTATCGTTTTCATCAAATGAAAAGATAGACTTAAGTAAATACTCTACAGCTGGTTTAGAGTTAAATTATACTGTAAGTCAAGACCATAGCATTAAGGATGATGCTTTAGCGTCAAAAGACCTCAACAAACCAATTACTCCCATTTTAGGAAAATCATTTGTTGGCTTTAAAGAAGCCTTAGCATTTAAAGAGTCGCGAGGCGATTATTTTGTGGTAAATACATTAGGTTATTTAGGAAAATATCAATTTGGTGCTGAAACTTTAAAATTAATAGGTATTCATAATCCATCATTATTTTTAAAAACACCCGAGCTTCAAGAAAAAGCGTTTGTGGCAAACACCCAACGTAACAAATGGATTTTACGAAGAGACATTAAGAATTTTGTTGGCAAAAAACTTAATGGCATCTTAATTACCGAATCTGGTATTTTAGCGGCTGCTCATTTAGCAGGTGCTGGAAGTGTAAAAAACTATTTAAGAAGTTACGGTATTGATAATTTTGAAGATAGTTATGGTGCTAACATTGAGTACTATATGAAAAAGTTTTCAGGGTATGATACGTCGTCAATAACAGCTAACAAAAGAGCTAAAGCTATTTAATTTAGCTTTTGTGAATAATAAATATCGTAGGTCTTTTATGAAGGTCTACGATATTTTTTTTCCATTGGTTTGCCGTTTGGGTTTTAATAAATTCTGTTGGTAAAGTAATATCGCAGGCTACGCAAATTTCAGTATTTTGGTCTAAAACATTTTGTAAATCTTCTAGCATTTTATTGTTTCGGTAAGGTGTTTCAATAAAAATTTGCGATTGGTTGTGTTCAAATGATAAACGTTCTAAGCGTTTTATCTCACTTTTTCGTTCACCTTTATCGATAGGTAAGTAGCCATTAAAAGCAAAACTTTGTCCGTTCATTCCAGAACTCATCAAGGCCATTAAAATGGATGATGGTCCCACTAAAGGAATTACTTTAATATTTTTTTGATGTGCAATCTTTACAATATCGGCACCAGGATCTGCAACGCCAGGGCATCCAGCTTCAGATAAAAGACCAACGTTAATGCCGTTTAAACAAGGTTCTAAAAAAGTTGGTAAATCGGCAACATTAGTATGTTTATTCAAATGAAACATTTTTAATGAAGGCTGCGATTTTTCAGGAGAAATACGTTTTATAAAATGTCTTGCTGTTTTATCATTTTCAACAATAAACGTATCGGTTTCATTTATAATCTTCTTAACTGTAACTGGAAGTACTTCTAGAGGTTCGTTGTCGCCTAAGGTTGTTGGTATAAGGAATAGTTTTCCTAAAGGATTTGCCATTAATATTTGATGAGTTTTTTAATTTCTTTTACACCACTAATATCTAAAAACTCAATAAAATAAATGCCATTTGCTAAATTATTTACGCTTAACGTTGTTAAAGGCGAGTTTATTGAAGTTGTTTGTTTTATTAGTTTGCCGTGAATATCGGAAATTTTAATAAATTTTAATGGGTTTTTTAGCAGAGAAACATTAAAATTTATAAGATTGTCTGTCGGGTTTGGATAGATGCTTATATTTAATTGATTAACGTTTTCAATACTTAAACTGGTATCAACAATTTTAAAAACTTCACCCGATTCTATGCCTGCAATATAGAGTTCACCATCGTTTCCTTCACCAAACGTAGTCCAGCCTTTGTTGCTGTATTGCTTTGGAAATGTCATGGTCCAATTAGACCCGTTAGGCGTAAGTACTCCAATTTCATCGCTACAAAAATCAGCAAAAAAGTAAAGACCTGTAAAGTTTGGGTAAAGCGTACCTCTATACCTAAAACCTCCCGTAATAGAGCATTTAAAAACGCCATTGCCATTGTGTGAATATTCTGCAATTGGTCTTGTTGTAGCGCTTTCAGAAGGGCAATTATCGGTGTTATAAGGGTGATTGGCGCCTTCATAGCAACGCCAACCGTAGTTTAAAGCGGAAGTTGCAGATAAAACCATGTTTATTTCTTCATAAACTCCTTGCCCTACATCAGCAATCCATAAATCGCCCGTTGTTTTGTCAAATGAAAATTTCCAAGGATTTCTTAAGCCATAAGCCCATATTTCAGGTAAGGTGTTGCTGTCTCCATCATTTAGATACGGGTTGTTTGAAGGTATGGCATAATTGTTTCCGTTGCTTGTATTATCAACATCAATTCTAAGTAATTTTCCTAATAAGGTATTCAGGCTTTGGGCATAATTGCTAGGATCTCCCGATCCGCCACCATCACCACTAGCTATATACAAATAACCATCAGGACCAAAATTCATATCGCCACCATTATGATTTGTGTCTGGTTGATTGATTCTTAGTAAAATAAGTTCGGAATCTACATTGGCAGTTGTTTCATTTGTTCTGGTATATCTTGCAATAACGGTGTTGCCAGAGTCGTTTATATAATTGACATAAAAATAACCGTTGGTAACATAATTAGGGTGAAACGCTAATCCTAAAAGGCCTCTTTCTCCACCCGAATCGCTAACTTTTTCAGTAATATCTAAAAAAGGCGTGCCATTTACAGTACCATTGCCGTTAAGTATTTTTATGACCCCATTTCGTTCAACAATAAATAATTTGCTGTCGGTTGTAGCTTTTATGCTAACAGGGCTATTAAATCCATTGGCTATTAATTCAATATCTATATTTTGAGCATATAAAAATGAAGTAATAAAGAAAAGCAGGAATAAAGTTGATTTTTTCATCTTGCTAATATTTAAGAGGTTACATTAGCCTAAGTTACGAAAAAACTTTTATGAAAACGATTAAAAACTAATTTTGAAGTTTGTTGGCAATAATAGTACATGCTTCGTCTAACATGTTGTAAACCTTTTCAAAACCATCGTGTCCACCATAATATGGGTCTGGAACAGCATCATTTTGATTAGGATGAATTTCATTTAGAATGTACTTAACTTTTGCTTTGTCCTTTTCGTTTCTTGTTAGTATAAGAACGTTTCGGAAGTTAGATGCGTCCATGACATAAATAATATCAAATGCATCAAAATCTGAAACCTTGAATTGACGTCCTCTTAAATTTGAAATATCCAAACCATGTTTATTAGCAATAGCGATAGAACGACTGTCTGGTTTTTTTCCAATATGATAATCGCCCGTGCCAGCAGAATCTATAACGAATGAATCGTTAGGAAGTTTAGATTTTAAAATACCTTCGGCAAGTGGAGAACGACAAATGTTTCCCAAGCATACCATCAGAATTTTAGTCATTTTAAACGTATTTTAAACAGATAGTTTTTTAGTAATATCTTCAACGTACTTTTTAAACTGCTTGTCTGTAGAAGATAAGTTGTCAACAGTCTTGCAAGCGTGTAAAACAGTAGCGTGGTCGCGTTTTCCTATTTGCGAACCAATACTAGCTAATGATGCTTTCGTGAATTTTTTGGCAAAAAACATAGCCAATTGTCTTGCTTGAACAATGTGGCGTTTTCTTGTTTTTGATTGTAACGTATCAATATCCATCTGAAAATAATCGGATACTACCTTTTGTATATAATCAATGGAAACTTCTCGTTTGGTGTTTTTAACAAATTTTTCAACGATAACTCTAGCTAAATCGATTGTAATTTCTTTTTTGTTAAAAGAAGATTGTGCAATTAATGAAATTATAGCACCTTCCAATTCCCTTACGTTCGATTTGATGTTTTTAGCAACATATTCAATAATATCATCGGGCATATCTACACCATCACGATATAATTTATTTTTTAGAATAGAAACACGCGTTTCAAAATCTGGTGTTTGTAGTTCTGCTGAAAGTCCCCATTTGAAACGGGATAGCAAGCGTTGCTCAATATCTTGCATATCAACAGGTGCTTTATCACTTGTTAGAATAACTTGTTTTCCGTTTTGGTGTAAATGGTTGAATATGTGAAAGAATACATCTTGCGTACCTGTTTTTCCTGAAAGGAATTGTACGTCGTCAATAATCAACACATCAATAATTTGATAGAAATGGATAAAATCATTTCTATTATTTTTCTTAACAGAGTCTATATATTGTTGCGTGAATTTTTCAGCGGAAATATATAAAACTGTTTTTTCTGGATATTTGTCTTTAATATCTACACCAATAGCATGTGCTAAATGTGTTTTCCCTAAACCAACACCACCAAAAATAAGTAATGGATTAAAAGAGGTGCCTCCTGGTTTAGATGCCACCGCTAATCCTGCACTACGTGCCAAACGGTTTGAATCCCCTTCTAAAAAGTTTTCAAAACTATAATTAGGATTAAGTTGAGATTCAATTTTTACATTTCGAATCCCTGGAATTACAAACGGATTGCGTAATTCTGGACTTTTATTGTTTAACGGCACATCAACTTCTTGAGATTTCATGGCACTTCTGTTAGCACTTGGAATCTTCTCGGTAAAAGGCTGCTTGTTGCCATACGTGTTTTCCATTTTAATAATGTAAACAAGTTTAGCTTTTTCGCCTAATTCTTTGGTTAATGATACTTTTAGTATTTTTACATAATGTTCTTCAAGCCATTCGTAAAAAAATTTACTAGGTACTTGAATACTCAATGCGTTGTCTGTAAGTTTAACTGCTTGAATGGGTTCAAACCAAGTTTTGTAAGCTTGCGGTTGTATATTATCTTTTATGAATTCAAGACAATTATTCCATACCGTTTGCGCAGTTACACTCATTGTAAAATATTAAAGTTTTGTTTGTTAGTTTTGTAAGAAAAAATAAATACTCTTACTTTTTTTAGTTCGGCAAATATGTGAACAAAATTCTTAAAAAAAAAATCAAATAGTATTGAATTTTAAAAAAAAAATCCCCATGTTTATCCCTTTGCCGAAGCTACAAAAAAATATTTAATAAACCTTATGAAAATCGATGAAATACAAATAAGAGTGAGATACGGTGAAACGGACCAAATGGGTGTCGTTTATCACGGAAACTACGCATTATATCTAGAGATGGGGCGAATTGAATGGCTTCGTAAATTAGGGGTTTCTTATAAAAATATGGAAGAAAATGGTGTGATGTTACCCGTAGTTTCCTTATGTATAAACTATAAAAAATCAGCGGTTTATGATGACGTAATTAATGTAAAAACACAACTAAAAAATATGCCAACTGCTAGGATAGAATTTGAGTATGAAATTACTAATGAAAAAGGCATTTTGTTAACAACAGCAAGTACTACTTTAGTTTTTATAGACATGAAAACAAACCGACCTATAAAGGTGCCTCAATACATTTTAGATGCAATTAATAATTAATCTAAATTGATTTAATGTCGATTTCAAAAAGCCGATCAAAGGTTTCAAAAATAGCTTCTGAATCTTTTTTTCTAACAGAAATGGTTATTTGACAATCTAGCTCTAATTTTTGATGGTTCATGGTTAAATTTTTCTCCTTTATAATTCGCATTACGGTATTTATGTTTTTATAATCGAATGAAATGAGATAATGAATATCGATGGTTTTTTCAATAATTGTAGATGCTTCAAGCGTTAATTGAGCGGTGGTTTTATAAGCGCTTATTAAGCCGCCAACACCTAGTTTAACACCGCCAAAATACCGAACGACAACTATTAAAATATTCGTCACTTCAAACGATTGTATCTGCCCGTAAATAGGCATGCCTGCCGAATTACTAGGTTCGCCATCATCATTAGCGCGGTAGTATATGGTTTCGGTTCCTGTTTGGTAGGCATAACACCAATGTCTGGCGGCATGATGTTCTTTTCTTAATGCTTCGATATGAAATTTTACATCGTCTTCATTTAAAACAGGGTAGGCAAAACCAAAAAATTTGCTGTTTTTTTCTTTAAAAAGAATGCCTTCTGTTGAAGTTTCGATGGTTTTGTATGTGTCTTTTTCAGTCAAATTAATTAAAACAGGTCGCTTTTAATTTTGAATAGATTTGAAACGTCTTCCGTTTCTGGGTTTATATGCCACGTTTCAATGCCTAAAGATTTTGCGGTTTTGCAATTATCAGCATTATCATCTATAAACAGACATTCGTTGGCTTTTAGTTTGTTTTCACTTATAACAAAGTCGAAAATATCCTGGTTTGGTTTTCTTAAATTGATTTCGTGCGATAAATAAAACGCATCAAAACAGTTTTTAAAAGTTTCGTAAAATGGAACTTGTTCTTTTACCCAATCGATGTGTAGTTCGTTGGTGTTACTTAATAAAATGAGTTTATATTTTGAATTGTTTCTCAATTGTTGAAGAAATTCCAAGCGGTGTTCAGGAAAATCTTTCAGCATAAAATTCCAAATGTCTATTAATTCATCATTTGAAAGCTTCGGAAAATTTTCAGTATAAAATTCGATAAATTCTTCTGTTGAAATCAAGCCTTGTTCATAGAAACTGTTGAAAGCAATCATTTCTTCCGAAAGGCCATCAATTTCAAATTCATTAAAAGTGTGTTTCATGGCACCTTCAATATCTAAATTGATAAATACATTGCCAAAATCGAATATAATAGTTTTAATCATTTTTGTAGATTCTAAGTGTATCAGTTAATATTTTTTCTTCAGAAATTAATACTCCTGAAAATTCAGGTGCTTTTACACCATTTTTAAATTCCATAACGCCCGTAAATACTCTGGCTTCGTCCCATATATTTTCATTTATAAACGTTTGAAGTGTTTTTGAACCACCTTCAATGATTAGGGAATTGATGTTGTTAGTATAAAGAATATCACAAATATGTTGCGCCAAATTTTTTGAATAATCTATATTTTTCTTAGAAATAGCGATGGTTTTAGCCTCATTGTTGAAAACATTTAAGCCTTTTGATAGTTTGTCATCTTTATCCAATACAATACGAATAGGGTTTTGTCCCGTCCAGTCCCTTACTGTTAAACTAGGGTTGTCTTGTAAAACGGTGTTCGTGCCTACCAAGACAGCCTGTTCTTCAACGCGCCATTTGTGTACTAATTGTCTGGAAAATTCATTGGTAATCCAAACTGGTTTTTGTTCGTTTTTAGTTTCGGGCGCAATAAAACCATCAACTGTTTCTGCCCATTTTAAAATAATATAGGGGCGTTTTTTATTGTGAAATGTAAAAAAACGTTTGTGGTGTTCTTTACATTCGTTCTCTAAAACACCAACAATAACATTGGAACCCGCTTGTTTTAGTCTTTCGACACCTTTTCCTGCTACCTGGATATTATCATCAATGCAACCAATAACCACATTTGGTATCTGGCGTTTTATGATTAAGTCGCTACAAGGTGGCGTTTTTCCAAAATGGGAGCAAGGTTCTAAAGTCACATAAATGGTAGATTCCTTTAAAATTGATTTATCTTTTACTGAATTTATAGCATTTACTTCGGCATGATTGCCACCATAAGCACTTGTAAAGCCTTCGCCTATAATTTTGTTTTTATGAACAATAACACTGCCAACCATGGGGTTTGGTCTGGTAGAACCTAATCCGTTTTTGGCAATTTCAATGCAACGTTTTATGTATATTTCGTGATTATTCAAATGTAATTTCTTGTTCTGTTTTAGGTTTCTGTTTTGTGAATTTTAAATGAAATGAATCAAATTCTTATCGGTACAATTCATTAAATAGTTAAAAAAAGTAAGTGGTATTGTTGATAAGATTATAAGATGTTTCATGGTTGCTTTTTTAGAATTCATGTATCTTCACTTTTTCAAAATTAGCATTTAAAAGTGAGTAAAGATACTATACTTATTCGAAAAATAGAACCAAATGACAATGCTCAATTAGAGCAAGTTATTAGAGCGTGTTTTCATGAATTTGAAATTCCTTTGGAAGGAACTGCTTATACCGATAAAGAAACACCACGAATGTACGAATCCTACCAAAATGATACTGATGTTTATTTTGTAATTGATGCCGATGGTGAAATTTTAGGAGGCGGTGGCGTAAAACCGTTAAAGGATTTTGAAACCGAAGTGTGCGAAATTCAAAAAATGTATTTTTCGCCAAAAGTAAGAGGTAAAGGTTATGGTCGAGCCCTCTTTGAAACATGTTTGGAAGCAGCAAAAAGCCTAGGATATAAAAAGTGTTATTTAGAGTCGGCACCACAACTTAAAGCGGCCATTCATATTTATGAAAGTCATGGTTTTAAGCATTTAAAAGGTGCTTTAGGAAATACCGGGCATTTTTCGTGTGGTGTTTGGATGGTAAAAGATTTGTGATTTACTAATACGATCTGTTTGAGCGCACTAAGGAACTAATGTTTTAATATAAAAGAGTGAATTTAAAAGAGATACAACATACATTTCATACAGAATTAGATCCTTTATATGGAAAAGAAGAAGTGAATAGCTTCTTTTTTATGTTGATAGAATCCTATTATCAAATTTCTAGGATAAAACTGGCTATAGAGCCCGAACTTTCGGTTGAGAATTATGATACTATTTTAAATGCTTTAGGATTATTAAAAAACCAGTACCCCATACAATATATATTAGGTGAAACAGAGTTTTACGGTTTACCTTTTAAAGTGAATAAAAACACGTTAATACCTAGACCTGAAACTGAAGAATTGGTGGAATGGATTGTTAGAATACAAACAGCAAACAAACAACAAATAAGAATTTTAGATATAGGAACGGGCAGCGGTTGTATCGCTATTTCATTGGCAAAACAGTTGCCAAATGCCAAAGTGTATGCTTTAGATATAAGCGCCGATGCTTTAAAAATAGCAAAACAAAACGCTGAACTTAATAAGGTTCAGGTGGAGTTTGTTGAAGCTAATATTTTGAATTCTGAAACATGGATTACCGATTTTAAAAATTCTAAATTTGATATTATTGTCTCAAACCCACCCTATGTAAGGGAGAAAGAAAAGCAATATATGAAACCTAATGTGTTGGAAAACGAGCCGCATTTAGCGTTGTTTGTTGAAGATCACGACCCGTTGTTGTTTTATAAAATGATTACAGAGTTTGCTGTTGATAGATTGGTTGATAAGGGTAAATTGTTTTTTGAAATAAACGAATATCTAGGGAATGATATGATTCAGTTATTGGAAAAACACCATTTTGGAGATATTGAATTAAAACAAGACATGTTTAGGAAAGATAGGATGGTTAAAGCAGTTAAAACAATTAACAATTAACAATTAACAATTGACAATTAACAATTAGCAATTAAACCAACACCGAACACCCAACACCCATTTTTGAATTAGCGTTAAATACAATGAATATAGAAGAACAAATACAAAGTTTAAGAGAGGAATTAAGTTTACATAATTATAATTATTATGTGCTTGATAATACAACAATTTCAGATTTTGATTTCGACATAAAACTAAAAGAGCTTCAAGATCTAGAAGCGAAGCATCCAGAGTTTTTCGATATTAATTCGCCAACACAGCGCGTTGGTGGCGCGGTAACTAAAAATTTTGAAACCGTTGCGCATGAGTTTCGTATGTATTCATTGGATAATTCATACTCTAAAGAAGATTTATTAGATTGGGAAACCCGCATAAAAAAAATGATTGATGGCCATATTCAATATACTTGCGAATTAAAATATGATGGTGCTTCCATAAGCTTAACCTATGAAAATGGTATTTTAATGCGAGCAGTAACCCGAGGTGATGGGTTTCAAGGTGATAATGTAACAGCTAACGTAAAAACCATTAAGTCGGTACCACTAAAGTTGAAAGGTTATTACCCAGAAAAGTTTGATATACGTGGTGAAATTGTGTTGCCATTTGAAGGTTTCAATAAAATGAATGAAGAACGTGTTGAAATTGGTGAAGAACCATATAGAAATCCAAGAAATACAGCTTCTGGAAGTTTAAAATTGCAAGATAGTGCAGAGGTAGCGAAACGTCCACTAGAGTGTTTACTTTATAATTTAACAGGTTCTAGTTTAGGTGTTAATTCACAATTCGATGGTTTAGAAAAAGCTAGGGAATGGGGTTTTAAAGTGCCAAATGCAGCAAAATTAGTTGATTCAATTGATGAGGTTTTAGAATTTATAGATTATTGGAATGTACACCGCCACGAGTTACCTTATGAAACCGATGGTGTAGTAATTAAAGTGAACAATTTACAGCAGCAAGAAGAGTTGGGTTATACCGCCAAAGCACCTCGTTGGGCTATGGCGTACAAGTTTAAAGCAGAACAGGTTTCAACAAAATTAAATAGTATTACTTATCAAGTTGGAAGAACGGGTGCTATTACACCAGTAGCCAATTTAGAACCTGTTGAGCTTGCTGGAACTACAGTAAAACGTGCGTCTTTACATAATGCCGACCAAATTGAAAAGTTGGATATTCGAGTAGGGGATGAAGTTTATGTTGAAAAAGGAGGCGAGATTATCCCGAAAATCTTGGGTATCGATTTAAGTAAACGACCTTCAAATTCGCAACCAACTCAATATATAACCCATTGTCCAGAATGTGAAACAGAATTGGTTAGGCAAGAAGGCGAAGCACAGCATTATTGCCCTAACTATAATGGTTGTAAGCCACAAATAATTGGTCGTATTCAGCATTTTATTTCTAGAAAAGCGATGGATATTGAAGGTTTGGGTGGAGAAACTGTGGCGCTTCTAGTGAATGAAGGGTTGATTACCAATTATTCAGATTTGTATGAATTAACCAAAGACCAGGTGATTCCTTTAGAACGCATGGCAGAAAAGAGCGCTGATAATTTAATTCAAGGCATCGAACAATCTAAAAATATCCCTTTTGAACGTGTTTTATATGCTTTGGGTATTCGTTATGTAGGTGAAACGGTGGCAAAAAAATTAGCAAAACACTATAAAAGTATTGATGCCATTGCAGAAGCTTCAGAAGAAGCTCTAGTAAATGTTGATGAGATTGGAGTTAAAATAGCCGAAAGTGTGCGTGCCTTTTTTTCTTCAGAAGAAAATATAACAATAATAAACAGGTTGAAAGCGTTTGGTGTACAGTTAGAAATTTCTGCGGAACAACTTATTGGGCAAACTGATATATTAAAAGGGCAAAGTATTGTTATTTCTGGGGTTTTTGAATCTCTTTCTCGGGATGAACTTAAAAAACTTATTGAGGATAATGGTGGCAAAGTAAGCAGTTCGATTTCTTCTAAAACAAGCTTTATTGTTGCTGGTGATAATATGGGGCCAAGTAAAATGAAAAAAGCTGAAGACTTAAATATAGAGCTATTAAGTGAATATGAATTCTTACAAAAATTAAGTTAAAACATGTATTTTGTCGATAAGATGTAAATTTTAACGATTAATTGTAAATTTTCATTATCTTTGAGCCTCAACAATAAATTGTTATTATGAACAAGACGAAAGCCTTGGTGATTTTAGTATTGTTGCTTTATGTTCTATCGGTTACATTTCATTTTGGAAGTGAAGACGTTATTGCAAATGCTCTCGAATCATTTATATTACCAGTAATTACTTTGTTATATTTTATAACGGTAAAAAGAAAATCCTTATTTTTTACACTGTTCTTGGTGCTTTTTTCTATATCAGATTTAATGATTTTTATAGGACCGTACATTCCATATGATCTCGATTATTATTTAGGTAATTTTTTATACATATCAGCCTATATTTCTTTAAGTATTGAAATTTTTAAATCTGTTTCTTTATCTTATATTTTAAAAAATTATAAACTTCATTTACTTATTTTAACTATTTTGAATATATACATAATTTATGTTTTACAGGTTATAGTAGACCCTCACGTAGGAGAAACGAATATATATTATGTGGAATTATTGTATAATATAGTGATGCTTACACTTTTGTCAGGCTCTTTAATGAATTATTTTTATAGAGACAATGTGAAGTCTTTGTTTTTGTTTTTAGGGTCTTTGTGTATTGTTTTTGGTGAAGTTATTTGGGTAGCTTATATATACATTTCAGAGCGGTATTTACTAAATGTTGTTTCTACCACTTTATATTTAGTAGCATTTTATTTCTTCTACAAACAATCGAAAATTAAGCAAGATATAAGGCGAGAAGAAGAAAACATGTTTTTAAGTTAGTTTTTCTGTTATTATTTTTCAGATTAATATGAATCAATCCGACAAACCGCACACAAATCAATTTTTATATCGATAAAAAGCATAGTTTTAACGCTGAAATGGTTTTTATTTATATATTTGTTTCAACCTACTTATCTGAAAATTGTGAAAAATTGGTTTAAAAT
The DNA here is from genome assembly GCF_004341235.1 of Mariniflexile fucanivorans. Taxonomy (GTDB): domain Bacteria; phylum Bacteroidota; class Bacteroidia; order Flavobacteriales; family Flavobacteriaceae; genus Mariniflexile; species Mariniflexile fucanivorans. The sequence continues at coordinate 144,889 of NZ_SLUP01000008.1, forward strand.
TACTTTCAATTCGGTTTTTTTTAGTGCATTAATCATATTAATGGCATTAAATGTTGTTGTTGTTTTTACAAATGACACTTTGATATTGAAAACCGCCACGTCACTTTTTATTCCCGTATTTTTAATTTTATTTTTAGTAAGATATAACTCTTTAGGTATTGTATTTATCTCCTTTTTGTTATTTTATTTTTTAGGGGATGTTGCTTTTTTGTTTTTTGCTAAAAATGAACTAATTGAAGCTTCGAGTGTGTTTTATATTGCAAGTTATCTGTTTCTACTAATTTTAGTGGTTCCTAAATTTAAACTTTTGGAAGTCGATTTATTGGTGGGTGCTTATTTATTGGTAGTTTTTGTAATAAGCCTTTACTTCTTGTACACTATATATAATATTTTAAATGTGCTTATGCCAAATACAACAGAAGTGATTTTGTATGGCGTAAAAAGTCTTGTTTTAATTGTTTTAACTTTAGTATCGTTTGGTGTGTATTTACACACACAATCGACACAATCTGCTTTGTTTTTAACTGCGGTAGTGTTTTTTGGTTTATCTGTAATTTTGAATTATTTAAACCTATATTATTTAAACTATTGGATATTAGAATTGTTTTATAGAATACTATATGCGTTAGCGCTTTACGTTATGTTTAAATATATAATGGTGAATAAAGAAGAAGTTTTAGTTAAAAAACCTAAGTTAATACGGTTAAAAGAAAGCTATGCTTCTGATACGGTTTTATCTTAAACAATAATAGATGTCCCGTTAGCGGATTTATTATTGTTGGCATCAAAATAAAAATCTATTTTCCCTAAATTCAATCCGTAGCATCCTACTTGGTTTACTAACATGTTTTTGCCTTCAATATTTTTTACAACAGTTGGTTTTGGTAGGAAAGTATGTGTGTGGCCTCCAATAATCAAATCTATGTCTTTGGTTAAAGCTGCTAATTTCAAGTCGCTTATTTTGTTAGGATTTGTTTTGTAACCATAACCTAAATGGGATAAGCATATTACCAAATCACATTTTTCATTGGTTTTTAATAGTTGTGTCATGTCTTGGGTTATTTCAATAGGGTCTAAATATTTTGTTTCTTTAGACATAGCAGGATCAACTAATCCATCCAGTTCAATTCCCAAACCGAAAACCCCAATTTTTATTCCATCTTTAATGAATATCTTATATGGTTTAACATGTGTATCCATGATGGTGTTCGAAAAATCGTAATTTGCAGAAATAAATTCAAATTCAGCATGTGGTAATTGGGCGTATAACCCATTAATGCCATTATCAAAATCATGATTGCCAATAGTGGCTACATCATATTTTAATTTGCTCATTAGTTTAAATTCAAGTTCACCTCCATAATAATTAAAATAGGGTGTTCCTTGAAAAATATCGCCAGCATCCAGTAAAAGGGTGTTGGGGTTTTCATTTCTAATGGATTCAATTAAATGTGCTCTTCTAGCAACCCCACCTTTATTGGCATTTCTACCATCTTCAGGACCAAAAGCATCAATATGGCTGTGAACATCGTTGGTGTGTAAAATAGTAATTTTAGTTTTTTTAGGTATAGTCGAGAACGATTGTAGCCCAAAACCTCCAATAGTTACCAATGCTGTTGTTGCCGATACTTGCTGTATAAAATCTCTACGTTTCATTTTTTGTTTTTTTAAGTTTCAGAGTTTCAGAGTTTCAGAGTTTCAAAGCTTCAGAGTAACAAAGTTTAAAGTAGATAGCTTTATTAATATTATTTTACTTAGCCACTTTATTACTTCTTCATAATAAACCTATCGTCTCTCACAGGTCTTATGGTATCCACTTTCTTAAAATTATCAATTAAAGCATTTCGTATCTTATAGTCTAAAATATAAAGGCCTTCATCTGGTTTAAAAAAGGTCATGTTGTCGCCTCCATTATATAAATAATCGTTGGTAGCAACATAATAAGTTTTATCAGGTTCAATTTTTTTACCCTGAATTGAAGCTTCAATCAAATTAAAATTTTTATCAACGGATAGTTTAAGTTTGGAAATAGGATGTGGTGTGTCAGATTTGCATAAATAGCTAATTAAACTATCTACTTGAGTTCCTTTAATGGCAACAACAACAATACTGTTTTCAAACGGCATTAGCTCGAAGGCAGTCCTGGTAGTTATGTTTCCTTTGCTAATAATAGACCGAATACCGCCATGGTTTAAAATAACCATATCTATATTTTTACCCGTTTTACTTTTAAAAATAGGGTTGGATTCATCAAAAACAGCATCTGCCATAAAATTTCCGATGGCCGTATTAAACGCTCCTTCAGTTTTTGTGTATGTGTCAACTGAATATGCCAACACACTATCTAAATCCTTCTGAATGTGCGTTCTGTAAGGTTTTATAAAAGCTTCAATATCTGCATCTCCAGCTATTGAATCTGTAATTTGAATTTGCTTGCCTTCAATTTTGGTTAAATGCTCTTTAGGAGACTTACAATTGAAAAGCAGTAATATATATAACAAATAAATTAAATATGTAAACCTCATATTTTTAATAGATTTTTTGAATGCGATTTTGTTACCTTTGCGCAAAGTATAAAGATAAAATGATTTTAAAAGGTTTTAAAGAAAAATCTATTAAAAAACACATCAATAAATTGTTATCCGAACGCTACGTAAATGTTTCGGCTAAGAAGGTTGAAAGTTTAGGGATTATCTTTAATTTAGATGAGGTTGATAATTTTGAACAGTTTAATGTACTGTCATCTTGTTTAAAAGTGATGCCAAATAGGTTAAAGGTTATAGCGTTTTCTTCAAATAAAAAAGAAACACTTAAATCTTGGGATGTTTGTTTTAATCCAGATGATTTTGGTTGGAATGGCGTTGTAAAAAGCGGGGAATTACAAACTTTTTTAAATACCAAATTTGATGTTTTGATAAGTTATTACGAAGCTGATATTACCGAGTTAAAATTACTTACGGTCAAATCGAAGGCAGAATTTAAAATAGGCTTATTGCAAATAGACGAGCGTTTAAACGATTTAATTATAAAAACTAACCTAAAAGAATTTAACGTATTTAAAGATGAAGTTTTTAAGTACCTAACTATATTAAAAAAAATTAAAAATGAATAGTAAGTTTCTAGGAACTGGAGTTGCATTAGTTACACCTTTTAAATCAGATTTAACTATTGATCATGATGCTTTAGTAAATATTGTAAATTTCAATATAGAAAACGGAGTGGAATACCTTGTGGTTTGTGGTACTACCGCCGAGAGTGTTACTATAACAAAAGAAGAAAAGAAAGCTATTATAAACACTATATCTAAAACTAATAACGGGCGTGTGCCATTGGTTTTAGGAATTGGAGGCAATAATACAGCACTGGTTATAGAAGAAATAAAATCTACCGATCTAAGCAATATCGATGCTATTTTATCGGTATCTCCATATTATAGTAAACCTACGCAAGAAGGCATTTATCAGCATTTTAAAGCGATCGCCGAAGCGTCGCCTATTGATATTATTTTATACAACGTTCCCGGTCGTACTTCTAAAAACATGGAAGTTGAAACCACATTACGATTGGCAAACGGTTTTAAAAACATTATTGGCGTTAAAGAAGCAGGAAACAATGTGTCGCAGTATTTACAATTAATTAAAAACAAACCAGAAGATTTTTTAATAATCTCTGGGGATGACGATTTAGCTTTAGGTATTGTATTGGCTGGAGGTGCAGGTGTTATTTCTGTAATTGGTCAAGGGTTTCCTAAAGAATTTTCAGAAATGATTCGTTTAGGATTAAATGGAAATGCAAAAGACGCCTATAAACTACATTTCAGATTAATGGATGTAATTGGCTATATTTTTGAAGAAAATAATCCTGCCGGCATCAAAGGTGTTTTTGAAGCTTTAGGGATGTGCAAAGACAGTGTTAGATTGCCTTTAGTGCCAGCTTCAAATGCATTAAAAGAGAAAATTAAATCGTTTGTAAAAAATTTTTAATAATAAAGTTCAATTAATATATCTGTTAAATATTACTTAATCCTTATGATGGCTGTGTTTAAGCCATTATTTTAGCGGTAAAATAATATTTTTAAAATCCATATTAATAACTTAATTTTGCATCTTGTTTAAAAATTATGAAGAGATTTCTTTACATATTAATAACTGTCACACTTTTAAGCTCTTGTAGCGAATATCAAAAAGCATTAAAAAATGAAGATATTGCTACCAAGTTTAAAATGGGAGAGGATCTGTATAACGAAGGTAAATTTGCTAAAGCCAATAAATTATTTGCGCAAATAGTGCCTAATTATAGAGGGAAACCACAAGCTGAAAAACTCATGTATTTGTATTCAAACTCATTTTATCAAATGAAGGAGTTTTATACAGCAGGCTATCAGTTTGAGCGTTTTGCGTCTAGCTATCCAAAAAGTGAAAAACTAGAAGAAGCATCTTTTTTAGCAGCAAAAAGTTCTTACATGTTGTCGCCAGTTTATAGTAAGGACCAAAAAGAAACGAAGGAAGCTATTGAAAAACTGCAAGAATTCATCAATTTGTTTCCAGAATCGGAATACCTTTCCGAAGCTAATAAATTAGTGAAAGAATTAGATTTTAAGCTAGAAAAGAAAGCATTTAGTATAGCAAAACAGTACAATACTATTTCCGACTATCCGGCGTCTGTAAAGTCGTTTGATAATTTTATGTTCGATTTTCCAGGTTCTACTTTGCGTGAAGAAGCCTTATTTTTAAGGTTTGATGCAGCTTATAAACTAGCCGTTAATAGTGTTGAATATAAGAATACAGCAAACGGAATAGTTCCTTTAAAGAAAAACCGTTTGGAACAAGCTAAAGAATACCACGATTCATTTAAAAAAGCATATAATAATTCTAAGCATACAGAAGAAGTTGAGAAAATGGCTTCGGAATTGAATGAACAATTAAAAAAATATAGCACTAAAAGTTAAATAACAATGACAATGGATTTAAAGAAAACCAATGCACCTGTTAATACCATCACGTACGACAGAAATCAAATTGACGAGCCAACTGAGAATATCTATGAGTCAATTTCAATCATCGCAAGACGTGCAGAACAGATTAACACAGAGATTAAAAAAGAACTTATCGATAAGTTGGAAGAATTTGCCACTTACAACGATAGTTTAGAAGAAATCTTTGAAAATAAAGAGCAAATTGAGGTTTCTAAATTTTATGAAAAATTACCAAAACCGCATGCGCTAGCTGTTCAAGAATGGTTAACAGATAAAATTTATTTTAGAAATACTGAAGAAGATAATCAGTAAACTTTTTTAAAATGTCAATATTAAGCGGCAAGAACATACTATTAGGAATTAGTGGTGGTATTGCCGCTTACAAAACAGCTTCTCTAGTAAGATTGTTCGTGAAATTGGGCGCTAACGTAAAAGTCGTTATGACGCCTGCCTCCAAAGAATTTATTACACCTTTAACTTTATCAACGCTTTCAAAAAACCCTGTATCTTCTACTTTTGTAAATGAAGAGGATGATAATGGCGTATGGAATAGCCATGTCGATTTAGGTTTGTGGGCAGATTTGTTTATAATTGCGCCTGCAACGGCAAATACCTTAGCAAAAATGGCAAATGGCGTTTGTGATAACTTGTTATTAGCAACTTATTTGTCGGCAAAATGTCCTGTGTATTTTGCTCCAGCCATGGATTTAGATATGTATATCCACCCAAGTACCTTACAGTCTTTTAAAATATTAGACAGTTTTGGTAATATTATGATTCCCGCAACTAGTGGCGAATTAGCAAGTGGTTTAGTGGGTGAAGGTAGAATGGCAGAACCCGAAGATATTGTAACTTTTCTAGAAGATAACATTTTAGAGAAACTGCCCCTAAAAGGAAAAAAAGTGCTTATTACAGCAGGTCCAACGCATGAAGCGATTGATCCGGTTCGTTTTATAGGAAATCATTCTAGCGGAAAAATGGGCTTTGAAATCGCAAAGGCTTCGGCAAATCTTGGTGCTGAGGTAATTTTAATAACTGGGCCAACTCATGAAAAAGTATTCAATAGCCTTATTCAAGTCATTCCTGTTATAAGTACAGATGATATGTACAATGCAGTTCACGACCATTTTAAAGTGGCTGATATTGCTATTCTTTCCGCAGCCGTTGCCGACTATAAACCAAAAGAAGTAGCATCTCAAAAAATAAAAAAGAAAGAATCTACGTTAACATTAGAGCTAGAAAAAACAAAAGATATTTTAGCATCATTGGGAGCTATTAAAACCCATCAGTTTTTAGTAGGTTTTGCTTTAGAAACCAATAATGAACTCGAAAACGCAAAAGACAAATTAAAAAGAAAGAACTTAAATTTAATTGTTTTAAATTCGTTAAACGATACAGGTGCTGGTTTTAAAACCGATACAAATAAAGTTACTTTTATTGATGCAGAAGATACCGTAACCGAGTTTCAATTAAAATCGAAAGCAGCCGTTGCTACCGATTTATTAAATAAAATTTTAGAACAAATTAATGCGTAACATTCTTATAGTTTTAATATTCAGTTTTGGAATTGTAGGTTTCTCTCAAGAGCTAAACTGCAATGTAGTAGTGAATGCCCAACAAACGGGTAATGAAAATTTGCAAATTTTTAAAACTTTAGAAAAGCAACTAAAAGAGTTTGTTAACAATACTAAATGGACTAATAAGACCTTTGCAGCCCAAGAGCGTATCGATTGCAGTATGGTTGTAAATGTTGTAAACTATAGTGGGGAGTCGTTTCAGGCATCATTGCAGGTGCAATCTTCAAGACCAGTTTATGGTTCTTCATTTACCACACCCATTTATAATTTCAATGATAAAGATTTTAATTTCACCTATTTAGAATTTCAGAATTTAATTTTCAGCCCAACACAATTTGAATCTAATTTAGTTTCTGTTTTGGCATTTCATATATATATGGTTTTAGGCTTGGATGCCGAATCGTTTGCCGAAAATGGTGGTGAACCTTATTTTCAACAAGCTCAAACCATTGTTAATTATTCGCAACAAGGTAATTTTAATGGCTGGAAATTGGCAGATGGTTTACAAAGTAGATTTGCTTTAATAGACAATATTTTGTCGCCAACTTACAAGGAATATAAGGACGTTATGTACACGTATCACCGTAAAGGTTTAGATGTTATGAGTAGTAACGCGAAAGAAGGTAAAGAGCAAATAGCTGAGTCTTTAAAACAATTTCAGCTGATGAACAGTCGTAGACCAAACTCGTTTTTACTCCGTACTTTTTTCGATGCTAAATCAGATGAAATAGAACAAATTTTTAGTGGCGGTCCCAACGTAAATATTGCCAGTGTAAAAGAAACGCTTCAAAAAGTAGCGCCTATGCACAATAGTAAATGGCAAAATATTAAGTTTTAGTCTTTTTAAGTATCAAAGTTTCAGAGTTTCAAAGCTACAAAGCAATTAAGATTTGAAATTTCAATAAAAATTTAAAAGCCATCAACCAATAACAAAATACCAACAACCAAGTACCATCAACCCAAAATGCTTACATCACTTTCCATAAAAAATTACGCTTTAATTGATAAACTTTATGTGGAGTTTAACGATGGGTTTTCTATAATTACAGGTGAAACTGGTGCTGGGAAATCGATACTCTTAGGAGGTTTATCTTTAATTCTTGGGAAGCGTGCCGATTTAAGTAGTTTAAAAAACACTGAAGAAAAATGTGTAATTGAAGCTGTTTTTAATATTTCAAATTACAAACTTCAAGCACTTTTTAAAGCTGAAGATTTTGATTATGAAGCCCAAACCATTATCCGTAGGGAGATTTTGCCTTCTGGAAAATCTAGAGCTTTTGTAAACGATTCCCCAGTAAATTTAAATAGTTTGCAATTGTTGGGCGAACGTTTAATTGATATCCACTCGCAACACGAAACATTACAACTTACAAGTAACGAATTTCAGTTTCAGGTCATAGATGCTTTGGCTAAGAACGAAGACACGCTTCAAACGTATAAACTAGAGTTAAAAAGCTATAAAAAATTAAAAAAAGAACTTCAAGAACTTTTAGATTTTCAAGCAGATGCTATTAAGGAACACGATTATAATTCGTTTTTATTGAGTGAGTTGGTTGAAGCCAATTTAGTGGATGGTGAATTGGAATTGCTTGAAGAAGAATACGAAACCTTAAATAATATTGAAGGGATTAAGGAAAAACTTTCTGAGGCGTATCAAATATTAAATGAAGAACAAATTGGAATTCTTCCTGCGTTAACAACTTTAAAAAACACGTTTCAAAAACTAACTAGCTATTCGTTAAAGTATGAAGATTTATTCAACCGTGTGAATAGCAGTTTGATTGACATGGACGATGTTTTTAAAGAAGTGGATGTTTTGCAAGATCATTTGGAAGCAGACCCAAATCGATTGTCGGTTATCGATGCTAAATTACGGGTACTCCATAATTTAATGCAAAAGCATGTTGCAGAAAGTGTTCTTGATTTGATCAAAATAAAAATTCAATTAGAAGAAAAAGTATCTTTCACCGAAAATTTAGACGATTCTATTCAAAAGAAACGTTTGGAAATAGAAACGAAGGAAGCAGAATTAAATACCATTTCAGAAGATATTCATAATAATAGAACAGCAGTAATTCCAAAGTTAACAGAGCAATTAGAAACTATTTTAGGAAGTTTAGGGATTCCAAACGCACAATTTAAAATAGACGTTGTTTACGGAACAGCGTTTTTCGCAAACGGAAAAGACGACTTGTCCTTTTTGTTTTCGGCCAATAAAGGCGGAAATTTTAACGAACTCAAAAAAGCAGCTTCGGGTGGTGAATTATCGCGTATTATGTTGGCTATAAAGTCTGTTTTATCAAAATACATTCAATTACCAACCATCATGTTTGATGAAATTGATACAGGTGTTTCTGGTGAAATTTCAAATAAAATGGGCGATATTATGCTGCAAATGAGTAAAACCATGCAAGTATTTTCTATTACTCATTTACCTCAAATTGCAGCAAAAGGCCATTCACATTTCAAAGTATATAAAGAAGATATTAACAACGTAACCCAGACCAATTTAGTGAAATTAAACCACGATGAACGTATTGTAGAAATTGCGCAAATGTTGGGCGGTTTGGAAATGTCATCTTCTGCAATAGCGCATGCAAAAGAATTATTGAATTAATTGTATATTTGCGCACTAATTTAACATAAAAACGAATCAACATATAAACCAGAAGGCATGTCATACAATTTATTAAAAGGAAAAAGAGGAATTATTTTTGGAGCATTAGACTCAAATTCAATTGCTTGGAAAACAGCAGAACGTGTTCACGAAGAAGGAGGAACCTTTGTTTTAACCAATGCACCAGTTGCCATGAGAATGGGACAAATTAATGAGTTAGCTGAAAAAACAGGGTCTCAAATTATTCCTGCCGATGCTACTTCTATGGAAGATTTAGAGAATTTGGTGAAACAATCTGTGGAAATTCTTGGAGGTAAAATTGATTTCGTTTTACATTCTATTGGTATGTCTATCAATGTTAGAAAAGGACAACATTATACGAACCAAAATTACGAATGGACCCAAAAAGGAACCGATGTTTCTGCCATGTCTTTCCATAAAGTAATGCAAACACTTTACAAGCAAGATGCTATGAACGAGTGGGGAAGTATTGTTGCTTTAAGTTATATGGCAGCACAACGTGTGTTCCCAGATTATAATGATATGGCAGATAATAAAGCCTATTTAGAAAGTGTTGCCCGTAGTTTTGGTTATTTCTTTGGGCGCGATAAAAAAGTGCGTGTAAACACTATTTCGCAATCGCCAACGCTAACAACTGCTGGTAGTGGTGTAAAGGGTTTTGACGGGTTTATTTCTTACGCCGATAAAATGTCGCCACTTGGTAACGCAACGGCTTTAGATTGTGCAAACTATACGGTTACCTTATTTAGTGATTTAACAAAACGTGTTACACTGCAAAACCTTTATAACGATGGTGGTTTTAGTAACATGGGTGTTAGTACCGCGGTTATGGAATACTTTATGGACAAACAATAAATTATAATAAAAGGTCTTAAAGGTTTAAAAAATCGCGAGGACTTTTATAAATATAGAAAATAGCCACCTGCTTTAAGGTGGCTTTTTTGTTTGCTTTAATTACATTTGTGTTATGCAATTACAATTTTCATTCATCATTCCTGTTTATAATCGTCCAGACGAAATACAAGAGCTTTTGCAAAGTTTTGTTGAGTTGAAAACAGCTACTAAATTTGAAATTGTTATTGTGGAAGATGGATCTACTATTCCATCCAAAGAAATTGTAAATACTTTTAGCTCTAAACTGAATATTTCCTATTTTTTTAAGGGAAATTCAGGTCCGGGTGATTCCAGAAATTTTGGAATGCAACATGCTAAAGGAAACTATTTCATTATTTTAGATTCCGATTGTATTTTACCTAAAAATTATTTATTTGAAGTTGAAAAAAGCTTAAATGAAAATTATGTAGATTGTTTTGGTGGTCCCGATGCGGCACACCATTCGTTTTCCAATTTACAAAAAGCAATTAATTTTTCAATGACATCGGTTATTACCACAGGTGGTATTCGAGGTAATAAAAATAGCGTGGACACCTTCCAACCGCGAAGTTTTAATATGGGCATTTCCAAAGAAGCTTTTTTAGCGTCAGGTGGTTTTGGACGTATTCACCCAGGTGAAGACCCCGATTTATCCATTCGCCTCTGGAATTTAGGTTATAAAACAACTTTAATACCAGAAGCTTTTGTGTATCACAAACGGCGCATGTCTTGGAGCAAATTTTATAAGCAAGTACATAAATTTGGCTTGGTGCGCCCTATTTTAAATAGTTGGCACCCTTCAACAAAAAAAATAACTTATTGGTTTCCTACGTTGTTTTGTTTAGGGTTTGTTTTATCAGTTTTATTACTTGTGTTCCAAATAAAATGCTTCGTAATGCTTTATGCTTTTTATTTTGTTTCAGCTTTTTTTATAGCGCTGTTTACAACTAAAAGTGTTGTGGTTTCGTTATTAGCATTAATAGCCATTGTAATTCAGTTTTTTGGTTACGGCTATGGTTTTTTAAAATCGACACTAGCTATTAATGTTTTTAAAAAGAAACCAGAAATGTGTTTCCCTAATTTATTTTTTAAATCACCATGCTAAAAAAAATAAAATCAAACTTATTAACTTCCATTAAGAACAAAAAAATAAATGTGTTTTTTTTCTTTTTAGTGCTAGCGTTTATCATTTTAATGTTCACCAAACTGTCAAAAACATACACTAATACGATTGTTTTTAACATTGAAAAAATAAATGTTCCGCAAGAAGATATTATTCTAAATGATTCTATTGTATTAAACATCACGTTAAAAACACATGGTTTTAAATGGTTGACCTATTATTTTGCTAAGCCAAAAATTAAAATTGACTTTGAAAAGGATGTTAAAAAACAAGATTCTACTTTTATCTGGAATAAATCCAAGGCTTATTTAGAAAATACCCAGTTTGATAAGCAGGTTGAATTATTAAATATATCTCCAGAAATATTAACGTTTAGATATAGTATAAACATGGTAAAAAAAGTGCCTGTTAAACTTAATTCGGATATAAAATATAGTTTGGGGTTCGATGTTTCTAAACCTTATGAATTAAAACCAGATTCCATTGTAGTAATTGGTCCCAAAGCTTTAGTTTCACAAGTGAATTTTGTTCAAACAGAAAAAATTTCATTAAATGATGTTAGAAAAAACATATCGGAAACCGTTAAATTAAAGCTTCCAACAAAGCATAAAGATTTAACTTTTTCAAACGATAAAACCATTTTAAAAGCAACGGTTGAAAAATTTACTGAGGGTACATTAAAAATTCCGGTTACCATAGTTAATGTTCCAGAAAACATTAATTTAAAATATTTTCCTAGAGAAGTAAACGTATCTTATTATATAAGTTTAAGTAATTTCAACAATATTTCAGCTAAAGATTTTAAGGTAGTTTGCGATTATAGTAATGCTGTAAACAATCAATCGCTTTTAGTGCCAGAGTTAGTTGAGTTTCCAAAATCTGCTAAAAACGTAAAAATTAAACAACAACGAATAGAATTCATCATTATAAAATGAAAGTAATAGGGTTAACTGGTGGTATTGGAAGTGGTAAAACAACGGTTGCCAAACAATTTGAAGCGTTGGGTGTCCCTGTATATATTGCAGATGAGGAAGCAAAAAAGCTCATGAATACATCCAAGGTTATCAAGCGAAAACTCATTCAACTATTTGGTAATGAAGCATATGTAAATAACCAATTGAACAAACCTTTTATAGCCAATATTATTTTTAATGATAAAACTTATTTGCAAAAAATGAACGCCATTGTGCATCCAAGAGTGGCTACACATTTTAAAAAATGGCAATCCAAACAAAATGCTCCTTACGTTATAAAGGAAGTCGCTATTTTGTTTGAAAACGGAGGGCATAAACAATGCGATTACGTTATTACAGTTATCGCACCAAAGGATGTACGCATAGAACGTTTGCTAAAAAGAGACAATACTACTAAAGAAAGGGTGGAAGCCATCATGAAAAATCAATGGTCTGATGATGAAAAAATTAAACTTTCAGATTACGTAATAACTAACATAACACTTGAAGATACTAAAAATCAAGTAAGTAAAATTCATGTTAAAATTATTAAATCGATAGAATAAACACAAATTTTAACATTTTTGTTAATGTAAGGTTAAAAGGCATGAGCACTAAATGTTAAAATGTTAATTTTGAACAATGGGCAAGAAATTATTTGTATTATTAATCCTGTTAATGAGTTTGTCTCTTATAGGAATTATTTTTGTTCAGGCATATTACATTAACAATTCTGTAAGGAATGAAAAGGAACGTTTTAGGTTTAATGTAAATAAAGTACTTAATTATGTTTCAAATACTATTGAAAAACGTGAGTACTCAGAATATGTATATAAACTTCAAGATTTAATTTCCCAAGGTGTTAAAGTTGACACTGCGGCCATAAGAAATTTATATATTATTAAAGAAGATTTAGACTCTAAAGAGACCACAATTTACAGAAACGGCACTTTAGAAGAGAATTATAAGTTTAATTCGTCGCTCTTTGACATAGGTTTAGATACCATTAGCGTAAAACGTATTTTAAGCAATCGTGAAACCAAAGTGTACCAAAATGGTGGTTCTAGTTTGGATTTAGATTTAAGTACAAACGATAAATTGTTGCTTTTAGACAAAATGTCGAGCACCGATGAAATTGTTTTTGAAGATGTTTATAAAGATTTAGCATCCCGTTTACCAATTCATAAACGTGTTACTAAAGAAGAAATTCAAAAGTTATTATCGGAAAAACTAAAAGAAGATGGCATTAACATCGATTATGAATTTGCTATTTACAGTAATGGTTTAGCTACAAGGGTACGTAGTGATAATTTTGAAAATTACGACGAATCGGCATTTAGTGTGTTTATGTTTTACAATGAAAACAACCAAAGCACATACAAACTGTTGGTTAGTTTTCCAGATGATAAAAAGTTTATTTTATCGTCTATTATGGGCATGATTTTATTATCGGTTATTTTTACATCCATCATTATTTTAGCTTACGGAAGTGCTTTGTACCAATTAGTTAAACAGCGTAAAATATCTGAAATAAAAACAGATTTTATCAATAACATGACGCATGAGTTTAAAACACCCATTGCCACCATAAATTTGGCCTTGGATGCTATAAAGAACCCAAAAATTATTGATGATAAGGAAAAAGTGATGCGTTACTTGGCAATGATAAAAGAAGAAAATAAACGCATGCACGCCCAAGTGGAAAACGTATTAAGAATATCTAAACTTGAGAAAAACGAATTAAATATAAGTAAGGATAGGTTAGATTTAAACGACTTAGTGGAAGATGCCATAACGCATGTTGAACTTATAGTTGAAGACAGACAGGGTTATATCAAAACATTTTTTGATGCACCAAAATCGACTGTTTTAGCAAACGAAACCCACTTTACAAATGTAATAGTAAACATTCTGGATAATGCCATTAAGTATTCTCCAGATGCACCAAAAATAGAAGTACATACCGAAAATGTTGGAAACAATATTTTGTTAAAAATAAAAGATCATGGTAGTGGTATGAGTAAAGCAGCTGCCAAACGTGTGTTCGAAAAATTTTATAGAGAACATACCGGAAACATTCACAACGTAAAAGGTCATGGTTTAGGTTTGGCCTATGTAAAGCGTATTGTAGAAGACCATCAAGGTTATGTATCAGTAGAAAGTGAAAAAGACAAAGGAAGCACATTCATAATAAAGCTTCCAATAATATCATAAACATGGAAGAGCAAAAAAAGAAAATATTATTAGTTGAAGACGATCCGAATTTTGGAATCATTCTTAAAGATTATTTGATGATGAACGATTATGATGTTGTTCATGCTAAAAACGGAATGGAAGGCTTCGAAAAGTTTAAAAAGGACGATTACGATTTATGTATTTTAGATGTTATGATGCCTTATAAAGATGGGTTTACTTTAGCAAAAGAGATACGCGAAAAGAATACCGATGTGCCTATTGTTTTCTTAACGGCAAAAACCATGAAAGAGGATGTTTTAAAAGGTTATAAAGTTGGAGCTGACGATTATTTAAACAAACCGTTTGATAGTGAAGTGTTGCTCATGAAAATTAAAGCCATCATGCAACGTAAAGCCACTGAAACGATTTCCGATAGTAAACAATTTGAATTTAAAATCGGAAGATTCGATTTAAATTCGAAGCTTCGTTTTTTAAAATTTGATGGCGGAGATCCTGTTAAACTATCTCCTAAAGAAAATGAATTGTTACGTTTATTGGCATTGCATGAAAACGATTTAATGCCTCGTGAATTAGCACTGACCAAAATTTGGAGAGACGATAATTATTTTACCTCACGTAGTATGGATGTGTACATTGCAAAACTGCGTAAGTATTTAAAACTTGATGAAAAAGTGGAGATACTAAACATACACGGTGAAGGTTTTAGATTGGTGGTAAACTAGTTAAAAAAAAACAGTATTTAGATATTGAAAATCCAGCTTTTAGCTGGATTTTTTTTGTGTTTTATGAACTTTGGAGTGTTCGTTTAACGTTTTTATATGGAAAGTTGCGTGTTTTTGAAAAAGGATTTTCCAAAGGAAAATCAGAAGCCAACAAACTGACAAATAACTTTGGTTTAGCTTAAAATAGCAATTTCTTTTACAACGTGTTATTGTAATGCTTTTTTATATTTTGTAATTTATACTAAAAATTACTCCATAGGAAAGTTTAGTTGATTTCATTCTGTTTTCATCTAGAGTTGTTAATCTTTTTGATATGAATGGGGCAAAAACCATGCTTAAATTCTCTTTAGCATTATATTCAAATCCAAAATCTAGACAAAGAGATAATAATGTTTGATTTATATCATTGCCTAAATATTTACTTTCACCATTTAAGCCATCCTGATAATAAATATTTTCTTTTTTATCAATTTGAAAATCAAAAATGGTACTCAAAGACGGTTTGAGATCTAACTTGCCTAATTTAAAAAGTGTCGTACCAACTTTTATTGGAACTCTTAAATAGTAAACTTTCAATTCGCTTTTGGTAGGAGGAATTACGTTTGTTAAAGAATTGTAATTATATAAAAGTTCGTAACCTTCCGATGCGTAGGCAATTCCAGTTCCAACTGATATTTTTTCACTTAAATCATAAAAAAAATTTAGTCCTATTGAATACCCTATTAACGGATTATAAACATTGTTTGCATTAGAATACCCTTCAAATGGATTATAAATATCGCTAGTATTAGGTGGAGTTTTTTTAAATTCGTAATTACTGAATTCCAACTTACCAGAAATTCCAATACTTAATTTATTATTTTGAGACCAAATTGAAACTGCGCAGAATATAAACAGAAACGTTAAAGTATTAATTTTCATTTTTTTTAATAATGTATTGCGTTATAAATATAAAGTTCTGTTTCAATGAGCTTTATCGCTTATTAAACGAATTTAGTTGATTTTTCTGGTAAAGTTATATTTAAATATAAGGTGTCACGTCTATAATTTTTTAATAATCACTTTGTGAAAATTTATGGGATAGCCTTCGTATTGCAATAAAATGGGTTTTTCTAAATGCGATATGAAGAATTCACATCAAATTAATTTAAATAAACCTCACCTCTGTGTGGTTTTAAAGCATCTCGAATAGGCTTCATGTCTGGCTCATTCACCACCAAAAAAGCGATAGCATGTGCTTCATTCAAGACTTCAAAACCTATGATGGTAATATCTAATTTTTCAATTTTTATGTACTCTTTTAAATGAATTTCGTGGTGTTCAGCAATTTTACTGGCGTCTGGTCCATGAAAATCCCATATTAACTTTAGTTGTCGCATTATTTTAAATGATTAAGTAATTCTGAAAGGTAAAAATATATCATGTAAAATGGTAATATTTTATCTTTTTAATCGTTTGTTAAAGCAACTTGCATAAAAGGTTTATATTACTATTTTTGTGCTACCAATTAATTTTCTTTTCAAATGAATTATAAATATTTAATTATTTTATTTTTTTCAGCAGCAATTTTTAATGTTTACGGTCAATCTACCAAAGAAGAAGTCCTTTTTTCAGTAGATGATGAACCCGTTTATGTGTCGGAATTTTTAAGAGTTTATAATAAGAATTTAGATTTGGTTCAAGATGAATCTCAAAAAGATGTAGATGAATATTTGTCACTTTTTACCAATTACAAATTAAAACTAAAAGAAGCTAAAGCCTTAGAACTTCAAGAGAAACCTACTTACATACGCGAACTAGATACTTATAAAAAACAGTTAGCTAAAAGTTTTATTTCAGATTCCAAAGTAACAGATGCCTTGGTGCAAGAAGCCTACGAACGTATTTCCAACGACGTTAAAGCGTCGCATATTTTAATTAAAATTCCAGAAAACGCGAATCCCAAAGATACGTTGGCGGCTTATAACTCTATTATAAAATTACGAGAAAGAGCTTTAAAAGAAGGTTTTGAAAAAGTTAGAAAAGAAGTACACAATGGGCAAACAGTTTATGGTGAAGATTTAGGTTATTTTTCAGGTTTCAGAATGGTTTATGCTTTTGAAAATGCAGCTTTTAATACCAAATCTGGTGCTGTTTCGCAACCGTTTAGAACCCAGTTTGGCTATCATATTGTATATGTGCAAGATAAAAGAAAATCGAGAGGAGAGCGTACCGTAGCTCATATTATGGTTGTTGAAAAGCCAGGTGACTCCTTAGCTGAAAAACCAGAAGATAGAATTCAAGATATTTACAAAAAACTAAATCAAGGTGAAGATTTTGAAGCGTTAGCAAAACAATTTTCGGATGATGGAAATTCGGCACCTAACGGTGGTAAGTTAGCACCATTTTCTGGCGGACAAATTAACTCGGAAGAGTTTGAAAATACTGCTTTTGGACTAAAGGAAATAGGCGATGTTTCCAAACCTTTTAAATCAACTTATGGGTGGCATATTGTTAAGTTGTTAGGTAAAAAATCTATAGCGTCTTATGAAGAAATGAAACCAGAATTAGAACAAAAAGTAAAACGCGATGAACGTTCTAAATTAATAGATGAGGCATTATATGCCAAACTTAAAGCGAAGTATAACATTTCAGAAGAAAATCCAGCATTGGCTTATTTTGTATCTATTTTAAATGAAGATTACTTTAAAAACACATGGCAACTGCCTAAAGGTTTTACTGCAGAAAAACCTCTTGTTAAAATAGGGAACAAGCAATTAACCTATAAAGATTTTGGCGATTATTTAGTTTCCGTACAGCGTAATACTGCCGCTAACTCCAATTTTAAAACTTTAGTTTCAAAGCATTATAACACGTTTTTAAATACTAATTTAGTAACTTACCAAGAAGATAACCTAGAAAACGAAAATGAAGAATTTGCAAATGTCGTGGCAGAATATAGAGATGGTTTATTATTGTTCGATTTAATGGAAACAACTATTTGGAATACGGCTAAAACCGATTCTTTAGAAATTGAAAATTACTATAACTCAAACAAAATCAAGTACACAACTCCAAAACGTATTGATGCGGTTGTTGCTTCATCAAAAGACCAAAAAACGCTTAAAAAAGTAGCAAAACTGTTAAAAAAAGGAATGGCATTGCCGCAAATTAAGGGGCTTATTAATAGTAATAACAAAATAGACGTTATCTTTACAGTGGATACTATGGATGCCACCCACCAAGCATTGCCAAAAGCGTTTGAGTTTAAAAAAGGAATCTCTAAAATATACAATCATAATAATGCCTTTGTTTTAGTTCAAGTAAAAGAGGTCTTGCCAGAAACTCAAAAAACATTGGAAGAGGCTAAGGGTTTAATTATAAGTGATTATCAAACGTATAAAGAAGAAAAATGGCTAAAAGAGTTGGCAGATAAATATAAAGTAGTTTTAAACCAAGAGGCTTTAAAAAGTGTGAAAGCTCAAATAAAAAACCAGTAAGTGCGAAATAAAATTTTCATATTTTTTCTTTTAATTGTTGTTACTTCGTGCGACTTTTTTAAAAAAACAGACGACAGGGTACCTGTCGCTAGGGTTAATGACACCTATTTGTATTATGAAGATATTAAAGATTTAGTGTCTGAAGGAACACCCAAAGAAGATAGTATGTTGGTGGTTCAAAACTTTATTAACCGATGGGCAACCCAACAGTTATTTATAGATGGTGCTAAAGTGAATTTAAGCGAGTTAAAACAAGACGAATTTAACAAATTAATAAAGCAATATAAAAACGATTTGTATACCAAGGCGTATATTGAAGCGTTGGTAAAAAGAGATATGGATACGGTAGTAACGACCCAAGAAGCCGAAAATTATTACAACCAAAATAAAGATGTATTTAAATTAAATGAAGAATTGCTTAAGTTCAGATATATTCATTTGGATGAAAATATTCTTAATTATAGCTCCGTTGTTGAAAAGTTTAAACGCTTCAATTCCAAAGACAAAAAAGATCTAAATGCTATTTCAATTCAGTTCAAATCGTATTCTTTAAATGATACTATTTGGATTAAAGCCAGCCAAGTAGTCAACAGAATTTCAGCTATTACACCCGAAAATAAAAATCAACTGTTAAAAAAATCTAATTTTATACAACTCAAAGACTCATTAGGAGTATATTTGATGCAAATTAACGACGTTTTACTTCGAAATGATACAGCGCCCTTAGAGTATGTAAGGCCAACTATAGACCAAATTGTCGTTAATAAAAGAAAGCTTGAACTTATTAGAGAATTAGAAAAAGATATTACTAAAGATGCTATTAAAAATAAACAATTTGAAATTTACAAATAATTTGAAACACCTTGGGTTTTTATGTATAACCCTATTGTTGGTAAACAATATAACTGCACAAGAAGTAATTGATGATGTGATAGCAGAGGAAGCACCTAAAAAAGTAGACACAACTAAAACTCAAAATGCTAAAAAAGTAGATGGGGTTGCTGCTGTAGTGGGAGACTATATTGTTTTAGATTCAGATGTTGATAAAGCCTATTTGCAATTGCAAGCACAAGGTGTTAATACAGATGATATTAAACCATGTGAATTATTCGGAAAGCTATTAGAAGACAAACTATATGCTCACCAAGCAGTACAGGATAGTATTTTAGTGCCTGATGCTGAAATTAGAAGAAATGTAGATTATCAAGTCGAGCAATTTTTAGCGCAATCTGGTAAGTCTATGAAAGAACTTTTAGAGTTTTATAAAAAAGACGATGAAAAATCTTTTAGAGACGAAATGTTCGAAATCAATAAAACCAATGAGTTAGCTAAAAAAATGCAAGCTAAAATTGTTGAGGAAATTGAGATAACACCTGAAGAAGTACGTGCTTTTTTTGAAAGAATACCTAAAGAAGAACGCCCTACATTTGGTACCGAGTTAAAAGTAGCCCAAATAGTTGCTGAACCTAAAGTATCAGAAGAAGAAAAACAACGTGTTATAAACAGGTTAAAGGAATTTAAAGCTGATATTATTGAAAACGGTGCTAGTTTCCGTTCTAAAGCCGTTTTATATTCAGAAGATCCAGGATCGGCAAGTAAAGGTGGAAAATACACGCTAAACAGAAAACAACCTCGAATGGTTAAAGAGTTTAGACAAGTTGCTTTTTCACTTCAAGAAGGCGAAATATCGGAACCTTTTGAAACCGATTATGGGTACCATATCATACAATGTGATAAAATTAGAGGACAAGAATACGATGTCGCTCATATTTTATTATCACCAAAAGTATCTACTGAAGCTGTTAATGAAGCTAAAGAACGTTTAGAAAAAATTAGAGAACGTATTGTTGATGGTAAAATTTCTTTTGCTGATGCAGCAAGAGAAGCTAGTGATGAAAAAGAAACCCGAGGTGATGGTGGTCAATTAATAAACCCAACCACACAAGACTATAATTTTGAATTAACCAGGATGGAACCAGAGTTATATTCTCAAATTCAAAATTTGAAAGATAATGAAGTGAGTCTTGTTTTAAAAGAGGAAGACCGAACTGGTAAAGTGAAATTTAAAATTTTAATGGTTACCGACAGAGTTAATGAGCATGAAGCAGATTACGCTCGCGATTATTTAAAAATTAAAAGCTTAGCTTTAGATGAAAAGAGAATAAATGCAATTGCAAAATGGCAAGAAGAGAAAATTTTAGATACTTATATAAAAATTAGCGGAGAACATAGAGATTGTGAGTTTTCTAGCAACTGGTTAAAAAAGTAAACTATGTCCGATGTAGCTGCGATTGAACAATTTGTAAAAAGATATAAAGATTTAAAAACCGAAATTGCCAAAGTTATTGTTGGTCAAGATGACGTAGTAAATCAAATATTAATTTCTATTTTTTCTGGCGGACATTCACTACTTATTGGTGTTCCAGGTTTAGCAAAAACATTAATGGTAAACACCATTGCACAGGCGCTAGGACTCGATTTTAAACGTATTCAATTCACCCCAGATTTAATGCCGAGTGATATTCTTGGTAGTGAAATTTTAGATGAAGACCGCCATTTTAAATTCATAAAAGGTCCCATTTTTTCAAATATTATTTTGGCAGATGAGATTAACAGAACACCGCCAAAAACCCAAGCAGCTTTATTAGAAGCCATGCAAGAACGCGCAGTAACTGTAGCAGGACATCATTATAAATTAGAATTACCATACTTTGTTTTAGCAACTCAAAACCCCATTGAGCAAGAAGGAACCTATCCGTTACCCGAAGCACAACTAGACCGTTTTATGTTTGCTATCAATTTAGATTATCCTTCATTTCAAGAAGAAGTGGAAGTTGTAAAAGCCACTACAACAGACAAACAAGTAAAGGTTAATGCGCTTTTTTCGGCTAAAGAAATAACAGATTTTCAACATTTAATAAGAAGAATACCTGTAGCAGATAATGTTATTGAATATGCTGTAGCCATGGTTGGTAAAACAAGACCCAATGGCAATACAGCAAACGATTTGGTTAAAAATTATATCGATTGGGGTGCTGGCCCAAGAGCTTCACAAAACTTAATTTTAGCTGCTAAAACACACGCAGCAATACATGGTAAATTTTCTCCAGATATTGAAAATGTACAAGCGGTAGCTTACAGTATTTTAAGGCATAGAATTATTAAAAACTACAAAGCTGAAGCTGAAGGAATTTCAGAGATTAAAATTATAAATAGCCTTTTTTAATTCTTTTATGTTAAAGCGTTATTAAATCATCATTTTTTTACTGATTTCATTAAAAAAACACAAATCATATTGAAAAATAATAGTACTATAATAATTTAGTATTATTGTATGTTGCATTCCATGTTTTATTTTCAAAACTTTGTATTTATTTAGTATTTTGCATCACTTTTAAAATAAACTAACAACTATAATTAGGGTTTTTAATATGAATATTAAGGTCTGTAGTCTTACAGGCCATATTTTTGTAGTAAGCCTAAAAAACGAAAGACTTTCCCATATGAACATTTATGAAGATTACATCAAGGAGATCGAAGAAAGAAAAGCTCAAGGGTTACACCCTAAGCCTATTGATGGAGCTAAATTAACAAGCGCGATTATCGCTCAAATTAAAGATTCAAGTAATCCAAACAGAAAAGATTCTCTAAACTTTTTTATTTACAACACCTTACCAGGCACAACCAGTGCTGCAGGTGTAAAAGCTGAATTTTTAAAAGAAATTATTCTTGGTGAATCTGTTGTTGAAGAAATCACACCTGCTTTTGCATTCGAACAATTATCTCACATGAAAGGTGGGCCTTCCATAAAAGTGTTAATTGATTTGCTTTTAGGAAATGATGCAGATATTACTGCCGAAGCGGCAAAAGTGTTAAAAACGCAAGTGTTTTTATACGATGCCGATACAAAACGTTTAGAAGATGCTTACAAAGCAGGAAATGCTATTGTTAAAGAAATTATTGAAAGCTATGCTCAAGCGGACTTCTTTACAAAACTTCCAGAAATTGATGAAGAAATTGAAATCGTAACCTTTATTGCTGGCGAAGGCGATATTTCTACAGATTTATTATCACCAGGTGCCGATGCGCATTCTAGATCAGATCGTGAGTTACATGGCCAATGTTTATTTGAGCACAATAAAGAGATGCAGAAATCACTTACTGCTCTTAAAGAAAAACATCCAGATAAGCGTGTTATGTTAATCGCTGAAAAAGGAACGATGGGAGTTGGTTCTTCTAGAATGTCGGGTGTAAATAATGTGGCTTTATGGACAGGTGTTCAAGCGAGTCCGTATGTGCCTTTTATCAATATAGCTCCAATTATTGCAGGTACTAACGGTATTTCTCCCATATTCTTAACGACTGTTGGTGTTACTGGCGGTATAGGAATAGACCTTAAAAACTGGGTAAAACAAAAAGATGCTGAGGGAAATACGGTTGTAAATGCAGATGGCGAGCCTATTTTAGAGCAAACCTATTCTGTGGAAACGGGAACGGTTTTAACCATCAATACAAAAACTAAAAAACTATACAAAGACGGTAAAGAGTTAATTGATATTTCTACTTCATTAACACCTCAAAAAGTGGAGTTTATAAAAGCAGGAGGTTCTTATGCGGTTGTTTTTGGTAAAAAATTACAAACATTTGCAGCTAAAGTTTTAGGAATTGATATTCCTCAAGTATATGCCACTGCAAAAGAAATTTCTGTGGAAGGACAAGGATTAACAGCTGTTGAAAAAATATTCAATAAAAACGCTGTGGGTACAACTCCGGGTAAAATTTTACACGCAGGTTCTGATGTTCGTGTTGAAGTAAACATTGTAGGGTCGCAAGATACTACGGGATTAATGACGTCTCAAGAATTGGAAATGATGGCTGCTACAATCATTTCTCCAATTGTAGATGGTGCATATCAATCGGGTTGTCATACAGCTTCTGTTTGGGATAACAAGTCGAAGGCTAATATTCCAAAGTTAATGAAGTTTATGAACGATTTCGGATTAATCACAGCGCGCGATCCAGATGGAAAATATCATGCGATGACCGATGTAATTCATAAAGTTTTGAATGATATTACGGTTGATGATTGGGCTATAATCATAGGAGGAGATTCTCATACAAGAATGTCTAAAGGTGTTGCTTTTGGTGCCGATTCTGGAACTGTTGCTTTAGCACTTGCTACAGGTGAAGCTACCATGCCAATTCCCCAATCTGTAAAAGTAACGTTCAAAGGAACTATGAAAGATTATATGGATTTCCGTGATGTGGTGCATGCAACGCAATCTCAAATGCTTTCACAATTTGGTGGAGATAATGTATTCCAAGGTAGAATTATTGAAGTTCATTTAGGAACACTTACAGCAGATCAGGCATTTACGTTTACAGATTGGACTGCAGAAATGAAAGCTAAAGCATCGATCTGTATTTCTGAAGATGCTACTTTAATAGAATCTTTAGAGATTGCAAAAGATAGAATCCAAATCATGATAGATAAGGGCATGGATAATAAATTGCAAGTTCTTAAAGGATTGATTGCCATTGCCAACAAGCGAATTGCTGAAATTAAATCTGGCGAAAAACCAGCATTAACTCCAGATGCAAACGCGAAGTATTTTGCAGAAGTGGTTATTGATCTTGATAAAATTGAAGAACCAATGATTGCAGATCCAGATGTAAATAACGAAGATGTTTCTAAACGTTATACACATGATACTATTAGACCATTATCGTTTTATGGAGGTACTAAAAAAGTAGATTTAGGATTTGTAGGATCTTGTATGGTTCACAAAGGCGATATGAAAATATTAGCTCAAATGTTGAAAAATATTGAGGCACAACATGGTAAAGTTGAATTTAAAGCACCACTTGTTGTCGCACCTCCAACCTACAATATTGTTGATGAATTGAAAGCCGAAGGCGATTGGGAAGTATTACAAAAATATTCAGGTTTTGAATTTGATGACAACGAGCCTAAAGGATTAGCGCGTACTAAATATGAAAATATGTTGTATTTGGAGCGTCCAGGTTGTAATTTATGTATGGGTAACCAAGAAAAAGCAGAACCTGGAGATACGGTTATGGCGACCTCTACACGTTTATTCCAAGGAAGAGTAGTAAAAGATTCTAGCGAGAAAAAAGGGGAATCTTTATTATCATCAACTCCCGTTGTTGTTTTATCTACAGTATTAGGTAGAACACCTAATTTAGCGGAGTATCAAGCGGCAGTAGTCGGCATTAACTTAACCAAGTTTAAACCTTCAAGTAAATTATTAGTAATGTAATTTTATATCGCACAAGAATAATAAAAGCCTGAGTTTTATAACTCGGGCTTTTTTATTTCCCTTTTAAAGAATTTTTTTCAGTAATATTTGGATGATTTATTGATTCATATTGTTAAAAATTATTAAAACTAGAAATCAATTTTTTAAGCCGTCCTATTATTTTGTATCTTGTGTTGATTAAATAGAAAAAATAAAAAACTATGGCATTTGACATTGATATGATTAAAGAAGTTTACGCAAGAATGAAAGAACGCGTAGATGTTGCCCGAAAAATTGTTGGCAAACCATTAACTTTATCTGAAAAAATATTATACAATCACCTTTGGGATGGTAATCCTACAAAAACATTTGAAAGAGGTAAAGATTATGTAGATTTTGCTCCAGATAGAATTGCATGTCAAGATGCTACAGCGCAAATGGCATTATTGCAATTTATGCAAGCAGGAAAAACTAAGGTGGCAGTACCTACAACGGTACATTGCGATCACTTAATTCAAGCGAAAGATGGTGCTGCAGTCGATTTAAAACACGCAAACAGTGTAAGTAGCGAAGTATTTAACTTCTTAGAGTCTGTATCCAATAAATATGGTATTGGTTTCTGGAAACCAGGAGCAGGTATTATCCACCAAGTAGTTTTAGAAAATTATGCATTTCCGGGCGGGATGATGATTGGTACCGATTCACATACCGTGAACGCAGGTGGTTTAGGTATGGTTGCCATTGGTGTTGGTGGTGCCGATGCGGTAGATGTTATGGCAGGTATGGCTTGGGAATTGAAATTTCCAAAATTAATAGGAGTGAAGTTAACAGGTAAATTATCTGGTTGGACGGCTCCAAAAGATGTGATTTTAAAAGTAGCCGAAATTCTTACTGTAAAAGGAGGAACCGGTGCTATTGTTGAATATTTTGGACCTGGTGCTACTTCAATGTCTTGTACAGGTAAAGGAACTATTTGCAATATGGGTGCCGAAATTGGTGCTACAACCTCTACGTTTGGTTATGATGAATCTATGGAACGTTATTTACGTGCTACCGATAGAACTGATGTAGCAGAAGCTGCTAATAAAGTGAAAGACTATTTAACTGCAGATGCAGAAGTTTATGCTTCGCCAGAAAAGTATTTCGATCAAGTTATTGAAATTAATTTATCTGAATTAGGACCATTATTAAATGGACCCTTTACACCAGATTTATCTTCAACAGTTGGTAAAGATATAAAGGAAAAGGCAATAGCAAACGATTGGCCAATAGCAGTAGAGTGGGGATTAATCGGGTCTTGTACCAATTCATCTTATGAAGATTTATCACGTGCATCCTCCATTGCGCAACAAGCATTAGACAAAGGACTTAAAATGAAAGCAGAATTAGGTATTAATCCCGGTTCTGAACAAGTTCGATACACGGCAGAACGCGATGGAATTCTTCAAGTGTTTGAAAAATTAGACGCTAAAATATTTACGAATGCATGTGGACCATGTATTGGGCAATGGGCACGTTACAGTGACCCGAAAAACGCACCAAAAAACAGCATTGTCCATTCGTTTAATAGAAACTTTGCAAAACGTGCCGATGGAAATCCCAATACACATGCCTTTGTAGCTTCACCAGAAATTACAGCAGCAATCGCTATTGCAGGACGCTTAGATTTCAACCCGATGACAGATAAACTTATCAATGAAAAAGGAGAAGAAGTCATGTTTGATGAACCAACAGGATGGGAATTACCTCCTAAAGGTTTTGAAGTTAAAGAGAATGGGTATTTAGCTCCAGAAGCCGATGGTAGCCATGTTCAAGTAAAAGTAGCTGAGGATTCAGAAAGATTGCAATTATTAGAGCCTTTTAAACCATTAGGAAACACCATTAATGGCGCTAAATTATTAATAAAAGCATTTGGCAAATGTACAACAGACCATATTTCTATGGCGGGACCATGGTTACGTTTCCGTGGGCATTTAGATAATATTTCAAACAATTGTTTAATTGGAGCAGTAAACGCATATAACCAGAAAACTAACTTTGTTAAAAACCAATTAACAGGTGAGTACGGTGGTGTGCCAGATGTACAGCGTCAATACAAAGCAAAAGACATTAAAACAATAGTGGTGGGCGATCATAATTATGGAGAAGGGTCTTCGAGAGAACATGCAGCTATGGAACCTCGATTTTTAGGTGTTGCGGCAGTTATTGTAAAATCGTTTGCACGTATTCATGAAACAAACCTTAAAAAACAAGGGATGCTAGGATTAACATTTGCTAATGAAGCAGATTACGATTTAATTCAAGAAGATGATACCTTCAATTTTATTGATTTAAAAGATTTTGCACCAGGAAAACAATTAACATTGGAAGCAGTTCATGCCGATGGAAGTAAAGATCTTATCAAATTAAATCATACCTACAATCAACCTCAGATAGAATGGTATAATGCAGGATCTGCATTAAATTTAATAAAAA
The DNA here is from genome assembly GCF_004341235.1 of Mariniflexile fucanivorans. Lineage (GTDB taxonomy): Bacteria > Bacteroidota > Bacteroidia > Flavobacteriales > Flavobacteriaceae > Mariniflexile > Mariniflexile fucanivorans. Next base: position 172,160 of record NZ_SLUP01000008.1, read on the forward strand.
GGCAAAACAATGCATAATTAATGCATTTATTATTAATAGAAAATCCAGCACCCTAGCTGGATTTTTTGTTTGTATAGAATAGTTTGGGCGTTACCACAGGGGTCGGGCTATTCGTTACAAGTCCTCGCTCCTGCGTCGCTGTGGGCTTTCCACTTCTATCCCTAACGCACTTATTTGCTAGTTTCTGTTTTTAAACTATAGTTAATTTTATTTTTTGGAAAGGTTCGTTTAACAATTATATGTATTAGTGGCGTGTTTAAGCACTTAATTTAGCAAATACAAACCAAATAGAATCCGCGAGGATTTTCGTAAGTAATTGATAACTATATATTAATTGTAAATAGTGTTATAGCTAGTGCTTTTATTTACTCAATTTCAGAATTCTAAATGCACCTTGAATTACTAAAACAAAAACAATTGTTCCAATAATTAAATCAGGTTTTCCAGAATTTAACCAATTCACTAAAAGTCCTGCTGTTAAAACTCCTAAATTGATAATCACGTCATTTGAAGTGAAAATCATACTTGCTTTCATATGTGCTTCTTCTTTGCTTTTAGACTTTTGCATTAAATACAAACAAATTCCGTTTGCGACTAGGGCAAAAATTGAAACAATAATCATTGTCTTAAAATTTGGAAGATTTTCATGTCCAAAAAATCTTCTCAAAATCTCTACAAATCCAATAATAGCAAGTACGATTTGAAAATAGCCAGCAAGCTTTGCAATCCGTTTTTTTTTAATTAGAGTTCCTCCAACAGCAAATAAGCTAATTCCATAAACAAAACTGTCCGCTAACATATCCAAACTGTCCGCAACAAGTCCCATTGATTTTGAAATTATACCAGTTGCCATTTCGATGATAAAAAACGCAAAATTTATTCCGAGAACTGTCCAAAGTAATTTTCGTTGGTTAGCATGTTCCTCAAAATCCGTTTTTTCGGTGTGTTCCGTTGATATTTTTTTTCCACCTAAATTCAGTTCGATAACAGACTTTTCGATTTGGTCAATTTCTCCGCTGAGAAAAACTGTCAATTTTCGGTTCGGAATGTCAAAGTCCAAATTCGTAATACTTGAAATTCCATCCAATTTCATTCGGATAAGATTTTCTTCTGAAGGACAGTCCATTTTAGTAATTTTAAATACTGTTTTGTTCATTCAGTTTTTGAGTTTGGGCATTAGCTCCAGCGTTGATGTATATAGAAAGTTGATTGTTTAGTGCGAGGATTTTCCGAAGGAAAATTGGATGCAAGCAAACAAAGCAGTTAACATTGGTTAAGCTAAAAATAGCAATTTTTTTATTTACTGTGTTGGCATTAGTTTTTTAATTCAGTAAATGTTTTTATGTTTCCTCTGTCATTTTGTGAGTTATGGCTGGTTTCTCATACATATGATGTTGATGGTTTTTTATATTTGCTAATCTTATATGTTTTGTCACAGAACTTTATTAATAATTCTAACGTAGGAACAACTATCAAGCCATTTAATCCGATTGAGTTTGTCCTCAAAACCAATAGTCTTAATTAGTTCATAATCTTTGTTGTTCTCTGAATATCGAATAATAGTGTCAATTCCATTTACGAAAGTGCCATACTTTATTTTATTGCAATCTATTGGGTTAGAAACTAATTCAATCTTTTCTATTTCTAATAAGGATTTTGGTTCATTTTTATCGTGGTCAGTAAAGAAAATTTGATTAATAATTAGGAAAATCTGCAGGCCTATACTAAATAAAATATGGGGAATATAAAATCCGAGTAGGCTAATTCCAAAACTCTCTTTTTTATTAATTACTGCATAAACAATTAAATACATAAATAAAGTTCCAGCTATTATTGCAGTCCAAGTTCGAATTCAGTCATTAGAGATGAAATCAGAGTTATATCCTAAAAGGATAAATAAGTAAAATAAAAATCCAAAGAAAATTGGACGAATTATTGATTTCAGGATTTCTTTCATTTAAATTAATACCAACGACTTGATATGAAATCGTTTTAATGTTTTTATATCTAATGCTACTGAAACAAGTTCAGCACAAGTAAACTAAGTTCGACTTTTTATTTGAAAAAGTCAAGTGGTTTTCTTAGATGTATAATCAAGAAGTAATGTATCAAAATTGTATTTTTACCAAAACACTTTTTTATGAATACCAGAGAAAATCAGCTAAAAGCTTTTGATAGATTATTAACCATTATGGATGAATTGCGGGCCCAATGCCCTTGGGATAAAAAGCAAACCATGGAAACGTTGCGCCATTTAACCATTGAAGAAACCTACGAACTAGGTGATGCTATTTTAGATAATGATTTAGAGGAAGTTAAAAAGGAATTAGGTGATGTACTCCTACATATTGTGTTTTATTCTAAAATTGGAAGTGAAACCAACGACTTTGATATTGCCGATGTATGTAATGGTATTTGTGAAAAACTAATAAACAGACATCCACATATTTATAGCGATGTAAAAGTGGAGAATGAAGATGACGTAAAACGAAATTGGGAAAATTTAAAACTAAAGGAAGGTAAAAACAGTGTTTTGGAAGGAGTTCCAAATAGTTTGCCAGCGTTAGTAAAAGCAAACAGAATACAAGAAAAAGTTGCAGGCGTAGGTTTCGATTGGGAACATCCTAACCAAGTTTGGGAAAAAGTAGAGGAAGAACTTGCCGAGTTTAAAGTGGAAATAAAAAAAGGCAATCAAAAAGCTATGGAAAGTGAATTTGGCGATGTGTTATTTTCTATGGTAAACTATGCGCGCTTTTTAAAAATAAACCCAGAAAATGCTTTAGAGCGTACCAATAAAAAATTCTCAAAACGCTTTCAATACTTAGAAGAAAAAGCAAAAGCTATCAATAAGCCATTAAAAGACATGACACTAGCCGAAATGGATGTGTTTTGGGAAGAGGCTAAAAGTCTTTAATCAGTTTAAAATAAGAATTTAACAAGTATATTTTTGGAAATTTAAATTTACGCTATCTTTATATGATAAATTATCCAACTTTTGAAAAATCATTTTAAAAGCCTCAGTATATCAAATAGTGTGTTTTTTTTTCTTGTTTGCCATTTTTGTTGGTCACAAAATGTAGCACCCATATTAACCGCTTCTGGTAATCAAGCTTATTGTCCAAAAAGTCAAATTAATATTGTTACAGATTTCAATATTGTAGACCCAGACGATTCCTTAATTGAGGCATTATATGTTCAAATTTCCACAGGTTATATTTCTGGAGAGGATTCATTAATACTTTTAGGGACACATCCAAACGTAATCACTTCTTGGAGTGCATTAGAAGGTAAGCTTACAATAAGAGGTTTAGCCTATGGACCTGTTAGTTACCTAGATGTAATAGCAGCAATAAAAGATATTGTTTTTCAAAGTACCAGTAATACTCCAACAGATAAAACCTTTTCAATAACGATAAGCGATGCTAATTTTTTGCCATCAACAGGGCATTATTATGAATATGTACCAGCTTTGGGTATAACATGGACAGATGCTAAAGTGGCAGCTGAAAGCAGGTTTTATTATGGATGGCAAGGTTATTTAGCAACTATAACATCTGCAGATGAGGCTCAACTAAGCGGAAAACAAGCAGCCGGTGCCGGTTGGATTGGAGGTAGTGATGCTGCTACTGAAGGTGTTTGGAAGTGGGTAACAGGACCAGAAAATGGCACTATTTTCTGGAATGGTTTGTCAAATGGATCGTCTTCCAATTTTTCATTTTGGAATACTAATGAACCAAACCAAGCTGGTGATGAGGATTATGCCCATGTAACGGCTCCTGGTGTTGGAATAACTGGTTCTTGGAACGATCTAAGTAATACGGGTGAACTTAGCGGTAATTATCAACCTAAAGGGTATATTGTTGAATATGGAGGCATGCCAGGTGAGTCCCCATTAAATATTTCAGCAAGCACAAATATATACACAACAGTTATTGAAAACACAAAATCGGCATCAATATGCGATGGTGGAATGGTTACTTTAGAAGCTCAGGCATCGCAAGGAGGTAACGTTTTATGGTTTGATGTGCCTACAGGCGGATTACAATTACATAAAGGTAATATATATACTCTGAATGTTAATGCAACAGCCACTTATTATGTTGTTGCTTCATTAAATGGGTGTGCAACAGGAGATAGAATTGCTGTTAAAGCTACGGTAACACAAACACCGGTAATAGACAACGTAACCAATGGTTTTGTATGTGGTACAAATAGTGGAAATTTATTAGCTTCAGCATCGGCAGGAATTATTAATTGGTATCATAAACCTATAGGCGGTTCTCTATTACAAACAGGAAATTCATATACCGTTTCAGGGTTAAATACAACTACAACTTTTTATATTGAAGCATCTTTAAATGGCTGTATAAGTTCAAGAATTCCAATAACTATGGATGTTTATACCGTTCCAGAGTTTGAAGTAACAAACGCTCCAATAATTTATTGTGTGGGAAGCCCCATTGTTTTAAGCACATTTAATGCGCAGGGAATATATACGTATCAATGGAAAAACGATACAGGGCAAGTTGTGAGTGATTTACCGTACGTTGAAGTTGATGCAGGAGGTACATACACTGTAATTGCAACATCAGCTAACAGCTGTGAGACTACTTTATCGGTTTTAGTAAAGGAATCTGATTTAGCTTTAATTTCTAATGAAAATATTACTGTTATTGAGAATTCTGAAAATAATAGCATTTCTATAGATAGTAATTTAGGTATTGGTGATTATGAATTTACTCTAGATGACATTAATGGAGTTTATAGAGATGAACCGTTTTTCGATAGAGTAAGTGATGGTGTCCACACTATTTATATAAAAGATAAAAATGGATGCGGAGTAGTACCATTTGAAGTGTTTATTCTCGGTTTTCCGAAGTTTTTTACACCAAATAATGATGGTTTTAATGATGTTTGGCGTATTAAAGGATTTGGAACCGACTTTACCAATGCATCTGTTGTAAGTGTTTTTGACAGATACGGAAAATTGATTAAACAAATTGGTGGTGAAAACGGTACATGGGATGGCACATTACATGGCATTCCATTAGTAGCTTCAGACTATTGGTTTGTTGCAGAACTAGTGGAACCATCTGGAAAGATTAGAAGGTATCGAGGGCATTTTAGTTTGGTTAGATAGCATAAAAAAAACTTAGGTTTCCCTAAGTTTTTAATATAATATTAGTTTTCTGTTTAATAATGATCTTTAATCATACTAAGTTTTTCCTTCCATAATTTTAGAGCATCTTTATGTCCTTTTATATTATTGCGAACTTCTTTTACAAGCGGATTATCATCATTTACATTGGTGAAAAATTGTAGATTATTTTCCAATTGATTGATTTGGCTTCTTACTTCGTCAATCTTTTTTCTAATAAAGTAACGTTCGTTGTCTAAGTCTCTATTATCATCAGCAGCACTCATGGTGTCAAGTTTGTTTTCAAACTTAATAAGTTCTACTTCATTTTTATCCATTTTTAAACTTGATAAATGGTCTTCAATGGCTTTGTTAAATTTACCTTCTATATAACGTTTATCATTGGGAACTCTTCCTAAATCTTTCCATTTATTTATATAGTCTTTTACGCTTTCAACATCTTTTTCTTTATCACCAACAGGTTTTAAATCTTTTAAAGCGTCTAAAAGTGCTAGTTTACTATTAAAAGCATCTAAGCTTTCTTTATTAGCGGCATTTCGTGTAGCATGTAGTTTATCGAAATAGAAATTACAAGCCGCTTTAAAACGTTTCCAAATTTTATCGCTGTCTTTGCGAGGTACATGCCCAATTTTTTTCCAGTCGTTCTGGATTTTTTTCATCAAGGCCGTAGTAACCTCAAAGTCATCACTGTCTTTGTTATCTTCAGCAATTTTAATTAATTCTAATTTTTTTTGAAGATTAGTGTATTGGTCTTTTTTAAGGTCTTTGTAAAAGGCATTTTTTTGTCTGTTAAAAGTTCTTACAGATTCTTTAAATTTAGCCCAAGTACTTTCGTTAACATCTCGAGGCACTTTTCCAATGCTAAAAAATTGTTCTCTTAAATCTTCAATTTCCTTAATTTTCTTTTGCCATGCGTTATGTGAGTTCGTGTTTTGAGCGTTTATGGCATTTATACCTTCAATAAGTTCAAGCTTTTTCTCTAAGTTTTTTTCATAAACTTTATCAATATCTTGGTAGTAAACTTGGCGTTTATCGTTAATTTTTTTGGTTGCTGCTTTAAATTTATCCCAAATAATTTCTCTATATTCTTTATCTACAGGACCTAATTCCTCTTTCCACATTTTATGAAGTTCCTGTAATTCTCTAAAGGCGCGCATAACGTTATCATCTTCGGCTAATTCTTCTGCACGATCAATGATTAATAATTTACGTTCTAAATTATGCTTAAAATCTAAATCGCGCAGATCTCTATTTAAGTGTAAAAAATCGTAAAAAATTTCTACATGGTGGTGGTAACTATTCCATGCATTGTTGTATTTGTCTCGCGGAATAGGACCCGTTGTTCTCCAACGTTCCTGTAATTCTTTAAAGTGTTTGTAAGTGGTGTTTATGTTTTCTTCAAGATTAATTAAGCCTTTTAATTCTTCAATAATTTCAAGTTTATCGGCTAAATTTTGCTTTAAGTTTTTTTCTAAACTCTGGTAGTGTTCGTTTAGTTTTTTTCGGTATTCGTTATAAGCTTCCTTATATCGTTTTTGCACTGGAGACACATAATAAAAGTCTATTTCATTACCGCCATCATTTAAAAATTCTTCTTTTTTATCGTCTAATAAGGCTTGAAATTTATCTTTAAACTCATTATTAATCCCTTCTACATGCGATTTTATTGCTTGAACTTTTTCGTTTCTAACAAGCCGTTCCAATTCAATGGCAAGTGCTTCCAGCGACATGGTGTCATAAGCCTTTAGTTCAATGGTGTGTCTTTCTTTATTGCCTTCATCTTCAGCGTCTTCAGCATTAGAATCTTCAATTTCATTTAAAACTTCGTCGTTATTGTTGTTTGAATTATCAGTATCTGCAATAGAACTTTCATTTGTAACAATAGATTTTTCTTCAGAAACAAGTGGTGTATCTAAAGTTTCAGATGGTTTGGTTTCTACCGATTTATTTTCTTCCGAAAGGTTTTCAGAATGATTCACATTCTTGTTAACTTCTTCTCCTTCTGCTTTAGGCAGGTTGTTTATATCAGACATTTTAAAAATGTTAGGGTTCCTTAAATTACTTTAGAGTTTAAAGATACTAACAAGTCTATTATTTACAAAGTACTAAAGGTTGTTTTAATGCTTTAAGTGTCGTAATTAATATAATTTCCAAATAGCCCAAGCTTTTTCGGCTTGTAATTTTAACATATTTAGTCCATTAATGGTTGTCGCTCCCTGCGCTTTACCCAATCTTAAAAATTTGGTTTCTTCAGGGTTATAAATTAAATCGAATAAAATATGGTTACTTGTAATAGCAGTGTAAGGAATATTCGGGCATTCTTCTATATTTGGAAAGGTGCCTAAGGGCGTGCTATTTATTATGATTTGATGATTTTTCACATCCGTTTCAGTAATTGAATCGTAAGTAAAACTAATACCTTCAGATTGTTTTCTGGACACATAATGGTAAGGAATGCCTAATTCTTTAAAGGTATAAGCAATCGCTTTGCTAGCGCCACCTGTGCCCAAAATTAAAGCACTTTTATGATGCGATTTTAAATAGGGTTTTAATGTTTTTTTAAACCCATAACAATCAGTATTATAGCCAACCAATTTACCTTTCTTTGTTATTTTAATGGTGTTTACAGCTCCAATAGCTTTCGCTTTTTTATTTATTTTATCAAGAAAAGGCAACACTACTTCCTTATATGGAATGGTAACGTTTAAACCTTTTAAATTTTCGGTGTTTTTGATAATTGAAGGAAATAAATCGATGGTTTCTATATCGAAATTTCCGTATTCGGTATCTGTAATGCCTTCGTTCTCAAATTTTTCTTTAAAGTATGCTCTTGAAAAAGAGTAGGATATGTTTTTTCCTAAAAGGCCTAGTTTATTCATTCACTTTTCTGGTTTTTTGTCCGTAATATTCAAGTGCCAAAACTATAGCAATTCCAAGAAAAATAAAAGCGATGGCGTAATAAGTATCGGTATTTAACTGCGGAATATAACGTTCGTAATTTAAAACGACTTTGGAACCAGTAGAATCTAGGATGGCTGTACCGTTATCCGTTAGTTTATAAATAGTGTTTTTCCAAGGCCACACCACGCCTAAAGAGCCAATTATAAACCCAATAATAGCCGAAAGTGTAATGCTTTTATAATGTTTTAAAATATAGCTTAAAATATGAGAAAAGGTTACTAAACCAGTTACAGAGCCTAGAGTAAAAACAACAAGGACTTTAAGCATCCTAATACGTTCATGATTGTTGATAAATCCAAAATCACCACTTAGAATTTCATAAAAAGTATCGGATAAAGCATTAACGGAATCTACTAAAAGCAACACGTAATTCCCAAGTAGGATGAGGATGAACGAACCGGAAAAACCTGGAAGCGTCATGCCCGAAACACTTATAATACCACAAAAAAAGACAAACAAAAGATTGTCGTTTTCTTTTGCAGGATTTAAAAAACTAATACTAAGGCCAGCTAAAATACCTAGTGCCAGCGATGTATAGGTTTTATAATTCCAATCTTTAAAATCTTTGTTGATGTAATAAATGGAACCGATAATCATTCCGAAGAAAACACTCCATATATATAATTCATAGTGTTTAATAAAGTAATCCAATACTTTTGAAATACTAAAATAGCTAACAACCATTCCAAAAAGCAGTAAGCTTAAAAACCGCCCGTTTATATATTTGTAAAAGCTTTTAAACCGCCCGTTAACAAGCAATTTAAAAGCTTTCCCATTTACTTTTTTAAGGGAATAAATAAATTCTTCGTAAAAACCAGCAACAAAAGCAACCACACCACCAGAAACACCAGGTACTTTATTTGCAGCACCCATTCCTAATCCTTTCAAGATTAGAAATAATTTGTCTTTAAGTGTTCTGGTGCTTTCCATTATTCTTTTTTAGAACCTACTTTCTCAAGAATAAAAATAGTTAAAAATCCGAGAATCACTAAAATTAGTGCAAATAGAAGCTTACTATCGCCATCAAATGTAAAAGGAGAAACACTTTCTTGAAGTAATGGACTTTTAAGACCTTTAGAATCGATATGCCAAGTTAAGGTTTTTTTCCATGGCCATACTTTGTTTAAGGATCCCAAAATAAACCCTGTTAGCAAAGCTAATGTGATATTATGATAGTGTTTAAATAGCCATTTTAAAACATGGCTAAAGCTTAGTAAACCAATAACAGCACCTGCAACGAATAAGGCAATTTTTTTTACATCTACATCATGAATGGCATCGCTTAAGGTTTTATATGCTCCTAAAATTATCAAAATAAAAGAACCTGAAATACCAGGCAAAATCATAGCACATATAGCAATAGCTCCTGCAAAAAACAGGAAATAATCGTTATTGCTGGTAGAAAGTGCTGGAAGCATAGTAATATAAAATGCTGCCAATGTACCGATTACAAAAGCAATGATAACGGGTAGATTCCACTTTGTTATTTGTTTGCCTACAAAATAAATACTGGCTATAATTAAACCGAAAAAGAAAGACCAAATGAGTACGGGATGATTTTCTAGCAAATATTTAGCAAGTTTCATGAAAGAAATATAGCTAATTATGATACCACTTAAAAGCGCTAAAATAAAATTAGCATTGGCTTGTTTCCAAAACGCATTGAATCCTTTGTTGAATAGTGTTTTAAAAAGTGATGCATTTATGTTACTTATTGTTGAAACCAATTCTTCATAAATACCGGAAATAAAGGCGATGGTGCCTCCTGAAACTCCTGGAACTGCATCTGCAGCACCCATAGCTAAGCCTTTTAGTGAAATAACGGCATAGTCTTTAAAACGTCTTTGCATAGTTTGATTTTTAAACTGAAACCAAAGGTATGGATTTTAGTGTGACGTAAGACTATTGATTTGTTTTTAGTAAATTTTTAACTAGTATTTTATTCGCAACTTCAGGGAAAAGTTCATCTATTATAAAGGTGTATTCCTCGTTGTAACGTAATCCGTTTTTTAAATGAAATATGCCTTTATCAGTTTCATTTAAAGAAAAATTTAAGCCAGCAAGACGGTATTCAATTTCAGCATTTTCAGGATAGAAATCTAAAGCTTGTTCAAAATTGGAAACAGCAGCTTCAGGTTCGCCTAATTTTATCAACAAATCGCCACGAGACAACCAAGTGTTTAGTTCAAAATTACCAAGTTCCAAAGTTTTTTTGAATCCACGTTCGGCTTCTTCAAAAAGGTTTAAACGTTGGTTTATTTGAGAATATAATTTCCAATAGGTTACATTTTCCGCATCAATATTTATGGCCTTGTTAATATAATATAATGCTTTTTGATAATTCTTTTTTCGATTATAATAACGGGTAATGGCAATCCAACCTTTATCCAATAAGGGGTCTTCATGTACTGTTTTGTAGAAATATTGAACGGCTAAATCATCATTCCTTAATTTTTCGTAACAAAAACCAATGCGTAACAGTGCAAACGATGTTGGTTCGTCCAATTGTAAAGTTATGCTGTAATTTTCTATAGCTTCTTCAAAACGTTTTAGTTTTTCCAGTACTTTGCCGCGTTCAATATAGGCGCCAACAAATGTATCGTCTGAAATGATTGCAAAATCAAATGCTGCTAATGCTTTTTTATAATTTTTAAGTTTGTAGTATTGTATTCCTAATTGATGCCAAGCGACTTCACAATACGGATTTTTATCTAAAAAGCTGTTTAAATATTCAATAGCTTCTTCCGTTTGGTTTAAGAATTCAAAGCAATATATGATGTTGTATAGAGCCGAGTAATCTTCTGTGTCTTCCTCTAAACACTTCATAAAAAAGTCTTTAGCTTCTTCAAATTGATCTAAAAACAAGTATTCCATACCAATTAGAGAATATAGATCTACAACATCATCTGTTAGTTCTAAGGCTTTTTTTAATACTTGAATAGCTTGTTCGTGGTCATCTTTTTTTGAAAATATATTAGCCTTCTGAATGTATATTTCTTCATTCATTGGGTCTAAATTATAAAGTTCATTCAACAGCCTATCTGCCTCAATTAGTTTATCTTCAAAAACATAAATTTCAACCTTAAAAAGTCTCAGATTTATAGATGTAGGATGCTGATCTAAACCAAGTTTTATCGCTTTTTTAGCTAAAGCAATTTTACCTTGATTAAGATAGTGGTGAATGATGTTTTCAAATTCTTCAGAATCGAAGAATAAAACATGATTAGTTTTTAGCATCGATTCAAACTTGGTTAATGGTAAATCGTTATTGTCATCATGACTAAACTCCATAAGCACATTTGTAAAGTTCTACTTGATTAAATTTAAGCTTCTATTTCTTTTTATTAGTCGTAAAACTCAAATGTTTTTAACAAAGTAATCAACAGTTTTAGTTATTGTATTAATAACAGAGTTTAGGTGGTTGATTATCAGTGTGTTTTGTAATTATTTTTATTTTTGAATTTTATTTAAAATATCAATAATAATACTGCAACCTTCAATAATTTCTTTGTTTGAGATGGTTAAAGGGGGTGTGATTCTTACGGCTTTAGGTTCAAAAAGCAACCAGAAAAGTATTAAACCTTTGTCTTGACTCTGTAAAATTACTGTATTTGTTATATCGGCAGAAGGGGTGATGATGGCAAGCATGAGACCTATTCCTCGAATATCTTTAATTAAAGGATGCACTAAAAGTTTGCGGAATAATTGTTCTTTTTCTAGGGCTTGTGCCATTAAATTACTTTCTGTTATTTCTTTTAAAGTAGCAAGTGCTGAAGCAGCAATTACGGGATGCCCTCCAAAGGTTGTGATGTGACCAAGTTTTGGATTGTCTTGAAGTAAATTCATTAATTTGGTAGATGCAGTGAAAGCTCCAATAGGCATGCCGCCGCCCAAACCTTTTCCCATAACTAAAATATCCGGAATGCAGTTGTAATTTTCAAAACCAAAAAGTTTTCCTGTTCTGCCAATTCCTGGTTGAATTTCATCTAAAATTAAAATAGCGCCTACTTCATCACATCTTTTTCTAACTTTTTCTAAATAGCCATTTTCTGGTTGAATAAAGCCTGCTCCGCCTTGTATGGTTTCTAAAATAACACCTGCTGTTTTTGTGGTAATAAGGTTTAAATCTTCTTCATTATTAAATGTAATAAAACGGACATCTGGAATTAACGGTCTAAAAGCTTGTTTGCGTTCTTCATAGCCCATTACGCTCATGGAACCCATTGTGTTTCCATGATAGGCGTTGTTTGCTGAAATAATTTCAATTCTACCGGTGGCGCGTTTAGCTAATTTTAAAGCACCTTCAATGGCTTCGGTTCCAGAATTTACTAAATACGTGTTTTCTAGAGGATAGGGCAGATTGTTAGCCAATAATTTAGCGAGTTCTACAGCTGGTTTTTGAATGTATTCACCATAAACCATAACATGTAAATACTTGTCTAATTGCTCTTTAATCGCTTTGATTACTTTTGGGTGATTATGTCCTAAAGGTGTTGCAGAAACACCTGCAACAAAATCTAAATAAGCTTTATTATTGGTATCGTAAATATAACTTCCGTTGGCATGGGAAACTTCCATAGCTAACGGATGTGGAGAAGTTTGGGTTTGGTATTTATAGAAATCGGATTTCATTTTCGTATTTGATCCCTTAATTAGACTTTGAATTTCTTATTCAGGTTGTGCTTCTGGAATATTTTGAGCTGCTTTATTTACCAGAACCCCTTGTCCTGCAAGTTTTACCCGTTCGAGTAACTCTGCATCAAAGAAATTTTCTTGAGGCACATAATCTTCTAAACCTTTTATAACAGGCAATTCAAAAGGTTCGTCCTCTTTAAATAAATCTTCAACACTAAGTGGGCGTTCATCTTCACGCCAATCGAAACCTTTTAAAAGCTTTTCTTTTTCCGGATATTTGGATTCTGGATATAAATTACCATCCACTTGGTTAATTCTTGTGTATTCCTCTATATCTCCATCGGCAAAAAGAATGGAAATACTGCCAGATCTGGCTTTGTCTATTCCTATAAGCTCTTGGTCTTCGTTCCTAGCATAAAATATAGATTCGGCATTTTTATCGATATTGACTTGTCGTAATTTGTTATCATCATTAAACAGCCCCGTTAATTTTATGCCAAAAATTTGATTGAATCCCGTTTTGCTGATGGTGTCTTTGCTAATGATGAAAGCATTATTAAATACCAATAACGAATCTAATTTTTCGGTTTTAGGATTAGAAATTAGGTGAATTGTATCACCTGTCATTTGGTTTTCAACATTCCACATGATGGGTCTTCTTTTGGTTGAAAACACATCTGTAGATGATAAACGTGCTAAATTTATTAATTTGGTAATACCCGTTTTTTGGTCAGAATGGATAGAATCTGCTTTACCACTTAAATCCGATTTATAAATTTTAGCTTTATAATACGCTCTAACAATACGGTTTTCGGGTTTACCAGTCATCATTATTTTATCGGCATGCATATAAATGGAATCATTTTCTTGTTTTGTTGCTACTAATGCACGTTTGATAATAAACAAGGAGTCTTGGGCTTTAAAAACTTCAGCATAATGCCCTTTTGCAATACTATGATTTATGGTGTCGGTTACTTTAACATTATTGGTTGCCGATGCAAATTTTTTTGAGTCATCAAAATAAATGCTATCGCCAACAATGATGCGATTGTTATAATGAATTTCAGATTTGTTAACGGCATAACCATTTTTGTTTTTTGTATCATAAAACCCTTTTTCGGTATAGGTTTTACTTTCAGTTGTTTTAATGGTTGATGGTCCAAATAAATAGGCATAACCCGTATCGGAATAAAAATCGAAATAATTGGAATTGATGGTGGCATCTTTGTTTACTAAAACCACATCGTCTACAAACTGATATTTCTTTTCTTGCATAAAATAGCGTCCTAACTTGCTGGTAATAGTTCCAGAAGTATCTTTAACAACGGTACCTCCACTTTTATAAAAAGCTTGTTGTTTTACGCGGTCATAGTACAAAGTGTCTGAAGAAATAGTTGAATTTGGGTCTTTTAACACCACCTCACCACTAGCAAACGCTAATTGTGTAATACCGCTATATTCAATATACTTAGAGCTCATATGAATGGTGTCACCTTCAACCAGTTTCACATTGCCGTAAGCTTCAATAAAATTTTCTTCACTATAATAAATGGCTTTATCACTCCACATATTAATGCTCCCTTGCATAATATGCACTTGTTGCATTTCATCACGAGTTAGAATTTTTGCTCCTGGATAATTGGCTTCATCAATATCTAATCTACCAGCATATTCTATTTGTATTTTCTTTTTTTCTTGAGAATAAATAATATCTGTTGAAAATGAGAAAAAAAGCAATATGATATATATAATTTGTTTGTTCAAGTTCTAAAAGTTTGTGACAAAAATAACGATAATTATGATGTATAATTGTATTGGAACAAAAAACGCTCCAAATAATTTTGGAGCGTTTTTAAATATATTTAGTAATATTTATTTTTTTCTAAAAATTGTCTGTTTTCTATCTGGTCCAACAGAAACGATCGTGATAGGGATTTCAAGTTCTTTTTCTAGAAACTCAATATAATCGTTTAATGCTTTAGGCATTTGAGAACCTTCAGACATTTGTGTTAAATCTTCTTTCCAACCATCTACTTCGGTGTAAATTGGCTCTACATTTTCTGGTTCGATGTTGTAAGGAAAATGTGAAATAACTTCACCTTTATATTTATAAGCGGTACATACTTTTAAGGTATTAAAACCAGAAAGCACATCACCTTTCATCATCATTAATTGTGTCACACCGTTTACTTGACAAGCGTATTTTAAGGCTACTAAATCTAACCAGCCACAACGTCTTGCTCTTCCTGTGGTGGCACCAAATTCTTGACCCACACGACTCATGGTCGCGCCATCTTCATCAAATAATTCAGTAGGGAAGGGACCAGAACCAACACGGGTAGTGTATGCTTTGAAAATACCAAAAACTTCGCCTATTTGGTTTGGTGCAACACCTAAACCAGTACAAGCACCAGCAGCAGTTGTGTTACTAGATGTTACGAATGGATAGGTTCCAAAATCGATATCTAATAATGAGCCTTGAGCACCTTCAGCAAGAATGGTTTGTCCAGATTTTTGTGCTTGGTATATAAATTCTTCAGAATCGATAAATTTTAATGTTTTTAAAACTTCAATAGCTTTAAAAAATTCAGTTTCTAATTCAGATAAGTTGTATTCAATATCCACATTGTAAAAAGCAATCATACTTTCGTGCTTATCAGCCAATGCTCTGTAACGTTCTTTCCAATCGCTTAGTTCTAAATCACCAATACGAAGACCATTTCTACCAGTTTTATCCATGTAAGTGGGACCAATACCTTTTAGTGTAGAACCAATTTTAGCTTTTCCTTTTGAAGCTTCACTAGCAGCATCCAATAAACGATGCGTTGGTAAAATAATGTGTGCTTTGCGAGAAATAACTAAAGACTTTCTATAATCTACATCTTGTGCTTCAAGTTTATCCAATTCCCCTTTAAAAATTACAGGATCTATTACAACACCGTTACCAACTAAATTGGTAGTATCATCATGAAAAATTCCTGATGGAATAGTATGTAATACATGTTTTTTCCCGTTAAAAACGAGTGTGTGTCCTGCATTTGGACCACCTTGAAAACGTGCAATAATGTTGTAGTTTGAAGTAAGTACGTCAACAATTTTCCCTTTGCCTTCGTCTCCCCATTGTAGTCCAAGTAGTAAATCTACTGCCATTGTAAAAAAAAGTTATTTAGTTGATTTTCTATTTCCGTAGAAATAAAGTGAATGATTATTAATTTCTATATCGAAAATTTCTTCGATGGTTTTTTTTATAGATTGAATTCTTGGGTCGCAAAACTCGATAACTTCGCCAGTATCTGTTAATATGACATGGTCGTGTTGTCTGTCAAAATACGATTTTTCGTAATGTGCTTGGTTTTGTCCAAATTGGTGTTTTCTAACCAATTTGCAATCAAGAAGTAATTCTATAGTGTTGTAAAGTGTTGCTCTAGATACACGATACTTTTTATTTTTCATGCTCAGATATAACGATTCTATATCAAAGTGTTCTTTATTATTATAAATTTCTTGTAGTATAGCGTATCTTTCGGGTGTTTTTCTATGCCCGTTATTCTCTAAAAAGTTAGTAAAAACTGTTTTTACTATCTCTTGATTTTTAGTTTCTGCGCTTTCATTCATAATTTCGTGGCAAATTTACACTTTTTTTACACTCTAGTAACCTTATCGATACCATTAATTTTTTTAAGTTTATCTAATAGCTTTTTTAATAGGGTATTATTTTTAACTACCAGATTAATTTTTCCCGAAAACAAACCGCCGTCACTCTCAAAACTAATACTTTTCATGTTTACGTGCATGTTTTCAGAAATTACTTTAGTAACATCGTTAACTAAGCCTATGTGGTCTATACCCGTGATTTTAATTTGAGCGGAAAACTCTTGTTGCGAAGAGTCGGCCCATTTTGCTTGCATGATCCTGTAAGCATAATTAGATTGTAAACTTAATGCATTGGGACAATTTTTTTTATGGACTTTAATGCCTTCAGAAACTGTTAAAAAGCCAAAAACATCATCGCCGGGTATTGGGTTGCAGCAACTTGATAGTTTGTAATCAAGTTTTTCTTCCTCTTTTCCAAAAACTAACGAATCGTAATTAGTGGTAATTTCATCTCTTTCAATTTCCTCTTTTTTAACGGTAGTTTTTCTGGAGATTTTACTTTTAATAAAACTCATTAAAGCATTGCTTCTAGACGATGCGTAATCTTTAAGCATGTTGTTGTCTATGGTGCCAATACCAACTCTGTAAAATAAATCTAAACTGGTTTTTAGTTTAAAAAAGTTTACTAATTCGTTTACCGATGCTTCATTAAGGTTTACTTTTAGTTGTTTTAATTTACGGCGCAGTATTTCTTTTCCTTCTTCAGCAATGCGTTTTTTATCTTCTCTTAAAGCGGATTTTATTTTGGTTCGGGCTCTGGCCGTAGTTGCATAATCTAGCCAGTTTGGGTTTGGTTTTGCACTTTCTGAAGTTAAAATATCTACTTGGTCGCCACTTTCCAGAACATGGTTTAAGGGTACTAATTTGCCATTTACTTTTGCTCCACGGGTTTTCATACCTACTTCAGTATGAATATTAAATGCAAAATCTAAAGAAGTAGCACCTTTTGGGAGCGATTTTAATTCACCCGCAGGTGTAAAAACAAAAATTTCTTTTGAGTATAAATTGAGTTTGAATTGTTCAACGAAATCTACCGCATTGGTTTCTGGGTTTTCCAATGCCTCTTGTAATTTGTTGATCCAATTTTCTAAATTATCTTCTTTTTCGCCTTCTTGTTTGTATTTGTAGTGAGCTGCATAGCCTTTTTCGGCAATTTCGTTCATGCGCTCACTGCGTATCTGCACTTCAACCCAACGGCCTTTTGGTCCCATTACGGTAATATGCAGGGCTTCATAACCTGTAGATTTTGGTGAAGAAATCCAATCGCGCAATCGGATAGGGTTCGGTCTAAAATGATCTGTTACAATAGAATAAATTTTCCAAGCTAAGAATTTTTCAGTTGAAGGATCGCTTGCATATATAATTCTAACAGCAAATTTATCGTACACTTCATCAAAAGAAACGCCTTGTTTAAGCATTTTTTTTCTGATGGAAAAGATAGATTTTGGGCGTCCTTTAATGGTATATGCTAAATTCTCTTTATCTAATGAATTTTTTATAACTTCACTAAATTGAGATATATATAGATCTTGTTCTTCCTTGCTTTCCTTTATTTTGAATAAAATATCATTATAAACATCGGGTTCTGTATATTTTAAACTTAAGTCTTCAAGTTGGGTTTTTATGTTATAAAGTCCAATTCTATGTGCTAAAGGTGAATAAATATATAAGGTTTCAGAAGCAATTTTTTCTTGTTTGTCTGAACGCATCGAGTCCATAGTCTGCATATTATGCAAACGGTCTGCAATTTTTATAATAATTACACGTACATCATCATTCAGCGTAAGCAGCATTTTCCTGAAATTTTCAGCTTGCAAAGACACGTTCATGTCCTTTTCTTTACTTAATGAAGATATTTTGGTAAGCCCATCTACAATGGTTGCTACGGTTTTTCCAAATTGGTTTTCAATATCGGCAATGTCGTAATCAGGACTGTCTTCAACTACATCATGCAGTAATGCCGCGGCAATAGATGTAGCATCTAAGCCAATTTCTTGCGCAACAATTTTGGCAACAGCAATGGGGTGAAATATGTAAGCTTCACCAGATTTTCTGCGCTGATTTTTATGCCCGTCTACAGCAACTTCAAAAGCCTTACGAATTAGTTTTTTATCATCATCAGTTAACGTGGTGTAACTAACTTTTAATAACTCTTTGTAGGCTTTGGTTATGGCGGCATTTTCTTTTTCAATAGCTTCCTCTGTCATAATTTAAAAGTAACATAAAGAATATTAACAACCAATAGTATTGTTAAATTTTATAATGATTATTTAAGATTGAGAATTTAAAAAAGTAACGAGTTGCGATACTGCTTTTCCTCGGTGTCCCACACTGTTTTTTAAGCTTAAGTCCATTTCTGCAAATGTTTTATCATAACCGTGGGGTTTAAAAACAGGATCGTATCCAAAACCATTTTCGCCTTGTTTTGTTTTTGTAATTTCACCTTTGCAAATACCTTCAAAAGTGTACTGTTTGTTGTTTAGCTGTAAACAAATAACTGTTTTAAATTGAGCGTTTCTATTTGAATTGCTTTTTATGGCTTCTAATATTTTTTTCATATTGTCTTCATCACTGCGTTGTTCACCAGCATAACGTGCAGAAAACACACCAGGTTCACCGTTTAAAGCCTCAACTTCCAACCCAGTATCATCGGCAAAACAATCGTATCCATAATTTTCTTTAATATAAGTTGCTTTTTGAATAGCGTTCCCTTCAATAGTGTTTTGAGTTTCAGGAACGTCTTCAAAGCATTCAATATCCTTTAAACTGAGTAGTTTAATGTAGTTAGGTATTAAAGCTTGTACTTCTTTAAGCTTGTTTAAATTATTGGTAGCGAAAACGATTTGCATATAAGTATGATGTAAAATTGATTTCAAAAATACTATTATAAAATTTTCAAGATGAATTTATATACGTAAATATTTTAACTTTTTTTATGATTAAAATATGAAGATTTTATTAAAAATAATGTAATTTACATCACGATAAATTAATAAAAAAGTAATTATTATGACAGTAAATTTTCAATACGTAGGAGTCGATGTAAGTGAAACATTATCAGCTTTCACAGAAGAAAAGTTAGAAAAACTATTCAACAAATATGAATTTTTAATAAGTGCCACTGTATATTTTAAGCAAGATGAAAATAAACATGAAACAGGTAAAATATGTAATATAGAATTAAGTTTACCAGGGCCTAGAATTTTTGCTACTTCTACTGAAAAAAACTTTGAAGTAGCCGTTAGAGAAACTATTAGTGATTTGGAGCGCCAATTAGGCAAACGAAAAGAGGTTTTTAAAACTCATTAAATCAATTAATAATTAACAATTATCTATGATGGTAGGGTTCGTTTTTTAATATTGTAAACCCTCTATATAGTTGTTCAATAAAAAACAAGCGAATCATTTGATGGGAAAATGTCATTTTAGATAATGATATTTTCCCATTTGCTTTATTATACACATCCTGCGAAAAACCATAAGGGCCTCCAATTACAAATACTAATTGTTTAATACCGGAATTCATGTGTTTTTGTAAATACTCCGAAAAAGCTAACGAGTCTTGTTGTTTTCCATTTTCATCCAGTAGAATTAAAACATCAGTCGCCGTTAGCTTACTTAAAATAAGTTCGCCTTCCTTTTGTTTTTGCTGTTCTTCACTTAGGTTTTTGGCCTTTTTTATATCTTGAATAATATCTATTGAAAACTTAATATAAAAACCCAATCGCTTGGTATAGTCGTCCATTAACGATTGTAAATTGTTATTATCTGTTTTCCCTATGGCAATTAATTTGATGGTCATAATGACAAAATTACTACTTACTATTTATGAATAATGAATTTAAATATGAAAATTTTATAAAATTCATAAATGTAAAATATAAATAAGTAAATCAATTTCTTATTTTTGTGGCAAATCAACCTATATTATGATAACACAAGAGCAATTTGATGAAGAAGTCAAATCAATAATTTCCAATGCCATTAGAGAAGATGTTGGAGATGGCGATCATAGTTCATTAGCATGTATTCCAGATAATGCCAGAGGCAAAGCGAAACTTTTGGTAAAAGATAAAGGTATTATTGGCGGAGTTAACTTTGCTAAAAAGGTTTTTGCTTATGTTGATAAAAATTTAAAGCTAGAAATTCTTATTGAAGATGGCTCTGAAGTGACCTACGGCGACATCGTTATGTATGTTGAAGGATCATCGCAATCCATACTTAAAGCAGAACGCACCGTGTTAAATGCCATGCAACGTATGAGTGCTATTGCAACAAAAACACGCATGTTTGTAGATTTGTTGGAAGGCACTAAAACCCAAATTTTAGATACAAGAAAAACAACTCCGGGTATTCGTGTGTTGGAAAAATGGGCTGTTAAAATTGGTGGAGGTGAAAACCACAGGTTTGCTTTATATGATATGATCATGCTAAAAGACAACCATATTGATTTTGCTGGAGGTATTACTAAAGCTGTTGAAATGAGCAAGCAATATCTAAAAGACACCGGGAAAGATTTAAAAATAATGGTGGAAGCTAGAAACTTAACCGAAGTTGAAGAAATTCTGCAAAACGATGGAGTTTATAGAATTTTACTTGATAATTTCGATTATGAAGATACCAAAAAGGCGGTGAAAATGATAGGGGACAAATGCTTAACCGAATCTTCTGGAAATATTAACGAAACAACCATTAGGCATTATGCAGAATGTGGCGTCAATTATATTTCATCGGGTGCATTAACGCATTCTGTTCATAATATGGATTTAAGTTTAAAAGCAATTAAGTAGTTTTACTTAGTATATATTTTAATGTCAGTATAATTTATTTTTATTATACTGACATTTTTAATTTTAATAACTTTGTTTTGAATTTTAACGTACATTATTAATGACAAAGCCCCTTGAAGATAAACTCGATAAAATTCCTATTATAAATATTTTAGTGCGTTTTTTTAAACGAGCCAAATTACCGGGTCTTGAAGGTTTATCGTTTTACGATTTATTAGAGCTTTATATTACAGGTATTGTAAAGGGTGCTTTAACTACAAGGGCAAGTGCCATTGCGTTTAGTTTTTTTATGGCCATATTTCCTTTTTTACTCTTTGTTTTAATCATTATACCTTATGTACCTATAGACGATTTTAAAATTGAGTTTCTTCGGTTTTTAGAATCATTTTTACCACCAAAAACCTCCGATTTTTTCTTTGATAGTATTTTTGAAGGAATTGATAATTCTCAACGAGGTGGTTTATTGTCATCTGTATTTGTGTTATCTATTGCACTTATGGCAAATGGTGTTAACGCTTTGTTCTCTGGTTTTGAGAACTCATATCACCAACAACTATCTAGAAATGTATTTCGTCAATATTTATTTGCTTTGGGAGTCGCAGTAATTTTGGCTTTTTTGCTCATTATTACCATTGCAGTATTAGGGTATTTTCAAATTTTTGTAGTGCAAAAAGTATTAGATGCTTTAGATAATAAAGGCTATAATGTTGCAGAACAAAGTGTTTTTTGGTTCAACCTAGCTAAGTATGTTTTTTTCGTATTTATTGTGTACATAGCAACAGCAACCATGTATTATTTTGGAACTAAGGAAGGGAAATATTCTAAATTCTTTTCTGTTGGTGCAGGTTTTACAACATTCCTTATCATTATATTGTCTTATCTATTTGGTATTTATATTGAAAATTTTGGACAGTATAATAAATTATATGGCTCTATTGGTGCACTTTTAATTCTTATGATTTATTTGTGGCTAATTGCCAATATTTTATTGTTGGGTTATGAATTGAATGCCTCTTTAAATAAATTGCGTAGAAGATCTTAAATTATGCCATATTTTATAGACATTATTATACCAATACCACTTCAAAAGTTGTTTACATATAGTATAACAAAAGCAGAAGCTGAGTTTTTGAAAATTGGTATGCGTGTGTCTGTTCCTTTTGGGAAATCTAAAATTTACACGGGCATTGTCGCAAGAATTCATAACAATCCACCAACAACATATGAAGCTAAAGAGATTCATCAAATATTAGATGAAGGGCCTATTGTAAATGAAAAACAATTACAATTATGGCAATGGATAGCGAACTATTACATGTGCACTTTGGGCGATGTGATGAGAGCTGCTTTACCAAGTGCTTTCATTTTAGAGAGTGAAACCATTATCACAAAGCATAAAAAACTGATTGACGAATCCATTTTGTTAGATGATGAATTTTTGGTTTATGAAGCATTACAGCATCAATCATCATTAAAAATTCATGATATTTCTAATATTCTTGATAAAAAAAATGTGCTTCCCGTAATTAAGAGGCTGATTGAAAAAGAAGTGATTGCTGTTGAAGAAGAAATATACGAAAAGTACAAACCAAAATTGGTGCGTTATGTGAAGTTGCACGCTCAGTTTGCTTCGCAATCAGCTTTACAAAAATTACTAGAAGATTTAAGTCGCGCGCCCAAACAGCATCAGGTGGTTTTAACTTTATTTTCAATTTCTGCAAAAACAAAGAAACCTGTAAAAGTAGCAGATTTATCTACCGAAAGTGGTGCATCTTCGTCAATTATAAAATCGTTAATAGATAAAGGTGTTCTTGAAGAATATTTTATCCAAACGGATAGAGTTCAGTATTCTGGTGATGACAATGAAGATTCTAAAAGTTTAAATGACTATCAAGCCACAGCATTAACTGAAATTAAAGAATCATTTAAAGATCAATCTGTGGTATTGCTTCATGGTGTCACCTCTTCAGGAAAAACCGAGGTTTATGTAAAACTTATTGAAGACGTTTTAAATAAAGGTCAACAAGTTTTATATTTATTACCAGAAATAGCATTAACAGCGCAATTAATCACCCGTTTACAAAATTATTTTGGGGAACAAGTGGCGGTGTTCCATTCTAAATATTCATCGCATGAACGTGTTGAGGTTTGGAATCATGTACTAAACAATTCCGCAAAAGCGCAAATAGTTTTAGGGGCGCGTTCCTCTATATTCTTACCATTTAATAGCTTAGGATTAATTATTGTAGATGAAGAACACGAGCAATCCTTCAAACAATTTGATCCAGCACCGCGTTATCATGCACGAGATACTGCTGTGGTGTTAGCACATATTCATAATTCAAAAGTGCTTTTAGGGTCTGCTACTCCAAGTTTAGAAAGTTACTTTAATGCGAAACAAAATAAATATGGTTTTGTTGAAATAACAAAGCGGTTTAATGATGTGTTAATGCCTGATGTTGAGTTGGTAGATATTAAAGATGCCTTGAAAAAGAAACGCATGAAAGGGCATTTTAGCGACCGACTTTTAGAAGAAATGACCGAAACCTTACGTGAAGGACATCAAATTATTCTATTTCAAAACCGTCGTGGGTTTTCACCCATAGTAGAATGTCATACCTGTGGGCATTCACCACAATGTCCCAATTGCGATGTGAGTTTAACTTATCATCAATATCGCGATCAATTACGATGTCATTATTGTGGTTTTGTTGAAATTATGCCGAAAACCTGTAAAGCTTGTGGAAGTCCAGAATTAGATAATAAAGGTTTTGGAACCGAACAAATAGAAGCCGAAGTAAAACTGCTTTTCCCAGATTATAAAGTAGCTAGAATGGATTTAGATACCACACGTGGTAAATACGGCTATGAAAAAATTATTACAGCTTTAGAACAACAAGAAATTGATATATTGGTGGGAACCCAAATGCTAACTAAGGGATTGGATTTTAGAAACGTTAAACTTGTTGGAATAATGAACGCAGATAACATGTTGAATTTTCCAGACTTTAGAGCGCACGAACGTAGTTTTCAACTCATGTTACAAGTATCGGGTAGGGCAGGGCGCACCGAGGAACGTGGCAAAGTGTTAATTCAAACTTACAATCCACACCATAATATATTACAGCAGGTTTCTACTAATAATTATATAGATATGTATAACGAACAAATGAACGATCGTTATAATTACAAATATCCGCCCATTTATAAGCAAATAAAAATCACATTAAAACATAAAGATTTTAGTAGAGTAGATACTGCTTCCATTTGGTATGCCAAATCGCTTCGAAATGTATTTGGAGATAACATATTAGGACCTGAATCGCCACCAATTGCCAGAATTAGAAATCAGTTTCTTAAAAATATTTTGGTAAAAATTCCTAAAAAGCAGTCCTTATCAAAAACAAAAGAAGCTATCATTAAAATAAATAATAGCTTCTTAAATGTAAAAGATTTTCGGTCGGTTAAAGTAATTTTAAATGTCGATAACTTTTAAATTTAGTTGGTTAAACTTAAATGTTATTTAAAGCATCAACCAGTTGGGTCTTTTTATTTCTACTTAAAGGAATTTCATAAGCGCCAACTTCAACATTTTTACTGTTAAACCTGTCAATTTTATCCAAGTTCACAATGTAGGATTTGTGAATTCTCAAAAATTTGTTTTCAGGTAATTCTTTTTCAAAAGATTTCATAGTAGAAAGTACTACTAAGCTGTTTTCTTCTGTAACAAGTTTTACATAGTCACCAAGGGCTTCAATCCACTTAATGTCTTTAATGTAAACTTTACGTTTTTTAAGATTGCTTTTAACAAAGATGTGTTCCCCTTCTTCTTCGTTAAAATCTTGCGTTAATTTGTGTTGCTCTAAGGCTTTCTCTACAGCAACATTAAAACGTTCTCTGGTAATTGGTTTGTGTAAGTAATCGGTAGCATCGTAATTAAATGCTTTAAAAGCATACTCTGTTTTACCGGTTACAAAAATAATTTGGGGTTTGTTGTTTAAAACATCCAAAAGTTCAAATCCATTTAGCACTGGCATTTCAATGTCTAAAAAAATTAAGTCTACTTGGTGTGTATTTAAACCATTTTTGGTTTCTAAGGCACTACTGTACTCTGCAATCAAGTTTAGAGCGGGGTGATTCTCCACTAACTTAACAATAGAGAGACGCTGTATTGCTGAATCGTCTACTACTACACAGTTTAAAGTCATAACATTTATATTATTTCGGTTAAGATATCGACAATAGTACAAAAAATTCGGCTAAAAACCAAAAAACATCGTTAAACAGTTTAAATTAACATAATTTTAACATTTGTTTTTCTGTACCAAATATACAATTAAATTAACTTTTAAATATAGTTGTTTTATATGTATTTAATAACTATTTTTGCACCCATTTTTAACAATAAACACGATTTTTATGAATCATTATGAAACTGTTTTCATCTTAAATCCCGTTTTATCTGAAGATCAGATAAAGGAAACAGTAAAGAAATACGAAGATTTTCTTGTTTCTAACGGCGCTAAGATGGTATCAAAAGAAGATTGGGGGCTTAAAAAATTAGCTTATCCAATTCAGAACAAAAAAAGTGGTTTTTACCATTTATTTGAGTACACCGTTGCTGGTGAAGTAATCAATACTTTAGAAGTAGAGTTTAGACGTGACGAGCGTTTTATGCGTTATTTAACGGTAGCGTTAGATAAACACGCTATTTCATGGGCAGAGAGAAGAAGAGTTAAACTTAAACAAAAAGCTTAATTATGTCATCTATAGAACAACAATCTAAAGGAAAAAAAGACGGAGAAATTAGATATTTAACTCCTCTTAACATAGATACGAATAAGAAGAAGAAATATTGTATGTTTCAAAAGTCTGGAATCAAGTATGTTGATTACAAAGACGCAGATTTCTTATTAAGATTTATAAACGAACAAGGTAAAATTTTACCAAGACGTTTAACAGGAACTTCATTAAAGTATCAAAGAAAAGTGGCTGTTGCTGTAAAAAGAGCGCGTCATTTAGCTTTAATGCCTTATGTAGCAGATTTATTAAAATAAAATACCGATAACAATGGAACTTATATTAAAACAAGACGTTGAAAATTTAGGATTTAAAGACGATGTTGTAACAGTTAAGAACGGTTATGGTAGAAATTTTTTAATTCCTCAAGGTCAAGCTGTTATGGCTACGGCTTCTGCTAAAAAAGTATTAGCAGAGAACTTAAAGCAACGTGCTTACAAAGAGAAGAAAGAGGTTGATGAAGCGAATGTAATTGCTGAAGCTATTAAAGCTTTAGAAATTAAAATTCCAGCTAAAGTTGGTGCAGGCGATAAATTATTTGGTTCTGTAAACAACATTGATGTTGCTGCTGCTTTAGAAAAAGAAGGTCAATCTA
Source organism: Mariniflexile fucanivorans (assembly GCF_004341235.1). Taxonomy (GTDB): domain Bacteria; phylum Bacteroidota; class Bacteroidia; order Flavobacteriales; family Flavobacteriaceae; genus Mariniflexile; species Mariniflexile fucanivorans. Next base: position 198,753 of record NZ_SLUP01000008.1, read on the forward strand.
TCGATAAAAAATTCATTACAGTTACAACTGTAAAACGTACAGGTAAGTATACTGCTGTGGTACGTTTACACAGATCTGTTACTGTAGATTTAGAATTTGAAGTTATAGCACAAGCTGCTGAATAATTTTAAATTATTAAAGTTTAGATAATAAGAACCACTCCTATTGGGGTGGTTTTTTTATGTAAAAATGTTAAATAACGTTTTAATTTGAAGAAAACAAGAATGTTTATGCTATGTTTTTTTAAGATAATAACATATATTCTTAAATTTACACGCCATAACTAAAGGGCATTTTTTTTTGTATAATATGAAATATGTAGTAATAATTTGTCTTTTTTTAGTAAGTTTTTCGTGTAAGGTAATGACCGAAAAACAAACGGAAACTAATAAATCGGCATTAATAAGCAGGTTTGCTTATTCATCGAATAAAACACCAATTATAAGTGTGCACAGAGGTGGTAAATCTATTGAGAACTATCCCGAAAATTGTTTAGAAACCATAAAATACATAAACGATAGTATTCCTGCTATTTACGAAATAGATGTCGCTAAAACAAAAGACAACGTGCTTGTTTTAATGCACGATAATAGTTTGAATAGAACTTCTACTGGTGAAGGTGATATTACTAATTATACCTATCAAGAATTACAGCAAATTAATTTAGAAGACGATTTTGGTAATGAAACTACCTTTAAAATTCCGTTATTTAAAGATGTTCTAATTTGGGCGAAAACAAATCATGTTATTTTAACTATCGATATAAAAAAAAGTGTTTCGGTAAATCAAGTTGTTGCTTTAGTTAAGGAAACCCAAGCAGAAGATGTTGCGATTATTATTACTTATGATATGGAACAAGCCAGAGCAGCTTATAATGCATCACCCAATTTGTTGTTATCAGTTTCGGCTAGAAATGACAAGGAACTAGATTGGTTGTTACATTCTGAAATTCCAACAGAAAATATGCTTGCTTTTACAGGCATCCAATTGTCATCTGAAATATTTTATAAAAAATTACATGATTTAGGAATCACTTGTATGTTAGGGACTTTAGGAAACTTAGACAATCAGGCTCAGGCTAAGGGTGATTATCTCTATCAAAAATGGGTGGATTTAGGTGTTGATGTGATCGCAACCGATAGACCATTTGCAGTTGCAGCAAGTTTAAATATTACAAAATAAAGCATAGATTACTCGATTAGTTCGGGTGAGAAAAAAGATTAACATGAAATATTCAAGATTAACAAAAGAGCAATTTGAAGAACTGCACCAAGAGTTTATAAACTTTTTAGCCACCCAGCAGGTTACAGCAGACGAATGGGCAAATTTAAAAGTGAATAAACCAGAACTAGCAGAAACCGAATTGGATGTTTTTAGCGATTTAATTTGGGAAGGTGTTTTAAATCAAGCAGAATATTTAGAACATTTTTCGGCACAACACATCTATTTATTCCGTTTAGGAAAAAAGAAAATGAAAGCCATTGTAATAAACGTTAAAAATAAAGAAGTAGATATTACCACTCAAGAAGGATACGATTGGTTGCGAGCTAATTTAATGGATGAACGCGTTGAATTTTTACAAGCTGATAAACCTTATAGCGAAGATAAAAATCTTGATAAATTCAAAATGATAGAACAAGGTGCATCCATTACTAAAGGCCAATTGTTTAGGTATTTTGATGAGTTGATAAATTGATACGGAGTCATTTCGACTTTAGGAGAAATCATATAACACTAATTGTATTTATATTTAATATTATGTGATGTCTCAATCGTACCTCATTCGACATGACAAACGGAACTTCTATTTTGAATTTTATTTGATTACGTCATTGCGAACGCAGTGAAGCAATCTTTTAATTTAAGTTCAAAACATAATTTAGAAAAGCAATGAGCAGATTGCTTCACTTTTTTTCTTATGAAAAAGCTCGCAATGACGTTTTCATTAATTATTTTTGCTCAATTCCGCATCATACAGCTACAGAGGTTGTATTAGTATGTGGACTCAATAAATTTAAAAGTATTTCATTAATTAAAAGATTCCTGCTTTCGCAGGCATTCATATGGCTCAAAAACCAAGCATCCCAAAAGGAACCCGAGATTTTAACCCCGAACAAGTAGCAAAACGTAATTATATTTTCAATACCATTCGTGGTACATTTGAAACTTTTGGATTTCAACCTATTGAAACCCCAAGTTTTGAAAATTCTGAAACCTTAATGGGAAAATATGGTGATGAAGGGGATAGACTGATTTTTAAGATTTTGAATTCTGGGGATTATTTATCAAAGGTAAATTATGAAATAGATAATTTCAGTGACTTTAGCAAACAAATTGGAACATTTATACAAAGTTTATGTGGAGAACTTGATGAAATTATTGGCTTTAAATTGAGAAGTCAAGTAGAGTTAATCCCACTATATAAAAATTTGTTAGAAGATTTCGAAATAAGAAACATTTATAATATGATTAAAGTAAATGAGTTTTTTCGAATAAATGGATTTGAAACAAATACAGCAATGCTTCGCTATGTTATTGATAATTTTGAAAATGATTTGTTGTATAAAAGTTTTAATGCAATAAGAACTAGAGATGAAATAAGTGATGTTGCAACTAAAATTTTAGGAAAGCCTGTATACAATTATACTGTTAATCAGGATTTTTTGAAAGAGATTTATAAAATAGGTTTACTGAATATATTAGATTTAAGCCAACTTTCTGATCAAATCTCCGAAAAAGCCTTACGCTACGACCTAACAGTACCATTCGCACGTTATGTAGTACAACACCAAAACGAAATAGAATTTCCATTCAAACGGTATCAAATTCAACCTGTTTGGCGTGCCGACAGACCACAAAAAGGGCGTTTTAGAGAGTTTTACCAATGCGATGCCGATGTGGTTGGTAGTAAATCGCTTTGGCAAGAAGTGGAGTTTATTCAATTATACGACACCGTTTTTTCAACGTTAAAACTGGAAGGTGTTACCATAAAAATAAATAACCGAAAAATATTGTCTGGTATTGCAGAAGTTATTGGAGCATCAGATAAATTAATTGATTTTACTGTCGCTTTAGATAAACTTGATAAAATAGGCGAGGAGAAGGTAAAAGAAGAAATGCTTTCCAAAGGAATTTCAGAAGAAGGCATATCAAAATTACAACCATTATTTACTTTAACAGGTTCGTTTGAATCGCAAATTGAAAGTTTAAAAGGTATTTTATCAACTTCCGAAGAAGGCAAAAAAGGTATTGAGGAATTAGCATTTATAAACGAAGCTATTTCAGAATTAGGTTTAAAAACAGCCACTTTGCAATTAGATGTTACTTTAGCACGTGGCTTAAACTATTATACAGGTGCTATTTTTGAAGTTGCTGCTCCAAAAACCGTACAAATGGGTTCCATTGGTGGTGGCGGTCGTTATGATGACCTTACCAGTATTTTTGGAAAACCAGATACAAGTGGTGTGGGTATTAGTTTTGGTTTAGACCGTATTTATTTGGTATTGGAAGAACTCGGTTTATTTCCGGAAACGGTAAATAAAAACGTAGAGGTTTTATTCATCAACTTTGGTGATAAAGAAGCTCTATTTTGTTTGAAAGCCATTAAGGAATTACGTTTAGCAGGGATTAATACAGAACTATATCCTGATAAAGCGACTAATAGTAAACAAATTAGAAAGCAAATGGATCATGCCAATAAACGAAATATTCAGTTTGTGGTTATTGCGGGTGATGAGGAAATTGCTTCAAATACGTATACTTTAAAGAATATGATTTCAGGAGAGCAGTTTAAAGTGTCGCTTTCTGAATTGGTAGATCATTTAAAATAAAAAGAGGCTGTCTGAAAAGTGTAGTTCTGTGTCATATTGAGCCTGTCGAAATATTTTAACTTATTGATAATCAATATCGATTTCGACAAGCTCAATCTGACAAAGTAAATATAATACACTTTCCAGACAGCCTCTTTAAAGTATTTTGAATAATTATACGAAGCGACTAACTCAAATTTATTCTATCAATACTTTTTTAGAAACAATTCCAGTATCTGTTTTTAACTTGATAATGTAGGTTCCTGCACTTAGGTATTTCGTTTTTTGGGTTATAATGGATTTATTTGAATTCGTTTCAATTTTAAGTACAGATTGACCTAGCATATTAAACATTTCGGTTGTTTTAATATTTTTAGAATGAGGGTTCTGGATCACAATGTTTTTATCTTCATTTGTAAAATAAACTTCCAAAGTCGCATCTGCAATGGATTGATTTTCTAAACCAAGTGTTTGTGCATTTGAAAACGTAATTTCAAACCTGCTTAAATAACTGCCAGCTTCTAAATAAACCTGATAATTACTTTCCTGCAAGTTGTGGTACACATTTAATTGTTTATCATGAAGATAAATTTTTATACTACTTGGCGAATTTTCTATGGCATCAATAGTAATTGAGTTTAAACCTTTTGTTTTTGTGTGTATACCTAAAGGTAGAATGGTTTTTTCCGTAATAGTATTTATCCCTTGAATAACATATTTACTATTGTCAATCAACCAATACATATCATCTATTTGTTCATCTATATGAGGGGCATCATACCCCCAATCATAACCTATTGAAGCGTTGGCATCTACCGTGGTTAAAAGTTGTCTTCTAATGGTGTTTACAGATTGGAACCCGAGTCTTATTTTTTCTCTGGTATCATCATTTCCATTAGTTGAGCTGGCTGTTTTTTTAGTATTATCAGATTTCATAAAGACAGAATTAGTACCATCTTCTTTCTGAAAAACACGTTGCCCATTGTTAAATTTAATGGTTCCTGTAGCTTCCGCAGTTACAAAAAATCCTTGAGCCACAGGAATATAGCGACCAGGTGTTTTTGTAGGTGTGCCACCTGTAGCAACACCAGCCGCTGAAGTGCCCATTGAAACCGCAGGAACGCCACCAGATAATGAATAGGTTGCATACCCACCTTGGTAATCTCTTAAATTATGCGAACCACCACCCCAATGTTCCCAAAAGTACAAGGTGCCCGTTGTTGATCCCGGACCGTCTATGGTTGTGCCATTATCTAATATAAATTGTGTAGCATCGAGTGCACAAGGGTATGGGTTTCCAACCAAATAATCGTTACCTGCCGTAATTGTTAAGTCAATATTGCCATTATTGGGTTTGCCTAACATCTCATAGTTTTGTGATGCAGAAATAGAACCGCTTCCTGGGCCTTTCATGGAAAAACCTTCGCCTGCAGCCAGCGTACCAGTACTTCTTACATGTTGCCAAGAAGCGTAATTACCACTGAGTTGATTGCTAAATTTCCAAATCCAATAATCGGCAAGACTAAGCGGTGACGCTTTTCCGTTGTATCCAGAAGTTAAAAAGGTTACATTTTTAAATACGTCGGTTACTTTATAGCTATTATTGTTTGTTGAACTATTGCTTTTTCCCACTGGAGATGACCAATAATTATAGGTATAGGTATCAGCCGTTCCTTGTTGGTCTATCTCTAAGGTACCAGAACTTGTAGGATCTAAAGTACTGCCCGAATCTTGCAGCAATTGGGCATCACCTTCTAAATCTATGTTACCATTAAGTATTAAATTTTCGGTAACGCGTAAATAATTGTCTATTATAATAAGCGTGGTATTGTTTTGTAACTCTATGGTTTTTACATAACCAGGCGTATCTGTTTTGGAAATAACGGGGTAATTTGTTAATCCTGAAGGTATTAGTGCATATAAGGTGGGTTCTATTCCATTTGTTGGTACACCAGCACACCAGTTGGCAGCGTTATTCCAATTAGAATCGACATCACCTGTCCAATAATTTTTATTAATAGTTGCTATTATTTCGGTTCTTGTTGAGGTACAAGTACTATTTGTAGCTTCTACCCAATAGCTGGTAGTTGATGAAATACTTGGTGTTGTATAACTTGTTCCTACATGAATGGATGCTCCACCAGTTTCATTCTCATACCAATTAATTGTTCCAGCTGAAGAAGTTGCATCTAAAGTTACAGAACCTTTTCCACATCTTGAAGCAGGCGTTGTTCCTGAAATAGTTGGAATGATATTTATAGTTGCGGTTACAGCAGTTCTTGTGGCACTGGTACAACCACTATTAATGGCTTCTACCCAATAGGTTGTGGTAGAGGAAATATTTGGGATGTTATAACTAGTTCCTGTATGAATAGACGATCCGCCAGTTGAGGACGTATACCAATTTACAGAGCCAACAGAAGTAGCAGCTTGTAACGTTACAGAACCTGTTCCACATCTTGAAGCACCAGTTGTGCTAGTTATAGTGGGAATTGCTGGTTGCGTATTGATTACTATATTAGCAGAAGTTGTTGATGTACAACCCGTTGCTTCTGAGTATAATTGACTTTGTGGAATTATTTGTTTTGATTGACTTGGAGAACTCCAGTAAAGTTGAGATACTGCAAGACCACCATTTTCATAATATTCTAATACAATATCATATTTTGTACCTGCCGTTAAACTTACAGAAGTTGAATTATTAGTCGTTATTGCATGATCGGTCCAATTATTAATGATTCTGTTTCCATTTACCCATAATCGAATACCATCATCGCTTAAAGTGGAGAATGTATAGTTTTCAGTATAACATGGTTGTATTTTACCGGTCCAACGAACCGAAAAATGATCATTATTTATTGGGCTTCCTGGATTTCCCCCTCCCCAGTCATTATTTACGGTTGCATCTGTACGGGTTAACGCAGCGGGTGCAGTAAGGGTTGTATTATTAAAATATTCGGCAAGAAGGCCTGTTCCAGAACCAGGACATGAAGTGCTAGTATCTTCTGCTGTAACCGTATAAGTGTAATTACCGGGGTTTAATCCTGTAATTGTTTTACTAGTTCCAGTACCTGTTGTTTTAATTCCATCATTTCTAGTTAAAGTCCATGTTCCAGTAGGTAAGTTATTTAAAATAAAGCTTCCTGTTGAAACAGAACAGCTAGGTTGGGTTATCGTGCTAACTGTTGGGGGAGAAGGAATGGTGTTAATGGTAATATTATTTCCGTTGTCTGTTACAGTTGCAAGCGGGTTACTGCTCACCACCCGTATGCGATAACCGGTTCCTGTTGTTGTTGATACAGGAATTGTTCCCGAAATAGTACCAGCCGTGGTTGAAGTTAAGGTTCCAATGGAAATAGGTGAGCTAAAACTACCAGTAGCATTCGATAATTGAGCTGTAAAAACATTTCCTGAAGTAAAAGTACCTGTAATAGTATAAGGTACGCTTATTGACGACCCAGAGCAATAGGCATTTGGCGAAATTGTACTTGTTGTTATAGTTGGTGTTGCTGCAATCACATTGATGCTGTAATCTTCTACTTCTCCATCAAAACCTGTTTCACAAGAACTTGGAGAATAATTGTATTTGGTTGATACTCTCATACGTGTTGTTCCCAAAGTAGCTGTTGATGGTATCGTTATTGATAATGGAGATAATGATGTATTTTCATTATTAATGTTTTCAGCTATTCCTAAATAAAAGGATTCACCAGCATCATCAAAATCTGAATCTTGATTCCAGTCTATCCAAGCATTAGTATATGTTCTATAATTTCCATCAGTATTAACTTTTACTGTTAAGTTATAAGATGTACCTTGAGTTACTTCAGTAGATGTAGACGTGTAATCTGAGTAAGCATTAAACTCTGTAGGAGATGATGTGTTAATGGTATTAAATATGACTTGACGAGTTCCAGTTCTATAAGAAGTGTTTCCTGTTGATAAACAATAACCATTATATCCTTTAATGATAATTTCATCAAAAGCAACTCCAGTATTGGTAATACTATTGTCAGTAGCAAAAAGAAATCTAAATTTTGCTTGAGTTGCAGAGTTAAATCCAATATCTTCAGTATTTAAAATTATAATTTTAGTTATCCATCCAGAACTACTTCCAGACCAGCCATCTTCATTACTATTAAAGGCATCTACACCTGAATCATTATACCAATTTGAACTTACAGATCCTAAATCGCTCCAACTACTTCCATTATTTAAGGAATATTCTATTTTCATTCCGTCATAAGTTGCTTCAGTTTCGTGCCAAATTTTAAATTCAAACGTAGTTGTATTGTATCCTGTTAAATCGATAGCAGGACTTGTGGCAGTTATATAAGTATTGTTATTATATTGTGAGCTGTATTTTTGTGAATAAAAATAATTTCCCGTAGCCCCAGAAGAATGACTAGAATTCGTACTCCTCACCCAAGCCCCAGTTCCTGAGCCAGTAGAAGTGACAGTCCAACCTCCTGAACCAGAAGTAAAGCTTTCAGAATAAATGGTAGTTTGTGCAAATGAATTTATTGCAAATGTTGAAAATAAAGCAAGGAGTAAACTCCTTGCTTTTAGTGAGAGACTTTTCATAGTGAGAGACTATTGAATTTTTTTAATAACTATTTACACTACAATAGTAAATCAAAATTCCACAAAATGCAAATAAAATCGATGAAATACATAATTTTTTAAAAACACCTAGTAAAATGAACTCAAAAAGACCTATTTTGAATAATATTTTTTTATATTAAACAAAATATATGTAAGAATTACTGGTGTAAATAATTTAATATTTCTATTGTTATTTTATAATTTGTGTTTTCAAGTATTGTATTTTACGAAAAGACACTTTATTTAGTATTTTAAAATATGATTTTAAATTTTAGACTTTTTAGTCCTAGTAAAATAGACCAAAGCCAGAGAAATTACTAATAAAATAATTTTACCAACAAGCGCACCTAATCCGTAATTGCTTAGTTGTGCATAGACCAATGATAGTATTTGGATAGTTTTGTGGAGAAGAATAACAGAAGCTGCTATAAAAATATAATCATCTTTCAATCAGTTAATTGAAAGAATTGACTCCTGGTTTTTATAACGGTATTTGTTGGCTCAAACAATGTAATGTGCCAAAGCCCCATATAAAATCGGTGGCTGCAATACCAATAACAGCTCTATCTGGAAAGCAATCTGCAATGGTATTTAAAGCAATGCGATCGTTCGCATCATTAAAGGTTGGAACTAAAACCGTTTTGTTTAATATTAGGAAGTTGGCGTAACTAGCAGGAATGCGAATACCATCAAAATCCAAGCGTTTTGGCATAGGTAGGGTCACTATTTTTGGTTGTTTACCATTTTCTAAAGTGGCGGCTTGTAGTCGGTTTAAATTGTCTTGAAGCGGCTTGAAATTAGCATCATTTGGATTTTCTTCAACTACGGTAATAATAGTATCATGGTTTACAAAACGTGCTAAATCATCAATATGCCCGTGGGTATCATCACCTTCAATACCATTTCCTAACCAAATAACATTTTTAACACCTAAATAGTGTTTAAAAGCAGCTTCGTAATCTACTTTTGTTAAACCAGCATTTCTAACTTGTACGGTTGGATGTAGCAAACATTCTTCCGAAGTTATCAAGGTTCCTTTTCCATTAACATCAATAGCACCACCTTCTAAAATAAAAGGTTTTCCGTTATAAATTGCTTGTTCTAAAGGGATGTTTAAGAAGTTAGCAACTTTTGCAGGAACATGTTTATCTAGTTTATAGTTTTTGTATTTCGCCCAACCATTAAAATTGAAATTGATTGCTTTTCGGTCTTTTCCATTTTTTACAATGATGGGACCAGAATCGCGCATCCAACTACGGTTGGTTTTATGAATGATAAAAGATACATTTTTTAACTGAACATGTGCCATTTCTAACATGCCCGTTACTTTGGTTTTTAATTTTTCATCAGCCACTAAAAGCATCACTTCTTCAACCGAAGCTATTTTTTTAATAAACTCAACAAAAGCCCATTGTACGGCTTCGTATTTCCCGGGCCAATCGTTACCGTTATGGGGAAAACATAATAAAATACCTTGTTGTTTTTCCCATTCGGCAGGAAATATCCAATTATCGTTCATCCTAATTTTTTTGGAATTTGGAATTTTTTATTTTTTAATCGATGACTCTTTTAGTAATATCGCCATATCTGTCAATACGTCTGTCACGTAGAAATGGCCAGTTTTGACGTACATTTTCTTGTAAGCTTAAATCAACTTCAGCTATTAAAATTTCTTCTTTATCAACAGACGCTTGCGCTAAAATTTCACCTTGTGGCCCTGCAATAAATGAGGATCCCCAAAATTCGATACCGTTAGTATCTGGAATGTATTTTTCCAATCCAATTCTGTTTGCAGCTGCAACGTACACTCCATTTGCAACGGCATGACCACGCATCACGTTCATCCAAGCACCTTGTTGGTTTTCACCGTACTGTTCTTTTTCTTGCGGATGCCAACCAATGGCGGTTGGGTAAAATAGTACTTCGGCACCTTGTAAGGCTGTTAAACGCGCTGCTTCTGGGTACCATTGGTCCCAACAAATTAATGTACCAATATTTCCCTTTTTGGTAGGGAAAGATTTAAAACCGATATCACCCGGTGTGAAATAGAACTTTTCGTAAAAATGCGGATCGTCTGGAATGTGCATTTTTCTGTATAAACCAGCTTCAGTGCCATCAGTATCAATAATGTAGGCACTGTTATGATAAACGCCAGCCATTCTTTTTTCAAAAAATGGTACAATAATAACCACTCCTAATTCTTTGGCCAACTCGCTAAAAGCAATAAATGATGTGCTGTAAAGCGGTTCCGCGTAAGCGAAATTATCAACATCTTCACTTTGGCAGAAATAATGGCTGCTATATAATTCTGGTAATAAGATAACTTCTGCTCCTTTTTTGGCTGCATCTTTTACCCATTGTATGCATTTTTTTAGATTGTTTTCAGGCTTGTCGTTCAAATTTAATTGAAGAACAGCTATTTTGTATTTGTTTTTAGACATTACGAATAATTGAAAATTTAATACAAAGATATAATTTTTTAAAAAAACTATTTATCCTTCTTATAAAGTGGAATTCTATATGAAAGTGAATAACTATATCCAGCACCTAAACCAGTGCTGTCGTAGGTTTTATTATAACCGGGGATGTAAACATTCTCGAAATTATTGGGTTCGGTTTCACTTGCCTTAAATTTAAGCTGTACGTTTAAACCCAAATACAGGTTGTTAAACAATTCTGTTTTTAAGCCAAGTATAAGCTCTCCCCAAAAGGCGGTTAAACCATTAAATTCCTGTACATCTGACGACGAAAATTGTGGTGACCAATACGGATTGGTATTATAAATAGTGTAGCTGTTTAGTTTCTGGTTAAATGTACTGGCACCAATACGAAACCCCGCATAAATCATGTTGTCCATATCCAACCAGTTTTGATATAAATTATAATCTATTCCGGCTTTTATATAACTTCCACTTGTGGTAATATCCAAATAATCAGTAGTGGTTTGTTTTTCTTCAATGCCCAATTCGCCTGCAATATATAAACGTTTTTTTAGTCGGAAATCTGCCGAAACTTCAAAACCCGTATAATCATCATCTACAAATGAACGCACTAATTTTCCAAGATCACCACCCACACGCAGGCCGTATTTTTCTTTAATTTTTATGGAGTCTTTACTAGTAATGGCAATGCTATCGTTTTGAGCGTTTAAAGACACAGAAAACAAAAGCATACACGTTAGGCTACTAATGAAATATGTTAAAATGTGTTTCTGTTTCATCTTCTACAGATTGGTTATCGTTTAAGGGTTGTCTTGATTTTATCCAGTTGTCACTATCAGGTTCAATAGTAAAAGTTACATTTTTATAAATGGTTTTGTAGCCACACGCCCGAGATACATAAACTTCTTCTCTGGTGTAATTTATGGTAACATAATCGGTATTACCATCTAAATAATCGTCATTTGTGTCATCAGGTGTGTCATTGTCATTTACAAAAGCATCTTTAACAAGTGCATATCTTGTGGTATTGACATCGGTTTTTAGTGGTAATACTATTTGAGAGACAGTTGCTATGGCGTATCCTGATAGTATTTCATCATTATCAGTACCATAAACCAATAAATCATTTACAGCCAGCAAATCATCTGTAGAATCTACATCATAAGCATCAATAATTAAACTAGGGGTTGTTGCGGTGCTTTCCGGACATATATCATCACGTTCACAACTTATCGTAATTATAATACCTACTACAGTTATAAATATTAAAAGTAAACTTGTTTTTTTCATTAATCTCTATTAAGAGTTTATTCGTTGATGTGTTTATTCTTTATTGCACAGTTACATACTTACACAATTCCACAGTTAAACAATTCAACATTAAAATTATCGTTTTTCCAAAAGTACAACATTTTCAACATGAAACGTTTGCGGAAACATATCAACCGCTTGCGTTTTTGTTACTTTGTACATCGCATCCATAAGTTCTAAATCTCTGGCTTGTGTAGCACTGTTACAACTTACATACACTACTTTTTTAGGTGCAATATTTAATATTTGTTGTACGACGTCTTTATGCATCCCATCACGTGGCGGATCGGTGATAATAACATCTGGTTGTCCGTGAGCAACTATAAATGCATCGTTGAACACATGTTTCATGTCGCCTACAAAGAATTCAACGTTATTAATACTATTTAATTGTGCATTTTCTTTTGCAGCGGTAATGGCATCGGGCACAGCTTCAACACCAACCACTTTTTTAGCTTGTTTTGCCACAAATTGCGCTATGGTACCTGTTCCTGTGTATAAATCGTAAACCAGTTCATCACCTGTTAAACCTGCAAAATTTCTGGTTATTTTATATAATTCAAAAGCTTGCGCTGAATTTGTTTGATAAAACGATTTGGCATTTATTTTGAATTTCAACCCTTCCATTTCTTCAAAAATGTGGTCTTCACCTTTATAGCAAATTACATCTTGATCGTAAATAGTATCGTTCGCTTTTCCGTTGATGATGTATTGTAACGAGGTTATCTGCGGAAATGTTTCAGCTAGAAAATCTAATAACAAAACACGTTTAGCTTTATCTTCTTTAAAAAATTGAATCACTACCATGACATCGCCCGTACTAGAAGTACGAATCATCATGGTACGCAATAAACCAGTTTGGTTACGGGTATTAAAAAACTCAAAGTTATTATCCAATCCAAATTGCTTTACCGCATTTCTAATAGCGTTAGAAGGATCTGCTTGTAAATGGCATTTCTTGATATCTAAAATTTTGTCCCACATTCCAGGAATATGAAAACCTAAGGCATTTCTATCACCTAAATCGGCATCCGATTGTACTTCTTCCAAAGTCAACCAGCGGCTATCGCTAAATGAAAATTCCATTTTATTTCTATAGAAATATTGTTCAGCAGCACCTAAAATAGGTGTTATTTCCGGTAATTTTATATGTCCAATGCGGGTTAGGTTATTGGTAACTTCTTTTTGCTTATAATATAATTGGTGCTCGTAACCCATATCCTGCCATTTACAACCACCACAAACTCCAAAATGTTCGCATGCAGGTGTGGTTCGTTTATCAGATAGTTTATGAAACACGGTGGCTTTCGCTTCGTAATAGGCTTTTCGGGCTTTAAATGTTTGCACATCTACGATATCACCAGGTACGGTATTGGATAGAAAAATAACTTTTCCATCGGGTGCTTTGGCAATAGTTTTGCCTTTAGCACCAGCATCTAAAACTTCAACGTTTGTAAACGCTTGTTTTTTTGTTCTTTTTGACATGCTGCAAAAGTAATGAAACGAATAAATATTAGCGATTTTGATTAATGATTTTTGATTAATGAGTTTCAAAGTTTATGAGTTGCATAAAATCTAAGTATGAAATAAACATTCTAGCAAGCTAAAAAACTTTGATACTGTGCCGCTTTGTAACTCTGCAACTTTCAATTATATTTATTAACTTGCAGTTCTATCTGGGGATGATTTCTCTCCCACGCTGCTTTTTCGTCCCGATACCTATCGTGATTTCGAAAGAATAAAGGTACAGAAGGAATGGTTATTTTATCAATTTAAATAAAATTAAAATGGCTGTTTTAAAACAATTAACACCACAAGAAATTATTGCGTTAGAAAACAAGTATGGCGCACACAACTACCATCCGCTTCCTGTTGTATTGAATAGGGGTGAAGGCGTATATGTATGGGATATAGAAGGGAAGCGGTATTACGATTTTTTATCGTCCTATTCTGCTGTAAACCAAGGTCATTGTCATCCAAAAATTGTCAATGCCATGGTACAACAAGCGCAAACTCTAACTTTAACATCGCGCGCTTTTTTTAATGATGTATTAGGGACATATGAAAAATTTGCATGCGAGTTATTTGGCTTTGATAAGTTACTACCCATGAATACGGGTGCCGAAGCTGTAGAAACTGCTTTGAAACTTTGTAGAAAATGGGCCTATGAAGTTAAAGGAATTGATGAAAATGAAGCTGAAATTATTGTTTGTAAAGATAATTTTCACGGACGAACAACAACCATTATTTCGTTTTCTAACGATCCTGTGGCTCGGGAAAATTTCGGGCCTTACACAAAAGGTTTTATTAAAATTGAATACAACAAATTAGAAGATTTAGAAACGGCTTTAAAAAACAACCCAAATGTAGCAGGTTTTTTAGTAGAGCCTATACAAGGAGAAGCGGGTATTATTGTACCACAAGAAGGTTATTTAACCAAAGCAAAAGCATTATGCGAAAGCTATGGCGTATTATTTATTGCAGATGAAGTACAAACAGGTATTGCACGTACAGGTAAACTGCTAGCTGTTAATCACGAAAATGTAAAACCTGATGTTTTAATTTTGGGTAAAGCACTAAGTGGAGGCATGTACCCAGTATCGGCAGTTTTGGCAAATGATGCTGTAATGAAGGTTATTAAACCCGGAAACCACGGAAGTACCTTTGGAGGAAATCCTATAGCTGCAGCGGTTGCCATTGCCGCTTTGCAAGTGGTGCAAGATGAAAATCTAGCAGAAAATGCCGAAGTTTTAGGCAACTTGTTTAGAAGTGAATTAAATAAATATATTGAAAAAAGCAGTATTGTAAATTTAGTACGCGGAAAAGGTTTGCTTAATGCCATTGTAATAAATGATACTGAAGAAAGTGAAACGGCTTGGAATATTTGTTTAGCCTTACGAGATAATGGCTTATTGGCAAAACCCACACACGGTAACATCATTCGTTTTGCACCACCTTTAGTGCTAACTAAGGAGCAATTATTAGACTGTGTAAGCATTATTGTAAAAACACTAAAACAGTTTGAAAAATAATCTTTAAACTTTAAACAAAAACAAAAAAGCAACCTATAGATTGCTTTTTTGTTTTTAAAAAATAAAGTTGAATTAGTTTCCTTGCAAACCTTGTTGATATCCTTGCATAAAATCTTCAATTATCTGCTGTCTAGTTTGCCATCCTCCTGTAGATAAATCATAAATATTATAAAGCAAGGTTATACCACAAATAATGGTTACAACCAAAGCAACTGTTTTTGCAGTATTCATTGCTTTTAGGTCGCCTTCATAATCATCTGGATTTAATTGAGCATCTTTTATTTTATTTGATGCTATAAAATAAGCAGGACCTGCTAGAAAGACGCCAAGTCCACCTAAGCAGCAACATAGTAGACCGAATATTGATAATACGTAAATTAGCGTTGTGTTAAGATTTTTTTTCATGGATATGTTTTTAGATTCTCTTAATTATAAAACTAATAATAATAATTGAAACAGAAGCAATAGCAAGTATATTTATAATTTTGCTTGAGTATTTAAATTTAAAAAAAAAGGAGGCTATTATAAACAACGCCAATGGTATGAGCGTATAAATAGCGGCATACATATAAAAAGCACCTATAAAATCACCATGAAGCATAAGGCTTAATGCCCGCTGCAAACCACAACCCATACACTCAAAACCAAAAAGTTTCTTGTTTAAACAGGGTATCATATAATCGTCTAAAGAGGACATTTTTGTAATTTTTTTTGAACCAATCAAAATTATAAAAATTATGAGTGCGATTTTAATTTTTGTTCTTGTTATTTTTTCATGCCTGATACCAGTATCAGTTATTAACTTTTTATTAGTTAAAAATTCATTAATCAGATACGTTTAATAACTCTAATTTTTGATGTAATTTTAACGCTGTAAATTTATTTTTTAAAAAATGCATATTCATAACTAAATCTAATCATGTTGAAGGATGATTTTTATAGATGTGATATGTAGCCAATTAAAAACATTAGATATTAACACATGAAATACATAAACTATATATTAATAGTAATAGGTGCTATTGTTGCTATTTATGCTAAAACAGGAACAGACCAAAATCAATATATTTTAATTGGTGGTATTGTAGTATTAATGATTGGAGTTTACAGGGTTTCGAAAGCGATTCCTAGTAGAAATGACGATGAGTTAGATAATAATGAAAATGGATAAAAATGATTTTTAATATAGACGACAAAGTTTTAGTTATAGACGAAGCCATGTCTGGTGTTGTGAAAAAAATAGTAGGAAACACCATTTCAATAGAAACCGATGATGGCTTTTTGCTCGATTTTGAAAGTAATGAGTTGGTTAAGGTCTCTTCAAAAGTAAGTATTAAAAAGAGTTTGTTTTCGCACGAAAGTGCTCAAGAGGCTATAATAGGAAAAGAGCAATTTCCTAAAAGAAAGCAACCCAAAGTAAAGCCTAAAGACCGTTTTGAACCGACTATGGAAGTCGATTTACACATCCATCAATTAGTTAAATCATATAAAGGAATGAGCAATCATGACATGCTAACACTGCAATTGGATACTGCGAAACGTCAACTGGATTTTGCCATATCCAAACGTATTCAAAAAATAGTTTTTATTCATGGCGTGGGCGAAGGTGTGCTAAAAGTAGAGTTAGAATATTTATTCGGGCGTTACAATAATGTTAAATTCTACGGTGCCAATTACCAAAAATATGGTGTTGGTGCTACCGAAGTTTATATTTTCCAGAATGTAGCTCCTAATTAAAATCTGGGGTTTCTTTTCTAGAAGTTGATAACTCACCATCGTCTAAAATACCAAAATCAAAAACATCTAACGATATTATTTCTAAATCAAAGTTAGACACCGTAAGACTAACTACATAAGTTTGGTAAATAGTGTGTTGTCTGTAGGCAGTAGCTGGTACTTTTGTTGCCACTGCAGGGTTTAAATAATCGGCAATACCATCTAAACTAATATCGTTTGCAGGATTTTGATCTATAGATTGATTTTCTTCATCGATGGTTAAAACACCATCATCATCATCATCCGTATCCAAATAATCTGGCGTGCCATCACCATCGGTATCTTGCGCATCACTCAAATCGCCATCACCATCAGGGTCTGGTTTTTCATTTTTAGTAAGTACATTATCGCCATCATCATCTTCATCTAAGTAATCTAAAATACCATCTCCATCGGTATCATTGGTGTAGCCTTCTATTTCGGCAGAAATCCCATCATTATCATCTTCAGTAAGTACCGTTTTAATATGCACATTTCCGCTGGTACTTTCAATATCTTTAGTGATTTTAACAGAAGAAAGCGGCACATCGCTACAAAATAATCCAGATGTAGGCAACGATGCATTACTATAAGTTCTA
The DNA here is from genome assembly GCF_004341235.1 of Mariniflexile fucanivorans. Lineage (GTDB taxonomy): Bacteria > Bacteroidota > Bacteroidia > Flavobacteriales > Flavobacteriaceae > Mariniflexile > Mariniflexile fucanivorans. Next base: position 216,305 of record NZ_SLUP01000008.1, read on the forward strand.
TAATTAAATACGTTTGTAGAGCTTAAAGAAAAATCTACTTCGTAGGTGTTATCGTCACCAACAACCAGTAAATCGCCAATACTATCAAGTTCTTTTATTATAATAGATAAGGATTCCGATGGGTCGTCTTTTGTTTTGTAAAAAACTAAACCATCCGTTCCACAAGCTTCAAATGTTTCATCAAATTCAAAGTCAACGGTAATAACATCCCCATCATCACAGGTGTAAAAACTTAAAACAGATATACTAAATAGAATAAAAAATAACTTGCGCATTAGGTTTGGGTTTTAGGCAAAAATAAACGAATTGTTATTTATAACGCAGCATATTGATAATAATTTTATTCTAAGTATTTTTGCAATCTAAAAAAAAGTCATGCAACAGGTATATTTTGATAATGCTGCCACAACACAAATACGTGATGAGGTTATTGATGCGATGACCCGAGTTATGAAAGCCAATTACGGCAATCCTTCTTCATCCCATAGTTTTGGCAGATCATCAAAAGCATTAATTGAAAAATCGAGAAAAGCGGTTGCCCATTATTTAAATGTTTCAGCTAGTGAAATTATTTTTACTTCTGGCGGAACGGAAGCCGATAATTTAATTTTGTTGAGCGCTGTTCGAGATTTAAAAGTAACTCACATTATTACTTCTAAAATTGAGCATCATGCTGTTTTACACACCATAGATCAATTGGTTAAAGATTATAAGATAGCCGTTAGTTATGTTGATTTAAAGCCCAATGGAAACATTGATTATTTACATTTAGAAACCCTGTTGAAAAATGAAAGTAAGACCTTAGTAAGCTTAATGCATATTAACAATGAAATTGGTAATGTATTAGATTTGAAACGTGTTGCAACCTTATGTAAAGTAAACAACGCCTTGTTTCACAGCGATACGGTACAGTCTGTTGGTCATTTTAAAATGGATTTACAAGATGTTCAAGTAGATTTTATTACCGCTGCAGCTCATAAATTTCATGGGCCAAAAGGCATTGGTTTTGTTTTTGTAAGAAAAAATTCAGCATTAAAACCGCTTATTTTTGGAGGCGAGCAGGAGCGTGGGCTTCGTGCAGGTACCGAAAGTGTTCATAATATTGTAGGCTTAGAAACGGCATTAAAAAGTGCCTACGATAATTTGGATAATGAGGTTGCTTATATTAAAGATTTAAAGCAATACTTTATTAATAAAATTGAAACCGAACTAGCCAATGCCACTTTTAATGGAAAGTCTGGTAATATGGAAAAAAGCACCTACACTTTGGTGAATGTATGTTTGCCCATAGCACCCCAAAAAGCAGCCATGTTATTATTTCAACTGGATTTAAAAGGAATAGCTTGCTCAAAAGGAAGTGCGTGCCAAAGTGGAAGCAACCAAAACTCGCATGTATTGGCAGAAATTTTAACTGCTGAAGCATTGCAAAAACCATCTATTCGTTTCTCATTTAGCTTTTACAATACCAAGGAAGAAGTTGATTATGTAGTTGATGTTTTGAAGGCTTTTATTGATTAAAACTTCATCGTAGTCCGCACATTAAACACACGTGGCGTTAAATAATTAGGAATGGCATATTGGCGCTTCGTATACACATCGCGTACCCAAGTGTTGGTGATGGAGTTTTGTACATCGAACATATTATAAATTTCAAAACCAAAAGAGAGTTCTTTAAATGGTTTTTTCCAACCGCTATTAAATAGCTTTTTAGCATCCACCAATACAAATTGCAAGCCTAAATCGGCACGCTTGTAATCTGGTAATCGATTTTGATAGTCGTACGGGTCTGCATAACTTGGTGAACCTCCGGGTAACCCCGTATTGTAAACCAAATTTAAGTACAGTTTCATATGTGGAACATTGGGTACATAATCTTGGAATAAGGCAGCAAACTTTAAACGTTGGTCTGTAGGGCGGGCAATATAGCCTTTACCATCAATGTTTTCTTCCGTTTTTAAATAACCAAAACTAAACCACGATTCGGTTCCGGGCACAAATTCACCATTCAATCGCATATCCAATCCATAAGCATACGCTTTGGCATTGTTATTAGCGGCATAACGAATACGTACATTTTCTAGAGTATATGGATTTACATCCGAAAGGTTTTTATAATAAGCTTCAGAAGTTAGTTTAAAAGGTCTGTCCCACATTTTAAAACTATAATCGTTACCTAAAACCAAGTGAAACGATTGTTGTGCTTTTACGTCTGTTTGCACCACACCATCGGCATCACGTAGTTCTCTGTAAAAAGGTGGTTGGTAATACACACCGGCAGCAATTCTAAAAAGCATGTCTTTTTCCCAATAAGGTTTGATGGTGAATTGTGCTCTCGGACTAAAGACGGTTTGGTTAGACGATGTAATGTCATCACCTTTTACGGTCCAATTATGCATACGAATACCTGCATTATACCAAACATCGCTCGTGCCTAAAGTGGCACGCTTGCTCCATTGTGCATAGGCTTGTATTCGGTTAATTTGTGTGTAATTAGTAGCCCTTACATTGGTGTACGGTTCTAATGGTCCACTATAAGGTGTATAAGGTTGCTCGTTTACTGGTATTGTTTTTGGAGGCCTTATTGAAAACCCTGCCGAATCTATCACTTCCCATTCAATTAAGCGGTCGCGAATATCTTCATTGGTATATTTTAAGGACCATTCAATACGATTATCATTGATATTAAAATCGCCTTTATGTTCAATATTAGTAATGAGAGCATCCAAATCGTTTCTACCATGGTTTAATTGTGCTCCAACACCACGGCTAAATTCAACGTCGCCCAAATTTTCATCACCAATGTTGGAGTTTACTTCCCCTAAGCGGTATTGAGCCAAAATATCAAAATATTCTTCTTCTGTGGTGTGGTATCTGGAAGCAATCAGTTTTAAAGTTAAATCGTTATTTGCAAAATAAGTTCCTTTAAAAGCACCAAAATAGGTTTGGTAACGGTCTTTTTCTTGACCTTCATAATACACCAAAAGTGCAATAGGGTCGGTAAGCGTACCAAAATTGGTTTGACGCGTCTGTGGTTCGTAATTATATTTGTTAATGGAAGCGTTTCCTAAAAAACTTAAATGGAATTTACTTGAGAATTTATAAGTGAAATACGCCTGAGCATCGGCAAACGATGGTTTAAAATTGGTTTCGGTTTCTTTAGCATCTACAAATAAACTGTTATCGCGGTAACGAAGCCCCACTATACCAGAGAACTTCGAGTCTTTACTTATATTTTCTATTGAAAAACTGCCACCTAACAAACTTAAATCGGCATTAGCTTCAAATTGATACGGGTTTTTATAGGTGATATCTAAAACAGATGATAGCTTATCGCCATATTTAGCCTGAAAACCACCTGCTGAAAAATCGACATTCTGCACCATATCGGTATTTACAAAACTTAAACCTTCTTGTTGGCCCGAACGCACTAAAAAGGGTCTGTAAACTTCTATATCGTTTACATATACTAAGTTTTCATCATAATTACCACCACGAACCGAGTATTGTGTGCTTAATTCGTTATTATTGCTAACCCCAGGAAGTGTTAATAATAAGTTTTCTACACCTGCATTGGCACCTGGAATTTTGCGAATGGTTTCAGGTTTTAAAGTGATAATACCTTCAATATCGCGTTGGCGCTTATTGGTAATGACTACGGGCGCTATTTGTTCAACAGACGTACTCATAACAGGATTGAACTCATAATCCTCACCATTTTTCAAATTGAAAACACTCACTATTTTTTTATAGGAAAGGTGGGTGATTTCAATTGAAACATCTTGGTTCGCTGGTATTTCTAACAAATAAAAACCGTTAACATTTGTAACGGTTCCTTGATTATCCGACTTAATATTTACGTTTGCAATAGGAGCGTTGTTTTGGTCTAAAATAACCCCCTTTATGGTAGCCGTTTGCGAATAACCAACAAGAATAATCGAAAAAAACACTAAGGTAAAAACGTAAAAATTTGTTTTCAAATGAAAGTTATTAAGTTTTATTTTCTAAAAAATGATGCTTCAAAAGTAGTACTATTTCCAACATTATCGGTTACAATTACTTTTAAATCGTTCTTTCCGTCGGTAACTACATTGTCATTAAAATCGTGTGTTAGTGTATCCTTTTTGTAATCGTATTCCATTAAAATCCATTTGCCATTTACAGTGGCTCTGTAATTTGAAATTCCAGAAAGCGCATCATCAATTTTAACTTTCAAAAATCTAAAATTGCTTAACCATTGCCCATCTTTAAAATTTAAAGCGGAAACAGTTGGTTTTACAGTATCGGTCGCCAAGGCGTAAGTGCCTAATGTTTTAGTACTTGTAGATAAAATATCACCCTCTCTTTTTGTAAATGCATATAGTGGGTAATTTTTATAGCCTACCAATCTCGCTATGTACAATTTGTCTTTATCTGCATCTTTATAATTGCTAATATCATATTTTATGGTGAAATTTTTTCGGGTTGGAACGACATCTTTATGCAGCGTTAAGGTGTCGTTGTTCACATCAAAATCTATATAAAAATCTTCGTAAAAGGTATCTGGATAAAAATCGACAGAGATATTGCCTAATTTCAAATTGGTAGATTGACTTGCTGTAATATAATAAGGTGTTATTTTTTCTGCTTTAGGATTTGAAACAGTTGGTTTATTGCCTTTGATATTGATAGTAACAAAGGTCTCGTTATTTTTAAAATCGGAAACTCTAATTTTATAGACTGAAGAAGTGCTATCCTTAACCGTTAAAATACCATCATTCAAGGTAGGTTTTAACATGCTTAACGGATTATTTATTTTGAATAATTTTTGAATGCGTTGTCTGCTATTAATATAATGCTCATAATCTATAAACTGGTTGATGCACGACGATTCATCAAAAGAAAACATACTAAAATCGACTTCAAAATTTTGATTCCCATTTAAAAAAGTTTGCATGTTGTAAACCCCATTGGAGTTAGCAGCCAAATCTTGTCTGTCGGTTGTTACAATTCCAAAACCAATATTTCCATAGGCTTCAATACTTTCGGTAGTATAGTCTCCGCTCTTTAAAAGGATAAGACGTAGTTTTTGTTTAGTATTCAATTTGTTAATAGTCGCATTTTCATCTAAAGCATACGCATAAATAGAGCTAACAATAGGTTTTGAACTGTCTTTAATATCAATACCAAAAAGCATCGGGTTCATGGGGCGTTCTTCTTTATCGCGAATTTCAAAATGCAAATGTGGGCCGCCAGACCCCCCTGTATTCCCAGTATAGGCAACCAAACTACCTTTAGTAACAGGTAAAGTTTCTGCACTAGGGAAGAGCTCTATTTCATAAGTTTCCTTTTCGTATTGCTGTTTTTTAATGTAAGCTTCAATTTCTGGTGAAAATGATTGTAAATGCCCATAAACGGTTGTATAGCCGTTAGGATGCGTAATGTACAAAGCTTTGCCATAACCAAAGTGTGCTAATTTAATGCGGCTTACAAATCCATCAGCACATGCCAAAGCTTTTAAACCTTCACGCTGTTGCGTTTTTATGTCCAGCCCTGAATGAAAATGATTGGTGCGTAATTCGCCAAAGTTACCAGATAAAATAAGTGGCACTTCTAATGGTGACCCAAAATAATCTTGAGGGTAATTATTTTGCGCGTTAGAAAAAAGTGAGAAAACTAAAAAGAAATAAAGGATGAATCGCATATGAATAGTAGTTGCTGCTAAAATATTAATAAGTTATCAATGTGCAAAAGAATAAAATAAAAATCGAGCCACCGCATTGATTATGAGGAATAACGAAATATTTGAAATTTTATTAAAAAACAATTGTAATTTATAAGCAGGTATGTTAACTTTGTGAGATAAGTATTGAAATTTGTAAATGAGTAATATTGAAGATATTGTAGATTCTTTAGAAAACAAAATTAGCAAAGTATTACACAAACTAGAGCTTTTGAAGCTTGCTAACTTGAAGTTGAATGAAGAACTAGAGGTTTCAAAGCAAGAAATTTCATCCCAAAAAAAGCATATTGCTGGTTGGGAAGAAAAGTATGAAGCGCTTAAAATGGCAAATACAATACTTGGTAGTGACGATAATAAAAGAGAAACTAAGCTTAAAATAAACGCATTAATTAGAGATATTGATCATTGTATTGCTCAATTGTCCGATTAAGCAACATCAAATTCAATGTCAGAAAAGCTTAAAATAAAGCTGTCTATAGCAAATAGAGTGTATCCTTTAACTATTGATGCGAGTCAAGAAGAAGGTTTGCGTAAAGCGGCAAAGAACATTGATGAAATGATTAAGCAATTTGAGCAAAGTTATTCGGTTCGAGATAAACAAGATGTATTGGCTATGTGTGCTTTACAATTTGCTTCTCAAGTAGAACAGAAGTCAATAGATAAAGAGAGTGTAAGTGAGCATGTAGAAGAAAAACTAAATGCTTTAAACAGTTTGTTACAATCTCATTTGGTCTCTTAAACGTTCTTTAAAATAAACTAAAAAGTTACTGCCTACATTAGTTATTTATTTTTGATAAACTCAACGTTAATTCTTTAAAAAGGGTGAGTTTAAGTTGTAAAAGCATGCTGCCTTGAGCAGATCCTTGATCAGCTTGTTAGCCCTAAACTTGTTTTTAAGGAGTTTATACAAAATCTCAAACTGGTGTAGGCTTTTTTATATATTAAAATTAACTAAACACAATAATGGATAACTCAATTATATTGATTGCTGGGGGTGTATTATTAGGGCTTATAATAGGCTTTATAATAGCAAAAACCTTAGAGAAAAACAATGCTTCTAAAATGGTGAAGGAAGCTAAAAAAAGCGCCACTTTAATACTTAAAGAAGCAAATAGCGAAGGAGAGTCAATTAAAAAAGATAAAATTCTTCAAGCAAAAGAAAAATTTTTAGAGCTTAAATCGGAACATGAAAAAGTTATTTTATCACGTGATAAAAAAATGGCAGAAACCGAAAAGCGTATTCGTGATAAAGAATCTCAAGTATCTAGTGAACTTGCTAAGAATAAAAAACTAAGTGAAAGCCTTGAAGAAAAAGAAAAAGATTACGACCATAGATTGGATGTTCTTGAAAAGAAGCAAGAGGAGATAGATAAATTACACAAAAGTCAAGTACAACAACTTGAAGTTATTTCCAGTCTTTCCGCAGAAGAAGCGAAGTCACAATTAGTGGAATCCTTAAAAGGAGAAGCCAAAAGTGATGCGATGGCATATATTCAAAGCGCACTGGAAGAAGCCAAATTAACGGCGGAGCAAGATGCTAAAAAAATAATTATAAATACCATTCAACGTATTGGTACAGAAGAAGCGGTTGATAATTGTGTATCTGTATTCAATATAGAATCTGATGATGTTAAAGGACGTATTATTGGTCGTGAAGGACGAAATATTCGTGCTATAGAAGCGGCTACAGGTGTAGAAATTATTGTTGATGATACCCCAGAAGCGATTATATTATCTTGTTTTGATTCTGTTAGACGTGAAATTGCGCGTCTATCATTACACAAATTAGTGACCGATGGTAGAATTCACCCAGCTAGAATTGAAGAAGTTGTAGAGAAAACCAAAAAACAAATTGAACAGGAAATTATTGAGGTTGGTAAACGTACCGTTATAGATTTAGGTATCCACAACTTACACCCAGAACTTATCAAGATGGTTGGTAGAATGAAATACCGTTCGTCTTATGGTCAAAACTTGTTACAACACTCGCGTGAAGTAGCAAAACTTTGTGGTGTAATGGCTGCGGAGTTAGGCTTAAACCCAAAACTAGCTAAACGTGCCGGATTATTACACGATATTGGTAAAGTGCCAGATGCTGAAACAGATATGGAAACACCTCATGCTATTTTAGGGATGCAATGGGCTGAAAAATATGGTGAAAAAGACGATGTAATTAATGCTATTGGAGCGCATCACGACGAGATAGAAATGAAATCGTTACTAGCGCCAATTATACAGGTTTGTGATGCTATTTCTGGGGCACGCCCAGGAGCACGTCGTCAAGTTTTAGATAGTTACATTCAACGTTTAAAGGATTTGGAAGATATTGCTTTCGGATTTAGTGGTGTTAAAAAAGCATATGCTATTCAAGCTGGTAGAGAATTGCGTGTTATTGTTGAAAGCGAAAAAGTTGATGACCAAAAAGCGGCAGATTTATCGTTTAGTATATCTCAAAAAGTACAAACCGATATGACCTATCCGGGCCAAGTTAAAGTAACTGTTATTAGAGAAACCAGAGCGGTTAATATTGCAAAATAGAATTCTTAAAGAAATTAGAAATTATTATAAAAAAAATCCAGTTAGCTAACTGGATTTTTTTGTGTTCATTGTTATTGTAAAAGTAGTACCTTCATTAACTATACTTTTAATTTCTATATGACCACCAAGCGTTTCAACTTGTCTTTTGGTAAGATATAAACCGACACCTTCTGCATTGGTATTCCCATGAAAAGTACGATATAATCCAAATACAGCATCCCCATATTTCTCTAAATCAATACCTATACCATTATCAGCTACTGTTATAGTTAATAGGCCACTCTCTGTTAAGTGAGAATCAATATTAAGGATAAGCGCTCTATCTGGATGGCAATATTTCAAGGCATTTGAAGCTAAATTTTGGATAATGCTTTCTAAATAGGTACGATTAGAATAAATAAAAATATCAGAATCTACATTATTATTTATAATGGCTTTTTTATTGGAAATCTCCAATTCTAAAAATTTAATTGTATTTTCAATAAAGTGATGTATGTTTAAGTTTTTGCGTTCTAACTTTTTTTCTAATTGTTTACTTACAATTTCATTTAAACTACCAATGGTTTTGCTTAAAGACTTTGATACGGTTTCTAAAAGACCTATTAATTCTTTTTTTTCTTCTTCTGTTTCAGAAGTATTGTAAAATTCAAGTAAACTTTCAAAATTGCCAGCATACTGTTTTAAATTGTGAGTTACTATATGAGCAAAATTTTGAAGTCTGCTATTTTGATTTGTGATTATGTTTAAGTTTAAAGATAAAGCAACCTCTTTTTCTTTTCTTTCAGTAATATCACATATAATACCAATAATACGAATGGGATTGCCGTAAGTGTCTTTTTCAACAACACGTCCAGTTTCTTTTACCCACTTATATTTGTCATTTGTATCTTTAATTCTATGTTCACTTATATAACTTAAAGTCTTTCCATTATAGTGGCTATTTAAGTTACTTAATAGTTGGTCAATATCCTCTGGGTGTATTGATTTTTTCCAATGATAATTTGCTAATGAATCGTCAGAAATCCCTAAAATATTTTTTGCTTCTTTGGAATAATTTACAGTATTAGTATTTATATGAAAATCCCAAACTCCTGTATTACAGTTTTCTAATGCAAACTGAGAGGTTAGCTCGTTGTATTTTGAAGATGAATTTAAATAAACAATATCCCCAATGGTGAATTCTTTTTCTAATACATTAGTCATAATGAAGTAGGTTTAGTCAACGTAAATATAGTATTATATCCGATTAAATAAATATAAAATCGATGAAATGCATTATTTTTAAATATTACTATTTTTAAAATTACATAGAAGACATGTATTTCTATATATTTAAACAGGTACCAATTACATTAATTTAAGTATAAAAAAGAAGAAGTTGAAGCGAAATTCAAGACGCAAAAAGAACTTGCGGAAACATATATAAAGTGAAATACTTTTATTTTAAGAATTGAAATAAAAACCCCAGTTAATCAACTGGGTTTTTTTGGTAAATTGATGGTAAAGATAGATCCTTCGTTTATCTTGCTATTAACCATGATAGTGCCCCCGAAAGATTCTATATGGTTTTTTATCAAATAAAGACCAACACCTTCAGCATTTTGGTTTTGATGAAACGTTCGGTAAAGTTTAAATACTTCGTCCCCATATTTATCCATGTCAATACCTATGCCATTGTCCTGTATGGTTATAATGTATGAATCTTTTGTTTCGGCTGAATTGAATTTAATAGAAGGATGCCTTTTGGGATGTTTGTATTTTATCGAATTTGACAATAAATTTTGAAAAATACTTTCCAAATAAGCAGGGTTAAAATCTATGTTTATTGACGGTTTTACATGGTTTGTAATTTCAGCTTTAGATTGTTCTATTTCAACGTCTAAAAGCTTTATAGCGTTATTAATATAATCGTGTATGTTTAACGTTTTTATATGTTCATTTTTATGTGTTTGTATAGATACTATTTCCTGTAAATTAGAAATCGTTTTAGTTAATGATTGATTAACTGTTTTTATGTGTGTTATTAATTCTTCTTTTTCGGCAGTTGTTTCTGCCTCATCATAAAACTCAAGTAAATTTTCAAAATTAGCGGCATGCGATTTAAGGTTGTGGGTAACTATATGGGCAAAATTGGTTAGTTTTTCATTTTGAATTGTTAGCAATTTCAGTAATTTGGCATTAGCTATTTCTTTTTCTTTTAGTTCGGTAATGTCTAAGTGTGTTCCAATAATTCTTAAAGGATTTCCTTCGCTATCACGTTCTAATATTTTTCCTTTATCTGAAATCCATTTATAAGTTTCGTCTTTGCATAAAATGCGGTGCACGTTTTTATAAATTGGTGTATGCCCTTTTAAATGATCTTGAAAATTTTTGAAATACTCATCTTTATCATCTGGATGAACTCTAACATTCCAATCTTGAGGGTTGGATCCAAACTCTTCCGATTTAAAGCCTATAATATTTTTTGATTCGTCTGAAAAAAACACCCTGTTTAAATTGGCATCAAAATCCCAAATTCCAATATTGGAATTCACCAATGCGAATTTCCATTTTAACTCATTGAAATTGTTCGATGTTGAATTGATTGACTCAACCTTATTAGAACCATCTGTTTCTTAATCCATTATAATATGAGAGGTATGAGGGTTTTAAATTTTAATTATTATAAGATAATATATGTGCTAATTACAGCCAAATATGAATGAATTTAATAAATATAATAAAAAATGATGACATGGGTTTATTTTCTAGGGTGGTATTTTTCTACAATTTTTGCTAGATGGCTTTTATCTAAATGCACATAAATTTCGGTTGTAGTAATACTTTCATGCCCAAGCATAAGTTGTATAGAGCGCAAATCGGCATTATTTTCCAGTAAATGTGTAGCGAACGAATGCCTAAATGTATGTGGAGAAATATTCTTTTTAAGCCCAATTTTTTCAGCTAATTGTTTTATAATGGTAAAAATCATGGCTCGTGTAAGCTGTTTTCCTCTATGATTTAAAAAGAGGGTATCTTTAAATTCAGGTTTTATGTTAATATGGGTTCTAACTTCATTTCTGTAAATGTTAATATATTTTTGGGTATCGCTAACAATAGGCACAAAACGTTGTTTGTCGCCTTTACCAGTTACCTTTATAAAGCCTTCCTCAAAAAACAAATCGGATATTTTCAAGTTTGTTAATTCACTTACTCGTAAACCACAGCCATAAAGGGTTTCTAAAATGGCTTTGTTACGTTGCCCAATGTTTATGTTGTTGTATTGTTGCGATAAATCTATGGCATTTATTAAGTCATCAATTTCATTAATACTTAAAGTGTCGGGTAATTTTCGTCCTATTTTAGGAGATTCAATAAGGTCTAATGGGTTTGTTGTAATATAATCTTCAAACACCAAATAACTAAAAAAACTGCGCAACCCAGATATTAAGCGCGATTGCGAACGTGTGTTTACAATTTTAGCAGTTTCATAAATAAATTGTTGAATGGTATCTGTTTTAATGGAGATAGGCGACTTATTAATAGCATGCTCTTCTAAATAACCAATAAGTTTTTTAACATCAAGACTGTAATTATCAATAGAATTTTTAGATAAACCGCGCTCTATTTTCAAATAGAGTTGATAATCTTTTAGTGCGTTTTCCCATTTCATGGTTGTAAAAATAATTCAAATTACTATGTTTTTTTCTATTTATAAGTGATAAATATCATTTGTGTATTGATAATTTTATTTATAAGAAAAGTATTATGATATTTATAGCGTTTTTCTTTTTTATTACTTTTTTTAGGTTTACTTTTATTATAATAATGTTATCAACTAAAATTTAATTATTTATGAAAAAACTTTTCTTTAATGTTTTGTGTTTATTAGCAATAACAACTTTAAGCGCTCAAAGCGACTCTGGAGACTTTACTATCGCTCCACAATTAGGTTTAAATTTATCAAACTATTCAAGTTCTGAAAATTTAAATAATAAAATTAGAACTGCTTTCAATGCTGGTGTTATAGCAGAATATTATTTTAACGACCGTTGGAGTCTTCGTTCTGGTATTATTTATGATTCGAAAGGAACAAAAATAACCCAATCTGGGTATGATTACATTGACAAATTAAACTATATAGCGATTCCTTTACATGCTAATTGGCATTTTGGTTCTAATAGAAATTGGTTTTTAAACTTTGGGCCTACTATCGGGTTTTTAGCTAGTGCAAAAGCCGATACACCAGAAGGAGAATTTGATATCAAAGATTTTATTGAAAATTCTTTTGATGCAGGTTTAGGGGTAGGTATAGGTTACAAATTTGATATAGCCGATGATACACAATTATATATTCAGTATCAAGGTTATAATGGTTTTATTGATTTATTCAATGAAGACTTTAGTGTATTTAATGCTACTTCAGCATTTAATCTCGGAGTTGTTTTTCAATTATAAATTGGTTATGGTATAAAATAAAACCGAAGTTAATAGCTTCGGTTTTTTTTGTGACTTTTTAATACTTTTTGAATTTAAATAAAACACAGTTTAAAGCATTAATATTGTGTAATGTAAGTATGTGTATTGCGTAAGTTTTTTATTTACTCAATCTTCAAAAAGCATATTATATCGATAATATGTTATTTTTTGCTTGCTAATGTGAGAAAAAAAAACTTTATTTGCTGTGAATTAATCAAATTTAATATTTAAAAATTATGAAAAAATTATTATTAAGTGCTGCAATTGCAGTATTCGCAATGAGTAATATTAATGCTCAAGAAGTAAAATTCGGAGTAAAAGCAGGAGCAGATTTTGCTTCTATTAGAGTAGATTATGATGGAGACAATATTTCAACTTCAGAAACTGGCTTTTATTTAGGAGCTTTTGCCGAAATTAAAATATCAGAATCTTTCATCTTCCAACCTGAAGTACTTTATGTCTCTGTTGAAGATCTTGATCAAATTGCAATTCCACTTATGGCTAAAATTCCAGTTTCTGATAAATTTAATGTATTAGCTGGTCCAGCTTTAGGAATTTTACTTGACACAGCAGAAGACATGAAATCTTTAAATTTTGGTCTTGAAGCAGGTGTTGCTTATGACGTTTCCGAAAACTTTTTATTAGAAGCTAGATATAATTTAGGTTTAGCTAATTTACAGGAAGATGCTCCAAGTGGATATTCTGCTAAATTAAGCGGATTCTTCGTAGGTGTAGGTTACAAATTTTAATTTTATTGCATAATAAAATTATAACCGAAGCATTTGCTTCGGTTTTTTTATGCCCATTTTTTAATATATTTACCCTATGAAAAAACTAATCATCATCAACGGTCCCAACTTAAATTTATTAGGTAAACGTGAACCCGCCATTTATGGCAGTTTAACATTTACCGAGTTTTTTGAAGAAATAAAAGCCAAATACCCAACCGTTCAAATAGACTATTTTCAATCGAATATTGAAGGTGTAATTATAGACAAATTACACGAAGTTGGTTTTAGTTTTGATGGTATTATTTTAAATGCAGGTGCTTATACTCACACTTCTATTGGTATTGGTGATGCTGTAAAAGGTATTGAAACGCCTTTAGTAGAGGTGCATATTTCCAATACTTTTGGTCGTGAAGCGTTTAGGCATCAATCCTATATTTCTGCTCATGCTAAAGGTGTTATTCTTGGTTTTGGATTGCAAAGTTACGAGTTGGCTATTCAAAGTTTTCTGTAATTTCATTTTTTGAGTATTACATTTCTTTATCTATAATTTCTTTGAATTTTTTTTATGATTTTCTTGTGAGAATTTTAACAACGAGTGTTTTTATATTTGTTTGATTCAAAATAAACATCACTTCGTACCATGAAAATTAAAACTACAATATTATTAATTATAACGCTTCATAATCTAGTGGTAGCTCAGCAAAACGAAGAAAATAATAATATAAAAGTTGTTGAGGATAATGAAGTTAAGAGTGAATCAAATTATTACAAAGCTTATTTCTCAGAAATTAAAATTAACAGTAATTTGACTTTTCAACAAGAAAGAAATATAAGAGTAGAAAGTGATTATACAGTTTTTGAATTTCCTTTATTGTTAAAATATAATATCACCAAAAAAGTAAGTCTTTTAGCAGGTCCAAAAATTGATTTATATACTGATAAATTCGGATTAACTGGTGGTCCTGTAGTTAACTTAACCGTAGGAATTGATTACGAAGTTAATGATTCTTTTTTAATGGAGGCGAGGTTTAATTTTAGACCCCATGATGATATCCCAATACAAACTGATTATACTTTTGGATCCAATACTTTCATGACGTTGGGTTCCAAATTTAGATTCTAAAAGCAAAAAAGGTTTCAGAATTTCTGAAACCTTTTTTATATCTAACAATCTAATTTATCTAAAAATTTAAGAAGTCTATAAGTGAATAACTTCATCGTAAGCAGCAGCTACTGCTTCCATAACCGCTTCACTCATGGTAGGGTGAGGATGTACTGCTTTTAATACTTCGTGTCCTGTGGTTTCTAATTTTCTACCTAAAACAGCTTCAGCAATCATATCGGTTACACCAGCACCAATCATATGGCAACCTAACCATTCGCCGTATTTAGCATCAAAAATCACTTTTACAAAACCATCTTTATTTCCAGCTGCACTTGCTTTACCAGAAGCAGAGAATGGGAATTTTCCAACTTTAATATCAAGTCCTTTTTCTTTAGCTTGTTTTTCGGTTAAACCAACACTAGCAATTTCAGGAGAACAATAAGTACAACCTGGTATGTTTCCATAATCTAAAGCTTCAACATGTTGTCCAGCAATTTTTTCAACACATAAAATACCTTCAGCAGAAGCAACGTGCGCTAAAGCTTGACCCGGAGTTACATCGCCAATAGCGTAATAACCTGGTATGTTTGTTTGGTAAAAACTATTAACTAGAATCTTATCTCTATCAACTACAATACCTACATCTTCTAAACCAATGTTTTCAATGTTTGTTTTAATTCCAACAGCACTTAAAATAATATCGGCTTCTAAAATTTGCTCACCATCTTTTGTTTTAACGGTTGCTTTAACGCCATCACCAGACGTATCAACTTTAGTAACTTCGGCAGAAGTCATAATATTAATGCCACTTTTCTTAAACGATTTTTCTAATAATTTTGATACATCTTCATCTTCAACAGGCACTACGTTTGGTAAAAATTCTACTATAGTTACTTCAGTTCCCATAGAATTGTAGAAGTAAGCAAACTCAACACCAATAGCTCCAGAACCTACAACAATCATCTTTTTTGGTTGGTTAGGTAAACTCATCGCTTCTCTATATCCAATTACTTTTTTACCGTCTTGAGGTAAACTAGGTAATTCACGAGAGCGTGCACCAGTAGCAATAATTATGTGATCTGCACTATATTCGGTACCATCAACATCAACTTTTTTACCCGGTTTTAATTTTCCGAAACCATTAATAACATCAATTTTGTTCTTTTTCATTAAAAACTGAACACCTTTGCTCATGCCATCTGCAACACCACGGCTACGACTTACAACAGCTCCAAAGTCTTTGTCATAATCTTTAACAGATAAACCGTAATCGCCTGCATGTTTCAGATATTCAAATACTTGAGCAGATTTTAATAATGCTTTAGTAGGGATACATCCCCAGTTTAAACATACACCGCCAAGGTTTTCTTTTTCAATAACAGCGGTTTTAAAACCTAGTTGCGATGCTCTAATAGCTGTAACATAACCACCTGGGCCACTTCCAAGAACAATAATATCGTATTTACTCATGAGATTTATTTAATGTTAAATTTACTGGCTACGAATTTACGAAACCTATTTTGAATATAGAATTTAGAATCCTATAAATTTATATCTTTTATTACCTTTGTTTTAAGATTTACCTTATGAACATACCAAGAACCAGTTTTCCACGTGTAGTAATAATAGGTGGTGGTTTTGCAGGCGTTGCTTTAGCAAAAAAATTATCGAAACAAGAAGTGCAAGTTGTTTTACTTGATAAAAACAATTATCACACCTTTCAACCGCTTCTATATCAGGTTTCTACGGGTGGTTTAGAGCCAGACTCTATTGCATATCCCATTCGTAAAATATTGAAAGATTTTCCGAATTTTCATTTCAGATTGGCAAATGTTGAAGAAATTAATACGGTTGAAAATAAAGTTTTAACGGATATTGGCGAACTTAAATTTGATTATTTAGTAGTGGCATCTGGTGCAGAAACGAATTATTTTGGGAATTCTGAGGTAGAAAAAAACAGTATGGCCATGAAAACCATACCCGAATCTTTAAATTTAAGAAGTTTAATTCTTGAAAATTTTGAAGAAGCCTTATTGACTTCCGATTTACACGAGCGTAATGCCCTTATGAATTTTGTTATTGTAGGTGGCGGACCAACAGGTGTGGAACTGGCAGGTGCTTTGGCAGAAATAAAAAAAGGAATCTTGCCTAAAGATTATCCAGATTTAGATACACGTTTGGCACAAATTCATATCATTCAGTCTAGTGATTGTATTTTAAAAGGAATGAGTGCTAAAGCATCTGAAAAAGCTGAAGATTTCTTAGAAAAATTAGGCGTTAATGTTTGGAAAAACGTAAGGGTAACCAATTATGATGGTAAAATAGTAACAACAAATACCGATTTAACTTTTGAAACCGCTACTTTAGTTTGGGCAGCAGGCGTAAAAGGTGCTACTATAAAAGGTTTGAATGCGGGCGATTTTATTTACCGTGGTGATAGATTGTTAGTAAATGAATTTAACCAAGTAAAAGGATTTAAAAATATTTACGCCATTGGAGATATTGCTTGTATGGTAACCGAAGAATTTCCAAATGGCTTACCTATGATGGCACAACCTGCTATTCAACAAGGAAAACAATTAGGTGAAAATATGGTTCGTTTAATTGAAAACAAACCTTTAAAACCATTTGAGTATCATGATAAAGGTGCTATGGCAACCATAGGGAGAAATAAAGCCGTAGTCGATTTACCAAAATTTAAATTTCAAGGTGTTTTTGCTTGGTATGTTTGGATGTTTGTGCACTTGTTTTTCTTAATAGGTTTTAGAAACCGTATGGTGGTTTTTATAAATTGGGTATATAATTATATTCGATTTGATAGAGAAGCACGTTTAATTATAAGACCATTTAAGAAGAAACTTAAAAGTTAGATTTTTAGACTTCTTAGACTATTAGATTGTTGAATTTTTTAACTTAGAAACTTAGAAACTTAGAAACTTAGAAACTTAGAAACTTAGAAACTTAGAAACTTAGAAACTTTGTCACTTTGAGGCTTTGAAACTTTGAATCTTATCAATTTCATAAATCATCTGTAAAATGCCGAACGCCTTTTTCTTTATTAAATTTATCTTCATTGTATTTTGAAGAATTTCCTTTAGGAATGGATAACGATTGCCATGCATCACCTTTTAAAAGTTTTGCCAAAAATACCATTTGCCCAATGTGATAGGGGTAATGTGCCAACTGCCTGTTTATGGCTTCGGTTACCGTATGCCCTTCATTTCTAATGTAAATGATGCGTTCTAAATCTTCAGTTTTTAAAGTTTTTAAACTATTGAATAAACAGAACCAACCACTTTCCCATGACGCTATTAAATCTTCTTTAGAAGTGTAAGTGTCTTCAAATTCGGCATCACGATTTCGCCATGGTTTTTCACCATCTTCTGTTAAAAAATGAGTCCAGCGGCTTAGCATATTACCAATAATGTGTTTTGCAATGACCGAAACCGAATTTGAGGTCTCATTACTTTGCCATTGCATTTCTTCAAAGCTTAATTGGTTAAAAGTTTTGTCTCCTAAACTTTTATAGTATTCAAACTGCTTAATAACACTTTCTAAATAGCTTTCCATATTATTCAAATTTCAAAAAACTAAATTACAAAAAGCAAGTTCCAAAAACTATTTCTTGATAAGATTAAGTTGGAATTTGGGATTTGCTTTCTGGAATTTTTAGAGTTTATTTTTCAGGAATAAATTTAAGCGCCACACCGTTTATGCAATGCCTTTTTCCAGTAGTATTTCTAGGTCCGTCATTAAAAACATGCCCTAAGTGCCCACCGCAAGTAGCACAATGCTCTTCATCTCGGGTATATCCCAAATTATTATCTGTACCAAAAGCCACATTTCCTTTTATTTCTCTATCAAAACTAGGCCAACCCGAACCGGAATCAAATTTATGCTCACTTTTAAATAAGGGCGTATTACACGCAGCACATACATAAGTGCCTTTTTTGTAGTTTTTATTTAAAGGACTTGAAAAAGCAGGTTCTGTTCCGGCCTTTCTAAGAACATAATATTCCATTTGAGATAATTCTGCTTTCCATTCGGCATCCGTTTTAGAAACCTTATATGTTTTTTTGGTTTCTTTTTGTGCATTGCCATTACAGTTAAATAATAAAAAAGCGATGCTCAAAAACAGTATTTTATTCATTTGTTTTATTTTGAAGTCCAACATGTTAATTTTGTCGTACTTAATTATTAAACATAACACATTAAAGAAGTTAAAAATTTATTAATTCTATTGTGACAAATAAAATATTTTTGAGTCTAATAACTAAAGCTCAATTTTTGTATTTTTACTGATTAATTAAAATAATAACGATGAAACTGAAAAACGCATTTATAATATTAGGAATCTTAGGATTAATTGTTTCTTGTGCAACAAATCCTTTTACAGGAAAAAAAACAATGGCTTTGGTGCCAAATTCTCAATTATTTCCAACAGCATTTGCACAATACGACCAATTCTTATCTGAAAACAAAGTTGTTACTGGTACAGCTGATGCTGCTATGGTAACCAAAATAGGGCAAAAAATAGCAGTAGCTGCAGAACGTTGGTTAACGGCAAATGGACATGTAGGTTATCTAAATGATTACAAGTGGGAATACAAGTTAGTTAATGATGAAACTGTAAATGCTTGGTGTATGCCAGGTGGAAAAATTGTAGTATACACAGGTATTTTACCCATTACCAAAAACGAAGCAGGTTTAGCAGCGGTTATGGGGCACGAGGTAGCACATGCATTAGCTAATCATGGCCAACAACGTATGAGTGCTGCTTATGTACAACAAGGTGTTGCCATTGCAGGAAATGTAGCTATTAAAGATGAGCAATCTAGAAATGCATTTAACCAATATTATGGTATTGGTTCTCAAGTAGGGGTTATGTTACCTTTTAGTAGGAGTCATGAAACTGAAGCCGACAAAATTGGTTTGTATTTAATGGCAATTGCGGGTTATAACCCAGAAGAAGCAGCCGAACTTTGGAAACGTATGAGTGCTGCAAGTGGACCTTCGTCTACTCCAGAAATGTTAAGTACGCACCCTTCAAACGATTCCAGAATTGCAAATCTTACCGCTTTAGCACCAAAAGCAAAAGAAGAAGCTGCTAAATTTGGTGTCACTTCATTCAAATAATATTTTGTTAAGTTAGATTTAAAAAATATTCACTTACTTTGAAGCTGCTCATAAAAGAGCAGCTTTTTTATTTATGGCAGTATTGAAAAAAGGAAGCAAAAAGCTTCTTAATGCATGGGCTTTTTACGATTGGGCAAACTCGGTTTATACTTTAACTATTGCTTCCTCTATATTTCCTATATTTTATTCTGCGTTATTTTTAAGTGAAGTAAAAATAGTTCACGCTTTTGGAATGGAGTTTAAAAGTACTGCATTAATCACCTTTGTTACAGCGTTTACATTTTTAGTGGTAGCTATTATTTCACCTATATTATCTGGTATAGCAGATTATGTAGGGAATAAAAAAAACTTTCTTAAATTCTTTTGTTATGTTGGAAGTACTGGTTGTATAGGGTTATATTGGTTTGATATTTCGCCAGATAAAATTCATATTAGTTTAGTTTTTTACTTTATGGGTTTAATAGGGTATTGGGGAAGTTTGGTTTTTTATAATTCTTATTTACCAGATATAGCTTTTCCTGAACAACAAGATAAAGTGAGTGCCAAAGGGTTTTCACTTGGGTATATAGGAAGCGTAATTTTACTTATTCTAAATTTAGCAATGGTGATGAGTCAAGATGATGGCGCATCTAAAATGCAAATGATGCGTTATTCTTTTATTACAGTAGGGTTGTGGTGGGCATTATTTAGTCAATATTCATTTTATTTTTTACCTAAAGGAACTTCCTCTGGACATAAAGTTACCGCAGCTATTGTTTTTAATGGATTAAAAGAATTGAGAATAGTTTGGAAACAATTGAAGCAAAATTTAAGATTGAAACGTTATTTGTATGCTTTTTTTGTGTTCAGTATGGCGGTTCAAACTATTATGCTGGTTGCTGTATATTTTGGAGAAGAAGAAATAGCATGGGGTGGAGATGGCGAAAAAACAACAGGCCTTATAGTTAGTATATTAATAATACAGCTAGTCGCTGTTGCCGGAGCCATTTTAACATCAAGAGCCTCATCAAAATTTGGAAATATCAAAACACTGATTTTTGTTAATTTTGTATGGATGCTATTATGTTTTTATGCCTATTTTATGGAAACACCTCTTCAGTTTTATATTGCAGCATCATTAGTTGGTTTGGTTATGGGTGGAATTCAAGCTTTGGCAAGATCAACTTATTCGAAATTTTTACCAGAAACTGAGGATACAACGTCGTATTTTAGTTTTTATGATGTTGCTGAAAAAATAGGAATTGTAATAGGTATGGTTATTTTCGCTTCCATCGACCAAATTACAGGAAGCATGCGAAATGGCATTCTGTTTTTATTTTTATTCTTTTTAGCGGGTATTGTTTTGTTATTTCGTGTTCCTAAAGAAGTAGAAAAAATAAATTAATCACAAAAAAATCCTGCAGTTATATATTGCAGGATTTTTTGTTTTTATAACACTCTATAAATTTTTATGATTCAGCTGGTTTTTCAGCCTTTTCAATATTAATATTTAATTCTTGAGTACTATCATCTAAATCAATATTAATACTGTCTCCTTCTTCAACATGTGAAGTAATAATTTCTTCAGCTAATGCGTCTTCAACGTATTTTTGAATAGCTCGTTTTAAAGGTCGTGCACCATATTGTTTATCGAAACCTTTATCAGCAATATAGTCTTTTGCTTTATCACTAAGTTTTAAGTTATAACCTAAATCTTTAATTCTTAACAGAAGTTTGCCAAGTTCGATATCAATAATTTTGTTGATGTCTTCTTTTTCTAATGGATTGAATACTACGACATCATCAATTCTATTTAAGAATTCTGGTGCGAACGATTTTTTCAAAGCATTCTCAATAACGCTTTTGGCGTTTGCATCTTCTTGTGCTTTTTGCGAAGCAGTGCCAAATCCAATACCTGCACCAAAATCTTTTAACTTACGAGCCCCAATATTGGAAGTCATAATTATAATGGTGTTTCTAAAATCTATTTTTCTACCTAAGCTATCGGTTAAATAACCATCGTCCAGCACTTGAAGCAGCATGTTAAATACATCTGGATGTGCTTTTTCAATTTCATCTAAAAGAATAACAGCATAGGGTTTGCGTCGCACTTTTTCAGTTAATTGTCCACCTTCTTCGTAACCAACGTATCCTGGAGGTGCTCCAACTAATCTTGAAATAGCAAATTTTTCCATGTATTCGCTCATGTCTATTCTAACAAGTGCATCTTCACTATCAAACAATTCACGAGATAAAACTTTTGCTAATTGCGTTTTACCAACACCCGTTTGTCCTAAAAATATAAACGAACCAATGGGTTTGTTAGGGTCTTTAAGTCCTGCACGATTACGTTGAATGGCTTTTACAACCTTAGCAACGGCATCGTCTTGTCCTATAACTTTTCCTTTAATAAGCTTTGGAAGCTCTGCTAATTTATTGATTTCGGTTTGTGCAATCCTGTTCACAGGAATGCCAGTCATCATGGAAACTACAT
Organism: Mariniflexile fucanivorans; assembly: GCF_004341235.1. Classification (GTDB taxonomy): domain Bacteria; phylum Bacteroidota; class Bacteroidia; order Flavobacteriales; family Flavobacteriaceae; genus Mariniflexile; species Mariniflexile fucanivorans. The sequence goes on from NZ_SLUP01000008.1 coordinate 238,465, forward strand.
CGGCTACATTATCTTCTGTAACAACCTCTCTGTGTTGTTTGGTGTCTTCTTCCCACTTTTCTTGTGCGATAGCTAATTCTTTTTCAATGCGTTTTTCATCATCACGAAGTTTTGCTGCTTCTTCATATTTTTGCTTTTTAACAACCGAATTTTTAGTTTCTTTTACTGTTTCAAGTTGTTTTTCAAGCTCAATAATTTGCTTTGGAACTTCAATATTGGTAATGTGAACACGAGAACCTGCTTCATCTAAAGCATCAATAGCTTTGTCTGGAAGGAAACGCTCGGTCATATATCTACTGGTTAATTTCACACACGCTTCAATAGCTTCAGGTGTGTAATCAACATTATGGTGTTCCTCGTATTTGGCTTTAATATTATTAAGAATTTCAATGGTTTCAGCAACCGTAGTTGGTTCTACAATTACCTTTTGAAAACGACGTTCTAAAGCGCCATCTTTTTCAATGTATTGACGGTATTCATCTAAAGTTGTAGCACCAATACATTGGATTTCGCCACGTGCCAACGCTGGTTTAAACATATTGGAAGCGTCTAAACTCCCTGTGGCACCACCTGCACCAACAATGGTGTGGATTTCGTCTATAAACAAAATAACATCATCATTCTTTTCAAGCTCGTTCATAACGGCTTTCATGCGTTCCTCAAATTGGCCACGATATTTAGTTCCAGCTACTAAACTGGCTAAATCTAAAGTAACAACACGTTTGCCAAAAAGAATTCGTGATACTTTTCGTTTTACAATTCGAAGCGCTAAACCTTCAGCAATGGCAGATTTACCAACACCTGGTTCGCCAATTAAAAGCGGATTGTTTTTCTTTCTTCTACTTAAAATTTGAGAAACACGCTCAATTTCTTTTTCTCTACCAACCACAGGATCTAATTTTCCTTCTTCTGCCAACGCTGTTAAATCGCGTCCAAAATTATCTAAAACGGGTGTTTTGGATTTTTTGTTTGTTTTGCTTGTTGGGGTATTGAAAATGTCCTTAGAGGAATCATCTTCTGTATGAGAATCATCATCTTGAAATGATTCTGCTTTTGGTTCTATATAATCGTTATCGTTTGTTATCATAAATTTGAATTGTTCTTTAACGTTGTCGTAATCAACTTTGAGCTTATTTAAAAGCTTGGTAGTGGGGTCGTTTTCATTTCTTAAAATACATAGCAATAAATGCGCCGTGTTTATTGAGGTGCTTTGAAAAAGTTTAGCTTCTAAAAATGTTGTTTTTAAAGCACGTTCTGCTTGTCTGGTAAGATGTAGGTTCGTTTTATTGTTTGAAGCTACTGCTATATTTGGGTTCGCAGGACTTAATATTTCGACCTTGCGCCTAAGATGGTTTAAATCTACATCCAGTGCATTTAAAATATTTATTGCCTTACCGTTGCCATCACGCAAAAGTCCGAGCATTAGGTGTTCGGTTCCAATAAAATCGTGACCTAAGCGAAGTGCTTCTTCTTTGCTAAATGCAATTACATCTTTTACTCTTTGCGAAAAATTATCATCCATAGTTCGTTTCCTTTCTGCATTAAAAATACTAAAACATTTTACTAACGGCAAAAACTATACCCTAAAATGTGTGAAAGTTGCTAATTGACGAAAAAATCTTTATAAAATCAAAATTTTTCAATCGATACTTATTAACGAAAAAAGCCTTTAAAATTGTTAATAAAAAACACGAAAAAACACCATTTTTAAACACATCTTCGCTATTGAAATGCGTATATTAGCATGTTTTGAAAAACTCATAAAACTTAATTAAATTATTTATGGCAGAAGGAGAAAAATTGATCCCTATTAATATTGAAGATGAGATGAAAACGGCTTACATTGATTATTCAATGTCGGTCATTGTGTCACGTGCTTTACCAGATGTAAGAGATGGGTTAAAACCAGTTCACAGACGCGTACTGTTTGGTATGCACGAACTAGGAGTTAGGGCAACAGGCGCACATAAAAAGTCAGCAAGAATAGTTGGAGAGGTTTTAGGTAAATACCACCCACATGGCGATACATCGGTTTACGATGCCATGGTACGTATGGCTCAAGAATGGAGTTTACGATATATGTTAATTGACGGCCAAGGAAACTTTGGCTCTATAGATGGTGATAGTCCTGCAGCAATGCGTTACACCGAGGCGCGTATGCGTAAAATATCGGAAGATATGTTGGCGGATATTGACAAAGAGACTGTAGACCACAAATTGAATTTTGATGATACCTTACAAGAACCAACAGTTTTGCCAACCCGTATTCCGGGGCTTTTGGTAAATGGAGCTTCTGGTATTGCCGTAGGTATGGCTACCAATATGCCACCTCACAATTTAACCGAAGTTGTTAATGGTACTATTGCGTATATTGAAAATACGGATATAGAAATTGACGAGTTAATTAAACACGTTAAAGCACCCGATTTTCCAACAGGAGGTACTATTTATGGATACGATGGTGTTAAAGAGGCATTTCATACCGGTAGAGGTCGTATCGTAATACGTGCCAAAGCGAATATAGAAGAAGTTCACGGGCGTGAGTGCATCATTGTTACCGAGATACCGTATCAAGTGAATAAAGCAGAGATGATTAAGAAGACTGCAGACTTGGTAAATGAAAAAAAATTAGATGGTATTGCTACGATAAGAGATGAATCTGATAGAAACGGTATGCGTATTGTTTATGTTTTAAAACGTGAAGCTATACCAAATATCGTACTAAATAAATTATACAAATATACAGCCTTACAATCGTCATTTAGTGTGAATAATATTGCACTAGTAAATGGGCGTCCACAATTATTGAATTTAAAAGAACTTATTCATTATTTTGTTGAGCATAGACATGAAGTTGTTGTAAGACGTACTACTTATGAATTACGCAAGGCAGAAGAACGTGCTCACATTTTAGAAGGCTTAATTATTGCTTCAGATAATATTGATGAAGTAATAGCTATTATTAGAGCATCTTCAAACGCAGATGAGGCTAGAGAAAATTTAATAAAACGTTTCGAACTTTCAGAAATTCAAGCGAAAGCTATTGTTGAAATGCGTTTGCGTCAACTTACAGGTTTAGAGCAAGATAAATTACGTTCTGAATATGAGGAACTTATGAATACCATCATCGATCTTAAAGATATCTTAGAAAAGAAAGAGCGTCGAATGGAAATCATTAAAGATGAATTAAATGTTGTAAAAGAAAAATATGGTGATGAGCGTCGTTCAACTATTGAATATGCAGGTGGCGATTTAAGTATTGAAGATATGATTCCAGATGAAAAAGTAGTTATTACTATTTCTCATGCGGGCTATATAAAACGTACCTCATTATCAGAATACAAAACACAAAATAGAGGTGGGGTTGGTCAAAAAGCTTCAACTACCAGAAATGAAGATTTCTTAGAATACTTATTTGTGGGGACTAACCACCAATATATGTTGTTCTTCACTCAAAAAGGAAAATGTTTCTGGATGCGTGTTTACGAAATTCCAGAAGGCAGTAAAACCTCAAAAGGACGTGCTATTCAAAATTTAATAAATATTGAACAAGATGATACTGTAAAAGCATTTATTTGTACGCAAGATCTTAAAGATGAAGACTATATAAACAGTCATTACGTTATTATGGCGACTAAAAATGGTCAAGTTAAAAAGACTTCTTTAGAGCAATATTCACGTCCGAGAACCAACGGTATTAATGCTATTACCATTAAAGAAGACGATATTTTATTAGAAGCACGCTTAACAACCGGTAACAGTCAAGTAATGTTGGCTTTAAAATCTGGCAAAGCCATTCGTTTTGAAGAAGCTAAAACTCGTCCAATGGGTAGAAGCGCATCTGGAGTTAGAGGTATTACGCTTGCCGATAAAAACGATGAAGTAATTGGAATGGTTACCATAGAAAACCCTCAAGAAGAGTCTGTATTAGTAGTTTCTGAGAATGGTTATGGAAAACGTACCTATATTGACGATCCTGAAGATGGAGAACCAGTATATAGAATTACCAATCGTGGCGGAAAAGGTGTAAAAACCATTTCTATTTCAGAAAAAACTGGTAAATTAGTGGCCATAAAAAGTGTTTCAGATAGTGATGATTTAATGATTATCAATAAATCTGGCATAGCCATCAGGTTAGAAGTGAAAAATTTAAGGGTTATGGGTAGAGCAACTCAAGGCGTTAAATTAATCAATCTTAAAAATAACGATTCCATTGCAGCTGTTGCTAAAGTAATGCGTGATGAAGATGATGAAAGTGAAGATGTTGAAAATATGGACGTTTCAGAGGATGGCACAACTCTTGATATTACAGAAGACGAAAATAACACAGAAAATTAAATTTAATATTATTACAATGAAAAAACAGATTATCATAGCTATAGCACTTTCGGTTAGCGCATTTTCATTTTCACAAAAGAAAGAATTGAAAGCTGCGGATAAAGCTATAACAGGGAAAAATTATGCTGAAGCAAAAGCTGCATTAAAAGAGGTAGAGCCATTATTATCTACTATGGATGATAAATATAAAGCTCAATATTATTATTTAAACGCTTCGGCTTTATATGCAGGAGGTGCAGGCTCAATGAACGATATTGATGCCGCTTTAAAAAGTTTAGAGAACGTTAAGGGAGACTATGTTTCAGAATCTTCTGAATTAAAACAAACCATGGTTAATGGTTTACTAACTAAAGGAAATAAATTTTATGAAAGTAAAGATTTTGCAAATTCCTCTAAATATTTTGAAAAAGCTTACAGATTAAGCACTAAAGACACTTTGTTCCTTTATTATGCAGCTGCTACTGCTATTAATGTTCAAGATTACGACAGAGCATTAACTATTTATGAAGAACTTAAAAACTTAGGTTACACAGGTATTGAAAAACAGTATTTCGCTACTAATGTAGAATCAGGAGAAGAAGAAGTTTTGGATAAAGCTACTCGAGATCTTTATGTAAAAGCAAAAAGCCATAACAACCCAGGAGAACGTATAACCGAGTCTAAAAAACCTGAAATTGTTAGAAACATAGCACTTATTTATGTTGACAAAGGCGATAATGATAAAGCAATTACGGCCATTAAAGAAGCAAGAGAAGAAAATCCTGAGGATATTAATTTAATTTTATCTGAAGCTAATATTTATTATAAAACTGGTAAAATTGAGGAATTTAAGGGGTTATTGGAAAAAGCAACTCAAATGGATCCTAATAATCCTGAATTACAATATAATTTAGGAGTTATATCAGCAGATTCAGGACATCCAGAAGAAGCTAGAGCTTATTATGAAAAAACAATCTCTTTGGATCCAGAATACATAAATGCATATATAAATTTATCTGCTTTAATTTTATCGAAAGAAGAACCAATTATTAAAGAAATGAATGGTTTAGGTAGTTCTAAAAAGGATGATTTGCGATATGATGAATTAAGAGAGCAACGTTTAGATTTATACAAACAGGCTGTTCCATATTTAACTAAAGCACTTGAAATTGACGGTAAAAACATTAGTGCAGCTAAAACATTAGCGAATATTTACAGTATTTTAGGTGAAAAAGCGAAACACGACGAAATGAAAGCAAAAGCTGATGCTTTAGAAGCTGAAAATTAAAAAAATTGATTTTAATATAAATAAAAACGCCGCTATTTGCGGCGTTTTTTATTGCTTATTTTTCTTTCAAATGAATGAATCGTTTTAAAATAATGAAAGAAATTATTTTAAATTATTTTAAATTATTTTTTTAATAACCCGAAGTTTATGGGTATGTATTTTTCTGTCCACATTATAAATACCGGAATGGTCTAATCTATCAATTCTAACCTTTCCGTGGGCGTGAATAATGTAGTTATCGCTCATTATAATACCAACATGGGTAATATTACCTTCGTTATTATCAAAAAAAGCTAAATCTCCAGGCTCGCTTTCTTCAATAAAACTTAAAGCCTCTCCTTGTGTCGCTTGTTGCGAAGCGTCCCGTAATAATTTATAACCGTTAAGTTTGTACACCATTTGCGTGAAACCCGAGCAATCAATTCCAAAAGGAGTTTTTCCTCCCCATAAATAAGGTGAATTTAAATATAGAAAAGCGGTTTTAATAAGATTGTCTTTTGGTTTTTTACCTTCAACGACAGTGCCTTCATGCTTGTGATTTAAAACAGATAAACCATTAAGAGACGAGCCTAGTAAAATGGGGTGTAATTGTTGATTGGTGTCTTCAATAAATTCTACTAAATCAAAGGAAAGTTTTAGGGTTTCTTTATGTAATTGGTAGTATTGTTCTTCGGTAATTTCTATAAGTTGTTTGTTATCAATCCAACCTTCATATTTATCAAAAGCAAGTCTTATTTTACTCCAACTTTTACGTTGTTCTAAAATTTTAAAAATATCGCCATATAAAACCTGAGAAACAAGTTCGCTAGCATCCGACGGTTCATTTCTAAGAGGAACAATGCTTAAATTACAAATTCCGTATTGCATATAATTATTGTCTATTGATTATTGATAATTATATATTGATATGTGGTGAATGATACGGTACAAAATCTTGAATAAAAAACCATGTTTAAATAAAAAATAATCAATCCTCTTTGCGTTCTATAATAATTGCTGATGCGCCACCGCCACCATTGCAAATAGCAGCTGCACCAATTTTGGCATTGTTTTGTTCTAAAACATTTAATAAAGTAATCACAATTCTAGCGCCAGAACAACCTAATGGATGCCCAAGTGATACCGCACCACCATTCACATTGACATTACTATCGTTAAGTCCAAGAATTTTCATGTTAGCTAATCCAACCACAGAAAAAGCTTCATTAAATTCAAAAAAATCAACATCATTAATATCAATCCCTGCCTTATCTAAAGCTTTTGGAAGTGCTTTTGCAGGCGCTGTAGTAAACCAATCAGGCTCGTGGGCAGCATCGGCATAACTTTTTATAGTTGCAAGCGCTTTTAAACCAAGTTCGTTGGCTTTTTCTTTACTCATCAAAACTACTGCTGCTGCACCATCGTTAATGGTAGACGCATTGGCCGCGGTTACGGTTCCATCTTTTGAAAACGCAGGGCGTAAATGCGGAATTTTATCTAAAATAACATTAGTGAATTCTTCATCTTTTCTGACTATAACGGGTTCTCCACGACGCTGTGGCACTTCAACAGGCACAACTTCATTATCAAATTTACCAGTATCCCAGGCTGTCGCTGCACGTTTGTATGATTGAATAGCATAAGCATCTTGCTCTTCACGCGAAAATTTATATTCGGTAGCACAAGCATCTGCACATACACCCATGGCATTTTGGTTATAAGCATCAACCAAACCATCTTTTTGCATTCCATCAACTAGTGAGGTAGGTCCAAATTTAGTAGCTGTTCTGGCGTGTAAATAATGCGGAATTAAACTCATGTTTTCCATACCGCCAGCAACAATTATATCGGCATCACCCAAAGTAATACTTTGTGCTGCTTGCATAATGGCTTTCATGCCAGAAGCACATACTTTGTTTACAGTCGTGCAAGGTACGGTATTAGGGATTCCAGCATATATAGCAGCTTGTCTTGCAGGAGCTTGCCCTGTTCCTGCCTGTACTACATGGCCCATCAGCACTTCATCAACCAATTCTGGCTTTAAATTTATTTTGTTTAAAGCACCTTTTATTGCAATAGCACCCAATTGTGGTGCAGGAACTGTTGAAAGTGCCCCCATAAAACTACCAATTGGTGTTCTTGCTGCCGAAACAATCACTACTTCTTTATGCATTAGATAATTCTTAAAACTTATAGTATGCGAAAATAATGATTTTTTAATAGAAATTAGAGCGATTCAATGATTATAAAAAATAGGATTGCCTTATAATTTTATTACTTTTGATTTCATTAACTTTTTAAATGGAAGACTTTATAAATAAATTATATAGAAACCATTCCTTGATTTATAAAGGACTGTTGTTTGTTTGTACCACTTTTTTAATTGTGTATTTGTTTCCAAAAAGCGGAAAGTTTAAATACAATTTTGAAAAAGGAAAACCTTGGCAATCTGAAAATTTATATGCGCCTTTTGATTTTGCCATCAAGAAATCGGATGCTGAAATTGCTTCAGAAAAACAAGCCATTATTGATAATTCCATTTTGTATTTTGATATAGATAATACCATTGAAGCCAAAGTAAACCAATTGTATAAACAGCAGTTTAGAAGTGCCTTTTCCGATTCCATTCCAAAAAGGACTTTGGATAATTTAAATAAGGCCGGTCAAGAAATAATAGATGCGTTTTATGCTTTTGGTGTTTTAAATGAAAGTTATAGTTTTTCAGAAGATAGAGCTATAGCCATACTTGATGAGCGTGTAAAAAAACAAGACGGTTTTTTTTCAGATTTAATAAAGCTAGATGCTGTTACGCCAGTAATAAATAAGGTTTTAGAAAAGCATCGGTTAACAAATTTCAAAACGAATTTTGCGGCGTTATTTTTCGAACTTATTCAACCTAATTTAACTTTTGATAAATCTTTTACAGAAAAAGGTGTACAAGAAGAGTTGGATAAAATTGCTTATGCAAGAGGGAGTGTTGAAAAAGAAACATTAATTATATCGAAAGGTGAAATAATTGAAGGAGATAAGTATTTGGAATTGAATTCATTAAAGTCTGAATACGAATCTCAGGTTTGGACCAAATCTAATTACAACTGGATACTTTTTGCTTATACCTTATTGGTTTCATTGGCTTTATTGATGCTGCTTTTATTTCTAAGGAATTATAGAAAAGAAGAAGTATTCGAAAACAATACGAAGGTCACTTTTATTTTCTTTAATATATTGTTAATGGTCTTTATAACCACTTTGGTGGTAAATTATAATTCGAAGTTTATTTACGTAGTGCCCATTTGTATTTTACCGTTAATTTTCAAAGCATTTTTTGATGCGCGTTTAGGTTTGTTTGCACACGTAATTACAGTGCTTCTATTAGGATTTATTGTGCCTAATAGTTATGAGTATATGTTTCTTCAAATTATAGCTGGTATTGTAACAATTTTAACGGTCTCAGAATTGTATAAACGTGCTAATTTATTCATATCTGTAGGGCAAATAACTCTTATTTATATTATCGCCTATTTCGCGTTTTTCGTAATTCATGAAGGTAGTGTTGAAACCATTAAGTGGGAAATGTTTATTTGGTTTGTTTTAAGTGGGCTTGCTACTTTATTTGTACAACCATTAATTTACGTGTATGAAAAGATTTTTGGTTTGGTTTCAGATGTATCGCTTTTAGAATTATCTGATACTAATTCAAAGTTATTAAAAGAACTTTCAAATAAGGCACCAGGCACATTTCACCATTCATTAAATGTTGCAAATCTTGCTGAAGCTTCTGCTAACGAAATTGGTGCTAATGCCATGTTAGTAAGGGTAGGAGCGTTGTATCATGATATTGGGAAAATGAAAAACCCAACCTATTTTACCGAAAATCAATCCACAGGAATTAATCCGCATGACGAACTATCCTCAAAAGAAAGTGCTAGAATTATTACTGGACATGTTATAGATGGCATAGAAATAGCAAAAAAATATAATTTACCAGATAGGGTGATAGATTTTATTAGAACACATCATGGTACAAGTGTGGTGTATTATTTTTACATGCAAGAAAAAAAAGATTTTGAAGATGTAGATAAATTAGATTTTAGCTATCCCGGTCCTAAACCATTTAGTAAAGAAACTGCCATTTTAATGATGTGCGATAGTGTTGAAGCGGCTTCTAAAAGCTTGAAAGATCCAACATCCACAAAAATTGATGCTTTTGTTGAAAACATCATAGATAAGCAAATTGAAGGTGGCCAATTTTTAAATGCGAACATTACTTTTAAGGAAATTCAGTCCATAAAAAAAGTCCTAAAATACAAGCTAGCAAATATTTACCATTTAAGAATTGAGTACCCTGAATAATATTTAAAAAAATCGAATAAAATAGTTGCGTTCTTATTATGTATATACTACATTTGCAACCGCAATTTTATTGCATAAGTTCAAAATAAAATTTTAGGAGAGGTGCCAGAGTGGTAATGGAGCAGATTGCTAATCTGTCGACGGGTAACTGTCGCCAGGGTTCGAGTCCCTGTCTCTCCGCAATTTTTCGGGGTGTAGCGTAGCCCGGTTATCGCGCCTGCTTTGGGAGCAGGAGGTCGCAGGTTCGAATCCTGCCACCCCGACAAATAGGGTATCAATCTAAACCAAAAACCTGTTAATCGTATGATTAACAGGTTTTTGCATTTTTATTGGTTTCAATTGAAAGTAAAAAATGCAATTAAAAAGGACAACAAATCGGATAACAAAACCAATTTTAAAAAAGTGTTGACCGAATTGTTAAAATCCATCGATTAGTTGGGCAATTAAATGTATCTTTAAAGTGATTTGGCTTTCGTCTGATAATAAACCAATTATTAACAAAAAGACGAAAACATGAAAACAACCGCAACTTTCAGCATCCTGTTCTGGGCAGACCTTCCCAGAGCAAAAGAGGATCAAGCCTCCATTTACGCAAGGATTACAGTAAACGGCAAACGTGCAACAATCAGCCTAAAGAGAAAAGTTCCCATACAGGATTGGGATGCACATAAGGGTAGGGCAAGAGGGATCAACCAAAATGCTAGGGCTCTCAATAACTATTTAGAAGAAGCCAATAGTCACTTTTTTAAATGCTATCAAGATCTAAAATTAGAAGGCAAGCTAATAACTTCGCAAGTCGTAAAGGCGAGGTATTTGGGAGAAGATGAGCAGAACCATTCCATAAATGATATTATAAGCTACCATAAAGAAGACATGGATGGCAAGTTAAAATGGGGCACGCAAAAAAACTACTACACAACCCAAAAGTACCTGGCGAAGTTTATGTTAAAGACCTATAGAACCACGGATATGTATTTGAGGGAACTTGACTATAATTTCATAATAAAGTTTGAAAAGCACTTGAGAAACCATATGCCGGAAGACCATCAGAAGCCCATGGGCAACAATACCGTGATGAAACATATCGAGCGGCTTAGAAAGCTGGTGAACCTAGCTTTCAAATTGGGCTGGATTGACAGAGACCCTTTTGTCAACTTCAAGGCCCAATTCATAAAAACGGAACGTTGTTTTTTAAGCCCAGAAGAATTGAGGTCCCTAGAAAAGAAACAATTCAGCATTGAGCGATTGCAACTGGTAAAAGACCTGTTTGTATTCAGTTGCTATACCAGTCTTAGCTATATTGATGTGATAAACCTATCGGAAGACAATATTAACATTGGAATTGATGGTAAACTTTGGATCCATTATAAACGAGAGAAAACCACCAAGGTTATAAGGATTCCCTTACTGCCAAAAGCATTGGGGGTAATTGAAACTTATAAAGGCAAACAAAAAAACAAGAGCCAAGAAAACGCATTGTTCCCAAACATATCGAACCAAAAACTGAATGCCTACCTAAAGGAAATAGCAGACTTGTGTGGTATTAAAAAGAACCTGACCTTTCATATTGCCAGACATACTTTTGCCACAACCGTTATGCTATCCAATGGTGTGCCAATAGAAACAGTTTCCAAGCTTTTGGGACATGCAAAGCTATCGACAACACAGGTTTATGCCAGGGTAGTGGAGGCCAAGATAAGTGAGGATATACAGAACCTGCTCATTCGGTTTGATGCCCAAGAACAACAATCTCAAGCCATAAAATAGTTCAATGATTTTTTATGCAGGAATAGTTTCCTTTTATCTTATGATCAGTTACCATGATTCGAGTTTTACAAATATAGAGATCATAACCCGAAGGTCACTGGTTCGAGTCCAGTTCCCGCTACTAGGAATAACAAGGGTTTCAAGAGATTGAAACCCTTTTTTTATGGTGTCCAGTACAGAATAAGTACAGAATTGGTCTGTTTTCATGTTCAAAATAAGGATTGATATTATTTATTGTCTTTTGTTAGTAGATGTTATGAATTGGGCTAAGACGTATTTTGACAATTCATAAAAAGCAAAAAAGACAGATATACCTTAATTTATAAGCATGTTAGAATTAGTATAGTATGCAACTACCCTAGTATAGGTTTTTAAAATCCTGTCATCCCGACGAACCTTATTTTTATAAAATTAAAATACTGTTAATTGTATGATTTTCAGTATTTTGATTTTTTTTGGTTTCAAATGAAATCAATTAAAATCAAATAAAAGGTGTACTATTCGGTGAATGGATTCTAATCAGAATTGTCGTAATTTTAATGAGCTTTTAAGAGCAATTTGACTTTTGTTTTACAATTAAAATTGTTTAACTTAAAACTCGTAAAATGAAGACAAACACCACATTTTCAGTACTTTTCTTCACAAGGAAATTATCAGTTTCAGTAGATAAATTATCAATTTATGCTCGCATTACCATTAATGGAAAACGTTCAGAAATTAGTTTAAAAAGAATCGTCCTAGTGAGTGAATGGGATGTTGATAAGGCTAGATGTAGGGGAAATACGTCAAAAATTAAATTTTTAAATGCTTATCTCGATGAGGTATATAGTAAAATATTGGATTGCCAAAAGCAATTATTTTCGGAGGGTAAAATGGTTTCTGCCAATTCAATAAAAGCTAGATTCTTGGGTGAAGATGAAAATCATAAGTCATTAAGAGATATTATTGAGTATCATAATTCAAACATGATTGATGTTTTAAAGTTTGGCACCATGAAGAATTATTATACTACTGAAAAGTATTTATATAAATTTTTAGCTAATGAATTAAAGACAAGTGATATTTATTTAAAGCAACTAAATCATAGGTTCATATGTGATTTTGAGTTTTTTTTAAGGAATAGCAGGAATTCTAAGAACGAATTGACTTTAACCAATAATGGTGTCATGAAACATTTAGAACGCTTAAAAAAAATAATAAACCTTGCTTGTAAACTGGAATGGATTAACAAAAACCCATTTCAAATGTTCCAGTTAAAATTCAAAAAGTTTGATAGACAGTATCTTTCAGATAGAGAACTGGAACTTATAGAGAGCACTTTTTTTAAAAAAGAGGAATTAGAAAGGGTAAAGGATTGCTTTTTGTTTTCATGTTATACAGGTCTTTCTTATGTAGATGTCAAAATGCTAAAGAGCAATCATATTACTAGGGGCATAGATAACAATTATTGGATTTTTACCAAACGAGAAAAAACAAATGAAACGGTTAAGATTCCTCTTTTGCCCAAAGCTCTAGAAATTTTAAACAAATACAAAGCCTTTTCCAAACACAATAATGGAGAAAAAGTATTACCTCTTTTCTCTAACCAGAAAATTAATGTTTATTTAAAGGAGATAGCTGAGGATTGTGGTATTCATAAAAACCTCACTTTTCACGTTGCTAGACATACCTTTGCCACAACGGTTTTGTTGTCTAATGGAGTGCCTCTAGAAACCGTATCAAAGCTTTTAGGGCATACTAAGCTATCTACAACACAAATCTATGCTAGGGTAGTGGAAACAAAGATAAGTGAGGATATAAATAATCTACTAATTAGATTTAAAACGAAGAAGCAACAATACCAAGCACTAAACCAAACCAATAATTTTTAAGGCTCAAAAAAGAATTTCCTTTCAATACCCTCCTCATATGGTAACGGGGGTGTATTGAAAGGAAATTTTATTATTTATATAAAAAACTAGTAGATTTTATTCAAGGCGCTACATATTTTTTTGGTTTTAAAAAGCTTATAGATTTATATATGTACATTTATTTGTTCACGGTAGGTCATTTTGCCCATCTTATTCATTCTAGGTTAGTACAATAAAATGAACTTGATTTTATTTCAATAAGCTTTTTCTATTGGGAGTTTTAAGTCTTTACACACTTCCTTTAATAATTCACCAGGGTCTTCATCAACAGCAAGTGAAATCAAGTACAATTCTTTTACCTTCAGTTGTGTATTTAAGTTATTTGCAAGTTCACTTAATCTTGTTTTGCTAATTCCAGTTTTACGGGACACATCTGACCTGTTTATTGATTTTTTAGCAAAGTATAGTCCTAATTGAGTCATGAATTTATCCTATTTTCAGTATATAAAGTTAATATTTAAGATAAAGTTTTCCGATTTTCTAAACTTCAGTTTGGTATTTTATCCTATTATATGTACATTAGTTCCGATTATAGGAAATATATATCTGAATTTATTAACTTAAACTTTTAGAAATTATGGATCAAAAGACTAATTCACATATAGAAAAGGTCGTAAATAAGCTTACAACTTTTCTCGAGGTAAAATACATTTACCAGTCAGACATTAAGTTTGATGACTATAACAAATCCCTACTAATTGTCGTCTTGAAAGGAAACTGTTCTTCCTTAACGAATGAATTATCGACGATGGTTGCTAAAATATTTCAGGAAGAAACGGACTTTCTATACCGAATATTTTCATTTGAATATGCCCTGCAACAATTAAAAGAAGAAAACCTATTTTTTGTGTATGGGTGTACGTGGGATAAAATAATATTTCAGAATACTGATTTAGAATTAGACAGTTTTCATGAGTATAATATTACCGAAAAAACACTTAATATTATTCAATCCTTTTTCGAAAAGGAGTGCAATAAAATAGCTGCCTTTTTGGATGGAGCGACCTTTTTTATCGAAAAAAATAATCTCTCCCATGCTGCTTATATGATGCATCAATATATAGAACTGTGGTTTCGTTTTGTCGCTCTTTTTACAATGGGCAAGGAGCGGAAAAGCCATAGTATTAAGGAGCTTCAAATCTATATAAAAACATTTGCTCCAGAAATGGGCAACCTTTTCAGTTCAGAAATAGAGGAGGAGCAACACCTTTTAAAATTATTGGATGATGCTTATATAACGACACGTTATGAAAACAATTACCATATCAATCTAGAACAAATCCATAAAATAATGGAGAAAGCCAATAAAATGGAATCATTGGGAGTATCATTGTTTAAAAACAAATGGGAAGCCTGTATTGTTGAAGTATCAAATAATGAAGAAATCAAAGTTTCTAAAGATCAAAGTTCAGTGCCAAATGAAAAAGAATTATTGAAATTCATTAAATCCCTGTCCAAAAAGGATTTCTCTTCCTTAACACCATATTCCTTTAAAAAAGGGCACTATACCATTGGATTGGTCACAGAAGGCTATTTAGAAACTTCTTTCATGATATCAAATCTTTTAAAGGTATGTATCATCGCTATGGAAGCTGACCATTGTTCAACACGTTCCATACCTGAGCCAGAACACAACATTAGAGAGGTTTTAGGCTATGTTTTGGACATGCTACCACATAATGAAATGGAACTTTTGGATGTCATCAGAGATTTAGCTTAAGGGTCAGAAACGAATAGCCAATGAAAGAAAAAAAGAAAAGAATATAAAGATAAAAACTTAAAGCGCCATGAAAACAAAAAAGAAAGACCTCAAAAGGTTATTAACATTAGCAAAGTATCAATTGGTAACCTTAAAGCCTTCTAATGTAAAGAAAGATAAATTCAAACCAACATTCTTACAATTTGAGGGCTATAAGGATCTGTTTATTACCATTGAATCCTTAATAAATGTCTGTATCATGGCAAGCCATATCGAAAACTCAACAATTCCCGAAGACCATGGTTTGGATATTCGTAAAACATTGGAACTGGCAAACCAACTATTGCCATTTGATGAAGGAGAGTTTTTGGATAATGTGAATACGCTGATTAAACAAATTGAACCAGAAAGTTAAGCACCATGGAAAAGAAAAGAAACAAATTAAAGGCAATCAAAAAACACATAGAAAACTTCCCGGGAGTAAACAAAGAAGCTTATGGTAACAGAACGCGAAAGACCATTGGTTTTGAAGTAGCGGACAACGAGGACATCACGAGCAGTATCTCGGCACTCTTGGAAGTGTGCTATTACGCACTAGATGGTAATGGCACTTTCGTTTATCCCAAGCATAGTAATAATACAAAAATAAGTAGTGTGACCAAGGTTCTCGAAATGATCATTGACCTTTTGCCACATGACCAGATGTTTTGTATGGACAAGGTTACTGAAATCCTTTCGAATGACAAATAGAAGGGTAATTAAAAGAGAATGTCAACAAACACCGAGCAAGGGAATGTTTGTGATTGGTAAGGGGAAATTAGTTCTATATTGAGCGTTGGGAATCCATCGCTTCAAAAATGAACCAAACTCGCCAGAGCGAGTGCGGTAGTTTTTATAATATTTTCAATTTAAAATAAGATTGTTAATTTAATTGGGAGATAGGGCATAGGCTTTGTTTCTTCCCCTACCAATTTGATAAATTAGCTTATGGTAAATCAGTTTGTCTATTTCCCTATTAAGGGTTGGAATGCTAATTGGCTCTTGCAATAATGTTCTGATTATGCCTAAGCTTGCCTTTTCCTGAACGGTAACAATATTTATAATATTAGTTTGTCGATTGGTAAGATCCATTTACAAATTTAAAAATTCTGATCAATAATAAAAGTGAGTACATTAGATATTGGCATTTTTAAATTCTTTTACGGATTAAAAGCCCCAACATCTATCGAGCTAATACTATGAAGTGTTTTTGGGGAATTCAAAGCTTAAAGTTTATTTTTTAGTAAAAAAATTATTGTTTTTACTGGGCTGAGCGATTCTTTTCGTAAAAATCTAATTTTCAATTCCTCATAAATATTTCTATAACTTCAAAAAAGACCAAAAGTCAACAAAGTCAATAAAGTGAACTAAAAGCCTATTTTTTCACGGAAAAAATTATTGATTTTATTGGCTTACCAGCGTTTTTACGTGAAAAATGATTAGAATTCAGTCCGTTTAAACCCTCGAAACTACTGAAAACTAAGGGGGTAAAAAAAGTAACATCGCTTTAGCGTGTTACCCTCTTGCTTCTCCCTTAGATTCTCCCCCTTAGTTTTACAATCACGCTTATACAGAGATTTTTTTATGATAGTATGTACTTTGTATTAAGTAACTTTATACCGCTTTAAAAGTATAATAGAATACTCTCTATGTGAAGCAACGTTAGAATCGAAATGAGAATATGTATGGAGTTGCATCATTAAAAGCAACTTTAAAATTGAGATAAAATCTTAATATAATAATAAAAACAAAAACAAACTTGCATAATATGTAAGTTTTACTTATATTCGTATTTTAATACTGAATAATTATGAATAAAATGTTGTTATTGATGGAGAGTTTGTCCAAAACTATATCATCTTTCTTTGAGAAACCATATGAGGAAGTCATTGTTGATTCTCTTTTAAAAAAGAACGATGTTTTAAGAGGAGGTTATGTTTTGAAGTCTAAAGTTCATAAA
The DNA here is from genome assembly GCF_004341235.1 of Mariniflexile fucanivorans. Classification (GTDB taxonomy): domain Bacteria; phylum Bacteroidota; class Bacteroidia; order Flavobacteriales; family Flavobacteriaceae; genus Mariniflexile; species Mariniflexile fucanivorans. The sequence goes on from NZ_SLUP01000008.1 coordinate 255,777, forward strand.
TACTATGGAGGCGGAATGTCTAGTGATCTAGAAAATTCACTCAGTTGTTTAATTTCCGCAAAGAGTATTCAAGAGGTAAAACTTGATACAAAAAAGAAATCTTTTTTCGAAAAGCTGTCTGAAATACTTATAGGTTCTCCTGATTATGAAGATGTCAAGAAAATATCTCAATATAGTGAAAAGGAGATATTAGCAATATTAAATGATTGGGATTTAGATGCGTATGTCCGTGTTCAGATATCTCAAGATTTTAATGAGATCAGGAATAGTAAGAGGTTGGTACGAACATTAGAGGGGAGAATTAAAAGTATTCTCGGAAATATTCGAAAAAATCTTAGAAATTATAAAGACGTTTTTAAAAGGCAGCATAGCTTTCATTTTAAAAATTTAGATGATTATCATTCTTCAATCTTAATTAACAAGTTCGAGTTAATTAAGGTTTAAAAGTTTAAACCTTAATATTTATTAATAAAATAAATTAAGGTAATGCCACTAAAAGAAGAGTTAAAAAAACAAATAGACGAGGCTATTGCTTCAGAAAACACATCAGATTCAAATAGAAAATTATTAGTCGAGATAAAAGAGGACTTGAATAACGCAAAAAATGAAAAGCAATATTTTTCATTTGCAATAAAAGTTATTGAGTTAATAGGAGCTTTGGCTAAAGTATTTGTTGCAGGGTCTGGTTAAAATTTTAAATTATGGAACTAGGTAAAGTTATTAATCTTTTAATAAAGAAAAGAGGATTAACTCAGGTTGAAGTAGCAAATCGAATAGGAAAAAGCACTACAGCATTATCCCAAATTATTAAGGGTAGTTATAATCCTAACCCAGATACATTAGAAAAAATATGTTTGGTACTTGAAGTGCCTCAGCCAATTTTATATTTTCTAACAATATCAGAAAAAGATATTCCTAAAGATAAGATTGAATTATACAGAATGTTGGCTCCAAGTCTAAAGGATTTTTTAATAAAGATTTTTGGAGAAGAAAGTGTTGAACTTAAGGAAGGGGTTAGTTTGAATTAAAGTATTAGCCTAAACATTTCCAAATTTTACTATTAGTAGATAAATAATATTATAATATAGATGGCTCGAGTGGTTTATGGCACTTGATTGAAAATCAAGCATAAGGGAAACTTTATCGGGAGTTCGAATCTCCCTCTATCCGCAGATACGTTAGTATTATAGCCCGCAATCATAAATTGCGGGCTTGTTGGTTTTATAATAACATATTTTAAAAATAAAGATACTTATTTCTATTTTTGAATAATTCTACAATATTAAAAATAATTTGTATTCTTTATTTTTATATATTTGCATCAGAAATGAATAATATTACAAATATAATCTAATGCAATTAAAAATAAAAGAAATAGCAAATATTCAGTTCGGTTATTATGGTAGGCCTAGTAATGACGGTACGATTCCCTATTTGCAAGCAAAGCATTTTAATGAATTTGGTCAATATATAGGTGAAGATGAAACTACTTTAGAAGAGGATGATAAATCAATAACTAATCTTTTACAAAATGATGACATTTTATTTGTTGCCAAAGGATTTCGATTTTTTTCTACAATTTATAAAAAGGAGTTTGGTAAAGCAATTGCATCATCTATATTTTTTATTTTAAGAGTTGATAAATCTAAAATCATTCCTGAATATTTGGTTTCAGTTTTAAATCTACCAAAAAACTTGATGTATTTTCAACAATCTGCTTCTGGTAGTTCTATACCTTCTATCCGAAAAAGTGAGTTGGCAGATTTTACTTTTAATTTAATTCCTATTGCTGAACAATTAAAAGTGGTAGAAATTCAAAAGCTTTATCTAAAAGATATTGATATAACTAACAATATAATAAAAGAGAAACAAAAACTATTTCAATCAACAATTTCAACAATAATAAAATAAAAACAACATGGCAAAAGTAAAAAACGATGCTCCTGGTATGAAAGGAGAAAGAAGCAGAAATGAAACTGGCGAATTAAGACAAAAAAGAAGTGATACACATATTGGTACTATTGAAAAAAATTATAACATCAACTTAAATGTTAGAAGCGATATGCATCTTGGTACTTATTTAGAAAAGAATAATATTGCTTCTTTAAATGATTTGATAAACGATAAAAACAATAAATAGAAAATAAAATACAGAAAATGGGTAATACTAAAATTACACAAAGAGAAATCAACAATATAGTTTGGAAAGCCTGTGATAGTTTACGACCTGTAATGGGAAGTGAACAATACAAAGATTACATACTTACACTTTTGTTTATAAAATATCTATCGGATGTTTGGAAAGATAAAGTAGCTCAATACCGTATTAAATATCCAGATAACGAAGAAATGGTGCAACGTCAATTAAAAAGAGAGCGTTTTATTTTGCCTGATGTTAGTAATTTCGACTATCTTTTTCAAAACCGCAATGAAGCTAATGTTGGTGAAATTATTGATATTGGATTAACAGCTTTAGAGGATGCAAATCGTGCCAAATTAGCAATGGTATTTCGTAGTATTTCATTCAATTCCGAAACGGTGTTTGGTCAAACAAAACAACGCAATGCAATAATGAAAAACTTATTGGTTGATTTTTCTGAATTAGATTTACAACCATCACATTTAGAAGGTAATGATGTTATTGGAGATAGTTATGAATTTCTAATTTCAAAATTTGCAGGGGAAAGTGGTAAGAAGTCTGGTGAATTTTATACTCCAAGCGAAATAAGTACACTGCTTGCAAAATTAGTAGATCCACAATCAGGTAATAGAATTTGTGATCCTGCATGTGGTTCGGGTTCATTATTGATTAAAGTAGCTAATGAAATAGAAGGAAAAAACTATTCTCTTTATGGTCAAGAAAACAATGGTAGTACATGGGCTTTGTGTCGTATGAACATGTTTTTGCATGAACAAGACAGTGCTACTATAGAATGGGGGGATACAATTAACAATCCCAAACTATTAGAGAAAGATAATCTAATGAAATTTAATATTGTAGTTGCAAATCCACCTTTTTCGCTTGATAAATGGGGCGCAGATACAGCAGCCTCTGATCAGTTTAACCGCTTCCATAGAGGTGTGCCACCAAAAAGTAAAGGAGATTATGCGTTTATAAGTCATATGGTAGAAACCACCTATGAAGATGTAGGTAAAGTGGGTGTAATTGTACCTCATGGAGTATTATTTCGTAGCAGTAGTGAAGGTAAAATTCGTAAGCAATTAATAGATGAAAACTTATTAGAGGCTGTTATTGGGTTACCTGCTAATTTGTTTTTTGGCACAGGAATTCCAGCTGCTATTTTAATTTTTAATAGAGGAAAAGGAATAAACAAAGACATTTTATTTATTGATGCGAGTAGTGAGTTTGAAAACGAAAAGAATCAAAATAAATTAAGAGAAAAAGATATTGAACATATTGTTACAGCTTATAAATCATTTAAAGAAGCTAAACCACTAACATCTGAAAAAGGCATTGTATTAGAAGATAAATACAGCTATCGTGCTACGATTGCTGATATTGTTGAAAATGATTACAATCTTAATATTCCTCGTTATGTAGATACATTTGAAGAAGAAGAAGAAGTGGATATAAAAGCTACACACAACAATATTAAAGAATTAAAAAAACAACTTACTGAAGTAGAAAACCAAATGGAAAACTACTTAAAAGAATTGAATTTAATTTAAAAGAGCCAAAAGAATGAATGTCAATAAGATACAATATGCATCTGACCTACATTTGGAATTCCCCAAAAATAAGGAATTCTTTAATGCAAATCCGTTAGTTCCTAGTGGGGATATATTGATTTTGGCAGGAGATATTGTTCCTTTTGTTGTCTTGGATAAACATCAAGACTTTTTTAGCTTCTTATCTGATAATTTTCAAATGACTTATTGGATTCCAGGCAATCACGAATATTATTATTTTGATGCAGCCACAAAGCCCGAAACTTTTTATGAAGAAATCAGGAGTAATGTAATTTTATTAAACAATTCGGTAGTTCACTATCAAAACACAAAATTGATATTTTCTACTTTGTGGTCAAAGATTAGTCTTTCTAATCAGTGGAGTATTGAACGTGGTCTAAGTGATTTTCATGTAATTAATTACCACGGTCATAAGTTAACAACTGATGATTATAATCAATTGCATACTAATTGTATCAACTTTATTAATCAAGAATTGCAGAAGAATGATGCTGATAAAACAATTGTAGTAACGCATCATGTTCCTACATTCAAAAAGTATCCTAAGATATATAAAAATAGTGCCTTAAATGAAGCTTTTGCAGTAGAGCTTTTTGATGTTATCGAAGCGTCTAATGTAGATTATTGGATTTATGGACACAGTCATCATAATACTAAAGATTTCAAAATTGGTAGAACTCAAATGAGAACTAATCAATTAGGATATATACAACGAAATGAAAACGAGCGTTTTGATCCTAAAAAATATTTTAATATATGATTTTCAATATAATAAAGTTATATTTGCACAATAAAGTTAATCACTTTATTGATTGTTTTTGACTTTATTAAGGTATAAATTATGAAGAAAGCTATTAATTATATCAACGAAACACTAGGCATAAATGCCATAGTAAATCCAATTCAGAATAAAGATTTGGGGAACTTGCCTATGTATTTTTCTAAAGCGTATAAGCTATATGGTACTACAATTTTTGATAAAAACATAGTATTGGTAGAACTAAAAAACGAGGATGATTTAAGTATTCTTCAAGCAGATAAGCACTTACTGCTACTTAAAAACACCTGGAATAAAACAGTAGTGCTAGTGCTAGACACTATTTTATCTTACAACAGAAATCGATTAATTGAAAAAAGAATCAACTTTATTGTTCCAGGAAAGCAATTGTTTTTACCGGAACTATTGATCAATTTAAGCGAAAATTATTCACTACCAAAATCAAAACAGAAAAGCGAGACATTAATGCCTTCGGCGCAATTGCTATTGCTTTATCATATTATCCATAGGTATAACAAATGGCAAATTGAAGAACATGCTTTTAATGAAATTGCCGATAAGCTAAACTATTCGCCAATGGCAATTACAAATGCTGTAGAAGATTTAAAACAACATGAATTTATTGATGTAAACGGGGAAAAAGAAAAGTACATCAAGTTTAAATATGAAAGAAGTGAATTGTGGTACTATGCACAAGAACAAAAGCTATTAGTAAGTCCAATAATAAAAACAGTTTATGTAGATGTATTGCCAAGCGATAGTTTTATGTTAAAATCCAATGCTTCTGCCATGCCAGAATACACAAGCTTAAACCCAAGCAGACAAGATTATTATGCCATAGAAAAAAACACTTTTTATGCCTTAAAAAGAAACAATCGTTTAGTAAATGCAAATGATCGAGAAGGTCAATTTGCCATTGAAGTATGGAAATACAACCCATTAACAATAGCAGAAGAAATGGATAATGACCTAGTTGTAGTTGATCCACTATCTTTATATTTAAGCTTAAAAGATAGTCATGATGAACGTGTAGAAATGGGATTAGAACAAATAATTGAAAAATATATATGGTAGTAGGATTAGAGGTTTTTAGCCTACATTTTAAAGATTTTCAAGATAGTTACATCATCATTGGTGGAACAGCTTGCGATATTATTATAGAAGGAGCAGGTTTTACACCGCGTGCTACCGATGATATTGATATGATATTGATTGTTGAAGCTTTGTCCCCAGAGTTTGTAACCAAGTTTTGGGAATTTATTAAGCTCGGAAAATATGCTGTACAACAAAAAAATCAAGAAGAAAGAAACTGCTACCGTTTTGCAAGTCCTGCCAATCCAGATTATCCAAAACAACTCGAATTGTTTTGCAAAGTTCCAGATGTTATCGATGCCAATGAAGGCGCACATCTAACCCCAATTCCAGTAGAAGAAGGTTTATCCAGTTTGTCAGCCATATTGCTAGACGAAAACTATTATAACTATACCATAGAGCATAGCGAAGTGAAAGAAGGGGTGCATTTTGCAATACCACAAACTTTAATTTGCCTAAAAGCTTTTGCCTTTTTAAACAATACTGAAAGAAAAGCAGCAGGTCAAAATGTGAGAACAGTAGATATCAAAAAACACAAAAATGATGTGTTTAGAATGGTAATGATGCTCACAGAAAACGACCGTTTCGTTTTGCCTGGTACCATTAAAGCCGATTTGAAAAAGTTTGTTGACACTATAAAAGACGATTTACCAAGTACAGATACATTAACATCCAATGGATTTGGAAACCAAGACATGAACCAAATTTTTAACAAATTAATACAAGCTTTTCAATTAACATTATAATATTAAAAAAAATGGCTATAACTACACAACAAAAAAAAGAATTAGAAGAAATATTAGATGTCCTAGGAGAAAATTTAAGTATTACTGAAGCACAACATGAAGCTGCAGTAAATAGTTATAAGGCTGTTGGAAATTGGTTGACTAATGATGATTCAGAATTAGCAAACTACAATCCTGTTGTTAGTCCACAGGGTTCATTTATCATTGGAACTTTAATTCAAACTGTAGATCCTGACGGAGATATTGATTTGGATATTGTATGTGAATTAAATGGTAAAAAACAAAGTTGGACCCAAAAGGATGTAAAGGAACTTGTTGGTGATCAACTTCGTAAACATAAAAAGTATGAATCTATTCTTGATGATGAAGGAAGAAGATGTTGGACGTTGAAATATAGAGAAAATGGTAATGCAAATGAAAGGTACCACATGGATATTCTTCCAGCTGTAAACACATCAGGGCATTCAATAATAATGGAAAGAGCTTATTCAAATTTATCCGACCAGAAAATTGAGAGCTTGGTTTTGAGTATTACTGATAAAGAAAAAGTACCAGATTATTATTTATCTACAAACCCATTAAGTTGGTATTTAAGCAATCCATTTGGTTATGCAATATGGTTTATGAAAAGTGCTGAAAATGTTAAAGGTCTTAGAACGAAAACATTCTCATTAAATGAATCTGTAAAACCTACACCAAAATATCAAAAACAGCGATTGCCATTGCAAAGAGCTGTCCAGTTATTAAAAAGACATCGTGATATTATGTTTAAAGATTATTCTGATGAAGATAAAAAAGAAAAACCAATTTCTTGTATTTTAACAACATTAGCAACACATGCTTATAATGGAGAAGATAATATTATGGAGGCATTAATAAATGTTATCAATAATATGGAAAAATTCATAGAGGTTAGGTTAGACGAAAAAACTGGTCAGTACGTCAAATGGATTTCTAATCCTGTAAAAACTTCAGAAAACTTTGCCGATAGATGGGCATTGCCTAATTCTAAAAGAGAAAAGTTTTTCAAAGATTGGATAGAAAAATTAAAACTTGATTTTGGAATTTTTAATGCTCCTTTCAACAGAATTAATTTATCAGAATCATTAAAAAAATCTTTTGGTGATGCTCCTGTAACTAAAACATTCTCTGATATAGGTAATAACATGAGAATATTAACTGAAAACGGAAATAATAATGTTGATAGAAATCTTGGACTAGTTGGAACGGCTGTAACAGGATTAAAAGAAGTGACTAAAGTTCAGCCACATAAATTTTTTGGTAATGAATAAACCACCAAAGCTCACTATTGCGCAACAGTTTGCAGGTTTAAAGAGAGATTATGGTTTTGGAGAAACTAAAATGAGTACATACAGTCAAATAGTTTGGGAGGGTAAATTAAAATCTTCTCCATTGGGTGATGAATACTTGGTTAGAGTTACTTACAAAAAAGGAGACAGTCCTAAAATTTATGTTTTAGAACCTAAAGAACTTAAACTACCCGAAGGGAAAAATAAATTAGAGCATGTATATGACCATAAAAAACAAAAGCTATGTTTGTTTTATCCAAAAGCAAAAGAATGGAATGATACAAAAACAATCACTAGTACAATAATGCCTTGGGCTATGGAGTGGTTGTATCATTATGAAATGTGGCTAATTACTGGCGAGTGGTTAGGTGGTGGAATTCACCCAGGTGGTAATAATTTAAAATAAATCGATTGTATGTTAAAAGAATTTAATAATAAATATAAAGAAACAGCTATTGGTTTAATCCCAAATGATTGGAAAGTTGAAAGATTTGATAGTGTTTTTGAACTATTTTCAACTAATTCATTTTCAAGAGATAACTTGACTTATGATGTGACTTTGAATGAAATTCAAAATATTCATTATGGTGATATTCATTCTAAATTTAAGAGTGAAATATTGGACTGTGAAATTGAAAAACTCCCATATATTAAAGATGAATTAATTCTAAATCAAAAATTTAATTACTTAAAAGATGGAGATTTAATTATAACCGATGCTTCTGAAGATTATGCAGGAGTTGGAGAATGTATTGAAGTAAAAAATATAAAGTCAAAAAAAATAGTTTCAGGGTTACATACTTTTTTAGCAAGAGACATTTCTAATAAAACGGTTCAAGGTTTTAGAACATATATTTTCAACAATCCTAAAGTTGGTGTTGAATTAAAAAAAATAGCGACAGGAACTTCTGTCTACAGCATTTCTAAATCGGAACTTCAAAAGCTTAAAATCCCGATTCCACCTGTAGAAGAACAACAAAAAATAGCAACCATACTATCAACTTGGGATAAAGCGATTGATAATTGCAAATCAATAATTGATAATTTGAAACATAGAAATAATGGCTTAACTCAAAAATTACTTTCTGGAAAAATGAGAGTAAAAGGGTTTAATGAAAAATGGAAAGTTAGAATTATGAGTGAATGTTTAAATTTTACTCCCAGACCAATTTTAAAACCTGTTGAAAATTATTTGGCACTTGGTTTAAGAAGTCACGGAAAGGGGATTTTTCATAAAACTGATTTTGACCCAGCCTCTATTGCAATGGAAACAATGTATGAAGTAAAAGAAAATGATTTAATCATCAATATCACATTTGCTTGGGAACACGCAGTAGCAATAGTTAGTAAAAAAGATGAAAGCGGTTTGGTTTCGCATCGTTTTCCGACATATACATTCAATTCTCAAAATTCAATTCCTGAATATTTTAGACATTTTATTTTACAAAAAAGGTTCAAATTTTTATTGGAACTAATTTCTCCAGGAGGTGCAGGTAGAAACAGGGTAATGAGTAAAACCGATTTTCTAAAATTAGAAATTAAACTTCCCGATGTTGAGGAACAAAAAGCAATTGCAACCATTTTAGATAAAGCATCCGAAGAGCTAAATCAATATCAACAAAAACTTGAAACCTTGCAGTTAGAGAAAAAAGGAATTATGCAGCAGTTATTGACAGGAAAAGTAAGAACAATATGAGCGGGAAAAAATTTAGAGTATTAAGTTTAGATGGAGGTGGTATTCGAGGTATTTTTCCAGCAGTAATTTTAAGTGAAATCGAAAAGGAGCTTAAATCTAAAGAAGTTGAAAATTGGCAAATATATCAGAATGTAGATTTAATTTTTGGCACTTCTACAGGTGGTATTCTTGCATTAGCATTATCTTTAGGGATTCCAGCCGAAGAGATTAAAGACCTTTATTTCAATAATGCTAAAAAAATTTTTGGTAATAAAAAAGGAATTTTAAAATGTCTTAATCATTCCTCACATGATAGAGCAAGCCTTAAATGCTTATTGGAATGTGTGTTTAAAAAATATCACAATAATTCTATTCCTAAACTTAAAGATTGTAAAGTGCCTGTTGGAGTATCAATTTACGATTTAAGTATTGGAAAACCATCTGTTCTAAAAAGTCTTTACCATCACAGATTTACTCGAGACCCTAATCTTCCATTATTAGATGCCGCTTTATCAACTTCATCTGCTCCTACATATTTTGATCCGTATTCAGGTGATATGTATAAAGATATGAAAGGAGATGTTTTACAATTTAAAAATAAAGTAGATGGTGGTGTTTGGGCTAATAATCCCAGTTTAATAGCTTTGATTGAAGCTCAAAAAGCTTTTCAAAAAGAATTAATTGATATTAATTTACTCTCAATTGGTACAGGTGAAAGAATATTTCTAGAGCCTAGTAGAGAAAACAAATTTGGGATTTGGTATTGGATAAATAATAAGCGTAAAAGAATTATAGAGTTATTTATGCAAGGTCAATCTCAACAGGCGGAAAATATTTTAAGCTTGTTAAAAAATGGTATTGATAGACAAGAACCGGATAATTTTGCATACTTAAGACTTAATACATTATTTAAAACTGAGGCAGAAAATATTGAAATGGATGAAACTGACAAAGATCGACTTAAAAACCTTGAGACCCGTGCATTAGAGGTTTATAATGAGAATAAAGTAGAAATTTATAAACTACTTAACATTGAGTTATGAAACATATTAAAAAATCATTTGAAAAATTTAAATCTGAATTATTATCAAAAGGATTTTATGACATTTTCAAAGCAATTTTAATTTTTTCTGGAGGATTGTTATTTACATATTTTGTTAGCTTAATTCCTTTGGTAAAGACTTTTTTATTTTCTGAGATTAAAACACCTTTATATCTGATAATCATTTTAACAATATTCATTATTAGTTTGTTTTTTTTAATATTTAGATATAAATCAAAGCTTGATAATTTAATAAGAGATAATAATATTGATGAATTAACAGGTTTAAAAAATCATAAAGGATTAAAAATTTCATTAGAATCCTTAATTGAAGATTTTAAAGATAATACCAGTATTATCTTAATTGATATTGATAATTTCAAATCCTTTAACACGAAGTATGGCTATGGAGAGGCTGATTTAATATTAAAAAAGGTAGGTGAATTACTTGGCAGTGATAAAAGAGCAACAGATGAAACTTTTCGTTTCTTTCAAAGAGGAGATGAATTTGTTGTTATTGCCAAGGAAACAAATCTTGGTCAAGCTTTACAAGCAGCTGAGCGTAAAAGAAAAATGATCAGTAATAATATTTTTTCAATTGGCGATAATAAACATCGTTTGACCATTTGCTGTGGTGTAACTAGTTTAAAAAGGGAAGATTCAATTGACACTTTAACTGATAGACTATCTAAAGCTTTAAAAGAAGCTAAGAATACAAAAGGTAAAAACAACACTAAATCAATTAGTTAATATGACTCCATCCTACATAGAAGACCACATTAGTCAAATTCCAGCATTGCAGTTACTCATAAAAATGGGATACCAATATGTATCGCCAGAAGAAGCAATGGAGTTACGTGGCGGTAGAACCAGCAATGTACTGCTTGAACCCATTCTTAAAAAACAACTCGAAAAAATTAACAGCATACAATACAAAAACAAAGAGTTCTCTTTTTCAGAGACTAATATCAATACTGCTATTATTGCAATGCGTGAATTACCTATTCAGGATGGTTTTATTAAGGCAAACCAAGAGTTTTATGATTTAATTACATTGGGTAAAAGTTTAGAACAAACTATTTTAAACGATAAAAAAAGTTTTTCTTTTCAATTCATAGATTGGAAAAATATTGAAAATAATATATTTCATGTAACTGAAGAATATGCTGTATTAAGAAGTGAAAGAAATGATACCTATCGTCCAGATATAGTTTTATTTATCAATGGTATTCCAATGGTAATAATAGAATGTAAAAGTAATGTAATAAAGGATCCAGTTAATGAAGCCATTTCGCAACATCTACGAAATCAACAAGAAGATGGAATAAGGGGTTTATATCAGTATTCTAATATAGTGTTTTCTTTAGCTGTAAACGAAGCTAGATATGCGACTACAGCAACACAAAAGGAGTTTTGGAGTGTATGGAAAGAAGTATTTCGTTCTAAAGATGAAGGCATTCATTATGGTGATGCTATTAGACAATTAAAAAATAGTGAATTACCAAATACGGAACGAACCGCTATTTTCAATCAACGATTTAAAAATGTTTTACAATTTTTCAATCAATTAGAAAAAGAAGAAGTAATAGTTACAGAACAAGACAAATTAATTTTTAGTTTATGTCAAAAACAAAGAATATTAGACCTAATATTCAATTATATAGTATATGATGACGGGGTTAAAAAAATAACAAGATACCAACAGTATTTTGCAATAAAAGAAACACTTAAAAAAATTAGTATTCCAGATGCCAATGGAAAACGAATTGGTGGTGTCATTTGGCACACGCAGGGAAGTGGAAAATCATTAACAATGGTCATGTTAGCACAAATGATAGCGACCCAAAAAGACATTAAAAACCCAAAAATCATATTAGTTACAGATAGAATTGATTTAAACACTCAAATTACGGAAACATTTCAAAAGTGCCATGTAGGAGTAGAAGAAGCGCAAACTGGTAAACATTTAGTAGAATTAATCAACAGCCCAACAGACGCTGTAATTACAACATTAATACACAAATTTGAAGCGGCCATAAACCAAACAAAAGAAGGTTTTACTTCTCCAAATATTTTCGTGTTGATTGATGAAGGACACAGAAGCCAGTACGGAACGTTTAATGTGAAAATGCAAAAAGTATTTCCTAAGGCTTGTTTTGTAGCTTTTACAGGAACACCATTAATGAAGAAAGAGAAAAGTACAGCTAATAAATTTGGGGGTCTAATTGATGTATATTCAATAAATGATGCTGTAGAAGATAAAGCTGTAGTGCCATTATTGTATGAAGGAAGGCATAATATTATTGAGGTAAATGATAAGCCATTGGACACTTATTTCGATAGAGTTTCTGAACAAGCAACACTGTATGGAAAAGTGGCATTAAAAAGAAAATTCAGTTCAACTAATCAAATCAATAAAGCAGATCAAGTTGTAGAGGCTAGAGCTTGGGACATTAGTGATCATTTTGTAGATAATATTCAAGGAACAGGATTTAAAGCCCAATTAGTAGCACCTAATAAAACCACAGCAATCAAATACCGAGAATATTTAAAAGAAATAGGTAAGGTAAGTTGTGAAGTATTAATTTCTGCTCCAGATACAAGAGAAAATTATGATGATGCTTTTGAAGAAAATGAAGATGTTGTTTTAAAATTTCATAAAGCAATGATGAGTAAATATGGTAAACAGGAAACCTATGAAAAGTCAGTAATTAGTGCATTTAAAAAACAAGAAAAACCCGAAATTATTATAGTTGTAGATAAATTGCTTACTGGTTTTGATGCACCAAACAATCAAGTATTATATGTAACTAGAGCGTTGAGAGAGCATACTTTATTACAAGCTATTGCTAGAGTAAACAGAGTTGCGCCAGGAAAAGAATATGGATTTATTATTGATTATTTTGGAAATTTAGAAAACCTAGATAGTGCATTAAATACATACAGTGGATTAGATGACTTTGAACAAGAAGAATTAGCTGGAACAATAATAAACATCAATAAGGAAATAGAAAAATTACCACAGGCACATAGTGAATTATGGGATTTATTTAAAACGATAAAAAACAAATACGATGCTGAAGCTTATTCAGAACTATTGAGTGATGATAGTATTAGACATCCTTTTTATGATAAATTATCTGCTTTTATTCGTTTGTTTAAATTAGCAATGGCATCAATAGAATTCAATGATATCGAAAATGAAAAAACCATTGACAGATATAAGAAAGACAGTAAATTTTTCTTGCAACTAAGAGTAGATGTAAAAAGAAGATATTATGACGATATTGATATTTCAGCATTTGAACCTCAAATTCAAAAATTAATAGACAAACATATTACTACTGGAGGAGAAGTTTTAAAAATAACTGAATTAGTTAATATTTTTGATAAAGATAAACGTGAAGCTGAAGTAGAAAAAATGGTTGGTAAAGCTGCTAAAGCAGATCATATAGCAACTCGTACAATTAAAGCGTTAAATATAAAAATGAATGAAGATCCAATCTTCTATAAAAGTTTATCCACATTGATTAGAGAGGCAATAAGCGACTATCATCAACACCGTATTGATGAAGCTTTATATTTGCAAAGAGCTAAAGAATACGAAAATCAATTTCTTACCGGAAAACAAAATAATGTACCAAGCTCTATCCAACAAAAACCAAATGCAATTGCATTTTTTAATTTAATTAATGCAGTATTTGAGAATAGTTTTAATAACACTCCAGAACCAAAAGAAGTACAAGCAAAAACAGCTTTAGAAATAGAAGAATGTATTAAAAGTAGTATTTATGAAAATAATACTCTAATAATTGATTGGCAAACTAATTCGGAAATCGAAAAAGAATTGAAAAACAATCTCGATGATTTACTTTTCGAAAAGCAACAACAATATGATATGCAATTCTCTTTTGATAAAATTGACGAATTAATTGAAGAAGTAATTAAAATCGCTAAACTCAAATATATTTAATGTTACACTCAATCCAAAAAGTAAATTATGGAAGTAAAAGCATTGAGTATAGTTTAACTTTTGCTTCTAGAAAATCATTAGGTATAAAAGTATTGCCTGATGGTTTAGTATCCGTTATTGCTCCAGATGATGCATGTATTGAAGATATTAATAAAAAGGTGAAATCAAAAGCAAAATGGATTCTAAAACAACAAACTTTTTTCTCTAGTTATAAACCTCATACTCCACAACGTAAATATATCAATGGAGAAACACATTTGTTTTTAGGACGGCAATATAAATTACAAATCATTGAAGATACGGTTAATGAAATTAAATTATTTAGAGGTGCAATGATGATGAAAACTAAAAACTGCAATCCTGAATATTTAGAAAAAAAGTTAAACGAATGGTATAAAGAAAAAGCAAATTTTTATTTTGAAGAATTATTAAATAGTTCATTAGAAAAATTTAATAAATATAAAATTGAAAAACCAATTTTAGAAATAAGATTAATGCAAAAGCGTTGGGGTAGCTGTACAAAATCAGGTAAAGTAATTCTAAATACTGAATTAATTAAAGCACCAAAGGGAAGTATAGAGTATGTTGTAATTCACGAACTCTGCCATTTAGTACATTATAGTCATAATAAAGATTTTTATAGACTTCAAAATGAATTATTTCCAGATTGGGAAAAATGGAAAAACAAATTAGAGTATAAACTATCCTAAACAACACGAGTTTTATTATTCTAAGAATATTGAGACTATTCAATGAAATTTGTATCTTTATATCAATAAAAACAAATAAATTTTGTTTTTAAATAGCTCTTTTTGACTTTAGTGTACTATTCGGTGAATCCACTGAAACAAAATCACTTAAAACACTGTAAAACAGTACTTTATAAAACGCAAGGTAATCCTGTCATCCCGACAATTTGGGTATCAATGGATATCAAAACAATGCTAATCAAATGAAATTCAGTATTTTAATATTTTGTTTGAATTCATTTGTATCCATTTGAGTACAAATTTAAAGGTGTCCTATTAGGTGTCCTTTTTTTAAGAAATAATTCCTTAAATTTGTACCATTAGTATTATTTCATCTTTACAGCGATTTGGCTTTCGTTTAACTGATTTATTCATTAAAAACGAAAGTAATGACATTCCTAAAAACCTTCAATGTCCATTTTTGGCTAAAAAGGACGGTCTTCAGAAAAGAAGGAACATTCCCGATTTATGCGAGGATTACAATAGATGGCAAACGTGCCGATCTAAGTACTCAACAAACCACCTTTGAAAATAGCTGGTGCACAAAATCAAGACACATTAAGCCCAAATTTTCAGGGGCTAAAGAAATTAATAATGTCCTTGAAAATATCCATTCCAAAATAGTTTTATGCTATAGGCAACTATCCGACAGCGGCGTTGTTGTTTCTGCACAAGCGGTTAAATTAAGGTATTTGGGAAAGGACAAACCCGTTGCAACAATTCATGACCTCATAAATTATCACAGGAAGAACGATTTGATTTATTTATCTCAAGGAACGGCCAAAAACTATCCCTCTACAGAAAAATATCTTCACAGGTTTATTTTGAATGAGTTTAAGTCATCAGATTATTACCTTAAGAACATCAACTATTCCTTTGTGGCCAGCTTTGAAAGTTACCTGAGACAATGCGAACCTTTAAGAAAGTCGCAGCCTCTGCGAAATAATGGTATAATGAAGCACATGGAACGTTTTCAAAAACTGACGACTTTGGCATTAAAACACGGCTGGGTAAAGAAAAACCCTTTTTCCTTATATCAGTTGAAGTTTGAGGAATTTGATAGTGCCTTTTTGGACCAAACAGAAATTGATAGGGTAAAATTGCTCAATTCAAGCAATGTTTCATTAGAAGATGCTAAGAACATTTTTATCTTTTCTTGCTACACAGGTTTATGTTATATAGAGGTGAAGAACCTTATTGCCAAGAGTATAGTTACAGGTATAGACGGTGAACAATGGATAATGGTCAAGCGCCAAAAACCAAAAACCCCCTTGAAAGTTCCACTTCTGGATGAGGCAAAAAGAATACTGGAGATTTATAGAGATTATCCCTCTGAGCAAAATGGCCATCAGCTTTTACCCGTGCTTAGCCGCCAAAAAGTCAATAAGCATTTAAAGAAAATCGCTGAGTTGTATGGTATTGATAAAAAACTGACGTTCCATGTTGCCCACCATACTTTCGCCACCACGATTACTCTTCTAAACAATGTGCCGCTGGTAACGGTTTCAAATCTTTTGAGCCATAAAAAAATTTCAACGACCCAGAAGTATGCTCGGGTTATTGAAACAAAGATTAGCAGGGATATGTTGAAACTTGCACAGGCATTAAGGGAGATTGAATCGAAAAGAGAAGATGTTGGTTCTGATATTACAAACCATTTAAGAATTCTTTGATGAAAATGTAGTTCAATTTGATTCTGGTAGATATAAATAAAGTGCTCATCCTTTGGTTTAATAGTTCCTTTTTTGTCTTTGACTTATTTGTTTATGCGTCAATATAAAAATGAATTACTGAAATAAAGACAGCTATCCACAGAAATAAAGAAAGCGTAAACTCACGATGTCCAGTCCTGTTCCATCTAATCTATATAAGAGCTATATTTATTATGTTAAGAATAGCTCCAAGATTATTGCTTACCCCGT
This sequence comes from Mariniflexile fucanivorans, assembly GCF_004341235.1. Lineage (GTDB taxonomy): Bacteria > Bacteroidota > Bacteroidia > Flavobacteriales > Flavobacteriaceae > Mariniflexile > Mariniflexile fucanivorans. The sequence goes on from NZ_SLUP01000008.1 coordinate 272,775, forward strand.
TTTCATGGACAAACTATCCGTTGATTTTTTAAATTCTACTTTAAATATGAATCTTTAATGCAATTCCGCGCAAATCAGACTTAGTAACTAGGCAAGAAAAAGTTTTTAAAATATAAATGCTGGTGTAGTGGAATTGAAATTTTATAAACTCAAACTTATTTGACGTAATTTTCGAAGGATTTAAATAGAATACTGTCTTTTTCAACTTGTTGTTAAATCTACTTGTAATATATAATAATGAATTTAATCGATGAAGCAGATGTCATGAGAATTGTTGTATTTAATATGTTTAGAGTATCTAAATCTTTGATAAACTATCAACTAACTATTCCATAAAATTTAACCAATTATCAATTCATTCAAGAATGAAATTATTTAAATTTTATTTGTGTCAAGGCTTTTTCAGGGCTTGTTGTCGGTAAATTACAGGTTGAATTGAGGCAGATATAAATATAAGTCTCGTCAGAAACGTATCGATTTTCCAACAAAGACAGATTACTTTCTTTTGTAGAACCAGCTATCAAAATATTTGGCAAATAGTTAGAATTCAGTGATTTCAATTTCTGTTTGGCATCCTTTCCTGAAATGGCAACTTCATAATATGGGTTTGAATAGTTCAAATTAAGTGAAAGCCAATTTGAATAACCTGAAGGAACCGACATGATGTCAGAATACACATTGTTAAGCATTTGTTTAGCCATTTTTGAGTAGGTTTCATTTGAATAATAATGACTTAATTTAAGTAAATTTTTAGCCATTATTGAATTGGAGGATGGGATAACACCATCAATAACTTCCATTTTACGTGTTATTAAATTGGTCTCCAAATTTGAAGTGAAGAATAACATTTTACTCTTGTCGTCCAAGAAATGAGTGATTGTATAATCGGTAAGTTCTTTGGCAGATTGAAGCCATTTTTCGTCAAGAGTGACTTCATAAAGTGTAATAAAAGCTTGGACGACCATCGCGTAATCTTCCGAAAATCCTTCAATTGTGCTTTTACCATTTTTATGGTTACGGAATAATCCACCATCCTTACGGAGTTGATTGGTCTTAATGAAATTGGCATTCTTCAAGGCTTTTTCCAGATACTCTTCATTACCAAAAACACGGTAGGCATCTACATAACCTTTCAACATGAGCGAATTCCATGAAGTCAAAATTTTATCGTCTGTTCTTGGTGGCTTACGTAAGCTTCTGATTTTTAAAAGTTTGATATGCCATTTTGAAACCATGGAAATCAAATCTTCCAATTTGATGGAGTGCTGGCTTGCAAAATCTGCATCGCTTTTCGTTTTGAACAAAATATATTGTCCATCTTCCCATTTTCCAGTGGAATTGATATTGTAATAGTCTTTGAACATGTCAAATTCAGACTTAAAAACTGTTTTTTAATTCAGCTTCTGTCCAACTGTAATAGACACCTTCTTTCAGATTACCGTTTTTGTCTTCGCTATCCGCATCCAAAGAAGAATAGAAACCACCGGATTCATCAGAAAGTTCCACGTTGATAAAATTCAATGTTTGTTCAACAATGTCTTTAAATCTATCATTCTTTGAGATGAGATAGGCATCGGAATATAGACTGACGAGTTGCGCATTGTCATACAGCATCTTTTCAAAATGCGGGATGTGCCATTTTGCATCCACCGAATACCTCGAGAATCCACCACCAATTTGGTCATAGAGTCCTCCATCTGCCATTTTTGTTAAAGCTTTCATAACATAACTTTGCAATTGGGCATCATCATTCTGAAAGCTGTACCTTAAAAGAAAATTCAAATTATTTGGCATTGGAAATTTTGGTGCAGTTGCTTGTCCACCATACTCAAAGTCCAGATTTGATTTCCATGCTTTAATAATCGCACTGAGTTTTTTAGGTGTAAACTTTATATCTTCGGTATTGAGAGACACCAGTTCGGAAGTTTTGATACCATGGGTCAATTTATCAGCGTAATCCATGACTTTTTGAGGGTCATTTTTATATAGGTTTGAAATATCTGTTAGAGCCTTTATCCATTGGTCTTTTGTAAAATAAGTGCCACCAAAAATTGGTCTTCCATCAGGTAGTGTTATGCAATTTAATGGCCATCCTGCGCTTCCAGTCATCAACTGAATGGCGTTCATATATATTTGATCGACATCAGGACGTTCTTCGCGATCGACTTTGATAGATACAAAATTAGCGTTCATCAGTTTGGCGACTGAATCATTTTCAAAACTTTCTTCCTCCATCACGTGACACCAATGACAGGCGGAGTAGCCCACCGAAATAATAATAAGCTTTTCGCTCTTTTTTGCGAGTTCCAAAGTTTCGGAATTCCAAGCTTTCCAATCCACAGGATTAAAGGCGTGTTGCAATAGGTACGGACTCGTTTCATGAATCAAATCATTGACGAATTCCTTATTATCGTTCTTTTTGGAACTGTCTTTATTGGCGCAACCAAAACTGGCTGCCATTGCGCATAGGTATATTAATATACGTTTTAAATTTCAAATTTTATCCAATATACTACTAAAAACAGGAATAGTTTTCATTATATTAAAAGATTTCAGAACAATGCAACACCTGTTATAGGAATTGACACAATTTTATTAGAGTATAAGATTTATGTAATATTTAACCACAACTTAGTAGCTTAAATTTAAAGGTTCAGATTTTTTACATTTAACACTGTGCTTATAGTTTTCATTATTGAAATAAGTTTTTTAAAATTAATAAAATAATGTTCTGTAGAGATGTACTTATATTTTTTTTATAAGGTAAAAAGTATTCTTGTATTAAATAGAACAAGTGCAAAAGGTATGGTGTTTTCAAACAAAACTCTTTCTAGTTACAACCTTAAAAAACATCACTAAATTAAGTAAACGCATCATTTGTTCTATAAGTTGATTAATTTCTGCCATTACTTCTTTAAGCCTAAAACTAATTTTGCACTAAATTATATTTTTCAATAAAACTATAGGTATTTATTTTTTTAAAAAAAGATTTGGGTAGTCAATTGAAGTTTTTAAAGAAGTAAAAATTATTAATTAAATCATAAAACTTGTGTATTACTTAGGATTAGACATAGGGAGTTCATCAATTAAAGCGGCATTAGTAGAAA
>NZ_SLUP01000009.1 GCF_004341235.1 Mariniflexile fucanivorans
TATTTCAATATATTTTTATTCTAGGGTGAAAATGTAATAGAAGAATATTGTTTAAAAATAAACTGTTTTTCATTTGGTTTTTAACACAGTTCTTGAATAGTGCGTAGTTTGAGTGCGAGGATTTTCCGAAGGAAAATCAGATGCAAGCAAACAAGCACTAACTTTTGACTAAGGAATAAACTTACGCATTATTTTTATACAATGTTGTGCATAGTGTTTTTTTAAGATTCCCACATATTGATGGTCGTTAGAATTTCCCATTGTCCATTTATTTTTTCAAATATCACAAATCCGCCATTTCCACAAAGTCCACCGCAACGAACTCCAAAATAAACCGATGCCAAATTTTTTTCATAATGAATTTTGGAAAGCTCAACAACTTGTCCAATTCCGTATTTTCTATTTATTCTTTTCCAACTATTCTTTCGCCAACCTTTTTTCCCAAAGAAAGATGAAAATTTCTCTGAAGAAATTGGTTGGATAAATAGATTGTTTATGTTTAATAAATCAGTTTTAATTTTAGGATAATTTTTAAAGTCCGATGTCAGGTCAACAATAATTTTTTTTAAAATCTGTTCTTTAAGTAGTCTTTTCAGAAAAACGGTGTCTTTATAAATACTTACAAAACTATAATCCAATTTTGTGACAGAATCGTATTTTGGGTCAAAAATCTCATAGTCCGATTTTTTAAATTGATTCTCATATTTTTCAATTAACAAAATCGAATCTTTCTTTGATGTTTTTCCAAATTCGAGAATGTCGGATAATATTATAGAATACAATTTGTAATCATCTTTTTCGGCTTGGGAAAATGATAATTGTGAAGTAAATAATATTATTAGAAGTAGCTTTCTCACATTATGCACAACGGTTACGTATAAGAATAGTGCGTAGTTTGAGTGCGAGGATTTTCCGAAGGAAAATCAGATGCAAGCAAACAAGCACTAACTCTTGATTTAGAAATAAACTTACGCATTATTTTTATACAATGTTAGGCAACGTTTTTTAAATCCTAATTCCAAGACCAAATTTTAGCTGATTGTAATTCACCCCAATAGTTTCGTTGTTAAAATCTGACTTATTGAAAGTCCGTATAGAATGAAAATATGCTTGAATAAATAGACTATTAGTGAAATCATATTGGACTCCTAATTTTATATTAAAACCTAAATCTTTTTCTTTTCGTGTTTTAATTGTTGGAAATTCATTAGTGCCACTAAGGTATTGATAATCATAATCCAGATAGGTAAATCCTGCTCCTGCAAATGGATGTAGTTTTTCTGCAGAAGGAATAGTCATTTCAGTGAATCCGTCAACATGATAGAAAAAGAAATTCCTATTCAAGTCTTGATTACTAAAACGAAGGTCTCCCTTTAAATAGTCGAAAGTTACAGATGCACCATAGTTGAATAATTCACTCTTGGCAAATCTATAATTAATGCTCGCATCTATAATTCCTGAAAGATTTTCAAATCCGTTAGACATTGCCAAAGGGTAATTGACTTCTAAGCTAAATCTTTTGTTTTGTGAAAATGTTGTTAATGATATAAAAAATAGTAATACTAATGTGTAATTTGTTTTCATTCAATGTTTTGATTAAGGGTTGTTGTTTTTAATGTTGCCTAACGTTTATGTATATGGAAAGTTGCGTGTTTGTGTGCGAGGATTTTCCGAAGGAAAATCATAAGCAAGCAAACAAAGCAACTCACATTGGTAAGGCTAAAAGTAAGCAATTTTCTATATACGGTGTTAGCGCACGTTTACTTTTTTCTTACATTTTTTCATTTTAAAGCGCAAAAATATGCCGTGACTAATTTTTAATTTTCCCGCAACCGTTGCGTTTGCGATATTTAGCGGAGCTTTTTTCTTTTATCCAGGTTCAGATTTGCCGTTTAGAAAGTCAGTCGTTCGCAACCGTTGCGTTTAGATTGGCAAAAGTCCGATTTTTTAAAAGGCAATATTTTAAGGAACGTTTTAAACCACTTTTTGGGATTTTTTTGATTTTAGAGTGCTTTATGAGAATGTGCGCTAACAATGTTATAATAAACATTATGTTTATTATACTGCCAATTTAAGATATATTGAACATATGTTCAATATATCTTTTATATTTTTTTACATGTCTAGCGGATTTATTATTTTTTTAAAAGTGGTGGTTGCAACATGCGTGTAAATTTCGGTGGTCTTGGTAGAACTATGCCCCAATAAAACCTGAATTTGTCTTAAATCTACACCTGCTTCCAGTAAGTGGGTCGCAAAACTATGCCGCAGCATATGCGGTGTTACGGGAATTCTTATTCCTGCTTTTTCGGCTGAGTTTAATACTATTTTACAAATACTTTGACCAGAATACTGCATGCCGTACATGCCCTCAATAATGTATTTTTCTGGTTTATATTGTTTGTAATAGTCTCGTAAATCTTTCAACAAGGAGTGAGAAAGTAACGTATAACGATCCTTATTGCCTTTTGCAGCTTCCACACGTATCAACATTCTTTTGCTGTCAATATCAGTAATCTTTAAATTCACTAACTCATTTCTCCGTATTCCCGATGAATATAAAAGACTAACTATACACTTATGTTTTATGTTATTTGTATGGGCTATAATACTCATAACGTCTTCCTTTGAAAGTACTTTTGGTAATTTCTTTTCTTTTCTGGGCCTTTCAATTTGATAAAACCTATTTGGCATTCCAAGAACCGATTCGTAATAAAATTTGATACTATTAATAGCCGTATTTATATACGAATTCGATTTATCTTCCTGCACTAGTTTTAATATGTAGTTCCTAACATCACCTTCATTAATTGCTATTAACTCTTTAGCTTGGTAATAATTAATAAACGTTTCAAAAGCAGATACATACGATCTTACCGTATTATTGGCATATTTCTTTAATTCTAATTTATCTAAATAATTAGTAGGACAAACCCTGTAATTGGCAGGAAGTTCCCTTTTTCTAAACCATGTAATATCAATAACATCATTATATTCTTTTGTATTGATTTTATCAGAAAAATGATTGCAATTTACCCAAGCAACTTCATTAAATATCTTGAAAATCTCATTAAGGTTTTCTTTGCTATTTAAAATGTAAGCCATGTTAAAAGTATTGCTCCATTTTACATCTGGCAATTGCTTAACAAGGGCATGTATAACCTTATCTGTATTAAATTGTAAACCTATATAGCGCTTTTCTTTAATTAAAAGATGTTTTAACGTAATGCTTCTGCCTTTATACATGTTTTTTTATGCAAACTAATCTAAGTAAATCAATTAATCGTACCTTATGCGGATAAGATGCGTATAAAATACGACTAAATTTAATTTTATGAGAATTTATAAGGAATGTTTGTATTGTGGTAAAGAACTAACGGGAAGAACAGACAAGAAATTTTGTGATCCACAATGTAAAAGCGGGTATCAATACCAAAAAGAAAAACAAAACCCAGAACGCTTTTATAATAAGGTAGACAACCAACTGAAACTGAATAGAAAAATACTTAAGGAATTTAATAAAGGTGGTAAGGTTACCATAAGAACTGAAGTTTTAAAAGAGCTGGGGTTTAATCCCAATTTTTTCACACATTATTGGAAAAATACCAAAGGTGATGTATATCTGTTTGTTTTTGAATACGGATTCCTTAAAAAAACAGAATTAGGAAAAGACAAATATATATTGGTTACTTGGCAAGATTATATGGAAAAAGCATAAAGTTGAAATACTCTTACATATTTTTAAAACGCTTTCAAGAAATTCTATTATTCAATGGGCTTATTTTAAAAATAATAACAGTATTATTTAAAGACGGGCATAAATCAATTATTTTATACTATTTTATATATCTTTGTTTTGTTCGAAAATAATAAGAGAATTTTTTATGTTAAATACTTTTTTTTGAATGGTAGCGTTTAAAATACTGAATAAAACAGCCAAACAAATGCGTTTTATCGATCATTTTTAGTATTTCAAAGATGTTTTAGTGCTGTATTTAGTGTGTTTATTTTGTTCGCTTATTTTTTTTTATACATTTGCCCCAATGATAATACAAAACAAAAAAATAGTTGCCTCAATCTTATTTGTACTAATAAGTTGTGTTTGTGTTGCCCAAGTTGGAGGTGGTCCACCAACGCCAAAGGGAGGGCCCATTCCTGTTGGACTTCCTATTGATGGAGGTGTACTTATTGGTGTTTGTGTAGGCTTATTTTACGGAGCCAAAAAACTTTTGTTTAGTAAAGACAACAGTTGTTAAATAGTATTTCTTAGTTCTAAAAGCCTAGACACATATTTTCCTAAAACATCAAATTCTAAATTTACTACCGTTCCTATTTTAAAAGTGTTAAAATTTGTGTTGTGATACGTGTAGGGTATAATAGCAACACTAAAACTATCTTTTTTAGAGTTTACCACCGTTAAACTAGTGCCATTTATAGTAATAGAGCCTTTTTCAATGGTAATATTATTAAGTGAGGCGTCATAACTAAAAGTAAACTCCCAACTCCCATTAGTTTCTTTAACATCGGTACATACAGCTGTTTGGTCTACATGTCCTTGCACCATATGGCCATCAAGCCTTTCACCCAATTTCATGGCACGTTCCAAATTCACTTGACTTCCAATTTCCAGTAAACCTAAATTGGTTTTATTTAAGGTTTCTTTTATGGCAGTAACCGTATATTCATCGTTATTAACATTAACCACCGTTAAGCAAACCCCGTTATGTGCCATACTTTGGTCTATCTTTAACTCGGGGGTAATACCACTTTTTACAGTGATGTGAAGGTTGTCTTGTTCGCTTTTTAAATTTGAAATGGTTCCAATGGCTTCAATTATTCCAGTAAACATAATATTGTTTGTTTATTTAACTAAATTTGCGATTCCAAATGAATTTCAAAAGAGGTGTTTATTTGGAACAAAAATCAAAATTACAAACAAAAGTTGTCATTCTTAATGAAGAAATCGGAAAATATAGTAGTTGGCATATCAATAGGTGATTTAAATGGCATTGGAGGCGAAATTGTTTTAAAAACATTTGAAGATTCTAGAATGTTGGAATTTTGTACGCCCGTAATTTTTGCTTCGTCAAAAGTCATGAATTTTTTTAAAACACATTTTAATTCAGAAATCAATTTTAATAGTATTAATAATTTAAATCAACTCGTTTTTGGGAAGGTTAATGTGTTTAATTGTTGGAATGAACCCGTAAATATTGAATTTGGTAAAGAAGAGATTAAAATAGGAGAGTACGCCATTAAATCATTGCAGTCTGCAGCAAATGCACTTAAAGAAGGGCATGTAGATGTTTTGGTTACAGCACCTATTAATAAGCATAACATACAATCTGAAGCATTTAAATTTCCGGGTCATACCGATTATTTAGCACAACAGTTAGAAGGTGAAAGTTTAATGTTTATGGTAACCGATTCGCTTAGAGTTGGTTTATTAACCGATCATGTACCTGTAAAAGATATTGTTGAACATCTTTCAGAAACCTTGATAATTAAAAAAATAAATGCCGTTTATAATTCCCTTCTAAAAGATTTTAGTATTGTAAGACCAAAAATTGCGGTTTTAGGCATCAATCCGCATACGGGCGATAATGGCGTAATTGGTAATGAAGACGACACCATTTTGCGTCCAACACTTCAAAAACTAAAAGAAGAAGGTAAATTAGTGTACGGCCCGTATGCTGCCGATAGCTTTTTTGGTTCTAATAATTACAAGAATTTTGATGCTATAGTAGCAACCTATCACGATCAAGGGCTTATTCCCTTTAAAACCTTGTCGTTTGGCCAAGGTGTTAATTTTACCGCAGGCCTAAATAAAATTAGAACATCGCCAGACCATGGAACTGCTTATGAAATTGCAGGAAAAGGAGAAGCCGATGCCAACTCTTTTAAAGAAGCCGTTTTTACAGCACTACAAATATTTAAAAATAGATTTGATTATGAGGAAATTACAGAAAATCCTTTAAAAAAATCAAATAGAAAGATGTAAACAAAAAAATGTTTATAAGTCATGTTGCTTAAATAAAAATTTATATATTTGCAGGCTCAAAATAGATGTGATAATGAAGCCACTGAAAGAGTTTACAATCCCCTTTGTAGGATTAAAGATTGGAAAACATCAATTTGAGTATAAAATAGAGCAAACGTTCTTTGAATATTTTGAGTATGAAGAGTTTAATGATGTAAATGTTGATGTCAATCTTATATTAGATAAAAAGTCAACTTTATTGGAATTAAACTTTAAAATTTCAGGATTTGTAAATGTTAATTGCGATGTAACAAACGAACCTTACAATCAAACCATAGAAAATGAGTTTGATTTAGTGGTGAAATTTGGAGATGAATATAATGACGAGTTTGACGACATACTTATTGTACCTCACGGAACATATGAAGTGAACGTTCAACAATACATTTACGAATTAATTGTGCTATCAGTACCCATTAAGCGCATACATCCAGGAGTTGAAGATGGCACTTTAGATTCTGAAATACTTAAAAAACTAGAAGAATTAAGCCCAAAGCTTAAAGAAGAAAAAGAAACTGAAGAGGATATTGATCCTCGTTGGAATACATTAAAGAAACTATTAACGGATAAATAAACATAAAAAATGGCACATCCTAAGAGAAAAATCTCGAAAACAAGAAGAGATAAAAGAAGAACACATTACAAAGCAACTGCGCCACAGATTGCTACTTGCCCAACAACAGGTGAAGCACACTTGTACCACAGAGCGCACTGGCATGAAGGAAAACTTTATTACAGAGGTCAAGTTTTAATTGACAATTCTGAAGCTGTAGAAAACGTAGCATAATTATTATGCACGCATATAATAAAACGCTCACATGTGAGCGTTTTTTTTTATGATATGCTTTTTCTAAAAGACAAAAACACGTAATTTGCATAATGTTTCGTCAAATTTTAGTAGTTTTCACAAAATATTAAGTGTTTTTGTTCAATTTTAATGATTTTTTGATCAATCTAACTAAAAAGTTATGGGAAAAATCTCAGCAGCTATAACCGCTGTTGGTGCTTATGTGCCAGAATACGTATTAACCAATCAAATTCTTGAAACTTTGGTTGATACTAATGATGAATGGATAACTTCCAGAACGGGGATCAAAGAGCGTAGAATTCTTAAGGAAGAAGGCAAAGGAACTTCTTACCTAGCTATTAAAGCAGCCCAAGACCTTATCGATAAAAAAGGAATTGACCCAAAAACCATAGAACTAGTTATAGTTGCAACGGCAACACCAGATATGAAAGCAGCTTCAACAGCTTCTTTTACAGCTACCGAAATTGGTGCCACCAATGCATTTTCATTTGATATGGATGCTGCTTGTTCAGGTTTTCTTTATGGAATGTCTGTAGCAACTAGTTATATTGAGTCTGGACGTTATAAAAATGTCTTGTTAATTGGAGCCGACAAAATGTCTTCCATTATTAATTATAAAGATAGGGCCACTTGTATTATCTTTGGTGATGGCGCTGGTGCCGTTTTGTTCGAGCCTAATGATGAAGGTTTAGGTTTTCAAGATGAATACCTAAGAAGTGATGGTACGGGTAGAGAGTTTTTACAAGCAACATACGGAGGCTCATCATATGCTTTAACGCCAGAAATTTTGGAGAAAGGTGGTCAATACGCTTTTCAAGAAGGCAAAACAGTATTTAAAAATGCCGTGTTTAATATGGCAGACGCCACTTTTAAAATATTAGAACGTAATAATTTAACAATAGAAGACGTAAATTGGTTAGCGGCACATCAAGCTAACAAACGCATTATCGATGCGATAGCACAACGCATCGAATTAGAAGAAGAAAAAGTGATGATTAATATTCATAAATATGGTAATACAACATCTGCAACGTTACCGTTATTATTAAATGACTATGAATCACAACTTAAAAAAGGAGATAAAGTAATTTTTGCCGCTTTTGGAGGCGGATTCAGTTGGGGCGCCATTTACTTAAAATGGGCGTATAATTCAGTAAACTAACCATTAACTAATTAGTAAAGATTATGGATATTAAAGAAATTCAAAACTTAATCAAGTTTGTTGCCAAATCAGGGGCAAGTGAGGTTAAATTAGAAATGGATGATATTAAAATCACCATTAAAACAGGATCAGATCCGGATGCTACAGCAATACAATATGCACCTGTAGCACCGCAAATGCCACAAATGCAAGCTGCGGCACCATTAGCTGAAGCACAACCTGTAGCTCAAGCTTCTACACCTGCAGCACCTGCAGCAGAAAACTCAAAGTTTATTACCATTAAATCACCAATTATAGGAACTTTCTATAGAAAACCATCACCAGATAAACCTTTATTTGTTGAGGTAGGACAAACCATTGCAGAAGGCGATGTGCTTTGTATTATTGAAGCTATGAAATTATTCAATGAAATTGAATCTGAAGTTTCAGGAAAAATTGTTAAAATATTAGTTGACGATTCTTCACCAGTTGAATTCGATCAACCATTATTTTTGGTAGATCCATCTTAATATAAATCCCAATTTTCAATTTCCAAACTCCAATGATATTTTTTGGAATTTGTTTTTTGATTATTGAAAATTTGAAGAATTTATGTTTAAAAAAGTATTAATAGCCAATAGAGGAGAAATAGCACTGCGTGTTATTAGAACCTGCAAAGAAATGGGCATTAAAACAGTGGCAGTTTACTCGACTGCCGATGCGGAAAGCTTACACGTTAAGTTTGCCGATGAAGCTGTTTGTATAGGTCCGCCATCAAGTGCGCTTTCTTATTTAAAAATGTCTAATATTATATCGGCTGCAGAAATTACAAATGCAGATGCGATACATCCAGGTTACGGATTTTTATCTGAAAACGCCAAATTTTCAAAAATTTGTGAAGAGCACGGAATAAAATTCATAGGTGCTTCTCCAGAAATGATTGATAGAATGGGCGACAAAGCCAATGCAAAATCGACTATGATTGCTGCAGGCGTTCCATGTGTTCCGGGTAGTGAAGGCGTTATTGAAACCTTCGAAGAATGTCAAAAAATAGCTAAAGCTACAGGATATCCAGTAATGCTTAAGGCATCAGCTGGTGGCGGTGGAAAAGGCATGCGAGGTGTTTTTAAACCAGAACAGCTTAAAGACGCTTGGGATTCGGCTCGTCAAGAAAGTAAAGCTGCTTTTGGAAATGACGATATGTACATGGAAAAACTTATTGAAGAACCAAGACATATTGAAATTCAAATTGTGGGCGATTCTACAGGTAGAGCCTGTCATTTATCTGAAAGAGATTGTTCCATTCAACGTCGTCATCAAAAACTAACTGAGGAAACCCCTTCACCATTTATGACCGATGAACTTCGAGAAAAAATGGGAGCCGCCGCTGTAAAAGCCGCAGAATATATTAAGTACGAAGGCGCAGGAACTATCGAATTTTTAGTAGATAAGCACCGCAACTTCTACTTCATGGAGATGAATACCCGTATTCAAGTAGAACATCCAATTACAGAACAAGTTATCGATTTCGATTTAATTCGCGAACAAATTCTTGTCGCTGCTGGCGTGCCAATTTCTGGTAAAAACTATTTGCCGAAATTGCATTCCATAGAGTGCCGTATCAATGCTGAAGATCCGTTTAACGGCTTCCGCCCATCACCAGGAACCATCACAACGTTGCATGCGCCAGGAGGTCACGGCGTTCGTTTAGATACCCATGTGTATGCAGGTTATACCATTCCGCCAAATTACGATTCTATGATTGCCAAGTTAATTACAACAGCGCAAACCAGAGAAGAAGCCATCAATAAAATGAAACGCGCTTTAGATGAATTCGTTATTGAAGGTGTAAAAACAACCATTCCGTTCCACAGACAATTAATGGATCATCCCGATTATTTAGCTGGAAATTATACCACGAAGTTTATGGAAGATTTTGTTATAGAAAAACAAGTTGAAGAATAAATAATGAAGACTCCGAAAGCAATTTTGGAGTTTTTTTTGATATTTTATGGAAAAAACAAAAGGTGGGTTATTCATATACTAAGCTTCCATGACGAAAAATAATAAATTAACATGTTAAATATAATAGTTAAAACCTTTTCAGAATTAAGCCTTCAAGAACTCTACAGCATTTTACAATTACGAAGTGAAGTTTTTGTAGTAGAACAAGATTGTGTTTATCAGGATATTGATGGAAAAGATGAAAAGGCACTACATGTTTTAGGCTTTAAGAACGATAAAATAATAGCTTATACCCGCATTTTTAAACCAGGCGATTATTTGGAATTTGCTTGTATAGGTCGCGTTGTGGTATCTAAAAATGAACGTGCTTTTAAGTATGGTTACGATATTATGAAGGTTTCCATAGAAGCTATTGAAACCCGTTTTAAAGAGCACAAAATTAAAATTTCCGCGCAAGCACATTTAAAATCCTTTTATAATAATTGTGGTTTTAAGGAAATTGGAGAGGAATATTTAGAAGATAATATTCCGCATATTGCTATGATTAAGCAGTAAAACACCATGATTTTATTAAATTCAGCTTTTTGACGGCACTCAGGACAAACTCAGGTTGCTACTTGTTTCACCGTTTTAAAGTAAAATGTCCTTTAATAGTTTCTCCAGTATTTAAAGTAATGGCGTACCAATAATCATTGGATTCCAATAGTTTTCCATTAAAAGTACCGTTCCAGCTTAATGAATTTGCAGGCAGGTATTTTAAAAGCTTTCCGTAACGGTTAAAAATAGCAACGTTTTTAATGGAGTTATTAAAGTCTTCAACCTTCCAAAAATCGTGTATTCCATCGTTGTTGGGTGTAAAATATTTTGGAATGTAATAATCTTCAGTAACAATTAAAACATTAAAGTAGCTTTCATTAGTAGCACAAATTGATGTATTATAAATATAAATAGTTTGCGAATTTGTGATCACATCTCCAGTAAATAAAGGTGTTCCTGTGCCATCGGATTGCGTGAAATAGTTTCCATATATAAGGCTAGGTAATATGTAAGGCGTGTTTGTAATTACATTATTTAAGCTATCTATATTTATAAAATTACTGCATTGATTTTGTACTGTTACATAATTTAAAAACCCAGCAGGTATCCAATTTATTGGAGTGTTTGTAGGGGTATCAACAACCACACAATTTAAATTTATATTGTTGCTAAAATTTACATGGGCGTTATTATTATTTCCGTTTTTTAGGTTCAATCTGCATAATTGGTTACTACTGCAATCTAAACTTGTTAGATTAGAATTTTTAGAAAAATCCAATTCACCAAGCGTGTTATTACTACAATTTACAGTCGATAAAGCGTTGTTAATTTCAGTATTTAAAATGGATAGTTGATTGTTTTCACACGAAAAGAAAACTAAGCTCAAATTTTTAGAAATATCTAGATTTGAAATTGAATTATTTCCACACTCAAAGCGACTTAGTAGTGTGTTTTGAGTAATATCTATACTTGATATTTGGTTGTTTTCGCAAATAAGAACACCCAGATTTGTGTTTTTGGAAACATTTAAAGTTGATAACTGATTGGTGTCGCAAACTAGAGATATTAACTTGGTGTTTTGCGAAACATTTAAGAGCGTTAATTGATTTTTAGCACACCAAAAAATATTTAAATCAATTAGATTTGAAACATCAATTGTTGCTAATTGGTTATCACTACAGAATAATTGTGACAGCTTGGTGTTTTGAGAAATATTTAAATTGCTAAGTAGGTTTTCAGAACAATCCAAAAAGGTTAAATTGATAAAATCTTCAATGCCTGTTAAGTCTGAAATATTTTTTAATGAAACATCTAAATAGGTTACATTATTAATATTGGTGGTTGGCACAAAACCATTTATTGGTCCAGAATCATAGCTTAAATCTATAAGAGCTTGTTCGAAATTAGCATCAGGAATTAAGGTGTTTTGAGTGAAACCAGTGTAACTAGATAGGAATAAAAAAATGTTGAATATGTATGTTTTATTTACCCACATAGGTAATAACAATTTCTACCCGACGGTCAAATTTTGGATCGCCACCCAGCGGAAATTTTCGGCGCATCCCTAAATGGCGCATGCGTTTTTTATCAACACCTTTTTTAGCGAAATAATCATAAATATATTCTGCGCGCGCTTCCGATAGGTTGCGAAGTTTGGTTTTTCTATCAACAGCATCTCTACTATTTTGTGTGCAACATACATGACCTTGAATAGTGAAATAAATATCCTTTCGTTCTACTAAAGCCTTGGCAATAGCTTCCAGTGTTTTTTTAGATTCGGGCATTATTTGGCTATAACCGGTTTTAAACAAAATGGTATCAAAAACTATTTTATCACCTATTTTAAGGTCGCCTTTTAAAAGTTCCTCTGCATCTTTCTTTTTGGGTTCTTCAACTTTTATTTCTTCTTTAACTTCAACAATTTTTGGTGGTTTTGGCTTTACTATAATTTCAACTTTTCGGTTTAAACCTCTAATTTTTATAATATTTTTTTCTTCAACAATTTTTAATAAAATTTCACCTTTTCCATCTACATTGGTTATCAAATCTTCGCTAATTTCATTGTTAGAAAATACGGTTTTAATAGCGTCGGCACGTTGTTGTGATAGTTTTAAGTTATAAGAATCGGCACCAATATCATCACAAAAACCAAAAATGGAAATGGACTCAATGTCAATATCGGCTAAGTTTGAAATAAAAAGCAATAGGCGACTTTCTTCAGTGGATGGAATATCGTATTTGTCAGTATCAAAATAAACTTCATGTGTTAATTCTTTTTGCGAAAAAACAAAAGGTGCATGAAGCGTTATTAATAATAAAACAAGCAGTTTTTTCATAGTAGGACAATAGAACTGACTATAAATATACTATTTTAAATGAATTGCGGTAAAAGCAATGGTGTTTTTAAGTTTAACGACACTTACAATACGTTGTAAAGCATTTGATTATATGTTTTTAACTATCATTATGTTTATGATAATTGTCAGCATTTAAAAAACGTATTCATTTTAATTTTGGAAAAAGGACAAATGGAAATTTTAAAACTTACCGATAAAAATATCAACGACACGCATATTTGTTGTGCCATAAGTGATAAAAAATGTCAAATTGGTTATGAAAAGAAGAAAGAATGGCTAAAAAAGGAATTTAAAAACGGTTATAATTTTCAGAAAGTCGACGTTAGAGGCAAAGTATTTATTGAATATGTTACCATAGAAAACTCTTGGCTACCTTTAATTGGAACTAATTTTATGGTTATAAATTGTTTTTGGGTATCAGGACAGTTTAAAGGTATGGGTAATGGGAAAAAATTATTGGAACAATGTAAGGCAGATTCCAAGGATATGGATGGTATTGTAGCTGTTTCAAGCGATAAAAAAAGACCTTTTATGACCGATCCTAAATTTTTGAAGCATCATGGATTTGAAATCATTGACGAAGCAAAACCTTATTTTAAACTTTGGGGGCTAAAAACAAATCCGAATGCCGAATTTCCAAAATTTATGAAAAGTGCAAAATCTGGTAAATGTGTTAATAATAACGGTATTGTAGCTTTTTATTCAAACACATGTCCATTTACGGAATATTACACAAATGAATTATTGAGAGCATACGCAAAAGATAAAAATATACCAATAGAAATAAACAATATCAAATCGCAAGAAGCGGGTAGAAATATGCCCATTCCATGGATTATTAACAGTGTTTTTTACAAAGGTGAATTAGTAAGTTTAGAAATGAAAGTTGAAAAACATCTAGATAAACTAATTGGATAAAAATAGCTTTATAAACAATCCTTTTTTATTTTAAATACCCATTATAGGTTGTTGGACTAGCAAGTACTTCGGTGGCTTTTTTAATTTCGGCATCGTGTATTTTATAGTACTCGTAAAGCCCTTCACGGTACACATAACGTTTCACAATTTCTTCGGTTATTAGCTGAAGCAAATAGGCTTTATTTTCATCTATAACGCTTAATTTGGATTTGTTTAAATTTGAAATAAGCGCGTTGTAATCTGTTTTAATATTATCATCCAAATCATCATTTTTAGCTGCTTCCAAAACTTTATTTAAGGCTTTTTCGGTTTCAGTTACAAATGAAAAGTTATTCGTTTTTAAATAGTCTTTGAAATTTGAAAAATCGGCATCGGTAAGCTTTAAATTGTTCACCTCTTTCACATTGTGATTGTAATAATAGTTGGTAGCGTAATTAAAAATTAAATCGTTATCAACAATAGCATTAATTATGGTCGAATTTTTTGTAGCAGTAATACTCACATCTGGAAACACGCCACCACCATCAAACACTTTTCTACCGTTTTTGGTTTTAAATTCGTTGTAATTTTCTTGTTTTACTCTTACGGCTTCACCTTTTTCGTTTCTGTGCCAATAATCTAACGCTTGAATACATCTACCTGAAGGCGTATAATAACGCGAAATAGTAATTTTAACCTGCGTTCCATAAACCAGTTCTTTAGGGCGTTGCACCAGGCCTTTACCAAAACTTCTGGAGCCAACTATTACGGCACGATCTAAATCTTGTAACGCACCCGAAACAATTTCACTGGCAGAGGCACTACCTTCATCAATTAAAATAACTAACGGAATTTCAGTATCAATCGGCTCATTTTGAGTGTAATAGGTTTTGTTATATTTTTTAACTTTCGATTTAGTTGTAACAACCAATTGCCCCTTAGGAACAAATAAATTTACAATATTTATGGCTTCATTAAGTAAACCTCCTGGGTTACCACGAACATCTAAAATAATACGTTCGGCACCTTGAGCTTTTAAATCGCGCAGGGCGTAATTAGTTTCAGCAGATGCTTTATCATTAAAACGGCTTAGAACGATATAACCTGTTTTAGCATTAACCATAGAAAAATGAGGTACTGCTTTTATCTCAACTTCAGCACGTTTAATGGTCGCTGTTTGGGTTTTTCCTTGGCGTTTGAAGGTTACTTCTACCGAGGAGTCGGTTGCTCCTTTAAGTAATTCGCCAGCGTCTTCTTTGTATGTTTCAATAAGGGTATTGCCCACTTTTATAATTTCGTCGCCTGCTTTTAAACCCGCTTTATCAGCAGGATAATTTTTGTATGGCTCAACAATTACTAATTTATCTTTTAGGGTTTTTACTTTCGCACCAATGCCCGTATAATCGCCTGTATTGTTTATTCTTGCCGCTTCCACATCTTGCTCGTTCATAAAATTGGTGTACGGATCCAAATCGGCTAACATGCTTTTTATGGCGGTATCCATTAAATCGCCCGGATTGGTTTCATCAACATAATTCATGTTGAGTTCTTTAAAAAGAGTCGTAAAAATTTCAATTTGCTTCGCTATTTCAAAAAAATCGTTTTTGAAAGCTGTAGTTGTTAAAAACAAAACACAAGCTATAACGGGGATTATGATTCTTTTTTTTAGTAAATTCTTCATTGCTAATTAATTTTTTTCTTCGGAAATGTTCTTTGAAAATTTTTCGAAAAGCTGCTTCATTCTGGTTTGCATTTCGGTTAAAGTTGGTTTTTCTTTCCCAATGTACAAAATCATAAACGCATACGATGCTGTTAAATTGTTAAAATGAACTGCTTTATTCAATCTGTAAGATTCTCGCATCAAACGTTTTATACGGTTTCTATCCACGGCCGTTTTAAAATGTCGTTTGCTAACTGAAACGCCCGTTTTCACCAAAACACCATCATCAAAAATGGTTGGTAAATATACCAAACGCAACGGAAAAGCCGAAACCGATTTACCTTCGGTAAACAGTTGTTCAATGAGTTTTTTGCTTTTAAGTTTTTCTTTTTGGTTGAAGGTAAATTTCAAGGTTACTTGTTTTAAAAACTCAAAGATAATGAATAAAAAGAGGTTGTTTGAAAAGTGTTATTTTACGTCATTGCGAGGTACGAAGCAATCTTTAAATTGTTGATAATCAACAAACATATTACTTCACTACGTTCGTAATGACATTTTATTTCGACTTTTCAAACAGCCTCTTTGAACTTTTTTATTGAAATAAAAATCTGTTTTAATCCATTTTTGCTGTTTGGAACTTTGTGTTTCCATAATATTTTTTCCGAAGCCAAAAAGAAACTCTTACTAATAAAATTAAAGCAGGTACTTCTACTAATGGGCCAATAACACCCGTAAAAGCTTGCCCGGAATTAAGCCCAAAAACCGCGATGGCAACTGCTATGGCCAATTCAAAATTATTGCCAGCAGCAGTAAATGCTACGGCTGTGGTTTTATCATAGTCTGCTCCAGCGGCTTTGGTAAAGAAAAAGCCAATAAGAAACATGATGGTGAAATAAATAAGTAGCGGAACCGCAATAATTAAAACATCCATGGGTATTTGAACAATCAATTCGCCTTTTAATGAAAACATGACTACAATAGTGAACAAAAGTGCTATTAACGTCATAGGTGAAATGGTTGGTATAAATGTGTTTGTGTACCAATCTTCACCCTTTAATTTCACTAAAATAACCCGACTTAAAATTCCCATTAAAAACGGAATTCCTAAATAAATAGCAACACTTTCAGCTATCGTAGCAATTGAAATATCCACAATGGCACCTTCAAACCCAAAATACGGTGGAAGAACTGTGATAAAAATCCAAGCATAAAAACTATACGCAAATACTTGAAAAATGCTATTTAATGCCACTAAACCTGCACCATATTCACTGCTTCCTTCAGCTAAATCGTTCCAAACCAAAACCATGGCAATACAACGGGCTAAACCTATTAAAATTAAACCCACCATATATTCTGGATAATCTTTCAGAAAAATAATAGCCAATAAGAACATTAAAACCGGACCAATTATCCAGTTTAAAAGCAATGAAACGCCTACAATTTTTGTGTTTTTAAAAACCTTAGGTAATAGTTTATAATTCACTTTTGCCAACGGTGGATACATCATTAAAATCAACCCTATGGCAATGGGAATATTCGTTGTGCCAGAATTAAATGAATTTATAATATTTGGGAACGACGGTATTAAATAACCTAAACCAACCCCTATTGCCATGGCAATAAAAATCCACAGGGTTAAGTTTTTATCTAAAAAGCTTAATTTTTTTGCTGCCATGTTATGCTTTTATTTGTGAGAAAACATAAAAAAGTTCGGTAGCTATTTGTAAACTTCTTTCCTTATATTTTTCTAGTTGAAGTGGTGTATTATCAAATGCTTTTGGGTCTTCAAAAGTAATAGGAATTCTTTTTTCAGCACCTGCAATAAAAGGACAACCACCATCCGCTTGCGAGCAAGTCATAATGGCTGCAAACTCAGATTTTGGATTAAAATCATCATCTAATTTTTTAGAAAAACCAATAATGGGATGCTCATTTCCAGCATATTTTATGGCGTAAATAGGGTTTTTTCCTTCTGAAATAGTTAAAACTTGAAACCCAGTATTTTTTAAGGTTTGTGCCGCAACAGGAAATAATGCTGTAGCTTCCGTTCCACCAGAATAACAAAACACGTTTTTTATATAGAAAAAATGTGCCATGGTTTGCGCCCAAACTTGCGATAAATGACTTCTTCGCGAGTTGTGAGTACAAATAAAGTTGATTCTAATAGCGTCTCCAGTTGCGTTTTTTTGCTGGATAAAATCTATTAATGGTTGTAAAACAATTTTACGTTCTTCAGTTATAGTTTCAGGATTTAAACTTTTAATCGTTTTTTCAATTTCTGAAAATAGGGTTGTTTGAGTTGTTATCATTATGTAGTATTGTAAATATTAATTTTAGCAACAGTTTCCGTCTGGCGAGCAACAAGGTTGATTGGTTAAATCTGCCATTTTTAATTTTGGTTTTTCAGCAGGAATTCCGCAGTTGTCTTTTGCTAAACAATCGGTTTGCTTGGTTGTTAACAAGAAATTTTCTCCGTTAAAATCGAGTCCAAATTTTTCAATTGTTTGCCCTTGATATTCGACTTCAATTTCTAAATTTTCAATGTTTAATACCTTTTCTGAAAGTTCGATGATGTTTAGTAGTTTTTCAGGATGCAGTCTGTGGTCGTAATCATTAGCATTCCAAAGTTGAAAATTCACAACAGTTTCATTACGGAGTGTGCCGCCACAATCGATAAATTTTTTGGTTATTTCTCCAATTTCAGTGACATGAAAATGATTAGGTACTAAAGTTCCATCTGGTAATTGAAACGCTATTTGGTTCAATGTCTTTAAAGCTGATTTAACTTCTGATAGTATCATAATTTATATTTATTTATTGCGATTATACGATTAATGGTTGTAAATTTTTTTAACAACAATCTGTTTTTGGAAGATCTTGATCTAAAAATTTAAGCATCACTTCTTTCATTTTAGCCCAATTTTCTGTGTTAATGCAGTAGCAAACACTTGTACCTTCTACATTGCCTTTTATAAGGCCTAAATGTTTTAATTCTTTTAAATGTTGGGAGATGGTAGGTTGCGCCAACCCAATTTCGTTTACTAAATCGCCACAAACACAGGCGTTTATTTTAAACAAATGTTCTAAAATGGCAACTCTCGCAGGATGTCCAAAAACTTTAGCAAACAGTGCAATTTCGTTTTGTAAATCGGTAAATATTTCTGTTTTGGTTAATCCCATTTTGTTTTATTATTATATTGCAATATTACGATTAATGTTTGAACTCGCAAAAAAAGAAATAATTATTTTAATGTGTTAAGTAAAGTATTTTAATTAATGGGCTTGCCATTTTTGTAGTTTTCTTCTTTTATTTTTTCTCCATTTTCATTGTAATAAACTACGAGTCCGTTTAAAGAACCATCTATATATTTAAATTTAGATTTCAAATTACCATTTTCATAGTATTCAAAACCTTCTCCATTTAGTTTTCCGTTTAAATATAAATTGGTTTCTTTTATTTTTCCGCTAGGGTAATAAAATGTAGTTAATCCTTCAGAAAAACTAGCATCATTTTTAAATTTGAAATTTTCAGTGGCAGTTAGTTTGGCAGTTATACCATCATAATATTTCCATTCATTTATTTTAAAATCTTTTTTAAATTCGCCTTCAGCTATTAGATTTCCATTTTCAGAATACTCCTTATAAGCGCCATCATATAAGCCTTTTTTCCACTCTACATTTATTTTTTCTTTACCATTGGTGTGATAGGTTATGCAATTTCCATTAAGGGCGCCTTTTTCTTCATAACATTTTATGCCATTGGTTTTGGCACCAACGACATCTAAATCAACAAATGGAACTAATGCGGTTGGTTTTAGATTTGCTTTTTTTACATCTCCGCTGTTTTCAATTTCCACTACTTTGAAAAGGCGTTTTGCGGTAGCGTATTGATATGAATAAATGCCGTAAGTGGGTATGCTACCGCCCGACATATTCCCATATCGATCCATATTATAAAAACTGTATGTTCCAGTTTGTGTAGTTTCTAGAGCGGTTGCATTATAATCAACAATAGTTTCAATATAGTATTTTCCAGGTTTTAAATTCGAAAAAGAATAATTTCCATTACGGTCGGTAGTAGTTTCTCTGCGTACATTGAAAACTTCTGGTAACAAATACACAGAGTGGATGTTGTTTTTATTTTTATTGGTTAGGTTTAGCCATTCGTGTAAATAATTGGTATAAGGAAATAATAAGATCAAGGTTCCCTCTCTTGCTAAAACGCGTTGACCAGCAACCACATCAATAGCATAAGCCATTCCTTTAATTGTAGATGCTCCTTTTTGTAAGGCGTTTTCTGCTTGATTACTATCAAAGAAAACCTGTGGATAATACGTTCTTGGGTAATTACCCAAATTTAGTTGTGCATTTGCTGTAGTGATGCATAACATGAAAAAAAAATAATATATTCCTGATTTCATAAAGATATGCTTTGATAGTATTTAGTTTTTAAAACTAGTTCTTTATAGGAACGTAAAATTCACCAGACGTTATAATTATGTCTTCATTATTACTATTTGTGATAGTGCCTGAAAAGGTACCTGAATTTTTCGAACCTGAATTATGCCAGGAAAATATAACAGTTAGTATTAACAATAAGCATATTTTTTTCATCGCATATTTTTATTTAAACAAATGTAATTTTTTTTCAGATAAAAAATAAGCTGTCTAAAAAGTGCCATTCTGTGTCATATTGAGCTTGTCGAAATATTTAACTTACTGATAATCAATTATGGTTTCGACAGGCTCAACCTGACAAAGCAAATACTAAAACACTTTTTAGTCAGCCTCTTTAATTTATAAGTATACTAAAGCGCTATTTTTTATTATTATCTGTATTAATATCGGCCATTAAATTTTTTGGATCTATTTCAACACTTTTCACTGTTTTTTTTGTTTCAAATGTATAAGTAGGGTATGCCCAAGCCCAATCGTTTACTAGGGTGGCACTTGTTGGTTTTTCACCACGCATCATTTGTAAAGGGATGTAAAAATCTTCAGTAGTATTATCTTCATATGTTACTGTAAGATCAATAGGCATAGGCATTAAGCCTAGGCGTTCTAAAGTAATTGCGTTTTCTTTTATGGTTTTTACAGCATAATCAATGGTATTGGTGGTTTGTGCAAAATCGGTTAAATACCAATCCAACTCTAAACCAGACACTTTTTCGGCAGTGCGTATAATATCATTTGGTGTTGGGTGTTTAAAAGCAAAATCGTTAAAATATTTTTTTAAGGTTTCCTTTAAGTTTTCTTCACCAATAACGTAGCCTAATTGTGCTATAAAAACTTCACCTTTATTATAGGCAGAAGCACCATACGTTCCATTAAAATTATATCTATCGGCATGTGTGGTAAGTGGTTGTTCAGCGCCCGATTTTGCTAAAGCTATATACGATTTATAAGCACTTTCAGTTGGGTTTTCTTTTCCTTCTTTCATAATCTCGTTCATAGCTAAATCACTTATATAGCTGGTAAAACCTTCATCCATCCATTCGTGTTTCGATTCGTTGGTGGCTAATAAAAATTGAAACCATGTGTGGGCTAACTCATGTGCTGTTACGCCGACTAAACTACCGTAGCGTCTTTCTCCGGTAATTAATGTGCACATGGCATATTCCATACCACCATCACCACCTTGAATTACCGAATATTGGTTGAATGGATATTTGCCAATATGCTCGCTATAATATTGCATGAGCTCAACCGTTTTAGGTTGCATTTTTTTCCAATTGCTTTTATATTCTTCCGATAGTGTTTTTTTATAGAAAAAATGAAGCAAAGGACCGTTAGGAACTTGCATGGTATCGTGAATATAATCGGGGTCTGCAGCCCAAGTAAAATCATGTACTTTTGGTGCTACAAAATGCCATGTAAGTGTTTTGCCCTTTTGTTTTTTTAGGGCCGTTGTTTCGTAACCATACCCAATATCGTTAGGGTTTTCTAAATAGCCCGTACCTCCTAAAATATAATTTTTATCGATGGTAATTTTCACATCAAAATCTCCCCAAACACCATGGAATTCACGCCCAATATAAGGATCTGCATGCCAACCTTCAAAATCGTATTCGGCTAATTTAGGGTACCATTGCGTCATTGATAACGCCACACCTTCACTGCTATTTCTACCAGAACGACGAATTTGTAAAGGTACTTGCCCATCAAAATCCATATCGAACGTCACACTTTCACCTGGTTGAATAGGTTTTGCTAAAGTTACTTCTAAAACAGTGCCTACAGTTTCGTGTTTTAAAGTGGTGCCGTTTTGTTTTAAGGAATTCACTTTAATGTATCCAATTTCATTGGGTTGAAGCTTTCCTATTCGGTCTCCAACTCTAGAGTCTGGATCTGCAATAGTTTGTGAACGCACATCCATTTCGCTTCCTGGTTGAAAGGCATTAAAGAATAAATGATAGTATACACGGTTTAAAACATCGGGCGAATTATTGGTATAGACTAAAGTTTGTTTGCCTTTATATTGATAGGTTTTTACATCCATATCAATATCCATTTTATAATCGACGTGTTGTTGCCAATAGCACGAGCTTATGGCGTTTGGAGATGTAGGGGATATGGCAGTTTGTGCCGTACTGCAATTCCATAACGCCGAAATACAAATTATGGAAAGAATGATTTGTTTCATTTGGTTAAATTTTAAGTGAGGTTTAAAATAATAAAAAAATAGATTCTGAATTTGTTTCAGAATCTATTTTTAATGGTTTATAATTTTTGATGATAAACTATTTTTGAAAATTACATAGACGTTTGAGCTGCCATAATTAAGGCATTATAAGCATTTACAATTTTGCCAGATTTAACAATATCTGCAAATGGTTTTACATTACTAGTGTCTCCGCCAACTACTACTTTAGTTTTAATTGTTAAGCCAGAATCCATAATAATTTGTTTTACTTGAGCAGCAGATAATTTTGGATAATACGAGCGAATTAAAGCCGCTACGCCAGCTACGGCAGGTGCAGCCATAGAAGTACCTCCTTTTGTATCGTATTCGTTTTCTGGAGTAGTAGAATATACTTTTGCTCCAGGAGCAAATACATCTACGTTTTGTTTTCCGTAGTTAGAAAAACTTGCAATAATGTTAGAACCATATTTAGGCTCTAAAGCACCCACTCTAATATATGAATTAGATACTTCTACACCATTTACGTTATCGTCTGGGAAGTTGTTTGCAACATCAACGTTTTCACTATCATTTCCAGCAGCGTGTACAAACACGACATCTTTATCGCTTGCGTATTTAATAGCATCACGTACCCAATCGCTGTGTGGTGAAAAACTTTTTCCGAAACTTCCATTTATTACTTTTGCACCGTTATCTACGGCATAACGAATGGCTAAGGCAACATCCTTATCATATTCATCACCGTTTGGTACGGTTCTAACGCTCATAATTTTTACGTTATTAGCAACACCATTGGCTCCTTTACCGTTGTTACGTTCTGCAGCAATAATACCAGCAACGTGTGTACCATGACTTTCGCTTTTCTTTACAGGTTTTACGTTTCCGTTTCCGTAAAATTTATTGTTCATGTTATTTGGGTCGTCACCATTTACACGTCCGTTAAAATTTTTGTTTAAATTAAAGTTTAAACGGTCGTTGATGCTTTCTAAACCATCGCTAATTTCTTTTAAAGCATCAGCCATAGAATCCATACCGTTGCTGAACATATAATTAGCAACTTGTGTTGCTTGAAGTAGCGCTTGGTCTTCGGTTTTTATAGCTTTTACTTCTTCTTTAGTATAATCTTTTTTGCCGAAATGTTTTGTTAGAACGTCGTCGGTAGATTTTATTTGTTGGTAAATTTGGTCGTATTGCGTTTTTCTACCTAACCATTTTTCATATTCTTCATTGTATAGAGCTTCCGCTTTAGCGTAATCTGGATTTTTAGTATCTCCACTTGCTAGTATGCGTACATATTCCAATTGTTCGTCATAACCATCACCTAAAAAATTCCATCCGTGTACGTCGTCTATATACCCATTGTTGTCGTCGTCTTTTCCGTTATTTGGTATTTCACCTTTATTGGTCCAAATAACATCATCTAAATCTTCATGATCGATGTCAATACCAGAGTCTATAACAGCAACAATAACGGTATTTCCTTTTTTGTTTTTTATAATTTCGGCGTAGGCTTTATCAACACTCATTCCAGGAATGGTGTCTTTCACCAAATCCAGATGGCCCCAGTTGTGTTTTTCTTTTTCAGTTAATTCTGAAACTTTTAAAGGCGAATTATCAATATTTTCAAGAGGTGTTGATAGAATATTGGCAGTGCCTCCACAGCCCGATAATAAAAGGGCTACAAAAGCCGATAGCAATAATGTTTTAATTGTTTTCATGTGTTTGTATTTGAATTAGTCACTTTTTTATAGGAAAATATCTTGCGAAGTAAAGGTCTCATTTAATCGAACCCCTTTTTCGGTATTAGTTACGGTAATAATTTCGTTGTGGGCATCGTGTTCTAAAAATAAATAGAAATTGTTTGAAGCTGCTAGATTAAGGAATTTTTCTTTTTCATTAAGCGTTAACAATGGTCTGGTGTCATAACCCATTACATAGGGTATTGGTAAATGCCCAACGGTTGGCAGTAAATCGGCCATAAAGGCGATGGTTTTATCTTTGTATTTGATAAGCGGAATCATTTGCTTATCGGTATGTCCATCTGCAAAGAAAATATCGAAACCAAGTTCAGATTTCATAAGAGTATCTTCACTTGGAAGCGATGTGAATTTAAGCTGTCCGAATTCCTGCATTGGTAGAATGTTTTCTTTTAAAAACGATGCTTTTTCGCGGTTATTGGGTTTAACGGCCCATTGCCAATGGTCGTTATTAGTCCAAAAATGGGCGTTTTTAAATGCAGTCTCATAACCCGTTTTATCACTATTCCATTTGATGCTACCACCACAATGGTCGAAATGTAAGTGGGTTAAAAATACGTCGGTAATATCATCACGATGAAAGCCATGTTTTTTTAACGAGCTATCTAAAGTATGGTCTCCCCACATGTGATAGTAGCCAAAAAACTTGCTCGATTGTTTGTTGCCCATGCCTGTATCGATCAAAATAAGCCTATTGCCTTCTTCAATAAGTAAACAACGGGCTGCAATGTCAATCATATTATTGGCATCGGCAGGGTTTGTTTTTTGCCATAACGATTTTGGTACAACGCCAAACATGGCGCCGCCATCAAGTTTAAAATTTCCAGATTCTATGGGGTATAATTGCATTTAGGGCTTTTATAGAAAAATGTCTTGCAAATTACTAAAAACGTAACTGATAAGTTGGAAATCATTAAATTTATTAGACTTTTTTAACATTTCATTTGAATAATTTGAATAAACATTCTTTTGAAACCTTTAAAAAATCAATTAGATTTATAAAAATTATTTTAAAGAATGTCAATAAAACAGATTATTGAGACCCCATTAAAAATAAAAAAAATGACTCTTTTGCGGTTTGGGCGTGATTTTAAGCCTGATGAAGAGGTTATTTTAAGAGATTATCTAGCTATTGAGCGTACTCGATTGGCTAACGAGCGTACTTTGCTTTCTTATATTCGGTCTTCACTTTATTTATTGTTGGGCGGTATTGCTTTTTTTCAATTAGAAATTTTTCCGAATTTTAAGTATTTAGCCTTTGTATCACTTTTTTTTAGTGCCCTTTTTTTTGTGATTGGAATTTATCGATTCACACTTCTAAAGAAAAGCTTAAAAAGATTGTATTATCTTTCAGAAAAAAAAGAAGATAATTGATTTTTTTATAATTAAACATCTTTAAATGTAATTATTTGGTTAACAGCTTCTTTTAATGCTCCTTATTTTTCCTTTTAGTTTTTTAATTTAATATAAAGACTTGTTTTTTGTTAAAATGATAGTTCATTATATGGTTAAATATCAAAAACCATTATAAATGGCCCTGTATGTTATAATAATTAAAAAGCATGCTATGTGAGGTTATTGGCATTTTAAATAGAATAAAAATTAGTAATTTAACGCCAAAATTGAACGTATGATAGAACTAGCAGGCATTATTATTTTAGGAATTTTGGCCCAATGGGTTGCTTGGAAGTTAAAAATTCCAGCGATATTACCTCTAATATTGATTGGATTGCTTGTAGGCCCTATTGCATCTACCTACATTAATGCTGACGGAAGTAAGTGGATAGAACCCGTTTGGAATGGTACAAAAGGCTTATTTCCGGGTGATGGTTTGTTCTATTTTGTGTCTTTGGCCATTAGTATTATTCTTTTTGAAGGAGGCTTGACATTAAAACGTTCAGAAATAAAAAATGTAGGTCCCGTAATTACTAAATTAATCACGTTAGGTTCGGTAGTCACTTTTTTTTCATCGGGAGTATTGGCCCATTTTCTTTTTAATTTAAGTTGGGATATATCGTTTTTGTTCGCAGGTTTAATTATTGTAACGGGACCCACCGTTATAACACCCATTTTAAGGAATATTCCATTAAAAAAAGATGTATCAACCGTTTTAAAATGGGAAGGCATTTTAATAGACCCTATTGGCGCTTTAGTAGCCGTATTGGTATTCGAGTTTATAAGTGTTGAAGGCGATAGTGGATTTACAAGAACAGCTCTAATAGAATTTGGTAAAATTGTCCTTTTCGGAACCACTTTTGGCTTTACATTCGCCCATGCACTGGCTTTTGCCATTAATAAGAATTTTATACCTCATTATCTTTTAAATGTAGTATCACTTTCAACTGTGTTATTGGTTTTTGTGGAATCTGAAGTTTTTGCTCACGAATCAGGATTATTGGCCGTTGTGGTTATGGGTATGGTTCTAGGAAATGGAAAGCTGGATAATATAAAAGAACTGCTTTACTTTAAAGAATCCTTAAGCGTGTTACTTATTTCTATATTGTTCATTTTACTAGCAGCCAACATCAATATGGAAGATTTAATGCTGCTTTACACCTGGAAAACATTGGCACTTTTCGGTACGGTTGTATTTGTCATAAGGCCGCTAAGTGTCTTTTTATGTACCATAGGTTCCACATTAAAGTTTAATGAAAAGCTTTTTATAAGTTGGGTAGGTCCCAGAGGTATTGTGGCTGCGGGTATCGCATCGCTTTTTGGAAGTAAATTATTAAAACAAGGTGTTGAAGGAGCCCAATATATAACACCGTTGGTATTTATGATTGTATTAGGCACCGTATTGTTAAATGCCACTACCGCACGTCCATTTTCAAAATTAATAGGTGTTTTTCTTAAAAGGTCTGAAGGTATTTTAATAGTAGGAGCTTCATTGTTTCCTAGACTTATTGGACGTTATTTGGAAGATAATGGGAGGCATGTTGTTTTAATTGACAGTAACCAAACCAATATACAATTAGCACAAGAAGATGGACTTGAAGCCATGAATACAGATATTTATTCTGATATTTTAGAGGATAATATTGAATTGAATGATGTAGGTTTTTTAATGGCATTAACAGGAAGTTCAGATATTAATAAATATGCCATCAACAAATTTTCTGCTCATTTTGGAGAAAGTGGTGCTTACAGGCTTATTACGGTTGGTGAAATAAACAATATTGAAAACAACCCAGAAGAAGGTTTATTTTCGATAAAAAACGATTATATTTCGTTAACCGAAGTTTCTAGAAAATATCCTAAAATTCATGAAATTGAACTAAAAGATAAAGCGCATTATAATGAATTGATTGAAATAACAAATAATGATGAAGATATCATTCCTTTGCTGGTTAAAGACAAGCGTGGTGTTTTAGAAATTATTTCTTCACATAACAAGGCTATAGATAAAATAGAAAAAGGCTACCAATTAGTATATCTTGGAAAGCCTTTTTCTAATAATAAACCTAAAAGAGGTATGTAAATTATTTAAGCTACAATATGAAGCTCTGTAAATTCTTTGCTTACAATTATAGTATTGTCGCCATTAAGTTTTACATCTTCAAATAAAACATCTTCATTATCTATTTGAATTTTAGAAATTTTAAATGGTAACCCATGGAATTTTATCTTTAACGTTTCGTAAGGTGTTATATATTTGCCCGATTTAAACTGTTGTATTATAACAGAACTTTCTTTTCCAACTAGTTTAAAGTCTCTTAAGCTGTATCTACCTTTAATATAATCATAACCATCTTGAGCATCCTCAAAAACTTGAGATGTTTCTTCACCTTCTTTATAATACACATCCAAAACGAGCTCATCAATCGGTTTTTCACCAACATATTGTTGTATAGGATATTTTGGTATAATGGCACCTTCTTTAATAAAAATAGGCATACTATCTAAATCTGCTTCTACCCAAAGTTCTTGACCACCTTCAAACAATTCATCGTTCCACATACTATACCAGTTTCCAACAGGGAAATACATACGTCTTCCTTTAGCGTTAGGTTCTGTAATTGGGCATGCAAGTATTTTTTCACCACAAATAAATTCATCATTTCTATAATGGGTATGGGTATCTGTTTGGTCGAATAAAACAAGTGATTTTAATATTGGTACACCTTCATTGGCGTATCTCCAAAAAGCAGTATACAAGTAAGGTAAAAGTTGATATCTTATTTCTATAAACTTTCTAACAATGTTAGTTATGTTGGTTCCAAAAGCCCAAGGTTCTTGGTCTCCGTGGTCTCCAGATGAGTGCGTTCTACAAAATGGATGAAAAATACCTAACTGAATCCAGCGGGCATACAATTCGCCATTAGGTTGTTCCGCAAAACCACCAATATCCGATCCTATAAACGAGAACCCAGACATACACATACGTTGCGCTTGAATATTTGCGATGGTTAAGTGTTCCCAACTTGCCACGTTATCACCCGTCCAGCTAGACGTGTAGCGTTGTGTACCGGAATAAGCTGCTCTTGTAATAACGAAAGGTCTTTTAGGGTAAGCGAATTTTTTTAAACCTTGATAAGTTGCTCTTGCCATTTGCATTCCATAAACGTTATGTGCTTTTCTGTGGCTACAGCGATTTCCATCATAATCGTGTCTTACATCATTTGGAAACGTTTTACCTGGCACATCCATTACCGCAGGCTCGTTCATGTCGTTCCATACGCCTTTAACACCAATATCCTCAACCAATTCTTTAAATAAATCAGACCACCATTCGCGAACTTCAGGATTAGTGAAATCTGGGAAATAACATTCTCCTGGCCACACTTTACCTTTCATGTAAGGGCCATCGGCACGTTTGCAGAAATAATCTTTATCCATACCCTCTTGGAAAACCGAATACTCTTTATCGATTTTAATTCCTGGGTCGATAATAACTATGGTTTTAAAACCATCATCTGCCAACTCTTTTACCATTCTTTTCGGGTCGGGGAAGTATTCTTTGCTCCAAGTAAAGCATCTAAAGCCTTCCATATAGTCGATATCCAAATAAATGGCATCGCAAGGTATTTGCAGTTCTCTAAATTTGCCTGTAATTTCTTTTACTTTGGCTTCTGGATAATAACTCCATTTACATTGGTGGTATCCTAAGGTCCATAAAGCAGGTAATTCGTGTGGTTTTCCTGTTAAATCGGTGTAATAAGAAACTACATCGGTCATTTGAGGGCCATAAATGAAATAATAATTCATTTCACCACCTTGTGCCCAAAAACTTGTGATGTTTCTACGTTCGTTACAAAAGTCGAAAAAGGTTCTAAAAGTGTTGTCAAAAAAGATTCCGTACGATTTCTTATGGTGCAACCCTGTATAAAACGGAATAGCCTTATAAATGGGATCTGTATTTTTACCGTATGCGTAAGAGTCGGTTACCCAATTTTCAAAACGTTTGCCTTTTAGGTTGTTATCAACAGGTTTATCACCTAAACCATAATAACTTTCGCCTTCTTGTGCTGTTTTAGACATTTTAACAATATCGCCACCAAGCTCATAACTTTCTTCCCAGTGAAAACCTAATTCATCTTCGCAAATAAGAGTATTATCTTTAACATCGTAAATTGCTGTTCTCATATCCAATTTTGCGATATGACAAGTAATTTTTGAAGTAGTAATAATGTATTTATCTACATCTTCTGTTACTTCAAGAAAATTATAGCCTCTACTGGCGTATTTGGTAATGGCGTATGAAAAATCTTTATCAAAAACACCCGTTGTAGAATATCGAAACCTTAAAATACTGTCACGTTGTACAGTAACCTGTAGCACTACATTGTTTTCAGCAGTGAACGATAATGTATCTAGATTTTTTTTATAGGAAATTATTTTTGACGGGAACATGTTCCCTTTATATTCTAATTCTGTGTTTAATATCATAAATAATGTAATAATTAAAAAAGCCAAAAATACTAAATAATAAACATGTAGATGGCTTGTTTTTACTAAAAAACAACTTGCAATATTACATAATAAGCAATATTACAAGCTGTTAATTTAATATATCTTAAAAATTTTGTTCTATTTAAATTGAAAAATAGTCACTGCTAAAGGAGGTAAGGTTATTTCTGCGGAATATTCTTTACCGTTCCAAGGTTGTTTTTTAATGGTGATTTCTTTTTTATTTGAAACGTTGCTACCACCAAATTCTTCAGAATCGCTGTTAAAAACTTCAATTAGCTTCCCTTTCACAGGAATACCAATTTTATATTTCTCTCTATGGGCGGGTGTTAAATTGCATACCACAACCACATTTTCTTCAGCCACATTACCTTTTCTTATGTATGAAATAACACAATTTTCATGGTCATCATAACTAATCCACTCGAAACCTTCACCTGAGAACCCTTTTTCAAATAGGGCAGGAGTGTTTTTGTAGAATGTGTTTAATGCTTTAAAATAATTTTGAAAGTCTTTATGTGGTTTAAATTCTAATAAATTCCAATCTAAGCTTTCTTGAAAATTCCATTCGTTGTATTGCCCAAATTCACCACCCATAAACAATAATTTAGTACCTGGGTGCGTAAACATATAGCCATACAACAGACGAAGATTTGCAAAACGTTGCCATTCATCACCTGGCATTCTGCCTAAAATAGAGTTTTTACCATACACTACTTCATCATGTGATAGCGGTAGCATAAAATTTTCTGAAAACACGTAGGCCAAACTAAAGGTAATGTCGTTTTGGTGGTATTTTCTATAAATAGGATCTTTGGCAAAATACTCCAAGGTATCGTGCATCCAGCCCATCATCCATTTCATTCCAAAGCCTAAACCGCCTAAAAATACGGGTTTTGAAACACCGGGAAATGCGGTAGATTCTTCTGCAATGGTTTGTGTATCTGGAAATGAAGCATAAATTTCTTGATTTAATTCTTTAAGAAACTCAATGGCTGCAAGGTTTTCTCTTCCCCCATAAATGTTTGGTTCCCATTCGCCATCTTCTCTGGAATAATCTAAAAACAACATGGAAGCTACGGCATCAACGCGTAAGGCATCGGCATGGTACTGTTCCATCCAAAAAGCAGCATTACTAATTAAAAACGATTTAACTTCATTTCTTTCGTAGTTAAAAATTAGGCTTTTCCAATCTTGATGGTAGCCTTTTCGCCTGTCAGGATGTTCATATAAACATGAGCCATCAAAAAAGCCTAAACCGTGTGCATCTTCTGGAAAATGAGAAGGTACCCAATCTAAAATGATACCTATATCGTTTTGATGCAGTTTATCAACCAAATATTTAAATTCTTCAGGGTATCCAAATCGTGCCGTTGGCGCAAAATAGCCTGTTAGTTGGTAGCCCCAGGACGGATCGTAAGGATATTCCATAATAGGCATGAGCTCTACATGTGTAAAATTCATGTCTTTAACGTAAGTAACCAAATCGTCTGCCAACTCATAATACGATAAAAAACGGTCTTCTTCTATATGGCGTTTCCATGAGCCTAAATGGACTTCGTAAACCGAGTATGGCGCATCTAAAGCGTTGTTTTTTTTGCGCTTTTTCATCCAATCGGTATCTTTCCACTTATAGGAATCGTCCCAAACAATAGAAGCAGTTTTTGGCGGATGCTCGCAACGGCGTGCATACGGATCTGCTTTTTCGGTTTTTATACCATTGTTATGGCTTTCAATTTTGTATTTGTAAACGGTGCCTTTACCCACTAAGGGTATAAAACCTTCCCAAATACCACTACTATCCCAACGAACATTTAATTGGTGTTCGCCTTCTGCCCAATAGTTAAAATCGCCAATTACAGACACCTGTTTTGCGCTAGGTGCCCAAACTGCAAAGTACGTGCCCTCAATCCCATCAACAGTTGTAGGGTGGGATCCAAATTTTTGATAAAGCCTATAGTGTTTACCTGCTTTAAAAAGGTTAATATCGAAGTCTGTAAATAGACTATAAACTTTTACTTGTGCCATATTTAAATTACATATCCGTTAGGGATGGTTGCTCCTTTTTTAATTACTACAATGCCTTCTTTAATAGCGTAAGTGTCTGTTTCTTTATCTTCTAGATGGTCGCCACCAATAATTTTTACATCGTCTCCAATACGACAGTTTTTATCCAGTATGGCGTTTTTAATAGTACAGCGTTCGCCAATACCCATTAAAATATCTATTTTCTTTTTATCGATTTCAAGAAGTGTTTCATAGAAATCGTTACCCATCACATAGGTTCGTGTTACCACAGAATCTTTACCAATTCTGGAACGAACGCCAATAACGGATTGTTCAATTTTTGAAGCAGCAATTAAACAACCTTCGGCAATAACTGTTTTTTCTAAAGTAGTACCAGCTATTTTTGTGGTAGGCAGCATGCGGGCATGTGTATAGATGCGTTTTGTTTTATCGTATAAATCGAATTTAGGAATATCATCCGTTAAACCAATGTTCGCTTCAAAAAACGAATCGATATTACCTATATCAGTCCAGTATCCTTCATATTGAAAGCTTAATGTTTTATGTGCATGAATGGACTGCGGAATAATTTCTTTACCAAAATCAATGGTCGATGGGTTGTTCATTAGCTCAACCAAAAGGTCTCTATTAAAAATATAAATACCCATAGAGGCCAAATAGTTACGGTTTTCTTGCTTCATCTCGTCGCTAACCTCAGAGGTCCAATCTGGTAATAAACTAGCATCTGGTTTTTCAATAAATGATGTTATTACATTTTCATCATTCGCTTTTAAAATACCAAAAGAAGTAGCGTCTTTAGCGTTTACAGGTATGGTAGCTATTGAAATTTTAGCGTTACTTTTTTCGTGGGCCTCAATCATTTTATCGTAATCCATTTGATAAAGTTGATCGCCCGATAGTATTAAAGCATATTCAAAATCATGTCTTAAAAAGTGGTGCATACTTTGGCGAACGGCATCGGCAGTTCCTTGGAACCATCCTTTATTTCCTGGGGTTTGTTCTGCAGCCAATACATCAACAAAGGCACTACTAAAAAAACTAAAATGATATGTGTCTTTAATGTGACGGTTTAGTGATGCTGAATTAAACTGCGTTAAAACAAACATGCGTTTAATATCTGCGTTGATACAATTGGAAATAGGAATATCTACTAACCTATATTTACCTGCAATTGGTACTGCTGGTTTAGAGCGTTCTTCTGTTAATGGGTGTAGTCTAGAACCTTGACCGCCACCTAAAATGATGGCTAGAACCTTGTTATTGATCATAATTAGTTAGTTTATGGATTTATATAATTTTATGTATTCTTCTGCTGAAACATGCCATGAGTGGTCTATTTCCATGATTGATTTTCGTATTTTTTTGTATTCCGATTGATTTTCATAAAGTGCTACCCCTCTATCAATCGCTTTTGTTATCTCTAAAACAGATACATTATTGTGGCAAATACCGAATCCATTTTCTTTTGAAATATCTATAACTGTATCTTTTAAACCACCAATGCTTCTAACAATAGGAATGGTGCCGTAGCGTAAAGCGTACATTTGATTTAAACCGCAAGGTTCTACACGAGAAGGCATGAGTAAAAAATCGGCGCCAGCATAAATAATATGCGATAGTTTTTCGTCGTAACCTATATAGGCATTGTATGTACCAATATAGTCATTTTTTAGCGTTTTTAACTCTTCTTCAACAAAAGGATTTCCAGAACCTAGCAATAATATATTTATGTTGTTGTTTTGTAGTGCCTGTTTAAATACTTGAGGGAATAAATCAGATCCTTTTTCGCCAACTAACCTGCCAATAAAGGCAAAAAGTGGTTTTTCAAAATCTAGATTAAAAGTGTCGCACAAATATTTTTTATTGGCATCTGCACCGGCTTTAACTGTTTTAATGTTATAATTTTTTACAATATAATGGTCGGTTTCTGGATTCCAAACATCGGTATCAATACCGTTTAATATGCCCGAACATTTGTCGCTTTCACTGCTTAACAAACTTTCTAGTCCGTTTGCAGCAAGTTTTAACTCTTCCATATAACTTGGCGATACGGTAGTAACATGCCAAGCGCATTTTATGGCAGCTGCTAACGGGTTTATGGTACCACCCCAATCTAATAACCCAACATGGTTAAAATTAAATGGCGGAATTAAGCCTACTTTTAAATGCGGGAACCAGCCTTGGTATTGCGCATTATGAATGGTTAATATGTTTGGTATTTTCCTAAAAGCTTCATACTTGTAACTTTCTTGAAGCATAAACGGAATTAACCCCGTATGGTGATCATGACAATGAATGATATCTGGGTATTTTTCCCAAACCAATAGCCAATCGAGAATGGCTATTTGAAACCCTAAAAAGCGCTCGGTATCGTCTGATGAATACACATAGTCTTTAAATAATAATTCAGGGATGTCTATAAAAAAAATATCAAAGTCTAAAGGTTTTTCCTTTAGCATTAACACGTTAAAATCGATGAGTCTGTTCCCTAAAGAAATTTGGTTACTATAAATAGTTGTAAACACATTTTCTTTAGTAAACTTATTGTTATAAAAAGGCATGATAACTTGCGAAGTTATATCGGGACTATTTTGATATTTTGGTAAAGCCCCTACAACATCGGCAAGCCCGCCTACTTTGGCAACTGGGTAGCATTCTGCACTTATGTGGATAATTGTCATAGAATAATTTTGCTTGGTCTATAAACTTACAAAATAATTGTTAATAACTTTGTTGAAATTGTATTTTTAAAGAATAAAGTACAGAAATGGAAATAATCAAAATTTTTGATAAAAAAAAGAGCTGTTTAGGGATTTTTAGTTTTGATAATTCAAAGATGATTCACTATATAATAAAAAAAAGCTTCAATGAAAATTGAAGCTTTTAATAATGATACTACTATATAATAAATCTTGATGGTTTAATTGATTTTAATCATTCAATTTCAAAACCGCCATAAATGCTTGCTGAGGTATTTCTACGTTACCAACTTGTCGCATACGTTTTTTGCCTTTCTTTTGTTTCTCTAAAAGTTTACGTTTACGTGAAATATCACCACCATAACATTTAGCTGTCACATCTTTACGAAGTGCCTTAATGGTTTCACGCGAAATAATTTTGGCACCAACTGCGGCTTGAATAGGAATATCGAATTGCTGACGTGGAATTAACTCCTTCAATTTCTCGCACATTTTTTTACCAATGTTTTGAGCATTATCGGCATGTATTAAAGCGGAAAGAGCATCTACAGGTTGTGCATTCAATAAAATATCCAAACGTACCAATTTAGAGACTTTCATGCCAATTGGGTGATAATCAAACGATGCATAGCCTTTTGAAACGGTTTTCAATCGATCGTAAAAATCGAATACAATTTCTGCTAGGGGCATTTCAAAAGTCAATTCAACACGTTCGGTGGTTAAATAGGTTTGATTGGTTACAATACCACGTTTTTCAATACACAACGACATCACATTCCCAATAAAATCGGATTTTGTAATGATGGTTGCTTTTATATAAGGTTCTTCAACACGGTTAACGGTTGAAGGATCTGGTAAGTCTGATGGGTTATTTACAATAAAAGCCTCGTCTGGGTTTTTGTTTGTAAATGCGTGGTACGATACGTTGGGAACGGTGGTAATCACCGTCATATCGAACTCGCGTTCTAAACGTTCTTGGATAATTTCCATGTGAAGCATGCCCAAGAACCCACAACGGAAACCAAAACCTAATGCTGCCGAACTTTCTGGAATAAATACCAGAGATGCATCATTTAATTGTAGTTTTTCCATTGAGCTACGCAATTCTTCATAATCTTCAGTATCAACAGGGTAAATACCTGCAAAAACCATCGGTTTTACATCTTCAAAACCTTCAACAATATTGGTGGTTGGGTTATTAAAATCTGTAATGGTATCACCAACTTTAACTTCTTTAGCGGTTTTAATACCAGTAATTAAATAACCAACATCGCCTGTTTTTACAGATTGTTTGGCTACTTGTGTTAATTTTAAAGTACCCACTTCATCGGCATAATATTCATTATCTGTCGCAACGAATTTTATTTTTTGGCCTTTTTTAATTTCACCATTAAAAACTCTAAAATAGGTTTCAATCCCTCTAAACGTGTTGTAAACAGAGTCAAAAATTAAAGCTTGAAGTGGTGCATTTGGATCTCCTTTAGGCGCAGGAATACGTTCAATTACAGCTGCTAAAATATTATCGACACCAAAACCTGTTTTTCCACTAGCGTGAATAATATCTTCGGGTTTACAGCCTAATAAATCAACAATATCATCGGTAACTTCTTCTGGATTAGCACTTGGTAAATCTACTTTATTTAAAACCGGAATAATTTCCAAATCGTTTTCTAAAGCCAAATATAAATTTGAAATAGTTTGTGCTTGTATACTTTGTGCTGCATCAACTATAAGTAAAGCACCTTCGCATGCAGCGATGGAACGTGAAACTTCATAAGAGAAATCGACGTGACCCGGAGTATCAATTAAATTTAAAACATATTGTTCCCCTTTATAGGTATAGTCCATTTGGATGGCGTGTGATTTAATGGTAATACCACGTTCGCGTTCCAAATCCATATTATCTAGTAACTGATTTTGTTTTTCTCTTTCAGTCACAGAGCCTGTGAAATCCAATAAACGGTCTGCCAAAGTACTCTTACCGTGGTCAATATGTGCAATAATGCAAAAGTTTCTAATGTTCTTCATAAAGGAAATTCTATCCTAATTTAATTTGCAAATATAGATGTTTTTAAATGAGGCTGAAAGATTGCATACATGTAAATTACACTATATCCCATCAGATTAATTTATATATGTTGTTTTTAAACCCAAATCATGATTTTTTGGTATAAAATTTGTAATACTATTTTGATATTTTTTTCTGTAAAAAATTAAACTTTTATCTAATTTTAGAGTCTATTAGTTTCAGTTATTATAGAATGCAACTAAATTAAAACCAACCAAACTACATGATTAATTTTTTAAATGATCTAGCAAAACAACTATTAAATAGTCTTTTAATAGCTGTATTAGCAACAACCTTGTTGTATGCCCAAGAAAAAAAGTCCATTCCAAGTATCGAAAAAATATATGTGCATACCGATAGAACAACGTATACATTAGGGGAGTCCTTATGGTATAAAGCGTACACTGTTTACGCCTATAACCATATACTTTTTAATGAAAGCAATATTTTATATGTTGAATTAATTTCGCCCGATTCAAAAATAATTGCACGTAACAAAACTTTTTTGGAAGGTGGATTGGGACATGGTGATTTTGTACTATCCGATTCCGAGGGAGTAAAACCAGGTATTTACCAAATTAGGGCATATACCAATTATAGCAGAAATTTTGACAACGATTTTGTTTTTAAAAAAGAGATTGAAATTATAGATGTTTTTGAAAAAGAAAAAGATAAAGAAACCAAAGCAATAGCATCAAAACCAGTAGCGAGTAAAACCAAAGAAGTTTTAAAAAACACGTTTAATTTGCAGTTTTTTCCCGAAGGCGGTTCGCTTTTAAATAATGTACAAAGCATGGTAGCATTTAAAGCGGTTGATGCCCATGGCAACCCCATAGAGGTGGAAGGTAAGGTGGTAGATTCTACCGGAGATATGGTCGCTTTTTTTGGAAGTCTTCATGATGGTATGGGAAAATTTCAATTAACACCCATTAAAGGCAAGCAATACCACGCCGTAATATCTTCAAAAGGAAAAGAAATAGAAACGCAACTTCCCAAAGTAAATGACCAAGGGTTTGTGCTGCAAATAAAAAACATTGATGATAGGGTTTTTGTATCGGTAAGAACAAACGATGAAACGATCTTGAAACAACCAAATGCAACGCTCGCAGTAATTGGCACAACAAGAGGTGTTAAGTATTTTGAAGATATATTTCAACTTTCAGAAACTGTAGCGGCTTTTGAATTGCCTAAAACCGATTTTCCCGAAGGCATTAGTCAGATTACATTATACGATGCTAATTTAAAACCGCAAAGCGAACGATTACTATATATTGAAAAAGAGCAAGACGTAGAAGTAACCTTAACTACCGATAAAAAACAGTATGAACCTTTGGAAAAAGTAACTGTTAACGTATCGTCTAAAACAAAAGAAGGAAGTACTGTGCCAGCTAGTTATTCTTTAAGTTGTTGGGATACAAATGGTGCAACTAACCTTGAAAATTATGGCATTAGCATTAGCTCATATTTTTTAATGGAGTCTGATATTAGAGGACGTGTAAATAACCCAGGCTATTATTTTAACCCAAGTAACCCAAAACGTTTAGAATATTTAGATTTATTGCTTTTAACACAAGGGTGGCGCGATTTTTTATGGAAAACACTTCCAAAAGTAACCGATTCTTTAGGTTTTAAAAAAGAAAATGGATTAACCGTTTCTGGGAGAGTAAAAGCGCTATTTGGAGATAAACCTAAAGAAAATTATAATGTTTCTTTAACGGTATTTAGCAAAAGAGGTTTGAACGGACTTAGAACCCTAACCGATTCCGACGGAAAGTTTCTATTTAAAGATCTAGCTTTTTTTGGAAAAACTAAAATATATTTAAACTCCAAAAACGACAAATGGAAAAGTAGCGGTATGCTTGTATTAGATTCACTCAATCAATCACCCATGGCCGTCGATTTTAAAGGAAGAAATATTTCTAATTTTGAGCCAGAATTAAATACCATAGAAGAAACCATTTATAAAAAGTATGTGATGAATGGTGTGGCACCCGAAAATATATTGGATGAAATAGAAGTTATTGCAAAAAAACCTAACCCCATAGAAAGCATGAATAGCAATTTATTTAGAGGTTTTGTTGTAGATGAAAAAACGCCTAGTTTTACAGATATTTTTGATTTGTTTAGATATGCTATCCCTACGCTTGATCCTAACACTTTCGAGTCTGTTAAATTTACTAGAAACACGGGAGGTGCTCTTATAGTAGTTAACCAAAACATTATACTAGACCCAGATCCAGATTATGATGGAGCTATATTTGTACTTGATTATTTAAGAGGTATTATGCCTGATGATGTCCTAAAAATAGAATATGATAATAGTGCTGTTTCTACTATGATATATGGTAACCAAGGACGAAATGGTGTTATAAATATTTATACAAAAGAAGAGCGCTCTAATACTTCAAAAAATACATTTAACTCCATTTCAGAAGTAATAGATGGATTTTATGATGCCCGTGTTTTTTATTCGCCCGAGCCTAATGTAATATCACTAGAAAGGGATAATACAACGGCGGTACGTAATACATTATATTGGAACCCGTATATACACCCAGACCAAACAGGTGTTTCTGAAGCAAATTATTATAATACTGAGGTTGAAACTACAATAAATGTAAGTTTAGAAGGTATAACAGCAACGGGTATTCCTGTTGTTGTGCATAGTAGTTATAGTGTGAAAAGATAGTGTTAGCTTAACATCATACTACCACAAATACCTAAACTAATAATTAAATAAACCACAGCAAGGATAAATAGTATTTTAGACGCTTTTTTGTTTTTTTTAAACAGAATAGCACCAATAAAAGCTAGAAAAATAGCGGGACCAATCATAATGGCAACTATTAAGTAGATTAAACCATCTAAATTTGGCTCTAAAAAAAATGTCATCGTATTTCGTTTTTAAGTTTCTTTAACTGTTCTTTTTTATCATCTCTATAAAATAGGTTCATGGTTTCAAAAGGAATTATTTTGTAATCTTTATCAACAATATGCACACAAGATTTTTTTATGGCACGCACATCAAAATTGTAAGCATCAATAAATTGCATGATAATAATACGAAATAAATTATCATAACCTAAGTTAGGTGCATCAATATTTGGCAAACAACACATAATGCTTTTTAGATTTTCTTCGGCAACTTCCACGGAATTTCCGGTGCTAAAAAGTTCAATCATTTTTCCTTTTAGTTGGTCGTCTTGCTCATAAATAATCGTGTTTTTACTGTTATCCAGCAAATCATTTGGATTAATGTAGCGCGTAAGCGGAAACACCTCGCCACCCAATTTTAAAGCATAACCCATCACCAAAGCATCGGGGTTGCAGGGTACAGGCAACAAATCATCGGGGTTAAAAATAGGAGATTGTTCCAATATTTTTCGGCGCACCTCGGTAAGCGTCATTCTATCCGTTTCAGGATTAAAATGTTCTAACCTGCCAGCAATTTGAGTGGGTTGAAATGTAACACCACGCACACATTGTTGTTGTAAAGCAAAGTCAATTATTTTTCCAATTTCGTTATCGTTCAATCCTTTTTGTAATGTTATTACCAAAGTTGTCGATAGGTTTACGGCATTCAAATGTTCAAGCGCTTTCATTCTAACATCACTTAAATCGGCACCACGAAGCTCTTGCAACACGCTATCTTCAAACGAATCAAATTGTAAATAAATTTCAAAATCGGGTGCATAGGTTTTTAATTTTTCCGCGAAAGCGATATCCTTTGCAATTTTAATACCGTTGGTGTTCAACATTAAATGCCGAATGGGCAGTGTTTTGGCATAATCTAAAATCTCAAAAAACTGCGGATGTATGGTTGGTTCGCCACCACTAATTTGCACAACATCGGGCTCTTTTTCATTCTTAACAATGGTGTCGAGCATTTTTTTAATTTCATCTAAAGTACGATGCCTGCCATACGTGGGCGACGACCCCGCATAACAAGTTGGGCACGTTAAATTGCACCTATCGGTAACCTCTACAACCGTAAGGCAACTGTGCTGCTCGTGGTCCGGACACAAACCACAATCGTAAGGGCAACCATAATGCGTTTTGGTGTTAAACGTGTATGGCATTTCGCTGGGTTTATTATAGTTGCGTATATTTTTGTAGTACTCAATATCATCAGCAATCAACAACTTACTATTGCCATGTTCGTTACAGCGTTTTAACATGTAAACGTTACCATTTTCAAACACAATTTTAGCATCAACCCGACGCAAACACTCGGGGCACAAGCTTAAAGTAAAATCGTAATAGGTATAATTTCTAACGGGCATTTTTTGTTTTTTTA
The DNA here is from genome assembly GCF_004341235.1 of Mariniflexile fucanivorans. Taxonomy (GTDB): domain Bacteria; phylum Bacteroidota; class Bacteroidia; order Flavobacteriales; family Flavobacteriaceae; genus Mariniflexile; species Mariniflexile fucanivorans. The sequence goes on from NZ_SLUP01000009.1 coordinate 40,808, forward strand.
TAAATTATTTTGGCGTTACCTAAAGGTCGGGCTTTACGTTACAAGTCCTCGCTCCTACCTCGCTGTGGGTTTTCCACTTCAAATGCGAAGCATTCACGATTTCCTTAATTTAAAATAACATGCAGGAGTAACCCCTAACGCACCTTCCAGCAACGTATTAGTTCAACAACTGTGTTTCTATAATACAACCAACAAAGTATACATAATATTTGAATACTACTTAAACCAAATACATAAAAAATATTGGGTTTTAAAAATTCAATAAAAAAACGGAATGCGAAATACAACAGCATAAAATATTTAAAAAGTTCACCATTTTTTAAGCTGAAATTATTTTTCAAATATTTTAAACCGAAGAATAGCAAAACCAAAAACACCAATTCGTAAAGGGATGTTGGGTGGCGTAAAACACCATCGCCTAAATCCATACCAGTAAAAAAGGAGGTTTTGTTCCCATAAGTAAACTCGTTAATACCCGATAAAAAACAGCCAATTCTACCAATAAAGATGCCCAAAATAATAGGAAATACAAACAAATCGCCAGACGATTTAGTTTCTCCAATCATTTTTTTAGCAAGTTCCACACCCAATAACCCGCCAAACAAACCGCCCATAATGGTTTTGGTATTTAATAGTTGGACTATGTTTTCTTTTGAAAATTCAATCATAGGGTTTTCTAAAAAACCAACCAACCGAGAGCCAATTAAAGCACCAAGAGCAGCACCAAGAATAATGGAAAGCCTATTCATGGAATTAATAGAATCCACACTTCTTTTTCTTAAGTAAACATAATATCTAAAAGCCAAAAAGAAGGCTAAATACTCTAGTATTAAATGAATATTAATTTGATAATCAAATAATTGAGGTTCGAAAGGAATGTGCAACGATTGAATTTTTTATAAATATAGCCGAAATTTTTACCCTAACTTTGTTAATTATAAAATTTTTGGCCTATGAAAAACATATTAACTCTTGTTGTTTTTGTTTTAGCAACTTTTAGCGCTAAAGCTCAAATAAGTAACATAACTGAAAAATTTGCATTACCAAGCACGTTAAGCGAATCTTCTGGAGCTATTTTTTTCAACAACAAACTCATCACTCATAACGATTCTGGTGGCGAAAATAAACTGTACGAACTAGATACTATTTCTGGACAAATTACAAGAACCGTAACCATTCTAAACGCTACAAATACAGATTGGGAAGACATTACACAAGATGAAACGAGTATATATATAGGAGATATTGGAAATAATAGCGGTGATAGAACCAATTTGAAAATTTATAAGATTAATAAAACCGATTACACAAGTCAAACAAGTGTAGATGCAGAAACTATTAACTTTAACTATTTAAACCAAACCGATTTTACATCCAATTTAAACAATACCGAATGGGATGCCGAAGCCCTCGTTTCATTTGATGATACTCATTTAATGGTGTTTAGTAAAAATTGGGTAAATAATATTACCAAGGCATATCTAATTCCTAAAACACCTGGTAGTTATCCGTTAACAGCTTTAGACGCTAGCTTAAATAGTGGCGGTTTAATTACAGGAGGCACTTACAACCCATTTACAGGGAAACTTTATTTAATAGGATTCAGCAATATTTTACTGCCATTTATTTGGGTATGCACTAATTTTAATGGAAGCAATGTGTTTTCTGGAACAAATACAAAAACCCAGCTGTCTTCATTGGGTTTTGAACAAGCTGAAGCCATTACTTTTATAAACGAAAACAAATATTTTATTACTTCCGAATCATTTTCTCAGAATATTGTTTCAGATTATGCTAAATTAATGTCTTTTTCAACAAATGATATTAAGCTAACATCCAATGGTATGGATGCAAATGAAAAGCACATCTTATATCCAAATCCGGTAATAAATGATCTAACTATTAAAAGCGCAGGAGTTCAAACAGTTCAAATTTATGACACGAAACTGTCCCAACTTTACAAGGGCACCCAGAACGTTATAGATATGGGTAATTTTAGTAAAGGCGTCTATTTTGTTAGAATAACGACTGACGAAGATAATTTAATCATAAAAAAGGTTGTTAAGAATTAACACACAAACGCTTAGTTCTGTTTCGATAGTAATCTGTATTATTAAGTTTAATCAAAAAACACTAATTTTGCAGTCCAAAATAAAAACGTGGTTAAAATACACAACATAGAACTTCCTGATTTCCCGTTACTTCTTGCTCCTATGGAAGATGTAAGCGACCCTCCATTTCGTGCACTTTGCAAAGAACAAGGCGCCGATGTTGTTTACACCGAATTTATATCGAGCGAAGGCTTAATTCGTGATGCCGCCAAAAGCATCATGAAGTTGGATATTTATGAAAAAGAACGACCCGTTGGCATTCAAATATTTGGAGCTAATTTGGAAAGTATGTTGCAAACTATTGATATTGTTGCAGAATCAAAACCAGACATTATCGATATCAATTTTGGTTGCCCCGTTAAAAAAGTGGTGAGTAAAGGTGCCGGAGCAGGCATTTTAAAAGATGTATGTTTAATGGAACAGCTTACAGCAGAAATGGTAAAACGCACCAACATACCCATAACCGTAAAAACCCGTTTAGGTTGGGACCACGACTCCATTCGAATTGTCGAGGTTGCCGAACGACTGCAAGATGTAGGCTGTAAAGCCATCGCCATACATGGTAGAACCCGAGCGCAAATGTATAAAGGTACTGCCGATTGGAAACCCATTGCTGAAGTTAAAAACAACCCTCGCATGCACATTCCCGTATTTGGGAATGGCGATGTAGATACTCCAGAAAAAGCCATGGAAATGCGTGACAGTTACGGTTTAGACGGTTGTATGATAGGGCGCGCCAGCATTGGTAACCCCTGGTTTTTTAAACAAGTAAAACACTTTTTTACAACAGGCGAGCATTTAGCACCTATTTCTATTGAAGAGCGTGTGGAAGCTGCACGTCGCCACTTACAAATGGCCATCGATTGGAAAGGCGAAACATTGGGTGTTTTCGAAACCCGCCGCCATTACACCAATTACTTCAAAAATATTCCGCATTTTAAAGAATTACGAATGAAAATGGTAACCAGCGACCATTCTCAAGATGTATTTGCAGCGTTTGATGAGGTTTTGGAACAGTTCTCTGATTATCAATTTACCGAATAGTCTTTTTGTATTAAACCCTTTAGGATTATCAAAAAATTGAAATTGTGTAAGTTTCACTTTTGAAGCAATATATTTTTTCAATTGAAGAGATTGTCACAGAAAATTAGAAATTTTATTCGCCATAACTTAAAAAGTACGGCAGAAAACCCCGACTTTTTAGTGCAATGTCCAAATTAATCGTTTTTTATGAAAAGTATGACTAAAATCATCTTTACTAAAATATGTAGATGTTAATTTTGTAGCATCACAAAACAGTTTATCAACAATTTATACCACAAAATAGTCGTACAATCAAGTTATCGATTATCTTTGTGGCACTACAAAAACACACTATGAGTAAAGGAATTTATGTAGCAACCATGGAACCAAACAGCGGAAAATCTGTCGTTGTTTTAGGTTTAATGCGTATGCTATTAGGGAAAACAGCCAAAGTTGGGTATTTCAGACCTATTATTGAAGATTTAGAAGCCAACGAAATGGACAACCACATTAGTACGGTCCTTTCGCATTTTGAAATTGATATCAATTACAAAAAAACCCACGCATATACCAGAAATGAAGTTCTGGATTTATACAATAAAGGTAAATCTGGCGAGGTACTGGATGTTATTATAAAGAAATACAAATACCTTGAAGAACGCTTTGATTTTGTTTTAGTTGAAGGCACCGATTTTTCGCATGAAAATTCCAGTATTGAGCTCGATTTAAATATTTTAATCTCAAAAAATTTAAGTTTGCCTGTTATTATCGTGATGCAAGGTGACCGAAAAGAGAATAAAGAAATTGTTGATAATGTTCAATTAGCTTACGACACTTTTAGAAGTTCGGTAGATGTACTTTCAATAATGACGAATAAAGTAGACTTAAACGAAATTTCTGCTTTAAAAGATTTGTTGCTGAAACGCATTGATGTCAATACAAACATTACCGTTATTCCAAAAATTCATTCACTATCAAGTCCTACAGTGAAAGAAGTCGTAAAATCGCTTGATGGTAATGTGCTTTTTGGTAAAGATTTACTAAACAATCTTATAGATAGTTTTAGTGTGGGAGCCATGCAATTAAGAAACTATTTAACCTATTTAAAAGAGAATGCCTTGGTTATTACACCAGGTGATAGAGCCGATATTATTTTAGGAGCTTTACAAGCCAATATATCAAAGAATTACCCTAAAATTTCTGGTGTTGTTTTAACAGGAGGTCTCATTCCAGAAGAACCTATTTTAAAACTTATTGAAGGTCTTTCTAGCGTTGTTCCAATTATTAGTGTTGCTGAAGGCACGTATTCTGTAACCAATAAAATTGGCAATATTAGATCTAAAATATATGCAGAAAACGAGGAAAAAATAGAAACGTCCATCGCTACTTTTGAAAAACATGTAGATACAGATAAACTAGCCGATAAATTAATAACCTTTGAATCTGATATATTCACACCGAGAATGTTTCAATATAACTTATTGCAACGTGCTTTAAAAAACAAAAAACACATTGTGTTACCTGAAGGTTATGACGAGCGTGTTTTACATGCAGCAGCCAGATTAATTAATGCTCAAGTTGTTGAATTAACATTAATTGGTGAAGTAGATAAAATTAAAGAACGTATTGCAAGATATGATATTGCTCTAGATATCAATGCTATAAATGTTATTCATCCAAAGACGTCTCCTCATTTTGAAGATTATGTTAATACGTTGTATGAACTAAGAAAACATAAAAATGTTACTATAGAAATGGCAAGAGATGCCATGGCAGATGTATCGTATTATGGCACCATGATGATTTACAAAGGACATGCCGATGGTATGGTTTCTGGCGCAGTAAACACGACACAACATACCTTACTTCCAGCATTACAATTTATAAAAACCAAACCTGGAGTAAACATCGTATCATCTATATTCTTTATGTGTTTAGAAGATAGAGTTTCTGTATTTGGAGATTGTGCCATTAACCCTAACCCAAATGCAAAGGAATTAGCTGAAATTGCTGTCTCATCGGCCCAAACAGCTAAAGAATTTGGTATTGAACCTAAAGTAGCCATGTTATCTTATTCTTCTGGTGCATCAGGAAAAGGTGCAGATGTTGAAAAAGTAAGAGAAGCCACCGAAATTGTAAAAGCAGAATCACCAACCTTAAAAATCGAAGGTCCTATTCAATACGATGCAGCGGTTGATATGAGAATTGGAAAAAGCAAATTACCAGATTCTGAAGTTGCTGGTAATGCTAGTGTACTTATTTTCCCAGATTTAAACACAGGAAACAATACCTATAAAGCGGTACAAAGAGAAACTGGCGCCTTAGCCATCGGCCCTGTTTTACAAGGATTAAACAAACCCGTTAACGACTTAAGCAGAGGGTGTACTGCAGACGATATTTACAGCACCGTTATCATAACCGCCATTCAAGCACAAGAAAACTAATTATGCAAGTATTAATATTAAATTCAGGGAGTTCTTCCCTAAAGTTTCAATTATTTTCAATGCCCGAAGAAACCATTCTATGTTCTGGAATTATAGAACGTATTGGTTTCAGCGATGCTATTTTTAAATATAAAACCAATAAAGATTCTATTGAATTGGAATCAAAAATTTTAAATCATAAAGCTGGATTAAAACTGGTAGCCCAACATCTTTTAGATGAGAAAATTGGTGTGATAAAATCGCCAGAAGACATTGCTATTGTTGGTCACAGAGTGGTACATGGTGGTATTTATTTTAGCAATACAACAGAAATTACAGATGAAGTTAAAGAAAAAATAAAAGAGTTATCATCGTTAGCTCCGCTTCACAACCCTGCGAATTTAGAAGGTATTACAGTTGCTGAAGATATTTTTCCAAACGCTAAACAAGTAGCTGTTTTCGATACTGCTTTTCATCAATCTATTCCAGAGATCGCTTATAAATATGCGATACCTAACGAATTTTTAACCGAACATCATATTCGTTTATATGGTTTCCACGGTACAAGCCATAAATATGTTTCAGAAAAAGCCATTGAATTTCTAGGTAAAAAAGAATCGAAAACCATAACTGTTCATTTAGGAAATGGTTGTAGCATAACAGCTGTTAAAAACGGAAAAAGTATAGATCATTCTTTAGGATTTTCTCCTGTTAGTGGGTTAATTATGGGAACACGTTCTGGAGACGTTGACCCAGCTATTATTTTTTATTTAAAAGATAAATTAGGATACAGCTTAAAAGAAATAAATACGCTTCTTAACAAAAAGAGTGGTATGCTAGGTTTAACGGGCTATAGCGATTTACGGGATATTGAAGCGATGGCCGCTAAAGGCAATAAAGAATGTATTTTGGCTTTGGAAATGAATGCGTACCGTATAAAAAAATATATTGGTGGTTATGCCGCTGCTTTAAACGGATTGGATGCTATTGTATTCACAGCTGGTATAGGCGAAAATTCAAAATATATGCGTAACCTTATATCTGAAGGTTTGGAATTTTTAGGAATAAACATAGACGTTGAAAAAAATAATTCTGATTTAAGAACGATACGTGCAATAAGTACAGACGATTCCAGAACAAAAATCTTGGTAATTCCAACCAATGAAGAATTGGAAATTGCCAAACAAGCGGTGAACTTAATTAAAAATTAAGCGCCCTTTATACAATTCCTGAACATCTATAATTGGAGGAGTCGTTACAGAAATAATATTTCCTGTGCCAGATATCGTTCCAATTATAGATTGTTGCGGGTTTACAATCATATCATTAGAACTTCTGTTCCATAACACGACGTTTTGAGCTATTAAATTAGCTCCTTCAAAACGCGATGTGCCTGCTGCAAATGTAATATTGAGGTTATTTGTGTTTCCTGAAATGTAACAATTAGATAGATTGTTGAACACTAAATTAAAATTATCATTATCAATTTGCAATCTGAAATTCCCACTAGTAAACGAATCAGGCGCATTATAATCTTCTGCTAGAATAGTTAAAGCTGGATAGGTTAAAACCCCATCAGAGCTTACATCGTATTGTGTAGAGCTTCTTATTTCAGTTATATTTTGAGACGTTACGTAAATTTTTGTAACGCCATAATCGCGCACATAATTACACGAATTATTATCGGTAAGTATCAGTCTTCCATCTAAAACAACAGCTTCAACATCATTTATTAAATTCTTTCCTGTTTCAATTATAACTTTTTGTTCTAAGCCTTCTTTTATAATTAATTCCACATCTCTGTTCACCAATATTTTATCAAATGCAGAAACACTTATTTCTTGCTGAATGATTGTTCCAGTGGTTTGAAAGCAATCGCCTGCATTTTCGCTGTTGCAGGAAAATAGAATTATTAGAGTTAGTATGTATGTTAGTTTTTTCATTTTTGTCTTTCCTATGGAAAAGGAATCTACAGTTATATTTTAGTTCAATCGATGGGGTTTTTGCTGATGATTACAGCCGAACACCAATTCCTATTTCAACAGCTTCTGCTTTGGCTGCATGTGTTTTTAAAGAAATCGCTCCAAACCATTTCTCGTTAACATAACGCTTCAAACCAATTCTTGTATACATTTTACCTTCAAAATCAAAGGGATAATACACATAATACCCCAATTGTGTTTCTAAAGACGTTCTATTAATAAACAATTCGTGTCCCACAAAAACACCTACGCGTTTATAATCTTCATCTCCAGAAACATTTTCTTCCGGAAAAGCGACACTTTTATAATAAATAAGTTCTTTTAAAAAGTTTGAAAAAAACACATCTGTCCCAAATTGAAGCGCGCTTTTTACATTAATTCTCTTATCAGCATAAGCTGAAACAATATAAAATGGATAGGTGCCACTTCCTACCACATCACTTTCATTAAAACCACCTCTAAAAGCAAGATTGTATTTTATGGGTTGTGTAAATTTTTCTTTTCCACCATCTGCTATGGTTGTAATATATTCTGGCTCTTCTTCATCTAAATTATAGGTAACTCCCAAATTAAAAGCAAGGGTATTTACACTTGCGTTGGGTGCTTTTACATTAGCATTTGAATAATGAATTAACGAAAATCCTGCTTGTAACCCGAATTTATCGATAATGCGTTCCTTTTTATAATTAAGCATCATCATGGTACTGCTTAAAATATGCGAACCAAACGCAATGTTTCTATAATTAGTTTCTTTATCGTACGGATTTGGTGCATACCCAATACCTTGTCCGATTCGGAACATTAAATTCCGATTAAAAAAATAGAAATTATAATGGGCGTACAACGATGCATTGTTTCCTAAAACATCATTTTTAAGGTTTTGATATGCGAATGATACGCCATAATCGGGATAATTATAACGCTGTTCCCATTCGTTGAATCCGTAGGTTTTCTTATTCCAACTTAAAATAATACCTTCAGGATGCCCTTGAATTAAATGGAGGATATCGTTGTTATGTACTGCAATATTGCCTTTAAAGTAGTTCACATCGAAATAAGACGTATGCTCCTTATTTTGTGAAAAAACAAAAAAAGTAATAAGTAAAAAGAAGTAGGTTAGAAATAGTTTCATTAAAATAACTCTTTAGCAATCGCTTGTATATTGTCGCTTTTACCCATGGAGTAGTAATGCAAAAACGGTACACCTGCCGCTTTTAATTCTTTCGATTGTTGAATAGCAAACTCAATTCCTACCTGTCTAATTGCTTTATTGTCTTTACAAGCCTCAACAGCTTCAATAAGTTCTTCGGGCAAATCTATTTTAAAAACTTGCGGTAATATTTGTAAATGACGCTTTACGGCAAGCGGTTTAATACCTGGAATAATAGGTACGGTTATACCAATTGCTCTGGCTTTTTCTACAAAGTCAAAATACTTTTTGTTATCAAAAAACATTTGCGTTACTACATAATCGGCACCCGCATCTACTTTTGCTTTTAGGCGTTTTAAATCGGTATTAAACGACGGTGCTTCCATGTGTTTTTCTGGGTATCCAGCAACCCCAATACAAAAATCATAATTATGCTCTACCTCTATATCGTCGTGCAAATATTTCCCGTTATTTAAGTTCGTTATTTGTTGCACTAACTCACTGGCGTAGGCATTTCCGCCCTCGGTTGGTGTAAAATAGGGCTCGTCTTTTCTAGAATCGCCACGCAAGGCCACCACATTATCAATTCCTAAATAATGACAATCTACCAAAACATACTCGGTTTCTTCCTTTGTAAAGCCTCCACACAACAAATGCGGAATGGCATCTACATTATATTTATGCATAATAGATGCGCAAATACCAACAGTCCCTGGACGTAAACGGGTAATGCGTTTATCAAAAAGTCCATTGCCTTTATCAACATAAATATATTCTTCTCTAGAAGTTGTTACATCAATAAATGGCGGATTAAATTCCATCAATGGATCGATGTTATTGTATAAATCTTGAATATTTTTACCTTTTTGTGGCGGTACCACTTCAAAAGAAAACAATGTTTTGCCGTTGGCTTTTTTTATGTGATCTGTTACTTTCATTTCCCCTAAATCCCCAAAGGGGACTTTTTTATTTATTAAATCTAAAATCTTTTTTACGCGTTACCACAAGGGTCGCGCTTTTATTCATGCGCTTTCATTTTAAATCAATGAATTCATGAACATAAATGTTTCGTTGCAAGTCCTTGCTCAAACGCTTAGGCGTTTTCACTGCAAATGCGAAGCATTCACGATTTCAAATTTATCAAAATAAAATGCATGAGTAATCGCTAACGCAAGTGCAAATTAAAGCAATAACTTTTTAACAGCATTATAGTCTTCTTCATATTCCCAATAAATCCATCGTCCATCCACATAATCGGTTAAAATATATTTCTCGCTAATCGATTTAATTCTTGAAACAGGAATTAGTTTTTTTGAAAAATTTTCCGAAGGAATAGGCTCCATCATTTCCTTGTTTTTGCTATTATAACCATGCGATATAATATAGCTACCTAATGTTAATTCTATAAATTCTGGTTTCATTATTTTCCTTTAGATTAGCAAATAAATTATTCTTTAATACATGAAGCGGATTAAATTTGGGAATTGAAACCTCAAATTACCTTGAAGTCAATTCCCTAAAAAGGGATTCTAAACTTGCGTTTTTTTGGTTAAGTTGTAAAATTTTTAATTGATTATCGTGTGCAAAATCAAAGACATGCGAGCGCATATCTTCCGAAGTTGAAAAGGTAATCTCATAAACAAAACCATAAGTATTAACAACCGTTTTTACTTTTGGTAATTTTAATAAAAAAGCATCTTCAACACGATAATCAAACTCAACAATAACCGTTTGTTCTTTGCTTTCACGTAAATCGTTCAGTTTTTTATCGGCAACAATTTCACCTTTGTTAATTATAATAACGCGGTCGCACATCGCTTCAACCTCCTGCATAATATGTGTTGAAAGAAATACCGTTTTAGTTTTACCAATCGTTTTTATAAGGTTTCTTATTTCAACCAACTGGTTTGGGTCTAAACCTGTGGTAGGTTCGTCTAAAATTAAAACATCGGGATTGTGTAAAAGGGCATTGGCTAAACCAACACGCTGGCGATATCCTTTTGAGAGTTGCCCAATTTTTTTATGAGCTTCGGTTGTTAAGCCTGTAAGTTCAACAACTTCGTCTATACGTTGTTTATTAACCTTGTAAATGCTGGCGTTAAACCCTAAATACTCCTTAATATACATGTCTAAATACAAGGGGTTATGTTCTGGCAAATAACCCACACTTTGTTGAACTTGCTGTTTATTAGTACTTACATCAAAGCCATTTACAGTAGCTATACCTTCATTGGCATCTAAATAGGTGGTTAAAATTTTCATCATGGTCGATTTTCCTGCGCCATTCGGACCTAAAAAACCAACAATTTCTGGTCTTTCAACTTTAAAAGAAATGTTATTTAATGCTTTTTGGTTTCCATAAAGTTTTGAAACACCTTCTACTTGTATCGACATATTTAAAATTATTTGTTCAAAAATAATGATTATCTAATGTAATGCGAGTTTTGCTGTAAAATATTTAAAACTTTTAGTAAATATGAAAAAAAGGTTTTAGACTGCTTTTATTTCTTAAAATATTAGTTACTTTAGCGGCATAATTATGAAGACAACAGTAGGTTATACATATTTTAGCGGATTTTATTTTTTCTTTAGCAGAAAAAACGAGACGTTGTATGTGTAATTTATAAACATAAATTTTAATACTAAGTCTCGATGAAAATCGGGACTTTTTTTTGTATATGATTAAAACGGTAGCAATCCAAGGAGTAAGAGGGTCATTTCATCATATTGTGTCGCAACAATATTTTGATAAGCCTGTTGATGCTATAGAATGTTCTACATTCGATCAAGTAGTCGATTCTTTAATAACTAAAGCATGTGATGCTGCTATAATGGCTTTAGAGAACTCTATAGCGGGGTCCATCATTCCTAATTATGCATTGATAAACAAGTTTGGATTGCATATTGTTGGCGAGCATTATTTGGATATTCAGCACAACTTAATGGTGTTACCTAATCAAAACATCAAAGAAATTAAGGAAGTGTATTCGCACCCTATGGCGTTGTTGCAATGTATGGAGTTTTTTAAACTGCATCCGCATATAAAACTGATTGAAGATAAAGATACCGCAGAAGTTGCACAACGTATTCAAGAAAAGCAACTTAAAGGTATTGGAGCTATTGCCAGTGTGATGGCTGCCGAAATTTTTGAACTGGATATTATTGCACATAGCATTCAAACCATAAAGCATAACGAAACGCGTTTTGTTATTGTAAAACGGGTTAATTCTGAAGTTCCAGAAAACCAAATAAATAAGGCATCGGTTCGATTTGAAGCAGACCATAAACGTGGCAGTTTAGCGGCTATTTTAAATGTGATGAGCGATTGCAAATTGAATTTAACAAAAATACAGTCGTTGCCCATTGTTGAAACACCTTGGAAATATGCCTTTTTTGTGGATGTTACTTTTGAAACTTATGAAGAATTCAAAAAAGCAAAGTCTATTATAGATATTATGGCACAAGGATTTAAAGTATTAGGCGAATATAAAAACGCAAAAAAATGATTAAAGCAGCAAACAGACTAAACACCGTTGAGGAATACTACTTCTCAAAAAAATTACGAGAAGTAAATCTGCTTTTAGCAAATGGCAAGCCTATTATTAATTTAGGTATTGGTAGCCCAGATATGCAGCCACCACAAAAAGTAATTGATGCTTTAAATGAAGGGTTTTCAAACCCTAATGCCCATAAATATCAAAGTTACCAAGGGCTTCCAGAATTAAGAGAAGCTATTGCAGGATTTTATAAAGAACATTTTTCGGTAAGTTTAAGTCCCACAACTGAGATTTTACCATTAATGGGAAGTAAAGAAGGGATTATGCACATTTCAATGGCATACCTAAATGAAGGCGATGAAGTATTAATACCAAATCCTGGGTATCCAACCTATGAGTCGGTTACCAAATTAGTGGGTGCAAAACCAGTTTTTTACGAATTGGATGAGGCTAATAATTGGCAACCAGATTTTAAAGCCTTAGAAAAATTAGATTTAGCTAAGGTAAAAATTATGTGGGTAAATTATCCGCACATGCCAACAGGTGCACAACCAAGTAAATTTTTATTTGAAGAATTAGTTGCTTTTGGTAAAAAACATAGCATTTTAATAGTAAACGATAATCCTTATAGTTTCGTATTGAACGAAAATCAACAAAGTATTTTGAGTGTAAAAGGCGCAAAAGATGTTTGTTTAGAGTTAAATTCCTTAAGCAAAACTTTCAATATGGCAGGTTGGCGCGTTGGCATGGTAGTTGGAGATAGCGAGCATATTAACAATGTTTTAAAAGTAAAAAGCAACATGGATTCTGGAATGTTTTACGGCATTCAAAAAGGTGCTATTGAAGCTTTAAAATGTTCAAATATGTGGTTTAGCGCACTGAATAGTGTTTATAAACAACGTCGGGATTTAGTATGGCAATTAGCCGAAGCTTTAAACTGTACTTATGATAAAAACGCAACAGGTTTATTTGTTTGGGCAAAATTACCGCCGTTCGTAAAATCGGAAGAGTTTATAGATTTGGCATTAAAAAACAATCATTTATTTATTACGCCAGGAACAATTTTTGGTAGTAAGGGTGAAGGTTACATCAGGTTTTCGTTATGTGCTTCCACCGAAGTATTAGAAGAAGCCATTGCAAGAGTGAAATAAAATGAAGAATATATACATTATAGGAGTTGGGTTAATTGGCGGAAGTCTTGCTATTGATATTAAAAAGAAATATCCAGAATCGGTAATCCATGGTATTAGTAGAAAAGAGGCCACACTTGATGAAGCTTTAGCGCTTAATTTAATTGATAAAAAGGCCACTTTAGATGATATTGTAAATGCCGATTTAGTAATTATTTCCATTCCTGTGGATGCTACGGTGAAATTATTACCAACTATTTTAGACAAAATACCAGATACAGGTTTGGTTGTTGATGCAGGCTCAACAAAAGAAGCGATTTGTAAAGTGGTTGAAAACCACCCGAAACGAAGAAATTTTTTAGCCATGCACCCCATTGCGGGGACTGAACATTCGGGACCAAGTGCTGCGATTGCTGATTTGTTTGTTGGTAAAACGAACATTATTTGTGAAGTGGAAAAAACAACTTTTAAGCTACAAGAAAAAGCATTGGAGTTGTTTAAATCTATTGGTATGCGTATGCGTTATATGAATCCGGAAGCGCATGATAAACATATAGCTTACGTTTCACATTTATCGCACATTAGTTCGTTTATGTTGGGCAAAACGGTGATGGATAAAGAAAAAAACGAACGTGATATTTTTGATATGGCAGGCAGTGGATTTGCATCAACCGTACGTTTGGCAAAAAGTTCGCCAGAAATGTGGACGCCAATTTTTAAACAAAATAAAGAAAACGTTATTGAAACGTTGGAAGAATACATTAATAACCTGACTCAGTTTAAAGAGTTAATGAAAGCAGACGATTTTGAGGCTGTCTTTAATGAAATGAAAGAAACAAATTATATAAAAGATATTTTAAACGGAATAATATAAATACCAATTAATAAACACCAAATTCCAATGGTTGCCCAATGTAAGTTTTGGGATTTGGAATTTAATTTTTGAATTTTTACAATAGATTATGGAAAACAAAAAAGAAATGAGAACGTGGTTGGATGATTTAAATCTAAAACATCCGCTGGTAATTGCAGGACCTTGTAGTGCTGAAACAGAAGAACAAGTATTGAAAATAGCGCATGAGCTAAAAAATACGGATGTAAGTTATTTTAGAGCAGGTATTTGGAAACCAAGAACCCGTCCAGGGATGTTTGAAGGTGTAGGTGCTTTAGGTTTAAAATGGTTGCAAAAGGTGAAAGCAGAAACTGGTATGAAAATTTGTACCGAAGTTGCAAATGCTGCACATGTAAAATTAGCTTTGGAGCATGATGTCGATTTATTATGGATAGGTGCGCGTTCTACTGTAAGCCCTTTTATTATGCAAGAAATTGCAGATGCTTTAGAGGGAACTGATAAACCTGTATTAATTAAAAACCCTGTAAATCCAGATTTAGCCTTATGGTTAGGTGGTATTGAGCGTATTTACAAATCGGGTGTTAAAAATATTGGTGCTATTCACCGTGGGTTTTCTACATACGAAAAAACGAAATACAGAAACAACCCAGAATGGCAAATGGCTATTGAATTTCAAAATAAGTATCCAGACATTCCTTTAATTAACGATCCGTCGCATATTACAGGTAAACGTGATATGATTTTTGATGTATCGCAAACGGCTTTAGATTTGAATTTTGATGGTTTAATGATTGAAACACATTACGATCCAGATAACGCTTGGAGTGATGCGTCGCAACAAGTAACGCCAGAAAGCTTAATTCAGATTATGAAAGATTTGAAAATAAGAAAAGAAGGTAATACAGAAGAAGATTACAATAAACAACTTGATAATTTAAGAGCTCAAATTGATGTGGTTGATAATCAAATTATTGAATTATTAGGCAAGCGTATGAAAGCTTCCGATGGTATTGGAGCTCTTAAAAAATCTAAAAACGTGGCGGTTTTACAAAGCAAACGCTGGAACGAGATTTTAGGTAAAATGGTTATAGAAGGTGAAGCGCAAGGCTTGAGTGAAGAATTTGTTTTAAGAATGTTTAAAGCGATTCACCAAGAGTCAATTAATCACCAAGAAAAAATTCTAAACGGTTAATATTGTTTTAAAAAAGAAGCTGTCTCATAAGTGTAATTCTCTGTCATATTGAGCTTGTCGAAATATTTCAAATTATTGATAGTCAATATCGATTTTGACAAGCTCAACCTGACAAAGTAAATGTAATACACTTTTCAGACAGCTTCTTTGTTTGTATTATTTTTTATTTCTTTTAAAAATATAGCGTGTTATAAAAATACCTTGGCTGTCACCCTTTCCAGCGTCACTTTCAACAGCACTGGTTACAAAAGCCAATTCCCAACCTTCCTCAATCATGGTATTTATTTTTGAAGTTATTACGGCATCATTGGCAGCAATATTTTGAAACCGAATACCTGCAATGTTGTAAAAGTTTAGCAATTTGGTTTCGTCAAAATCTTTAACACGTATATCACCTCTATCAGATTTGTTACGTTCGTTATCGTCTTCGGTTTGTGTACTGGTGTAATCTTTGTAATTTTTTTCTTCGTTGGCACTAATAATTCTGGAACGACCTAAGCCATTTGGTACAATAGACTCTACGCTTGTAATTACTTTGTACTCTACTTGGGCGTTACTTTCTATAAAAGCGAAAAGAGACATTGCTAATAAAATAAATAATTTTTTCATGTTGTTGGTTTTTTAAAATTAAGTTGCTAATATAAGTTTTTTTCTTACATTCTATTAAATTGAAAAGTTGTTAATTTGTAATGTTTAAATGAAATGAATGACAGGACTCGTTTATAAATCTACAGGAAGCTGGTACACCGTTAAAACCGAACTGGGTGAAACGTACGAATGCCGTATAAAAGGTAAATTTCGAATACAAGGTATTAAAAGCACAAACCCCATTTCTGTTGGAGATGTTGTAGATTTTGAGTTGGAAACAGATAACAACCAAGAATCGGGCGTTATTCACCACATACACGATAGAACTAATTATATTGTTAGAAAATCTGTAAATCTATCCAAGCAAACCCACGTTATAGCTTCAAATATCGATCAGGTTTTTTTAATGATAACTATTAATAATCCCCCAACTTTAACCAGTTTTATAGATCGGTTTTTAGTTACTTCAAATGCCTATTCCATAAAAACCATTTTACTTTTCAATAAAATTGATACGTATGATGAAGAAACACTAAATGAAGTCAAGTATTTAGCCCATATTTATAGAAAAATAGGATATGAATGTATTGGTGTTTCGGCAGTAACAGGTAAAAATGTAGATAAGGTTAAAGCTTTGATGCATGATAAAGTGAGTATGTTTTCAGGGCATTCAGGTGTTGGAAAATCAACCTTAGTAAATACAATTGAACCCGAATTGAACATTAAAACCAAAGAAATTTCAACACTTCATAGCCAAGGACAACATACCACAACTTTTGCAGAAATGTTCGATCTGAGTTTTGGTGGAAAAATTATTGATACTCCTGGTATTAAAGGTTTCGGTGTGGTTGATATGGACAAGGAAGAAGTAGGCGATTATTTTCCAGAAATATTCAAATTAAAACAAGATTGCAAGTTTAATAATTGCTTGCACATTAAAGAGCCTAATTGCGCTGTAAAACAAGCGTTAGATCATGATGAAATTGCCTTTTCACGTTACCGCAGCTATGTACAAATTGTAGAAGGTGAAGACGAACATTACAGAACGGATACCTGGGAAAAGGAATGAAAGTAGTTATTCAACGTGTTTCAAAAGCAAGCGTTACAATTGAACAGGTGAAAGTCGCCGAAATTTCAAATGGAATCCTTGTACTTTTAGGTATTGTAGATGATGATACCCAAGAAGATATTAATTGGCTTTCAAATAAAATAGCAAATCTTCGCATTTTTGGTGATGCTGAAGGCATTATGAATAAATCACTTTTAGACGTTCAGGGCGATGTAATAGCTGTAAGCCAGTTTACACTACATGCTGCAACAAAAAAAGGGAATCGTCCTAGCTATTTAAAAGCAGCAAAACCAGATGTTGCCATACCACTTTACGAAGCTTTTGTAAAACAGTTGGAACAAAATTTAGACAAGCCTGTACAAACAGGGCAATTTGGTGCCGATATGCAGGTGGAATTGATAAATGACGGACCTGTAACAATCATTATCGATTCAAAAAATAAAGAATAGATCTTTTTTGTAAGATTTTATTTTTTAAACTAAAAGACAGATATTACGTCTAAATATGATTTTTCTCATGTAATTTATTGTGTTAAAATTATATATTTAGGTTTTTTAATTAGCCTACATATGTTTTTAAAGCTAAAATTTATTATAGTCTGTGTTGTTTTTTTTATAACAATGCAAATGTCTTCCCAAGAAAAATTTTATACAAGTTTTTCAATTCCAGCCAATTTAAATGAAAATGCCAATGCGGTAATTCGTTCAAAACAATTGAATATCACCATTAATGCTGTTGATGATATGACCGTTTATGAAAAAAGCATTATAACTGTTTTGAATAAAGAAGGCAATAGTAGCTTAGATGCTTATGTGCATTATGATAACAATGTAAAGATTAAAACTTTAGAGGTACAAGTATTCAATCAATTAGGAGCCCTTATTAAAAAAATTAAAAAGAATGATTTTATAGATGTTAGCGCTGTAGATGGTGGTACACTATATAGCGATTCTAGAGTGAAGTATTTAGAATACACCCCCATTTCATACCCATACACCGTAGAATTTATTTGTGAAATCAACACCAAAAACACAGCATTTATAGAGTCCTTTACACCTGTAAACGATTATTTTTTAAGTGTTGAAAACAGTTCGTATACCATAATTTTTCCAAGTGATATAACTGTTAGAACTAAGGAGAAAAATTTAGAGGGACTCGATTTAACTAAAGAAAAGTCACAAAATAAAATAAGATATACCATAAAAAATGTTGAGGCTTTCAAACCAGAAGCTTATAGTCCAGCATTTATTGATATTATTCCAAGAATTTTAGTTGCTACAAATAACTTTTATTACGAAGGGGTATATGCAAATGTTGATGATTGGGAAAGCATGGGTAAATGGTTTTATGATAATTTATTAGTTGGAAGGTCTCATGTATCGGAAGGAACTAAAAATAATATTTTGAAGTTGGTAGAAGGTATTAATGATCCTATTGAGAAAGCAAAAATAGTGTATAAATATATTCAAGATAATACGAGATATATAAGTGTTCAGGTTGGAATTGGAGGAATGCAGCCAATTTCAGCATCTGAAGTTGATTTGGTTAAATATGGAGATTGCAAGGGTTTAACAAATTACACAAAGGCGTTATTGGAAGTTGTAGGAGTTAAATCTAACTATACAAGACTATATGCTTCACCGAATGAACAGATTAGTGTTGATAAAAATTTTGTTTCTTTTGGAGGACAAACTAACCATGTTATTCTTAACATCCCTGTTGAAAATCAAGAAGATATCTGGTTAGAATGTACCAGCCAAAAACTTCCTTTTGGTTTTATAGGCGATTTTACCGATGATCGAGATGTGTTGGTAATAACGCCCGAAGGTGGTAAAATTCAGCATACAAAAAAATATGCAACAGAAGAAAGTTCACAATTTATTAATGGAACCTATGCCATATCTAACGACGGGTTAATTGAGGCTAAAGTAACCGTTAATTCTAAAGGGATACAATACGATAATAAATATTGGTTGGAAACCGAAACGGAAAGAGATTTAGATACCCATTACAAAAAGCGCTGGAACTATGTAAATGGTGTGAGTATAAATACTATGAAAATTAACAATGACAAATTGAATAATGAATTTGTAGAAGATATTGATTTTTTAGCACCCAATTACTCTAAAATAGTAGGTAATAGAATGTTGCTTACCCTAAATGCATTAAACAGAAACACCAATATTCCAGACCGTTATAGAGATAGAAAACTGCCGCTAAAAATAAAAAGAGGCTTTAAAGATGTTGATGAAGTTGAAATTAAACTACCATCTGATTTCACTATAGAATCTCAACCCGATAACGTTTCAATCGAAAATAAATTTGGCAGCTATAAAGCTGAAATTATTGTAAAAGACGATTCAACCTTACTTTACAAAAGAGAATGGATAATTAATGATGGTGAATACCCTAAAGAAGATTACGAAGCTTATAGGGATTTTTTTAAAGAAGTAAACAAACAAGACAACGCAAAAATAGCATTAATTAAAAACCAACAATAAATGAGAATTGCAGCACTTTTATTAAGCCTTTGCTTTTGTATAAGCACGTTCGCCCAAGATTTTGATTTTGGAAAAATATCTAAAGAAGAATTGGAAGAAAAATTTAATCCATTAGATTCTTCAGCAAATGCTACTTATTTATATAAGTATAGAAAAACATTCTTTGATTATCAGCAAGAATATGGGTTTAGGTTAATAACCGAAGTTCATGAGCGGATAAAAATATACAACCAAGAAGGATTTGATTATGCAACTACACAAGTAAGACTTGGTAAAAATGGGGGCGATAAAGAAGAGTTTTCAAGTTTAAAAGCCTACACTTATAATTTAGTTGACGGAAAAATACAAGATGATAAAATTGGTAAAGATGGAATTTTTGAATCTGAGTTGCATAAATATGCAGACCAAGTAAAATTTACAATGCCAAATATTAAACCAGGTTGCGTGGTAGAATATAAATATAGAATTAAATCACCTTTTATAACTAATGTTGATGAATTTGTGTTCCAGCATGATATTCCTGTAAAAATGATAGAGGCAAAATTTGAGTCTCCAGAGTATTTCAATTTTAAATTAAATACCAAAGGATTTTTACCTGTTAGTCCAAATGTTTCAAAAGAGAATGGTAAAATTACATTTATGAACAAAACTAGGTCTCAAAATGGAAATTACAGCCCCATTGAAACTTCGTATAATTCTTCAGATTTGGATTTTACAAAAAACATAACAAGTTATAATTTATCGAACATTCCAGCTTTAAAAGAAGAACCTTATGTAAATAATATAGATAATTATCGGTCTGCTATTAAGTATGAGTTGTCTTATACAAATTTTCCGCAAACACCACAAAAGTACTATTCTACTACTTGGGAAGATGTAGTGAAAACAATTTATGAAAGCTCAAGTTTTGGTGGTGAATTAAATAAAACAGGTTATTATGAAAAAGATATAGATGCTATTTTAAGTTCGGTTTCAGACCCAGTTCAACGTGTTTCACTAATATTTGACTTCGTGAAATCTAAAGTAAAATGGAATGGGTATTATGGCTATTATACCAACGATGGCGTTAGAAAAGCCTATAAAGATCAAGTAGGTAATGTAGCCGAAATAAATTTGATGTTAACCTCCATGCTTCGTTATGCAGGTTTAAATGCCTACCCTGTTTTAGTAAGTACTAGGCAAAATGGGGTTCCGTTATTTCCAACACGAGAGGGTTATAACTATGTGGTGTCGTACGTTAAGTTGCCCGAAGGTGTCATTTTATTGGATGCTACAAATAAATACAGTGCACCAAATACACTTCCATTTAGAGCATTAAATTGGCAAGGTCGGGTTATTGCAGAACATGGTGGATCTGAGTTAATTGATCTATATCCTAAAGAAATATCTAAAAACTCTATATCTATGATGGCTACCATATCTGAAAATGGGACTTTAGATGGCAGCTATAGAGGAATAAAATATGATCATGATGCCCTTTCATATAGAGAAAGTTATAATGACACTAAAAAAGAAGATTTTTTAGAGAAATTGGAAAACAAATATGGCGGTATGGAAATTTCAGATTTTGATATTAAAAATGATGTAGATATTTCTAAACCTATTGTGGAATCTTATAAATTTTTAAAAGAAAGTCAAGCAGATGTTATTGGAAATAAATTATATTTTTCACCACTTTTCTTTTTAAAAACAAGTGAAAACCCATTTAAATTAGAAAAAAGAGAGTTTCCTGTAGATTTTGGGTATCCTTCAAGCACAAAATACATGATAAATATCAATTTGCCAGAGGGGTATAAAGTTGAATCTGCTCCAACTCCTGTTGTATTGGCGTTACCAGACAACCTAGGTTCGTTTAAATATAATTTATTGGCATCCGAGACAAAAATTCAATTGGTTATAGATGTAGAAATAAACCAATCCATTATTTCATCTATTTATTATGATGCCGTAAAAGCGTATTTTAGCAAACTAGTAGAAAAAGAGGCAGAACAAATTGTTTTAACTAAAGTATAATGGATATTAAAAACGCACAACAAGAAGTAGATAATTGGATTAAAAACCACGGTGTTCGCTATTTTAACGAACTTACCAATATGGCACAACTTACTGAAGAAGTAGGCGAGGTAGCCCGCATTATTGCGCGTCGCTATGGCGAGCAAAGCGAAAAAGAAAGTGATAAAAATAAAGATTTGGGGGAAGAGCTTGCCGATGTGGTTTTTGTTGTGTTGTGTTTAGCAAACCAAACCGGGATAGACCTGCAAGCTGCTTTTGATAAAAAATTAGATTTAAAAACCAATCGAGACCACGATAGGCATCACAATAACGAAAAATTAAAATAAATAATAAGTATATTTGAACGCTTCTTTTAAGAAGCGTTTTTTTATGGTCAGTTCTAGGGTGTCACATTAAGCTTGTTTAGGTGAAACAGAGAACTATATTTAGCTTTTAATTTATAAAATGAATATCACACTTCAAAAATCGCAAATCGCAAATCGTCAATCTAAAGTTACTATTACAGGTTCAAAAAGCGAATCGAACAGATTGTTACTTTTACAAGCATTATATCCAACAATTCATCTAAAAAATGTTTCAAATTCAGATGATAGTTGTTTAATGACAAATGCTTTAAAATCAACATCCGAAGTAGTCGATATTCATCATGCAGGAACCGCCATGCGATTTCTAACAGCTTATTTTTCTATCCAAGAAGGAAGGGAAGTCACTCTTACAGGTTCTAAACGTATGAAAGAACGTCCCATTCAAATTTTAGTAGAAGCTTTAAAAGAACTTGGTGCAGAGATAATTTATGTGGAAAATGAAGGCTATCCACCAATAAAAATCATAGGAAAAAAGCTAACAAAAAATAAAGTGTCATTACAGGCGAATGTGAGTAGCCAGTACATTTCAGCATTACTTTTAATAGCCTCCAAACTTGAAAACGGCATTGAATTAACTCTTGAAGGCGAAATAACTTCCGTACCCTATATAAAAATGACCTTGAGTTTGTTGGATGAAATAGGTGTAGAATCTTCATTTGTAGGCAATACCATCACCGTAAAACCTAACACCCAACACCCAATACCAAAAACCTTAACGGTGGAGTCCGATTGGTCTTCAGCTTCCTATTATTTCAGTATAGCAGCACTTTGTGAAGTTGGAACAGAAATCACACTATCATCTTACAAAGAAAACTCGTTGCAAGGCGATTCTGTTTTAGTAGATATCTATAAGTCTTTTGGAGTGAAAACTACATTTGAAAATAACTCAATAACGCTTGTTAAATCTGAAATGGTTGCTACTGAATCAATCATCGAATTCGATTTAGCAAACGCTCCAGATATTGCCCAAACTATTGCGGTTACGAGTTTTGCTTTAGGATTAGCGTGTAATTTAACAGGATTACATACCCTGAAAATTAAAGAAACCGATAGATTGGTTGCTTTAAAAACCGAAATTGAAAAACTAGGTGGTCAAGTTCAAATAACAGATAAATCGTTGCATCTTTCAGTATCAAATGGTATTAAAGAATTGGTGCCCATTTCAACTTATAACGACCATAGAATGGCCATGGCATTTGCGCCTTTAGCACTTAAAACCCCTATAGTTATTGAAGATTCCGAAGTGGTTTCAAAATCCTATCCAACCTTTTGGGACGACTTAGAATCTATTGGTTTTAAAATAACCAAATAATAATCACCTATTTACTTGACAACGCCTATTTCACAATCGTATATTTGCAGGCGTTTGTATTTTCATTCATTTATAAACGATTAAACAAATAAACATATAAACTCCTTTTTTCATGAAATTATCACACTTTGGTTTTAATTTACCAGAAGAATTACTTGCAGAATACCCAGCCGAAAACAGAGATGAATCTCGTTTAATGGTTTTAGACAGAAAAAAGCAAACCATCGAACATAAAATGTTCAAGGATATTATTGATTATTTTGATGAAGACGATGTATTAATACTTAATAATACTAAAGTATTTCCTGCCCGTTTATATGGTAATAAAGAAAAAACAGGTGCAAGAATTGAAGTGTTTTTATTAAGAGAATTAAACGAAGAACAACGCCTTTGGGATGTTTTAGTTGATCCTGCTCGTAAAATAAGAATTGGAAATAAACTATATTTTGGTGATGATGATACGCTAGTAGCAGAGGTTATTGATAACACTACATCAAGAGGTCGTACCTTACGTTTTTTATATGACGGTTCTTATAAAGAATTCAGAAGAAAATTAAACGAATTAGGAGAAACTCCACTTCCTAAATACATAAAAAGAGAAGTACAACCAGAAGATGAAGATCGTTACCAAACCATTTACGCTAAAAATGAAGGTGCTGTAGCAGCTCCAACAGCTGGACTCCACTTTTCAAGGCACTTATTAAAACGTTTAGAAATTAAAGGTGTTAAATTTGCAGAAGTAACGTTACATGTTGGTTTAGGAACTTTTAATCCTGTTGAGGTTGAAGACCTTTCTAAACACAAAATGGATAGTGAAGAGCTTAAAATTGAAACGCCAGCAGTAGAAATAGTAAATACTGCTAAGAAAAACAAAAGACGTATTTGTGCTGTAGGTACAACTGCTATGCGTGCTATTGAAAGTTCGGTGTCATCAAACGGTGAGTTAAACGAAGTTGAAGGATGGACCAATAAATTCATTTTTCCTCCTTACGATTTTAGTATTGCAAACTGTATGATTACTAACTTTCATACGCCGAAATCAACATTATTAATGATGGTTTCAGCATTTGCAGGTCACGATTTCATCAAAAAAGCATACGAAGAGGCTGTAAAAGAAAAGTATAAATTCTACAGTTATGGCGATGCCATGTTAATCATATAAATTCTAAAAAGAGCCTTGTTAATTCAAGGCTTTTTTATTCTTAAGAAAGTAGGAATCTAATTAAAAGGATGAAATCATGAATACAAAGTATCCGCTATTTCAATTTAAAATAGATATGTATTGGTAATTCTTAAAAAATAACAACCTAAGGACTATTTTACTATTTTTGCAACCACAAATTAACATTCTTATTAAAATAAAAAATAGGGGTTTCCTCCTCGAAAAGGGTTAGGGAGGTGTTTTTCATCTTAAGGCACTCTATAATCTCACTAAAGGCATAATTTCCCAAACACAATTTATTATTAAATAAAAGCATTAGTAAAAAAATATGATTAAAAAATTATTCAGGTTTTTATATAAAAGTCTTCTTTGGTTTTTTGCCATTTCTATAGGCTTAGTTGTTGTTTATAAATGGGTGCCAGTTATTGTTACTCCATTAATGGTGATACGAACTGTTGAACAAAAAATAGATGGTAAAGACATGGTATGGAAACACGATTGGGAGTCTATCGATAATATTTCAAAAAACCTGCAATTGGCAGTAATTTGTAGTGAAGATCAAAATTTTTTAAACCACCGTGGTTTTGATATGAAAGCTATTGAAAAAGCCCTTGAATTTAATAAAAAAGGAAAAAAAACAAGAGGCGCAAGTACTATTAGCCAACAAACGGCTAAAAATGTTTTTTTGTGGCCGCATCGTAGTTGGTTACGTAAAGGATTGGAAGCTTATTTTACATTTTTAATTGAAACCATTTGGTCTAAAGAACGTATTATAGAAGTATATTTAAATAGTATAGAGATGGGTGATGGTATTTATGGTGCCGAAGCCGCCTCTCAACATTGGTTTAAACGACCTGCCGCCAATTTGCGCCAACTTGAAGCTGCTGCTATTGCGGCTATTTTACCTAGCCCGTTACGATACAGAGCAAATCCTGCGACCAATTATATACAGAAAAGAAAGAACTGGATAACACGCCAAATGCGTAATTTTGGACCTTTAAGTTACGATTAGAAGTATGGCTTCAAATTTGAAAACTAAAGAAAATTTGTACTTACAATGTTTAAAGTTTGTTGAAAACAGGTTTAACACCATTCAAAGTACCATTAACGAAATACAAGAATCTTTAACATCTGAAACTAAAAGTAGTGCAGGCGATAAGCACGAAACAGGGAGAGCCATGTTACAGTTAGAACGTGAAAAAGCAGGAAATCAGTTAGCCGAAATTCAAAAAATAAAAGAAAGTTTTTCGAAAATTGATATTTCAAACACTTCAGAATTTATTGGTTTGGGAAGTGTGGTTTATACTAACAAAAGTAACTACTTTATTGCGATTAGTGCGGGTGAACTAAAGGTTGAAAACGATGTGTTTTATGCTATTTCACCAAATACGCCAATTGGGCAATTGTTAATGGGGAAAAAAGTTGGAGATGTAGTTGTTTTTAGAGAGCAGAAGTTTAAAATTGAAAATTTTTTTTAGATTATTTTAAAACAGAAAGACAAATATTTAAACCTATTTGTAATTCAGAATCATTTTCAAAAAAGACACTTTTTCCTTCCAAATTGGCTTCAATTAAATAGTAATTTCCTTTAATACTCCGCGCTTGTAGCGTTAAATCAATTCTTTGGCATCTTATTTTTAGTATTAAAATGCATACTTTTATTACTCTTATCGTCACGAGCGGGGAAAAGTCTAAAACAGAATTTCTTTTGCAAAGCCTTAATTCATATAAATAACTGTTAAGTTAATAGTATTATATTTACTGAATTTTATGTTAAAAATCTTATTTTTATGAAATCATCTTCTCTATTTAAAATTTCACTTACCGTCTGCTTTTCTTTTCTTCTTTTAACATGTACAAAAGACATGGGTGATGATTTAGACAATGAAGGAATTAATTCAAATGAATTCAAGGCTAAATTAAATGCCTACAAAGGAGAAAATGTAATTATTAAAAATGTTTTTGTAAAAGTGGTTAATGAAGAAGGCGTTCCTATAAAAGATGTTAATGTAGATGTATCTGGAATTACAAATATTACCAACTCTAAAGGGGTTGCATTGCTAAAAAGTGTCCATGCTAATGAAAATTTTATAGCTACAAATATCTCAAAAAACGGCTATATTTCCATAACAAAAACTATTGCTCCTACCGAAACAGAATTCCAAATAATTAATATTGTTTTACTAAAACCAGATCATATTAAAACAATTTTTTCTAATTCTAGCGCGAGTATTACCCTAGATTCTGGGGCTCAAGTGGTTTTACCAGGTAGCTTTGAATTGGCTGGAGGAATTCCATATTCTGGTAATGTAAAAATTGAAGTTAAACATTTATCTCCAAATGATGAGAGCACGTATAGCAACATGCCTGGAGCTTTATTGGCGCAAGACAAAAGTGGAAATATTAAATTACTCGAAACTTTTGGTATGGTGGCCGTTAAACTGTTTGCTAGTAATGGTGAAGCTTTAAATATTTCAAAAGAAAACAAAGCAACCATCAAATACCCAATTGCTGCTTCTCAAATTGGAAATGCCCCAAGTACAATACCACTATGGTATTTTGATGAAGACAAGTCTATTTGGATTGAAGAAGGTTCTGCAAATAAAGTAGGCCCTAATTATGTTGCTTATGTGAGTCATTTTAGTTGGTGGAATATTGATTTTCCTATCGATTTAGTGAATTTTTGTTTGTCTGTCTCAAACACAGATAATAATATATTACCAAACCAATTGGTTAAAATTATTCGAAAAAGTACTAACCAAGTCATTTTTAACGGTTATACAAACAATAATGGCAAATTGTGTGGCGCAATACCAAAAAATGAAAAGGTAACTATAAAGGTTCTTAAAAAAAATACCAGCTGTAATTTGATTGAAACATTATTTGAAAGTGATTTTGGTGGTTACGCAAACCAAGAAAACGATATCAGTATTAATGTTAATGAATCTTCTGATAGTAAAAATTACACAATCTCTGGGACTGTTGGAAATTGTAATAATACAGGTGCGATAGATATGCATTTGGAATTATCGCTTTCCAATAAAACTCAATACTTTTTCCCTAATTCCGACGGTAGTTTTTCATATAATATTATGGCTTGTAAAGGAGAACCTATGACTTTAAGAGCTTATGATAGTAAAAACGAATTAACAAACGAGGCTATATCACTTGTTTTTGTAGACAACATTGTAAATGTTGGTCTCATAAAAACATGTGAAAATTACTCAGAAAAAACCTATATAGGTAATTTGCTTTTTAGAAGTCAAGAACAAATGGATGCTTTTACTGCTTTAGGTTATACAAAAATTGTTGGAAATCTTATCATTAATGGAGATAATTTATCGAGTCTAAAAGGATTTAGTGATTTAATCTCTATTGAAGGCAGCTTAACAATTAGTCCTAGTACTTACAGCCCTTTAACCAGTTTATCAGGTTTTGAGAATCTTACTTCAATTACTGAAAACCTTACTATTTCAGGAAATTTTGATGATTTAAAGGGTTTAGGGAGTTTGAGTTTTGTTGGTGAGACTTTTAATATAAATAGAGGTATTAAATCATTATCAGGGTTAGAAAATTTAACTGTAGTTGGTGATTTAAAAATAGAAAACACTTTCAATTTAAAGAATTTAAGAGGGTTAGAAAATTTGAAGACATTAAACAAAAGTAAGTTTTTGGGTAAATTATTAATAAAATCTAATAGAGATTTAGAATCCTTAGAAGGTCTAGAAAATCTAACTTATATTAATTGGTATTTAATAATAGAATCTAACCCTTTACTATTAAATTTTTCAGGCTTAAGTAATTTAAAAATCGTCAATGAAGGCATAAGCATTTACGACAACGCATCTTTAACAAGTTTAAACGGACTTAATAATATAACTAACATAGGCACAACGGATTCGTATTATAATAAAAGAGGCGGGTTATATATTAAAAACAATCCTCTGTTAAATGATTTGACTAATTTGAACATCTTAACTTACTTAGGAGGAGGATTGGAAATTGAAAATAACGATGCCTTGACCAACCTAAATGGACTTAATAACTTAACCCATATTATTTTAAATCTAGATATAGTAGATAATGATAACCTACAAAATTTTGTAGGCCTTTCAGGTATTACTTATTTGAATGGTGAAGTTTTGATAGATAATAATTTAAATCTAATAAATTTTAAAGGCTTTGAGAATGTTACTGCTTTTAATAACCTTGTCACTATTAAAAACAACGGTGCTTTAAAAAACTTTGAGGGCTTAGAAAAAACTAGTATAATAAAAAACGATTTTAGTATAGACCAAAATCAAACTTTAGAAAATTTCTCTGGATTGAATTCATTAAAGTTAGTAGATGGTAAAATGAGTATTTTAAACAATCCATCTATTATTAATTTAGACGGGCTGAATAATTTAGAAATCATTAATGATGAATTTAATATTCAGAATAATGATTCTCTACTTAGTTTAGATGGCTTATCTAAATTAAATACTATATACAATTTGCTTGCAATTAGAAATAATGATGGGTTATTGTCTTTGAATGGTCTAGAAACCCTAAGAGAAATCAAAGTGCCTGTTTATCATGGGAAGTTTTTTGTCACTGGCAACTCTTCGCTTACCGATTTTTGTGCCCTACTAAATAATTTTACTAAAGATATAACATATCTAACTACAGAGTATTATGTAAGTAATAATGGGTATAACCCTAGTCCTAAATTCTTTTCAGGAGAAGAGCCTTGTAAATTATAAAACTAAAAAACCTTATATATTGTATAATTAACCCAAACTAGCCTTTAAGGTTTCAATTTAAGTTAAAACATCAGTCTCTTTTTTCTTTTCGAAAGCAACCACTTTTTCTAGTGCTCTTGCTATAGAACCTCCGTTAAAGATATTTTGGCAACAAGTGCACTGAGAGAAACAACAAACAAACGCTTAGGTTTAGTTTGTTTTGAGTTAAAATATGCCGTAAGCTTGTTCTTTTTATTACATCTTTAAGATTGAAAGACAAATAGACAAACCACTTTTCAATGCTTTATCATTTTCAAAATATACTTTTTCACCTTGCAAATCTGCCTCAATTAAATAATAATACCCTTTAAAATACGATTGGTTTACGATAGCTTTTAAGTCGGATTTTTTGACAACTTTTAATTGATTTGCGTACAGAATCCCATAATTTTCAATCTCATTAAATTCATCAAAAAAAGAAGCGATTAATTTGTTTTCAGGATTTTTGTAAAGTTGTTGTGGAGTGCCTTTAGCGATAATTTTAGCCTCGTGTAATACCATCATTTCATCAGAAAATGATAAAACATCATCCTTATCATGCGTTGCCACAATGCAGGTAATTTGTTTTTCTTTCAAATATTTAAAAAGGCTACGGCGTAAGGATTGTTTTTTGAAATTATCAATATGGCTAAACGGTTCATCAAGTAGTAAAACTTCGGGTTGTTTCGCAATGGCTTTGGCAATGGCGACACGTTGTTTCTGGCCGCCGCTTAATTCTTTGGCTTTGGTATGTGCATAAGGTTGTAATTCTACAACGTTTAAAAGCTCTTGTATACGTGCTTGTTTTTCTTCAGGATAAAAATTAGAAAGATACGCACCAATGTTTTCTGAAACTGTAATAAATGGCATTAAATCGAACTCTTGGGCTACATATTTCATGTATTCAGGGCCAATAATAAGATTGTGTTTTGGGCCTAAAATTTCGTTGTCTTTCCAAAAAATTTGTCCTTCATTTAAATTGTAAGTGCCATAAAGCAATTTTAATAACGTGCTTTTTCCAGAGCCACTTTCGCCAATAATAGAAAAATGGTCACCTGTATTTACAGTGAAACTAATATTTTTTAGGATAGGTTTCTTTTTGTATTGAAAAGTTAGGTTGTTTACTTGTAGCATAAAATAATTTCTCGCTAAGACGCAAAAGCGCAAAGTTTATTCGATTAACTGAGATTTTTAGGGCGCTTTCGAGAGGTATTTAATAGTTCTCGACGGCGCTCGAATGAACCTTGTTATTCGATGTTTAATTCTTTAAATCCCATATTAAAAAGTGTAAAGCCAAAAATATCGGCGTATTGCTCAATGGTTTTGCTTACAGGCGTTCCTGCACCATGACCCGCATCGGTTTCAATACGTATTAATGTTGGGTTTGTGCCTGTTTGTTTGCTTTGTAATTCGGCAGCAAATTTAAAACTATGCGCTGGTACTACACGGTCGTCGTGATCGCCGGTTGTGATTAATGTGGCAGGATATTCCACACCTTTTTTCACATTGTGTACTGGCGAGTAGCCTTTTAAATAATCGAACATTTCTTTACTATCTTCGGCAGTACCATAATCGTAAGCCCAACCCGCACCAGCTGTAAAGGTATGGTAACGCAGCATATCTAAAACACCAACTGCAGGCAATGCTACTTTCGCTAAATCGGGACGCTGCGTCATAACAGCACCAACCAATAAACCTCCATTAGAACCACCTCGAATGGCTAAATAATTTGTTGAGGTGTATTTGTTGGTTTTTAAATATTCCGCGGCAGCGATAAAATCGTCAAAAACATTTTGTTTTTTTAACTGTGTTCCAGCATCGTGCCATTTTTTACCATATTCGCCTCCACCACGTAAATTTGGAACGGCTAAAATACCACCTTGCTCCATCCAAACAGCGTTGGTAATACTAAAAGCAGGTGTTAAACTAATATTAAAACCACCATAGGCATAAAGTATTGTTGGGTTTTTGCCATCTAATTTCAATCCTTTTTTATGGGTAATCATCATAGGTATTTTAGTACCATCTTTTGAGGTGTAAAATACTTGGTTACTTTCATATGCATCACTATTAAATTCAATTTTTGGTTTCCAATATAAATCTGTTTGTCCCGTTTTTGGGTTTAGTTTATAAATAGTTGAAGGGGTGTTGTAATTGGTGAATACGTAGTATAAAACAGCATCATCAGCCTTTCCTTTAAAGCCATCGGCAGTTCCCAACCCGGGAAGTTCTATGTTTCTAATTAAGTTTCCGTTGTAATCGTATTGTTTTACTTTTGAAATAGCATCTACCATATAATTTGCGAAAAAAGAACCACTTCCTTTTGATGGGGTTAAAACAAACTCCGTTTCTGGAATCACATCTACCCAATGTTCTGGGTTTGGGTTGGAAGCATCTACCGAAACTATTTTTTTGTTGGGAGCGTTTAAGTTTGTTACGATGAAGAGTTTGCTCCCTTCATTTTCAATGACATAAGAATCGCTATCGGTGTGGTTTAAAACGGTAACTAGCGGGCTGTTTTTAGTTGATAAATCTTTAATAAGGAGTTTGTTTCCTGATGTTGAAATGCGCGGAGTGATGATTAAAAATCGATTATCCTCTGTAACATTCGCATAAATGTATCTATGTTTTTCTTCTGGTTTTCCACCATAAATAAGCTCATCTGCGGTTTGAAGTGTTCCGAGTTTATGGTAATAAACTTTGTGTTGATCGGTTTTAGCAGAAAGTTCGCTGCCTTTTGGTTTATCGTAACTTGAATAATAAAAACCTTCATTTTTGTACCAAGAAATTTGGGTGAACTTTATATCTATTAAAGTGTCTTCAATTTGTTCTTTGGTTTCGGTATTTAAAACGATTACTTTTCTCCAATCACTGCCACCTTCTGAAATGGAATACGCTAATAGGCTTCCATCTTTTGAAAAACTCATAGCATCTAACGATGTTGTGCCGTTTTTTGAAAATGTATTAGGGTCTAAAAATACGTCGGCTTTACCATTTTCTTTTTTTCGGTAAATAACATTTTGGTCTTGTAATCCGTCGTTTTTTGAAAAATAGGTGTAGTCGCCTTCAATAAAAGGAGCGCCAATTTTTTCATAATTCCACAATTTGGAAAGGCGTTCCTTAAGTTGACTTATATAAGGAATTTGTTTTAAATAATTTGAAGTACATACGTTTTGTGCTTTTACCCACGCTTCGGTTTCTTTACTGCGGTCGTCTTCTAACCACCTATAAGGGTCTTTTACATCGGTTCCAAAATAAGAATCAACAGTATCAACAGTTTTTGTTATAGGGTATGTCACTTGTATTATATTTTGATTGGAAGATTCTTTTTTACAAGATACTAACGTGATAAATACTAAAATAATTTTGATTATATTTTTCATTATGAATGATTTTCTTCAAAAATAATCAAAAAAAAAGCTTCTGTGCCAAAATACAGAAGCTTTAAGTATAACAGTTCAGTAATTTTATACTAAGTTATTTGCAATTAAATACTCACTAATTTGAATGGCATTGGTTGCTGCACCTTTGCGTAGGTTATCGGCAACAATCCACATGTTTAAAGTGTTTGGTTGCGACTCATCTCTACGTAAACGACCTACAAAAACTTCATCTTTATTATGTGCTAAAATGGGCATTGGGTACGAGTTTGTTGCGGTATTATCTTGTAAAATAACCCCCGGAGTATCGCTTAATATTTGTCGAACTTCGGCTAAATCGAAATCGTTTTCAAATTGTACGTTTACAGCTTCTGAATGTCCTCCAGCTGTAGGAACGCGAACCGCCGTAGCAGTTACAGAAAATGTTTTATCGTTAAATATTTTTTGTGGTTCTCTAGCCAATTTCATTTCTTCTTTGGTATAGCCATTTTCTAAAAACACATCACAATGCGGCAATACGTTTCTGTTAATTGGGTAAGGATACGCCATGTCTCCATTAATACCAGCCATTTCGTTTTCTAACTGTTTTACAGCTTTAACGCCTGTACCAGAAACGGATTGGTAAGTAGAAACCACCACACGTTTCATTTTATATCTTTTATGAAGCCCAGATAAAGCCAACACCATTTGAATGGTTGAGCAGTTTGGGTTTGCTATAATTTTATCGTCTTTAGTTAATTCATTTGCATTGATTTCAGGAACTACTAATTTTTTAGTAGGATCCATTCTCCAAGCAGAGGAATTATCAACCACCGTAGTGCCAGCTTCTGCAAATTTAGGCGCCCACTCCAAAGAGGTATCACCACCTGCAGAGAAAATAGCAATTTGCGGTTTTGCAGCCACGGCATCGGCTAAACCAATTACGGTATATTCTTTATTGTTATATGTTAATTTTTTTCCAACAGAACGTTCAGATGCTACCAAAAGCAATTCGGTTACAGGGAAATTACGTTCTGCAAGAACTTTTAGCATCACTTCGCCTACCATACCGGTGGCGCCAACAACAGCTACTTTCATTTTAAGTTTATTTAAAGATTGAATAAAAATTTTCGAGGCAAAACTAACTAATAATTATATTTTAGAATCAAAAAAAAGCCCTTGTTTTTTGAAAACGAGGGCTTTTTAACAACAAATAACACGTTGTTATATATTTAACATTTTGTTATTTTTTAAGCAAATCTCTAATTTGAATAAGTAATTCTTCTTGTGTTGGTCCTGCTGGAGCTGCTGGAGCTGGTTCTTCTTTTTTCTTCATTCTATTAATTCCTTTAATAATCATGAACATGACGAATGCTACAATTATAAAGTCAATTAAACTTGTTAAGAAAGCTCCGTATAGTACGGCAATTTCTCCAGTTACTTCACCAGCTTCATTAGCTGTTCCTGGTGTAATAACATATTTTAAATCGTTAAAGTCAGAATTAAAAATCATTCCAATTAATGGAGATACAATTCCAGCAGTAAATGAAGTCACTACTTTATTAAAAGCAGCACCCATTACAAAAGCAACCGCAATGTCTACAAGGTTACCCTTCATTGCGAACTCTTTAAATTCTTTTAGCATAATTATGGTTTTAATGGTTAAATTAATTAGACACGAATATAGTAAAAAAGTCACATTTTTTTTTAATGGTACTATTTAATTACCAATAAAAAGGCGTTTTACCCGTTGAGAAATAGCTGTAATAAGTTCGTATGAAATGGTGTTAGCTGTTTTTGCTAAATTTTCAGCAGTAGTTTCAGGGCCAAATACAATCACTTCGTCGCCTTCTTTACAATCAATATTTGTAACATCAACCATAATCATATCCATACAGACATTTCCTAAAATATATGCTTTTTGGTTATTGATTATTACGTAGCCTTTTCCTTTGCCATATTGCCTACCAATACCATCGGCATGCCCAATAGGTAATGTCGCGGTTCTTAAAAAAGTATCGGTTTTATAAGCGCGATTATAGCCAACAGATTCTCCTTTTTCAATAGCATGAATTTGAGAAATAATGGTTTTTAAAGTGCCAATGGGTTTAAAATTTTTGTTTTCTTTTTCAGAATTTCCGAAGCCATATAAACCAATGCCACTTCTAACCATATCAAAATGGGCTTCAGGATAATTTAAAATTCCTGAAGTATTACACATGTGAAGTAATGGTTTGTAGCCCATTTGCTTGGTCATGTTTTCAGTAATATTTTTGAATTTTTTAATTTGATTTAAAGTGAAATCCTTTTCGTTTAAATCTTCACTTGCGGCTAAATGTGAAAATACAGATTCTATTTTTACTGAAGTAGATTCATTAACAGTTGAAATGATGGTATCGACATCATTTTCAGAAAACCCTAATCGGTTTAAACCCGTATTAAATTTAATATGAATAGGGTAATCGTTTAGTTTTTCTGCGGAAGCGGTAGCTATAAATTCATTTAAAATTTTAACATTATAGATGCTAGGTTCTAAACAATTTTCAATTAAAATATTAAAATTTACTGCTTGCGGATGTAGTACTAAAATGGGTTTGGTAATGCCTGCTTCCCTAAGCTGTATGCCTTCGTGTACAAAAGCCACAGCAAAGTAATCTACAGGTAGTTTTTGCAAATAGTTGGCAATTTCGCAAGCATCACTTCCATAAGCAAAGGCTTTAACTACTGCCATGAATTTGGTGTTGCTGCTTATTCTAGATTTTAAATGGTCAAAATTATGTTTTAACGCTTTTAAATCGATTTCAAGTACGGTTTCTTGTGCTTTAAGCATCGGGATTTTGTGGTTTTGGGGTCACTTCTTCGGCATCATTCACTTTCATGTTTCTTACTTTATCGCGTGTCATGGCTTTGTAATAAGCAGCTCTACTTAGTGGTTCGTACTCATCAACTTCACCTAACATCACCAAATTATCATTTTTGGCTTTTCGGTAACTGTATTGTGCTAAATTGCCTGTTCGGGTGCAAACGGCGTGTACTTTGGTAACATATTCGGCAGTCGCCATTAAACTAGGCATCGGGCCAAAAGGATTGCCTTTAAAATCCATGTCCAGTCCAGCTACAATAACGCGAACGCCTTTGTTGGCTAAATCGTTGCACACACGTACAATTTCATCATCAAAAAACTGGGCTTCATCAATACCCACCACATCGCAACCATCAGCCAAAATAGGAATATTAGCTGCCGCAGGAACGGGTGTTGAGCGAATTTCATTGGCATCGTGAGACACTACCATATCTTCATGGTAACGCACATCAATAGAGGGTTTAAAAATCTCAACTTTTTGTCGGGCAAATTGAGCGCGTTTAAGCCTTCGGATCAATTCTTCGGTTTTTCCTGAAAACATAGAGCCACAGATAACTTCAATCCATCCAAATTGTTCTTTATGATTTACTGTATTTTCAAGAAACATTTTGTAATTTTAACACTTAAATAAAGCGATTATTCGTTTGTATAAAGGTGACGCAAATTTATTAAAAAACAAAAGCCTAAATAGCAATAATTTAAAATTTGTAACAATGAAGAAGAAGATAGAGTCTGAACTGGTAAGTATAGCCCATAGAATTCTTAAGTTAAAAGGAAAGGAAGATGTTGTAAAAATGCATGCAGAAGTCTCCATCCTTTTTGAAAAATTATCAGTACTAAAATTTGCCAATGAAAATTTTGAAGGCCATTTTCCAACCATTGGAAACGATTCGTCTTTTTTTGACATGCTTGATGGTGCTTTCAACAATAAAATAAGCGATACCATTGAAGTTGAAGATAAAATATATATTAATTTAGATGAAGTTGAAGACGACCCATTAATGGAACATGGTATTACAACTATTAAGGATATGGTGGCACATATGCCAAACGAACCAGAAGATATTGATGTTGTTTTGGATGAAGCCCTTCAGGACGAAAAACGTCTTAAAAATGATTTAGAAGATATCATGTCTGGTTTTGGAGCTATGCCAATTTTCGATCCGGTCCCTAAACCACAAAATGGTGTTTCTAACGAAAAAAAATCGTTAAATGATATTTTAAAAAATGGAGGATTAAATATTGGTCTAAACGATAAATTAGCGTTTATAAAACATTTATTTGATGGGAAAATTGAAGATTACGAACGTGTTATCTCGCAATTGAATACTTTCGATTCGTTTAAAAATGCGAAACAATTTATTGTAGACATTGTGAAACCAGATTATAATAATTGGGTTAATAAAGAAGAAGTTGAAGAGCGATTTCTCCATATTTTAGAAAGCAGATTTAGTTAATGAGCAAACTTTACATAGTACCAACGCCCATTGGAAATTTAAAAGACATGACCTTTAGAGCTGTTGAAGTTTTAAAGGAAGTCGACTTGATACTTGCGGAAGACACGCGCACATCGGGGAAACTATTAAAACATTATGAAATTTCAACCCACATGCAAAGTCATCACATGCATAACGAGCATAAAACGGTTGAAAATTTAATTCAAAAAATTAAAAGTGGTACTACGGTTGCATTGATTAGCGATGCAGGAACCCCAGCCATTTCCGATCCTGGTTTTTTATTAACACGTGCTTGTATTGAAAACAACATTGAAGTAGATTGTTTACCTGGTGCCACCGCTTTTGTGCCTGCGTTAGTAAATTCTGGTTTGCCAAACGATAAGTTTGTTTTTGAAGGATTTTTGCCCGTTAAAAAAGGCAGACAAACACGTTTATTGTTACTTGCCGAAGAAACCAGAACCATCATTTTTTATGAAAGTCCGCATAAATTAATAAAAACACTTTCCCATTTTTGTGAGTATTTTGGTGAAGATAGAGAGGTTTCTGTATCGAGAGAGCTTACAAAATTATACGAGGAAACCCTACGTGGTACCGCAAAAGAAGTGTTAGACCATTACACCAATAAACCTCCAAAAGGTGAAATTGTAATTGTGGTTGAAGGAAAATCAAAATAATTCTCTTAACTTCAAATTAAATTATTTGAAAGTTGAAAAATGGAAGAAACAACACATTATGACGTTTTTGTCATCGGAACTGGAATTGCTGGTCAAACGGCTGCTGAAATTTGTGTAAATAATAAGATGACAGTAGCAATTGCCGATAACAGGGCCTTTGGAGGCACTTGTGCCCTAAGGGGTTGCGACCCTAAAAAAATCTTATTACAGTTTACAGATTTGGTTCATAAAAGCCAATTATTAATGAAACATGGCATTTCAAAACCACCAAAAATTAAATGGAAAGACGTTCAGAAATTTAAATCATCCTTTACTGATTCGGTTCCTTTGAGTACCGAAAAAAAATTAGCAGATTTAGGAATTGATTATTACCATCAATCGCCCGTATTTCAAAATGAAAATCAAGTTTTAATTGAAGGAAAGTTAATTTCAGCGGACACCTTTGTAATTGCTACCGGAATGATTCCAAGAGAATTAAAATTTGAAGGTAGTGAGTATTTGGAAATTAGTGATGATATACTAAATTTAAAAAAACTACCTAAAAAAGTAACCTTTATTGGTTCTGGCTATGTGGGTATGGAGTTTGCTTGCATGCTAGCAACAATGGGATGTAAAGTGACTATGATTGAACAAGGCGTAAAACCCTTATCACAGTTTGATGATTTTTTAGTTCAGAAATTAGTTGCACATCTCGAAACCATCGGCATAACATTTATATTCAATGCAGAGGTTGTTTCGATTGAAAAATTAAAGAAAAATGTAAAGGTTCATTATAAATTACAAGGAAAAGACCAATTATTAAAATCAAGAAAAGTATATAATACTGCTGGTCGAGTTCCTTCTATTGAAATGTTGAATTTGCCTAAAGCCGACATAAAATCTGATAAAAGCGGTGTTTTGGTTAACGATTTTCTTCAAAGCACTTCCAACCCTAATATTTTTGCCTGTGGTGATGTGAGCAGCAAATCACTTCCATTAACCCCGTTATCTGGTTTACAGGGTTATATTGTAGGTAATAATATTGTTAAAGCAAATTCCAAAAAGTTTGATGTACCATGTGTTCCATCCACCGTATTTACCAATCCTAAACTTTCAACCGTTGGCTATTCTGAGGAGGAGGCTCAAAAACGCTTTAAAAACGTAAAAATTTACAAAGGAGATGGCAGTGGTTGGTACAATGCTAAAAAAGAAAACAACCCTGTTTATGCCTATAAAATTTTGGTTAATGAAAGAACAAATGTGATAGTCGGAGCGCATTTATTAAGTTCGCAGGCTAACGAAACCATTAATATATTTTCTATGGCCATTCAACAAAAAATGACCGTTTTAGAATTTAAGAAACAAATGTTCACGTACCCTTCGTATAGCAGCGATTTAAAAAGCATGTTGAAAGAAGAAGAATAAATTAAAAATAATTCAAGAATGAATTTAGAAGCATTTAAGCAAAAATTAAAAGATACCCCAAATAGCACTGAGTTTTCTGAAATTATAGCTGTTATAGAATCAAACTACGAGTTTACACCAACCGCTTTTAAAAATGGCGAATTACAAAATAATGCAGGTGAAAATTCGGGGTCGTGTAAATTGTTTGCTTTTGCAAAATTGCAAGGTTTTACAAAAGAGGAAACCTTGGCGTGTTTTGGCAAATTCTATTTTGAAGATGTATTAAAAGACCCCAATGGCACAGGACATCAAAACATTAGAAACTTTATGAAAACGGGCTTTGAGGGTTTAATTTTTGAAGGAGGACCGTTAAAACTTAAATAGTTTTTTGTTATAGATGCAAGACTTGTTATTAAATATAAAACAATGTACCATCTGCGAAAAACACTTGCCTTTAGGTCCGCGCCCCATTGTAGTGGCGCATCCCGATGCTAAAATTGTTATTATTGGGCAAGCACCTGGAATTAAAGTGCATAAAACTGGCATTCCTTGGAACGACCCAAGCGGAAATCAATTAAGAAATTGGCTGGGCGTTACTGAAGAAGAATTTTATGATGCCACAAAATTTGCCATCATGCCCATGGGGTTTTGTTATCCCGGAAAAGGAAAAACGGGCGATTTACCACCACGACCCGAATGTGCACCACAATGGCACAAACCTTTGTTAGAACATTTGCCAAATGTGGAGTTGATTATTTTAATTGGCATGTACGCACAAAATTATTATTTAGGAAAGCAAGCAAAGAAAACATTAACCGAAACGGTTGCTAATTTTAAAGAGTATTTACCAACGTATTTACCATTACCACATCCATCACCACGAAATCGGTTTTGGTTAACGAAGAATCCTTGGTTTGAGGTTGAGGTGTTGCCGGAGTTGAAAGAAACCGTACAAGCGTTAGTTTAACTTTATTCATTTTTACCTCCAATATTCGAACAAATGTTATAATTTGACTTTAGGCTTTTTTCAAAATTTTCTATGTCTTTCAAAGTTGCATTAGGATGAAGTTTTTTGTGTTGCCATAACCTAATTAACATTCCTAGCCTTAAAACTTTGCATATACCAATTATGAAACTAAATGATGCGCCGATTATTAAATATGTTTCCATTATTATTTTGTTTGAATCAAAACTATAACAGAAGCTTATATTTTAAAAGGACAACTATGTTATTATGTAATGTGTTGATTTTTAATATTT
Source organism: Mariniflexile fucanivorans (assembly GCF_004341235.1). GTDB lineage: Bacteria > Bacteroidota > Bacteroidia > Flavobacteriales > Flavobacteriaceae > Mariniflexile > Mariniflexile fucanivorans. The sequence continues at coordinate 80,938 of NZ_SLUP01000009.1, forward strand.
AAATTAATTTTTGAATTTATTAACCCTTCAGAATCCCAGTGTTTTCGTTGGTTTTACCTCCTAAAAAGTGTCTAAATATTTTTGCATGAGCGCTTACATTGGTTTAGAGAGTTTTAAAGAAAACAATATGAAACTTAATAACACTCATAATTTAGCAAAAATCATAATAATATTAAACACCAACTCCTATAATTTCATTAACTTTCATCAATCATACAAAGGTTTTTATGGAAGTTATTTTAAGGTCATTCAATTTAAAGTTAAAGCATACATTTTCAATTTCTAGAGAGTCTTATAACGTACAACCCACATTAATTGTTGAATTAAAAGAGGGCGATTTTTCAGGTTTTGGTGAGGCAACTTCTAACCCGTATTATCACATTACTGTTGAAAATATGATGGAAGCATTAACAGCATTAAAGCCAATAATTGAAACAACAAACACTATAACACCCGAAGAGTTTTGGAAACTTATGTACCCACATTTAAAGCAAAACATGTTTGCGTTATGTGCTTTAGATTTGGCTTACAACGATTTATACGCCCGAAAACAAGGAAAAAAGCTTTACGAACTTTGGAACTATAACGTTTCAAACAATCCATTAACAGATTACACGATTGGTATAGATACTATTGATAAAATGGTTTCTAAAATGAAAGAGGTGCCCTGGCCTATTTATAAAATTAAATTAGGGACAAAAGAAGATATTAAAATTGTTACCGAGTTACGAAAACACACAAACGCTATTTTTAGAATTGATGCCAATTGTGGATGGACGGTTGATGAAACCATCAAAAATTCTATAGCCTTAAAGCAATTGGGGGTTGAGTTTTTAGAGCAACCACTTAAAGCCGATGATTGGGACGCACATAAGGAAGTTTATCAAAAATCGCTATTGCCAGTTATAGCCGATGAAAGTTGCCAAGTAGAAGCCGATGTCGCCAAATGCTACAACCATTTTCATGGTATTAATGTGAAATTGGTAAAATGTGGTGGATTAACATCTGCAAAACGTATGCTGTTGCATGCTAAAGAATTACAAATGAAAACCATGGTTGGGTGTATGACGGAATCGTCGGTTGGTATTTCAGCAATAGCCCATTTATTACCGCTTTTAGATTATGTAGATATGGATGGTGCGTTACTTTTAGACAAAGATATAGCCACAGGCGTTACCATAAAAAATGGGGTGACATACTACAGTAATTTAAACGGAACTGGTGTTGCATTAATTTAGGTTTTTATGGTTATTGATGGGGTTCCAGATAGAGAAATTATAATAAACGGAAAACCGTTTTTGTACTTTGGTGGCACTTCCTATTTGGGGTTGTCATCAAACGAAGCATTTCAAAATAATGTCATTTCAGGAATAAAAAAATGGGGTACAGCCTATGGAAGTTCTAGAAATGCCAATATAAAACTTGCTGTTTTTAATAAAGCTGAACATCTTTTTGCCAAATTAATTGGCGCCGATGCCGCTGTTACTTGTTCTTCAGGAACTTTAGCGGGTAAATTGGTTTTGGATTATTTATCTAAAAACATAAATGGTTTTTATCATTATCCTAAAACGCATCCAGCCATATTGCACCCAAACAGTAAACCTGTTTTTGTAGATGGTAAATTACATCCAAACTTACTAACTAATACTTTTGAAACCATAGTTATAACTGTTGATGCTTTTTTAGGTTTGGAAGTAATGCCAACTAGTTTTAATTTTTTAAATGATATTTCATCACATAAAAAAATTATTTTAGTTGTTGATGAGTCGCATAGCTTAGGCATTTTTGGAAATTATTTTGAAACTGTTTTTAGTACGATTTCAAATGAAAAACTGTTTAAAAAAATAATAGTGTCTTCTTTAGGAAAAGCCTTAGGGATTTCAGGAGGTATTATTGCAGCTGATGAAGATTTTATTGATGGCTTAAAAGAAGAACCAAATTTTGTATCGTCTTCAAGTATCAATCCTGCTTATTTGGAAGCGTTTCTAGGTTCTCAAGAAATTATTAAAATTCAACAGAAAAAATTAAAAAGCAATTTAGCATTTTTATTTGATGGCTTAAATTTGAATTCTGACTTTAAATTCCATAAAAACTATCCTGTTATTTATTGTATTAATGAAGAAATATCTAATTTTTTACTAACGAAAAACATGGTCATTACAAATTTTAAATATCCAACCTATAAAAAAGTGATGAGTAGAATTGTTATAACTGCAAACCATACTGAGGCTGATTTATATTCTTTAAAACAAGCCTTGTTAAAAGTCTCAAAATCGTATTAACCTGAATAGAATAAAAAAGAGAGGCTATTTAAATTTTAAATAGCCTCTCTTTTTTTGAATTTAATTTATAATTATTCAAATAACCAAATGTTGGTCACGCAAGAGGTTTCATCATAAGGAATATTGGTATTCGAGTTGGTTTCAGAAGTTGGATAAACGGCTCTTACAAACCATTGTCCTAAATATTCATCTTCTGGTTGTTGAATTCTTAATGCTAACCCCTTAAACACATTTGATGAAAAATTATATCTTCGGAAATCACTAAACGTTTCTGTATTATGAATATTCGCAATGTATTTTTCTTTCATAATTTGGTTTAACTGTAAGTTGGATTGACCCACATTTACTGCCGTATCTGCTAAATATGCAACACCACTAACATCTAATTTAGTCATGTTTGCTTGAATACCTGCGAGGTAAGCGCTATAACCACTAGCAGTTGTTCCAGTACTTGTAGTTGTGCCACCATTTGCTAAAAACTCTGCTTCAGCTTTTATAAACATAGCTTCCGCATAAGTTATAAGTATTAAAGGAGACGTGCTTGATGTATGAAAACCTCCATCTTTGTAATATACATTTGCAGGTTGTCCATCAGATGAAAGCCCTGTGCCACCATTTAAAAATCCTCTCCATGGGTCTGTTGAAGGAGATGCTACGCCTACAGCAGTTTCTTTTACAAACATAGCCGTAAGACGAGGATCCTCAGTAATAGTGCCATTAAATGGATATTGAGAGCCGTTCATTAAACTTATCAACTGGTCATTAACCGCATTGAAAATATTGGAAGTGCTTCGTTGAACAATGTTTGTTGAATAATAAGGATTTGTTTTATCATCAGGGTAATCTAGCTGAAAATCATCATCGTTAGAGGTGAATCCTTTGTTAATAGATGCTAAAACATCTGAAGCGGTTGTGCCACCATTTTTCATCATTTTTAATTGCATTCTGGCTTTATACGTGTAAGCTGCTCGCAACCATTTGGCATATCCTTCTGTGCCACCTCCATAAATAATGTCTTCACTACCTAAAAATATACCAGAAGGGTCTGGGGCTTCCAATGTTGCTATGGCTTCATTTAAAAGATCGAATGTTTGGTTGTAAACAGTTTCGCCATCATCTAACATAGGATATTGATATAAAGTTGGCTCTGTAGCTTGAGAATAAGTAACATCTCCCCAACATTCTACTGCAAAACTCATGTTAATAGCCTCAAGAATTTTAGCTACAGCTTCATAGTGAAGGGCTCCCGTTACAGCAGTTTTAGCTTTTAAGCTTTTAATGTTAGGTAAAATATCGGTATAAATTACGTTCCATGTAGTTGCGTTTGTAGTAAAACCACTTGCGCCAAAACCATAACTTCCAAAATATTGAACATAGTTACCAAACGTTATGGCGGCATAGTAATTAGCTGTTACGGTATTTCTCATTATGGGAGCCATAATATCTTTAGCTTCTAAATCGGATTCATCTTGAACTCCAGAAGGCGTGTTTACATCTAAGTAATCATCACAACCAACAGCAATAAAAAACGTAGAAACTACTAGTATTAATTGTATTATATGTTTTTTCATGTTTTTTCAGTTTAAAATTTAAATGATACACTAAATGAATAAGATTCGGCTAATGGCACACTTCTACCAGTAAATGCATCAACGTTGCTTCCAGCACTGTAATCGCTTCCTTCAGGGTCATAGCCATCAAAAGGTGTCCAAATTAAAATATTATTAGCATTAGCACTTAGTGTTATGTTATCAATGGATTTGCTAATAAGATTACCATTTAAAGTATAGGAAAGACCAATATTTCTTAGCTTAACCCATGAAGCATCTTGAAGCAATACCTCGGCGTTTCTTCTCCAATAAGCCGTTGTATTAAATAGATTGTATAAGGCTGTTGAGGTTGGAGAGGTATCTACCACGGTTGTGTTTGTAACATAGTTTCCCGGATTAGCAGCATCTGCCATCACACCATCAAAAACATAGGTGTCAGTTTCTCTAAATTGCATGGTGTATTGAGAGCTACCCATTCTGTTATTAATATAACTTGTCCATGAATATTTATCACCACCCTTTTTCCATTCAAACAAGAAGTTTAGGTTAAATCCTTTCCATTTTAAGGTGTTACTAAAGCCCATGATAAAATCGGGTGTAGAATTTCCAACAATTACTTTATTTTCAAAATCTGTTGTAGGCAATCCATTGGATCCAAGAATGAGTTGACCATCTTCTGTTCTGTTAGAAAGATACCCATAGATATCGCCAACACGATCCCCTTCTCTTGGTTGAAGATATAAATTGGCTCCAGTAGGATCTGGGTCTGGGGTTATGAAATCAATATAGGGTACATCGTCTGGTAAATCAGTAATTTCACCATCATAGGTGGTATAGGTATAATCAATAGTATAAGTGAAATCTTTTGTTTTAATGATGTCACCACTCAATAAAAATTCATGCCCAAAAGTGGTGTAGGTTCCTGCATTTCTATAATAAGAAGTAAATCCAGAAGTAGGAGGTGTGTTTACGGGGAAAATAGCATCAACCACTTTGTTATTATAATAGGCATAATCTAAACGGATACGGTTGTTAATAAATCGAAGATCGGCACCAAGTTCTATACCCTTTGTTCTTTCTGGTAATAAGTTTTCGTCGCTGGACACATCACTTAATTCATACCCACCAACACCGCTCCAAGGGAAATTACTTGCTGCTGAGAAATAAGGCGAACTACTTACACCAAAAACGGTTCCGTTTCCCCCTTCGGCGTAAGCCAATCTTAACTTACCAAATGAGAATACATCGCTATTTTTTGAAAACAAACTGTGCACATCATAAGCTAAACTCGCAGTTGGGTAGAATACCGAGTTGTTTTTTAATGGTAGCGTAGATATCCAATCATTACGACCAGTAAAAGTTAAAAATAGTTTATTGTAAAAGTCAAATTTTAATTCACCAAATACGCCTATTTCGCGTAATGTAGTTACAGTATTAGAAACTGTAAAACCAGTTTGTGTATTACTTATATGCTCGACACGTGGAAATATTAAATCTTCACCATATTGTCTATTGGAGATCCATTTTTTATCAGAAACTTGATTGCCTAAAAGTAATGATGTACCTATGTTCTCTGATAATTTGTGAGTAAAATTGATTAAAAAATTAGATTCTAATCCAGTATAATCAATATTTTGATTTATAATAAAGCCATTCTCACCAGAACCTTCATCTAAATCGGGTGCTACAAATCGATTATAAATAGAACTATAATTATCAATTTGAGCAGAATAGTTAACGGTCACCCAACTTTTAGGTATCCAAGTAAGGTTGGAGTTTCCTATCCATCGATTAGAATCTTCAGTAAGTGAGCTAAATTCAGCATTATATAATGGGTTATCTATAAATCCTGGATACGGATTTCTTCTGGTGCCATCTGGATTTAAATAATCTGAAATTGGAAAACTACCTGTCCAATATCCCAAAGCACTCATGATAGATTTATCACCACCTGTTGGTTTTCGTGAGTCTGAATTTGAATAACTTATAGACGCATCTATTTTAAAAGTATCTGTGGCTTGAAAACCAGAATTTAATCTAAAGGTGGTTTTACTATAGTCGGTTCCTGGTATGGTACCATCTTCTTTAGTATCAGAAACAGAAGCAAAGTAAGTAAACTTATCAGAAGCTCCAGAGATATTAAAATTCACATTTTTATCAATGCCCGTTCTAAAGGTTTCATCAAAAGGATCGTAAAATTTATCATTTGTTAAATCTACGGTTGTTCCGTTATAAGTAAAGCTATCATCTGTGTATCTTACACCCCATGAGTATGGACCATTAACACTACCTATACCTGTTACGGTATATCCAGTGGCAGTATCTGGCGTATATAAACTGTTAGGCCTACCATAGCGACCTTCTCTAAATACGGTTTGTAACTCAGGTGTCTGTTTTACATTACTAGTTGAAATAGAGCTTGAAATATTGATAGAAGCTTTACCCGCTTTTCCTTTTTTGGTAGTAATAATTACAGCACCATTCGCAGCTCTAATACCATAAAGGGCTGTTGCTGCAACACCTTTTAATATGGTGTACGATTCTATATCTTCTGGATTTAAGTCGTTTGATTTTGATGTGGCCGAATATTTTTCGCTACTAGATACAAATGTATTTTCACTATTACCTGTTAAGTTAGGTACAAAGTTGTCGTTGTTAATAGCAATACCATCAACAACAATTAAAGGTTGGCTGCTTACGGAAGGATTCATTGACGATAATCCCCGAATGTTAATATTAAACCCAGAACCTACCGATCCTGAAGTTTTAGAAATTTGTAAGCCAGCTACGCTTCCTTGTAATGACGAAATAGCATTTGTTTTTCCTATAATATTAATATCTTCCGATTTAATGGTAGAGGCAGAATAACCAAGTTCTTTCTCGCTTCGTTTTATACCGAACGATGTTATTACAACTTCATCAAGCGATTCGGTATTTTCTTTTAAACTTATATTTAACGAAGCGCCATTTACAACAACTTCTTTAGTGTTGAAACCCAAAAAAGAAAAAATTAAAATATCTTTTTTTTTTGCAGAAATTTTATAATTCCCATCAAAATCTGTTGATGTTCCACTTTTAGAGTTTTTAACTTGAATATTAACCCCTGGTAAGGGCATGCTAGAAGCATCGGTAACAGTACCACTTATAATTATGTTTTGAGAAAACATAACACTGCATGTTGCTGTAAAAAAAACAAGAAAAAAGAGATTAGTTTTTTTTTTCATATGAAGAGAATTAGATTGTTAGTTTATCAAATATACTCTTTTTTTCAATTTTCATGATTTATTTTTAATGTTTTAGTCTTTTTATTGAAATATAAGTTGAAATACTTTGTTTTTGGTATTTTTTATGTAATTCTATTTTAATTTAAATTATGCTAAAAGCTTTTTGTTTTTTAAATAAAGTCCGTTTTATTTCATAATGAAATTTCAAGCCTTTTCTGCATATTTTAATTTGAAGGCTTAAATATGTTTTATAATTTTATTATTAATTAAAAAAGCATTTTAATGTAACATTTTCAGCACTTTAGCTTATTAATTGTGTTTTTTACATAAGTGCTCAACAATTTACCATGAATGCTTTTTTTGTAAAATTAATATGTATTTTTGGCGTTTAAAAGCATTAAAATAGTTTATAAAAAATGACAAATCTTATTACAACTACTTGGTTAGGCAACATGAAATTTGAGAGTACCAACCCATCGGGGCTTAACTTGTTTATTGATGCAGGACCAGAAAATGATGGCAATGGAGAAGGCTACCGCCCCAAAGCATTAATGCTATCGGCTTTAGCGGGTTGTTCGGGGTTGGATGTAGCGTCGCTTATTAAAAAAATGAAATTGGAGGTTGCCGATTTTAAAATAGAGATTGAAGCAAACCTTACCGAGGAGCATCCTAAATTTTATGATAAAGTAGCGATGCATTTTTATTTTTATGGTGATAATTTAAACGAAAAGAAACTACAAAAAGCAGTCGATTTATCGGTTGAAAAATATTGTGGTGTTATGGAAATGTTCCGTCAGTTTGCAGAATTGACTATAGAAACCCATTTTCACAAAAATTAAAGTTTCACTTAAAGAACTTTTTAACTTTCAACTTTTGAACTAAATAGATGCGTTGGACCCTAAAACCCAAACCAGAATCTGAAAAAATTGAGGCTCTTCAAAAAGCACTTCAAGTAGATGCTGTGGTGGCAACACTATTGTTACAACGCGGTATTGAAACGTATGAAGAAGCCAAAGCGTTTTTTAGGCCAAGTTTAAACGATTTACACGATCCGTATTTAATGAAAGATATGGATAAAGCGGTGGCTAGAATAGAAAAAGCCATGGCAGATAAAGAAAATATTTTGGTTTATGGCGATTATGATGTAGACGGAACAACTTCCGTGGCATTAATGGCATCCTATTTAAAATCAAAATATAATTTGGTTTACACCTACATTCCAAATAGGTATGATGAGGGTTATGGTATTTCACATAAAGGCATCAATTTCGCTTTAGAAAATAATTTCACACTCATTATAGCCTTAGATTGTGGTATAAAATCGGTTGATAAAGTAGCATATGCAAAGGAAATCGGAATTGATTTTATTATTTGCGACCATCACAGAACTGCCGATGCTATCCCAAATGCGGTTGCCGTTTTAGATCCAAAAAGAGAAGATTGCAACTACCCGTATAAAGAGTTATGTGGTTGTGGTGTTGGCTTTAAATTAATTCAGGCTCTCGCACAAAAAGATGGTGAAACTGCCGAAGATTTAATAGATTATTTAGATTTGGTAGCAACTGCTATTGGTGCAGATATTGTGCCAATAGATGGAGAAAATAGAATTTTAGCATATTTTGGGTTGCAGGTTATTAATACCAATCCTAGACCAGGTATTAAAGCAATCCTTAATCAAATTGAAAAAACAGAGTTAACCATTACCGATGTGGTTTTTGTTGTAGCACCCCGTATTAATGCTGCTGGACGCATGGAGCATGGCAATTTTGCAGTAAGGTTATTAACGGAGGAAGATGCTGTTTTAGCTGCCAAATACGCTTCAGAAATTAACGATTACAATTTGGACAGACGGGAAACCGATAAGCTTATCACAGAAGAAGCGCTTCAACAAATTGAAACCCAAAACGAACAAAACCGTCTTACTACTGTTGTTTACCATCCGGAATGGCATAAAGGCGTTATTGGTATTGTAGCTTCTAGGTTAACCGAAACTTATTACAGGCCAACTTTGGTATTCACGAAAAGTGGCGAAAAGTTAGCGGCTTCGGCGCGCTCGGTTAAAGGTTTTGATGTTTACAATGCCTTGGAAGCGTGTGCAGAACATATTGAACAATTTGGAGGGCATAAATACGCTGCGGGTTTAACGCTTTTAGAAGAAAATTATGAAGCTTTTAAACAAGCTTTTGAAGCTGTGGTTTCTAAAACAATTGATAGAAATCTTTTAACACCCGAAATTAAGATTGATGTAAAAATAGATTTAGAAAACATCACCCCTAAATTTTACAGAATCTTAAAACAATTTGCTCCGTTTGGCCCCAACAATATGACGCCTGTTTTTATGACCGATAATTTGATCGATACAGGCTACGGAAAATGCGTTGGTGAAGATAAAACCCATTTAAGAATAACAGTTGCACAGCCAAAATCTCAAAGTTTGGTATGCATCGGTTTTGGTATGGGCGATAAATTCGATTTAATTTCTAATAAAAAAACCTTTAAAGCCGTTTATTCTATAGATGAAAATGAATGGCAAGGCAATGTATCACTTCAGCTTAAACTTCGAGATATAAAGGGATAATATTTAGCTTAAAATTTAAAATAGTAATCAGCATTATTTTAAATTTGTGAAGAAATCTAAACCTCAATATTTAAATTATGCAAGGCTTTTTAAAACTTGTAGATATTAATTAAAATAAAAGAATTCCTGTTTTCACAGGAAGTTACTATGGCAAAAACCGATCCCTACGCAGCATTACGTTTTAAAGAATTCAACATTTTTCTATTAGTTCGTTTTGTGCTTGTTTTTGGTTGGTCTATGCAATTTATTGTAATAGAATGGGAAGTTTATAGCTTAACCAAAGATCCATTATCGCTAGGTGTTATAGGGCTTATGGAAATTATTCCGGCATTTACCATGGCTTTATTTGCAGGGCATATTGTTGATCAAAAGGAAAAACGAAATCTTTTGGCACTTTGTATCGCTGCTTTTTCAATCATAAGTTTTGGCTTGTTTTTATTAACATGGCCCATAATTGTTTCCGATTGGTCTACCCAAACCATTTTGTATAGTATTTATGCCTTGGTGTTTTTTGGAGGCTTTTTACGATCTTTTTTTGGTCCTACCATATTCTCGTTAGTGGCATTAATAGTGCCTAAAAAAGTGTACCCTAATGCTGCAACTTGGAATAGTTCTACATGGCAAATGGCCTCAGTTTTAGGACCCGCATTTGGCGGATTTTTTATTGGCTGGATAGGTGTGCATTGGTCACTTTGTATTATTTTCGGATTGGTCGTTTTATCCTTTCTTATTTTATTGCAGATAAAACGCAAACCAATTTTAAACCCTAAAATAGGCGAACCTGTTATAGAAAGTTTAAAAGAAGGTGTGCGGTTTGTATTTAAAACAAAAGCCATTTTAGGCGCCATGACTTTAGATATGGTCGCGGTATTATTTGGTGGTGCTATTGCGCTTCTACCCATTTTTGCCCAGGATATTTTAAAAGTGGGTAGCGAAGGTTTTGGCGTATTACGGGCTGCTCCTGCGGTTGGTGCTTTTTTAACGATGTTAATTACTGCATATATACCAATTAGTAAAAATGCGGGTATGAAATTGTTAGCCGCCATTTTTGGTTTTGGTCTTAGTATTATTGTTTTTGGGTTGTCTTCAATATTCTGGGTGTCGGTGTTGGCGTTATTTTTTAGTGGTGTGACTGATGGTGTTTCTATGGTTATTCGTCAAACTATTTTACAAATTAAAACACCCGACCATATGCGTGGGCGTGTATCGTCAGTAAACTCCATGTTTGTGGGGTCTTCAAACGAGTTGGGTGCTTTTGAAAGTGGTGTAACTGCTAAGCTTATGGGAACGGTAACTGCCGTGGTTTTTGGAGGTACTATGACGTTGATTACTGTTATTACTACAGGAATTGTATCGCCTTCGTTTAGAAAATTAGATTTAACGAAAGATTTGGAGGAACATAATAAAGATTAGAGTTTTTTAAGTTCCATGTTCTCACCATCAAAAACGCCATAGGTATAATAATTTATCCAATCGCCCAAATTAACGTATTTTGAATTTTCATTTAATTGAATTTCTAAAGGTAAATGGCGGTGACCAAACACAAAATAATCGTAATGTTTTTCGTTTAGTTTTTCTTTGGAAAATTGCACCAACCATTCCTTGTCTTCACCTAAAAATTTGGCATCTTCATCACCCGAAATTAATTTGTTTTTTACTGATAGGTATTGTGCTATTTTAATACCTATATCTGGATGTAACCATTTAAATAGCCATTTAAATACGGGGTTGGTAAATACCTTTTTCATGCCTTTATAACCTTTATCGTATGGGCCTAAACCATCGCCATGACCAATAAAAAAGGTTTTGCCATTAAAGGTGAATTCTTTGGGGTTGTGATAAACAGGAATGTTTAATTCTTCTTGAAAATAGCCATTCATCCATAAATCATGGTTACCAACAAAAAAGTAAACAGGAATTCCAGAATCGGTAATTTCAGCAAGTTTACCTAGAGTTCGTGTAAAACCCTTAGGAACCACAGTTTTATATTCAAACCAAAAGTCGATTAAATCGCCTACCAAAAATATAGCTGCGGCATCGTGCTTAATAGCATCAAGCCAAGCAACAAATTTTTGCTCACGTGGGCGTGAAGCTTCGGCAGTTGGCGCTCCGAGATGGTTATCGGAAGCAAAATATATTTTTTTTCCTTCTGGAATATTCATGCGGTAAATATAGATAATTTAGCTCCTAATGCGTAAAAATTTGTTTTAATACTACGCATGGTCAATGTGTGGTTAGTAACTGAAGTGGCATCCTTTTAAAACTTGATAAAACTAAACGGGTTTAAATACTAATATTTAACAGTTTACTTCGTTTTTGTAAAAATAAAAAAGCATCCAGAATTAATCAGAATGCTTTTAATATTTAATCTAGAATATTATTTATTCTTGAGTTGCTTCTGCTGCAGGTGTTGCATCTTCAGCTCCTTCTGCTCCTTCTTCTTCGTCTTCATCATCAACAATTGCAGCTCTAGAACGTCTTACAAGACATACTACTGTATTGTCTGGATGCAAGAATTTGTACGCATCGTTTTCTAAAGTTGTAATGTAAAGTTTGCTTCCAATTTTAAGCGGCGTAATATCTGCAGTAATAAAATCTGGCAAGTTAACTGGTAACGCTTTAACACGTAAGCTACGACGGTTTTTACGTAAAACACCACCATTTTTAACACCACGTGAGTTACCAACAAATACTACAGGAATATCCATAGCAATTTCTTTGTCTTCGAATAATTGGTAGAAATCGATGTGTAAAATTTTATCGGTTACTGGGTGAAATTGAATGTCTTGTAGAATGGCGTTGAATTTGTCGCCATTTTCTAAAGCAATCACAACTGTGTGCGCATTAGGAGTGTATACAAGATTTGAGAATGCTAATTCTTCTGCACTAAAATGAACTGGCTTATCTCCTCCGTATAATACGCAAGGAACCTGACCAGCATTACGTAAGGCTTTTGTTGCTTTTTTGCCCACGCTTTCTCTTTGAGATCCGTTGATTGTAATTGATTTCATTTTTGTTTATATATAAATTTAATTAATACTCTTTTTAAACTCCTTTCCTTTTAGGATGGGAGGGGTTACATCACAAATTTTGAACTTATTGATTTGTTATTATGTACTTTTTCCATCACCTCGGCAAATAAATCGGCACAACTAAGCACCTTAATTTTATCGCTTAAAGGTTTTACGGGTATGGAATCGGTAACTATAAGTTCTTCTAATTTTGAATTGTTTAAATTTTCGTATGCTTTACCAGATAATACGGGATGCGTACAAATGGCTCTAACACTTAATGCGCCTCGTTCCATCATTAAATCTGCTGCTTTTGATAGGGTTCCAGCGGTATCAACCATATCATCAACCAATACTACATTTTTACCTGTAACATCGCCAATTAATTCCATGTGAGATATAATGTTGGCTTTAGCACGCTGTTTATAACATATTACCACATCGCTTCCTAATGCTTTTGAATAGGCGTAGGCTCTTTTAGAACCGCCCATGTCTGGCGATGCAATAGTTAAATTATCTAAATTCAAGCTTTGTAAATAAGGCAGAAAAATGGTTGATGCAAATAAATGATCGACAGGTTTTTCGAAAAAACCCTGTATTTGATCTGCATGCAAATCCATAGTGATAATACGCGTCGCACCAGCTGCTTCCAACATTTTAGCTACTAATTTAGCAGCAATTGGCACTCTGGGTTTATCTTTTCTATCTTGTCTTGCCCATCCAAAATAAGGTAATACCGCAGTGATATGTCGTGCCGAAGCACGTTTTGCAGCATCAATCATTAACAACATTTCCATTAAATTTTCAGGACCAGGATTGGTAGATCCGATGATGAAAATACGCGTGCCTCTAATAGATTCTTCGTACGAAGGTTGAAACTCACCGTCGCTATAAGTAGAGGTAATAACATTACCTAATTCTACTCCAAATGACTTAGCAATTTTTTCTCCAAGTACTTTACTTTGAGTACATGCAAAAATTTTGGCTTCGGTAATCACTATTGGCATAGTTAACTTGTTGTTTTATAGCGTAAAAGAACGCCTTATTTTAAACGAGGTGCAAATTTATACATTTATTTTAACCTAAAAAGTATATTGAGGAGTATTTTTATGAATAATTTGGAAAAATTATATATTTTTGCTGCACTATTGAAGCTCAAGTGGCGGAATTGGTAGACGCGCCGGATTCAAAATCCGGTTCTTCGGAGTGCGGGTTCGATTCCCGCCTTGAGTACTTTTTATGTATCAAATGAATTCAAAAAACCTGTAAATATATGATTTACAGGTTTTTGCATTTTATATGGTATCAAATGAAACCATTTGATAGCATATAAAAAGGGGCTAATTCGGTGTCACTTGAAAATAAAAAAAATGGGTCACCAGATTAACATAATTTATAACGTAAATTATTGAACTACAATGTGTTAAAAAATAAAATTTTTATATTTTTTTTTGTAACTTCAAACAAAATAATAACAAAAAACAGTATAAAAGGTGACCCATTCGCTCAAACTTTTAATATATATTAAAAAAAGCAAATTAGATAATTTGGGGAAAGCGCCCATTTATGTAAGAATTACTATAGATCAGCAAAGGGCCGAATTAAGTTTGTGTCGTAAAATCGAACCTAGTCGGTGGAGTAATGAAACAGGTTTAGCTAAAGGGAGTTCGAAAGAAGTTCAAATCTTAACAGACATATATCCTCAATAAAAAGTAAAATATTTTCATGCCAACAGCAGCTTATTGAAAAAAGGGAAACCATAACTGCAATTTCCCTGCGAGATCGTTATCTGGGAAAAGATAAATCAAGTAAGATGCTATTAGACGTATTTCAGGATCATAATGATCAACTTGAAAAATTAATTGGTATTGACTATGCACCTAATACTTTAATACGTTATAAAACTACTAAAAATCACTTAACAAATTTTATCAAAAAAGAATACAAAGTAAAAGATATCTACCTTAAGAAAGTTGATATCAAATTTATCAATGCACTTGAGTTTTATTTAAAAACTAAAGAAAAATGCAGTCATAATACCACATTCAAATATGTTTCCAACTTAAAAAAAATTATTCGTATTTCCTATACGAATGGTTGGATAAACAAAGACCCATTTTTACACTACAAAACAAAATTTAAAATCGTTGACCGTGAATTTCTTCTTGAAAAAGAACTTGATGATATCATTGAAAAAGAATTCAAATTGGAAAGGCTTATTTTAGTGAAAGATATTTTTGTTTTTTGTTGCTTTACAGGTTTAGCTTATATTGATGTTCAAAAACTGTCAAAGGATAATATAGTTATTGGGATTGACGGTGAGTATTGGGTGAAAACTAGAAGAACAAAAACCGACAGCAGAAGTAATATTCCCATATTACCCGTTGCACAATCCATTTTAAATAAATACGCTAATCATCCGGAAATAATGCGTACCAATAAAGTTTTGCCAGTTTTAAGTAACCAAAAAATGAATGCTTACCTAAAAGAAATAGCTGACTTATGTAATATACAAAAAAACTTGACGTTTCATTTGGCGCGACATACATTCGCCACAACTGTAACTTTAAATAATGGAGTGCCTATTGAATCCGTAAGTAAAATGCTGGGGCATAAATCTTTAAGAGCTACACAGCATTACGCCAAAATATTAGATAGAAAAGTAAGTAATGATATGAGTGCTCTGCGATTGAAAATGGCTGCAATAAAACAAAATAAAAAATCCAGTAAATAGTTGATTTATTTTGTTTAATAAAATTTTCAGATATATGCTTTCAGCGTTTTACAGTTCTACTCTATGTCAAAATCCTCGAATTCCATTGTTAATAACTCAAAATACACCTCAAATCGGTTATTTTCCGACATTAAGTTTGATATGTTTTGATGTCATGTAACATCAAAAAAAATTAAAGACTAATCATATGATGTTATATGATTTAATTTGTTGTTTTACAAATAGTTGTGAATAACTAATTGAGATTTTTTTTTCTTTCAACAGCCTCATTTTATACCTTTATTTCCATAATCCCATAAGGGAAAGCAAAAGTACTTTTGTTCATTTTATTAATCTTAAACATAGAAAAAATGAACACTATTTTAATACTGGAACGATTAGATCGTTTAGAAAAACTACTCATAGGAAACAAAGAGGTTCTGACATTTGATGAAGCCTCTGACTATACAGGTATATCAAGAAGCTATCTCTATAAACTAACAGCTTCAGGAAAAATTCCACACTCAAAACCCAACGGTAAGATGCTCTTTTTTGATAAAAAGAAGCTTGTGGAATGGCTACTTCAAAATAAGCGCCAATCACAACAGGAACTCCAAGACGAAGCTCTAGCTAATACCATGCACCATAAAGTTAACTAGGTAACACTTTCATTCAACTATTTATTAACGACACCTTAATTTTCAATTAAGGTGCTAAACAATTACTATGAAAAATATACCATATATACGTGTGGGTACGTCGTATTATAAACAAGTCAAAGCGCCAACCATAGCAGGACACTTCAATGAAATCTTGGTGCATTGGAATATGGAGACCATTAAGCAAGACCATGGTAAAGACCATTTAAGCAAAATCCCAAAATATGATGGCTTTACCTGTATACCTAGCCATGTGAACTTTAAACAAGAATACTTGGGATTTTACAATATCTATTCTCCTTTGGGCAAGTCTCCCAAGGAAGGCGATATTTCACAATCCTTAAAATTTGTAGAACACATTTTTGGTAAACACTTCGAACTAGGCTTGGATTATTTGCAATTATTATATCTAAAACCAATTCAAGTACTCCCTATATTATGTTTGGTCTCCAAAGAGCGTTCCACAGGTAAAAGCACCTTTTTAAAATGGCTTAAGGAAATCTTCGATAACAACCTCACTTATTTGACCAATGATAGTTTTAGTAGCCAGTTTAATGCAGATTGTGCCAACAAACTTTTAATATGTATAGATGAAGTTTTATTTAACAAAGAAGAACTAACAGAACGTATTAAATATTTAAGCACCACTAACATCAATAAATTGGAAGCCAAAGGCAAAGACAAGCGTGAAGTGGAATTCTTTGGAAAGTTTATTCTATGCAGTAATAATGAAGACAGTTTTATAAAGATTGATTCTAATGAAACTAGGTTTTGGGTTACAAAAGTGCCCATCCTAGAGAAGGAAGATACCCATTTTCTGGAGAACTTGGTAAAAGAAATTCCTGCCTTTATGCATTATCTGTCAAACCGAAAACTAAGCTCCAAACACTTAACAAGGATGTGGTTTACGGCACAGCAAATAAAAACCAAGGCACTGACAAAATTAGTTCAGAACAATCGCAACCGAGTTGAAAAGGAACTGGCAAGTATTTTATTGAGTGTGATTGAAAAATTTGATTTGGAAACCGTGGATCTCTGCCCGATGGATGCTTTGTTGGCACTCAACAAGACCCGGGTAAGAACCGATTTGACACAACTTAGGCGCTTGCTCAAAAAAGATTGGAAAATGGACAACCAGGACAATTCCAATAGCTATCAGAAATTCGTGATTTGGACAGATGGAGATATCAACTTAATCGATGCCAAAGGCCGCTATTTTACCATAGAAAAAATATTCTTAACCCAAAATTTTGATGAAATGATGACAGAATGAAGAAACTGTTGATTTTAAAGGGATAAAGCCGTCATCATTTATTCATCATTTTGTCATCAAAAAAAATAATGATGACAGGGTAAAGTATTAAAAAAACTAGAATGATGAAACGATGAAAAATTGATGACTGGGAAAACGTAATGATAATAAGGCTTAACAGATGAAATCATCAAAACATCAAAAAAACACCCTAAAACACATTGGCTCATGAAAAGAAAAATAAATTGTGAAACAGCCCGAGATTTTTCAGTGATAAAGACACTGGAAAAACTAGGGCACTTTCCCAAAAGGACAGCGGAAAAAGAAGCTTGGTTTCTAAGTCCTTTCAGGTCAGAAACCCAAGCCTCTTTTAAAGTCTCTAAAACCAAAAACCGATGGTACGACCATGGCGAAGGTGTGGGTGGTAATGTAATAGATCTCGTATGTAAGATTTTAAAATGTTCCATTCAAGAAGCTTTGAAATTTTTGAATGATGAATCATTTTGTTTTTCTTTTCAACAGCAGCAACATTTCAGTAAAAAAGAAAAAGAAATCCAAATTGTAAAAGTTCAAGAAATAAGACACCCAGCTTTAACTCAATATTTAAGCTTCAGAGGTATTTCTGTAATTACAGCCAAAACCTACTGCAAAGAAGTTTGGTACCAATATAAAGACGCCCAATATTTCGCCATCGGTTTAAAGAATCACAAAAACGGGTGGGAATTACGAAACAAGTTTTTTAAAAACAGTAGCAGCCCCAAAGCCTATACCTATATCCAAAATGACAACAAAGAATTAGTCATAGTAGAAGGTATGTTCGATTTATTATCTCTGGTCACTTTAAACGAAACGCAAATAAAAGTATCGGATATCATCATATTAAATTCTATAGCCTTCATAAATGATATTGAAACTTATATAAATAAATACGAATTAGTTCATCTCTATTTGGATAATGATAAAGCTGGACAACAAGCGACAAAATTTCTAATGAAAAACTACAAAAATGTATTAGACCAAAGCAGCATCTATAAAAACCACAACGATTTAAACGCCCTATTGTGCCATGAAAAAAGAGTATGATTTTAATTTGAAAACGATAGACAAAAAGGAGCAGACTGTAAAGATTCCTGCCGATATACTAAGTGATTCGGATAGCATAGAGTTGGATATAATACTGAACTCACCTGAAACTGAAATGGTCTTGGGGAGGAATGCGAGATGTGTGTCTGTGGACACATTCTCGTTTGCTCCCCATGGTCGCAAAGAAAAAAAAGAGTTGTTTAAGGGGAAGGATGACCTCGTTAAGTTTCGATGTACCGTTTACGAAAAGAAACTTCTGGAAGTGAAATCAAAACGGAGTGGATTGAGTTTAAGCGAATACATTCGGCGAAGTTTATTTGACCAAGAAATTACGGAACGTTTTTCAGATGAACACATCCAGCTTTATAAAATGCTCATTAAGTACCACAATAATTTTAAGGCCATTGGAAACATGTATAGAAAACGGAATCCTAAACTAGTTGAAACGGTTTATAATCTTGCAGATGAAATTAAAACACATCTTAAAAAATTTTAAAAATGATAGGAAAAGGCAAAAGCATATCACACACCAAAGCTTGTATGTGCTACGGATGGAATCAGGAAAAGGATGCTGAAATTGTATTCAAGGAATTTCTGCATGGAGATTCGCCAGATGAATTCACCAGGGAATTCAAAATGCTCCAAGACCAGAATTATAACTGCACAAAAAACACCTTGTCATTTATTATCAGTCCAACGATAGAAGATGGCAAGCGATTGGATAAAAATAAACTGGAAGAAATATCGAAACGGTTTATAAAGGAAATGAAATTGGGTGAGCGTCAAGCCATCGCTTTTGTGCACAAGGATAAAGAGCATAAACATATCCATTTATATGTCAATCGAATTGATTTTAAAGGCGTCGCATATAATGACAGTTTCATTGGAAAACGCAGTCAAAAAGCAGCAGAAAAAGTAGCGGAACAGATGGGACTTACCACCGTAAAACAAGTCCAGTTTGAAAAGGAATTTAATTTAAGGGAAATCCGATCAGAAATTAAACGCCGGCATGATCTTACGATGAAACAATTTCAGCCAAAATCCTTTGATGATTATGTCAAAACGATGCAGGTTAATGGCGTAAAAGTGATCCCAACCATTAACAATCAAAACAAGTTACAGGGCTTTCGGTTTGAATTCAATGGGCATAACCTAAAGGACAGTGAAATCCACCGAAATATGTCCGTTGGCAATATTGGAAAACAGATATCAGGAATTCAAGGTAAAAGTATTTTAAAAGAAAAAAATATAAGTATCAAACTAGCTGGTAAGGTGGTTGACCTGACACCAAGTTTAGCTTTAAAAATTACCAAGTTCATTATTAAAAAAGCAATCCAAAAAGGAATCGGATATTAAATTAAAAAAAGCAGTCATGACAAAACTTGAAGAATTAACAGCATTACTAGTAAATGAAATCAATGATTTTAACAAGGGCGTTGAAAAACTGGAAAAAATCAGCGAGCAGATTAGTGCAACCAAAATCAAAATGGATGTATCAGAATACAAATCCATTATTGAAGAGCACCAGCTACAAATGAACACTTATAAGGATATGTTGGAACGTTTTGAAAGTCGTTTTAACGATAAGATAAATGAAGCTAAAATATATCCGACTTGGGCGGTTGTGGTTTTTATTATAGGAGTGTTGTTCGGTTTGGGAGCCATTTTGTTAGTTGTTATTTAATAAGGACTTCTATTAATTAAATGGCATTATGAAAAGAATAAAGTATTTTAAGAGATAGTTTAAATTGGGAAATTTTGACCCAATTTATATCATAACCTTCAAGCAACGTTAGAATAATGAATTAAAACAACATTTCTATCATTGGATGCTCGATTTGTATTATTCGCCCTTTTGTTAAAATACTAATTTTAACCAAAAATAATTAATGATTGGTGACCTTGAACATTTCCATGTTTTAGATATTTATTTTACGAGCTTAAAATTGCCTTTAATTAATAGTTAACCACCATTTGGAAACTTAAAACGTATAGATTATGAGATACCCTTTACTAAAATTTTTAACACTAGTCTTATTTATATATTCATGTAAATCGGACAAAACGGATAATCCTATTATAGATAACCTATCAAGGGAAAAATCGATTAATATGGATTCTATAAGTGGTAAAGTATATACTACGGCTCATCATACTTCCTTAAAACTTTCTGAAACTGGTACTTTAAAGTTTGAAGACTTCAAACAACCTTTAGAAACAGATGCGGCTATTAATGTAGACGCTTCAAAAGAATTTCAAACATTTCTAGGTATTGGAGGTGCTTTAACCGATGCCGCTGCCGAAACATTTTTCAAACTTACTGAAGAAAATCAAGCTAAGTTTTTAGAAGCGTATTATAATCAAGAAAAAGGTATTGGCTATTCTTTAGGGCGTACTACTATTCATAGTTGCGATTTTTCAACAGCAAGCTATAATTATGTTGAAGAAGGCGATTCAGAATTAAAAACCTTCAACATCGATCACGATAGAACATATAGACTTCCATTCACCAAAAAAGCAATTGAAGCCGCAGGAGGAAAACTAACCATGTACGCTAGCCCATGGAGTCCACCCGCATTTATGAAAACCAATAATAATATGCTACAAGGTGGTAAGCTAAAGCCAGAATTTTATCAAACTTGGGCCAATTACTATGCTAAGTTTATTAAAGCTTATGAGGCTGAAGGAATTCCAATTTGGGGGTTAACCATTCAAAATGAACCGATGGCAACTCAACGTTGGGAATCTTGTATTTATACAGCAGAAGAAGAGCGAGATTTTGTAAAAAACAATTTAGGACCAACTTTAGAAAAAGAAGGTTTGGGCGATAAAAATATTATTGTGTGGGATCATAACCGCGATTTATTATTCCAAAGAGCCAGCACGATTTTAAACGACCCAGAAGCTGCAAAGTATGTTTGGGGCACGGGTTTCCATTGGTATGAAGATTGGAAAGACGGTATCCCGATGTTTGATGCCGTAAAACGTGTTAAAGAAACGTATCCAGATAAAAACTTGATTTTTACTGAAGGATGCAATGAGAAATACGATTTAAAAAGAATAGAAAATGACGACCCAAAATTAGCGGAGCGCTATGGGAAATCCATGATTAACGATTTTAATAACGGAACAGTTGCCTGGACCGATTGGAATATCCTTTTAGACCAAACAGGTGGCCCAAACCACGTTGGTAATTTTTGCTTCTCCCCAGTCCATGGAAATACCGAAACAGGAGCATTAACTTTTACGAACTCATTTTACTATATAGGTCATTTCTCAAAGTTTATTCGTCCAGGAGCAAAACGAATTGTAAGTGTATCAAGTGTTAATCCTCTGTTGACCACGGCGTTTAAAAACGAAGATGGAAGTATTGTTATAATCGTTATGAACGATAGTGATAATGACATGGATTACAGTATAACCATGCAATCCAGAACCGCTATGTTAAAAACAAAACCGCATGCTATTCAAACAATTGTTTTGAAACAATAAACTGCTAAAATAAAGATTGCATAATTCTAAAGAGTTGTGTATAAAATATTTTGATAAAAAAGTAAAACTCATACCATACTAAAATATAAATAGCCAGAAATCTAATACAGTAGCATAATTATGAAAACTCCTATACAACTTAATCAAGAAAAATTATCAGAAATAGGGAGCGGTATTCCCGTGCCAACCTATAACCGATCAGACAATAAAATTGGAATGGTTCATATTGGTGTTGGCGGTTTTCATAGAGCACATCAAGCTTATTACCTGCATAAACTTCGGCAACTTGGTGAAGCCTCAGATTGGAATATCTGTGGCATAGGTTTACGTGAAGCAGATAGCAATTTACATGACATTTTCAAAAAACAAGACCATCTTTATACGTTGATGGTCAAACATCCAGATGGAAAAATTGAACCCGAAGTTATCGGGTCGATTATAGATTTTGAAATGGGTACAGCTAACCCAGAATCTGTAATTGCTCGTATGGCAAATGCCGATACTAGAATCGTTTCATTAACGATTACTGAGGGAGGTTATAATTTTAACTCCACAACAGGGGAATTCAATTTTGATAACCCAGATATACAGCACGAATTGCAAATTCCGCAAGACCCTAAAACGGTTTATGGGTTTTTAACCGCAGCCTTAAAAAGACGTCGCGATGCTGGACTGCCTGCTTTTACCATTTTGATTTGTGACAATATCGAACACAATGGCGATATGGCACGTAAGATGCTGCTTACCTTTGCCAATGCTCAAGATGCAGATTTGGCTGAATGGATAGCTAAAGAAGTCTGCTTCCCTAATAGTATGGTAGATCGTATTACACCAGTAACAACAAAAGCCGATATCGAAATTCTTGAACAAACTTATGGTGTAAAAGATGAGTGGCCTGTTACCTGCGAACCTTATATACAATGGGTAGTAGAAGATAAATTTTCGAACGGCAGACCTGAGTTCGAAAAAGTAGGCGTACAATTTGTACCCGATGTGGGTCCTTATGAAAAAATGAAACTGCGATTGCTTAATGCTGGTCATTCGGTATTAGGGCTTTTGGGAGTCCTTCATGGACATCCAACTATTAACGCATGTATTGAAGATGAAACCTTTGCTACTTATTTACGTGCCTTTATGGATACAGAAGCTACACCTGTTTTAGGAGACATTAAAGGCATTAATTTGGAAGAATACAAAGATAGTTTACTGGAACGTTTTGGCAATCCGAATATTAAAGATAGTGTTGGCCGAATTTGTATGGAAAGCGCCGCCAAATTACCCAAATTTTTAATTGCTACAATACATGAGAATTTAGCAACAGGAGGAAGTATCAAATTTGCAACATTGGTAATTGCTGCGTGGTGTTATTATAGCGATAAAAGCATTGATAAACACGGACACCCCATTGAAATTGTTGATGCTATGAGTAGCGAACTTCATCAAGCGGCAAATCAAACCGAGACCGATCCATTAGCTTTTATAAAACAAGAATCTATTTTTGGTAATCTTATTGAAAATGAGCGATTTACTAAGTTGTATGCCATAACTGTTCAGAAAATCTATAAAGATGCCAACATTAAAAAGTATATGTTGGAGATGATTTAGAGTCTAAAATTGTATAAGAAATATGTATTACAAAAAAAATAGCATTGTAAAATTGAATGCTAAATTAAACTAATTATGAAACAGATTGTATGTTACGGTGAAGTGCTTTGGGATATGCTGCCTACAGGTAAAAAATTAGGAGGCGCACCACTTAATTTAGCACTAAGAATGCAAAGTTACGGTTGCTCAACCAAGGTAATTAGCAGTATAGGGAATGATGCCGCTGGTAAAGGTATTGTTGAACAAATGAAAACGTATAATGCAACAACAGACCATCTGCAAGTTAGCCAAAATTACGCAACAAGTGAAGTATTGGTAACGCTGAATGATGCAGGATCTGCATCGTATGAAATAAAAATGCCTTGTGCTTGGGACGATATTCAACTTTTGGAAAAAGACATAGCTATTGTTAAATCTGCCGATGCTTTTATATATGGTAGTTTAGTTGCGCGCCAGCAAACTTCAAGAGAAACGTTGTTTGCTTTACTCAAAACTTCTCCTTTTAAAGTTTTTGATGTTAATCTTCGTCCTCCACATTATGAGTTGAATACGCTTACTACTCTTATGAAACAAGCTAATTTTATAAAGTTTAATGATGATGAAATCATTGAACTATCCTTAGCTATAAGTGGTAAGAAGCTGTCTATAGAAGAAAGTATTCGTTTTTTTTCCAAAGAAACCCAAACACCTAGTATTTGTGTAACATTAGGGGCTGATGGTGCTGTATTATTTCAAGATAATAAGTTTGTTTATAACAAGGGGTATAATGTAAAAGTGGCAGATACTGTTGGAGCTGGAGACTCTTTTCTTGCCACACTAATCTATCAACTACTCACTGGTGCAAATGCTGTTACTGCGCTTGATTATGCCTGTGCAGTAGGAGCTATCGTAGCTTCAAAAGAGGGCGCTAATCCAATAATTAACGATAAAGAAATTCAAGAGATAATGACATAACTTTAATAGTAATAAATTGAAATTTAACCTTATAGAAGGTAACTTATTAAACGAGTACATTATAATTATTTAACCTTAATGCTGAAAATTTAATTGCAGTATTTACATTTTTTAAAATTATTTTTCATGAAAAGAATTGCGCATTTCATCCTAATTTGTACAGTTCTTTATTCATGTGCAAAACCAGTAAATCAAGAATTTAAAACTAAAACCATGTTTAAACCTTTTACACCACCAATTGCCTACGACGATGCAAAAAAGCAAGCCATAGAAATCCTTAATCAGATGACCATCGATGAGAAAATCTCAATAATAGGTGGTTATAACATGTTTTACACAAAAGGATTTGAAAAATTTAAGATACCAGCGCTGTATTTATCTGATGCCACACAAGGTGTTAATATACGTCCAGAGCTTCCTAATCAACTTGAAAAATCGGTTGCTTTTCCAAGTCCTATTGCCTTAACAAGCACATGGAATACAGAATTATCTAACATATATGCAAAATCTATAGGTGAAGAATGTAGAGCTGGTGAAATAGCAGTGTTGTTAGGACCAGGAATGAACATTTACCGAATATCTCAAAACGGTAGAAACTTTGAATATTTTGGCGAAGACCCATATTTAGCTGCACGTATGGTAGAAAATTATGTAGTAGGCATGCAAGAAACAGGTACTATGGCTACTTTAAAACACTTTGTAGCTAATAATACAGACTACAAGAGAAGAACCTCAAATTCAGTAGTTGATAAAAGAGCTTTACACGAAATTTATATGCCGGCTTTTGAAGCTGGTGTTAATGCAGGTGCAATGGCTGTTATGACTTCCTATAATTTAGTAAATGGCGAGTATGCTGGCCAAAGCAAAGATGTAATTACAGGGCTTTTACGTGAAGATTTAGGTTTTAAGTGGTTGGTTATGAGCGATTGGTGGTCGGTATATGATTCCGAAAAAGTAATAAAATCAGGGCTGGACCTTGATATGCCTGGGGAACCAAGAGCTGAATTTCCTGATTATATGAATAAGGATGAATTCTTTTTACGATCATCCGCAAAATCGCTTCTCGAAGATGGAAAAGTGGAAGAAGCAGACATCGATAGAATGGTAACCAATATCCTAACTACACAAATAGCCATGGGTCTTCTTGAACGTCCTATAAAAGATACTAGCTATTTGGAAAATTTCGACGATCATATTGAAGTTGCTTTACAAACGGCACGTGAAAGTATGGTCCTTCTTAAAAACAACGGTGTTTTACCTATTCGTAACTCTGCAGATATTTCAATTTTACTCACCGGAGAATACTCAGATAAAATTCCTTGTGGTGGCGGTGCAGCAGAAGTTAAAGGGTATGATAATGTAACCATGCTTGCAGCACTAAAAGAGGTGTATGGAGCCAAAGTTGTCTACATAGAAAAGCCAGATAATCAAATTATAAAAAATGCGGATTACGTGATATATAGTGCTGGTACATTTGATTCTGAAGGCTGGGATAAATCGTTTGATTTTCCAGAAACCGTTAATAAAGCTATTAAAAATATAGCGTCACTAAACAAGAATACTATTGTAGCAGTTAGCTCTGGAAGTGGCATGAATATGACGGAGTGGAATGATGATATTGCAGGTTTAATTTACAGCTGGTATCCTGGGCAAATTGGGTTTAAAGCTTTTACTGAAATAGTGGCTGGAATTACCAATCCATCGGGGAAATTACCAATTACCATAGAGAAAACATTTAAAGATTCACCAGGTAGTAATTACATACCTGAAGATAAAGAACTTTATACAGGTTGGCAAGAAGATCATAGGATTATAGACCCTATAATTGATGTAAAATATAACGAAGGCATATTTGTTGGTTACCGTTGGTACGAGAGCAAAGCTATTCAGCCACTTTATAATTTTGGTTTTGGCTTGTCATATACAACGTATGAATACAGTAATTTAAAGTTGGAAAAATCATCCATCAAAGCAGGTTCATCTTTAAATTTTGAAATTGATATTAAGAATACAGGAACTATGGATGGACAGGAAATAGTCCAGATATATGTTCGTGATATAGAAGCTTCTGTGGAACGTCCAATAAAAGAGTTAAAAGACTTTCAAAAAGTACAGTTAAATGCTGGAGCTGAAAAAACTTTGCGTTTTACATTAACGGAAAGAGATTTTGCATTTTGGGATGTAAAAACAGAAAATTGGGTAGTTGAGCCAGGGCAATTTGAGATACTGGTAGGATCTGCATCTAATAATATTTTAGCAAAAGGTCTACTAGAAATAGTCCAATAACAATGATACAATTATGAGCAATAAAGTTTCGATTAAGGAGAAAATAGGTTACGGATTAGGAGATGCAGCAGCTAATATTGGCTGGAGAGGCGTAGGGACGTTTTTGTTCATATTCTACACCGACGTTTTTGGTTTAGATCCTGTGACCGTAGGTGTGCTGTTTTTCGCAGCGCGTTTAAGCGATGGTATCAGTGATATAGCGATGGGGCTTATTGGCGATCGCACCAAATCAAAGTATGGTAAATTTCGACCATGGATTCTTTGGACCGCCATTCCTTTGGCGATAAGTTTAGTGCTACTTTTTTCTAGTCCAGACTTTAGTAACTCTGGAAAAATTATTTATGCTTATATCTCTTACCTCTTTTTTACCCTTATGTACACCGCCAATAACATACCTTATGGTGCGTTGATGGCAGTTATGTCTAGTGATGACAAAGAACGTACTAGTATTGGGGCGTATAGAATGGTAGGTGCCTTTGGAGGAGGGATTCTTGTTCAGGGAGCACTACTCTTTCTTATTGCCTATTTCGGAAATGTAGATCCTTCAATAGCGATCTCAAAATTGGAGAACAACACGTATCAAGTTGAAATTGCTGCCACAAGAGATGTAGAGAATGTTAACATAAAAACTGAAGATGGAATCGCCACTTTTAAATGGAACGATGACCGTAATTTGGAAAATACACCTACTGTTGGTAAGAGCTTCAACATGGAAGCAGGAGAAACGTATTCCTTTATAGTAGCAGGCGAACCTAATTTAACTTCTGATAACTTGAGGATCATTGATCAAAAAAGAGGTTATAGCTATTCTATGCGTATCATGTCTGTTGTGCTTGCGCTTTTAATGTTTGTTACCTTTTATACAACTAGAGAACGCGTACTACCACTTAAAGGCCAGGAAACTAATTTAAAACAGGATTTTAAGGATTTGATGACCAATAGGCCATGGTGGATATTGCTTATTACTGGATTATTTTCAAGCTCTTATAACGCCATCAAACAAGGTATTATCATTATATATTTTGCTCATTATATACACAATCAATTATTGGCCGCATCCTATCTTGTAGGCTTAATGTTGGTCTCTATTGTAGGTGCGATTTTGATGACTCCACTAAGTAATAAATATGGAAAACGTAACATGTTTATTTATTCTTTGCTTATTTCAGGAGCTGTTATATCACTTCTAATATTTTGCGATTCAACCGCTGTTGTTGCCATTTTTACAATTGGTCTGCTTTCAGAACTTATAGGAGCTTTCTTTTCTAGCTTATTCTTTGTAATGTTAGGTGATGCTGCAGATTATTCAGAATGGAAAAATAACCGCAGAGCTACAGGGCTTATTTACTCTGCAGGATCTACTGCAACTAAATTTGGTGGAGGTATTGCTGGCGCTATCATTGGATTAATTCTAGGTGCCTTCCACTATAATGGTCAGGACGCAACTACTATCGAAGGAGCCATTCCTGGCATAAAAATGCTAATGAGTTGGGTACCTGGTATTGTTGCGGCTATTGGAGCTGGAATAATGCTGCTTTACCCGCTAACAAAGAAAAAAATGAGTGAGATAACGTCCGATTTAGAACAACGACGACTTGAAGCCGCAGCCTTAATTACTGATTAAAAAAAGGGTAAACCTAAATTTTTAAAAAAAGAAGCTTAAATATTTATGAAAAAAAATAGAATCATTTGTTTTGGAGAAGTTCTTTAGGATGTCTTTCCTACTCAAAGTATATTATTTTTAGCAATTTTTATTTACAAGGGTTTAAACCCATTGGATAAATGAACCAAAACGTTTTTACAACATTGTGTAAAGCTTGTATGGTGACTCTGCCCGGAAACAAAAAGAAATCTCTATAAGAAATTAAAGCTATTTGGGAAGTCTAAAAACATTTATGATTTAATAAGGTTTAAAAGTTGTAATTTTAACTAAGTTAGGTTGCAATGCCAAATATTTTTATTTTATGAAACCAATATTTTATTTTTTTGTGGGCTATTTATTTCTAGTTAGCACCATTACTTGGTCTCAAGAAACCAAACAAAAATATCAATTTGTTAACATAAAAGAGAATGTTTCTAAGATTGGTGCTTATACCATGATTCAAGACCAATATGGTTTTATGTGGATGGGAACCAATGGCGCAGGTTTAAATAGATTTGATGGGATTAATTATACCTCTTATAAAAATAAGTTAAACGATGTCACATCATTAAGTAATAACAATATTTACTGCTCCTATAAAGACCATAAAAACAGATTGTGGTTTGGCACAGAAATGGGTCTTAATCTATACGACCACAAGAAAGATAAATTCAAGCGAATATCGTTTTCTGGATTTGGAGACCATAGAGCAAACATTGCTGTTAGAAGTTTAGCGGAGGATAATAAGGGCAATTTATTTGTAGGCACTTATGAACATGGATTATTCAAGATGAATTTGGATAATTTTAAAATTGAAAAGATAGTAAGTCAGGGATCTAATACGCAGGAAACTATATCGATACATTCGCTTCGATCAGTCTCTAATGGAAAGATATATGCTGGAACCGATCGGGGTTTAAAAGAATTTGATACAAAAACAAATACGCTTAAATTATCAAAGTTTAAAACAAAAAAAGGTATTGAGTCCATTTACCACCCCATTCAAAGTTTATTAATAGCTAATAATAATTTATGGGTTGGAACGATGACTGATGGATTATTTAAAATAAATAAGATCAGCAATAAAGAAAATGAATTTAAAAGCCTAGATCATTTTGCAGTTTCTGAAAATCGTATAATGTCTATTATTAAATTATCAGACGGAACGTTAATGAGTAGTACTGAAAATGATGGGTTATTTCATTTAAACGCTGATGGTCAAATTATCAATCATTATTTAGCTAATAAAACAGACGTTAAGGGCATCGTAGCTAACTCCATTTGGTGTTTATTTTTAGATCGTAACGAACGCATTTGGCTTAGCTATTATAATGCAGGAATTGGTGTCTATGATAAATTATATGATAAATTCAATCATATAGAAAGTTTACACAACAACTCTAATTCTTTACAGATTGGGTCTGTTACAGCCATTACAAAAGACCAATCGGATAATTTTTGGGTTGGTTTAGATGGGGGTGGTATTGATGTTTTTAACCCGAAATCAAATCAGTTTACCCATATTAATTCATCAGCAAACAAGGTGTTTTCGGGCTTAATTAACGATTACATTGAATCATTATTTATAGATAGTAATCAAAATATTTGGGCAGGAAGTTGGAACAAGGGCTTATTTCTATTAAAAAAAGGATCTAAAAACTTTGTCAATTTTACTATAAAAAACACAAATGGAGATTTAACTTCTGATAACGTAATAAGCATCGATGAAGATTCAGAAGGTACCATTTGGTTTGCAAGTTGGGATAAAGGCGTACACTCCTATAATCCAAGCACAAATAAATTCACGCATCACAAATCACAGCCTTTTTTAAAAAATGGAATACAAGATAGTTATGCAAGAAAAGTATTGATTGACAGAAAAGATAATTTGTGGGTTGCTACTACAGATAAAGGCTTGTTTAAAATTAAAAAATTAAAAGACGGCAACTTTTCTATTGTTTCTATGGCACTTAGAATGGCTAAAGAATTCAATAATTATGCTACCGCTAATCATGTTTTGGCTCTTTACGAAGGTAGTGATGGCTTAATTTGGATTGGAACAAGAGGTGCCGGTTTATGTAAATACAATCCTGATGCCGATACGTTTACATGGTATAATACATTAAATGGACTTGAAGCCATAAATATAACTGGTATTATTGAAGATTTAAAAGGAGATATTTGGCTTAGTACCCATTCTGGTATTACGAGATTTGATATTGCTGCCAACAGTTTTACAAGGTTTACAAAAGATGATGGACTGCTTTCAAACGATTTTAACGCAAATGCTAATTTTAAAGATCATCAAGGGAATATTTATTTCGGAAATTATCTTGGCATTGATTATTTTGATCCTTCAAAAATTAGTGTTAACGCAACGTTGCCATCATTATATTTAACAAGATTTAAATTATTTAATGAAGATGTTTTTCCTAATCAAAAAAGTTCTCCGCTTATTAGTGTTATTGGAGAAACTAAAAATCTTACTTTAGATCATACTCAATCTGTCTTTACCATTGAATATATAGGTGTTAATTATACGCGACCAGAATTGAACCAATATGCTTATTACTTAGAGGGCCTAGAAAAATCTTGGAATTATGTTGGCAGTTTAAAAAGTGCCACATATACAAACTTAAAACATGGAAACTATACTTTTAAATTAAAGGCGGCAAATAGTGATGGTAAATGGACAGAAATACCATTAAGTTTAAAGATAACCGTTTTGCCACCTTGGTGGAAAACTAACGAAGCCTTGTTTTTTTACATTGTATTATTGCTTTTGGGATTCTATTTATTAAATAGAATGGCACAAATAAGGCTCAATAAAAAACAAGAAATTGCCCTTGAACAAAATATGAGATTACAAGAAAAGGCATTAAACGAGAAAAAGTTTCAGTTTTTTACCAACATATCTCATGAATTTAGAACACCTCTTACATTAATAATGAATCCTCTTAACGATATTATTAGAGATGATAGTTTAAACCTTCCTTATAGGGTAAAAGAAAAACATAATATTATACACAAAAACACAGATAGGCTTTATAGATTAATAAATGAACTTTTAGATTTTAGAAAACTAGAGCTAAATAAAACAAGAGTTAGTGCAAGGCAATTAAATTTAGTGGACTTTACCAAAAACGTTTTAAGTTATTTTAAAGAAGAAGCATTAACCAATGATATAGACCTTAACCTAGATGCGGACCTAACAGATATTACTGTATGGGGTGATGAAAAAATGTTAGAAAAAATTATTTTCAATATTTTATCAAATGCCATAAAAACAACCCCAAAAGGAGGTACTATTAATGTTGATCTCCAATCTACAGACAAGCTATATATATTACCTTTAGTAAACGAAACAGAACCAATTAAGGTGGTTGAAATTAGTATTTCAGATACTGGTGTAGGAATTGCAAAAGAAGAAGTAGAAAGAATTTTTGAACGATTTTACCAAGCTGAAAACTTAAATAAAGGATACTATGGTGGCACTGGTATTGGTTTAGAGGTGGTTAGAGAATTTGTTAATCTGCATAAAGGTAAAATTGAAGTAGAAAGTGAGGTTGGAAAAGGAAGCACATTCAAAATTATATTACCTGCTGGAAAATCGCATTTTAATGAGAGTGAAATAGCAACAGAAAAGATAGAGCAACAATTTAAAAACGAATCATTTACCCCTACAAATTCTTCAATAGAAGCAGAAGAAAAAAATAGCAGTGAAAATCAAAGCAGTCCTAAATACACCTTGCTGGTCGTAGAAGATAATGCAGAACTTAGGGATTATTTAAAAAATGAGATTGGAAATGAATACAAGGTTTTAACAGCCGAGAATGGAAAAAAGGGATTAGAAATAGCAAAAGAATCGCTTCCTGATATAATAATTACCGATGTTGTAATGCCAGAAATGAATGGCTTCGATTTTTGTAAAAAAATAAAGACTGATATCAGCACAAGTCATATTCCGTTGTTAATGCTTACTGCTAAATCTCAAATTGATGATAGAATGGAAGGTATTGAATTAGGAGCAGATGCTTATATGGTAAAACCTTTTGATATGAGGTTGTTGAGGTTGCGTTTATCACAACTAATAACAAGCAGGCAATTGATTTTCAATAAATACTTTAGCCTTATTACCGATATTCCAGCAAATATTAGCACCACTTCTTTAGATAAAGAATTTATAGAGAAAGTTTTAAACTATATTAACGCTAATATTGGTGATCCAGATTTAAATGTAGAATTACTTGCTTCGCAATTAAATTTAAGTAGAAGTCAATTTTACAGAAAAATTAAGGCACTCACAAACCAAACGGCTAATGAGTTTTTAAGAAACATCAGACTTCAAAAGGCAAAACAAATTATTGAAAAAGGAAATACTAATATTAGCGAAGTTTGTTACAAAGTAGGCTTTTCTTCACCCTCATATTTTACAAAATGTTTTAAAGGCTATTTTGGAATATTGCCTACAGAAGTTGAGTCAAAATCTTAACGACTTTAAAAATCAATATTTCTTAAAATAATAGTCCCGAAAGCTTTCGGAACTGTTATTTGGATTCCCGTTTTATTCATTTGATGCTATTTTTATAATAATCAATTCATGAATCTTACGATTTAACAGGAATGACAATTTCGTCGAAAACCTCTATACAAGCATCTGGGCATTTTTTTATAAAAATTTACATTATAAATTCATACAATTACCTTAGCATATAATTAGAAAATTTAGCTAGATTTTTTTAAAGATTAAAATTATTAGCCAAGAACAAACCTGTCATATATTCTAATTTGGAAATTACCTAAAGAGCTGTAAATCTTAGCGTAATGGTAACTATAAAAAATGTCGCATCATATATATCAAATGTTGCACGGCACTCACTTAAACATAAAATTGCTTCAAATTCACCAATACTTGCACTATTAGTTATATGTATAATTTAATATTTATTTAACATTTGTGAAATATGAAACTGAAGTCATTAAAATGGAATAAAGTTGTAGAGATACTTCTAATGGTTTTAGTTATTGCACTATTAGTATTTCTTGTCGTATTCATTTTTTAAAAAGACTCCTCAATATCTAAGTTCATTAATTAATAACCTTAAAAACTAATTAAGTACTAATTCTAAACTAAATTTTATGAAAAACAGATTATTAAAAAAATTAGTGCTTCCAGTATTTTTACTACTAGGGAGTATTATGTATGCACAATCGGTATCGGGTACTGTTTCCGATAAATCAGGGCCAGTTCCTGGTGTAAATGTACTGGTTAAAGGAACAACGACTGGAACCGTTACAGATTTTGACGGGAAATTTGATATAAGCGTTAGCAAAGGAAGCGTTTTAGTCTTTTCGTATGTTGGCTATTTAACCCAAGAGGTTAACTATACAGGGCAAGCATCAATTAACGTATTACTTCAAGAAGATGCAGCACTTCTAGATGAAGTAGTGGTGGTTGGATATGGTTCTAAACAGAAGAGTTTAGTAACTGGAGCTATTTCTAGTATTGATTCTAAACAAATAAAAAGTTCATCAAATCAACGTGTAGAACAAGTTTTACAAGGTAGAACATCGGGTGTAACAGTTTCTTCTTCATCAGGTTCCCCTGGTCAAGGTGCTCAAATACGTATTCGTGGTGCAGGTTCAAGTGGAAATTCAGATCCTTTATATATTGTTGATGGTATGAAGGTGTCAAATATATCAACTATAGCCCCTGGTGATATTGCGAATATCGAAATTTTAAAAGATGCTGCTTCTGCTGCAATTTATGGTACAGAAGGAGCCAATGGAGTTGTTATTATAACAACTAAAGCGGGCCGTAGCAGTAATGGAGGCGTTAAAGTTGGATTTAGTACACAGCTAGGTACCCAATTTGTTAAAACAGATATGGAATTGATGAATTCTTCACAGTTTGTTGAATATATGAACGAAGCAGGAATTAGTTCGGTAGTAGATAACGGAGTGAATACGAATTGGTTAGACGCTATATTTGAAAGTGCGCCAATTACACGTTATGATTTAAATATATCTGGTGGCGATAAAAAATTATCATATTATGGGTCTTTTGGGAGTATAAAACAAGATGGTATTGTTGGTAAAGAGAATTCTTCTTTTAAGCGAAAAACCTTCAGGATTAATTTAAAAAGCGAAATAACAGATTTTATAGAAGTAGGTTATAACGCTACTTACTCGCTTTCTGATAGATTAGGAATTCAAGAAAACAGCGACACAAGAGGTGTTATTCAAAATGCGATAGCACTGGATCCATTAACTCCAGTAACATATGCAAATGAAAGTGATGTTCCACAAAGTGTTCTTAACAATCAAATAATTGATAATGGCGATGGTACTTTTACAACCATTCCCTTATTAAGAGATGGTAATGGTAACGTTTATGGTTACCCAACCTATTCAACAGGCGAATTTGTAAATCCTGTAGCTTTCGCAAATGTAATGAACAAGACAACATATGATGAAAATCAATCTATTTTTTCAGCATATTTAAAACTAAAAGTTATTGAAGGGTTATATATTACTACTAGATATGGTAGAGAAAGCGGTAAAACAGATGAAAAAAACATGATAAACCCATATTATGTATCTTCTGAAGCTGCTAATACAACCTATACGGGGTCTCAAAATTATAGAAAAAGTAGAAGATGGTTATGGGAGAATTTTGTAAATTATGATAAGACTATTGGTAAGCATAATTTCGCATTATTAGGAGGTTATTCCGCTGAAGACACCGATGGTTCTACAATAATAAAAAGAAGTGGATCCATAGCTATTGAAGATTTTACAGGTTTCGATTTTGATTTAGCAGCTTTTAACCAACAAATTGATCTGGTAGACCCAACGGCAGATAATATGGTGTCTCTATTCGGAAGATTATCTTATGATTATGATGGTAAATATTTATTTGAAGGTTCTTTAAGATCTGATACTTCTGATAAGTTCCCGTCAGCAAATAAAACAGGGACTTTTCCTGCTGTTTCATTAGGTTGGGTTTTATCTAAAGAAGATTTTTGGAAGCAAGATTCTAAAATTGATTATCTAAAATTTAGAGGAAGTTGGGGTCAAAATGGTAGTAAATCGAACTTAAGTGGAAATTCTGATAAAACTTATGTTACCTCGTTTTTAAATGGTCAAGAAATTGTTTATGAAGGGGTTACGGGGGCTCAAATTACAGCTTATGCTAATCCTGATTTAGTTTGGGAAACATCAGAGCAACTAGATTTAGGGATGGATTTAAGAGCGTTAAACAGTAAATTAAGATTCTCTATAGATTATTACACAAAAACGACGAGAGATGCTATAGTTTCAGATGGTTCATTAATTACGCCAGGATCTGCGGGATTTGTTTCTAACGAGTTTAATTCAGGAACCATTGAAAATAAAGGTTTTGAGTTTGAACTTGGCTATGGCGATACAACTACAGGCGGTTTATCTTATAACTTTAGTGCTAATTTATCTACTTTAAAGAATGAAGTAAAAGAAATACTTTTTGTACCGGAAGGCACCTCTTTAGTGGGTGCAAGTGCCCCTCAAAACCCAGATGGTGTTACTAGGTTTTCCCAAGGGCTTCCTTCTTGGTATTTTTACGGTTATAAAACCAATGGTATAGATCCAGCAACAGGAGAAATAATTAAAGTAGATACCGATGGTGTTAGTGGTATTACCAGTGCCGATAAAACCATGATAGGATCTCCACACCCAGATATGTTGTTTGGTGGTAATATAGCTTTAGGTTACAAAGCGTTCGATTTTAATTTACAATTTCAAGGTACTATAGGTAATGATATTATGGCAACATTCTATCAACCTTCACGTCCAATAACAAATAAACCTGTACATTTTTATACCAATAGATGGCAACAAGCTGGAGACAATGCAAGCTTTCCTTCTGCAGCCAATGCAATAAGCGCATATGATACAGATTTAGTTGTTGAAGATGGATCTTATATGAGAATTAAACAAATACAACTTGGGTATACATTACCACAAAATTTGGCTAATAAATTAAAATTAGATAATCTTAGACTTTATGTGTCTTTAGATGACTATTTCACATTCACGAAGTATAGTGGTCTTGATCCAGAAATTGGAAACTTTGACTTCAAATCAATAGGTGTAGACAGAGGGTTTTACCCAACAGCTGCTAAAGCATTATTTGGATTGTCAGTAGAATTTTAACAAAAAAAAATAAATTATGAAAAAAATATTTTTAACACTTATAGCTGTTTCGTTTCTTGGCATATATGCTTGCGACGATGAATTTACTACTAATCCTAAGCCTAATGTAGAAGCATTAGACACTTACTTTCTTGAAGAAGCCAATGTAGAAACTGCCATAATTGGTATCTACGATTTAATGCAATTTAATTATACTCTAGACTGGAGTAGTGTCTTTTTTGTAAAGTTACTTCCAGGAGATGATGCTGGTGCCGGAGGAAGTGGTCCTAATGATCAATCACAATTACATGAGATAGATGACTATGCTAATGTATCTTCTTCTAATGCTTCAATTACTAGTGTTTGGAATTTATTTTACAGAACCATTGCATTATCAAATTTGGTTATAGAAAACATAAAAGATAGTGATCTTAGCAATAAGCAATCGGCCTTAGCCGAAGCTAAATTTTTGAGAGCTTGGTGCTATTTCGAACTTACCACTATGTTTGGTGATGTTCCTTTAAGGTTAACAGTGCCAGCAGTAGCTACAGATTTTGGTATTGCTAAAACCTCTAGAGCCGATATATATGTACAAATAGAAAGCGATTTAACCGATGCTATTGATGGATTGGCAGATAAATCTGCTATAACAGATAACTTTAGAGTCTCTAAAGGAACTGCACAAGCATTAATGGGTAAAGTTTTAGTATTTCAAGGGAAAAATTTAGAAGCCATTCCTTATTTCGAAAGTGTCATTTCTAATCCAGCACACGATTTAGAAACTAATCCAGCAGACGTATGGAGTGTTAATCATGAATTTGGTATTGAATCATTATTTGAAATAGGCTATATTTCAACTTCTGCTAGAGATTGGGGTAACTTTGCTTGGGGAGGTAGAAACGAGAGTAACACACACATACAATTAATGGGACCTCGTGGTGATGGTATTTTTGATCTTACCGGAACTGGGTTCTTAAATGGCTGGGGCTTTAACCTCCCAACAAGTAAGTTAGTAAATGCTTTTGATGCCGCTGGCGATGTTAATAGAAAAGCAGCAACAGTAATGACTGAAGCGGAATTAATTGCAGCTGGTGGCGCTGTAGACCCTTCTAAAGCAACGGGAGGCGTCATTGAAGACTACCAAGGTGCAATTAGAACTAAATATATCACAAAAAATTCAGATACATCTGCTGATGGTGTAAAAGAGCTTAATTATAGTACTAACTGGAGAGTGTTTAGATATGCTGAAGTATTATTATTAGCTGCTGAAGCTTATAACGCAGAAGGGCAGGATGATAAGGCAAGAATTGAATTAAATAAAGTAAGAAACAGAGCTGGTTTAGCTGATGTTTCTGATACACTAGCGGGCACGGCTTTATTTGACGCCATAGTAAACGAAAAATTCTTAGAGTTTGCGCATGAAGGTCAACGTTTTTGGGATTTAGTGCGTTGGGGTAAGGCTTCAACCGAATTAGCTGGAACAGGATATACATCTAAAAATGATTTATTCCCTATTCCAATTACAGAAATAGATAAAAATTCAGAATTAACTCTAGCTGATCAAAATCCTGGATATTAATTAAAAATTAGTTTAGTTTTATTGAGTTAGTTTAGTTTATTGTTAAAACAACGTGGTAAAACACGTTGTTTTTTTGTTTAAGGAACAATGATATTTTAACCTAAAAAAAGAATTGTATATCCGTTTTTTGTCATAAAAAAAATCTGCGCACATCTGCGCAACCAGCGGGAAATAAAAAAAGGTGTATTGCAGATTTACCCCGCAGATTTACGCAGGTTAAAAACAAATATTTATTTTTCCGATGCTATAAAAATATTATTGTAATGGGACAATTTTCAGAGTTAAGATACTTTACGGACAATCAAAAAATGAATCAATAACTTACGCATGTTGTGTTGCTTAAAAAATACTTCACTTTTACAATAGTTTTAGCCATTTTATCTAGTTGTAATAAAACTGATACTATTGCTAAGGATAAAATATTTAGATGCTATTTCTACAGGAATTGATTTCAAGAATATTTTAATTGAAAACGATGCTATAATTATTTTAACTATTCCTGTATTTGTACATAAGGGAGGTGTTTTTACTGAAGAGGTATTAATAACGATGGTTTAATCATATTCCTGAGTATGCAGGAACTTATTGGGTTTAATTCCCCGACGCTTTGCGTCGAAATAACAAGAGATTTTCTTTTTAGAAACCTCATGTTCATGTCCTTGGGTTGAGGTAGTTCATTAGATCCTTTTTTATGGAAAAGCAGGTTACTACCCATTGAAGTTCAATTTTCAAGCATCAATCAGGTTTTAGTTGATGATTATGACGACGGAAATTTAGACCCACTTATTGCAAAGAATGATGATTATCTTCAATTCTTAAAAAATTAAGTACAGTATAAAAAACAGTTATAAAGACAAAACAACAAACGAAATTCTATCAATTCTCTAATTAAAAACTTAAAAAAAAGACTGATAAGTTTTTTAAGACTTCAAAACCTTATTTAACGGTTATTGTAATCATTTTAGAAATGTTATCTGAAGCGTTTCCAACATAAACTATATAATCACCTTTTTCTAAGTTCCAATCAGAAATAGTTTCATCGTAAAACGCTAAAGAGTTTACGGGGATTTTAATAGTTACTATTGAGTCTTCTCCAGATTTTAAATTTGTTTTCTGATAACCTTTAAGTTCTTTTAAAGCGCGCTTCACCTTTGATTTTGGTTTTCCAATATATACTTGAACAACCTCTGCGCCTTCTTTAGCCCCTGTATTTGTTACTAAACAAGAAACATTTATAGAGTCCTTTTGAGTATATTCTTTTTTATCTGTCTTAATTTCAGATAAACTAAAAGACGTATAAGAAAGTCCATAACCAAAAGCATATAGTGGTATTATTTTTTTTGTATCATGCCATCTATAGCCAACCAATATATCATCTTTATAATGTTGTGTCATATCTACTCCAGGATAAGATATTTCACCAAAGGAATGGGCTGAATTATCTTCCAATTTAGCTGGAAAAGTAAATGGTAGTTTACCTGAAGGATTTACATCTCCACTAATTACATCAGCAATACTATGTCCTGCCATACTTCCTAAATACCAAGTTTCAACTAACGCATTTACTTTATCTAACCATGGCATTTCTACTGCGTTTCCACTTATTAGAATGAATCCAATATTTTTATTTACTTCATAAATGGCATTTAACAATTCTTCTTGACCAAAAGGCAACCCAAATTGCTGTCTGTCATCACTTTCACAATCTTGCCAATGATTTTTATTTAATCCACCTACAAATAAAACAATATCTGCTTTTTTTGCAGTTTCCACAGCAGCTAGTCTTAAAGAATCTTGGTTCATGGTTGGGGGTAAAACTTTATCATAATTGAAAGCACCAGATTCGTAACCCATAGTATGTAATATTGTAGCATTTTTAAATCGAGCCTTAATGCCTTCTATAGGAGAAATTTCGAATTTAGGTTTAAGCTCTGACGAACCACCACCTTTAGTCATAGAACGCGTAGCGTTTTCTCCAATTACGGCTATTATTAGTCCTTTTTTGTCTTCTATTGGGAAAAAATTATCTTCATTTTTTAATAATACGATACCTTCTGTTGCAACTTTTCTAGCAACCTCATGATGTTCTACATTATTGGCTTTACCCAATGGTCTATTAGCGCTTAGGTTCGTTCGGTACATTAACCTTAAAATTCTTTTAACTTTATCATCCACAACAGATCCTGGGATTTCTCCGCTTTTTAATTTCTTTAGAAATGGATTGGCTAAAAAGTAATAATCGTAATGATTTGCAATATTTGCACCAAGACCATCAGTACCAGTTCCCATTTCCATGTCCAAGCCATTAAAGGCGGCTTCCATGGTATCATGCGTTGAATTCCAATCACTAATTACTACGCCATCAAATTCCCAATCTGTCTTCAAAATTTTATTGAGCAACTCATGATGTGTAGTTTGCTGTCCTCTAAATTTATTATAAGCACCCATAATAGACCATACTCCAGCATCCTTAACTGCAGCTTTGAATGCAGGTAAGTAAATTTCATGTAATGCCCTATCGCTAGCTTCAACATTAATGGTGAATCTATTATGCTCTTGGTTATTTAATGCGTAGTGTTTAACACATGCAGCAACTCCATTTTCTTGAACCCCTTTAATATATGGCACAACCATGGTTGATGCTAAAAAAGGGTCTTCACCCATATATTCAAAATTCCTTCCGTTAAGTGGTGTTCTATATATATTTACACCTGGACCTAACAACACATCCTTTTTACGATATCTTGCTTCCTCGCCTAAAGCGAAACCAAATTGACTAGAAAGCTCTGGATTAAAAGATGCAGCCAAACAAGTTAAAGCAGGAAAAGCCGTAATGGAGTCGTTTGTCCAACCTGCTTCAGACCAATCGTCCCAACTAATTTCTGCTCTTACCCCATGAGGACCATCACTCATCCAAATTTCTGGAATCCCTAATCTTTCAACACCTTTCGTACTAAATTTAGATTGTGCATGGCACATGGCTACTTTTTCTTCTAAAGTTAATTTTTTAAGTATATCTTCAATTTTTTCCTCAGTATCTTCAGATATTGAATGTTGTGTTTTATTAATACTATTTAAAGTTTGAACATCTTGTTGTCCGTACAATACTATTTGACTGAAAAAAGTACATATTAGAAAAATAGATACGTGATAGTTGGCATTAAAAGTAATTTTCATAAATGTAATTGGTTTTGTTTATTAAAAGAGTATGCTTTAAAAGCAAATTAATTGAGTGCCCAAAGCGTATAGGTAAAATTACCTAAAACCAAACATTTTGTATAAAACAAATACAGCAACCATTAAGATTTTTGTTGCATGAACCTCTCAATATATAAAGAATCCTTAAAATGGGTTTGTGCGTTGACTTTTAATTAGCAATTGGCAGTTAAATGAAATGTTGCAGCCACATTTAATTAATCAATAACAAGTTTCATCGCAATAGTTTGAAAGAAGGAGCACAAAACCTTTTAAATATGAAGATTTTGGGAATATCAGAATACAATTACTTTGATGCAATATGTCAAAACTTAATTGCTAAGGATAAAGAGGTTTTATTGAGTTTTAACAACTTGACACTGGATTGAAGTATTTATGATTTTGAAAGATTTCCTGCTGTTAAATGGAAATTACAAAAACTGAGAAAGCTTAAAGCTAATAACCCAGAAAAGTTAAAAGAGCTTCAAATTTAAAGAATAGTTAATCAAAAATTGACAACCTTATGCAAAGCATCATTATCATTTTTTTATAAAAACAGCTTGACAAGAAACAATAAATACTGTTGGAAGGTAAAAATCGGTTTACTTTAGGCATTGGTCATCTTGCTATTCAACTAATAAGACTGCCAGTGATTAATTCTAATTAGGTTTAATTTGTGGGTTTTTTATAATTCAGCTTGGATTTTTTAAATACAGATGCCTCGAAAGACTTTAATACATTTGAGTTATTATTATTTTCTAAAGTTTTTCGTTGATAGATTCTCTTCCACTTTGTATATTGGTTACCTTTAAAAAAGACATTCTATAGAGCATATATAGATTTTTCAAGAATCGCACACCTAAAAATGCAAAAAATAACCTATATTGCACATATAAATATGCAACATGGAGCAATTACTAGAAAAATCGGTAGCATTGGTACAGCGAATAAGTACCGAAAAAAAGCGGTATTTATACAATGAAATTAACTGGAACAACAGATTAATAGGTATAAAAGGTGCTAGAGGTACTGGGAAAACGACCCTTTTGTTACAAAAACTAAAAGAATTAAAGTTGTTACCAACCCAAGGAACCTATTGGTCTTTAGACGATTTTTATTTCACAACACATTCATTGGTAGAAACTGCCGAAACATTTTTTAAAAAAGGCGGGCAATATCTTTTTTTGGATGAGGTACACAAATACGAAAATTGGTCTATTCATATAAAAAACCTGTATGATTTTTATCCTGACTTAAAAATAGTGTTCACGGGGTCGTCCATAATCGATATTTCTAGAGAAGAAGGCGATTTAAGCAGACGGATGTTAATGTACACCTTACCGGGACTTTCATACCGTGAATATTTGGCGTTTAATGATTTGTATAATTTTGAACCTATTACTTTGGAAGACATACTTTCCAAAGACCGTAAATGGGCCGAAATGTTTCCTGCGGATTTTAGACCATTAGAGTATTTTGAAGATTATTTGCAATACGGTTATTATCCATTTTCCATAGAAGATAAACA
Organism: Mariniflexile fucanivorans; assembly: GCF_004341235.1. Lineage (GTDB taxonomy): Bacteria > Bacteroidota > Bacteroidia > Flavobacteriales > Flavobacteriaceae > Mariniflexile > Mariniflexile fucanivorans. Next base: position 123,743 of record NZ_SLUP01000009.1, read on the forward strand.
AGGTTACGCCACACGGTTACAACAACTGGTGCGCTTAATTGTGGAATACGATATGGCAGAACTAAAGGGTTTCGATGTGCGTAATGCAAAAAAAATGTTGCAATTACTTAACGTGGTTGCCGCTAATGTACCCTTTCAGCCCAATATCACCAATATTGCAAAAAAAAGTGATATCCATAGAAATTCAGTGGTAGCCTACCTTCATTTTTTAGAGCAAGCCCAGTTGATAAAATTATTGTATGCATCTGGAATTAGTTTGGCAACACTTCAAAAGCCCGAAAAAGTGTATTTGGACAACCCAAATCTCGCCTATGCATTTTCAACATCAAGCCCAAATGTGGGGAATTTAAGAGAAACTTATTTTATTTCCCAAGTTTCAGTAAGGCATAAAATTGCTTACCCAAAACAAGGAGACTTTTTAGTTGATAATACGTTTACTTTTGAAGTTGGAGGTAAAGATAAAACTAGCAAACAGATTGATTCTGTAAAAAACGGTTTTGTGGTTGCAGATGATGTTGAATTCCCCATAACTAAACTACCACTTTGGCTATTTGGATTTTTGTATTAATACCATAACACCTTACCAACTACCAAATCCCGTTAAATAACATCAAAGGATACTTGAAAGGTTAAAATAATGTTAAAAAGGGGCTAATTCGGTGTCAGTAAAATTTTTACCCTCTGAAACCCCTTTAAAATAAGGGAATTTCATATTTTGGTTAGTTCCGCCTTGAGTACTAAAAACGTAATCACCTTATAATAAGGTGGTTGCGTTTTTTTGTTCATCATTTTTAAACTTTAAAATAGTGAATTCTGTGTTACACATTATAATGTGTTTCTTATACCTTAAGTTTTAATTACCTTTGCAGAACTTAATACATACGTTTATGATATATTCAATGACAGGTTATGGAAAATCTGTTTTGCAATTACCCACCAAAAAAGTAACGATAGAGTTAAAATCGTTAAACAGCAAAAGTTTAGATTTAAATGCGAGAATGCCTTCTATCTACAGAGAGAAGGAATTGGCAATTAGAAAACTGCTAGCAGATAATTTGGAACGCGGTAAAATAGACTTTTCTATTTATGTGGAAGCGACTGCGGAAGATACTTCAACACAAATTAACACCCCCGTTGTTAAACAATATATAGAGCAATTACGACAAGTAGTTGATGGCGATGCTATTGAATTATTAAAAATGGCGGTACGTTTTCCAGATGCCTTGAACACAGTACGTGAAGAAATTGACGAAAATGAATGGGAATTGATTGCTTATGAAATTGATAACGCGATTAAAGATTTAAATAGCCACCGTTTAGATGAGGGGAAAGTATTAGAACAAGATTTTAATAAACGTGTGTCTATTATAGATAATTTATTAGACCAAGTGATTGCTATAGATCCTGAACGTATTGAAGGGGTTCGTGAACGCTTATTAAAAGGCGTTGAGGAATTAAAAGAGAAATACGACGAAAACCGTTTTGAACAGGAACTGGTATATTACATTGAAAAGTTTGATATTACAGAAGAAAAAGTGCGTTTAAAAAACCATTTGAATTATTTTATTGAATGTACAAATTCCAAAGATTCCAACGGAAAAAAACTAGGGTTTATTAGTCAAGAAATGGGACGCGAAATAAACACCATCGGTTCAAAAAGTAATTATGCACCTATGCAACAGCTAGTAGTGCAGATGAAGGATGAATTGGAAAAAATTAAAGAACAATTATTGAACGTATTATAAGCAATACGCTTTATGTCAAACGCTGCTTTGCCTAAAGCATATAGTTTAGTTTACAGCCATAAATAAAGTATTCGTGACAAAACAAAACACCACAACAAAAGGAAAGCTTATTGTATTTTCTGCGCCATCAGGATCGGGAAAAACAACTATTGTTAGGCATCTATTAGGCTTAAAGGATTTAAACTTAGAGTTCTCTATTTCGGCAACTTCCAGAGAAAAACGCGGAACCGAAGTAGATGGTAAGGATTATTATTTTTTATCGTTGGAAGCGTTTAAAAACAACATTAAAAATGATTCCTTTTTAGAATGGGAGGAAGTATATCGTGATAATTTTTACGGCACTCTAAAAACCGAAGTGGAACGCATTTGGGCCATGGGCAAAAATGTAATTTTTGATATTGATGTGTCTGGGGGACTTCGTATTAAGCGTAAATTTCCTGAAGAAACCTTGGCTATTTTTGTGAAGCCGCCAAGTATTGATGAGTTGAAAATCAGACTTAAAAACCGTAAAACGGAAACGGAAGACAAAATAAATATGCGTGTTGCCAAAGCATCGGCTGAATTAGCAACCGCACCACTTTTTGATGTTATTGTAGTGAACGACGATTTGGAAAAAGCACTTGCTGAAACTGAAAAATTGGTGAGTGATTTTGTTAATTCTTAAACCAATCACATGAAAATCGGATTGTATTTTGGCTCTTTCAACCCCATACATATTGGGCATTTGGTTATTGCCAACTACATTGCGGAATACAGCGATTTAAATGAAGTTTGGTTTGTAGTAACACCACACAACCCGTTTAAAAAGAAAAGCAGTTTGCTGGATAATTTTCAGCGTTTGGAAATGGTGTACCGCGCTACTAAAGATTATACCAAACTAAAACCTTGCGATATAGAATTTAACTTGCCGCAACCCAATTACACCATAAATACCTTAGTTTATTTACAGGAAAAATATCCCAATTACGAGTTTTCTTTAATTATGGGTGAAGACAATTTAAAGAGTTTTCACAAGTGGAAAAATTACGAGGTTATTTTAGAAAACCATCATATTTATGTATACCCACGGGTTTCTGATGAAAAAACCGAAACTCAGTTTGAAGGACACCCAAAAATTCATTCTGTTGATGCACCCATTATGGAACTCTCTTCTACTTTTATCCGAAACGCTATAAAAGCTGGTAAAAACATAAAACCGATGTTGCCAGAACACGTTTGGGCGTATTTGGATGAAATGAATTTTTATAGGTAACTAATACCTGATTTGGTGAAAAAATCTACTACCTTAGTTTGAGTATATAAGCTAATGAAAACCAAATTGCATATTTTTAAAGTTGTTGCCAATCATTTAAGTTTTACAAAAGCTGCAGAACAATTGTATATTTCACAACCTGCTGTATCTAAAACCATTAAGAATTTAGAAGAAACTTATAAAATAACACTCTTTTCAAGAAAAAGAAACTCCATTGAGCTGACCAATGAAGGGAAGTCTTTTTTAATTTATACCAATAGAATATTAGATATTCATACAGAAATGGAGAACCAGTTTTTACATCAAAAAACAATGGTTCCAGATTTAATAAATTTTGGTGTGAGCACTACAATCGCTAACAATATTATTCCGAAAGTGGTTGCGAAATTTAGAATTCAATTTCCAAAAACATATTTTGAGATAATCAGTAAAAATTCTGAAGATATTGAAGAGCTCATCCTAAATCAAACCTTAGATTTTGGTATTACAGAAGGAAAAAATACACATCCTAAATTACAATTCAAAAAATTTATTAAAGATGAAATTGTACTTGTAACAAATGCAAAAAACAACAGTTTCAAAAATGGTGTTATTTCCAAAGAAATATTGCAAGAACTACCCATTATTGGTCGAGAGATGGGTTCGGGAACGAGGGATATTATTTACGATGTACTACATGATTTCAGTATAAAAAGACTTAATAATGTGGTCACCCTAAATAGTACAGAAGCTATTAAAAACTACTTGTATTATTCTGATAATTATGCATTTATATCAATTCATGCCATCTCAGAAGATTTAATTAACAACAAATTAAAGATAATTGATATTAAGGAATTTGCTATTGAAAGATGGTTTTACTTTGTATCAAGAACAGGTTATCAATCAAATGTAATGAGTTATTTTGAACAGTTTATTAAATCTAACTATAACTTTTAGTTATTCTACATAGTAAATTACTTTGCTTAAAGGTTATGTTATAAATCTACATTTGTATCGGTTAAATATAAATCGATATGAAAGATGTGATTATAAAAGCAGTTTATTTAGTTATAGGAATTATTGCTTTAACGGGATTAATTAATAGTCCAACTGCATTAATTCTTGGTTTTCTTTTTACTCTTATTTTTAAAAACCCTTTTAAAGCTTATAATCATAAAGTGATTAATTATCTTTTGAAAATTTCTGTAATAGGGCTTGGTTTTGGAATGTTTATTAAAGAGACTATTGAAACAAGTAAAGAAGGGTTTGTTTTAACCGTTTATTCTATAATATTAACAATCAGTTTAGGCTTTTTTCTAACTAAATTATTAAAAACAGATTTAAAATTAGGACATTTAATAGCCTCTGGAACTGCTATTTGTGGTGGTAGTGCCATTGCAGCAATATCACCTGTAATAAAAGCTAATGGTAAAAACATTAGTATTGCTTTAGGAGTTGTTTTTTTATTAAATTCCGTTGCTCTGTTTTTGTTTCCAGTTGTGGGTCACTTATTCCATTTAACGCAGGAACAATTTGGCCTATGGTGTGCCGTAGCCATACACGATACAAGTTCGGTTGTTGGTGCCGCCGTAGGCTATGGAGATGAAGCATTGCGTATCGCAACTACGGTAAAGCTTTCAAGAACCTTATGGGTTATACCTTTATCCATTTTTTCGATGTTTATTTTTAAAACAAAAGGAGAAAAAATTAGAATTCCATATTTTATTATTCTATTTATAATTGCCATAATTCTAAACAGTTACCATATTGTACCAGAAGCTGCTACGAATATTATTGTGGTAATTGCTAAAAGATTATTAATATTAACTCTATTTTTAGTTGGTTCCGTAATTTCAATAGAAGATATTAAATCTACTGGACTAAAACCACTTGTGTTGGCATTGAGTTTATGGCTATTTATTTCCATTTTCTCTTTAATTTATATCATATTTTAGACTGTTCTAATAAACTTTAGAATTTCAAAAGTAGATAAACGGCGATGTTATTTAAAAAACAGATTAAAACAAAAACCCCATGCTTCCATAAAACAGTTGGATATATTGGGATGAGATTAATTTTTCTCCAGTAAAAAGCACTTTATTTTTATATAAAATGTTTAACTTAAATTTTTAAATAAGTTATAAGCTTACCAATGAAAAATAATAAAAACTATATTGGAACAACATCATTGTTAATTTCAATTGTGGGGTTAATAGTGGTTCAAATCCTTATTTCTATAGGTTTTCTAGTCAATTCATATTGGCATATTTTATTGGCTGGGTTTGAGGCTGCAACTATAGGTGGTTTTGCCGATTGGTTTGCTGTACGTGCTCTTTTTTATGAAATTCCTATTCCAATTATTAGAAAACACACCAATATTATAGTAAGAAATAGACAAAAATTAACTGAAGGCGTTGTAGATTTAGTGACTAATAAGTGGTTGTCTCCTGAAATAATTAATGAGAAATTATCGAATGTACCTATCATCGAAGGTGTAGTAAAAACTTTAAAAACACCCGAGAACGCTAAAAAACTTATTGGTTTTCTAAAAGAAATCATTAACCGTTTAACATCAAATATTGATGATCCTGAGGTTGCTAAAATGCTCCAATCTTTATTAAAAGAGCAAATTAAAGGCGTTGATTTGGCAACACCCTTAGGCGAATGGCTAAAAAAATCAATAGAAAAAGGAGATCACAATAAATTGTGGGATATCATTTTAGATGCTGCTGAAAAGAGCATTAATGATGAAACTACTCGGGAACTTTTATTAACTTCAATTGAAAATCAAGTACAAGACTACAAACAAGAAGGTTTTTTTAAAAAAATATTTATAGGAATTGCTAAAGGTGTAGGCGCTATTGATAGTCCGTCTATTTTAGATAAACTTATAAGCTCCATCGATGATTTTATAAAGGAAGCCAAAGGCAATCCCAATCATGCTATTCGTGTTAAGTTTGATAAAAGCATTCTTGATTTTGCCAACAACCTTATAGAAGGCAATGAAGAATCAACCAAGATAATTAAAGATTTACAAGACAAGTTAATAGATAATACGGATGCAAATAGCATGATTCAAGTGATCCTGAATAATTTTAAAATTTCAATTAAAGCACAATTAGAAAAGGATGATACACCCTTTATAAATTTCCTTAGCGAAAATGTTAATAAGCTTTTAAATGAGTTGGAAACAGATAAAGCTTCACAACTAAAAATTGATACATGGCTTAAATCTACTATTGAAGAATTAGTTACTAAATATCATCATGAAATTGGAGAAATGGTCAGGTTAAGCTTGACTAAATTAAATGATTTTGAATTAGTTAATCAAATTGAAGAAAAGGTAGGTAATGATTTGCAATATATTCGATTAAATGGTGCCGTTGTGGGCGGGTTTATAGGCATTATAATTTCAATAATTCGAATGATATTCTTATAAAAAACATTATAGTTCGCCTTAAAAAGTTAGTTAATCCCCTAAAAAAAAGAAACCGCCTAAAGAATAAATCTTTAAACGGTTTCTAAACTAAATAACCAACCAAACTTTTATAAAACCCTTGTGCTTTCTCTTGGGTTTTCTACTTTATCTTTTCTGTACTTACGCAATTTTTCCGTAGTTGCAGTTTTTCCTTTTGTATCTGTTGTTTTCATAAATTGTATGTATCCTTTGCCTACAAACTCATAAGCTGTTCCCGATGCTGGGTGATACAATTCTATCTTTCCATCATTTATAACGCTCAATTCGAAATATTCATTGTCGAAGTAATCATAATCTAATGTTAAAGTTTTAAGCTTGTTGTTTCCTGTTACATTTCCAACACCATATAATCCTGTATAATCCCAATATACATTATTGATATTTTTTCCGTTTCCATCTTGTGAACTTTTAAACTCTGAGTCATTTCCGCCAGCTAAAAACTGTAAATAGTTTTCGTTATCGAACTCATTGATGGCACCGTAATTACTGGTATATACTTTTTCCCAACCATTGTATTCTTGCAAGAAATAATGAATGTTATCGTAAAACACAAAGTCGTAATCGAAATTGCTTCGTTGGTAACCGTCTAAAAAGTACGAGGTATCATTATTAGGGTTGTAAAGTTCAATCGTATTATTATCAATTTGATAAATATCATAGGTTTCAAAGCCATCAATTACATGGTATACATCTAAAATCATATCATAAGCATCATAGGTTCCAACTTTTATTCCAAAACCGTTACCTGTACTTCCTAAACCAACAATATTATTGTTTGCGTAAACACTACCATTTTTAAACGACATGGTAAAAGCTTTCTGTAAAAATGGGGTTTCGCCATAGCCTTTGGTGGCATTAATATCTACATACCACAATTCATAGGAACCTAATAATTGGTTTAAAGATATTTGTGGGGTATTATCGTAATCGTCTATAACAACTTCTGTGTAACACGAAGTAAATAAGGTTGCTGTTAAGGCAAATGTTAAAAGTAATTTTATAGTCTTCATAATCAAACATTTTTGGGTTTATACTTTAAAGGTTTTCAAAACGCGTGCCAAAAATTTTTAGTCGCAGTTTACGGTAACAGTCTCAGTGTTGTATTTCCGTTATCAAACATCGGTCTTCGGTCTTTATTCTAACTTCTATATTCTTGTTTCTTTTATATCCGTCCGTTTCTCGACACAGATAAATATTTTATGTATTTTTGAAATATTAAACAACGAAACTATATATGAACAAACCTTTAAAATACGCGGTTTTTGGTGCAGGAAGTTGGGCAACGGCCATTGTAAAAATGCTTTGCGAAAATTTAGATGAAGTTGGTTGGTACATGCGCAGCGTTTATACCAAAGAACATTTATTAAGGGAATACCACAACCCAAATTATTTAAGTTCGGTTGAATTTCATATAGACCAATTAAAACTTAGCAACGATATAAATGAGATGGCTGAATATGCCGATGTGCTTATTTTCGTTATTCCGTCGGCATTTATTCACGCAGAACTACAAAAAATGACAGCTGATATTTCTAATAAAATAATAGTTTCAGCAGTAAAAGGGATCATTCCAGAAACAGGTTTGTTGGTTGGCGAACATTTTCATGAAAACTACAAAACGCCTTATGAAGATATTGCCGTTATTGCAGGCCCTTGTCATTCGGAAGAAGTAGCTTTAGAGCGTTTATCGTATTTAACTATTTCATGTTCAGATGCTAAAAAAGCACAAACTATTGCCGATGCTTTATCTAGCGATTATATAAAAACAAAAATAAGTGATGATATTATTGGTGTTGAATATGCCGTAATGCTAAAGAATATTTATGCTATTGCTGCTGGTATTGCGCACGGTTTGGGGTATGGCGATAATTTCCAAAGTGTACTTATGAGTAATTCTATTCGCGAAATGAAACGTTTTATTAAGAAAATGCACAAAATGAAACGTAACATTAATAATTCGGCATATTTGGGCGATTTATTGGTAACGGGGTATTCCGTTTTTTCACGAAACCGGATGTTTGGAAACATGATTGGAAAAGGTTACACTGTAAAATCCGCACAAATGGAAATGAGTATGGTTGCCGAAGGCTATTACGCCACCAAAAGTGCCCACTTACTTAACGAAAAAAACAAAAGCAAAACCAAATTACCTATTATAAACGCCGTTTACGATATTTTGTACGAAGGAAAAGACCCTAAAAAAACATTTAAAAAATTGACTGATAAGTTGGATTAAGAACTTGCAGAAGTAATATTTTATTGTGGGCGTTACCCTATCGGGTCGGGCTATACGTTACAATCTTTTTAAAAGTCATTGCGAGGATTAAACGACGAAGCAAACTGCAGAATTCTAGTTCTTCACAATAATTAGTGCTGTCAAATTTTAAAAAGGATTTACACTGCTATCCCTAACGCAAACCCGTTTTCAAATAAAACCTGTTGTTATTTACAAAGTTTCATAAAACTTTAACGAACTTGCGTTGTAATTAAAATACGAACCAAGTATATTCGTTATAGTATTTCGCGTTGATTATCTTAGCGCCTCAATTAAAAAATGAATGCCAGAAAAAAAACAGCTTAAATACGATAAAGCCTACTTAAGAATAGCACAAGAATGGGGAAAACTATCCTATTGTAAACGCCGTCAAGTAGGAGCACTTATTGTAAAAGATAGAATGATTATATCAGATGGATACAACGGTACACCATCGGGGTTTGAAAATTTTTGTGAAGATGATGAAGGGTATACCAAATGGTATGTACTACACGCCGAGGCAAATGCTATTTTAAAAGTGGCGGCATCAACACAATCCTGTAAAGGTGCAACGCTTTATATTACCATGTCACCATGTAAAGAATGTAGTAAGCTCATCCATCAAGCAGGTATTGTAAAAGTGGTATTTCATGAGGCTTACAAAGATGATTCTGGATTGAAATTTTTGGAAAAAGCAGGAATCGAGTTAAAACAAATTGAAGAATTAGAAGCCTAATGCCATACAAAAAAAAATATTTACCATTAATAATAGGCGTCGCCATTGCTGCGGGTATTTTTATTGGAGGCAAGCTAAATTTTAGCGATGTCCCCGATAAATTATTTTCAAAAAACAGCAAAAAGGATAAGCTTAACAGACTTATAGATTACATTGATTACGATTATGTTGACGATGTGAATACAGACAGCATCGTAGATGTTACAGTAAATGGTATTTTAGAAAACTTAGATCCGCATTCGGTGTACATTCCTAAAGAAGACATGGAAAGTGTTGCCGAAAATATGAAAGGCGATTTTGTGGGTATTGGCGTTAGTTTTTATCCGTATCGCGATTCCATTGCGGTTATTAGAGCGATAGTTGGTGGCCCAAGTGATAAAGCAGGTATAAAAGGAGGCGACCGGATTGTTATGGCAGATGGCGACACGCTTTTTGGCAATAAATTGAAAGATGGCGAATTAGTTAAAAAACTTAAAGGTCCATTAAACAGTAAAGTCCACTTAAAAGTATTTAGAAAAGGAGAACCAAAATTGCTGAATTTTACAGTAAAACGTTCCCACATTCCTATAAAAAGTGTGGATGCGGCTTATATGCTTACCAATAAATTAGGCTATATAAAAATTAACCGATTTGCTGAAAGCACTTATAAAGAGTTTAAAACAGGTTTAGATAAATTATTGGATTTAGGCGCTACAGAATTAACACTCGATTTGCGTGATAACCCCGGTGGTTTTCTAGGCATTGCCGAAGAAATTGTAGATGAGTTTTTAGAAGAAGATAAGTTAATATTATTTACAAAAAACAAACGTGGTAGTATTGAAAAAAGCTTTGCGACCGATAAAGGCGATTTTGAAAAAGGCAAGCTTTACGTTTTGATAAATGAAAACTCAGCATCGGCAAGTGAAATTGTTGCAGGTGCATTACAAGACAACGACAAAGGAATTATTGTTGGACGTCGTTCCTACGGAAAAGGGTTAGTGCAACGCGAAATGGATTTAGGTGATGGTAGCGCGGTTCGTTTAACAGTATCACGTTATTATACTCCAACAGGACGTTCCATACAACGACCATACAGCAAAGGAAATAAAGATTATTACGATGAGTATTTTGAGAGAATTGAGAGCGGAGAGCTTTTAGATCCAGAGAAAATTCAAGTAGCCGATTCTTTAAAATATAAAACCCCAAAAGGGAAAATTGTATATGGCGGAGGCGGTATTATTCCAGACTTATTCGTGCCCATTGATAGCGGTATGCAAAACGAAACATTATCCATTTTACAGCGACGAGGTTTTATTGGGTATTTTATTTTTGAAACTCTAGAGAAAAACAGAAAAATATATCAAGGTATTTCACGACAGGACTTCATTGATAAGTTTGAAGTTAGTGAAGCTATGGTTTATGAATTTCAAGAGTATTTAAACAAAAGAAACGAGTCTCAATTAACTTTTGTGGCTTACCACGAAGAGGTAAAGCAATATTTAAAAGCAACATTGGCCGATCAGCTTTATGGCTTAGGTGCGTTTGAAGAAGTATTTAATCAGCATGATCTTATGATTGAAGAGGTTATTGAGTTGAGTAAGGGAAAAAAATAATATTTTTACTCTTTATTTATATCACTTTGAAATTTGACGACTTTTGTTTTTATTGCATTTCTCAAATTCTTAACGGCAAATAAATATCAATTACTATTTCAAATTATAAACAGATTTTTTGTTTTAATTAACTATTACCCAAAATTTTACGCAACCATTTGTAAAAGTCAACATCTATAAATAAAAACAAATGATAAACATAAAAAAATTTGGAATAGCATTTTTATTTACATTTATATTATTAGGATGTGATAGTAATAGTGCCAATATAGAATTGGATAATGATAACCCAATAATAGGAAATTGGAAATTAGTTGAATAGTACATTAGTGTTGGAGGCCCGCAATATTTGGTTACAATAGACAATGGAGAAGAATTTAAATTTTCCAAAAACGGAACTTTTACTTCAACTAAATATTCTAAATGTTCAGGAGGTAATTTCTCAATTGAATCCGATGAATTAAGATTAAAGTATAATTGTAAAGGATTTACAACTGGAATTGAAAATACTGAAGGATATATAACATATAAAATAACATACGAATCATATAATTTAATTATGATCCCAACTAGTGTAATTTGTACAGAAGGATGTAGTTATATTTATAAAAAGGTATCTGACAAACAATAAAAACTGTTTGCGACTCTTGTAGTTAGTTATCTTCCATAATTGGAAACGATATTAATAATTTAGTTATAAATCCTGGAATTGGTAGAGTTCGAGATGAAATAAAAATAGGTTTGTATAGTATTTCAGAACAAGAGCATACTGTTTTTTACAGAATTCAAGAAAAACATCTTAGAATTGTCAGGGTACTTCATGGAAGTAAAGACATTTCCAAACATTTTTAGCCAAAATAGATAGTTTCCTTTGCCACTTTGTGTCTTTGCAGCTTTGAAACTTTTTCAACCAATCTTATCATGCACCTTCACATGTTTCCCATCATTCCAAAGGGTTAAAATATCAGTCGCTACTTGTGCACCACTACCGGCGCAAATAGCAAATTGACTACGCCAACCTGCTAAAGAACCTGCTACATACAGGTTTTCTTCAATTAAATGGTCTGTGTTTTTTAACCAAATACGGTCTTTTTCAATGTTTGATCTAGGGTGAGGCTCAATGAATTTCTCTAAACCTTTAATAGTCATTAAATTGGTATAACCAACAGCAACAACCGCTATTTTGGTTTTATAAATAAGTTTGTTCGTTTCAATAGTAAAACCATCTTTATGTTTTAAAATATCTAAAACCTTTTCGTTATCAATCTGTTCAACATGTGGGTATAAAGCTTTTAATTGCGCTTTACCACTTTCTAAAATAGACGCACCCGTTGTTCGTGGTGCCAAACCTAGTACATTATTAAATAAAGCGGTTTGTAAATGTGAGGTTTTTTGATGCACAATAATGCCAATGCGTTTGTTTTCAGCAAAAGGCTTACCATGGGCAGATCCTAAAACTAAAGCACATTGTAAACCTGCGGCACCACCACCTATTATTAAGGCATCAAACATTAACGGCGTCCTTTTACTTTTTCTTCGATGCGTTTAGAAATTCTAAGGATAGTCATTAATGCAATAGCACAAAGTCCTGCTAAAATAGTGATTAAAGCAATAATACTTTCGCCTTCAAAAGGTGCTTCAAAATTTACTTTTGTAAAGTTAAAAACAATAAGTGCTAAGGCAAGTACACTAATTATGATAGTTATAATTTTCATCTATAAAGGGTTAAATAATTTCAAATAAGGCTTTAATATTGTGGGCGAACAGTTTCACAGCAATGGCTAATAACACTACGCCAAACACTTTTCTAACAATGCTAATACCGTTTTGCCCTAAAAAACGTTCAATGGTTTTAGATGTTTTCAAAACAATAAAAATAACAATAACGTTCAATATAATGGCAATTATAATGTTTTCTATTTTGAATTCGGCTCTTAACGAAAGTAAGGTTGTTAAACTTCCTGGGCCTGCAATAAGCGGAAAAGCTAACGGAAATACCGAAGCTGTATCCGATGTATATTCTTCATGTTTATATAGCGTAATGCCTAAAATCATTTCTAAAGCAATAAAAAACAAAATAAACGATCCTGCTACCGCAAAAGAGTTTACGTCAATACCAATAAGTTTTAAAATGCTATTTCCTAAAAATAAAAAAGATATCATGATAACTCCCGAAATAATAGCAGCTTTCCTACTGTTAATATTTCCTACTTTTTTTCGTAAATCAATTATGATAGGAATATTGCCAACAATATCAACTACGGCAAATAATACCATAAAAGCAGTAAATATTTCTTTAAAATTAAGTTGCATGCGTGTGCTTTTAATATTTTGTTGCAAAAGTATAAGATTGGATACAATATATATAGCATAAAAAGCTAAAGTTTAGTTATTTTTGCCCTTCATAAGATATTTAAAAATATGTTTCAATTAGGCAAAACCATCGTTTCAGAAGATATTATTGAAAAGGATTTTATGTGCAATTTATCGGCATGTAAAGGCGCTTGTTGTATAGATGGAGATGCCGGTGCCCCTTTAGAAAAAGAGGAAGCTGATATTTTAAAAGAAATTTATCCGAAAGTGAAACCTTTTTTGCGAAAAGAAGGCATTAAAGCGATTGAATCTCAAGGAGTGTATATAACCTCTGAAGATGGCGATTTAGAAACACCTTTAATTAATGGTGCCGATTGTGCTTATGTTATTTTTGATGAAAAAAAAGTAGCACTTTGTGCTATTGAAGAAGCCTATAACCAAGGTGAAATTTCTTGGAAAAAACCAGTTTCATGCCATTTGTATCCTGTAAGAGTGCAAGATTATTCCGAATTTTCCGCGGTCAATTATCATAAATGGGAAATTTGCGACGATGCCTGCACATTGGGGAAAGAATTACAAATTCCCGTTTATAAATTTGTAAAAGAAGCGTTGATTCGAAAGTTTGGAGCCGACTGGTATGCCGAATTAGAAAAGGTTGCTAACAAGTTGTAATAACAAAAAATTAACGTCTAAAACACCTATAAAATAAGGGTTTTAAAATTAAAAATCTATATTTTTTCTGTAAACTTTTCAATTTTTGAAAAAAGTTAAATAATTGTAAATCAATTTATTAATCTTTTTAATTTGTAAACTTCTCATACTAAGTGTTTTTGGTAATTGTTAAAAACTTCTTGACAATGTTTATAACTAAACCTTTCATTTTTAACATCATTTTTGAATCTTTGTTGTTCCCGAATTGACAATTTTTTTCGTCTAACTTAAATTAAAAATAAGAACAACAATGTCTCAGTCTATCGAACCCATTTTACAAGAAAACAAAGATCGTTTTGTTATTTTTCCTATTCAACATCATGATATTTGGGAATGGTATAAAAAATCGGAGGCTAGCTTTTGGACCGCAGAAGAAATTGATTTACATCAAGATCTTACAGACTGGAAAAATAAATTAAATGATGACGAGCGTTATTTCATAAAACACATTTTAGCATTTTTTGCAGCTAGTGATGGTATTGTTAATGAAAATTTAGCTGAAAACTTTGTAAACGAAGTACAGTATAGTGAAGCGAAATTTTTCTACGGGTTTCAAATCATGATGGAAAACATCCACAGTGAAACCTATTCGCTTTTAATTGATACGTATGTAAAAGACGAAAAAGAAAAAGACTTATTGTTCAATGCCATTGACAATTTTCCTGCCATTAAGAAAAAAGCAGATTGGGCACTAAAATGGATTGAATCTCCAAGTTTTGCAGAGCGTTTAATTGCATTTGCAGCGGTTGAAGGTATTTTCTTTTCGGGTGCATTTTGTTCTATTTTCTGGTTGAAGAAAAGAGGCTTGATGCCAGGATTAACATTTTCAAACGAATTAATATCTCGTGATGAAGGGGTGCATGCCGATTTTGCAGTGCATTTACACAATAAACATTTAGTAAATAAAGTGCCAAAAGCTAGAATTAAAGAAATTTTGGTAGATGCGTTAAATATTGAACGTGAGTTTATTACGGAGTCATTGCCAGCGAGTTTAATTGGTATGAATGCTAAATTAATGTCACAATATTTAGAGTTTGTAACCGACAGATTATTAAGTGAATTGGATTGCGAAAAAGTATACAACACATCCAATCCATTTGATTTTATGGATATGATTTCGTTACAAGGAAAAACCAATTTCTTTGAAAAACGTGTGTCTGAATATCAAAAAGCAGGTGTTCTTAACAAAGAAGAAGACAAAGATAAATTTACTTTCGATGCCGATTTTTAATCATTAAAATCAATCAAAAGTAAAACTTTCTATAATTTATAAGGGTGTTGTTCTCATGCCCTTTCACTGAACTGGTTTCAGTAAAATGAGAAATAAACCAATTTTTATTAATCCAGCTGAACCCCTAAGCACTAATCCTAATTTATTAATTAGATAGTATTTGGAATAATATATGAACCGTTTTTCTGAAGGTGTATCAGGAAAACTTAAAAAAAGTGTAAAATATGTATGTAATAAAAAGAGACGGCAGAAAAGAACAAATCATGTTCGATAAAATCACTGCAAGAGTGCGTAAATTGTGTTACGGATTAAATGAATTAGTAGATCCGTTAAAGGTAACCATGCGTGTTATTGAAGGTTTATACGATGGTGTAACAACTAGCGAACTTGATAATTTAGCTGCTGAAATTGCTGCAACCATGACAACGGCACATCCAGATTATGCCCGTTTAGCCGCCAGAATTTCTGTTTCTAACTTACATAAAAACACAAAAAAGACATTCAGTGAGGTTATGCACGACCTTTACACATACGTGAACCCAAGAACAGGTAAAGATGCACCGCTTTTAGCCGATGACGTTTACGAGGTTATCATGAAAAATAAAGATGTTTTAGATTCTACTATCATCTATAACCGCGATTTTGGCTACGATTATTTTGGTTTTAAAACCTTAGAACGTTCATATCTTTTAAAGTTGAACGGAGTTATTGCTGAACGTCCGCAACACATGTTAATGCGTGTAGCTGTAGGTATTCATTTAAACGATATGGAATCGGTTATTGAAACTTACGAGTTGATGTCTAAAAAGTTTTTTACGCACGCTACACCAACACTTTTCAATTCAGGTACACCAAAACCACAAATGTCGTCTTGTTTTCTATTAACTATGAAAGAAGATAGTATAGATGGCATTTACGATACATTAAAACAAACCGCTAAAATTTCGCAATCTGCAGGGGGTATTGGTTTGGCTATACACAACATTCGTGCAACAGGAAGTTATATTGCAGGCACCAATGGTACCTCAAACGGAATTGTACCAATGCTAAAAGTTTTTAACGACACAGCACGTTATGTGGATCAAGGTGGTGGAAAACGTAAAGGAAG
The DNA here is from genome assembly GCF_004341235.1 of Mariniflexile fucanivorans. Taxonomy (GTDB): domain Bacteria; phylum Bacteroidota; class Bacteroidia; order Flavobacteriales; family Flavobacteriaceae; genus Mariniflexile; species Mariniflexile fucanivorans. Next base: position 140,145 of record NZ_SLUP01000009.1, read on the forward strand.
TTTTGCGATGTATATTGAAACATGGCATGCCGATATTATGGACTTCTTAGATTTGAAAAAGAACCATGGTAAAGAAGAAATGCGTGCACGCGATTTATTTTATGCGATGTGGATTTCAGATTTATTCATGAAACGTGTTGAAGAAGACGGAAAGTGGACTTTAATGTGCCCCAACGAATGTCCAGGAATGGATGAGGTACACAGCGACGCTTTTGAAGCTTTATATTTAAAATATGAAGCAGAAGGAAAAGGTAGAAAAACCATTAAAGCACGAGAACTTTGGGAGAAAATATTAGAATCTCAAATTGAAACGGGTACACCATACATGTTGTATAAAGATGCTGCAAACCGCAAATCGAACCAACAAAATTTAGGAACCATCCGTTCTTCAAATTTATGTACAGAAATTATGGAGTACACCTCCCCAGATGAGGTTGCTGTTTGTAATTTAGCATCCATAGCATTACCTATGTTTGTTAAAAATGGAGAGTTCGACCATAAAGAATTATTCCGTATTACAAAACGTGTTACAAAAAACTTAAACCGAGTTATTGATAGAAATTACTACCCAGTAATAGAAGCCGAAAACTCAAATATGCGTCATCGTCCTATTGGATTAGGAGTGCAAGGGTTGGCAGATACCTTTATCCAATTACGCATGCCTTTTACAAGTGAGGAAGCCAAAAAGTTAAATCAAGATATTTTTGAAACGCTTTATTTTGCTGCAGTTACTGCCAGTATGGAAGAAGCTAAGGCAGATGGACCATACCAATCATACGAAGGTTCTCCAATAAGCAAAGGTCAATTTCAACACAATCTTTGGAATTTGAAAGATGAAGACTTAAGCGGTATGTGGGAATGGGATAAGCTGCGTAAACAAGTATTAAAACACGGGGTGCGTAATTCACTTTTAGTAGCACCAATGCCAACAGCTTCAACCTCTCAAATTTTAGGAAATAATGAATGTTTTGAACCTTATACATCAAATATTTACACACGCCGTGTATTATCGGGTGAGTTTATTGTGGTAAACAAACACTTATTAGAAGATTTAGTGGAATTAGGCTTATGGAACGATAGCTTAAAACAAGACATTATGAGAGCTAATGGCTCGGTTCAAGGCATTGATATCATTCCACAAGATATAAAAGAACTTTACAAAACCGTTTGGGAATTAAGTATGAAAGATATTATCGATATGTCTCGCCAACGTGGGTATTTTATCGATCAGTCACAATCGCTTAACCTGTTTATGGAAGGTGCTACCATGGCCAAATTAACCTCTATGCACTTTTACGCTTGGAAAAGCGGCTTAAAAACTGGTATGTATTACTTACGTACCAAGAGTGCGGTTGATGCTATTAAATTCACGCTACAAACTTCTAAAAAAGAAGAACCAATAGCCGAAGAAACTATCGTAAATCAAGATATAGAACAAGAACAGAAAAAACATATTGCAGAAGCAAATGCCGCAAAATTCGCTAAGAAACAACAAGCTGTTGAAGTTGAGCCTATGAGTGCTGATGAAATGAAAGCATTAATAGCGCAAGCTAAAGCTGGTGAGGGGGATGATTGCCTTATGTGTGGGTCTTAAGGTATTCGTTTAAAATACCTAAATAAAAGAGGCTATCTGAAAAGTGTATTGTATTTACTTTGTAAGGTTGAGCTTGTCGAAACTGATATTGATTATCAGTAAGTCAAAATATTTCGACAGGCTCAATATGACACAGAATTACACTTTTCAGACAGCCTCTTTTTATGCAGAAGTGTCAACACTGTTATTTATATTGACATAAATAAGATGTTTGTGTAGATACTTTAACTTGAAATTTTTTGTTGGCATCTATTTCATAAGCTTCACCAGCCTTATAGGTAACCCACTCCGAGTTACCAGGTAATTTAACAGTCATTTCACCTTCAATAACACGCATGGTTTCATGTTTAGAAGTCCCAAATTCATACTCTCCAGGGTTCATAACACCTAAAGTAGAATTACCTGTAGCCGTTGTATAGCCTAAAGATTTTACATTACTATCAAAATACTCGTTTGCTGAAATCATTTTATTTTTATTTAAATTTATACAAAAGTAAATAATTTAGAGAAACCACAAAGCCATCTTAAACTAAGATGGCTTTGTGGTTTTCAACAGTTTTAATTTTATATTTTAAGACTCTTTCGATTCTTCGGGTCCTGTAGAATCTAATGGTTTTGTTGATTTTGGTGTATTTACCATCACTGTAGCGGGTTTTACCGAGCTATCGTGTGCTTTATGATATTCTTCTAGAAGATTCATGGTCGCATTTAATAGATCTTTAGTTTCTAACAGTAAACTGAAATATAATGTTGTGTTTTTAGGACTCGATTCTTCGGTACGTGTACGTTCTACTTGTTTTTGGATTTTAGAAGTTACCAATCCTAAAATTTCTTGCTTTCTGCCTAAAATAATACCAATTTCTTCAAATGATCTAGAATCAAATGCTTTTTGGGTATTGTTGAAGAAGGTTTCAAAACGTTCATCGACTTCCTTTAATTCTTTTATTTGGTTGAATTTAAGTTTTTTATGATTGTTGTGTACGTGTTTGTAACTTACCTTCGTAATATATTCTAAAGATTGGGTCATATCTTGAAGATAGCCTAAAACATGGATGTAAAAATTACTCGCCCCAAGACTCGATTCATCTAAATTTTTAATGAAATAGAAGATGTTATCTCGCAATTCATCAACTTCATCCGATAGTTTGACAATTTGTTTTTTATTCTTTTTTAATAGTGTTAAATCTTGTTTTGCTAAACCATTTATAGCATTGGTATAAATTTTATTGCCACGCTTAACAACATTGGTGATATTTTTTGCGCTTTCGTGAATAACACCTTGAATGGAACTACTTTCAGCCTTTGTTAAGCTATCTTCAGCTTTAACTTCTTTTGATTTTTTATTATAAGAAATTGAACTTTTTATTATTAAAGCAAATGCTGTTACTAATAAGATAGGAAACATAACCGTAACGTTCAGGTTTAGTAAGAAAGCTACTAATGCTGCTGCGGTAAAAGCACTGAACGCGGTAAAAAACCAGCCTCCAATAACATTTAAAACACCAGCAACTCTATATACGGCACTTTCTGCGCCCCAAGCTCTATCTGCCAATGATGTTCCCATGGCAACCATAAAGGTGACATAGGTTGTGGATAAAGGTAATTTCATTGAAGTTGCAATTGAAATTAAAACAGCAGCAACCATAAGGTTTACAGCTGCCCTAACTAAATCGAAAGCAGGTAGTTCGTATGTTTTGTCCTTTTTTAATTCAATAACAGGTTTTTCAAACTGTTTGTCAATTTTAGCTTGCCAAGAATTTGGTAATAAATATGATGTCATTTGAGATGATAATATAGCAAACCGAACAAACCCACGAGATAAAAAATTTGGTTGAAAACGTTCTTTTGTTTCTTCTTGACTCGATAAATCTAAAGATGTTTTTACCACATTTTTAGCTTTTGCAGAGAACCAAAGTGTTAAAACCATAATTAAACCAGCTATAAGTAATAAGGCTGTAGGTGTAGATGCTTTTGCCCCCAAACTATGCATAGAAAACTCATTTGCAGCTAGCCCTAAAGTGTTAACTTCAGGATTCATAAAATCTAAGTACGATTGATACGCTCCTATTGATGGTCCTATAAAATTAACCAAGTCGTTTCCTGCGAAAGCTAACGCTAATGAGAATGTACCGATAAGTATTATTAATTTATAAATATTGACTTTAGCAAATTGCATTAATGCATATGATACCAAAAACCAAAGCACAAAACTAAAAGCTAAAATGGTTAATGCTTGGTGTTTTAAAAAGTCTTTAATGGTTTCTCCGTTAGTAAAGTCATGTGTTTGTTTGGCAAAATCGGTACCTCCGATACCTTTCATGAATATGAAATAAACAAGTGATGTAATAGCTATGCCTCCAAACAAAGCTCCTACCCATTTTGCTTTCTTTTCAAAATCATAAGAAAGTAAAAGTCTTGAGACCCATTGCACAAGAGCACCTAAAGAAAAGGAAAGTGCTACAGAGAGTAGTATGCTAGAAACAATTTCAGTGGCTTTAGAGGTGTTAATATAGTTAACTACATCACCAAAACTACCACCATCATGACCAATTTTTATAAGTGCGATAGCGACAGATGCACCAAGTAATTCAAAAACAATGGAAACCGTTGTAGAAGTTGGCATACCAAACGTATTGAAAAAATCTAGTAGCAAAATATCGGTTATCATAACCGCCATGAAAATAATCATGATTTCACTAAACATAAATTCGCCGGGGTTAAAAATACCATTTCGAGCAACTTCCATCATACCACTGGAAAATAGAGCGCCTATGGCAATACCAAAACCTGCGACAATCATAATGGTATTAAATGAAATAGCCTTAGAACCAATAGCTGAATTTAAGAAGTTAACAGCGTCGTTACTAACCCCTACAACTAAGTCGGCAATTGCTAATACCGCAAGGGCAATAATCATTAAAAAGTAAATATTATCCATAATTATAAATAAAAATAAGTTTGCAAATATCTTATGTATTTTAAGATACTAAGTTACGTAATTGTTATGTTTTTTAGAAGTGTAATTCAAATTGTAATCTGTACATGAGTTCATTATTGCCATTTATAACTTCCAAGTGGCTAATATCGGTTTGAACCTTTAATTTATGTCCCACGATATATTTTGATACACCCAGTGTATATTGGCTTTCTGGTTCTTTTCCTGTAATGGTTTTATCTAATTCTGTATGTGTATAACGACCAGATATTTCTAGGTTATTTTTAAATAAATATCCTGTTTGCAGGTTTATACCTTTGCCAACCTGTACTTCATCACCAGTAAGTGAGCCGTCAGAGTTTTTTGCAAATGGATCTTTAGCGCTTCTATCGGCATATTCTGCCATTAGAGAAAAGCCATTGTACTTAAACATGGCATCTATAAAAAGTGTATTAATATTTGTTTCGTAATAACCAGTATCCGTTAACATGTAAGACCCTTGGTTACTTCTGGTTTTAACTGCATTATTGTTATGGTCGTAACTAACACCGAAAGCTAATTTAGGAGTTTGTTCTCTTTTTAAATCGGCTCCAGAATAATCGCCTTCGCTGTCAAAATTTCCTAAAGGAAGCAATTCTAAACGACTGGTGTACTGATGTCCACCTAAATTTCCAGTGGTAACATTTCTCCCTTCTCCTTGAGATAAGGAGAAAATTTCTTTAATTACAAATTGGTCTGAAACATTAAAGTGATGCCTTAGCTGAAATCCAAAATCCCTATCAATGGTAAATAGGCTGTTTAGTAACGACCGATCAACTTGTTGCAAATTGCCCGAAGATATTACACGTTCTCTGTTTCCTGGTAATTTTCCTTGACCGAACCAAATTTCAAAATTTTTATAAAAATTCCATTTAAGTTGTGCATCTAAGATATATCTGGGTGCATTGCTAGTAAATTCTGAAGCTCCAGATTGGTCTCTATTTGATAAACCAAGTTCAATTTTGTATTCTAATTTCGGACTATAGGCATATCCATCAAATTTTAACCTAGATCTTCTAACTAAAAAACTTGTTTGATTGCTTTGGCCTTCTTCCCAAGTGGACATTCCTAAAAGTTCAATTCTTAAACCTACTTTCATAGTCCAAGAACTATCTTGTCCTACAATATTTAATAGCCCTTTACCAAATTTTGAACCTTTAATATCTTGCGCACTTAGTGAAGTAGTTGCATAAAATAATAATGCAACCAGTGAGATTTTAAATTTCATTAATCATTTTTAGTTTTTGTCACCGCAAAGAACCAAAAAGAATGTTAATTGAATGTTACCTAATGATTAAATTTAACGCAAAAAAAAAGCTGCCTCGGCCAAAGGCAGCTCATTAGAAATCATGATAATGTAGTCGACAAAAACTAATAGATTATATGAAAAACTAATTGTTGTGTCTTAAGACTTTACGAATATCATTGTTTTAATTAAGGTAATTGTAATGTAAATATTAAATAATTATTAATTCCAATGTTAAGTTTTCAATTATTATTAGTTGTTAATGTATTGAATATCAATATAATGTATTTTCAATGTTAAGCCAGTGTTAAGTAAGTGTTGTTTTAAAGTTACCAAATCCGTATCTTTGATGTATAATGTTAAAACCCCCATAATTATGAAGAAGTTAGTATTTATTTTTGCCTTTTTAATTACTGTGGTTTCTTTTGGACAACAAAAGAGAGATTTAAAACTTAACAAAGACACTAATTTAATTGAAGTTGTTTATTATCATGACAATGGTGCTGTAAGCCAAACAGGAACTTACACAACAGATGGTAAATTACAAGGTGAGTGGTTAAGTTTTGATACAGCAGGCAAAAAAACAGTTTCGGGAAATTATGATAATGGTAAAAAAGTCGGCAAATGGTTTTATTACACTAATGAAACCATAAAAGAAGTAGATTATAAAGAAAACGTTATTGCTAGTTTAAGTGAAACTGAAATTAAAAATAATTTATAGTTTTTACTTACTAGGGTAAATAAAAATGGGTTTCAATTTTTAATTGAAACCCATTTTTTTATGCTGTAAATTTTAGTTTAACTAAAAACTCATACTATAACCCAAAGAGAAAGCAGTACCTGGTTGTCTTAATGAAAATGGTACTTTTTCTGCACCAAATGATTCATATAAACTTTGTCTTTTCTCATCTAGAATATTATCGATTTTTAAACTAATAGTTGAGTTTTTTTCTTTACCAATGGTTTTTGATACATTTAAATTTAAGCTATTAAACGGTTGCACAAATACATCTGGATTTTGACCAAACCCTACTACTTCTAGTGTTTTGCCTTGTACATTAAAGGAGATGGCAGATTCAAAACCCGTTGTTGGGTTTTCATAACTTAAGCCCGTATTAATTAAAAATGGGGATTGTCCTTGTAAAGCTCTAGTTTCTTTGATAGTTTCATTATCTCTAGCAAAAGCTTGTCTAGATTCATATTCTTCACCAGCTCCTTTAGCCATTTCAATTTCAGATTCAATAATTGAAATATTCAAATTCAATTTTAAATTTTTAAGTCCTTCAGATATAAATCCAAAATGCTTTCTAGCTTCAAATTCTAAACCAAGAACCTTAGCTGAAGGTGAATTTCTTGGGGTGAATTGGTTTGGAGCAATTACAGAGTAGGCAACTAACTCAATAGGATCTACAAACTTTTTGTAAAAACTACTGATGGCAAACATTTCAGATTCATCACCAAAAACTTCCAATCTAAAATCAAAGTTGTCTATATAGGATGGTTTTAAATCGATGTTTCCAAGGAAAATAGTACCTGTTAATAAATCGGTAATTTGTACTAACGATTTTTCTTTAAAACTTGGTCTTGCAGTGGTTTTAGAATAAGATCCTCTAAAATTTATTTTTTCATTAAAGGCATAAATTAAATTTGCTGATGGGAAAAAATCCAATTCATCAAGAAGTTGTGTGTTATTAAAAATAGCGCTTCCCGTATTGTTTTGTCCTGTAAAATATGAAGCAAAATATTCAGCTCTTAGACCTAAAATGGTTCTTAATTTATCACCAATTTTAAATTCATTTGAAATATAACCTGATGCTGTATTTTGATTAGCATCAAACGAGTTTGCTGGTTCAAAATTACCACGAATGTAAGAACCACTATTACTGGAGCGCGTCCAAACATTATCGCTAGATAAAATGGCATCTGGATCGCCGTTAAAAACTGTTGGGCTTATGTTTATAAAACCTACATCGTAGTTGTAAATTGAATATTCACGTTGCTTATAGCTATATAAACCACCAAATTTTAATGATGCTTTTTTATTGAATAAGTTGTATTTCTTTGTGAAATCTAATTTTCCAACGGCATTAATTTCTTCTAAATCCCTCCAAACGCGTGATGGAAAACCAGCATCAGAACTAATGGTGTAACCACCAAAATCATCTTCAATAAAAGTGGTTAATCTAACATCTTTATCATAAACCCTAGATAGTGATGGCGATAAATTCCATTCTGTAGTAAATGAAGCATCTTCACTTGTATGGTAACCAGAAAGCAATATGTTCGATATAGAACGCTCGGTATATTCCAAGTTGTCTTTAACCACGTTTATGGCGTTAGAAATTTCTGTTCTTTGATCAAATAAAGCCGCACGACTTTCACCATTTTGAATGTGCAGTAAATTTAATTTGTATTTTGATTTTTGAGTTTTGTATGTTAATCCTGTTAAAATAGAGGCTAATACATTGTTACTTCCTAAATCACCTTGCTGGCGTCTATCAAAACGTAAGTTGTATGAGTCGCGCTCTTCGGGTTTTTGGTAAATGCCATTTTCAAAACCTTCATAAAACGTAGTGGTGTTTTTATAATCAAGCGAGGCAATAACACCTAACTTGTTATCTCCCACTTCAAATTGATTTCCGTAGCTAAAACCGAAACTAAAATCAGGAGAACTTGTAGTTGTGCTAGTAGCTAGTTGCGGGTTAAAAGCACGGGTTATTGGCTCCAAAGAACTATTGTTTGTTGCAGCAGGATTAGGAATATTTTGTAATTTATTAATTGGAAGTGCTCTGGTTCCATCATCAAAACCTAAAAAATCGGTATTACTTCCTTTATAATTTACGTAATTATCTTTAAAGTGCATAGTTGGGTTAAAACTACCTGACACAGAAAATTGCATTTGTTTTTTTGAAGGGAAATCTTTAGTTATGATATCTACAACGCCTCCGGTAAAATCGGCTGGTAATTCAGCAGATGCAGATTTTACAATGATGATATTTTCAAGGATATTGGTTGGAAAAATATCCATTTGAATGGTGTTTTTATCAGGGTCTAAACCTGGAATATCCATGCCATTTAAAATAGATTTTGTGTAACGATCACCTAAACCCCGAACAAATACAAATTTACCTTCTTGAACAGAAACACCAGGAACACTTTTTATAGCCGATGCTATGCTACTAGCTCCAGTTTTCTTAATGCTTTCAATGGATAATCCATCCATAAGTGTTGCAGAATTTTTTTGTAAGTTCAATACAGATTGTTCTGTATTTCTTCTAGCTGATGTTGTGATTACAACTTCACTTAACAACGCTGATGACGGACTTAATGAAACATTTAAATCGACAACTTTTCCTTTTTCAACTTTAACCTCTGTTAGTTGTTTCGAGTCGTAACCAATAAACGAAAATATAATAGTGTAAGTTCCAGGATCAAGCTCTAAGGTATAGTTTCCATCAAAATCTGAGGTGGTTCCTTTTATTGTTCCCTTTACTAGTACGTTGGCAAAAGCTAGTACATCATTAAATTCATTATCGATAATTTTGCCAGAAATTTTGCCAGTTTGGGCTTGCAATACTTGCAAAGAAAATAAACAGACAATAATTAGAAATGCTTTGTTTAACATGTTTAGAATTAGTTTTTTATAAAATATTTATAAATGAATAAAATGCCCACTGCTTTATATTGCGAGTGGACATTTTATTTAATAGCATTTTTTTCAGATTAAAAAGCGTTTGCAGATTTAGCAAAAGTCCAGCTAAATCCAGAAGTGTTAGCTCCTACAGTTGCTGCACTAGCAGCAGTAATAGCAGTAGCATTGTTAGTGAATTTTGTTTCATCACCTGCATTAGCACCAGTTATTACACTTGATAAGACAACACCAGATGGTAATACAATTTCCCATTTTGAAAATGTGATTCTATCAGCAGCTAATTCAGCAACAGAGTCAGCACCATTTACTTTAACAACAGAGTCAGCACCAAATCCATAAGCTAAAATATTATTCATATTAGCAATTAAACCGTCTCTTAAATCGGCATATTTGCTTGCTGTTCCAGCACCTTTTAATGTTACATTATTAATAGTATAACCAGCTTCTGTTGCAGCAGAACCAGCAGGACCATCTAACTCAAAAGCAGAATCAGAATCGGCACCCATAATAACCAATGCGTTATCTAAAGTTCCAGACCAAGCTTCATCAAGATCTATAGCATCATCTCCTTGAGCGTAAGTAATTATATTAGAAACATTTACAGAACCTCCAAATATTTCAATAGCATCATCTTGGTTTGCAACAATTTCAATTTGATTCACAAGTGTTTGTGAACCTACACCGCCAAGTGTTAAACCGTTAATTTCATTATCAGCACCAATAGTGATACCACCATGTCTGATTGAGATGTATTCTAATTTTCCAGAATAATCATCACTTACAGTTCCACCGTATTGTCCGAAAGAATCTGTTGCAGGAATACCTTCAATTTGCTTAGTTTCTAAATCACCACTAACTGATATAGGCGCTTTTCCTAAAACAATTAAACCACCCCATAAACCTACGTTGGCAGTAGTTAAATTAGACCCTTTTTTTTCACCTACAGCAATATTATCTAATTCTGAAGTAAAAATAATAGGCATATCAGCAGTTCCTTGAGCTAATAATATACCACCTTGATCAACCACTAAAGCAGAAGCTAATGAACCTTGACCTTCTTTACCTTTAATAATGGTTCCTGGGTTAATAGTAAGTGTTACACCTTCATTTACAACCACTTTTCCAGATAAAACATATATGTTATCAGCTGTCCAAGTTTCATTAGTAGTAATTAAACCAGCTTTTGTAATAGTTGTTCCGCTTTCACCTTCACCACTATCAATTATAGCAGGATCATCACTAGAGCAGCCAGTTGCAAGACCTAAAGAGAAAATAGATATTAATAAATAATTTAATTTTTTCATTGTTTTTGAATTTAAAAGTTTTCGTTTTTATTAGTTTTTTAAACTGTCACAAAGAAACTGTAACCATGTAAAGTCGAGGTTATGTGAAGGTTAAAAGTGTTTCAAAAAACAGTTACTATAATGTTATGAGATAAGGTGTTTGAATAGCTGTTAGAAACATTAAATTAACATTGAATACAAGAGGTTGATTCAAGTTTTTAGAAAAAAAGTAGATAAGTGAAATGAAGATACTAGTTAAAGTAAAATCATTGATTTGTCAAGACTGAAGAGAAATTGTTGATTCAGGATAATTACTTTGCAGCAATAAAAGTGGTGTTATCGTTTTGAGCCACACTAGTAAGTGATGCCAAATCTCCAAACGAAATGGTACTTGCAGTTAAAGATAATTTTACTTCAGCAGGTTGTAAAGCATCTACATGCACCTTAATTTCTTGAGTTTCATAACCAGCAAAACCACAAACTAAGGTGTAATCACCTGGTTCTAAGTTTTCAATGATAAAAAAACCACTTAAATCGGTATTTAAATCAATAGAAGTTCCCTTAATAGAAACATTAGCAAGTACTAACGGGGCGTTATTTAATTCACTATCAAGTACTTTTCCGACTATAATGCCTGTGTTTTGTCCAAAAGAAAAAGCTGAGAAAAGAAAAAGTACTATATAGATTAAATGTTTCATATGGCGATTAAATTACACTGCAAAAAAAGCGAATCTATCTAAGTAGTGTGTTATGTAAACATTAAACAACGGTCATTTTAATGTTACCGTAATGTTACCAAATTTTTTTTGTGGAAAATATTTTACTTTAAGTAGAACGTTGGCCAATTAATTCTAAAATGTCAGTCTGAGCTTGTCGAAGACTTTTTATAAGAAGCACTTCGACAAGCTCAGTGTGACATAGTATAAATATTTAGCCTAAGCATTGGTCATTTAATTTTCCTTTAAAAGAATACATTATATTTAAAGAAATTCTTTATTATCTTGCCAACGCTTAAATTTTTATGATGAACTGGGAACAATTATTATCTTTAAAACGCTTTGGCGACACCAATAAACGCATACGAAAAGAACAAGACGAGACCCGTTTGGGGTTTGAAGTCGATTACGATCGTGTTATTTTTTCATCAGAATTCAGAAGTTTACAAGATAAAACCCAAGTGATTCCTCTTTCGGAAACCGATTTTGTCCACACCCGTTTAACCCACAGTTTGGAAGTAAGTGTGGTTGGGCGTTCTTTAGGGCGCTTGGTTGGAAAAAAATTATTGGAAAAACATCCACATTTGCAAAACGTACACGGCTATCAAGCCAACGATTTTGGTGCTATTGTTGCTGCTGCTGCATTGGCGCATGATATTGGAAATCCGCCTTTTGGGCATTCTGGTGAAAAAGCCATGGGCGAATTTTTTAAAACTGGTGAAGGACTTCAATATAAAAACCAATTAACCGAAAAAGAGTATCAAGATTTATGCGATTTTGAAGGCAACGCCAACGGCTTTAAAATTTTAACCGAAACAAGAGCGGGTAGAATAGGAGGTTTACGTCTCTGCTATGCCACCCTAGGTGCTTTTACAAAATACCCAAAAGAATCGTTACCAAAAAAACCAACCAATCATATAGCCGATAAAAAATACGGATTTTTCCAAAGTGAAAAAGAGGCGTATGTTGATATTGCCAACGAACTTGGTTTATTAAAACGTAGCGATAAACATATGAGCTATGCACGCCATCCGCTCGCTTTTTTAGTAGAAGCTGCCGATGATATTTGTTACACCATCATCGATTTTGAAGACGGTATCAATTTAGGTTTAATACAAGAAGAATTTGCTCTGGAATATCTATCCAAAATAATAAGAAGCAATATTCGTCCAGAAAATTATTATGCCCTTTCAGCCAAAGAAGACCGTATTGGCTATTTACGTGCCCTCGCCATTGGAAATCTTATAAACGAAGCTGTCGATATTTTCATGGAAAACGAACATGCTATTTTAAGTGGTGATTTCGATTGTGCTTTGTTGGACAAAAGTAAATACGACGCTCAAATAAAAGACATCATTAAAATAAGCGTAGAGAATATCTACCAATCCACCGAAGTGGTCGATAAAGAAATTGCTGGTTATGGCGTTATAAACACCCTACTAAACACCTACACAAAAGCTGTGAACAATTGTTACAACAATACCGCTTCCAATTACGATAAACTCATTTTAAAAGGCTTACCAAAAACCATTAAAACAGATGCCGATAGTTTATATACTAGGCTTTCAAGTGTATGTTATTATGTATCATTGCTATCAGACAGCAAAGCCATTTTAAATTATAAAAAGATAAAAGGTATCGAGTTTTAAGTTGTTTTTTGGAGTAAAGTCGAAGCGTTACCAATAAGATAACCTACCAGAAAAAATTAGTTCAATCTCATTTTTCAGTATTGTTTGTTTAAAACTTCATAAATTTGTAGTCTAATAATTGTCCATGAAAATACTTCACCTAGATACCAATCACGAATTATTAATTAATCAATTAAACGATTTAGGCTTTACCAATTGCGAAGATTATTCATCTTCAAAACAAGAAATCGAAGCCAAAATCAAAAATTATGACGGTATTATTTTAAGAAGTCGTTTTTCCATAGACAAACAATTTTTAGATGCTGCCACCAACCTGAAATTTATAGGTCGTGTAGGGGCAGGCTTGGAAAATATAGATTGCGATTATGCCATTTCTAAAGACATAGAATTAATTGCTGCACCCGAAGGCAACCGAAATGCGGTTGGTGAACATGCCCTTGGTATGCTACTTTCCTTATTCAACAAACTAAATAAAGCAGATCGTGAAGTTAGAATAGGTAAATGGCAACGCGAAGCCAACCGAGGTATTGAACTCGATGGCAGAACCGTTGGACTTATTGGTTACGGTAACATGGGTAAAGCCTTTGCTAAAAAACTAAGAGGTTTTGATGTTGAGGTTTTGTGTTACGATATTAAAGAACATGTTGGTGATGCCAACGCCAAACAAGTGTCGCTAAAAGAATTTCAAGAACAAGTAGAGGTTGTAAGTTTACACACGCCACAAACGCCTTTAACGTCAAACATGATTAATTCAGAGTTTATCAATCAATTTAAAAACCCATTTTGGTTTATTAATACTGCACGTGGCAAAAGTGTTGTGACTAAAGATTTGGTTTCGGCATTAAAAACTGGTAAAATACTTGGAGCAGGTTTAGATGTTTTAGAATACGAAAAAGCTTCGTTTGAAGATATGTTCACTTCTACCATGCCCGAACCATTTCAATATTTAATAGCTGCTGAAAACGTATTGCTAACTCCACATGTTGCAGGTTGGACTATTGAAAGTAAAGAAAAACTAGCACAAACCATTGTAGATAAAATTAAAGCAAAATTTTGTTAACTTAACTTCAATATTGCTGGTTTATTTCTTGTACTCTGGAGAGCCTACTTTACCCATAAAACAAATAGAGCCTGTTTCTTTTTCGGTTATTGTAAATACAAAAGGCTTGTCTAAAACAAACTGTTTGGGTCCACCAGCAGAAGTAAGTTCAATTCCAACCACTGTTACCGCAGCAGCTTCCGTTCCTTTTTCGTTAACATCTATAAAAGTTTTTTGTAAAACAAATGAGATTTTTGTAGGCAAATCGCTCATGCCACTAAAATCAGCACGATCACTAAAGGCAATACCAAGCCCTAAGTTAGCTAAAGCATCATTAAATAATTTCTCATAGGAGAATGTAAACTTGGGCATGGTAATTTTTATACTTTGCAAATTATAGTTGTTTTCCCAAGTGGTCCAATTTTCATTACTCATCATTGCTATAATGTCACCTTCTGTTTTATTAGTATTTGGAAGCATCAAAGTCATGGTATATTTATCATTTTTGTAGGGAAGTTGAACCGAAGAAAACACGTTGTTGGAGTAGTATTTTAAATCTTGTTCCATGCTCATCATATCTACATTTTTTGAAGAACCATCACTCAACTTAAAAGGTAAAGACTTGGTGTCTTTTACATCAAAACTAAATTTCCAATCACTTTTAAAATAAAGGGCATTAATGGCATAAAGTACTGCGTTAGGGTCAATTTCATTTAAAATTTTAGGAATTTTTCCATAGGTTTTATTCGACACCCAATTGTTTATGGCTCCTAAGGTTTCAGGATTACTAAAATCTTTGTTTTGTACTTCGGCTAAGTAGTATGTTTTGTTAGCTTCCAAAAACGTTTCTTTTACAGGAAATGTATTTTTTACCCAAAGCGAATTATCAATTTCGAAGGTTGTTCCAGAAGCGGTTTGTGTTAGGTTGGTAATAATATTTTGGTTTACCAGGTTTGTTTCATCTAAAGTAGCATCGCCATAATGAAACACATTTGCAAATGCTGTTTGGGTTTCTCCACTTGCCCCGTTATAAACCATACCTAAAGCTAATGAAGCACTCACTGGTGAAACCATATAATTAGTTTCAGTTTCAGTTTGTGCAATTTCCTTGAACAAAGAAAAAGCAAAATCATTGTTTGCTGTAACTATTTGGCTTGACTTAGTGATAGATTCAAAAGGCTCTAAAGAAGGAGTGTCTGCATCAGATGTGCTACAAGATTGAAATATAATAACACTTATTGTAACAAAAATGGAAAGTGTATTTGATAATTTCATGGTATAAAGTTTATAGTCTTTAATTGTAGATGCAAAAACAACAAAAAGGTTGCGGAAATTCATTCAATAAATTTAAGATATAATAGTTGCAAATTTTTATTAATTTTAGAATTCTAAAGCTAAAAAGATGCAGTACCAAGCCAATACACCTGAAGATTACATCAGTCAACTTCCAGAAGACCGACAGGAACCTGTAAAGAAATTGAGGGCAATCATCAAAAAAAACCTCCCAAAAGGGTTTGAAGAAACGATTAGTTATGGTATGATTGGTTATGTGGTGCCGCATTCTATATATCCCGATGGCTACCATTGCACACCAGAATTACCATTGCCTTTTTTGAGTTTTGCTTCACAAAAAAATTCTATAAATGTATATCATATGGGCGTTTATGCTAAAAAAGAATTGTATGATTGGTTTGTAACAGAATATCCAAAACATTGCAAACGAAAATTGGATATGGGCAAAAGTTGCATCAGGTTTAAATATATTGACGATATTCCGTATGAACTTATTGGAGAATTGGCTTCAAAAATGACGGTTGCTGGATGGATTTCAATTTATGAACAAGCTTTTAAAAAATAAATTCTATTTTTACCAAATAACCTACAACCCACACTTTAATTGAATTATTTCGAAATTCTACAATCCTTTCACTTAACCGTATTGCAATGGACCGCTATTTGTTTTGCAGTATTTTTATTGGGCTTGTCAAAATCTGGTATTAAAGGTATTGGGATTATTATTGTCGTGATTCTGGCTTTTGTTTTTGGTGAAAAAACATCTACAGGCATACTCTTACCTCTATTAATTTTTGCCGATATTTTTGCCGTCATTTATTATAACAAACATGCACAATGGCATTACATAAAAAAACTGTTGCCAGCTATGGTCATTGGGGTTTTAGTAGGCGTTTGGGTGGGTAACGATATTTCTGAAGCGCTTTTTAAGCGCATCATGGCGATTATTATCATTGGGTCGGTATTTATTATGTTTTATATGGAAAACAGGAAATCTGCCACCATACCCACTAGTAAATGGTTTTCTAATTCTGCTGGATTTCTTGCCGGTTTTACTACCATGGTTGGTAATTTGGCTGGACCTGTTTCCGATATCTATTTTCTTGCCATGCGTATGCCCAAAAACGAATTTATAGGTACGGCGGCATGGTTATTCTTTATAATAAATGTGTTTAAATTACCCTTTCATATATTTATTTGGGAAACTGTTAGCTTTGAAACTTTGGTTTTAAATTCTGTATTAATACCTATGGTTATTTTAGGTTTTTTCTTAGGAGCATATATTGTAAAGCTCATATCCAACGTTAATTACAGGCGTTTTGTACTTATAGTAACTGCCTTGGGTGGCATCATTATGTTGTTTAGATAACAGATGTTTTACACAACCAATTCATTTTTTTATTACATTTAACATCTAAACCATAAACCAATAATATGTCTGACAAAAAAAACTTAAACGACGCCGTAGATGGCGCTAAAGAATCTGCAAGAGAATTTACTCAAGGAGCTAATGAAATTGCTGCTGGCGAAAACAAAAAAATATTAGCTGGTATTTTAGCTATTTTACTTGGTGCTTTTGGAGTTCATAAATTTATCTTAGGATATCAAAAAGAAGGTATTATTATGTTAGTTGTTACTATCATTCTAGGAGCTATCACTTGTGGAATTGCCGCTTCACTTGTGGGTGTAGTTGGTTTAATAGAAGGTATCATATACTTAACTAAATCTGACGAGGAATTTTACAAAACCTACCAAGTAGGTAAAAAACCTTGGTTTTAATTTTTTTAATACCAAACAAGTGTTAATGGCTCTTTTTAGGGTAATCAACTCATTTAAAACAAAAAGCTATTCTACAATATAGAATAGCTTTTTGTTTTTGTTATAATTTCGAATGAAAGTTATTCCTCATTATTCTCCATAAATTTACGTTCCAATTCTGCTTGGAACTCTTCCATAACTGGTTTTACGGTGCTTTCGGGCAAGTCGGCAATTTTTATGTACATCAAACCATCAACCGAATTGTTAAATAGCGGATCTACATTAAAAGCCACCAAACGCGCATTCTGTTTTATATATTTTTTAAGCAGTACAGGAAGGCGTAACGCTCCTGGTTCTATTTCATCAATAATTTTATCAAACTTAATTAAATCAGCTTCAGTTTCATCAAAAACAAAATCTTTATCAGCATCTTTCAATTTTACTTTAAACTCTTTTTTTGGATGCACATATTGTGCAATGTATGGGTCGTAGTAATGCGATTTCATAAACTCAATCATCAACGATTTTGAGAAGTTTGAAAACTGGTTACTAATACTTACACCTCCAATTAAAAATTTATGTTCTGGGTAACGCAATGTAGTATGCACAATGCCTTTCCAAAGTAAAAATAAAGGCATTGGTTTTTGCTGGTATTCTTTAATAATGAAAGCGCGCCCCATTTCTATAGATTGGCTCATCATTTTATGTAACTCGGGTTCAAACCTAAAAAGGTCTTGTAAATAAAAACCATCTATACCATACTGTTCGAAAATTTTAGAGCCTAAGCCCATTCTGTATGCACCCGCAAGTACATTTTTCTCGTTATCCCATAAAAACATGTGATGGTAGTAATTATCAAAAGCATCTAAATCGATAGCTTCATTGGTGCCTTCGCCTACTTCTCTAAAAGTGATTTCGCGTAAACGCCCAATTTCTCGCAGAATATGAGGGATTTTAGAAGCTTCTGCCAAAAACACTTCATAGTTTTTACTTTGCAATAATCTAGAATCGTCTTTACGTAGGGCTTCTACCTCAGTTATCATTAATGCATTATCAACTGGAGTTACAATGCGTTTAGGCGATTTTGGTGTTTTTAAAGTAGATTGAATATTATCTAATATCTTCGGCTTGTCTTCAAAAGAATTGGAAAGCATATAGGTTTTTCGTCTTAAAAATTCTGAGAATTCTTCAAGGGTTGTATATTCTTTTTGGTCTTCAACCGAAATAGGTCTTCCTATACGCACTTTTATGGTACGGCGTTTTTGGGTTAGCAATTCAGAGGGTAATTTGGCCGTTCTAAACGTATCGCTAATTTTTGAAAGCTTGTAAAACAATCTACTGTTTTTTGCATGGAAATAAATAGGAACTACCGGCACTTCGGCTTTTTTAACTAATTTCATGGCAGCTTCTTCCCAAGGGCGATCTACTACTAATTTACCATCACGATAGGTTGAAACTTCTCCAGCAGGAAAGAGCCCTAGGGGATGCCCATTGCGCAAATGTAGTATGGAATTTTTAAAACCTGATAGACTCGATTTTGCATCTTTTCTATCCTCAAAAGGATTTACCGGCATAATATAAGGCTTCATGGGCTCGATACGATGCAATAAAAAGTTGGCTATTATTTTAAAATCGGTGCGCTGTTCAAGCATTAATTTTAAAAGTAAGATACCATCTATTCCACCAAGCGGATGATTGGACACCGTAATGTAAGCTCCGTCTTTTGGGAGGCGTTTTAAATCTTCTTCTGGAATTTCGAATTTAATTTGAAAATCATCTAAAATAGCATCTAAAAAAGGGAGATCGTTAAGGTGCTTATTTCGGTTGTATATTCTATTAAGTGTTGAAATTTTAAGCACCTTCATAAGTAACCATCCAATAAACGTGCCTATAAAGCCATAGTTATCTACGCTTATTGCTTTAGCCACTTCTTTAGCTGATACTAATCCTGAATCTTGTTGTTTGGTCATGACTGTAAATGTACTAAATTGTTTATTTACTTACTACTTGAACAGTTTCTTGCGTTAATTGTTTTAATAACACGGTTTTACCTTCTTCAATTTGGTTAATTGCACCTTGTGTGTAATGACGAATCGTATAAAGTGATACGTTTTCGTGACAAGTTACTTTAAATTTTGCTTTTAAATGATGTAATAATTTGTCCAGATTATTATAAATATTATCCACACATACCGAAAAACTAATGGCCGAATTTTGAATTACATCTACCTTCATTTTATATAAATGTAGTAAATTAAAAATTTCACTAATATTTTCTTCCACTATATATGAAAAATCCAACGATGATAATGATATTAGAACTTGGTTTTTCTTCACAATGAAACAAGGCACCATGGGATCTAAAGTAATATTTTTGCCAATTCTGGTTCCTGGAGCTTCTGGGTTTAAAAACGATTTTACATATAGTGGAATTTCTTTACCTTGTAAAGGTTGTAAGGTTTTGGGGTGAATAACCGAAGCACCATAAAATGCTAACTCAATAGCTTCGCGGTAGCTTATTTGGTTTAACAATTGGGCGTTTTCAAAATAACGTGGGTCGGCATTTAAAACACCCGGAACGTCTTTCCAAATGGTTACATTATCGGCGTTTAAGCAATATGCGAAAATAGCAGCGGTATAATCGCTCCCTTCTCTACCCAATGTAGTTGTGAAATTATTGGCATCACTTCCTAAAAAGCCTTGGGTAATATTTAAAATAGATTTATTGAAATTTGTTGTAATTAATTGTTGAGTTTCTTCCCAATTAACATTGGCTCTTCTGTAATAACTATCGGTTTTAATGTGTTCGCGAACATCTATCCAGTTGTTTTTTAATCCAATAGCATTTAAACATTCACTAACAATAAGCGTTGAAATTAATTCGCCATAGCCAATAATTTGGTCGTAAACAAAATTATAATCGGGTGATTTGTTAGTTTCTAAAAACTGGTTAAGTTCATTAAAAAATCCTGTTACTTTTTTAAAAACTTGATGGTTTTCATTAGCAAATAAATCTAATAAAATTTCATTATGGTATTTTTTAACTTCTTGCAAAGCACTTTGTAATTCGGTTTTATTTTCAAAATAATTTTTAATTACAAGTTCTAATGCATTGGTTGTTTTCCCCATAGCAGAAACAACAATTAAAGTGTTTTTATAACCCACTTTTTGTAATAAAGAAGCAATATTCTTAACGCCATTAGCATCTTTAACCGATGCGCCACCAAATTTAAATACTTGCATACTATAAGTTTGCTATATAATCTTTTATGCCTTGTTCGCTTAAATGAACTACATTCCAATCTTGTAAAACACGTGCGCCTTTTTTCTCGTATAAAGTTATGGCTGGTTTGTTCCAATTTAAAACTTCCCAATTAATTCGCTTAACCCCTAATTGATGCCCATATTTAATAACTTCATCTAAAAGGGCAGTTCCTAAACCGGCACCACGCATCGATTCATTAACTATTAAATCTTCAAGGTGTAAAATTTTGCCTTTCCAGGTCGAGAAACGGTGAAAAACTATGGCAGTTCCTTCTACTTTGTTATTTATTTCTGCAACAAAACATATAAATGCAGGCGTTTCGCTAAAGCCATCATTTTCTAAATCTTTTAGGGTAACTTCAACAGCGTCAGGTTCATTTTCAAACTGTGCTAACTGATTTATTAACAAAAGCACTTGTGGCATATCTTCTTTTTTTGCCTTTCTTATTGTGAAACTCATAATATTTTTAAATTATTTCAAAGATAACTTAAAGTTGAACAAATAAAAGATTAATCTTAGGCGAAAACGTTGTAGTTCATTAAAAAATAATTGATATTTGTAGCACAAAAATCTAATTTATGGCTCACAAAAAGCAAACCTTAGGAGAATTTATTATTGAAAACCAAGCCGCATTTAAATATTCTTCCGGCGAATTATCAAGTTTACTTAATTCCATTAGATTAGCAGCCAAAATAGTGAACCACGAAGTTAACAAAGCTGGTTTGGTAGATATTATTGGTGCTGCAGGCGATACCAATATTCAAGGGGAAGACCAACAAAAATTGGATGTTTACGCCAACGAAAAATTTATTCAAACACTTACAAAACGTAATATTGTTTGTGGTATTGCAAGTGAAGAAGAAGATGATTTTATATCAATCAATAGTCAAGATGAAAACCATCAGAATAAGTATATCGTTTTAATTGACCCACTTGATGGATCTTCAAATATTGATGTAAATGTATCTGTAGGTACTATTTTTTCAATTTATAGACGTGTTACACCTGTTGGAACGCCTGTAACATCTGAAGATTTTTTACAAAAAGGTAGCCAACAAGTAGCTGCTGGATATATTGTATATGGTACATCAACCATGTTGGTTTATACTACTGGTGCTGGCGTAAATGGCTTTACATTAAATCCTGCTATAGGTTCGTTTTATTTGTCGCATCCAGATATGCAGTTTCCAGAAGATGGTAATATTTATTCCGTAAACGAAGGTAATTACCTTCAGTTTCCACAAGGAATAAAAGATTATATTAAATATTGCCAAAAAGACGAAGATGAGAGACCTTATACTTCAAGATACATTGGTTCTTTAGTATCCGATTTTCATAGAAATATGATTAAAGGCGGTATTTATATGTATCCACAAAGTTCAAAAAACCCTAACGGAAAATTACGTTTGCTATACGAATGTAACCCTATGGCTTTTTTAGCAGAACAGGCTAACGGAAAAGCAAGCGATGGTTTTTGCAGGATAATGGATATAAAACCAACCGAACTGCATGAACGCGTTCCTTTTGTTTGTGGCAGCAAAAATATGGTTGAAAAGTGTGAGGAATTTATGAGAGCCGCAAAATAAATAAAGACCTTTAAAAACAAAAAACGCGAACTGATAAA
This sequence comes from Mariniflexile fucanivorans, assembly GCF_004341235.1. GTDB lineage: Bacteria > Bacteroidota > Bacteroidia > Flavobacteriales > Flavobacteriaceae > Mariniflexile > Mariniflexile fucanivorans. The sequence continues at coordinate 162,238 of NZ_SLUP01000009.1, forward strand.
AGTTCGCGTTTTTTGTTTTTAAACTATATTTTAGGTTTAATATATTTAATACAATCGTTAAAGGTTTCGAAAATATGTTCTCTAGGCATTAAATCTGGAATAATGTCAATACGTTCCATCATGTATTTTGGTTGATCTAACAAATCGACAAAGTAAGCGGTGATGTTGTTTTTGTTCAATTCCTGTAGCACATCTTCCATGGCATATAACCCTGACTGATCCATATATTGCATACGATCTAAACGAATAATAACCATTGATGCTGTACTTGGCACTTGAGCCGACAAGCTTTGAAACTCGCTTGTTGAACCAAAAAACAGAGGGCCTTTAATATGTTTGATAAATACCTTTTCTTTTAAATCTGTAGGGAAATCCAATTCATCCTTCCAAACTTCTTCTTTTAAAGATTTAACGTCAGAACGTTCAGCAGTTAAATCGCCTATTTTTTTCATAAACATTAAAGAAGCAATTACAAGCCCAATACCTACGGCATAAACTAAATTCCATAATGAAGAAAGTAATAATACGACAAACATAATGATCACTTCGGAACTTACTTTAAAAGGACCTATTTTTGCGTCTCTTGGTAAACTTGGTATGGCTTTAAGTCCTTTATAATCCATTACGCCTATTCCCACAGTAATTAAAATACCGGCAAGTACAGCCGCTGGAATTTGTGAAGCAATAGGGCCAAGTCCTAATAAAATAATAAGGAGCATAATACCTGCTATCATTCCAGAAAGTTTTGTTTTACCTCCAGAATTAATATTTACAACCGTTCTTATGGTGGCTCCAGCTCCTGGCAGACCACCAAATATAGCACCTATGCTATTACCAATACCTTGACCAATTAGTTCCTTATTTGGTTTGTGCTTAGTTTTAGTCATATTATCGGCCACAACACTTGTTAATAAGGAATCGATGGCACCCAACAGGGCTAAAGTTAAAGCTGTAAAAACATAAGGTGTAATAGTTGCGATACTAAAACTTGTGAAAATTTCTAAATGTGGCATGGGAATACCACTCGGAATTTCTTCAATAGGTCTGTAATTTAATCCAAAAGCTATGGCCGCACCAGAAACGACCACCAAAGCCACCAAAGTACTTGGTATTTTGGTAGTGATTCGTTTAAAACCATAAATGATAAATATGGTTGAAAGTGCTAAAATTAACTCTAACCAATTAATACTTTGAATAGCTCTAGGCAATACTTTTAAGGTTCCTAAAACCCCAGAAGCTTCATTTTTTGCGAGTGTTTTCGATTCTTTTAAAATATCATCTTCATTAATAAATTGGGCCCTCTCTACGGTTTCTTTAAAATTTTCTAAAACTAAAATGCCTTCACCTGCTTCTTCTTTTAATATGTTTTCTAAAATTAATTCTTCGGCTTGTGGTCTAAATTGGTTTACAAACTCAATGTCTTCTTTTGGGTAATAACCTATAGAAGGTAAAACTTGTGTGACTAAAATAATAACACCAATGGCCGTCATAAAACCAGAAACCACGGGGTAGGGAATGTATTTTATGTATTTACCAAGCCCCAGGACACCTAATCCAACTTGCATAAAACCAGCTAATAAAAACACAAGAAGTATGGCAGGTAATGCTTTTTCAACATCGCCATCGTTTACAGCAATAATACCAGCAATTACCACCATACTTACTGCCGTCATTGGTGCGGTGGGTCCTGAAATTTGCGTATTGGTTCCTCCAAAAAGTGCTGCAAAAAAACTTAAAAATATAGCACCGTAAAGTCCTGCACTAGGCCCTAAACCAGAGGACACACCAAAAGCTAGTGCTAATGGCAATGCTACGATACCCGCAGTAATGCCGCCGAAAGCATCACCTTTAATATTTGAAAATAGATTTTTCATGATATAATATTTATTGTTTTATTTATTGGTTATCTTAACAAGTTGTCAAGACTAGTTGGCGGTTATCACCCTAAAGGGTGATACTGTTTTTAACAGTATGTTTAAGTTTCGAAGTTAATTATTTAAAATCAAGAAATAGAGCAATATTTAAAAAAGTATTCGTCTCTTTTTTTGAATAACTCTATTTAAAAGGTTACAAAAGCGATTATATTAAATTGATCTCTACCAGAATTTTCAAAAAACTGGTTCATGTAGCCTGCTTCCAATTTTACGTTTTTATTTAAGTTATAACCAATGCCTCCAAACACTCGATTTCTATCAAAAATGGCACTTTCAGTATTTAAAAAGATTTCGTTATAAGCCGAAACATAATAGTTGCTTGTTTCTGCAAAAGGAATGTTCAGTCCTAAAAAATAACGAAAACGCATTTTAAAATCGTCTTCAACAAAACGTTGCTCAAAACGGTAGCGATGGTTTAATGTAACACTTCCTATATTTTTTTTTGATGTAAATTGTTGAAAAATTCGGTGTTCATTTACGCTTGCTTTTTCGTCGGTTTCCCCTATATAATTTTCAGACAGGATATAGCCATATCCTAATAAAACATTGTTTTTACCTTCATTAAAAGTGTAACCTAAACCTGTTCTAATAAGTAATTGTTCTAAATCGCCAACGGCATTATAGTTTCGGTATTGGACTTCGTTATGAATGTTCCACTTTGAATTTATTTTTTTGTTTCCAATATAAATTAGCCAATTACCAAAATTACTGTCTTGGGCATTTATAAAGTTAGGCAGCACTAACGCTATTGTTAGTGCCACCATACTTATCCTCTTCTTCATAATATTTTCTATTTTATTCAAAAAACACCACTTCACCTGTATTAATATCATACATAGCACCAACAATGTCTATCTCATTATTATCTTCCATTTCTTTTAAAACAGGGCTTTGTTTTCGTATGTTTTCTATGGCCATTAATACGTTTTTCTCAGCCACACTATCAACAAACTCTAGGTTTTTAGAATTTCTTAAGCTTTTATCGGCAGGTTCTTCTACAGCCTCTACAGCTGGCTTAATTTTACCCAGCATATTAGTTAAATTGCCAAGTTTGGCATCGTCGCATGCCCCTTTAATGGCACCACAACTTGTATGGCCTAGTACCACTAGTAATTTTGTCCCGGCTATTTTAGATGCGAATTCCATGCTGCCTAAAATATCTTCATTAATAAAGTTTCCTGCGATACGAACACTAAATACATCACCTAAACCTTGATCGAAAATTAATTCGGCCGAAACTCTAGAATCTATACAGCTTAAAATGGTAGCAAATGGAAATTGCCCCTCGCTGGTATCGTTTACTTGTTCTAAATAGTTACGGTTTGCTTTTAAATTGTTTTGAAACCTTAAATTTCCTTCCTTTAAAAATTGCAAAGACTTTTGAGGCGTCATGGTTGCTTGCGTTTCTCTTGTGTGTGCTTTCATAATATCTTATTGTTTTAATTTGTTTATATTGTAAATACTAGTGTTATAATGAATAATTTCTTTTGCCCGTTAATAAGAGCGAAACATGAAGATTATTTACAATTAACTTCATGTTTTGTGTTGCTGTTTTTGATTTGCTTTTTGAAGGATCTTCATGCCTATTCACACACAACAAGTTAATGTTATTTTTAGTTAGGTAATTTGAAAGATTGCTAATCGTATTGTCATTTTCTTCAAACACATACTCTATAGTATTGCTGTTTGCAGAAAGATTAGTTTCTTCTGAAGTCTTCGATTTTTCAACTATTTTAAATGATTTTATAGGCTCTTGCATATGGGCAAACAAATCTTCAGCTAAACTGCTATTAAATAGGGGCTCTATGCTATTTAATACACCTAACGATAATTTTTCATTAGGTTCTAATGTGTTGTTGGCATCTGCAATTAGAATAGTGCCATCAAATTGTTTTAATACAAACTGAATAATTTTATCGCCACCCAAACTTATAAGATTGTTTTTTTTCTTTCCTAAAACAATAATATCTGGTTGCTTTTGTTCAATGTAACTCGCTATTTCATGTTTAACATTACCAAACACAAACGAATAGTTTATGTTTATTTGATGTTCATCTGCAATAGTTTTTACTATCTTTTTTATCTTCTTATCAGTCGCTGTGTAGTCGTGGTTAATGGCACGCATGGCAGATAATTGATTTTCTCTTTCAACTACATCTGAAGCACTTTTTACATAAAAAAAGTCTACCTCAGCATCAATCATTTTTGCCAGACTAACGGTACTTTGCAGCGTGGAGCTTGTCGATTTTTTTAAATCGGCAAGTATCAATATTTTATATTTATTTTTTTTCATGATGATTAACTTAAGCTTAAATTAGATTTTGGTCTTTCATTAAAGAACTTGATAAAACTTGATGGGTTTTCTACAACACCACGTTTTGAAACAAGATTAATATCAATGTTTCTTTCTTTGGCTTTAAATAGAAAATCTTCAAGAATCTCTATAATATCATGGTCTAAATATCTGGTTTTAATTAGGTCGAGTTCTAAATAAGTATCTCTTGGTAAACTATCCAGTTCTTTAAGAATAGCTCCCTTGTTGAAGAAGGTTACCTCCTCGGCAAGTGTCATTTTTATTTTATGTTTTCCATTACTTTTATCTTCAATATGAAGGAAATGTGAATTTTGGTAACTTTTTAATAATATAACCACAATTCCAACCAGAAGTCCTAAACCAATTCCAACTAGTAAATCGGTAAAAACGATACCTACAACAGTCGCTATAAATGGCACCCATTGTTTCCACCCCAACTTGTACATTTTTTTGAATAAAGATGGTTTTGCTAATTTAAATCCAACAATTAATAATACAGCGGCTAATACCGATAATGGAATTTTGTTAAGTAAGGTAGGTATTAAAACAACCGAAATTAATAACAAGAACCCATGTAATATGGTTGATAATTTACTTTTTGCGCCAGATTGTACATTGGCTGAACTTCTAACAATTACTTGTGTTATAGGCAAACCACCTATTAAACCAGAAACAATATTTCCAGCTCCTTGTGCTAATAGCTCTCTATTTGTTGGAGTTACATTTTTATCTGGGTCAATTTTATCAGAAGCTTCGACAGATAATAATGTTTCTAAACTGGCTACTAATGCAATAGTAAATGCTACAATCCACACATCGTGGTTTAAGATAATTGCAAAGTTTGGAAAACTAAATTGTCCTAAGAAAGATGTTACATCTTCAGGGATAGGCACACTTACCATATGTTGAGTTCCTATTGAAAATAGTTCATGACCTTGAGTTACCGAGAAGAAAATAATACCTAAAACAACTACAACAAATGGTCCTGGAATTATTTCGAAAATCTTAGCTTTTTTACTTAATACTTTATCCCAAAATATCAAGATTAATAAACTTATAACCCCAATTAATAAAGCACCTGGTTGAATATTACTTAACATTCTGAATAATTCTGAAAAAGTATTACCTCCATCAATCTCAAAAAACTCAAGATCCCAAGCAGATTCTTCATCATAACCAAAAAAGTTTGGAATCTGTTTTAAAATGATGATGATTCCAATACCTGTTAACATCCCTTTTATCACAGAGGAAGGGAAATAATACCCAATGACACCTGCTTTTAATATTCCAAAAATTACTTGGATAATTCCACCTAATACAACGGCGACAAGGAAATTCTCATAACCGCCTAAAGAGCCGATAGCAGTTAAAACAATAGCTGCTAAACCTGCGGCTGGACCACTTACTCCCACTTTAGAGCCACTTAAGCCTCCAACTACAATGCCTCCAACAATACCAGCAATTAAACCTGAAAACAGAGGCGCGCCACTAGCTAAAGCAATACCCAAACACAGAGGTAAAGCAACAAAAAATACAACGATACTTGCAGGCAAGTCGTTTTTAATAGATTTAAACATATTATAATATTATTTCACTCTTGATTATAAAACCAAAAGTTATTAAACGTAATTAATTGACTTTTATAAAAGTCTAAAAAACCGAGATTATAATATGATGTGCTCTGGAGGAGGGGAAATTAAATTGAGATGAGGTTTAGGGTATTTTTTAAATTGATAACCAAAAAATCGATAATCTTTCAATTTAAAATTAGTTAAAACATCATTGTTTTGTAATGAAAATGGAGATACCAACTTTTTTACATGGCTGTTTTCCTCTTCTTCTGCTAAAGAATAAAACACAGAAGTATCAATAGCATCATCTAATATAACAATTACTGATGGCGCTACTATAAGAGCCATAAATAATGTTATAAAAAAAATTGCTATTGTTTTTTTAATCATCAAATAAAAATTATTTTGAACGCAAATATAATACTTAACACTTTTTAAAATGTTAAATAAATTTTAAAATGATTTAAAACTTAACGGTTTTGAGATTTGAATAATTTCAAAGGTTATTACTTACGGATATGGCATAAAAAATCCCTTTACTACTATTAATAAAGGGATTTTCATAAAAATATGAATTAGTTTTATAATGCCACTAAATCGTCAATTTCGCTTTTAGTAGGCAAATCTGATTTGCCCATTAAATAAATATCCACTTGACGAGCAGCTTCACGACCTTCAGAAATTGCCCAAACAATTAATGATTGCCCTCTGCGCATATCGCCAGCTGCAAATATGTTAGGAATATTGGTTTGGTATTTGCCATATTCAGCTTTATAGTTAGAACGAGCATCTTTTTCAATACCTAATTTATCTGCAATGGTGCTTTCTGGACCTGTAAAACCAAGAGCCAATAAAGCTAAATCGCATGGCCATGTTTTTTCTGTACCTGCAACCTCAATTAACTGAGGGCGCTCACCAGGAACCATTTTCCATTCAACATTTATAGTTTTTAAAGCTGTTAACTTACCGTTAGCGTCCTTAACAAATTCCTTTGTGTTAATTAACCAGTTACGTTCCACGCCCTCTTCATGAGATGACGATGTTTTTAACTGTAATGGCCAAAAAGGCCAAGGGGTAGTAGGTGAACGGTGTCCTGGAGGTTTCGGCATAATTTCAAAATTCACTACAGATTTTGCTCCTTGACGGTTTGATGTTCCAACACAATCCGATCCGGTATCTCCACCACCAATAACAATAACGTGCTTATCGGTTGCTAAAACTTGGTCTTTAACTTCTTTGCCAAATAGCACTTTAGTTTGTTGGGTTAAAAAATCCATAGCTTGGACAACACCATCGGCATCGGCACCGGGCGTTGGTAAACTTCTTCTTAAAGTAGCGCCACCACAAAGCACGACAGCATCAAACTTTTTAAGGTCTTTAACATCATAATTTACGCCAACGTTTACATTGGTTTTAAATGTAATGCCTTCAGCTTCTAATATGGCAACCCTACGGTCTATAATTCCTTTTTCCATTTTGAAATTAGGAATACCATAACGCAGTAAACCTCCAACTTCATCATCTCTCTCAAAAACAGTTACCGTATGGCCAGCTCTATTTAATTGCTGAGCAGCGGCTAAACCAGCAGGACCAGAACCAACAACTGCTGTTGTTTTACCAGTTCTTACTTTTGGTGGTTGTGGTTTTATCCAACCTTCTTTAAAGGCACGTTCAACAATTTGTTTTTCGATGTTTTCAATAGAAACGGGGTCTTCAATAATACCTAATACACAAGACTTTTCGCAGGGAGCAGGACATAAACGACCTGTAAACTCTGGAAAATTGTTGGTAGCGTGCAATAACCATGAGGCTTTGTGCCATTCGCCTTGATGAACCATGTGGTTGAAATCTGGAATTAAGTTGCCAAGTGGGCAACCACTGTGGCAAAATGGAATTCCGCAATCCATACAACGCGATCCTTGTTTAGTGATTTCAGCTTCACTTAAAGGAATAGTAAATTCTTTATAATTTTTTACACGCTCTGGTACGGGCGCATTACTTTCATCTTGTCTTTCAAATTCTTTAAATCCTGTTACTTTTCCCATGACATTATGCTATTGTTAGTTCTTCTACCTGTTGTACTTCAGTTTCTAAGCGTATTAATGCTTTTTTGTATTCGGTAGGCATCACTTTTACAAAGTTTTTTAAACTAGTTTCCCAGTTTTCTAATAATTCTTTACCTCGGTTACTATTGGTGTATAGAACCTGTTTTTCAATTAATGATTTCAAATCTTGAGCATCTTCATTTAAAATATCTTCAAATTCTATAGATTCTGTATTACACAATCCGTTTTTAAATTTATTTTCGGGATCGTAAACGTATGCAATACCACCGCTCATACCTGCTGCAAAATTTCTTCCTGTTTTACCAAGAACCACTACTTTTCCACCAGTCATGTATTCACAACCATGATCTCCAAGCCCTTCAACCACTGCAATGGCACCAGAGTTTCTAACAGCAAAACGTTCACCAGCAATTCCGTTTATATAGGCTTCACCTTGAACAGCACCGAATAAACAAACATTACCAACAATAATGTTGTTCTCTGCAATAAAAGTAGCTTTAGCCGGTTTTTTGACGATTAATTTGGCCCCAGACAATCCTTTACCTAAATAATCATTCGTGTTTCCTTCCAAAATGAATGTTAAACCATTGGCTCCAAAAGCTCCAAAACTTTGACCAGCAGATCCTGTGAAGTTTATATTTAAAGTATCTTCAGGCAACCCTAAATGACCATATATTTTTGAAATTTCGTTACTAACTATAGCACCCACCGTACGATCTGTATTGTGTATTGGGTAATCTAAAGTCATTTTTTCTTTTCTATATAAAGCTCTGTGAGAATCTTTTAAGATTTTAAAATCAAGAACGTCATCTAAATTATGATCTTGTTTTTCGGTGTTTTTAACAGTCATAAGCTTATAGGCTTCTGGACGGTGTAAAATAGCCGATAGATCTAAACCTTTTGCTTTATAATGTTTTATAGCTTTGTTTGCATTAATTTTATGGGTTTGACCAACCATTTCTGCCAAAGTTCTAAACCCTAATTGTGCCATAATACCTCTTAATTCCTCAGCAATGTAGTAGAAGAAATTAATAACGTGTTCTGGAGTTCCTTTGAAGTTTTTACGTAACTCTTTATCTTGAGTTGCGATACCTACTGGACACGTATTTAAGTGACACTTACGCATCATGATACAACCAGAAGCTACTAAAGGAGCGGTTGCAAAACCAAATTCTTCTGCACCTAATAAGGCTGCAATGGCAACATCGCGACCCGTTTTTAATTGGCCATCACACTCTACAACAATTCTACTTCTTAAGTTATTTAAAACCAAGGTTTGTTGTGCTTCGGCTAAACCAAGTTCCCAAGGTAAACCAGCGTGTTTTAATGATGTTAATGGAGAAGCCCCGGTTCCACCATCATATCCTGCTATTAATACCACATCGGCTTTGGCTTTTGCTACACCCGCAGCAATAGTACCTACACCAACTTCAGATACAAGTTTTACGTTTATTCTTGCTTCGCGATTGGCATTTTTTAAGTCGAAAATCAATTGAGCTAAATCTTCAATAGAATAAATATCGTGATGCGGCGGCGGTGAAATTAAACCAACAAATGGGGTTGAGTTACGTGCCGCAGCAATCCATGGTAATACTTTTTCACCAGGTAATTGTCCACCTTCACCAGGCTTAGCTCCCTGAGCCATTTTTATTTGTATTTCCCTAGCATTGGTTAAGTAATGTGATGTAACACCAAAACGACCAGAAGCTACTTGCTTAATAGCCGAGTTTCTGCTATCGCCATTTAAATCTGGGTGGAAACGTTTTCTATCTTCACCACCTTCACCAGAGTTAGATTTACCTCCAATACGGTTCATAGCAATCGCTAAGTTTTCATGCGCTTCTCTAGAAATAGATCCATAAGACATCGCTCCTGTTTTGAAACGTTTCACGATTTCGGTCCAAGGTTCAACTTCTTCTAAAGGAATTGGGTCTAATTTATCAAATTCAAATAAACCACGGATGGTCATTAAATTTTCAGACTGTTCGTTGATGGCTTTTGCATACACATCGTAACTCGCTTGGTCACTTAATCGAACTGCTTGTTGTAATTTTGAAACAGTTGTTGGGTTAAACATGTGGCGTTCACCATTACGTCTCCATCTGTAATCGCCTCCAATATTTAATCCTAAACGTTTATCGATTAAATTATCTGGGTATGCGTATTTGTAACGCTCGGTAATTTCTTTTTCAATTTCATACAAACCAATACCTTCAATTCTTGAAGCTGTATATGGGAAGTATTTTTCAACAAAAGCAGAATTAAAACCAACGATTTCGAAAATTTGAGAACCTCTGTATGAATGTAGCGTTGAGATTCCAATTTTATTCATCACTTTTAATATGCCCGAACCAATAGCTTTATTGAAATTATTAACGGCCTTTTGCTCGTCCATCCCCGTAATAAAGCCTTCTTTTACTTGGGCTCTAATTATTTCGTTCACCATATAAGGGTTGATGGCACTCGCACCATAACCAAATAAGGTAGCAAAATGATGTGGCTCACGTGGTTCTGCAGATTCAATAATAATATCGAAGTATGAACGTTTACGTAAGCGGTTCATTTGATGGTTTACATAAGAACATGCTAACAGTGCTGGAATAGGTGCGAAATCTTTATTTACACCTCTATCTGATAAGATAATGATATTTACACCATTATCTATTGCTTTAGATACTTGAATAATGATATCTTCCAAAGCATCTTCTAAACCGTTAAGACCTTGAGCTTTCGGGTATAAAATATGAATAGTTTCTGCTTTAAAACTTTCGATGGTAATAGTTCTAATTTTTTCTAGATCGGCATTAGAAATTACAGGGTTTTGTATTCTTAATTTTCTACATTGTCTTTTAGTAATGCTGAAAATATTTCTGTCTTTACCTAGATTTAAACTAATATCTGTTACAATTTCTTCGCGGATACCATCTAAAGGTGGATTGGTAACCTGTGCGAATAATTGTTTGAAGTAGTTAGAAATTAATTGTGGTCTATCTGATAATACCGCTAAAGGCGTATCAGTACCCATAGAGCCTAAGGCTTCTTTGCCAGAAACCGCCATAGGCGTAATTACTTCTTGAATATCTTCAAATGTATAGTTAAATAAACGTTGTCTCGTTTTAACATCAATGGTTTCTATAGGGCAAGTTTCGTTGGTATAAGGGACATCTTTTAAATGTAAACGTGTTTGGTCCAACCATTTTTTATATGGTCTTTCAGAAACAATTTTACTTTTTATTTCTTCATCTTCAATAATACGACCCTTGTTCATATCTACCAAGAACATTTTTCCTGGTTCCAATCTACCATGTCTTTCTACATCTTCAGGCGCAATATCTACGACACCAATTTCCGAAGCCATAATTAATTTACCACTTTTGGTAATAGTATATCTTGAAGGTCTTAGTCCGTTTCTATCTAATAAAGCACCAATATAATCACCATCTGTGAAAGGCACAGATGCAGGTCCATCCCAAGCTTCCATAATACAAGCGTTGTATTCGTAGAATGCTTTACGCTCTTCAGACATGGTTTTATGCTTTTCCCATGCTTCAGGAATCATCATCATCATGATTTCCGGTAACGATCTGTCGGTGTGTGTTAACAACTCAACCACCATATCCATAGAAGCAGAATCTGATTTTCCAGGTAAAATAATTGGGAATAATTTTTCAATTTGCGGGCCAAAAACGTCGCTTTTCATGATCTCTTCGCGTACACGCATTCTACTTACGTTGCCACGAAGGGTATTGATTTCACCATTTTGACACATAAAGCGGAACGGTTGTGCCAGTTCCCAAGTAGGCATCGTGTTGGTAGAGAAACGCTGGTGTACTAACGCCAAACGCGTTACTAAGTCAATTTGTTGTAAATCGGTATAATAAGGCCCAATATCTTCAGGCATGATAATACCTTTGTATATAAGGGTTGTTGTTGACAAACTTGGCACGTAAAAGTAGCCGCTTTCAGAAATTTTAGATTTTCTAATAGCATGTTCTGTTATTTTACGAGCAGCAAATAATTTTGCTTTAAAAACAGCTTCTGTTATATCTTCCGTTTTTCCAATAAATATTTGCTCTATTTTAGGTTCCGATGCCAAGGCGATTTCCCCTAATTGAGAAGAATCTACAGGTACATGTCTCCATCCTAAAATAGCAAGTCCTTGTTCTTTTATTTCCTTTTCAAAAGTATCTTTACAGAATTGATATTGATTAGGCACTTTAGGCAAAAACACCATGCCCACCGCATATTCTCTTTGGGCAGGAATACTAAAATTACAAACACGTTTAAAATAATCGTGAGGAATATCAATTAACAAACCAGCCCCATCACCGGTTTTTCCATCAGCACTTACACCGCCTCGGTGCTCTAACTTCACTAGAATTTCTAACGCATCGTGAATAATTTGATTTGTTTTCTCTCCTTTTAGATTACAAATAAAACCTGCACCACAATTTTCGTGTTCGAATTCAGGTAAATACATTCCTTGTTTCTTCAGCATAATCAACAAATATTGGTTTAAAACTTGAGTTGAAACGCTAAGATATGACCTTGTTTTTGAATAACAATAGAGGGGAATTCATTATTTCGATTTTAGAAGCGAAGTTTAACTTAAAATAATGATATATCAATAATAATGACATTTTTTAACAAATATTCAACACCTATTATTATAGTATAATTAAGAAATACTGAAATTATGTTAAGGAATTCTCATATTTATGTTAATAAAGCTATTAAAAATTAGAAAATACTGACAATACTTCAATTGAACAGTTTACCAAAAAACCAAAAATTTAAAAAAAACACAAGACACCCTATAAAAAATAGGGTTAAAATTGAAATATTCACAAAAATATATCAAATACCCCTATTTTTTGATGGGGTTATGTTTTTTTAATATAGTTTTGAGCCATTCTTAAGGAACATTAACCAATAAAAAATTAATAACTTAAAATTTAAACATTATGAAAAAATTAATAACCCTTTCAATGCTTTTTATGGCTGCTGTAGTATTTGCACAAGAAGAGGATTCGAAAAAATTCACCATTAGTGGGTCAGTTGACGCTTATTATCAAACTTATTTAACCGCTCCTGATGATCAAGCCCCTTCATTCGGAACTGCTTTTGCAGGACAATCAGGTTTTTCTGTAGGTATGGGAAACATTATAGCTAGTTATGAAGGAGAAAATGTAGGTGCTGTACTTGATTTAGTAACTGGAGCAAGAGGAGCTGGTGCTACTTTTAACTCTGATATAGTTAATGGTATTGTTAATCAGGCTTATGTTTACTGGAATGTTTCAGAAGGAACAAAATTAACTTTTGGTAGATTTAACACGTTCTTAGGATATGAGGTTATTTCTCCTGCAGCAAATTTTAACTATAGTACTTCTTATTTATTTTCAAGCGGACCTTTCTCTCATGTTGGTTTAAAAGCTGATTTTGCTTTATCTGAAGATTTTAGCTTAATGTTAGCAATAACTAACCCGTGGGACACTAATGACACATCTTCAAGTGGAGAATATGCTTTAGGAGCTCAATTAGGTTATAAAGGACAGTTTTTAAATCTTTATTATGATAGTGGTAATAACGATGGTTTAGGGTTTGAAATCGACTATACAGGGGGGTTTGATATGACTGATAGCTTCTTCTTAGGTATTAATGCTGCTTATAATGATAATGATGGTCAAGGTTTTTACGGTGCGGCTTTATATCCACAGCTAGCGACCTCTGATGCTTTCAGTATTGGATTAAGAGGTGAGTATTTCTCTCTTCATGGAGATGGAGATGATTACCCAAGTGTTTTCGCTACAACTTTAACTGGAAGTTATACTATAGATAACTTAATAATTAAGCCAGAGATCAGATTAGATGCTTTATCGAATGCCGATGGAGGTATTTTTTATCCAGATGGTAGTAATGTAATAGATAATGATGGACTTCCTACAGATAGCTTAGCTGCATTTACTTTAGCTGCAATTCTTACTTTCTAATAATGGAATAAATACACAACAAACAAACATGGAAAATAAAGCAATTCAAAATAAAATTGTTTTGCTTTATTCTCTCTAACTAACCCTTAAAAACTTTTTACTATGTCAATATTTAACATGCCCCTAATAATTCAAGATGCCACAGCTGTTGAAGTACTAGCCGAATCTGTTAAAGGTGATATGGGAATGCTATGGATGCTTATATCCGGTATTTTAGTATTCTTTATGCAAGCAGGATTTTTCTTAGTTGAATCTGGAATGACCGATTCAAAAAACGCTGTTAACATCGCCATGAAAAATTTCCTAGACATTGCAGTGGGCTCATTAGCCTTCTGGTTTGTTGGGTATTCTTTAATGTATGGAGCAGATGCTTCAGGAGGTTTCTTCCATTGGGGAGGTTTTACCTTCTCTCAAGGTGCAGCCGATTTATTTTTCCAAACTGTATTTGCCGCTACTGCCGCTACTATAGTATCTGGAGCTATTGCAGGAAGAACTAAATATACAACATATGCTATTTTTAGTATCATCATGACGGCTCTTATCTACCCAATTGCTGGTGGATGGGAATGGAATGGTGGTTGGTTAAATAATACTGATGGTATTATGCCTGCTGAATTTATTGATTTTGCTGGATCATCCATTGTGCACTCTGTTGGTGGATGGGCAGCTTTAGTTGCTGCTTGGATGGTTGGTCCTAGAATTGGTAAATTCTTAAACGGAAAACCAGTTGAAATGCACGGTCACAATCAAATGTATGCAACTTTAGGTGTATTCATCCTTTGGTTGGGATGGTTCGGTTTTAACGGTGGTTCTCAATTAGCTTGGGGTGGCGATGATGCTACTGCTGCTTCACAAGTAGTGCTTGTAACCAATTTGGCGGCTTCTGCTGGTGCTATTGCTGCCTTACTGTTCACTTGGTTCAAAAATGGAAAACCAAATTTAGCAATGACGTTAAACGGTGCGCTAGCTGGTCTTGTAAGTATTACTGCTGGTTGCGGAAACATGACCGAAGGTGGTGCAATACTAGCTGGATTAATTGGAGGATTGCTCGTTGTTTTCTCTATTGGTTTTGTTGAAAGAACTTTGAAAATTGATGATGCTGTAGGTGCTATATCTGTACATGGTGTTGCCGGTGCTTGGGGAACTTTAGTTATAGGGCTTTGGGGTGTAGATGGCGATACTGGTATAGGCTTATTTAATGGTGGTGGTGCCGCTCAATTAGGTGCTCAAGCTATAGGTGTTTTGGCTTATGCAGTATGGTCCATAGGATTGTCATATATTTTCTTGCTTATTTTGAAAAAAGCAATAGGACTAAGAGTGTCTGAAGCTGAAGAAATTGCAGGTCTTGATATATCTGAGCATGGTTCCTTAGCTTATCATGGTAAAAGACAAAGAGAAATAGACTAGCTCATAATTTTAAATAAAAATCGAAAAAAGCCTTATTAATTTTAATAAGGCTTTTTTGGGTTCATAAAACTAAAATTATTTAAAAAAAGCTTTTTAAAGAGTTATTGAATTTGAATATAACTATTAAATAAATATATACTT
This sequence comes from Mariniflexile fucanivorans, assembly GCF_004341235.1. Lineage (GTDB taxonomy): Bacteria > Bacteroidota > Bacteroidia > Flavobacteriales > Flavobacteriaceae > Mariniflexile > Mariniflexile fucanivorans. The sequence goes on from NZ_SLUP01000009.1 coordinate 177,661, forward strand.
ATTATGAAAAAAATCGAAGCGATTATTAGAAAATCCAAGTTTCGTGTGGTGAAAGAGGCATTGCATGAAGTTGGGGTAAATTTTTTCTCTTACTGGGATGTTACTGGTATAGGAAACGAAAAAGAAGGGCATGTTTACCGTGGCGTTTCTTATAGCACCAGTGATATTCAGCGTAGGCACTTGGCTATTGTTGTTAATGATGATTTTGAAGAAATAACCATAAAAGCCATCCTTAAGTCTGCAGCAACAGGTGAAGTTGGTGATGGTAAAATTACAGTATCAGATATTACAGAATGTTACAGAATTAGAACTGGGGAAAAAGGTGGAGAAACCTTAAGATAACCCATTGCAATAATCAATTTAAATAATTTAATTATGGAAGATATAGTAAAAAATATAGCCGAAATTAATGGAGTACTTGACATTATGTGGATACTAATTGCAGGCGCATTGGTTTTCTTTATGCAAGCAGGCTTCACACTAGTAGAAACTGGATTTACCAGATCCAAGAATACTATAAACATCATCATGAAAAATTTAATGGACTTCTGCATCGGGTCGGTTGGGTTTTGGTTAATAGGGTATGCACTTATGTACGGTGATGATATAAGTAGTTTTATAGGAACCCCTTCATTATTTTATAACGAAGCAGGGGAAATGCATAATTTGTTTTTTCAAACCGTTTTCTGTGCAACTGCTGCAACAATAGTATCTGGCGCCATTGCAGAAAGAACCAAATTCACAACATATTTAGTGTTTTCATTGACTATGACCGTACTTATATATCCAGTCTCAGGACATTGGGTATGGCAAGGTGATGGTTGGTTAACCGATTTAGGGTTTATTGATTTTGCAGGTTCGAGCGTCGTGCATTCCGTAGGTGGTTGGGCAGCCTTGGTGGCAGCTATTATGGTAGGCCCTAGAATTGGAAAATACACCAATGGAAAATCTAATGCCATACCAGGACACAGTATATTACTGGGCGCATTAGGTGTGTTTATCCTGTGGTTAGGTTGGTATGGATTTAATGGTGGTTCTCAGTTAGCGATTTCTGGCGAAAATGTAACCGCAGTATCAAATGTTATCATTACAACCAATTTAGCAGCAGCAGCAGGCGGACTTGCCGCTATGTTTTTTACATGGATAAAATATGGGAAACCAGATGCATCCATGACATTAAATGGGGTGCTTGCAGGATTGGTAGGTGTAACCGCTGGTTGTGCCGTTGTAGATAATTTTGGAGCCATGGCAATAGGTATTATTTGTGGAATATTGGTTGTGCTTTCTATTGAATTTATAGACAAAAAATTAAAAGTGGATGACCCTGTAGGCGCGGTTTCGGTTCACGGAGTTTGTGGTGCTGTTGGTACATTATGTGTTGGTTTATTTGCAACTGATGGTGGATTATTCTACGGAGGTGGATTTGGGCAATTAGGCGCGCAAGCAGCTGGTGTTTTTGGAATAGGAGCTTGGGCTATAGCTACTTCATTCGTCGTTTTATTCATTCTTAAGAAAACTATGGGCTTAAGAGTTTCTGAAAAAGAAGAAGTAGAAGGTCTTGATATCCACGAACATGGTATGGAAGCGTATCCAGATTTCAGATTAAACGAACATTAACAATATCATATTTTATAAATAAAATGTTTTTTTTAAAAGTATCCCTAATATTTTGGGGGTACTTTTGTTATTTTGTTATTTTTCATAACGTACACCCCTAGTATTTTGCCGACTTTGAATAAATTTTATATTTTTGGTTTTTTGAATTTTAAAATTTTTATTACAAATGAAGAAAATTGAAGCAATTATTAGAAAATCTAAATATCGTGTCGTTAAAGAGGCTTTACATGAAGTTGGAGTGAACTTTTTCTCTTACTGGGATGTAACTGGTATTGGAAACGAGAAAGAAGGACATGTATATAGAGGTGTTTCTTATAGTACAAGTGATATTCAACGCAGACATATAGCAATTGTTGTAAATGATGATTTTGAAGAAGTAACGGTACAAGCCATTCTTAAGTCTGCCGGTACTGGTGAAGTAGGCGATGGTAAAATTTTTGTATCTGATATAAATGAGTGCTATAGAATAAGAACCGGAGAAAAAGGCGGAGATACTTTAAAATAATAACCATCTAAACAAAACAATAAAATAAAATTATGGAATTACTTACTACAAATAATGTATGGATGATGATCTGTACGGCACTAGTGTTTTTTATGCACCTTGGATTTTCACTTCTAGAAATAGGGTTAACAAGACAAAAAAATACGATAAACATATTATTTAAAAATATTTTTATCATTACCATTGGGTTGCTTCTTTACTGCTTCGTAGGCTTTAATTTAATGTATCCAGGGGAATTTAACGGCTTTTTAGGATTTGCAGGATTTGGTTTAGATTCACCATTAACTGCTGAAGGTGCTTTAGATTTAACTTATAATCAAGGCTACACGTACTGGACAGATTTCTTATTCCAGGGTATGTTCGCAGCTACTGCTGCCACTATTGTTTCTGGAGCAGTTGCAGAGCGTGTTAAAATTGTACCATTCATGATTTTTACAGTATTATATGTAGGGTTGGTTTATCCAATCGCTGGATCTTGGAAATGGGGTGGTGGATTTTTAGACCAAATGGGTTTTTATGACTTTGCAGGTTCTACACTAGTACATTCTGTAGGTGGTTGGGCAGCCGTTGTAGCTGTTTGTTTATTAGGCCCACGTATAGGTAAATTTAAAAACGGAAAAGCACAAGCTATTCCTGGACATAACATTCCTTTGGCAACAGCCGGCGTATTAATCCTTTGGTTAGGATGGTTCGGTTTTAATGGAGGTTCTGTACTTTCAGCAGATCCAGGATTAACATCTTTAACACTTGTAACAACTTGTTTAGCCGCCGCAGCTGGTGGTGTAGTAGCTATGTTAGTTTCAACAGTTATGTATAAAAACTTAGATTTAACCATGTTCTTAAATGGTATATTAGGTGGTTTAGTTGGTATTACCGCAGGGGCCGATGTTGTTAGTCCAACAAGTGCCATTATTATTGGTGCAGTGGCGGGTACTTTAATTGTATTAGCGGTAAGTTTTATTGATAACAAATTAAAATTAGACGACCCAGTTGGAGCTATTGCAGTTCACTTGGTATGTGGTATTTGGGGGACTTTAGCCGTAGGTATATTTTCTACAAATCCAGAACATAGTTTCTTAACCCAATTAATAGGTGTTGCTTGTTATGCTGTTTTCTGTTTAGCGACATCATTTATTATCATATTTACGCTTAAGAAAACAATGGGAATACGTGTTCCTGAAAAAGAAGAATTAGAAGGATTAGATGCACATGAACATGGTATGGATGCTTATCCTGATTTCAGGTTGAATGAGCATTAACATATAAACTAATTATATAACATTGAAAAAGAGATGTTTTACTACCATGTAAAGCATCTCTTTTTTTGTATTATAAAATTGAACAAGTCTTGAAATACTGACAATATTTTATTTAATTTTGATAAAAACTATTAAATGGAGTTATTATGAAGAAAATTGAAGCCATCATTAGAAAATCTAAATACAGTGCAGTAAAAGATGCTTTACATGAAATAGGTGTAAATTTTTTCACTTATTGGGATGTAACCGGTATTGGAAATGAAAAACAAGGACATGTTTACAGAGGTATTTCGTATAGTACTAGCGATATTCAACGTAGGCAATTATCTATTATCGTGAACGATGATTTTGAAGAAATAACTATTCAGGCTATTTTAAAATCGGCTGCAACTGGCGAGGTTGGCGATGGAAAAATCACGGTGTCAGATATAAACGAAACTTACAGAATACGAACTGGAGAAAAAGGCGGTAACACTTTAAGGTAACTAGCTTTCAAATTAAACATAAAAAAGGCTGTCTGAAAAAAATCACGACAGCCTTTTTTTTATAAAAATTCTATTTTAAACTTACGCCGAGTTTCTACTGGCGTTAATATTTCCAAATAAAGAACGTGTTACTATTTTTTCAAATATCTTTATTTTTTCTTCGTTGTTAACAGGGTCTTTTTCAAGTTCTTGAATCTTTTTAAGGGCGTATTGCTGTATCGTTAGCAACGGCAACACTATAGATTCTCTCACTTCAATCGAAGCTTTTCCGGAAGGTTCATTTTCCATCAATTCTTGGTAGCCTGTAAGTTTTAATAAAAGGGTTTTTGTTGTAACATATTCATTGTAAATAATAGTCCAAAAATCGCCAAACTCGGCATCTTTAGCCATGTATTTTGTTAAATCGAAAAAGGATTTAGACAATGCCATCATACTGTTTTCTAACAACGTCTTAAAGAATTTAGAATTCTTGTATAGTTGTTCTACTTTATAAAACTCACCGCTATCTTCATATTTTTTTAGGGCAGCACCTACACCAAAAAATCCGGGTACATTTTGTTTTAACTGGCTCCAAGAACCTACAAAAGGAATGGCTCTTAAATCTGAAAACACTAATTTATCTGAACTACCTCTTTTTGACGGTCTGCTTCCAATATTAGTTTTCGCATAGTATTTTAAAGTACTCATGCGTTCTAAATAGGGGATGAACATAGCATGATTTTTAAAATCTTTATAGGCTTGGTAACTGGTTGTAGCCAATTCGTTCATAACCACTCTATCATCATCAGACATGTCGTGTTTATTACTTCCCAATCGGTTAAACATACCAGAACTTATTAATTGTTCTAAGTTGTATTGCGATGAATCTAAAGTTCCGAAGTTTGAACTAATCGTTTGTCCTTGAATAGTAAGTTGAACTTCTTTATCTTCAATATTTGGGCCTAAAGAAGCGTAAAATTGATGTGTCTTTCCACCTCCACGTGCTGGTGGTCCACCACGTCCATCAAAAAATATAGCAGTAATACCATATTTTCTAGACATTTCAGTAAGCATTTCTTTAGCGGTATAAATACCCCAGTTTGCCATTAAGTAACCACCATCTTTAGTTCCGTCAGAGAAACCTAGCATAATGGTTTGTTTGTTTCCACGGCTTTTTAAATGCTCCATATAAGCTGGGTTTTTATAAAGCTGCTCCATAACTGCTGGTGCATTTTCTAAATCGGGAATAGTTTCAAAAAGTGGCACCACATCAACAGGTAAACTATCTTTAAAAGCTACAATTTTAAGCATGGCGAAAAGTTGCATCATGTTTAAAGCTGTTTGGTTGTTACTAATAATATATCTATTAGCAGCACGCTCGCCGTTAGTTTCTTGTATGGTTTTTATAGCTTCAATAGTTTTTAAAGTGTTGGAAACCATTTCATCTTCAAAAACATTTACATCTACAGACACATTTTTAACTTCCGAAAGGATTTTAATTTGTTCCGCTTCGGTTAAATCGTGATAGTTTTTCGGGAACGATGGGTTTCCTGTACTAATAATATGGTCTATAACCGTTGTGAAAACTGAATGGTGAATTCGGCTATCTTGTCTTATATCTAAAGTTGCAAAATGATAGCCAAATAAATGAATTCTATTTATTAAACTATTTATTTCATTAACATAAAGTGATTGGAAATCTTTAACAATTAAATTTCTAATGCTTAATAATTCAGTAAGAAGTTCTTTTGCAGAAATAGCTTTCGAGTAATCTAAATTGATGCTGTTTTTGTACAAAATAGTTTCTAAACGAACTATACGCTCTTCAACACCTCTAAAGGTAAGTTTACGTCTTAAGTTTTTTAAATCGCCATAATATTTTTTTAAAGCAGCTTGTCTAAGTTTTTTTGCTACACGAATGGTAGTGTCTGGTTTTACAAATGGATTTCCATCGCGGTCACCACCTGGCCAAAACCCAATATTAATAATTTCGTTATGCTTCTTAGAATCGTCATAAATATTTTGTTGGATGTAATTATAAATTTCTCCAAAAGACTCATAAAATACGTTTTCTAAATACCAGATTAAACTTTTTGCCTCATCATAAGGCGTTGGTTTTTCGTGTTTAATAAAAGGTGTTTTTCCTAATTGCCCAAATAAATTGTGGATGTTTGAAAGGTTGTTGTCTTTTATAGCTTGTGTTAAATCGGTAATAATTCCTAAAACAGATCCAGGATAAAATTGGGTAGGGTGCGCCGTTAAAACGATACGAACCTTAAACTCTTCGAGATAACTTTGCAATTCCTCAAGACTGTTATTTGAAACAGCCGATTCTTTAAGGTTTCTTAAGGTACCTATCCCCTCCATATTGTTAACAATAGGGAAAGCGGCATCTTCAACAGCATCAAATAAAACCACTTGGCGTTCTATATATTGAATAAACCTGAAAAGTAAATTAATTTGACTTTGTGCGTCGCGTCTTGCTTGGTATTTTTTAAAAAAAAGATCGACTATGGTTGTTGGGTCATCGCCGTTTGCAAACCCCTTTTTACAAGTTTCATGAAACAACGGTAAAAGTACCCCTGTTTTTGTAATGGAATCAAAAGGCAACGTCATAAATATACTATTGTATATTTGGTATTTTGCCAGTACATTTTGTTTAAATCGTGTTAATTTTGGTTCTACAGACATATGGTAGTTCTATTGAAAATTAAGCATAAATGTAAGGAAGGTTTAATTAAAGAAAGGTGTCTTGCTGAAATTTTATGGAATTTTTTAGTTTATCAAATACAAATTGAGAATAATTAAATAAATTCACAACTTAACAACAATCTTAACAATAATAAGTTGTAGCTAAATATTTGCAACCAGTTTAAAATCACTTCTTTTCGGCTTGTGGACCGCTTGAAGTATGACAAATGTCATATTTTCAACTGTTATCAATCTATACATTTGCCACTTTTAATCTGTTTAAAATAACAACAAAAATAAGCGTATTAATGTTGTAGGATATTAAAAACCAGTATATACGTTTGTTCTAAAATAAAAACACATGAAAAAAGCACATTCATTCCACATCCCAGTTATGGGTATTGGATTTACAATAGATTCGCCATTAAAGGTGGCACAATATGGTATTGATTCTGTAATTTCTTTGGTAGACGACATCTTACTTGAGAAATTAAGAAAAATGTATAGCGAAAAATTCGAAATTCCTTATACCGAAATAACCGATAAAATTGATGATTTTAGAGCAAAACGCATCACTTCATACTTAAATATGATGAGCGATTTGGTTGATAAAAAATTTGAAGATTTAAAAAATGGTGTTTCAGAAAAAGGTGAAGAACTAAAAGCATACATAAATATGCTTCCTTCAAGTTCGGCAATTAAACAAGAGTTTAATAAGCTAACAGAAAACGGATTTAATATTGCCGAGTTAAAAAACTGGGCGTCACAAAACCTAACAAAAGGGAGTATTGACGTTAACATAATGACTAAAGTTGACAAAGACAATTATATTAAAAACGAAAAATTACCTGTTGAATATAACGATGCGCACGCTGCTTTAAGAGGGTTTGCCAATAGTAAGTTGAAATCTTCTATGGTATTATCGGCAGGAATGAATCCGCGTTTGTATGCCTATATGAGCCAGTTTGATGATTTTTATCCAAATGAATCTGGTGAGTTTGAAAAGAAAATCATTTTAAAAGTGAGTGATTATAGATCGGCTTTGATTCAAGGTAAATTTTTGGCAAAAAAAGGTTTATGGGTATCTGAATACCGTATAGAATCTGGACTTAATTGTGGTGGGCATGCGTTTGCTACCGATGGTTATTTACTAGGCCCAGTTTTAGCCGAATTTAAAGAAAAAAGAGAAGAATTACGAGCTTCTATTGAAGCCATGGTGAATCAGGAATTGGAAAATCAAGGTCGTACCGTTTCAAAAAAACCGTTAGAAATAAAAATTTCTGCTCAAGGTGGTGTTGGAACTTATGATGAACATGAGTTTCTTCTTAATGAATACCAATTGGATGCTGTTGGCTGGGGAACGCCCTTTTTATTAGTGCCAGAAGCAACAACGGTTGATGAAAATACCATGAACAAATTGATGCTTGCCAAAGAAGATGACTTGTATTTAAGCGATATTTCTCCATTAGGCGTACCATTTAATAACCTAAGATCGAATACTAAAGATTTAGAAAAAGAAGCCTTAATCAACAAAGGCAGACCAGGAAGTGCCTGTCCTAAAAAATTCGTTGCCTTAAACAAAGAGTTTAAAGAATCTGGCCTTTGTACCGCATCAAGAGAATATCAACATTTAAAAATAAAAGAATTAGACGCTGCAGGTTTACCTTTGAAAGACTATCAAAAAGCGTTTAATAAAATAACCGAAAAATCTTGTACTTGTGTTGGTTTAGGTACTTCGGCGTTGTTGGCTTATAACTTAGATACTAAAGTGGAACGTGAAGGTGTTTCAATTTGTCCAGGTCCAAATATGGCATATTATTCAAAAATAATGACTTTAAAGAATATGACCGACCATATTTACGGTAGGGATAACATGATTTCAAGAACCGATCGTCCAAATTTATTCGTAAAAGAACTTACTATTTACATCACTTATTTAAGAAATAAAATAGATGAAGTAAAAGCTACCATGACTAATAAAGAAGAAAAGTACTTATTAACTTTTACCAATAATTTAAAAGAAGGCATTTCTTATTACAAAACCTTGTTTAGCGAATTAAAAAACCCTTTTCAAGATATTAAAGAAGAAGTACTTAAAGCATTGGAAAACGGCGAAAAAACATTAAGCTTAATAGGTTTGGAAATTGAAGATATTTCAACTCAAAATTTAAAAATCCAAACAGCTGTTTAATATTCTATTAAGGTTGCTTTTCGTTTTATTAAATAAACAAGCCTTTGATTAAAAAGAATTTAAAAATTTAATAAAAAGACAAAGTCGCGTTTAATTCTTGTTCATTTTTTCTATTAATCTCAGTTCAATAAGATTATAATTAAGATATTTGTAAAACAATTGAACCGCATAAGAAACTTTTCTTGTGTAAAATGTTGAAGATTTATAGAATTCATGGATTTAGTAAAAGAAATAAAACGGCTTAAAGAAGAAAAAAATGCGGTTATATTAGCGCATTATTACCAAGTTGCAGAAATACAAGATATTGCCGATTATGTTGGTGATAGTTTACAATTATCGCAAAAAGCAGCCGAAACCGATGCTGATATTATTGTATTTGCAGGTGTACATTTTATGGCAGAAACTGCTAAAATTTTAAATCCAACCAAAAAAGTAGTGTTGCCAGATTTAAAAGCAGGTTGTTCATTAGCCGATTCTTGCCCGCCGGAAGCTTTTGAAAAATTCACCAAAGCACATCCAGACCATGTGGTAATAACTTACGTGAATTGTTCTGCTGAAATTAAGGCATTAACCGATATTGTTTGTACGTCATCAAACGCTGTGAAAATAGTAGAATCGGTACCAAAAGACACTCCTATTATTTTTGCTCCAGATAAAAACTTAGGGCATTATGTTAGCAAACAAACAGGTAGGGATTTATTGCTTTGGGATGGTAGTTGTATCGTCCACGAAGCATTTTCTATCGATAAATTAATAGCACTTCATAAAAAATATCCAGATCATAAAATTATTGCGCATCCGGAATCGGAAGAGCATATTTTAAATACGGCTACATACATTGGTTCTACTTCTGGAATGATAAATTTTGTAAAAGCACATCCTGAAGAAAAATTTATTGTAGCAACTGAAGCAGGTATTTTACACAAGATGCAGCAGGAAATGCCTAACACAGAATTAATTCCAGCTCCAGCAGTTGAAGATAATACCTGTGCTTGTAGTGAATGTCATTTTATGAAAATGAACACACTGCAAAAATTATACGATTGTTTATTAAACGAATCACCTCAAATAGAAGTGCCAGAACACATACGCAAACGTGCTTTATTACCTATTGAACGCATGCTAGAATTATCAAAATAAAAAATGATTGAAGCAAATTATTTAGTCATTGGTTCAGGAATTGCTGGATTAACCTTCTCGGTTAAAATAGCTGAAAAATTTCCTGACAAAAATGTTATTATTGTAACCAAAGCTAGTGAAGACGAATCCAACACCAAGTATGCACAAGGTGGCGTTGCGGTTGTTTTAGATGCTGAAAAAGATTCTTTTAAAAAACATATTAAAGACACTCTTATTGCTGGTGATGGTTTATGCGATAAAGAAGTGGTTAAAATGGTTATAACAGAAGGACCTAAACGACTTCAAGAACTCCTGCTTTGGGGCGCTAATTTTGATTTGGATGCTAGTGGTGAGTTCGATTTAGGAAAAGAAGGAGGCCATTCAGAATATAGAGTTGTACATCATAAAGACATCACGGGTTATGAAATAGAACGTGCCTTACTTAAACGTGCACATCAACTGCCAAATATTAGTATTTTACCACATCATTTTGCGATTGATTTAGTAACAAATCATCATATCATTGATGATAAGTCAGAAAAAATAACCTGCTATGGTGCGTATGTTTTCGACCAACAAACAGACCAAATTTTCACCATTAAAGCAGATAGTACACTTTTGGCATCTGGTGGTATTGGTTGTGTATATGGGCATACAACCAACCCTATAATTGCTACCGGTGATGGTATTGCTATGGCTTACAGAGCCAAGGCAAAAATTAAAGACATGGAATTTGTACAATTTCATCCTACCGCCTTATATGATCTTAAGGGAGAATCATCTTTTTTAATATCGGAAGCTGTACGAGGATTTGGAGCTTATTTAAGAAATAAATCGGGCCATCGATTTATGTTAGATTATGATGAACGTGCAGAACTAGCCTCCAGAGATATTGTATCGCAAAGTATAGATAATGAATTAAAAAAATCAGGCGAACCTCATGTTTATCTAGATTGCACCCATTTGGATATGGATGCCTTTAAAAAGCATTTCCCGAATATATATAACAAATGTTTGGAACATCACATTAAAATAGATACCGATTGGATACCTGTAGTACCCGCATCTCATTATTTATGTGGCGGTATAAAAGTGAACAAAAAAGGTAAAACAAGTATCGATAATTTGTTTTCATGTGGTGAATGTACACGCACTGGATTACATGGTGCCAATAGACTTGCCTCTAATTCATTATTGGAAGCTTTGGTGTATGCCCATAATATTTTTAAATACCACAGCGAAAACAACCATAAGCCTGCTAATGTTGAAATACCAGATTGGAATGATGAAGGCACCACCATACCGAAAGAGCACATTTTAATACAGCATAATTTAAAACAAATGCAAGCTTTAATGCGTGATTATGTTGGTATTGTAAGAAGCAATAAACGTTTAAAACGCGCTATTAAACATTTAGAATTAATTCATAACGAAGTTGAAGAGCTTTATAAAGAATCTAAAATATCTACATCACTTTGCGAGTTGCGTAATATGGTAAACGTATCGCATTTAATCATAACGCAATCTTTAGAACGCACCGAAAATAAAGGCGGTTATTATAATATTGATAATGTGGAAAATAAATAGGCCCTTTTATAAAAAGAGCCTATTTGCAACCATTTTAAGGGCAAAAAAAGGTATTATTTCCCAAGCATAAGCAATTCACTGCAAACCACTTCGGTTATATAGCGCTTATTACCATCTTTATCATCATAACTGCGCGATGTTAGCTTTCCTTCAATGGCAACTTCTTTACCTTTAGTTACATATTTTTCAATTATTTGGGCTGTTTTTCCCCACGCAACCACATTATGCCATTGTGTATCTGTGATTTTTTCACCTTTCGTATTGGTATAGCTTTCATTAGTAGCAATATTAAATTTCGCTAATGTTTTACCAGATTCTAAATTGATGATTTCCGGATCGTTTCCTAAGTTACCAATCAACTGTACTTTGTTTCTAAGTGTGTTCATAATTTTAAATTTTATCGTTAAACAGTTAATACTATCGAGTTCTTATGTTTCGACATGGCAAAGATGCGACGGATAAAAAATTATAATCGGTTAGTAAACATTTGTGTTCGTTTGTAAATAATTGTAGTCGTTTATATCTCTTTAAATACCTATAAATAATAAGATTGTATTTTTACATTGAAAAACAAAAAAAATGTATCTTTATAAAAAAACAATTATGGCTAAAACTTGTTTAGAATGTAATGAGAAAATAATAGGTAGAAGCGACAAAAAATTTTGTAGTGATTATTGCCGAAATGCGTATAACAATACCATAAATAAAGATTCAAAAAACCTAATTAGAAATATAAATAATCGCCTAAGAAAAAATTGGCGCATTTTAGAAACCTTAAACCCTGAACAAAAAACAAAAACCACGAGAACAAAACTTATTCAACATGGTTTCGATTTTAATTTTTTTACAAGTACTTACACGACTAAGGCAGGCACTATATATTATTTTGTTTACGACCAAGGCTATTTGCCTTTAGAAGATGAATATTATGCGTTGGTAAAAAGAGAAAGTTAAAAACGGCCTACCAAGTATGACCTTTTAGGTTCATGGCAGCTTTTAAAATATCTTTTTGGCTTATTTGCCCTATCAACTTACCGTTTTCAACAATAGGAAAACGCCTGTGTTTCGATTCTAAAAACTTGACGGCAGCATCAAAAATATCCATATTACCATCAATAGTATCTACAGTTGTGATCATACATTTACCAACCGTATTATTTTCCATGGGTAAATTATGGTATCTACTTTCACTTATTTGCTTGATACAATCACCCTCAGAAATAATTCCAATTAATTCGTGATTGTCATTTACTACTGGACCACCAGAAATTCTGTGCTTTATCAAAGAATCAATAACGCTATCCATGTGGTCTTCAGATTTAAATGTTATTAGGTTTTTAGACATGTAATCACTAACCTTAATTGGCAAATCTGCGTTGCTTTTTTGCTGATTTTTTCTAGATCCTAAAAAACTTTTAATTCCCATATTTTAATTTTTTAATAAACCTAATGTACTTATTATTTTTAAACTTTCCTAATAATGTATATTTCATTCAGCATAAATCACCTAGTTTATGCTTAAATAAAAATAGGTTTTAATTACGAATAAGAAATAATTAGTATTCTTTTAAGTGTTTCAATGCTAATTTTTTATAGTTTTATCGCTTTAAAATATTTTTGACAAATGAAAAGATTAATTGTATTGGTATTATTGGTAAGTAGCTTTGTTATGAGCGCACAAAGTAATGTGGATTTAATGAAACATTACGAAGCTTATTATAAGCAAATGAAACAACAAGGCGATGTACAAGGCATTATTAATGCTATGACGCATTTAAACGTGCTATCACCTTCACCGGCCAGAATGGATACGTTGGCTTATATTTATATGAGTGAAGATAAATATATTCAAGCTTTAAATACTATTGGATATGAGCGTATGGTTGATGATTCGGATATTGCCGTGGAAGTAAAAGCCGTTTCATTAAAGGCTGTAAAACAACCAGAATTGGCCATTGCACAATTTGAAGAAATGTTTAAAAGAAATCCTAATGCGTTAATTGCGTATGAATTGGCAGAACTTTGTTTACAAACACAAAAGTTAACCGAAGCAGATAAACACATTGCTTATGGATTGGCAAATGCAAAAGACGATATGAAAAAAGCTTTTTACGAAACACAGAACCCATATGAAGTATCGCTAAAATCGGCATTTATGTATTTAAGTGCTTTATCTACATACAACAAAGACACAAAAGCAAATATTGATAAAGCGGTAGATATTTTGGATGCCACTTTAAAAGCATCACCAAATTTCAATTTAATTCAGTTAACAAAAACCGAATTATTAAGACAAAAACAAGTATTGCAAGCTCAAGAAGCGCAGCCAAAAAAATAATTAGAACTAAACATAAAAAAACAGCTGTTTGAAAAGTGTAGTTTTCCGTCATTGCTAGGAACGAAGCAATCTGTAAGTTGTTAATAATCAACAAACAGATTACTTCACTGCGTTCGTAATGACGATTAATTTTAACTTTTCAGACAGCCTCTTTTTTTTTTATTGAACCATTATCTTTTAAGGCTTTTCAATAATAATATTATCGTTTTCAATTTTCTTATTCATTTGCAAGTTTAAATTAGAAAACGCCACCAAAAAATCTTGTATGTTGGCAAGCAGTTCTGCTTTACTGGTAGTTGATAAATTCGCTAAACTTTCCAATTTTAAAAGTTTGGTTTCTAAAGCTGAAATTCTTGATAAAATTGATGGGCTGTTTACCTCAAGTGGTATATTTTGTTTCAAGTTCACCAATAATTCTTTAACTTCTTTGTTGTTTTTATAAAAGAAGCTTAAATCGGCTTTTTTTACACTACTAACAACGTCTTCCAGTTTTTTATAGGATTCCCAATGGATAATGGCATTTTCTGCTCTACTATCTAAAATATAATCGGTGTATTTAATTTTTGAAACGTCTTTTTGTTTAACCTCTAGACTGTCTGCGCTTATATTAATATCCACATCACTTTGCTCTTGATTTTTTTTACAAGAAATGGTAATAATCAAAATACATAAAACACTTAAAAACTTCATTTTCATAATAAAAGATATCATATAAAAAGCAAAGATATAAGATTCGTTTCTTATTCCATCATATACTTTGCAATCGCATTCGTAATATTTCATTTTAAAAATATGATATTATCAATAAAAACTTATTATTTTTGATAAATCTTTATAATTACAGCTTTTAATGAAGTCTAAAATATTAATAATTGGTGCATGTGGGCAAATAGGATCTGAGTTAACAATTAAACTGAGAGAATTATATGGTGCCGAAAATGTAATAGCAAGCGATATAAGTTACAGTAATTTAGATATTGTTAATTCGGGTATTTTCGAAATTGTTGATGCACAAAACTACGCAAGCATTAAAGTATGCATTGAAAAATATAAAATTGATACCGTTTATTTAATGGCTGCTATTTTAAGTGCCAGCGGTGAAAAATATCCTATGAAGGCTTGGGATTTAAATATGGAATCGCTATTTCATATACTAAATCTAGCCCGTGCAAAATTTATAAAAAAAGTATTTTGGCCGTCAAGTATTGCCGTATTTGGTAGCACAACACCCAAAGAATACACGCCACAATATACTATTATGGAGCCTTCTACCGTTTATGGTATTACCAAACAAGTTGGCGAGCGCTGGTGTGAATATTACCATAATAAATATGGAGTAGATGTGCGAAGTTTACGTTACCCAGGTATTATTAGTTGGAAAACATTACCTGGTGGCGGCACTACCGATTATGCTGTAGAAATTTACCATAAAGCCATAACCGATGGTTTTTACGATTGTTTTTTAAAGGAAGATACCGAATTACCCATGATGTTTATGGACGATGCCATAAAAGCAACCGTTGATATTATGACCGCCAAAAAAGAAGCTGTAAAAATAAGGTCGTCTTACAATTTGGCTGCTATTAGTTTTACACCTAAAGAAGTTGCAGAATCTATAAAACAACAAATGCCCGAATTTACAATTACCTATAACCCCGATTATAGACAGGACATTGCAAATAGTTGGCCAAAAAACATCAACGATTCCTATGCCAGACAAGATTGGAAATGGAAGCATCAATTTAATCTTAAAGACATTACTGAAGAAATGCTTTTTCAGCTCAATAAAAAATATAAGCATCATTAAACAAATCTAAATAATTGTATCTTTGATTTTTCCCTAAATACTAATAATGTTATGTTCGATAATTTTTGGTTCAACGTTCAATATGGCATCAATCACGTACTTGATGTAAAAGCCTACGATCACGTATTATTTCTTATAGTTTTAACCGTTCCATATTTATTTAAAGACTGGAAACGTGTTTTTTTATTAATCACCATGTTCACTTTAGGACACACGTTGTCCCTAATTTTAGCTGTCTACAACATTATTAGTGTTAAGGCAACCATGGTAGAATTTCTAATTCCAATAACCATATTAATTGTAGCGTTATTTAATGTATTCACATCAGGCAAAGGTGCCCAAAAGGAAAAGGTAGGCGTACTATTTTTATCAACCCTATTTTTCGGTTTAATACATGGTTTGGGATTTGCTCGCGAATTTAAAATGTTGTTAAGTGATAACGACAACAAAATAGTGCTATTACTAGAATTTGCTTTAGGCATAGAACTTGCTCAAATAATTATTGTGTTTGCCGTTTTACTATTGGGTTACATTATGCAAACCATCTTTAGGTTTAACAAACGCGATTGGATTATGGTTATTTCTGCTATTGTAGTTGGGTTAGTAATACCCATGATACTCAACAGCGAATTTTTAGCTTAATTTGAAATTGTAACCATCAGAAGAAATAAAAGCTATTAGTTGTAAAGGCGAGACGTCATTTTTACGAAAGTTTATAAAATGAAAAAGGTGAACGAGAGTTCACCTTTTTGCCCCAAATCTACCATGAACTTAACCTACTTATGTTATGGTGAAGCAAATGTATCATGGCTTAAGCGTATGGAAAAATATTTTAGTTAAACGGCTAATATATTGGCTTAAGCGATTTTATTAAATTTATTTGTAGTTTTTGTACAAATTAAAAAGCATAAAAAAAGGCGAACAGATGTTCACCTTTTTTTGCCCCAAATCTACCATGAACTTAACCTACTTATGTTATGGTGATTCTAATTTAGATGTATTTTAGACAACCTTGATATTTTTTAGATAAACTGCTATTTTATCTGTTTAAATGCGTTTTTATTATAGCTTAGGGCTATAAAATGATTATATAATAAATTAATAAGCACGTTCTTTGTTGCCTTCGTAAAAGTTAATAAAGGCACGGTTTACAACACGGTTACCGCCATCTGTAGGATAGTTTCCTGTAAAGTACCAGTCGCCTAAATGCTCTGGACATGCTTTATGTAAATTTTCAACCGACTGAAAAATGATTTTAACTTCAGACTTAATATCATCAGGACTTAAAATTTCAGCTATTTTATCAGAAATTTGTTCGTCTGTAAATGGATCGTAAATTTCTTTTACAAAGTTTTGTACATGAACATCTTCCAATTCCGTTTGATCTATACATTTATTGTAAACATCTTCTACAATATGGTATTTGCCAGCTTCTTTTAATAGCTCTAGTGCTGCTTTAAAAGCAACTAAGCTTTCAAGATTTGCCATATCAATCCCATAACAATCCGGATAGCGTATTTGTGGTGCCGATGAGACTACAACAATTTTCTTAGGGTTTAAACGGTCTAGTATTTTTAAAATACTCTTTTTTAAAGTAGTACCTCTTACAATACTATCGTCAATAATTACCAAATTATCGGTTGGTTTTATAACGCCATATGTAACGTCGTAAACGTGCGCAACTAAATCGTCTCTACTACTATCTTCAGTAATAAAAGTTCTTAGTTTAACATCTTTAATCGCTATTTTTTCTACCCTAATACGTTCCGATAAAACTTCGGTTACTTTTTCTGCTGAAATAGAACGTTGTCCTGTTAGAATAGCGGCTGTTTTCTTTTTGTTTAGAGATGCTTCAGCTGTTTCAATCATTCCGAAAAAAGATGTTTCTGCAGTATTTGGAATATAAGAAAACACGGTATTTTTTGTATCGTTATCAATTGCCTCCAAAACCTTTGGCATCAATAATTTACCAAGCATTTTTCGTTCTTGATAAATTTCAGCATCACTTCCACGAGAAAAGTAAATACGCTCAAACGAACACGATTTGCGCTCTAAAGGCTCTAATATTTTTTTGATAATAACCTTCCCAGATTTTTTAGTAATAATGGCATGTCCTGGTTCTAATTCTTTAACGTCTTCAAATTTTACATTAAATACGGTTTGAATAACAGGTCGTTCTGAAGCTATCACCACAACTTCATCATCCATATAATAATAAGTTGGTCTAATTCCTGCTGGGTCTCTTAACACAAACGAATCACCATGTCCAATCAATCCTGCCATCGCATAACCACCATCCCAATTTTTAGCTGCTTTTCTTAAAATTTTTGCAACGTTTAATCGTTCGGCTATTAATGGAGACGCTTCATGTTTATTAAAACCTTCTTTTTTTACCTGTTTGTATATTTTACTAACGGCATCATCTAAAAAGTGACCAATTTTTTCCATAATAGTAATGGTATCGGTATACTCTTTTGGATGCTGACCAAGCCTAATAAGGTTGGCGAATAATTCTTTAACATTGGTCATGTTAAAGTTTCCAGCCATTATTAAATTACGGTGCATCCAGTTATTTTGTCTTAAAAATGGATGTACACTTTCTACACTGTTTTTTCCGAAAGTACCATAACGCACATGGCCTAAAAACACCTCGCCTATATAGGGAATGTGTTTTTTTTGTAAAGCAACATCATCGGTATATTCTGGATGGGCTAAAAACTCTTTATTAACACGGTCGTTTATTTGAGCAAATATATCTTGAATGGGTTGTTGCGCGATGGATCGCACTCGGCTAATATAGCGTTCACCTGGTTTTGTGTCTAGCTTAATGCTTGCAAAACCAGCACCGTCTTGCCCGCGGTTGTGCTGTTTTTCCATCATAAGGTACATTTTATTTACCCCATAAAAAGCAGTGCCATATTTTTCTTTATAAAATTCTAACGGTTTTAAAAGTCTTAAAACAGCTATGCCACATTCGTGTTTTATTGAATCACTCATTTTTAAAGATTTTCGCTTTACTCATTAATTATATTTCATTTCGTTGAATTCAAGAATTTTTGATTTTGCTGAAATGAAAAATTAGTATTTAAATTAAAAACGCGCTCTATTTTGAGCGCGTTGGTTTATGATAATTTTATATCAAATTGCGTTAATTGTTTAAATTGCAACAATCGATTATGTACTTCTTCACTTTCTAAATTCTCCATGCGTTCAGTTCCAAATTTTTCAACAGAAAACGAGGCTAATGTTGATCCGAAAACTACAGCATTTTTCATGTTTTCAAAAGAGGTGTCGCCTGTTTTAGCTATGTAGCCAGCAAATCCACCAGCAAAGGTATCTCCAGCACCTGTTGGATCGAACACTTCTTCTAGTGGTAGAGCTGGTGCGTAAAACACATTATCATTATGAAATAATAAAGCACCGTGTTCTCCTTTTTTAATCACTACATATTTAGGTCCCATAGTATGAATTTTTCTAGCAGCTACAACCAAAGAGTATTCTCCGGTAAGTTGTCGTGCTTCTTC
Organism: Mariniflexile fucanivorans; assembly: GCF_004341235.1. GTDB lineage: Bacteria > Bacteroidota > Bacteroidia > Flavobacteriales > Flavobacteriaceae > Mariniflexile > Mariniflexile fucanivorans. Next base: position 196,763 of record NZ_SLUP01000009.1, read on the forward strand.
ATCGTTTATGGTAATAACGTCTACGCGTTTCATAACGTTGTGTAAATCTTCAAGGGCGCTATCCATCCAAAAATTCATAGTGTCTAAAATAACCAGTTTCGGTTTATTAACCATTTGGTCTAATACACTAGATTGGACGATAGGATGTAGATTTCCTAACATAACTATTTCAGCATCACGATAATTTTCAGGAACTACGGGCTTAAAATCTGCAAGTGTGTTTAACTCGGTAACCAATGTGTCTCTTGAATTCATATCGTTATGATAACGACCACTCCAAAAGAATGTTTTTCCTTCCTTAACAATTTCAATACCTGAAATGTCTATATTTTTATTAGATAGAAGATCTAAATATTTTTGAGGAAAATCGCCTCCAACAACAGAAACTGCTGCCGCATCAATATTAAAATGTGAAGCTGCTAAACCAATAAATGTTGCAGCACCACCAAGAATTTTATCGGTTTTACCGAAAGGCGTTTCAATAGCATCAAAAGCTACGGTGCCAACAATTACTAATTTGCTCATGAAAGTTTTGTGATATTTTTGTGCAAATATACTATTAAACTTTAAAATTGGAAGCTATTTAGTATTCGATTTATACAGTACTTTTATTTCTTAGCTTTCTTTAGTAAAGGAATTTTAATTTGTTTTGCCGACTCTTTTCTGGTTAATAACATGGGTGCATAAACACCAAGTGTGATTGCCATTAGCACAAATAAGGTTTTGCTTCCATTAGTAACGGTATCATATAATATGGGTACAAAATCATCTGGATTAGTATTGTAAGCGAGTTTAATAAAACCTTTCATAGTGTAATAGGCAAATGAACCCGGAACCATGGGAATAACAGCAGGAATGGCGAAAATAAAAGGAGGTGAATGCTTAAAATGTGCAGCAAAAATACTAAGGAGCCCAATGACCATACAGCCAATTAAAGTGCTAAATACGATGCCTGTATAAGGTAAGAACAGCAACTTTGCCACACCACCTATAGAAGCCATTAAAAATGTGGGGATAAGTGTTCTGGTAGGAACATTAAATATAATGGCAAACCCAACAGCAGCGGTGCCGAACCAAATCCATTTTTCAATAAAGATAGTCACATCCATTTTAATTGGTATTAAATATTAAAATTGCTAATAGCAGTCCTATTGAAATAGCGAATGACACTACAATACCAATAGATGCCCTAACTAAACCATTAATAGTGTTTCCATCCAGTATATCTGTAATAGAATTAATTAATTGAATCCCCGGAATTAGATATAATATAGAAGTTATGAAAATGATATTATCATGTTGATAGGGCAAAAATAAGCCTAAAGTTCCAGCTATGGTGGCCGATGAAAAGGAAGCAATACATATGGTAAAGTATGGGTTTACTTTTTTCTTAGCTAATTCTTGTCTTAAAAATATACCTGAAAAAGCGGCAATAAAAACAAGAAGCATTTCAATAAAATTACCACCATTTAAACGGCAAAAGGAACTACAAGCAAATGCAACAACCGATAAAACTATAAACCGCGGATAATGAGGAAGTGCTTTTAATCTTTTAAGTTCCTTACTTGCTTTTTCTACTGGTAATTTTTCTTCCACAATTTGCCAGCTTAATTTGCTTAGCCCACTAACTATTTTAAAATTAGGTGTATGCGTATAGGTTTGTTTCAATTCATTGAAACACATATTGCCATTCGAGTCTTTTAGCGTAAGCATAATGGCTCTATGGGTAATTAAAAAGTCGGTTTTAAAGTTATAGCTTTTACCTATTCGCTGTATGGTAAGGCGTATGCGGTTGGTATTTGCTCCAGAACTCATTAGCATAGCGCCAATGTCTAAAAGTAATGCACCAATATCGGACGGTTGATTTTTATGCAATTTTTATGAAGGTTCTTTGTTGATGGTTTACAAATGTAATAATTTTTAACCTGGTGTAATTAAAAATAAGTAGCGACTATAAAAAGCTCCTAATTACTTATTTTCTGCCAAAATCGGCAGGAATTTCTCCCCATGCTTTGGTTTCCCACTTTACAATAACGGTTTTGTAGGTGTTTGATTTTAGCCAATTTACGGCTCTATCTACCAGTTCAAATAATATTTTGTTCTTTTCATTACGTTCTAATTTGGTGTTGCAGCTTTTCTTTTTCACCCAACTCATAGCCGTTTTGCTATCGGTGTATAAAATGCGGTCACTATTGTTTTTTTTTAGTAATGCCAACCCATGTACCAATGCTAAAAACTCACCTATATTATTAGTGCCTTCTGGAAAAGGGCCTTGAATGAACAGTTGTTTTTTAGTTTTGGTATCTACGCCACGGTATTCCATAATGCCTGGGTTACCGCTTGAAGCTGCATCAACCGAAATGGAATTATAGTTAGGTTGCCCAATTTTTTTTAGTTGAATGGAAGATAATTCACTTTTAAAATCAGTCTTTTTACCTATATAATTAAAATAATTACCTTTTGAAGCTTCTTTGGCGGCATCAAAACTTTCAAACGACTTGTATTGAGCACCTTCAAAATTGGTAATTTGTGCTTTACAATCGTTCCAAGTTTCAAAAACACCTGTTTTGTGTCCTTTCCAAACGGTATAATATTTTTTTTTCTTTTTAGACACAGATTTTACTGATTAATACGGGATTTTTTTTGGAATTTGGAATTTAATTTTTGGAATTTAACAGATCATCTACCACTTTAGGAAAGTGTTCCATCTCCAATTCGTGGATTTTTGCAGCTACATTTTCCGCAGAATCTGATGAAGTTACATTACATTTTGCTTGAAAAATGATGGCGCCTTCATCATAATGTTCATTTACATAGTGTATTGTTATGCCAGTTTCGGGTTCTTTGTTGGCTACAACGGCTTCATGAACGTACATGCCATACATGCCTTTTCCGCCAAATTTTGGTAATAATGCGGGGTGTACATTAATAACTTTATTAGGAAATTCATCCAGAATAAACTCTGGAAATTTCCATAAAAAGCCAGCCAAAACAATTAAATCGGGCTTTGAGGCTTTTAAAATATTAAGAACATCATTTGTTTTTGTGAGCGCTATTTTGTTGAAAGACAATGCGCTAACTCCAAGAGTTTTGCATCGGTCTAAAACTTTGGCATGGGGATTGTTAGTAAGCACCTGAATAACAGACGCATTTTCTCTGTTGTGAAAAAACTTGATTAAATTTTCAGCATTAGTTCCAGATCCGGAAGCAAAAATTACTATACGTTTCATTTTACAGACAAGAATGTTTAAATATTCTAACAAAAAAAAGAATAATTATTAACAATTAAGAGTTAAATTTGAAATACTTAAAAGTAATTTTAGTAAATTACCAATACATTTTTAACAGAATAGCAAATTATAAAATAAAGTTTTTTATTTTTGCGACTTAATTAAAACTTAAAATTAAATATTATGTCAGACATTGCATCAAGAGTAAAAGCGATTATCGTGGACAAATTAGGAGTTGATGAGAACGAAGTTGTAACTGAAGCAAGCTTCACAAACGATTTAGGAGCAGACTCTTTAGACACTGTAGAATTAATAATGGAATTCGAAAAAGAGTTCGATATCCAAATTCCAGACGATCAAGCTGAGAATATAGCAACAGTTGGTCAAGCTATTTCTTATATAGAAGCTGCAAAATAAGCCAAACATTTATGGAATTAAAGCGAGTTGTAGTCACGGGTTTAGGGGCTTTAACACCTATAGGCAATACCAAAGATGAATATTGGGAAGGCTTAATAAGTGGAAAAAGTGGTGCTGCGCCTATAACATATTACGATACCGAAAAGTTTAAAACGAAGTTCGCTTGCGAATTAAAAAACTTTAATGCTACCGATTTTATTGACAGAAAACTGGCCAGTAGAATGGATAAATTTACACAATACGCTATGGTGGCTGCCGATGAGGCAATTGCTGATGCTAAGTTAGATTTAGATACCATTAATAAACTACGGGTAGGTGTTATATGGGGAGCAGGTATTGGAGGTTTAGAAACCTTTCAAGAAGAAGTTTTAAACTTTGCTAAAGGTGATGGAACGCCCAGATTTAATCCGTTCTTTATTCCTAAAATGATTGCAGACATTGCGCCCGGAAACATATCCATTAAATATGGTTTTATGGGGCCAAATTACACAACGGTTTCTGCTTGTGCGTCTTCTGCAAACGCTATGTTTGATGCACTAAACTCTATACGTTTAGGGCATTGTGACGTAATTGTTACAGGAGGTAGTGAAGCAGCAGTAACCATTGCTGGAATGGGAGGCTTTAACGCAATGCATGCGCTTTCAACTAGAAACGAAAGTCCAGAAACAGCATCAAGACCATTTGATGCTACCAGAGATGGTTTTGTGCTTGGGGAAGGTGCTGGTGCACTTGTTTTAGAAGAATACGAGTATGCGAAAGCAAGAGGAGCAAAAATTTATGCTGAGTTTGTTGGAGGAGGTTTATCTTCTGACGCTTACCACATGACAGCGCCACATCCGGAAGGAAGAGGTGTTGTTGCCGTAATGAAAAATTGTTTAGAAAATGCAGGCTTAAAACCAGAAGATGTAGACCATATTAATACACATGGAACCGCTACACCATTAGGTGATGTCGCCGAGTTGAAAGCAATTTCAGAAGTTTTTGGCAGTCATGCGAAGGCTATAAACATTAATTCAACAAAATCAATGACTGGGCACTTATTGGGTGCAGCAGGAGCTATAGAGGCTATTTCGGCTATATTGGCAATGGAACATGGTATTATTCCGCCAACTATAAACCACACAACGGTTGACGAAAACATTGATCCAGAATTAAATTTAACTTTAAACAAAGCTCAAAAGCGCGATGTTAAAGTAGTAATGAGTAATACATTTGGATTTGGCGGACATAACGCTTGTGTAGTATTCAAAAAATTAGACTGAATCCCGAATGAAAAACATTCGTAACATATTAAATTCCCGTTTTAAACGCAACGGGAATTTTTTTATGGAAATAATTAACATTCTGGGGTTTAAGCCTAAAGATATTAATTTCTATAAAAAAGCCTTTACACACCGCTCAATGAACATTAAGGATAGCAAGGGAAATGCTATTAATTATGAACGATTAGAGTTTTTAGGAGATGCTATGCTAAGTGCCGTTATCGCTTCTCATTTATATCTCGAAGTACCTTCTGGAGATGAAGGCTATTTAACCAAAATGCGCTCTAAAGTAGTAAGTAGGGAGCACTTAAATGAACTTGGAAGGGAGTTAAACCTAATTGGTTTAGTAGAAAGTAAAATACCTCCCGGACAGTTTGGAGATAACATACACGGTAATTTATTTGAGGCTTTAGTAGGCGCTATTTTTTTGGATAGAGGGTATAAATACTGTGAAAAGTTTATTTACAAACGTGTTATTACACCTTATGTAGATATCGAAACCCTAGAAGGTAAAGTAATAAGCTACAAAAGTTTATTGATAGAATGGTGCCAAAAAGAGAAAAGAACATTTGGGTATAATGTATATGAAGATACCGGAAATGATGAAGTAAGACATTTTTCGGTTAAATTATCTATAGATAATAAAGTTGTTTCCAAAGCAAGAGCCACTTCAAAGAAAAAAGCTGAAGAAAAAGCTTCAAAACGTGCTTTTTTTGTGTTCCAAAACAAAATGTCTAAAATGCTTTAGAACGATTTAATCGGGCCATTTAACTATAACGTTTTAGTTATTATTCATGCTAAGATTCATGTAACTTATACAATGGAATGTTTTTAAATGCTATCTTTACAACGTTTAATATAAGTTATGGCAGTACACAAACTTATTCTAGATGATTTTTTTGAAGAGGTAGAAGGCACTTTAATAGCAATTCATTGTACCATTGAAGATTATCGTTTAGCATATCTTCTAAATAAGCATTTGAGTATCAATCTTACTCGAAGAAAATCAAATTTAGATTTTAGTTTTAATAATGCCACATATTCAATTTTTGAATGGGAAGATTCTAAACAACTTACAACTTGGAGTTTAGTATCCAATATTTGTAAAACGGAAACTTATAAACCAGATAATTTCAATTCTCTATTTAATACAGAAGAAAAATTAACAAAAACAACATATTTAGTACCAGAACATAAGGCTGTTAACTATTTTTTAAAAATAGATAACGAATTCAATTTAAGTGAAGAAAAACTTATTTTAAATAAAATATTAGAAATACAACAAGTAGCAACAGCCTTTAGTATTGATATTAATCAATTAAAATCAAAAGACAATTTAATTTTTAACTAATGCCATTAAGAAAAAAAACCAAGATAGTAGCTACATTAGGTCCCGCTACAAGCACAAAAGAAGTATTAAAAGGAATGCTAGAAGAAGGTGCTAATGTATTTAGAATTAACTTTTCTCACGCCGATTATAAAGACGTAGCAGAACGTATAAAAATGATACGAGAACTAAATGAAGAATTTGGTTTTACTGCTGCTATATTAGCCGATTTACAAGGACCTAAACTTCGTGTTGGGGTAATGAAAGAGGAAGTTGAAGTAAACCCAGGTGATGAAATAATATTTGCAACAGGTGAACGATTTGAAGGTACAAAAGACCGCGTTTACATGACCTACGATAGGTTTCCTCAAGATGCAAAACCAGGTGAGCGTATTCTTTTAGACGATGGAAAATTAATTTTTGAAGTGGTTTCAACCGACGGAAAAACTGAGGTTAAAGCCAAAGTAATTCAAGGAGGCCCATTAAAATCTAAAAAAGGAGTAAACTTACCAAACACAAACATTTCACAACCTGCCTTAACCGAAAAAGACATAGAAGATGCTATTTTCGCTATAAGTCAAGATGTAGATTGGATGGCTTTATCATTTGTGCGTCATGCAGAAGACTTAATTCAACTACGCGATTTAATAGAAAAGCATAGTGATCATAAAATTCCTATTATAGCAAAAATCGAAAAACCTGAAGCTGTTACGAATATAGATGCTATTGTAGCAAATTGTGATGGTTTAATGGTGGCTCGTGGCGATCTAGGTGTAGAAGTTCCTGCTGAAGAAGTGCCACTTATCCAAAAGCAATTAGTGTTAAGAGCTAAAAAAGCTAGAATACCAGTAATTATTGCAACCCAGATGATGGAAACTATGATTACTAGTTTAACACCAACCCGTGCAGAAGTAAACGACGTTGCAAACTCTGTAATGGATGGTGCTGATGCCGTAATGCTTTCAGGGGAAACATCTGTGGGTGAATATCCAGTTCAGGTTATAAAACAAATGGCAAATATTTTAAAAAATGTTGAAGATTCACCATTAATTAAAGTACCTCAATTAGCACCACATATTCGTACCAATCGTTTTATAACAAAATCTATTTGTTATCATGCGGCTATAATGGCAAACGAAATCGATGCTAAAGCCATTTCAACCTTAACGAATAGTGGTTATACTGCATTTCAAATTTCGGCTTGGAGACCTTCTTGTCATATTTTAGTCTTTACATCAAACAAGCGTATCTTAACTCAATTAAGTTTACTTTGGGGAGTTAAAGCATTCTTTTATGACAAATTCGTATCTACTGATCAAACTGTAGGTGATATTAATAGATTAGCAAGAGACAATGGATATGTATCTAAAGGAGATATGGTAATTAGTTTAGCCTCCATGCCAATTGCAGAAAAAGGTATGGTTAATACGTTACGTGTTAGAGAGATTACAAATTAAGGTTTTTAACTTCAGATAATCTCTAACCGGCTTTTGAATAAAATTAACACCAATAATTTCGATTTTTTAAGAGTTGTTTTTGCTACCACAGTAGCAATTGCCCACATGATAGGATTAGCTGAAATTGAATTGTTTCAACCTTACCAAATATATTTTAATACCCGTTTAGCAATAGACGGGTTTTTTGTTATTAGTGGGTTTTTAATTGCAAAAAGTTACGAAAACACTAATAGTATAAAAGAATATTTATTTAGAAGAATAAAAAGAATTGTGCCTGCTTATTTTTTTGTGATTATACTTTCTGCAATATTTTTTTCATTAATTTCCACTTATTCAATTAATCAGTATTTTTTTAGTGGTGAATTTTGGAAGTATCTATTAGCTAACTTAACATTTCAAAATTATTTGCAACCTTGTCTTCCTGGGGTTTTTACCACTAATTTAATTTGTGCAGTAAATGGAGCGCTCTGGACTATTAAAATAGAGGAGGCTTTTTATTTGTTAGTGCCTGTTTTTTACTGGTTAGTTAAGAGTAAAAGAGTAAATATATATTTTTTGAGTGCCATCGTTTATTTAATTTCTGTAGCTTATTTTAATTATTTTGTTTCTATAGATAATTATCGCATCGCTAAGCAATTGCCAGGTGCATTAGCTTTTTTTGTAGTTGGAATTATGTTTTATAGAAATTTCTCATTCTTATTAAAGTATAAACATTATATAATTTTACCTTGTTTAATATTGTTTTTAGTTGAGCAATATGTGTTTGAAACTCAATATTTAAAACCAATTGCTTATGGTTTTATGGTCTTTTATTTTGCTTATAGCTTTAAATGGTTGAATAATTTTGGTAAATATGGAGATTTCACATATGGTATTTATATTTATCATTTTCCAATAATTCAACTAGTTGTTTATTATGGATTTTTTAATATTTATAATCCAGTTTTAACAAGTGTTTTTGTATTGCTGGTTACGCTTGTTTTTGCTGTTTTATCTTGGCACTTTCTTGAATTAAGATTTCTTTCAAAGAACAGGAAAATGAGACAAAAAGAATTAATTTCAGTTAATTAAAATCCAAACTTTAGTTGAACGCTTACACTTTTTTGTTCAATTACTTTTTTTGTTTCAGTATTTAGATTGGATAAGCTAATACCTAATAAACGCACCGAGTTATTTAATCTTTCTTGATAAAGCAAATCTTTTGCGGTATCTAATATTAATGCTTTATCGCTAATAAAATAGTGCAATGTTTTGCTTCTGGTCTGTAAGGTAAAATCGCTGTATTTTATTTTTAAAGTCACTGTTTTTCCAGAAACCTTGCTTTTTGCTAACCTACGGGAGACTTCACTAGCTATCTGTTCAAGTTTTTCAAGCATAAACACTTCGCTCGATAAATTTTCGCTAAAGGTACGTTCGGCAGCTAAACTTTTCCTAATACGGTTGGGTTTCACTTCACTAGTATGGATCCCTCTTACCACATAATAATAATAACTACCAGATTTCCCAAAATGTGAATCTAAATATTCAAGGGATTTTAACTTTAAATCATTTCCAGTAAAAATACCTAATTGATACATTTTTTCGGCAGTTACTTTACCAACCCCATAAAATTTTCGAATATCAAGTGCTTCTAAAAAACCAATAACTTCTTCGGGGTTCACCGTTTTTTGTCCGTTAGGTTTATTGTAATCACTAGCAACTTTAGCTACAAATTTGTTTATAGAAATGCCTGCTGATGCTGTTAAGCCTAATTCATTAAAAATACGCGCTCTAATTTCTTGTGCAATTAATGAGGCGCTTGGGTTTCCTTTTTTATTATTGGTAACATCTAAATAAGCTTCATCCAACGATAATGGCTCCACTAAATCGGTATAATCAAAAAATATTTTTCTAATTTTTTTTGAAATTTCAGTATAACGCTCAAAATTTGGTTTTACAAAAATAAGTTCAGGACATAATTTAATGGCTAAATTTCCGGCCATGGCACTTCTTACACCAAATTTTCTGGCTTCATAACTTGCAGCACTTATAACACCACGTTTACCACCACCACCAACAGCAACTGGTTTACCTTTAAGTTCTGGGTTGTCCAGTATCTCTACAGAAGCATAAAATGCATCCATATCAACATGAATAATTTTTCGTATTGGTAAATCGCTCAACATACCGTAAATTTAGGCATTAAATGCCATTTTTGTAGTGGTACTTTCAACAAGTAATTTAGTTAAAATAGTTAGGATAATAAATGGTAGAAATTGAACGTAAATTTTTGGTAAATTCAAGCATATACAAAGAGCAGGCTTTTAAAAGTACTAGAATTATTCAAGGGTTTTTAAATACACACAAGGAGCGAACGGTAAGAATTCGGCTGAAAGGAAACAAAGGTTTTTTAACCGTAAAAGGCGTGTCTACTACTGATGGTTTATCGCGATTTGAATGGGAAAAAGACATTTTGATAGAAGAAGCCGAGGCCCTTTTAAAACTTTGTGAACCAGGAATTATTGGTAAAACCCGTTATGAAGTTAAAACAGGAAAGCATACATTTGAAGTAGATGAATTTTTTGGTGATAATGAAGGATTGGTTATTGCTGAAGTTGAATTAGGATTCGAAAATGAAAATTTTGAAAAACCCAATTGGTTAGGTGAAGAAGTTACTGGCAATATAAAATATTACAATTCGCAGTTAAGTAAAAAACCATTTAAAACATGGTAACGTACATTATAAAAACAGAACAAATGAAAAAAGCAATAGTAATATGTTTTACAATTTTAACAATTGTTTCATGTAGAAAAGTAGAAAAAGAGACCTCGGTGACCAATGAAGAAATTAAGGACACCATTGTTTCTGAAGGTATAGAAAAACCCATTGAAAAGTCAAGGAAACAAATAAAAGAAGAACTCGCTGCAAAAGGTTTTAAAACCTATGATTATGTTGATGAAGAAACAAAAGACACCATTTTAATGCAACAATACTTTATGGCTTTTTTAAAAAATGGGTCTATTCGATCACAAAACGAAGAAGAAGCAGAGATTTTACAGCAAGAACATTTACAACATTTAAACAAAATGTACGAGCTGGGATATGCGGATATTTCTGGAGCTTTTGGAGACAATAGCACTATTCGTGGTATCACTATTTATAATGTGCCAACCCTAAAAATGGCCGATAGTTTAGCAAATGCAGACCCTATGGTAAAGGCTGGGCGTTTAGTTATAGAAATACGCCCTTGGTGGGCAGCAAAGGGACGTCCGCTTAGATAATGCTTAAAGTTTTAAAAATTCTTTATTGGATTATAAATGTTGTTATAATTACAGCCTTATTAATTTTACATTTCGTAATAAAGGAGGCTGGTTATAAAGAATCGTTACTTTACTATTCGCTTCCGCTTCCGTTAATATTAGTGGTGGTTTTATTATTATCTGTTTTTCTTAGAAAAAAAAAGTACCATTTAATATTAGCTGCTACGTTATTAATTATTTGGTTGGGTAGAAGTTTTAAAATTCATCTTCCAGAAACTATTAAAGATAACGATTTTGAAGTTGTTTTTTGGAATGCATCTAGGGATAATGGTTTTGAGGAAGCTTTTAATGAAAGTGAAAGTATGCCAGATGTATTTGTTTTGGTGGAATCTCAAAAAAATGACCTAGAAAAACTTCAATTAAAATATCCTAAGTATTTTTTTTATAGGTTGAAACGGGAAATATATGTTTTTTCTAAAACGGAAGTAGATGTTGTAAATGAGACGATATCTAATTTCAGTTCATCTGTTATCAATTTTAAAACAAAAGGGATTAACTTTTATGCTGTTGATGTTTCTGGTAGTACCGATGTGCCACGCAACTGGGAATTAAGTTTTGTGAATGGTTTAATATCTACTAACCAAAAAACTATTGTTTTAGGTGATTTTAATGTGCCTTTTGAATCTAAATATTTGAACCAAATGAAAACTGAATTTAACCACGCCTTTAATGAAAAAGGTAATGGTTTTAGAGAAACATGGTTTTGGAATTTACCCTTACTTTCCTTAGATCATATATGGGTTTCTAAAGATTTGGAAATTTTAAAAACACAAAAAATCAATACGTTTAAATCAGATCATAGTATGCTGAAAACCTATGTGAGAAATTAATTTTATAACTTCAATTGTATCCACATAGGCCTGTGGTCCGACATATAATATTTCAAATATTTTTTAAAATTGGGCACGCTACTTTCCCATAAATCTGGAAAAATAGCGGTATCAAAATCAAAAACGCCATTAGCTGTAATTTTAGATTTTAAAGAAGGTAAAAAAGCTATTTGGTCGTATTGTTTATCATCATTAATGTTTGAATATACTTGTGTAGAATGGTCTGGAAGTTTCAAGCCTCGCTGCATCAAAGCATCATAAGTTTGGTCGCCTTGTTCAATTTTAGGAATATTGAAATCGCCCATAGTAATAATGTTTTTTGAGAATGCATATTTTGAATTTTTCCGTAAATCTGCATAACGTGAAATAGCATAGGCTTCTAAGGAACGCCTTTCAACATCGGCTTTTTTTTCACTTCCAAAAAAGGAATGTACGCTTATAAAAATAAGTTTATGGTTTTTCCATTGAAAGGAACATAGATAAGGCGTTCTATCAAAACCCGTAAATTTTGTTTTTACACCATCTAGCTTTATGTATTTATAATCTTTAGGAGGAATTGCTACTTCGGCAACTAATTGTAATCTGTCTATTTTTTTATTGTCGAAAATAAAAGCAGACCGTTCATTATTGCCTCCTGCATCCGAAAAAATTAAATCGTAATGATTTGGCAATTCAAGTTCAATATTATTTAATCCTTCCAGATTGTCGTTTGTCTCTTGAATCGCTATAATATCGAACCAGCTAATTATTTCAGCTAACATTTTATAATGCTCGTTCCAACGTTTTTGCAAGCCTAAGTTAGCAATATTCCAAGTAGCAATTAAAAGCTTATCGCTTGTTTTTTCTGGAATGTGGCGTTTAGTTTTATGTTTTTTTAAGTTTTCAATTTCGATATTAACATCAAAATTATAAACAAAATTTGGTTTAGGGAACGCTGGCATAATGTAATAGTTTGTTCTTCATAAAGTTACATTTTATTTTGAAATACTAAACTTTCTTTTTACTTCATTTCCAAATTCATCAACAACTGTTATAAGGTGATCTCCTTCTCTGGGAACGACTGATAATTCATGAATATCTTTTGTACTTCCAATATAGGCATTATCAATATACCAAAATAAGGTAGCTTCTGGTTTGGAATGGGCTATTTTAAGGATTAAATCATTTACTTTTTCATCAAAATCTTTTGCTAAAAATATATGGTTATTTTCCTCTGGATAAATAAATTCCATAGTAATAATGCTCTCTCCCAAACAATCACTTCTAAATTTTGGCAATGGCCTGTAAAACGGATTTTTTGCTTTATAATAGTATGCCATTAACGGAGGTAACACAAACCATGATTTATTATGAATGTTACTCAAATTTTCACAGGACGTATTTACCTGCAATGTTTCTGTATTATCTACATGAATTAGAACATGAAACGGACATGGTCTCGTTTTTAACCCACTTAATTGAATAAATTTTGTTTCAACGTCATCACAATTTTGAGATGCTCTGTATCCACTTTTTTTGCAGATTTCTACTTCCTGCATCTCATCAAAAGGTTTTGAAAACCAATTGGTTTTAGGTAATAGATTAAAAACATCAAACAAAATAGGGGCAGCAGCTTGCACACCAACCAAACCAGGTCTACCTTCGCCATCGGCATTTCCAACCCAAACACCTACCACATAATCTTTGGTGGTTCCAATAGCCCAAGCATCTCGAAAGCCAAAACTAGTACCTGTTTTCCATGCTATTTGCTTGGACCCATCAAAAAATTCCCAATTTTCATCGCCTTCGGGTCTGTTTACTTCTTTTAAACTTTCATAAGTTAAATAGATGGAAGCGGCATCAAAAAGTGTTTTTTCGGTCGATTTTTTTCCGAAGTCAAGCGTTTTCGATGCAAGAAATGTAGGTTCGCAAAATTCATTGGAATAATATTCACTAGAAGTTTCAGAAAAATGATTTAAGGTGGACGATAAGGCGGCGTAACTTTTGCACAAATCCCACAAATTGCTTTCGGCACCTCCTAAAATAAGTGATAAGCCATAATGATTGGCGTCGTATTTTAAATCTTTAAGTCGCAGTGTTTTTAAATAATGGTAAAATCGATCCAATCCAAATTCTTGAAGCATGCGTACCGAAGGCACGTTTAACGAGCGTGACAAGGCTCTACTTGCTGGAACAGCGCCATCATAGGTTTGGTTATAATTTTCGGGGTTGTAGCTTCCAAATTGCGTAGGCACATCGGCAACTAATGTGTTTTGTAAAATATCGCCCGAATCAAGCATGGCTGTGTATAAAAATGGTTTTAAAATACTGCCCGTACTACGTGGTTTATCTATAACATCTACATCTTTTTGGTGTGCTTTATCGGTGGGTGTATTTCCAACATAAGCTAACACTTTTCGGGTTTTTATATCTAAAACCAAAACGGCGGCGTTATAAATTTCATTTTGACTTAATTGATTGTAATGACTTTGAACAATCAAGTTGACACGTTCTTGCAAGCGCACATCTATAGTGGTTTGAATGTGTTTTCCGTTATATGTTTTTGAAACTTTTTGAAGTAAATGCGGTGCTATTTGAGGTAACGGATATGGTTTTTCTGGAATATCTTCTGCAATTGATAATTGATAAGTTAATTTATCAATCACACCATTTTGAAAAAGCTTTTTAAGAAGTAAGTTCCGTTTTTTAAGCAACTGCTCATGGTTTTTCCCTGGGTAAATTAAACTAGGAGCATTTGGTAACACAGCAAGTAAGGCGCTTTCTGCCCACGAAAGTTGGTTGGCACTTCTGTTAAAATAGCGCCAAGAAGCAGCATCTAACCCAACCACATTTCCCCCGAAAGGGGCATTACTACTGTAATAAGCTAAAATTCGCTTTTTTGAAGCTCTAAATTCTAATCGTGTAGATAGTACAATTTCAATGGCTTTTTCAAAATACGTACGTTTTTTGTTTTTTCGGGATAAGCGAATTACTTGCTGTGTTAAGGTGCTGCCACCACGTTTTACATTGCCAGATTTAAGATTATCTCGTAATGCTTTGAAAATAGAGATAGGATTGAACCCCGGATGTTTGTAAAAATACTCATCTTCAAATTGAATAATACAGGTTTCAAACTTTTTAGGAACTTTGTCGTTTTGCGGAAAGCGCCATTGTCCGTCTGTTGCTATTTGAGCCCCTAAAAGTTCCTTGTTTTTACTGGTAATTACGGTAGCGGTTGGGTCTTTAAAAAGCTGCCACGGTAAACAGAAATAATAGGTAATTAAAACAACTAGAATTACTGTCGATTTAATTTTGTTGCGTTTTATGTAGGCTTTTATTTTGTTCATAGTATTGGAAGACCTCACTGGGTTTTAAAACCTGTGAGGTCTAAACTTTAAAATATCATTGCGAGTAGAAACGATATCGCAATCTGTTTATTTACCTGTGAAATATTTAATTTTAAAGATTACTTCAGTCATGCTTCCTTCGTAATGACGTTACTTGTTTTTATTTATTAAATTCATACTCACGTTCAACTTTACAAATTCTCACATTATACCAACTGTACCAATCCTGTCGCCCTTTTTGTTGTGCCACCAAATGGTCCGTTTGTTGCTTCCAATTTTTTATGGCTTCTAAGCTTTCCCAATAACTAGCGGTAATACCAACAGCATTTCTGGCACTATCCATACCCAAATAGCCCTTTTGTTGTTTTGCTAAAGTTTCCATTTTTTCTGCCATATCGCTATATCCTTCAATGTTTTCTTTTTGGGTTGAAGTGAAAATAACTGCGTAATAGGGTTTGAAGGCTTCTTTCATTTTTATTTTTCAACCGTTATCCATTGTCCTTTTGTTCTTACTAAAAAGTCGTTATCATACATCGCTTCTGCTTGAATCCCAGGTAAATAATAGGTTCCCAAATAGGATGCATTTAACATTACATTAAATGTTTTAGTATTATATTTTCCTTTTTGTGATAAATCGAAATAGAAATTCACACGGTCGTCGCGTATGTCTGTATATCGTGCTTGACTTGTAACAGTATCGCCAAAATCTGTAAAACGTGTATTTACAATTTCCCATCCTGAAGGGAAAATTTGAGTTAAAGCTACATTTTGTATATCATAATCTTTAAGATTGCTTACACTTACTGAAGCAACAAAATCTTGACCTTGCTGTAATTTTGAAATATCAATCTTATTCCCTTTTAAGTCCTTATAAATCACAGAAACACTTAACCCACGTTGTTCGGCTATTTCTTCACCTAAAGGTAATTTGCCAGAGTTTAAAACTCGTACATACACCACATTGTCTTTGTTATTTGTGAAGGTTAGCGCATTGTTGCCTTCAATAATTTTTAAAGAACGTTGCGCAATAGCACTTTTAGACGTTATCGTTTCTATTTTTCCATTTAAGGTATAGCTTACGCTTAATGCTTTACCACCGTTTGCTTTTACCATTTTAGCCATGGCTAATAAACTATAGGCAGTGGTTTGAGTACTCATCCATCTATCGCTGGATAAATCTTTTGCAATGGTTTCAGCAAGTTCGCGCATTTTAGAACTTTTGGTAAGCACCATCGTTTCTAAAGCCATCGCTCTATTTCTGTCAACCGAACCATACGAGTAATAATTATATTTTTGTGGTTGAAAATTGATATTTGCCTTTTGCGAAATTTGAGTACTTGCTTCCTTCTGTCCTGCTAAAGCATAGGCTGCTGCAAGTCGCCATTTGCCTTCATTGGATATTTCGGTAAACTCACGTAATCGGTTCATGGCTGCTAAATCGGCATTTCCAGCTAATGCCAAGGTGTATAATCTGTAAGCTTGTGCCAAATCGGAATTATAACTTCTATAACTTGGACGCCAATCTCTAGCAGCTTGCTTTTGGTAACGCAACCAATTCGTTTTAAAAGTTAAAGGTAAAACAAAGCCTTTCTTTTCGGCCTCCAGCATGAAATGACCAATGTAACTTGTAGACCAATCATCGGCAGTTGTTTCACCCATCCAATAACTCATACCACCGTTTGGTTGTTGAAAATGTCCTAAACGTGTAATGCCGTTTTTAATATTACTTTCAATCGCTTGTTTTTTATCATACGTTAAATCGAAAATATCATTTAAAAATAACTGCGGAAACACGCTAGACGTTGTTTGTTCTGCACACCCATGAGGATATTGAATTAAATATTCCAATCGGCGAGTAAAATCCATTGGAGGTAAAGTTGAAAATTCTATGGTTGCCGAATTTGTTCCTGTTACTCCAAAGGTTGAAAAATCAAGCGTTTCGTTGGCATTCGCATTTAATGTTTCATCAAGCGATTTAGATGTTATTGGATTAGGATTCACCACATCCAATTCTACTTTGTAAGTGGATTTTTCACCATTCCCAGTCGCAATAACTTCCACCGTATTGATGCCTTTTGCTTTGCTTACATCCAATTCAAAATAGGTTATTTCTTCATCAGGTCTGGCAAATGACAGATTTTTTATTTTCTCCCCAATTATGGAAATTCCATTGCTTAATTTCAGACTAATGGTTACGTTTTTCACTTTGTTTTCCATCGCAAAAACAGTCACTGGGAGTGTTACTTTTTCACCTGGGCTTAATTTCCGCGGAAGCGTTGCCAATACCATTAATGGTTTTTTAACCTCAACCGATTTGTCGGTGCTTCCATAGGCTTTGGTGGTTGGGTTTCCAGCAATCACCATCGTTCTTACAGCACCAATATAATTCGGTAATTTGATGTTGTGTTTTTTTGTTTCACCTGCTTTTAATGTAAAAGGCCCCAAATAAGTAACAACAGGTTTAAAACGGTTTGCTTTTTTGTTTTTTCCTGCGGCAGCACTACCATCGCCACCAATAGCAAATACTTGATCTATGCTACCAGAATATGCCCCAATAACATCATCAAAAACATCCCAAGTTTTTACACCTAAAGCTTCACGTGCATAAAATTCATCCCAAGCATTTGGTGTTTTAAAACGTGTTAAGTCTAATAAACCTTCTTCAACCACAGCAACGGTATAGGTCATCGCTTTTTTGTTTTTTTCTGAAACATACACATCAAAAGCCTGTTCTGGACGTAATACTTCAGGCATTTTTATTTGAGGTTGTAATATGGTGCTTGGGTCTTCAACCATAAGCGGAATAATGCCATATAGGCGAATGGGTAAATCGTTTGCTGTGATGGCATGTGGTTGTAATAATGAAATATTGATGAATACGTTTGGTGCCATTTCTGAAGTTACAGGAATTTCAACAGTCGTTTCACCTTGTCGGGTTTTTACCCATTTGAAACTTAAAACTTCAGTACCATTTTCAACACTTACCAAGGCACGACCTTCACTACCCGATTTGAATTTAATTTTAGCTGTTTCTCCAACATTATACTGTTCTTTATCTGCTGAAAAAACCAACATTTTTGCGGCTTCTTTATCGCCTGCAGGCACATACCAATTTTTATAAAAATAGGCGGTTTGCCCTGTGGCATGACCACTTTCAGTATCTGTAACTCGTATTAAATAGCGACCACGTTGGTTTTCTGGGATATTTAATTTGAAACTTGCTTTTCCGTTAGCATCGGTATTTACTTTAGTGTCGTAAAATGGTTTATGGTAGCTGCTTGATACGTAGCTAGACAGATTATCATAAGATGAATTCCACCACCAGCGCCATTCAATTTTATACACTTTAACCTCAACATTATTGCGTTTTACGGGTTTGCCATTGGCATTAACCACAACCACATCAAAAGTTTGATTTTCATCTGTAAAGAATGATCCATAATCATTGCCTTTAGGAGCACGCAATCCAACAAACGATTCGTAGGGTGCATATTGTTTAGTGAAAGCATCCATAGAGAAATCACCACCATTTTCGAAAGCTCGGGCTAAAAACTGAACATTCAACATGCCCGGAGCATTTTTGCTGATTTCTAATTTTTTATCAATTTTTGCTAAACCATCTGCATCAACAGTGCCTTCAAATACTGTGATTTCTTCAGTCTCAAATTGTTTTGTTGGGTCATTAAAAACGTAGCCTTTGTAGTTTTTAAAGGATGTTGTAGCGCTACTAAATTTCGCTTTTATCTCCGCTTTTAAATTTTTACCGGGCGCACCATGAAGCCATTTCACATCTAAAGTTCCTTTTAATGGCTCTTTTTTAGTAAGAATTTCGTTTTCAAAATCAATCTTTATTTTTAAGCGATTGGGTTTAACAGTTTCAATTTTTAAATCTTTGTAAAATGTTGCGCCTCCAAGAGACACTTTAGCTTTGTAATTTCCTGTTTTATCTTCGGAAGCCGTTGGAACCGTAAATTTGTAGAAATTATTAACGGTGTAACTTGTTACATTTTTATAGACTAGTTTACCATAAGGATCTGTAATTTCCATTTTAACGGGATGTCCTTTTGGTAAGGGGTTGGCAAAATCGTTTAAAATAAACGTTAAATGAAGTGTGTCTCCAGGTCGCCAAACACCACGTTCACCATAAATGTAGCCTTTAAGTCCGCGTTGTAATTTGTTACCTGAAACATCGAATTTACTTAACGATAGCGAGTTACCATCTGCAAGTTTTATGTAGGTTTTATTTTTGCCTTTAGAAACAATGGCAAATGCAGCGTTTTTATTTAAATCAATCAAGATTAATCCATCATTATCAGTTACGGCGCTAGCTATTTCTTGTTGTTGAAAATTGTAAAGTTTAACAGTAGCACTCGCCTCTGGATCGGTAGTTAGTATGTTGGTAACTGCAAAATAATATGAATTATTTGCGCCTTGTTTTACAACAACCCCAATATTTGAAGCTAATAAATTTTGAGATACTACTTTAGATTCGTTGTAGTACGCATCATGGCACGGGTTGTTTTCTTCACGCCAGTTATAGCTGTAATTTTTGTAGCGATAGGTTAAGTTATCCCAATAGGCTTCTTCGCGCAATTCTTCATCTTCTGGTGTGGTGCTTTCGGTATAATCTTCTTCAATGTATTCATCTTCATAATAACCCTCTTCTTCGTTTTCAGAGTTTGAAATAGTTGTGTTTCCATCACAATTATATAAAGAATAGTCTTTGTTAAAACTTAATTCTACACGGTAAATAGCACCCGGATCTGCTTTGAAAAATTTAGATAAATCAATGCTATAAGCTTTCCAT
The DNA here is from genome assembly GCF_004341235.1 of Mariniflexile fucanivorans. Classification (GTDB taxonomy): domain Bacteria; phylum Bacteroidota; class Bacteroidia; order Flavobacteriales; family Flavobacteriaceae; genus Mariniflexile; species Mariniflexile fucanivorans. The sequence continues at coordinate 216,719 of NZ_SLUP01000009.1, forward strand.
TTTCCTGTGTTTTCTACTTCAGATTGTAGTTGAATGGTTTGTTTTGCAATACGGCGACCAACTTGTCTAACATTATAAGAATTAGCAGCATTCAAATCATTATCCTGTAAAAACTGAAGCACATTATCTTCAAAAATTTTAATGATTCTAACATCAACTGCTTTTAAATTAACCGCTTCAAAATTGAACTTTAGTTCTTGTGAATTTGGCAAAATAGTACCATTCGTTAGTAATTTTACCTGAGGCTTTAATTCTTCAAAAGCAATAAGCTCAGAAAACGGTTTTTTAAGTTTGAAACCATCGGTATTGGCGATTCCTTGAAATATATCAACCTGTATATTACCTGTTAATCTGCTATCTGGATATATTTTTAACACATTCCCATCTATCACATATTTTGGGTTTTTCACACCTTGAAGCGTTACCAAACCATCAAAATTTTGTTGTTTTTTTAAAGGATCGGAAAAGTTAATGGATAAACATTGCTCGGGTGCGTGGATCACTTCCACATTTACAATGGTGAAATTGTTAATACCCGGTATAAACACTTTGTTTTCGCCTTGGTTATCTGCTTTAATGGCACTACCATCCCATTTTACTAAGACTTCACTATCATCAATTTTTCTGTGGATACTATCAATTTTAAACTCAAATATTCTGGAATGATCGTTTGCTTCGTTAAATGCAATGGATAATTTTTTATCAGCTTGAAACGCTTCCACTAATTTTTTGGCGTCTGTAAGCGAAATGACATCTGCCGAACGAAGTACCGCTTCTAAATATTGCCAATTTTTACTATACGATTGTAAATTATTGGTAACAATACTAAAATTTGGAGTAATGGTTTTAAACTGAAACGTGTATGTTTCAAAGTCTTTGGGTACTTTTTTATAAATCTCATCTAATTTTACTGTAACCGTATATTCGGTTGATGGTTCTAAATACTCATCGGGTATAAAAAGAAGTGCATGGTTGTTTGCAACGGTTAATTTACCTTCAATATGCGGTGTAACGGATACAATAGCTTCGGATATTTCTTTACCCATTTCCCACCCAGAAACTTCTTTAGCTAAACTTATTTCAACGGGTTCTGCTACCGAAACCAAACCACTCGTAGTATAGCTTATATATTCCCTAAACTTGAATAAATTATCGGTTTCAACTTCTTTATCTTTACAAGAGATGGCTAATGTAACTAAGACTAAAACAGTGAAAAGTTTTTTTAATGACATAGGTTGGAGGTATTTGATGAATGAAATTTACCAAAAATAAATTGTAGATATTTACTTGCAGACAAAAGCACATTCAAAATTTGAAGTTTAGATGGTTTATTTGAAATTTTTCTTAAAGTTACATTTTTTAAAAAAGCGACAACAAAACAAAATAACTATTTATTATAATTTTTAGGCAAGTGTAATTTTTATCGATGAATACAAATAGGCTATCATCATTAAATTGAACGTTTATTATGAGCTAAGCTATTTATCATTATAACAGTAAATTATGCTTTATTTATGATTCTTACAGCAATATTTAAACCTTTTTAATAGTTTATAGTCTTAAGTATTACAGAGTTATATTGGCTCGTATTCAACTTCTAAATAAATTAAAAATGATGAACAAGAAACACATTCAACATTTATATTGGCGAGTTGGTTTTGGTATGACACCACAGCAACTTCATGCTATTTCCAAACTAGAGAAAAAACAGGTAGTTGATACTATTTTCAAAGCTTCTAAAAAAATAACACCATTACAAGTTGATATAGCAGAGTTGGAATCTTTAATGACTGGTTCTGCTGAAAGCATGAAAAAAAGCATCAAGGATTTTCAAAGTTTAAGTAGAGAAAAAACCAGAGAATTAAACATCGCTTGGATTGATAGACTAACCGATTCTGAAGAACAATTAAGAGAAAAAACAACCTTGTTTTGGGCAAATCACTTTGTTTGCGAAGACAATAATTTTATTTATACCCAAAAATTTCATAACACCTTACGAACACATGCTTTAGGTAATTTTAAAGATTTTGTTATAGCCATTTCAAAGGAAGCAGCTATGACTAAATATTTAAACACCAAACAAAATAAAAAACAAACACCCAACGAGAATTTTGCCAGAGAACTCATGGAATTATTTACTCTAGGTGTTGGTAATTATACCGAGGAAGATATTAAAGAAAGTGCCCGAGCTTTTACAGGTTATAGTCATGATTTAAAAGGCGATTTTGTATTTAGAGAACGCCAACACGATGATGGTTTAAAAACTTTTTTTGGTAAAACGGGCCATTTTAATGGCGACCAAATCATTGATATTATATTAGAAAATAAGCAATGTGCCCAATATATTTGCCAAAAAATATACCGCTATTTTGTTAATGATACTTTGGATGAAACTCATGTAAACCAAATGGTAGATGTGTTTCATTCCGATTATAACATCGAAAAACTGATGCGTTTTGTATTCCTTTCCGATTGGTTTTACGATGAAAAAAATATTGGCACAAAAATAAAATCGCCCATTGAGTTTTTAGTAGGTATTAAAACGATGGTTCCTTTAGAGTTTAATAACCCCAAACAACTCTTATATCTTCAAAAATTATTAGGCCAGACCTTGTTAGATCCACCAAATGTAGCCGGTTGGAAAGGTGGCAGAAGCTGGATAGATAGCAATACCATTGTTTTACGCTTAAAGCTTCCTTCGTTGTTGCTTAATAATGCCTACATTTCTAAAGCTAAAGAAGGTGAAACCGATAAAACGGCCGATTTACAAAAAGCCGTTTTCAAAAAGAAGTTTGGTAAACGTTTCAGCACCTCAGCCAATTGGGGTTATTTCAACAGTCAATTTAAAGATGTCGCTATTAGTGACATGGAAAATTACTTGTTAGTAAGCCATATGAACGAAAGTGCGAGCAAGTACTTAAATTCATTAGCTAAAGTTTCTAAGCAAGAATATTGTGTACAACTTATGTCGTTACCCGAATATCAAATGTGTTAATTATGGACAGAAGACATTTTATAAAAAACTCAACGCTAGCTAGTAGCTTATTTTTTGTTCCTAGTTTCGTGAAGGCGTTTGAACAAGTTGCTAGTAGCACTTTAGGCTACAAACGCTTGGTGATTATTCAACTTTCTGGCGGAAATGATGGATTAAATACCGTGATTCCTTTTAGAAATGATTTGTATTATAAAGCACGCCCAACATTAGGAATTCAAAAAAATAATGTGATTCAATTAACGGATGAAATCGGGTTAAATCCCAGTTTGTTGCCTTTAAAACGTTTGTACGATAATGGGTATTTATCCATCATCAACAACGTAGGGTATCCAAACCCAAACCGTTCACATTTTAGGTCGATGGATATTTGGCAAACAGCAACCGATTCCAATAAATATTCGCAAAGCGGATGGATAGGACGCTATTTAGATAACTACGGAAAACAACCTTATAGTGCTATTGAGATAGATGAAAGTTTATCATTAGCCATGAAAGGTGAAAACTTAAATGCCATTGCAACACAAGATGCCAAAGCTTTTTATAATTTATCGAAAGACCCGTTTTTCAAAAATATTCATAATCAATATGAACATTTGAATGAGCATAATTTAGGGTATTTGTACAAATCGATGATTGAAGCAGAATCTTCAGCAAAATACATTTATGAAACCAGCAAAACCGTTTCTTCAACCAAAGAATATCCAAATAATAAGTTCGGCAACCAATTAAAAACCACCGCGCAGTTTATTAATTCTGGATTGGAAACCAAGGTGTTTTATAGTTCTTTAAATGGTTTTGATACGCATGCAAATCAAATAAACACTCAAAAGCGCTTATTAAATATATATGCTGAAAGTATCGAAGCGTTTGTTCAAGATTTGAAAGACAACAACACGTTTAAAGACACTTTAATTTTAACCTTTTCGGAATTTGGGCGTCGTGTTAACCAAAATGCGAGTGTTGGAACTGACCACGGAACTGCAAATAATGTATTTATTATTGGCGACCAATTGAAGAAACAAGGTGTGTACAATAATTTAGCTAGTTTAAATGATTTAGATGCTAATGGCGATTTAAAATTCGAGATAGATTTTAGAACTATTTACGCCACCGTTTTAAACAAATGGTTGGAAGTAAATGATGAAAAAATATTGAATAAAAGTTTTAAACAGTTAGATTTTATTTAACATCGCAAAACACCGTTTATTGTTTGTAACTATATACAGTTTTTGGCTAATTTCATACTAAAAAAGTATAGATTATCTTTTAAAATTAATTTTTGAATTTGGAGTACTCGTATTATAAATCGTTAGATTTGTAGTACTAATCGCGTCTATTACTAAAATTTGGGTTGCGATTGAATCTTCATCTTGTGCAACTATTTGTTTGCCATCTGCACTTAATATATAATTGTAAGCATCAGTCCCGCTTGCAACACAGTTATTATCCCCATCTAGTGTATAAATATTAGTAAGCAATGTGCCATCAATTAAAAAATTATAATACGATTTTTGAGTACAGGAATCTAATATCTCGATAGTTGATGGGGTAGTAGAAACATCTTCAATGGTTTCTGCAAACCATTTATTACTTAAAAGTTCGGAAACTGTAAGTTCTGGATCATCATCGTTTGAACATGAAGGTAATGAAACCATTAATAGTAATACAATAATTAGTTTGTAATTTTTTAGTAGTGTTTTCATGTTTTTTTAGGTTTAAAGATTATGATATTAACATGGTTGCAAATTATAAGGCAATTAAGGAAGTTGATATTATATATGTAACAAAAGATATCAGATATGTAACATTATTTTGCAAGTTAGAATAAAACAAACCTTTTATTCTCTATAGAAGATTTGTATTTCGGTGTTTTTTAAAAAAGTATAGAGTTATTTAAAAGAAAGTATTTCGTCTTGAATGAAGACTAAATATTATAAATTCTTAATAAAATCTTTAGGTATGTATTAATGTCAGATTTTTTTAAAATAAAGTAGGGAATAAAAAAACCTTGCTTCAATGCCGAAACTGTATCGGGAGAAACAAGGTTATATCTTAATAAAGATTAATAGCACTACAAATATATGTTTTATTTCGTGAGAAAAAAAGCGCCAAAGTTAATTTTAGGTTAAGTTAATTTAAATCCGATTAACTGTATTTTACCTTTCTTAAAACACGCATCGATTCTTTATATAAGTGATACAATTCTTCACTATAAGCTCTTAAATAAGGTTTAGCTTCTTCCAATTTATCAATGGCTTCGTGAAATAAATTAAGGTAACAGATAAGATAGGTTACAGGCAAGTTTTTTAAATCTAATTCTTCCGCTTTTGTAAAGGCTTGTCCTTTTTTTAGTTTTTCTAAAAGGGCATTTGTGGTATTGTAAATATGATGAAGCACTTTTTTGTCGTATTGAGGCGCTTCAAACAATAATTTTGTTTCGATGGTGTAATTGGCGTTATTTTCAAAATTGATGAGTGTTTCTTCCAATTGATAGTATTTATTGGAATTTTGAAATCCAAGATTAACGTATTCAATAATTTTAAAAGAATCTTCATTTATATAGATAGCTACTTCATCTAAAGCTGAAAAAAACAATCGAACCTGTTCATTAATCAACTCTATATCAACTCTAGAAAAAAACGTTTCATCTTTAACCACCTTTTTTTGTCCCGCCCAACACACCACAAAATACTCTTTAAAAACCTTGTATTTTGGATTGTAATCTTTTCGGTTTTTCATAAAATCGAAAACGCCATTTAAGGTATGCTCTATATTGTTTTGCGAATTGTTTTCAATAGATTCAACAATTTTAGAGTTTACATCTTTTATTTCAATATCAAAAACTTTGGGCATGCTCATACTCCCATCTCTAAAAAAAACTGAACCTCCATAATATTTCCAAATATTTTTTCGCAAAGAGGTTATTTTTCCCGTGGGACGAATGGTAACCAAACCAACTACTTTATGGTCTGGTAAATGCGGAAAAGGGATGTTTTCATATTGAACAATAGGTGGATTGGTTAAATAGGCATTGATGAGGTTTTGAATTTTGCTGTCATCAAAAAAATCGACACCAACAATATCGTTGTCAGTATCTTCAACCCCAATAACAATAAAGGAATTATTTTTTGGGTTGCTATTTGAAAGGGCACAAATATGTTTTAAAAACTTCGCTTTTCCTTCTTTAAAACTAATATCAATTTTACGCTTTTTATCATAAAAGCTGTTCTCGTCGTTGTGCGATAATAGGTTTTTTATAAGTAAGCGTTTGTTAATCATTGGGTATTATCTATTTTTTATTATTTATTCAAGATTAATCAAATTTTGCCCCCCTTGCGTTCAGATAACTTTAGATAGTTTATAAATTTTGACAATTGATTTATTAAACTTTCCGCCTTATCATTGAGTTTATTAAAGGTTGTTTCATCTATATGATTTCTTCTGAAACATCTTAATAATTGAGCTTTACTTTCACTGCAAGATCCACGAGAATAACTTAAAAACATAATAAATTCCTTGTTACCACCTCTACCAAAACCTTCGGCAATATTATCCATTACCGAACCAGACGAACCATTTATTTGTTCTCTTAATTTATAGTCTTTATTAAGAGTCGAATTTGTGATGATATTCCAAATATCATCACAAAAAATAGTAGCTTCTTTATAAACTTCTAAGCTTTCGAATGAATTATGATGCGCCATATAACCTGAATAAAAAATAAAAATAAATAATGTTTAACTTTGGCAAAGAAATTTAAAAAGATTTGTTTACCAAAGTTGAATTTGCCTGAGCTGTACAAAACATCAAAACATCGGCAATATTTACGTGAGCTGGTCTTGAAACCACAAAATAAATAACTTCAGCTACATCTTCAGCTTGCAATGCCTTAAAACCTTGGTAAACGGTATCAGCTATTTCAGCACCTTTAAAGCGCACTTTTGAAAATTCGGTTTCAACCAATCCTGGGTTTACAGCACCAACTTTTATTCCAAACGGATTTAAATCCATACGCATCCCTTCAGTAATAGCTAAAACAGCATGCTTACTTCCGCAATACACATTGCCTTTTGGATATACTTCTTTTCCTGCCGAAGAACCAATATTGATGATATGCCCCGATTTTCGTGCCGTCATTTGTGGGATAATGGCTTTGCTTACATACAATAAACCTTTTACGTTAATGTCCATCATGGCATCCCAATCGTCTAAATTTCCAGCATCAATTGGGTCTAGCCCATGCGCATTTCCTGCGTTGTTTATTAAAATATCTATCTGTTTAAAATCTTCAGGTAACGAATCTATGGCTTTAAAAGTTTCAGTTTTATCTCTTACATCAAAATTTAAAATATGCACATTGGTTAGTTTACTAAGGGCTTCTTGTGTAGTTTTAAGTCTTTCTAAACGTCTTCCACATAACACCAAATTAATATTGTGTTTAGCAAACTCGCATGCGGTAGCATAACCAATACCGCTAGTTGCACCAGTTATTAAGGCCGTTTTTATCATGTTAATTAATTTTTATTTCATCTATAAAAATACTTAAAACTTGGTTTAATTAATAAAACTAAGTGTTATACTTTTTAATCACCTATTTATTTAACCTAGTATTAACGCTATAGGCCAATTATTTTAACCAATCTTTAACAGCGGACTAAGAAAAATTTTAACAATTTGCATGCCTCAAATATGCTTACTATATTCGGGCTTTTAAAAACAAAAAAATGATGGAAGATACTGGTACAATTGATATTAAAACAATTAACGAGAAAATTGAAAGAGAAAGTGCTTTTGTTGATTTACTAATGCTAGAGATGAACAAAGTCATCGTGGGGCAAAAACACATGGTGGAGCGTTTGCTTATTGGTTTGTTGGGACAAGGACATATTTTATTGGAAGGAGTGCCTGGTTTAGCAAAAACTTTAGCGATTAATACGTTGGCACAAGCGGTTGATGGAAGTTTTAGTAGAATCCAGTTTACCCCCGATTTATTACCTGCTGATGTAACAGGAACCTTAATTTACAATATGAAGGTGAATGATTTTTCCATTAAAAAAGGGCCTATTTTCGCAAATTTTGTACTAGCAGATGAGATTAACCGTGCGCCAGCAAAAGTGCAATCGGCATTACTTGAGGCGATGCAAGAAAAGCAAGTAACTATTGGCGATGAAACCTTTAAATTGGATAAACCATTTTTGGTAATGGCAACTCAAAACCCTGTTGAACAAGAAGGAACGTATCCTTTACCAGAAGCACAAGTGGATCGTTTTATGTTGAAAACAGTCATTGATTATCCAAAAATTGCTGAGGAACAATTAATAATGCGTGCCAATATGAAAGGTGCTTGGGATAAAGTAAACCCAGTAATTTCAGTAGCACAGATACTAAAAGCACAACAAGTGGTTCGTGAAGTGTATATGGACGAGAAAATTGAAAAATACATTCTCGATATTATTTTCGCAACACGTTACCCAGAAAAGTATAGACTTGCCGATTTAAAACCATTAATTTCTTTTGGTGCATCACCTCGTGGAAGTATCAATTTAGCAACAGCTGCTAAATGTTACGCCTTTATTAAACGTCGTGGATATGTTATTCCAGAAGATGTACGCGCCGTAGTTTACGATGTGTTAAGACACAGAATTGGAATTACTTACGAAGCGGAAGCTGAAAATGTAACGTCTGTGGACATCATCAACAAAATTGTAAACGAAATAGAAGTGCCTTAAAAAGTTTACAGTATTCAGTGACAGTTTGCAGTGACTTACTAAAAACTGAATACCCAAAACTAAATTCAACGGTTTATTGATAACTGAATACTGCGACTGAAAACTGTTTGCTGAATAAATGGATACTAAAGAATTACTAAAAAAAGTACGAAAAATAGAAATCAAGACACGCCGTTTGTCTGATCATATATTTGGGGGCGAATACCATTCAACCTTTAAAGGGCGTGGTATGACTTTTAGTGAAGTACGCCAGTACCAATTTGGTGACGATGTTAGAAATATCGATTGGAATGTAACCGCACGCTACAACGAACCCTACATAAAAGTTTTTGAAGAAGAACGCGAACTTACCATGATGCTTATGGTTGATGTGTCGGGATCTGAAATGTTTGGTACCGAACAACAATTTAAAAATGAAGTAGTTACAGAAATTGCTGCGACTTTAGCATTTTCAGCAACACAAAATAATGATAAAATAGGTTTGATTTTGTTTTCCGATAAGGTTGAACTTTATATTCCACCAAAAAAAGGACGTTCGCATGTTCTTCGTATTATCCGAGAGTTGATTGAATTTGAACCAGAAAGCAAACAAACTAATTTAGCCGAAGCTTTAAAATTCATGCAAAACGTTATGAAGAAAAAAGCCATTGTGTTTGTATTATCTGATTTTATTGCAGATGATTACCATCAAACCATGAAAATTGTTTCAGGAAAACACGATGTTACAGGTATTCGAGTGTACGATAAACGAGAGGAAGAAATTCCAAATCTAGGTCTTGTTCAAATGCAAGATGAAGAAACGGGCGAATTGATGTTGGTAAATACATCATCAAAAAAAGTACGTTTAAATTATGGTAAATTCTACCATGAAAAAGTAGAATACTATAAAGAAAGTTTCAATAAATCTGGTGCAGGGTCTATAGATTGCAGAGTGGATGAAAGCTACGTTAAGAAAATGTTAGGCTATTTTAAAAGAAGAGGATAATGCAAATTATGAATTATGAATTACGAATTATGAATATGAAAACCATGATGAAAAGTCTTCGGTCTTCAGTCTTCGGTCTTCTGCCTGTTTTCTTTTTTCTTTTTTCTTTACTCTCCTATTCACAAGTTTCAACATCTATCGATTCAACAAAAATTAAAATAGGGCAACAAATTACCTATAAAATAGAAGTTGAAGCTAAAGCTAATAGCTTGGTGGTTTTCCCAGAAGGGCAAACATTTTCACCTTTAGAAATGATAGAATCGTATGCTATTGATACGGTTAAAAAGAACGACAAATACAATCTGATTAAAAAATATGGTTTAACCCAATTCGATTCTGGAAAATATACCATTCCAAGACAAAAAATAATAATTGGGGATAAAACCTTTTTTACTGATTCTTTAAAAGTTGAGGTTAATAATGTGGTAATAGACACCACAAAACAAGGTCTTTACGATATAAAGCCAATCATTGAAGTTAAAAAACAAGGTAGCGACTGGTGGAAATATTTGTTAATTGTGCTTTTAATAATTGGCATCATCGGTTTTTTAATGTATTGGTTTATTTGGCGAAAAAAACCATTGACAGAAGAGGAAGAAATAGCCTTGCTACCACCTTACGATCGTGCCAAATTAGCTTTAAAAAAGTTAGATGAAAGTCATTATTTACATACCGATTCTATTAAAGAATATTACTCAGAGTTAACCTTCATCATTAGAAAATATTTAGATGAAAAAGTATACGACAAAGCATTAGAAAGCACAACAGATGAACTTATTTCTAGATTAAATTTACTTAAAGAGGGCAACCAAATAGAATTAAGTAAACAAGATATAAGAAACCTAGAAAGCATTTTAAAACGTGCCGATTTAGTAAAATTCGCAAAATCGGCCGTAGATGTCGAGCTTGCCAAATTAGATAGAAACACCATTGATATTGAGATAGACAACGTTAAACAAGCACTTCCTGAACCAACAGAAGAAGAAAAGCTTTTAGACGAACAATACCGTGAATCGTTAGAACGCAAAAAGAAACGTAAAAAAATCATCATAACCGTTGTAATAGGTGTGTTTCTGCTCATGGCAACCTTTGTTGGGTTCTCAATAAAATATGGTTTTGGTTATGTGAAAGACATTTTAATAGGGCACGATAGTATCGAACTTTTAGAAGGCGAATGGGTAACCAGTGAGTATGGTTTTCCACCGGTTACCATTTCAACACCAATAGTTTTAACACGTGTTGAGATACCAACTCCCGAAGAGGCAAAAGTACAAATGTCTCAAACCATGTTTATATATGGCACCTTATTAGATGTGTTTAGTGTTGTAGTCAATACCACAACTTATAAAAATTTAGGTGATAATAAGATCGATTTAGAGAAGACATCCGAGATTAGTTTAAAAGCCATTGAAGCGCAAGGTGCTAAAGATATTTTGGTGTTTAGAGAAAAGTTTGTAACACCCAATGGAGCCGAAGGCATAAAAACCTATGGTTCATTTAAAGCTGAAAATGCGATAAGTAAAAAAGTACAAGAATGTAATTACGTGATGCTGTTGTTTACTTCGGAAAATGTATTGCAACAAGTGATGGTGACTTATGCAAAAGATGATGCGTATGCCGACCAAATAATAGAGCGTATTTTAAATTCAGTAGAACTTAAAAAAGCAGAAGAATAATGTTTGAAGGCATCGAATTTTTAAATAAGCAGTGGTTTTGGGCATTTTTAGTGTTACCATTAGCAATTCTGTGGTATATTTTCAAGCATAAAAAACAAACAGCAGAACTTAAAATATCTAGTTTAAAAGGTTTTAAACTAACCAATTCTGTGTTACCTAAATTAAAACACGGCTTATTTATTTTGCGTTTATTGGCACTTGCGTTTTTAATTACAGCATTGGCAAGACCACAAACTATTGATGTGTCTTCCAAAACAAAAACCACAAGAGGTATTGATATTGTTATGGCAATTGATGTATCAGCAAGTATGCTTGCAAAAGATTTATCGCCAAACAGACTTGAAGCATTAAAAAATGTAGCCTCAGAATTTATAAAAGGTAGGCCAAATGATAGAATAGGTTTGGTAGAATATGCCGGCGAAAGTTATACAAGAACACCGGTTACCAGTGATAAGTCGATTGTTTTACGTTCATTAAATGATATTAAATACAACACCATTATTGAAGGTGGGACAGCCATCGGGATGGGTTTAGCAACGGCGGTAAACCGTTTAAAAGACAGTAAAGCCAAAAGTAAAGTGATTATTTTATTAACTGATGGCGTTAATAACACCGGTTTCATAGACCCGAAAATAGCCAGTGAATTAGCGATGGAATACGGTATAAAAACCTATACCATTGGCTTGGGTACTAATGGAATGGCGCTTTCGCCTGTTGCCTTAGACCCAAGAACAGGCGGGTTTCAATATGCTAGAGTACCAGTAGAAATAGATGAAGTATTGTTAAAAGAAATCGCATCAGTTACAGGAGGAAAATATTTTAGGGCCACCAATAACAAAAAGCTTGAAGAAATTTATAATGAAATAAATAAACTTGAAAAAACAGATGTTGAAGAGTTTAAATATTATAATTACGAAGAAAAATACCGTCCGTTAGTGCTATTAGCAGGTTTGTTTCTTTTAATAGAATTTTTATTAAGAAACACTCTTTTTAGGAGTTTTATTTAGAAAATATTAGTTAGGTATAAGGCCATCGAGACTTATATTTAAAACATCAGTGAATTCGTGGATAAACAACTAAACAAATCCGCGACAAACAATTTAAACTTTGGAATTTGGAGTTTAAAATATTGGAATTTAGAAATTTATGTATCAATTAGACGAAAAAATATGGTTTTGGGTATTAGGAATTATTCCAGTAATAATCCTATTCTTTTTGCTGCTTCAATTTTGGAAACACCGCACTCAACGCAAATTTGCCGATAAAGCATTATTGAAAAAGTTAAGTCCGAATGCATCGTTATTCAAATCTATTTTAAAATTAGTGGTGTTAAGTTTGGCCTTTGCATGTTTAGCACTTGCTTTAGTAAACCCAAAAATAGGCTCGAAGTTAGAAACCATAAAACGTGAAGGTGTAGATATTGTTTTTGCAGTCGATGTCTCAAAAAGTATGCTTGCTGAAGATATTGCTCCCAACCGATTGGAAAAAGCAAAGCAATTAGTAACACAAATCATCAATAATTTAGCAAGCGACCGTGTGGGTATTATTGCGTACGCAGGAAAAGCATTTCCGCAACTGCCCATTACAACCGATTATGGTTCGGCAAAAATGTTCCTTCAAAGTATGAATACCGATATGTTATCCTCACAAGGAACTGCCATAAATGAAGCCATTAAGCTAGCAACCACCTATTTTGATGATGAAGAACAAACCAACCGTATTCTCATCATTATTTCAGATGGCGAAGACCACAGTGAAGAAGCTGCTGCCGTTGCCGAAGAAGCTAATGAAGCAGGCATTCGAATTTTCACTATTGGAGTAGGTGATGTAAATGGCGGTCCCATACCAGAAAAGCGCAATGGGATTGTTTTAAATTACAAAAAGGATAACCAAGGAGAAACCGTTATTACGCGTTTAGATGAAGAAACCCTTAAAAGTATTGCAGCCGAAGCTAATGGCGTTTATTTGAATGGAAGAAATACCAACGATGTGGTTAAAGAAATAGGCGATATTTTAAACGGTATGGATAAAAAGGAGTTTGAAACCAAGGAATATGCCGATTTTAAAGACCAATTTCAGTGGTTTTTAGCATTTGCTATTTTCTTTTTACTAATAGATATTTTCTTACTGGAACGAAAAACAGCTTGGTTGAAAAAGTTGAATTTATTTAATGAAAACCTGTAATATAAAGTACGAATTACGAGTTACGATTTTTAAATAAGAGTGTCAAGTAAGCGTAAATCAAAAATCTTAATTCGTAAATAATTTGAAATTATTTTATAAAACCTTTAACGATACACAATTATAAGGTTTTGTAAATTTATAAGTTGAATAAAGCATTATAAAATGAAATATATATTATTGATCATTATAGCATTAACCACGACCTTTTCTTTTTCACAAGACAAAGAAAAAGAAGCGTTATTGGCTGCAAAAAAAGCTAATAATTATGTGTATGATGCTAATAATTTAATAAGTGAAGACGATTTTGTTTCGGCTGAAAAAGAATACAGAAAAGCCATTTCAGAACAAGGCACAACGGTTGCAGGAATTTATAATTTAGGAAATTCATACATAAAAAAAGGCAGTTTAGACGAAGCCATTTACCGTTTGGACCAAGCGGCAAAAATAGCAAATTCAAAAACTGAAAAACATAAAGCATATCACAACATCGGTAATGTGCTCATGCAAAATAAAAAGTGTAAAGAAGCGGTTGAAGCTTATAAAAGCGCTTTAAGAAATGATCCTACCGATAATGAAACACGTTACAATTTAGGTATTGCAAAAATTTGTGCAGAGCAACAAAAAGACCAGCAAGACCAAAATAAAGACGATAAAGACAAGGACAAAAAGGACGATAAACAAGATCAGGACAAAAAAGAAGGCGACGATAAGAAAGACCAAGATAAAAAAGACGAAGGCGATCAAGACAAAAAAGAAGGAGATGATAAGAAAGATGATAATGGAAAGCCCAAAGATGAAAAAGACGACAAAGGAAAAGAAGATGACAAGGAAAACCAACAACCACCAAAACCACGCCCCGGACAAATGTCGCCTCAACAGGTTAAAAATTTGTTAGAAGCCATGAACAACCAAGAACAAAAAGTTCAGGAAAAAGTAAATGCTGAAAAACAAAAGGGTGTAAAAGTAAAAACCGAAAAAGATTGGTAAAACGAATTACGGATTATGAGTTACGAATTTTGATTTATAAATTTTCAAAATCGTAATTCGTAATTCAAACATCGTAACTCTATATGAAATTCATAAAACACATATCCATAATACTAATCATACTTACAACAAGTATGCTTTCTGCTCAAGTAAAGTTTGATGCTAAGGTTAGCAAGCAAAAGCTTGGGGTTAATGAGCGTTTACGTATCGATTTTGAAATGAATCAGGATGGCGATAATTTTAATCCGACCGATTTTTCAAATTTCACCGTAGTGGGTGGGCCTAATCAATCTGTAAGTAATTCATGGATAAATGGCGTAAGAAGTTTTAAAAAAACATACAGTTATTTTTTAGCCCCTAAAGGTAGAGGGAATTTCACCATTGCTCAAGCTACCATTAATATTGGAGGAGAAACTTATAAAACAGTACCTATTCCTATTGAAGTTACTGCGGCTGTAGAAATACCTAAAGACCCTAATAATCCAGAATATATTGCTTCAGAGAATATTCATTTGGTAGCAGAAATTTCAAAAACCAATCCTTATTTAAACGAAGCGATTACAGTGGTATATAAACTTTATGTATCACCAAATATAGCCGTAGATAGCTGGAATGAAATTGATAGCCCAAGGTATAACGATTTCTGGAGCCAAAATATCGATACCCAAGATCAGAAGGTTCAAAACGGTATGTTTAAAGGTGAAGAATATCGCTTTTTAGTATTGAGAAAAAAGGTTTTATATCCACAGAAAACAGGAAAATTAGACATAGAACCACTTAGTTTAGATATTGCATTGCGTGTGCCTACTAATAGACGGGATATTTTTGGAAGTCTTATGATGACGCGTACTAACAGAGTTGTTTCGGCTGGAAATAGCACTATTAACGTTAAAGCTTTACCCGAAGAAGGCAAACCATTGGATTTTTCTGGAGCAGTAGGCGATTTTAGTTTTGACGTAGTGCCATCAAAAACAAGTTTAGATGCTTCGGAATCGTTGCAATTAAAAGTAGCTGTTAAAGGAAACGGAAATTTAAAACTTTTCAAGTTACCTAAAGTATCATTGCCAAGTTCGTTAGAAGTTTACGAACCCGAACATAAAGAAGAGGTTAACACCAGTTTATCGGGTATGCAGGGCGCTATTTCAGATAGTTATACCATCGTACCTCAATTCAAAGGTAAATATCCCATACCAAGTATTTCATTTTCATATTTCGATTTAAAAACAGAAAAATACAAGCGTTTATCTTCAGATGAAATTATTTTAGATGTTTTAGATGGCCCCATAAATAATGCCAATACTAATAACGCAACAGTTACAAATAACGGAAAACAAGCGGTTGTTCTTAATAAAGATCAGTTTGCATTTATAAAAACAAAAACGACTTTTGAAAGCATACATAACACAACCTTTTTTAAAACAACGGGCTTTTGGAGTTTGTTGTTATTGCCTTTTTTAGCAATTCCATTAGCCATCGTTATTAGAAACAAAAAAGCTACAAGAGATGCCGATGTGTACGGTAATAGAATTAGAAAAGCAGATAAGTTGGCTAAAAAATATTTAAGTCATGCTAAAAAATCACTCGGACAAAAAGAAGCATTTTATATTGCTTTGGAGAAGGCATTGCATAATTATTTAAAAGCGAAATTACACATAGAAACTTACGATTTAAGCAAGGAAAAAATCAACGAATTATTAGCTGCTAAGCAGGTTGAAAATGAGGTGATAGTAGATTTTAATAAAATTTTGGAAAGTTGCGAACTAGCACGTTACACGCCCATTGATATTGTAACCATGCGGGAAGATTATGAAAAAGCCGCAAAAACCATTTCATTAATTGATAAACAAGCACGTTAAGATGAAGCAGTTATTATACATACTATCGTTTTTGTTCAGCGTTGGTTCATTGGCTCAAAATGAAGCTGCTTTCCAACAAGGAAACGCCTTGTATAACGCCGGAAAATATGGCGAAGCCATAGATAAATACAAAACTATTTTAGATACTAAAAACCATTCCGCAGCACTCTATTTTAATTTGGGGAACGCCCATTACAAGTTAAACAATATAGCACCCAGTATTTATTATTACGAAAAAGCATTAAAGCTTGCGCCTAACGATGAGGAAATAAAGAATAATTTAGCGTTTGCACAAAACATGACCATTGATGCGATTAATGTGGTTCCTGAAGCTGGATTATTAAAAATTGTAAATAATGTGACCAATAGAATGACTTTTGATGGGTGGGCAAAAGTATCCATAGGTTTTGTTTTTTGTTTTGTGGTTTTGTTTTTATTCTACTATTTCGCTTATTCTTCATTAAGAAAACGCATCGCTTTTTTAGGGAGTTTGGCTGCGTTAATCTTCATATGTATTACGCTATTATTTGCATTTCATAAATTCAATTTAGATAAAAGGGATAAACCTGCCATTGTATTTGCTAAAGAAAGTTTAGTTAAAAATGCGCCTAATAATAGGAGTGAAGAATCGTTTAGATTGCATGAAGGCACCAAAGTACAAGTTTTAGATACCGTAAATAATTGGAAAAAAATAAAGCTTCAAGATGGTAAAACGGGTTGGATTTCTTCAGAAGATATTAAAGCACTTTAATTAAAAAATCGTAAATTCAATAAAGTTTATTATCAAAAAACAGGTACTTTTAATGTATCTTTAAGCAAATAATTATTTAGCTATGAACTTAGATAAAATATTTCAGAATAATAAAAAATGGATAAAAGAGAAATTGGATGTCGATAAAAATTATTTCGAAAATTTAGGCGCAGGTCAAAATCCGGAATTTTTATTTATAGGATGCTCTGATAGTCGTGTTACTGCCGAAGAACTTATGGGTTTAGGTCCAGGGGATGTTTTTGTGCATCGTAACATTGCCAATATGGTTATTAGTATCGATTTAAACGTTATGTCTGTAGTGAATTATGCGGTAGATCATTTAAAAGTAAAGCATGTAGTAGTATGTGGGCATTACGAGTGTGGTGGTGTAAAAGCTGCCATGCAATCGGCCGATTTAGGAATTTTAAACCCATGGTTACGTAACATTCGCGATGTGTACCGTATTCATAAAAAAGAACTGAATGCGATTACCAATGAAGAAAAAAAATACGATCGTCTTGTAGAGTTGAATGTTGAAGAGCAATGTGTAAATTTAATTAAAACGGCAGCTGTTCAAAAAGCAGCTAGAGAGCGTGGATTAAAAGTGCACGGTTGGATATTTGATATTCATACGGGCGAACTTGTAGATTTAAAAATTGATTTTGATACAATTCTTGAAAGTATCCGAGAAATTTATCATTTAGATTAGCCTTTCATAACCTATTCATTCAATTTTCGGAATTTTCGTTTGCTAAATCATCGCCAATAGGTTTTCCATTCACAATTAAATTTGGGAAAATTAAAGGAACAATAGATTTTACGGGTGTATAAAGTACCGAAACCTCTTTATCTTCTTCGGCAGTGAAAGGAATGGTTCTATTTAATTTCTCGAAAATAATGAGAATGGCACTTAAAATAAGAGCAATTTTCAATCCGCCAAAAAGCGCTCCTAAGGCTTTGTTAAACAGTCCTAATGCCGCAAAATCTGCTATTTTGGTTAAAGCTTTTCCAGCCAACGAAACAATTAAAACAATAAGAATTAAAGTGCCAACAAAAGCCACAATATTTATGGTGTTTTCGTTCCAATCTACTTTTTCTCTTAAAAATTCAGAGGCAAAATCGCTAAAGTGAAACGCACCGTAAACCCCTGCAACAAGTGCTAATAAAGAGGCTACTTCTACAAAAAGTCCGCGCCAAAAGCCACGAACCAAGCCTATAACCAAAAGGCCTAATAAAGTAATATCTAAAACATTCATTAAAACAGTTTTTGTAAATATATAATTTTTTAAATTGAAGCGTTAAGTCAAGTTAAGCTTTGTTAACTTT
Source organism: Mariniflexile fucanivorans (assembly GCF_004341235.1). Taxonomy (GTDB): domain Bacteria; phylum Bacteroidota; class Bacteroidia; order Flavobacteriales; family Flavobacteriaceae; genus Mariniflexile; species Mariniflexile fucanivorans. Next base: position 235,208 of record NZ_SLUP01000009.1, read on the forward strand.
GCAACTTTAAAATTTAAACTTTTCAACCCAATAAATGTCAAGAGACGAACAACTAAAAGAACGCTGGGAACTGGTAGTAAACAAACTATCTACTCAATTTGCCGATGGTGATACCTTAGACCTCGATGCCATTATTTATTTAATTGGCGTGCAGGAATTGGGGCAGTTTGAGCGCGAATTTAAAAAAGACCAAAAGCTTGATTTAATGCATATTGCCATTTGTAAGTTACTAACGCCGTATGGCTATTACGAACTAGATTTTGTTGATGCTGAGGGTTGGCCACATTACAAAACCATTGAAACGTTGCCACATTTAAAAGCAGGCGAACAAAGTATTTTAATGAAAGAAGCCATTGTAAATTACTTTTTGGAAACGGACTATATACATTAATTTTTCACCTCATTGCGAAGTAAATTTTTTATTTACTGAAGCAATCTGCCTATTTTTACAGATTACTTCATCGTTTCCTCCTCGTAATGAGGATAAATTAATTAAATTTGCCATCATTTTGAAGAACCATGATAGACAAGATAAAAGAACTTATTGCCGAAGCCGAGGCCTTTAAAGCACAAACTAAAGAAGAAGTAGAAGCTTTTAGAATAAAATACTTAGGTAAAAAAGGATTGTTAAACGACTTTTTTGCAGAGTTTAAAAACGTTGCTAACGACCAAAAAAAGGAATTTGGTCAAGTAATAAACACGCTAAAAAAAACGGCCGAAACCAAAGTAAATGACTTAAAAGAAGAGCTTGAAAGCAAGGAAGAAGTAAAAGGTGTTTATGGCGATTTATCGCGCCCAGGAAGCCCTATTCAAATTGGTGCGCGTCATCCCATTTCTATCGTAAAAAATCAAATAATAGATATTTTTTCAAACATTGGTTTTAATGTAAGTGAAGGCCCTGAAATTGAAGACGATTGGCATAATTTTACCGCATTAAATTTGCCAGAATACCATCCAGCACGCGATATGCAGGATACTTTTTTTATTCAAACAAACCCAGATATTTTATTGCGTACACATACCAGTTCGGTACAAGTTCGCTATATGGAAAATAATCAACCGCCTATCCGAACTATTTCTCCGGGTAGAGTTTATCGAAACGAAGCCATATCTGCGCGTTCTCATTGTTTTTTCCACCAAGTTGAAGGTTTGTACATTGATAAAAATGTAAGTTTTGCCGATTTAAAACAAACGCTTCAATATTTCACCACACAAATGTTTGGGAAATCTAAAATACGTTTACGTCCATCTTATTTTCCATTTACAGAACCAAGCGCAGAAATAGATGTGTATTGGGGCTTGGAAACCGAATCTGATTACCGCATAACAAAAGGTACGGGTTGGTTAGAAATAGGTGGTTGTGGTATGGTAGATCCAAACGTTTTAGAAAACTGCAAAATAGACTCTAAAGAATATTCTGGTTTTGCATTTGGTGTTGGTATAGATCGAATTGCCATGTTGCTTCACCAAATAAACGATATTCGTTTACTAAGCGAAAATGATGTTCGGTTCTTAGAGCAGTTTAAATCTGCATTATAAACCCATACATTTAAAGCCTGTTTAGAAAATTCGAAACACGTCATTATCAGGAACGGCGAGAAATAATCTTTTCAATTGAAATGTGAATTTTAAATATAAAATTGAATAAAAACCGATATTAATATCGGTTTTTTTATTTAACAATTTTTTAACTTCGTTTAGTTCGGTTGAAAACGAACCTGTTTTATATTTGCAAAATATTTTTTTAATAAGTACTCAGCTTGTATCTAAAATCAAGTTAAAATTCATTAAAATGAAAAACCCCGTTTGCGAAAAAAAAATGGCTTTGGTTGAAAAACTAGGAGTGCATTTGGAGAACAGAGAGCAGTTGGCACCCGTGGCAGCTCGCATTATGTCGTATATTATTCTTACTGGTAAAAAAGGAACTACTTTTGAAGATATGGTAAGCATCCTTTGCGCTAGTAAAAGTACCATATCTACCCATCTTAACCATTTGCAAGATTTAAATAAAATTGAATATTTCACAAAAACAGGAGATCGCAAAAAATATTTTGTGATTAATAAAGATATGATACTTCACCATGTAGATGAAATGATTAATTATTGGCAGGAAGTACGCGAATTACATTTAGAAATTAAAAACTATAAAGAGATTATAAACAATCAGAAAATTGAAAATGACGATGAAAAATTCGAATTAAATTTTCATAACGATTATATAAAATTTTTAGATGAAGCCACCGAATCTATTCAAGAATTAAGAACAAAATTATCAACCAATCAATTCAGTATTTAAACTTAGTATAAATGAAAAATAATAAATTATACACGTTAATAGCTATTAGTATATTGTTAATAGCTTCCAGTTGTGGAAAAAAACAAGAACAACAAGTAGCTCCAGCGGCACCAATGCTTCCCGTAGCTATAATTAGCCATAAAACAATTACTGGTTTTCAAGAATACCCTACTAACATTGAGGGTATTGTGAACAGTAATGTACGTGCCAAAGTATCTGGCTACATCCAAAAAGTTTTGGTTGATGAGGGTCAAAAAGTGCGGAAAGGTCAAGTTTTATTCAAACTGGAAACGCAATCGTTAAGTCAAGATGCTGGAGCCGCCAAAGCCCGTATTAATGTTGCAAAAGTTGAGGTTGATAAATTGATTCCGCTAGTTGAAAAAAATATTATCAGTCCGGTACAATTAGAAACTGCCAAAGCCAATTTAGCACAAGCACAAGCCAATTACAGCAGTATTGCTGCAAATATTGATTACGCTAACGTAAAAAGCCCTGTTGATGGTTACGTAGGCACCATTAATTTTAGAGAAGGTTCTTTAGTAAGTTCTAGCGATGGAACTCCTTTAACCACGGTTAGCGATATTAAACAGGTGTATGCTTTTTTTAGTTTGAATGAAGCCGATTATTTAAACTTTTTACAAAATACTAAAGGTGAAAATTTAAAAGATAAAATCGCCAATTTTCCAGAGGTGAACTTAATTCTTGCTAACGGAAACACCTTTGCTGAAAAAGGTACAATTGAAACCAGTTCTGGACAAATAAATCAAAATACGGGAACTGTGAGTTTTAGAGCTGTTTTTAATAATCCGAATCAACTTTTAACCAACGGAAATAGCGGAAAAATTCAAATTCCAACTATTTATGAAAACGCCGTAGTTGTACCACAAGAAGCAACTTACGAACAACAGGGTAATGTGATGGTTTTCAAGTTGAATGCAAATAACACAGTAACATCTTCAATCATAAAAATTAAAGAGACTATTGATAATTTATATGTGGTGGAATCTGGCCTTAATGAAGGCGATAAAATAGTTGTGACGGGTGTTGGCAAATTGAGAAATGATATGCCAATTACACCTCAAGAAGTAGTATATGATAGCATTCTTAAGCCTATTAAAACATTATTCAAAAACTAGAAACTTATAAATTATGTTAAAGACATTTATTGAAAGACCTGTACTTTCTACAGTTATTTCTATCATTATATTGATGCTTGGGTTTATAAGTATTTTAAGTTTACCCATAGAGGAATACCCAGATATTGCACCTCCAACCATTAAGGTAACGGCATCTTACCCTGGTGCCAATGCAGAAACGGTATTGGAAAGTGTTATCATTCCTATAGAAGAACAAATTAATGGTGTAGAAGGCATGACCTATATTACTTCTACAGCATCGAATAACGGAACGGGAGAAATTACCGTATATTTTAATCAAGAAGTAGATGCTGATATTGCTGCGGTTAACGTTCAAAATAGGGTATCAAGAGCAAATTCCTTATTGCCTCAAGAGGTGATTCAAACAGGGGTAACTACTCAAAAGCAGCAAACAAGTGCATTAATGTTTGTGTCAATGTATTCTGAAAATGAAGATTACGATGCCACATTTATACAGAATTACCTAAAAATAAACGTTATTCCAGCCATGCAACGTATTAGCGGTGTTGGTGATGTAGGTGTGTTTTCCCAGCAAGATTATGCCATGCGTATTTGGTTAAAACCAGAAAAGTTAGCAGCCTATAATTTAATACCTTCAGATATTACAACGGCATTAAAAGAGCAAAACTTAGAAGCTGCTGCTGGTTCGTTAGGAGAAAATAATGGTGAAGCATTTTCATATGTTTTAAAATATAGCGGTCGTTTTAAAGATGAAAAACAATATGCTGATATTGTTGTAAAAGCATTAGGTAATGGTCAGTTTTTGCGTTTAAATGATGTGGCAACAATAGAATTGGATGCACAATCCTATTCATCTAATGCCATGAGTTTAGGTAATCCTGCCGTATTTATGGGGATTTTTCAAACCAAAGGATCGAACGCAAAAGAGATTATTGAAAATATTAAAGCCACTTTAGAAACCGTAAAAAAAGACCTTCCCGATGGGTTGGATATTTTCGTACCTTATGACACCAGTTTATTCTTAAATGCATCTATAGATAAGGTTATTACTACCTTATTGGAAGCGTTTTTATTGGTGTTTTTGGTAGTGTTTCTTTTCTTGCAAGATTTCCGTTCTACATTAATTCCAGCCATTGCCGTTCCGGTTTCTATTATTGGAACGTTCTTTTTCTTAAGTATTTTTGGATATTCCATCAACCTTTTAACCTTGTTCGCACTGCTTCTGGCTATTGGAATTGTGGTAGATGATGCCATTGTGGTAGTGGAAGCTGTTCATGCCAAAATGGATAATGGCGAAAAGAACCCAAAAACAGCAACGTTAACTGCCATGAATGAAATTTCAGGAGCCATTATATCCATAACCTTGGTAATGGCTGCGGTATTTATACCTGTGACGTTTGTTTCTGGTCCAACAGGTGTTTTTTATAAGCAATTCGGGGTTACTTTAATTATTGCTATTCTAATTTCCGCAGTCAATGCATTAACCTTAAGCCCGGCGTTGTGTGCTTTATTATTAAAAACCCACAAAGAAGATGATGGATTAAAAGGTAAAAATCCATTACAACGTTTTTTCATACTTTTTAATCGCGGATTTAATGCTTCGGTATCTAAATATGGTAGATCGCTTCAGTTTTTATACAGAAAAAAATGGGTGTCTGGCATATTACTAATATTAGCCGTAGCAGGTATTTTTTGGGCAGCAAATACAACACCTACTGGTTTTGTGCCAAATGAAGATAGAGGGATTATTTTCGCCAATATCGAATTGCCTGCAGGCTCCTCATTAGATAGAACAGATGCTGTATCAAGAAAATTATATGACAAGATAAATGGATTAGATGGTGTTGTAGGGGTCAACTTTATTAAAGGTAGAAGTTTAATTAGCGGTTCTGGTAGTAATTACGGTTTCGGAATTATAAAACTTAAAAATTGGAGCGAGCGTAAAGACGCTTCCTTATCTGTGCAAGCTATTACTGGTAAATTATTCGGAATGGCAGCGTCTGTTCCTGAAGCAAATATTATTTTCTTCTCACCACCAAGTATTCGTGGGTTTGGTAACTCTGCTGGATTTGAGGTGAATTTATTAGATAAGTTTGGTGGAGAGTTTACCGATTTAGATAAAGTGAATAAAGAATTTAACATGGCTTTAATGGCGCATCCAGAAATTAAATATGCGCAATCTTCTTTCAATACTAGTTATCCACAATATGAAATGGAAATTAATGTGCCATTGGCTAAAGAAAAAGGCGTACCTATTAATAGCATTTTCTCAACCTTGCAAGGTTATATTGGAGGGGTTTATGCTTCAGATTTTTCTCGATTCGGAAAACAATTCCGTGTATACATTCAATCCTTACCAGAAGATAGAGCGAATGAAGCTGCGTTAAACAGCATGTATGTGAGAACAGATTCTGGTGAAATGACGCCAATTACACAGTTTGTAAACTTAAAACGGGTATATGGGCCGCAATCGGTAACGCGTTTCAATTTATTTAATTCAACATCTATTACAGGGGCCACCAACGACGGGTTTAGTACCGGTGATGCCATTAGAGTGATAGAAGAAGAAGTGGCAAAATTACCAAGTAATTACACCGTTGCCTATTCTGGTTTAACACGTGAGGAAGTCAATGCAGGAAACCAAACCACCTTTATTTTTATACTAAGTATTCTGTTTGTTTATTTCTTATTAAGTGCACAATACGAAAGTTATTTATTGCCATTAGCGGTTATATTCTCACTTCCGTTTGGGGTTTTTGGTGCTTACATAAGTACGAAGTTATTTGGATTGGAAAATAATATTTATTTCCAAATTGCCTTAATCATGCTTATTGGGTTGCTCGCAAAAAATGCCATATTAATTGTAGAGTTTGCACTGCAAAGACGAAAAAATGGAGAAAGTATTGTTAATGCCGCCATTCATGGAGCCAAAGCACGTTTACGCCCTATTTTAATGACCTCTTTTGCCTTCATTTTAGGATTGATGCCGTTAGTTTTAGCTAAAGGTGTAGGTGCCGAAGGGAACAATTCTATTGGTACTGGTGCTGCTGGAGGTATGCTTACTGGTACTATTTTAGGGGTGTTTGTTATTCCTATTCTATTTATATTATTTCAATGGTTACAAGAAAAAGTTTCGAGTAAACCAGCAATACAAACTATTGAAGATTAAAGCTTATGATATCTATTATAAAACATACTATGTTTAATAAAGCCATTCTTTTGGTGGTGGTTTCGGTAACATTACAAAGCTGTTTTGTTGCTAAAGATTATAAACAACCTGAGTTAGTAGAAACTCAAAATTTGTTTAGGACAGATAATTTGCCAACCGATAGTGTATCGATGGCAGATTTATCGTGGAAAACCTTGTTTACAGATCCTTATTTGAACCAATATATTGATGAAGGGCTTCAGAATAACATGGATATCCGCATGGCGATTCAACAAATAATAGCTGCCGAAGCCTATTTAAAGCAAGGAAAAGCAGGCTATTTTCCAACGCTAAGCGGAAGTGCAAAATACACACATCAGGAAAATTCTGAAAATAGTCAATTTGGTAGTGCTTTCCCGTCAATAGACTCCTACGAATTAGCAGGCAATTTATCTTGGGAAGCCGATATTTGGGGAAAAATACGCAGCAATAAACGTGCATTTCAAGCAAGTTATTTGCAAAGTGTAGCAGCTCACCAAGCGGTAAAAACGCAACTGGTTTCTAGTATTGCATCAAGTTATTATCAATTATTGGCTTTAGATGCACAATTGGCTATTACCAATCAAACTATTGAAACGCGTGAAAAAGGTGTAGAAACTATTAAGGCTTTAAAGGATGCAGGTCAAGTAACCGAAGTAGCGGTCGACCAGAATATTGCACAATATAACAATGCCAAAGCGTTACAGGTAGATTTAGAAACGGCAATTTTTAAAACTGAAAATGCCTTAAGTATTTTGTTAGGGGTTTCCCCTCGAAATTTTGAGCGTAACAGTTTAGATATTCAAGCTATTGAAACGAATATGAAACTTGGTGTGCCCGTTACATTGTTAAGCAATCGTCCAGATGTAATGGCTGCAGAGTTCGGACTCATCCAATCGTTTGAACTAACCAATGTAGCGCGTAGTAATTTCTATCCATCTTTAACATTAACCGCTTCAGCAGGTTTACAAAGCTTGGATTTTGACGAATTTTTTGACGTTAATTCATTATTTGCCAATATAGTTGGTGGGTTAGCACAACCTATCTTCAATCAACGAAAAATTAAAACGCAATACGAAGTAGCAAAAGCACAACAAGAGCAAGCACTGTTAAAGTTTAAAAAGTCACTTTTGGTTGCAGGAAATGAAGTGTCAAATGCGTTGTTTGCGTATAATGCCGAAACAAAAAAGTTTACTTATAGACAAAAAGAAGTTGAGGCTTTAAGGCAAGCCGAAAGTAATTCAGAAACCCTTTTAAATAACGGCTATGCCAATTATTTAGATTTATTAACCGCTAGACAGAGTGCTTTAAGTGCCGAATTAAATGTGATTGATAGCAAGTTGCAACAATTATTAACGGTTGTAGATTTATATGAAGCACTTGGTGGTGGTTGGAAATAACATAATTTAAAGTGACTAACAACTTTTTAAAATCCTTATTAGCGAACGCGATCAAGTTTGTTAATAAGGATTTTTGTTTTTAAATTTTAAAAAATAATTATTTTGAATAGTTTGCTATTTTTGCAAGATGAAGAAAGATATTGAAATTCCTAAAGTTGAAGGTGTTTATGTTGCCATAGTTAACGAGTATAACGATATTTATAAAACGCAAGATTGGAACGCTTACATAATTAACGATAAAGATGTTGATTTAGAGATGGTTTTAATTGTAACCACAGGGTATTCCGAAGAAAAAACAACCTCCACTTTCAGAAAAAAAATAGATACACTTCCTAAAAAAAGTTATGCAAAAATTGAATTGATGCAAGAGGAATTGTTTGCCTTGAACAACACTTTCAAAGTATCATTTTTTGAAGGCAATAAAATGTTCGATAAAACCTTTTTATTCAGAAAAAACACGATTAATTTAAAGGCACTTCAATCGATTCCTTTAATGGAAGCAAAGGGTGTTTTGGTTAAATAGATTTCTTTTACCCCATAAAAAAAGCAAACCCAATATGAGTTTGCTTTAATTTCAACTTGTGAAAATATGTTATTTCGCTGCTGCGTAACGTTTTTCAACTTCGTTCCAGTTAATTACGTTAAAAAACGCATTGATATAATCTGGACGACGGTTTTGGTAGTTTAAGTAATATGCGTGTTCCCAAACATCCAACCCTAAAATTGGTGTGCCTCCACAACCAACGCCTGGCATTAATGGATTATCTTGGTTTGGAGAAGAACAAATTTCTACTTTTCCACCTTTTTGAACACATAACCAGGCCCATCCTGATCCAAAACGAGTTGCAGCTGCTTTTGCAAATGCATCTTTAAAAGCATCTACAGAACCGTAAGCTGCTTCAATAGCATCTTTTAAGGCACCAGATAAATATCCTTTTCCTTCTGGATTCATAACATTCCAAAATAACGAGTGGTTGTAAAAACCACCACCATTATTTCTTACTGCTGCATTATTCATATCCAAATTTGCAAGAATATCTTCAATAGATTTTCCATCTAAATCAGTTCCTGAAATTGCATTATTTAAATTGGTTGTATATCCTTGGTGATGTTTCGTGTGGTGTATCTCCATGGTACGTGCATCTATATGAGGCTCTAAAGCATCATAAGCGTATCCTAATTCTGGTAATTCGAAAGCCATAATTTTTTGTTTTAATTATTAGTATTTATTTTGTTTTTCAAATTTACGGATAAAACGCATCAATTAAAAATAATTAATTGTTATCAAACCATTGATAGTTTTTATCTTGTATCAAAATTTAAAAATTCATGCCTCAAAATTATCCATTTACTATATACAACGCCTCCGCAGGTAGTGGCAAAACCTTTACGTTGGTAAAAGAATATTTAAAAATTTTATTTCAATCGAACAATCCAGACCAATACAAACGCATTTTAGCGATAACTTTTACAAATAAGGCGGTTGCTGAAATGAAAGAACGTATTATTGAGGTGCTTAAAACGTTTTCTTCAAATGAAATTTTAGAAAATCCTGACAGTATGTTTGAGGTTATTTGTGAAGAATTGCAGATGACGCCCGAAGAACTTCATTTAAAATCTAAAAAACTTTTAGATACCATTATTCACAACTATGCAGCTTTTGATATTTCGACCATTGATGGTTTTACGCATAGAATTATAAGAACCTTTGCATTCGATTTAAAATTACCTCTAAATTTTGAAGTGGAATTGGACCAAGAAGCTTTATTGAATGAAGCGGTTGATAGCCTAATTGCAAAAGCTGGTACGGACAAACTACTGACCAATGTGTTGGTGGATTTTGCTATTGAAAAAGCCGATGATGATAAAAGTTGGGATGTATCTTTCGATTTTAATAAAATAGCGAAATTGTTGGTTAATGAAAACGATATCCCTTTTATTGAAACTTTAAAAGACAAAACTTTACTAGATTTTATAGCTTTAAAAAAACAACTAAAAACAGAAGTAGCCACCACAGAAACGGGCATTATTGAAGCCGCAAAAAGTGTATTAACGTTGATAGAAGAAGCTGGTTTAGAATTCAATGATTTTTCATCGAGTTATTTACCTAAACACTTTCAAAAGTTAGCTGACAAAAAATTTGATGTTTCTTTTGGCACAAAATGGCAAGAAGATATTGAAAATAGTACGCTATATCCAAAACGGGTAACACCTGCAATTGCTTCCATAATTGAACAGTTACAACCTGAAATTGCTTCCGTTTTTAACTTAACCAAGCAAGCCGTTTTTCATATTAAATTTTTGAACGCTTTTTATAGAAATATTACGCCTTTATCCGTTTTAAACGCCATTAATAATGAACTAAAAACGTTAAAGGTTGATCAGAACAAAATGCTTATTTCTGAATTTAACACCATTATTAGCAAAGAAATAAGCAACCAACCTACCCCGTTTATTTACGAACGCATTGGTGAAAAATTCAAACATTATTTTATTGATGAGTTTCAAGACACATCGACCATGCAATGGCAAAATTTAATTCCGTTGCTTGATAATTCATTGGCTACAGATAGCGGTTCCACCATGTTAGTTGGAGATGCAAAGCAAGCTATTTACCGTTGGCGTGGTGGTAAAGCAGAACAGTTTATTGGGCTATTTCATAACGACAATCCGTTTCATATAGATAAACAATTAAAAAACTTACCCACTAATTTCAGGAGTTTTAAAGAAGTGGTCGCCTTCAATAATGGCTTTTTTAATTTTTTAGCAACACAGGTTTTTAGCAATGAAGCTTATAAAAATCTTTATGAAAATGCGCATCAAAACACAAATAAAACGAATGAAGGTTATGTAGAATTATCTTTTTTAGACATTGAAAAAGATGATGATAGAGATGAAGTTTTTACCGAACATGTTTTAAAAACCATTGAAGATTGCCAAAATAACGGTTTTAAACTGGAGGATATTTGTATTCTGGTTAGAAAGAAAAAAGAGGGCGTTGCCGTAGCAAATTATTTAAGTCAGCACCACATTCCCATTGTCTCCTCTGAAACTTTGTTAATTAACAATGCACCCGAGGTAGCTTTTGTGAACAATTTAATGGGACTTTTAATTCAGCCGAAAAACAGCGAATTAAAAATTGCCGTTTTAGATTATTTGGCAACTTTATATAGCATTGAAAATAAACACGATTATTTTAGTTCGCATTTGTTATTAAATGATTCGCAACTATTTAAAAGTTTTGAAGCCTATCATGTATTTATAAATAACCATGAATTATTGCAACTTCCGCTTTACGATTTAGCTGAAACAATTGTGAGAGGCTTTAATTTAGTTAAAACATCCAACGCTTACATTCAGTTTTATTTAGATATTGTTTTAGATTTTTCCCAGAAAAAAGGCTCTGATATTTCTGCTTTTTTAGATTATTTCGATAAGAAAAAAGAAAGTTTAAGTATTGTATCGCCCAAAGGGCAAAATGCGGTTCAAATTATGACCATTCATAAATCGAAAGGGTTGGAATTCCCTGTGGTTATATTTCCGTATGCCGATTTAGATATTTACCGAGAATTAGAACCCAAAGAGTGGTTTCCTATAAATAAAGATCTTTACAAAGGTTTCTCACATACTTTACTGAATTTCAATAAAGATTTTGAGCATTTTGGCGATGCTGGTTTGGAGATTTTTAACAATCATAAATCGGAGCAAGAACTTGATAATATCAACCTATTATATGTAGCACTTACGCGTGCTGTGGAGCAACTTTATATTATTTCAACTAAAGATATTTCAGCAAAAGGGGATATTAACAGTAAAAAATATTCAGGTCTATTCATTAATTATCTACAGCAGTTGGGCGTTTGGAACGATTCGCAGGCAACATACACCTTCGGAAGTATTGAAAAAACGTCAAAACCTAAAGCAACTTCTATAAACACCAGTTTTCAAAGGGAGTTTATTTCAACTTCAAAAGAAGCACATCATATAAAGGTGGTTACAAAATCGGGAATGCTTTGGGACACCAACCAAGAAGAAGCTATAGAAAAAGGAAATTTGGTGCATAACATCATGTCTGATATTGAAACGAGCGACGATATTGATATTGTAATAACAAATTATATCAATTCAGCCATCATTAACACGTCACAAGCTGAGAAGCTTAAAACAATAGTGACTCAAATTGTTAATCACCCAAAACTTGATGCCCATTATAAACCCCATAATACTATTTATAATGAACGCGATATTATCGCCAAAGAAGGTATCATTCTAAGACCAGACCGCGTGGTTTTAAATACTGAAAACGAAGCCGTCATTATTGATTATAAAACAGGTTTTGAAGATAAAAAACACATTCAGCAATTGCAATCGTATCAAGATGTGTTAGAAGACATGAATATTGTTGTAAAAAAGAAGATTCTTGTCTATATAAATGATGATATTTCAGTAAAAGAAGTGTAATTTTGAATAAAATTTAATTTAATACTGGTTATCTAACAATACACTAATTTTAATCGGTTTAAAAATTCAAAATTATGTACGGAAAACTAAAAGAACATCTACAATTAGAACTTCAAGACATAAAAGATAACGGGCTTTTTAAAGAAGAGCGCATTATTACCTCTGCCCAAGGTGCAGAAATCACTTTAAACACGGGAGAGACCGTTTTAAATTTTTGTGCTAATAATTATTTAGGTTTATCATCGCATCCCGATGTCATTCAAGCTGCAAAAGATGCTATGGATACACATGGTTTCGGTATGAGTTCCGTTAGGTTTATATGTGGTACACAAGATATTCATAAAGAATTAGAACAAAAAATTGCCGATTTCTACCAAACTGAAGACACTATATTATATGCCGCCGCTTTTGATGCAAATGGTGGCGTTTTCGAACCTTTATTAGGTACAAAAGATGCTATTATTTCAGATTCTTTAAACCATGCTTCTATTATAGATGGAGTTCGTTTATGCAAAGCGGCCCGTTATCGCTATGAAAATAGCAATATGGAAGATCTAGAAAACCAACTTATTACGGCCAATAAAAATGGGGCTCGATTCAAAATAATAGTGACCGATGGCGTATTTTCTATGGATGGCATCGTAGCTCCACTTGACAAAATTTGTGATTTAGCCGATAAGTATGATGCTTTGGTAATGGTAGATGAATGTCATGCAGCTGGTTTTATAGGTAAAACTGGCAGAGGAACACTTGAAGAAAAGAACGTTTTAAATAGAATAGACATTATTACAGGTACTTTAGGGAAAGCTCTAGGTGGTGCCATGGGTGGTTATACTACGGGCAAAAAAGAAATTATTGAAATGTTGCGCCAACGTTCCAGACCTTATTTATTTTCAAATTCTTTAGCGCCTGCCATTGTTGGTGCCTCTATTAAAGTTTTTGATATGCTCGCTAACGATACTAAATTACGTGATACCTTAGAATGGAATACCAATTATTTCAAAAAAGGAATGAAAAGTGCAGGATTTGATATAATAGATGGCGATTCAGCCATTGTTCCTGTTATGTTATATGATGCTAAACTATCCCAAACTATGGCAAATATGCTTTTAAAAGAAGGAATTTATGTTATCGGCTTCTTTTTTCCGGTAGTTCCTAAAGAAAAAGCAAGAATACGCGTACAATTATCGGCAGCTCATACTAAAGAACACCTTGATAAGGCTATTGATGCGTTTACTAAAGTCGCAAAATTGATGGATATTCTATAAAATAAATCTGAAATTATGTAAAATCATTCTGAAATAGCAATGAATAAGTGAATTCTTCAATTTTTTTATATATTTGTCTTTGTTAATAAAATTTAACAACTTACTTTTGTTTACAATTAACACTTAAAAATTAAACTTTTGAATATGAAAAATCTTAGCAGATTATTGTTCGCTATGTTGCTTATACTTGGTTATGGCAACTCTAATGCGCAAGACAAAAACAACCCATGGCAAATTACCATTGGTGCAAACGCAGTTGACTTCTTTCCAACAGGGGAAGACGCTCCTCTTGGAGACATGTTTAGTGATTTCTTTAACGTAAGCGACCACTGGAACATTTTACCTTCTTTATCAACTATCTCTGTGTCTAAAAACATAGGTGAAGGTTTCTCTTTTGGAGTAGCTGGTTCATTAAATAAAATTGAAAACTTTGGAGACTCTTCTGTAAGTGATTTATCTTACTATGGAGTTGACGGTACTATTAAATACAATTTCCTTCAAGGAACAACTATCGATCCTTATTTAGGAGTTGGTGGTGGTTACACTTGGGTTGATGAAATTGGAGCTGGTACATTAAACGGAACTGTAGGTTTAAACATTTGGTTTAACGATAACATCGGTTTAACACTTCAAACTGCTTATAAACATGCTTTTGAAGATTACTTAAGCACTCATTTCCAACATACTGCTGGTATCTCTATCAAATTTGGTGGAACTGATACTGATGGTGATGGTATTTTTGACAAAGATGATGCTTGTCCAGATGTAGCTGGTATTGCAGCTTTCAACGGATGTCCTGATACTGACGGTGATGGTATTGAAGATAGCAAAGATTCTTGTCCAAACGAAGCTGGTACAGCTGAATTAAACGGATGTCCAGATGCTGACGGTGACGGTGTTGCTGATAAAGATGACAAATGTCCTTCTGTTGCTGGTTTAAAAGCGTTATCTGGTTGTCCAGATGCTGATGGTGACGGTGTAACTGATGGTGACGATAAATGTCCTACTACTGCTGGTCCAGCTGCAAACCAAGGATGTCCTTGGCCTGATACTGACGGTGACGGTGTATTAGATAAAGATGATAAATGTCCTTCTGTAAAAGGTACTGTTGCTAACAATGGTTGTCCTGAAGTTTCAGAAGAAGTTCAAAAAACTTTAAATGCTTACGCTAAAACGATTTTATTTGATACAGGAAAATCTTCTATCAAATCTCAATCTGAAAAAGTATTAGGTGATATCATTGCAATTCTTAAAGAATACCCTAACTCTAAATTTACAGTAGAAGGTCATACTGATAGTGTTGGTAGTGAAAAACTAAACCAAGACTTATCTGATGCTAGAGCGCTTTCAGTTAAAGAATACTTAACTAAAAACGGTATTGATGAGTTCAGACTTTCTTCTAAAGGTTACGGTGAGTCTAAACCAATCGATTCTAACAATACTTCTAAAGGTAGAGCTAACAACAGACGTGTTGAAATTAACTTAGCTAAATAATACTTTTAAAGTAAAAAATAAATAAGTTTAAAAACGCTTCGGATATCCGAAGCGTTTTTTATTTTTATACAATGACAACTTTTATTTTTGATGTTCTAAAAGATTTACAAAACAACAACTCAAATCTTTCTGAGCTAACGTTTATTTTACCTAGTAAAAGGGCTGGACTCTTTTTAAAACATCAACTACATAAAGTTAGTAACCAAACTATTTTTTCGCCCACCATCATTAGTATTGAAGAATTTGTTGAAGATTTATCTCAACTTCAATCTATTTCAAATACCGAATTGCTTTTCGAGTTCTATAACACCTATATTCAAGTTACAAAAAAAGAAGATGCCGATTCGTTTGAAATATTTTCCAAATGGGCACAAATTTTACTTCAAGATTTTAACGAAATTGATAGGTACCTCATTCCTCAAAAAAATATTTTCAATTATTTAAGTGCCATTAAAGATATTGAGAATCATCATTGGTCGCTTGAAGAAAATCAAACAAAATTTATAAAAAACTATTTGGCCTTTTGGAACAAATTGCACAGCTATTATACACATTTTAGCGAACAGCTTTTGAATAAAAAAATAGGCTATCAAGGTTTAATTTATAGAGAAGCAGTTGCAAATTTAGAAAGCTACATTGAAAAAAATAATAAAAAACAACATGTGTTTTTAGGCTTCAATGCGCTTAATACCTGTGAAGAAACTATTATTCAAAAATTACTTCAAAACAATTTAGCAAAAGTTTATTGGGATATTGACACTACTTTTTTTAATAGTGACAACCACGATGCTGGTTTATTTACAAGACAACATCACAAAAAATGGCCTTATTTTAAAACCAATCCTTTTAATTGGATAACAACAAATTATTCAGAAGAAAAAAATATTTCAACTTTAGGAATTCCTAAAAATATTGGGCAAGCAAAACAAATAGGCTCGTTGTTAAAAAAATTACAACAGGAAAACCCAACTTTACAAAATACCGCTGTTGTGTTAGGGGATGAAAATTTATTGACCCTGGTACTTAACGCCCTGCCAGAAAACATTGAAGCTTTAAATATAACTATGGGTTTTCCATTAAAGTCCATTCCGCTAGCTTGGTTATTTGAAACCCTGTTTTACATTCATAAAACCCCATCAAATAGCTTTTATTACAAGGATGTTATAAATGTTATGTCGCATCAATTTATACGACCTCTTTTTAATGTGGAACAGGTTGACTATGCTTCAAAAATAATTGAAACTATAGATGCAAATAACATTATTTATCTCACAGCAGATCGACTTAAAGCAATTGCTCCTAATTCAGCTGGTATTATAGATCTTTTGTTTTCAAATTGGGGCAAAACAATCGATTTAGCACTACAGAATTGTTTTCAGCTTATCATTAATATAAAAACATGTTTAGACACCAATAAGACGGCTAATTTACTCTCTTTAGAGTATTTATTTCGCTTTAATGAATTGTTTAATGAGTTATCGCGTTTAAACACCAAGTACCAACATATCAAAGATATTTCAACACTATTCAGCATTTATAAAGAATTGCTAAGTTCTGAAACTTTAGATTTTCAAGGTGAACCGTTGCAAGGTTTACAAATAATGGGGATGTTGGAGTCGCGTGTTTTAGATTTTGAAACGGTTATCATTTCTTCGGTTAATGAAGGGGTACTTCCTTCAGGGAAAAGTAATAATTCGTTCATTCCTTTTGATGTGAAATTGGAAAACAAGCTTCCAACTTATAAAGAAAAGGACGCCGTTTATACTTATCACTTTTATCGACTTTTACAACGAGCGAAAAATGTTTACATTTTATACAATACGGAAGCTGATGTGCTTACCGGTGGTGAAAAAAGTAGGTTTATAACACAATTAGAATTAGAAAAAATCCATAACATAAACCATCAAATTATAGTGCCGGAAGTCCCAATTATAGAAGCCTCTTTAAATACCGTTTATAAAACTGAAAGTCTTCAAATTGAAATTATAAAACTTGCTGAAAAAGGATTTTCACCTTCATCATTAACATCCTATATACGAAACCCGATAGATTTTTATCAACAGAAATTATTAAAAATAAAAGAGCATGATGATGTTGAGGAAACCGTTGCCGCCAATACTTTGGGAACGGTTGTGCACAACACCCTTGAAGATTTTTATAAACCATTAAAAGGTACGTTTTTAAAGGTTGAAATTATTAAAAACCTAAAAACTCAAATTGAAGATAAAGTTACATATCACTTTAAAAAAGAATACAAAGAAGGTGATATTACCAAAGGAAAAAACCTGATTATTTTTGAAATTGCAAAACGTTATGTGTCCAATTTTTTAGATTTGGAACTTCAAGATTTAAAAGCTGGAAACCAAATTAAAATTCTAGATATTGAAGCAAATAACGAAATTAGTATAGATATTCCAGAATTGAATTTTCCTGTGAAACTGGTGGGAAAAGTTGATAGGGTAGACGAGTACAATGGCATGACACGCATCATTGATTACAAAACAGGACGTGTTGACCAAAATCTAGTTGAAATTGTAAATTGGGAAGATATTACAACCGATTATAAAAAGTACAGCAAAAGTTTTCAGGTGCTTACTTATGCCTTAATGATGCAACTTTCGGGCGATATAAAACTGCCCATGGAGGCTGGAATTATTTCATTTAAGAACTTAAGTGCAGGCTTTTTGAATTTTGCCAAAAAAGATAAAGCTGGAGCCTATGCCAAAAAAGACACTTTAATTACTCAAGAAACCATTGATAATTTTACTATGGAACTAAAACAGCTTATTTTAGAGATCTGCAATCCGAATATTCCATTCACCGAAAAAGAAGTTTAAAAATGCTAACACAAAAACACATAGCCATAAACGGAAAACATCAAAAACCTATAGTAATTGATGTTACTTACATAGAAAACAAAACAAACCTGCCCGTTATTATTTTTTGCCATGGTTACAAAGGATTTAAAGACTGGGGCGCTTGGAATGTGATGGCAAAACAATTTGCTAATGAAGGATTCTGTTTTGTAAAATTTAACTTTTCATATAATGGTGGCACGGTTGAGCAACCAATAGATTTTCCGGATTTGGAAGCTTTTGGAAATAATAATTACACAAAAGAATTAGACGATTTAGAAACGGTTATAGATTGGATTTTCAATAATGATGATATAAAAACCATAACAGACGCAAACAATCTATCATTAATTGGACATAGCCGAGGTGGCGGTATTACAGCCATTAAAGCAGAAGAAGATAACCGAATAGCAAAGCTAATTAGTTTAGCAAGTGTGTCCGATTTTGGGAACAGAATGGGCGCTAAACAAGAAATAGAATCATGGAAAAAAACAGGCGTAAAATATGTTGAAAATGGGAGAACACATCAACAAATGCCACATTTTTATCAGTTTTACGAAGATTTTAAGGCTAATGAAGAACGCCTGACTATTAAACGAGCCGTTTCAAACTTAAAAATACCACATCTCATCATTCATGGAAATGATGATACCAGTGTGTTACTTAATGAAGCTAATCAACTTCACAATTGGAATTCTAAAAGTAAACTGGAAATAATTGATGGTGCCAACCATGTTTTTGGTGCATCTCATCCATGGGGAAAAGACGATTTACCCGAACATTTAAAAGAGGTTGTAAGCAAGGTTATTGTGTTTTTAAAATAGAAATTAATAGCAATCTGTTAAAATCTGTTTATTGTTATTGTATTGTTCCAAAGGTTTTAGTTTTTTACTAGTGCAAATTTTCTCTAAGAGATTAAAAACAACATTACGCATGGCGATAGAACCACAAATCATAATGGTTCCACCCATTAAAAGTGTTTTTGCTATGTGTTCTTCATCTCTTATAATTAAATCTTGAACATACTTATACGGACTTTCACCTTTGGAAAAAGCAACATGATATGCTTGTAGCGTATTATTTTTAATCGCTTGTAAAATTTGTGGTTTATAAAAATCCTCCAATGTTTTAGTTCTTGTGCCCCAATATAAAGATACTGAGCCCTTGCTTTTTTGATGAATCATACCTAAAAAAGGTGCAATTCCAGTGCCGTTAGCTATTAATATAAATTGTTTGCCTTTTTTTGGCAGATAAAAATCTTTATTTTTTTTAATGGTTACCTT
Source organism: Mariniflexile fucanivorans (assembly GCF_004341235.1). GTDB lineage: Bacteria > Bacteroidota > Bacteroidia > Flavobacteriales > Flavobacteriaceae > Mariniflexile > Mariniflexile fucanivorans. The sequence continues at coordinate 254,570 of NZ_SLUP01000009.1, forward strand.
CAGTTCTTGGCTTGGTTGTAAATTATTTAAATAGTTGGAACAAACACCTTGCGAATGCCTTTTTACGCTCAACAACAAATCTCCTTTAGTGTTTTTACCTATGGAATATAACCTTTCTGAGGTTTCATTAGGAGGTGTAATTGCTAACAAATCTCCAGGCACATATTTTCTTCTTTTTTGTGCCGTTAATGTTAGTGTGAAAGTTTCATCATATTCATCGATAATATTTTGTTTATCAACAACTTTAAACACCGTTTCTTTAGGTCTTTTAGAAGCTAATTCTTTTGGAATTTCTAAGTTTAAATCTAAAGAAGTTGACCATTTTAAAATCCAGTTTCTAAACTGCTCATAATTTTGATTATGAATTAGTAAAGGATTCGTTGCAGGTACATTAATGTTGTCTTGTAATAAAACTTGGCTGTGAATTTTTTTAGCAAATTCACAAAATTTTTGATAAGAAAAGGAGCCTAATCCAATAACATGGCACGTAAAAGATTTTGTTATTTTAGTTTGCTGTAGTTTATTTAAAAACAGATTCGCATTGCTTGGTGGTTCTCCTTCTCCATAAGTAGAAGTAATTATAATAAGTTGTTCAATATTAGTGTAAGAGGTATAATTATTCAAATCATCTAAAAACACTTTTTTGCCTACTTTTAGCAAAGCTTGTTGTATTATTTTGCCTAATATTTTAGTACTCCCGTTTTCTGAACCTATTAAAATAATAAAGTTGGCTTCATCTGCTTTATATTTATTTTTAGTTTTAGTACGCAACCTTTTATAGGCAATAATACTACCCGAATACATAAAGTATAAAATGGCTAACGAACTTAAAAACAATATTAAAGACCAAATAATACTTCCTTTTCCTGTATGTAAATTAAAGCTTAGTATAGCTAAAATTTTTGTAAAAGGATAATTGGTAGCCTGTACAATGTCGCCCGTTTTTTGATGGATTTTAAGCTCTTTATCGTGTAAATTGAGAATGAAATAATCTTCTTCATCATTAGAAAAAGGAAATTCCAATTTTTGGACATCTTTTAATCTTGTGTTTTTAAAAATAGGAAATTCAGAAAAAGAGATGGTTTTATTAGGGGTAGATTTTTGGTTATTAACTACATCTTTTGTATCTGGCAATAATGAAAACCTATCCATAGATAAATACGTGCCAGATAAAGCTAAAATCATGATAGGAATTAACATGAACCTACCCAAAGCGACGTGGTTGTACTGTATAGACTTATCGTTAATTATTTTTGAACAAAATTTTAAAAACCCACCTTGTCTTTTAATTGCTAATAACAAACCTGTAATGGCTATTAAAAACAATAAAAAACAGACAATACCAACGAAAATCCTTCCAGGGGTTTCTAAAAACAAGGAACGGTGAAAATTGGTTAAAAATTCGAAGAAAGCATTTTTTTGAGGGATATCAGCAATTTTGTTACCATCAAAAGGGTTGATGTAAAATTGTCCATCGCCCACTACATCCATGCTGAAAACATTTGACTTTACAAAATAATTTTCATCTACTTCAATATCTAAAACCTCGTCATATTTATTTTTTAAAGTGTTTATTAATTGAGCTACCGAAACATCTTCGGCATTTTTTATATGAAAAGGTTGCAGTTTTTCCTGAATGGGCTCAAAAGCCAAAAAAGCCCCTGTAACAGCGGCTAGAAGTAGAAATAAGAAAGAAGATACAGTTAAATAAAAATGACTGAATCTCCATATTTTGCTAAGCATATTTTTTAATTTGGTATAATACTAACGTATCGGATATATCCAGTACCTTCAAATTTATTTTTAAGATTTTTGTTTTCTAATGAAATTTCTAAATCTTTTTCGTAATAATCTTGATGTTCTACTGCCGTTTCAAAGCGTAATTTATTACCTGTTTTTAAATCATTTTCATTTAATTGAAAAGTAAAAATAGAACGTTCTCCACCTGCAATGGTTGCTCCTGTAATAGCATCTACATTTGGTTTTTTAGCATTTTCGAAAAAAGCCCACCATGTAGGCATGTCTGGATACCATTTTTCATCCTCGCCTAAAATATGTACCGTTTTAAGGTATTTGTTGTTTTTGTTTATAACAGATACAACGACATAAGCGCCCTCGCCTTTGTAATTTTTTAACTGAACCATACATTTGTATTTTGGTGTTGGCTCCATGTTTTCAATGGTGTTAAAAGCCATGAACGATAAGCATACCACCAAAAGAATGTATTTAGAAAATTTCATATAAATTGAATTTAAAAATTATTTTAAAAAAGAAACATCTGTTTTCTTTAACAACTCGTTTTCTTGAGCCAAATCATAAGCGCTTTCATCAAAATCGGTAAGTGCGTTTTTGTCTGCTCCGTTGCTTAATAAAAGTTGTAATAATATGGCATCGGTAGCTTTCATGGCAGCTAAATGTAATGGTGTTAAACCATTATGGTTTTTTTGATTGACATCAGCACCTAAATCCAATGCTTTTTGAATTAACCTTTTTTCTTCTTTAGAAATAGCGATATGTAATGGAGATTCCTTTTTTGAAGCATCTTTAAAAGAAACACCTGCTGTGATTAATGCATTTTCAAAAGCTTCAAAATTTTCGCTATTTCTTGGGCTGTATGCATTAAATAAATGGTAGAATAAATTGTTGCCCTCTGCGTCTACTATATTAACATTTGCTCCTTTTTCTTTTAGAAATTCAAAAGCCTCTAGATTAATGCTTTGTGTTGCATAGGTAATAGCCGTAAGTCCTTCATTATTTTGCTCATTGATGTTTTTAATTAAAGGAATCATTTTTTGTAAAACTTCCAAGTTATTTCCTTTAGCTGCGTTTAAAAAAGCAGTATTTCCCTTGTTATCTTTTTGATGGATGTTGATTCCTTTTTTGATGAAAAAATCTACAATGTTAGCATCTTTTGTATTTGAAGCAATATTATGCAATGCATTTTCACCATGGTTGTTTATTAAAGTCATATCAAGACCTAGAGTATCAAAATATTGATAAACATCTAACGGATTACTATAACCTCTTCCTCCATGACTTGCGAAAAGCAGCAAGTTTTCTCCATCTTTATTGATCGTTTTATAATCAAAACCTTCAGCAATATACTTTTTCATTAAATCGATATTGCCGCCTTTGGCTGCGTAAAACAAAATGTTGTTTCCTTCCTTGTCCGTCGCTTGGGTGCTTAACCCTTTTTGTTGAAAATATTCAATAATTTTTCCGTCTTTGCTATGTGGAGCTAATAATAAAATGGCATTGGCACCTGCTCGGTTGGTTTCATTTAAATCTACCCCGTGGGCTACCATTAAATCATAAATAGCGGTGTTATCATGACCGGTGTTTACAGTAAATGTAAACCAGTTAAAACCGTGGCTACCTGCTACTTTAGTATCTGCACCTCTACTTAATAATAGCTTCATGGTTTCTATATCTCCAGCAGAACCAGCCCACATTAAATAACTTCTACCATCGTGAGTAGATTTATTTATATCATTTCCAGGTATAGAAAGTAAATACTCAACTGTTTTTACAGGCGCTTTTCCCATAATAGCAAAACAAAGAGCATCAAAAGCTGCCGGATTAGGCGTTACAGGATTATTACCTTCTTTTATTTTTTGTTTTAAAGTGGCAACATCTGGTTGAGTTTGCCAAAAAGCTCGGTTGTGAAGTTCGTTAGAACTTTGTTCTATTTGTGCAAAAAGAAAAACTGGAGCTAATACTAGTAGAAGAAATGCTTTTTTCATTTTGTTTTTTTTATTGGGAAATTCCCTTTCTAATAAATTCAGAAAGGGAATTACAAGTTTTTTTTCTTATCTATTTAGAAAGTTCCAATAAAGTGACTTCCAGTAACATTTACTAACTGAGCACCTTTGGTTACTAATCCTGTTTCGGTATCTAACACATAAATGTTCCCGTTTTGGCCTACAGGAGCTACGGTAATATATATTTCATTACCATTTACAGCGAAACCTTGGTATTGGAATAAATCAATATCTTGGTGATAAGGAATTGCATCAATTTTTTGAGCGGTTTTAGCATTTAAGTCTACCAAAGCAAAAAATCCTTGAGCACCAGAAACGCCTTCTATAGATCCATTATGGCGATACGCCACTACCGCTTTTCCATTAGCTGCTGGTCTCCAGGCAAGAATATAAGCCCCTTCTACACCTAATGCATCGTCTAAATTAAATACATAAGAACTATCATATTCATTGTTTGAACCAATTTTTAAGATATGAGACCCTTGTGGATCACTTTGGTTTGCTTGGTAAACACTTCCGTCGTATTCAAATGCATTAATACTACGGTATCCATTTGTATTTCCTTTTCCTACGGTAGAAGTAATTACCGAAGGGTTTAATAACGATGGGTAATCTAATATAATGGTTTTAGAACCTAAAATTTCGTAATCGCTATCGCTTTCTGCAGTAGCAGGATTTACTTTGCTTAAACGTGCGCCAATGTATAATTTATTTCCAGCCGCATTTAAAGTAGGCATGTCAATTCTAGAAATATAGTAACCGTTAGCTTCTTCTTCTGCACTTAAAGGAACGCTATGCTCTTGGAAATTTTTTATTAAAGAATTTTCTAAGTCTAAGGTTACCACACCAATGGTCGCATTTGTACGGGTATAGACATCATCTGTTGCATCAGTTGGGGTATCGTTATCATCAATTACATGTTCTGTATTCACATAAACAGCCGAACCTGTTTTATCTCCATCAAATAATTTGATCCATCTTGGAGCTGTTCCTACATAAGGAGCAATACTTACTTCAGAGCCTGTTGGGGTAAAATTTTGTCCGCCATTTACTGTGTATTTAGTGTAGTTACCACCTGTATCTCCTGCGTAGCTTATATTGAAAATGGTATTGCCATCTTCTGAAGCTTGTAAACGAGCCGTTCTATTTGAAGGAGCTATAAATCCATTATCAAAGGGTGCAATAGATTTTGTTGGGTCTTTAGCATCTTCAGCACTAATGGAATAAATTAATGTTCCGCCATTGCCATCTCCTGGGGCATCTCCCATTTTAGCTGCGGCCACAGTAATCCATCTACTTTCATCACCTTTGTCTTCATCTATAGGCTTATCTGCGTCATCATTACAACTTACAGTTAGCAATAAAGCACTTAACGCAAATGCTAAGTTTTTAAGGTTTAAAAATTGGTTTTTCATATGAATTGGTTTTAAAATTTGTTGATATAATAATTTAGTTTTAAATAAAAAGCTCTTCCTGGTTTTTGTACAGAAAGGTTATCGTATACGGGTTTATCGAATATATTTTTAATGTCGAAACTCATTACCAATTTGTTGTTTGGAAATGCATAACTAAGTCCGAAATCTTGTGCTATTTGCTCGGGTACTTTGAAAAAATCATCACCTACGGTATTGGATCCTTGCGGAACTAAGTATGAAAACTCATCGGTAAAATACATGGTGTAGAATAGGTTTAATCTTGATTGTTTTTGAATTAAATCTTTAAATGAATAGTTTAGGCTTCCATTCATGGTAAAAAATGGGGTGTTAGGCACATCTATTTCCACGCCTCTGTTTTCAATTTTCAAATCAAACCGAGACATATTGAAATTGAGTGCTAAATTGTTGTTATAAGTGTAATTTAATTGAGCATCTACGCCTTTGGAGGTTCCACTACCTTGGTTAACATAAAGTATTAATTCATCATCAACATTTAGTGATGTTTCAATAGGCAAGCCAATTCTATCCTTAATATTTCGTGTAAAAACATTTGTTGAAATGGTAAAGTCATGCTTTTTGAAGTTAAACGTTCCAAATCGAAATCCTAAATTGTAATTGTTACTAAGTTCCGGATTAATACTTGGGTTTGCGACCACATTATCGCCATCATCTCCAAACACTTCGGTTTCATTGGGTAAACGTATGGCTCTTTCGGCCGAGGTTAATAAAGTTATGTTAGGAATAATGGCGTAGGACAGCGCAAAACCATAACCTTCATATTTTTTATGGCTACTTACAATTTCATCTACAATTACATTGTTTCCGTTGATGTCTTTTTCAATTTCAGGGTCAATACTTATAGTTTTTTGACGGTAATGTTTTCCAAACAAACTCGTTTTTAGCTTGTCTTGAAAAGCCGTTAATTCGTAGGTTAAAGAGTAAATATTCTTGTGCAAATCTCTTGTGCCCATAAATGTGTTTTCTAAAACAGACCTTAAAGCATCACTATCTTCTCTATCAATTCCATTATAAACATGGTTTAATAAAACTTTATGGTTTTTATTAATTGTGTAAGAAAGCCCTGTTCTTATAGATGCCACATTTCTGTTGATATGTGCTAGGGTTGGCCCTCCTTCTTGCTGAGAGCCCCAAGTATACTTGTATTCATCTCCTTTGTAATCAATAGCTCTTTCACCATTCCAACTATATGCCCAAGCTACGGTATCTTTAACCACACGATTTCGTTTGCCATATAAGCCGTTTATATTTACATCTAATCCTTTAGTGAAAAGATTGTTTTTTTGGTAAGTTAAGTTTGCCAACTTCGCATCCGATTCCAAAAACCGGTCTTTATAAGGTGTAATAGTCATAAAAGCACCATGTTGCACCTCTTTATAATCATCTGAACCTGTAAAGCCAACCAAAAATTGGTCTGCCCATTTCACATTGGTATAGCCAATTTGTGCCATTCCACCAGTAGATCTATAAGCATCATTAAACCTTTTGGCTGTTATAGGTGTTTGCACGCCGCCTAAACCGGTAACGACAACACTTCTGCCAGAAACCTCATAATCGTTATCAGAATAATTATGGAAAAGAGAGGCTTTTACTGTGAAGCCAGATTTTTCAAAACGATATAAGCCATTAGCACTTGTTTGAAAAGTATTAAAAGAACCATAAGAAGCAGATGCGTTAAAATTAGTTTTAGTTCCTTTATTGAGCACTATGTTAATAGCTCCACCTAAAGCATCATCAGCCAAATGGCCAGGAACAACACCCTTATAAACCTCAATTTGTTTAATCATTGATGGGGGAATGCTGTTCAAGTTAAAAGAAGAACCGTATACGGAAATAGGAATGCCATCAATAAAAATACGTACCGCACTACCAGACAAACCATTTAAACTGTAACTAACCTCTGAACCTAAACCGCCATTTTGACGAATTTTAACTCCAACACTTGTGTTTAATAATTCGTTTGTTTGGATATTCCGTTGACTGGCTTCTTTAGTTTCAATAACATTTACGGCAAAGCCTTCTGTTTCAATTTTAGCTTTTGAGGTTTTACCTTGAAGATTTACTTCTTGTAAAGATTCTAGCTTTTCATTTAAAGAAAAGTCTGTTGTAATATTTTTATTTATTGTGTTTTTAGTAAAAACAATTTCTTTCGATTTTGATTCGAACCCCATATACGAAGCAATAACTATTTTTTTCCCTGGGTGTATATTTTTAAGAACATATAGGCCGTTTTCATCGGTAATAGTAGCTCGCGAACTATTTTCAATAACAATGGTAGCGCCAAGTAACGGCTGCCCAGAGCTATCTACTACTTTTCCTGAGATTGTATTTTGGTTGTTTTGTGAATATGCTGATAACGCAATTACAAAGGCGATTAATAATAATTTTACATTCACTTATTTAGACTTAATAAAAATAATTCTACATTTGCAAAAGTATTTTGTTTAGACTCATTCTTAATAACGCAAAAGGAAATTATTATAACGTAAACGGAATTAATGGAATTTAGATTTAAAAATTCAGAGTGTAATGGAGGTGAACTGGTAAAGATTTTTAATAAAGATTTTGAAACCACCTCTTTGTCTGAAGAAGAATATTCAGATTGTAGAGCTGGCATTAATTGCACGATAAAAGAAACCCATGTAAATAACGCATTTGTATTTTTCCAAGATTATAATAATGAAAAATCATCAGAAGGCCACACATTACAAGTCATTCAAAATCATCCCGTTTTTTTACTTCAATTTGTAATTGATGGCGAAGTGACTTTTACTTCGAGTGGTACCGTTAATAAAGATTTTAGTTTAAACAAAAACACCTATAACCTGTTTTATATTCCCGCTTCCAAATATTCTTATAAATATCATAATCATCAAAAAAGAGTTTTAAATTTATATTTTACGGAGTCTTTTTTGGCCGATAAAATGGATTTTGGTTTTATAAAAGATTTAAAAAAGTATGAACAAGCAAAAAAAAAGAACCAGTTTTATGCGTTTTTTAATAAAGGCTTGGTATTAAATAGACAACTAAAAAGTATTTTAAATGAATTTCTTAATTGTTCATTTAATGGAAGAACAAAGCAATCTTATTTAGAGTCTAAGTTAACAGAATTGGTACTTATAGCATTAACATCAAAAGATTCTGAAATTACTGCAAACAAGTTAAGGAAGGAAGAAAGGGAGGCTTTAATAAAAATTGAAAATTACATTCAAACACATTTAAAAGAAGAGCTAAGTATAGAAAAACTTTCTGTTTTAGCTGGTTTTAACACCTCCAAATTTAAAAGTCTTTTTAAGGAAGTTTATGGAATGCCTGTATTTAGATATATTACTTCCTTAAGGATTGAAAAAGCTATTCGATTGATCTCAAACCATGATTATACCATTACCCAAGCTTCCTATGAAGTAGGCTATAAAAACCCCCAACACTTTACGGTTGCTTTTAAAAAAAAGTTAGGGTATTTACCTAGTGAGTTAATAAATAAAGGACTTTATGCATTGCTGTGGCTTTGTGGGTAAAACCTAGAATAATGGCGGTTCTAAAAAAACATTGTTGTTTTAAATCATCATGCAAAACGGGTTAATATATTAATTAATTACCGTCTTAGCAGTAATATAGTGCTTTCTGTATCTTTTCATCCTTAAAAAATTATGAATCTTCTTCTAATTACTGCTATAACAGTAATAAAATGCAATATTACGCAAAACATGTATCGCTAAATATTTAAATTACGTATTTTTACCGCCTAAACAGTGTAAAATGAATGATTTTGATTTAGGTGCTTTGATAAAAGACCATCGAAAAAAAGCAGGACTTACCCAACTGGAACTAGCTAATTTAGCAGGAGTTGGTAAAACAACTGTTTTTGATATTGAAAAGAACAAAGAAACGGTACGATTAAATAATCTATTTGCAGTACTCCAGGTACTCAACATTAAAGTAGAATTTAAAAGTCCATTAACTAAATAATCATGAGACAAGCAATCATATTGGCTCACGGTAAAAGAGCTGGAGTTTTAACTGAAGTAACTGCCAACGACTATCATTTTGAGTACGATCAAAATTATCATGGTGAAGCAGTATCATTAACGATGCCCACTAATCAAAAAAAGTATAGCTACAAATCCTTTCCTCCTTTTTTCGAAGGGCTATTGCCTGAAGGTGTCATGTTGGAAGGTTTATTACGCATTGCCAAAATTGATAAAAAAGATTATTTCTCTCAACTAATTGCTACAGGAAACGATTTAGTAGGATCTGTAACAGTTCAATTATTGGAAAATGAATAGATGTCCCATTACATACACATTATGCGGAACGAATACCTATAGCGAAAAAGGAATACGCATGATTGCTCCTAAGTTAACGCACTTAAACAATTTACCTTATACAGCAGTAGAGTTACGGCAAGAAGCCGCCAATAGAGCTAAAAAGCTATCCATTCAAGGAGTACAACCAAAGCTTAGCGCATCTGTTTCTATAGTGGATCAAGAATTTAAAATAGTTGATCAATTTGGAACTTATATCATAAAGCCACAAAACGATTTATTCCCACAATTACCAGAAAACGAAGATGTAACCATGCGAATGGCAAAAGCATTTGGTTTAGAAGTTCCTTTTCACGGAATGCTTTATGGCAAAGATTGTAGTTTATCCTATTTTATTAAACGTTTTGACCGCTATGGTAAAGGAAAAAAATGGGCTACGGAAGATTTTGCTCAATTAACTGGAAATACTAGAGATACAAAATACCGTTTTACAATGGAGAAACTCATTCCGGTTTTTGACGACTATTGTACATTTCCTGCTATTGAAAAGGCTGATTTTTTCAAAAGAATACTTTTTTGCTATGTTAGTGGAAATGAAGATATGCACTTGAAAAACTTTTCATTGATTACTAAAAATGGTAAAACAACACTATCGCCCATTTATGATTTCCTAAATTCTACCATAGCTATTAAAAATCCCGATGAAGAAATAGCGCTCACCTTGAAAGGAAAAAAAAGTAATTTAAACTCAGCTGATTTTATTGACTATTACGCTAAAGAAAGGCTACAACTCAACGAAAAAACAATAACTATAATTCTAGAACAAATGAAAAAAGCAATTCCTGTATGGAAGGAATTACTTGAAATTTCTTTTCTTTCTGATGACATGAAAATAAAATATTTAAAGCTATTGGAAACTAGAATAGTAATGTTTGAGTAATTAGAAATTACTGTCCATAATCTTGAATCTGTAATTTAAAAATTAGAATTTGTCGAGTTCGAAGATAATATTTAAAGCGTACAATTTACAAAAACAAAAAAAAACCGCAATTGTATTCAATACCAATACGTTGCGGTTTTTATTAGTGGAGAAGATGGAACTATCCACCTTTACATTTTTCGAGTGTATATAAGGCTTAAAACGCCCCTTAAAATTTAGTGACACCGAATTTGCCCCTTTTTAACATTTATTTAACTTTGTATATGCCATTTGACCTCAAATAGTTTAGTTTGATAAAATAAGTCAACTTTTAGTTTAGATTTTAGCCTTTTTTAAACCTCTTTTTGAGAAACATTCATATTAAATTAAATTCAATTCCCAAAAGCCTAAATAATTTCCTAACCTTCATTCTCCAACTTGTTTTTGCGAGTGCGGTAGGACACAAAATAGAATTCAATTCATTTCCACACAGTTTCTCTAAAACTGTAGGGTTTTTGTTTTCAGTTGGGTTCCTTATAAATATAATTAAAAAACATTTTATTAGGTCATAAATAGTATATTTGAGTTTCTAAAATGGAATATATATTCATGGATGCCATCAAAGTAGATTCTAAATTAACAGTTGAAAATTGGGTCAACGAATATAGTGATGGTCTTTATTCTTGGGCTTTTTACAAAACATCTTCCAAAGAAACTGCTGAAGATTTAGTGCAGGATACGTTTCTTGCTGCTTACAACAAAATAGATTCATTTAAGGGAAACAGCCAACCTAAAACCTGGTTATTTTCAATTTTGAATAATAAAATCATTGATTATTATAGATTAAATGCAAAAACAACCAAAAAAACTGTAAGTCTATCAGAAGATAAAGGGTATGAGATTTCTGAAGGATTTTTTGATGAATCTGAAAACTGGAAAAGCACTACCATAAACCCTATTTGGAATCAAGATGAAGAGTTACTTGATAATCCGGAGTTTAATATTGTCTTGAAGCATTGTATGGACGATTTGCCTGAAAATTGGAATTTTGCTATAAACTCAAAATATTTAACAAATAAAAAAGCAGATGAGATTTGTCAGGATTTGAATATAACTGTGTCCAATTATTGGCAGATCATCCACAGAGCTAAACTGCTTTTAAAAAAATGTTTGGAACTGAAATGGGTATAATTTGTTTTTAAAAATTAATAAAATGTTATTTAAAAGAATAATGGATACAATGGTGAATTCGTGTAAAAAAACAACCGAATTAATTGATAAAAAGTTTCTCACGCCATTATCAATAAAAGAGAGAGCACAATTATATTTTCATAAATCTATGTGCAAAACATGTTCGTCTTATGAACATCAATCTAAGTTTATTGATAAGGCAATATCTAAATTATTTAACAGTAAATCTAAAATCAATACAGATTCTTCTGAAGAAAGAAAACGAAAAATTATCGAGAAAATCAATAAGTCCTAAACCAATAGTTGTTTAGTAATGCTAAAGGCATCACAAGAGATTGTGGTGCTTTTTTTTTGTTGCCATATAAAAATTATTCAAACTTATGAAAATCAATCAATTAAGAGTATTTCAATAATTTTTTCAATTTAATTGTCAGGAACTTGTGTAGTTAAAGTCTGTTCATTCAGTTAAACAATATTTATAAATAATTTTTATATGTCAACCAAAAAGAAAATTTTATTAACCCTAACCATTGGGGTCTTAATTGTGGCAGGAATAGCATTGTACATGTTCAACAAACCAGCAAGAGATGTTCAAGCAACCGAAACAGATTTTAGTTATAGGGCAAGTGCTATAGTTAATGAATATTTAACAGACGCTAAAGCTGCAAATGCAAAATATCTTGACGAAGAGGGTAATTCAAAAGTTTTAGAAATTACGGGAATCGTTTCCGATATCTCTGAAGATTTTAATAACCAAAAAGTAATACTTCTTAAAAACGCTACAGATAAAGCTGGTGTAAGCGCAACTTTCACTGTAGAAACGAATGCTCATACTAATAATGTAAAACTTGGTGATGAGATAACTATAAAGGGCGTGATACGTTCTGGAGCGGCTTTCGATTCTGATTTAGAAATGTATGAAAACGTCATTATAGATAAATGTGACATCGTGTCAAAATAAACAAGTAAATAATAATTAATTTAATTTTAGAAAAATGAAAAAAGTAATTTTAACAATGATCGCTTTAGTGACTATTTCACTAACAGTTTCTGCTCAAAAGCAAGTAAGTACAAAAACACACTTTAAATTCTTTTCCACAACACCTGCCGAAAATATTGAAGCTAATAATTATGCATCAGTAGGTACTATTACTCCTGCTTCCGGAGATATTGTTTTTTCTGTTCCAATGCAGAGTTTTGAATTTGAAAAAGCATTAATGCAAGAGCATTTTAATAGTAAAAAATTTTTAAATACAAAGGCAAATCCAAAAGCAAAGCTAATTGGAAAAATAGCGAATCTTGACGCTGTAAATTTCACTAAAGACGGAACTTATAATGTAGATGTAACTGGAGACTTAACCATAAATGGTGTTACAAAACCTATTAAGGAAAAAGCAACAGTTGTGATAAAAGAAGGAAAAATTAGTTTGGCATCCAAATTTAATCTTACGCTAGCTGATTATGAGATAGCTTTCAAAGGAGGAAAACCTTCTACAAATATTGCTAAAACAGTAGAAGTTACTGTAGAAGCGAATTATTAATTCAAATAAACAATCTTGATTTACTCATCAAGATTGTTTTTTAACTACATATTATTATGGCACATTTAAAATTAGAAAACAATACAATTTCGCCAATTTCTCAAGCGATTTTAGATAAAACACAAAAAGCATTAGGTTTTATTCCAAACATGTATCAAAAAATGGGGGTTAACCCAGCTTTGCTAGATGCTTACACATATTCTTATAATTCGTTTAGAGCTAATTCTGGCTTTAATTCTGTTGAACAAGAAGTGGTTTTTCTTTCAGTAGCCTATGAAAATAATTGTGAATATTGTATGGCAGCCCACAGTTTCGTGGGAGATATGATGAGCAAAGTTCCTACTGAAGTCACAAATGCTATTCGTGATAATAAACAAGTTCCCGATACTAAATTAGCGGCTTTATCAAAGCTAACACGTTCGCTTACCGCAAATAGAGGACGTGTTTCACAATCAGAGGTTGATGATTTTTTAGCAACCGGATATACTGAAATGCACGTTTTAGGTATTGTTGCAGGCATAGCAGTAAAAACATTAAGCAACTACTCAAATCATCTTACAAATCCAGTAGTAGATGTTCCTTTTGCAGGGAGAATCTGGAAAAAATAAGCTTTTACATATTAACCAACTATGTCCGGAAAACAAAATAAGACGTCTATTTCTTAAATCAAGCATAAATGCAAAACTATTGTAAAGAGAATTTAAATGAAATAAAAAATGTATTGCTTCAATTAACAAATGAGCAATTTACATTTCAATCTACAACATTATTTGGTGCAACCATTGGGCAACATGTTAGACATATTATCGAATTCTATCAAAGTGTCTTTAGTGGTTTTGAAGCAAAAACTATTAACTATGATAATCGAGTACGAAATCTTTCAATTGAAACCGATACCAAAAT
>NZ_SLUP01000010.1 GCF_004341235.1 Mariniflexile fucanivorans
TTTCAATATATTTTTATTCTAGGGTGAAAATGTAATAGAAGAATATTGTTTAAAAATAAACTGTTTTTCATTTGGTTTTTAACACAGTTCTTGAAAAGTTGTGTGTAAAAAAGCGTGATTTTTTCGGTTTAGTATTGACCCTAAAAATACAAAAAGACCTTTAAATTAAGCACTTTCCAGAAATTTTTTATACACATTATTAGTCACTGTATTTATTCCGTTCTGCTTCTCAATTCCGATATGTTCAATTTCAGTATGGATTGAGCGTAAGCAAAAGACATACTCTTTTGCAATTTTTGGCTTTAGCATTGGCTGGTGCGAATTGCAAATGTGTATGGCTTTTAGTGTTGGCTTTTTTAAGATGTTACTTATAGTCTTTGATTTATAGTCAACAAATCATCAAATTTGTATTTGTGGAAATAAAATCTAAAATAGGTAATCGCATCAAAGAATTGAGGGAAATCAAGCAGATGTCCCAAAAGGATCTGGCTTATTCGGCTGATTTAGATAGAAGTTATATTGCGAGTGTGGAAAATGGAAAAAGGAATATTTCTATTGTCAATATTGAGAAAATTGCTGTGGCGCTCGGAGTATCATTAAAAGAATTTTTTAATAAACAAGAATTCAATTAAATACTTAATTTTATATTTTCAAAAATTAGCATTATTTCTTTTTCATTTTTAATATAAATTTCGAAACGTTCTGTTCCAATACTTCCTTTTTTCTTTTGACCAGGTCTAATCCTATCATCAATAACTATATTTTTTAAAGAGGTAATTGAAGCAATATTAGTGTTAATTTGTAGAAATGCCTTGCGTCCTGTCTTTCCACCAAATCCCATTACTGAAAAAGTCTCTTTTTTTGTTGACAATTTAACTTTTGTTTGTTGTATTTCGATGATCAAATCACTTTTTGATTTGAGAAGTTCATAAAAAATATAAAACAATCTTTTGGCTTCGGGTTTTTTATGAAAAAACATATCTATTTCGGTAGGAACATCGTTAGTTGGCTTATTATCAATTATAGCTTTAATTTTTTCTATTTTTCTTGTATTTTCTCTCTCCAAAATTTCGAGAGGATCATTATTCAAATAATCTATCAACAATAATTCTTCTTCAAACCATAAATAACGTATAAGAGTTATTCTACCTTCGCTTTTACTGGCTTTTTGAATATCAGTTTGTGAAAATTGTTTTGCAATCATAACTAATTCTATCTCTTTTTTTACGTCCGTATAATTAGGAAGTTTTATTCCAAATTTTTGAGAAGTAAGAAGATAGATTTCAGCAAAATTATCTTCAACAAAATCTTTATAATCGCTCGCCTGATTTCGAATATTCTTATCAGAATTCTTTTTTAATTCTATTATTACAAATGTTTTAGATTTGGTGTTAAAAGCCAAAATATCAATTCTGCCAGATGTCCCTTTACTTCTTACATTTCCGTCTAACGTAAACTCGCTCGATACATAACTAAATTGAGGGAAAAAATTATTCCAATTTTCTGAAAGAAATTTATTCAGTTCATTCTCTGACTTATCAATAGCTTGTAAAAATTTTTTATTCGAATTTGAAAATAATCTTATCACTTTTTATTTTATTTGAAATATATTTTTCTATTTTGAAATAATCCTCCTTATAATCTATTACTCCAAGTCCTTCACCCAATTCATCATATCTCGAAAAAAGTATCGATTCATCATCTTGCAATAAAAAAAAACGGTTTTCATCGGAATAAATTTCGTTTAACGATTGTAAGGTATGAATTCCTGATCCATCGAAAAAAACATTATCCATTATTTCTGTTAAAATGTGAATAGGTGGATCGTTTTCTAACTCCTCTTCATCAATGATGTAAACAAATTTATTAAAACCAAACTTATTGTTCATTATTCTGGCTAAAACGGCACAACCTCCATTATTAAGATCGCCAATATCGCGATTGAGATTCCTTGCCAATTTTTCTAAAAAAAATATGATGTAATCACGGTGCATATTGAGAGTAATTTTTTTCCAAAATAGGCGATGCAGTTTTTGAATCAGTATGATATGGAGTGATAATTCTTAATCTATTGTTTTCAATATCTTTTTGGCTTTTAAACTGCGATATTTTATAGACTGGTTTGGTTACACTTTTTTCGATTTGAAACGTTCCATTTTCTGTTGTTTTTGTGTAAAATCCATCCTGTTCGATTGTTCCATCAACGAAAAACACTTCATCTTTCAATGTAGCGATTCCGACTGCAATATTGAATAATTGTTTTATTGGAGTTCCAATAGTTTCAATTATCCGAATGTTTTCTTGCTCTTTGGTTTTTAATAATCGCCACTTTTTTACATTGAGATTTTTAATTTGATTTGGCGAACCATTTGCAGAAATCAAAAAATCATCACAAGCTTGGTCGTTTTTGATTTTGTCATAGAGTATTTCTTCGTTTACCTTTTTGTTCACAAATGATATTGCTGTATAGGTTTGTGCATCAAATACTTTTTTGTGGCTAAAATCAATTACTCGTGTCAAACACTTGTTTTGAAGGAAATATTGGCGAAGTGACAAACCTGCCAATGAAGTGAAATAATTATTTGGTGTTATGTAGCCCAATCTTCCATCTAATTCTAAAAGTTTGTGTCCTAACTCGAAGAATGCAAAATACAGATTGAAAGTTCCACTTTCTATTGTTTTCCAATGACGAATCAAATATTTTCGGTTTTCATCTGATAAATCTTGATACTTTACATAAGGTGGATTACCAACAATAATTTCAAATTTGGTTTTCCAGTCCGCTTTTAAACTGTCCTGATGGTAAATGTTGAAATCTGAATCTTCGATTTTTTCATTATTTAATAAACCGAAGAGAGACAAAATAATTTTGGAACGTTTTACATTATAATTTAAAATGTCTGAACCATAAATATTTTCTTTGATGGTTTCTTTGACGCTTTTATTATGATGCTTTTTATAATATTCAGCCAATCCTATTAAAAACGCTCCACAGCCACAACTTGGGTCTAAACATTTATCATTTGTTTTTGGGGAAACTTCATTTATTATAAAGTCCACAACATATGTAGGAGTAAAGAATGCTCCATTTACTTTTCTGTCGTTTTTTGGAATTAAAAGCTCCAAATAATTTTCCAACAATTTGAGGTCGGTTATATCGAGAGTTGAAATTTGAAGATATATTTCTGGGTTTGGAATGAAGCCTTTTAATAAGTCCGAAATGATTGGGCTTTCATTTAAATCAAGTTCTTTATTTTGAATAAAAGAATAAATAAGATGTTGCTCAATAAGATTAATTTCTTGAGAGTTTATCAGTTCGTTAATAATTCCTTTATTCATTTTTAGTTGTTGACTATAAGTAACAAAACTATCTCTTTTATTTTGAATATCCAAATTATTGTGTGGGGAAATTTTAGCTCTTTTGGTTTTTAGAGCGTTGGCTTTATGTGGTGGCAAAAACCGAAAGTGCTAAAATTTGCGTTGGCGTTTTTCGGACGGATTTTTAATGGAAGTTCGGATTTTTTTCAGATTGTGGCTAACGATTAGAACACAAACCCATTTTAATGATTTATAAACACCGATAAGCGAAGTTAGTTTTTTAAAATCACAAAATATATATGTAATACAATATCTACACACAAAGTTTTCAACAAATTTTTTTTATTATGTAATAATTTTTAAAACCCACAAAAAAAACTTTATTTATAAGGTTTTTTTTGTGGGTTTTTTAGTAGTTGCGCTTATCGGTTTCGGTTACGAGTAATAGCGGATTTTAAACCTAAATTTTCCGATGTCTGAATATATTTTTTTTATGTTTTATAAACATTCTATTTTACTGAATTAAGCCAGTTTTTATCGGTTTCTTCTTGTCAATTCATCTGCTGTAATATAACCGTCTTTGTTTTTATCACGTTCGTTAAAGTTTTCTTTTAATTTACCTTTTGCTTCCGATTTAGAAATTTTGCCATCATTATTAGCATCCATTCTTTTTAATATAGCTTCAGATGATTGAGGTGAATTATTATTATCTTTCTGATTTCCTTTTTGATTTTCTTGTTGGTTTCCTTTATTAAAACCAAAGGTTCTTGCTCCTTTATTTTCAGGCGTTATATTAATTGTGTATTTATGCGTAAGTGCTTTACACATACTGGAAGTGCATCCATAATAATGGAGCGTTAACTCTATTTTATCTGAAGGTTTTGCTCCTTTTATTTCTACCCAAAATTGTCGAGGGTTCGTGTCACTATCTCCAGCGCCTTTTTCGGCACTTGCTTCCTGTGGCGAAGCAGTAACCCCTTCGGGCAATTCAAGTACATATTTCATTGGTGGCGTTAGATTATTCCAATGTGCATCAAGGATGGGATCAGGAAAGAATCCTAACCCTAATTTACCATTTCCCGTTTCAAGAAGCTCTCTATCGGCTTCTGCACGCAACTTAACATAGTAGGTGTCTTCAGGGTTTTTAGGTTCGATAGCTAAAATATTCAACCCTTCTGGTCTATGAATTGTGATATTTGTATCTTCATTTGAACGTTTTTCGTAGCGCTTAATAATAGGTAAATCCAGGTCATTTATAGTGGTTAAGGTATTTGCAGTTCCAACTTTATCGCTTAACGCTTGGCGTAATTCGGCTTCTTTTAATTTACCCCATCCTTTAATAATTTCACCTTGTGGAGATATTAAATATATTGATTGAGAACCAGCATTTAGCGCCATACGAATATTATCGTCCATAGCATCTGCAATCCACGGAACCTTTGTGCCTAACTTCTTTTTTACTTCTTTAATCATAAGTAATCTTTCCGAAATATTTTGTGCATCAACATAGCCATCTAATTCGGGGTGTCGCAAGCTCTTATACACAAAAAAGAATTGTACATCTTTAGGCGCATAATCTACGTTTAAAGCCTCAATACCTGTATATGCTTGATGAAACTCCGGACACGTTAAACAACCCATAGCCAATACGGTGTACTTACCTTTGCTCAACTCCCTTAGTTTTAATGGATCTCCATGCTCGGAAAAAGCATTTAAATCAGGCAATTTCCCACTAGTTACTACACCTCCTTCATGTACATTAGCATACTGACTGATATAATTTGAAGGTGTTGTATTACGTAGCGTTGTTTGTTGCGATTTCTTATTTTTTTTAAGTTGTTGTTTTGATTGTTTTACAGATGGTTTAGAAATTTCTTTTGTGTTAGAATAATTATCTTGAACCGCTGAATCTATAAAAGGTGTGTTATCATTCGAATTTGAATACTTTTTTGACGTGATATTTTGGTTGAGAGTTAAGGACATTAAGTCTTTTCCATATAAAATGGTACCATTATAATTTTTCCGTATTTCACTTGAAGTTGATTCTTCATCAACATTTGTAAAGTTGAAATGTGTTAAAACTAAATTCTTAACATTGGCTTCTTTTGCCATTTGTGAGCTTTCAGCTAAATTTACGTGTGCTTGTTGTTTGTTCCCGTTTTTATTTCCAGTTTTATTGGAGTTAGGATTTCTTTTTGATCCTACTTCAATAGCACCGCCTGAGTCCATGATTAAATAATCTGCATTTCTAGCCAAAATTGGTAAAGATTCCGAGTAGGTTAAATCGCCAGAAATTACAATGGATTCATTTCCTACATCAAAACGATAAGCGAGTGTAGCAATATTATGGTTTACAGGTGTGTACGTGATTTTTATATCTCCAATATAAAAAGCGGTGGTTCCTGTTAAGTTTTTAGCGGTGAAGTTGGATTTGACACCAGTTAAACTTCTGCCAGATTTTGATAATCTATATTCAATATCTTCTCTATAATTTTCGATAGTATTATCAATTAGAGAAATAGTTTGTTTTGGTCCTGCAATAATTGTTTTATTTCCACCAAGAAGCGATTGAATAAAAATAGGAGCAAACTCCTCATTATGGTCTAAATGATGGTGTGTAAAAAGGAGACCATCAATGTCTTTAATTTTCGAGTTAATTTTGTTTAAATTGGCTTGAGTTCCATTGCCCATATCAACCAAAATCTGCGTGTTTTTGTAAGTGATTAATACAGAAGGGCCAGATCGTTCAGCATTAAATTTTGGAGATCCAGAGCCTATTATTACTGCTGTTAAATGTTCATTATTTTCTTGAGCAAATAAAGATGTTCCTAAAAAAAATAGTAGTAAAGCTAAGTGTTTTAACATTTTAAACCTTTTGCTTCTATGACACTTAATTTTCTTAAAGGTTTAATCTGGGGTAGGGAAAGTAGGAATATTTAAATTTTATTCTTTAGGGTTTAATACCCCGTGGCTTGCCTCGTCTTCATTTTTGGAGTTTGGAATTTCCTTTTTTTTGGAATTTAATACCTCCTGGGCTTGCCTTGAGGTAGTTTATTAGGAGGTTTTGTGTAATGGTTACAACGTTTAGAATATAAAATTGTTTTAATGATTTATATTCACCAATAAGCGAAGTTTGTTTTTAAAATCACAAAACCGCATTTTAATAAATAATAAACTATATGAGAATATAAATGAAGTTTAACTTAAGAAAGTCTATTTTCTACCACGTTTCTTTTTAACAATAACTTGTTTTGCTTTTATACGCACAAAAATAAGTTTATGGCGACTTTTTGGGTTTTCCCGTTGATCCAACTCAAAAATATCAATCGATTTTATTAGTGGCGTTAACTTATCAAAACCAAAATTTCTAGAATCGAAGTTGGGTTGTTTTTTTTGTAATAAACTGCCAACATCACCAAGAAATGCCCAACCATCATCATCGGAAACATCAGAAATGGTGGTTTTAATTAATTCGATATCTTTTGGGGTGATGCTGTCAACATGATTTTTAGATGCATCCAGGTCAACGTTTTCTCTGTCTGCTTTATTTTTTAATATTTCTACGTAAATAAATTTATCGCAAGCCACTATAAAGGGGTTGGGTGTCTTTTTTTCACCAATACCAATCACCAGCATGCCAGCTTCTCTTAACCTAACTGCCAATCGTGTAAAATCGCTATCACTTGAAACCAAGCAAAAACCATTTACTTTGCCAGAATACAACACATCCATAGCATCAATAATCATTGCAGAATCGGTAGCGTTTTTTCCTGTGGTGTAGCCGTATTGTTGAATAGGAGTAATGGCATTTTCTAGCAATAGGTTTTTCCATTTAGAGAGGTGCGGTTTGGTCCAATCACCATAAATACGTTTGATGGTTGGGTTGCCGTATTTGGCAATTTCTTCCATCATTTCCTTTACGTGCGCAGATGGGATGTTATCCCCATCAATAAGTACTGCTAAGTTTATATTTGTATCCATGTATTTTAGTGTTGTGTGCAACAGTGAGTAGCAAAAAGTATTTTTAAAAAGAAACTCACAGAATAGCGAAGTTAAGTTTTATAAACCAAAAAATGAGTTTATTTTGCTTTCTTTTTAGGTTTGCTCGCCTTAGCTAATGGGTTAAATGCTAAACATAAATCGAGCCAATAGGATAGGTCTTCATCAGCATCAAAACCCTCGGGCGTAACAAAAATATAACCACGCATAGGGCGTCCAGTAAAATCCATGGGTAAGCAGTTTGGTTTTTCAAGTTCGGCTTCATATACCGTTTTACCAACACGTGCCATGAGTAAATTGTCGCCAAACTTTTTATCGAAGTGGATGCCACAAAGCATCTTATTATCTACTTTAAAGCATAAGCCACCCATCATGCTTAATTCATCAAAAAAGATGCGCTTTTCTTTTAGCTGTTGGCGTATTCTATCAGCTAAAAAAGCATCAAATGCCATGCTCTTTCCTTTTAAATAAATTGGTAAATCTTCTGGCTAAATTATAAACAAAGTGATTGGTTTTAGCATAGTAAAACGATATGAGGCAAACTACAATTACAAATGCTGCCGCACCAAAAATAGCTTCCCACGGTGTTAAAGCTTGGTTGTAGAATTTTTTTAAGCCATAACCGGTAAAACTTCCGTAAAGAAGAATAAAATGTATAACATACATAGACAGTGTTTTTTCACCTATTCTTGAAATAATGGATTGTTTTAAATAACGTTCAAACGTATAAAACAATCCAAAAAGGATTAAAACATTACCCATTCTAAGAAAAAGATAATTGTAATCGGCACTTCTGTATAGCAGTTCGTAGCCTGTTACTTTGTGAAGATAAAAAAGAAAATCGGTTGAATAATAAATTAAAAACAAACCTGCTATGAAAAAGGTGGCAATGGTAAATTGTTTAAAACGGCGACGGTGTGAATGCCTAAAAAACACGGTTGAAAAAAATGCGCCAAATGCCGAGTATCCAAACCAAGGTAAAATGGTAAATACAGAGCCATTTACTTTGGTCATGTAATTGGCAAAAAATAAAGGAACTTTGTCTATTACTAAATTTCTATATAATGGTTCTGATACAAAAATGGCACACCCAATGCAAAACAGTACAATGGAAAAAAGATAGCTGTGGTTTTTAAATATGGAATAGAGGATTACCAAAAGTATAAGCGATAAACCAATACATTGCAATACATCAATCACTAAAAAATAAGGACTAAAATAACCCGTAAACCAACTCACCAAATTAACACGTAAACTATAACCAATACCCAAAAGCAAAAGCCCTCTAAAAAGCCCTTTTTTCATTCGCTTTTTAACGTCGCCTTTGGCATTAGCACGCAATAACAAATAAGTAAAAACCAATCCAGAAATAGTGAAAAATGTGGGTGCAGTTATACCTCTAAAATAGGACCATACATTATACGCAGGATAAATGGGGTTTCTATAAAGCGGGTCTAGTAGGGTATCAATAAAGTGCCCTTGTAGCATCATTAAAATGGCAAATGCTCGAACGGCATCAATAAAATATAAGCGATTAGTTTGCAATCTAAAATTTAATTTGATTAGGGTAAATATACTTCTAAAAATTAAAACTGAGTAAAGCTTAGATAATATTTATAAAATTATGTTAAAATATTTTCAATAGAAAATGCAATGCTTTGAAAATCTGATATATTCAATTATAATTAATATTAGTAAAATGTTCGCCTTTTTTAATTCATTTATATAAAGTGTGAAATTGTATTTAAATTTTACATTGTAAATGTTATATTAGCACTTATATGTTATCTGTTTTTTATGTTAAAATTTGATTGCTTTATGTTCTTTTTAACTTAAAAAATAAATAATTACAAAAAATAACACGCTTGTTTTGAAATATTTGTATTTGATTGAAATAAGTCAATAAAAAGAGGTCAAAAAATTAATCTCTGTTAAAAAAATTAACCAACTAACCAAAATAAAATATGTCGAAAACTAATGCAAAAGCCTATTGGAAAGAAAACATAAAGTATGTACTTATACTTTTAACTATATGGTTTTTAGTGTCCTATGGCGCTGGAATTTTATTTAAAGATGCACTTAATAACATAAAAATGGGAGGCTTTAAATTAGGATTTTGGTTTGCCCAACAAGGTTCCATTTATGTATTTGTTATACTCATATTTATATATGTGCGCCTAATGAATAAACTTGATAAAAAATATGGGTATGGCGAATAGTCTATTTTTAGCATCAGGTTTGGGGATCCAAAACTGGACGTACATCATAGTCGGATTAACCTTCGCACTTTATATTGGAATTGCAATTTGGACCAGAGCGGGCTCAACCAAAGAATTTTATGTTGCTGGTGGTGGCGTTTCTCCTTTGGCAAATGGCATGGCAACCGCAGCCGATTGGATGAGTGCTGCCTCTTTTATATCTATGGCGGGCATCATCTCGTTTGCCGGTTATGATGGTGCTGTGTATTTAATGGGGTGGACCGGAGGTTATGTGCTTTTGGCATTACTGCTAGCACCTTATTTACGTAAGTTTGGAAAGTTTACAGTGCCCGATTTTATAGGCGACAGATATTACTCCAACACAGCACGTTTGGTAGGTGTTATTTGTGCGCTTTTAGTATCGTTTACTTATGTAGCTGGTCAAATGCGTGGTGTTGGTTTGGTGTTTTCACGCTTTTTGGAAGTCGATATTAATACAGGCGTTATTATAGGTATGATAATCGTTCTGTTTTATGCCGTTTTAGGAGGTATGAAAGGCATTACATATACACAAGTAGCTCAATATTGTGTGCTTATTTTTGCTTTTATGGTGCCAGCCATTTTTATTTCGATTCAAATGACGGGAAACCCAATTCCACAATTAGGATTTGGTAGCACCTTAGCTGATGGTTCTGGAACTTACTTATTAGATAAATTAGATGGATTAAGTACCGATTTAGGTTTTGCTGAATACACCGAAGGCTCAAAATCTATGATCGATGTTTTTGCTATAACATTAGCATTAATGGTTGGTACCGCAGGTTTGCCCCATGTAATCGTGCGTTTTTTTACTGTGAAACGTGTTAAAGATGCTCGCAAATCGGCAGGTTTAGCGTTGTTACTAATTGCTATTTTATATACAGCGGCACCAGCAGTTTCCGTTTTTGCAAGAACGAATTTAATTGAAACGGTTTCTAATAAACCGTATGCGACCATGCCAGAGTGGTTTAAAAAATGGGAAACCACAGGTTTAATTGTTTTTCATGACAAAAATAACGACGGACATATTCAATACGTAGCCGATGCCACTAAAAATGAATTGGTGGTAGATAACGATATAATGGTTTTAGCGAATCCTGAAATTGCCCAATTACCAGACTGGGTTATTGCTTTGGTAGCAGCAGGGGCTTTGGCAGCGGCTTTATCAACAGCTGCAGGGTTGTTGTTGGTTATTTCATCGTCAGTTTCACATGATTTAATAAAGAAAATGATTAACCCAAACATTTCAGAAAAAGGCGAATTAATTGCTGCTCGTTTAGCGGCAGTAGTAGCTGTTTGCGTTGCTGGTTATTTCGGAATTAATCCACCAGGCTTTGTGGCAGCAACAGTTGCATTGGCTTTCGGTTTAGCAGCGGCATCTTTTTTTCCGGCCATTATTTTAGGAATTTTTTATAAAAGAATGAATAAAGAAGGTGCTATTGCAGGTATGGTAGTCGGTATTTTGTCCATGTTATTTTATATGCTTAAATTTAAGTTCGGATGGTTTGGAGGTGGAGGAAAAACCGATTGGTGGTTTGGAATTTCGCCCGAAGGTTTTGGTACTGTCGCTATGATTCTTAACTTTATAGTATCTATAATTATTATGAAATTTACACCCGAACCACCACAAGAGGTGCAAGATATAGTTGAAAATATCCGCATACCTAGTGGTGCTGGTGAAGCTACAGGGCATTGATTCAATTAACAATTAACAATTGACAATTAACAATTACACAGTTCAACAATTAAACAAATAAACATAAGCACAAATGAGTAATTACCACATTAAGCATTTAGAAGAATACTATCAAGTTTATAGAAAATCTATAAGAGAGCCAGAAAATTTTTGGGAAGAAGTGGCCGAAGAACATTTTGTTTGGCGCAAAAAATGGGATGATGTACTAAGTTGGGATTTTACCAAACCCGAAGTAAAATGGTTTGAAGGTGCTAAATTGAATATCACTGAAAACTGTATCGATAGGCATTTAGCAACTCGTGGCGATAAAACGGCTATTTTGTTCGAACCTAACAATCCCGATGAACCTGCAGAGCATATTACTTACAATCAGTTGTATAAACGAGTGAATCAGTTTGCCAATGTGCTTAAAGAACAAGGTATCGGCAAAGGCGATCGTGTATGTATATATGTGCCTATGATTCCGGAACTTGCCATCTCTTTATTGGCTTGTGCACGTATTGGTGCTATTCATTCGGTTGTTTTTGCTGGTTTTTCTTCAACCGCATTGGCAACAAGAATTAATGATTGTGATTGTAAAATGGTTATTACTTCTGATGGTTCGTATAGAGGCTCAAAATCCATCGATTTAAAAGGTATTGTAGATGAAGCTTTAGAAAAATGCCCAGGTGTAAAAAGTGTATTGGTAGCAAAACGTATCAATTCTGAAATCACCATGAAAGAAGGCCGTGATTTATGGTTACAACCACTTTTAGATGCCGCTTCAACAGCATGTAAAGCAGAAATTATGGATGCGGAAGATCCGTTATTCATTCTTTACACATCAGGTTCTACAGGAAAACCAAAAGGCATGGTGCACACCACCGCAGGCTATATGGTTTTTACGGCTTATACCTTTAAAAATGCTTTTCAGTATCGCGAAAATGATATTTATTGGTGTACAGCCGATATTGGTTGGATTACAGGACACAGCTACATAGTTTACGGCCCTTTAGCAAATGGAGCAACAACCGTAATGTTTGAAGGCGTACCGCATTATCCAGATTTCGGACGCTTTTGGAATATTGTTGAAAAACATAAAATAACCCAATTTTATACCGCACCAACCGCTATTCGTGCCTTGGCAAAACAAGGTGTGGAAATGGTTGAAAAATACGATTTATCATCTTTAAAAGTTTTAGGAAGTGTGGGCGAACCCATCAATGAAGAAGCATGGCATTGGTATAATGATGTGGTTGGAAAAAACAAAAGCCCCATTATAGATTCATGGTGGCAAACCGAAACAGGAGGTATTATGATAACTCCTATACCGTTTGTAACACCTACCAAACCTACCTATGCAACCTTGCCTTTTATTGGTGTACAACCAGCGTTAATGGATGAGCATGGTAAGGAGCTTAAAGGCAATCAAGTGGAAGGGCGTTTGTGTATTAAATTTCCGTGGCCAAGTATTGCTCGCACTATTTGGGGCAATCATGAACGTTATAGAGAAACTTATTTTTCAACGTATGAAAATAAATATTTTACAGGCGATGGGGCTTTGCGTGATGAAGTAGGGTATTACAGAATTACAGGTAGGGTAGATGATGTTATTATTGTTTCTGGCCATAATTTAGGAACTGCACCAATTGAAGATGCCATAAACGAGCATCCAGCCGTGGCAGAAAGTGCTGTGGTAGGCTTTCCTCACGATGTGAAAGGTAATGCGCTGTACGGATTTGTAATTTTAAAGGATTTTGGTGAAACGCGTGTACACGACAATTTGCGTAACGAAATTAACCAGATGATAACCGAACACATAGGGCCGATAGCTAAACTTGATAAAATCCAGTTTACAAGTGGATTGCCAAAAACGCGTTCAGGTAAAATAATGCGACGTATTTTACGTAAAATAGCATGTAAAGACACTAGTAATTTAGGTGATACTAGTACGCTATTAAACCCAGAAGTAGTACAGGATATTATTGATAATGTACTTTAAAACAATTTTATAATAGACAATTATCAATTGATAATTGTCTATTATTTTACCATCAAATACCCCCAATTTAGGTGTTTGCGTTTATCTAAGCGCCCTAAAATTTTAAGAAATACTAATGCCGTAATTAATGCATCACCTGTTGCGGTATGTCTGTCTTCCAAAGGCACATTAAGTTCTTTGGCTAATTCATCTAACGTATAAATTTTATCTTTATCTCTATAAATAATGTGAATAGCTTTTTTGTATAAAACACCAGTATCAATAAACTTGTTTTTTAGGTTTCCTAAGCCATGTCTTGAAAGCATTTCGTTAACCATATTCTTATCAAAATTAGCATGGTGCGCTATTAAAACATCGTTTTTTATATAAGTTAAAAAAGTTTTTATAGCTTCTAATTCTCTTATTTTTTCTTGAGACCCCGTTTTCATTAAACCATGAATTTTAACGGTTTCAGGTTTAAATACATCTTGTTCCAAATAGAGTTCCAAACTATCATTTACATGAATGGTTTTCCCTGAAAATGAAACAGCACCTATAGATAAAATACGGTCTTCTTTTGTATTGAAACCAGTAGTTTCGGTATCAAAAGCTACAAAGCGTGTGTTTGAAATAGCTTCAGGATTGCTTTTATTTTTATTGAATGTATTTAGGTATTCGTTCCAAAAATCGGGAAATGTTTGTTTTTTCTTAAATAACCAATCAAAAATCATCTGTTTGCAGCTTTTTAAAAATTTACATGAAGTTTTTTAAATCGAACCTTATCTTTAAAGTTTCTTGAATTTCTTTAATAGGTTTAAAGCAGCGTTTTAATTTTAGCTTTTCTTCTTTGGTGAGTGTTTCTAGTTTGATGAATTTGCCAGAATTGTTATGTAAAAGACCTTGTTTGGTTTTGAATTTTAACAATGCTTTAAAAGCATATGAGCACGATTGATAAAGCTCTTTGTTATTAGGCTCTATTTCTGCCATTTTTTCAAAACGTTCCGATGTGTTGTTGATGCCTTTTATATTATGGCTCAAAATGAGTAATCGGGCAGCATCAATTAAAGGCATCAAAGCTCTGCTTTTTATGTTGAAAAGGTCTTTTTGTTCACCATTTTCTTCCACGAAGAATTGTTTGAAAAAACCTAGTGGTGGCGGGTTTTTAAGAGCATCCCTTCCTAAAAATTTAAAGAACAGGGAAGATTGTTCTAAAGATTTATAAATAGAATCTGATAATTCATCCACCAAACTGTTGTTTCCATAAACAGTACTATAATCAAAGAATATGGATGATAGCAGGATCGCTTTTTCATCAGGGTTAGAAATCCAGTCATCAAATTGTAGTTTCCATTCTGTTAAAGACTTGCACCATTCCGTCTTGCTAGCCATCATGTCTGCTTTACAATATTCAAATCCAATTTTGTTTAATGATTTTGTTACCAATTTTGCTAATTCTAAAAAGTAAGTCTTTGTTTCTTCATAGTTTTTTTCAGTCACATCTTCAAAAATAATGGCATTATCTTGGTCTGTAAATAGCAGTTGTTCTTTTCTACCTTGGCTACCAATGGACATCCAAGAGAATGAAACAGGAGGTGGCATGGGCATTTTTTTTAAAGCTATTTCTATAGCACGAGCCGTAACAGTATCATTGATTTGCGATATAATTTTCACAATATGGGAAATGGGAATATTTTGTTCTAAGTAACTTTTTAAAAGTGTATTGGCTTTAAGTCTGGCAGTTCGTAATTTTTTAGTGCGTTTGGCACGTTTTATTTCTTTTAAAATAACTGAAGGATTGTTGCCTAAAGTAACCAAAACATCATGGTGTGTTAAAACACCAACTAATTTAGAGTTCACTGTACCATCTTTAGTAATACATAAATGCCCAATGTTGTGTTTTATCATTTGTAATTGTCCATCGGCTACCGTTAAATCTTTTTTATCGGTAATTACGGGTGAAGTCATAATATTGGTAACGGGCGTTTCTATGGGAAATAAACCCGTGGCAATTTTGTTTTTTATGTCGCTATTGGTAATGATACCAACTGGGTGGGTATTATCGTTTACAACAATTATACAGCCAATTTTATAGGTGCTCATTTTGATAGCAGCCTCTTTTAACGACGAATTTAAATTGCAGGTAATTGGGTTTTTAGAATAATTTGCTGTTTGAAAACTAACAATATCTTGCGACGTATTAGGTAAGTAATCTGCAAATATTTTGCCTGTTTCTTCCGCTGTATATGGATCGTAGGCATTAGTAGCAAACGCAGTAATTAAAAATTTATATACGCTAGCGTTATTTTGAGTTACTGCTTGAAAGATGTTAATAGGAATGGCATATACAATAGATTCTTCGTTGGCAGTAGCAGTAAGTTTATAATCTTCTTTAGCAATAAGTGGTCGAACACCAAAAATATCACCGGCATCACTTATGTTTACAATTTCTTGTACATTATTGGAATCGGTATGAAAAGAGGTGATAGCACCATTTCTCACCATATAAAAATGCTCGTTAAAAGTATCACCTTTTTTAAAAAGGGTATCGTCTTTTTCTAAATAAATGATGGAGACTTGCCTTGAAATTTCTAATAAATCATCCGCTTTTAAAATATTAAAAGGCGGATGATTTTTTAAAAAATCGTTAACACGTTCTGCAATAGAATTTTTCATTCATTAAAGTTACGAGTCTTATTTAAAGGCTTTTTATATTTAAATCAATTTAAAATCTAACAGTAATTCACCTTCAATAGAAGCTTGTAAGTGATCGCCTTTCACATTTAAACCAGTACCAAGTGCAGGGGTTCCTGTAAAAATAAGATCACCTGGTTCTAGCGTCATATACTTAGATACAAAAGCTATGATTTCACTAAAACTATAAATCATAAAATCAGTGTTTCCTACTTGTTTTTTTTCACCATTGATAACTAAATCAAAATTGATATTGTTTAAATCTGAAAAATTTGAAACCGGTTTAAAGCCCGAAATAGGCGATGCACCATCAAACCCTTTTGCTAATGCCCAAGGGCCTTTGTTTGCTCTACTAGCTGTAAGAACGTCTTTAGCGGTATAGTCAATACCAACGGCTATTTCAGAAATGTAAGAATGGGCATTTTCAACTGAAATATCTTTTCCTTTTTTTCCAATTTTAACAACTAATTCAACTTCATAAGCTAGTTCTTTAGTAATAGAAGGAAACTCAATATTATTGTTATTTGTAACAATAGTACTTTCTGCCTTTAAAAATATGAGTTGATCTCCAGTTTTAATTTCTGCAATTTCAGATTTATCACTTACATAGTTTTTACCAATTCCAATTACTTTCATAATGTTTAAATTTAATTAATGTTGAGGTTGTAAATTTAGTGAATAAGCAGATAAAATTTAAACTATATTTAACTTCTTTCAGATAAAAGTTACAGAGGTTTTTGTATCTTTAAAAATATTAATCCAATCCTAAAGTTATGAAAAAAGTAAATGGGTATGCAGCCAAAGAAGCTGGTGCAACACTAGAAAAATTTCAATATGATTTACCAGAGATAGGTACAGAAGAAATTGATATTAAGGTAGATTATTGTGGTATTTGTCATTCCGATTTAAGTATGATTAATAACGATTGGGGCATGAGTCAATTTCCATTAGTACCAGGGCATGAAATTGTTGGCGAAGTTGCTGCTTTAGGAAAAGATGTTAAAGGTTTGAAAATTGGCGACAAAGTAGGCATGGGGTGGAGTTCTGGTGCTTGTATGCACTGCAACCAATGTTTGGATGGAAAACAGCATTTATGCGGAAGTTCAGAATCGACCATTGTTGGACGCCATGGTGGTTTTGCCGATTTTGTTAGAGGGCATTGGTCCTGGGTAATTCCGTTGCCAAAAGATTTGGATATGGCAAAAGCAGGTCCGTTATTTTGTGGTGGCATCACCGTATTCAATCCCATTGTATTATCTGGCGTTAAACCAACCGATAAAGTAGGGGTTATAGGTGTTGGCGGTTTAGGGCATATGGCTATTAAGTTTTTAAAAGCTTGGGGTTGCGAAGTGACGGCTTTTAGCTCAAACCCAAATAAAAAAGAAGAGATTTTAAAAATGGGAGCACACCATGTGGTCGATTCCACAAAACCTGAAGTTTTAGAAGGTATTGCTGGCACATTAGATTTTATTTTGAACACCACCAATGTAACACTCGATTGGAATTCTTATTTAACTACATTGGCACCACAAGGTAAACTACACACTGTTGGTGCGGTTTTAGAGCCGATGGCTATTCCAGCGTTTAGTTTAATTATGGGTGAAAAATCGGTTGGAGGAAGTCCTATAGGAAGTATTGCATTAACCAAAAAAATGTTGGAATTTTGCGTTAGGCATAACATCTATCCAACGGTTGAAGAATTTAAAATGGAAGAAGTTAATAAAGCCATAAAGCATTTGGAAGATGGCAAAGCACGATTTAGAATTGTGCTAAAAGCTTAATATTGTTTAATTAAATTTATTTATTATGGCAAAATCACAAGACGCTAAGAAAACGGTTAAAAAAGAGCCACTTTTAACCCCAAAAGAAAAGAAAGCTGCAAAACTTGCTAAAAAAGCAAAACGCGATTAAAGGCTAATAACGTTTAACACATTTAAAACCACTTTTTTAAAAGTGGTTTTTTATTTAAATTTATTTGTACAATACACCATTTAGAATGGTTATTTTTACTATACATTTTTATTACAAGAATTCTTAAAATGCGACACCTAAAAGAAACTTCAAAAAACACCGATAAAACAAAATCTAAAGTAACAATGGCCCAGGCTTTTAAAACCATAATTTGGCCCAGGCGTAATTTGGTTTTTATTGGGTTGATTTTAATAGTGATTAAAAGTATCTCCGGTTTAATTTTACCTTGGCAAAGTAAAGTGTTGCTAGATGAGGTGATACCAAATAAAGATTATACGCAACTTTACACCCTAATAGCCATTGTTTTAACAGCTATTTTAGTGCAAGCCGTTACCTCTTTTTTACTAACTCGCATTTTAAGTGTACAAGCACAGTTTTTAATTAGCGAATTGCGCGCACAGGTTCAAAAAAAGGTACTTTCATTACCTATTAGTTTTTTTGATAACACTAAATCGGGTGCTTTGGTATCGCGTATTATGAGTGATGTTGAAGGTGTACGAAACTTAATTGGTACTGGTTTGGTGCAATTGGTTGGTGGTAGTTTTACGGCTATTGTGTCGTTGGTTATTTTAATAAAATTAAATCCGTGGATGACGCTTTTTGTGTTCGTACCATTATCCGTTTTCGGATACATTGCGCTTCGTGCCTTTAAATACATTCGTCCTATTTTTAGAACCAGAGGAAAAATTAATGCTGAGGTTACAGGGCGTTTAACCGAAACTTTAGCCGGTGTTCGCGTCATTAAAGCTTTTAATGCGGAAGAGCAAGAACAAATTGTATTTGAAAAAGGCGTTGATAAACTATATCAAAACGTAAAAAAAAGTTTGACGGCAACTGCATTTATGACGAGTTCCTCCACTTTTTTAATAGGTGTTGCAACTACTGGTATTATGGGAATGGGAGGTTATTATATGATTATTGGTGAAATGACCACGGGCGATTTTCTATTCTTCACCCTAATTCTTGGTTTTATGATTGCGCCTATTGTGCAAATGAGTAATATAGGTAGTCAACTTACTGAAGCTTTAGCAGGTTTAGACAGAACCGAAGAACTCATGAATATGACAGCCGAAGAAGATAATGCACAGCGCACCATTCACTTAAAAGATTTAAAAGGAGAGATTACCTTTAAGGACGTGTCTTTTTCTTATGATGAAGGCAAAGAAGTATTGCACAACATCAATTTCACGGTTCCTGCAGGTACTGTTACGGCGTTAGTAGGAAGTTCGGGTTCAGGAAAATCTACTATGGCAGGGTTATCAGCCACGTTCTTAACTCCTAAATCGGGCATGGTGACTATTGATAACCAAGATTTATCGAAAGTGAAGTTAAGCACCTATCGAAAATATTTAGGCGTGGTTTTGCAAGATGAATTTTTGTTTGAAGGCACCATTCGTGAAAATATTATGTTTCCACGACCAGATGCTAGCGAAACCGAATTACAAAACGCTGTTAAAGCCGCTTATGTTAACGAATTTACCGATCGGTTTGATGATGGTTTAGACACCTTGATAGGTGAACGTGGCGTAAAATTATCAGGTGGTCAACGCCAACGTTTAGCGATTGCACGTGCTATTCTTGCTAATCCAAAAATCATTATCTTAGATGAAGCCACTTCGAGTTTAGATACAGAAAGTGAAGCTTTAATTCAGAAAAGTTTATCAGAATTAATAAAAAACCGAACCACTATTGTGATCGCCCACCGCTTAAGTACCATTAAAAAAGCAGATCAAATTTTAGTGATTGAAGTTGGAAATATTGTAGAACGTGGCACCCATCAAGAATTGATTGCTTTAGAAGGTAGATATTACGATTTATATACGTATCAAGCAAAAATTTAAAAAAGGTTATTATGAAAATTTCAGATATACAGCCAACCGAACATCATTCGTTTTATGGTAATTACTTGGCATTAGTGCCAAAAGATATAGAGTTAATAGATGGCTTTAAGAAAAGCTCTGAAGCGATTATTGATTTTTTTGAAAACATTCCTGCGGTCAAGTTGAATTATGCCTATGCAGATAAAAAGTGGTGTGTTAAAGAAGTGTTTCAACATTTAATTGATACCGAACGTGTTT
Organism: Mariniflexile fucanivorans; assembly: GCF_004341235.1. Classification (GTDB taxonomy): domain Bacteria; phylum Bacteroidota; class Bacteroidia; order Flavobacteriales; family Flavobacteriaceae; genus Mariniflexile; species Mariniflexile fucanivorans. The sequence continues at coordinate 19,951 of NZ_SLUP01000010.1, forward strand.
TTCAATACCGTTGTTTTTGTATTGCCAGACATGATAAAACATCGCTACCAGGCTTTGAGGAAAACGATTATATAGAACCTTCACAAGCTAAAAATAAAAGTATAGAATCCCTTTTGGAAGAGTTTAAAGCGGTGCGACACAGTTTTATACTTTTGCTAAAGTCTTTAAATGATGAAGATTTAGAATGTATTGGTAATGCCAATGAAAACCCAATGTCTGCAAGAGCAGCAGCGTTTGTAATTTTAGGACATTACACGTGGCATATTAATATTATAAAAGAACGCTATTTATAGTAAGTTGGCGTTGAAATGATTCGGGTAATTATATTGTCTTGTAATGATTTTTTTTTCTAAATCATTAAATAACCTAAGCTAAGCTTATCACTTGGTTTTGTTTTTTCAACCGAAGAAACACCAGCAATGATAATACACCAAAAATAGAAAAACCAATAAACAGCGGTAATACAGATGTTTTAACAAAACTTCCTATAAAATTGGCAATAGGAACTGCCATAACGGTAGATATAAATCCGTTTAGTGCTGCACCAATACCTGCAATATGTCCTAAGGGTTGCATAGCCAAGGCTCTTAAATTTCCAAATAAAAAGCCAACAGAAAAAAATTGAAGAGCAAAAAAACCAATTAAAACGTAAATACTTGGGTTGTTTCCAGACCAAAACAAAACCACATATAGCAACGAAACCAAACAATAGCCAATAGTTGCTAAATACCCAAGGCGCAACATACCAAATTTAACAACTAAGGTGCTGTTTAAATACGTAGCAAGACCAATAGAGATTGACAAACTTGCAAATATGTATGGAAACATATCTGCTAAATTATATTGCGTTTCAAAAATTTGTTGCGATGTACTTAAATACACCATAAACGAACCTGTTATAAAACCAGAAATTAATGTATATGCAATAGCTTCAGGATATTTAAAAAATTCTTTAGCACCATTTACAAATAGATTTGGCGTCAACTTTATACGTTTCTTTTTTGGTAGTGTTTCTGGTTGGCGTTTCCAAAACCAATACATTATTAAAACACCAAAACCAAGATTGAAATAAAAAATAGCTTTCCAACTAAAGAAGTAAAGTAAAAAAGTGCCTAATGTTGGTGCAATTACGGGTACCATTATAAAAAACATGACCACAATAGAGGTTATTTTAGCCATATAATTACCGCTATACGAATCGCGAATCATTGAAATGGTTAAACTCCTAGGTGCAGCTAAACCAATACCTTGCAGTATGCGCCCAATAACCATTACCTCAAAACTTTTGGTGTTTACACATACAATACTAGCCAAAATGAATACTATAAATCCAAAAAACACCACAGGTTTTCTTCCCAAACTGTCTGATATGGGGCCAAATACTAATTGCCCAAAGCCAATGCCCAAAAAAATCATGGTTATAAGTAATTGGTTGTCGCTTGGGTTTTTAATACGTAGTGTGGTACCAATATCTGGTAATGCAGGCAAAAGCGCATCTATTGATAAGGCTACAATAGACATTAATGAAGCCATTAAAGCCACAAATTCAAATTTGAAGGTCTCTGTTTTTTGCATGCTGCAAAAATACCCTTATTAAATAAGTTAAAAGTTAATTTAGATTAATAAACCATTCATATATTGTTAAATTTGTAATCAAACCTATTTAAAGATGACAATTGAGCCACTTTTAAAATATATGAGTAATTACATAGATTTAACCTCTGATGAGGTTGTTTTTCTGGAATCTAAAATTACCGTTAGAAAATATTTAAAAGGACAATACATTGTGCAACAGGGTGATATATGTAAGTTTTCGTGCTTCGTACTATCAGGTTGTACCAAAACATTTTATATGGATGGAGAAGGGCAAGAGCATATTCTTATGTTTTCTATAGAAGATTGGTGGACTTCGGATATGGGTAGCTTCATTACCCAAACTCCCGCCGATTTTAATATTCAATGTTTAGAAAATTCAGAATTAGTCATGTTTTCTTATGATATTATTGAAGATTTATATCGTGAAATCCCAAAGCTTGAACGTTTTTTTAGACAAATAATAGAAAAGGCCTTTGTAGCGTCACAAAAACGTATTGTTAGAAATTTTAGTCTTTCAGCAAAAGACCAATATCTTTATTTTAGAGATCAATATCCTCTTATAGAGCAACGTATTCCTCAATATATGATCGCTTCTTACCTTGGTATTACTAAAGAATTCCTTAGTAAAATTAAAAGCCAGCTTATTTTAGAACAATAAATGTTAATCTAGTTTAATATTATTTAATAAACTAGGTCATTTTTTGTTGCGCATTTGTTTTAGATATTTGTACCAGTAATTTATTATGAATACTTTAATAGAAAAAATAAGCGCAGTAAACGATTTAATCCTTCAAGGAAAAGGGTTAGAAGCTTTTGACACCTATTATCATGACGATGTAGTAATGCAAGAAAATGATAATGAAGTATGTATAGGTAAAGAGATTTGTAAAAAGCAGAAACAAGCGTTTTACGCTTCATTAACCGAATTTAGATGTGCCAAACCATTAAAAGTAACTATAGGTGAAAAAACCACCATGGTAGAGTGGTATTTAGATTTCACACATAAAGAATTAGGGGTTAAAAAATTTACGCAAGTGGCTGTTCAAGAATGGAAAGACGGAAAAATTATAAAAGAAAAATTTTATTACGGATCATAAACTAAAAACAAAACAATAAGAAAAATGAAAAAAGCAATTAAAAGTTTAGCAATCGTCGCTTTAGTAGCGTTTACAACCTTCTCATTCACAAAGGCTGTTGAGAAAAAAGACATTAAAACCGATAAAAGTAAATTGGTTTGGAAAGGTTACAAAGTAACAGGTTCTCATGAGGGTACTATCGCGATCAAATCGGGGTCTTTAAGTTTTGATAACGATAAATTAGTAGGAGGTGAGTTCGTAATTGATATGACAACGATAAGCTCAACCGATTTAGAAGGAGAATATAAAGGAAAATTGGATAAACATTTAAAATCTGATGATTTCTTTGGTGTAGAAAACCACTCGACATCAACATTAGTATTTAGTAAAGTAACAGCTTCAGGTAAAAATTCATACAGTGTTACTGGCAATTTAACCATTAAGGGAAAAACGAACCCGATAACATTCACCGTTTCAATATACGGAAACAAAGCAACGGCTAATTTAAAGGTGGATAGAACAAAATACGATGTACGTTATGGTTCTACTAGCTTTTTTGATGGATTGAAGGACAAAGCTATTTACGATGAATTTGATTTAGTAGCAGATTTAGAGTTTTAATTACAGAGTGACTAATAGTTAGAAAAGAGCGTTCAAAAAAATGAACGCTCTTTTTGGTATAATTAATTCATCCAAGTTTAAATTAAAATATTACATTTGATTATAGCCAACCATTCTTAAATAAGCGTGTTTAAAATATACCACTATGAAAATTTTTGAATGTCCTAATTGTAAATCGCCTGTTTTTTTTGAAAACACCATTTGCGAAAACTGCAACACTTCTATAGGTTATAATCATTATTTGGATGCATTTGATATTCCTAATAACAATCAAGATAATTTTTCAAAGTTGTGTTCTAACTTTAATTTGGGTGTTTGTAATTGGTTAGTAGATAACAATGTAAATACAGAATTTTGTTTAGCATGTAGTTTAAACAGAACAGTTCCTAACAGGTCTAACACAGATCATTTTAATAAATGGGTTAAATTAGAAACTGCCAAACATCGTTTAATTTATCAGTTGTTAAAGCTTAAATTGCCTATTAAATCTAAATTACAAGATGAAAATGGCATTGCTTTCGATTTTTTATCAGAAAACAATAAAGAAAATGCAGTAACTGGGCATGCAGATGGCGTAGTTACCATCATACTTACAGAAGCAGACTCCGTACAACGCGAGCAATTACGAAAGCAAATGAATGAAGCCTATCGAACACTTTTAGGGCACTTTAGGCATGAAATTGGTCATTATTACTGGGAACTTTTATTTAATGACTCTAATATAGAATCGTTCCGACAGGTATTTGGAGATGAACGATTAGATTATAGCGAGGCTTTAGAAAAGCATTATAAAAATGGGGCTCCTAATAATTGGAATCAAAATTATATTAGTGAATACGCCACTTCACATCCTTGGGAAGATTGGGCGGAAACTTGGGCGCATTATTTACACTTAATGGATACCTTGGAAACTGCTAGTGGTTTCGGCATGTCGTTTTATCCCAATAAAGAATATGTAAAAAAACTAGTAATAGATACCTGTCCCAATCCGTATTTTACAGAAAATTTTAAAGATATTTTTGATGCCAGTATTGCTTTAACATGTGTAGCAAATAGTTTAAATAGATCGATGGGGTTACCAGATATTTACCCATTTATTGTACCCGACAAAGTGATACAAAAACTAACGTTTATTCATAATTTATTAAAATAAAGTGTTTAAAATATCTTTCAAAAGCATTGGGTTTAAAACATATTTATATTCTTACTAACAATTTCTAATTGAATTTTTAAAAGGTTACCTTTGTTTTTTATAAAACGAAATTCATCAATGTCATTCAAAAAAATAATAGAACCTCTTAAAGATAATTTACAACGTAACGGTATTACTAAGCCCAATCCGCTTCAAACGGAAATCCTTTCAAAAATAAGAGGAGGTAAAAGCTTGTTTGTAATTGCGCCTAAAAATGCCGGAAAAACAACAAGTATTGTAATTAGCGTTATCAACAAATTAAAAGCTGCTTTTGAAGATGCGCCCAGAGCTTTAATATTTGTAAAAGATAAAGAAGAATCTTTAAAGCTTGCTGAAATATTCAACACCTATTCCAAAGGAACCGATTTAAGAATATATTGTGCTTACGAAGAACATAACATGGAATTACAACGCGAAGAACTGTATTTAGGAACCGATATTGTGATAGCCACTCCAAAACGTTTAAATAGAATTTTTTATTTAAATGGCATCAACTTAAACAAGTTGCAAATGTGTATTGTTGAAGATGCCGAATTTTTATTTAGAAATAGCAATTTTGCCGAGGTTACCAGAACACCCGAAAGTATAGGAAGGTGCCAATATTTGGTATTTTCTGATAATTTTGACGATCGTTTTGAGCGTTGGCAAGACAACTTTATGCATCTTGCTGAAATTATAGAATTAGAGTAATTTTTTTAATACGTTATACTTTATTTTTTAACCAAAAAAGACTCTTATACTTTGGCAAATATTTTATTAAACCATACATAATCAATAAAATATGTGTATTTTGTTGAATTTCAAAACCCTAACAAGCAATATAAAAAAAACAATAAGGCACTTTCTTTTTAAAAATATTTTAGGTCTTTTAATAAGAAATTCTTAAAAAACAGTAATGATTTATATGTGTTTTTTGTTATTTTGCTTAAATAATTATTATTTAGAAGTATTTAATTAAACCAAACTATTTTTAATAGCACTTTTTTTGTTCAAGTCTCTCAACATTCATACAAATAAAATAGCATTATTTTTATGCTTTTTTGTGTTTTGTGTTAGCAGCTATTGCCAAAACGGAAAGCATGACCAATATATTCGTTTTGTAGATTCAGCAAAAATTTATATAAATGAATTCTCAAAAAAAGCCGAAGCGTTTTTAGATTCTATCCCAGAACCTATTGAAGATAATATCAAAGGACGTCTTGCCGATTATTATTCAATAAAGGCTTTGTTACATGGTGAATATAGTGAACATGCAGGCATCCATCAAAGTTATTTACAGGCACTTAAATATGCCGATAAAGAGAATAATTATAAACTGGCAGGTAACGCCTGTTTAGAACTGTTTTCTAACTTATTTTATGCTAGAAAAGATTCCTTGGCTAACATTTATTTAGACAAAGCTAAGACCTATTTTGAATTAGACAATAATGCTAACGGGCTTTTAGAAGTTGAACAAATGCATGCTTACGCCTACTTTTCAGATAGACATTTTAATTCTAGTAATAAATTGCTGTTAAAAAACTTAAACACCTATAAAAAGGTAGAAGAAGATGCCTATTTTTATATGTTTGCTACCTATATGCTAACTTCCAGCTATATTGAATTAGACAGCTTACCGAAGGCATACAAGTACCTAAATGAATTTGAAAGATTAGAAGCCAACCCTACTATCGTTAGCTTTAATTATGAGTCGTTTAGCATAGGAATTAACCTGTTGTTTGCCGAATATTATTTAAAACACGAATCAATAGATTCCGTTTCACACTATCTATCCCAAGCTGTAAAACAAAGGAATTCTATGAGTAATGATATGAAAAGAAAGTATTTCACCCTTAAAGCAGATACTTTCAAATTATTAGGCGATTTAAACAAAACGGAAATATACCTAGATTCTATCATCCTTTTAGAAAATAAAGTACACAATAAAAATTTAGAAGCTAGCATCGAAACAAACAATGTATTGCTAAAAACAGAATCAGATTTGGAAGATGAAAGTAAGAAGAAGTTTTGGAATGGTGTGTTGGCAGCAACTTTATTTTTCGTATTGTTTTTTTCAAGTATTTTCTATTTTATTTATTACAGAAAAAATAAGTATAAATTGAAAGATTCCTTAAATAAAGTGAAAAATCTATCTTACCTAAAATCAAATAATGAAAAACTAACCGGAAAGGTATTGGGTTTAGAGGAGTATATCGTTAATTTAAAAAAAGAGGTAAAAAATATTTCTACGATACACGAAGTGCCTGTTCAACGCGAAAAAATAAAAGACTTATATAAAAACTTACATCATAACTCATCAACACTTGTAGATAAAAGTGAAAATCATTTAGAGTTAATAAATATACTTAATGTTGAGTTTTTTAATAGTATAAAATCTAAATACCCACAGTTAAATGACTCTGAGCTAATTATATGTTATTATTTGTATATGGACTTTAAAAATAAGGAAATAGCAGTGTTTTTAAACATATCGGTAAGGGCCTTAGAAAGTAAGCGATACAGAATTTCTAAAAAAATTAACTTGAATACGAAAGAAACATCATTGGTTGACCATCTAAAAGATCTATTTAAAGATATTTCTTTAGTATAATCTAATATCAATTAAGTATTGTTTTTGTGCCTAAATCATTAAAAACAATCATTTACGTAGGTGCGTAGTAAATGCGTAGTATAATTTTAGTACATTTAACATCTATTGACAATATTTGCAATGCTATTAATCGATAACTGTTTTATCAGTGACCCATATACTTTTGTCTTTCTAAGTGGTTGGAATTTGGTTAAAATACAAAGCTTTTCTAGTTATTGTATTTAACCTAAAACAAAAGTTGTTATTGACAAAAAAGTTGTTTTAGGGATTATAAAAAAAGAGTCTTTGCTAAGGCTCTTTTTTTTTATTTTTTTTATTAAGAATATGTGACTTCCCAAAAGCATTTGTGTCTAAAACAAAAGATAAACAATTAAACTAGCGAAAGCTGCATTTGAAAACTCTAACCAACAGTACCGAACTGCCTGATGAAGATTTGGTAAAAGCCATTGTGAGCACTAACGACACATTGCTTTTCGAAATCTTGTACGATAGGTATTCCAGGTTGGTTTTTAATAAATGTTATGGTTTTGCCAAAGATGAAGAAGAGGCTAAAGATTTAACCCAAGATGTGTTTTTAAAACTCTTTGTTAAATTGGCAAGCTTTAAAGGCACTGCAAAATTTTCAACCTGGCTTTATGCGTTTACCTATAACCACTGTGTAAATTATGTTACCAGAAATACCGCAAAAAAAATTGAGAAACAATCGGTTGATTATGCCGATATAGAAAATATTTCAGATATAGAATGTGAAAGTGATTTTCTAACGATGAAAGTAGATAAATTACAGGCAGCTCTCGAATTAATTTCACCTGATGAAAAAATGATTTTATTATTAAAATACCAAGATTTCTTGTCTATTAAAGATATTGAAAGTGTACTAGGTATTGGTGAAAGTGCAGTTAAGATGAGAATTAAGCGTGCTAAAGACAGGCTTATAACCGTGTATAATGAAAACTTTAGCTAATGGAAAACCCGTTTAAGCATATAAACCAGCCACTCAAGGAAGTTCCGCCAGAGCTAAAAGCTAAGGTAATGAACGATATTGCCATGGCTAAGTTGCTTATGGATTTAGCAACCTTGTTTTCATACAATATTGGAAACGTAATAAACTCCGTAATAAGCAATAGAAAAAAGTAAAAAACAACCAACCCTAACAATATAAGTAAAATGGAAAAAGCAGTAGCATGGAAAGAGATAGCAATGGAATCTTTAACCAAAGTTTGGTTTGAAATTTCAAGCATATTCCCCAATATTATAGGAACCATAGTCGTTTTAATAATTGGTTGGCTTTTTGCTAAACTGGCTGTTCGCATTATAAAAAAGGTGCTAATACTTGCCAAGGCCGATAAATTAGATGCTACCATAAACGATATTGAAATTATTGAAGGTAAAAAGCTAAACTTCAATACTATAAAAACAGTTTCAATTTTTGTTAAGTGGTTAATTTATATCATGCTATTAATTATGGCATCCGATATATTAGGTTTAGAAATTATATCTAATCAAATAAGCGACTTTTTAAGTTATTTACCCAAATTATTCGCCGCATTAATTGTATTTATTGCAGGCTTGCTATTTGCTAACATAATTAAAAAAGGACTTAAATCTTTATTTGAATCTATGGAACTGTCTGGTTCTAAAATTATTAGCCAAATAGTGTTTTTTATTCTTTTAATTTTTATTTCAATTACAGCTTTAAATTTAGCAGGTATAGATACAGAAATTATTACCAATAACGTGACCATGATTCTTGGGTCGCTACTATTGGCTTTTTCTTTAGCATTTGGTATTGGTGCCAATAAGGTAGTTGGCGATTTATTAAGAACATTTTATGCCAGAAAAACTTATGAAATTGGACAAATAATAGAATTTAACAATGTAAAAGGTGAAGTCGTGTCTATTGATGGTATTACCATAACCTTAAAAACAGCCAGCGGAAAATTTATTATTCCCATAAAAGATATTGTAGAGAGTCAAGTACGTGTACAGGATTAACTTTAAGTTAGGGTTAATTTGGTTGGTTAATTGTCTGTAACCAGAAAAGCTCTCTACATGTTTTACAAACCTTTTCCATTTAGTTGAAAAGGTTTTTTTATGATCAATCGATACTAAATTATTGTGGAAGTTAGCCGTATTTAATGAATAAATGATACTTTCGTTTATGCTTTACTATAAAGTACCAACCACATGAAACCAACCTTTTTTATTGTTATTTTTTTACTGATAAGTTACACATCCAGAAGTCAAAATACCCAGAACGACTCTGTACCAAGTAGTAATACCACAACTTTTAAACCCAAAGCCTTAATAATACCAACACTTTTAATTGGTTATGGTGTAGTAGGGTTGGAGAGCCATACATTAAAGCTAGTAAATTCTGAAATAAGCGAAGAAGTAAAAGAGCATATTGACGATAAATTTACCATAGACGACATCTCTCAATACACCCCATTTGCCAGTGTGTACGCACTAAATGCATTGGGCATAAATGGTAAACATAATTTTAAAGACCGTACCATTATTTTAGGAACCGCCTACCTCATTATGGGTGGTACCGTTAACGTTTTAAAACATACGGGTACTGTGGTACGGCCAGATGGTAGTTCCAACAACTCCTTTCCATCGGGTCACACAGCTACGGCTTTTATGGGAGCCGAATTTTTAATGCAGGAGTATAAAGATACATCCATTTGGTATGGTATTACAGGCTACGTTATTGCAACAGGAACTGGCTTATTCAGGGTATATAACGATAGACATTGGCTTACCGATGTTGCCGCTGGTGCCGGTATAGGTATACTAAGTACCAAAATAGCGTACTGGACGCACCCCTTTATTAAAAAACACCTTTTAAAAGACAAAGAAACGCTTAACGCTATGGTGATGCCTTTTTATAATGGGCATGAAAGTGGTTTAGGGGTGATAGTTTCGTTTTAAATTGAATTATTAAGGAGGAAACTTATTATGAATTTCCATAACATTTTAACATTAAGGGGGCTTTTATAATCCTTAAAACACGCTATAAAAAAGTTTACAAATTAATGGTGAAATTAGATAGCTATGTATTTCAATTTAGCATAACTATTTGCTTATATCATACACATTATATATAGAAATGGGAAATACTAACAAAATTACTGTACCATAAGTAAACTATCAAGCCGTGATACATATTGACACTATTTGACACAAATTGAGACGATTTGGGACGATTTGAGACAAACGCTAAAAAAACGGGGGTTTTGTTCGAGTTTTGTTCGGGTTTTGTTCGTCCTTGGTTCGACCATATTTTGTTTAGTTGGGGGTTTGGCTGGACAATGGGGGAACGAAATTAAAATGACATTAAAAGAACGTATTATTTTGTAGGTAAACATTTAGTATATTTGTTTGTATGTAATACATATATAAGTAATTATTTATATTTACGTAGTAGTAAAAAAACACATTCTAGCACACTTATATGATGGATATGTGAAATAAAAACTGTATTACACCGTAGTTTTGTGTAATTAAAAAAAATGAAAGATTACTTATGAAAAAAATCATCCTCCTTGCTCTTCTAAGTTTTATCCTATCAGGGTGCTCTCAAAACTTATTTAATTTTACACTTATATCAACTAAAAGTGTTGAACTTGAAAAGTTAAGTTCATTAAAAAAGGCTTCTGAAAAAGTTACAGGTGAAGACAAGTCAAGATGGATAATTATTATTCCAACGAGGATGGTGAAAATTGATCAAGCAATCACCAATACTATAGATGCAATACCCGGATGCCTAGCATTAATGGATGGGGTTGTTTATTCCAAATTTTGGTTGATTCCTTACATATACGGAGAACAAAAATATGTTGTTGAAGCAACTCCGCTTATCGATCCTTCTTACTCCCAAGTTGCCGACACATTATCTAAATATAGTCGTGTAATTCTTGATAAAGAAGGAAAGATAGATTTAATTGAACCCATTTCTAAAGCTAAGTATTTAGATGAAAAAAAGAAAGTTGTACATAACGCTAATAAAGAAAATAAAAGTTACACACAACAAAGTGGTATATAAAAATAGTTGTTTTTCGCCCAACTAAATGTTTGCTACCTTCTAATTTTCCTTCAAAAAATCCTTGCCCACAAACATGCAACCTTCTTTGTAAATAAACCTTACAACCCCGCTACCGCACGATTGCATCGTGTGGTTAGTACATAAAAAAGAACTATAATTAATATAAAGAAAAAAATATAAAATAAAAGTATGAGTAGAAATTATAAATTCACAATCCAGAGGGGTTTGCATTTTATCAGTTTTTCTGTAGTAGGTTGGCTCGATGTCTTTACCAGAAACGAATATAAAGATTTGTTTTTGGAGAGTTTGGTGTATTGTAAAAAAAAATAAAGGTATATTTTAAATATAATAAACAAAATCGCACAATACAATTATGCGGCAGCGAAGGTAGCAGGGGTATTTGCCAGTTTATTATTTCACTTTGAAAAACCATCGCACACAAATTGTAACTATACTTACACAAAAAAGTTACCCAAAATTTCAAAAGAACATTATGAAATATAAATTACTAGTAATTTCAACTTTAATCTTTAGCCTTTTTACAATGGCTCAAAACTTGAATGACGAAATAATAATGGGAGAATGGAAAGCTATTAATGTTGATATTCCAAATTCTGAAGACGTTCCACAAAAAGAAGCTTTAAAATTAATTGAGGATGCTTTTTTAGACTCAAAATTTAATTTTAAAGGGAATAAAGTTTTTCGGATTAAATACGGAAAGTTAGGCGATGAAAGAATGAAAGAACTGTTCTTTCTTGATAATCAAAATTGGATAATAAAAAATTCCCAAATTCTAATTGGAACAGAAAGTGATGGATTTTCTGCAATGCATATTACTTTCCATGAAAACAATGGTAAAATCTATTTCATTTTGCCTATGATTCGATTAGAAATGGAAAAACTGAGTAACGATAAGCCTTCAGAACCTAAAGTTGTTGAGTCAAAATCAGGAAAAACAGAAAGTGCTGATTACTCAAAATCAGAAATAATAACTAAAGAAATTGATGAATCTCAAATGGTAGAATTTGACCTAGTTGAAAATCCACCATTAGCACCTGAATGTAAATCAAAATGGAACGTTGATAAAAGAAAAGATTGTACAAGTAAATATATCAATATGCACCTAATTAGGAAATTCAATACTAATTTAGCGCAAGAGGCAAATGTAACAGGTAGGATTAGAATTAATATTGAGTTTGTAATTGATATAAACGGAAAACCAATAAACATTACTGCAAATGGGGGACCAAAAATTATGAACGAAAATGCAATTGAAGTTATCGGATTATTACCAAATTTAAAAGCAGGAACAAAAAATGGAAAACCAGTAAATGTTTTATATAAAATGCCTCTGGTTTTTCAAATTGCGAATTAAAAAAAGAAGTGTTCAAAAATAATTAATAGAAAATAAACCAAAGCATAAACCTTAAGCAGGCCTAATGTCAACCGATACCTGCATCTTATTTTTACCCGTACTGTAAATCACACCCTTTAAAGGTGGCACATCGTAGTAATCGCGCCCCCAAGACACGGTAATATGTTGGTTTTTTGGTATTTGGTTGTTGGTAGGGTCAAAATCAATCCACCCAAACGTAGGGATGTAAACCGAAAACCATGCATGCGAAGCGTCGGTACCCACCAATTTTTCTTTTCCTGGAGGTGGCAATGTTTCAATATACCCACTTACATAGCGTGCAGGCAAGCCTATAGAGCGTACACAAGCAATAGCAATTTGAGCAAAATCTTGACACACCCCTTTTTTCTCTTTCATCACCTCGTGTAGTGGCGTTGCAATGGTACTAAAGCCAGAATCGAATTTAAATTCAGTAAATATACGGGTCATCAAGTCAAAAGCCGCCTCGAAAACAGGTCGTTCCGGTTTAAAAGAAACTTCAGCATAGGCTTTCATTTCGGGGGTAATCTTAGCAATAAATATAGATTCTAAAATAAACTGCTTCGCATCAATATGTTCGGGTGTGTTCTTCTTTAAAAGCTCTAAAGCATTTTCTAAATTAATAGTTTTACCAGTAACAGAGGTTCCAATATCGGGTTGCAACGTATAATCTCTCAATATCCTACTTTTTGCAGTTACTTTAAGCTCTTTATGATATTTTTGTATAGAAAAACGCGTGATGGTATTGCCAAAAAAGTCGGTGCGTTCGGTTATTTCTGCCGGTTCAGGGCTTATATCTAGTTTATAATCTAACAATGTTTGCCCCAACATAGTTTTAGGCTTTAAAGTGGCTATGTTATGGCAAAAGGTAACGCCACTTTCATATTCGTAACTGGTAGTATGTATTACTTGAAACTCCATAATTAAAGCGGGAAATTTTGATTAACCAATTGCGATTGTTGATACGAATGGTTGAAATAAGTATCAGATATGGATAAATTCATTTCATGCAGTAAGTCGCTCAATTCTGCTAAAACGTTGTCCAGATGTTCTCTAATAATACCCTCTGCATCTAATTCTAAAAGTGTATCGATATTTAAACTTCGAATTTTAAAGTTGGCTTCTGAAATAAATTTTTGACAGTCAGTCGCTTTTCCGGTCACTTCAGAGTGTGGTAATCTATCAATATCTTTTTGAATACGGCGTAGTTGATACGTTAGCGATTTCGGATAGTCTTTATCTAATAAAACCAAATGGATCACGTTTTCAATACTTAAATACGAGCGGTAACTATAGCGGTAAATGTTTAAACTTTCGTGGCTGGTTAATAAAGCTTCTAAAATCTCATATTGAGGTTGCTCTTTGTGGTTCATCACTAAAAGCGAACGGCATTTAGCAATATTCATAGTGGCTTGTTCGGTTTGCAAACCTATAAAATATAAGAGTAAACCTTGTTCAACCAAAATACTTTCTTCTATAAGAGCCATAAAGGCAATAAGTCTGGTAATAATCCTATCCAATACTTTTATAAGGGCAGTGGTAGAAGTTTTATCATCATCTTCTACAAAGCGTTTCCAAATTTTTTGAATACCATCAAAAACCCGCCACATGTCTTTACTCCATAAATTCCGTAATGAATAGTACGAGTTATTAAAACTGGAAAGCGTTTGTGCAAAACTTCCAACGCGATCGCCATCAATCATTAAAGAAAGTATTTCTTTTAAAGGATCTTTTAAAGCATCTTCGCCTTCTTCACCTATAAAACCAGGAAAGGTAGAGGTAATGTTGGTAACCGATTGAAATAAACTAAGTAAACTCTCCGATTGCGTTTTTTGTTTCGTGTATTGTTCGTTACTTATTTTGTTAAGCACGGTGCGTAAAAAACGGGCAGTAACCAAAGCTCTGCCTAAATACCTGCCAGACCAATATAAATTTTCGGCAGTATTACTAGGTAAATCGTTAATGCCGGAAATGGAAGTTTTACAGTTGTCATCCCAGGAATAACTTTGTATATTAGTTTGTTCTTGGTCTGTAACAATCCAAAAATCTTTACTTACGCCACCACGTTGGTTGGATACAAATAAATTTTCGCGTTCGGCAGCAACACGTACCAAACCACCAGGCATCACAGAATAGCCATCTTTATGTGCAATAGAAAAGGTGCGGCACATTACTTTTCTAGGTTCTAGCTTACCATCTACAAAATCGGGCGCTGTAGAGAATGATATTTTCTCCTGAGCTACAAAAATGCAAGGATTGGAAAGAATTTCTTGTTTGAGTGCTTCAAGCTGATTTGGTTTCAAAAATTCACAGAAAAAGATGTTTTCTCTGTTGGAACGGTCTATGCGTTTTACAACCAAATTGGTTAAGTTATTTAAAACATAGCTACGTTCTTCTTTTTGTCCACACCACCAAGAGGCTATAGAAGGTAATATTAAATTTTCTTTAAAATAATATTTACAAATAGCATTCATAAACGGGATGAGTCCCGAATTTTCTAAAACGCCACTGCCTATAGGGTTTACAATGGAAACGTGTTGTTGTCTCACAACATCGAGTAAGCCAGCAACACCTAAGTAGGAGTCTTCACGAAGCTCTAAAGGATCCATAAAAACATCATCAACACGCCTTAAAATTACGTCAACTTGTTTCAGTTCTTTTAAAGATTTCATCCAAACATTACCGTTGCGTACAACCAAATCGTTTCCTGTTACCAAAGGATATCCTAAGAACGACGACATGTAAGCATGCTCAAAATAAGTTTCGTTTAACGGCCCTGGCGTAAGAATAACAATATTAGGGTTTTCCTTGTTTTGTGGTGCCGCTTCAATAAGCATTTGATTGAAATAGAAAAAGAAATGCGAAGGTTGTTTTACATTGATATCTTTAAAAATATCTGGTAAAATTCTGCTGGTCGAAAACCTGTTTTCCAGTGCATAACCCATACCAGAAGGGGCTTGGGTTCTGTCGTTTACAACCCACATGCGGCCATCGGGACCACGGGCTAAATCGGCAGAATAAATGAGTAAGTTTTTTGCGGTTTTATATTGAATTTGGTCGCATTGCCTTAAAAAACCACGATGTGCAAAAATAACTTCGGGCGGAATTATGCCATTTTTTATAAGCTCGCGTTCACCATATATATCTTTTAAAATAAGATTTAATAATTCGGAGCGTTGCTTGATGCCTTTCTCAATAGTTTCCCATTCTTTTTCATGGATAATAAAGGGTACAATATTCAATTCCCAGGCACGATGCATCCCTTTGGGGTCGTTGTAAACATTATAGGTAACGCCGTTTTCATCCATCAACCAATCCATCTCTTTTTGTTTAGAGATCAAGGTTTCGGTACCCATTTGGGTAATATTATTAAGCAATTTATCCCAATTTGTATTCACGGACATGTTAGATTTTAGAACTTCATCATAATTCTTAAAATCAGAGAAATAATTTTTGAAAAGCGTGTTAGTATCAATCGGCATCAATCAGTTATTTTTTTCTGAGGTCTAAGGTATAAGGAAATTCGAAATTAATTGGCAATTCTTTATAAATAAATTTTTTCGAAGCTTCAGATTTTTTAAAGCCTCTATCAGAGTTGGTATCATTTTGAGTAATTGTTCCAACTTCAACAACATCGCCTTGTGTATGGCCTTGTTCCCAAAAACGGTTAATACGTCTTGATTCTGCTTCATAACTATTCACAGGATAGGTTTCGTACGAACGACCACCTGGGTGATTCACAAAATAAGTACAACCACCAATAGAATGTTTGTTCCAAGTATCTATAATATCGAAAACTAAAGGCGTATCCACATCAATAGTAGGGTGTAGCGATGAGTGCGGATTCCAAGCTTTATAGCGAATACTAGCTACATATTCACCTTTAACGCCAGTACTATTTAAATGTACCTTAATACCATTACAAGTAAGCACATAACGTTCTTCAATAAAATGCGATACTTTAACTTGAACACGTTCTACGGAAGAATCTACATATCTGGCAGTACCACCACCAGTCATTTCTTCACCTAAAACGTTCCAAGGTTCAATGGCAGCACGCAGCTCTAAGTGGATGTTATTAATTTCAACCATGCCATGAAGTGGGAACCTAAATTCAAAAAACGGATTGAACCACTCTTCCTTAAAGGCGTAGCCAGCTTTGTTTAGTTGGTCTACAATATCTTTAATATCTTCTCTTACGTAATGTTCTGTTAAGAATTTGTCGTGTAACTCTGTACCCCAACGTACCAAATCGTGTTCGTAAGGAGTGTTCCAGAACCAAGATACCAACGTACGAACCAATAAGTTTTGCATCAAACTCATGCGTGGGTGTGGAGGCATATCAAAAGCACGTAACTCTAATATACCTAAACGTCCAGAAGATGAATCGGGTGAATATAATTTATCAATACAGAATTCGGCGCGGTGTGTGTTTCCTGTTAAGTCGGTTAATAAATGGCGGAATAATCGATCGGTTAACCAAAAAGGCACGTCTCCATTTTTAGGTATTTGACTGAAAGCAATTTCCAATTCATATAAATTTTCCATTCTAGCTTCATCAATTCTTGGTGCTTGACTCGTAGCTCCAATAAAAGCCCCAGAAAATAAATAAGAAAGCCCCGGATGATGCTGCCAATACGTTAACAAACTACGTAATAAACTAGGCTTACGTAGTAACGGACTATCAGCAGGCGTTGTACCCCCTAAAGTAACGTGGTTACCGCCGCCAGTGCCTGTATGTTTACCATCAAGCATGAATTTTTCAGTCCCTAAACGAGATTGTTTGGCATATTCATATAATTTGAATGTGGTGTTTGTAAGCTCAGACCAGTTTTTTGATGGGTGTACATTCACTTCAATAACACCTGGATCTGGTGTTATTTTCATCGATTCTAAACGGGTATCTTTTGGAGCACTATAACCTTCTAAAATCACGGGTATTTTTAATAAACTCGAAGTCGCTTCAATGGAAGCTATCAAATTTAAAAAGACTTCAGCAGAATCTGTAGGAGGTAAAAATAAATGAAGTTTTTCATCTCTAACTTCGGCACACAAGCCTGTTCTTATGAAATAATCATCATTATAACTATCTAATTTATTTTTTAGAAATTTTTCACGTCGAACTAAAACAGAATAAAAGTATTGTGGTAATTCATCTTGCTCAGAAAATTGATCTGGTTGATGAATGGGGAAGTCCTGCTGTTTAGGTTTTCTTAAAAGAGAGTCAAGTGGCAATCTTAAACCAATGGGCGAATTCCCAGGTATTAAAAAGATGTGCTGACGCCTAAAAGTCCATTCGCAGGTAAACCATTTATTCTTATGGTTATTAATAGGCACTACATACCCAACAGGTTTGGTAGTGCCATTTTTTAAAATTTCTTTAAGTTTATTTTTAACCAGCATATTACCGTCTTCTTGAGTCGGGTCAATGTCTATAGGTAATTTACCTTCTTCCCACAAAAAGTAGAAACTATCTTCGTAAACAGGTTTAATAGTTTTATCTGTGATGCCTAAAAATGATGTGAGTGTTTCTAAAAACAATTTGTCGGCATCTGCTGGTAATTTTGCATTTTCGGAAAACAAACAAAACAAATTTTTATGTCTGTTTCTCCACATGGCTTTACCATCTTTTCGCCAGCACAATTCAATATTCCAACGTGGTAAAGGCTCACCCGGATACCATTTACCTTGTGCTTGGTGTATAATACCATTTTCACTAAATTCATCATATAATTTAGCAGCCAGATTTTTAGCGAGAGCTCGTTTGTGGTCACCGTCGGCTTCTGTATTCCATTCTTCACCTTCCATATCATCAATGGAAATAAAAGTGGGTTCGCCTCCCATGGTAAGTCTTACATCGTCTTTTATTAAATCTTTTTCAACTTTAAAACCTAGGGCGTTTATGGCATCCCATTGTTCTTCAGTGTATGGTTTAGTAACGCGAGGTGACTCAAAAATACGTTTTACTGAATTTTCAAAAAAGAATTCGGTTTCGCAAACATCGCTCATTCCAGATACGGGTGCAGCACTTTCAAACGAAGGCGTACAGGCTAACGGAATATGTCCTTCACCAGCTAATAACCCAGAAGTCGCGTCAAAACCTATCCAACCAGCACCTGGAAGATATACCTCTGCCCAAGCGTGTAAATCGGTAAAATCTTCTTCAGGACCCGATGGACCGTCTAAGGATTTCTCATCCGATTTTAATTGTACTAAATACCCAGAAACAAAGCGTGCACCAAAACCTAAGTGGCGTAAAGCTTGTACAAATAACCAAGCGTAATCACGACAAGAACCACTTTTCAGTTTTAAGGTTTCTTCACATTTTTGTACACCTGGGTCTAAACGTATGTTATATTTAAGATACTCATATATTTTCCTATTGATGTCAATTAGAAAATAGATGGTTTTTCGAGGTGTTTGATCTATAGTTTTAAGAAAATTTTGAAGTAGCTCGCCATTTTCAGTAATCTCCAAATAGGGAAGAAGCTCTTTTTTTGTAATAGCATCATATTTAAAAGGAATTTCTTCGGCTGATTCTTCAACAAAAAAATCAAAGGGATTGATGGTTTTTAAATCGGCTATAATTTCAACTTCAATAGATAATTCTTTTGTTTTCTCTGGAAAAATAACGCGGGCCAAATAGTTCCCAAAAGGATCTTGTTGCCAGTTAAAAAACTGATTTTCTGGTTTTATTTTTAAAGAATAGGCTTCAATGGGTGTTCTGCTATGTGGGGCAGGGCGAAGCCTGAAAATATGAGGAGATAATGATACTGAACGATCGTATTTGTATAGTGTTTTATGTGAAATTATAATTTTTAATGCCATAAAGAATCCAATTAATTTGATTACAATTTAAGTGATTTTTATCTGAAAAATAAATGAATAGAATAAAAATGCAAAAGAATATAGAATGCGTATTTTTTCAATTATAAATTGATATTTCTACAATTTTTCCAACTAATTTTTTCTGATAAAAAAATAAATAACAAAAAATACAATAATGACAATTCTTTAAATTGCAATTAAAACAAATTGAATTTCGGCTAGTTATAGAAATTAAATGAGTTTATCTGTTAAATCTACCAGAAACATTACCATCCAAAATACCCATAACTTCGGAGACTGTTGCGTAGTTTACATCACCTTCGTAGGTGTGTTTTAAAGCACATGCTGCACTTGCAAATTCCATAGATTTATAATCATCAAACTCCTGTAAGCCATAAATTAAACCAGCGGCAAAAGCATCGCCAGTACCAATTCTGTCAATAATGTGTGTAATATCAAAATCACTTGTCTCTCTAAATTCTTTTCCGTTCCACATTCTGGCTCTAATTTTATGCCATGATGCATTTATTGGCGTTCTTATTTTATCAAAAACCTTTTCTATGGAAGGAAATTTATCCATCAAGGCTTTACTTGCTTCAATAAAATCGTCGTTTGAATATTCGTAATTCGTATCTAAAACTTCATTTATTTCATTAATACCACCAATGAAAATGGTAGAATATGAAATTAAATCTGTTAAAACATCCTTGGCATTTTCACCATATTTCCATAACCCTTTACGGTATGTAGGGTCTGCACTCACTGGGATTCCGTATTTTTTAGCTAGACTAAGACCTGCCTTAAGGGTATCGTAAGCGCCTTTGCTAAGTGCAGGGGTAATTCCTGTCCAGTGTATCCATTTTCCTTTTCTTAAAATAGCTTCCCATTTTACCATCTCTGGTTTTATTTCTGAGAAAGAGGAATGCGAACGGTTATATGAAATAGCACTTGGACGCATTACAGCACCTACTTCTAGAAAATAAACACCTAAAGGTCTGTCTGATCGCACAATAGCCGATGTACTTACACCAAATTTTTGTATGTATGAAATGGCAGTATCGCCAATAAAATCGTTAGAAACACAGCTAATATGTTTAACTTTTTCACCAAAATTAGCAATGGAGATCCCCACATTTACTTCGGTGCCACCAAAATAGAATTCCAACAAATTAGCTTGTATGAATTTTTTGTTTCCTTCTGGTGATAACCGCATTAATACCTCTCCGAATGTTATAATTTGTTTCATATTAAAAATACCTTTCTTAAATTTTGATCAATATATTAATTAATTTGTATACACCCTATTTTCTTGTTCATTTACTCTTATAAATGTGGTACGTTTGGTTAGCTCTTTCAAGCGTTGTGCCCCAACATAAGTGCATGTACTTCTTAAACCGCCTAAAATATCTTGTAATGTGTTGTCAACATCACCTTTAAAAGGTACTTCGACTGTTTTTCCTTCGCTGGCTCTATAATCTGCTACGCCACCAACATGTTTTTCCATGGCTGTGGTAGAGCTCATGCCGTAAAATTTCCGATAAGGTTTTCCATGTTTTTCAATAAGTTCGCCGCCACTTTCGGTATGGCCAGCAAGCATGCCACCCAGCATTACAAAATCGGCACCAGCTCCAAATGCTTTTGCAATATCACCTGGAGTAGCGCAGCCACCATCGCTAATTATTTGTCCGCTCAAACCATGAGCAGCATCGGCACATTCTATAATAGCAGAAAGTTGCGGGTAGCCAACACCTGTTTTAATACGTGTGGTACAAACAGAGCCTGGACCAATACCAACTTTAACAATATCGGCACCAGATAATAATAATTCTTCAACCATTTCGCCAGTTACAACATTGCCAGCAATTATAACCTTATCAGAATATTGATCCCTCGTTTGTTTTACAAAATCGGCAAAATGCTCTGAATAGCCATTGGCGACATCAACACAAATGAATTTTAAATAGGGGTTGAATTTGAATACAGACGCTAAATGTTCAGAATCTTTTTCGCTAATTCCAGTACTAACGGCTATGTAATTTTCGATGCCTTCTGGTAAATTTGATGAAAATGTATTCCAATCGGCAATAGAATAATGTTTATGTATGGCTGTAAATAATTGCTTTTTAGATAATGCTTTAGCCATTTCAAAAGTGCCAACCGTATCCATATTGGCTGCCATAATAGGTATGCCTGTCCAAGAAAAAGGACTATGAAGAAATTTAAATTCGCGTTCTAAACTTACTTCAGATCGACTTTTTAAAGTCGAACGCTTGGGGCGAATCATAACATCTTTAAAACCTAATTTTATATCATATTCTATGCGCATTTATAATTGAGATTAAGGTCGTTTTAAATATGTGATAAAGTTAAATAAAACAAAATAATATATTAGCTTTAAATAGCTGTATTACTTTTGTAATTAATATAATTATAGATAAGTTTGTTAAAAAGTGCGCTAAGTATATGAGATTTCCTATGCAGTTTCTTAAGTCTATTCCAGTAAAGAGAGTATTATCTATTATTATTTTCATTTCAATAGCTGTTGTTTTATTATTTGTCTATTTTTTTATGGAGAATAAAATAAGTACTAATGTGCTCGTTTTGTTTTTATTCGGATTTATAATTGTTCAGATTTTTGTGCTGCAATATTTTTTTAAAAACCAATTAAAGCATGAGGTTAGAATTTCTAATTTTAAAAATAGAATCAGGGAATTACAAACCAGTTTTGATGAGGCCGATAAACTTGTCGATTATAAATCGGTTTATATTGCTAACATGAGTTATGAAATACGCACACCGCTTAGTACGGTATTGGGTATGCTTAATATGCTAAAACAGACACATTTAGATGACGATCAAAAAGCTCAAGTTGAAATTGCCGAGTATTCTTCAAAGCATTTATTGCAACTTGTAAACATGGTTACAGATAATGAAGATGTTGAAAATGGTGAGGTAGAAATCAATTTATTGGCACTCGATTTAAAGTCTGATTTGTCTCAACTTTTTAAAGTATTTGAATATCAAGCTTGGGAAAAAGGTTTGGAGTTTGAATATAAATTTTTAGTAGATGAGAGGCGTAAATTTTCTCTTTTAGGCGATTCTTTACGCATTCAACAAGTTCTAATAAATTTAATTAACAATGCCATTAAGTTTACTAACTCAGGAAAAATCACCATAATTGTAGATCAAACCGTAAGTATTGAAGATGGACAAATTGTAACATTTTATGTGAAAGATACTGGAATAGGTTTACGACCTGAAAAAGTAAAGCAAATTTTTGATGACTCTAAAGCTTTTAATGTTTCAGAAGAAAGAGATTACAGAGGTGGCGGTATAGGGCTTTCAATTTCACATAAACTTGTGAAATTGATGGGAGGTGATTTAAAATTAGAAAGCAAAGAAAACGAAGGCTCCACTTTTTACTTTAGTTTACAACTTAAAAAAACATTGGGGATAAAAAGTGAAGATGAAATTAAAAACCCTGTTTTATTAGAAAAATTTAGTGTTTTAGTTGCTGAAGATAACAGAATGAACCAGAAAGTAATTAAATTTTTATTAGAACAGCAGGGTGCCGATTGTACCTTTGCCAAAAACGGATTAGAAGCTGTTGAATTATATAAAATTTTAGATTTCGATATGATTTTTATGGATATTTATATGCCAGATATGGATGGATATGAAGCTACAAAAGCCATAAAAAAAACAGAGAAATACTCACATTACAACATACCAATCATAGCAGTATCGGCAAGTGCTTTTGAAGAAGATATTATAAATGCGAAATTTGCAGGTATAGACGATTTTCTAGCAAAACCCTTGGAGGTTGCTAAATTAAAAGAGTTACTAATAAAATATTCGAAAAAAGACGCCTAGTTGAAGGTTTGTTTTTCAGAAATTACTTTACCGCTATCACGCTAATTTCCACGTTTACATTTTTTGGTAAGCGTGCCACCTGAACGGTTTCGCGTGCTGGCGCAGTAGCCTCATCAAAAAAACTACCATATACAGCGTTTATTTTAGCAAAATCATCCATATTACTAATAAATATTGACGATTTCACCACATGTTCAAAAGCCATATTAGCAGCTTCTAAAACAGCCTTTATGTTATGCATCACTTGTTTTGTTTCAGTTTCAATATCGTTTAAAACAAGTTCGTTGGTTTCTGGGTTAATGGCAATTTGTCCAGAAGTATATAATGTGTTTCCACTTAAAATAGCTTGGTTATACGGTCCAATAGGAGCAGGTGCATTTGGTGTAGTGATGATTTTTTTCATGTGGTTGATGTTTCTCTTCTAAAGACTTCTATCAGCTTGATTTCGTTTTTCGTATTTCAAATCTTGTAGCATGCTCGATTTAATTCCTATAAAGAAATTCCAAGAAGCATTTGTGCTAAAAGGTACCCAACTAAAATTCATGCGCCAGCTCATCAAATCGCGCTCAAAACGCAATTGGGTATAGGTAAATCCAGCATTTTTTAAATCATATCCAGAAGATGCGCCAATAGACCATTTTTCTGATAGTTTAATATCGCCAGAAAACATAAGCGAATGCGATGATATTTCATTCTGTCGAGTTGAATTGGAATAATTTACCGCATAGGCGATTCGTAAATTCCACGGTATGCTAAAATGATAAAATTCGCTAGGTTTGTTTTCTTCTTCTTCATCTTCCCCTCTCATATTATCTACTTGCTGATTTGCAAAATCTTCTGAAATACCAAATAAGTCATCATCCCGTCCACCATTTCGTAAATTTTCTTGTATACCTTTTTTATTTTCATCCTTTTTACCATCCTTACTATTTGATAAAGACCAACTGGTAGTTAGGTTGGCACTGGTTAATCTAAAAAGACTTCCACCGTTATTAATATTAAAGGTGTTAATTCTGTTATTATTATTGTCTAGTGCATAAGGATCTAAAGTAGCTCCAAAATTAATACTCATTTTGTTATCGAAAAGTTGTGTGCCTCCACTCATACTAACGGGACTCCATTGCAAAGAATCGCCTGCAACATTATATGAGGTTGAAAAATTTAAATTATTCAATAAAATAACTTTTTTAGCTTCCGTAGCCGTACTATCCTTATCTCGCACTTTAGCTTCAAGATTGTTTGAAAGTGAAAGACCAACAGAACTAGAGAAAGTATTACCCGGAGCACCAAAAATGCCTCCTGTAAAACGGGTATATGATACGTCACTTGAAGTTAATCCATCGGCGCTTACAACTTCATAGGTGTCATAATATTTATCAAAAGCTGGATTTATATTATAGCTAATAGAAGGTCGAATAATGTGTCTAATAGCTTGTATTTTAGGGTCTTTCCCTTCTTTTTCAAAATTAAACATACCATATACAGTGGTTCCTAAACTGGTGCTAAAGTTATAAGTTCTAAAGGAGTCAAATCCTTTAACATCTTCTGTTATAACTTCTCTCTCGATAGTGTCGAATGATTTTTTTACAGTATTAAATGTCCAAACTTCATTAAAATTTGAACTGGCACTTATGCTAAAATATTTAAATAATTTAAAATTAGTAGTAAGCGGTATCGTATGTTGAAACCCCGCTAGGGCATCATCAAACATTTCTTTTTTAAAGAAAAATTCATCGGTAGTAGTAATTCTGTTTTCACCTCTAACACTGTATTGTAGGTTGATGTTTTGAATAATTCCTTTTTTTGTTCCCGTTTTTGAAGCGAAAGGATATATTCTACCAATACTTCCTTGGAAGGTTGGAAGCGTCATGTTTATTTCTTCAGTATTGGTATTTTGAGAATGTGTAGCCGTTAAACTAATATTAGGTTGCAATTCACCTTGAAAAGTTCTAGAATATGAAATCGAAGACGATAAAGTGTTATTTAAAAATGAACCTGTATTAATTTGATTAACAGAGGTTTTGTAATATTTACTACTCCCTAAGTTTACCGAAGCCGAAAAGCGTGAATTAGGATTGGATTTACTATCTTGACTATGCGACCAGCGTATGTTGTAAACCGTAGATTTGGAATAATCTGGAAAACCACGTTCGCTACTAATTAAGCTTTCATACCTAAAATTTAAATTACCTCTAAACTTATAGCGCTTGGCATAAGTGCTTTCGCCACTAAATCCATAACTTCCGTTAGTGTAATAGTCGCCCAAAAGTGTTAAATCAAAATATTCGCTAAGCGCTAAATAATAACCACCATTTTGTAAAAAGTAACCACGTTCGTTTTGTTCACCAAAACTAGGAATTATAATACCAGAGGTTTGTTTATCGGACTGTGGAAAGAAACTAAATGGCAACCAAACAGGGGTTGGAATATCATAAATATACAAACCTGCAGCTCCTGTTACTATTTTTTTCCCTGGTACAATTTTAGCTTTTAATAACCGAATATAATATTCAGGGTCATCTAAATCTTCGGCAGTAGTGTATTTTGCATTCTTTAAAAAGTAAACGGAATCGTTTTCTTTTTTAGTTAGAGATGCGATAACGGTACCGTCACCTTGTTCTGTTTTGGAGTTATATATAAGTGCTTTTTTCGTTTTTGTATTAAAAACAATAGAATCGGGTTCTACAACATTGCTACCTTGTGTAAAAACAGGTTTTTGCGAGTAAGTACCTATAGAATCGGTAATACCTTTAGCGTAAACGGTGTTTTTTGTATAATCTATGGTAATGTTTCCGGCAGCAATATTCATGTCACCATAATCTATAGTGGCCTCATTATATAAATATAGTTTATGTTCTTTTTGGTTAAACTTGGTA
Organism: Mariniflexile fucanivorans; assembly: GCF_004341235.1. Taxonomy (GTDB): domain Bacteria; phylum Bacteroidota; class Bacteroidia; order Flavobacteriales; family Flavobacteriaceae; genus Mariniflexile; species Mariniflexile fucanivorans. The sequence continues at coordinate 46,047 of NZ_SLUP01000010.1, forward strand.
TAATCAGTAGCATGGTATTTTACGATATGCTCTAAAAGATCTTTTTTAGGCTTAATAGAGTCTTTTAGGGTCGAATCTTGTACTTTTTCAGAAACCTGAGGAATTAGCAAACTATCAACGCTAACAACAAGGCTGTCATTAGCACTTCTGTCTATAGGGATGCCACTTTTAGGGATGTCTTGTGCAAAGCTTAACATGTTAATAAACATTGTAAAACTTAGTGTAAAAAGTATTTTAAAGTTGTATGTGTGCAACGCTTTTAAATGTATTTTTGTAAAAGTATGGCTCGATTTTTGAAAAGCCAAAATTACATATATTTTTCTGTGATTAATTTATTATTCAATTAAAATTTTAAATTAAACTTGGAGACACTTAAATTAAGTAATAAACCAAGTTTTTTAATCGTTAAAATGTTTGTGAGCTATGAGATGTCATAATAAAAATGATAATTATGGTTAATGTTTATGAGTTACCGATTTATGTTAAAAAAGATTTATTCCATGAAAACGCCCAAAATATTACTTTTCGTATTATTTATAATAGTATTAACATTTTCTTCATTTATAAAAAATGATAAACAGCAAGCCGTAGAAAAATTTATTGTGGTTCTAGATGCTGGCCATGGGGGAAAAGATCCTGGTAAACTTTCTAAATATGGATATAAGGAAAAGGATATTGCTTTAAAAATAACACTTCAAGTGGGGGCAATGCTTGAAAAGAACCCCAATATAAAAGTTATTTACACTAGAACCACCGATGTTTTTATTGAGCTTAAAGATCGTCCAAAAATCGCTAACAATGCTAAGGCAGATTTGTTTGTGTCGATTCACTGTAACGCACACCACACCGAAGCATCAGGAACTGAAACCTTTGTATTGGCAGTTGGTAACGCCAATCAAAACTTAGAGGTAGCGAAAGCTGAAAATGAGGTAATTTATTTGGAGGACGATTATGAAAAACATTATAAAGGTTTCGATCCCAGTTCACCAGAATCTTTCATGAGTATTTTATTCAGTCAGGAAGAATATACCGACCAAAGTATTATGTTGGCGAGTTTAATTGAAAAGAACTTCACCAGTAAATTTAATAGAAAAAGTAGAGGGGTTAAACAAGCTAGTTTGTGGGTTATACACCAAACCGCTATGCCAAGCGTTTTAATTGAAACGGGTTTTGTAACCAATAAAGAAGAAGGTGCCTATTTAAATTCTGACAAAGGGCAAACTGAAATTTCCACAGCCATTTCCAATGCTATTTTGGAGTACAAACACAACTTAGAAGGTAATGTGGGCGATTTTGTTTTTAAAGGAGAAACCACGGTAATAAAGCCAAATACGGAGTCTCCTGCACTTAAAGTTACAGAAAATACAATTTTATCTGATACTCCAGTAGCATATAAAATACAATTAATAGCTACTTCAAAGCCAATAGAAGTAAAATCTAATAATTTTAAAGGTTTAAAGAATGTTGTTAGAGAAAAAGAAGGCCAATTTTTTAAGTATTTTTATGGAAACACTTCAAGTTATGATGATGCCAAACAACTGGAAGAAGAAGCTGCTAAAAAAGGTTATAAATCGTGTTTTATAGTCGCTTTTAAAGATGGCAAAAAAATTAGCCTAACCGAAGCTTTAAAAACAACAGCCAATTAAAGAGATTCTTTTTAAATTTATTTTAAATTTGTAATTCTAACATTTACACTATTTACTTTGAAAATATCAAAAGAAGTTAAAACAGGCATTTTAGTATTATCGGGAATAGCACTTTTTATTTTTGGATTTAATTACCTAAAAGGAAGAAACATATTCGAGCCTACCGATGTTTTTTACACCGAATTTGATTATAATTCTTTAAGTAAGTCGTCACCAGTTACCGTTATGGGTAATTCGGTTGGTAAAATTGAAGACATCTCTTATAATTATGATACAGGGAAAACACGGGTTGCCTTTACAGTAAGTGAGCAATTAAAATTCTCAAAAAACAGTGTCGTTAAAATGTACGAAACCGGATTAATGGGTGGAAATGCACTTGCTATACTTATTAGTAATGAGGGTGAACAAGCAGAACCTGGCGATGTATTGCCATCTGAAGTTGAATTTGGCTTGGTAACCAACCTTTCTAAAAACTTTTCTGGAGTTACAGATAATTTAGATTCAACCTTAAAATCGACCGACACGTTGATGGTTAGCATCAATAAGTTGGTTAACGATAATTCGGATGCTGGTTTAAAACGTACTATTGAAGAGCTAAATTATACCTTAAAATCATTTAAAACCACTTCGAATACCGTTAATGAAACCTTATCAAAAAATGATAAAAATATTACGGCTATTCTTGATAAATTTAAAACAATAAGTGCCGATTTAGCAGTACTTACTACCGATTTAAAAGACGCCAACGTAGGTGCGACAGTCGAAAATTTAAATGTTACTTTAAATAAGTTAAATGGAATTTTAGCAACCATAGATAAAGGTGAAGGCTCTTTAGGTAAATTGCTGAAAGATGAAGGTGTTTACAACAATTTGGAAGGAGCAAGTTTACAGTTAGAACAATTACTTCAAGACATGAAATTGAATCCAAAAAGATATGTTCATTTCTCTTTATTTGGAAAAAAAGCCAAACAGTACGAGGCTGAAGAAAATTAAGATAAATAGAAAAATTAATTGGTTAAAACATGAATTATTTGCCTAACATCCTTTTTGTTATTCTACTAGTTTTGGGAATTGGTTATTTCTCTAAAAACGTACAAAAACTCATTCGTAATATTAAATTAGGTCATGATGTTAACGTTAGTGATAACAAATCCCAACGTTGGAAAAACATGGCAATGATAGCCTTAGGGCAAAGTAAAATGGTACGTCGTCCCATTGCTGGTTTTCTGCATATTGTAGTTTATGTAGGTTTTATTATTATCAATATTGAAGTTTTAGAAATTATTATAGATGGTATTTTTGGCACACACAGAATAGGATTGTCAATACTTCCAGAAGTCATTTATGGATTTTTAATAGGCAGTTTTGAAGTGCTGGCTGTTTTAGTTTTCATAGCAGTAATTATTTTTTGGATACGCCGCAACATTATTAAATTAGCACGTTTCTGGAAAAGTGAAATGACAAGTTGGCCAAAAAATGATGGTAATTTCATCCTTTATTTTGAAATGGTATTAATGACGTTGTTTTTGGTAATGAATGCAACCGATACCCATTTCCAAAGTATCAATACAGGTAATATTATTAGTCAATATATAGCACCTTGGTTTAGTGGTCTGTCAGAAAGTGCATTGCATACCGTTGAAAGAACTGCTTGGTGGTTTCATATTATAGGCATTTTAGTGTTTCTAAATTATTTGTATTTCTCTAAACATCTTCATATTTTATTAGCGTTCCCAAATACGTTTTACGGAAAATTAACACCAAAGGGACAGTTTAATAACTTAGAAGCGGTGACCAAAGAAGTAAAAATGATGATGGATCCCAATGTCGATCCATTTGCAGCACCTGCTGAAGGTACCGAAAACGAGATGCCAGCAAAATTTGGAGCGAGCGATGTACACGATTTAAATTGGGTGCAATTGCTAAATGCTTACACTTGTACCGAATGCGGACGCTGTACTAGCGAATGTCCTGCAAACCAAACGGGTAAAAAATTATCACCTCGAAAAATTATGATGGACACCCGCGACCGTTTAGAGGAAGTTGGTAAAAACATCGACGCGAATAAAGGGACGTTTAAAGAAGATGGAAAACAACTTTTAGACAATTATATTACAAGAGAAGAACTTTGGGCATGTACATCATGTAATGCCTGTGTAGAAGCCTGCCCCGTAAGTATCGACCCACTTTCAATTATCATGGATATGCGTCGCTATTTAGTTATGGAACAAAGTGCGGCTCCAACCGAATTAAATAACATGATGACCAATATTGAAAATAATGGGGCACCATGGCCATTTAATCAAATGGATCGATTAAACTGGAAAAACGACTAAATTATTAGAAATGAAAAAAAAGTTTTTTAGAGTTCTGTTTTTCTGTTTTGTATGCTTTGGAGCTATTTTTAATAATTATGCGCAAAGTTCAAATGATGCTGAACACATGCATTTAGATAATTTGGCAAAACAAATGTTTGTTGACATAAACAATAGAGATTTTGACGCTCTACTTCAAATGACACATCCAAAAGTTTTTGAAATTTTGCCAAAAGAAGATATGAAGAATTTTTTAAAGTCTATGTTTGAAGGTACCGAAGAGCTTTCCATAGATATGCCTAAAATTATTCCAAACTATAAATTATCAGAAATTTATAATATAGAAAAAGACACTCTTAAGTTTGCTTTTGTTTCTTATGATATGAATTTTAAAATGACTTTCAATAATCAAGAATTTGATGATGATGCCAAAGAAATGATGCTACCTATTATGGAAGCTCAAGGCATGGAGGTAGAATTCTTATCGAACAAAACCATGAGCGTGTTGGTGAAAGATAGTTTAACAATTATTTTAAAAGACAATAATACTAATAATGAATGGGTTATGGCTAATTATAACCCCGATTCTCCATTTTTTTATCAGATAATGCCTTCTGCTTTAATGGAAAAAGCTAAAGAATACAAGCAAAATTTAATGCTGGAAAGAAAAAAAAACAGTGAAAATTAATTAAAACAATGAGCGAATTACTAAAAGTGCCCACCATGGCAGAATTTATGGCACAAGGAAAACAACCTGAAGTATTGTTTTGGGTTGGTTGTGCCGGTAGTTTTGACGATAGAGCAAAAAAAATAACCAAAGCCTTTGTTAAATTATTAAACAAGGCTAAAGTAGAGTTTGCTGTTTTAGGAACTGAAGAAAGCTGTACGGGCGATCCTGCTAAACGTGCAGGAAACGAATTTTTGTTTCAAATGCAGGCGATGACTAATATTGAAGTATTAAATGCTTATGAAGTTAAAAAAATAGTAACTGCTTGTCCGCACTGTTTCAATACCATAAAAAATGAATATCCTGGATTAGGCGGAAACTATGAGGTTATGCATCATACCCAATTTTTAAAAACCTTGCTGGATGATGGACGTTTAACCGTTGAAGGTGGCGAATTTAAAGGAAAGCGCATCACGTTTCACGACCCATGTTATTTAGGTCGAGCCAATAATGTATATGAGGCCCCGCGTGATTTAATCCGAAAATTAGAGGCAGAATTGGTAGAAATGAAAAACTGCAAGCAAACGGGTTTATGTTGTGGTGCAGGTGGCGCGCAAATGTTTAAAGAACCTGAAAAAGGCAATAAAGATGTTAATGTAGAGCGCACCGAACAAGCATTGGAAGTAAAACCAGATATTATAGCTGCTGGTTGCCCATTTTGCAACACCATGATGACCGATGGTGTAAAAGCTAAAGAAAAAGAAGCCGATGTAGTTATTATGGATATAGCAGAACTCATTGCAAATGCTCAAGATTTATAAGATTCCTACGAAAACAGGAATCTATTCATCAATAGAATAATAGAACATCAAAATCCATCAATCATTAATTAAAAATCGTAAATCAATTACATGTTATTAGATTTCAATACATTACCAGAAGAATCACGTGTTTGGATATTCCAAGCCAATCGTTCATTTTCAGAGCAAGAACTTGAAGAAATTAAGGAGAAGTTGGACACGTTTGCCGAAAACTGGACAGCACATGGGAGCGATTTACAAGCGGGCTATACTATTAAATATAACCGATTCATTGTTTTGGGCCTAAACCAAAAAATAAATGCAGCTTCTGGCTGTTCTATTGATGCTTCCGTTAATTTTATTCAACAATTAGAGAAAGAATACAATGTTGATTTATTGGATAAGATGAATGTATCTTACAAACAAGGAGAGTTTGTCGCTTATAAAACACTTCTGGATTTTAAACAAATGGCAAAAGATAAAGCCATTTCAAAAAACACCATTGTTTTTAATAATTTAGTAACCACTATCGCCGAGTTTAACGAAAACTGGGAAGTTCCAGCAAGCGAGAGCTGGCACAGTCGATTTATTAAATAGATTCTTCTAAATTTAAATCAAAAAAACTTTCATATTTCGAATACAATAATCAATTTTACAGCTTAAATAGTAAATTATGGCTAAGGAAATTTTCCTATTAAATATTTCTGGACAAGATAAACCAGGTCTAACCTCTAGTTTAACGAGTGTTCTAGCGGAATATAATGCAAAAGTATTGGATATTGGGCAAGCTAATATTCACGACACCTTATCCTTAGGTATATTATTTGAAATTCATTCGGGATCTAAATCGGCTGCTGTTTTAAAAGATTTACTTTTCAAATCGTATGAACTGGGTATAAAAGCAAAGTTCACCCCAATTACTCTTGAAAATTATGAGAAATGGGTTAGACTTCAAGGTAAAGATCGCTATATCATTACTATTTTAGGTGAAAAATTAACGGCTCAACAGATTTCGGAAGTAACCAAAATTATTTCTGAAAAGAATTTAAACATAGATTCTATAAAAAGACTTACAGGACGTACTTCGCTCATAAAAAAAGAAGACTATCCAAGAGCTTGTATACAATTATCAATAAGAGGTCATATAGAAGATAAGCGTGAGTTCACCTTAAAATTCATGCAAATTTCTAGAGATTTAGATGTTGACATTGCTTTTCAAGAAGATAACATTTACAGAAGAAACCGCCGTTTGGTGTGTTTCGACATGGACTCTACCCTTATACAAGCGGAAGTTATTGATAAATTAGCGGAGTTAGCCGGGGTTGGAGATGAAGTAAAAGCCATTACGGAGTCTGCCATGCAAGGTGAAATAGATTTTAAAGAAAGTTTTGTACGACGCATGAAACTTCTAAAAGGTTTAAGTGAAGATGTGCTACACGATGTTGCGGTTAATCTACCTATTACCAAAGGGGCTAGAAGACTTATTGACACTTTAAAAAGCTATGGATTTAAAACCGCTATTTTATCGGGTGGATTTACTTATTTTGGTTATTATCTTCAAAAAGAGCTGGGTATAGATTATGTGTATGCCAATCAATTAGAAATTATAGATGGTGTGCTTACAGGCAATTACCTAGGTGAAATTGTGGATGGTAACAAAAAAGCAGAATATTTAAGAGAACTTGCCACAAAAGAAGGGATTGATATTAGTCAAACCATTGCAGTAGGCGATGGTGCAAACGATTTGCCTATGCTCAATTTAGCAGGTTTAGGTATAGCGTTTCATGCAAAACCAAAGGTTAAAGACAATGCACAAAGCTCCATTTCAAGTATTGGGTTAGATGGTGTTTTGTATTTATTAGGTTACCATGATAGGCATATTGACCTACTTGAGTAAATAGATTTATTCTAAATTAAATGGCTTTCAAAATATTTATAAGGTTTGAACGTTAATTAGTATCCTTTAAATATTTAATCCTATTTGGTTTATCATTTTAATAAAATATAAAATATGAAAACAAAAGCTTATTGTTTAACTGTTTTAGTTTTTATTATGTCATTATTTGTTTCAGCACAAGACTGGTCTACCAATTTTGAAGATGCAAAGCAATTGGCTTCAAAAGACAATGAAAATATAGTATTGGTATTTCAAGGATCCGATTGGTGTGCTCCATGTATGAAATTGGACAAGGAAATTTGGAGTACCAAAGAATATCAAAATTTAGCGAAGAATCATTTTGTTATGCTGAAGGCAGATTTTCCTAGAAAAAAAGCAAATAAACTTTCCGAAGAATTAGAATTGCAAAACAAAAAATTAGCAGAAACTTATAATAATCAAGGGTATTTCCCTTATGTGGTTGTTTTGGATAAAACTGGCAAAGTTCTAGGAAGTTTAGGCTACGAAAAAACATCACCGACCCAATATTACAATAAACTAGCATCATTTAAATAATTTTGAAAGGCTTATTTAGCATCCTTGTTATTTTAATCACATCCATTTCTGCTTCTCAAAACGTTTACAATAGAACGTTGAAACTCATGGGCAGCCGTTTCGATATTACAGTTGTTGCCGAAAATGAATCAGAAGGAAATGAATATATAGATTTGGCAGTCAATGAAATAGCTAGAATTGAAAAACTAATTTCGTCATGGGATGCCAATTCGCAAACTTCAGAAATTAATAGAAATTCAGGTATTAAACCAGTTGTGGTTGATGATGAATTGTTTCAATTAATTAAGCGTTCATTAAAAATATCCAAACTTACTAATGGCGCTTTCGATATTAGTTACGCATCCATGGATAAAGTTTGGCATTTTGATGGGAGCATGACCGAGATGCCTTCAGAAGAAATTATTAAAAATTCTGTTTCAAAAGTAGGGTATCAAAACATTATTCTAAATGAAGAAAACCATACGGTGTTTTTAAAATTAGAAGGTATGAAAATAGGTTTTGGCGCCATAGGAAAAGGGTATGCTGCCGATAAAGCTAAGGCTTTGTTACAAAGCAAAGGGGTAACTTCTGGAATTGTAAATGCTTCTGGCGATTTAAATACTTGGGGAACACAACCCGATGGTAAAAATTGGATGGTCGCCATTGTAAATCCATTAAACAAAAGTAAAGTATTCTCTTGGTTGCCAGTTAGTAATAGCGCCGTTGTAACCTCTGGTAATTACGAAAAATACGTCACCTTTAACGGTGTTTTGTATACACATATTATAGATCCAAGAACAGGTTATCCAAGCACAGGAATATTAAGTACCACCGTATTTACCGCTACGGCAGAATTGGCAGATGCATTGGCAACGTCCATTTTTGTAATGGGTTTAGAAACAGGTTTAGACTTTGTAAATCAACTAAAAGGCGTGGAATGTGTTATTGTTGATAAGGATAACAAATTGCATACATCAAAAAATATTAATTTAAAACCTATTGATTAATGAAAAAACTAGCAATGGTATTACTTTTTACAATGGTGTTAACATCTTGCACCGTTGTTAAAGAATACGAAAAAGTAAATTTAAACGACCCCGATATGGTACTGTCGCAAAAAAAATCAAATAGGTTTGAAACAAACTTCCAGGTTTATAGAGAAGGTGCTTCGGGCGCAAATGGTGGAAAATCGGGTGGAGGTTGTGGTTGTAACTAAATTGATGTGATGAAAAAATTAACATACTTACCCGTTTTATTTTTTGTGGCCATAGGATTTGCTCAAGAAACAAACCAAACAGCTTACAAAAAGCGTGTTTTAGAAACCGCTGAAGTAGATTTTTTAACAAGTTACTACACCCAACAAGGTGATAATGCTTCGGTAACAGGAGGTATTGGTACAGAAAAACTTTCAGATTTTACGCCAACTATTGTTATTAGCATACCTTTAAATGCTGATGATGTGCTTACTATTGATGCGGGGATTTCAACCTATACTTCAGCTTCGTCAAGTAACTTAAATCCGTTTGATATTAGTGGAGCTTCAAGAGGTGGAGATGATGATGATGACGATGACGATGACGATCATGGAGGAAATAATGCAGGCAATGTTATTGGAAGTCCGTGGGTAGCTTCATCTGGAGCTTCCAGACAAGATACTTGGGGGAATTTAAATATTGATTATTCGCATAGTTCGGATGATAGAAATACAGTTTGGAACGCCGATGTTTCATTAGCTACAGAGTATGATTATTTTTCTTTAGGTTTTGGTGGTGGTTTAGTAAAACAGTTTAACGAAAAAAACACAACCTTAGGGATAAGTACTAAAATATATTTAGACCAATGGATGCCTAAATATCCCACTGAATTAGATTCGTATGTAGAGGTAAACGGGAATTTAAATCAAGGTTTTTTTGAAGGTATAACCATATTAGACCAAAACGGCGATGCCAGTACAAATTGGAGGCCTGTTTCTGGATTTGGCCTTATAGATAACAAGTCAAGAAATTCATATTCCTTATCTTTTAGTTTTTCACAAATATTAAATAAGAATTCTCAATTTTCGTTATTTTTCGATTTGGTTCAACAAAAAGGTTGGCTAGCAAACCCCATGCAACGTGTGTATTTTGCAGATGTAAATAACTACTATATTGGTAATGCCGAAAGTATTGATAACTACACATCCTTAAGTAATAGAGACGTTTTTCAGTTAGCTGATGATATTGAACGTTTGCCAAATACCCGATTTAAAGTACCAATAGGCATTAGGTTTCATTATTATTTAAATGAAATACTGTCATTAAGAACCTATTATCGTTATTATTTTGATGATTGGGGCATTCGTTCGAATACGGCAAGTGTGGAATTGCCTATAAAAGTTTCGCAAAAGTTTACGCTGTATCCATCATATCGTTATTATAACCAAACCGCAGCCGATTATTTTGCACCTTTTGAAGAAAACCTATCAACAAGTGCGTATTATACTTCAGATTATGATTTATCTGAATTCAGTGCTAATCAATTTGGTTTTGGAATAAGCTATACCGATATTTTTTCAAATGCCCATGTTTGGAAATTCGGATTAAAAAGCATCGACTTAAAGTATAATAACTATAAACGAAACTCAGGGCTAAAAGCTAATATTATTTCGGCAGGCTTTAAGTTTGTTATGGAATAGTATTGTTCATAATCTTATTATAAATCTATCTTAAAGTCTTTTTAACTTCTTTTTAAAGTAGTATTTTGGCATGATTATTTGCGTAGTAATAAATACTACCTAATACTTGTTAAATTAATCCTGAATATGCGTCAAATTTTATTAATAGTTGTCTCTCTATATATATCACTCTCAACGTTTGCTCAAACACAAAATAACCCATTGGCTTCAAAGGATGTGGAAGCACAAAAAAAATGGGTTGATAGTATTTATAAATCCTTGTCTTTAGAAGAAAAAGTAGGACAGTTGTACATGGTTCAAGTCATGTCCAATCAAGATCAAGCAACAAAAATCCAGTTGGTCGATTTAATTAGAACCCATCACATAGGAGGTATTATCTACTCTTTAGGAACTCCAGATAAGCAAGCTGAGTTAAATAACGAATTACAATCGCTTTCTAAAATTCCGCTTTTAATAGGTATGGATGCCGAATGGGGATTAAGCATGCGCTTAGATTCCACCTACGCATTTCCTTGGAATATGACATTGGGTGCCATAACCGATAACAGTTTAATTGAACAAACAGGCCAGCAAATTGGTGAACATTGTAAGCGTTTAGGAGTTCATTTTAATTTTGCGCCCGTGGTTGATATTAACACCAATCCGTTAAACCCCATTATTGGAAACCGATCGTTTGGTGAAGATCGAGATAATGTTACCGAAAAGGCTTCGGCTTTTATGAAAGGCATGCAGGGTGCAGGGGTTTTGGCAAGTGCTAAGCATTTTCCGGGTCATGGCGATACAGACCAAGATTCACATAAAACCTTGCCAACTATCAATTTTAACGAAAAACGCATCGATTCCATCGAATTGTATCCGTATAAAAAATTAATAAACGAAGGTTTGTCCAGTGTTATGGTGGCACATTTAAAAGTTCCAAGCTTAGAGCCATCTGGCTATCCTTCATCATTATCAAAGCATATTGTAACTGATATTTTAAAGGAAAAGTTAGGCTTTCAAGGACTTATTTTTACCGATGCGTTGACCATGAAAGGTGCCGCCGATTTTAAAGAAGTTGGTGCTATCGATTTGGCTGCTTTTAAAGCAGGAAATGATGTCATGCTTATGTCTGAAGACGTTGCTATTGGCGTTTCAAAAATAATTGAAGCTTACAATAATGGCGAAATTAGCGAAGCACGTTTAGAGCTTTCGGTTAAAAAAATTCTTCAGGCAAAATATAAAGTAGGTTTAAATAACTATGAACCCGTTGGTTTGAATAATTTATCAACAGATTTAAACAGGCTGAAGGATGATATTTTATATGAAGAACTGCTAGAGAACGCGATTACTATTGTTAAAAACGAAAAGAATTTATTACCAATTCGTCACCTTGAAGATAAAACAATTGCTTACGTTAAAATGGGAGATGATGATGGTGCTGTTTTTTTAGATGAACTTAAAAAGTACACCAAAATACACGAAATACAAGGAGATTCTATAGAGGATTTATTGGCAAAACTTCAAGATTATAATACGGTTGTAATTGGTTTGCACCGTTCAAATCAAAATCCATGGAAATCATATCAATTTACTCAAACTGAACTAACGTGGGTTTATGAAATTGCCAAAACGCACAAAGTGGTTTTAGATGTATTTGTAAAACCCTATGCGCTTTCAGATTTGGCTACTATTGAAAACATAGAAAGTATTGTAGTAAGCTATCAAAACAGTAAAATAGCCCAAGAAAAATCGGCACAACTTATTTTCGGTGCCATTGCATCAAAAGGCACGTTGCCAGTTTCTATTGGAAATTATTTTAAAGTGGGCGATGGCATTCAAAATAACGCTATAAAATCTTTAGGTTATACCGTTCCAGAGCGTGTTGGTATGGATTCAGAAAAACTAAATAAAATAGATGAATTAGCGTAAAAGGCTGTAGATGGTAAAATGACTCCTGGTATTCAATTATTGGTAGCTAGAAAAGGAAAGGTTATTTACAATAAAAACTTTGGTAAACATACGTATTCAGGGAATGAAATGGTAGCATCTGATGATATTTATGATGTAGCATCATTAACAAAAATACTGGCTACTTTACCGTTACTAATGGAATTAGAAGAAAAAGGCGAGGTAACTTTAGATACTAAATTATCTCAAATATTACCAAGTTATAAAAATTCAAACAAAGCAAATATCACGTTAAAAACCATGTTATCACATTATGCGCGATTAAGACCATGGGAACCGTTTTATGCGCATACTTTAGACACTGCCACAAGGAAACCAAGTGATAAATATTATAGAACAGAGCGTAGTGAAAAGTTTAATATTGAAGTCGCAAATAATTTGTATTTACGTTCAGATTATCCAGATTCTATACAGAAAATTATTAAAGATTCAGATTTGCTAAGCAGAACTCAATACAGATATAGCGATTTTCCATATTACATTTTAAAGAAATATATTGAGAATTATTACGACAGAACCTTAGATTTCCTTGTTCAGGAGCATTTTTATAAATCGTTGGGGGCAAATAATACCATGTACAATCCGTATCATAAAATAAGTAATAAAAAAATTGTTCCAACTGAAGTTGACGACTATTACAGGTTTCAAGAGGTGCATGGTTATGTGCATGATATGGGAGCAGCTATGCAAAATGGCATTGGTGGACATGCCGGTATATTTAGTAATGCCAACGATGTAGCTAAAATTATGCAATTATTTTTGCAAAAAGGTTTTTATGGCGGCAAGCGTTATTTTAAACCAGAAACGCTCGATAAGTTTAACACCTGCTACTTTTGCGATAAAGGAAACAGAAGAGGTATTGGCTTTGATAAACCCCAGTTAGGTAAAGAAGGACCCACCTGTGGCTGTGTATCATTACATAGTTTTGGACATTCTGGTTTTACAGGAACTTATGCTTGGGCAGACCCTGATGAGGAAATCGTTTATGTGTTTTTAGCCAATAGAACATACCCTAGTGCAACGTATAATTTACTTTTAAAGGAAAATATTAGAACCGATATACAACGCTTAATTTATGAAGCGATAATTGAATAATATAGTACTTAAAGTGATCAAGGTTATAAGGTTATTGGGTTATAAGTTTATAACCTTATAAACGATTTAAACTCATAAACTCATAAACTCATAAACTCATAAACATGAAAATAGGTATAGTGTGTTATCCAACGTTTGGAGGTAGTGGTGTAGTGGCGACCGAGTTAGGTTTAGAGCTTTCTAAACGCGGTCATGAAATTCATTTTATTACATACAACCAACCCGTTCGATTAGAATTATTAAGTAATAATGTGCATTATCACGAGGTGAACGTTCCGGAATATCCGTTATTTCATTACCAACCTTACGAGTTAGCTTTATCAAGTAAATTGGTTGATATGGTGAAACTTCATAAAATTGAAATTTTACACGTGCATTATGCCATTCCCCATGCTTATGCAGCGTATATGGCTAAAAAAATGTTGCAGGAAGACGGTATTTTAATACCCATAGTTACAACGTTGCATGGAACAGATATTACGCTCGTTGGCAGTCATCCGTTTTATAAACCAGCGGTAACTTTCAGTATCAATAAGTCCGATGCAGTAACCGCAGTATCACAAAGTTTAAAAGAGGATACCTTACGTTTATTCGACATTAAAAACGATATTCATGTAGTATCTAATTTTATTGATTTGGATAAATACAATCATAAATTTACCGATTGCCAACGTGGCATGATGGCACATGAAGATGAAAAAATCATCACTCATATTAGCAATTTAAGGCCGGTAAAACGTTCTCAAGATGTTATTAGTATATTTTACAACATTCAAAAAGAAATGCCTGCAAAACTGATGCTTATTGGTGAAGGGCCTGAACGTGAACATTTGGAATTTCGCTGTCAAGAACTAGGTATTTTAGATAAAGTTATTTTCTTCGGAAAAAGTAATGAAATTGATAAGATTTTATGTTTTAGCGATTTATTTTTATTACCATCGCAAACAGAAAGTTTCGGATTGGCAGCGTTAGAAGCCATGGCATCGGGCGTTCCTGTTATATCAAGTAATACAGGTGGTATTCCAGAAGTAAACATTCATGGAGTTTCTGGTTTTTTAAGTGATGTTGGCGATATTGACGATATGACCAAAAATGCCCTTTATATTTTAAGTGATAAAAAGCGATTGAAAAATTTTAAAATAAATGCTAGAAAAACTGCTGAAAAATATGATTTGCACACCATTGTACCTCAATACGAAGCTATTTATGAAGATACTTTAGCAAAGTGTATGGTGCTTTAAGGTTTCAATACTTCAATGCCAAAAATTAAAAAAGGGGTTGAATTACAAATTTAAAATTCAACCCCTTTTTATTTAAAAAATATATTTAGAATATATAAGTAATTCCTATTTTTCCGCCACTTACAACATTTCCTCCACCAAATTGGATATTAACTCCCATATTGTCACTAAAGAAATAACGACCACCTATTTGTAATCCCAATCCGAAATTATCAGCACCATTGTAATCAGTTTTAGTTCCATTTATTTTACTGCTCCAGCTAAAATAATTTAAGTTGGCACCAGCATATAAATCCCATACACTAGGAATATCTAAAATTTCATTAAAATGGTAGTTTCCATTGGCTTGAATACCTATAATAGTACTTTTAAAATCATTACTAAATTCATTACTGCCGTGATTATATGATTGGTATGACAATTCACCTCCAAGAGTGAAGTTTGGTGCAATGCCATAATCAAGTCCTGCATAAATTGGTGTAACCCTACCAAAAGTTCCAATCCCAGCGTTTAATTGTAAACCACCTTCTTCTATAGGTGCTTGAGCAAAGCTAAATCCAATGGTAAATAAAGCCAGTGGTAATGAGATTTTTTATGTTTTAAATTTTTTAATGTTAGTTGTTAAATGTTATTTCAAT
This sequence comes from Mariniflexile fucanivorans, assembly GCF_004341235.1. Classification (GTDB taxonomy): domain Bacteria; phylum Bacteroidota; class Bacteroidia; order Flavobacteriales; family Flavobacteriaceae; genus Mariniflexile; species Mariniflexile fucanivorans. The sequence continues at coordinate 61,501 of NZ_SLUP01000010.1, forward strand.
CGTTTAATGTAAAAAACACATTCAAAAGTAATTAAATTATTCTAAGTAAAAACAATCAAATAATTTTGTTTATAAAAATAACTATCTAAATTATGGTCATTTTTATATTTTGAATGTGTTTCTCTTTTTATTTCAATAAGTTGATTAAAATTGATATCTAACACCTAATGCAATATCAAAATCTAAATCATCTCTGTAATCACCAAATCCAAATTCTGGTCTAATATCAAGAGATAATTGTAAAGGAATATCAAAATTATATTCAATACCTATATCTCCAGCGGCAAAAATAAAGGTTTCGCTATCATCAAACCCAGGTTCTACGCTATCAAAACTGTAAGATGCTACACCACCACCAACACCAGCGTACCAGTTAAAGTCGCCTTCTAAACTCCAAACCCATTGGTAAATACCCGCAAGTTTAAAACCATCGTATCCATTTCCACTGCGTAAGCCTAAATCTACTTCTAAACGGTTAATATCACCTAACGCACGTTGGTATGATATTTCGGCACCAAAACCGTCACTATCACCAAGGCGTAAGCCAATGGCGTTTTCCGAAATGTCTTGAGCGTTAGACGCCACTGTAAAACCTAATAATGCAACTGAAAATAAAAGTAATTTCTTCATAAATGTGTTTTTTTGTTAGTAAATTATATACGACCTTTTTAATAAAAAAGATCTTTTGCTAATCTAATAGATTTTACAAAAATAACGTCAAAATTGTGTATATATTTAACATCTCATTAGTTTTATCAACATTTTATTAAGATTATGGCGTTAACATCACATTTACAGACATTAAGCGAAAAACTTACAGGTGAATTATTTTATGATGATTTAATAAAGTCCATTTATGCTACCGATGCTTCTGCGTTTAGAATGTTACCATTGGCTGTGGCATACCCAAAAACCAATGAGGATATTAAGCAACTCATTCAGTTTGCAAAAACACATAAAACATCATTAATTCCAAGAACAGCAGGCACATCACTGGCGGGTCAATGCGTTGGAGATGGTATTGTGGTTGATGTTTCTAAGTATTTTACTAAAATTTTAGACATCAATAAAAAGGAGCAAACCGTTACCGTGCAACCAGGCGTGGTTCGAGATGCGTTAAATAATTATTTAAGACCATTTGGACTGTGGTTTAGCCCCAATACATCCACATCAAACCGTTGCATGATTGGTGGTATGGTTGGTAATAACTCTTCGGGAACTACCTCCATTCAATATGGTGTAACACGCGATAAAGTAATTGAAATGCATACTATTTTAAGCGATGGAAGCACTGTGGTTTTTAATGAGGTATCTTCGGAAGCATTTCAAGACAAAACAACTTTAAACAGTTTAGAAGGAAATATTTATAAAAGTATTTATACTGAATTATCTTCGGAAATCATTCAAAATCAAATCATTGAAAATTTTCCTAAACCAGAAATACATCGAAGAAATACAGGCTATGCGATTGATGAATTGATAAAATCAGATGTGTTTTCAAATTCATCTGAAAAATTCAACATGTGCAAACTCCTTTCAGGAAGTGAAGGCACGTTGGCATTTACAACACAAATCACCTTAAAATTAGACACATTACCGCCACAAGAAGCTGTTATGGTGGCTGCACATTTTAATAGTATAGAAACCTGCTTGAGTGCTGTAGAAATGGTTATGAATCATAATTTGTACACCTGCGAAATGATGGATAAAACCATTTTAGATTGTACAAAGCATAATAAAACCCAGCAAGAAAACAGGAGTTTTATTCAAGGCGATCCCAAAGCCATTTTAATGTGCGAAGTACGAGCGTTTACAAAAGAAGAAGTTGGTGTTTTAGCAAAAAATCTTGTAAATGTTATTGAAGCTTCAGGGTTAAGTTATGCATTTCCTATACTTGAAGGTGATGAAATAAATAAAGCAAATAACTTGCGTAGTGCCGGATTGGGTTTGCTAGGAAATATAATTGGCGATAAAAAATCGCACCCTTGTATTGAAGATACTGCGGTTACAGTACCCGATTTAGCAAACTATATTTCTGAGTTTGCTGCTTTAATGAGAGGCTATAACCAAGAGGCTATCTATTACGCCCATGCTGGTGCTGGCGAGTTGCATTTACGACCTATTTTAAATTTAAAGAAATCTGAAGATGTGGTCTTGTTTAGAAAAATAACAACCGATGTCGCACATTTAGTGAAAAAATACGGAGGTTCTATGAGTGGAGAACATGGCGATGGTATTGTGCGAGGAGAATTTATTCCGTTAATGATAGGTGATGCGAATTATCAAATTTTGAAACGTATAAAATCAGCGTTTGATGCGCATAACATTTTTAATCCTGGTAAAATTGTAGATGCGTTCCCTATGGATAAATCTTTAAGATATGTTCCAGATAGGGTAGAGCCTGAAATTGAAACCCTGCTCGATTTTTCGCATTCTCAAGGTATTTTGCGTGAAGCTGAAAAATGCAACGGTTCTGGCGATTGTAGAAAACTACCAGAATTTGGAGGCACCATGTGCCCAAGTTACCGCGCCACCAGAAACGAAAAAGATACAACGCGCGCTCGTGCCAATGCGTTGCGTGAGTTTTTAACCAATTCCGATAAAGCTAATAAGTTCGACCATAAAGAATTAAAAGTCGTTTTCGACCTCTGTTTAAGTTGTAAAGCCTGTGCCAGCGAATGCCCAAGTAGTGTGGATGTGGCGAGTTTAAAAGCGGAGTTTTTATACCAATATCAAAAAGTAAATGGTACTTCCATGCGTACTAAATTGTTTGCTTATAACAATACGTTTAACCGTTTAGGAAGTCTGTTTCCAGGGTTAACAAATTTTGTGTTTTCAAATGGCTTTACGTCTTCAATTTTAAAAAAATCATTCGGAATTGCGAAAGAAAGAAACTTGCCTTTAATTTCAAATAAAAGTTTAAGTAAAGAGTTTCAAGTTTTTGAAAAACAAGAAGTTAAAAAAGAATATATAAAAACAGTTTATTTATTTAATGACGAGTTTTTAAATTATTTAGACACGCCTATCGGGGTTGATGCTATCCAGCTTTTAACCGCTTTAAACTATGAAGTGAAAATAGTTGAACATGCTGAATCTGGACGCACGTTTTTATCAAAGGGGTTTTTAGAACAAGCTAAAAAAGTAGCAAACAAAAACGTTTCTATTTTCAAAAATTTAATAACTTCTGAAACACCTTTAATAGGTATAGAACCATCGGCTATTTTAACTTTTAAAGATGAATATTTGAGATTGGCAGACGATAAAATTTCCGCGGAAGCGATAGCTAAACACAGCTTTTTAATTGAAGAGTTTATTCAACAAGAAGTCAAATTAGGGAACATAAAACCAGATCAATTTACTTCTGAAGCAAAAACGATTAAATTTCATGGGCATTGCCATCAAAAATCATTTAGCAATCAACTATCTAGTTTTGATGTTTTAAATCTTCCTAAAAACTATAAAGTAACCATTATTCCAAGTGGTTGTTGTGGTATGGCAGGAAGCTTTGGTTATGAAAAAGAGCATTACGAAGTAAGTATGAATGTAGGCGAACAAACCTTGTTTCCAGCCGTTAGAAAGGCACCAAGCGATACGGTTATTTCTGCCAACGGAACAAGTTGCAGACATCAAATTAAAGATGGTACACAGCGTGAAGCAAAACATCCTATTACTGTTTTACGAGAGGCTTTGGTTTAGTTTGCAGTCTCAGTCTCAGTCTTAGTAACCAGTTACTAATAACTCAACAAATAAACAAATAAACACTATTTAGTTTTCTTCTTATGTTGCTCTACAATAGTAATTGCAGCTATTAAATCGTTCATATTCATGTCTTCAAAATCTTCTTCAACAAAAAAAGGGGAAAGTTTATCTTTGCTATAGTAGTAAATTTTCCAACGTTTGAATTGGTATTCTAGTGCAGTGAAATTTTCAGTCCAATCACCAGAATTCAAATACATGGTTTTTCCGTTTTTAGTTTCAAAATATTTTATTTTTGGTTCATGTATATGTCCGCAAATCACGTAATCGTAACAATTTTCAATAGCCAAATTTGAAATAACCTTTTCATACCTATTAATGTGTTTTTGAGAGGTTTTTACGTTGTTCTTTACTTTTTTAGATAAGGAATAACGCTCTTTGCCGCAACGTTGTAAATACCAGTTTGCCATACGGTTTACGAGTGTTAATGCGCTATAGCCATAGTCGCCAAATTTAGCAAGCCATTTTGCGTTTTGCATAGACATATCAAAAACATCACCATGAAAAAACCATGCTTTTTTACCATGCAATTCCAAAACTAACTTATCTACAATTTTAATACTTCCTATGGTGGTGCCTGTGAATTTTCGAAGTAATTCATCATGGTTACCTGTAATATAAATAATCTCCACGCCATCGGCAGACATGTTCATAATCTTCTTAATAACCTTTAAATGCGATTTAGGAAAATAACGTTTGCTAAATTGCCAAGCATCAATAATGTCACCATTTAAAACAAGTTTTTTAGGCTCAATACTGTTTAAGTAATTCAATAAGTCCTTTGCGTGACATCCACGTGTACCTAAATGGACATCGGATATAACGGCAATTTCTATTTTACGTTTAATTTTCAAACTAAGAATGTGCTTTTTGTAAAATACTCGATTTTATATTACTTAAGCATTAACTAACAATTAATTAAATATGAGCATATTGTTATCCAAATGTTATGTTGTGGATTTATGAAGTATGATTTACGAATTACGAATTATGAATTATACATTTAGTACAGTCGATTTCTAAAAAAGCATTATTTTAGCAAAAAAATAAAATTATGGCTGGAAATTCCTTTGGAAAATTGTTTACTCTAACAACGTATGGCGAATCTCACGGACCTGCTTTAGGAGGTGTTATAGATGGGTGTCCATCTGGAATTGAATTAGATTTAGATGCCATTCAGCAAGAATTAGATAGAAGAAAACCAGGACAATCGTCTATTGTTACACAGCGTAAAGAACCGGATGTTGTACAATTTCATTCAGGTATTTTTGAAGGAAAAACTACAGGAACGTCTATTGGTTTTGTGATAGAAAACACCAATCAAAAATCGCACGATTACACCCATATTAAAGATAGTTATCGCCCAAGTCATGCCGATTATGTGTACGACCAAAAATACGGGTTTAGAGATTACCGTGGTGGCGGACGTAGTTCTGCGCGTGAAACCGCATGTAGAGTTGTAGCTGGAGCTGTTGCAAAACAAATGCTTAAAGGCATGGAGTTTTATGCTTACGTATCTGGTGTTGGTGCTTTAAAGCTTGATAAAACATATAATGAGTTGGATTTAACTCAAATAGAATCGAATATTGTACGTTGCCCCGATGCAGCCATGGCAGCAACCATGGAAACCTACATTAAAGAAGTGAGAGGAAAAGGAGATACCGTAGGTGGTGTTGTAACTTGCGTTATAAAAAATGTACCAGTAGGGTTAGGAGAACCTGTTTTTGATAAATTACATGCCGAACTTGGAAAAGCCATGTTGTCCATAAACGCCGTAAAAGGTTTTGAATATGGTAGCGGTTTTGAAGGTTGCACCATGTTGGGTAGCGAGCATAATGATGCGTTTAATACCGATGGCACTACAAAAACTAATAATTCTGGAGGTGTTCAAGGAGGTATTAGTAACGGTATGGATATTTATTTTAACGTAGCATTCAAACCTGTCGCAACGCTAATTCAAGAATACGAAACCATCGATAAAGAAGGAAAAGTGGTAGTAATGCATGGTAAAGGGCGTCACGACCCTTGTGTGGTACCACGCGCTGTACCTATTGTTGAGGCTATGGCAGCTTTGGTTTTAGCCGATTTTTTCTTAAGAAATAAAATGTATAATTAGAAGCTATTTCCCGCTTTCGGCTATATCTTTTTAAACGTCATTGCGAGGAGGCACGACGAAGCAATCTGCCTATTCCTAGTTAGCCGTAAGTTTCAGTTTCATTATTTTAAAAAGGATGCCGCCTCAATCGGGGCTAAACTATCTGTGGTGTTTAGTGATGCAACAAAGTCAGTTGAATTTTTGAAATATTCTAAAATGGCAAAAACAATCAATTAGCTTCATTTATCAGCCCGTTTTTAATGAAATAGCTAAAAACATCATATAAATATTCAGTTTAGTTGAAAATTTTATGCCTTGAGTATAAACCTCGTGACTACTCATAGTCAAAACAGTTTAAATTCTTATCTTGCTTTCAAAATTTAATAATTTACTAAAAACAGTCCCTCTCCTTTGGAGAGGTTAGGAGAGTCTTATGAAAAAACTTGCACTACACTGGAAAATCTTAATAGGCATGACGCTCGGTATTATTTGGGCATTACTTTCAAGTACATTGGGTTGGAGCGCATTTACCATTAATTGGATAGACCCGTTTGGTATTATTTTCATCAATTTATTAAAACTCATCGCGGTGCCCTTGGTATTGTTTTCTATTATTGGAGGTGTTGCCAATATTGGCGATCCTAAAAGTTTAGGGCGTATGGGTGGGAAAACCTTATTCATTTATTTAATAACAACAATAATGGCTATTTCCTTAGGGTTGTTATTGGTAAATCTTGTAAAACCAGGAAAGTTAATAGATGAACAAAGCAGAATAGACAACCGTATTCGTTACGAAATTTGGGCAGCTTCCGAAGGGCATGAGGTTAAAGATGGCATCAATTATTTAAAAGACCCTGCTTTTTTTGAACGTGCTCAAGAGATTTCAGAATTATCAAAATCAGAATTAAAAGAAGCTTCGGTTTCAGATAAAGTTGAAAAAGCAACCAAACAGCAAACTATTTCGCCGTTGCAACCTTTAATAGATATTGTACCCGAGAATTTTTTCGCATCACTTTCTAATAATGGCTTGATGTTACAAATCATCTTTTTTGCCTTATTTTTTGGAGTATGTTTATTATTCATTCCTAACGAAAAATCGCAACCTGTTTTAGCTTTGGTAGATGGTATTAATGAGGTGTTTTTAAAAATGGTAGATTTGGTAATGCAAGCAGCTCCATTTTTTGTATTTGCATTATTAGCAGGTGTAGTAAGTAAAATGGCAGGTGATGATATTGGTAAAGTTATCGAAATTTTTAAAGGATTAAGTTGGTATTCGTTAACCGTTTTGGTAGGCCTTTTGCTCATGATTTTTGTAGCATATCCAACCATTTTAAAACTATTTGTAAAGAAAATATCGTATTCGGGCTTCTTTAAAGCAATGAGTCCAGCACAAACCTTGGCGTTTTCAACATCTAGTAGTGCTGCAACCTTGCCCGTAACTATGGAATGTGTGGAGCATAATTTAGGGGTCGATAAAAAAGTAAGCAGTTTCGTGTTGCCAATTGGGGCCACCGTAAATATGGATGGTACCAGTCTATATCAAGCTGTTGCGGTTATATTTTTAGCACAAATGCATATGATAGATTTAACTATTGGGCAGCAATTAACCGTTGTAATCACTACAACATTAGCATCTATTGGGTCTGCAGCAGTGCCAAGTGCAGGTTTGGTTATGTTGATTGTCGTATTGAATTCTGTGGGATTAAACCCTGTTTGGATAGCTATTATTTTTCCAGTGGATAGAATTTTAGATATGTTTAGAACCGTTGTAAACGTAACAGGTGATGCTACAGTATGTTCAATTATTGCTAATGGAGAAAACATGTTAAATTATCACGACACTAAAAACCCCACGGAAACATTCGATTTAGATTCTTAAAAATTTAAAGAAACCACATTAAAACACACATTTACCATGGCTAAAATTAATATATCAAATTCCGTAGTTTCCGTATCATGGTTGCATGATAATTTAAAAGCTGAAAATTTAATTGTTTTAGATGGTACTATCAACAAAGTGTTTGATAAAAACCAACTTCAAATACCTAATACCAGATTATTTGATATTAAAAATAAGTTCAGCGATGCATCTGCGCCATTTCCATCCACATTTCCGTCTGAAAAACAATTTCAAGAATCTGCACAGGAATTAGGAATAAATAGCGATAGTGCCCTTGTAGTTTATGATGATAAGGGAATTTACTCCTGCGCGCGGGTTTGGTGGTTATTTAAAGCTTTTGGTTTTGATAATGTTGCTGTATTGGATGGTGGTTTTCCTGCATGGAAAAAAGCAGGTTTTTCAACAGAATCCATGAAACTTTATACTGGTGAATTAGGTGATTTTGAAGCGAAACTCAAGCCAGAATTCATGAAATTTTTTAAGGATATGAAAAAGGCTTCAGAAACTAAAAGTCATACCATTATTGATGCCCGTTCTGAAGCACGTTTTAAAAGTTTAGAAGCTGAACCCAGAGAAGGGTTGCGTATGGGAACGATTCCTAATTCGGTTAATTTGCCTTTTGAAGATTTACTAGAAAACAATCAATTTCTTTCTAAAGATTCAATGGAAGCTAAGTTTCAAAAACTAGCAAAAAAAAACGAACCCATCATTTTCTCATGTGGTTCTGGAATAACTGCCTGTGTATTAGCTTTAGGAGCCACCATGTCTGGTTATAAAAACATATCGGTTTACGATGGTTCTTGGACGGAATGGGGCAGTTTAGTACCTGAATAGTTTCTTTTAAATTCAGCAATCTTATAAAATAAGCACAAACTATTATTAAGTGTTTCTCTTTTCTTTTAGCGTCACTTAATAAATAGCATCTTAAATTTTTATATGAGTTGCTTTTCGTTTCTTAATCTGCTTTCTAAAGTTAGGAATGTTAAATATAATAACGGAAACTGCTATTAAACTAAAACTTAATCCTTGTAAAAAACTTATGTGTTCCTTAAAATAAAAAACAGCAAGTAGAAAGTTAATAATAGGGTTTAGATAAATAAAGATGCCAACAATAGCAGAGTTGAGCCCTTTTAAAGCATAAATATTTAAATACATGGGAACAATAGTGAAAACGACAGCTATTAATGCAATAATGGCATAGAAAAAGGTTGTTTTTTCTATGTTGGAAATGTAGCTAGGAGTAAAAGGAATTAATAAAACAACAGCAACACCTATTTGAAACGTTAAAACTAAAAACCGATCCATTTCTTGATTTTTACGTTGTAACACTAAATAAATGGCGTAGGTAAAAGCAATAATCATGCTATAAAATAAATCCATAAAGTTACCAAGCGAAAGCAATAAGCAACTAATTAAACTTAATGCTACCGATATCCATTGTATTTTGAATAGTTTTTCCTTCAAGATAAGATAGGCGAGTACCATGGTTAAAATGGGGCAAATAAGATATGCCAAAGAGGTTGCACTCACACTAACGTTGTTCATCACATAAATAAAAATAAACCAATTAAGTGCTAAAAACAAGCCGCTTAAAAGGTTGATGATAACAATACTTTGCTGATTTTTTTTAGAAATAGTTCGAAATAGTTGTATGTTTTTACGAAGGGTTTTAGGGCGTAAAAACACCACGACCAACAGCATTATAAAAACGGAAGTTACCGCACGGTATATTAAAATATCAAAAGCAGGAAATGCATCTAAAGATTTTAAAACAAGACTAAAAAAGCCCCAAATACTAAAGGCTGTTATGACTGCTAAATAGTATTTATAACGCATTTCATCAATTTATTTAAAAGTGCAAATGTATTTTAAATGGCAGCTTTTTAAATGTTAAATAACGTTATTTTTTAATCTAAAAATTTACTTTTTAATTCGGGGGTTGGTATCCAACAGGATTCTTTTTTACCAAACCATTTATAGCGGTTTTTTGCAATATAATCGTATACAAAATTTCTAATAAACGGTGGCACAATAATAAATATGCTTAATGTGTTTATAGGAAAACGTAAATGACGTGCAATTTTTAGAGCTGCTGTCGATTTTGAAACCAGTTCTTTTTCAGGTGTATACAAAAGAATAGAATCTGTTTTTGAGGTATCGATATTGAATTTTTTTATAATCTCTAAACCTGTATTGCTTTGTAAGGCCGCAAAAAGAAACACATTGTTTTTATCGTGCTTAATAATATACTGAACGGAGGCATTACATAAATTGCAAATACCATCAAATAATATCAATTTTTTATGATTTGGTACTTGTATACCCATTAAAAATGATCAGTTTTTACTTCATACAAAACTACTTGTGCTGTTTTTACATAATCTGAATTCCAGCCATAGTAATTGCCAGTTTTAAAATAATTGTTGTAAGCATAACCATTTGTAACATAATCATACACAAACGTATAATCGGTATTTATGTTTTTGGCTTCGCATATCAAAGCGTAATAAAACTTGCCACCTTCAATTTTAATTTTAAAAGTGAATACTTCATTATCTACTGTACCAACATCTTTTTTTGTGTCTGAATCACTCGTCCAAGGATCACCATCGTTCGGTTTTATGTAATGATCTAATTGAATTACGCCACTATTCCAGCGTATTTTAATGGTAGCAGGAGATCCAACCAAACCAGTTGTTTCAATACCATGAACTTGGGCTACAATGGTTCTTCCGTTTCCTTCAACAAAGTCCACTTTTAATGTGGTTTCCAGAATGTGAGTGCCCGTATCCATAGACCAATTGTCGCTGGTTGTTTGGTTGCCTTGCCAGAACTCACGAAGCTCAGTACGGCAGTATTTGCCATCGTTTAAAGTGGCTGTGCCAGACGTTGTAAATCCTGTGAATTTGGTGAACATGGTATAGCTACCATCTGTGTTTTTGTAAAAATATTGAGATTGTTCAGTATTAAGTGTATTGTTTTCAATGGCTTGGTAATATATGGACGTCGCATTACCATTGCCATTATTAATGGGAACGGATAAATACCAGTTTTTCCATACTATTTTAGGGTCTTCAGTAGGGGTGTCGTCGATTTCTTCTTCTTTAACTATTTCTTCTTCATTATCGGAAGAGCTACACGAATAAGTTCCAAAAATTGGAACTATTATAAATAAAAGGGCAAAAATGTGTTTCATGTTATTTTTTTATAGCTTCAACTAATTCTAATTCACTCATACTAACATTAGTCGTAAAGATACCATAATTAACAACAGCTTTGTTTTTTTCAATTTTATCAATACTACCAATGGCACGACCATCTTGCATACGTACACGGTCTCCAACTCTTAAAATAGCTTTTGGTTTCGGGGTTTCAATGGCTTTTTTCTTCGCTTCTTTTTTCTTTTCGCGAATTACTTCAACTTTCTTTTCAACTTCTTGTATAACTTGTTTTTCTTTAATTTTAATGACCTTTTTTTCTTTTGGAGTTACTTTTATCCGCTTAGAATTTTCAATTTGAACGAGCTTAAAAAGTTCGTCCATTAAAGCCTTTTTTTGTTTGTTGTTGAAGAATTTATCTGATAAATCATCAACTTTTTGTCCTAAGTAAATTAAGCGTTGGTTGCTATCGTACAATTCTTGATAGCTTTCTAATTTTTTCTGAATTTTAGCATTTGTTTCCTCAAGTTTATCAGCTTCTTGAATCTTTTTCTTTTCATTAAGTTTTAATGATTCTCCTGTTTTTTCAAGTTTAGAACGTTCTTTTTGAAGTTTTGCAATCGTAGCATCAAAACGCACCTTACTTCGCTCAATCTTCTTTTTCGCTCGGTTTATCAATCCAAATGGAATGCCGTTTTTTTGTGCCACTTCAAAGGTGAAACTACTACCAGCTTGCCCAATCACCAATTTGTACATGGGTTCCAACGTCTTTTCATCAAATAACATATTCGCATTTAGCATATTAGGCAATTCATTCGCCAATATTTTTAAATTGGAGTAATGCGTTGTAATGATGCCAAAAGCTTCCCGATGGTAAAATTCTTCTAAAAAAGTTTCAGCTAATGCTCCACCAAGTTCAGGATCACTACCTGTACCGAATTCATCAATTAAAAAGAGCGTGTTTTTGTTACACTTCTTCAAGAAATAATTCATTTGTTTTAAACGGTAACTGTACGTGCTCAAATGATTTTCTATAGATTGATTATCACCAATATCGCTTAAAATACGATCGAATAAACACACGCTACTACGTTCGTGCACAGGAATTAACATCCCACTTTGTAACATCACTTGTAATAAACCAACGGTTTTTAAGGTGATACTTTTTCCACCTGCGTTGGGACCAGAAATAACGATGATACGACTATCTTGTTTTAATTCTATAGTTTGGGGAAATGTTTTTTCTTTCTTTTTAGCGTTGTTTAAATAGAGTAATGGGTGGTAGGCATCACGCAAATACATGCTTCTGTCTTCTGAAATTTCAGGAAGTATGGCATTCATGGATTGTGCGTATTTCGCTTTTGCGGAAATCACATCTATGTCGATTAAAAACGCTTGATATTTTTCTAAAAGCGGTGTAAACGGACGAATAAAATTGGTGAGTTCTTTTAAAATGCGAACTACTTCTTCATTTTCCTCAAACTCTAAATTATTCAATTCGCGTGAATATTTTAGAGTTGCTTCAGGTTCCATATAGACGATGCTTCCTGTTTTACTACTTCCCATGATGGAACCTTGCACTTTACGACGGTACATGGCTTTTACGGCTAAAACGCGTCTGTTTTCTACAACGCTTTCTCGTATATCGTCTAGATATTCCAGACCATGATATGTATTTAAAGCAGAAGCAAAACTTTGGTTTATTTTACCTTTTACACTGTTTATGGATTGTCTTAAATCGAAAAGTAGGTTAGAGGCATTATCTTTTATATCGTCAAAACGATCTACTACAGCATCCACTTTTTCAATAATGGCTTTGGTAACTTCTATATGTGATGCGAATTCGTTAAGGTTTGGATAATAAGTTTCAAACTTTTTTAGGAACGTTACAATCTCGTTTGTACTTAACGACATCGAAACAATTTTCTTTAAGCTATGTACTTCTAAATACGTGTTTTCTATGCGTAATAATTTGATTTCCTTAGTGATGGCGTCAAAACCATGGTTCGGAATTCGGTTATCGTTGTAAAACGATGATAAGTATTCGTTGGTTAGTTTTAAGCTAATTAATAGCGTTTCTTGTGTTTTGTAGGGCTCAATTTGCAATGCTTTTTCATTACCTAATGTGGTAACACAATGTTCGCTTACTTGTTGTAATACGGTTGAAAACTCTAAATCTTTTAATGTTTTTTCGTGAATGTGAATCATTCTTAAATTATAAACTTAATGGTATAAGAATGCAAAGTTAAGGATTATGTTTTATTAAAAATGAATTAGATATGTTATGGGTTTAATTCAAAATTATTATGATAAAATATTTTATCATTTAAAATAAAGGGCAATTTATTCCAGAAAGTCAGTCTGAGCTTGTCGAAGACTTCATAAAGTTGCACTTCGACTAGCTCAGTGTGACATAGAACATTGATCTGGAATTTAGTATATGAATTAAATTATGGAGTTAGCTTATATAATTCCAAATATTTTTATACTTGCTTAAAGCCCTATAGGTGTCTAAAACCACTTTATTATCTGGATTGGATAGTTTGGGGTCGTCTTTAAGTAGTTTTTTAGCGTAAAAGCGCGCACTTTGTAAAATGTCTTTATCTTTAATAATATCGGCAATTTTTAAGTTTAAAACACCGCTTTGTTGCGTGCCCATAAGATCACCAGGACCACGTAAACGCAAATCGACTTCGGCAATTTCAAAACCGTCACTGGTTTTAACCATCGTTTCCAAGCGAGTTTTACTATCTGCGCTTAATTTGTGACTTGTCATTAAAATACAATAGCTTTGTTCAGCACCACGTCCAACACGACCACGTAATTGGTGGAGTTGCGACAAACCAAAACGTTCGGCACTTTCAATAATCATTACAGAGGCATTGGGTACATTAACACCAACTTCAATAACGGTGGTGGCAACCATAATTTGGGTTTCACCTTTAATGAAGCGTTGCATTTCAAAATCTTTATCGGCAGGTTTCATTTTGCCATGAACAATGGAAATTTGATATTCGGGCATGGGGAAGTCTCTGGAGATACTTTCATAACCATCCATTAAATCTTTATAATCTAAAGCTTCGCTTTCTTGAATGAGCGGATACACAATATAAATTTGTCGCCCTTTTTTAATTTCATCTCGAATAAATTTGAAAACATTCAAGCGGTTTTTATCATATCTATGAACCGTTTTTATGGGCTTTCTTCCGGCGGGTAATTCATCAATAACCGAAATATCTAAATCACCATAAACGGACATTGCTAAGGTTCTTGGAATAGGGGTAGCTGTCATTACTAATATGTGTGGAGGGATGAAAGCCCCACCAACCTCCCCAGAAGGGAGGCTTTCCAAGCTCTTTGTAATATAGCGCAAAACATTATCTATATCTCCAATGATTTGCTCATTAGTGAATCTTATAACTTTAAATCCTATTTCTGTTAAAATAGTAGTGCGTAAATCGTCTGCTTCTTTTTGTTCAATAGTTGTATGATAACCTCCATCAACTTCAATAACTAAGTTTTTCTCAAGGCATACAAAATCGACTATAAACTCATCAATAATGTGTTGTCTTCTAAATTTATGATTAATTTTTTTATTTCTTAAACATTCCCATAAAATAGATTCTGCTTCAGTTGCGTGTTTTTTATTTTCAGATTGAAGTTCTTTAATTAAATTATAAGCTGATGGGCGAGCAGTCATATATTTTTGACGAATAGATTTAGCCTCCTCCCTTTGGGAGGATTGAGGTGGGCCTTTCTTCCATAATTTGCTGCGTTGGGCGACTCCAAAACGGTGTTGTTCATCGATGATGGCGAGCCCTAAATTTTTGAATTTCACTTTATCTTCGAGCAACGCATGGGTGCCAATAAGGAGTTGTAATTCGCCATTTTCTAAAGCTTCATGAATTTTTTTTCTTTCTGAAGTTTTACTTGAGCCAGTAAGTATTTTAACGCTGATATTCAATTCGTTACAATAATCAAGTAAACCGTTATAGTGCTGGACTGACAAAATTTCAGTCGGAGCCATTAAGCACGCTTGAAAATCGTTGTCAAGTGCCATTAACATTGACATGAAGGCTACTATGGTCTTTCCAGAACCTACATCGCCTTGTAACAAGCGATTCATTTGTGCATTACTCCCTAAATCGGCACGAATTTCTTTTAAAACGCGCTTCTGTGCATTGGTTAAATCGAAGGGTAAATGGTTGTTGAAAAAGTCGGTAAAATAAGAACCAACATGTTCAAAAGGAAACCCTTTAATTTTCGATTTATGAATTAAATTTTTGATGATAAGTTGAAACTGAATATAGAAAAGTTCTTCAAATTTTAAACGAAATTGAGCCCTTGCTAATAGCTCTTGACTCTTCGGAAAATGCACATTAAAAAGGGCGTCACTTTTATTAATTAATTTTAATTCTGAAAGTATATTTTCTGAAAGTGTTTCAGTAAATCTGCCTCCAGTTTCAATAAATAATTGTTGTATAATTTGAACCATCAACCGATTTGTAACACCTTTATTTGAAAGTTTTTCGGTTGAAGGATATACTGGTTGCATGGCAGAACGTAAATTTTTTTCGTGTTCTTCCTGTAATTCTAGTTCAGGGTGTGGCATATTAAATTTGCCACCAAATAAATTGGTTCTACCAAAAATAACATAAGCTGTGTTTAGTTTTAAATTCTCTTTTATCCATTTTTGTCCGCGAAACCAAACCAATTCCATAACGCCTGTTTCGTCTTGAAAGGTAGCGACCAAGCGTTTTCCTCTTTTTTGTTCGACCTCTTTAAACGCTACTATTTTACCAATAACCTGTACATCGGCATTATTTGGTTGTAATTGGTTTATTTTGTAATACTGGGTGCGGTCTATGTATCTATTTGGAAATAAATTGATTAAATCTTGATACGTATGAATACCCAATTCTTTTCGGAGCAAATCTGCACGATTTGGGCCAACACCTTTTAAGTAATCGATAGGAGTTTGTAGATTGGTAGTCATAGAGCACGAATTTAAGGCATTTTGAGCAATTCGAGAAATAGAATATTTAGAGGTTTTAACTTGCTAATTGTTAGCCTTGGTCTGTACTTTTTTAAAAGTTTTTAAAATTGAAATTTTAGCTTTTTTTACCCGTAGCACTTATTTTTATAGAGGTTTTAAAAACAATTTTTTGTGGAATTTTATAAAATGATAAATTTTTAGAACATACTTGAAGTATTTTTTCTTTTATAGTGCTTTCATCTATTTTATGATCAATAACAATGGTTGCTAGAATTGCTTCACCTAAAAGGTCATCATCATAACCAGTAATTGTACAATCTACTATTTCTGGAATGGATAAAATAACAGCTTCAATTTCTTTTGGGCTCACCCTTTTTCCTCCAACTTTTAGAATCTCTTTTTTTCTTGCCACTAAGTAAATATAGCCATCATCATCCATTTTGGCAATATCACCAGTGTATAACCATCCGTCTTTTATGGCAAGGTTCGTTTCTGCATCATGTTTGTAATAGCCTAACATGATGTTTTCTCCGCGAGCAAGCAATTCACCTGTTTCATTTGCTTTTATAACGTTCCCTTCATCATTTACAATCTTTAGCTCTACGTTTGGAATGGCTTTGCCAATGGAACTTGTTTTAGTGTGTATTAATTCTGGTGGCAAATAAGATAATCGCGCTGTGGCTTCCGTTTGCCCATACATAACATAAAATTCTTTTGTTGGGAATGCTTCTATAAACTCCTTAATAAATACGTCATGTAACTTGCCTCCAGCTTGAGTTACGTATCTTAAACTTGGGAATTCTGTTGCTTTAAATGACTCTGATTTTTTTAATAATATTTGAAAATGACTTGGTACTCCTGCAAATCCAGTACAGTTATAATGCTTTAAATCTTGAATAACAGTTCCTAAAAACATGAAATTATTATTTAGAATTATAGATCCTCCAACCTTTAGGTGTGTATGCAATAAAGATAATCCGTAACAATAATAGAAAGGTAACACAACTAGCATTCTATCTGTTGAAGATAATTTTAAGTATTCAATAATGGAATTGGTATTAGTAATTATGTTTTGATGACTTATTATAACACCTTTAGGCTCGCCCGTTGACCCAGAAGTAAAGATGATTTCTGCAGCTTGGTTTTTGTTAAAATCGGAATTAAAATAATTGGTTTTTTGATTTTCAATATGACATAATGCTTCCTCTTCATCAATTAAATGAATATCGGTATTAAATTTTAATCTGTGTTTTAGACTTTCAGTAATAAAAACCGTTGAACATTCGGTAGTATTGAGTATGTAATCTAAATTACTTTGTTCGATAGCAAAATTTAGCGGAACACAAGTGTTACCAGATTTGATGATTCCTAAATAAGCGGTTATGAAGAAAACAGAATTAGGACTTATCAATACTATATTTTGACCTTCTCCAATGGTTTCTTTTAAATAAGAGGCAATTTTTATACCATCATTATAAAGTTTTTTAAATGAACTTGTTTCTTTTGAACCTAGCAAGAAATCCTTTTCAATATTTTTGGTTAGATCAAATAAGTAGTCGAAAACATTCATTTTTTTAAGTTTTAGAATATGGGACGCATTCTTAAATATTCGGTAGTTTTTCTTTTTCTTTCAAAGTTTCTGTAGATGTTTTCAATATCTTGTGTTGTTTTATTCATAACGTTTCCAACTTCATTTGCGGGATAGTTGTTTTCCCAACCATACCAGATTAAATCCATTTGTTCAAACGGCATTTGGTAAAAGAAATCTTCTTGTGTTTGTTCTGCTGTATAAGTGTCGGTAGTTGGTGTTCTGTCAATAATTTCTTGAGGTACTCCTAAATGTTTTGCTAATTGATAGACTTGTGTTTTGTATAAATGACCTATTGGCATCACATCTGCACCACCATCACCATGTTTTACAAAAAAACCTTGTTCTACTTCATGTTTGTTGGGTGTGCCAATTACAGCATAATGCAATCGTTCGGCGTGATAATATAACATGCTCATTCTACTTCGTTGTTTAAAATTTGTAGAAGCTACAATTTGCAGATACTCTTTTACGGGCAATAACTTGCTTATTATTTCCCCATTTGGTTTAATGACAGTTACCGAAAAAGCGGGTGGTAAATTAGAAGCCGCATTTTGCTTAATCTCGATTTTAGCTTTGTCCACAGCAGGATCAAAATCTGAAATCACTCGTGCGATTGCTTCGTCTCTTCTTTTGTAGCAGCCAAAGCCATCTAATGCGTTCGTTATGTTTTCTAATAGTAAGTCTGTAATTCCAAATTTAGAGGCTAATTTTTCAGCTAAAACACGGCTGTCATCATTGGAGTCTTGCTCTGGAAGCATGATAGCAGTCACGTTTTTTGATCCAAATGCTTTTGCAGATAATGCCATACAAACAGAAGAGTCAATACCGCCACTTATGCCAATTACAGCACCGCGACGTTGCAGTTTTCTGGTTACATCGTTTTTGAGTTTAGATATTATTTCATTACAAACAATTTCAATATTTTCAATTTGTAAAATATCTTTTGAAAAAGGTTTACGTATTGTTGTTTCCATATTTTTCTAATTAATTAATCTAAGACTACTTTATCTAGTACCAAAAGTTCTTGTTCTTGTAATTTTGGTATTGATTTTTTAATGAATAAATCATACAATATTTGAGTTGATAAAATGGCTGTAATTGCCATATTATCAATTTCGGAAACCTGCTTGTTTAAAATCATTTTTTGTTTTAATTGATTTACGAATTTGAGATTGAAAATTCCAAATTCCGTGATTTTTTCTTCAGATAACATGTCTTTTAAATAGTTTGGCATTTCTTCAGAAAAAAATGCACTCCTTATTGGTGCTCTGTAGGCTTGTTTTGGTCTGTTTAAAATGTCTTCTGGCAACCTGCCTTTCATCATTTTTTTTAACAAATATTTTTCGTTTAATCCATTTAATTTTAAGTCTGGATTTAATTGCATACAAAACTCAATGACCCGATGATCTAAAAAGGGATAACGCCCTTCAATAGAATTTGCCATTGCCATTCTATCTCCTTGTGATGATAACAAATATTTAGACATAAATAAATGTATTTCAGTCCATTGTGCTTTAGTTAAGTAATCGTAACCTTCGAGTTTATTTTCTAGTTGTTTTTTAAACTCAGAAACAGGATTGTAATTACCAATGGCTTCTTTATAATCATCAGAGAAATAATTATTAATTCTTGACGTGTTATTCCATCTTAATAAATGCGAATAAATAGGCGATTCTGTTTCATTGAGTTTGTATCCAAAAAACAGTTTTAATATGCTGCTATTTGCATTTTTAATTTGCGGAATGTATGGATATAGTTTTTTTAATAATAACGGGCGGTATTTTGAATTCGGGTCTTTTGCCCAAAATCGCTTAATTTTGGTTTCTTTAAAAATGTTGTAACCTCCAAAAAGTTCGTCGGCACCTTCGCCTGTAATAACAACCTTAATATTTTTATTTTTAACACTTTTTGCTAATAGACTCATTGGGATGGGTGCAGTTCTTAATAAAGGTGCTTCAGAGTGCCATACTGCATTTTTAAAGTGTTCCGATATATCTTGAGGGCTGCATGTAATACTGGAATGTTGCGTATTAAAATAAGCTCTTGCTATGTTTTGATATGATGATTCATCAAAATCTTTTTCAGTAAAGCCAATTGAAAATGTTCTGAGGCTATCGGGGGTTATTTTTTTTATAAATGATGTTGTGATGCAGGAATCTAAACCTCCGCTTAAATAAGCAGCTACTGGCACGTCTGCTCTCAACCTTAGTTTTACGGCATCAGTAAAAATGGTTTCAAATTCTTTAGTTGCTTCCTCTATATTATTGAACTTGTAGCTGTCTTGTTTTGTAATTGGCAATTCCCAATACTTTTTTATGGTTTTAGAGTTAGCATTGATGGTCATGTAAGTGCCTGGAGCTAACTCAAAAACACCTTCAAATACTGTGTTTGTAGACATGGATGTCCAAAAAGTGAAATATTCCGATAATGCTTTTGCTGAAATTTTAGGTTGAAAATCGGGAAATTCTAAAAATGATTTCATCTCGGAAGCAAAAACAAAAGCGTTGTTAACTGTTGTGTAAAACAAGGGGAGAATACCAACCCTGTCTCTAGCTAAAAATAATTCTTGTTTATTTTTATCCCAAATTGCTATGGCAAATTGCCCATTAAGTTTGTGTAGAAATTCAGCACCGTATTCTTCATATAAATGCACAATAACTTCCGTATCCGTATGTGTTTTAAAGGTGTGGTTTTTTGCCAATAATTCTTCTTTAAGCTCAATATAATTGAATATTTCACCATTAAAAACAACCCATAAAGACGCATCGGCATTTGATAATGGCATGGTTCCCGTATTTAAATCGATGATGCTTAAGCGTACACTGCCAATGCCAATAGTATCAGATATATAAATGCCACTTTCATCAGGACCTCTATGCTTAATTCTTGTGAGCATATGTCTTAAAGTGTTTATTTTATTATCTGTGCTTGTATTAAATTTATAAAAACCGGAAATTCCACACATATTAAAAAGAATAGAAAGTTATATGTTACATTTTATTCTCTACGAAAGCCGTTATATTATTAATGGATTGAAAATTCTCCACAACTAATTCTTCATCATTAGTTGTAATGTTAAATTCTTCTTTTAAAAATTCGATTAAAAACAGCAGTCCCATGGAGTCAAGAACGCCTTCTTCAAAAATTAGAGTTTCATCCATCACATTTTTCACATCATCAAAAGTAGATTGAAGTATGTAATCTCTTATTTTATCTTTAATATTAATTTTTATTTGCATTATATTGAAATTTAGCCCGAAACTTTTTGTCGGGATTTATATGGATTTATAGCATTATTGGAAACTAGCGAACCTGTATTTTTCATAAAAACAAATTTGTTTAAAAATATGGCTAGTTCATCTGGAATTTCTTCAAAAGACACCTTTTTAATAAATAAAAACCATTTTTCTTTACGTAATGTGTAAGGTTTGTAACCTGAGTAAACTATTGAACGCAATGCACTTACGTTTTTTTTGTCAACAAAAGTTATAATGTGTTTAACACCCTGTTCCTTTCCTTTTTCTGAAATTAGATGTGTGGCGGTAGCCATAATACCAAAGCCTCTGTTTTTGGGAATTGTATAAGCATTTTCCAGCAAAGCTTCATCATTTTTAAGCATAGGAAATGAGTCTCCCCAAAACTTATAAATTTTAGGATTTTGAGACGAATCAATCAGCCATTGGCGAAAACAAGGCTCACCATCATTAGTAATTGCAACATAGCAAGTGCTAATATTTTTTTCTATTAACCCATAATTGTTCTTATCCAATAGAAAATATTTACCATCACTTATTTGATAGGGCCTGATAGATAAACTGATAAGCGACCTTGGGGGAATTGTTTCTTCAGATAAATCACGCTTAAGTCCGAAAGCTATATTTTCAGATTTAATTCGCTTTTTAATGCCATTCCAAACAAATAAATAATCCCCCTTTTTAAGCGAATTTTCAATAAAAACTATTTTTTTTATAACATCGTTAATAATCATTCTGTACTAGTTAAAATAATAATATTCGTATTGGAAATGTATTTTAGACTAAGGCTGTTAAACTTAATAATTATAATTCGTTTTCACACAAGAAACCTATTTAAAATAGATTCATTTTCAAAAGTTTAATTTCTTAATTAATGATCACAAAACTAATATATACATATAAATAGGGTTTTAACATGATAAATGTTAGTTTTCAAACCTTTATTACGGTTTAAAGAAAGCCTGCCTCAATGATTAATTTATATTCCTGTACATAAAGGAGTAATATAAATTCGTATTTTGGCTTAATGCTTGATAACTTTAATACATGAATCGTTTCTTTTTTTATATATGTTTTGTCACTATTTCGTTTATTCAAGGGCAGCAAACGGATTATGTTGATTTTAAAACTGCTAATGTGGAAGTTGGTTTTAAACCAGATTCTACAAAAGTACTTGGTGTTGTTCGTTATAATTTTGAGATTTTAAAGAATACAGATTCTATATTCATTGACGCTATAAATATGACATTTGATAATGTAAGCTTAAATGAAAGGGATGTTGAATACCGAAATGATTTAAAAAAACTTTGGATAAAACATGATTTTAAAGCTAAAAACAGCTACGAAGTAAGTTTTAATTTTGAAGCTTACCCTAAAAAAGCAATCTATTTTATTGATTGGAAAAATAAAAGTGATATGACTTTTAATACCGTCGAGAATAAACAAATCTGGACACAAGGTCAAGGAAAATACACCAGTAATTGGCTGCCTAGTATTGATGATATGAATGAGAAAGTCGAGTTCGATTTAAGTATTGAATTCGATAAAAATTATCAAGTTATAGCCAACGGAAAATTAACAAATAAACAAATAAACAAATCAACTACTACATGGAATTTTGATATGCAACAACCTATGTCTAGCTATTTAGTAGCTTTAGTCATCGGGAATTATGATAAAAAGACGGAAACATCCAAAAGTGAAATTCCTTTAGAAATGTATTATTACCCTGAAGATTCCTTAAAACTTGAGCCAACATATCGCTATACCAAACACATGTTTGATTTTCTTGAAGAAGAAATTGGCGTAAAGTATCCGTGGCAAAATTACAAACAAGTGCCTGTAAAAGACTTTTTGTATGCCGGTATGGAAAACACGACTACGACTATTTTTGCCGATAGTTTTGTGATTGATTCCATTGCTTTTGTTGATAAAAACTATGTAAACGTAAATGCACACGAACTAGCACATCAATGGTTTGGTAATTTGGTTACCGAAACTTCCGGTACGCACCACTGGCTTCAAGAGGGTTTTGCTACTTATTATGCTTTACTAGCAGAAAAAGATATTTTTGGAGACGATTATTACTATTGGCAGTTGTACCAGTATGCTCAAGAATTATTAGAACAAGATAAATCGGGACAAAGTACTTCTCTTTTAGATCCGCAATCTAGCAGCACCACGTTTTACAAAAAAGGCGCTTGGGTGTTACATATGCTTCGAGAACAAGTAGGGGATAAAGCTTATAAAACGGCTGTTAAAAATTATTTATTAAAGTATCAGTTTAAGAATGTGGAGACTGATGATTTTATAAGTGAAGTTGAAAAGGCTAGTGGACAGGATTTGAGTAAGTTTGTGGAAAATTATTTATTAGGTTTAGAATCATTTAAAGCTAAATTAATTCAGTTGTCAACTGAAATATATGAAGAGCAAAGAAATAGAAATGATATACATTCTTGTATGACCAATCAAATATCATCTAAAGTTTATAGTAAATGGGATTTGTTTTTTGGTAAAATGAATGATTTTTATCGTGAAGACTTTTTTAAAAGAACTTTTTCTGATCCTTCTGTTAATAGGGATGATTTTATAAAAGGTATTTTAAACTCAAAAGATTTAAAAATCCGTCAATCCATTGCCATAAACTTAACCGAAATACCTTCAGAATTAAAAACAGATTATGAAACGCTTTTAAATGATAAATCCTACATCACCATTGAAAAGGCTTTATTCAATTTATGGCTAAATTTTCCGCAAGAGCGACATAAATATCTGAATAAAACAAAAGGGATTCAAGGGTTTAATGATAAAAATATTCGCATACTTTGGTTAACTTTAGCTTTGATGACCGAAGATTTTGAACCAGAAAACAAAAAAGAATATTTTGATGAATTAACCCAATACACAAATCCTGTTTATAATTTTGAAATTCGTCAGAATGCTTTTTTATATTTACAAGAAATAAAAGCTTGCAACGATGCTTGTGTTGAAAATTTGAAACAGGCAATGACACATCATAGTTGGCAATTTTCAAAATTTGCTAAAGCTATGTTAGAAGTTGTGGAGAAAAAGTAACCTATTTTCTGCGCTCTAAATTCGCAGGATTTCTACAAACCAAGCAGCCTGTTAAGTACGTGATGGAGAGCTCGTAAACACCATTGGTTCTTCCAATGTTAGAGGTGTTTATATCATATGAAAATCCAAAACGTAGTTGTTCAAACTCCAAGCCAATAAAGGTGTTTATAGACGTAAGCAAATCGTTATTAGCATTATTTTTTGCAGGATTTGTAACCGCCATAGCTCCTAACATTAGTTTATCAAGCTTTATGGTAGTTCCCAAATCAAACCTATTATAGCCACCTTGTTGCATGTAATTGGCAGAAATAATCATGTCGTTATAATCAAAATAAGGAAACTTGTAATTCCCGTGAATGGAATAAAAAATATCTAATGGCACATGCCCATTTTCTAAAAACGAAATATTGGGTCTGTTTAAATGTTTTATGGAAGCACCTAACCATAAATCGGTGTCATTTCTTGTATTTTTTTTATCGAAAACAAAACCAGTTCCAAAATCTATAAACGCTATGTTGCTATTTGCATTCAACGCATAAGGATCGGATGAATACGGATTAATAGTTCCAGACCCAATATTTATTTGATCGGCGAGTACTAAATTTCTAAAGTTAAACGATTTTGTGCCAAAACCAACTTCAATGGCAGGTCTAAAAAACCAATCGTTTGAAAGCTTTATATGATAAGCAAAATTCACGTTCCCTTGCAGGTGGTTGTAATTGGTTTTGTTTTCATGCTGATTTAAAATACTAACGCCCATACCGCCAACATTTTCAATCCATGAATTGAAAAAAGCATATTCGGTATCAACTCTTAAATCGAGACTCGGCCATTGTGTTCTATGTATTAAACCGAAATAGGAAGCGTCTTCAAACCCAGAAAATCCAGGATTTAAAGTTTCGGGAACTAAAAAGTATTGTGAAAAAATAGGATCTTGCGCATTTGTTTTTACAAAAGAACAAGCTATGATAATGAGTGCTAATAGTTTTAATTTCATCTATAATTTTTTCTAATTAGTTAATTAAAACTAACGAGCCTTCTTGAGTGATGGTATGGTTGTAAAAGGTTTTTGCGGTAAGTTTAAAGTAGTAATTGCCATTTTCAGTAGCTATTCCTTTTATTTTTCCATCCCAACCTCTTATGTTTTCACCTGTTTCAGCATAAATAATGCCACCCCATGTATCGTAAATATGAAGTGTCATGTTATTCAATCCTATAAAAACAGGAGCGAAATAATCATTCATGCCATCTTTATTTGGTGTAAAGGCGTTTGGCATCATGATGCTATATCCTTTTTCAAGCACTAAAGTGGTTTCGCTGGAATATTCGCAACCAAAAGGGTAGCTAACCGTTTGTTTTATGGTATAGGTGCCTTCTTTTACATACACGTGCTCAGGATTTTCTTCATCTGAAAAATTACCATCTCCAAAATCCCATGAGATATTTATGAAATCGCCAACAGAGCCGTTTGTGAATTTAATAGGGTCGTAAATAGAGTAGAGGTTGTAAACACTGAACCCAAAGGAATCTGTAGTAAAACGTGAATCGTCCAATATGGGAGTTTCTACTTGAATGGAAAACTCTTCAATACAACCAAAACTATCTTCAACAGTAAGAATAACTAAACCATTAGTATCAGTTCTCATAATTTCATTATTAACACCTGTAATGATACCACTGGACCAACTAAGTTGATACGGTGGGATGCCTCCCTTTACTTTTGCAATAAAAGTCTGGTCTACATATTTAGTTTCACAGTTATAATTTGTAATAACTTCAAACGGGGATTCCAAAGCTAAGAATCGTTTTACTTCCCAAGTTTCAGATAGTTTACAATTATTTGCATCGGTAATGTTTACCGTATAAACACCCGGAGGTATATTTGTTAAATCTTCAACTCTAGAACCATTACTCCAAGAAATTGAAAGGGGTAATGTGCCTCCTGTAACCTCTAGATCGATGGCTCCAGAGTTTACATCATCACAATCTAAAGCATCAGTAACATCTCCAATTAATTTTAAAGGCAAAGGTTCAATAATGGTAAATGTTTCTTGTATAATGCACCCTTTGGCATCAGTAATGGTTACTGAATAAGTTCCGGGACCGATATTGTTCCGTTCATTTCCAGAGGTTGAACTATCATCCCAAACTAGTTTAACAGGTGTTTCACCTCCAACAAGATTGAGTTTGATGCTGCCATCGTTATTACCAAAGCAAGATACATTTTTTACAGTGGGATTGATATCAAATATAGGCGCATTTGCCAAGGTAATGGGGAAATTAACCACGCAGTTTAAAGCATCGGCTACGGTAACTACATAGGTGCCATGAGATAAATTATTTTGAACCATGCCTGTTCCTAAATTACTCCATGCTAAAGGTTCGTAAGGCGGCACACCTCCAGAAATGCCATGTATGGTAATAGCGCCACTATCATCATTGTA
Organism: Mariniflexile fucanivorans; assembly: GCF_004341235.1. GTDB lineage: Bacteria > Bacteroidota > Bacteroidia > Flavobacteriales > Flavobacteriaceae > Mariniflexile > Mariniflexile fucanivorans. Next base: position 87,770 of record NZ_SLUP01000010.1, read on the forward strand.
GCATATAATTTCTTTTATGGTGTAATCTAATTTAATTTCTGGGTTTTGGGGCACTATAACTTGTAAGTTTTTTGAACATCCAGAGTTATCAGAAACCGTTAAGTTATACGTTCCAGCTTCAATATTATTTAAATTTTGGAGATTGCTCCTAAACCCGTTAGGCCCTGTCCATGACCATCTGTAATTAGGTCTGCCTCCAACGGCGTTAACTTCAATTTTACCTGTAAAGGAGCCATAACAAAGAATAATATCTACAGGGCTGGTTAAACTCACTTCTAATAAAGGTGGTTCAATAATCGTGTAAGCGCCCGTTAGAATATTGCAATTATTAACTTCGGTAATGGTTACTTCGTAATCCCCAGGTTTTAGGTTACTTAAATCTTCTGTAGTTGCGGAAAATGAAGGGTCGCCAACTTTTGTCCACGTGAAATTATAAGGTGGCGTTCCTCCTAAAGTTGTTAAATTGATGCGACCATCATCAAGCCCAAAGCAAGAAATATCATTTTTATTGCCAGAAAACCTAAACAATCCAGGTTCTGTAACACGAAACGAATTGGTGTATGGGCACTTTCCATCATCTGTTATGTTCAACGTATAATTGCCGGGTGCTAAATTAGAAAGATCTTCATCTGAACTAGTAAAGCCGTTAGGACCTGTCCAAGTAATGGTAAAAGGATTTCCTGTTGAAAAAGGGACGCCACCTGTAACATCAATATTTATAGAGCTATCATTGGACCCGAAACACGTACCGTTTACGATGTTAGGTATAACTGTGATTAAAGGGTTAACGGTTACCGTAACGGTGAAATCTGGCCCGGGACATGATCCTGATATGGGAGAAATGGTGTAAGTTGCGGTTGCAGGAGTATTGGTGTTGTTTGTTAATGTTTGACTGATATTGGACCTTGGTGTCGATTGACCTGAAGCCCCATTTATAGAACCTGCTGGGGTTATTATTGGGTTGCCCCAAGTATAGGTTGTGCCAGAAGGAACATTATCGGTGCCATTTGAAAATGGTCTTACCTGAAAGCTTTGGCCGCTACATATATCTATTGTTTTAGGGGAAATGATAGGTGACAAAACCATGTCTACCGAAAAATTTTGAGTTTTTGTGGTAGTGCCACAACTATTCGTTACACTAAAAGTTACTGTGTAATTTCCGCTAGTGGAATAATCAATCTTACCCGGATTTAATAAGGTGGATGATGCTGGTGTTCCTCCCGGAAAACTCCATTGATACGTTATTTCAGTACTTGGAGAGCATGATTCCTCTACGGTTCCAACGGGGAAAATGGAAGCCGATTGACAGAAATTAGAAAGTGGTTCCAACGTTGTTACTGGTGGTTTTTTTACATCGATACGTTTTGTGATTGATTGACTAATGCCACATGAATTTCTTGTTGTTAGCCGCAGGTAGTAAATACCAGGAGTTATAAAAGAAATAGCAGGATTTTTAGAGTTTGAATAGGTGCCGTTTGCAAAATTCCAACGTTGTGGTTCTTCTCCACAATAGGCTTCAGAATAGGATATCATATCCCATGAATAGGTTTCAGCACCACAACTTAAACTAGTATCTGTTGTATTGTTTATTTGTAATGGGGTGGAAGCACAGGCATTTCCAAAAGTGAAATTAGGTTGCAAGATAGGTTCAACACAAATAGTTTTAGATACGGAAACTCCTTTTCCGCAAGGTGTTTCGGCAGATAAAGTAATCGTATAATTTCCGGGTGTTTTATAAACATGGTAAGGGCTTACCGCTCTTGATACGGGAGTGCCATCTCCAAAATCCCAGGTATAGACATTTACAGTGCTACAATCATTTGTAAATCCTGCAATGGTAGAATTGTAAAAACTAACGGATGTGTTGGCGCATACAATACTGTTAACATTAAAATTCACAATTGGTACATCCAAAATAATAATGGGTCCAGCCGTTAAGTAAGTACTGCCGCAAGAGGTGCTTATTGTTAAAGTAACTGTATTGCCACTGGGGCAATTAAACCTAGTAAATGTATGTGGAATAGGGAAATCTTGAGAAGCAGGTGGGTTTGCAGCATTATAATATGGCGAACTTTCTAACTGGGCTTGGGTATAATTTGCAGTAGTACCATCACCATAATTTACATTGTATCTAGTGTCTGATGGATTTGATGCCCAAGACCCAATCGCAAATGGCATGGGTTGAAGTGGTGTACATAAATTGGTGGTATTTCCAGGTGCTATAAGGGCGCCAATGGGGTTGTTAGAGTTTTTTACAACATACGTAATGGCATTGTTGCAACCACTAGAGCCAATGCCAGTTATAACCATGTTAAATGACCCCAATTTTGTATAAGTATGCATTTTAGGAAATGTTACATTGGTCTCAGAGGTGCCATCTCCCCATTCCACATTATAAGAAGCAATACAGGAAGAAGAAGCTGAATTGTTTCCAACATTAATACTGTATTGAAGATCGGTGTTATTATCTCCACATTTTTCAAAAGGTGCCGCAGATCCACTTGGAGCGTTCAAATTAACAAATTTTAAATCTGGTTTTTGCTGAACAGAAACAGATTTAGTTATTGAAGTGCTCGTGCCATTAACATCTGTTACGGTTAAGGTCACATTATTGTTTTGAAACCCGCATCCTAAAGCTGTAAACGCAAATGTAGGATTGCTGTTTGTAGACGTTTTTCCACCACCAAAATCCCATAAATAGGTGTAAGGAGCATCACCGGTAACTGAAGGCGTAAATGTAATGGGAGTATCGGAACAAGAGTTGTTATTATTAAAACTGAAATCTATAATAGGAGCTAATACAGTAATATTTCTATTGTAGGAAACTTCTATTATTTTATTGAGTCCGAAAAATGAAACAGTTAATATAGCGCAGAATAAAAACGCTAAAAGGTATTTTTTGCTCATGTAGTCTAATTGGTCATAGTTAGTAACTAAAGTAGGTTTTTTTTACAAATAATAATTTTTTACTTTAATAAAAAAGGACGATTTTCTACGAAATGCACAATTAAATATATAAAAAGCATTCTTGGTTTTTTTCTTATCGATTAAGTGCTGTTTAAGATATACACGATTTAATATTTTAACTAGGTGTCCGGCATAATTAATTTTCTTATTCTATATTTACTAAAATTTCAACATGAGAGCATTAGTAATTTCTGGAGGCGGTAGTAAAGGTGCTTTTGCAGGAGGTGTTGCCCAATATCTTATAGAAGAGCTGAATCGCGATTATCAATTGTACATTGGCACATCCACCGGAAGTTTGTTAGCATCCCATTTAGCGCTTCAAAAAATCGAAAAAATTAAAGAGGTATATACCAGCGTAACAAACGATAGCATTTTTAATGTATGTCCGTTTGTAGTTAAGCAAAAACATGGCAGCCAAAACATTGCCATCAATCATTTTAATGTGGTTATGAATTTTTTAAGAGGAAGTAAAACCTTTGGGGAAAGTCATAATTTAAGAACATTAATCAAAAAAACATTAGCAGAAGAAGAATTTTTGATTTTGAAACATTCCAGTAAAGATGTGGTGGTTACGGTTTCCAACTTATCTCTCAATCAAGTAGAATATAAATGTTTGAAAGATTTTGAATATGAGGAGTTTATAGATTGGATTTGGATTTCATGCAATTACACACCATTCATGACTTTGGTTAAAAAAGATGGCTGCGAATATGCCGATGGGGGCTTAGGCAATATGGTACCCATTGAAGAAGCTATCAGTCGTGGTGCTACCGAAGTGGATGCTATTATTTTACAAACCGAAGTGAATCAGTTTAACAGGTTACCATCAAAAAACCCCTTTTCTTTGTTAACAAATATGTTTGCTTTTATGTTGGATAGAATTGAATCTCAAAACATCCGTATCGGAAAATTTACAGCAAGTCATAATAACGCCATTATAAATTTTTATTATGCACCCACTGTTTTAACAATCAATTCGCTTATTTTTAACAAAGAGAAAATGACACAGTGGTGGCAAATTGGATACGATTTTGCAAAGTTTAAAAACCAAGAAACAAGTCAATTAGAAAATTAATTTATGAGGGCATTAGTAATTTCGGGTGGTGGAAGTAAGGGCGCCTATGCAGGTGGTGTAGCCGAATATTTAATAAAAGAAAAAGGATATAGTTATGATTTGTTTGTAGGCACTTCTACAGGAAGTTTATTGGTGCCACACATTGCAGCGGGTAAAATAGACAAGGTGTACGATGTGTTTACCGATGTTAAACAGAGTAATATATTTAGTGTCAATCCGTTTCGAACCCATAAAAAAAATGATAGAGAGTATGTTTCCATAAATTTTTTAAACTCATTATGGCAGTTTATTAAAATGAAACGCACTTTTGGTGAAAGTAAAGCGCTGAAACGTTATTTAAAAAAACATTTTACAGAAGAAGAGTATAATTTAATTAGAGCTACGAAAGAAGATGTTGTGGTAACAGTTTCGAATTTATCACAAAATAGGGTGGAGTATAAGTCTATTAAAGATTTTTCATATGAAGAATTTTGTGAATGGATTTGGATATCGTGTAACTACATTCCTTTTATGTCCTTAGCAAAAGTGAATGGTTTTGAGTATGCCGATGGTGCTTTTGGTTGTGTTGTACCCATACGCGAAGCTATTCAACGGGGTGCTACAGAAATTGATGCAGTGGTTTTAGAATCTGAAAACATGGAGTACATGAAAGTGTTGGGTAAAAACCCTTTTTCATTGATGCTTAATTTATTTGGGCATTTATTAGACCAAGTAGAAAAAAGTGACATACTTATAGGCAAACTAGCAGCCATCAACAAAGACGTAAAACTAAATTTGTATTATACCCCATCAAAACTTACCGAAAATTCATTAATATTCAATAAAAAATTGATGGTTGCATGGTGGCAACAAGGCTTTGATTATGCTAAAAATAAGGATAAAGAAGCGAGGTCAAACGAGTTGCGAGTTGGGTAATTACCACAATTCAGACACTTCTTCTTTTAAAAACGACAAAGCAGCATCGCTTGGTGAGCGGCGCTCCATCATTTCGGTTAAAACAACTTCTCTAAGCTTATTGGCGGTATCTGTTTTTTCAAGTAAACTAGCCTTTCTAATTAATTGAATCGTGGCATTTTTTGCAGCGTTAATAATGTTCCAACATTTTTCGCTAATATAAATTTGTTGGGTTAAATTATGTTCAAATTCCTGCTCAATACTTTGTATAATCAAAGCTTCATAATCTTCTTTATTTGAGGATATTGGAGGGATTCTAATTAATATGTTTGAAGGCGTAATACGTTCTAAAAATAATACCATACGTTCATAGGCCTGTAAGCGCAAGGGTAGGGCATTAACTTGTAATTCTTTTTTCAATAAAAAACGTCTTCTACCATCTTCATTTTTGGTATGTTCCTTAAAAAAATAATAAGCAATAAGTCCTGTAATTAATGAAGGAATTGCGAATAAGAATAGGTCGATTAATCTGTTGGCGTCCATAAAAATAATGTTTGGTTACAAACTTAGCATGTTTGTTTCTAATGCACAAGTAAATACTGAATACTGCGACCGTAAACTGCTAACTAATTTTCCCTCCCAAATATAAACAATCTTTTAAATTTTGCATCGAAGTAAATGGTACAGGTGTTTTTTCATACATGTAGGTTCTGTTTAATTCTTTCGAAAGGTTATGGTCATCTACATTAATTTCAACATCCCGCATTTGAAATTGACATGGGTGCTCATACCCTGCGGCATGCGTAATTTCAACTAATTCTTTTCTAAATGTTTTAAAATATTGAGCTAATCGCTCCGATTTTAAAGTAGGATCTATACCATTTTGTAACCATTTGTTTTGTGTAGCTACACCACTAGGGCAACGGTTGGTATGGCATACTTGTGCTTGGATACAGCCAATACTCATCATAGCTTCACGGGCCACATTAATACAATCGGCACCCATAGCAAATGCCATAGCTGCTTTAGCTGGAAACCCCAATTTGCCACTACCAATAAAAACAATACGTTCACTTAAGCCTTTGTCTTGAAACAATTTATATAAATCGCTAAAGCCATACACCCATGGCAAGGATACGTGGTCTGCAAAACTTGGAGGTGCAGCACCAGTGCCACCTTCACCACCATCAACCGTAATAAAATCAGGACCTTTACCAGTTTCTACCATAATATTGGCTAGTTCTTCCCATTGTTCTAATTTTCCAATAGCGGCCTTTATACCAACAGGTAATCCCGTAGATTCGGCAATTTTTTCAATAAAATCAACCATTTCTGGAACGTTCGTAAAAGCTTTATGGTTGGGTGGAGATAGCACATCTTTACCAATTTCAACACCTCTAATAAAGGCAAGTTCCGCAGTGATTTTTGCACCTGGTAATACACCGCCTTTACCTGGTTTTGCACCCTGAGAAAGTTTTATTTCAATAGCTTTTACAAACGGATTAATTTCAACCAGTTTTATTAATTTTTCCATGGAAAAACCACCATCTATAGCACGAACGCCAAAATACCCCGTTCCAAAATGGAAAATTACATCGCCTCCATGCGAATGGTAGGGCGATAAGCCGCCTTCACCTGTATTATGGTATGCACCTGCTATTTTAACGCCTTTGTTTAAAGATTCTATGGCTTTCGCGGAAAGTGAGCCAAAACTCATAGCCGATACATTGATAATGGAAGCGGGTCTATAAGGTTTTCTTCTTTTATGAAATGCGCCCATGACTTTAGCACATGGTAAAAATGTTTTATCAATAGCATTTGGGTGGTTTTCACTAATTTTATAAGGCATCATCGCATTATTAATAAAAATATGCTGGTGGGCATAAATATCTCTATCGGTACCAAAACCTTCGTAATTATTTTCTTTTTTAGCCGAAGCATAAATCCAACTACGTTCAATACGGTTAAAAGGAAGTTCTTCTCTATTATTAGCCACAAAATATTGACGCATTTCAGGACCAATACTTTCTAACCAATAACGTAAATGCCCAACTATAGGGAAGTTATGACTTATAGTATGCGCTTTTTGGATAAAAATATCTCGTATAGCTACTAAAACTAAAGCAATTAATATCCAACCCCACCAGGCAATACTTGATAAAAATGATAACATGGTATTTTAAGAAATTTTATTAGACTATAAATATATCTAAAAATTAACAAGGGTAAAATTATATGTGAATTGTTTATAATTATTAATAAATCTAAACCATAAAAAGCTTTACAATGGTTAATTTCACGTCGTAAAATTTTATACAGTTTTGGAAAAATATTTAAGTCAATTAAACGAAGCTCAATTAGCGCCTACTATACAAAAAGAGGGCCCCATGATTATTATTGCAGGTGCAGGTTCTGGTAAAACACGTGTGCTTACCATTCGCATCGCTTATTTAATGAGCGAGGGTGTCGATCCATTTAACATATTGTCATTAACATTTACCAATAAAGCGGCGCGCGAAATGAAAGAGCGTATCGCCACTATTGTTGGTGCTAGTGAAGCTAAAAACTTGTGGATGGGAACGTTTCACTCGGTTTTTGCTAAAATTTTACGTATTGAAGCCGATAGATTAGGCTATCCAAGTAATTTCACAATTTACGATACACAAGATTCTGATAGATTAATTTCGTCTATTATAAAAGAAATGAATCTTGATAAAGATATTTACAAGTACAAACAAGTACGTTCCAGAATTTCTTCATATAAAAACAGTTTAATTACGGTACGTGCTTATTTTCAAAACCCGGAGTTAATTGAAGCCGATACCATGGCGAGACGTCCGCGTTTAGGTGATATTTACAAGGAATATGTTGAGCGATGTTTTAAAGCAGGTGCGATGGATTTTGATGATTTATTGTTGAAAACCAACGAATTATTAACACGTTTCCCGGAAGTGTTAATGAAGTACCAAAACCGTTTTAAGTACATTTTGGTTGATGAGTACCAAGATACCAACCACTCACAGTATCTAATTGTGAGAGCCTTGGCTGATAAGTTTCAAAATATTTGTGTGGTGGGTGATGATGCACAGAGTATTTATGCCTTCCGCGGCGCGAATATTAGTAATATTTTAAATTTTCAGAAGGATTATGATGATGTAAAAGAGTTTCGATTGGAACAGAATTACCGTTCTACCAAAAACATAGTAAATGCAGCCAACTCCATCATAGAAAAAAATCAAACGAAGTTGGAAAAAGTGGTTTGGACAGCCAATGATGAAGGTGAAAAAATAGTAGTAAACCGTTCCTTGACCGATGGTGATGAAGGGCGTTTTGTAGCAAGTACCATTTGGGAAAATAAAATACAGCATCACGTTCCAAATAGCGATTTTGCTATTTTATATAGAACCAATGCACAATCGCGTGCTATTGAAGATGCGTTGCGTAAACGTGATATTCCATATAGAATTTATGGTGGTTTATCATTTTATCAACGAAAAGAAATTAAAGATGTTTTGTCGTATTTGCGATTAATTATTAATCCAGCAGATGAAGAAGCTTTAAAACGTGTTATTAATTTCCCTCCAAGAGGCATTGGTGGAACTACGATAGATAGATTGGTTGTGGCGGCTAATGGTTACAAGCGTTCAATTTTTGAAGTGATGAAAAACATCGATAAAACCGATGTGAAAATAAATTCGGGAACCAAAGGCAAATTATTAGATTTTGTAACCATGATTGAGAGTTACCAAGTCATGAACCAAACGGCCGATGTTTTTGAATTGGCAGAACACGTTACCCGAACCACCGGTTTAATAAGCGAGTTTAAAAAAGATGGTACGCCCGAAGGTGTAGCCAAAATGGAAAACATTGAGGAGCTTTTAAACGGTATGAAAGACTTTGTGGAAGGTCAAAAAGAATTAGCAGACACCACAGGAAATTTAGCAGAGTTTTTAGAAGATGTTGCCTTGGCAACCGATTTGGATGCCGATAAAGGAGATGCAGATCATGTAGCATTAATGACCATACATTTAGCAAAAGGTTTGGAGTTTCCGTATGTATTTGTGGTTGGTTTAGAAGAGGATTTGTTCCCTAGCGCCATGAGTATGGGTACACGTAGCGAATTGGAAGAAGAACGCCGTTTGTTTTACGTGGCCTTAACACGTGCCGAAAAACAAGCTTATTTAACCTATGCGTTGTCTCGTTACCGTTGGGGGAAATTAGTAGATTCTGAACCAAGTCGTTTTATTGAAGAAATAGACGAACAATATCTAAACATCACAACACCCATTGAAGAACGCCGTTTTAACCCCATGCTGGATGCTGATATTTTTGGTGATGCCACCAGTCCAGAATTAAGTAGAAGATTAGATCCTAATAAAATACGATTTAAAGCTGCCAAACAACCAGAATTCAAAAAAGGTAACACTTCTAAAGAAGAACCTATTCGAAACCAAGTCACAACACCTAAAAACTTAAAACGAGTTGTTGAAACAGGTGATAATACTAATTTATTTGATAATAAGTTAGCCGTTGGAAACCTTGTAAAGCATATACGATTTGGTTCTGGTGAAGTTTTAAAAATTGAAGGAGCAGGAGCTGACATTAAAGCTGAAATCAAGTTTCAACACGGGGGCGTTAAAAAATTATTATTACGATTTGCCAAGTTGGAAGTTATTGGGTAATTAAACATCCTAAAGACTTAACTAAAAAAATCATACTTGCACCGAAAGTTTTTTTTTGTTTTCGCATCTATATATAAATAGATATACAATTCAATTAAAAAATTAAAAATTACATGAAAAAGATTTTAGCATTAGTATTCGTATTGAGTATGAGTTTAACCTATGCTCAACCAGGTGGCGGTGGCGGTATGGGAGGTTCACAACAAGGTGGAGGACAAAGAGGTAGCGATATGCAACAGCAAGAAAAAATGCCTGAGTTTAATGCTGCACAAGTAGCAGGTATTTTTAAATATGATGTGGATGAGGCTATGAAAAAGAGTAAAATTAAAAAAGATAAAAAATTAATTCAAGAGGTTAGTCGTGCTATTGGAGGTTATAATCTTAAAATGGATGAAATATCATTGCTTAACAAAGATAATTTTGACACATTGAATGTATATGTGAATACATCAATGAAAACCAAACGAGGAGAGCGAAGTAACCAAGAAACCTCTAGCGGAAACAGTAATTCTAGAGAACGAAGTAAAAATTCAAAAGACGATCCAAAAGCATTAATAAGTGCAAAAATAGAACCTGCTAAAAATGCTGTAAAGAAGGCAGAACAAAATTTAAACAAAACTTTAGAAGCGTTGCTTAGTGAAAAGCAATATGGTAAATGGTTGAAATATCAGGAAAAAATAAAAGAAGAGAAACAACCTAAAACACCTTCTAATTCGAGTCAAGGAAACGAACAAGGTGGCGGCATGGGTGGTCCTCCAGGAGGCGGTATGCGATAGTATGATATATTGACAATTGATAGCAAGAAAAGGCAGTTTAGATTAAATTCTAAGTTGCTTTTTTTTTTGACATATCACTCAAAAATATATTGAATAAACATATAGTTTTAAAATACTTAAAGTTGATTTTGTGTAAATGCTTTAAGATTTAACCATGTGTCTAGTAATTCAATTCCCACCCAGCCATGACCACCGGTTGGATATAAAGTAAATTGATTTGTAACGTTTAAATCAATCAATTTGTCTCGTAAATTGGTTCCTTGCGTTGCAGGAATTAAGGGGTCTTGTCCGCCATAGAACAAAATAGTTGGTGGCGCACTAGCCGTTACACGGTGTAGCGGACTTACTTCTTCTAAAAATGATATATCAGTGGTTACACCATATAAATCTAACATGGCTTGCAATTCAACACTGTTGTTATTCAAATAAGCAGGATCGGTTAAATTTGTTGGTCCTACAATGCTACAAACCATATTTATATTGTTGTTTGTATCAAAAGCATAACTCCATAAAAGTGCTAAATGTCCACCTGCACTAATGCCTATAAAACCAAAACTATCGGAAATAGTATAGGTGTCCTTATTATTTTTTAAATAATTTATAACGCTAGTAATATCATCAATTTGCATGGGGTAAGGCGGGTTATTTGCATCTGCCAAGCGGTAGTTAGTATTTGCTACAGCTAGGTTTGGTAAGTCTTGTTGGATTAAATTTTTAATAGCATCCATATCTGCTTTGTCGCCAGAAGACCATCCACCACCATGTACCAAAATCAGTGTTTTTGTGGCAGGTGTTCGGTTGGCAGGCAAGTACAAATCAAATGTTTGATTGCTGTCATTACCATAAGAAATATTTAATTCTTCATAATATTCTAATGGTATTGAATTGGTGTTTTCAGTTTCGTTTTCACAACTTTGAAAAGAAATTGAAGCCAGCATACAGAAGAAAAATAGATAAAAATACTTCATAACAAAAATAATATTTACTTTTAACGGTAATACAATATAATTATTATGGCTGAGTTTGTTAGAATTTATGAAGAAAATCCCAATTCGAAAGAAATTGATAGGGTTGTAGCTGTTCTAAAACGAGGTGGTTTAATTATTTATCCAACCGATACGGTTTATGGTTTGGGTTGCGATATTAATAATTTAAAAGCTTTAGAGCGTGTTGCTCAAATAAAAGGTGTGAAGTTAGAAAAAGCTAATTTTTCATTTATATGTCATGATTTGAGTCATTTAAGCGATTATGTTAAGCAAATTGATACCTCAACTTTTAAGATTTTAAAACGGGCGCTTCCTGGACCTTACACGTTTATTTTACCAGGATCAAAGGGTTTGCCAAATCCGTTTAAAAAGAAGAAAACGGTGGGTATTCGTATTCCTGCCAATAATATTGCTTTAGAAATTGTAAAGAAATTGGGTAACCCTATTATATCGACTTCCATTCGTGATGAAGATGAGGTGATTGAATATACCACCGACCCCGAACTTATTTTAGAAAAATGGGATAATTTGGTAGATTTGGTTATTGATGGTGGTTATGGTGATAATCTTGCTTCTACCGTTATAGATTTATCTGAAGAAGAACCTGTTGTGGTGAGAGAAGGTAAAGGGAGTGTGGAGATTTTTTGATTAATGCTATAGTTATGTTGTTGTTGGGCGTCATTACCACTCAAACTCTGAAAAATGAAAAAACTTACTGAAATAGGATTTAAAAAAGTGGGAAAATGGAGTTTTGAGAATAATTTATTTCAATTTGAACTAAACGCAAATTATACCACAAAAAATATATTATATTCTTTTGTAATTGAATACGAAATAAAATACATTGGAAAAAGTGTCAAAACAATCTCACAAAGATTAAATGGTTATCGGAGACCAAATATTTCTCAACGAACAAACTTCAGATTAAATAATCTAATTATTGAAAAATTAAGAGGTGGAAAAGAGGTTGAAATATATTTATTCGAAGATAATGCTGAATTAAATTATAAAGAAAAGAAAATCAATTTATCAGCAGGTTTGGAAGATAATTTAATTGCTGAATTTTTACCAGAATGGAATTATCTTGGAAAAAATGGAAAATTAAGCAAACAAAAAAAGATTATAGAAATTGAGAATAAAGAAAAAATAATGGAAAAAGCATACAAAGAAGAAATTATTATCCAAATCGGAGAAGCATATTATAATCAAGGCTTTTTTAATATTGGTAGCAAATATTCTGAATTCTTACCGAAAAATAATCTTGACCCTATAAAAATACAGATAGAGGAGAATGAAATTATTATCGGAAAAGTTTATAAATTTTCAAACTCTGGTCAAACTAGAATTAAAGACCCAAGTGGAGAATATAAAAGATGGGTTCAAAGAAATTTCGATAAAAAAGAAGTTTTTAAGGTAGAAATAATTGAAAAAGATTTTATTAAACTGAAAAAATAACGAACGCCTAACACCGTTACCTCGAACGTATGTGAGAGGTCGCATTATTTTGGTTATTCAGTTTGTTTTATTAGCTACTTGTGTGATGTCTCCCTGCGGTCGACATGACTAAAAGTGTGGTATTGGTTACTTACTACTGGGTTGGTTGCGTTAAGGATTGAGGCATTTGTTGGAGCTCCTCGCAGAGAGCGACTGCCGAAAGCCTGACCCGATAGGGGAACGCTATAATTATGAGAAAAGTTCTGCACAAAAAAAAGCCCAACTTTGCAGTTGAGCTTTCTTGATTATTTTAAAATCTAATTATTTTTGAACAGAAAGGTTTTTCATTTCTTTTTCAACCATATCATAGAATTGATCAATTTTAGGAAGTACTACGATACGAGTACGTCTGTTTTTTGCTCTGTTTTCAGCAGAATTATTTTCTACTAACGGCACATAATCAGCACGTCCAGCAGCAATTAACTGTGCAGGGTTTACACCAAGTGTTTGTAAAACTCTTATGATAGAGGTAGAACGTTTCACACTTAAATCCCAGTTGTCTAACAATACGCCACTAGCGTAAGGTACACTATCGGTATGCCCTTCAACCATACATTCGAAATCTGGTTTGCTGTTTACTACTTTAGCAACTTTTGCTAACACTTCTTTAGCTCTTGAAGTTACATTGTAGCTGCCACTTTGGAATAATAATTTATCAGCAATAGAAATAAATACAACACCTTTTTCAACGTTGATTTCAATATCTGGATCGTTAATACCTACTTCACGTTTTAAGCTAGTAACTACAGCAAGTGTAATACTATCTTTTTTAGTTAAAGCATCTTGAAGACGTGTGATTTTCATGTCTTTTTCTTTAATGCTTTCTAATGTTTTTTCAATGTTGCTAGCTCCTTTAGAAGATAGAACAGTTAAGTTGTCATTACTTTTTCTTAAATCGGCTACTTGTTCTTCTAAAGCTGTTGCTCTTGCAGTTGCAGAGGCTCTATCTTCTAAACAAGTGTTTAATTTAACGGTTGCAGAATTTAGTAAATCTTGAGATTCTTGATATTTAGTTTCAAGGTCTGTAAATTGTTTTTTAGAGACACACGAGCTTAATACAAGCATTGCTGTTACACTAAGTAAAAAAATTTTCTTCATAATTATTTTAATGGATTAATATTCTATATATATGAATACAAAAATATGCAAAAAACAGCTGTTTACAGTATTTTAACAAAACTTTTGCAAAGAAATTGTTAACTTTTGAAGACATCATTATTTTTCACGAAATAGTCTACAACTATAGATGTTTTTTTGTAGTATTTAACTTTGTTTTTTTTTTGTTTTCTTTGTTTTAAAAGCTGATTTAAATGTGTATAAAAACTAACGTGTGCTTTTAAAATGGCGAAGATGTGTTTTGGTTTTAATTCTATTAGAAATTTCATGGCTGCAATACCATCTAAAACCAAACGCATTAGGATAAGAAGTAAAACGCTGCCTTTTGCATTTTTCGTTAATGCATATAAGCTGTTCCTAAAATTTAGAAATGTTTTTTTAGGGTTGGTATTGCTAAGTGTTGCACCACCAACATGATAAATGGTAGAATTTCCTATGTATTTAACAGAGTAGCCAAGGTTTTTAGCACGCCAGCACAAATCTATTTCTTCCATGTGTGCAAAAAAAGCTTCATCTAAACCTTTTAATTCATTGAAAACGTGTTTTCTAACAAATAAACAAGCGCCAGATGCCCAAAATATTTCGGAGGTATCATTGTATTGTCCGTTATCTTTTTCAATGGTGTTAAATATTCTACCTCTACAATATGGATACCCGTATTTGTCTATAAAACCGCCTGCGGCACCAGCATATTCAAAATAATCTCTTTTATTAAAATCTAATAATTTGGGTTGAATAATTGCTGTGTTAACTTCAGTGTTAAAGGTTTCAATAATAGGTGCGAGCCAGTTTTTGGTAACTTCAACATCATTGTTTAAAAGACAAAAAACATCGGCGTTCATGTGTTTTAAAGCGTCGTTATAACCTTTAGCATAACCACCATTTTCGGTATTTTGAATAATTTTAATTAACGGAAACGCTGTTTTTACAAAATTCACGGAATCATCGGTAGAGGCATTATCAGCTACATAAATCGTCGCTTTTTGTGAATGTTCAATAACTGAAGGCAAAAACTGTTCTAATAGTTTTTTCCCGTTCCAGTTTAGAATTACAATAGCTATTTTTAATTCAGCCATAGCATTATTATTCGTTTTTGTTTTTTATTAATTGTAATTAGGAATGTCTTTTAAAAAATCATAACGTTCATTTTCAAAGTCCATTTGGCAATAATAATGATTAATTCCATTTGTAACCATTAAATAATTAGCGTTTAATACACGGTTATATTGTGCAATTTGGTCAAATGTTTGTTGATTTATTAAAATGGAGGGTGCTTTACATTCTACAATGAGATGAATGCTTCCGTCGGTATTAAAAATAACAATATCGTAGCGTTTTTTTAAATCGTTAACAATCAGTTCTTTTTCAATATTTATGAGCGATTTTGGGTATCCTTTTACCTCCATTAAATATAACACACAATGTTGTCGCACCCATTCCTCAGGTTGTAAAATCACAAATTTTTTGCGTATGCAATCGAAAATAGAAATTTTATTTTCGCTATTTTTGAATCGAAACGGAAACTGTGGAAAATTAAGGGCTTGCAATAATATTGTGTTTAATTTTCAAAGTTAAGATTCAAAAGCATAAAACACAATAAACAAATACTAAATTCCAATAAAATACGTGTTAAGTTATTGGAATTTAAAATTTTTAATTTGGAATTTTAGGAGTTTGGACGAAGTAAAACAATTAGTAACCGACATAAAAAACGGCAAGTTGAAACCTATTTATTTTTTAATGGGTGAAGAAGCTTATTATATTGATAAAATTTCAGATTTTATTGAAGATACTGTGCTATCTGAAGAAGAGCGTGGGTTTAACCAAATGGTATTGTATGGACGTGATGTAACCGTTGATGACGTAGTTAGTAATGCCAAACGTTACCCAATGATGGCAGACTACCAAGTAATTATTGTAAAAGAAGCTCAAGATTTATCGCGTACTATCGAAAAATTGGCAGATTATGCAAAAAATCCACAACCAACAACTGTTTTAGTTATAAATTACAAGTACAAAACGATTGATAAACGTAAATCGCTTTATAAAACGCTTCAAAAAAGTGGTATCGTTTACGAAAGTAAAAAACTGTATGAAAACCAAGTAGCTGATTGGATTCGACGTATTTTATCATCTAAAAATTATGCTATTGCTCCAAAAGCTGCACAAATGTTGGTAGAGTTTTTAGGAACCGATTTAAGTAAAATAAGCAACGAACTAGATAAGCTTCAAATAATTTTACCTAAAGGAACTCAAATTTCACCAGAGCATATTGAAGAAAACATTGGCATCAGTAAAGATTTTAATAATTTTGAATTACGCCATGCCATTGGTGAAAAAAATGCACTCAAAGCGTACAGAATTGTGAATTATTTTGCTGAAAACCCAAAGGACAACCCTATGGTTGTTACCGTTTCTTTGTTGTTTAGCTTCTTTTCTCAGTTACTTTATTTTCATGGGTTGAATGATAAATCACCAAGAAATGTGGCTTCGGCTTTAAAAGTGAACCCATATTTTGTTAATGATTATATTACGGCAGCTAGAAATTTTCCCATGAAAAAAGTTAGTGAAGTAGTGGCAACACTTAGAGAGTTTGATGTAAAAAGTAAAGGTGTTGGTTCTAATGCGGTTCCTCAGGGCGATTTATTAAAAGAATTATTAGTAAAAATATTATCGTAAATCATTAAATAGCATAAAATGAAACATTTTACACTCTTATTTGCCTTTTTATTTATTGGATTAACTTCATGTAAATTGAATAAAAAAGCTCCAATTCAAAAAGAGATAGTTTTAAACAAACTATGGGAAACAGATACATTAATGAAGACTTGTGAAGCCGTTAGGTACGATAAAGTTAAAGACGTTATTTACGTTTCCAATATGGGAAATGTACCTACCGATGCCAAAGATGGAGATGGAACGATGTCTATAATTAGTACTGAAGGAAAAACGCTTAACCAGAACTGGGTAACTAACCTAAATGCTCCAAAAGGCTCAAATTATTATAAAGGAAAATTGTATATAGCTGATATTGATGCTATTATTAAAATTGATATAAAATCGGGTTCAACAGAAAAAATAATTAAAGTAGAGAATTCTATTTTTTTAAATGATTTGGATGTCGATACAAATGGACATGCATATATTACAGATTCCAGAGATAGCAAAGTGTATAAACTAGTTAATGATGAAGTTTCTGTTTGGTTAGATTTGAAAGGACTGAACCCCAATGGCATTTTAGTTGAAAAAGATCGAGTGCTAGTTGTTTCGTTTAGTAAAGGCGATTTTATTGCTATAGATAAAAACACTAAAGAACAAACAGTTATTGCGACTGGCATTATTAAAGGAGACGGTATAGTCCCTATAAAAGAAGGTTATATAGTTTCTACATGGCCAGGTGAAATCTTTTTTGTTGATAAAACCCAACCAGGTGTTCCAGCAATAAAACTTTTAGATACACAAGAAGAGAAACTCAATGCCGCAGATATAGGTATTATTCCAGATAAAAAAATACTGTTAGTACCCACTTTTTATGGAAATAAAGTGGTTGCTTATAAAATTGGTTACAAGTAAACCGAGATAGTCATCATTAACATCGTAAAGATCAATAAAATAATAACTAAAGGCATAACGAATTTCAACCATTTATCATAACCTACTTTTACAATGGCTAATGATGCTAAAATTAACCCTGTGGGGTTTATAAATGCAAATAATCCCATACCATATTGATAGGCGTTTACAATCAATTCCCTTCCAATTCCAACACCATCGGCTAATGGAGACATAATAGGCATGGTTAAAACAGCCATACCAGAAGATGAAGGTATAAAAAACGACAAGCCACCATATATATAGAGCATGGCATTTATAAAAACACCTTTGTTCATGCCGTTGGTTGAGTTACTTGCATAATATAATAAGGTATCGCTAATTTGTCCATCGTCCATTAAAACGGTTATGCCTCGTGCTATACCTATTATAAGAGCTACACCAAGTAAGTCGCTTGCTCCTTTAACAAAAAGGTCAATAAAAGTGTATTCGTTAATTTTGGCTAAAAAACCAATCAATACCGCACCAACTAGAAATACTACAGTCATTTCCAAAAACCACCAATCCCATTGAGATACGCCATAAATCATAACGACAAAGCACATAGCGAATATAAAAAGGATAAGTCGAAGGCGAATAGTTAGTTTCACAGTCGAGTTTGTGGAATTTCCAAACATACTTTCAATAGCTTCTTTTTGACTATAAATAACAGATTTTGTAGGATCATTTTTTACACGCTGTGCATATCTAAGTGTGTAAATAATGCAAATAAGTGTTCCTAAAACAAGCATAATAAAACGCCCTGTTAATCCTGTAGTCCAATTAATGCCAGCCGCATCCGATGCAATAATAGCACTGAAAGGATTGGTAGTAGAGCACATGGTACCAATCGATGATCCCAAATATATGCATGCCAAAGCCACCATGGCATCATACTTTGCTGCTAAAAAAATAGGAATAAGTATGGGGTAAAAAGCAATAGTTTCTTCAGCTAAACCAAAAGTAGTACCTCCAATAGCAATTAAAACAGTAACTAATACTATTAAAATGAACTCTTTACCTTTTAAAGTTTCAGCAAGCCAAGAAATACCGGCATCAAAAGCTCCTGTAAAATTTATTATTCCTATTAATCCACCTATAAATAATACTAGAAAAATAATATCGGCAGCTTCAATAATACCCTTTATGGGCGATTGAATAAAAGCAACGATACCCTGGGGTTTTGCTTCTACTTTATGGTACGTATTGGGTATGCTAATGGGTTTCCAAATATCACCATTGGTGAATTTTTCTAAAGGAATTTTAATATCTAAAGCATCCAAGGTTTCTTGCGTAGCGTTTAAAGTTTCCGTCTTTTCTAAAATAGTTCTTGTAAAGGTATTTTCTTCTTTGTTATAGGCTAGAGAATCGAATTTTCCAGAAGGAATTATCCAAGTTAATACAGCCACCAAACCAGCAATTATAATAAGTATGGTTTGTGCAGTTGGAAATTTTATTTTTTTCAATCTTAAATTGTTTTTTAAGAATAAAGATAGTATTATTTTAGTTCGATTTTAAATTTACCCACAGGAAACAGCCATAATTAAAAATTGAATCCTAGTTGTTTGTTTACAGGTTGTATCATGTGGCCATTAAAAAATAATAAAATTAACGTATGAATGTTGATATCCACAAAAGTTGGCAACCATATTTAGAAACAGAATTCGAGAAGCCTTATTTTAAGGAATTGGTAAACTTTGTGAAAACAGAATACAAAAACCACGTCTGTTTTCCACCAGAGAATCAAATTTTTAATGCTTTCAACCATTGTCATTTTGAAGATGTAAAAGTAGTTATTATTGGTCAAGATCCATATCACGATGTTGGTCAGGCCAATGGTTTGTGCTTTTCAGTGAAAGACGATATCAAGCATCCACCTTCATTAATAAATATTTTTAAAGAAATTGAAACAGATTTAGGAATTCCTTATCCTAAAAGCGGCAATTTAATACGATGGGCAGATCAAGGGGTTCTATTATTGAATGCGACTTTAACGGTGAGAGCGCATCAAGCAGGAAGCCATCAAAAAAAAGGATGGGAGCTATTTACAGATTCGGTAATAAAAACGATTAGCGATGAGAAAGAAAACGTCGTGTTTTTACTCTGGGGTGGTTATGCAAAGCAAAAGCAAAAATTAATTAACCATAATAAACATTCAATATTATTGTCGGGACATCCTTCCCCATTAAGTGCTAATAGAGGGTATTGGTTTGGTAACAAGCATTTTAGTAAAACTAACTCCCTGTTGGAGCAAGCGTTGCAGGTTCCTGTTCAGTGGTAGTTTCATTCTTAAGTACTAAAGGCATTTTTTTAACTTTAGTCTCTTTTGCAATTTTATTACTGCTAAACTTTAATAGAATAAAATTAAAAACTACTAAGGCAAAAATTAAAATAGTAATTTTAACTAACATAGGCTTTCGGGGTTAATATATCGATTATATGCTTAAAAATAAGTTTAATCACGTAATCGTAATTATGGAAATTAATTCGATTACAAAAATACTAAAAAAAAGACTACATCCTAATAGGTGTATAATTTTATTGAATATCACAAAAAAAGCATATTAGTATTGTAGATTCTTTACTTTTTAAGATTTTTTTTGGTTTAAATTTAACAGAAGTGATCAATATTATTACTGAATATTATTATTTAATATGAAATAAAAATTATTTTTGAACAAAATAATAAAAAATGGAGCAAATTAGTTGGGAAACTGTAAAGGTGTATGAAGATATTACCTATAAAAAATGTAATGGCGTAGCTCGAATTGCTTTTAACAGACCAAATGTGCGTAACGCCTTTAGGCCAAAAACAACAAGTGAACTGTATGATGCATTTTATGATGCTAATGAAGACGTAAACATAGGTGTGGTATTATTATCGGCTGAAGGCCCTTCAACCAAAGACGGTATATGGAGTTTTTGTTCAGGTGGCGACCAAAAAGCAAGAGGAAAACAAGGCTATGTGGGTGAAGATGGTTACCATAGATTAAACATACTAGAGGTACAACGTTTAATACGTTTTATGCCAAAAGCGGTTATTGCTGTAGTGCCAGGTTGGGCAGTTGGTGGCGGCCATAGTTTGCACGTGGTTTGCGATTTAACTTTAGCTAGTAAAGAACACGCCATTTTTAAACAAACGGATGCTGATGTTACCAGTTTTGATGGTGGTTACGGATCAGCATATTTAGCTAAAATGGTTGGACAAAAAAGAGCGCGAGAAATTTTTTTCTTAGGAAGAAATTATTCTGCACAAGAAGCTTTTGAAATGGGCATGGTAAACGCTGTAATTCCTCATGAAGCACTAGAAACTACGGCTTATGAGTGGGCTCAAGAAATATTAGCAAAATCGCCAACCTCTATAAAAATGTTGAAATTCGCTATGAATTTAACCGATGATGGTATGGTAGGCCAACAAGTCTTTGCGGGTGAAGCCACTCGTTTAGCTTATATGACAGAAGAAGCTGTTGAAGGCAGAAATGCCTTTCTTGAAAAGCGTAAACCTAATTTTGTAAAAAAATGGATTCCATAGTATGAGTAAGGTTTCTATTTGGATTTCAACCATGCGTTTACGAACGCTCCCTTTATCAATTTCCGGAATTATTTTAGCATCTTGTTTTGCCGCATATAATGGTTATTTCGATTGGTTAATATGTGTTTTAGCTATTTTAACAACTTTAAGTTTCCAAATACTATCTAACCTTGCAAACGATTATGGTGATGGTGTTAAAGGCACCGATAATAACGATCGTATTGGTCCGGACCGTGCTATTCAAACAGGGAAAATTTCTCCAGAAGAGATGTTTAATGCTATAAAAATAAACGTGTTAATTTCTATTGGCCTCGCTATTTTTTTAATTTTCACAGCTTTTGGTGTTAAATATTTTTTCTTAACGCTTATTTTCTTTTTACTTGGAGTTACATCGGTAATAGCAGCCATTAGATACACCGTAGGTAAGGATGCTTATGGTTATAAAGGTTTGGGCGATATTTATGTGTTTGTTTTTTTTGGATTGGTAAGTGTTATTGGGTGCTATATTTTATATGCTAAAACGATAGATCATGTAGTGTTTCTGCCGGCAATTACCATGGGTTTGTTAAGTGCTGCGGTTTTAAACCTAAACAACATGCGTGATATTGAATCGGATAAAAAATCGAATAAAATAACATTGGTTGTTAAAATGGGCATTGAAAATGCAAAGAAATATCATATCATAATTATTGGTTTAGCCATTATGTTATCTGCGCTTTTCGGTATTTTATATTTCACATCATTTTATAATTTAATTTTTGTTGTGGCTTATATTCCTTTAATTATTCATATTAAAAAAGTATTGAAAAACAGAGATTCTAAATTATTGGATCCTGAATTAAAAAAAGTAGCATTAACTACTGTGGCTTTAGCAGTTTTAATGGGAGTTGGGCATTTATTATAAAAATTCAATCATTTAAATAATGAAAAAAATATTAGTTCTATTGGCATGTTTTGTTTTAGCAATTGGTTATTCTCAAAATAAAACAACACTTAAGGTTTTGGAAAGTGCTGAATTTGAAGATGAAGTAAGGTCCGAGCAAGTACTTTCAATGCACACTTCAGAATCTGGTTTAATTGGCGTTATTAGAAACAGTAAAAACCATTTATTATTTGATGTTTTTAATGAATCGTTAGGGCGTATTAAAAACATTCAAATAGAAAAAGATAGAAACGAAAGTTATAGTGGAGATTTATCGTTTAATAATATTATAAAAGTATTTACAGTACTTTCTCCATCTAAAAAGGAGCGTGTTTTATTTTGTCATGAATTTAATATTAGTGATGGTAGCCATAAAAAAACCGAACTTTTTAAAGCCGAAGTAGAAAAGAACCAACCTATTTTTTCTGGAGCTAATAAGCGGCAAACCGGATTAGCAATGTCTCCAAATGGCGATTATTTTGTTGTTTCCACAGACGATATTAAAAAGAATTCAAACTCATATACCGTACGTGTATACAATACCAACGATTTAAGCTTGGTTTACACGAAAAAATATCAAGAAAATATTGATAAATTTTTTGAACTTAACGACTTGTTTATTGATGATTTTGCTAATGTTTTCACCATTGGAAAATTATTTTTAGATGGTAGATCGCAAAAAAAAGGAGGCAAAGCAAATTATGATTTCGTTGTAAATAAATTAACAGCATCAACTTATAAAACCACAAAAGTGGAATTTGGTAATAATTATCATATTAGTTCATTAATTATAACAAATCAAGAAAACAAACTAAGCTTAATTGGTTTTTATTCCGAAGAAAACGTACGAGGTATTAAAGGGGCATTATTTTTTAATGTAGATTCTGAAAATATGACCGTAGCTGAAGGTAAATCATTCAACCTACCCGAAACTGTTTATAAAGATTTGTATACTGAAGCCAAATCAGACAGAAAAAAGGATGATGAATTGTCTCGTTTTTATGTAGATTACGTCATTCAAGATGAAAATGGTGAAACATATATACTAGCAGAAGAGTTTTTTATAACAACCGTATATGTGTCAAATGGTATGGGAGGTGGTTATATGCAAACCGTATATCACTACAATACGATTTTGGTTTTAAAATTGAATGCAAATGGCGATTTGGAATGGGGTAGAAGCATTTTTAAACGAGACGAGTTCCCATCATACAATGCCTTCTTAAAAAATGGAGAATTGCATGTGATTTTAAATTCAGGAAAGAATTTAACAGATAAAGAAGACGGGCGCGTAAAGGTTTCAAAAGGATTGTTCGAATCTACATCTTTATACGATATTGTTTATAACTCAAAAGGCGATGTTGCCTATAATAAAATTCAAGATAATAAAAACAATAATTATTATATCCCTTTTTATGGTATCTTTAGTGATGAACGTTTTGTTATGATAAGTAGTGGAGCAGGAAAAAAACAATTTTTAATTTTAGAATAAAATAATAACCTCAAAAAATTAAAACAATGAAAATTACATTTTACGGTCACGCTAGTTTAGGTATACATGTTAATGATGTAAATATACTTGTAGACCCCTTTATTTCGGCAAACCCCAAAGCATCGCATATAAATATCGATACGCTTAAGGCAGATTATATTTTGCTTACCCACGCACACCAAGACCATATTTTAGATGTAGAGGCTATTGCGAAACGCACCAATGCCATTGTGGTTTCCAATTTTGAAATCGTTTCTCATTTTGAAGCCTTAGGTATTGAAGGTCACCCGATGAACCACGGTGGTAGTTGGGATTTTGAATTTGGAACTGTTAAATACGTTAACGCCATTCATACCTCGTCCTTTCCAGATGGAAAATACGGTGGGCAACCAGGAGGTTTTGTCATTGAAGGGGAGCACAAAAACATTTATATCGCTGGAGATACGGCATTAACGTTCGATATGAAACTCATTCCTATGAGAACTGACTTAGATTTAGCCATTTTACCAATTGGCGATAATTTTACCATGGGAATTGAAGATGCCATTATTGCAAGCGATTTTGTAAAGTGCGATAAAGTTTTAGGTTATCATTTTGATACCTTTGGCTATATTGAAATAGACCACGAAGAAGCGAAACGCCAATTTTTTGATAAAGGAAAAGACTTGATGCTGTTAAAAATAGGAGAAAGTATTGAATTGTAATTTTCAATTAACAATTGATAATTCTTAATTTTAGTGAAAGCATCTTATAGAAAATACATTTTAAATTTCAAACAAGCCAGCGGTACATCGCGTGGTGTTTTAAAAACTAAGGAAACTTGGTTTCTTTTTTTGAATTCTGAAGAGAAAAAAGGTATTGGTGAATGTGGTATTTTTAGAGGATTATCTATTGATGATAGACCCGATTATGAGGAAAAACTACAATGGCTTTGTAATAACATTCATTTAGACTTCAATTTTTTATTGAATGAATTGATGGAGTTTCCAAGCATTCAATTTGGTTTGGAAATGGCTTTTAAATCATTAAAAAGTAGTAATCCCTTTGAATTATATCCTTCAAAATTTACACAAAGTAAAGATTCAATCCGTATTAACGGTTTAATTTGGATGGGTTCTGAAGCTTTTATGAAGCAACAAATTCAAGAAAAAATTGAAGCAGGTTTCCATTGTATAAAAATGAAAATTGGAGCGATTGATTTTCAAACGGAAATAAATCTTTTAAAATCCATCAGAAAAGAATTCACTTCAAAAGATATCGAACTTCGTGTGGATGCCAACGGTGCTTTTTCAACTTCCGAAGCATTAGAAAAACTAAAAATATTATCAGAATTAGATATTCATTCCATAGAACAACCCATAAAACAAGGTCAAGTTGAAGTGATGACAAAGCTTTGTTTAGAAACACCGCTGCCCATTGCATTAGATGAAGAATTAATTGGCGTTTTTTCTGTAGCAGAAAAGCAAAAGTTGCTACAAACCATAAAACCCCAATACATTATTTTAAAACCAAGTTTGGTTGGTGGTTTTAATGGAACTGATGAGTGGATTGAAATAGCAGAACAAAACCAAATAGGCTGGTGGATTACCAGTGCCTTAGAAAGTAATGTAGGTTTAAATGCCATTGCGCAGTATACCTACACAAAGCAAAGTAAATTACCGCAAGGTTTGGGTACGGGTGGTTTGTTTACCAATAATTTTGATTGCCCATTACAAGTAAAAAACGGTACCTTACAGTACCATAATGATTTAAATTGGAATTTTAATTTAGTATAATATGAATTATATACAACAGGCGTATAAAGGGAAAAATGATTTATGGATGTTTATCATTACAGCATCCATCATTTCAGGCGTTTTTGTTTTAAACTTTATTGCTTATTTATTTACTTCTCCTGAAGATTTAGATCAAGCTTATGAATTAATGAAAAGTATACCAACTAATATTTCATTAGTAGTTAATCTATTGCCCTTTGCGTTTTTATTAGGGTTACTTTTTGTATTTGTGAAATATGTACACCAAAGAAGCATTTTGTCATTAACAACAACTAGAAAAAAAGTAGATATTAATAGAATTATATTTTCGTTTCTGTTGATTGTAATTATAACCTTAGTAACTTTTGGAATCTCTTATTATTCAGATCCTTCAGAAATAGAATTACAGTTTAACCCGTTAAAATTCGCTATTCTTTTCTTAATAAGTATTTTGCTGTTTCCTTTCCAGATAGGATTGGAAGAATTTTTGTTTAGAGGCTACTTTATGCAACAAATAGGTATTATGGCAAAGAATAAATGGGTGCCATTATTAATTACATCTATCTTTTTTGGAATTGCTCATAGCGCAAACCCAGAAGTGGCAGAAATAGGTTTTGTGCTCATGTTTTTTTATATTGGAACAGGACTTTTGTTAGGTGTAATGACTCTAATGGATGAAGGATTGGAATTGGCATTAGGCTTTCATCTCGGAAATAATTTATTGGCGGCACTATTAATCACTTCCGATTGGTCTGCATTACAAACCGATGCTATTTTTAGATATACAGCTGAAGAAGCAAATAATTCGGCTCTCGAAATTATAATGCCATTATTTATAGTATATCCTATCATTTTGTTTGTATTATCAAAAAAATATAATTGGACAGACTGGAAAGAAAAACTTTCAGGAAAAGTTGTTGAACCTTTAAAAGAGGACGTTTTAATCATAGAAAATAATAATCTAAATGGAAATTAATTTTAAATACATCAACGAAGAATTTAAATTTAACGGTTTTCATTATTCAAATGAAGACCTTTTAGAGCTTGCTTATAGTTATGTTAAAGAAGGTGAATTATACCAAAAAGAAATTGGCAACTTTTTGTTTTCTTGGTTAAATGAAGCCGATTTTGTTGAAGTTAAAACATCTGGTTCTACCGGTAAACCAAAATCTGTAAGAATAAAGAAGGATGCCATGGTAAATTCTGCCTTAGCTACTGGTGAATTCTTTAATTTGGAAGCTGGAAATAAGGCATTACATTGTTTGCCAACTCAATTTATTGCAGGTAAAATGATGCTGGTTCGAGCCATGATATTAGGTTTAGAAATTGACATTGTAGAACCCACATCTAAACCAATTTTCGATTATAATAAGGCGTATCATTTTTGTGCCATGATACCATTACAACTTCAAAACTGCCTAGAAAAATGCAATTCCATTAAAACTATCATTGTTGGAGGTGCATCGGTTTCAAACACATTAAAAGAGAAAATACAAAACATAGAAACCAATGTTTATGAAACTTATGGCATGACTGAAACGGTGACTCACATCGCTCTTAAAAAGCTTAATAATTTCCCGTCATTGCGAGGAGGTACGACGAAGCAATCTGTCAAATCTTACTTCAAATTACTATCAAACATTTCTATTTCAACAGACGAAAGAGATTGTTTAGTAATCAATGCACCAAAACTTTCAGAAGAAAAAATAATAACAAACGATATTGTAAAAATTCATTCTAAAACTGAGTTTGAGTGGTTAGGACGTTTTGATAATGTTATAAATTCTGGTGGCTTAAAATTATTCCCAGAACAAATTGAAGCCAAACTTCACGATAAAATACCGTCTCGTTTTTTCATAGCTTCAAAACCGCACGATATATTAGGAGAACAACTTATTCTTATTATTGAAGAAAATGCAGATTATGTAAGTCCTGCTGATTTTTCAGAATTAGATAAACACGAAAAGCCGAAACAAACTTATACTTTAAAGGAATTTATTGAAACATCTTCAGGAAAAATTCACCGACAAAAAACTTTAGAGTTACTAAATATTAGTTAACTCATTCAAAAGCATACTTTACTCATTGGCGGTTTTAAAATTTAGTAGTTGGTTATAGTTTTATGCTAAACTTTTAAATCAGCTATCATGAAAACATTACTAAATTTTATTATTGTGTTGACAATTTCAATGCAAATTCAAGCACAAGAACGGTTAATTTCGGGCAAAGTTACCGATGAAACAGGGTTAGCACTTCCTGGAGCTAACGTTGTTGTTAAAGGAACTTCAACAGGAATCACAACAAATTTTGACGGTTTATATCAAATAAAGGCAAAAGACACAGACATTTTGGTGTTTTCGTATATAGGTTTTATAAGCGAAGAGCGTGTTGTTGGAAAATTAAATACCATTTCAATAACATTAAAAGAAGATAGTTCGTGTTTAGATGAAGTGGTCGTGGTTGGTTACGGAACAAGAAAACGAACTTATGTAACTGGTTCTGTATCCAGAATTTCATCACATCAAAAAAGTCAAAATAAACAAAAAGCGTATCAAAATAAGTTAGCGAATCAAATTCAATACCATACGGCAACAAGTGCTTTGCAAGGTAAAGTAGCAGGTGTTCAGGTAAATAATTCGGCGTCCAATGCGCATATTGTCATTCGAGGCACTTCAACTTTGTCAAATAACAGCGAACCTTTGGTGGTTGTAGATGGGCATACTGTACCTTATCATATGGTAGAATCCATCAATCCAAACGAGGTTAAAGATATAACCATTCTTAAAGATAGTAATGCGACGGCTATTTATGGAAATAGAGGGAGTAATGGTGTTATCATCATTTCAACAAAAAACAAAGCGGAAGTTTTAACTGAACCTTTATATATAGTTGATGGTGTGCCAATTAAAAAAGAACATAATTACATTATTGAAAATTTACCAAAACAGGATATTGATACTAAAACAAGTTATAATAAAGCAGAAGCCAAAGATAAATTTGGAAAAATAGCTAAAGATGGCTGTATTGTAATTACAACGCATCAAGGAAATTTTAGATTAAACAATCAAGAAAGTTATGCCGTAATTGAAGAAAATAACTTTGAAAGAACATCGTTATCGCCACTTTCTACCTTTTCTATAGATGTAGATAAAGCATCTTACAGCAATATAAGACGCATGATTAACGACGGAATGGCCATAGAGCCTGATGCCGTTAAAATTGAAGAAATGATAAATTATTTTGATTATAATTATCCACAACCAACTGGAGAACATCCATTTTCAATAAACACCGAAGTAGCAAAAACACCGTGGAATACAGATACTAAAATTGTTAAAATAGGCTTGCAAGGAAAAACATATTTAAATGATGAGTTGCCAGCATCGAACCTAACATTTTTAATAGATGTTTCGGGTTCTATGAGTTCGCAAAATAAATTACCGTTGTTAAAATCGGCTTTCAAATTATTGGTAAATCAGTTACGCGAGCAGGATAAAGTGTCTATTGTTGTGTATGCAGGTGCAGCAGGTGTGGTGCTAGAACCAACTTCGGGGAAACACAAAGAAAAAATAATCAATGCGTTAGATAATTTAAATTCTGGAGGTTCAACAGCAGGTGGTGCAGGTATTAACTTAGCTTATAAATTAGCTGAAGAAAATTTTAAAAAGAATGGCAATAACCGAGTTATTTTAGCTACCGATGGCGATTTTAACGTGGGTGCTTCGTCTGATAAAGCCATGGAAAAACTTATTGAAGAAAAACGTAAATCGGGTGTGTTTTTATCTGTTTTAGGATTTGGCTACGGAAATTATAAAGATTCAAAATTGGAAATTTTAGCCAATAAAGGCAACGGAAACCATGCCTACATCGATAATATGCAAGAAGCACAAAAAGTGTTTGGAAAGGAATTTGGAGGTACGTTGTTTACCATTGCTAAAGATGTAAAAATTCAAATTGAATTCAATCCAAATAAAGTACAAGCCTACAGATTGATTGGTTATGAAAATAGAATGCTTGCAGATGAAGATTTTGTTGATGACACAAAAGATGCAGGTGAATTAGGTAGTGGGCATACAGTAACTGCACTATATGAAGTTATTCCTGTGGGAGTTGATAGCAAGTATTTAAAAGATGTACCCGATTTAAAATACACAAAACCGGAAGCTACTAAAGCGTATTCAAATGAATTATTTACTGTGAAATTTAGATACAAAAAACCTGATGGCGATACAAGTATTGAAATGGTGCATGTACAAAATGATGTAGTTTCTGAAGCTTCCGAAGATTTAAAATTTGCAACATCGGTTGCCTTATTTGGTATGCAATTACGACAATCAAAATATCAAAACAACTCCAAAGTAGAAGATGTTATCACCTTGGCAAAATCGGGTAGAGGAGACGATAAAGATGGCTACCGGTCAGAATTTATGAGATTAGTTTCTTCTTATCAGAATTTATAAAAAGTTTAAAAAACCAATTATTTATAGAGGTGTCATATTGGGCGCAGTCGAATATATTTTGACTGTGCCCAAACTGGTATTTGTAACCGAATTGAAATATAATTATTCTTTAAAATTCAAAATTTACTTTCCGAATTACAACAATCAAGTTGTAATTATTTCTCTTTTATTCGTCGCTCAATCACATGTTTACGTAGATTTTATAATGCTATTGTGTTAAATTATTATTCATTTGAGCAAAAGTAAACTTTACTAATATTTTAATTTAGAAGAAATATGAATTTAAATTAAAAAAATAAAGAAGCATGGTACGAAGTTATGAGAGTTGTATAGAGGCCTGTCAACAATGTGTAATTGATTGTCAAAAATGTCTTTCTGAAATGATTGGTAAAAAAAGTGATAATGATTGTCCAAATTGTTGTTTGCAATGTGTAGAAGCCTGTTTAATTTGCATCAAATTTATGTTAGTCGATAGTTTTTTTGCAAAAAAGTATTGTAGACTATGTGCTGAAATTTGTGAATGGTGTGCACAACAATGTCAACAACATGACAATGAGCATTGTAAAGCATGTGCAGCTTCATGTACTGCATGTGCACAAGAATGCCGAGTGCATATGGCTTAAAAACGAATATTAAAAACTAAAAAATTTAAGAAAAATGGACAATAAAAGTAATACAAAGGATAAAGACAAATTAGAAAAAATAAAAGCACTTATAGATGATCCCAAAGTAATTATGCTTTCCACCAGATTGGATAAAATCCCTTTTTCGGTTTGCCCAATGACCATTCAAGAAATAGATGAACTAGGTGATCTTTGGTTTTTTTCTTCAAAAGCGAGTAGCCATTTTAATGATATAGAGTTTGACAACAGAGTACAAATTATGTATGTAGACAACCAAAAGCAAAGCTATATATCCATTTATGGAAATGCAACCCATATTGTTGATAAACAAAAAGTTAACGAATTATGGAACCCCGATCTAACTAATTGGTTTGAAGGAAAAGACGATCCAAATTTAATATTGTTAAATGTTAATATTGATAATGCTTATTATTGGAATGCGGAAGAAAGTAAACTCGTGTCTTTTTTTTAAATGAATTTGCATAACGATCATAATTTAATAAAAGGTATAATATATTAAAGCCTTTTCGATACCAAGACCTCACAGGTTTTCAAAACCTGTGAGGTCTTGGTTATTCTGAAAATTGCGAGTAGTTCGAAATTAATGTTGTGTCATGAAATTAGCTGAACGAAATAGCTTAAATTAGCAAAGCAATTACATATTTGAATGAATGTTCTTCTACATTTTTGAGGGCATTGTATAGCTTAAAAAGTTTATGTAATGCCTTCATTTTATTAGCGTTTTTAAGAATTTAATGTCGTCTTATATTAAGATACTGTTATTATAAACTCTGAAGAGGAATGATCTTTATTAGAATCTTTGTAAACATAGTTTAAACTTTTTCGTAATAAATTTTTAAGATTTCCAAAAGTACTGGGTTTCATTAAATACCAATTGGCTCCTTTATTTTGTAATGTATCTGCCATCGCTTCATCTATGTAAGTAGAGTATATAATGATAGGGATTTTGGAAAGCTGTGGCTCGTTTCTAATATCATTTAAACATTCTTCGCCATTCATCAAAGGCATATTCAAATCTAAATAAATGGCATCTGGTAAGGGCTTACCGGCCATTAAAAGGTGTTCCATAAGCGTAACGCCATTATCAAAATCTTCAACTGCTACATTCATATTTAATTCATCTAGAGCTTCTTTAAAAAGCATACGGTCTTCATTATCATCATCAGCTAGGTAAATTAAGAGCGGTTTTTGTAACATAATTTTGAAATAAATGAATTAAAAAAAAATCATTAGTATTAATCTAAACTAGCATCAAGACTTATATCAAGAGCTTTATAGGCTTTACTTACAGGGCAATTTTGTTTTGCGTCTTTGGCGACTTCTTGAAATTTGTCATCTTGTATATCGGCTACTTTAGCTTTAACAACAAGTTCCGATTTTGTTATAACGCCATCTTCCATGATTATAAAACATTTGGTTTCTAACACTTCGGGGGTAAAACCGGCTTCGGTTAAGTTTGCACTTAATTGCATAGTGAAACATCCAGCATGTGCTGCGGCTAATAATTCTTCAGGATTTGTACCTGTACCGTTTTCAAATCGGCTGTGGTAAGAATACTGCATGTTGTCAAGTGCTTTACTTTCAGAGGTTAAATAACCTTTTCCTTCTTTTACAGTGCCGCTCCAAACGGCAGTGGTATGTCTTTTCATTTTGTATGTTTTTTAATGTTTAGTTACTATTTATTCAACTTAATCCAAAGGTTTTCTTCCGGTTATAATATTGTAAAGAATTGCAATTATGGCTATTACCAAAAGAATGTGTATTAAACCACCAGTTGCCATTCCTGCTACAAACCCAAAGAAACCTACAACCCAAATAAATATAAAAACGACAGCTATTAGCCAAAGAATGCTTCTCATGATATGAAATTTAATATGAATGTTTAATTAATTATCTAGCTAAAAATAAAGCTAAAGAATGCACTAGGTTAACTCATATAAAAACCATTTTTAGCGCAATCAAAAAAAAATGATGTTTTAATGCAGAAATTGGTGTGCGTTCTGAGCTGTTTTAAGTAGTTGAAATTAGATATTGGTCTGAATAAATTTTGGTAAACTGTGCGCCAAAAAAAAGAATTAAACTAGAATAAGAAGTCCACAACATAACAATAATAATAGAACCGGCGGCACCATAGGTAGAACCAGGTTCTGTTTTTCCAAAGTAATAGGAAAGGATGTACTTGCCTAAAATGAATAAAATGGCGGTTAATGCAGCACCCACCCGTACCGCTCTCCATTTTATATGTTTGCTTGGTAAAAATTTAAACATGGCGGCGAATAAAATATAAATAAATACAAGAGATATGGTAATGTCCAGAATATAAGCAATACCTACAATTTCAGTTGAAAACAAATTAGAGATCCTGTTGGCAAAGGTTGTAAGCAATGCGGTAAGTGCAAAACTTATTAGGAGTAAAAACCCGAAAATTAATATAAACCCAAAACTTTTTAACCTGCCAATTAATGTGGAAATAATTTCATTTGAATACGTTTGTTTTATTCCCCAAATATCATCGAGAGCATTTTGTAATTGATAAAACACGCCGGTGGCACCATATAATAAAACACCAATACCCAAAATAGTGGCAAATAAAGAAGTGGGTGCGTCGCCCTTTTCTGCAATCATATTTAAAATGGCCGTTGCTGTATCCGATCCTAAGGCCGACGACATTTCAGACTGTAATTCACCCCTCACAATTTCTCTTCCCCAAATGGCTCCAACCAAATTTAAAATAATAATAAGTAATGCGGGAAGCGATAATATAGCATAATAAGCCACTACAGCTCCTAATTTAAAAGGTTCTTTATCTATCCAAGACTTATAGGTTTTAACTAGAAGTTTTGGTAAATGAGTTAGTTTAAATGACGTATTATCCTTTGTATCCTTATCCATTTTATTTATAAAAATTATTTATTCAAAATAAAATAGTTTCTATAAATATATTTAATCGAATCCATTAAAGTATTAGCGTTATTGGTTTTTGGTAGTAAATACATGGTTATTAAAATTATATAAAATAACGAAAAAATTATGTAACAGCATCATTACACTAATGTTGCAATTTTGTAACATAAAATGATAATTAATATAATTTAAACATATAAACATGAAAAATTTAAGCTTTAAAACACAGCAAAATGCCATTGTAAAACGCACTTTAAGCCTTGAAGAGTTTATTGGGAATTATATAGCACCGTCCCAAATTAAAGATAGCGATTTAAATCCTATTTCGATTGCAGATAAATAATTAGGCTATTTAATAATTAGTTTATCTAGAACCCATAGCTGTAACATAACAATAAAAAAAATAAACATGAAAACGATATCAATAACTTCAAATAATCTTTCTACTATTTTTGAGCAAATACAAGTTCAATTAGGCGGTAAACTCAAAATTAAATCTAAGGAATACAGATTAGAAATAAACAATGTTATTGCTGAAGGATTTGTTTCAGGAATATCTGTAGAACCTGCAATTTCTTACATAGAATATGATATTGTTTTTAAAGAAGATGTCACACTTACATACAGACAAGATCATTCAAGCTACATTCATTTTGGATATTGTTCCAAAGGAAAATTGGTTCAGAGTTTTGGAGAAAATGGACTTAAGAATACTTTAGCTCAATTCCAAACAGGTATTTTTTCAAATTCAGCAAAAAAAAGAACATTTTTATTCTTTAGAAAAAACGAAGAAGTGAAAATTTCTATGATCACTGTAAATGTTCTTTCTGTTTCAGATAAAGAATTAAAAACCCATTTGCAAAGTACATTTGTAAATAATCAAGAAAATAGTGAGTTAGCGCACATTGGTTCGTTCAACCTAAAAATTTCAGAAAAAATTGATCACCTTAATTGTATTAGCCAAAAAGGGTTGATTAGAAACTTGTTGATAAACAGTACTGTATATTTAATTTTGGCTTTAGAACTTGAACAGCATAAAGACGATTTAATAAACGCTGAAAACAGCTACAACTCCCTTTCGCAGTCTGATATGGAAGCTATTAAGGACATATCTGAATTTATAAGAAATTATCCAGAAATTCAATATAGCTTAAAGTATTTGAGTAAAAAAGCAGGATTGTCTCCTATTAAATTGCAAGAAGGTTTTAAAATAATGCACAACAGAACGGTAACCGATTTTATTAGAAACGTTAGGGTAGAAGCAGCAGAAAATTTAATACGAACTTCCGAACTTAATATTTCAGAAATTGTATATACCATTGGTCTTACCAGTAGAAGTTATTTTTCAAAAATATTCAAAGCCAAATACAATTGCAGCCCTAAACATTATCAAAATCATCAAAACAGATTAGCTATTACGGCTTAAAACAGTTAAGAATAAACATTTTTATTATTTAAAACGAACTGTTTAAGCTTACTTAAATAAACCGTTTTTAACTTTAAATTTTAGAAATAATGAGCACATATACAGCAACCATAAGTAATAAATTGAATAATCTTTTAGAAAAAACAAAAGATGCCGAAAAAGGTTTTAAAACAGCCTCTGAAAACACAAATAATACGTATTTGAAGCAATATTTTGAAAGAAAATCAAAAGAACGCTATCAATTTGGATACGAATTAAACAATGAAGTAAGATTATTTGGCGAGCGTCCTAAAAAAAGTGGTAGCGTAACTGGTGCAGCTCATCGTACCTGGATGGACATTAAAGCATTGTTTTCGGGCAATAATGATGAAGCTATGCTGGAAGAAGCCATAAGCGGAGAGCGAGCAACTTTACAAGAATATAACAATGTGCTTAATGAAACTTCCTTACCCATTAGTACCCATAGCATCTTGCTAAAACAAAAAGACATTATAGAAAGTGATCTTAAAACTATTAAGACACTTGAAGATTTACAATAATTATATCATTGTAAATTGCTAGAGAAGAGGATAGAAAAGTACGTTACTTTTTTATCCTTTTTTTGTGCTTTAAATTTGTTGAAATATCGTGTTACCGAGTAAACGTACTTTATGTTTTTGCGTTAATATATTAAGCAATAGCGTTAACTTATTTTGTTGATTTACAGTAATTTTAAGTTATAAGCGAGTGATTATAAAAAATATATTATTCACTTTTATTTATTAACTAAAAAAACTAGAAATTATGTTACGTTGGACAATTACATTTATTATTTTAGCAATTATAGCAGGTATATTAGGTTTTGGCGGTATAGCCGCTGGAGCTGCTGGTATAGCAAAAGTTTTATTTTTTATATTTATTGTGCTTTTTATTATTTCACTAATAACTGGCAGGAAAAAGATATAAGTATTTGATATTCATTTGTAAAATTTAGGTGGATATTAAAAAATAAAGCTTATTAAGTTTATAGCTTAAACCGCTAAAAAATAAAAAGACTTCTTTTTGTTTTTAGCGGTTTTTAATTTGATGAACAGTCTTTTTGCTTATTCAATTTATTAAAATTAAATAGTTTAGTTTTCATCTTCATCTTCATCTTCATCTACTTCAGCTAAAGGATGATCGTACATTTCTAAACCAATAATTTTTATAATGTTTACTATGGTACTATAAAGCATTAATACAACTACAATAAGTCCAGAAGTTAAAATACTGGAAATGGCTAAAGACGTATAGTAAATATAATTAAACCAATTGGTAGGTACGGTATCAGACTCAGTGATGGGAAGATTTAGTAATATAAAAGATATCACTGAAGCTATAAAAACCACGGTATCCAATTTTGCTATTTGTAGCACTTGTAAATAATGATCTTTTTTAAGTTTAGATTTTGAATTGGAACTAATACTTAATACGGTTAACAATAAAGCTAGAATGGTGGCAGATGCCAAAGCAATTGTGTTGCAAAGTGTATTAATACCAGAAAGCGATTTTTTAATAAGTACTTTAGCTTCATAGCCACTTAATTCCCCTAAAAGAAGCGTTCCTAAAAGGATTATTAACAAGGAGATAATGCCTCCTGTTATTGCTCTTTTTGTATATCTGGTAATTTTCATTGGTACTTACATTTATTTTTCGCCATTGCCTGTTAAAGTACTAACCAAACCACTTTTTACGTTAATCCATAAATAGTTAAAGAACGATTTAGTTGTATCTCGTTCTGCTTCTATATCGCCAAATCGAAATCCTTCATCGTTGGTTTTAGAGTCGCCACTTACAAAAATATTTCCTATGGCCGTCAGGACTTTATTGATTTTAGAACTATTTTGACGTAATAGGTTAAATTTAAAATCGTCATATTTCATCTTAATTTCTCCTTCAGATGTTACGTTATTGCCGTAAAACGTAAAGTACATTTGTTGGAGAGTCCCTTCGGCAAGTGCATTTAAATTAGGTTTAAAAAAAGGATTTAAAACATTAGCAGGTAAATTTTGTATCGCTCCAGAAATTTCAAAAGTATCAGAGGTATTATTTACATCAAAACTCCAATTGAGCTCCAAGGGCGCTTCCCCCATAAGTTCAGAATGTATTTTTATATCGGTTTTTTCAGCGTTCTTTACGTTGGTTAAATGCTTTAAAGTAGCATCCACTTTATTAAAAAATATTTTGCCTGCTTTTTTATCGGGTTCAACCAATTCGGCATAAGAAATATATCCATTTTTAATTTCGGTTTGTTTTATTGCCAAATCAAAGGTTAATGTCCTTAATGATTTGCTGTATAGAGGCTTAAAAGTTAAATCGTCGGGCAATAATTTATCTCTATAAATTTCTAGATTAGGCTCTACTATTTCTGTTGATGCCACGGTAATAGTAAAAGGATCCTCAAAAAAATTGAAGGTTAAGCTTTTAAGTATCACCCTAGGAATGTTTAAATTAATATAATCGCGCTCTTTACTTAAATGTCTGGAAAGTTCTTGTTTATCATATTTGGGAGCTATTTGTAAATTTTCTAATTGCCAAACATCTTTATTGGTGTTTACGCTGCTAATTTTAATGGTTTCATACTCATTATTTCCTAAAATGATATTTTTTGCATTTAGATTATAATCCTCAAAAGCAAATGGTCTTTTAGTTTCGGAATTTAAATCGATTTTACTTCCCGAGACTTTTAAATTATAAGATTTAACTGAAAGTTTAACGCTATCGGTACTTTGTTTCATCACATCCAAACTACCGTTGGCAATATTTAGTTCATCAAATTTTATGGTCTTAATTCCTTTTTTTTTGGCTTTCGATTCCGATTTATTAGAAGCAATTTTTTTATAAGGATAATAATGAAGCTTAGGATGCTTTAAATGAATGTTTTTAATGGAAAGCGTTTCATTAAACATCAAATCCCAATAACCAATACCGTTTAATTCAAGCGATTCTAATTTCAAAAAAGTATGGTTTTGAAGTGTATCATTACTTTTTATTTTCAGTTCAGTTTGGTATAAAATAGCATCGCCACTAAGTATATTAATGTCTAAATCTGAATATTTTAATGCAAACTGAGGTGGTAATTTCTGCGATAATAAATCCGTTACATAATTTTTGGCCCACCATTGTAATAAGAAAAAACCAAGCAGGAAAAAAACTATTATAAATAGTAATATGACAATGTTTTTTTTCTTAAAAAGGGTCATAAAAATGGTCTATTTATTATAGGGTTTGGGTTGATTTGTAGTGTCTGGTTCCATATATTTAACAAAATCGGATGGCGAATGTATGGCAACCATTTTTTTTCCTATTATAGCTATAGGAAAAGCTAAGGTTTCTGGGTGTTTTTCTAGTATACGAAGCCAATCGTGTTGATCCAAATCAATGGATTTATCTCCATAGTTTTTTACAAAATTGGGATGTTCTGTATTTATTAATTTATGGATTTCTATGTTAAGTCCATCGGCAATTTCAGCCCAATGACTACCGGGTATATTTGTTTTGGATACATCAACTCCTAATACTTTTTTTTCAGATGAAGTCACGTAAGCATACGTCTGTTTTCCAATAGAAGTTTCAGAACTGTAATATAATTTAATCTCATTATCATTGGTTGCTATCATTCCCATTTGTTTAAATTCTTTAAAGGTATTATACAAATAACGCATATAGTATACAATAAAATTAACCCAATCGGTTTTGTTACTAACTTTAAAAAAGCATGTTATTGAGTTAGTTTTTAATTCAATTAAGTCTAAGGTTTCATAATATTATCCTTTAATTTGGTATTCAATTTTTTTACTAAGCATTCATTATATTAATACCCTAAAAAGTGGCATATTTTTGTTTCAACAGGTTTAACCTTACCTTTTAGTATATATGACTAAATATCTAATCATAGCGTATTTCATAATAAACCTTTGGGCCATATACAGCGTCATTATGTATGGTTCTAGAGCCACTAAATCTTTAAGTTGGGTGTTTACCATTATGGTTTTTCCGTTTGGGGGCGCCTTATTATATTATTTATTTGGTGTTAACAGAAGAAAATTTAAATTTTTCAGATTAGAAAGATCGCAAAAAGAAAACCTTTACAACGTAGAAAATGAGAAAGGGTTTAGTGATACTTTTGAAACCGATTTCCCTTCGGAAAAATCAAAAAAACTTTCCAAACTTATTCTTAACACCACATATTTATATGCTTCTGAAGGCAATAACATTGAAATTTTAAACACGGGTAAAGAAACCTTTGGAGCCATTTTTAAAGCGATTGAGAACGCCA
Organism: Mariniflexile fucanivorans; assembly: GCF_004341235.1. Taxonomy (GTDB): domain Bacteria; phylum Bacteroidota; class Bacteroidia; order Flavobacteriales; family Flavobacteriaceae; genus Mariniflexile; species Mariniflexile fucanivorans. Next base: position 126,782 of record NZ_SLUP01000010.1, read on the forward strand.
AAAAATTTATACATGTACAATACTATATTTTTGAGAAAGGGGAGTTGCAAGATGAATTTTATGAATTATTTAAAGCTAAAATAAAGAAAGGTGTAGAAATACGTATGCTTTACGATTCGTTTGGCAGTTTTTCATTTAGCGGAAAATTAAAGAAACGATTTAGGAGTATTGGCGTAAAGGCATATCCAGTAATGCCCATTCGGTTTGGTAACCTGCTGTTTACTTTAAACTACAGGAACCACCGAAAAATAATTATAGTGGATGGGGACATAGGGTTTACTGGCGGATTTAACGTTTCCGATAAGTATATAAAACCCATATCAAGCCTTGGAGTTTGGAAAGATTTGCATATAAAGTTAGAAGGTCCCGTTGTAAATAGTTTGCACCGTGTTTTTATAAAAGACTATCATTTTTCAAGTAAGAAGAAATTACTTTTGGATGCTAAATATCTTCCGCAGCCTAAAAAAGCAGGAAACTTACCAGTTCAAATAGTAACCAGCGGCCCCGATTCCAATCAGCCCGCGATTATGCAACAATATATTGCCATGATAAGTTTAGCCGAACGCACTATTTTTATAGCGAATCCTTATTTTATTCCTGGTAGTGCGGTATTGCAAGCGTTGGTGATAGCGGCACAAAGTGGTATAGAGGTTAATTTATTAGTGCCAAGAAAAGGCGATTCTGTTTTGGCAACGTATTCTATGTTTTCAAATTTTGAAGAGTTCTTATCGGTTGGTATCCATGTTTTTGTGCGCGATTGTTTTTCGCATAGTAAAGTTATTATAATTGATAATGAAATAGCATCTGTGGGTTCTGGAAATTTTGATCATAGAAGTTTTGAACATAATTTTGAAACTAATGCCGTAATTTATGATGAAACCATTACTAAACGAATTTTAGAAGAGTTTAATAAGGAATGCGCTGATGCAGACAAATTATCTTATGAAACGTTTAAAAACAGGTCTAAAGTTCAAAAATTTATAGAAGGTCTTGCTAAATTTTTCAGCCCTTTATTGTAAAACAATCCCAATGAAACTATATTTCATTTTATTATTAATCTTTTTAAATTTTTATTCTTTGAAAGCTCAACATATCTATCCTGAATCTATTGCTAATGAAGTAAAAACAGCATTAGCTTACTATCCTGAATTGGCCAATGTACCTATTGAGTTTAAGTTTAAAAGCAAAATTAAAAAATCGACGATGCAAGCACAACCTCATTTTTGGAGTGTTTTTTGTGGAAAATCAAAACGTAAATACAAGGTGTTAATTAGTGAAAATTTTAAAATTGCAGACACCGTTTATTACACAAAAAACATACCTTCTAAAGTGCTTATAGGTTGGTTAGGGCACGAATTAGGGCATGTTATGGATTACCAACATAGAAGTAGTTTTAACCTTATAGGTTTTGGTTTAGGGTATTTATTTTCGGAAAAAGCCATGAAAAAGGCAGAGCGCAGTGCAGATACCTTTGCCGTTATTCATGGAATGGAAGATTACATTTTAGCCACCAAAAATTTTATTTTAAATGAAGCCGGTTTCCCTGACATTTATATAAATAGAATAAAACGTTATTACCTATCGCCAGAAGAAATTATGCTGTTGGTAGAGGAACGTGAGGAAAAAGCAAGACTTTCTAACCTTAAATAGCAAACTATTTTTTTTCAACAAAAGCTTCCCATTCGGTAAATTTATCTTCATTCATAACACGTTCCATTTTCACTTGTCCACCTTTTTTCTTATTAAAAGCGTTCCAATCATGAAAAATAGCGGGTATAACTGTTTTAACTTTTACCCCTTTTAAAGCTTTGGAGCGTGCCACTCGATAATTTTTGTTAGCTTGCTTTAAAAAGTCATCCAAGGTTTGTGCAAGTGAACTGGCTTCAACATCATCTTCAGTTCCAAAATACCAACTATGGTAAAACTCCTCATCATAGCGTTTTGCACAAATAGTGTATTCCTTAATTTTAATATTAAAACGTTCCTCTAAATGTTTAACGGCATCGTCTAGCTTATTAACAGAAAGTTGAGAGCCAACAGTGTTCAAGAAAAATTTGGTACGCCCCGTTATTTTAATTTCAGCGCGTTCAATGTCTGTAAATTCAATAGTGTCTCCAATAATATAACGCCACGTACCAGATACGGTACTAATTATAAGCACATAATCTTGGTTTAATTCAACATCATCTAAAGTGAATGCTGGCGCATGCGCCACCAAAGAACCATCTTGATTGATGTATTCTGGTTTAAAAGGAACAAACTCAAAATAAATGCCACCATCTGTAACCAATTGCATGGCGTCGGTTTCTGGTCGGGCTTGAAAGGCAATAAAACCTTCAGATGCTAGATAAGTATCAATAATAGTTATTGGTCTTCCCAATAGAGCATTGAAGCTCTTTTCATAAGGACCAAATGCCACACCACCAGAAGTGTAAACTTCTAAATTAGGCCAAATTTCGTGAATGTTTTTTACTTTGTTATAAGTAATCACTTCGTTAAGCATCAATTCTATCCACGATGGAATGCCACTAATGGCTCCTATATCCCATTCTTTGGCTTTTTTTGCAATTTTTTCAACCCTTTGATCCCAGTCATCAATTTGAGCTATTTTTTCTCCGGGCTTATAATAACCTCTAAACCACGATGGAATGTTGTGGGCACTAATACCACTGATTTCACCTTCTAAATGATCTTTTTTCTCAATTAAATCGGTAGAGCTACCAAGCATTAAGATGCCTTTATCAAAAAAAGTAGCGGGTAAATCAAAATGGCTTAAAGCAATTATTTGAGCGATTCCTGCCGATTTTATACTCTCAATCATATCCTCGGTAACAGGAATACGCTTGCTGGTTTTTCCGGTGGTTCCTGAACTTAATGCATAATAATCTGGATTATCGGGCCAAGTGATGTTTGTTTCACCTTCATGAAGTTTATACCACCACTCATCATTAATTTCATTATAATCAAAATAAGGAATTTTTTCAGAAAAGTTTTTTTGAACGGTATCAGATTCCATGATAGCTTCAAAATTATAAAATTGACCAAAAGCAGTATCTTTAGCTTTGCTTAATAACTTTTTTAAAACCTCTTTTTGGTTTTCCGATGGGCTAGATTCGGGTGTTAACTTTTCAGTTATATCTATAACACTTTTAATAATGTTTCCTATTATGTTCATACTTTTAAACCTAAATTAAATAAGATGTGTTAAAAAAAACCTCTTAGGATATTTAAAAATTATTTTTTGATGGTCGTTAAATATCATAAATTAATAAATTGCTGTTTTATGGCGACGTTCTTATGGAGTCACTAAGAAACAAATATTTGTTTTTATTCTGCGTAAATCAGCGAAATCAGTGGGATTAATTTTCCAATTCACTTTGTTTGTTATCCCGCAGATTTCGTTGATAATCGCTGATTTTCCACTTTTTTGGAATAAACGCATATACAGTAATTATTTCAAAATTTTAGGCATTCGCAACTTGTTCGCTATGTTTACCTTCAACAATTTCTTCAATAATTTTATTTATAAAAGCCGGTAAATCGTTAGGGTTTCTACTTGTTACCAACCCAGAATCTACAACCACTTCTTTATCTTGCCAATTTCCGCCAGCATTGATAACATCTTGTTTAATACTTTTGTACGACGTAACGTTTCTGTTTTTAATAACATCTGCGCTAATTAAAAGCCATGGTGCATGACATATAGCTGCGACTGGTTTTCCTTGCCTAAAAAAGTCTTTAACAAAGTTTAAGGCTTCTTCATTAATACGCAATAAATCGGGGTTGATAACACCTCCTGGAAGCACCAAAGCGTTATAGTTTGAAGCATCCGTTTTAGACACTAATTTATCTACTTTAATGCTTTCTCCCCAATTTTTATCATCCCAACTTTTAATATCACCTTCTTTAATAGATATAATATGTACATCGGCGCCTTCATTTTTAAGGGCTTTTAATGGTTCAAATAATTCGGATTTTTCAAATCCATCTGTAGCTAATATGGCTACGGTTTTGTTTGTCAATTTCATGTTCAAATTCTTTAAATTAATATTATTATAATCTTTATTATTAAGATTTTATAAAGGTATATACAGAAAAATATTGGGATGTGCTGTAATGAAAATTTGATTGACCTAAATAAGTTTATGATACTTAAACATGCGTTTTTGTTTTGTAAAATTTATAGAAAATGGAAATGTTGTAACATATATAAAATATGTTGTAATTAATTAGCTTCTGTTGTGTTGCATCTTTGTAGTACAAGAAATAAACAAATAAATAAAAAATAAAAAATCATGAAAACAAGTAAAACAATTATGAGTGTATTAGGAGGCGTTGCAGTAGGAGCAGCTTTAGGAATTTTATTCGCACCAGATAAAGGAGAGGAAACAAGAAAAAAAATTGCTAAAAAAAGTAGCGATGTTAAAAATAAGGCTAAAGATGCTGTAAACGAAATAGTAGATTCGGTTGCTGAAAAATACAATTCTGTAATAAATAAAGCTGAAGAATTAGCTAAAGAAGGAAAAAAGGATGTAAAGGAAGACATCAAAACAGTTAGAGAGCAAATGAATAAATAATAAAATAAATGTCTATGAAGTAAACGCTTCATGAGGGCATCTTATAAAATCGAAAAACTGAAAGAGATTATAGAATTGCTCTTTTTGAACTTGAAAGTAAACAAAACTTAAAGTTTTAAAAGAGCATTTTGAAATCATTATGACATGTATAAACCGTCTTTCAAAAAAATCATAGGGTATATTTTGCAATATGGTCTCACAAATTTTATTTCAAACAAAGTAAATTAAAATTCATAAATCAATCATGAAAAAAACAACTACAATCTTAACCATATTATGCATTTTCATTTTTAGCCATTTTGCAATAGCCCAACAAAATACAGATGGTTATAACAGGAACTTTAAATTTGGTGTAGGTCTTAACGGAGGTTTACCATTAAACGATCCTTACGATTTTAATGTGGGAGCCGATGTGCGTGTACAATACAACATCTCACAAGCGTACTCTTTATGCTTAACTGCAGGATATAATAATTTATTTGTGAAAGATGAAACTAATTTTGGTTACGTGCCCGTAAAGGTTGGTTATAAAACATTTCTTTTTAAGAATGAATTTTATGTGATGGGAGAAATAGGAGGCGCCTTTTCAACGACTAAAGAATATGATAAAAACTCTATGATTTTTTGTCCGAGTGTTGGTTATGCTACAAAATACGTGGATATTAGTTTACGATACGAATTTTTGAAAGATTTCCCCATTATTAAAAATGATGTAGCAGATAACGGATTAGCACAATTGATGGTACGATTAGCTTATGGATTTGATTTGTAAATTAAAAAAATGCATTTAGTAAACAGATATCTACCCAACTATCAATAAACCATTGAAGTATAATTTTCCTTAATTTATACTTTAAAAACTTACCTATAAACTTTCTATTTTAAATTAATGAATATAACCCGATGGTTATATTCATTATATTTTAATACCTTTAATTCTTTAAATATTTATATATTATGGTAATATTTTATGTATTAATTGGTCTTATTTTATTGGCAGCATTTTATGGTGTTGGAATTTATAACAGATTAGTAAAATTAAAAACACTGGTAGCCGAGGCTTGGAGTGGGATAGACGTGCTATTAAAAAAGCGTTACGATTTAATTCCTAACTTAGTAGAAATGGTAAAAGGGTATGCTACTCATGAAAAAGAAACCTTCGAGAGTGTGACTAAATCAAGAAGTCAAGCACAAAATGCTACAACAGTTGAAGGACAACAAGCTGCTGAAAATCAATTAAATAAATCATTGTTAAACTTATTTGCAGTCGCCGAGCAATATCCAGAGCTAAAAGCAAATGAAAACTTTTTAAGTTTACAAAAAGAATTATCTGTTGTGGAATCTGATATTGAAAAATCAAGAAGATATTATAATGGAACCACTAGAGATTATAATATTTTAATCGATTCTTTTCCATCAAACATTATAGCTGGTATGACGAATTTCACAAAAGCATCCTTTTTTGAAATTGATACAGAAGCAGAGAGAAAAAATCCACAAGTAAAATTTTAAGTGTGAAGCAACTCTTTATTCTTATACTCATTATTACGAACTCTTTTTTTTTGTATGCGCAAAGCGAAAGAGTTCTTTCGTTTTATTCAGATATTAAAGTAGATACCTCGAGTGTAATTACCGTGAAAGAATCTATTAAAATTTATGCTACGGGCACTATTTTTAAAAGAGGTATTACACGCACTATTCCTATTGAAAGCATTGATAATAATGGGAAAAAGACTAAACTCAATTTTGAAATTATATCTGTAGAAAGAGATGGGTACGTTTCAAAATACCATACTGAAAAAGGGAATGGTGAAATAACCATTTACGTTGGCGAAAAAGATGCTTATTTAAATGAAGGCGAATATAACTATACCATTACGTACCAAATGAGTGGTCAAATACGTTTTTTTGATGGTTATGACGAAATTTATTGGAACGTTAATGGTTTCGAATGGGGTTTACCTTTCAATCAAGTGTCAAGTCAAATTACGCTTCCCAGTGGTGGTAAAATCATTCAGAATGCTTGTTATACGGGTAGTTATGGAAGTGATAGCTCCAATTGTAGTTCAGAAATTTTATCCGAAAACAGCATTCGTTTTACTGCTGAAAATTTAAGTGCTGGAGAAAACTTAACCATAGCCATCGGTTTTGATAAAGGTGTTGTAAACCAACCACCACCACCGCCACCTCCAACATTTTTTCAAAAGTTTGGGGCGTTGATTTTAGGCGGATTAATGAGTTTATTTCTGCTGTTTTATTACGGTTATACTTGGTTGAAATTTGGTGTCGACCCTGTAAAACCAACGGTATTTCCTCAGTTTAATGTGCCAGAAAACATGTCGCCAGCATCCGTAGGAATGATAGATAAACAACGCTATTATGGCGATTTGGTTACAGGCTCCATTTTAAGTTTAGCGGTAAAAGGGTATATTAAAATTGAAGAAGATATTGAAGAACATATTTTTGGATTGTTCAAAACCAAACGCTATATCCTTCATAAATTAAAGGAAAATACGGGAATAATTAATAAAGAGGAAAGTGCGTTGTTTTCAAAATTATTTTCAAATACATCTACTTTAATATTGGAAGGGAAATATGATAAAACCGTTGAAACTGCGGTGAATGCTTTTAAAGATTCTTTAAGAACACAGCATCACAAATTAATTTATCAAGGGTTCAATTTAAAATTTTGGATAGTGCCAATTTTAATGATGTTCGCTTACATTTTTGTATTTACAATGCTGGCTTCGCAATATTTTGAAGGAGAGAATGATGTCTTTGTATTTATCTTATTTATTGTATTAAACCTTGTTTTCTTTTTAGTTTACCAATATTTAATTAGAAAACCAGCTGTTGAAAAATTGAGGCTTAAATCTTTAATTGAAGGTTTTAAAATGTATATGAGTGCTGCAGAAGAAAAACAAATTGCCCATTTTAATCCACCAAATTTAACCCCAGAAATTTTTGAAAAATTATTGCCATACGCGCTCGTATTGGGTGCAGAAGATGTTTGGGGAGAAAAGTTTCAAAACTTGATTGACAAATCCATGATTGATTCAACCTACCAACCCACATGGTATGCTGGAAATATTGGAAACTTCTCGACCTTTAACCATTCATTAAATTCATCGTTATCTAACTCCATTAGCAGTTCTGCAACAGCACCTTCAAGTAGTAGTGGTTCTGGTGGAGGTGGTTTCTCTGGCGGCGGAGGCGGAGGTGGAGGCGGAGGCGGCTGGTAAACGCTTCTTTTATTTGTGTTTCTTATGTTTAAGTATGTATGTTAATGGCGTTTTGTTTTTAGCACAGCTTCGACACCTCAGCCATATCAAATTAAGCAAAACACCTACTTTTAAAAATACTAAGTAGCCAAATTAACTGCAAGAAACCTCATAAATAAAACGTATCTTCGTATGACTTATACCACTTTTTTGCTGTTTGTGCTATTGTATTATTTTAATGAAGGCGTCCAATCAAACCAGTTCAGATTAAACAGGTCGCCATCATCTCCGGTATAACATAGATAAATTGTTTGAGATCCTCTTATTCTATTCAGTGTGGTGGAAAATGTTTTATAGTTGTTCCAGCCACCTGTCGATGTAATGGGAATATTCCCAATAATAGTTCCTGTTGGGCTATTTATGCGCAATACAATGGCACCCCCGTCTTTTGGAGTTGATGCACGAACACGGAATGTAAATGGACTGGCACTTTCTCCAAATTCAATATTCTCGTAGCCCGTCCAATCGCCATTTAATATAGTTCCGATGCCTTTAGTTGTATCTTCATCTTTAACCTTTACTACCTTAGTTCCAGAATTTGTCATATAGCTTTCCGCTTCAATACGCACGCTACCATCGTCCATCACTTTACCTTGAACCTCTTTCTTCTGAATGTTTCTTTTACCTCGTTTGGGATAGACTGGAACCGTTATTTCTACGCCTTCATCCAAGGTGTAAACAATGGGTTCGATGGTACCATCTTTGCGAAATGTCATTTTGTCGAAACAAACGGAGCGTCTATGGCGATCACCATGATTTACATCCCCTCTATGATAAAAGAGATACCACTGATTGTTAAATTCTATAGCAGAAGTATGATTCGGCGATTCAGGTGAATTTGGAGCAAGCTCACCTTTTAATGTCGCGTATTGCGGCAGTGGAGAGTCAGCCATCCAGTATTTAGTAATAGCACCAACCCGTGCACTAAAATAATATATTCCATTGCGTTTAAAAATATGAACGGCCTCATTCACATTTTCTTTGCTTAAACGAATCCAAGGACCATCTAATTCAATCATATTATCCTTCAACTTAGCTCCCATAATATGCGATCCTTCTTCACCAATATCCACCCAATGATCGTTACCATAAATGTAAGCCTGCCCATCATCGTCCACAAAAACAGTTGGATCGAAAATGGTGGTAATTTCATTAGTAACGGCAGATTCCCAAGGACCAATTGGGGTGCGGCTTTTTGCAACACCAACATGGGTTATGTCGCTTGGGAAATACCAATAGTACCAGCCATCTTTATAAGCGGCATCTGGTGCGTTCATATTTGACTGCGCATATTCAAATCCTTTGTCTAATTGTGGATCGAGAGCTACGCCATGATTTATCCATGTTTTCAAATCCGACGACTCAAGAATAGCGTAATCTTTCATCGATTCATAATCCACGGCATCGGGCTGATCGTGCGAACCGTAAACATATACCTTACCATTAAAAACCTGTGCCGAAGGGTCGCAAACATATATAAAATCAGGATCACTTTCCCTGAGAATCGGATTTTGGGCAAAAGTGAATTGTCCCATAAAAACGATAAGGACGGACATTAAAATTTTAGTTTTATTCATAACAATATGGTTGTGTAATTTCTGATTTCATTAAAACAGCTATTGCTAAATGCTTGTTTGTAAATGCGGCAAAAACAGCGTTGAGCACTTGGCTCAGTTTCGCCTCTTTAGGCACATCTAAGTTAACAAAATATTACATAGTTTAAAACACAAATTTTAGGTAAAAATGACTTTTACACTGTGCTGTAAGCGGTATTTTTGTTTTTAGAAAATAAAGGGAATTATGCGTTTTGCTTTTTTAGAATATTCTGAATAATTCTCAAAAGTTTCTATTAATTCTTTTTCTTCAAAAAGCATTCTTACATAAGTGCTAAATACAATTATAAGAACAGCAATGAAAGTTTTGTAGTTGGGAAAAGCAATTAAACATGCTAAAAAAAAGTATATTATGGAAGCATAAATAGGATGCCTCCACCATTTGTATGGCCCATTTGTAATAAGTTTTTCTTTTGTTGCATTCGAAGAAACGTGAAAACTTTTTATTCCAAACGTTATTCTCGCCCAAACCATGATTCCTACAGAGGCTATTTGAATTATTAGGGCAATTGGATTTAGCGATAAAATTGAATTATTTTTAATTAGATAGAGCAGTCCTAATAGAGAAATTAAAAAAGCAATTAATGAGCCGTATTTTAGAAATATTTTCATTGGTTTTATGTTGGTATTTTAATGTATGCTTTTTCTGTTTTTCAGTTATTCTATTTTCATTTACAATTGACTAATTTAGATAAATTAACCTCTTTTAATGAAATAATATTTTGTTCTACCAACTTCGCAATAAACACAGTTGAGAGAACAAACTTTTTTAGGAATTAAGTCAATTCCTAAGGACATTCCTAATCTACGCGAAGGTAACGGACCAAAAAGATGGATATACATATCTAAATTTTATGCTCTTTAAGAATAATAGAACCTTCTTTTACACCAAGGTGATTTGCGATAATCGTACACTTTGCTTTTAACAAGAAAAAAACTTGTCTGTTGCAATCAGATAATCCTTCAAAATTACCCTGCCCTTTACTTATTACAAGATCGGAAGTGTTAAAAATCTCAAGAAATTTGGGCGTACTTTGATTAAGAATGACACCTGGAGATTTACATCCCGAATCAATTAAATCTGCAACTTCATCTAATCCAGAAGCTACAGCGTCCTCCCAAGTGACATCATTAATAATGGGTATGGAACGTACAGCGTATTTTACGGGTATTTTTAATTCTTTGATTAATATTTTATCAAAAACCGATTCCCCAACATTATCTCCAATATAAAGGATGTTGGTGGTTTTTTTTAATTGATTTTTAAAAGCTTCATAGTCAAATATTGCAAAATCCTGTTGTAGAATATATTTCACATCACTTACTATATCAAATGCTTTATTGACTCCTAAATCAATTATATTTCCAGCAATGGCTATTTTTATAGCAGTAAGAAGCTTATCGTCTGAATTAGCTACAATCTTTTCCAATTCAGGATAAATGGCTTTTGTTTCTTTAATATGTTGATTTTTGATTTCCTTATAAGGATCTTGAACCCCAGAAACTTCACTTACTATGCGATAGATTGTCTTTCCTATTTCTACAGGTGTGTTGTACATGGAAACGGTTTTTATCATGTCACCTGTTTTGTCTAGAATTTCCTTTAACTCCTTTTCGTCGGAAGTTGCTAATCGTCCTGCACGTAAGGCTTGCTGCATAAAACAAGGAATACAATCAAGATAAGTTTTCATTTGTCTGTTTTTTTTAATTTAAATCTGCTTAATCTTTAGAAAGTTTTTCATGTAATAAGGCTTCTCTAACCATTATATGTCCACAATCGGGGCATTTTTGTGTTGTACATTTAATACCTTGTTCGTGTTGAACTTTAGCACCACATTTTGCACACACACAGTATCCGCCAACACTGTATCCACCACCTTTGTTTTTTCCTAGACCTTCACCAACTCCAAGTCCTTTGCCTTGCCCGGTTCCTCTGTTCTTTTTTAATAGTTTCATGTAATTAAATATTTAAACGATTATTTTTTACAACTATTACAAATACCTGATATCCAAAAATTAACATGTTCTATTTTATAATCTTTCGGGACTTCTACATCTATATTATTGTCCATACATTCCACTTTTTCACAAATATTGCACTTGAAATGATAGTGATTATGAAAATGTTTTTCACCACAATTTTTACATTTAAAGTAATAAGATTTACCATCATCAGAAATTACTTTATGAATAATGCCATCATCAATAAAACTTTGTAATATTCTATAAATAGTAACCCTATTAAATTGTGGTAATTCACTTTCTATGTTGTCTGATTTTAAACCATAATTACCAGTTCTTTGAATACATTCAAGTATTGCTTTTTTAGATTGAGTTTTTCTTTTATTCATTCCTTATTGTAACATTGTTACAATAATACGAAAACTATTTATATATTTGCCCAGTAAATAATATAGATTTTGTTTTTTAACATGATACCAATTTTTAATTTAACAAATGTTAAAGAGGAAAGTTTTTTAAACTAGAATAACTTCAAAAAAAATATGGATTCTAAAATTTATACTAAAGAATTTCAAAAAATCATGCAAGCAAATTGCGATTATACAAGTATGAGAGCTAATAGAATTGAAGAAATATTAAATTTTGCTAGAGGAATGCATGTGAGTCGATTAGGAATCGCACATTGTATAACATTCTCTCACGAAGCAGAAGTGCTAAAAGAATATTTTTCAAAATATTTTACTGTTTACACTGTTGGCTGTAAACACAATAAAGTAAGAAAAAAAGAGATTTTAGGAGGCGAAAGTAATCGAATAATGTGTAACCCTGCAGGACAAGCAGATATTTTAAACAGTCATGGCACAGAGTTGAACATTTCAATGGGGTTATGTGTGGGGCACGATATGATATTTAGTAAAAAATCAAATGGGTTAGTAACAAACTTATTTGACAAAGATTTTACGAATAATAACAATCCTTCAATAGCGTTTTCAGAAATTGAAAAAACCTTATAATACTTAAGAAATTGCAGCTATTTTTAAATATCTAACTTCCAGGTTAAACTAACAGAGCGATCCCGATAAATATTATGACAACTATAAATAGTAGTCATATTTCGGGATAAGACACTATTTGATGTCAAATAAATAGAAATACTGAATTTTGTAAATTTGAACGGTAGCGAGTAGTTCTATTTTATTAAAATTAGGTTAAATTACCCTAGTTTACCCTGTTAAAAATTTAGTTTTATCACTTTAAACAATTTAAGCTGTTAAATTTGCAGATATTAGAGAATAATTACAAAAAATAGCAAATGGAACGATTCATGCTATTGATATCATTCAAAATAAAAAAATCAATATAAATACACGTATTTCAAATGAAAAAAATTATTACATTCTTAATCTTTATAGCAGCGTTTGCAAGTCATGCACAAGTATTAAAACCTGTAAAATGGACAACATCCGTTAATAAAATATCTGATACCGAATACGAATTAGTTGCCACTGCAACAATAGATAAAGGTTGGCATTTATATTCTCAAACAGTGCCCGAAGACGGTCCAATAGCAACAAGTTTTACTTTTGAAGGAAATACGAATTATCTTAAAAAAGGAAATACATCAGAAGATAAGGGGCACACTGTTCAAGACCCTGTTTTCGATATGGAAATCACGTATTTTGATAAAAAAGCAAATTTTAAACAACGTATTAAATTAAAAGGAAAAGTACCGTTTGTTGTAAAAGGCACAGTTGAATTTATGGTATGCGACGATAGCAGATGTTTGCCACCTACCGAAGTAGATTTAGTTTTCAACGTAAAATAATTGAAGTAATATAGAGTACAATATAATGAAGAAATTTCTTTTTGCATTAGTAGTTTTAGGTTTATCAATAGTAGGTCATGCACAAATGATAGATCCTGTTAAGTGGACTACAACCGTTGAAAAACTATCAGATTCTGAATTTAATTTAGTATCAAAAGCAGAGATTCCTTCTGGGTTTCATTTGTATTCACAAGATGTTCCTGAAGGAGGCCCCATTCCAACATCGTTTATTTACGATGATAGTGATGGTGGTTTTACTAGTATTGGCAACACCGTTGAAGAGGAAGGACATACTGTAGATGATCCCGTTTTTGAAATGGCCATTAAATATTTTGAAAAAACCGCCGTTTTCAAGCAAAAAGTAAAAGTAACTGATGGTGTTTCTACAATCAATGCGTTTGTGGAATATATGATTTGTGATGATACAAGATGCTCTCCTCCAACCGAAGTGGCATTAGAATTTAAAATTAAAAATGATTCCGTTTCAATTGCAAACGAAACTGTAGAAGCTTCATCAAGTCATGCAAATTCATCTTCGCAAAAAGGGCTTTGGGGTATATTCTTCATTGCCTTTTTATCTGGTTTTGCAGCGCTGTTAACACCCTGTGTGTTCCCAATGATTCCCATGACGGTGAGTTTCTTTACCAAACAAAGTAAAACTAAAGCGGCTGGAATTAAAAATGCTATTATTTACGGTATTTGTATCATCGTTATTTATGTGTTATTAGGAACCGCTGTAACGGGTATTTTTGGTGCCGATGCTTTAAACGCCCTCGCTACCAATGTGTGGTTTAATATTATTTTCTTTTTATTGTTGGTGGTTTTTGCTGTGTCTTTTTTAGGGGCTTTCGAAATTATGTTGCCAAACTCTTGGGCGAATAAGGTAGATTCGCAAGCAGACCGTGGCGGACTTATAGGTATCTTTTTTATGGCATTAGCTTTGGCTATTGTATCATTTTCATGTACGGGTCCCATTGTTGGAACGTTGCTTGTGGAAGCAGCATCAAAAGGTGGTTTAGCCCCAATAATAGGTATGTTAGGCTTTTCATTGGCTATTGCGTTACCATTTGCTTTGTTTGCAGCCTTCCCAGGTTGGTTAAATTCATTACCTAAATCGGGTGGTTGGTTAAATACGGTAAAAGTAGTTTTAGGTTTTTTAGAATTAGCTTTGGCATTCAAATTCCTTTCACAAGCCGATTTAGTATTACAAGCACATTTGCTAGAACGAGAAGTGTTCTTAGCCATATGGATAGCTATTTTTGGAGCTTTGGCATTTTATCTTTTCGGAAAAATACAACTACCGCACGATTCACCATTAACACATATTTCTGTGGGAAGATTGAGTTTAGGTTTGGTAGTTCTTTCATTTACTATCTATATGATTCCCGGACTTTGGGGCGCACCATTAAATTTGATAAGTGCTTTTCCACCACCATTGGAATATAGCGAATCGCCTTATGGGGTCGGGTTTTCAAAAATGGGAACAGCATCTGTTTTAGATTCTCATGAAGGCCTGCCAGATGGTGCACATTTATTAGCTCCATACGATATTTTAGCGTTTAACGATTATGATAAAGGGTTGGCTTATGCCAAAGAAGTGGGTAAGCCAGTTATGATCGATTTTACAGGTTGGGCATGTGTTAATTGTAGAAAAATGGAACAGAACGTTTGGCCAAAACCAGAGGTGTTGAACATTCTAAAAAATGAGGTGGTTTTAATATCGCTATATGTAGATGATAAACGCCCGTTAGCTGCTAGTGAAGTTACAGAATCAAAATTAAAACCCGGAAAACAGTTAAAATATATTGGTCAAAAATGGAGTGAATTGCAAACCATAAAATATAAAGCTAATTCACAACCGTTTTATGTGTTGATGGATCATAATGAAGAAAATTTACTGGATCCTGTTGGTTATACTCCAGATGTTGAAGATTATCGTACATGGCTTCAAACGGGTATTGAAAAGTTTAAAAAATAATATTTATAGAGTCACCCATATATCATTCATCATCTGTTGAAACCTTAGCAAGGGTCTTAATTTTTTTTAAATAACTATGATTCAGAACACTAAAAGAGAGGTTTTTTTCAGAACACTAGAAATTTTAATAAAAGATTTTAATTGTAGGGATGAATATGATGATCTAGGTGTGAAATTTTACAAAATTGAGTTATCAAATTTTCAAAAATTAGCACCTTCTTTAATGCCATTTTTATCACATTCAGAGAGCAATCGTGCCAATAGATTTCATTTTGTTAAAGACAAAAATACATTTGTAATATGCAGAACTGTATTAAAATTCCTATTAGCAGAACAAACCGGATTGGATATTCACAACATATTTATTGAAAGTGATTCTAATAAAAAACCTTTTTTACCATCGCATCCATCCGTTCATTTTAATATTTCTCATGCAACAGATTATGCCATTATTGCCATCGCCAAAAGTCCAGTAGGTGTAGATATTGAATATGTGAATAAAGAATTTAATTTTGAAGATATTTTACCAACTGTTTTTAATAAATCTGAAATTGATGAAGTTAATACTAGTGGTGGGCATGTTACTTTCTATAAATTGTGGACTCGAAAAGAAGCCATTGTAAAAGCCATTGGGGTGGGAATAGACGATAATATTTCAGAAATAATATCATTAGATGGATGCCAAAATATACCCTCAGAGTTTTTGGGTCCCATCAAACAATTACAGGTATTTAGTTTTAAATTGAATGAAGATTATTTTGGAGCGGTTGCAATTTCTGAAACGTCTAAGTGTCCTGACAAACTTTTATTTTATCAAATACCCAATACATTTCTCTTTTCAAAAGAAGCATAATTAAAGTATAATTTGCTTTGTTCTTTATACATCTATGCAGCTCTCTGTGCATATTACTTCATCACATTTATAGAGGAAGTACCTTTCTTGCTACAAAAACTTAAAAAAATATTAAAAAATTCGATTAAAAGCTTGTTTTTGACGATTAATTACATAAATTTGTTTTTTTAAACCCTAAATCCCTAAGTCGTAAATATGAAAACAAAAATTATTCTATTTAGTATTGGTTTATTCCTAATTACAGGTATAAGTTTTGCTCAAAACAAGAATGAACCAAAAAGTATTATCAGCGAAAAAGTAGCTATTAAAAAATATCATACAAAAGAAGAGTTGGAGCGTATGCAAAAAGGAGAGTTGTTATTCCTTTACATGGAACGCATTGAGGTTTTAATAAAAACCTTACCATATATAGCTTTTGCTACAAAACCAGGAGTAACTATGACTACTTTAGGAATTCCTAATGATAGTGATAATAGAAAAATATTAGATAATCAATTTGAAGCAACAGATGATTATTATGAAGCTACTACAGAGTTTCATAAAAAAATATTGCCCTATTCTGATACTAGTAAATTAATTTCTGCCATTATATTTTATGAAGAAATTATGAAATCTTTACATGAGTATAGTGCTTATCACTAATACAAATAGCAGCAACCATCTAAATTAGATAGTATCTAATAATTAACCGCAAACTATAAAGTCAATCTTAACTTTTAAGATTGATTTTTTTATAAACTCGTGTTCTAATCATTTTATGATTTACTGGTTTATAATAATTTTGTAGGAAAATGTGTTTTTTGTCTATGATACATGTATTTCGTCGATTAAACTTATTTATTAAATTGTTAATTTTGTGTATTTCGTCGAAATATTTGGTATTTCGTGGAATATTTTTATAGATTTGACAAATATTCAGTAGAAAAATCTTATTTGGTTTTTGTAACAAAAAAAAATGATTATGAAAAACTTAACTCAAATGACATTTATATTCCTTTTTATAATTGGAAATATTTATGGGCAACAGGAAAAAGGAATTATAGGTGCCAATAATTGGTTGTACAACTGGACTGAGTTTAAACCGAACCAAAAGCAGTATGACGAGCCAACTCAAATATTGGCAGGTAATATTGATAAAGATAAAAAGTTAGTTAAGAGAGAAACCTATATGTTGTTGGGAAATGTTTTTGTAACAAACAATGCAACCCTTACCATAGAACCGGGAACTGTAATAATATGCGATTTTGCATCAAAAGCATCTTTAACAATTACTAAGGGATCAAAAATTGTAGCTGATGGTTTAGAAACAGACCCTATTATTTTTACGTCAAATAGAGGAACTAAAAGATCTGGAGATTGGGGCGGCATCATTCTTTTGGGCGATGCTCCTACAAATAAATTTGGTAATGGATCTGTAGCATCTTATTATAGCGATTTAGCTCAATTTAATTATTCATATACAAATTATGGTGGTTCTAATGCAGAAAGTAACTCTGGTATTTTAAGATACGTAAGAATTGAATTTGCTGGCAAAAGAATTAAAGGTGATGAATATTATAACGGATTGCTATTAGCAGGTGTTGGTAATAAAACCATTTTCGATAATGTTATGGTAAGCTATTCTGGAGGTAATTCTTTTGAAATTTTGGGTGGTGATACTTGCTTGAACAAATTAGTAGCATACAGATCGAATAGTGACGACTTTAAGTTTAATTACGGTGCACAATGTAAAATTGATAATTCTTTAGCTATAAGATCTCCTTATATATCAAGCAGTAGTGCAGCCAGATGTTTACAAATTGCCTCTTATAATAAAATGGAAGAAGTAGATTTTACCAAAAAAGGCACAAATGTAGAAGCCAATAACCTAACATTTTTAAACGATAGTGAAAGTTTAAATTCTGATATGGAAAAGGGCTTGGTGAAAGAAGCTATTTTTATTGGACAAAATGCAAGTTTGAATATGAATAAAAGTGTTGTTTCTGGTTTTAATCCAGCAGTGATATTAGAAAGTTCAATTAATATTAATCAACAAAATCTAGAAAAAATACAGTTTGCTAATATGTTTTTCAATAATTGTAAAGGAAATATTTTTCTTGAAAATGATTCAAATAATGAAGATTTAGAAAATTGGTATGGCAACAGTGCTTTTTTTAATGTGTATTCTAAAAGTAATAATGCTGAAACATTTATTGATTTTTCAAATGAAAAAAGACCGGATTTCAGATTGCGAATCAATAAAATAATTGCATCAAAAGATGCTACTTATGCCCAAGAAACTAAACTTTAGGTATAACCTACTAAATAGCATGACTATAATATAATTGCTAAATTTTTAATTGGTATATGCTTGTCGTGTTTTAAGAATTTTAATTCTTATGGAATCAGCATTTTCAAAAAATAAGAACTTTAGGAATTTTATTTAAGAAATAATAATGTATATATGAAGAACTTTACTCTTATTAATATTCTTGTATTACTGGCATTTTGTTTTACACAAACTATTTATTCGCAAATGGTAATTGGTAAACCTAGCTTGCTTTTTGGACAAGCATGTGCAAGTCCTTCATTCAATACTTACAACACAAAATTTAGTTTTACAGATACTGCAATAAACTCTAGTAACCAGTTTATTATAGAACTTTCAGATAGTACGGGTAGTTTTACAAATCCTACCGTTATTTACACATCTGAAGAAGGTGCTGTCACAGTATCTCAAGCAACATTAAGCTTTTCTTTACCAACAACAACAGCAGGTGAAGCCTATAAAATTAGAATTAAAAGTACATCGCCCGCGGCAACTAGTTCATCTTCAGATGCTTTTGCGGCATATTACAAAATACAAAATGAACCTTTTAGTATTAATAATTTGATTTCTACAGGTTCGTATTGTGCAGGAGGAAGCTATTTGTTGACTATAGATAACCCAGGAACAGGAAGTAATAATTCACCTTTACAATACCCATCGTTAACCTATAATTGGTATAAAGTTAATGATGCTAACCAAACAACTTCCGATTTTGTGGCTTCAGGAAACACACTTTCCGTAAATACTCCAGGAACTTATTTTGTTAGAACTAATTATGGCACATGTACCTCAGATTCGTATTCAAATACAGTAACTATAAGTGAGGTTAATTCGGGTTCAAGTTCATCCATAGATTCTAGTTTAGGTAATCCATATTGCCCTAGTGAAGGCGCTACCACTTTAAGTACCATTAATGGAGATACTTATAAATGGTTTAAAGATGGTAACGAAATTACCGGAGCAACTAGTCAAGCATATATAACTAATGAGTCTGGTACTTATACAGTAACAATTAATTTAGGAACTTGTACCACAAGTGCAAGTATAGATCTTGAAGTGAGTGGGTTTACTAGTAGTATAAACGTACCAGAAACTAATAGTTTAGACACTGGTGAAACTTTAGTTGCTACAGTAACCACAGATGCTGTTAATCCTCAATTTCAATGGTATTTTAACGATACAATAATTACAAGTGCCATTACAGATAATTATGAAGCATCGCAAAGTGGCGATTATAAAGTAATTGTAACACAAACAGAAGATTGTATAACATCTCAAGAATTTCTTTTTTCAATTACAGAACCATTTCCAG
Organism: Mariniflexile fucanivorans; assembly: GCF_004341235.1. Classification (GTDB taxonomy): domain Bacteria; phylum Bacteroidota; class Bacteroidia; order Flavobacteriales; family Flavobacteriaceae; genus Mariniflexile; species Mariniflexile fucanivorans. The sequence continues at coordinate 146,491 of NZ_SLUP01000010.1, forward strand.
ACGTAGAGAATATACCTAATTTAATAAGTCCAAATGGTGATAATATTAATGATACTTGGATAATTCCTCAAGAATATATTTCAGGAACAAATACACAAATTGCTATAATGAATTCTCAAGGTAAAATAGTGTTTCAAACTGGCGATTATCAAAATAATTGGCCAGAAGCACAAATAAGTTTTACCAGTGTAAACCCTGTTTATTATTACGTCATTACAACATCAAATAATAAAACCTTAAAAGGCTCGATAACAGTTGTAAAATAACATGCAAAAATCTCTCATCCATATAATCATATTTTTGTGTTTAGCGCAAATACTTCATGCTCAAGAGGATGACGGTGTTGTTGCTTTATCACTTCCTATAAGAAACTCATTAAAGTTTAACAGATACGCTATCAATCCTACATTTAGTTTTGTAAGAGAATCAAATAAATACCTTACGTTTACTAATAAGAGGGAATGGGTTCAGTTTGAAAATGCTCCACAAACCTATCTCTTTAGTTATTCGGGAAGATTTGCAGAAAACACCGGTGTTGGTATTGGTTTTTTTCAACAAAACTATGGTGTATTAACCACTTTTGGAGGTGTTATAAATTATGCTTACAATGTGGTTTTAAATAGAGATAGCAATTTAACTTTGGGTTTAAATGTTGGTGTGTATAAAAGTGGTATTGATGAGGGGAGTGTGGTTACAAATTTTCCAGATCCATCTTTACAAAATATACCTTCAAACTTAATAGCTACTATCAACCCAGGTATAAATTATGGCACTACATTTCTTGATTTTGGTGTGTCTCTAAATAATATTGTTGCATACAATATCAAAACATCTCAAATTATAGAAGAAAACCCAGAACAGAGTATTCAGGCACATGCCATGTATACTGGTTTTGTAGATAGTCGTGGTTTTTTCGATGGAAGTAAATTTTCGGGGTTAGTACGCTCAGAGTTTAAAAAAGACGAAACAGTTCTTTCTGGAATTATGATGTTAACAACCTCAAAGGGCATTTGGGGACAAGCAGGATATAATACTTTATATGGAGTTTCAGCAGGAATTGGTCTTAATATTACCAATGAAATTGCTATTGAATATAACTATGAGAAGGAAATAGGAGATATGTCAACTTTTGGAAATTCACATGAATTCACGTTAGCATATAAATTCAAGAAAAAAGAAAGATATATTTATAGTGATGATAATGATGATGAAGGCGCCTTAATTTCACCATCTAAAAAATCAAAAAACACGTCGGCAAAACGCAATACACCAGAAGTTAAAGTAGATAGAGAAGCCATTGCAAAAGAAAAAGCAGAGGCAAAAGCAGAAGCATTAGCAAAATTAGAAGAGAAAAAAGAACAACGAGTTAAAACTGTTGAAGAAAATAAAGATACTCAAGCTAAAGCCGATGAAGAAGCAGCTAAAATTAAATTAGCACAAGAAGAAGCTGCACAAGCCAAAGCAGAAGAAGAGGCTAAGACTAAGTTAGCGCAAGAAGCAGCAGCACAAGCCAAAGCGGATGAAGAAGCTAAGGCTAAGTTAGCGCAAGAAGCAGCAGCACAAGCCAAAGCGGATGAAGAAGCTAAGGCTAAGTTAGCACAAGAAGTAGCATCTCAAGCCAAAGCAGATGAAGAAGCTAAGATTAAGTTAGCACAAGAAGCAGCAGCTCAAGCAAAAGCAGATAAAGAAGCTAGAATTAAATTGTTACAAGAAGAAGCGAGAGCGAAAGCAGATGCAGAATATGCCAGAATTAAATTAGCCCAAGCTAAAGAAAAAGCGGAAAAAGAAGCACTAGCTAAACAACAGAAATTGGATGCGGCTTCAGCAAATGTGCCAAAAGATGATGCTAGTATTGCTATAAGTAATTTAACCAAATCTGCGACAGACGCTAAATTAAAACAAGAGGAATTAATCACAAAATTAAACGAAACGGTTGCTAGTAGAGAAAAAGAACTTCAAGAATTAAAGAGAGAAAATGATTTAAGTGAACAAGGTATCTATACGGCTCCTAAACCTTTTAAAAGTATATCGGGTGAAAATGCAGCTTTAGAATCTTTAAAAAATCAAATTGATGATGTAATAATTGCTCAAGATGAAAAAATTAAGGAATTAGAAAATCTTTATAATGAAAGACTCGAAAACGTCTCTAATGGACAAGGATCTGAAAATGTAGTTTATTTGAATGAAATTAATGCTTTAAAAGAAGCGCAATCGGAAACTAAAACTGTAAAAGCAGATTTAGAATCACAATTGGAAACTATTCAAGAAGCTACTGAGTATGAACGTAAACGACGTATAAAACGAGCTGCTTATGATAATGAAGAGGATAGATACAATAAAGATAAAGCAGCATTAAATATAATTAAACAAACAACACCACCCGCCACAGTGCCACTTAAGGAATCTGATTTTGATTTTGGTGAAGATCGCGGTGATAATATTGAAATTATAAAAGGTGTTCGAAATGTAGAAAGTGGATATTATATTGTAATTGCAGTACATAGTGATATGGCTAAAAGAGATGAGTTTTTAACTAAGGCTGTTGCTGCAGGTCAAAAAGACATTAATTTCTTTTATGATGCAGCCTCTAGTAAATATTACATATATTATCAGAAATTTGATTCTATAGGAGAAGCAAGTGGAGCCATGAGCTCTAAAGGAAGCACTCCTTATAATAGTAAATCATCTATGATTAAAATAGAGAATTAAAAGCTGTATATTTTATACGAAAACAATTTAAATTATATAAAAGAACAGATACTAGTTTTCTAAATAAATAATGAAGCCCTTGAGGTTTTAGCTTCGAGGGCTTTTAAATGGTATTCAAAAAAATAGATTTTTTTTTTGAATGCACCACTTCCTTATCATGTATTTATCTCATAAATACCATAAAATAATCGACCAAATAAGTTTTCGGTGTCATTTCATCGATTAAAGACTTAATTTATGATTTCAGTTTACAATTGTTCAAAAATATTTCACGATATTTATATCGCTGAAAAACAATTATTTCGGATAAAATAAATTTTACGTAAGAATAAAGTTGTTTTTCAAACAAAAACTATGATTAATATTTCTTTTTCCGCCCCAAGAAAAGGAATAAAAAATAATCAGCTATGAGAAAAACTACTTTTTTTAACCTACTCATCGTTTTATTTTCTTTACAATGCTTTAACGTTGTTATAGCACAAAACCTTGTGCCTTTTAATCCACGTTACGACGAGGCTATTAAAGGTGATATCCTTTTAATTGGAAATAGTAATATGGGGGTTCATCAAACAAACCCATATTCTGGAACTACTAATAATGAAAGTTCAGCTAATAGAGACCAGATGGTGTATGTTGACATTGATGGAGACACCAATACCTTCAACTCTAGTAGTGCAGATTTAGATGTGCCAAACGATGTTAGCTGTTATAAAGTTGTATATGCTGGTTTATATTGGAGTTCAGTAGTAAAAGGCAACACGGCCATGGAAGAAATTAAATTTAAAACTCCTGGAAGTAGTGCTTATTTAGATATAATTGGAACAGAGATTTATTATCAAAATTCTACAAATGATAGAAATTCAAATACCTATGCTTACTATAGCGATGTAACAAATATATTAACAGCTTTAAGCGATCCTGAAGGAACTTATACAGTAGCTAATATTTCCTCTATGACCTCTGCAATGATGAATAGCGGTGATGGGCGTAATACTGAAGGACTATCGGCAGGGTGGTCGCTTTTCGTTATTTATGAAGATCCTTTACTACCAAGTAAATACATAACGTCTTTTGATGGGTTTACAAAAATAGATAATCAAGCACCCAATAATCAACAAAACTTCGTTATTAATGGTTTTAAAACCATACCTACAGGCCCCGTTCGAGCTAAATATGCCTTTAGTGCTTTGGAGGGAGATAGAAGCTGGACACAGGATTATTTAGAAATTAATGGAACAAAAATTAGTGCCACTAATGCCAGTGGAACCACCATACGTCCTAACAATAACTTTTTTAATAGTACGGTATCCATTATAGATCCCATTACTAATTCGCCAATACTTTTTACAGATAGAAGCCCTACAAGTTCAAATACCTTAGGTTTTGATGCCGGTATTATAAACATCCCGAATGCAGGAAACAGTTTAATAGCAAATGGAGACACTTCTGCTAATATAAGGTTAGGTACGAATACCGATATTTATTATTTCTATTTTAATGCATTTGCTATTGAAATTATTGCACCAAATATAGTTTTAACCAAAATTGTTGAAGATGTACTTGGAAACGATATTGGAGGGCAAGTGGTAGACCTTGGTGATGAATTATATTATACTATAGGGTTTCAAAATACAGGAAACGATGATGCAACCAACTTAATAATTAGAGACATTCTCCCAACTAATATTGTATTTAATTATCCAGTTGATGTTGAAACTTTACCAACGGGAGTTACCGTTCAAAGTTACAATCCCACTACTCGTGAACTTGTCTTTAAGGTAGATGCTTCTGTGGTTGAAGAAGATGACCCAGTTTCTGAAATCCGTTTTAAAGTAACCGTAGTTTCATCGTGTAGTTTGTTAAATGATGCGTGTTCCAATAATATCGATAATCAAGCATATGCTACTTATAAAGGAACTATTAATCCAGATTTTACAATTTCAGACGATCCAAGTTACAATACAAACACAGGATGTTTATTAACACCCGGAGCTACAAACTTTTTAGCCGATTTAAATAATTGTGTTTTTGAAGAAGAAGTGATACTTTGTGGTGAAAGCACCGTATTAACGGCCGCTAGTGGTTACGATGCTTATTCGTGGTCTACAAGTCCATCTGGAACACCTGTTATAGGCACTACCCAGTCAATTACCGTTACGACTTCAGGTACTTACTATGTGCATAATATAGCAGCGGCACCTTGTCAATCTATAGATCAGGTTTTTAATGTCATTACGTTTGGTTTTGGTGTAACAAATCCTGTACTTCCTTTTGCAGATGAAATTGTTACATGTCCAAATGATGGTAAACAATTGCCAAATATTTATTTATGTGGAGACAATGATGCGCGTTTCATTCAAACCAATATCACCGATACATCATCCATGATTTGGGAGAAATTAGATGAAACAAGTTGTACAGCGATTACCGAAGAAGATTGTGCTAATGAAAATTTGGCATGTACTTGGAACCAAGTAGCAACGGGACCAAATTTTACAGCAGACACAGCAGGGCAGTACCGATTAACTTTAAATTATACTGGAGGTTGTTTTAATCAGTTTTATTTCAATATATATGAAAACTTATTAGTGCCAACGGTTACATTTAGAGATATTTATTGTACGACACCCGGCGAAATTAAAATTGGTAACGTTCCAAGTGGTTATGAGTTTAGTATTGATGGAATAAATTACCAAACAAGTAATGTGTTTTCAATTACGACACCAAATCAGTATCCAGTTTATATTAGACAGATAGATGTAACACCTAACCCTTGTATATTTTCAGTACCAGATGTTCAAATAAGACTAAGAGATTTTAGCGTTTCGAGTGTTGTAACGCAACCGTATTGTAATAATGAAAAAGGCAGTGTGAAATTAGCAGCTCATGATGTGCGTCCGCAATATTTCTACACCATTTATCAAGGAGCTACATTAATAAACAGTGTGGGGCCAATAAGTGAAAGTGATTACACATTTAAAAACTTAAACCCAGGAAGCTATACGGCAACGATATCTACTGAAGATGGATGTATTGAAACTATAGATGTTCAAATTATAAATCCACCATTATTAACCGCTACTTCGGCACTTACAAAACCGTTAACATGTACCGATGGAGAAATTACCGTATATCCGGTAGGAGGAACGCCTCCTTATTATTATTTTGTAAATAGCACTACTGTTTTTCAAAGCGAACCAATAATTCCGGTAACGGCTTCTGGAGTTTATAATATTACAGTTATGGATTCTAATAACTGTTCTGCTGAAACTTCCATAACCGTAAATGCCATACCAGCACCAGATTTTAACATTACTAAAACAGATATTTTATGTTCGGATGCAGGTGATATTGGTACCATAACTTTTAATGTTACAAATACAAATGGCAACAGTTTAATGTACAGTATTGATAATGGCGTAACATTCTATAATTCACCTGTTTTTACAGGATTAGCTCCAGGAACTTATGATACCGTAGTTCAATACACCATGGGAACAGATGTGTGTTTGTCAACACCTCAATCTGAAACCATTACAATAACAAGTGATATTAATGGAACAGCAACTTTAACCACACCATATACCTGTTTAACTAATGGTGTTATAACCGTTTCTGGTGTTTCAGGAGGCACTTCACCATATACATATAGTATTGATGGAGTGAATTTCCAAACAGGATTAACATTTTCAGGTTTGGTAAACGGAACATATGCCGTAACAATAAAAGATGCAAACGATTGTACCTTTATTACAGGTTCAATAACAATAGCCCCATTAGATCCTCTAACAGATTTAAGTTTTTCTCATACGCCATTAAGTTGCCCATTAATAACATCAAGTGTAACGCTAACGCCTACTGGTGGTTTTGGTACTTTACGATATCAAATTATTGCACCAGCAGCATCTACAACAGCATACCAAACTTCTAATGTGTTTACAGGTTTAGCTCCAAATACATATACATTTAGGGTTATAGATGAGAATGACTGTATTTATACGGAGTCCTATACTATTGCTCCTTTAGTTCCTATTACATTAAATACGGTTTTAACTAAAGATCTAGATTGTACAGCTTCTCCAGATGCTACCATAACAGGAACATTTTCAGGTGGAGTTGCACCATTTTCTTATGCGGTATCAATTAATGGAGCAGCATATGTTTCATTAGGAACTACGAGTTCTCCTTTTAGTTATTCAACCCCAAACAATGGCACTTATCAATTTTTAGTTACAGATGCCGTTGGTTGTACAGCAGAATCTAGTGTACAGAATGTTAATGCTATTTCATTACCTAGTTTTTCTGTGGTACAAACACAACCAATTTTATGTAATAGTGATAATTCAGCAGCGATTAAAATCACCATAGACAATACGGTTGGTACGCCACCTTTTGTTATTAATGTGAATAATGATACTACTGGCACTAATTATGGCACACAAACATCTGGTTTAGCTGCGGGAACTTATACCATTACTTTAACCGATGCTAAATCATGTACTGATATAAAAACCATTGTAATAGCAGAACCAACGCCTATTATTGTTACTCATCATCCCGTAGATATTACTTGCGATGCTTTTTTTGGAGTTTCAATGGGATCGGTTATTATTGATGCTGTTTCAGGAGGAACTGCTCCGTATAATTATTTTGTTACAGGATCGAATGGATATTCAGCCTCAGAACTTAATGCTACGGGATCAACTTCTGTGAATTTTGATGTTGTACAATTTGGGTTGTATCAAATAAATGTAGTTGATGCTAATGGATGTTCCGTATTGATTCAAGATGTTTTAGTAGCTTCACCTCCAGATAATTTGGACATCATTGTAAATACAACAGCAGATTGTACTACAGGTGGAGAGGCTGTGGTGCATATAGGTACGGCTTTAGCTAGTGTAGGACCTTTCTATTTTAGTATTTACCGCGGACCGACTTCAGTATACCCAAATCCAGTTGGGACTTGGCAGCCTGAAGATGCCTATGGTAGTAAAAAAACAACGTTTACAGGCTTGGTTCCAGGCGTTACTTATACGTTTATTGTATTTGATGATGCCACAGATTGTAGTTATTATCAATCGGCTACAGCATCCATACCAACAAATTCAACATTAACAGCTACGGCTTTAACGTCTAATAATATTTCGTGCGTGGGAAGTGCCGATGGTAATGTATCATTCACCATTAATAGTACTTATGGTATCGCTACAACTGTAAATTATGAAATTTGGGATTCCTTATCCACAACACCCACAGGAATTAGCGGTACGGGCGTTGTACCCGCAAGCGGAAATTTATCAGTTACCAATCTAGGGGCATTGCCTTTTGGAACTTATTTTGTTTTAATTAGTGAAACTTCTGGTCCTAATGCCGGCTGTGGTGTAGTTACTGCTCCTTTTAATATAAGTGAATCGGCATTTGATTTAAATATTAGTGCTACCGTTGATAAAAACGCTAATTGTAATGCCAATTCTGGAGTTATAAGCGTTATTGCTAAAGATGGAACGGCACCTTATTTATACCAATTAACTACATCGGCTACCGAGCCTTTAGCGACAGATCCTTTATGGGCAAATGCAACAACTTTTAATAGAGATGCAGGTAATTATTATGCTCACGTAAAAGATGCGTATGGTTGTATAAAAACAACAGCAGTTGTTGTTTTACCATCAGATCCTACACCTGTAATTTCGGTTGCGATAAACAATCAATGTACCGATGTTGAAGGCAATTTTGCAATTGATGTTACATTAACTTCAGCAGGTATTGCCCCTTATGCTTATAGTATTGATGGAGGTGCTTTTCAAACTAGAACTGCTCCGTTTACCATAATAAATCTAGCATCGGGAACCCATACCGTTGAGGTTAAGGATGCTAATGGTTGCGGTAATTTAGTAAGTATAGATATTGAAGCGCCATTAGGGTTAACTCCCATGGTTACAACATTGGCAACATGTAATGATGACGATGGCGTATTAACTTTTACTGGTACAGGTGGGTCGGGTTCTTATACCTTTAGCATAAGTCCAGCAGTGGGTACAATTTCTGGTAATGTTATTTCTGGATTGCCTTCTGGCACCTACACGGTTACCATGACAGATGCCATAACGTTTTGTACAGAAATTGTTGAGGTATTTTTACCATCAGTACCACTTCCAACAATAACAATTGGAGCACCAACACAAGTTACTTGTTTTGGAGAATTTACTGGAACGTTTGAAATTAATGTAAGTGGCTATTCGGGACCTTATTCTTATGAAGTTTTCAATAGTTCTGGAGTATCTATAAATGGTGTTGTTTCAGCAAATACTTCAACCAATCCCTTATTGGTATCAGGAATTCCAGCAGGAAATTATACCGTGAAAGTCACAGAAACTGCAACTCCGTTTTGTTCGGCTTCTTCAAATGTGGTTACTATTAATTCACCTATTAATCCGTTGTCAGTTGTAGCTATAGAAACCTCGAATGTTACTTGTGATGATGATAAAGGTACCATTACAGCTACAGCTACTGGTGGTTATGGTAGTTATGAATACGAACTAACAGGCTCAGCTTCCGTAGCTTATTCTTCTAATGGAACTTTTAGAAATTTATCATCAGGAAATTATACCGTATATGTTAGAGATGCAGGTGGATGTATAGCTTCAGATAATGTAACGTTAACAATTCCATTACCAATAAATGCCACTGTAACAGCCAATACAACAACATTGTCTTGTTTTGGTGATACAAATGCAATTATTACTGCAAACGCAGCTAGTGGAGGTGCAGGTAGCAATTTTAGCTATACATTGCATAGAATTTTACCAACAATCACATCTTCTGGTCCTCAAGCATCACCAGTATTTAGTGGACTAGGAGAGGGAACTTACTATGTGGTTGTTACCGATAGTTATAATTGCGAATTTACATCACCAAATATTATAATAACCGAACCAACGCAGGTAGAAGCTAGTTTAGTAAAAGTAACTTCGCAAACTTGTACAACCGACACTACATTAAGGTTGAGTGCCACAGGTGGCACAGGCCCATATACATATAGCGATACAGCAAATTTCGCAACTGTTTTAGGCACGTTTGCTTCACAGTCTTCAACAATTCCCGTAATCCCCGGAACTTACATGTATTATGTTCGAGATGTTTACGGTTGTGTTGCAGGGGTTTCAAATGAAATAAAAGTAGATCCATTACCAAGCTTAAATGTTAATTTAGATGCTACCAATGCCTTTATTAACTGTGCCGGCGATAATACTGGTGTTATTGAGGCTAAGGCTGAAGGAGGATTAGGTAGTTATGTTTATACCTTACAAGATGCTTCTGGAACTAATATACCGGGAGCCATTCAGAATAGTCCAGGAGTTTTCACGGAGCTTCCAATTGGAACATACCAAGTACGTGTAGATAGTGGTGACTGTTTAACTATAACATCGCAAATAGCAATTACACAACCAACAGTACCATTAACAGTTAATTTTGTTCCTGCAAACGTTACTTGTAGTGGAGCAAATAATGGATCTGTTGTAATAAATGCTTCTGGAGGAACCGGTATTATAAAATATGCTATTTCACCAAGATTAGACCAGTTTTTTGAAACATCATTATTTGAAAATCTAGCACCAGGTAATTATCAAGCTATGGCTCAAGATGAATTAGGTTGTTTTGTAATTTCTGATTTTGAAATAGTTGAACCATTACCAGTTGTGCTTACCATTGTTCCAGACAGTATGTTTCCAGAGGTTTGTGAAGGTGATATGAATGGAGAATTTAGTATTGATATTTCTGGAGGAACACCACCTTACCGTGTCGTTTTAGATGATATTAACGGTACATATACAACAGGGACCTTAACGCAAACAGAATTCCCTTTTACAAATTTGTCAGGAGGAGATCATATTGTATATGTAAGTGATGCGCTTGATTGTATTTCAGAATGGAATATCACGTTCCCAGAATCGGTGACCATTAATCCAGAAGCAGCTGTTGAATTTGATTGTTTTAACAACATTACAGCCAACACGGTTACCGTTACCGTTGATGAAAGTATAACTGACCCTGCAGACCTGGATTATTCATTAAACGGTGGTACCTATCAAATTAGCAATGTGTTTGTAAACGTACCATCTGGTATAGGGCATTATATTGATGTAAGGCATACCAATGGCTGTATAAAAAGGACAGCAAGTTTTGATGTTGAACAATACTCACAATTGGCCTTAGTGTTAAATGATGGAGATTTAAATGAAATTATAGCCGTAGCTACTGGAGGTTCAGGAGCTTATGAATATACCTTGAATGGAGAACCTTACGGAAGCACCAATAAGTTTTTAATATATGAATCTGGTAATTACACGGTTACAGTAACCGATAGCTATGGTTGTTTTGCTACTGCTACCAGATATTTTGAGTTTATCGATTTGTGTATTCCAAATTATTTTACACCAGACAAAGAGACTAATTATGAATGGGGACCAGGATGTGATTCGCAATACAAAAACTTAACCTTCAATATTTATGATAGGTATGGAAGAAGAGTCGCCACCTTGGGTGTGGATGAAAAATGGGACGGAAAGTACAATGAAATAGAATTACCTACAGGCGATTATTGGTATGTTGTAAAACTAAATGATAAAAATTATGATAGAGAATTTGTTGGACATTTTACGCTATACAGGTAAATGAAATTAGTGATTTTAATCACTAAGCAATAAAAACATTATGCGCAAAACAATCATATACCTACTTTTTATGGCACTGGGCACGTTGCACGGTCAAGAGCTGAACCTACCGGTATTCACGCAATATCTGGCCGATAACAACTTTGTGGTCTCACCGACCTATGCTGGGATCGGCGATAACTTAAAGATTCGTGCCAACGGCCTCACGCAATGGGTGGGTATCAAGGACGCGCCAGACAACCAATCGCTGTATGCCGATTTTAGGATCGCGGACCGCTCGGGCGTAGGGCTTTCATTTTACAACGATAAGAACGGTAACACCATCCAGACGGGTGCCAAATTTTCCTTTGCGCACCACCTAACGTTGGACTATTACTCCAAGCAGTACCTGTCCTTTGGGATTTCGTATAATTTAAACACCTTCAGGATTGATGTCAACAACTTATATGGCTATGACGAAAATAACGGGACACCAATACCTTCGGGCTTAACGGATGATAGGCGTACGGCCAACAACAATTTCGATGTAGGTATACTGTATAGGAACAAAGGGTTCTTCGCGAGTTTAAACGCGAACAATATTCTTGAAAAGAATATAGATGCGGATATTCGAAAAACCGAGCCTATCATGCTGCTCAACTACCAGATCTATTCGGGGTATACCTTTAAGGGCCCCAAGAACAGCGGGCTGGAGTTCGAGCCATCGGTGTATTACCAGATGTTCAGCAGCGACAAGCGCTCGAGTACGGACGTGAACTTCAAGTTCCGGAAATACAACAGGAACGATGACTATTATTGGGCTGGTCTATCGTACCGTTACCTTAACGACCAGTTCTTCAAGCCCTTGAACGTAGGGCCTATGGCGGGCTTCAAGAAGAGCAACTTTTACTTTGGCTACGCCTACCAGATCACCATGAACGAGCTCTCTGGCTTCAACTCTGGGACGCACGTAATAACCATCGGGCTTGATTTTCTGCAGGGCATCAGCAATTGTCCTTGTACACAAAACCCTGTGCATTATTAGCTTGATCTTAATGATCATGTAACATTCAATCTTAATAAATCATTATTTTAAACATAAACTTCTTCATAAAAAAAATGATTAATTAGGGAATACAAGAATATATACCTTGTTTCTGTATTTGCATACCAGTACATAAAAAATATTCTTCACCTATTTAAAAAAAAAATATTCTTACAAATATAAATTCTTAAGCATTACTTAGTAAGAAATATATTTCATATTTATTATTTAACCATCTATTATTTACTTTAATATAGGAAAAAACATATAAATTAATTAAATAGTGTATTTCATCGAAAAAAAAGTGCATTTCATGGAATTTATTTATATTTTTGGACTTTGTTACTAAGAAATATTGTTGCCAATAAAGAATAATGGTTGATATAAAATTATTATGAAAGTTGGGTATTCTTTAGGGGGTTTTGATAATGGTTTTGTAAGAGGATAAAGAGGCTTTATTGATGTTGGGTAACAATTAAAGTTGAAAATAGAATGTAAATAGCTATAATTTTATAAAATCTTTCTGATTAATCAAAATCCCAAATGCAGTAATGATGAAAAACTTTACTTTTTTAAAACATATTCTTTCACAAATAAATATCCTAGTAAACCTTTCTGAAAAATTATTGTCTTTTTTCAAATTGATTGCGAAAAAAATATATGATTTACAATTATATGTTGCTTTTGGTTTTTTATTAAAATTTAGGAAAGCAACTTACCAATTGATGCTTTGCTTAATATTATTAAGTACAGCAACAGCTTTTTCGCAACTAGCAGTACCTTTTAGCCCCAGATTACCAGGTGGAAGTATTAAAGTAAAGGGCGATATTGTTTTAATAGGAAATAGTATCATTAAAGGAAAAGGTTTGTCAGATCCTTATAATGGTACTGGTAATAACAATAGTTACGAAGGCGAGTATATAAATGTGGCAAGTGGAGGAGACGCTTCTATATTCAGTTCTAGTACTGCAAATTTAGCTTTAAATACCTCATGTAAAAGTATTTTATATGCTGGTTTGTATTGGGCATCAGTTTATCCCAATGCCGTAGGTACAAATTCAGGTCAAAATTTTGTAGGTACTGCGAGACTCAATGATTGGAATCAAGTGAAATTTAAATTGCCAACGGGTGGATTTGTTGATTTGGTTGCTGATACTAATACAGACCCTGTAGGAGAAGAAGATGATATTATTTTTGATGGTTATGATTATTCAAACATCAATAACTCCTTTAAAGATTCGCCTATAATATGTTATAAAAATGTTACAAATCTATTACAAAGTTTAACCGATGCAGATGGAACTTATACTGTTGCTAACTTAAGAGCAACTACAGGTAGAAGAAATGGAGGATGTGCAGGGGGTTGGACACTTGTGGTGATATATGAAAGTCCGACACTACCTAGTAAATTTATTTCAGTTTTTGATGGTTATGCAGGTGTTCAAGGAAGTACTTCTATTGATATTCCTGTGTCTGGTTTTCAAACCTTGCCAGCCCCATCTCCCGTTGTTGCGAGAATAGGAGTTTCTGCTTTAGAGGGTGATTTAGGTTTGTCTGGTGATACTTTTAGATTCAAAGCGAGTACATCGGCAGCATTTACTACTATAAGTGACGCTTTAAGTCCTGCAAACAATTTTTTCAATTCTAGAATCACAAACAATGGATCTTATATTACCGCTCGAAATCCTAGTAGTCAAAATACTCTTGGTTTTGATATTAAAAATGTTATAATACCAAACCCACTTAACGGTGTAATCCCTAATGGAGCATCGGCAGGTGATTTAAAATTAACAACATCGGGAGATGGTTATGGTGCTTTTGTTACGTCTTTCGCTGTTGATATTATTGAACCAAAAATTTTATTAACCAAAGTTGTTGAAGACGCATTAGGAAATGATGTAGGTGGAGCAGATGTAACTCTTGGAGATGAGTTAAATTATGTTATTGGATTTCAAAATATAGGGAATGATGATGCTACAAAGTTTACTATTAGAGATATACTACCTATAAATGTAATTTTCAATTACCCAGCAGACTTAGGGGTATTACCTTCAGGTATTTCAGTGCAAAATTACAATGCATTAACAAGAGAAATTATTTTTGAAATTGATGATTCTGTAGTCGAAATAAACGATCCTGTTCTTGAAATTCGATTTAAAGTTTCGGTTGTGCCATCTTGTAACATGCTAAGTGATGCATGTTCTAATAGTATTGACAATCAAGCATATGCAACTTACGAAGGTGTTTTTAATCCTAATTTCACTATTTCAGATGATCCAAGTATTAATAGTAATTCGGGTTGTATATTAACGCCTAAGGCAACTAATTTTTTAGTTGGTGTAGATGATTGTTTGTTTACTGGAACAGAAGTGCTTTGTGGAGCAACGGTTGAACTAACAGCGGCTAGCGGTTATAATACATATTCGTGGTCAACCAGTCCAACAGGTACTCCTGTAATTGGAACAAATCAATCTATAACAGTATCAAATGTAGGAACTTATTATGTTCATAATACAGCTGATGCTCCTTGTTTATCTATTAATCAAGAAATTACGGTTATTCCTTTTGGGGGAATTATTACTAATCCCGTAATTCCTTTTGCAGATGAAGTTGTTATTTGTCCTAATGACGGAAAACAATTGCCCAATATATTTTTATGTGGTGCCAATGCATCAAGAGATATACAAACAGGCGTTTCAGATGGTTCAACAATTATTTGGGAAAAGCTAAACGAAGCAAGTTGTGCGGCCGTTTATAGTACAGATTGTGCTAATGAGAATACATCGTGTACTTGGACTCAAGTTGGTACTGGACCAAATTATACCGTGAATACTTCGGGGCAATTTAGGATAACATTAAATTATGCTGGCGGATGCTTTAATAGATATTATTTCAATTCTTATCAAAATTTATTAAACCCAACAGTATCAACTCAAGATATTATATGTACAACACCAGGACAAATAACTGTTGGAGGCGTGCCTTCTGGTTATGAATACAGTATTGATGATATTAATTATCAGCCAAGTAATATTCTTGATGTTAGTTCACCAAACATATATACAGTATACATAAAACAAGTAGGTGTAACTACTAATCCTTGTGTTTTTTCAGTACCGGATATTCAAATAAGACAAAGGAATTTCACGGTATCAACAGTTGTTACTCAACCATATTGTAATGGAGGAAAAGGCAGCGTGAAGTTAGCAGCTAATGATGTACGTGCACAATATTCATATGCTATTTATCAAGGAGCTACTTTAGTAAACAGTGTAGGTCCTATTGATGATAGTGATTATACATTTCTAAATCTAAACCCTGGAACCTATACGGCAACAATATCTACAGAAGATGGATGTACTGAAACCGTAAATTTTGATATTATAAATCCGCCATTGTTAACGGCAACGTCGGCAATTACAAAACCCTTAACCTGTACCGATGGAGAAATTACGGTATATCCAACAGGGGGAACTGCACCTTATTTTTATTTTGTAAACAGTACAACTGAATTTCAGGATGTGCCAGAAATTGTTATTACATCAGCAGGAACTTACAATATAACTGTAGTAGATTCTAAAAACTGTAGTACAAATACAACCATAACCATAGATGATAATCCGGCACCTATTTATACAATTAATCAAAATAATATTTTATGTTATAATGATAACTCAGGAAGTATTGAATTTAGCGTAACAAATGCTAACGGATATACTTTAGAATACAGTATAGATAATGGAGTTACCTATGTTTCAAATCCTGTTTTTTCAAATTTAACCATAGGTGATTATGAAGCTATATTAAAATATTCAATTGGAGTTTCAGAATGTTTTACAATAGCACAAAGTATTACTATAACTCAACCAGATGCTGCTTTAACGGCTTCTTCAGGTGTTTCGGAATTGGCAGGATGTGGCCCTTCAGATGAAGGAAGAGTTCGTATTACCAATCCGCAAGGAGGTACACCTCCTTATGAATATAGTTTTGATAATCAGGCTACTTGGGTAACTACAAATGAATCCTATGTTTTACCTGGAACTTATACTTTATATATAAAAGATGCTAATGGTTGTGTTTACGCAATGTCATCTATCACTTTGGATCCTGAGCCAGTTGCACCAACTATAGATGTTTCAGATCCTGATTTTAATTGTGATGGAACTGCAGGAGCTACTGTAACTGTAACAAACCCAGGAAGCAGTTCCTTTACTTATAATTATTTATTAGATGGCGTTCCAAATACTAATACAGCAGATCCTAAAACATTTTTAGATGTACCGGATGGATCGCATACAATAACTGTTGAGTATGTTTTATCTTCTGTTCCAACATATAGTAATTTATTATATGAGACGTTTGGTTATGGTGATGATACGACCTCTCCTGGTATAAATCCAACTTATTATTGTTTTGAAAGACAAGTAGTAGCAACACAATGTAAAGGTAATCCAGCAATAAATGATGGCGATTATAGTGTCACAGCTCGTGTTGTACATCCTTTTAGTGCATGGGTACAACCAGGGGATCATACACCTGCTACTGTGCCAGCAACACCTAAAGGGAGATGTTTAGTTGTAAACATTGGAGCGACAATCCCCAAAACAGAAACTTTATATGAAAAGCAGATTAATGATATCATTCCTAATCAGCCTATTAATGTCGAGTTTTTTGCCATGAACCTACTTAAAACGGGAAATACACAATACGACCCTGATTTAGTTGTAGCTTTAGTTAATAGCTCTGGAATTGAAATATCTTCATTTTCTACTGGTAACATTCCAAAAACACAATTATGGGAGAGTTATCCAAAAACTCCTATGACATTAGATCCAGGTTCAAATACAAGCTTAAAATTTATCGTAAGATCTAATGTTCAGCAAGTTAGTGGTAATGATGTCGCTATTGATGATATCAGCGTATACCAACTACCAAAAAGCTGTGTAACCCAAGTAGAATTCCCGTTTATTGTTGATTCAGGTAAGGCTTTTACTTCTAGTTCTACAGGATCTACAAACGCTACCTGTAACGGTAGTGCCGATGGGACTATAACAATTTCTGCCCAAAATTTTGACATCGCTACTGGATTTCAATATTCTATAGATAATGGTATTACTTGGAATACTCAAATGACTTCACCATATACTATTACAGGATTGGCAGCAGGTAATTATAATGTTATGGTGCGTTATGAAACATGTAGTTTTACACTTCCTCAAACTATTTCAGAACCAACACCTTTACAGGTTAGTGTTTCTGGAACACCGGTTACTTGTCTAGCTGGTTCTACGGTTACTGCAACAGCAACGGGGGGAACTGCTGCATATTCTTATCAATTATTAGATACAGCAACATTAAATTTAGTAAACGTTTTTCCTAGTAATGGCATTTTAACAAATGTAGCTCCTGGAGATTACACTGTTAGAGTAACTGATGCCAATGGATGTACAGCAACAGATATAATCAATCTTGTAGATTCGGTACCTCCAACCGCTTCTATTGCCACAACTTCAGATTATTGTTACGATTCTACAAACGGAGCCACACTTGAAGTTACAGCTTCTGGAGGCGTTGCACCTTATGAATATAACATTAATGGCGGCCCATTTGGATCAAGTCATATTTTTGCAAATTTAGTACCTGGAACTTACACCATTATAGTAAGAGATGCCTATGGATGTACAGTAACTTTACCAGCAGAAACTATTGCACCTCAATTAACAGCAAATACGACTTTAACAAAAGAGTTGGATTGTTCTGCATCACCAGACGCCGTAATAACAGGAACCATTACAGGTGGTTATGCGCCATTTACTTATGAAGTTTCCATCAATGGTTCGGTATATACTTCGTTAGGATCAACGGGAACACCATTTATATATTCAGCAGGAACCGCAGGAACTTATCAATTTAGAATTACAGATGCTAACAGCTGTCAATCGCTTTCAAACATTATTACTGTTGATTCAATAACCAATCCAACAGTTACGGCAACTACAACAAATGTAACTTGTAATGGTGCTTCTGATGGTACTGCACAATTAGTAGGATTAGGAGGCTCAGGTGGCTATACTTTTAGTAATGATAATATTACTTTTGGAACAACTTCCTTATTTACAGGATTATCGAATGGTTCACATACTTTTTATGTAAAAGATAGTAAGGCTTGTACATCAAGTATTACTATAAACATAACTCAACCAACGCCATTAGCAACCACAGCTAATGCTTCGACTTTTAGTTGTAGTGCAACGAATACCAAACAATCTGCGCTAATCACTATTGATGTACCAACAACAGGAACAGCACCATATCAATACAGTTTTAATAACGGTGCATCATTCAGTTCAAGTAATACCTTAACCGTAAACGATAATGGATCGGACCAAACCTTTAACTACGTTGTAAAAGATGCCAATGGCTGTTTAACAACGGCTCAAACGATTACATTAATCGCATTAGCTCCACCAACGGATTTAGTTTTTGATTCAGCCGCAGTTACTTGTGCAGCAACAACAACAACAGTAAACATAACTAATACAATTGGTGGTGTTGGAACGTTACAATATGAAACCATTTCGCCTTCACCAATAATAAGAGGAAAGCAGGCATCAAATTCATTTGCCAACTTAACGCCAGGAACTTATGTTTTTAGGGTGACCGATGCTAACGGATGTTATTATTCAGAATCTTATACTATCGCTCCTGTAATACCTATTGCTATAACAGGAACTAAATTGAGTGATGTATTATGTCGAGGAGACAATAGTGGATCTGGGACTTATTCCGTTTCAGGAAATGCCACAGTTGGGAATTACACATTTGTATTAACAGCAGGAAGCTTGGGTACAGGAACACTTACACCATCTGGAAATGTATTAACACTATCAAATGTAGTGGCGGGTACTTATACTGTGGAAGTAACAGATTCAGCAACACAATGTACTGCAAATGCAACAATAAGTATTACAGAACCAACTAATGCATTAACACTTTCGGAAACAAGTAATATAAACGCAAACTGTTTCAATAGAGCTCAAGTAACTGTAACAGCATCAGGTGGCACACCAAATTACACCTATGCTTTTGTTCAAGATGGGGCATCTCCAACTGGACTTTATGCTTCTAGTAGCAGCGCTACCTTAGATCCTATTACAAATACGGATTGGGATGTTTGGGTTTTGGATAATCAAGGTTGTACCACAAAATTAGATATTGTTGTTAGTTCAGATGGAACACCATCCATTGATGCTGTACCATCACAATGTTACACGGGAACCCCTATTGCAATTACTTTATCTGGAACAACTGTTGGAACACCAACCTATAGTATTGGAGGTGCGTATCAAACGAGTCCAAACTTTAGTATAAATGCTCCTGGAGTATACAATGTGAGCATAAAGGACGGGAATGGTTGTATTGCATCTAGAACTTTTGAACTGAAGCCAGAATTGTTATTGGATGCTAATATGACGCAAGATTTAACTTGTATTGCTAGTGCTAGTATCGCATTAACACCAAATGGAGGTACAGGAACATACAGTACTTATGAAGTTGATTATAATGGAGGTGGATACTCTACAATATCAGGGTCTCCATATACTGCAACATTAGATGGGAATTATCGATTTAGGGTTATAGACTCACAAGGTTGTCAAGCTGAATCTAGTATTGTTATAGTGAATCCAGTTATCCCAATCACTGCATCCAATTCAAAAGTAGATCCAACATGTAATGGGGATTCTGATGGTTCGATTACTTTAACCGCATTAACAGGAGATGCACCATTTAGATACAGTATTGATGGTGGATCAACGTTTGTAACATCAAATGTGTTTGGTGGTTTGGTTGCAGGTAGTTATAATTATTTAGTAAGAGATAATAAAGAATGTGATATTAGCGGAACAGTTGTATTGAACGATCCAGCTCCAATTGTTCCTAATATTATAACAAATGGAATACAATGTAGTCCTAATACACCTGGAAGTTTTGATATTAATATTGCTTCAGGCGGAACAGCCCCTTATGTATATACATTATATGATAATTCATTTACTCAGATTGATACTTATACTGAAATAGCTTCCGCAAGTACCCCAGTTTGGAATTTTGGAGGTTTAAATTTTGGTGATTATTATATTACCATTGTAGATGCTAATGGATGCGAGTATAGAAGTAATAAGCTACGGATAGAACCTATTCCTTATTTGAATTTAACCAGTGCCATTGCTTCTGCGTCTTGTTTAACAGGAGTTGATGTTGAATTAAATGTAACTGGAGGTATTCCTGATTATACTTATTTAATATATGGTCAACCCGCAACATCTGTTACAACATCTGCTACTTCGTACACTTTTTCGGGATTAGATCAAGGTACAACCTATGTATTTGAAGTAATTGATATAAATGGCTGTCCTTCTTATTTAGAAATTACAACACCGCTTATTTCGCCAATAATCATAGATCCATTAGTAGCAACAAATGTTAGTTGTTTTGGTGCTAATAATGGTGAAATAACATTTACTGTTGATCAATATGATTTATCGACTACAGATCTATACTATGAGGTACGTGATAATTTAACGAATACAGCAGTTATACCGGCAATAAATGGTCATTTGACTGGATTTAATCCTGGTCCTGCTAATGGGACAATTACAGGATTACCAGCAGGTAATTATACTTTGTTTGTTAGAGAATTTGATGGTACAACATTATGCAGTACTACTTTACAATTTCAAATAACACAACCAATTCAGCCTCTTGCATCAGCAATAACAGCAGAAATAAATGCAAATTGTAATTCCGGTGCGCAACTTACACTTACAACAACAGGAGGAACAGGACCTTATAAATACGCAATAGGAGCTGTAGGTTTTGTGCCAGTAGCTAGTGATTTTGGTACAAGCAATGTGTTAAACCTAGATTACAATATCAGAACTAATTGGGATATTGTTGTAGAAGATACCAATGGTTGTCAGTTTAGAATTATTGATAAAAGTATAAGTTTAGACCCATCGCCTTCGGTAACAACTCCCGCTTTGGCATCTAATCAATGTTTTGTGAGTTCAGGTTTCACCTTTACAGCTGTAGGCGCATCTGGTGTAACCCCATATGTTTATAGTATAAATGGCGGTGCATCTTTTCAAGCAAGTTCAACATTTACTGTTAATACACCAGGAAGTTATACAGTTACTATTAAAGATGCTAATGGCTGTACGGCTACTAGTCCAACTCCAACTATAGTTTACGCACCATTAACTTCTATTGCTAGTATAACAAAAGAATTAGATTGTTCAGCGTCACCAGATGCCATTATTACAGTTACTATGTCGGGTGGGAATGGACCATACACTTATACAGTTCAAAAAGGAGCGGGTGTGGTAAGTGCCCCAAGCGCACCTATTGTAGGTCCCACATTTACATATTCAGTTGCTTTGGTTGATGTAGATACTTATACTTTTGAAATTACAGATGCAAATAGTTGTACTTCAACTACTACTATAGGAGTAGATCCTATAACCAATCCAATCGTTACATCAAATAAAACAGATGTTAGTTGTAATGGAGGTTTTAATGGTACGGTACAGCTAACGGGTTCTGGAGGTTCAGGTGGTTATACTTATAGTGATGATAATGTAACATTTACATCTACTTCATTATTTACGGGATTAGCAGCAGGTTCATATACGTTTTATATACAGGATAGCAAAAGTTGTACATCAAATGTTCTTGTAACCATTACTGAACCAGTATTACTTGCAGGAACTGGAGCTTTAACACAAGGTTTAACTTGTGGCTCGGGCAATGCAACACAAGCAGCCGAAATAACTATTGCGGTAACGCCAGGAACAGGAACTGCTCCATATACCTATAGTTTTGATGGGGGAGTTAATTATACCACTTCCGATAATTATTTTACATATACTTCTGAAACTGTATCCGCATTCATAAAAGATGCTCATGGATGTTTTGCAGGTCCCATAGATATAACTGTACCAGCTTTAAATCCTCCAACGGATTTAGATTTCATATCACCAGCAGTGACCTGTATAGCCCCAACAACCGATGTGACACTAACCACAACAAATGGCGTAGGCACATTAAGTTATGCGATACTTTCACCAGCTAGTGAAGTAGGAAATACTACTGGATTGTCAACTGGAACCTTTACTGGATTAGCACCAGATACTTATATGTTTGAAGTGACCGATGCCAATGGATGTACCTATCAGGAATCCTATACAGTGGTACCGGTAACGAATATTACAATAGCTGGATTAAAATTAAATGATGTTTATTGCTTTGGTGATAATACGGGAGCGATTCAATTTACGGTAAGCGATTATGTAGGAACATATACCGCTACATTAACAAGTGGAACGGGAACATTGACTCAAACAGGCAACACGATAGATTTAACAGGATTGGTAGTTGGTAGTTATACTGTTGAGGTTACAGATGATATCACGGGATGTCCCGCAACGGAAACAGTTATAGTTTCAGAGCCACTAAGCCCATTAACATTTACAGCAACGGCGGCTAATGTATATTGTACTAATGATGAATCACAAATAACAGTGACTCCATCAGGAGGTACAGCGACTTATACCTATGCAGCTGTTTTGTCGGGTAACCCAGCACCTGCACTAGGAGCTTACGGTAATAACAATGTTGTGACGGTTGATACCAATTCGGGATTAGACTTAGTATGGGATGTTTATGTACAAGACGCCAATGGGTGTGTTACCTCTAATCCAATTACAGTAGTACTTGATCCGATGCCAACGGTAGTAGTGCCAGCAATGGCTGCTAACCAATGTTCGGTTTCTTCAGGGTTTACCTTTACAGCAATAGGTTCATCTGGAGTTATACCATATACCTATTCTATTGGTACAGGTTTCCAATCAAGTGATACGTTTACTGTTTCAACTCCAGGTACGTATTATGTAACTATTAAAGATGCCAATGGTTGTGAAGCTATAAGTCCAACGCCAGTAACAGTATATCCAGCTATAGATCTTATATATTCTATCACAACATTACCAAGTTGTGCAGAAGGAGATGGTGTTATCAGTATAACGGGTTCAGGCGGTTCAGGAATTTATAATTATAGTATAAATCCTTCGGCATCCATCACGCAAACAGGGAATGTATTCTCTGGCTTATCATCGGCAGTTAATTATGTTGTTACAATAGAAGATGCAACCACATCTTGTACAAAAGATATATCGGTAATGTTATCAACCGCTACTCCTGTTGCATTTACATCAACATCAACACCGGTTAGTTGTAATGGAGGTAACGATGGTGGTATTACTATAAATTTACCAATGAGTAATGATAACCCTATTTATACTTATGAAATTACCGCACCTATTACCGTTGCGGCTCAAACCTCTAATTCATTTTCTGGATTGGCGGCAGGCACTTATACCGTGTTGGTAACTTCGGGTAGAGGGTGTACATTGTCACAAGATGTAACGGTAAATGAACCTAACCCGATAGTAGTTTCAGCACCTATAGTTGTTGATTATGCTTGTTCAACAGGTACAAACACAACAAATTTTGCAACTATTACGGTAAACACGGTAACAGGAGGATCTGGTACATACGCTAATTATGAATTTATAAAGAATGGAAACGTTGTTCAGTTTAGCAACAATAATTTATATACTGAGTCCGATTTAACAGGAGGCAACTATACTATCAATGTTTATGACGATAATGGGTGTATAGGTACAACAACAGTTAACATTGCTCCTTATATTCAATTAGATAAAATAAATATAAGTATTGATAATGCCATTACCTGTACAAATGACGAGGACATTACGGTTTCTGTAAGCACTAGTGGAGGTACACCAACTAATTTAGAATTTAATGTAGATATTATAGGTAGTACAAGTGTTTATAGCCAAACGAATGTTACTGGTGTATTTACAGGTTTACCAATTGGCAATTATATTATTACTGTTGCCAATTTGGATACAGGTTGTAGTTTACAAAGAGTACATTATATAAGTGAACCCAATACGTTCGATCTTACTATAGATTCAGTAATAGATGTAACTTGCTTCTCTGCTTCAGATGGTAGCGTGAATGTAACATTTATTGATAGAGTACCAACACCAATAGATAATGCGGGGCTTTTCAGTTATACTGTTTCAGATGCTTTAGGCAATTTGGTAACTTCTGGAAGCACTGCAAATGCTGGTCCTGTGTCTATTACAAATTTAGTATCAGGAACTTATACAATATCTGCTACGTTAACAAATTCACCGTATTGTTCAATAAGCAAAAACTTTACGATTACGGCACCAACAGCAGCTTTGGCTGTTTCAGAAACACATACAGAAATCACTTGTGTAAGCGGTAACAATAATGGAACTATTTCGGCAACTGCAACAGGAGGTTGGCCAGGTGGTTATGAGTACCAATTAGAGCTTACATCAGGAAGTATTATTACTCCATTTAGCGATGTGTATAATTTTAATGGATTAACAGCCGGTGAATATCTAGTAAGTGTTAGGGATTCAAGAGGCTGTGTAAATTCGGAAATAGTTAACCTAGCTATCCCCGCAGCAATAGGAGCAACAGTTACACCAAGCACAACCTTATTGACATGTTTTGGAGACACCAATGCTTCCATAACGGT
>NZ_SLUP01000011.1 GCF_004341235.1 Mariniflexile fucanivorans
AAATCTCACTATACAAAATAACCTTAATCCTCTCTTTTTGTTCTTTCTGTTTATGTACTTAAATTTAAAACTTTATTAATAAAAGCTAACTTAAGATATACCAACCGATAAGCCCAACTACCAAAACCCACAAAAAAACCTCTTTAAGTAAATCTTTTGATACTATTAAGTAAAACAAGATGTAAACAAAAAAAGTCGCAATAAACCCATCTTTCCACATATAAAAGCAAAACAAGTTAATGTTAGAAAAAAACGACATTAATATCCATTTTTAATTTCAGCCTAATTAAAAAAAATTGATAAATGTGACAAAAGTCACTTTTCAGTCCAAAAACCAATCGTACATTTGCGATAAGCAATATGAAAAGAAGTTTAGAATCTATAGCATACAAAGAAAATACCGAAGCCTTGGCAAAATTTGCTAAAGCCTTAGGTCACCCTACACGTATTGCCATTTTAAAACATCTTGAAAACCAATCCTGCTGTTTTACGGGCGATTTGGTAGATGTGTTTCCTTTGGCGCAATCTACTATTTCCCAACACCTTAAAGAATTAAAAAATGCGGGGTTAATTCAAGGCGAATTGAAACCACCAAAAATAAAATACTGTATTAATCAGGAAAACTGGAACATTGCAAAATCTCTATTTCAGCAATTTTTTGATTGATATTTTTTAATAATCACATCGTCTATTGGCGATAAACAAAACAAATATTATGAGTAAAGTAATTAAAATACTAGGAACAGGTTGCCCAAAATGTAAAACCATGACCGGAATTGTTAAAGAGGTCGTATCAGAAAACAACATAGATGCCACCGTTGAAAAAGTAGAGGACATTATGGAAATTATGAAATTTAACGTGATGACCACACCGGCATTGGTAATTGATGATATTATCACCATAAAAGGTAGAATCCCTTCAAAAGATGAAGTATTGGCGCTTTTAAAATAACCATGCCGTTTGTTTAAAAAGCATATTGAAAAATTTGGTGCCATTTACAATACCGTAAAATTATCATGCGCTATTTCTGGAACCATTAATACGATTGAAAATGTTTGATTGGATACAAAATTTAGCAGATTGGTTGGTATACGATGTTTTAAACTTAACCAAAGGCGTACATCTGGCAGAAGCCCTCAATTTTTTTATTTATGACTCTATAAAGATATTACTGTTACTCTTCGTCATAATCTTTTTTATGGGCATTGTAAACAGTTATTTTCCTATAGATAAAGTTAAAAATTACCTTTCAAGAAATAAATTGTACGGCTTGGAATACTTAATGGCGAGTCTTTTTGGTGTCGTAACGCCTTTTTGTTCTTGTTCTTCGGTGCCCTTGTTTATTGGGTTTGTTCGTGGCGGCATTCCTTTAGGGGTTACTTTTGCCTTTTTAATTACGTCGCCTTTGGTGAATGAAGTAGCCATCGGACTTTTTATTGGCTTATTCGGATTAAAAACTACCATTATTTATGTAGTTAGCGGCATTTTATTAGGTACTATTTCGGGCTTTATTCTTCAAAAATTAAAATTAGAAGCTTATTTAACACCTTGGGTGAAAGAGGTTTTGGCAAACGCCCAAAAAGAACAAGATATTTTTATTGCAGAAAAACAGAGCTTAAAACAACGATTATCAGTCATTTGGAGTGAAGTGTTAAACATACTAAAAGGTGTTATTCCTTATGTTTTAGTGGGAATTGCCATTGGTGGGTTGATGCATGGTTATATTCCGGAAGGTTTTTTTGAAAAATACATGGCAAAAGACAACCTTTTTGCCGTACCAATTGCTACTATTTTGGCTGTACCTATGTATTCAAACGCATCTGGCATCCTTCCAGTAGCGCAAGTTTTAGTAGCAAAAGGCATTCCAATAGGTACTGCCATCGCTTTTATGATGGGCGTTGTTGGTTTATCTCTACCGGAAGCCATGCTTTTAAAAAAGGTAATGACCTTTAAACTAATTGCCATCTTTTTTAGTGTTGTTACGCTATGCATTATCATTTCAGGGTATTTATTCAATATCATATTATAAACTATAAATCAATAAAAAAATGAGTAAAACAATTAAATTTATTACCGTATTAGCCATCGGCTTCATGCTAACGGCTTGCAATGGTCAAAGCAAAAGCAAAGACCAATCTCCTGCGCAATCCATTTCGAAAATTGAAGTTTTAGACTTCCACTCTACCCACAGATGTATGACGTGTAATGCTATTGAAGCCAATACAAAATATACATTGGACACCTATTTTTCAAAGGAATTGAAAGATAAAAAAATTACATTTCAAACTATAAATGTAGATGAAAAAAAGAACGAAAAAATAGCTGAAAAATTTGAAGCATCTGGTACTTCATTAATTTTAAATGTGATTAAAAACGGAAAAGAAAAACAAATAAATTTAACCGAATTTGCTTTTATGAATGGAAACGATCAAGATGTTTTTTCCAAAGAATTGAAAGACAAAATTAATACCGAATTAAAAACACTCTAAATGGATTTTTTACAATCACTTTTAGAAAATTACAATATTCCCATTTTATCGGCCTTTGTACTCGGACTAATGACTGCCATTAGTCCGTGCCCATTGGCAACCAATATTACAGCAACCGCATTTATCTCTAAAAATATTGCGAGCAAACGAAAAGTGTTTTTAAGTGGTTTATTGTATTCTTTAGGAAGAGGATTTAGTTATACAGCCATTGGTTTAATTTTATATTTTGGTGCTAGCAAGTTTCATATCGCTCGATTTTTTAACCAAAATGGCGAAAAATATTTAGGTCCTTTATTAATAATAATTGGTTTGATTATGCTAAACGTTATCAAACTTAACTTTTTAGGAACCTCGAATTTTCAAGAAAAACTATCCGATAAATTTAAAGATAAAGGTCTTTTAGGTTCTTTTTTAATTGGGGTTATTTTTGCTTTGGCTTTTTGTCCCTATAGTGGCGCCTTATTTTTTGGTATGTTAATTCCGATGACAATCGCATCATCAGAAGGACTTTATCTGCCCATAATATTCGCTTTTGGAACAGGATTACCTGTTATTTTGTTTACCTATTTACTAGCCTTTACAGCAGGAAAAGTGGGCGTTTTTTATAACAGAATTACAAAAATTGAAAAAACCATGCGATTAGTGGCCGGTGTTGTTTTTATTCTAACAGGATTGTACTATGTTTCCATTTTTTTAGGCGTATTGTAATGACCAAATTTAAAAACCAGAAACGTAGCCATCAAGTGAACTCTAAATGTTTATTTTCTTTTTTTCAGTATAGTTTAGTTTTCCTATACTGGTAAAAAATCAGCGATTATCTGTTAAATCAGCGGGAGACCAAATATAAGTGTATGGAAAATTTATCCCACAGATTTCGCGGATTTACACAGAATAAAAAATAATTTTTTTCTACGTTATAAAGAAATCACCATCAAACAATCAATTTATGTGTTTATGATACTTTGCGGACAATCAATCTTTCCTAAATCAAGATCTAAAGAATTACATGTCATTTTGTTTCAATAGTATTTTCCAAAAGCAAACCGCCTTTGTACATCCCTTTTAAAACGGGACGAATGGCTCTTCCCAATTCAGTTAAACTATATTCTACACGTGGTGGTACTTCAGGAAAAACCGTTCTTTTAACCAATCCATCTACTTCCAATTCTTTAAGTTGCTTGGTCATCATTCTTTCACTAATATCCGGCATAAGTTTTACCAATTCATTATATCGCTTATCACCTTGATACAGATGTAAAATAATGGTTCCTTTTCTTTTTCCTTTTATAGAATTGATAAAGGTATCAATTGGACAATAACTTTTTTTCATTTTTTTTCCTTTGGATGTGCAGGATATATTCAAAATAGCACAAAATGTTCGTTAGGGCAAAAATTGTAAGGTCTTGTATACCAACATATTTTCACCGAACTTTGTTGTAAAATTAAACAAAAGTTATAACATACTATCATGAAAACCGAATCAACATTTAAAGCATTTCGTGTAGAAGAACACGAAGGAACCTTTAATACCGCTATAAAAGACATGCCTTTTAAACCCTTAGAAACGGGCGATTTACTTATAAAAGTACATTATAGTTCCATAAACTATAAGGATGCGCTATCGGCAAGCGGAAATAAAGGAGTTACGCGACAATACCCACACACACCTGGCGTAGATGCCGTTGGAACTGTTGTTACTTCAAAATCAGATTTATTTAAAGCAGATGAAAAAGTGATTGTAACCAGTTACGATCTAGGTATGAATACCGATGGTGGCTTTGCCGAATATATTAAAGTACCTGCAGCTTGGGCCGTAAAATTACCCGAAAATCTTAGCATGAAAGAAGCCATGATATTGGGTACTGCAGGGTTAACAGCAGGTATGTCTGTATTACGCTTAACACAATTGGTTAAACCAAAAGATGGAACTATTATAGTATCTGGAGCTACGGGTGGTGTAGGTGCCTTAAGCGTATCTATACTTAGCAAATTAGGTTATGATGTAGCAGCTATTACAGGTAAAGAAACCGAAACCAATTACTTAACACATATGGGTGCAAAAAGCATTATAAAACGAAGCGATTTTGAAGCTTTAGATAACAAACCGCTTTTAAAACCACAATTTGCCGGTGGTATAGATACTGTGGGCGGTGTTATTCTTGAAAATATAATTAAAACAACTAACCATATGGGCGTGGTAACCAGTTGCGGTAATGTAGCGTCTCCAAAACTTAATTTAACCGTATTTCCATTTATATTACGAGGTGTTACTTTAGTTGGCATAGACTCTCAAAATTACCCGATGCATTTTAGAGAGGAAGTTTGGAATAAATTAGCATCCGATTGGAAACCGAGTACGCTATCTGAAACATGTAATGAAATAACATTAAACGAATTGGATAAAAATATGGCGCTCATTCTTAAAGGGCAATTAAAAGGGAGAACGGTTGTTGCTTTGTAAGCACAAAATTTCAACCACCTACAAAGGAATCCTTTAATTTTAAAGGGCACTAAAAAAGTAGCATAAATAATAAAAGCAGTAAAATATAGAGGTATCTTTATTTTTACTGCTTTTTTCGTATTTGATTATTAAAAATACAAATTATGCTAGCTTAAAAGAAAAACCTGCTTTTAAGTACTTACTAAATGATGGCAAATAATACTATATTTACTCAATAATTTATTTCAATTGAATTCAAAACTAATTGCAAACGGTATTTTAAGGGCAGTAGCTATTATTTTAGGCATTACTTTGCTGCTATGGTTTTTATACAAAATACAATCGGTTATTGGGTATATTGCTATTGCTGCCGTTATTTCTTTAATTGGCAGACCTGTTGTGTTGTTTTTAGAACGCCGCCTCAAGTTTAAAAACACCTTTGCTGTTATTGTTACCATGGTCATTCTTATAGGGTTATTTATTGGCCTATTGGCTTTGTTTATTCCTTTAATTATGAAACAAGGTCATAATTTATCGTTGTTAAATATCGAGGAACTTCAAAGTAACATGGAGTCTTTATATATTGAAATTACCGACTATTTCAATATGCATCAAATTGATTTAGAGCGATCTATAAAAGAATCCAACTTCCTTTCAAAAATAGATTATTCATTAATACCTAATTTTTTAAATTCGGTTGTTAGTGGTTTGGGAAGCTTTAGTATCGGTTTGTTTTCTGTATTATTTATTTCCTTTTTCTTTTTAAAAGACAGTCGTTTATTTGAAAGTGGCGTCCTTACTTTTATTCCTGAAAACAAAGAATCGGGATGGAAAAACTCTTCAACAAAAATAAAAGATTTACTTTCAAGGTACTTTGTTGGTCTTATTTTTCAAATACTAATCTTATTCATTATTTACACCATCGGGCTATTAATTTTAGATGTTGAAAACGCTATTGTTATTGCCTTTTTATGTGCTTTATTAAATCTTGTTCCCTATGTTGGCCCGCTAGTTGGAGGCTTTTTAATGTTAACACTTACCATGACAAGTAACCTTGGCGAAAGTTTTAGCGCCGTTATTTTGCCTAAAACATTTTGGGTGTTTATTGTATTCATTATCGGTCAATTGGTTGATAATTTTTTCAGCCAGCCCATCATATTTTCAAAAAGTGTGAAATCGCATCCGTTGGAAATATTTTTGGTCATTTTAATTACAGGTATTTTATTTGGTATTATTGGATTAATGCTTGCTGTACCAGCTTACACAGCTATTAAGGTTATTTTGAAAGAGTTTTTATCTGAAAATAAAATTGTAAAAAAACTGACTAAAAATTTATAAAAACCTTTTGAATACTTCTGTTTTAAATATTGAAATTCAAAAATTTATAGCTGAAAATTTAAATGCTAATATTGCTTCTTTGCTTTTAAAAGGAACCCACTTTGCCGATATTGAAACTAAAGCCATTATTGAACAAATTGAAGCTAAAAAACGTTGCGAAAAGAAACTGCCCACTTGGTTTGAAAGCGAAAATATTTATTACCCCAACAAATTAAACATTGAACAAACCTCGTCTGAACTAACGGCTGAATACAAATCGAGTTTAATGAATGGTGAAACTATCATCGATTTAACCGGTGGTTTTGGAGTCGATTGTTATTATTTTTCGAAAGTTTTTAAAACGGTTGAACACTGCGAAATTAACGAAGCACTTTCTAAAATAGTAACACACAATTACAAACAATTAGGAGTTCAAAATATAAAAACCCATGCTATTGACGGGATTAACTATTTAAAATCCAGTCACAAAAATTACGATTGGATTTATATAGACCCTTCCCGCAGACATGATAGTAAAGGAAAAGTCTTTTTTCTGAATGATTGCCTACCAAACGTACCAGAACATATCCATTTACTTTTTAATCACGCTAAAAATATTTTAATTAAAACATCGCCGCTGCTCGATTTTTCGGTTGGTATTAATGAATTAAAACATGTTAAAACCATACATGTAGTAGCTGTAAATAATGAAGTTAAAGAGTTATTATGGGTATTGGAAGCTGGATTTAACGATGCTATTTCCATAAAAACCATCAACCTTAAAAAAGACACCCATGATGTTTTTAATTTTTATTTGGAAGATGAAAAAAGTGCTACTTCAACCTATAGCGAACCACTCACCTATCTATACGAGCCTAATAGTGCTGTTTTAAAAGCTGGTGGATTCCATTCTGTTTCTAAGCAATTGAAGGTTTTTAAGCTTCACAAACATTCGCATTTATATACTAGTGATACTTTGCTGAATTTCCCCGGAAGGGTTTTTAAAATTGAACAAAGTATTCTTTATAACAAAAAGAATATAAAAAAACTAGGCATAAAAAAAGCTAATATTACCACCCGAAACTTTCCCGAAACGGTGGAACAATTGCGTAAAAAATTCAATATTAGGGATGGAGGCAACACCTATTTATTTTTCACGACTAATACGGAAAATAATACCTTGATACTTCTAACTACAAAGGTTGATTAATTATTTATACAATCTAATTTATCTATAAAAATAGTCTTGTAATCAATGTCTGTGATGGTAGTAGATAGCTTGGTTCCTTTTAAAAATATTGATTTTATTGGTGATGTTTTTAAGCTATTAATTTGAGATTTAGATAAAGTACCTTTAAAGCTAAAGTCGCCACAATCCATACCCCATGTATGATAAAAAGTGATGGTGCGATTATTATCCAGCCTTACTTTTACATACGACCTATTGCTTGGTAAGTAACTTGCACAGCCCAAATCTTTCTTTAAATTAAAAAAAATATTAACACTTTTACCTCTTTTAAACAACTCAACCGATAGCATATCATTAATATGATAAGGATCCGTTCTAACAATTTCAATTCTGTTAATGTCATCATATTCATTCATTGCATAATGACATGTGTTTCTAAATCTAATAAGTTCTAGCTGCTTTGCTTGTTCTCTTTCATCTGTAATTTGAAGAACAGCAACTTCTTTAACCTCTATTTTTTCCTTAGCTTTTTTAGCGTGTGCAATAGCTTCTTGTTTAATTAATTCAATACGTTCAGCCTTATAATCTCTAACAGTATCAGCTTGTTGTGCTTTTGCAATACGTTCTGCTTCCAACTTTCTTGTAGCAGCCTCTTGAGCTTTTTGTAATCGCTTATCTTCTTCTACTGATTTTGCTTTAGCAATTGCTTCCTGTTTTGCCTTATCTATACGTTCTGCTTCCAACTTTTTTATAGCAGCCTCTTGAGCTTTTTGTGTGCGTTTTTCTTCGGCTCTTACTTTGGCAATAGAATCTACCCGATTTTTCTCAAGAAGTTCTAATGCTTTTTGTCTTTTAAATTCCAATAATTTTAAGCGTTCCTTTTCTGCTTTAGCTTTCGAAATTGCTTCCTGTTGTTTCTTTTCAATACGAGCTGCTTCCACCTTTCTTGCAACTGCTTCCTGAATTTCTCGTATGCGTTTTTCTTCTTCTACTTTAGCTTTAACAATTGCTTCCTTTGTTTCTTTTTCAATACGCGCTGCTTCTAACTTTCTTGCAGTTTCTTGAGCTTCTTGTAAACGTTTTTCTTCTGCTCTTACTTTTGAAATAGAATCCAGCCTATTTTTTTCAATAAGTTCTAAGGCTCTTTGTTTTTCAATTTCTAATAATTTTAAACGTTCCTTTTCTGCTTCAGCTTCTTTTACAATTTCCTGTACCACTGCTTTTCGTTTTGTTTCTTCAGCAATAATCCGAAGTCTTTCGCTGTCTTGAAAATCGTAATATAAATCCATAATGGCTTCATTCAAATTCAAATATTGAGAATCCACAAAGCCCACAAAACTATTATACTTCACTTTATAAATTTCTTTTCCAAAATAACCCAGCACCATACAAGCATCACCCTCTTTAAATTCTGTTAAAGCACCCGATGTTTTATCAAAATTTTTATATAGCGTTCCGTCTAGTGAAAAATCACTAGCTAAGTTTGCTTCTTGAGAAGACACCTTAATTGATAAACTTAAAAAAATTAAGATTATGTACTTGACCATAATTATCCTTTTAAAGCATGCTTTGTTGAACAAAGTAACCTTTACGAATTCTAAGATATGAAAAACAAAAATCTATTTATAGCTTATTCATTAGTTTTTAAATTCACATTAAAAAATAACTACATATTTAAGTAATTATAACTTATATTTGTAGCACGATGGAAAATATTTCAAAAAATATAAAGCATTTAAGGAAGCTAAAAAACCTATCTCAAGAAGTTCTTGCTAAGGAACTAAAAGCAACGCGCTCTAGAATTGGATCTTATGAAGAAGGACGCTCTGCTCCTACAATTGAGTTTCTAATAAATTTATCTGATTATTTTAAAATACCTATTGATATTTTAGTTAGAAAAGACTTGACCAAAGCCAAAGATTTCTCATTCATTGAGTTAAATAATCAACGTGTTTTATTTCCTATTATGGTTGATAACGACCATGATAATTTAATTGAAGTAGTCCCCGTAAAAGCATCTGCTGGTTATTTAGCAGGTTATGATGATCCTGAATATATCGAGCAATTGCAAAAAATTAAACTGCCATTTTTACCCACAGGAAAACACCGTGCGTTTCCCATTAAAGGTGATTCAATGCTACCAATGAAAGATGGCTCGTTTGTAATTGGGCGTTTTGTTGAAGATAGAAGCGACATAAAAACCGGAAAAACCTATGTTTTAGTGACCTTAAACGATGGTATGGTTTATAAAAGGGTTATGAATAATATTGATTTTAACAACTCCTTATTGTTAATGTCTGATAACAAAAAATATAACGATTACAGCGTTTCCATTGAAGAAGTATTGGAACTTTGGGAATTTACATGTAGTATAAACACCCAAGAGTATAGCGAAGAAGAACTGAAATTAAGTAGCATTATAAACATGTTTAACGAGCTTGGTGTGGAATTAAAATCTTTAGAAAAATTAATGTGATGGTTTATACAGTCATTGATGTTGAAACCACGGGAACTGGAAATAAGATCACCGAAATATCTATTTTTAAGTATGAAGACGATGTTTTGATTGATGAATTTACATCGCTTGTAAATCCTGAAATCCCTATTCCAGATTATATAACAGCTTTAACAGGTATTGATGATTATATGGTAGCCAAAGCACCTACATTTTCTGAAATTGCTGAACAAATTTTAGCCATCACCCAAGGTGCTGT
Organism: Mariniflexile fucanivorans; assembly: GCF_004341235.1. GTDB lineage: Bacteria > Bacteroidota > Bacteroidia > Flavobacteriales > Flavobacteriaceae > Mariniflexile > Mariniflexile fucanivorans. The sequence continues at coordinate 10,151 of NZ_SLUP01000011.1, forward strand.
TTTTATTGCCCATAGTGTCAATTTTGATTATAATGTCATTCGAAATGAGTTTAAAGCTATTGGCATCCATTTTAATAGAAAGAAACTTTGCACCGTTAGGCTTTCTCGAAAATTATTACCTGGTTATAAATCGTATAGCTTAGGAAAATTATGCGACCAATTAGATATTCCTATCAATGGAAGACATCGAGCCAGAGGTGATGCTGAAGCCACCGTTACACTATTTAAAATTATATTAAACCAACCAAATGCCCAAGATGTTATTCAGTCTTTTTTTAAGAAAGAATCGAAAGAAGCGACACTGCCATCGCATTTAAACCATGATACTTTTAACCAGCTTCCCAATACTACGGGTATTTATTATTTTAAAGATAAAAAAGGGACTATTATTTATGTTGGAAAAGCGAAAGACATAAAAAAGCGGGTGTTGAGTCATTTCTATAGTAAAACAGAAAAGGAGTTAAACTTATCGAGAGAAACAGCCGATGTAGATTTTGAACTCTCTGGCAGTGAAACTATTGCTTTACTTATGGAAGATGCCGCCATAAAGCATCATTTCCCAAAATACAATCAAGCTGCAAAACGGATACCTAAAGCCTATGCTCTATTTAATTATAAAGACAGAAAAGGGATTATCCATTTAGCCTACAATGTGCTAAAAGCAACACCACAGCCCATACAAATATTTTATAGTATTCAAGAATGTCGCCATTACTTAGAAATTCTGTGTAAACAATTTAATTTATGCCCAAAATACTGCCATTTACAAGAAGGTGTTACACAATGTTCGCATTATGAAATTAAAACCTGCAAAGGTATTTGTAGAGAAACTGAATCTATCGCCTTATATAATATTCGGGTGAATCAAGCCATTGCGTATTTTAAAAACATTTCGAAAGATGTTGTCTTAAAACAACAAGGAAGACACGAAAACGAAGAAGCTTTTATTATGATTGAAAATAGCTGCTATCGTGGGTATGGCTTTGTTGATAGAGAAGAACAAATTACCACCAAAGAAGATTTGGAACGGTTTTTAATTCCTCAAAAGGATAATGTAGATATCCAACGGGTTTTACAAAAAATACTATTAGAATAAACCTGTTGAAATTTTATTTTGTTTACCAATTTTTTTTCAAACTCAAAATCTACATACCATTTAATTGATTAAGAAGTGTTCTATAATCGTTATTATTCGGATATAATTCAATTAAACGAATGGCTATATTTTTTGCTTTTTCTTTTTCATTATTTTTTGAATACAAATAGGCTAATATATATAATAAGCTTTCGTTTTGAGGTGCTTTTTTTAATCCTTTAACAGCAATGTCTTCAGCTTTTTTAAAGTCCCCTACTTTATCATATAATAAACTCAAGTTGTAATAAGACCTCGTGTTTTCTGGCATGTACTTAATGGCCAAATTTAATTGTGCAATAGCATCTTCGGTTCTATTTAACTCTGCTAACAATAATGCGTAAGAATAATAGGTTTCTCCATATGCTGGTTCTTGTTTAATTATTGTTTTAAAAGCGGCTTCTGCTTTATTAAAATCTTTGTTTCTGTAATATAAATTAGCCAAATTTGTTCTAACAATATTATTTATATTATCAATTTCCAAAGCACTTTCATACCCTTTAATGGCAGCTTCCAAATTGCCTTTTTTCAAATTATAATCTGCTTTTTTTATTCTCCCGCCAACAAAATCTGATGTTGATTTTAAGTTTGTTTCAAACTCCGTTTTTACTATTTTATAAACTTCTTTGTATTCTTTTGGTATATCATTTTCACTTAAAGCACCAATAGCAAAAAAAGCTTTTACTCTAACTGCTCGCTTTTCATCTTTGAGTAATGGTAAAAAATAATTTACATAATCGTTAGTATGCATGGTACCAAGAGCATCTAAAGTTGCGGCTTTTACCAAAGGCGATTCGTCTTTCAAAAACTTCAACATATCATCTATGGTATTTGAATTAACATAATTGCTTATGCCTTTTATTGCAGATGCTCTTGCTATTTCTGGATACGACGTATCGTGCGCCAGTTTAAATAAATCTTGTAATCCGTGTTCACTACCCGTTAATCCTGGAGCTAGCAAATCGGAAAAATGATTTTCCTTTGGTTCGCCATAATGTTTTTTGAAATTCTCTAATGCCCATTCATTACTTTTATCGGTATGGCATCCTGTACAGGCGTTTGGTGTACCATATTTTATACTTAAATCTGGTCTTGGAATTCTAAAACTATGGTCGCGCCTAAAATCGTTACCCATATAATATCTTCCCGTCATGTGGCAATTTATACATTGTGAACTTTCTGTATTGATTGGGTGAAAATGGTGCTTAGGTGTATCGTAATTAGCGGGCACATGACATTGAAGACACAAAGCGTTACCATCAAACTTAAGCTTTGTAGAGTGCGGATTATGGCAACTGGTACAAGTAACATTATTATGGTACATTTTACTTTGTACAAATGAGCCATAAACATAATCTTCATCTAAAATTTGTCCGTCTGGATAGTAAGTATTTTGAACAATTAATTGCGGAAAATAATGATCTAGCATAGTACCTTCAAAATTATAATGCTCTGAAATTTGCTCACGTCTCATGTGGCATCTAGCACAATCATCAACCAACTGTTTTGGGTCTGTAGCATGAGTCATTTTCAAATCATTAGTAAATTTGTAATTATCACCAAGCTTTGTTGCCTGTTCAACATGGTCTTTACCAGGACCATGGCATGCTTCGCAACTCACATTAATTAGAGCATATTTGGTATCATAACTATGTGTTTTTTGGTCGTAATTCTTTCTAACGTTTGTTGAATGGCAATCAGAACACATGGTATTCCAGTTTAAACCACCTCTAGACCAATGTAACCACTCAGAATGTACAACCTTAAAATCTGGATATAAATCAAACCACTTGTTTTTTTCGGTATCCCAAGCTGTTCTTAAACATTGAAAATGACCATTTGGGAATTTAACTATGTACTGTTGTAAAGGTGTTATCCCAAAAGTGTAAACTATTTTATAATCGTGATAATCGCCATCAGGCCCTTCGGTATTCACATAAAAATCTGAATCTTTTTTATAAAAACGAGACGTAACACCCTGACTTGTAAATTTTATATCATTGAAATTTCCTAAAATGGTAGAATCGTTTGCAATTTCCATGGCTTTATCATGGTGAGATCCCTGCCAATCCTTAAATTCTCCTTCATGACATTTTTTACAAGCCTCATCACCTAAAAAGTGGTTATCAGGTATCAGTTTAGTTGATACAAAAATAGCCTTATCATGTTCTGTAACAGACACATAATCTGATTTTTTTTTACAAGAACTATATATAAGAGCTATCAATATGAATACAATAAATTTGCACCGTGGTAAAAAACAATTCATCTGTTTTATATATTCAGAAGTTAAAGAAAATATGTTTGATTATATAAAATCATTCATCTTGTAATTATGCAACCAAAAATAACCACTTTATAAGTGTTATCAAAAGGTTATATCATATTATTTAATGCTTAAATGAAGATTTAAAAACCTTATAAAACAAAAAAGCCTCACTAAAATAGTGAAGCTTATTGTGAGCCCGACAGGATTCGAACCTGTGACCGCCTCCTTAGAAGGGAGGTGCTCTATCCAGCTGAGCTACGAGCCCTCAACACGATTAACAAAATATTTTTGTTTTCCGGTGTGCAAATATAAAATTAACTATATATCTAGCAAAGATAAAGTTGATATTTTTATCATTGTGCTCTATTTTTTTATTAGCAGGTTAATATTCACCTAAATACTCTTATTAATATATTAAATTCGTCGGTATTTTCATTATAAGTCAATATCTTTAGCGTTCAAAATCATCTTGAAATGATTAAAGAATTAAAAGAAAATTATGGCTACCTGTTTGAAGATAGCCTGTTAATGGAAATAAACAGTGTTGGAACTTTTAAGGAAATGCCTGAAGGTTTCCAGCTCATTGATATTGGCGATTATATAAAATCGATGCCTTTATTAATTAGTGGTGCGATAAAAATAATGCGCGAAGATAATAAGGGCGATGAACTTTTACTCTATTTTATAGAACGTGGCGACACGTGTGCCATGACTTTATCCTGCTGTATGGGGCAGAAAAAAAGTGAAATTAGGGCTATAACCGAAACCCCTACCAAACTTATTATGATTCCTGTTGAAAAAATGAGCGAATGGATGGGAAAATATAAAAGTTGGCAAAATTTTATTCTCCAAAGTTACCATGATAGAATGACCGAACTTTTAGAAGCCATTGATACGATTGCTTTTTTAAAAATGGAAGATCGTATTTTTAAGTACCTTAGGGATAAAGCTATGGTTAACCATAACGAAGTTATTCTTGTAACGCATCAACAAATTGCTTTCGATTTGCATACGTCTAGAGTCGTTATTTCTAGGTTATTAAAAAGCTTAGAAATTGAGGGTAAAATTCAACTTTTCAGAAATAGCATCAAAATCTTAGACCTTTAAAAGTATGTAACTTATGTTACTGTTTTTAACTTATAAGTAGTATAGTTTTGAAACTTAAAATATAACTATGTCTGTTATAGATTTTTTAGGTTTTTTAGGAGCATTCATAATTGGTACGGTACTCGGGCTTATAGGTGGCGGTGGCTCCATATTAACAGTGCCCCTTTTAGTTTATCTTTTAGGTTACAATCCCGTTGTGGCAACCGCCTATTCTCTTTTTGTAGTGGGTACGTCTTCCATTTTTGGCGTATATAAAAAACATAAAAAAAAGTTAGTAGACTTTAAAACCGGGTTAGCATTTTCTTTTCCTTCTTTTTTGGCTGTTTATTTTACAAGACGGTATTTGGTTCCAAATATTCCAGAAGAAGTTTTCAATTTAAACGGCTATATTATTACCAAAGAAATAGCCATCATGGTATTTTTTGCTATTGTAATGCTAGCGGCATCAACTTCCATGATAAAAGAAAAAAAGAATACAACCCAAACTTTTATAAAACAAGTTTATTATAAAACATTTATACAAGGTTTGGTAATCGGTGTTATTACTGGGTTAATTGGTGCTGGCGGAGGCTTTTTGTACGTACCCGCGTTAGTGCTTTGGGCTGGTTTATCAATGAAGAATGCCGTGGGTACTTCGCTGGTTATTATAGCCATAAATTCCATTATAGGTTTTTTAGGAGATTTACACGCCTTAAATACAGACTGGGTATTCCTATTAACATTCTCAGGATTAACCATTTTAGGTGTGTTTTTAGGAGATTATCTATCTAAATACATTTCAAACAAAAAACTAAAAAAAGGATTTGGATGGTTTATAATGGTCATGGCCATTTATATCATGATTAAGGAATTTACCCAGGGCTAAAAACCGTAACTTTTATTACTATTAAGGTTTTATTAATATTTTATTTTTACAATTAACAAACTATTTTGACTATGAAGATTGAACAAATATATACAGGCTGTTTAGCTCAAGGGGCTTATTACATTGAAAGTAATGGTGAGGTTGCTATAATCGATCCATTAAGAGAGGTAACACCATATACAAACAAAGCTGAACACAATGGCGCAAAAATTAAATATATTTTTGAAACGCACTTCCATGCCGATTTTGTAAGTGGCCATGTAACCCTATCTAAGTTAACAGGAGCTCCAATAGTTTATGGCCCAAGTGCAAGCCCAAGTTTTGATGCTATTATAGCCAAAGATGGACAAGTTTTTAAGTTAGGAAACATAACCATTACTGCCTTACACACACCGGGCCACACTATGGAAAGTACCACCTATCTTTTAAAAGATGAAAACGGAAACGACCATGCCATATTTAGTGGAGATACCTTGTTTTTAGGTGATGTGGGTAGACCAGATTTAGCACAAAAGGCTGCAAACATGACCAAAGAAGATTTAGCGGGCTTACTTTTTGATAGCTTAAGAAACAAAATTATGCCTTTAGGAGATGCTGTTATAGTTTATCCCGCCCATGGTGCAGGTTCTGCATGCGGAAAAAACCTAAGTAAACAAACTATCGGGACTATTGGCGAACAGAAGAAAACAAATTACGCATTGCGCGCTAACATGACCAAAGCTGAATTTATAAAAGAAGTGACCGATGGTTTATTACCGCCACCACTATATTTCCCTTTAAATGTAAAAATGAATAAAGAAGGTTATGAAGATGTTGAAGATGTCATAGAACGTGGCACCACACCTTTAGCACCGCTGCAATTTGAGCGTATTGCAACCGAAACAGGCGCCATAGTTTTAGATGTACGCCATCAAGATGATTTTGCAAAAGGACACATTCCTAGATCTATTTTTATAGGTATTGAAGGCAATTTTGCCCCTTGGGTTGGCGCATTGATTGCCGATGTAGAACAGCCTATTTTATTAGTAACTCCAGAAGGTAAGGAAGAAGAAACCATCATCCGATTATCGCGTGTTGGTTTTGATAAAACCTTGGGGTATTTAAAAGGTGGTTTTGAAGCTTGGAAACATGCTGGGTTGGAATATGACACCATTACATCTATTTCTGCTTCAGAATTAGAACAGGCTTTAGAAAAAGAAAATGTTCCCATTTATGATGTTCGAAAAGATGGTGAATTTAAATCGGAACATGTTAAAAATGCACACCACACTTCTTTAGATTATTTAAATGAACACCTTAACGAATTTCCTGAAGACAAACCTTTTTACCTACATTGTGCAGGTGGTTACCGATCTATAATTGCGGCCTCTATTTTAAAAAGCAGAGGTATTCATAACTTAATTGATATTAAAGGTGGATTTGATGCCATTAAAGAAACCAATATTCCAGTAACAGATTACATATGTCCAACAACATTATAGTTTTTTCCGTTTTTTTCCTTCTTTTTGGGTGTCAAGTTAATAACAGGCATGTTAAGATATTACCACCAGAAATGTTCAAAAATCAAATCACAGATCCTTCAGTACAACTCATTGATGTAAGAACGGCTAATGAATTTAAATCTGGACACATTAAATCCGCCACAAACATTGATTATTATTCAAGTAATTTCAGTAATCAAATGAGTAAATTGAACAAAGAAAAACCTGTTTATATTTATTGTAGAAGTGGAAACAGAAGCATCAAAGCCGCTAACCTATTAGCTAAATTGGGTTTTACCGAAATTTACGATTTAGAAGGAGGCTTTCTAAATTGGGAAAATAATGAATAAGAATAGGCTTTTTAACTGTATATAGTTATAGCTTGTTTTTATAAATTTACTATAATCTTATATTTAAATGAAGGAGATAACATTTGTTAATTAACAATTGTAACAATTTAAGTAATTTTGGTCTGTCTTAACAGACTCTTTCCCAATGAGTGGAATTAATAGCGCTAAAAGCATTCTTTTGTTAAGAATGCTTTTTTTTATGATAGAATATAGTTTTTTCTACCATAAGTATTAATTCCTTAATCTTTTTTTCAGCTGATATTCATACAATGAAGGTATATCTTCCATAGGTGTATTAGTAAATTCAATATGAGCCTCAGGTTTGTAAGAAATAGAAACTTCTTGATTTCCGCTTACACCAATTAATCGCGCAAAGGGACCATCTTCTACCCCATTTAAAATAATAGGCTTATTAACATCTATACTTCCCAAAAAGTTTACTTTAATATTCCAAAATGTATTGTATGCCCCATGAGAAGGTTTCCAATAACCTGCACCTCCTCCATAAAACAAAGGGTAGCTCCTATCTTCATTTGGCGTTAAATGAACTTTAACATTATCAAAAAGATTTTGGTGATTTGCTCCAGAATGTTGATCAAAATAAGGTGCTACAAATACTTCGCAGTTTAAATAAACACACTTTGTAGTGAGCGTGTTTATGCTCAAGGAATGTACGGCTTCATTATAAACATTAATATTTTCGGCCAAAACATTGTAAGCTCCAGATAATGCTACAGTGTAATGCGCTATTTTGCTACCTGTAGTTGTAATATTTTTAATTGTAACGTTGGCTATTTCTTCACTTAAAACACCACTGTCTGCATTATCAATAGCTACGTTTTTAACCCAACCATTATACAAACGTGTTAAATAAATACCATTGTAACCTTGTTCCAAATGATGAGCGATTCTAGCGGAATGAGGAAAAGTTATTTTAAAATGCTCCATCCCTACTTCTTCAAGATGCTTCCACTCTACCAATTGCGCTTCATAATTTGGCAGAATATCCATTGTTAAAGGAGCATTTATGGTAATGGTATTACCCGAAATAGCAATAATGGTAACTTGTTGTTTTACTAATGGTAAGTTTGGAAAATTCCAATGATGCGATCCAATTTTGGGTACCAGATTTTTGTATAAATCTTCAATAATCTTCCCTTTCTCACCTTCTTTATTGAAAAGTTGCAATTCTACAACATCTCCTATTTTTAAATTTTTTATTTCTGAAGCTTTAAATTTAAATTCACCACGCTTTCCATTTGAAATTTTAGCAAGTACGTTGTATGGTTTTTCATAGGTTTCAAGATAGGACTTTACGCGTTCACCAGGCACTCTTGTCCAAATAAAACCTCCTGCCCAAGTGTATAGTGAAAATGGTAAATCAACATTATTTTCCTTTTCTATCTGGCGTTTATCAAATTTTATCATGTACTCTCTAAGTTCTTGTAAATCTTCTGGATCTTTACAGTACATTAGGGGTCGCTGACAATAAATTTCTGTACCATTCTCTCCAGTACCAGTACCTCGCAAAACAAAATGACTCCGCTCTAAATAGAGAATATCACTCAATATAATACGTCCCGCAGGTAATTGCAAAACAACATTACCTTGAAATTTTGACGCTTCGGCAATAGCTTTCTTTAGGGATTGGGTATCATCAAGTAAATCATCGGCAATTACGCCGTAATCGGATGCATTAAAAATTCTTCCCTGACTAATCGGTATATCAACTTCACCATTTCTATAGCCTGCAAAACTAAAATCTGGTAAATAATTGGCATCATTAATCACCTTATTCTGAAGTATTTTAGGTAATTCTTGTGCTAAAATTGTAGCATTGTTGCAAATAAGTAATAAAAGTAATGTAACTATTGAATTAAAAGTAGAATAAGAATAATTCATTATAATTTGTTTTTTTAACTTCTAACAAAATAAGCTAATTATTGCTTATTAAAAATAAATTACAAATAAAAAATGCTGATAAACAAATTACCAGCATTTTTTATATTAGAAAAACTTAATGTTAGATTCCTAAAGCTTGTCCACCACCAATTTGGATAGTTTCAGCTGTAATAAAAGAAGCATCTTTACTAGCTAAGAAAGAAACAACACCAGCAACTTCTTCTGGCTGACCTAATCTACCTAATAAAACACTATTTGCCCAAGAAGCAAAAACTTCTGGTTTAGACGCTTTAATTTGTGCGTGGAAAGGCGTATCAATAGTACCAGGAGATACTGCATTTACTCTAATTCCATATTCAGCTAAGTCTTTAGCTAAAGCTCTCGTGATAGATTGTACTCCCCCTTTAGATACTGCATAGATTCCAGCTCCAGGTCCTGCACCATTCCAAGCTGCATTAGACGTATAGTTAATTATGCTAGGGTTATCACTTTTCTTAAGGAAAGGAATAGCTGCTCTTGATGCAAAAAATACCGAATCTAAGTTTAAAGCCATAACAAATCTGTATTGTTCAGTTGTCATTTCTTCAAATCTAGCTCTAACACCAATACCGCCAGTGTTGTTTACAAGAACATCAATTTTCCCGTATTTTTCACCAATTTTAGTAATGTTTTCTGTTACTGCTTCGTCTTTTGTCATATCAAATCCATAATATTCAGCAGGGATATCCAATGCCGCAAGCTCTTTTACTCTTTGTGCGCCTACTTCATCTTCGATACCGTTTAGTACTACTGTGTATCCGTCTTTACCTAATCTTTTTGCTACTTCGAAACCTATTCCACCTGTTGCTCCGGTAATAACTGCTACTTTTCCTTTTGAATTACTCATATTCTTAAATTTTGATTTATTAATTTTTATTTACTCTACTAATTTTAATTATTCTACTGACTCTATATTTTTTGCGAAATAGTAAATGGCTCCAACTCCTAATGGTACAAATACTGCAATAATGACAAATATTGGTGTATAAGAGAAATTTTTAACGATTATTGGAACTAAAAAGTTCATAATAATTACGGAGAATACACCAATCATACCTCCTAATCCAGCTAATGATCCTACAGATTTTCCACTAAAAAAGTCACTTGGTAATGTTTGTACGTTACTGATTGCAAATTGGAACCCGAATAGTACAAAAAATACGATAGCCACAAATTTTTCGGCTGTATCCCCAAAAAGAACGGTTGCTATAAGACCTAATAACATAATGATTCCTCCAATAAGAATAGTTGTTTTTCTTCCTTTATCTATCGAGTTTGTTTTGGCAATAATTTTTCCTGAAACATAACCTCCAACTATACTACCTATAGCAGCACCTACATAAGGTACCCATAAAAACAGTCCAACTTCTTTTACATCAAACTTATATACATCAAATAAATAAATTGGCATCCAACCAACAAATACCCACCATATAGGTTCTAAAAAGAATCTACCAATAACAACAGCCCAAGATTCTTTGTATGAAAGAATTTCAGTCAATGATTTTCCTTTAGTATCTGCTGTGGCATTTTGATCTGCTTGACTTTGACCTTCTACAATATATTTTTGTTCTTCTTCAGTTATCCAAGGGTGTTTTTTTGGACCCGCTTTGTTAATTAGCAACCAAGGAATAATCCAAACAATTCCAAAAGAACCCACAACCATAAAAGTAATTCTCCAGCCATAAGCCACAAACAATGCAGCAATAAATGGAGGGGCAATTACCGAACCTATAGAAGCTCCAGCATTAAATAATCCTTGTGCAATAGCTCGTTCTTTAATAGGAAACCACTCGGCATTACTTTTAACACCACCCGGCCAGTTACCAGCTTCAGATAATCCTAAAGTCGTTCTAAAAAAGGCTAGTGAAAAGAACCCTCTTACCGTTGAGTGTAAAAATGAAGATAATCCCCATACACCAATACTAATTACATAGCCTATTCTTGTTCCCACTTTATCAAACAATTTTCCTGAAAATAATTGTCCTAAAGCATAAGCTACCATAAAAATGTTTAAAATGTAACTATAATGTTCTTTTGTTAACCCTAAAGATTGCGAAATTGAACCTTCAACGTCCTCACTTCCCCACATTATGGCCAGGGCGCTCCGATCTATATAATTTATGACCGTGGCCAAAAATATTAATCCGATAATAAACCAACGTAATCCTTTTACTTTCATATTTATTTATTTAAAGTTACTCTACGTTATAACAATATTGATATAGCGTTTTAAAATGTATTTTCATTTTTTCCCTAGCCAATGTTGGATTTTGATTTTTTATGGCTTCATAAATAGCTGTATGCTCCTGAATTCCTTTAACAGATTTATTTTCATTACAAACATGGTGCTTTTCAAAATTTGTAATAATTTCAGGTGTTATTGACAACATAAACGTATTCATGGTACTATTTTTACTGGCTTTGGCTATGGCCAAATGAAACAGTAAATCTTCCTGCACTGCACTTTCATTATTTAAAACTTTTTCTTCGAATGCTTTTAACGCATTTTCTAAAGATACCAGATCCTCTTCTGTTCTTCGTAATGATGCTAGTTTTACAGTTTTTAATTCCAACAGAATTCTAGTTTCTACCAACGATTTAAAATCTGGACTTTCTAATTCTAAAATATCATCAACAATACCATTCATGGCAATAGCACCCACATTTGCTACAAAGGTGCCGCTTTGAGGAATGGACTTTAATAATCCATAAAACTCTAATTTGTGAATAGCGTCCCTTACAATACCTCGGCTTACTCCAAACTTATCCGACAACATACGCTCTGAAGGTAGCTTGTCGTTTGGCTCTAAGTTTTTGTAATTGATCAATTCACGTATCTTATCAATTACAATATTTTGTATACTTTGGTTCTCGTTTGTTGATAATACTTCTAAATTCATACCATTTAAATTATAATTGGCCTCCCCTTTTTATGCTTTAACCCTTGGCTCCCTTAATCCACTAAAACTAATGAGAAACCTCTAACTCATAATACTTTACTTTAGCAAAAGCATCTTTATCTCTTGATTGAAAATAATTACCTGCTTTAAAATAGTTTTCAAAAACACCCCATCTTCTCATGTGTATATCTTCGTAAACTTTATATTCATTTCCATTTAAAACAACGACCATTTTCCCTTCTGAAACTTTTACTTCTAAAGTAAATTTTCTAAAACCAACTTCTTGTTCGAAATTAAAACCGTCATCATCATCCCAAGCATCTTCGTGCAATAATTGATTATCAGATGCACTTAAATTTTTAAGAACTTTTGTTTTTACACGCACTTTGCCATCTTGCCAATAAATTTTTAAAATGGGTGGTGCATTATTATCTTTTTGTCCTATTAAATCGCGTTGCTCATCTGTTAATCTACCATGAATTTGCATGATAATTACTTTATGGTATTTGCCTTCAGAATCTTCAGTAATTTCTTCAATAGCCAATTTACCTTTCATGGTACCACCTTGAGCAAAAGTCCAGTTAACATCATTATTTCCCGGTTCCATTTGTTCTCTTAATTCTGAACGGGTGTATTTTGTATTTGCCGTTGTAGCTTTACTTGGAAAAGAATAAAAAACCAAAGATCCATCTGTTGAATCATTATACATGTAAGGGATTAATCTTTCATCTGTGGCATAATTCAAAATTTCTGGTGGTTCAATATTCATAGCACCGCCTTTATCATTAAGTTCTGGTGTGGTAACACTCCAATGGCTTAAGTCTATTTCAGGTAACTTGTACTTCTTTTTCTTTTTCTTTTTGTCCTGTTTTTCGACTTTAGAATCCGAATCTGAAACGTTGCTTTTTTGTGCATAACAAGCAACGTTTACAGTTAGAAATGCTAGTAATAAAATGCTTAAAATTCCTTTTCGGGTTTGTTTCATTCTTCGTTTAATTTATTATTATAAAATTAAAATCCAGGAGTAATAATATCTATATTATCAAAAAATACTTCAGTATTGCTATCAACAGCATTAGGTGATCTAACATAAATCACAATTTGATTTGTTGATGGTTTAAATGTAAATGTATTAGTTGTAAATGTATTCTCTGAAGCCGAACCTTTACTTGTATTGAAGTCATTTGTGATTTCAAAATAAGCATCAGCATTATCTAAAATACTTGTTTCAGAAGTAATTTCGGTATTTAAAATAAATACATCTGTGTTAATACCTTCCGCCTCCGAGCGAGAATCAATCGTAAACGTATATTCAACCCCCACTTCAACTGTTACCACTTGGTATAAACGACGGCCAGGAGAATAAAGCTTAAGACCTCTTGTTTTTACACCATCAACATAAGAACCATCACTTGTTGATCCCGGTTGTTGGTTACTATCACCTGTATTAGCTGAAAGCCAACCATCCAAAGCAGAATTGGTCCAAGTACCTATCATATTCCAATCGGAAATATCACTAGTATCGGCAGTACCATTTAAAACAATAGCTTTAAACGAAGCTTCGACACCTCCCACAGGAACTGCTTTAGTAACACTTTTAGACACACCTGCATCATTTGTAGTTGTTAATTTCACATCATAAATACCCTTAACAGCGTAAGTATGTGTTGGATTAAGTTCCGTTGAACTAGTACCATCCCCAAAATCCCAACTATGAGAAACTGCTAAAAGTGACGCATCTGTAAAATCTACTTTTAGTGTAGAAACACTAAAAGTAAAATCTGGAACTGTAGATAATACTAATCCTTCTATACTTTTGGTAACAGAAGTTTCAATATCTAAATAATTAGTTGCTGTTAAAGTTACTTTAAAAGTATCTGCTGTAGCATAAATGTGTACAGGACTAAAATCTGGATTGTTTTGTGTATCCTCTGCATTCCATTCTACAGTATTTCCATCACCAAAATCCCAAACTAATTTTTTGGCACCATTGGTTAAGTTTTCAAAAATTACTTCTGAATCTTCAGTAGTAAAATTGAAACCAACAAAAATAGGAGCAACTATAGCTGATGCTTCGGCAACTAAACCATCGGCACTTGTTGTTTTTAACGTTACTGTATATTCCCCACCTACTTCATATTTATAATTTGGATTTGCTTCTGTTGATGTATTACCATCGCCAAAATCCCATAAATATGACGTTGCATCTGTTGAATAGCTTCTAAAGACAACCGACAAATTATCACCAGCTTTTAAACTAGTTGTAAATAATGTATTAGGTTGGATATTATTTACGTTTCCTGTTGGAGGAACAAACTCTTCATAACCACTATCATAACAAGATATAAGGCCTAAAAACATTATGGATAGCATAAAAACACTTCCATTAAATTTTTTAATTAATTTATAATTCATGATTTTAAATTTTAGACGTTTATATTATTATTGTTTAACTGATATAGCAAATGCATCTAATCTACTCTCTACACCTGAATTAGTCATCAAAATTATAACATTTTCATTGGTTCCAGCTTCAAATGTAATGGCGTGTTTTTTGAAAACATCTGCTACTCTTCCTACATTGGTATCTGTTCTAGAGGCAATAATATTTGCTTCTAACTTTGCTTCTGCAAGCGTTGTAGCATTTGTACTTACTATAGATACCGTTACATCACCAAAAGTATTGGTTTGAAATTCAGTAAAGTAAGTTAACACATAAGTTGCTCCAGGAGTCACCTCTATTTCTTGATACCCCACTCTGCTACCATCTGAAGGAAATTTGGCTGCTTGATAACCATCAGGCAAAATACCCAACTCAGATTTTGTATTAATCTGAAAAACACCTCCCCATGCAGAAGTACTAGGAGCTCTCCAAGAGTCTCTACCATCACCAGTTCCATCAAACAAGGTTCCATCATCAAAACCAGGTTCACCTATCTCAGGTATAGGAATTGTTGGTACTGCTTGAGTTATAGTAATTGTTTTTTCTGTATAATTAGATTTGCCAAGATTATCAGTTACTGTTAAACCAACCGTATATTCACCTGGACCAGGAAATGAAAAAATCAATTCTCTATCTTCTAAAGTTGCAGGAGCTAACTCTGCTATTTGACTTTCTAAATTTGAAACATTTTGCTGTATTGCAGGCGAAACATTAGCTTCAGCTGCTGCTAATTTAACTTCTAAAGCATCAATTTGATCATTTAAAACAGTCAATTTAGCTGGATTGGTTTCACAAGGGATTTTGAACTCTAGTTTAGCAATCTCATTTTCCAATGCAACGACTTCTGCCAATTGAGCATCAATTAATTGTTCTAAAATTGGTAGCTCTTTATTAATTAGTGTTACGCCTTCTGCAGGTGAAACTTCCCATTTATAATATATACCATTTACAGATAAGTTTGAACCTGCTTGAAAATTAATTTCATATTTGGCCCATAATTCTTCTTTCTCACAGTTGAATTCTGAACTCGAAACATCTGTAGTGTTGTAAAAAGGCGTGGGACCTGTAAAATCTTGTAAATCGCCTACATTTGCTAACTCATCGCTAACACAGGCCGTTAAAGAAACAAATGCTCCTAAAACTATATACTTTAAATTAAACAAATATTTTTTCATAATTATGTTTTTTTAGTATCCGTTATTTTGGTTGTAAAAATTAGGTAGATTATCTATTTCTCTTTGAGGGAAAGGAAGATATTTCTTTTCATTTGTATAAAACAAACTGTTGCTAGTTGAAAAAGCTCTTAAAACATCATCTGCTTTTCCAAATCGTATTAAATCATATAAGCGTTGATTTTCATATACAAATTCTACTCTTCTTTCTGCTAATAATTCATCCTTTGTTAAATTTACAACTTCTTCAAGACCTGCTCTTAATCTCACTTTATTAAATGCATTTATAGCTCTTGAGTCTGTAGTACTTGAATTATTACCTAAAATAGCTTCTGCGTATAATAATAATACATCTGCATATCTTAGCACTATCCAGTCGTTACCTCCAATTTCACCATTAGTTGGGAATTTAGCATTAAATGTGTCATTTGTAATTACAGTTGGATTATAAGATATGGCATCAATACTAGCATAAAATCTTACTGGTTGTAATTCTGGAGACATTACGCTTAAGAAATCAAGCGATGCTATATTAACACCATTAGATGGGCCTTGTAATGTCATAGCAAAACTAAACGATTCTGAGTCTGTTTCTACTTGATCTCCTAAACCACTATCGCTAGTTGTATAATTATCACTACTAACAAGATCGTAAGCAATTGAAAATATAACTTCTTCATTAATTTCAAAAGCTGAACTGTTCGACCATGAACCATCAAGCACCCCATCTGTATAACCTGATGAAATGGCATTACCAAATACATGTCCATAATCTACAACTAAATTTGCATAATATTCAGCGTCAGTTATTACACTAGTATCATTATCAAAGTTTACCGCATTACTTCTGTCAGTATATAATAAATCGTAACCGTAAGATGCGCTATTTTCTACAACAGATGCTAACAAAAGCTCTGCTTCTTCGTAATTAGGACTAGGTTGACTTAAATATGCTTTTGCAGCTAAACAAATAGCAGCTCCTTTTGATGGACGGTATCTGTTTTGTTCTACTCCATCTAAATAAGCTATAGATGTTTTAAAGTCCGCAATAATTTTCGCATAAACTTCAGCCTCAGGCAATTGTGGATAATCTAAAGCTTCGTCTTTTGTTATGTCCAATACTTTATCTACATAAGGTACATTTTGATAAGCTCTTACTAAATTAAAATGGCATAAGGCTCTCATAAAGTAAGCTTCACCAACCGTATATTGTTGATTTTCTGGAGCTAAAAAACGGTTATCTATAATGGTATTGGCATGTTTTATTGTAGACATATTGTTTGAATAATACGTTGCTACATCACCATTATTAGGATCTACATTATAAGCATTTATTGCAGGAAAGTTTCCATTTTCTGAATTGGCTCTTACATTGTCAGATCTTAATTCTATTAACAAATACTCATTCGCAGGAACTTTTTGGTAAGCATCTAAAACACCATTTGCTAATAATTGAAACCCATTACTTGTTTGTAGTAACTCTTCAATTGAAAGTGCTGTAGGGTTACTAAGGTCTAGTTCTTTCTCACAGCTTGTAAATAAAGCTACGAGAGAAAAACAAACTATTATATTTTTATATATATTTTTCATAATTAATTAAAATTGAAAGTTAATACCAGCTGAAATTGTTCTAACTATTGGACCATCTCCTCTTTGATAACCTGAAGTTAAAGGTGTATTAGCATTCTCTGATGTTTGCCCTGAAGCATCTGGGTTGAAGCCTTCGTAACCTTTAGCGGTAAAGAACAATAAATTCTCACCTGTTATATAAAATCTTAGTCTATCAATATTATTTCTTGAAGTAAAAGATTCTGGTAATGAATAACCTAAGGTTATGTTTCTTAACGTTATAAAAGAAGCATCTTGAATATGGTCATCTGTAAATCTTCTATGTACAGTTAAATCTCTGTCTGGGAAACTTGCAAGCTCATTTACTGCAGATTCACTAGCATAATATAATTGATCTAAATCGGCAACCCTTACTTCGGCACCATGAGATCCTTGCCATTGGAATGCAAAATCAAAATCTTTATAAGTAAAATCTGAACTGAAACCCCATTCAAAATCTGGATAAGGGCTTCCTAATTCTGTTCTATCTTCATCATCAATAATACCATCGTTATTTAAATCTTTTACATAAACATCTGCAAAATCATTATTAAATCTGTTAAATGGATTGTCTACCCATTCTAAAGGTATTTCTTTTTCATAAACCCAACCATAAAAGGAAGTGATTGGTTGCCCTACTCTAGCTATAAATTGTGTTGCTCTGGTATCTTGTGAAATTTCAGAAATAATTTGTTCACTTTTACCTAAACTTTGAACTGTATTTCTATTTAAAGAAAACTGGCCTGATGCTGCCCAACTAAAATCTTGGGTAGTAATAAGTCTTGAATTTAATTCTATCTCAACACCTTCATTTTTAACTTCACCTATATTTTGCAACCAGTTATCGGCACCATACGTACCTGGTACTGGAGCAAAAAGAATTAAGTCTTCACTGGTTCTTGTATAATAATCTAATGTTAAATTTAGAAGACTTCTACCAAATGTAACATCTATACCAGGATTAAACTCGACTAATTTCTCCCAGCCTAAATCTTGATTCGCTAATGTTAAGCCTTTTACACCTGTTTGTCCATTATAACCAACGGTACCATAAGTTTCTTCAAATCTGTAAAGCGATTCAAATATATTGTTAGATATCTCATTAGATCCTGAAATACCATAACTTGCTCTTAATTTTAAAAATGTAACAATATCACTTGAAGACATAAAATCTTCTCTTGATATTATCCAACCTGCAGATGCTGCTGGGAAGAACCCAAATCTTGAATTAGGACCAAATCTTGTACTACCGTCTGTACGAGCTGATAGTTGTACTAGATACTTTTCGTTATAATTATAATCTATTCTTCCAAAATAAGAAACCAATTTATCTGTCCCATTATCTGTATATGTGGTACCACCATCTGCAAGTGCTATATTGTTGTTAAAATCGTTGGTGTAACCTACAGCTTCTGTTTCTTGTAAGTAAAAATCTCTTTGTGTGTACTCAAATCCAAATACCGAATTGAAATTGTGCTTTCCAAAACTCTTATCATACGTTACAAGTGATTCGAATGCGTATTGATTTAATTCATCTCTTCCTTCATTTCTATAAGTTTCTTGATCTCTATTTTCTTGACCATACAAATAGTCAAAATCATTACTCTTACCATGTCTAAAAACACCTGAAATACTTTGTCTGAAATTAAGTCCTTTTGCTAATTCGAAATCAATATATGAAGATACGTTTAAGCTTAATTTTTTCTTTGTTCTAGATCTTTCTAAGAAATGCACTAATGGGTGCACATTTTTAGTTGTAGATAAAGTTAATCCTCCTGAAGTTAATCCACTATTTATTGGAAGTCCTGAAGCGTCTCTAAGAATATGTCTTGGATCATTTGGGTCTTGAGTAAAAACGTGATCGAAAGCGCGTTCAAAACCATAACTTCCTACTCCAAGGTTTTCAAATAGTTTTCCTGCATCTGTTGAAACTCCTACATCTGTAGAGAAATTTGTAACATATTTTAAATGCTCCTCATTTAAGTAAAGTGGGACGTGTCCATATTGTCTTAATGGATCTGTAAATCTTGCCGGTAATTTAACTTGATCGTTATAATTTGCATTTAAATTTGCACCAAATTTAATTTTTTTGTTTTTTGATTTACTATCAACTTTTATTCTAGCATTATACTTTTTAAAGTTATCTTTTAACGCAATACCCTCATCTTCAAGATATCCTAAAGATGCCGTATAACTTGTTAGTTCTGTTCCTCCTCTCACTGCTAAAGAGTGACTGGTTATAACACCTCCAACAAAAATTTCGTCTTGCCAGTTTTTTTCTCCATCACCTAAAGAGGCAATAAACTCCATAGCTTCAAGCTCTGCATAAGCTGAGTTATAATAACCGTTATTTTGAGCCGCATTATCTCCAACAATTCTGCCAAAATTAGGACTGTCTGGAGAAATAGCATCAATAACACTCTGTAATCCATCTAACCTTGCTCTTTCGTCTGCAATTGATGTATTAAAATTTTTATTATTATTAGAATACTTATATCCTGTAAATGTATTAAAAGAGAATTTGGTTTGACCAGAAACACCTTTTTTAAGCGTTACTAATATAACACCATTTGCTCCACGAGAACCATAAATTGCTACAGATGATGCATCTTTTAAAACACTTATTGATTCAATGTTATTATTATCGATAGTACCCAAAATATCAGCATCATTACCCAACACAACGCCATCTACAACAATTAAAGGAGAAGAAGATCCTGTAATAGATCCAGGTCCTCTTAAAGTAATTTTAGGGTCTCCACCTGCTTCTGATGCTACAGTTTGGATTCTTAAACCAGCTACTTTTCCTTGAAGTGCGTCTTCTACACGAGCCACAGAAACATTTTCAATATCTTCACCTGTTACCTTAGTTAAAGCACTTGTTAATGTTTTTTGTTTTTGGCTTCCATAACCAATAACCACAACTTCATCTAGTTTAGCGACATCTTCTACCAATGAGATGTTTATGCTTTTTTGATCGTTAACCGTTACAACTTGAGAAATAAAGCCAATGTACGAGAATTGAATGACATCTCCTTTTTTTGCTTGAATCACATAATTACCATCAAAATCGGTTGTGGTTCCTTTAGTGGTATTCATTATAATAACATTTACACCAGGTATTGGTATGTTATCTGTTGCAGACACAACCACACCACTTAAAGTTTTGTTTTGCGCAAATACTGCAACATTGAAAAGCAATATTGCAATTAGAGCCAGCTTGTTTTTTAAATTCATAATTAATTGTATAAAGTTTGTTTAGCTTTTGTTGTACTTTTCACATGCACAGTACAACGTAATTAAATATCTAATTAAAACACTCTTTTTCTCGTTTTGTGAGTTTTAAAAGGTTAGCTTTAATTAAATAATAGCATGTGGTATGTTTCAATTATGGGTTAACCCCTGACTTTTTTGTTTTAAAAAATTATAAAATAAACTTTCAAAATTCCTTTCAAGGAAAACCAGATTGGGAAACCAGATTGGTAAACCAGATTGGTTGTGTAAATATATATAATATTTTGTTAAAAACAATAAATTAAAATTAAAAATGCGGATTCTTTCAACTTTAATTTCAATAACGTAGGATAATTCTAAATAACTTCCAAAACGATTGCAAAGCAATGAATATCAAAAAAGAAGCTTAATTTATACTAATAAACTGTAGCTGCAAACTATTTGCAGGATTCCCTATCTTACTTTTCTTTTAAACATAAAAAAGGATAACTATTAAGTTATCCTTTTTATGTAAACTATAAAATTGAACTTTCAAAATTCCTTTTTTTAAAAGGATATTAAACAGCTAAACCAATTTGACAAACAATACATATACATATGGTCTTCTCAAATTGTACTATCAGATTTTTTTCTTATTACTTTTTATCTCCAAAATAAGATGGTCCAACGCCAGTTAAGAAATCTTCTCTTACAGGACTAAAAGTATCAATTAATTCTCCTTCTTCTAAACAAACCGCACTATGCAATAAATTAGGTTCAATATACACGCCATCTCCTGCTTCTACAATTTTCTTTACTCCATCAATTTCAAATTCAAATTTACCTGAAACACAAAAGGTAGCTTGCGTATGAAAATGTTGATGTGGTGCACCTAGTGCGCCTTTATCAAATTTCACTCTTACCATCATGATTTGATTATCATAACCTAAGAACTTTCTTGATACGCCTCCACCAAGTTCTTCCCATGTCATATCTTTTGTGATGATGTACTTTTCACTAAATCTTTTCATAATTTTTTATTTATTTATTTCTGTTAATTTATAAGTCCCTATCCATTCATAGGTTTTATTCTCTATTTTAATTTGATGCGTACTGGTTTTTGAATTGTCTTTAAATGAAAACATAAACATTTTTTTATCGCCATTTTCATTTTCTATATTTACTGCTAGATAAGCATCATCACTATAAACTATACTTAGGTTTTTTATGTTACTAAAGGCATTTGTTGCTATTTCACTAACTGGTGCGTAATGCCCGTGAGACTCTATAATAGATACAAAATAAACATCTTTACTATTATTTTTTCTAATAATAAACCCAGGATCGTTTCTTAAATTAAAATTAGGGTCGTTAGCGCCAATACGTGTAAACAATAAATCATCATCATTTGAAACTACCGACGTAAGTGTATAAAAACGTTCTTTATTAAACCAAGAAAGTTTAGCATTGCCTGTTCCAGATTTTCCTTCGGCTTCTTTCCATAAATGTTGATAGCCATTTTTTGTCCCTAATGGTTTTAAGTTTTCTGATTTTGTGTATTCAAAATTAGCCGACATTATTTGCCCCAAATAATAATAAGGCAAATCATATTGATGCTCATTTTCAGCATTTATTTTGATGATGTCTAGAAGGTATGGATTTTCAAAAGTCTCATCATTAACAAACGCCATAGTTCTGTGCAAATTAGTACCGGGATATGCATTTATTTCTTTGGCACTTACTACTTGTAGGTTAGAATTGGAAACATCAAATAGATATTTTTCCGAATGGTGCATGCTTCCTGTTTCAAAATCGCCACTAAAATGTGAAATTTCATCTTGATTTACAGTGTTATGAGCAATAGTTTGTTTTGCCCAAGTTGTATTTTCTTTTAAATAATTACCACCGCCCTTTTGTTGTATGTTCACATAGCGAGACATGCCGTAATCTTGGATTACCTCGTTACCTCCTTCATATAATGAAAATGATAATTTATCATAATGCCCATGGCTTAGCCCTTGTGCAGAATACTTCATTACTAAAGTTAGTTCTTCCTTAGATCCTTTTGCGCGTAGTATCGCTACGCCACCTTCATCTCCATTTTTTCCATCAGATAAATTCATCGATTTTTTTACAAATGGTGTCGCTAAACCATCACGTACACCAATAGCAACAGATAATCCTGTATCATCTAATAATACCTCGCCTTGGTCCTTGGCTATAGACAGTAAATCTGTTCTGTTATCTCCATAAAAGTAACCAATATTAACGGCAGAAACCAATTCTCTAGAATAATAGGACATCCCTTTTTGTCCATCATTTAAAGGAAAAAAATTACCATCAGCATCGGTTAAATTCAATAATGTGCTTATTGATTTTAACAAAACACCATCTTTATATTCAAAAATTTTAAGTTCTGGTTTTACATTTTCCAAGGCCTCTGCAAAAACCAAGAACGGATACATGGCATAGCGTTGGTAATAAGGACCTTCTGTATAATAACCATCAGGTGAAAAAGGTTCTTCTAAATTGGCTAGAAAACCAACTTTTTGACCTTTCTTTTTAATGTAACCGCCATCATTGTCTTTCTCGTTAGGGTCAATATTATCCTTTTTTAATCCATGCAAAGCGGTTTCCAATAATTTATCATCATCCATAACCAAGGCAATCATGCCAACTGCCACATTACCCCATGTACTATGGTTATGTACCCTGTTAAAAAACTTTGGATTTTCAACTGAAATAAATTTTGCAAACGGTCTAAAAAGGTCTTTTTCTAAATGTTTGCGTTCATTTTCGCTTAAATAGTTATAAACACAATCATAAGCTTGACTTGTATACACCAACCAGTTAGAATCGTTTAAACATTGCCAAAAAAGTTTGCCTCTAGCATACGATCGTGTTTGTGGATGTACAGGTAAGGTTGGGTATACTTTGGCATATTCCAAAAGCATATCTTTTACGTATTTTGCGTAGGTTTCATCATCTAATATTTGGTATAAAACACCAGCCTTTTGTAAAATTATAAAGTTTTTTTTGTGACGCTCGTGTGTATATCCGCCAGAAAAATCTTTAGGAATAGGCACTTCAATACCATTTAATATTTCGGCATCTACTTCCGCTTTTACTTTAGCTAAAGTTTCATCAAATAAAGGGACAGTACCTAATTGTGATTTAATTTTTTCGACACCAGTTTTGGTTAATATCAAACTAGGATGTTCTTGTTTGTTTGATTTCTTTGCGTTAGAAATTGATTTGGTTTGTGCTTTACAAGAAGCAACAACCAATGTTAAACTAACTAAAATTATTTGGAACTTTTTTTTTAAAAACATCTATTATATATTATATTTTTTTGTCAAAATCTCAATTAAAATTTCTATTCGTTTATACTTCAGATGGAATAAATCAACAGAAAAAACTAATAAGCATTTATTTTGCTTTATATCAAGTTATATTAGTGGTTTACCAGATTGGTTTACCAAATATAGGGTTATTAAATTAGTTAACCAAAATTTGAATGGTAATTTATCATTTTAAAGGTTCTTAAAGAAACTATTATTGACTAAAAATTTATTTTTAGACGTTTATAAAGACATAATAAACACCATTAAAAACAATTAATAAATTAAACTTTACTAATAATAAGTATGAAAAAGCATAAAAATATTATGCTAAATATAATTATTTATGGCTTTTTGCACTAATTTAAAATGTGAAAGTTAAGTGGCTTGCTGGTTGTAAAACAACTTTTCCTTTTTCCTTAACACCCGAAATTTCCATCTGTAATGGTTTAGGGTCTAAAGATTGTACAGTTATTGAATTCTTATTGAGCTTTACAAATACGTCGGCTTCTTCTGATAAGTTAATTTTGAGTTTGTCTAGTTCGAACGATTTCACAGAAAAAAACATGGAATAATCTTCCTTAGTCAATGCAGTTGGTTGTATACCATTTATTTTCCATTTGGAATTTTTTACGTTCCAACCTTTTAAATCTGGATTGGTTTTATCTGTTTCAATACTACCATCAAACTTTTCAAAAGGAAAAATAACAGTTATAAAACTAAAATCTGTTTTATTGTTTTTTGAAACTACTGCCCATTCTTTTCCTTTGATTCCTGAAATAGTAACCGAATCTGTAACTTGTAATTGATAAATATCACAACCTGAGCCATCATAAAAAGTAGAACGCAATACGTTTGGCGCTTCTTCCAAACTATAATGTCCTTGCCAAACTTGTTTGTAAATGTGTGGTTTATTAGCTTTAAAATTATCTTTTACAATCCAGAAATCGTCTTTTATGTAAATAACTTGACGGTTATAATTTACCCCTATATTTTCAAAACCATTATGACTTCCTATATAAACATCTAAATTTTCATTACTGCTCCAAGCGATTGTTGTTGGTTGTGGTAAGGATTCAAACTTACCAAAACCACTACCTCCTTGGTTGGAAGTGTACTTTTTTCCTTGTAATTCATCATCTACCAGAGCAACATTTTTAACCATAGAATTTTTAAAAAACTCATAATCTTTAAGCGAATAACGCACTTGGTAATTTGGCAAAATAACATGTCCGTTCGCCATGGCTTGAACGCCCAACATATCACCGTGTTGATGGTCTGGTTTGTTCCTATCTAGTCCGTTAGAAACCACCATCATGTTATCTTTTTCGTTCCAACCTTCACGCATGATGTAATAACCTGTAATTGGAAATTCAACCGACTTAAAATCTGGTGTTTTTGTTTCAATAGCATTCAACATTTGTAATTGAAAATCGCTTACATACCAAAACATATTTTGTTCTACATGGCTATTTGCAAAATAGCCCATTTCGGGATCATCAAATAATAAATATCCTAAAGTTAAAGCACCCGAGATATCATTCTTTTCAGCCCAAGGTTCGTTGGTATCATCTGAAAAAACGGGAGCCGATTTATCTGGATAGGCAACTTTTGTTAAGGTTACAAATAAAGATTTTAGTTTGTTCTCCCAAAAATCGTTCACTTGCATGTTGCTATTCTTGGCTAATTGATACACGTAATAATAGTTGTCAATATCGCTCATATGATAATGTATACTGCGTTCAAACTGAAAACCGTCGCCATTTATTTCTTTATCTAAATGTGCTTCCAATTGGCTCATGGCACGTTCGTACCACTTATCGGTTCCTTTAAAATCTCGAAATAAAATGGAAAGCATAGCTAAAGCCGACATACCCCTTGTTTGATGGTTTCCGGGAACAAACTCAGCATTGGTTTCATATAAGTTTGCACCATGCTGCAATAAGGTAGCAATGGTTAACAGTTGATCTTCATCAGAATAATGGGTTTCACCCAAAAACATATTATGAATTTGCAACCAATTTAAAATGCGATACCCAGAACGGAAGGCTTCATAAACACCATTTCCATCTTCAATGGTTTCATATGTATTAGCCAATAAAGCAGAGTTTAGTGACTTTAATTGATTTTTGAAATAATTTAAATACGCTGTGTTTTTATTTTGATATTTGTAATAAAAAGCAATGTCAACCATTTTATGCTGGCGTGCCAAATGGCGCAATGCATAGGCATTTACCGGTTCGCCGTTTTGATAATTAAACGGTAATTTCCAAGTGGTTGTTCCAGAAAATTTGGATAAATGATCTAATGCCCTTTCGCTATGTTCATTTTCAGCATTTCTATAAATTGACTTATAGGTTTCAAATCGACCATCAAAATCTTTCCAATTATAAAAATAGCGTTCTGAAAATTTTTCACGAAAATATTTGGCAAGTGTTTCAGTTGAAATAACCGAAACACTGCCTAAAGATTCTTGTACTTCAATATTTAAATAATTTGAAAGTTTATTGATTTCAATTATTTTGGTTGAAGAAATTGTTTGAGAATAGGCCTTTTGAATACTAACAAAACTGATAATTATCAAAAAACTTTTTAAACACTTCATTAGTACATTAATTTCAATTCTAAGTTTTGAACTACTTCAATTTTACCAGAATTTATAATTGTGTTTTCTCCTGGTTCTTGTCCTTTTTCACCCCAAAGAATAGCAATACGTTTTACTGGATTATTTTTAAAGGTGTTTTTTGAAAATTCTACATTAACAATGCCTCTATTTTTAATTAAAATAGAATCTTTTTCAGATTTTCCTGAATTTGTAAACGTATTGTTTTTTAAGATTAAGTTTCCACCAATAGTCGATTCATCATAACCACCACGGTAATAATCCAATGCAACTTCTTGAATGTTATCGAACGTTGTGTTATTAAAAACAACAAACTCTGCATTATAATCGCCACCATCATTGGTTTCTTTATTCAGCATAAATCCTCGTTCGCAATTTTTTACAGTGGAATTTGTAACCGAAACCGTATCAGCAAACGATCCTTTTGAAACTTCTAAAACAGATTTGAAATTTTTAATCTCTACATTATTAATAAATAAATCATACGCTTTACTCATGTTTTTATCTAAAGTTGTAAAGGTGTTTTGCGATTTATTTCCTGTTAATATTAAGTTTTCAAGTGTTAAACTGCCTTTAGGGTAGATCTCGAAAGCTGTTTTATCTGAAGAAAAAATTAATTCAGGTCTTCTATTTTTATTAGCTGAAACGATTGAAATTGGTTTATTAATTAATAAACTAGAATTTAATTTATAAGTTCCTTTTTTAAGTGAAATAATATCATGAGCATTGGCTTCCTTTAGTGCTTTAATAAGTGCTTCAGACGTTGAAACATTGATTGTTTTAGATTTCAATACGTTATTCGTATCAAACCAATTAGTTCCGAATTTGGTTTTATCAATTAAAACAGCATTTTCTTTTACAGGATTTACAATGGCTCCAATGTTGTTACTATTTGAGGTTCTGGTATTTCCGAAAAAATCTTTAGTGATTGTTTCAAAATCGAAACCTTCATATAAATTGTTCCTATTTTCATTTGTAACAAATAAATTTATCGATTTTTCAGTTACAGAAATAGCTTCGGTAATTAATCCTTCTGGTTTTACTTCACTTTTGTTTTCATTATTTATAATGTTGTTGTTAAATGTAACACCATCTACTTTATCATAATTTACTATCGGGTTTTCATCTGGTACTTCATTGTAAATTAAATTATTAGCAACCACAACACGCTCTGGTCTTGCTGAACGAATTTCAGTAGCTGGTAATACATCGCTTTGGCTTACGTTTGAGCCTACACTAAACTGCCAAGGCGATTTACAATCAATAAACGAGTTGTAAGCCACAACTACATCTGTAACTTGATTATATCTATTTAGTGGCGATTTTGGTATACCATTCATAACCGCTAAAGCACTTCTAAAGGCGTTGCCATTTATTTTGTAAAAATAGTTATTGGTAATCCAATGTCCTGTATTTACTACACGAATCCCTCCTATATTGGTTGAATTGTCATTACCTATAAAAACGTTTCCATCAATTATGGCATAATTTCCGTGTCTTAACACCAACGAGCCTTCACTTTCAAAAAACACATTATTTCTAAATTCGTTAAAGTTAGATTTGCTTGAAATAATTTCAATTTCACCATTACATTGATCAAAAAGATTGTTTGCTACTAAAGTGTGTGAAGGCGTCATTGAAGTTCCACTATCTCCTAACTGGATAGTTTCACCATGTGGCCCTCCTTTACGAGGTCTTGGACCAAAATGGTTATTAATAATTAGGTGGTAATTATATATGTTCTCATTCCCTTCCAAACGAATCATAACAGTGGGCCCAAAGTTAGATTTCCCAACAAGGTAATTATTACTTAGGGTATTATGTCTTCCCCAAAACTCCACCCAATGGTCGCTAACATCGCGGTCTGGTTGGGTAAATTCTTCAATAACACATTGAGTTACGGTACAATGATTAGCAATTTTTTCGCTATCAATTTTAAATTGAATCACGTTTTTAGAAGGCGTATATCCATTTTTAAAATACAAACCATTCACTACTAAATATTCTCCACCTAATTTTAAATTTGAAACACCTTCAATAGTTACTTTTCCTATGGTTTCAGCAGTTAATGTAATAGGATTTTCTTTAGTTCCTTTTCCATAAAACTTAATTTCAACGTCGTTCCAGACACCATTTGCCATGATAATATTATCGCCGGCTTTACTGCTTTTAATGGCGTTATTTAAATCGCTTATATTTGAAACTTTAATACTGTTTGTTTGCGCTATTAATTGAAATGATATTAATAAAACTAGCAAGTTTGTGATTGAAAAAATTCTTTTCATGACTGTTTATTTATTCTGATTATATATTTTAAAATTCTAATATTTTAAGCATTTTTCCATAATTGTTGGACTTTTTTCAAATCGCTTCTCATGGCGTCGAACACTACTTTTTTATCAACAGTAATATTGCTTTCTCCTTTTTCAGCACCGCCCAAATCATATTCTAAATGTAAAGATACGGGTGGTTTTAAGTTCTGTTTTTTTAGTAACTTAAAATATTTATCAAAGTTTACCATACCCTCACCAATAGGTACATTTATGGGTTCCCACTTACCATTTACTTGTCCCCATTTAAAATCTTTTAAAACAATTA
This sequence comes from Mariniflexile fucanivorans, assembly GCF_004341235.1. Taxonomy (GTDB): domain Bacteria; phylum Bacteroidota; class Bacteroidia; order Flavobacteriales; family Flavobacteriaceae; genus Mariniflexile; species Mariniflexile fucanivorans. Next base: position 39,197 of record NZ_SLUP01000011.1, read on the forward strand.
CTTTAATGTTATTGTGCAAAAGCTGTAATCCGTTTTCCCATGAGTTTCCTCCTTCTACCATAGCATGCCTGATATCGTACTGGGCTCCAAAATGTTTAGGATTTGCAGTTTCTAAAATTTTTTGTATTTCCCAATAGGATGCGCCTACGCTTAAACCTGCATGGTTTTGGTAACAGCCTATTAACCCTAATTTTTCATTTAAATTGCTTAATTTTTTTATTTCATCTTGATAGAACAACAAGGAATCTTGCATATTCAAATCTTCCTTGTATTTAAACCAGTTGGTTCTATAAAAAGAAATGTTTTCTGAAGCTGCTGTTTGTAAAATATCAATATCCAAAGCATTGTTTACACTTTCAATACTCGTGGTCATCATGTTACAATTTATACCACTAGCGGTAATCGCTTTTACAGCTTTTGGAAGATCGGTTTTTACCAATTCGGGTAGTACATGCCCTTTGGGGCGTACTGTTAAATCGACTCCTGAAAATCCTATTTCAGCAGCCATTTCACCTGTATTTTTATAATCTAAAAACTGAAGGTGTTTAGAAAATATATTAACATCAAGTACATCATCTGTTTCTTCAAAAAAACCATTTTGAAATGCATAAGTTGAAAAAGGCAACAAACTTGCTGCAAAGGCTGTTTTGGTTATAAATTCTCTTCTTGTTGTCATGATTAACTAAATAATAACTGGATTTACTAATTTAAAATTTAATACAAAAAGCCTTTAAAACTAAAGGCTTTTTGCATAATTACTAATAATAATATATTATAAACAAATTATTCAATAACTATCTTTTTAGTGGTACTAGCACCTTCAGCGTTTATTTTTAACATATAAATACCTTTAGATAACCTAGATACATTTAATTTGCTATCAACAAATACTTTATTTGATAACACTTTTGCTCCTAAAACATTATACATTTCTATAGAAGAAATTTTTGTTTTGTTAGATTCAATAATTAAATAATCTTTAGCTGGATTTGGATATACTTTTAAACCTTCAATAATTCTATTACTTGTTGAAAGCGTTGCGTCTTGGTCATTCGCTTTTCCAGGAGTACCTTTTTGGCTACCGTCGTAGGTTAAAGTTGAATATTCCCAGTTTGAAGCTATATCATTTCCTGCAGCTGTTAAAGGCGCTGAAACTTTTAACATAAATGAAACAGCTGAAGCAGACCCTGAAGCAGGAATTCCTAAAGCAGTAGTTCCTGGGTTATTAGAACAATTGCTTACTCCACCAACAATATACGAACCATATCCATAATCATACAATACTTGATCTATAAGATTGTCAGCCGCATCTGTAATAATTATTCCATCGGGACAGTTTGTAGCAGAACCTCCTGAATATGTACTTTCATTATTTAAGCTAGGTTTTTTATAATCATAAATATAATCAGCCGTTATACCACCTTGTGCGGCTGGTATATTAAAACCAGTAAACATAGCATAAGAATTTGCAGCTAAAGTAAAACTACCTATAGTAGTAGTGCCGTTATTAGAAGCGTCTATAAGTTTCCATCCATCCATTACCACAGGAGATGCTGTTGTATTGTAAACTTCAAACCACTCTGTGTGACCTTCATTATTTGTTGCGTCTGCAGGACCTGTCCAATAGCTTGGTTGAGAACTCAATGCTGCTGTAACTTGAGCATCCGTAGGTTTTTGTGGTCTGTTGTGAATTTCGGTAATAATTACTTCGCCTGATCCTTGTCCAAAAGACATAGTTGCAGTTAATAATAAAATAAAAAGTAAAGTTTTTCTCATAATTTAATGATTTTAAAAAGTTTATAAAATAGTTAAACCAAAATTAAATAGGTTGTTGGTAGTAGATTTACTGGCAAACCAAATTGGTAAACCAGATTGGTATTCCAAAAATAAACAAATTATTGTAAAATCCTATTTTTTTTAACAAAAACATTTTTTGCTAATTAGAAAAACGAACAAGATTAAATCAATAATCTAAATATAAGGATAAAAACGAAACGACAAATCTATTGTTTTAAGAGTTTTTAAATTAAAGCATTGAATAACATATACTTAATCGTTAAAGAAACAATTGAGTGAAATTAATTTATTAATAAAATATGCACATAGTTACCTAAGTAAAGTAACATCTAAAACAAATTAGACATAACATTTCTTTTCCCAAAGAATGAAAACAGCGAGACATATTAAAAGTAAAAGTTCAATTAACCTATTTCGATTAATATCTTAAAAAATATTACTTTAGAGAGGACTTGTATTAATTGCTCATATTTTTTAAAACTTTATCATCATCTTCACAATTATCAATAATCGTGTAGTTTTTAGTATTTTTAAGAGGGATAGAAAAGTAGAACACACTACCTTTACCTAAAACTGAATCTACCCATATTTTTCCATCTAAAAGATCAACTAGTTTTTTTGCTATGGTTAGCCCTATACCTATACCTTCATGCTTTCTACTATACGAGCCATTTACTTGGGTAAAACCTTTAAAAATTAAATCTAGATTTTTTTGGTCTATACCAATACCTGTGTCTGAAACAAAAAAAGTAACATTTGTACTTTCTTCTTCATTACAAATATTAAATCCATAATTAATAGTACCACTTTCTGAAAATTTGAGAGCATTTTTCAAAAGATTTATTAAAATATGAGTTAGTTTTAATTGATCGGTATATATGATTAAATTTTCACTATTTGGCGGAGTTGTTAGATTAAATTCAATATGGTTTTTTCCTGAATTTTCTTGATGAACTTTCATTGATCTATGAATGTCATTAAGAAAAACTCTCAAATTGATATCCTTTAAAACCATTTTTTCTTTTCCAGATTCTATTAGTGACATTTTAAAAAGATCGTCAATAAGTTTAAGTAAATGATCTCCACTACGGTTAATAATTTGAACGTACTCAATAATTTCATCTAGAGACGAATCTCTATCAATTAAACCAGAAAGCCCAATAATAGAATTAAGCGGTGTTCTTAATTCGTGAGACATGGTTGCTAAAAACTCAGATTTTAATTTGTCACTTTCTTCAGCTTTATTTTTGGCTATAGTGAGTTCGAAAGTTCGTTCTTGTACAAGATTTTCAAGATGGTTTCTATAATTTTCTAACTCTTTGTTTTGAACGGTAATTTCTTGTTGCTTTTCTAAAAGTAATTTGTTTTTATTCTTTAGTTCTTGCGTTCTTAATTCTACTTTATTCTCTAATGAAGCACTCAACTCAATCAATTCTTTATTTTGAATTTTAAGCTGATTTTCTTGTTGAAAGCTTTTTAGAGCTTCTTTAACCGTTAAAATAAGATCGTTGGTATGCCAAGGTTTGGAAATATAACGATACAAATCTGCATAATTAATGGAGTTTGTAACACCTTCAACTGTAGCTTGTCCAGTTAATAATATATTTAATGTATTAGGCGATTTTTCATGAAGTTTTGCTAAAAACTCGTCTCCTTTCATTACTGGCATTACATAATCGGCAATGACTGCACATATTTCATAATTTAAATCAATTAAATCATCTATGGCATCTAATGCCTCAATTCCAGATTCTGATGTTTCTATAATATATTTACTGCCAAAAGCAGTTTTTAATTCCGTTTTTAAGCTATTTAAAACTATTTTTTCATCATCAACACAAAATATCACGCCTGTTTTCATAATAGTATTATTTAAATTAATAGCATTCCAGAATTGATACACGATATTAATTCCGATGCCATCCAAGGTTTTCTAATACATTTATATAAGTTTCCCTCTTTTTCTGTTCTTTTAATTGATTCTTCATCTACCTGACCTGTTAACATTATTTTTAAAGACTTTGGATATTTGCTATGAACTTTTATTAGAAACTCGTCGCCTTTAACTACCGGCATAAGCCAATCGCTTATTACTATTAACTTGGTTTGGTTATCTGTCATTATTTCGTCAATAATATCTAAAGCTTCTTGAGCACTTTCGGCGGTTTCATACAAAAATGAATTACCATAATTCTCTTTAAGCTGTACTTTAATGCTATTCAATATTATTTTTTCGTCATCAACACATAAAATTACAATTTTCCCCATGATATTGCTTTTACTGTTCTGTTGGTTATTCCTTGCTTATGTTTATTGGTAAAAATACACTAAAAGTTGTTTTACCGGGTTTACTTTCCACCTCAATTCTTCCTTTATGTTTTTCAATAATTCCTTTTGAAATATACAAACCTATTCCTGTTCCTTCTCCAGTTGGTTTTGTAGTATAAAAAGGGTTGAAAATTTGACTAATTTCATTTTCTGGTATTCCTTTTCCGTTATCTGTAATGGATACAACAACATGTTCTTTATCTGTGAACACTTTAATATCGAGCGTTCCTTGTAAATCCATAGCGTAAATGGCATTGTGAAGAATATTGGTCCAAACTTGATTTAGCTCATCAGAATAACACAGAATTTTTGGCGTTGGCTTATAGTTTTTAGTAACTTCAATGCCTTGCTTAATTTGGTTGCTGTATAGAATTAAAACATTCTCAATACCTTCGGAAACATCTGTTAATACCTGATTATCAGAATTATTTATTCTTGATGAGTTTTTAAGAGCAAAAACAACTTTTGATGCTTTATCTGCTGCAAATTCTATATTGTCTATACTTCTTTGTAGTCCTGTAATTTTATATGCAATATTGAAAATAGCCTCTGAATCTTCTGCTCGTAAAATTTCTAAATACTTTTCAATATTATCAAAAATCATCATGTCTACAAAAGAGTCTGCATAGTAATATGCATTGCTTATTTGATGATTATCCAAAATTTTAATGATGTTTTTTTTGTGTTCTCTTTCTTCCTTTGAAGTTAACATGTGCTTTTTAGAAAGCGATTCTTTTACAAGAACAGAGAAAACATCTCTCTGACTATCAGGCAAATGAACTATAAATTTAGGATACTCGTTTAATACGTAAAGCAGTGCGCTTTTAATATTCCCGATAGATGAACGAATTGCACCAAGTGGTGTATTTATTTCATGTGCAACACCTGCAATTAACTGGCCCAAAGCCGCCAATTTTTCTGAGTTAACCAATTTCTCTTGCATTTGTTTTAAATCGCCAAGAGTTTCGGTCAATTCATTTGATCTTTGTTTTAACGACTCTTCCCGCTCATAAATTTGTTGTAACATTTCATTATACTCATCTACCAACATGCCTATTTCATCATTCCCTTGTTTTTCAACACGCAATTGATAATTTCCTTCTTTTGAAATTTCTTTGGTTGCTTTTGTTAAATGTAAAATAGGTTCTGATAATATTTTTTGCAACCAAAAAGCAAGTATGTAGTTAATAAACATAAGTGCTACTAATAATAAAAACATGGTAATTAAATAGTTCCTTATTTTTAGGGATAACTCATCTGTGGAAACCCTTAAAAAAATGGAGCCTACTTTTGCATTATCATAATAAATAGGTCTGGAAACGCTTAAATAATCTGTGTCAAATTTTTCCCAATGTGTTGAAATATTAGAATTTGAAATTAAAACTTTCTCCCCATTTTTGTAAAATTCTGCAAATATTTCATTTTTATCATTATAAACAATTCCAACATCTACAGATGGAATGTTTTGTAGTTTTTCAAGCGTTTCTACTGCATTTTCAGACATATCAAAATCAAGCGGTACCGCACAATACTCGCCAATTAACGTCGCATTAATAATGGTATTAGCTTTTAAATCACTTTTAAAGTCTGCAATATTGCTAAATATTACATACGTGAAACCAATCAATAATGATGACAACGATACCAACTGAATTATCAGTACCATTTTTACTTTTATTGAAAGATTTTTAAATAACATTGGTATTCTATTTAGATATTATTGTAATCCGTTGGCTGTAATTTTTGAATTACAACCAACGGGTTAATGATTACTTTTACATAAAAGTGATGGTTACCAAATAGTCTACACCTTGATAAAATGCTGGAATTGTACCAACAATTTTTGAGGATGATATGGTTTCAATTAATAACGTTGAAATTCCCATTTCTCCAACAACTGGGTATGTGTACATAATTGGTTCTTCAAATGTTATTTCAGTTTCATCGGAATTAAAAGCCCAAGTAGTTTCAAAAATAAGATTACCTTCAAAATCATATTGCAATAGGCTACCATCAGGATTAAATTTAAATGAATAATTTTTCACCTCATCAGAATCGAGAATCGTAATATCTGATATTTCTATGGCTCCAAATAGTATACTAGGCTCAACGGTTTTACTTGTAATGACCCATGATTTAGATTCTATTATATCTTTTTTTGATTGTCCATTTTCTGTATCATCTTTAGAACAGGATGTAAAACTTAGTATTAAAATTAGTGCTGTAATTAATAATTTGTACTTTTTCATAATAAATTTGGGGGGGGTTAAGTTTATAATTTTTTTATTTAAAATTCCATTGTAAACCAATTAAAAAAGTAGTTCCAATGTTGTCGGCAAAACCAAATTCGCGATGTTCTCCTAATAGGTTTCTTCCTGTTACATCTAAGGATGTGTTTTTGTTTAGTTGATAGGTTACTTTTGCATTTAAATCTAAATTTGTTTTAATAGGCATTTCAACTTTAGATTGGTCTAAATAACTCGTATCATAAATTGTATAATAGTTATAATACTCAAATTTTTGATTAGAATATATATAAGCATCCGAGGCAAAATTCCATTTTGAATTTAACATATAATTTAGTGAGAAACCTCCAAAAAACGAAGGCGTTACGGCGTCGCTCCATTGTGTTGGGTTCATTATTGTATTTGTAACAGACTCGAACGTATTACTATCAGTATTTATATCTACAGTAACTTTTTTAGTTTCTATATCAATACTTTTTCTTCCAGATATAGCTGTTTTTTGATAGGTTCCAAAAAATTTAGTTTTAAAAGAATCGGATACATCGTAATTTAAAGTAAATCCTGCACCGTATTGATTGGCTCTTAAATTGTAATTTTCAAAAACCACATCGCCAGATGCACTAAGAGAAATTATATCTCCTGGCTGTCCTTCATCAGTTAATTGCTGTACAACTTCATAATTTCTATATACATTAGGATTTACAAAATTATCAACTTCAGAATAAAACATTTCTAAATCTAACCTTATATTTGAATTTTTCTTAGTTCGCCAACCAATTTCATAATTTGTAATGGTTGGATATTTCAAATCTTCCTGCCCATTAACATTTAATGAAACTGGAACTGTAATTGTTGGTTGTGTTTGATTATTAGTATAGTCAAATTTCACCATAAGGTTAGCGTTCAAATATGAATCCAAAAAGAAAGGCGATTTATTTGCTTTTGAAAAGACTGCTCTAATTAAATTGTTTTTATCTACACGATAGGTTGAAGCCAGTTCATAATTCTTGAAATAATTTTTATTTATATCGAATTTATCTATTCGCACAGCACCAATCATTCTTAAATTTGAAGTTGGCTTCCATTCTGTCAACATAAAAGCGGAATACGACGAAGCTATTCTTGGCTCGTCTTTAAACTGAATATCTAACTCATTAAAATTTAATCCATCTTCATAAATTAAAGGGCTGTTATATGATAAATATTTGTAATTAATACCGGGTCTGATGCTTAAATTTTTAAACTGTTTAAAATATTCTAAATTAACTTCCATATTGGTGAATTTATAGGAATTAAATTTATAATTACTAAAATCTTTACCTGTATTTACCGTTAATTGCCCACTTAAATTTTTATGGTTTACTCTAGAATTAAAATAATAGCTTTCCGACTCAATTTGAGACAAGGGGGTTATTAAGTTTAAAAAACCTGTTTTTTGGCTTTGCGAACTTTGTGCCCCCATAGCAATATCAATATTTGATTGCTCTGAAAAATTATGTGTGAAAAATATATTTCCTCCAGCTTTTCTTAAACTAAGGTCTACATCGTAGGTTGTACCAAGTGCTTCTCTAAATTCGCTAGATGTCCAAACATCATAATTAGTTGAATTCTTGATTGGTACAACAAACATGGTATTATCATCCAATGATGTATAACTATTTTGATTAAAGTCGAAATAATCTTTATTAAACCTATTACGTTCTGTAAAATTACTTGAAAAACTAAGTTTAGTTTTATCGTTCCAGTTATAACCAATATTTACACTTGCATTAATCGCATTGTTAGTTCCAAATTTACTATTTACAACAATATTTTCACCTTGCTTATGTGCGTGTGAAGTAATAATATTTATAACACCTGTAACTGCATTTGGACCATATAGTGCAGAGGCTGGACCTCTTACTACTTCAATTCTTTCAACATCATTAATATCTATTGGTAGTGTTTCCCAAAAGGTTCCACCACTAAAGTAGCTATACACTATTCGGTTGTCAATCATAACCAAGGTTGTAGTATTCATTGGAAGACTTACATATACGTTTTTAGTGATATCATCATACCCCCTAATATGGATGTCGTAATTCCCTGGTGTTATTTCTCGAACAATAACCCCTTGTGATAACCGAAGTGCCTCTGGAATACTTGTAACACTAGATTTAGCAATTTCTTCTTTACTAATAATCGTTGTCGATAATGGCGTTTCAAATAAATCCTCTGGCTGTTTTGATGCTGTTACTACCACATCAATATTTAAAATTTCATTTAAGGACATATTTTCATAAACACTTGTATCTTGAGCCAATAAATAGCCACTTTGCAATAAAAGCAAACAGCTAAATATTATTATTTTTAGTGTTTTTTTCATAATAAATTAAAACTTTTTAAGTTAAATGTTAATTATTATATGTAATATTTTGTAATCATTTGCGTACTATTCTAAATTAAAATTCAATTAACCATTTAAATTTTTCGGTTCATTCTCGTATTTACATAATTGCTTTCCGATTCTTTTTGTTACAATGGCGTTCATAAATTTAAAATCCTATTTATATATTTTTGAAATCCTTAAAATATCAGAAGAGAACGATTGATTCTCTTTTTCTAATGAAATTAAGTTCACCAATATAATTGGCTTATTATTTTGTAATCCAAATCCTAATGATATCTCACCTTGTTCGATAAACCTAGGAGTGCCAGTTACCGACAATACTTTATATTTTTTACATATAGACGCTTGATAATGTATCCCTTGCATAAAGTAAACAGCTTGATAACCAGAGATGTTTTGTTCTAATTCTGATGGGTAAATTGCTTTAGCTTCTATAGAATTTCCCAATCCTTTAATAAATTCATCCTTATTTATTTCAGAATTATTATCAAAAACAACTAATATTTGAATTTTTGGGGATTGCTGAATTTGAGGGTTGTATTTTAAAACTTTTGATAGTAGTGCTGCTTGTATTTTTTCAGGCACAGGAATATTTTGGGCAAACACTGAATTTCCAAAACAGCAAAAAATGAAAATAAAAACTAGCCCCTTAGCTAAGAAGATTATATTTGGGGGTAATTTTAAGTTAATCATTTAGTAGGTATCAATTTTAACTTTTAGCTCGATATTTATAGCAAAGTATTGAAATTCTTTTCTTTGCTTCATGACTTTTATCAAGTTGCAAAATCAAGACTCAAAACAATTGAATAACCGTGCTATCTCTGGCAAAAATATGCATTTTAACCGATAAATAAGCATTTTATCTATTTTTTAATGTTTTTATTTTAATTAAATCGTTCAACTGCATAAAAAACACTACCTGTATATTAACATCTAAATAAACTTGACTTTAATGTGCCTTTTCATGTTTCAGTATTTTATATCTAATTCAATTAATGTTCATTTTGCTTTTAGATCTATTAAATTGACTTTTATATGTCGAAAAAATCAATCTATTTTATTAAATTGAAAACAAAAAAAAACCTATTAATCAAATGATTAACAGGTTTTTGCGCTTACTTAATTACTCGATTGTATGTCTCAATAAATTATTAAAGCTTTATCTTATTAAATTAAAATTTTAGATAAAAAAAACGAGCCAAACCATGAGGAATGACTCGCAATATACGCCATGGGATTCGAACCCTATCTATACTTTAAGACTTGTACTTACTATTAAAACTAATCGCTTCAACCGAATTCACTTATCTCGTAACAATTGACGCTACCATGCAATAAGACGCAGATTTAAATTTACAAAAAATATTAAATATTTCCAAGTTTTGGACATCATATATTTGTATCAGAATATTTATCGAAAAAGGTTCCTATTAGCTGTAGTTTTGTTTTAGCCAATATAGAATTCCAAGTAATATTCCAATGAATAACTTTCTCTTTATATTCTAGATCTTTAACTTTTATTCCTGTGTTATAACTGTTTTCTGGACGGCTAGAACTAAAAATATAATTATTGGTTATGGTTCCTTTTCTACCTAAAAATCCCCAGATTTTAATAGCATCAATATGCACTTTGTTGGCTCTCGTCGTTCTGTTTAAATCCAGCTCGTTGCTATCTATCAATAATCGTTCGCAATTTCCAACAAATATGCCATGCCTAGAATAATTGTGTATAAGTGGAAGTATATTGCCAACAAAGTTCTTCTCTATTTTTACGGAGTTAATTATATCAAACTCCTTACCCGAACTATGCTGGTGGCTCAAACCAATATGGATGCCTTGTAAAAAACCTTCAATTCTATTTCTAAATACATGAACATCTGTTGATACTTCTCCACCAATTACCAAAGCTTGAAAGCCCAATGATGGGTCTTCTTCACTTAAAGAAGCAACAAACCTATTAAGTGAAGGAACACTACTATCTTTAACTAAAACTAAATTCAAAACTGTTTTTTTTAAATATTTTTGAAGGTCTTTAGTGTTGGTTATGGTGTTAGGTGGTGGATTATTTGTAATTAAAGGCTGCCATACATTGGCATTTCTAATATCTGAATTGGTTCTAAAACTCAAATTAAAATTGCCATAGTTAATTGTTTCATTGGTGTTGGAATTATGGGTTTCGCTAATATTGGACATTAAAATATCCAAAAAAGCATTTCTAGTTCTGTTGTCGTTTTTAATCCTATCTAGCAAAGAATACTTTTTTGGTTTTGGTCGCACAGAAATAACGTTATTCTCAACCACACTTCTTTTTGAATTGACTACTACAATACCGTGTTGATAAAACCCTACATTTAAGTTACAATTGGCTACATGAATACTACCGGGGTTTTGTTGAGCATTATAATAAGTAATACATGAAGCTTGTGGTTTTATACCATGACCACAACTTACTTGTATTTTATTAATGGAAAGCTTAGGCGTATTAACAACGGTTAATGCTCCCTTACGACTTACAACATCGTCCTTATTTTGGTTTTTTACTTGGTTTGTTTGAAAAGACATGTGAGATATATCCAGACTTGCACAACCATCAAACCTAAAAGCTACTTGAAGTTTTGAAGCTTGTATGATGGTTCCTGGTCCGCTTCCAGTAATTAATAAATGTCCTTTATTCTTGATTATTATGGTACTTTCTAGATTATAAATACCAATATCAAAACAAATTTTTGCGTGTTCGCCTTCCTTAATTTTATCAAATATGCGTTCCCATCCTGCTTTAGCACTTACATGATAGGTACAACAACCTCCATCTGATTTTGGCAATTCGGTAAGGGGTGGAAATAACTTTCTACAATCTGAAATTGACTGGATTTCGCCATCTTCAACTTCTATAATACCAATTTTTGCCAAGGAAACGTCTACTCCATTCGGGAGTTTTCTTTCTCCCATGGGCCATTCAATAGAAGAGTCAATGGTTCGGGCCGGAATTAGCCAATAATCTCCAGCTACATAGATGCCCCCACTAAAATTAACCTCAATCCCATCTTCAATTTGAATAAAGTTTGAATTTAAAGGGATGGATTCACCAGCTTGTTCCCAACGAATCATTTTTAAACCTTGAATATCTAGTGCATCTATAGCTTCATTAACACTTATTTCTAAAGTATTTCTGTTTATATCTTCAATTTGAACAAGTTTATTCACGGTTCTACCCAGACTTGTTTTATGGTTTTTAAATTCCACCCAATCCCCTATTGAAAAACCTAAAACTTCATCCCTGCCAAGTGAATTAACTTTTACAACATGGCTTCCAGTAATTTCCATAACCTGGCTTACTACAGAAGCGTTTTCTCTAGACCACTTGAATGTGGACTGCGATAAATTTCCGCCCTTTTGAATTTCTATACGGTATAATTGGTTTTCCAACCGCCTGAAACCACTTGTTTGATTGAAGCTACATGGATCTGTATTTGTCTCAGACGAAACAGTTCTAGCCTCCATAGTTCCGGTGGCTTTTGTGCCTATATTATTAGATGGTATTTGAATGTCTTCGCATTGTATGCCCGCATCTATGCTGGCTGCTTTTAATTGCCAAGTGGTTTGTAGCCTTGTAGTAGTATCTGGATCACCCAGTGCTTTTTCTCGAATATGTGGATCATCCAAAAAAGTAACCTCGCGTTGCCAAGCTTCTAAATAAAGAAGGTAACGACCAGATGTCATATTGGTGCGAATTAACCCATAAGGTAAATCAACTTCATTTGATGCTATTAGAATTCCTTCATTATTAAATCCAAAATTAACGTTTTGATCAAGTTCACAAAGTAAGCCATTAACATACATACGCCCTTGGGATAGCGATAATTCCGAATCGGTATGTAAAAACAGTTGAAAACCGTTTGAATGAACGGGTACTCCTGTACGCCCAATAACATCGATGGTTTGTTTATGAAGTCGATCTTGATTTATATCCGACTGCGCATTCCAATCAGAATCCAATAACACTCTACCTTGCTGCATTCTAACAGCACTGTAATGTTTTTTTCTATCAAAAATCAATCGAGAATAATCACTTGACATAATGTTTTATTTAAAATTTTAATACTCTTTATGAAGCATAAAATACTCCTGCTTCCATTCCAAATCGTAGATACTCTTGGATCCTGATTTGTAAGTTCGATTCCTTTTGCGGTTGAAACAAATTGTGGTACACCCCTATTTCCGAAGCATCATCGGCTCCCTTCAAAAATTCATTTTTACACCATACATTTAATTGAAAATAAGCAGGATTCCCGTAAATGGTAGACATAAAATCGGGCACTACGGTTTTTATTTCTTCGCTCGTTTTAGGATAACAATGATATTTTCTTGGTGTGATGGAATTGAAAGGAAGATAACTATACCGAATACAGCCCGTTTGTAAAAGCTGAACCGTTACCAAGGAAATAAAAATACAGTTTTCCACTAAAGAAATTGATTTTACATCTACTTCTCCTAAAATTGTGGTATTTTTTACTTGTAATATGGCACGTTGCCCTTCTAAAGCGCTGATCGCTTTTTCTTCTTTATTTAGCACATCTACAATACTGTTTTCAATGTGGATAGAGGCATTTTCAAAAGTATTTATACCTGCTACAATGGCATTATTTATTTTCAGCTGTATGGGAGAACCAAGAATTATTTTGTTGCTTGATGCTTTTGGTAAATAAGTACAATGTGTTATAGACAGCCTTTCTAAATTTGTATTATTTTGAATGACCATGTTGTTTCCATCCATAATAAAACCATTAATAATTACTTCAGAAAGTGCCTCTCCTTCAATAGTGAAATCTGTTAAAAATTTCAAAACAGCACACATACCATCTGCCGACCTCAGCTCAATGGTTTGACCCGTTTGAAGCTGTATTTGTAAATTTTCTTCGTAGCTATGGTTATCCAAAACCTCTATTATGGCATTATTTGGTTGCGCTTGAGCTTCATTAATGGCATCTTGAATGTTCAAAAAATTGCCCAAACCAACGTCTTTGGAAACTGTATAAATAATTTCGAAATCAGAAAAACCAGAAGCCCTATCATATTCACCACCTCCCATTTTTTCCAAACTTCCATAGTTATACCAAACATTCACATGGTTTGAACTTAATGCTGTTATAAAATCTGCACCAAACATTATTCTACCCAACTCTGGATCTATCACCACACGATTGGCTGGTGGGCTTAAAGTAGCATCATCCCAGTTGGACAAATTTCCAATACAAATCTCGTTTTTATGAATATCGCGGTTGGAACCTATACGTATAAAAATATCTTTGCCTCGACCATAATGAGCGTTTAAATGTTCTTTAAGCAATCTTCTTTTGAAAGCCACTGGCGTATGGTTAGGTGCAGCCAGCTCTGTAACGGAGGTTTCTGTCTCTGGAAAATTGTACAAAGCCGTATCAATTCCTAAAGGGTGAAACGTATAACGAGCGCCATCTACTTGAAAAGCCGAAGCGTCTGTTCTAGAAAATGCCTGAATACGCCACAAAAAAATACCTATATTTGGAATATTATATTTACCACGTTTGGAATTGATATTTCTTAAATCTGCGGTTCTTGGAATCGTGTCGAAAGGACTGTTCACATATTCTAATTGCTCCCAATTTTTTAAATTAGGAACGCTTATATTATTTGGTCTTAAATGATTTAAATATTGCGTAGTTGCAAGTAACCTAAAATATTCCACGACATTGGCGTCCCAGTTTGTAACATCTCGTGCCAACTGCTCCAAGATGGACAAAGTGCCTTTACGCCTTCTGTAACCAATAGTATTTGCTACCTCAGACCGCGATGTAAATTTTGGATCATGAATGGGAGCCAAGGGCTGAAAACCAATAAGATCTCCAATATAAGGGATGGCCCATTCTGAACAAGTTTCAATAAATTGGTCATCATAAAGCTGGTCTAAATTTTCTTCAATCATGTCTAATTCCTCAGACAGTATGGAAAAAAGGGCTTTTAATGGAGGTAAATCTTGGTGGTTGTCAACCAATTCGGAATCCTTAACCCGATATATTGCAGGAAGCAATTGATACAATTTTTCTAAATCAACATTCATATCTGATTGAATTTAAATGGTGATGGGTCTAGCATAATAAGCTCGGAAGCGGTAATAGAGCTATTAGCAATAATTACTTGTGCCACTAACACTTTTTCTAATGTTTCAACAGTGCCCGTAATGAAGAATTTATCAATGTCTATATAATTGACACCTTCAGTTGATTCTATAAGCGCTATGACTTCACTTAAATGAATATTTTGACCGATGTTCCTATTTTTAAAAGCATAAGTATTTCTTATGTTTTTTATGATTTCATCGTGAACTTTTTGAAAATCATAAGTCTCATCTACATTTAAATTCCCAATAATTCTAAAATATCTTTTTCTAAAAGATTTTATTTGAAGTTGCACACCGGGATAAGAATTTTTTCTGATGGCAGCACTTAATTTATCGAACAGTTTACTGTTTTCATCAATTTCTGCACCATCGGCACCTGCCACTGTTAAGTGAACTTTTTTGCCGTTTCCAGACCAAAGCCAAACTGATTTTGCTTTTTCAATGCCCGCAAAAGATTTGGCAAAGTTTTCATAATCCTTTAACGAAACAATCCTATCCAAGGTATGGATAGATAAATTGGCATTATGGCGCGCATTTTCTATATCTTCTGGGTTTTGTGCACCTTCGGGAGCCAAAGGATTATTTACAGTTTTAAGATATAAAGGCTTAGAAATCAGTTGTGAAATTTGATTGGATTTTAACAAGCCGCTAGACCCTATTCCTTTTCTATAGATAGCCCGAACATTCAATTTTCCAGTTGGTAATCGGGAACCGTGAATACCATCGCCAAAAGTTATGGACGTTGTTCCATCATTACCCCGTCTAACCGTGAAAACATGTTCGTCAGGTTGCCTACCGTAGAAATAGGGCACTTCTTTCCAGAGAATATCGTTGACCCGAATTTCAATAGAAGATGATGAACCAGAAGTGGAGTCATCTGCCACATACGTAACCGGACTGTGTTTGAGCTTAAATTTTTGAAATTGAATTCTAGCATCTCCACTACCCAAAACTTCCGAAACCGTTTCGCCATGAGTTGCCAATGCCACATTGGCGTTTACTCTCACAGTGTTTCTAACAAAACTATTTTCCAACCCTTTTTCTGTTGTAATTTGTGTGTACTTGTCTACCAAAGCAACCTCTTTAATGGTGTGTATTTCCGTTCTTATAACACCAGGCAAATCATCCACTTCTCCTGAAATTAGGACTTTTTGATTTACTTTTAAATCGATATAAAATTCAGATAGAATGATGGCAGATATACCTTTTTCTAATGGCTCAATAATTGGTTTTTGGGTAATTTCTAGTTTTTCACTTTGAATGTATGCAATAGAATTACGCAAATCTGTAATAAGCACTTCACTTGGCCATGTAAGTCCACTAACCTTTATTTTAGTAGACTTCCCACTAATGCCATATTTTGTTTGAGGCACAAGTTCTGCCGAATTAATTTTATATGTTGTAAAGTTTGCATCCTCTGCATTTTTAAGCGCTATATATCCATCGTCTCCACCCGTAACCTCTGCATATTCTGCATCTAAAGTTATTTGATTGGATTTTTCACTAATCGTATATTCGTCATATTCAACATTACCATCAGCATCAATATTCTTGATTTTTTGGGGCGCATTATATCCAAACAAAGCAGCCTTATTTCGGAAAATATACACTTTAACTTCGTTATTTACTTCTGGCTTAGAACTATTTACACTCGTTTTAAATTCATAAGTGCTCCAATTTTGAATTGCCAATGCCGAATTTAATTCATAAGAACTCACTTTTTTGGATGGTCCTATAAGCCCTGATACCGTTTCTTTACTTAGTGTGTATGGTATCATATAATAAGTAGCCATTGGAAACCATTGAAAGTCAGGTAAATATGATATTAAAAACAATCCGTTTTCAAAATGGATTTTGGTAGAATCCATATCATTCAATAATTCAATTTTATTTACTTTTTTCACGGTTTCACCATCTGCATGTACGATTAGAATTTGATCACCCTTTTTTATATTATTATTTGTTCCGTTAATATAAATAACATTGGAGTTAGCAAGATTATTCTGATCATCAAAGGATTTAACGGTCATGGAGTTCCAATCTGATTTAACCTCTATATCTTCAACCGTTTCAAAAATTTGAGGTTCTTCATCCTGTTCGGGCACACTTTGTGCTTTCACCCCTTTGTTCATTTTTACAATTGGATTTTCATTTCCGGCAGCCTTAATTTTTCTTATGTTTTCTGCTCCGGGTTGCATAGAGCTTTCATCTAAAGTGAATGAAAGAAACGTTGTTGCAGCAACACCAGGGTTTAAATCATAACCAATCATGGCCGCCAATTCTGCAACGGATAATCTCTCGGTTGCAGTTCTTAAATAGGATTCGTTTATTATACGCTCTTGGTAAAATGTAAGAACATCTGAAAGTACAGAAAAAGCATCTATAATGGCTACCGTAAAATCGTCGTTAGATCTCGTAGTCAATTTTTTTAAACTTTCCAGTTGGCTCATGGTAAGCTTGGAAAGTAACGACGATTTAAAACCGTTATAATCTCCAATACGATAGTTAATCGTTGACAATCCTGCTCGATTATGTATTTTATTTGGAGTTCTTAAATGAACACCATCACAACAACCACAATTAGTCTGTTCCATTATCTACCGCCTTTAATGAGTAATTTTAAAATTCCCATATCGATATGGTTAGGGTCGTTATCCAATCTTGGAATTTCGCTTTTTCCGAAATCCAATTTTCCTGTATGCAATCCACTAGATGATGTTAATCCGTAACGTTGGAATTTTGTAATATCTACCGAAATAATTCCATCCACTGCTTGAACCAAAGCATAAATTTGACTGAGATATAAGGATTGTCCAAAAATGAGTTTATCAGGATGAAAAAACCCCTTTTGTCCATTTTTAAGCGACTGGTTGCTTAAAAGACTTAGAATTTCTCTCTGTATATCAATTTTAAAAGTATTGGATTGAATGCAAACCTCAACATCAAGTTCCAGTCCTACATATTGAGGGTTTTCAACTTCCAAATCAATACCCGCCATTCGGTATTTTTGCAAGCAATCCCGAAGCTCATTTTCCCATTCTGGAGTTACTTTTTCACCAAGTATCCTATCAGCAGCAATAAAGGTTGTTTGCCAACTGCCTGTCCATCTAAATTTTGCAGATACAGATTGAATATCTTCTTTACAACGCTTTGCCACAGCTTCATAATCTGATGTAATTACAGCTCTTTCTTGCGTTCTAAATGCTTGAGGCGCATATTGTTTAACCTCTTCTTTGGTCTCTGGATTTTTGCCTCCCGTTGCCGGCATTGGGTTGGTTATACTTTTAATATTGATGGTTGAATTATTGACAACTTTTTCAATAGTGTTTCTTCCTATATTACCTCTTGTTCCGTTTCCTATTCTATAATTAGCCAAAAATTTAGAGTTCGCATTGGGTGCTTTACCATTTATATCATTCCCAAATCTTAAATAAGAAGTACCATCAGAATCCATTTCTACAACAAAATGCATATCTAACAACGAGCTATCTACTAATAAATCTTTGACTGCTTTCCATGTATGATTTTGCACTTCAAAAGAATTTCCTGTTTTTAAAACTTCATGCAGTGAAATAGACGGAATGGCACTGCGTATATTTTGGCTCATCATTTTTTTTGCTGATAAAGTCAAATCTGATGCATCGGCTTCAGAAAATTTTAATTGATCAGATTGAGTTAAAGGAGACGCTTTTAACATTGGATAAAACCTTGGCAAAACTGGTATAAGAGCTTTTGGCTCACAGCTATTAGAAAGCGATACATTGGCATATTGATATTTACTTTTTGGTACCAATGTTGGCGTTAAACTACCTTGTACATCTTCAAAAGGAAACTCAGAATTTACACTTTCTAAATCAGAAAAAGAATATCCATGGTCTGCCAACAATACATTCCCTTTGGCTACACTTACCTCAAACACTTGGTCCTTTTCCTCTACATCCAAAACAGTTGAAGTACATAAGGAAAAAGGTAAGGCATCTTCTTCGTTCCAGGTAATTAATGTAATATCTATAACTTCTGCTGGTGTTACCGTAAAATCAAAATCCGTATCAAAAACAATATTGGTGATTTTTACAGCATGCCTATGTTGTGGGTTAGCATCGGCCGTTGCCCCTGTTTTAGGACCTATTATTTCCTCAAGAAGTAAAACATCGTTAATTTTTAAATCTTCAAACCTCCCTAATAAAGTTGCTTGGGTAGCACCTTTTGGCAAACAACAATTTTGTTCACCATAATTATGGAAAGGTATTTTGTTGTGAGCCGAAAACAATTGAACATCATGTACGGGTTCAAAAATTATTTGATTTACATCGAAAACCTTATCAAATTGGTTTTTAGAAATAAGAATGTTTTCAATTTTATCTGCCACACCTTTTGTTAATAGCTTTGTGACAAAACCAGATTCATCCTTTCTTTTAAGAATAGCACCGTTTGAGGATTCATCCACTTGAATTTGAACCCAAGTACGCGCATTAAGCCCATCGTGCATATAGTAATCAATCAATCGGGCATGTCTTCTAACTGAAATTCTTTTTCGCGCCGTTCTTAAATACGCTTCAGTACTTATGGCATCTTGCCTATAGCTTAAGTAATCGCCAACATAAGCTAAAATTTCTACGAGTGTTATTCCTAAATCTGCCGCATTTCTTTCTGTCCAATTGGGCATTAAAAATGACATCCTATCCAACAAAAGCTGTTTGAATGAGGCATAATCTTTAGCCAAATAATTTATCTCAGGACTATATGTAATCTCTTCATTTTGGCAATTAAAATCTGAAGGCTTGCAATCTACATCAGTAAAACATTCTACTTTAAATGAAAAGTCGATGGTTGATAATTTTTTATCGAAACCGGGCAAGTACGTTTGTTCTTCCCAACTTTCCATTAAACAAAGGGTGTAAATAGAAAAATCTCCTCTATCGGAAAGATTTAAGGTGATGTTATTATTTGAAGAATCTTCGATAATTTCTTCAACCATTATACCACTTCGCTTACCTTCAACAATTAAAAAAACCTGATCAATTTCAATAGGATTCTGTAAAGGTTTTAAAAAGGTTATTTGGAGTGTTTTTTGCTTATCCTGAACTAAATTGGTGGACACAACTTCTACATAATCAATTCCGTTAAGATCGGTTTTGGTCTCAATTAATCGTCTTCTATCATCTGTACAGCAATAAATTCTCACGTTTCTTGTGCTTATTTTTGAAATACTACGGTTTGATTTTCTTTATTTCTTAAAAGGGTATAATTTACTTTAACCTCTAAAGTAGATTCTATTGTATTGATGGAAACCTCATTCACCTGAATCAAATGACTCAGCCATTGATTTAAACCACCTTGCACCAAATATTGAGTGGTAGCAGCCATTTCGTTACTGTTTGGTTCAAATACAGCTTGGAGCAATCCGCAGCCAAAGTTTGGACGGTTAACGCGCTCTCCCGGGCTGGTAAACAACAGTTGGTAAATCATGTCTTGTATGTGCAAATCGTCTTCTGAAGTAGCTGTTTTGCCCAATGAATTAAATTGATATGGGTATTTTACATTCATTTTTTTATGTTCCCAATACTTTGGTTTGTGTAGAAACTATGGTAACGGGCGTTCCGTTAGGAATACAAGTCGCCTGACTATCTAAAAGTAAAACAGGCATACCGTTAGAAGTAACCCGTGTTGCTCCAGTAATCCAAGTTGCTGTAACGCATGGTAAAGGGTTTCCTCCTGGCGTTGTAAATGGGCAAGCCGACACCATATGCGGGTTCGGTTGAAGTACTATTGGTTGTCCACTTACTGTAACTCGTGGACTTACAGTTGTTGCTTGTGCTTGTCCCCCATGTGCACAAAGAATAGTTGCTCCTTGATGTAAAATAAATCCTGGCATATTAAATTATTTTAAGTGCTCCGTTGTTCATGTCTATCATAGGTCCTAGCATTTCTATTTTAGCGCCTTTTCCATTATCAATGGTTATTCCTATGTCATTCACTTTTATTGTAGCTCCTGTAGTACTTGAAAGTGTTATACCACCACTAGGTCCGGGCAAATCACTTATTACTATATTATGTTGTAAAAAAGATTGTATCACAATATTTGGTGAAGTTGGCAATCCTTGATTTGCTGCAGGCGGTACATCTGAAGATGCTCCCCATCTACAACCTACCCAGATAGGAAAATTAGGATCTCCCTGTTCAAACTCTACCCAAACACCAGTTCCTATTGGAGGTACCATATAGACTCCCATTGGCGGACCAGTAGGACCAGCAAGTGGTACACAAGGTTCTGCCCAAGAGCTTGGTAAGAGTCCCAGAACATCAGGAATATTGAGCATTAATCGTCCCTTTTGGTTAGGGTCTATATTATTTAGCACGGTAGCTCTGTATTTTCCATAAAATTTTTTATCCATATTAAACTGCTATTAATGGGGTATTAGAAATGACGCCATCACGCGATAAAGTGAAATTTTGTTTATATGAACCTTCTTTTATCGTATGTGTTACGGTATCCACGTAATAAAGACCATCATAAGTTAAACCTGCTCCTCGAACACCCACAATCATGCGGGATTTTAGAGGTTTTCCATACCTCAACACGTCTAATGAGCCACTTGCCGTTACACTAGGGCTGGAACCCGTCATTAAAAAACTAAGGATATCTCTTGCAGCTTCGTCAACCGCCAATTTAGATGACTCATTGGCTGTCTCAATTTTTGCAACAGGAACAGGTCTGGCTCCCAAAGGTGGTTTAACTATGTTTATGTTTGGCAACGGTACGGGTATGGGCACTTTTTTGGTGGCAGGATCGTAAATAGTATATACCTTAATTTTTTTTGCCATACCGTCTAATGAAAATGTTAACGAATCAACATTTGATAAGGAATCAAAATTTGTTGATAATGCACTTTGCGGAAGTGGTATGCTAATATCTGGACCAAAATATGCAAAACTCTGTCCTGGCAAAGGTCCGGGGTCTATATAAAACACATAGCCATTTCGACTAGCCAATCCTTGGATGAAGGCTTTATCAGTAGTATACTGATTTTCAATTTTTTCAGTAGGCGGGTGAATCACAGGAATGTTTGTTGGCATAGCTAAAGGAATGACTCCAAGTGTAGCATATTTTGCTAAAGCCGTTATCACTTTTATGTTATCAGGTATAGATGGGTAGCTCATGGAATACTCTACTAAATCCATGATAACGCTTAAATCGTCGCCCGTTATAGTTAATGTGGATGCTCCTGCTTGGTTTGATGGAGACAATTCATGGTTTGTAACAATGCCATCCATCAAAACATCAGGCTTTCCATTGATAGTAACTACAATGATAACTCGGGTAACAATAGGATCAAAAAAACCATTTGGCAACAAGGAATGTTGTAAAGGCGAGTTTTTTCCTATGGTGAAACTCAATTGAAAACCACTTTGCGTTTTACCAACAGTAACACTTACGCTGGTAAGCGCATCGATAACCATTTTTGGAACAGGAACTGCAATGCCTGTTCCCATCATTAAGGTAAGATTGATTCCTTTCAACATTTATTTTGAACCTGACATGCCTTCTGGCATGGTTATTTTGATAATATTGCCGATGGCTTCCGTTAAACGGTTTGGATGCATGACAGCATTGGCATCGCAAATGCGCCAAAATTGCTCGGCGTCACCCAGATATTGGTGGGCGATATTATCCAATCGATCATCTTGATTTACCGTATGTTCCTGCAATAATTCAAAAGCTTCAGGCTGGGCAATAAAGCGGCGTTTTACAAAAACATGTTTTTTATGGTCTTTGGATTCTAAAATTTCCGTTTCCAGTCCATAATATCTGCTGGTAGACTCAAAATAACTATTGTTGAGCCCAGTTTGTTGTAATATGGTTTCTAATGGATTGTTCATGTTATAGAGTTAATTCCGAAATCCTGCAACGTACCACCCGAATACATTTTTGCAAGACGTTCTTTGTTTTGTTGATAATTCATATAAATATTGCCACCTTGATGGTTAAAGCCTAAATCGCTGACACTTAACACACGCATACCTAAACTGATTTTAGCTCTAATTGGATTCAGTTTCGTATCAAAGGCTTCTTCAGTAATGCTGAACTCCGTAATCCGAACAGGGACAACACGGTTCTTGTTCCAAATAAACAGAGTCAATGGTGCTTCGGCTGAAGCAATTTCTATCGTTCCTATTTGTGACATTAGGTTCGCGTTAAACAAGGCACTACTCGATGGATAGATGATGGTTTCCAAGGCTGCCAGTCTATGTTGAATGCCGACTTCAGCTATAACATCATCTGCGGACTCCATGCCGTCGGTAGCGTCAATTTCGGCTTCCAAGGTATACGTTTCCACAGGTGGACCTGATAGACGTAAAGCCTCGGAACGATCGCCATCTTCTCCTGCTCCTTGCACTTGCAAATTTCGCGTAAGTGTATCTGGGTTGTATTGCAGGGTTACGATTCGCTCTATGGATGCGTTTTCAGCGTTGAGAAGTACTATTCCTCCTTTTAGGATGTATGGGGAGCGTGGGTGGGACATTTAGCTAATTTTGGAATATATTATTTGATAACATTTTGAACCGGAATCTATAATATCATAAGAGTATTCATTTTTTAAAAACATTTTGAAAATATTCGCTATATGAATTGCTACACTCACATCGATTAGTTTATTATTTGAATTTGATATTGTAAGATGTTTTACCTTATGGTTATTCATATCTCCAGATAATCTAACCCCCAATTTTGTTTTGTAAATTTTAATGTTATTGTTGTTTGTGATAACATTTGAGGTACTTAGCTTTTCAAAGCAACTCGCCATTTCTCGAATATGAACTGGATTTTTTATTAATGAACTACTTAGAGTATTTCTTTTTTTATAAACTAAACTGAGTGAAAAAATCAGAATTAATATACCTACAAGTGAGAGATGCCAATAATAGTATGGAAAAAGATTAAATTTTACAAAAAAAGCAATAACTAAAAGCAATGCCACAGTTGTCCACTGAGCCTCAGAATAGTCATGCCAGTACGGTCGATCTGGATCTCCACGATAAAATTCTATAAGAAAACGAAAAATTCCGTAAAACAAGGAATAAATGATAAGAAAAGTACCTGCATCTAAATCACTCACAATAATTATCACACCTACTATACATATTAAAAAAGTAAAGAGTGATTCTAGCAATTGAATTGGAAATAACTTAATATCCTGATAATAGGATGTAAAACCTTTTAACACATGAGGTTTTCCATATTTTACCCCCCAATTTGATGGTTTGCCATGACAACATCCCACTGAAAAACAACCAATTCTGCCAAATGCTAAAAAAATTGCAATTCCTAAAAGAGCGATATCTAAAAACTCTAAAATAGGCTGTTTTAGTAACATTAAAGTAACTGAATTCATTATCAAAATGAGTATTTCATGATGGTAGTAAACTAACGATTCTTTCCCTGTTGCCCATTTTATTAATATAATAAGAAGAATAAAACAACATATACTTACAAAGCTCATAAGTAGAATTATCATTGCCGATAGTCCTATAATTTTTCCGACAAAAAGTCCACAAATTATTCCAACTATTAAACCAATTATTCCAAAAAGATGGAAAGAAGGGATTCTAAACTTAAATAATAAGATATCTAATTTGGGCGTAAGAATAGACATTTAAATAGGTGAATACGAAGTCATAATATTTGAGCGTATCCAAGTTATTAATTCATTTAGCTCTGTGCTTCTACTATCTGTGTTTGTATTTATTAATTCGGTAGATAAAATTCTAGCCGCATCAACACTCAGTGTGGTCAAGGGACCGGTAGATTGGGGTGAAGAACCTGTATCAATTATTTCGTAAAGCGCTTTTAAAGTCGAATAAGTACTCCTGAAATCATCCAAGAGTCCTGCATGTAAGCTTGCTATAGTGAGTGTTCCTCTTGTAGTAACTAGTGAAATAATTGCACTAATTCTCTCAGTATCAGAATTTTTCTCTGCAAAAAATAGCTCAACAGCATAGGCCCCACCTTCCTGATAATCCCCCATACCCATAACATTTGTATTGTGGCGAGTATGAACATATTCATGTAAAAGTAATCCTCCTAAACGTGCATTCGAAAAACTAGGTTCTACAATATCTGGATTAATTCGGGTGTCACTATTGGGCAAAGTAGTGGCGTAATGTGAACCTGTAATTGCATCATCCTTAATGATGTCATGGTTGGAGTAATAATCATAAAAAGCTATTTCTAAATTCAAGTTACCTGTCGTTACCACATTCATTGAATCCACTATTTTATCAAGTTCTAAGGTTGATAATTGACTATTATTACTTCTAAAATTTGAGGTAGCCTCTCTTACTCTTGCTTCACCAATCGCTCCAGAAGAACTATTATCGCATCTTTGAATAGACAATCCAGTTTTCAATTTTGGTAAAAAACCACCTACAGCTTTTTTATTCCCCAAAAGAAAATTTGATGCATTCTGCCACAGAGATTGATTTGCATCTTTTTCAAGACTATGTGAATTGTTTGATGTAGAAACTGCTCCACGTTGTTGGAAAACATGAGCCATTTCATGAGCTAAAAGTGCATCACCTATTAAAGTCCCAGGCCTATATTTCCCAGCACCAAAAGCAATATGATTCCCTACAGTAAATGCTTTCGCATTTAATTGCGTTGAGAGTTCGGCAGCTTTCTGATTGTTATGAATAACCACTTCACCAAAATCTGCGGAGAAAAAACTTTCCATCTTATTTTTTTCTGTAAACGCTAGAGCTTGTCCCTCACCCAATTGCTCTATCATACTGTTTGGTGAATCATGTGAAATATTTTTCTGCTCATCTTTTAAAGGAATCTCATTAAAACTAAAAGGAATTTCATTAGTTATGATTTTTTTACTATGACCTTTTGCTGAGGGCATACTCCAAATAGGATTTGAATGATTATCCTGACTGTGATTATGCTTTATGGCTGTTTTTACTTCATTCATTCTATCATTATTATTCATTACTAAATCCATATTTTTCTGGATCTATTGGCAATACACTAACTGATTGCAAGAAAAACTTTTTCATATCTTCTTATTAATATTTTTGAGTTGTATTCTTTACTTAGAACTCATAAATTCGTATTCCCGTTTTGTATAAGGCTACTAAAAATAGATTGTGCAATTTGCCGACCTACACCTTCGGGTCTGGTATTTGCCAGTGTGGAAATCGGATTGAGAGTCATTTTTTGTTGATGATACTCTTGGGTCAATGTGTTTTCCAAACGACCATTCTCAATAAGTTGGTGCAACTCGGCCTGTAAGGATTGGGTAATGGCATACGCTTCGTTTCTAGAAAATCCTTCCAACACCAATTGGTCTATATTCAATTCGATATTTGGTTTCATTCCCAATCTTTTATTTCTGAATTACTTAAATGTTTATCGACTTTTTTATATTCACTTTTTGTGGCTTGCAATAGATGCTGCATGCCTATTTTTACATCTTCCGAAGCTGCTAAAAAAGCCGCATTCATAGCAATGTTTTTTATATTGCCTCCAGGCATATTTGCCATAGCCAATTTGCTATAATCTACACCGTTCACCCAATTTTTATTAGGAAATGCGTTTTCCCAAATGCGTTTTCTTTGTGTAACATCCGGACGCTCAAAATGGACAGAAAACCGAATCCGTCTCTCAAAAGCTTTATCGATGGCATTTTTCATATTGGTAGTTAAAATGGCTAAACCATTAAAATTTTCCATGCGCTGCAACAAATAGCCAATTTGCAAATTACTGTGTCTGTCGTGACTATCTCGCACTTCGCCTCGTTTTCCGAATAATGAATCGGCTTCATCAAAAAGTAAAATGGCACCTCCTTCTTCGGCAGCATCAAATATTTTCTTCAAATTCTTTTCTGTTTCACCTATATATTTATTGACCACTTGGCTGAGGTCTACACGATAAAGATCCAACATCAAATCATTGGCAATCACTTCCGCTGCCATAGTTTTCCCAGTGCCGCTTTCACCCGAAAATAATGCACTAATTCCCAAACCTCTTGAATGTTTTTTTGCAAAACCACCTTCATTATATACCTTGGAACGGAATCTTACATGCATGGTGATTTCTTTAAGCACCCTAAGCTCTTCGGGAGGTAGCACTATATCATCCCAAGTAGCCAAGGTTTTTATACGTTGTGCCAAATTTTCTAACACAGGACGAGTAAATTTGCAACAGGTTTTCCATAACAGATTTTCGTAATTTGTTTTAATTTCTGTACGATTGATTTCATTTGCTGCAACTTTAATTGTGTTAGTAGATAGATTGAAATGTTCCACCAATGTTGTTATGGTTTCAGAATATTTTTTACCAACATTCAACAAATCGATCCATAATCGTTTTTGTTCCTGTTGGGTAGGTTTTTCAACTTCGTATCTATTTGTCTTATTGGAGATTGTTTTCTGTGACGAATCCATATTTATAAATGTGAGTGCTTCACAATTATTAATAAAATGATTCAACATATTTTCATTATTTTGTTGATCTTGCTTTCTTTCTGAAAAGTCGATATATAGCGCATAATGATTTAAAATAGCCTGCCGATTCCATAGTTTTTCCAGCATTATAACATCTTCCTGCTTTTGGGGAATGGCATGTTTATCCAGATTGTACAAAGTATAGCCTAATTTTTCGCATGCAGTTTTAGCTACCGCCATTTTATCATTAGTGTCACTGCCAATTAACTCAATGATTTTTTGTGGCTGCAAATTTTTGGAATACTGATTTACAATATTATCAACCAGTTTTTGTTGTGATTTGCTAATAAGGTATTTTCCGTCATCTTTTTTTATAATTGAAGCCAATGATTCTTCCAAAAAAGGAAATCCTGTTAAATAATGTAATATACCTTCATCTATTTTGATGGGTTGGTTAGCCAACAAGGTTCCTGAACTAAGGTGGATTAAATCCCATTTTCTAAGCGGGGAAGTTGGTGAAATAGCGTTCCAATGGGTTGAACAAAATCCTGCAAGCAGTACATTGAAAGTTGGATAAACGGCATCTGGATGACCTTGTAATTTACATATAAGTTGGCTGTACTCTGAACTTAATTCTATTCCTGCACATACAAGCAAGATATTTTTTTCAAATTCTGAAAGATGATATTGTTCAACCAAAATATCCAAATTCGGTTTTTGCTGGATGATATCCTTAATTTCACCCATCAGTTTAACAAACACATTTGAATCTTTATATGGCTTCTTATTAGCATTTTCTGAAAAATGATACTGAAATTCATCCATAGTCCTTTGAATGGAAGTCATTAAATAACTTCTATTCAATTCCAACCAATATATTTTTTTTATGTCCATTAAGGAATTATAATTGAAGGATCTGAAAAATCATCAAAAAGTGGGCTGGTGGCATTGTTCACCCTTATACGTACCAAATAAGTTCCCGTTTCAACGCCATTCATATTAATCACAATGTCGTTTATATTGGTTTCTGCTATTTCTTCAAAACTATATTCTTTTGCTTGACGCGTAGTTGTATCGAAATCAATTTCATTTAAAAATACCGAATAACGCTTTCCTTCTTCAATTTCCGGATGCACATCGGCTGTTAAATCTAAACCCACCAGATCTATATTTTCCAATACGGGACTTAGAACAAATGCCGTGAGATTGGAGCTCACACCTTTATGTAGAACTTCGGGTTCGCCAAGCAACATCTCGTGTACTATTTGTATGCTATGTACTCCCGCATATAAAGTGTTTGGGATAGGAATGACAATTTTACTGTCTAATTCCACTTCCACCTCTATGTTAAGATTACCATCAAATTGCACTTTGGTAATTTCTGCAAACAAACTATTACCTGTAATATTTAAAGTATCTCCTTCAATAAATACTCTATTGCTAGAATAATTGCTTGCCATACGATTTTGTGCAACTATATCTTGAATAAATGGAAGCTTAATGGGTTTTACATATAACTTGCTTTGCAAAACAGGAAGGGCTTGTCTAACAGATTTTTCCTTGCGCAACAATGCTACACTTACCTTGTAATAAGCGCTTATCCTATATTTTGCACCAAACATGGTCCAGAGTTTTGAAATCTCTTCTGTATTAAGGTATTCTGGCGTTATTTTGATTTGTTCAATTTGATCGGATAAATTTGAATCTGCTAAAATGGCTTCACTAGCTAATTTATTTGCTATAAAATCCCTTCCAATAATCACATTATCATGAAATGCCACCATGCCATAACCTAACATTAAATCTGCATTCACTTTCTCGTGACCATGCGCACTCATTACATAAAACAAATCGAGAGCCAAATAAGGGTTTGTAACACGCTGTCCTGATGTATTTCTTGATGTTAAATCTTGATTACGCCATCCACCATTTTCCTTAACCATGTAAAGGTATAAGTTTAGCACATTATCGGTTTCACCTATATTTTTCTCCAACCTATCCAACGGCTCGGTAAACACATCAACACCTAACGTATCAATACTTTCATCACTAATACTTTCATCAAGGATTGATTTTAACGTATGGGTAATGGCTCCTATGGCTTTTAAAGAATTCACAATACATTATTTTCTTTTATTAATATAATCATCAAGAGAAAGTTTCAAATTAGGTTGTGCCTTAGGCTTTAAAGGCGTTTTAGGAGAGGCCTTAACAGCTTTCACTTCTATTTTACCAATGGATATTTTAATAGATGGTTGCACAGAAGTAGGTGCCGCTTTTTGTTGCGCCATAGTATCGTTGTTTTCCTTGAAACCTATTTCTGTTTTATTTGTAACCATTACGGGCTTATTTAGTATCCCATAACTTTTATTTTCCTTAGTTTCGTTTGGTTTATAATATGGCTTTTCAGTGGGTTCCTCCCCTACATTCTTTAATTGTGAGGCTGTTGACACCGTACTTTTCTCTTTAATTTCTTCACCATTATAGTCCGAAGAATGAAAATGTTTTTCAATAGTATTCAGAAATTGATTTTGACTTTTACTGATGTTTTCAATGTTTTTCTCTTCAGAATGAATAGTCTGATATACTTTCCGAGAACCATTTATCATTTCTTCTGAAGCTCTTTCATCTATAGGATTGTACTCTTGAAAAGAAGTGTTTTCAGTTTCTGAAGTATTGTTAATAGGCTCATTATAGGTTGCCTCAGCAGCATCTTCAAACCTACTTTTTAAACGAGGTTCTACCACATTTTGCCTTTGTGAATTTTTATTTAGAAGATTATTTATATAGTTACTAATCATGAATTTAGAAGATTTAGGTAGTGGTTTCTTCTATTTTCGGACATGTTGATAATATCCAATTCAGACCAACCAAAGGCTTTTGCCAACAAACATATCTGACGCAGAAAACTTTTTGCCCATTGGTCTATTTCCTTCCATAAATAGGTAGAAATATCAAAAACAACATCCCATTCATGTTTACATTCTGTACAGTTTAGGTGGTAGCTAATATTTGAAGCTTTGCATGTTTTATTGAATTTATTATTGATTTGCATCAACAAATCATCAGGGATTTTTTGATTAAATGTGCCTTCTGGAAAATCTTTAAGGTTTAAAATACATTTTCTAATTATTTGGATTTCCTCTTTACAGATAAGGTCATCTGAATTTGGTAATCGAACCATTATATGATAGTTCGGTATATCTATCGGTATTTCAATATTGTCTGGGGTATCAATTAAAATTGGAATTTCCATTTGATGAAAATAAAAATCCCACTCTACGGCTTGTTTACATTTTGGGCAATGCGCTATATTATTAAATCGATTTCCAAAAAGCATTTTCCGAACATGAAACAAAGCAACATCCCTTTTTTCAATACTCCAATTAAATATATTCGAATGGTTGGCTTCATTTAAAACCAAAGATGCAAGTGCTGCACCTTTTATGGTTTGATTTTTACCCACACAATAATCCCAAACCTCAAGAATTGAGCTGGTATTCATTACTCAGGTTCGGTAAATGAAACTTCTTGAGGTTCTGAAATGGCATAATCTCGCTCCCAACCTTCGTTTTCAAGTTTTAAGGACTGAATGGCAACAGCATTGGCATTGGCATCCAATTCGGGAAGTGCATTGAATTCAGACACCCAACATCTATATATATTATACGAAATGGCTAGTTGCCCCGCTTCGTTGTAGACTTCTACCGTAATATTTTTTCTGAAATCCTGAAGGGAAACTTCACCACCCAAGCCAGCACCAAAATTCCATACTTTGTTGGCCCATTTTTCAAATTCGGTATCATGGGTTACACCGCGCTCAACGGTAATAGCCTCAAATTCAGTACGCCCTGGCGATTTTCTACTACTACTTGGATCGCCTCCTTCTCGGTGGGTAATCACTTCGGTTGTTTTTTTAAGGCCGCTTACTTTACTAACGCCCGCAACGTATCTCCCATCCCATTTAATGCGGAACTTGAAATTTTTATAGGGATCGAATCTATTGGTATTAACTGTAAATTGTGGCATGATTAAAAGTTTTTAAATGAAAATGGATTGTTTTTATAATCTTAGAAATTTATACATCTATTTGACCTGCAATTTGCTGAATTTTAAGGACAACAAACTCTGCAGGTTTAAGGGGAGCAAAACCTACCACTATATTTACTACGCCTAAATTGATATCGTTTTGAGTAGTGGTTTCAGAATCGCACTTTACAAAATAAGCCTCTTTCTTTTGACCTTGAAAAGCACCTTGCCTGAACATATTGTGCATAAATGCACCGACATTCATTCGGATCTGACCCCAAAGTGGTTCATCGTTTGGTTCAAACACCACCCATTTCAACCCTCTGAATAAGCTTTCTTCAATGTATAATGCGGTTCGTCGAACTGGTAAATACTTCCATTCTGAAGCTAAAACATCAGCACCATCCAAGGTACGTGCGCCCCAAACTACTTTTCCATAAACAGGAAAGGAGCGTAAGCAATTTACACCAAGCTGGTTTAATTTTCCGTTCTCTTGATCTGTTAAAGGAACACTAAATCCACTAACACCAGATAATTTAGCTTCTGTACCCGCAGGGGCTTTCCAAATACCGCGTTCAGTATCCGTTCTCGCCAATACGCCTGCAACGGCGCCACAAGGCACGAATTCCTCAATTTGATTGTTTTTTAATGGGTTTGGTTTTAACAATCTTGGAAAATACAGGGCAGAATAATTATCCGGATTCATAGCTTTTACCCCATCAATAGCTTGTTGCATATTCCCCCAACTGCTTGGTGCGTCTCTTAATAATACTGCTCTTCGTTTTTTGCAATACCCCATGGCGGTTTCATACGTTCCTGCCTGGATATCGTTATTATTGTTATAAGGAGGGATACATAGCAAATTAAATATATCGGCTTTTTCCAAAGCATATAAGCCGGTTTTGTTTGTATCAGACCCAAGTACTTCTGTATCTGTAATAGGAACAGTACCATTACCGCCACCTGCCAGAGATACTTTTGCGGTATCTGCAATTTCACTAGGTCTAGCATCAAGACTGTCAATCACTATTAAACTCGATTTTTGCTTAACTACATTAATGGCATAGTTTGGTGACTCTTCTACAATTGATAAATTTAAAAAATGCTCCACTTGGCCGTCGGCGTGTTCCACGTGAAGATTGAACAATGTATTATCGGTAGTATCTTTTGTGTCATGGTCTACCCAAAAAGAAATGCCATCTCCCCATTCGCCGCCAGAAGATGCGTTGATAGTAATTTCACCTGCAATTGCAAGGGTTGCGGCAATAGCACCATTTGAAACGCGAACGATTATAGCTTCGCCGCCACCATTCTGAAAAAAATCTCGAACCGCAAAACTCATGGTACTGTCATCCGATAATCCGCCAAAAGCACGTTCATAATCACCATAATTAAAAATAGTAGTCGGTTCGTTTTCATGTCCCTTTTTTGCGCTTCCAATAAACGCGGCAATAGAAGTAGAAACACCAGAAATGGTTTTTACGCCACTGGGTATTTCTTCAACATATACCCCTGGGTAAGTTGTTTGTACAGGCATAATATTAAGTTTTAAATAAAGTTGTTAAAAGAAAAATATGCGTAAGTAAGCTATTGTGAATATGGCTTCGCCGCTTTTGAATCCCATTTTTTATTGGAATCAAAATAATGAGTAAAATAATGAGTAGAAGTTCTCAACTAGATTTTAAAACTACATTTTTTTTTTCAAATTAACAAATATTATTACCTGATAATTAAATGTTTAACTAAAATGTTATTGTAAAAAAAATTGTTTATATTTATAATCTCTCCTCACACAAAACAAAATTAGGTATTCATCCTGATTAGGTTTTATATATAACGATTAATAGCGACATACTAATTTTAATGGGCTTGAGTATGCCCATAATTTCAATTATAAACCTATAAACGCTATATTATGAAATCTTCTACTCCACAACACTGGCATGTAC
Source organism: Mariniflexile fucanivorans (assembly GCF_004341235.1). Taxonomy (GTDB): domain Bacteria; phylum Bacteroidota; class Bacteroidia; order Flavobacteriales; family Flavobacteriaceae; genus Mariniflexile; species Mariniflexile fucanivorans. The sequence continues at coordinate 72,536 of NZ_SLUP01000011.1, forward strand.
TATATACTAAACATCGACACGAAAAAAAAGTGGAACAGTTATTACAGGAAAAAAACATTGAGGTTTTTTTGCCTATGATTAAAACCATAAGAATATGGAGTGATCGAAAAAAGAAAATCCTTACCCCTCTTTTTGCCCGCTATATTTTTGTAAAAGTCCATTCAAAAAAGGATTTTTATGATGCACTGTCCACAGATGGTGTTATTAAGTCTGTTAAATTTGGTAGTGACTACGCCATGGTGAGGGCTAATGAGATTTTTCAAATAAAACAATTGTTAAATTTGGAGGAAGCTTCGGATATTAAGGTTGAAAACCATTTACCAAGAAGCGGTCAAAAAATGAAAATCTGCTATGGCCCCTTAATTGGACTAGATTGCGAAGTAGTCAATGCCAATAATAAGTGTAAAGTTGTTGTTAGAATTGAATCTATACAAAATTACATAACGGCTCATTTACCAAGCTTATATTTAGAACCAAAAACATTTATAGGTAACAGTTAAATTATTTTATATTTTTCTAATAAATAATTTCATTTACCAAAGTAAATGAAACCGCTTACCAAAACAAACAATATAAGGCTGCTGTTACAATGCATACAACAAAAGATCCTATATTGAATAATGGTGAGGTTTTAAATATGTCTTTGGATAAATCGATTCCTTTTTCATCATCTTTTCCTTTATTCTGAAGGTAGCTTAATACAACAATTATTAACATTGTAAGCACAGCAGTTAAGCCCATTTGATGCATCCACGGCTCTAAGGCCGCTATGGGAAGATATTTTAATAATAAAGCAATTGGTATGGAGAGTAAAGCTCCCCAAATAGCGGCATTATTAGTAGTCTTTTTCCAGAAAAGCCCTAAAATGAATACTGCTAAAATACCAGGGCTAACAACCCCTGTCCATTCCTGAATAAATTGGAAAGCTTGATCAATACCACCTAAAAGTGGCGCCATAATAACCGCTATTATTAAAGCCACAGCTGCCGAAATACGCCCAACATTTACAGTTGTTTTATCATTTGCATTCTTGTTAATGTACTGCTTATAAATATCCATAGTGAAAATGGTGGATGTTGAATTTAACATCGACGCTAACGATGATACAATGGCCGCAGCCAATGCAGCAAATGCCACTCCTTTTAATCCCGTTGGTAAAAATTGTAATAACCAAGGATATGCTTTATCTGCTTGCCCTGTAGTTGGCATGCTTAATTGTCCGGCTTCTCCCAAGCCTGCCATAATGGAAGGATCGTTAACCATAACATACGCTGCAATACCTGGAATAACAACTATTAAAGGGATAATTATTTTTAAGCCTGCCGCCAATAAAATACCTTTTTGAGATTCTTTTAAAGATTTTGCAGCCAAAGTTCGTTGAATGATATATTGATTGAAGCCCCAATAGTAAATATTGGCAACCCATAAACCCCCTATTAGCACCCAAATACCTGGTAAATTTAAATAATTGACGTTTGTACTGCCATCGTTATTAAATTCATCCAATATCATATGGAATTTCTCTGGTGCCGCATCCAATACTTTAGAAAATCCTGCTAGCATACCTTCGCCACCAGACACGGTATTTAAAGCCAAATATGTTGTTGCCAAACCTCCTAAAATTAAAAAAACCACTTGGATCACATCCGTCCAAGCTACAGACGATAAACCGCCATATAACGAATAGGCTGCAGCAAACAGTGCTAAACCTATAACCGCATACATCATATCTACCCCCATAATGGTTTCAATAGCTAAACCCCCTAAATACAATACAGAAGCTAGGTTAACAAATACGTAAAGTGCGATCCAAAATACGGCTAGTATCGTTTTTAAATTGGTGGAGAATCTTTTTTCAACAAACTCAGGAATGGTGTAAAGTCCTTTTTCTATAAAAATTGGTAAAAAATATTTGCCCACAATGATTAATGTGATGGCAGCCATCCATTCATAAGAAGCAATGGCTAAACCTAATGCAAAGCCAGAACCAGACATACCAATAAACTGTTCTGCCGAAATATTTGCAGCAATTAAAGAAGTACCTATGGCCCACCAAGGCAAGGATTTACTCGCCAAGAAATAGTCTTCGGCATTTTTCTCATGACCAGCTTTATCTCGAGAAACCCAAAGTCCTACCCCTAAAATTAATATAGCATAGGCTACAAATACGGCATAATCCCAAAATTCAAATCCATTTGTCATAGTTAGTTATTTAGTTTGTTTAGTAAATTTCAAAGTCTTAAAAGGCAAAAAACAATAATCACCTTCAAAACCGAACCTGTTATTTATAATAATTTTCAAATATATAAAAAAGCAACAAAACATACCAGTACCTACTAGTTTTTAGTTAAATATTTTTTTATACCTTTGCCACATGAGCATGATTCGTGTTAAAAAACAAATAGGAACCCCTAAATACAAACAAATTATAGCATCCATTGAAGACGCTATAGTTTCTGGCACTTTAAAAAAAGGCGATCAATTACCTTCTTTAAACAGTATTAGAGACACTCATAAACTTTCAAGAGACACCGTTTTAATGGCATTTAACGAATTGAAAACCAGAGGCATTATACAATCTGTTGTCGGAAAAGGTTATTATCTTATAAATGATAACATTGAAGTATCCCAAAAAGTGTTCTTGTTATTCGATGAACTCAATTCGTTCAAGGAAGATCTTTATAATTCCTTTATTAATAATCTTGGAGAAAACATTCGTGTAGATACCTATTTCCATCATTTTAATGAAGACATGTTCAGTAAATTGATTCATGAAAATACAGGCATTTACAACTATTATGTTATTATGCCTGCCAATTTACAGAACACCAATTTGGTTTTAGATGTGCTTCCTAAAGATAAAGTTTACATACTAGATCAAACACATCCTGAATTATCCGAATATTCAGGTATTTATCAAAATTTTGAAAAGGATATCTTAAATAGTCTCAACAAAGCTTTACCATCCATTCAGAATTACAAAAAAATGATATTGTTTTTTGACCACAATCGGCAACCTCAGGGGATGCTAAAGGGATTCAAGAAATTTTGCAAAATAAATGCTATTACAAATGAAGTTATTAGTTCTTTTCAAAATAGAGAATTAAATAAAGGTGATGTTTTTGTAATACCCGATGATAAAAACCTTTTACGTGTCATCAAAAAAATTAAGGAAGAAAAATTTGTTCTTTCTAAAGATATTGGAATAATATCATACAACGACACCTTACTAAAAGAAATTGTTGAAGGTGGCATAACCACTATCTCTACCGATTTTAATGCTATGGGAGAGCGTTTAGCAAAAATGATCCTTAATAAAGAACAACTACAACTACAAATAGAAAACACCAATAATTTAATTCTAAGAAATTCCTTGTAACAAAATATAAAACTAAACATGAGTACAGCACTAATTAACACCATAAAAAATAGCTTCTTTTCCAAGTTTCAAAAAGAGCCTATCCTGATATTTTCTCCTGGACGTATCAATATTATTGGAGAACATACCGATTACAACGATGGCTTTGTATTTCCTGCTGCAGTAGATAAAGGCATTGTTGCTGGTATCCAAAAAAGCGATACCAATACATCCATTGCTTATGCTGCTGATAAAGATGAAAGTATCGAATTTTCACTTGATAAACTTAAACCTCTAGCACAGGGTAGCTGGCAAAATTATATCCTCGGAGTGGTTGCCGAAATTCAAAATAGAAGTAAAACTTTGGGGAATTTTAATATTGCTTTTGGTGGCGATATTCCTGGGGGTGCGGGCATGTCATCATCGGCTGCTTTAGAAAACAGTGTGGTTTTTGGTTTAAATGAATTGTTTGATTTAGGATTGACCAAACACGAAATGATTTTAATTTCGCAAAAAGCCGAACATAATTACGTTGGTGTAAAATGTGGCATCATGGACCAATACGCCAGCATGTTTGGTATTGAGAACCATGCATTGTTACTGGATTGTAGAACGGTAAAATCGAAACCTTTTGAAATTGACTTTAAAGACCATGAACTCATTTTAATAAATACCAATGTGAAGCACAGCTTATCTGATAGTGCCTATAACGATAGACGCTCGGTATGCGAATCGGTTGCAGAAATGCTGAACGTAAAAGCTTTAAGAGACGCTACGGAATTTGATCTGGAATCCATAAAAGATAGAATTACACCGGAAAACTATCAAAAAGTATTGTACGTCATTCAAGAAAACGAGCGTGCTGTTCGTGCTTCAAAAGCAATGCAAGAAGATGATTTGGAAACACTAGGAGAACTTATTTATGCCTCGCACAACGGGTTGCAAAACCAATATAAGGTGAGTTGCGATGAATTGGATTTTTTAGTGGAACAAGCCAAATTGAACGGTCATGTTTTAGGTGCTAGAATGATGGGGGGTGGTTTTGGTGGCTGTACCATTAATTTGATAGAAAAAGCAGAAACTGAATCTTTTAAAATGTTTGTTTCTGAAGCTTATAAAAATGAATTCAACAAAGAGTGTTCCATTTACGATGTTAAACTTTCTGATGGTACACATCTAATTAAATAATTAAGATTTTTTAAAACAACATGAATACGGATTTACAAGATTACTCGCATAAAAGATATAATATTTTAACAGGCGAATGGGTTTTGGTATCGCCACATCGTGCCAAACGCCCTTGGCAAGGGCAAAACGAAGCAGTTTCAAATGAAGTAAGACCCAAACACGATCCAAGTTGCTATTTATGTGCTGGAAACACCCGAATTAATGGTGAAATAAATCCTAATTATGAAGATGTATTTGTATTCACCAACGATTTTGCTGCTTTACAAACCGATTCTAAAAATTTTCAAGTTGAAGATGGTTTACTATTGGCGCAAAGCGAACAAGGCATCTGTAAAGTGATTTGTTTTAGTCCAGACCACTCCAAAAGTTTGGCGGACATGCAACCTTCTGAAATTGAAAAAGTAGTTTTTGCATGTCAACGGGAATACAAAGAACTTGCGGAAAACGAATTGATCAATTACGTTCAGATATTTGAAAATAAAGGTGCCGTTATGGGCTGTAGCAATCCGCATCCACACGGTCAAATTTGGAGCCAAACGAGTCTTCCTAATGAAGTTGACAAGAAAGACAAACACCAATTGGCATATTATAATAAAAACAAAAGCAGTCTTTTAGGCGATTATATTAAACAGGAATTATCAAAAAACGAACGTATTATTTTTGAAAATGAGGCATTTGTAGTGCTCGTGCCTTTTTGGGCTGTGTGGCCTTTTGAAGCTATGATTGTTCCCAAAAGACATCAATCCAACATTCTTGAATTGAAAGATAACGAATCGCTGCTTTTTGCTGAAGCTATTTCGGTATTGACCAAAGTTTATGATAGGTTATTCAACACCTCATTCCCCTACTCTAGTGGAATACACCAAGCACCAACCAATGGAAAAGATAACAGCCATTGGCATTGGCACATGAGTTTTTATCCGCCTTTGTTAAGAAGCGCCAGTGTTAAGAAGTTTATGGTAGGTTATGAAATGTTTGGTTCACCACAACGTGATATAACCGCAGAAATTGCTTGTAATAAATTGAAAGAGCTTATTTGATTTTACTCATAATTATAGATTTTAAAAACTTAGTTTACAATAATTTTTTTGGTAAAATAGTTAAATCCGGATTTTATTTTAACTATATATACACCAACGGAAAGATTGCTAATATTTATGCTAGAACCTAAATTGGATACTTTTTTAATTTGCTGCCCCATGGTGTTATAAATAGTTAATTCTATCTTACTGTTTTTCATTTCATTTGAATAGACGAAGTTTAAAACACCATCCTTTACTACTGTTGGATAAATTAAAATTGTAGAATCGATTGAATTATCACCAACTGATAGTTGTTCTCCTTGTTCGTAAACTTCCTGGGTATAAGCTACTGGCGAAATGTGATCGCGGTACATAACACCCGAAGTACTTAATGTTACCGGAGTGCGCACAGACATTAAAGAATATACTGCATTGTCTGGTTGCCAAGTAAATACGGCGTAACGCTCTATAAAATCCGTATCATCTAACTTATTGATGTACGATTCCAAACCATCGCTTGCGTCTTCATTGGTAGTGGGCTTGTTAGACACCCAAGTAGCGCCATAATTGAATTCTTTAATCCAAATGGGACGTTGCCATTTATCATAAATTGCTTTTAACCAATTGTAAAAACCCTCTGGTGTTGTTTTTTTATAATAATGTACTACCATATAATCAACACGTAAGCCATTTGCTTCAGCTTTTGTCATGAACTCATCGCGCCAAGCAGCTCCAACGGCTCCATCTGTATTTGCAGGAGAACCCAAACGCAACCCCGAGGCTAATAATTCTTCGTATTTTTCGATAGCTTTATCAACTGTCATATTGGATTGATCCTCATTATCGGGTTCGTTAAAAGCCATGTAATGCGTAATGTCCATTCGCTCACCCAAACTTACTGCCTTAGCTATAGAACCGCCACCCCATTGGTTTGGCACAAACTCTGCATCTCCAATGCTTTCTCCTGTTGTTCCCCAATTGTAATACCACGAATTATCAAGGGCTGCAACCACATCGTCCCCTTTAGCGCCTAAGCCTTTTTTCTTGATATTTCTCCAAGGTGAAATGCGAATGAAGGATACTTTTTGTTGCAAATTTGCTGGAAGATTAATACTTAAATCAGCATCGGCAGCCACATAAACTTTACTGGCGCCGGTTCCATTTATATGTTCAGCAAAAGTGGCCATATATCCTTTTTCCAATGTAAACGAAACTGCCCAATCATCATTTTCGCCTAAAGTACCGTTATAGTAACCACAATAAATTTCTTTTTCTTCTCCAGAAAAATTATAACCCGAATAAATTTTTAGCACCGGATCATTCACTATAGCGGCATCAAATACAGCTTTTGCTGATTGAAAATCGGAAAGTGCTTGAGTCATTGCTGTAGAAGTGGTAGCACAATCCGCAAGCACAACATTAGCATCATTAATTGCTAATTGAAAAGCATCTATTGCGGATTGCGGATATTGCCCGTAGCTATCGCCTACTGTAACGGAAGCTAACGATGTTTGTCCAGCATTCACACCATTTAATAGTTCCAAACGATTCTCTGAGGCTAAATAATGAAATGTTATCAAAAAAGAATCGTCCTTCATTATTGTACATATAGTTTAATTGAATATCTATTTTGGCAACATCTAATGCAGTTTCTAAAAAAGGAATCTCTGCTGCCATGAGTGTTCCGTTATTATAAAAATCAACTTTTTGAGTGGTAAAATTTACATTTGCCGAAAGGGAATAAAGTGTATTAGTCGTATACGTTGAAGGTATTAAAGCACCTGTATAGCCACTTGGAATACCTGCATCCATGGTACTCGCATATTGTATATTTGTATTGCTAGATAAAGCAAATGTAAAACTTGCTAAATATTTTCCTGTTGAAGAAATTAAACTCATATTACAATTCACATAATTTCGGGTACTAGACATATCGAAAGCATATGAAAAATTATCTGTTACCGAACTGAATGTGCGATAAACGGCTGGTTTATCTGTAGAATAATCCAATTTAAGTTGACCATTGTCTACTGTTACCTGTCCTGAAGTATTGTACTCTGTCCATTCGCTAGGAATAGCTCCAGCTGTATCAAAAGTATCATTTACGATACTACCGCACGCAGAAGTTTGTGCAAAGCTATTTAAGGCTAGAAATAAAACTGATAGAAATAGTAGTGTTCTTTTCATTTTTTTGGTTTTAACAGTTTAATACTTCAAAACTATAAAATTTCAAAACTTTATAATTCTCATTTAAGCTGTACAAATGTTGCAATACACAAAAAAGAGGGCAATTAAGGCATGTATTTTAATTGATATAGATTCTTCCTTTACCAAACAAACCTTTCTATTTCTATATGGGAAGTGAATTTATTGCTTTAAGTTTTCAAAAACCACCATCAATTCTTTTAATTTTTGAGGATTTTCTTTGGCTAAATTGTGTTTTTGACCAACATCTATTTTTAGATTATACAGTTTATATTCTAACGAGTTCCCTGTTTCGTTTCCTACGTTTTTGTTTATAACTTCCCCTTTATAAGGCGGAATCATAATCCAATCGCCGCTGCGTAAAGCAGTATGAGAATTTGCTTCTATAATTAAATTATCGCGTCCTTTATTTGATTCACCTAGAAACGTATTCATTAAGTTTTCACTGTCTGTCGATTTTTCATCACGATTAACAAGATTACCCAAAGATGCTAATAAATCTATTTGACATACTATCGCATCCGACACATTCGGTGTAATTCGTCCTTTCCAATATGTGATAAAGGGTACCCGAGTTCCTGCTTCAAAAAGGCTGTATTTACCACCACGCAATCCGCCTTTAGGATCGTGTTTTCCTAATTTTTCAACAGCCTCATCAAAATAACCATCGTTTAGCACAGGACCATTATCACTCGAAAACACAATCAGTGTATTTTCTAACAAGCCTTCTTCTTTTAAGGTTTTCATAAATTCACCAATGCACCAATCGGCTTCTAAAATTACATCGCCTCTTGGTCCCATGCCAGATTTACCAACAAAACGAGGATGTGGCGTTCTTGGTACGTGTGGTTGTTGCATGGCATAGTAAAGAAAAAATGGATTCCTCTTGTGATTTTTCACATAGTCTTGCGCTTTTTTCAGGAAATGATCGGCCATATCTACATCACTCCATTTTGCATCATTTCCACCTTTCATATATCCAATTCTCGGGATACCGTTTACAATACTATTGTTATGCCCATGGTGCCATTTCATGGTTAACATTTCCGGATTGGATATGGCTGTAGGTTCTCCTTCAAAATTCTTTTTATAATCAACTTCTATGGGGTCGTTCTTGTCTAAACCAACAACATGTCCGTTTTCGATATACACAGTTGGTACACGATCTTGTGTTGCCGCCAAAATATAAGACTCGTCAAAACCAACTTCATTTGGACTTGGTTTTATCGTTTCATTCCAGTTTACATTTCCGGAGCCCAAACCTAAATGCCATTTGCCTATAATAGCCGTTTGGTAACCTGCTTTAGATAGTAATTTGGGTAAGGTTTGTTGCTCGGTATCTATTAACAAAGGCGCATCACCCGGTAAAATTTTAGCATTTTTGTTTCGCCATGGGTATACACCAGTAAGCAAAGCATAACGACTTGGTGTACATGTAGCAGAAGTTGCATAACCACTTGTGAATCTAACACCGCCATCCGCCAGAGCATCTATGTTTGGGGTATTAATTTCTGTTGCACCATAACAGCTTAAATCGCCATATCCTAAATCATCAAGATATATTACAACAATATTTGGTTGCTGTTTCATATCTAAAGGAGGTTTTACTTCTAATTTTGAACTAATCTTACAACTAAAAAAAATCATTGTTGCTACAATTAATAAACTTGAGTTAAGCCATTTAGTTCTCATCATTTTTTTTATATAAATTAATTCTTTTAATAATGAAGTTGTAACAAAAAATTGATTCTTTTAAGTGCTTTTGAAACTACTTAATTTTTCAATTTTAAACTGCCAAAAACCTTAATCTGTTTGAATGTTCCTATTTGGTAACTTACTAAAAAGACTTTTTCCATTGGTGTTTATAAATGCTTTAATAGCATACTTTGACTTTTTTGCTAATTCTGAATGAGGAATAAAAACCTCGAACGTATTATTATTAGTCGATAAATTTCTTCCTAAAACCAATTGCTCTTCTACGGTTAAATACGAAATATTCTCAATTTTAACTCCATAAGAATAATCGCCATCAAGCAAAATATTTTTGAATTTAACCTTTAGCAGGTATCCATTATCTTGCTTTTCAATATCTGTAATGTCTATTGAATATTTTGATTCCACATCAAATAAGGTGGCTGTGTTAGGATAAAAATTGCTTTCGCCTGCAGTAGTTTCTGCTTTTACAGTATAATAATAGGTTTTGTTTTCAGGAGTTATATCTTCATAGAATGATGTTTTAACACCAGATGCTATTTTTGTATATTTATGAAGTTCTTCTCCTCTGTAAACATTATATGTTGTTTCAGGAAGTATTGAATCTTGCTCAATCCATTTGATGGATACGCTCCCGTCTAAATTTCTTATTGCTGAAACATTCCGAGGGCTTAGTGGCACTTTATTTGAAAGTATAAGTGTTTCAGGTTTTGAAAACTCACTTAATCCCAATCCATTATACGCAGCTACTGAAAATTGATACGGAATATCAAATTTCAAACCATCAACCCTAAATCCGTAAACGTTATTGGTTTCAACAACCATAACTTCATTGGTTTTAGCATTAACATACTTAAGTTTGTATCCATTTGCGCTGGATACACTTTTCCAAAAAATGGTAGCCGTTTGGTCTCGTCTGGAGCTTTTGAAAATTTTTGGTATTTCTGGTATACCGTAATTTGTAACCACCATGTTTGAAAACTCACTAACACCTTGCTTGTTTTTAGCTTTTATTTGAACAAAATATGCTTTTCCTAAGGATAAATCTTCCAGAGTAACAGTGTTTTTTAAACCATCTGCAATCGATATTTTTTTAGATAGGTTTTTTGAATCTTCACCATAAAAAATATCATAGCTATCCACATAACTAATTTTTCCCCATGTTACCTTAATTCCTGAATTTGTCACTTCAGTTTTGTATATAGCAGGATTTAAAGGCTTCGTTGGCTCTTTAGACTTCCATTTAGCGATAGAAACACTGTAAGGTGGAATATTAATTTTTCCGTTTTTGAATTCGGTTTCTTGAATATTAGTATTTTGAACTTCTAAACTTTTAGCCGTTATATATTTTACTTGAATATCATTATTCAACACCTTTCCATTTACCTTTATTTTAAAGTCTTTGGTTTCTTGACTTCGATTTGTAAACACCAAATAATCATAGCCATTAATTCCTTTGTAAGCTTGCGTATAAAACCCAATTTCATCAGTATCCTTTAGTCCAGAAACTTTAAACCCATTAGTGACATTAGTTTTAAATATAAAGTTGGAATGATTGGTGACGTCATGAAAAATTTCATAAGCTTTTCCTTCAAGTGTTCTGTTTATTCCCGTAAAAATACTATCGGTTAAAAGCTTTTCTCCTTTATCATAAGCTTCTTCAATCTCTTTATTTATATTTTTTTGAGGTGCATATTTACTACTAACTTCATGGGCTCCCACATACCATGTATTGGTATGCTGTAGTTGGCGCATTACATATTCTATATTATATATACTAGAGTAAATACCATTTAAAGGTGCATTCCAAACTCCGAATTCGGTAATAACCATCGGCACATCTTTCCAGCTATAATCTTCAATTTCTTGCATAGCCACAACTGAAGTTGCTTCTAAAAGTTTAGTGTTTGCTCTTTTATAAGCTGCTTCAATCGTTTCCTTTTTTCCTGTATGTGGTGCATATGAATGTTTCGAAAACACGTTCCAATAGGCTCCCTGTTCTGTCTGGTACTTATTAATTTCTTTCATAAAACCCCAAATACCATCCCATGTATTATTTAATGCTAAAAAGGCATCTGGAAACACTTCTTTAATAGCATCGGCATGTGGCTTCATTTTCGCAGCATAATCGTAGCCATTATTCCACCAATAACGCTCTCTGTGCGGTACATAAAAATAAGGTTCGTTGCAAAATTGCCATGTTGCAACTTCTATATTATTATTTTTACAAAACCTAGCCAATTCACGGGTCATTTCTGGAGTTTCTGTAAAACCATTTATGGTAATTATTAATTTACCATTAATTTCCCCTAAGAGTTGATAAAGGTCATAAATGCGATGTGGCCCCTTAACGTCTGTAAATCTATATCCTTTAAGGTATTCTTTTGGATGATCGAACATCATCGCATAATCTATATCGTATTGCCCAGTAGCACTGCTAAAGGCATCGCCCATGGTGCCCGAAAAATAACGTAGCCACCCAGGTTTTAATTCGTGAACGGCTTGCCTAAAATCTGGATGTAAGTAACTCCAGCCTTTATCTGCTATACGCACATTAAAGCCACTTGCTCCCACTTTAATTTCATGTCCTTTATTAGTATTTATGTTTATAACGCCCTCTTCTTGTTGTGCAGAACACAAGAAAAAAACACAAATAAAAAAAAATGTAGATAGTTTTTTTAAATTCATGACCAAAAATCAATCAACATTTAAAAAAGTTTCTTGACTAAATGTAAATACATCTGAAGGTGTTCTAGCCTCTTTTAAAATAGCTTCCATTTTTGAAACTATTTCGGGATGTTGAGCTGCCACATTATTTTTTTCTCCTATATCTTTAGTTAAATCGTAAAGTTCCAATGGAGCTTTAGGGTTTTTAAGCACATTATATTTTACAGCCTTCCAGTCGCCCATTCTTACGGCCTGGCGACCTCCTTTTTCGTGAAATTCCCAATACAAGTACTCATGCTCTTTTTGATTTTTTGAGTCTCCTAAAATCTCAGGCAGAAATGAAATACCATCTATGTTTTTTGGTTTATCTACCTCAATAATATCGGCAAAAGTTGGAAAAACGTCCCAAAATGCAGAAATATGATCAGATTTACTGCCCTCTTTTACTTTTCCAGGCCATTTTACAATCATAGGCACACGAATACCTCCTTCATATAAATCACGTTTTGTTCCTTTTAGAGGACCATTGCTATCGAAATATTTAGGGTCTGCCCCTCCTTCAGTATGAGGTCCGTTATCAGATGTGAAAATGATAATCGTATTATCAGCTATTCCAAGTTCATCTACTTTCTTCATGATCTCCCCTACTTGTTGGTCTAATAAATCAATCATGGCCACAAAAGCCGCGTGCGATTCATCTTGAGATTTATAAGCTCCATTGTTTAATTCAGCCGGAAAATTAGATCCTATAAATTTTTTTTCAGGCAAAAACTTATTTCTATATTTTTTCATAAGTTCTTCTGGAGCAGCCAATTCGGCATGAGGAATTATAGAAGCTACATAGGCGAAAAATGGTTTGTCTTTATTTTGTTCTATAAATTCTAAGGTTTTATCGTGTATAACACTTGGCGCATATACAGCATTGGCAAAATTTTTATTTTCTTTTATTACAATAGAATCCTTATTGGACCATAAATGGTCTGGATAATATTTATGCCCTAAACGCTGACAATTATATCCAAAAAAAGTATCAAAACCTTGATTTATTGGGTCTCCTTCAGATCCAGGAAAACCGAGCCCCCATTTACCGAAAGCCCCTGTAACATAACCTGCCTTTTTCATGGCCTCAGCCATCGTATAAGTAGCATCTGGTATTGGGTATTGCCCTTCTGGTTGTATCTCCTTATTGCCCCTTACAACAGTATGACCCGTATGCATACCTGTAAGTAATGCAGATCGCGATGGTGCACAAACAGTACTCCCAGAATAATGTTGCGTAAACAACATCCCTTGCGTAGCAAGCTTATCAATATTAGGCGTTGAAAATTTTTGCTGCCCATAAGAACTTAAATCCCCATAACCTAAATCATCAGCCAGAATGTAAATAATATTAGGCTTGCTAACACGGTTTACGTTTTCTATAGATGACATAATAGATTTGTCTTTATCTTGGGGATTCAAATTTGAAGAATTGCACGACAAGCACAACATTGCGAATAACAACGCAAAAATATTTACAGGAATTTTCATCATTATAAAAATATCTAAATTAAAGATGGAATTAAAATTTACAACCCATCAAAAGTTTCAAGTTATATAAATATCACTTATTTATAATGTTCAAATATATCTACTACATATATATTATAATTCTCAATTGACACCTAAAAATGTTGCACAATCCATAAAAAACACTAAATATTCAAAATGCAACATTTTTACTCCTAACTATCAACATATTTTATCCTTGAAATTTATGTCTAACCAAAAAAAAATCGTGAACTTGCTATAAAATCATTTTGAGAAAAAAATTATATACTTTTCCTCAACACACAAAATGTAAAAAATAGATGGTTACTTATATTTTATCAAAAAAATCAATAAATATATTAAAATGTAGTTTTATTTTCTTCTTTACATTTAATGCTTTTTTATGCGTATCTCAGTCCAATAAACTATTTTTTAATGAATTGAATATACAAGGTGCTCCTTTTAACCAAAAAGTGAATGTTTTATTCGAAGATAGTACTGGGTTTTTATGGATTGGAACTAATACCGGATTGTATCGTTATGATGGAAACAACTTAATTCAATACCAAAATGACGTTTTTAACTCTTTTTCTATTCCCAATAACAATATAAACTCCATTATTGAAGATAATAACCAAAATTTATGGATTGGTAGCGAAAGCTTTTTAGTTTACTATAATAGAAAACAAAATAAATTTAAAGGGTTTTATAAAAATATTACTTCTACGGTATTGTATAAAACATCTGATGGTAAAATAATAGCCAATCCAAAAAACACAGGACTGGTAACAATAACACCTGATAAAGACTTTGACAAAACAAAGTTAGACTCTCATTTTAACTATCAAAACAATCCCAATTTATTAAAATTCAATAAGCAAATAAGTGCTTTTGTTGAAGACACTTTTAAACGTTATTGGATAGGGACAGATAAAGGTATTTATTTATTGGATAGTAACGGAAAGTACATTCAAACAAATTTCAATAGTGAGATTATTGCCATGAAAAATGTGACCGATAATTCCATAATTGTTTTAACAAAAAAGAATCTTTATCTATTAGGTTATAATAAAACAAACCATAACCTCGAAATATTGGAATCCTATGTAGGTATTATGGACTCATTTGAAAAAGGGAGTTCATTAAGTTCTATAAGTTTAAGCCCTTATAACAAAAATTTATGGATAGGCACCACAAATGGTTTAGTTAAAGCCGTTAGAAACAACAATAAATATCAATTTAATTATTATTCAAAAGAATTTACAAACTCAAATTTAATAAATGACCAAGTTAATTCAACAACCTACGATTCGTATGGTAATCTATGGATTGGTTCTGCAAAGGGCATTAACAAATTACTTGGTAGAACATCACTATTCAACTTTTACAATTTAAGCATGTCTACCAAGCTTAAAAATTTAAACACACAAAATATTTTGTTTAATTCTGAAAACAACATACTAATAGGAACTAACAAAGGTATTTACAAATACAACCCTAAAACAAACGTATGTAATGAGATTAAAACTAATTTTCCGACAGAAGTCAATAACATAGGTAAAATAGTTGGAAACTTCAACAACTCCGAACTTTTACTAAGCAGTAATAATATCTTATTTGAAACTATAGATTACAATCCAGAATCAACAAATTTTAAATTAAAAAAATTAAAAACGTTTAGGAAACGAATAACAGATATAGCCATTATCAACCAAAATGAAAGCTGGATTGGCTTGTGGGATGGGGGCATTGGTATTGTTAATAATGTAGCTCCCCTTTCTGAATTCAAAAAAGAGATTATAAAAAAACTTTCAAACAACCACACTTCGGCCTTTTTAGTAACCACCGATAATATGCTTTGGATTGGCACACGTGGAGAGGGGCTTTTTAAAGTAGATTTTAACAATGAAACATTAGAAGAATATTTACCTAATAAAGACGGGCTATCATCAAATGCTATTTTAAGCTTGCACGAAGATAGTAACAAAACAATATGGATTGGAACACGAGGCGGAGGCTTGAACTATTACATTGAAGATCACAATAGTTTTAAAAATTTCAACAAAACAAGTGGTCTAGCTCCTAATACAGTGGCTGCGATTGAAGAAGACTCTAATGGTAATTTATGGATGAGTACACAAGAAGGCCTAACACGATTAGATGTACTTACAGAAAAATTTATTCCTTTTGGTATAGAGGATGGCATTAAAGAGGTGTACTTTACATTTAACTCAAGCTCTTCCAATAAAAACAAAAAGAAGTTATACTTTGGAAATACCGATGGTTTTTACACCGTGTTTGTAGATAAATTTTTGCCTAAAGAAAAAGTACCAGCAACCGTTATAACTAGTTTTACAAGACTTGGCGATTCTAAAAGTAAAGCGTCTCACCCAGAATTTAATGCATCCAGTAGTATAGATATTAATTCTGAAGAACCAACGGTTTTAACTTATGACCAAAATAATATTGTAATAAATTTTTCCTCGCTAGATTTAACCACCCCAAATAAAAATGAATATGCCTATATGTTAGAGGGGCTAAATGATTATTGGGTTTATACCACAGCATCCAACAGAAATGCAAACTACAACGACCTTCCACCTGGTACCTACACTTTTAAAGTAAAAAGCGCTAACAGTGACGGGGTGTGGAACGAGAACCCAACGCTACTCCATTTTAAAATCACACCACCATTTTGGAAAAGCAATTTGGCTTATTTTATTTATGGTTTACTTGCTGTTATAATACTATACATATGCTATCTATTAATCAAAAGATGGTATAAACTTAAAAAGAACCTAGTTAAGGAAACCATAAGTAGAGAAAAGGACAACGAACATAACAGAATGAAGATGGTTTTCTTTACCGATATTTCACATGAACTACGCACCCCACTATCCCTAATACTTGGAACCATTGAAAAAGTAGTTAAAGAAAAAGAATTCATGCTTAGCGCCCATACTGCCCAACGTATATACAACAATACGCTACGTATGCACCGTCTTATAAATCAAATAATGGATATACGAAAATTTGATGTGGGGAAATTCAATTTAAGCATATCAAAAAATGACATAGTTAAAGATGTGAACATTATAAAAGATAGCTTTAATGATTTTGCCAGAATTTATGGCATAACATACGTGTTTATTTCCAAAGAAGAAAAGATTAAAGGTTGGTATGATGTAGATATATTAGAAAAAACGCTCTTTAACCTCCTGTCAAATGCTTTCAAATACACCAAAGAAAAAGGAGCCATTAGCGTTAGCCTAGAGATTGCTGGAAAAGAAGATTCAATATTCAAAACTTTAGAATCAGAAAAAAACACCTACATAAAATGTTCGGTTAAAGATAATGGTATGGGCATTCCAGAAAAAGACTTGCAATATATTTTTGACCGTTACTATCAGGCTACAAAATCTTATAGCAACCAAGTTCCTGGTACTGGCATTGGCATGGAATTAGTACATAAACTTATTAAAAGACACCATGGTGAAATTGTGGTAGAAAGCAAAGAAAACGTTTATACAGAATTCACTTTTTACCTTCCTATAAACAAAGATAGATACTGTAAAAATGAACGAATTAAAACGGGGATGCCTTTAAAAAGAAATTTTATACAAAACTCTGAATTTCAAATTATTGAAGAAGTATCAACCGAATTCGAAGAAAAAAAGAATTCAAACAAAAACCCAAAACCCAAAATTTTAATTGTTGAAGATAATGATGACTTAAGGCGCATGGTTAAAGAGGAACTAAAACCGGATTTTTACATCCTAGAAGCCCCGAATGGAAAAGAAGGCTATGAAATTATTTTAAACGAAAAACCATTACTCATTATAAGCGATATATTAATGCCCGTTGAAGATGGTATATCCATGCTAAAACGAATAAAAGCAAATAAGGAAATTTGCAATATCCCTATATTTATGCTAACCGCCAAAAACTCTGAAGAAACCAAAATTGAGTGTTTAAGCTTAGGTGCCGATGATTATATTGAAAAGCCCTTTAGTATGGAATTTGTTAAATGGAAAGTTAAAAACGCCTTAGTAACAAGAAATGAACTTAAAGAAAAATACAGCAAAGTAATTACCCCCGAGCCTTCTTTGATTGAGACAGACTCCAATGATGAAAAATTCATAAAAAAACTCATTACAATTATAGAAAACTCTATGAACAATAACTTGCTAAGTGTTGAATATCTGGCTTCTGAGGCTGGAATGAGTCGAGCAAATCTTTACAGAAAACTTCAAACGATTGCTAACGACACTCCTGTTAATTTTATAAAAACCATAAAACTTAAACGCGCAACACAATTACTTAAAAAAAATGATTTATACATTTCTGAAATCGCTTATATGACCGGGTTTAATAACCAAAAATATTTTGGAAAATGTTTTCATAAAGAATACAAAATGAGCCCCACAGAATATATAAAAAAATACGCCGACAAAAAAAACTGATTCAATAAAGACTAAATATTCAAAAACAGTAAATTACTCTACAACCAACATCAAAATATTTGGACCACTTTTACCAACCGTTTTCAATTCAATATAGTTAGCTCCAGCTTGTAAATTCTGTTCCGTTTCAATATGTGCCCATTTAGAATTCCAAGATCCCGTAGTTTTAAAATTTATAATTCCTACGCTTTTATTATTGATAAAAAGTTCCATAGGCCTTGTGTTTAAATCTTTAGAAGCATAACTGAATTTTAATTTAAAACGCCCTGCACTACCATCATTTTCCTGATACCAACTTACAGTGCCTTCTTTTCCTTTAAAATCGATATAACGTTGGTTTATATTAGAAATAACTTTAGCACCTTTAAAATCGGCATCTGCTGCCAGCATACCATTTGTATCTGCTTTTTTGGACATAGCATTTTCATTTGATCCCCAATACAATCCTAAACCTTCATCAAATTTCTCCTCCATCATTAATACCATCTCCCCTTTTTTGACAACAATAGCCCTCACTGTTGTTCCTAAAACCACCTCAAAAGGCGTTTTATAAATTGGACTTTGTGAGGTGGGTTGTGTTCCGTCTATCGAATAATATATGGTGAACTGTTCCTGCTCATTAGTACCCATCAGATTTAAGGTTTTCACATCTATAGTAACTTTATTTGATGTTAACAATTGCTTTTCACCTAAAATGGATCCAGAAGTGATTGATACTTTTTTAGGATGCTCCGATAATATTAAAAAAGCCCTTGTTGCTCCCATAAAAGCCCTTTTTTCAGAAACACCTACATTCTTAGTGGTATCAACAGGGTCTCCATTTTCTAAGGAAAGTAATGTAGCATCGCCTTTAAGATGGTAATATATTTTATTTTCTCCGTAGGGGTAAAAAACACCTTTAGCATCTACTAAATTAGTAGTTACAATAGCTACTTTATCATTTACTACATGCGTGTGTTTATCTTCTAACTCCAACTGAATAGCAGCAGGTGTTTCCGCACTCATTTGTTTTGAAATGACAACCTCTTTACCGTCCACCAAACCTTTTACTATTAATTCTCCAGGTTCCCACGGCACCATCCAATCGCATTGCATTTCGTCCCATTGTTTTCCTGGTTTGTCTTTTCCTAAAGAGCGACCATTTAAAAATAATTCGACTTCATCGCAATTTGAATATACCCACACAGGAATTTTTACGCCCTTTTCTAAAGTTGGGTGTGTCCAATGTGGTAAAATATGAGCCATGGGTTCTTTGGTCCATTGGCTTTGGTAAAAATAAAATAGGTCTTTTTTAAAACCCGCAACATCTAAAGCGCCGCCCATAAAAAGGCGGAAAGGCCAACCGCCATGTACATATCCTGCTTCGCCATAATAATCATAACCTGTCCATCGAAAATGACCACTAAACCATGGCAAATCACGCATTAATTCCCAATTTTTCCGCGCAGAAATACGCACCATGGCATTGTCATAAGAAGAATTAAAATGTTGTTTTCCGTTTTTCCATGTATCGGAGGAAGCCCATTCATAATTAAACACTTCTTTTTCAGTTAAATCTGGCAATTCAAAAGGTTGCTGCCCTTTGTTCGGATAGCCATCTCTAAACCATGTTTTGGTTCGATAATAGCCTCTTGTTTGCCAAGTATGTGGTGCTTCAGTTGAAACAAAAGGTTTTTCAGGTCTTTTCTCACTAAAAAAACCTGTTTTCTCACTACCCCCATTTACCCCAAAAACATCCATAAATTCTGAAGAACTATGCCCTGATGTAACCGGTTTTGTAGGATCCAACTCATGACAAAGGGCTACCAATTCCTCTCCTATTTCTCCTCTGGTTTCGTTCCCAACACTATAAATAATTATGGATGGATGGTTTCTATTTCTTAACAACCATTCGCTCATATCCTGTTTCCACCAAGCATCAAAAGCCTGTTTCCCGTAATCTTCTTTTGCTTTTTGGCTCCAACCATCAAATATTTCATCCATGACCATAATCCCTAATTCATCACACAAATCATAAAACATGGGTGGTGCCGGATTGTGCGCAGTACGTATGGCATTTACTCCCATATCCTTTAACAAACCTAATTTCCATCGCAACAAAGGTTTTGTCCAAGCACCACCCAAAGGCCCGCCTTCATAATGCTCACTAACTCCTAGTAATTTTGTTACTTTTCCATTTAACCAAAAGCCTGTGTCGGTTTTCCAAGCTATAGAACGAATCCCTAAAGTAGATTCTACCTCATCGATAACTTTATTTTTAATCTTTAAACGACTTACAACCTTATACAAATAAGGCGAATCTGGACTCCATAATTTAGGAGTTTCAACATTAAGTTCTGTGTTTAATTTAAGACTTGAATTTTTACCATTGATTTTCTGGGTTTCCTTTGAAACAATTGTTCCGTTAGCATCTATTATAAGCGTTTCTAAAACACATTTTAATTTTGAAATGTTTGAATTTTTAAGTGAAGTTTCTATATGAACAATAGCCAAACCATCTGTAATTTTGGGCGTTGTAACATAAACACCATGCGTATCTATAAATTGTTGATTGGTAACCACCAAATGTACAGGTGCATAGATTCCACACGGATGATACCATCGTGCTGAAGGTTCTTTTGAATTATCAACCCGTATCGAAATTGTATTTTTTCCAGAGGTTAAATATTTTGAAATGTCATAACGAAATGAAATATAACCATAAGGCCGTTTGGCTAAATAATTTCCGTTTATCCAAACTTCACTATTCATATAAACGCCATCAAATTCAATCGTTACAAGTTTATTTTCCCAATTTTTAGAAACTTCAAATGTTTTCTGGTACCAACCAATGCCACCATCAAAATAGCCGCCGCTGGCACCTTGTGCACCATCTTCAGAAATTCCTTTTTCGAACGCCCAATCGTGTGGAATTTGAATGGACTTCCATGTAGAAGTATCAAATTCAGGGTTTGAAAATTCAGGATTATCCTGAAGGGTAAATTTCCAATCGGAATTAAAATCAATAATTTCTCTTTGGGAAAAAGCATCCGTTGAAAAAACAAAGAAAAAAAACAATAATGCAATTGGTAAACTAAATCTCATTTGTAACTCTTTTCTAAAAAATTTGAGAAAAACTTTTTTGTGAAATTAATGCTCAGATTTATCAACATCTTTCAAATCCACTCCTTTAAAATATTTATCTAAAGTGTACTTAGGCTGTTTATCATCAGGTTTCTGTTTAAGCTTTTTATAATCATACTCCAGAGGCAAAATAGTTGATGGATTTAGGTTTGCTGTATCATCTGTAGATGCATGCCAAGTTTCAATTAACCCCATCATTTCACTTACTTTAGATTTATACTCGCTTAATTCTGAGAGATTATGAATCTCCAGCGGGTCATTCTTTAGATTAAATAACTGGGTGTAATTCCTTTCTGGATATCGGATTAGTTTCCACTCATCGGTTCTTACTGCTCTGGCTGTATGTCTGTATGAAGTATAAAGCGATTCTCTAATTTTGGTTTCTTTCCCTTTGATGACGGAAGCGAAGTTTGTTCCATCGATATTGGTTGGTTCAGGTAAATTACATAAATCTGCCAAACTTGGATAAACATCAAACAAATATACCAAAGCATCTTTTATTTGGTTTTTAGGAATCCCAGGACCACTAATTATTAACGGTACTTTCATACTATGCTCATAAAGATCTTGTTTCCCTAATAAGCCATGACTACCAATAGCCAAACCATTATCTGCCGCATAAACAATAATGGTGTTTTCATACAATCCTTGTTTTTTTAGGGTATTAATTACATCACCAATACGATTGTCCATATGACTAATTAATGCATAATAATCAGCCAAAGAAGCCTGTATTAATTCTGGGGTTCGTGGCCATGGACCAAGCATTTCGTCTCTTATGGTTAAATTATCAAACTGAAAAGGATGCAATGCTTTAAAGTTCCCTGGAACAGGAATGGATTCATCTGGATACATGCCTATATAATCTTCTCTTGGAGAACGTGGATCGTGAGGCGCGGTAAAAGCGATGTAACAGAAAAACGGATTCTCTTGTTTTCCTATGGCATAGCCGTTTAAATAGTTTATGGCTGCATCTGCAAACAAATCGGTAGAATAGCCTTTATTAATGGGTTCACTTAATTTGCCATCTTTTCCCAACTTTCGCATTGGAGTACTATAGTGGTCGGCCATACCACCTATAAAAACATTGTCTCCATGTTGAAAACTAGCCTCAAAACTTGCTGCTTTATTGTGCCATTTTCCAGTTCCGAAGGTTTCATAACCATTTTCAGCAAAATGCATGGGCATGGTTATTACGCCATCTAATTTATCGTAAACATGAAAAAGACTTTTCCCACTCATGAGCATCGCTCTGCTGGGAGCACAAATAGCACCATGGTGCCCTCCCATGACATAACTGTTGGTAAATTGAACCCCATTTTGAGCTAATTGATCAATATTTGGGGTTTGTATATAGGTATTACCTGAGCAACCTAAAGCATCGGCTCTTTGGTCGTCTGCAAAAATAAACAATACATTAGGTTTGTTTTTTTGGGCATTGGAATTAATAGAAATAATTCCAACAATAAGCAAACTAACAATTAAGAGACCTTTTTTTTTCATTCTAATCTTCATGAATTTAACAGATTTTCCCATCCTCTAGACTTAATTTCTTTTCCAACTTCACGCAGTACTTTAACATCTTCAGGGTGCATTTCTCCCGATGGAAGTGGCCCCGTATTTAACAACAAATTTGCAGGATAGCTATTCGCTTTCTTCAACATGGCAATGACCTCATCTTTGGTTTTATGATTCCCATCTTCTGTTTTGGTGTAGCCCCAACCTTTACGTTGTAAGTGATCGCAAATTTCTAACGGTGTTTTTATCTTTTCATCAGAATCGTATTTTCGCTCTGGAGCTAAAAAATCTTCTGTTCCTAACATTCCTTGTTTGTATGATACCAAAACTTGTGGCTGCTTGGAGTGAATTAAATCATACAATTCTTGACATTTAAAAAGGGAACGGTCTCCTGAAGCTGGTGTTGAAAATCCATCCAACCAAATACCCGCAACATCTTTATAATTGGTTAATAATTCATCGACTTGATTGGTCATAAATTCTAAATACCTATTTAAATCATGCGCTTCACCATAATTGTAAAAAGGCTCTTGTGTTTCAAATTTTGGTCTGGCAGCACCACCCCACTCATCATTATTTGGCGCATCTGGATGACGCCAATCCCTGCCATGAGAATAATACAAAAATAGAGCAATTCCTTTTTTATTGCATTGTTCCGAAAGTTCTGCTACCAAATCTCTTTTTGCTGGAGAATTCACACTGTTAAAATCGGTATATTTGGTATCCCACAAACAAAAACTATCATGGTGGCGGGTGGTTAAGTTAATGTATTTCATGCCTGCTTCTAAAGCTAAATCGGTAATAAAATCGGCATCAAACTTATCTGCTGTAAACTGATCTTTAAGTTTAGCATATTCTGCAACATGGATTTTTTCATTGTACTGTACCCATTCATGCCTTCCTAATATAGAATATAAGCCATAGTGAATAAACATCCCATATTTAGCGTCTTTAAACCATTTAATTGCAGCTTCACGTGGATTTTTGGCATATAATTCTTTATAATCTGACAAATACGATGGTATTTGATTATTATCTCCCGAAATACTTAATGGGTAAGCCGACTTGCAACTAGCCAACAACATGGTACCTGCACCAGCAAGAAACGATAATTCAATAAAACTTCTTCTTTTCATATATATTTTTTTTAATGCTAAACATATTTATTTTATACAACTATCGCAATGGAGTAATTGTGTATGAATACTCTAAATCAGCAGCTTGCACTCTAAACTCAGGATGCGCCAATGCTTTATCACTCCAGCTGTTATCGCCGCCAATACCTGTTTGTCCATAATCGATATTGATGTTTACCAAATCTCTTTTTTGAATGTCTGTGGTGTGACGTTGTTGTTTTTCTTTACCTGCATCAAAATCAGAATTGTACTGATGGTGCGCACTAAACCCTAACAATTGATTTCCTACAATTTTAATCCCTTTTCCAGAATTGTTTTTGAATGTAACCCAGCGAACATCGGTCTTATAACCATTTTCCTGCGGACGAATGTATAGGAAATATAAATCTTCAACTTTAGCGTTGTAATGACCAACTAATGCTGCTGTATTTCTATCACTATAATTTTCATGCGGCCCTCTACCAAACCATTCAACATTTTCATATTCATTTTTTATGATGAAATTATTTCCAAACCTTTGTAAATTTGGTAATTCTTTGCTGATGTTACTCAAGGTATTGGTCACCGTAATTTCTCCTGAAGGTTGAATTTTATATGCCACAGTAATCTGTCCTTTTACAGATGGCAAATCGAATGTTGTTTGAATACGCAATGCTCCTTTTACTTTAGATTTTTTTGATGAAGCTATTTCTTTAGCATCCGTAAAAAACTTAATATCGGTTAAAGACTGATTATCGGTAGCTTTTTTCCACATCTCTAATTTCTCTGGTGATTTCGCTCCAAAATCATTATCGGTTACAGCTCTCCAAAAATTAGGCTTTACACCTTCAACCAAGATATTTCCGTTTCCGTAATCTAATGAAGTTACTGTGCCCGTTTTAGAATCAAAATTCAATTTAAAATTATCATTAGAAACCGTTACCACATCATTTTCCGAAGTTATAACTATTTTATCTTTTAAATTTGAAGCTACAGCATCAAATTTTGAATTGGTCAACTGAAATTGTTCGAAAGCCACTATGTGCTTTGCAGGCACTAAATCGGTTGCGTTTTTATTTAAAGCATAAATATTCAAATGGTATTCCGCATTTGGATTATCCATTTTAGGTAAATCGATTTTCACCGTTTTGGTTTGGTAAGGCGCCACGTTTAATTGAGGCAATGTACCTGATGCTTTTTCGACACCATTTTCCAATAATTTCCAAGTGAAGTCATAATCACTTAAATTGGTAAAATCGTACCCATTTTTTATTTCTATCTCCGCATTTTCTAAGTTTGCAGCTTTAAATTTGATGTATTGATAAACTTTTTTTACTTCATATAAAGCAGGGTGCGCTGTTCTGTCTGGATTTACAATACCGTTCAAACAGAAATTAACATCATTCTGTAAATCCTCTCCACCTAAATCGCCTCCATAAGCCCAGAATTTTTCACCTTTATCATTTTGAGTTAATATCCCCTGATCTACCCAATCCCAGATAAATCCACCTTGCATGTTATCATACGATTCAATAACATCCCAATACTTTTGTAAATTCCCAACGCTATTTCCCATAGCATGCGCATATTCACATTGAATTAAAGGTCTGGTAGGATTGTTTTCGGAATATTCAATCATTTTCTCAATAGTCCAATACATGGGTGGTTGAATGTCAGTATTGGCATAATTTGTTGCTCCTTCGTATTGCGTTGGTCTTGTAGTATCCTGTTCTTTTAACCATTTATACGTGGCAAAAAAGTTTTCACCATTTCCAGCCTCATTTCCTAAAGACCAGGTAACAATACATGGATAATTTTTATCTCTTTCGAACATTCTAATCGTTCTGTCCATATGCATGCCTTTCCACTCTGGCAAATAGGCAGGGTGTACTGCTTGGGCTTTTTTATTTTTGTCCAAACCTTGGTTGGTAGTTCCCATACCATGTGTTTCGATATTGGCTTCATCTATCACATAAAAACCATATGTGTCACATAGCCTGTAAAAATGAGGGTCTTTTGGATAATGACTGCAACGGATGGCGTTTAAATTATTCTGTTTCATCACTTCCAAATCTTTCATTGTAAGTGCTTCGGAAATGGTATGTCCTTCGGTTTCGCTATGATCGTGAAGATTCGCTCCTTTTAAATAAACAGCCTTTCCGTTTACCAAAAATTGATTGTTTTTAATTTCAATTTTTCTGAAACCTACTTTTATTGAAGTAGCCTCTGCTGTTTGGTTATTTTCATCTTTAAGATTGATCAGGAAAGCATATAAATTTGGTTTTTCAGCATTCCATGTTTTGACATTTTTCAATAGATGACTGAAATCAACATTGTTTCTTCCCTTTTGTAAGTTTATGGTTTTAGCATCTGAATATACCTCTTTGTTACCATCCATTAATTTAATTTCAACGGTTCTTTTAGTTGCTTTATTCGAATTATTATCTACTTGCAAACTTGCTTTAAAGACACCATCTGTATAGTTGTTTTCTAAATCGGCAGTGACTCTAAAATCTCTAACAGTCACTTTATTAGCAGCATAGACATATACATCGCGCTCAATACCACTCAATCTCCAGAAATCCTGGTCTTCCATATAACTGGCATCGGACCAACGCAGTACTTGAACCGAAACGGTATTTTTTCCCTTTTTAACTAAATTGGTAATTTTAAATTCGGCCGCTGTTTTGCTTCCTTCATTGTAGCCTACTTTTTCTCCGTTTACCCATACATACATGGCGCCACTTACACCTGCAAAATGAAGGTAAATATCTTTTCCATCCCAGTTTTGTGGAATTTCAAAATCTCTTTTATAGCTTCCAACATTGTTAATATCATGAGGTATAAATGGTGGATTTGCCGGAAACATATAGGTTCTATTCGTGTAAACCGGAATTCCAAAACCTTTCATTTCCCAGTTTGAAGGCACTTGAATGGTGCTCCAACCTTGTAAACTAAAATCGTTTTTATAAAAATCCGTTGGTCTTACATTGACATTTTCAGCATAATAAAAATTCCAAGTCCCATTAAGTGATTGATACATGGGTGAATTGTTCCAACTATCATTTTTTAGGGCATCTTCGGCAGAAGGGTATCGATAAAATGAAGCTGTAGGCGCCTCTCTATTTATTTGAAAAATCTCTGGATTTTCCCATTCTGGGTTTTCCCATTTTTCAGCTTTATACAATGGTTTTTCCTGTGCTTTTCCACTAGAAAACACAAATACTGAAGCTAACAGAATGTAAAAATATTTGATCATTAATTATTAATTTTAATTATTAAGGTTAAAACGAATAGGTTTATGAAATTTCCTTTTCAAACTAAATTTATTTTAAAAATAAATTGAATAGAAGTGAAAAACAATAATCCTGAAGCCAAATTTAAACTAAATTAAAAATCGAGGTTTATCATAAATGGGGTAAAAATGTTGCAATACGCTTAGAAAGCCACAAGACAACTCTCAATATGGCGAAATATATGAAATGAACCTAATGTTAACTTCTTATATAAATTTCCTAAAGATTTTTTTTTGAATTAACTTACTCTTTTATAGATAGTTTTTTCATCATTTGAGGATTACTATAAAGCACCTCTTTATTTTCCATCAATCTTTGATGAATATGATAGGTAACATCCATCCAGTCCCTCTCTTCAACCCAAAGCGGTTTCATTAATTGCGTTTCCCATACTTCAAGCTCATTGATGGCGCTACTAAAACTTGCATTTTCTTTTTTGGATAAATCCATCGTTTCTCCTAAATCATTTTCAAGATTATAGAAAGTATAGCCATAATTTTCCAATCGAATTAATTTATATGGCCCAATTCTGGCTCCAGATTCTTCTAACTTTCTCCAAAACAGTTTATCATGAGGATTTCCCGTTTCTTCTCCTTTTAAATAGGGTAATAAATTGACGCCATCTAAAATTAAATCATCCTCTTTTTCGATTTGAGCCGCTGCGATAGAGGTTGTAAAAATATCCAACGACGAACTTAAGCCAGCAAAGGTTTGACCCGATTTAATTGCCGACGGCCAACTTACAACAAATGGCACTCTATGCCCTCCTTCAAACTTATTACCTTTCCATCCTTTTAATAAACCACCACTAGAACTATTATTTGCAGCCCCACCATTGTCACTTAAAAAGTAAATAAGGGTATTTTCCTCTAATTTTAATGCTTTTAACTTAGCCTGAAGTTTTCCAATGTTTTCATCCAACGACCAGGTCATGGCGGCTAGTTCTTGTCTGGGATGATTTTTATATTTATCTAAATGTTCTTTTTTAGCTTCCATTGGGGTATGTACTGCATTGAATGATAAATACATAAAAAAGGGAGTATCTTTATTTTCTTCAATATATTTAACGGACTGATCTCCCAAAACATCAGTCAAATAACCATCAAACACAACGCGCTCCCCATTGTGCTGCAACATTTGTCCGCTTCTTGGGTTTTTAATTGGAAAATACGATCTGCTTCCTACTTGGAAACCGTAAAATTCATCAAAACCTCTTTGATTAGGATGATCAGACTTATTATTTCCTAAATGCCATTTGCCTAAAGCGATGGTTTTGTATCCATTTTTTTTAAAAACATCAGCCATGGTTACAACCTCATCTGATAGCCCTATATCTCCGGCTAGACCAGTATTTTCATTACCCGTACCATTCGCCTCAAAACCAAAACGCTGCTGGTATTTTCCTGTAATTAAGCCCGCTCTTGAAGGTGCGCAAACTGTGGCGGTTACATGAGCATCGGTTAAGACCACACCACTTTTAGCCAGTCTATCAATATTAGGTGTTTCCAAATCTTTGCATCCCATAAAACCAAAATCGGCATAACCTGCATCATCAATTAAGATGATAATTATATTGGGGCAGTTTTTGTTTGCATTTTTAGTAATAACCAATTCATCTTTAGTTTTCCCAGTACCACAGGATACAGCGACAAAAAATAATAATATTTTAAAACAGAATCCTATTTTCATATTAGTGTTTATTCATAGATATTTAATAAGGTATATTGTTTGACCGATAGCTTTTTGAGCAGTAGGAACCATTAAAATTGCTTTGAGAATGTATTATCGCGTTCAATAAATTATATATTTTTAAACGATCCTCAAAATCCACCAAATCTTACTTTGTCATTAAAAGCGTAATATTAAAAAACAATAACTAGACTTCGAAATTAAACTATCATAACCTATTTCAAATATCATAATAGGGGTATTAATGTTGCGCAAGTAAGTTGATATTCAATTATTATACTTTCCGTATTCTCAAAAAAAAGCTGTTTTGTGTTTAGGTAATCTGGATGCATTTTTTTTCGACTATTTTAGAATAAAAGGGATGCATTTTAATAGCTTGTGCAAATAAAAACAAGAAAAATTCTATAACTATCTCTACTTAAACAGGCAGATTTTTTGAATTCACTAAAAAATTTTCAAATGTCCCAAAGTATCTGATTTTCTACGTTTTTCTCTATTTAGATTAATAACCTTTATGTCTAATTAAGTTTCAACATAACCCTATAGATCTTGTCTCAATAACTCAAGATGTTTTTAAGAACAGCATTGATTTCTTGAGAACATAAAAATTTAGCTTTATGCGTCGTCGATTTGAGCACGAGCCATCTGCGAATGTGATTTGTAGGGTACTTAAATCTGCACGTTTGCCATCTATGGTATTTCTCGCATTAATAGGGAATGTTCCAACTTTTTTTAAGAATGTTTTTCTTAGACAAAAATGGGTTTTGAAAGTTTTTAGGAATGTCATTACTTTCGTTTTTTATGGATAAATCATTTAAACCAAAAACCAAGTCGGCTAAAAGATGAAATAAAATACTAATGTATAAATTTTGGGAAATATTTCCATAAATACAAGACTCATAATAGGACACCTTAATATATACTCTTGAATGGAACCAAACAAAATGCCTAAAAACAAAAAACACTGATAATCATACAATTAACAGTGTTTTGATACTTCCTATTACTAGGTTCGTCGGGGTGGCAGGAAGTCTGTTATACCCGATAATAAACTATATATCAATCATTTATAAACTTCAAAACCAGACTGTTAGCCGATTTGTTGACGATACTATAAATGAACTTAAAATAAGATGCTTTACTTTCTGATATTATAAAAATAGGATTTATTTAGCACCAAAACAAAAAAAATCACTGGAAATTAAATATCATATCAGAACACTGATTTTCTCTTCATTTGCCTTTCGATGACATTTTCCATTTAGTTATATCAATCAAAAACACCTCAGGACAATGCTAAATTTTCAGATATAAAAGTCAGTGACCGATAAAAGTTCTAAAAAAAACTTTTGAGCAGCAAGCAACAACTAAAAATTAGCTTCTTAAAGCCAAATATTACACCTTTAAATAAACCCTACATAGTAGTCCATATTTTGGTCAACCTCGTTTTTGTTTTGCATAAATGCATGTAATAAAATTTGCATTGAATTGATATATTGATGATTTCTTAATTTTTAAATAAAATTTCAAATAGATTTTTAAAAAAATAAAAAAAATGTTTTCTTTTTTAAGTTTTGATATGTTTATTCCTGTTTTGATATATTTATCTTTAGATACCAGCGCTTGTCCACTTCTTGTCTACTACTTATCCATTGCTTGTCTCTAATAGGGACACTAGTCGAACAGAACTTGTCCTAGTTTTGGCGTAGTAAATTTTAATATTTTTTGCATTGTTATACTGCAAATTGACATGTTAAACATTATTACTTTTTCTGAAATTATCGAAATCGATTTTGTCCAGATTTAGTTTCAAGTAGTCTTTTCCAAAACTTCGTTTTTCAACATTAACCTGGTCCAATAATTTTGTCATTTTATTTTTGAAACTCATATATTCTTGTCGTACTAGTTCATTCTCTTTTCTATAGAATGCCAACTCCTCATTTTCTGTAATCAACACCGGAGACCCAAAATCAAAATCGTCCTCTTTTTCGATGTTGGCCGTTTCGTGCAAAAGGCTCTGCAATATTTCGGCGATAGGCTTGGTCTGGTGCTTTTCTATGTTCTTTAAAATTGCGATCACGGCATTGATGCGCTTGTTGGTCCGGTTGTTATGGATCCCCATCTGGTGACAAATCATTCCGTTCAAAGAAATGGAGCATGGCTTCCAAGGCGTGTGTGTGGGATACAGAGATCTGTCTTGAGAATTTTCTAAATTTTATGGCAACCTCTTTCTTTACATTAATCCCAGAAAAGCTATATTTTGAATATTCTGTCATTTTTTGCTGCAAATAAATGCCTGTTTTCAGGGGCTTTACAGCGTTTTGCTGCAAAGCCTTTATTTTAATTATTTTTTGTCCTTTTTAACCGATTGATTATCAATTATTTAAATAATAATATCAACTGTAACACCGGCTTGCCGTGTTACCCTCTTGCTTCTCCATATTTTGTCCCGCAGGTACCAAAATTTTCAAACAACCTGATTAAAATATCAGTTGCTTTTCTTCGCATGACGGCTCTTTTAAAGTTAAAAGTTAATAATGGAAAAAGAAAACCCCGATTGTTCCTAATTGACTCGTTTTGTAATCAAATTTTATGATTATCTGTAAAATCAAGTTTTTGAACGTCAGATATCATACAGCAGACGAAGAATTAGTCCTCTTAAATTTACAAATTTATGCACCTGTCTGAACCTTTCAGAAAGAGTTAAAATTGATTTACTTATTATATCCAGAGCGTTTTCCTCTTTTTGTTTTCCTGCCTCCCATCTGGCATGTTTAACTTTAATCTTCTTCCTTTTTATTGAATTTGTAAGACTTCATAAGATTCATTTTGGAATTTAGTATTTACTTCCCATATTGCCGACGCTGTTACCTTTTTTTGTTGCTTGGTCACTTTCAATATTCAGGTTTGTTAAGACATATAAAAAGTGCGAAGCATGAGCCTGGTTATGCTGTCGTTCAAAGCTGAATGTTGTTATTTTGCTGTCAAAAAAAGGTGAAGCGGTGTTGGCTCGGGATGTGAGTCTAAATTCTTTGTGAAATACAAAAGCATGGGAAGTGGAACAAAATGCTAATACATTTTCCTATTAAGCGGACGCTATTTCAAAGTTTTATATTGGGAACGGAGCGTTCCTGCCTTCTTCGGCAGGAAAAAGCGAAGTGGAAATCTAAAACTTTGGGATTGTGTCCAAGACTTTTTTAATGAAGCTCTTTTCCCGAAATGAAGTTTTTCACGGAATGCAGGGGAATGTGCTGAATGGCATTAGTGGGAACAATAAAAAAAAAGCCACTAATCATCAAATTGACAATTAGTGGCTTCGATTTATGACTTAACCGAATTTTTGAGTTTCGTAACCCCTTTTTCTGTCGGCTTATCCTTTTATTGGCAATGGCTTTATGTTCCTTTTCGAAATCCTCGATTGGAATACTATCGAAACTTTCAGCTAGACCTCTTAATGCCATGGCTTCGCTGGATGTTGGTAAGGATGATTTAAAAGAATCAAATCCTACGTTATTGATGATGATTGCCATGTCATCTTTTGTCAATTCCATAAGACGTTTTAGGAATCCAGCAGTACCCTCTTTTTTATAGTGTATAAATCTCTATAAATTAAATCATATCAAAAACCATATTTAAGAATCGTTTATTTGTCTTTATGAGTTTAAAGACACCAATTATATTATTATGAAATTACTGTAGGGTTTTGAATAATCTTTTAAAACGAACTTTAATTTTTCATGCAGTTGCAACAAAACTAATCAGGAAGCATTTATTCTAGATCACATCAAGATTTACTCACAATATAAATTCTCAAAGTAAAAGACTATAATTTCTAAAAAAACATTAAATGTAAAATAGTATGAGTGAATTTTCAAAGTATGCATCATTTGTATTAATATATGCCGAAAAAGTTTAATTATATTAACTTTTATTTCAATAAAATTGTTGTGTGAAAAAACACTACGCCATCAAAAAAAAACGCACCTATATATTTTTTATCATTATACTAGTATCTTTTGTTTTAAATGTAAACGCCCAATTAGGTTTTTGTAATGGAAACTCTGGAGATCCAATCTTTACAGAAGACTTTGGAACTGGAACAACAAATGTTCCATTACCTGCGGGAACCACGAGTTATACATTTGCCAGCGTACAACCTAATGATGGATTTTATACGGTATCTAATAAAACTAACTGGTATGATTGGCATGATATTCCAGACCATACTGATGGAGATACCAATGGTAGGAGTTTAGTAGTAAATGCCGATTTTACTGCAGGTGAATTCTACAAAACACCTATAAGTGGATTATGCGAAAACACTACTTATGAATTTTCATCTTGGATGATTAATTTAATGCCCACTAACCATCCATTTTGTGGAACAGGAATTCCTATTAATGTTAAATTTGAAATATGGGACAATACCAATACTAATTTATTGGCTAGTGGAGATACAGGCAATATAAACAGCACTGCTACTCCAAATTGGCAACAATATGCACTGGTTTTTCAAACATTGCCTGGGCAAACGTCGATTATTTTAAAAATGCTTAATAATGGTGTAGGTGGTTGTGGTAATGATTTAGCAATTGATGACATTGTTTTTAAATCTTGTGGCGATGCCATCATTGTTAATGATATTAATAATAATTCAGAACATTTTATTTGTGAAGGAGACCCATCGTTTTCTACAACCTTAACAGCAATTCCAGATGCTTCGATTTTTGCAACACATTTTTACCAATGGCAACAAAGTGCAGATAGTATAAATTGGACAGATATTTTGGGAGAAACAAACAACACATTTACAACACCTGCATTGAATAGCACCATGTTTTACAGAGTAAAAGTAGCGGAGGATACGATAAATTTATCGAATCAATTTTGTAATACTATTTCTGATATTTATGAGTTTGGTGTTGTCACCATACCAGATGCACCAGTTAGCAATGGAGACCTTTTGGTTTGTGTTGGATCATCAGCTTCAATATCTGTTACAATTTCAGCAGAAACTACAGTCAATTGGTATGACGCACCATTTGGAGGGAATTTATTGTTATCTGGTAGCAACATTTATTTTCCACAGACATCAGGTATTTATTATGCCGAAACTGAAACTATAAAAGGTGGTTGTTTTTCTTTAAATAGAACGCCACTTATTGTTGATTTTCTAGAGATTCCAATAATTCAAGATGAAAGTGAATCTTTTTGTGAAAATTCAGATGTTACACTGCATGCAAATACAAATATAGCCACCGCCACATTTTTATGGAGTACAGGTGCTACCACCGAAGAAATCACGGTTAACATTCCTGGCATTTACTCTGTTGAAGTTACAAATATTAACTGCACCGTTACTAAAACAATAGTTTTAACAGAAATAGAGGCTCCAGTAATAGACAAAGCCATTTCTAACGGAAATGATATTATCGTGATCACATCTAATAGTGGAGATTATCTATACTCACTAAATGGAAACATATTTCAAACAAGTCATACATTCAACAATATTGAAGGCGGTTTATACACCATTTATGTGAGAGAAGGGAACGGTTGTGGCATTGATACTATAGAGTATATACATTTTTTCATTCCTACCTTTTTTACACCTAATAATGATGGTGTTCATGATTCATTTGAGCTTAAAGGAATTGAATTTTATGACACATCCGAAGTAAGTATTTATAACCGTTATGGAAAACTAATTAAAAGTTCAAGAAACACTAAATTTTCGTGGAATGGTACTTTTAATAATCAAGAAATGCCGACTGATGACTATTGGTATATAGTCACTATTAACAACCAAAAATTTACCGGACACTTCACTTTAAAACGGTAGTAAAATCAAGCAAAATTATTCTTGTTTTCATATAAATATTCTTGAATCACACCTAATTATCATGAAACGCAACAATTGTTTTAAGATTTGTTGATTTTGTTTTATTGCCCTGAACAGCTTAAAAGTACTTTTATTCAAATTAATTTTATCATGAACTTGATTAAAAAACTTTTTAAAATAAACACATAATTATGACCAATAAACCATCGACACATTTTTTTCTTTTGATAGCTTTTATTGTTTTTTTTAACTGTAAAAACAATACAGAAAAAGAAGACTCCATTTCGCCACTTCCTTCACTCAAAGAATCATTTAAAAACGATTTTTTTATAGGAGCGGCAATCAGTAAGTCCCAAATAAATCAAACTGATTCTCTATCAAATGCACTTCTTAAAAAAGAGTTTAATTCCATTACCCCAGAAAACGATATGAAATGGGAGCAAATTCATCCGGAAAAAGATTCTTTTAATTTTGAAACGGCTGATAAGTATGTTGCATTAGGAGAAAAAAACAATATGCATATTGTTGGTCATACCTTATTATGGCATAGTCAACTTGCGCCTTGGGTGCAAAATATTCAGGACAGTGCTACAATGGCAAGCACCATAAAAGCACATATTAATAAAATTGCGGGTAGATATAAAGGTAGAATTAACACTTGGGATGTTGTAAATGAAGCGTTAAATGAAGATGGATCTCCAAGAGAATCTGTTTTCTACAAGGTTATGGGAGGAGAAAATTATATTGAACATGCATTCATGCTTGCCGAAAATGCAGATCCGGATGCCAAATTAGTTTACAACGATTATAATTTATGGAAATCAGAAAAAAGAAAAGGGGTTCTTAGAATTGTGAAAAACCTGCAAGATAAAGGCATTAAAATAGATGGTGTGGGTATGCAAGCCCATTGGAGTTTAGAAGGACCTTCTATTGAAGATATAGAGAATAGCATTATTGCATATTCCAGTCTTGGGGTTAAAGTTAGTTTTACCGAATTAGACATTACAGTTCTTCCAAACCCTTGGGATTTAGACGGTGCAGCTGTTGAGCAAAGTTATGAGCAATTTGAGGGCGACCCCAAAATGAACCCTTATCCTGTTAAACTTACTGATTCAGCGCAAATTCAATTAGCAAAACGCTATGAAGATATTTTCAAACTTTTCCTTAAGCACAGAGACAAAATAGAAAGAGTAACATTTTGGGGCGTGAATGATGAACAATCTTGGTTAAATAATTGGCCCATAAATGGCAGAACAAATCACCCCTTATTGTTTGATAGAAATTTTGAACCTAAAAAAGCTTACTTCAGTGTATTAGCCTTAAAAAATAAATAAAATTATGACCACTAATACGCAAAAATTATCAGTAAAAGAAAAAGTTGGATATGCTTTAGGAGACCTAGCTGCCAATTTAGTATTTCAAACATTAGTCACCTATTTAGCTTTTTTCTATACTGATATTTACGGTCTTGAAGCAAACCATGCTTCAGCAATTATGCTAACTGTTGGACTGGTAGCAGCATTCGGATTTAATCCAATCATTGGAGCAATTGCAGATAGAACAAATTCTAAATGGGGAAAGTTTAGACCATGGATTTTATGGACAGCTGTACCACTTGGTGTCGTTGCTCTTTTAGCCTTTAGCACACCAGATTTCGAGTATAAAGGAAAAGTTATTTATGCGGTTGTCACTTACACATTATTACTTTTGCTTTATGCAGCAAATAACTTGCCATATTCAGCTTTAAGTGGTGTAATTACTGGTAATATGGGAGAGCGAAATAGTATTTCTGCTTATCGTTTTGTTGCTGTAATGTTCGCACAATTCTTTGTACAAGTATTTATGCTACCAATTATTGAAACTGCTGGAGGAGGAGATAAGGCAGTTGGAATAGAAATAGTAATGACATGGCTTGCCATTATAGGAACTATCATGTTACTAATTACTTTTTTTACCACGCGTGAACGTATTGTTCCTAAACCAGAACAAAAATCGAGTCTTAAAGAAGATCTATCCGATTTATTTAAGAATAAACCTTGGGTAATTACTTTAATCGTTACAACTTTAGTTTTTGTTACATTAGCTATGAAAGGTGGTTCTTATGTGTATTATTTTAAAAACTATGTAGATGCAGATAGATTAACAAGTTTTATAAGTCCAATTCTAGACTTTCTATCAAGTATTGGTATAAATTTCTTTGGAGAAGATCCAGTATCTGCAGGATTTGGATTATTTAATGCCGGTGGTATTATTTTCATGATTTTTGGTATTGGTTTATCAAAAAAATTAGCAGACAAATATGGAAAAAGAGATGTCTTTATGACGTTTTTATTTATTTCAACATTGTTTATAATCTTCTTTTATTTCTTCTCTCCAACATCTGTAGAATTAATGTTTGCATCACAAATTTTACATGGTTTTTTCTATGGAATCACAATCCCATTACTTTGGGCCATGATTGCCGATGTTGCAGATTATTCAGAATGGAAAACTAATCGTCGAGCAACAGCCATTATTTTCTCTGCAATGATGGTAGGTTTAAAAGGTGGTTTAAGTATTGGCTCAGCACTTTTAACCTCCATTCTAGCAAGTTACGGCTATGAAGCAGGTCTTACAGAACAAGCAGCAATTACTATTACTGGAACTAAAATGCTTGTGAGTATATATCCTGCAATCCCATTTTTAATAGGAGTAGGTTTACTTTTTTTCTATGAAATTAATAAGAAAATGGAAGTGCAAATTGAAGCTGAATTAAAAGAACGAAGAACAAGTTAAAACTAACAAAACTTAAAATTATGCCTGAAGAAAGTATCGAAAACATCAATTTTGATGTCCTAAATAAGCGCGCTATTTCACAACCATTAGTATCACACATTTACACAGCAGATCCATCTGCACATGTTTTTAATGGAAAAATATACATTTACCCTTCTCATGATGTTGATGCTGGAGAAGCTTTTGATGATTTAGGAAGTCATTTTGCAATGGAAGATTATCATGTAATATCCATGGATTCCATCGATAGTGAAGCAGTTGATAATGGAGTAGCATTACATGTTGATGATGTGCCTTGGGCTAAAGAACAAATGTGGGCTCCAGACGCTCATGAAAAAGATGGTAAATACTATTTATTTTTTCCTGCGAAAGCGCATGATGGGATTTTTAGAATTGGAGTGGCTATAAGTAACTCTCCTGTAGGCCCCTTTAAGGCACAACCTGAAGCTATCAAAGGAAGTTTTTCTATAGACCCTGCCGTTTTTAAAGACGATGATGGAAGCTACTACATGTATTTTGGTGGCCTTTGGGGTGGCCAATTACAGCGTTGGAGAACTGGTGAATTTAAAGCGGAACAACCAGATAGTCCAACAGCCTTTTTACCAAAAGATAATGAACCTGCCTTATTACCATTTGTTACAAAAATGACGGATGATTTATTTGAGTTTGCGGAAAAACCAAGAACAATTGAAATTCTAGATGAAAAAGGTAACTTATTATTAGCCGGAGACAATGAACGCCGTTTCTTTGAGGCAGCTTGGTTACATAAATACAATGGGAAATATTATTTTTCGTATTCAACTGGCGACACTCATTTTATATGTTATGCAATTGGAGATAACCCTTATGGACCATTTACTTATGGTGGTCGCATTTTAAACCCCGTTGTAGGCTGGACTTCACATCATTCTATATGCGAAGTTGATAGAAAATGGTATTTGTTCTACCATGATTCTAGTTTATCTAAAGGTGTAACCCATTTAAGATCTGTTAAAGTTGCCGAAATCACCTATAGAGAAGATGGAAGCATTGAGACTTTAAATCCGTATATTGAGAAATAATTTTTTAAACCAAACAACATGGTGACTACTCTAGCAAAAATTCCTAAACGTATTATAATAACTAGTGTTGTATTATTTCTGTTTTATAGCTGTAATTCACAATCTGAAATTCAGTTTCCTATTGAAGTAGGAACAAAACCCGAAAGCATCACAAAGGGATTCAACGATAATTATTATGTTACCATAATGAACGGTAAAGAAAATGGTGATGGTGAACTGGTTGAAATTTCAAAGAACGGTGTAAACGTATTTGCAAAAGGTTTTGATGAACCCAAAGGCATTGTGTTTTTAAACAATCATCTATATTTCTCAGATTTAAATCGCATATGGAAAGTTGATAAACATGGAAAAGCGACTATTTTTGTAGATAAAAATGATTTTCCTAAAGAAGTATTATACTTAAATGATGTTGCTGTAGACGGAAAAAATAAAGGCATTTATGTTGCAGATATGGGTGCAACTAATTACATGCGGGATGGAGACAATAATTTATGGCCTCTTAATAGTGACGAAGCAAAACTAATCCCAGAATTAGGTCGCATTTATCATATTGATTTGGAAGGAAAAATATCTATAACACAAGACACGTCCTCTTTAATGCTTAACCCCAATGGTGTTGGTGTCGATAACAATGGGAATATTATGGTTGGCGCATTCTTTTTGGGTCATTTTTTGGTTAACAAAAATGGAAAACTCACACCTCTTAAAGGAGTTTTTCGTGGTGCTGATGCCGTTGAACAAGACAGTAAAGGAAATTATTATATAAGTAGCTGGACTTTAGGCACTGTTTGGAAAATAGATTATAAAACCGAAGAATCTACCATACTCATTAAAGGATTAAAATCTGCGGCAGATTTTTATTTGGAAGAAGATAAAGGTCGCCTATTAGTGCCAGATATGGTGGCTGGAAAAATATACGCCGTATCCATTGATTAATTAAGCATATTCTTTTTTATTTAATAGGTCGGTAAACAATGAACGGCAATAAAAATAGTGATGGTGAACTGGTGGTGCAAATTTCAAAAAATGAGCTTAAGGTATTTGCTAATAGTTTTGATTAACCCAAAGGCATTGTGTTTTTAGATAGTCAACTATATTTTTCATTTTCTGATGAACAATAAATGAAAAAACGTGCTAAAATTGTTGATACTATTATGTATCCAATTTTTTTCAATATTTATGTGTTTGTGTGTGGATAAATATTGGTTTATCCAATTCCGTTTTATAAGCCTCCAATACAAATGGATTTTTTTCGATACGGGCATCTTTCCAATCATGCCATGGAAAACCATTTTTGTTAGACCAAAATCCCCAATCCCAATTGATATAGCAAAATGCTTTTATCCCTGGGTTATCATTTAACATCTCGAAAAAAGGTTTAAACCATTTATTCCAAGAAATTTCACCATCTAAAACCCCAACATACCGTGGTGTACACTCACCTATCATCACTGGTTTTTTATGAATATGAGCCCTATCAAAAAAAGTTTGTAATCCGATATGATCAAATTCTTCAGGACTAAAAATATCAATACCCCACCAATCTACATATGCATCACCAGGATAATATGCCATCAACTTTTCAGTACTTATAAAATCTGCAGAGCCACCTCCCGAACACCAAACCGTAGCCGATTTAATGTTTTTTTCCTTAAAAGCCTTGGAAATAGTTATAAAAACTTTTTTATAACTTTCGGGTGCGTACCCATTCCAATCGCCTTCAAATTCGTACCCAATTCTCGTAAAGGAGGACCTATCTAAATCCAAAAGCACCTTATAAAATGCTTCCAATTGAGCATTATATTTTCCGTTGGCAACTTCTTTATCCAAACCTGCCCCTGTATCCTTACCGCCAGTAAATCCTAAACCAATTTGAGGCATAATTCCTTTTGGCAAACTATCTAAAACATGTTTTAAATTTTTTCCCCAAGATTCAATCCTTTTTACTGGTGCTGTTATATTAACATAAGTCATATATATTACAGGAAACTTATCTTGACCAACGGCATTTACATAATCTTTAAAGCCATTTTTATCCTGACCAGCGCCGTGATAAATTCCTGTTTCGGGTTCGTATTTAGCATTGTAAAACTCATGGAGAATCTTAGTATCTTGGGCATGAACCTTCAAAACCGTTACAAAAAAAAGTAACATTACTAATTTCATAAAAATTAATTTATTTGTTTTTTGAATAAATTTTGCGCCATTCACTTTATAAGTTTTTATCATATCTTTTAACTAAATTAAATTAAGAACAAACAGCTATTTCAATAGCATTAAAATTTAAAATCAAAGTCCAAACGGATTCTACTACCAGTTTCTTTAAACGCACCATAAGCGACAATTTGTTCCACGAGGTAATATTTTAATTTTAGATTCATATTTCTATTCATCATGTATTCGGAAACCAATTCCATTCCCTTAAAATTGGTTAGGCGACCATCTGGCGAGTCAAAAGAGGAATAATCCCAACGTGCCCAATCATTCTGTGCAAAAAAATCTACGGCGGCGTATCGCTCTAAATAGGAATACGTAGCTTTAAATGCCCAATCACCTTTTTTATCTAAGTGTCCATAGCTAATGCCCCCAACAAGTCCGTTTTTCTCATTTGCTAAATTTGCAGGTATTCCTGTAACATCCTTATAATTCTTTAAATTTGAATAAAAATCAAATTCAAAATTAATTAAAGGGCTTTCTTGAAGTTTTAATTTGCTTCCTAAGTGAAGTATGTTATAGTCGAAAATAAATGTATCTCCTCCATCTGGGATATCGGGAATATTTTTAAAAACATAGAAAGATGGAAATAGTTTTAACCTATCGTTAAATAAGCTTGAACTCAATTGAAATCCATCCATATAACTATCTTTATTGAATGATTTTCCTGAAGAACTAATAATAAAATGTCCTCCACTTATGTCAAGTGGAAATATAAAATTAGATTCAGTTGTAATGCTTTTTTTTAAAAACACGCCTTCTGGGTAAACATTATCACTCCAAAACAATTCATTGTTTTTATTAAATGGAAATGTGTTTTTACCTATCCATGTAAAAAAACCTTTGTAGCTGGTTTGGAAAAATATTTTTTCAAACCCTATAGGTAATGTTCCAAATTCTTTGTTGGCATCTCCTAAGGTTAATTGTGGGTCTTGCTGTTTTTTAGGGTCACCTGTCCTAATTCGAACACCCATCGACGTATTCTGATTCACAAAATAATTTAAACCAAGTCTCCCCCTATATCTCAGCCTGGTTCTATCATCTCTATATGTACCATCAGATTTTTTAGAGTTCCAGTCTTGCTCAACTCGAAATCTAAAATCTCCATAAAATGATAGCTTTGATTCCTCCAAATTTGCCTGTGAAAATGAAGTTAAAACGAACATTAAAAAAAGTAAAATAAAAATGGCCCTTTTCATAAAAATAATATTATTTGTTATTTCCAATAATTATGAACAAAATTTCATAATTATTTATTTTATTTATTAACCGCCTAGTATATCCCAACAAAAATGTGGTTTAAAAAGTTTTTGTTTTTATACGATTCTGGTTTATTACCTAATGCTGTATAAAACGATCTTCCTCCTTCATAATCTTGATTCCACGAAAAAGGATGTTTCTCTCCCATACCTTTTAACAGAATAGCATCATAATTTCATCTGCAGCAGATAATAGGTTGCCATCATTATCAAAATAAAGTCCAATTGAACGACCAGAAGGTTTCATATATTCAGATACTAAATTGGTTTTTGCATCCCATTATAAAATTCTGTCATTCGGTTGGTCGGTAAAAAAAACATTCCCTTCTTATCTGCTGCTGGCCCTTCAGTAAATTCATAATCATTTGAAATTAAGACCAATTCTGTACCATTGACTATAATTTGATTACTCTTTTTGTTTTGAGCATTACATGAGGTACATAATACTATAAACAAAATGATGTTTTTAAAACCTAAAAAGGTCTTTAATAAATTTACTCCCTTACATAGTTTAAGAATTTATTAATTTCAAACTCACCATCTAAAACACTTGCTTTAAAAACATATTTACCTGCTTTGGGAATAAAAATACGTGGTGTTGTAGTATTGGGATTATTATTTTCGAACTCACAATCGGCAGGGCCTTTTACTTGCTTCCATACTATTTCCGGGCTAATGGCATCTTTATCCTCGTCAGTAATCACAGCCGTAATTGCAAGACTGTTATCAGTTTTTGAGTAAGTATAATCAATAGTAATAGTTGGAGGTGTATTTAATGCAGAAACTAAAGCATGGGTATCATTTGCAAAGCGTTGTTCATCCTCGATACCTGCTGCCCAAAGTGCAATACGTTGTGCAAACACCCTATTATCGGAATGACTTAAACGGGTACCAGCCCCGGCATTCCAAAACAAATTACGATCAAAAACACCTATTACTCTACCTTTACCTATTTCAGCTATTGCTAAAGCTACATCGGTATTTTCATTAAATTTACCATCATTTGAATTTACAACTAACCTACCGCCTAATCCGCCTTCTTGCGCTTTAGCTAAAATTACTGCCGGTTTCGAAACACGAACAAAACTTACTCCTTCTCCCCTAAAAGCAACGCCTTTATGTTTATTGTTTTTATTAATAAAATGATCTTGTGTATACTCGTTCACCAAATAGTTTCCAGCACCATTGTCAGTCAAAAAATACATACCGAATTGCTCCATTAAAACATTGTCAGAAATTCGCCCCACTTCATTATCCACACCTACAATGCTATACTCTCCACCAAATCCACTATCCGACCAAGTAATTACTCCGCCACCTTTTTTCACCCAACGCTT
The DNA here is from genome assembly GCF_004341235.1 of Mariniflexile fucanivorans. Taxonomy (GTDB): domain Bacteria; phylum Bacteroidota; class Bacteroidia; order Flavobacteriales; family Flavobacteriaceae; genus Mariniflexile; species Mariniflexile fucanivorans. Next base: position 115,911 of record NZ_SLUP01000011.1, read on the forward strand.
TAAGGATTTAGCTTCTGCTTCGATAAAAACTCGCTGATTTGAGCCTAAAATTAAAACATCAATCGACTTTAGAAATTCGGCATTAATTACAATTTCTTGATCGTAAACTTCGCTTACAGTACACCCAACAGCTTCCAATGCTTTTTTGAAACCACTCATCCCTAAATCACCTTCATCATTCAAACGCATTTGGTGAAATGGTTTTTTACTTCCGGATGGTAGCGTACCATCAGCAGCAACATCTCCATATACATAAACAATGTTTTGCGCATCTACAGCAAGAAAACAAATTAAACTTATAGCTAATAATATTTTTTTACATTTCATTAATTTATTTTTAGTGATACATTATTAATAGTTTATTTTATTTTTTTCGCATTAAAAAAGATTATTCAGATAACGCAATTCAACAGCTAAAAACCGATGTAAACGACTTTTGTATTTTTATCGTAAACTTCAAATCATTTAATTTCAATTTTCAGATTAAAACCAATTCGACCAATTTTTATGAAAAATATCCCTATTTTAAAATTATAGTAGCAACTATTTTACTAAATTCTTAAAAGCTGATCCAAAAATTAAATAATTGGTATTACCACCTATCGTGCCCTCATTTTGCCCCCATAGAAATGGCCAGTCGTCATAGTTTTCAAAATGGTCGGGTTGTCTGAATAGTATACCAGGAGCAACATTCCCTGGAATAAATGAGAAATCAGCTCTATTATTACCATAAAAAACTTCTTTTGGTCGCACTGCACCAATCGTTGCCACTAACGAATAATTGTGATACGGGTGGCATCCAAATAGCCAGTTGGTGGTCTTGAAAGCATGGCTGGCGTCAACAATATTTGGGAAGTGTCTGTTAGCAAAGCAGATTGTGGTACCAAAACTAACCACATCTCCACTTCCTGCCCAGTTACCGAGGTGAATAGGTACTCCGTACGGATTATCCTTTTCAAGCTCGTCGATATATTCTTTGTACTTTACAACATACGGCCGGAGTTTTTCTTTGAAGGATGCGTCCATATATGGTATGGCATGAAATGCAGTCAATATATTACTACTGACCTTATGTTCTAGAGCCTTCCATAAAAGTTCCTGAAATTTATCGACATATTGTTGCTCTCCGGTTGTGATGTACAATTGAAGATTGGTGGCCACATCTGCTGATCCCTGGCCTCTTTCCCCCTCATTCTGTGGTTGATTCACAAGTAATTCAGCTGCTTCTTTCAGAAGTCTTTTTGCCTGTACCAGCGCTCTTTCTGAAAGATCATCATTATATCCCTTCAATGCTCGACTTGCTCCGGCAAAAGTTGCTGCTGCTCTGAGATCAAGGTTCGGGTTTCGGCTGGTAAAAGCCCACATATCATCTTTAACTCCGCTTGACTTACCGTCCTGAGCCACTTCATATGGGCCAAGGTTCGGATTATACGGAAGTCCATCCGTTATGGAAGCCGCGTCACCAAGATGATGGTAGTTGTCCAAAACAGAGTTGGATAGCGTTTGTGCCATGTGGCCGATAATCTCTGCCTGAGCTACCAGATTCAATGTTCCATGCTCAATATACTGTAATACATCTGGCGTCCCATCAGGACGATGAAGATCAACATAACGTTGCTTTTCATCAACAAAAGTCTGATCGCGTAAAGGTTTGAAATATTCCCATGTTTGGACAAAATTCTGCACCACAAAAATATTAGATCCTGTTTCGATATCAAAATCTCCAGCATCAAAAAACCCGCCTATGTTTAATCCGGGGATCGTTTCCATCGGTTCATATTTAGTATCCGTTGAAGGTCCTTGTGCATGGAGGTCAAAGTGATCTGTATTTGGTGGAGCTTGTAGATAACTTTCCTTAAAAGGTTCTCCGTGCCACATTCTATAGCCCTCATTTACAGAAATATGGTTCATATGAATTGGAATCCAAATATCACTGGTTGCATCAGTGATTTTATCATAAATGTTACTCTCTATTAGAAAATTATTTGTTCTAATGTTGCCATACTGAATATAGTATATACCGGGGGTGTTAACTGTAGAAAAATCAAATTTTACATAGTGATATTTATAATAGTCACCCCAAGCTATGGTATTTCCGCTGAATACTTCAGAAGTTTTCCCATCTTCTTCTATCTTATATATTGATGCTTTTGAAAGAGGTTTATCTTTCTTGTCGAGTTCAATCACAGAGACTTTTTGTTGTGAAGGGAGGTAGCCCACTTGAGAGAAACCTATATTTGGCTCTCTTACCCAATTTTTTATGGCATTTGGTTCAACCGTCCAGGTTAAAACCTTACCTGTTTTTCCTGCTGGAAGTAAACTGCGAACTACAAACCAGCCATTTTGCGCCAACACACGACCATCGAAAAGCATAAGGTCAGCATCATGCGAAGTAATTTTAACCAAACGTTCGGGTTCATCAGGTGCAAGAATAATGGTATGGCCGGTTTCGAGAGGAAGCGGATCAATAAATCTGCCGGTACCTCTATCGTCGGAAGTTACATACCCTTTGAATTGTTTAAGCTTTTCAATGTTGGGCCTTGTAATGGTGTTACCTACCACATAGCGTGGGAACAGATTGGAATGTCCATCCATCAAAAAGGTCTTTCCCCAATATTTTGAGGGCAAAAACTCAAGATTAAACCCGGCTTTCCCTTCAAGTGACGCGGGAATGGGTTTGTCAAGATAAACAGATATCTCAACGGCATTACCCTTAGCCGTGACTACCACTCGTGAATCAAAATCGAAATCCTCATATCTTAATACAGACTCAATACTTTTAGACTCATGGTCTACCTTACGAGATGATATTGCAGGAACAAGATTCCATTGTTCTGGAGTACTGGAAAGCCTCACAGCGCCACCTTGTGCTGTTCTGACACCATGGTGAATCAGCTCTATGCCTGCATTCTTTTCATCGTTAAAACCGCCAGTAAAAAGGTTGTTGTACACAAGAATATTGACGCCTTGCGCCTCGAAATACTCAAGATCATTGAGTTTCAAATTCTGACTTGATCCATGCTCACATACTGCTAATAGTAGCACTACAAGTGATATTAATTTTAGGTGTTTCATATTGAGTGAAAATTATGTATTGGTGAAAATATAATCAGTTATTCAGTACAGGTTACATTAATTATTTTATGCTTTAAAGGTTTTTACAAATTCAAGCAATCATTTATGAACAATAAACTTATAGATAGTTCTTGAAAAATATTTTTCTCCTGGTAGTAATAAAGTTGATGGAAAATTGGTTTGATTAGGACTATTTGGAAAATGTTGCGTTTCTAAACAAAACGCGACTCTTTTTTGATATAAAACATCGTTTTTGCCTTCTAAATTATTTAGATGATTCCCCGAATAAAATTGTACTCCGGGTTCGGTAGTATAAACCTCTAAACTTCTCCCAGAATTTTTATCAATTACCTTTGCTACAAAACCTGCATTCACATCATCTAAAACAAAATTATGGTCAAAACCACTACCTAACTCTATTTGTTGATGTTGCTTATTAATAACTTGCTGTACTGTTTTTAATTTTCTAAAATCGAAAGGAGAATTGGTAACATTCTCTAAAATTCCTACAGGAACCATCTTATCATTTACTGGTAAATAATAATCTGCCTTTATTTGAAATAAATGATTTTCTATTGATTTATTAAAATCACCAGATAAATTAAAATAAGAATGGTTTGTTAAGTTTATTACTGTTTTTGCATCTGAAACTGCAAAATATTCTATCTGTAATTCATTTTTATCGGTTAATGTATACACTACTTTCAATTCTAAATTACCAGGAAAACCTTGATCTAAGTGTTTAGAAAAATGAGTTAATTCTAAAACGGATTCGGATATTTGTTTTGCTTGCCAAACAACTGCATGAAAACCTTTTTCACCTCCATGTAATTGGTTTTCTTCTTCATTTTTATCTAACAAAAACTCATTATTATCTATACTGAACTTACCATTTGAAATTCTATTACCATAACGACCAATAATAGCTCCAAAAAAATGATCTGGCTTTTCTAAATAATCTTTTGCAGAATCGTAGCCTAAAACAACATCTTCAAAAACACCCTTTTTATCAGGAACAAAAAGATTTACAATCCTACCACCATAATTGGTAATCTGACTAACAATTCCATTTTTATTTTTTAATGTAAATAACTTAATCCCCTGTTCTTCAAAACCTTTTGAAAAATTATTAGCATCTATTAATTTTATCATTTTAGTTCTGTCGTGCTTATTTTTATTTAAAACCCAATATATTGCACCAAAAATGTGATTCAAAAAGTTTTTGTCTTTATAAGATTCAGGTTTATGACCTAAAGCAGTATAAAACGATCTTCCTCCT
>NZ_SLUP01000012.1 GCF_004341235.1 Mariniflexile fucanivorans
TACCCTGTTTTAAAAGACGATAAATTAACGATTTCAACTATTTGGAAGGGACATATAATCTCTAACCAAAGTTTTGAATTCTATCAAGCAGCAAGGATTGGTGGTAAGAATGGATTAAGAGGTTTTAGAAATGAACGCTTTTCTGGGCAAACATCCTACTATCAAAACACCGATTTACGTTGGAATATTACACGTTTTAATGCAGGAATACTTCCAGCTAAGTTAGGTGCCTTTACAGGGTTTGACTATGGACGGGTTTGGTTAAAAAATGACAATTCTAACAAATGGCATACAGCTTATGGCGGCGGTTTATACGTAAACACTGCTGGACTTTTTACGTTTCAAACCTCCTACTTTTCATCAGATGATGGCGGTCGATTTATGTTTGGGTTAGGTTTTGGATTTTAATCTGCAGGATATTAAAACAGCAACTTTATATTAAAAAATAATTTATACTATATGAAACCGAGAGAAATTTTCATTGCATTTGCAACATTTACTTTACTCACAATCGGGATGGTTTCTATATTTTGGAGCTCCGTTTTATGGAGTTTAATTGTCTTTTTACCAATAATAATTATAGGCGTTTATGATATTATACAAAGAAAGCATGCCATAAAAAACAATTTTCCGGTAATAGGGCGTTTAAGATATCTTTTGGAAACGTTTCGACCAGAAATTCAACAGTATTTTGTAGAAACAGAGACGGAAGGTACTCCTATAAACCGAATGTTTCGTTCGTTAATTTACACTCGTGCCAAAAACCAAAACGATACTACACCTTTTGGGACTAAATCAGATGTTTATCGAGTTGGGTATGAATGTATGGCACATTCCATGTATCCAAAACATCACGATGAAGTAGAACAAAACCCAAGAGTTCTGTTTGGTGGAAAAGACTGCAAACAACCTTATAATGCGAGTCTTTTAAATATTTCTGCTATGAGCTTTGGCTCTTTAAGTAAAAATGCCATTTTAGCCTTGAGTAAAGGTGCTAAATTAGGTGGTTTTGCTCATAATACGGGAGAAGGAGGATTAAGTCCATACCATTTAGAAGGCGGTGGCGATTTAATTTGGCAAATTGGTACAGCATATTTTGGATGCAGAACGAAAGACGGAAATTTCTGTCCAGACACTTTTAAGAAAAAGTCTTTATTAGATAATGTGAAAATGATTGAAATCAAACTTTCACAAGGTGCCAAACCAGGTCATGGAGGTATTTTGCCAGCATCAAAAAATACGGAGGAAATAGCCAAGATAAGAGATGTAGAACCGCATACAGAGATACTTTCGCCTACTTATCATAAGGCTTTTAATAATGCTGAGGGCTTATTGCATTTTGTGCAGCAATTGCGAGAACTTTCAGGAGGAAAACCTGTCGGGTTTAAACTTTGTGTAGGTAGTAAAGAGGAGTTTATTGAAGTTTGTGAGGCCATGAAAAAAACACAAATATTGCCAGATTTTATAACCGTTGATGGTGGTGAAGGTGGTACAGGAGCCGCACCTATCGAGTTTACTAATTCAATAGGGTTGCCACTTCGCGAAGGTTTGTCATTTGTAGTGGATAGTCTTATTAGGTATAACTTTAAAGACAATGTTAGAGTCATTGCTTCAGGAAGAGTTTTTTCGGCTTTTCACATAATCCGATTAATTGCTTTGGGAGCAGATACGGTTAACAGCGCTCGCGCCATGATGATGGCTATTGGTTGTATTCAAGCCTTGCAGTGCAATACCAACACATGCCCTACAGGTGTAGCAACGCAAGATAAAAGTTTAATGAAAGGTCTAGACGTAAATGATAAATATGTTCGAGTAGCTAATTTTCATAAAAAGACTGTAGATAGTTATTCAGAAATGATTGCTGCCGCAGGATTGAGTAATGGCGACGAGATTCAACGAAAACACATTTTGCATCGTTTAGGACCAAATAAGATGGTTACTTATAACGAATTATATCCAGAACTTCAATATTAAAAAAATGAAAAATATACTATTAATTTTACTTGTAGTTATAGCCATAGCCATGGTGATAATTGGGATTATTGGAAAAATACTTCCTCCAATTTTTACTGGAATAGGGTTTATTATTATTTCAATTTTATTGCATAAACGAAACTAATGAAAACAACTGTAATTCCATCGGAACTTTCTTGGTTGTATTTTAATCAATGCATTATTGATGAAGCGGCCAATGTTAATAATCCGCTATACGAACGTATTAAGTTTCTGTCTATTTTTTCTTCAAATTTAGATGAGTTTTTTAGAGTAAAAGTAAATCATTTAGCAAGTCATAAAAGTATTAGAAAAAGTGAGCTTTTTAACACAATTTTGAACGAAATTAATCTGCAGCAAGAACAATTTGGTACAATATGGGGATCTCAAATTATTCCCGAGTTACTTCAAAATAATATTATTGTTTATCAAGGACAATCTATTGAAATCTGTCATTTAAAAGAAGTTGAACGCTATTTCAAAAGTGAGGTATTATCTTTTATTCAAGTTGTTTTTATTAAAAATGGAATCAATAAAGTTTATTTTTTAGATAATAGAACCTTATATTTTTTGGTTAAATTAAAAAATAACGATAATCAGTTTGAATATGCATATATCAATATCCCATCAGATAAATTAAACCGATTTAAACTACTTTCAAAAAAAGATAACGCACATTATATTATTTCTTTAGATGAAATTATAAAATCGTGCTTACACTTGATTTTTGCAAACGATACTATTGTTTCTTGCTTTGCTATTAAAATAAACCGCGATGAAGATTATGAAATTGAAGATGAGGATTCAGGTAATTTAATACTTAAAATTAAGCATAAAATTGAAGAACGAAAAACAGGCTTGCCAACGCGTTTTTTATATGATGCTACAATGCCTGTTGAAGATGTTAGAATATGTAAAGACACATTTCAACTTAAAAAGCGTGAGATGATTGCAGGTGGAACCTATCATAATTTATTTGATTTGTTCAAATTTCCAAACCCAATAAAGCCAAAACTTCAAAATCTCGATTATCCAGCTCTAGAACATGCAACTTTTGAAAATTCAAATTCAGTTTTTGATGTTATTGATTCAAAAAACCAACTCTTGCATTTTCCATATCATTCCTATCATTATGTACTTCAATTTTTTAATCAGGCGGCAATAGATAGTAGAGTTACAAAAATTATGGTTACTCTATATAGAATTTCTACTCGGTCCTTAATAGCAAATGCGTTGATAAGCGCTGCGAAAAACGGAAAAAAAATAACTGTTTTTGTAGAAGTAAAAGCCCGTTTTGACGAAAACAACAATTTGCATTGGGCAAATGAAATGAAAAAAGCGGGAATCAAAATTATTTATAGTATGCCCAATTTAAAAGTTCACGCCAAAATTGCACTAGTTACTATGAAAGTTGATGCTAAAATTACTAAAAACTACGCCTATTTAGCTACGGGTAATTTTAACGAAAATACGGCGACAATTTATGCAGATCATGGTTTTTTTACTGCTGAAAAGAAATACACTTCTGATATTGAAAAGGTATTTAAGTTTCTTAAAACGAAAGAAAAACATTGTGAAATGGATACGCTTTTAGTAGCTGGTTTTAATATGAAGGAGAAAATTATGAATATGATTGACAACGAAATCCAAAATCATAAAAGCGGTAAATCGTCAGGAATCTTTCTAAAAGTAAACGGGATTGATGAAAAGGATATCATTAGTAAACTCTATGAAGCAAGTCAAAAAGGAGTCGAAATTACAATAATAGTTAGAGGGATTTGCATGTTGTTACCAGGTATAAAGGGCGTAAGCGAAAATATAAAAGCCTATAAAATTGTGGATATGTTTTTAGAACATGCGAGAATATACAAATTCAATAATGCGGGAAATGAGAACATTTTTTTGGCCTCTGCAGATATGATGAACCGGAATTTGAACAGTAGAATTGAAGTTGGTTTCCCTATTGAAGATGATAACTTAAAAGCTGAAATTAATAAAATTATTCAATTTCAATTAGATGATAACACAAAAAAAAGGACAATTAATTCACATGGAAAAAACGGATTAGTTCCAAACATAAAAGCACCAAGAAGAGCACAAGTGGATAGTTATAATTGGATAAAAGAACGTATTACATGATAAAAAAAAATCTTTGTATCGCAATTCTTAGTGTCAGTCTCTCTTGCATTACCAATTCGCAAACATCATTTGATTTAAGTAAACATTACGATTTAAAAAAACCTTCAGAATATTTTGAAATGCCTTATGAACTAAGAGAAATATCTGGAATTGATACTATAAACGCACATCAACTTATAACTCACAATGATGAAAAAGGTGAAATATTTATTTATGATTTGAATAATGAATCTATCAAAAAAACAATTTCTTTTGGTAAAAAAGGTGATTATGAGAATATTACAATCGTAGGAAAAACGGCTTTTGTATTACGTTCAGATGGGACTATTTATGAAGTAAAAAATTATCTAGAAAATCCAATAACAACTATCCATAAAACTTTTTTATCAAAAAAAGATAACGTAGAAAGTCTATGCTATGACCAAGAAAATAATCAATTATTATTAGCAACCAAAGGAAATAAAGTGAAGAAAATATATGCTTTTTCTCTTGAAAATAATGAGCTGATCTCAAAGCCTATTTTTGAAATAAACCCTAAAATCATCAAAAAACATTATCACACTAAGAATGATTTTTCACCAAGTGCCATTGCCATTCAACCTATTACTAAAAATTATATTATACTTTCTTCCATAGGAAAAATGCTTGTTGAGTTTGATAATGAAGGACAATTGATACACGTATTTAATATAAACTACGCCTATTTTAGACAACCAGAGGGCTTGTGTTTTTCTAAAAACGGCGACATGTATATTTCCAATGAATCTAAAAACAGTAAAGCAAATATTCTAAAATTTGATTATTTACCATGAAAAAAATAATTTTCACCCTTTTAGTTCTAAATATATTCTGGGCTTATGCACAAAAAGATACAACTGCGGTGTACTGCGTTCCCGTTTTAAAAGACCTTCCTATTGGAAAAGGTCTTGTAATAGAATACCAAAACGTTTCAAATATTTCAATGGAAACCATTGATAAAACTGGCAATTTCACAAACACCAAAAGCAACATTAAATCAAATACTCATTTTCTGGCAAAACTTGAAATTCCTGTTGTAAATAAAGATTATTTAAGAATCATGGCAGGATTAAAATACAATAAAGAAGAATTTCATTTTAATGATGCAGAATTAAATCCATTTTATAAAAATTTAGAAGATAGAGGACTACAAAGTATAGGAATGAATGTTTCTATGGTAAAACCTACAAAATCTAATAAGTTTTGGATTTTAAGAGCAAGTGCCGATTTAAATGGTGATTTTGAGGCTTTAAATTCGTTTTCCGATTATTTAAAATTTTCAATATCTCCAGCATTAGGTTGGAAAGTCAATGATAATTTTTCGTATGCATTAGGGGCTAGTTATAATTTTCGTTTCGGAGATCCTCTTATTGTTCCTGTTGTTGCTTTAAATACTATTTTTAATAAAAAATGGGATATGGAAGCTATTTTACCTTTGTTTATAAGATTGAGATATCAATATAATAGTGGGCTAATTTGGAGAAACACAGTAGAACTTGATGGGGCATCGTATAAAATGAATAATTTTGGAGACGAATTTTCGCAATATACCAATTTACATTTGCATCGTTCCGATATACAATTTTCTACAAGAGTGGAAAAAAAATTAGTAGGCTGGCTTTGGGCAGCATCAGAAATAGGTTTTAGAGAAAATTTAACTTACAATTTAACCAATTCAAACAAATCAAGTAACGATGTAATCTTTGATAATACACTTAAAACTGCCTTATTGTTTAATGTATCTTTATTTATATCACCAAGAAAATAATTTGAGCTATGCAAAAAGCAATTTACTTTATGCCTGATATTAGTGGATTTACAAATTTTGTAAATAACACCGAAGTAGAGCATAGTATACATATTATTGCCGAATTACTTGAAATTTTACTCGATAATAACACTTTAGATTTGCAGTTGGTCGAAATTGAAGGAGATGCCTTGTTTATGTATGTCACTAATATTCCGAATTATGATGAACTGATGCAACAAGTAACTATAATGCATGAAGCATTTCATAAACATACTCAAAACTATGATTCTTTGCGTATCTGTAATTGCGGTTCGTGTAAAACAACTACCAATTTAGAGCTTAAATTTTTGGTTCATTATGGTGATTTAAATTTTATAAAGGTGAAGCATATAACCAAACCTTATGGAAGGGATGTTATTAAAATTCATAGACTATTAAAAAATAAAATTACCTATGATGAATATGTTCTTTTTACCAATTCTGTTTTTGAATTATTTGAAAATCAAATACATGATAGTTGGGAAAAAACGACCGAAGACTATGATTTGATTAGTTTGGATTACTTTTATAAAAATTTAGGATCTGTAAAATTTAAAATTCAAAAGTTAAATCCTTTATCAGAAGAACATATTGATAAACCTATTTTAACTATAGAAAAAACATTCAATGCCAATATTGAAACTATTTATAGTTATATAACAGAGTTAAAACATCGGCATCTTTGGGACAAAGAAGTCAAACGAATTGAATATGATGCTAGCAAAGTGAATCGCATTGGAACAGAACATAACTGCATTTTAAATTTGGGAAGTTTAAAGTTTGAAACGATTACTGAACCTTCTTCGGATAGTTTAACTTATGGAGAAAAAACGAAGGAAATGAAGTTTACCCGTGATTTTTCATATCTTATCAAGCTTAATAAAATTGATGCCAACAACACTAAAATCGTCTTAAACATCTATATAACATTTTCAACTATTGGGACTTTTATGAAAAATAATATTTTAAAATTAGTTACTAAAATGTGGAATAAAAAATTAGATGATTTACACGAAATAACGAAAAATGAAAATTCAATAATAAATAGTCACAATGAATAAAGTAGTTCAAAACGCATCACAATATGTGCTTGAGTATTTAAACAATCATTTAAATACAAGTTTTATTTATCATAATTATAAACACACGCATTATGTAGTTTCAAAAATAGAAGAATTACTTCAATCTATTGACTTTACAACTGAAGAAAAAGAAATTATACTTTTAGCAGGTTGGTTTCATGATATGGGATATACCGTAAATAAAGCCAAACATGAAGATCATAGTATGGCTATTGCAAAAAAATATTTAGAAGCGCAGAATTATGATGCTGCTAAAACGGCTCAAGTTTTAGCGTGTATTAATGCTACAAAACTTGGTGAAAAACCATCTAATTTATTAGAAGAAATTATTTCTGATGCAGATTTTGCCCATTTAGCAGATACCAATTATAAAAACATATCAGAAAATCTTCGATTAGAATTTGCCAACACCGATTGTGGTATGTATTCTAATGAAGAATGGCTTGAGGAAAACATAAAAGTTTTTACTAACCATAAATACTATACCAAAGAGGCTAATTTGAAATGGAGTTCTGTAAAAAATGAAAACCTAAAAGCATTACATAAGCAATTAAAGAAACAGGTTAAAAAGGCAAAAAGCAAAACAAATTCAGATAATCGTTCGGAGCGTAGTGTAGATACTTTGTTTAGAGTCACTTTAAAAAATCATATAACATTAAGCGATATTGCTGATACAAAAGCTAATATTTTACTATCAGTAAATGCAATCATTATTTCAATAGCTTTGTCCAATTTAATTCCAAAGTTTGATAATCCTAAAAATGCTTTTTTAATATATCCAACTATTATTTTTGTAGTGTTTAGTGTTGTTGCAATAATTTTATCCGTGATTGCTACAAGACCAAGTATAACTTCTGGAAAATTCACTAAAGAAGATGTGGCCAACAAAAAAGTAAATCTTTTATTCTTTGGAAATTTTCATAAAATGACCTTACCCGACTTTGAAGAAGGCATCACTCAAGTCATGAATGATAAAGATTATTTATATGGTTCCATGACTAAAGACTTATATTTTTTAGGTAAAGTTTTAGATAGGAAATATCGAATTTTAAGATGGACCTATTCAATTTTTATGATCGGAATTATTGTTTCTGTAATAGCATTTGCTGTTTCTTATAAATATTTATGTGTAGTAGTATGATTTCTAAAAAAGTAACATTCAAAAATAATAAAGGTCAAATTTTAGCTGCTCGACTAGAACTGCCTGAAAATGAAACACCAAGAGCATTTGCGCTTTTTGCGCATTGTTTTACATGTAATAAAAATTTAACGGCAGTTAGAACCATTGGAAAAACTTTAACACAAAAAAAAATTGCTGTTTTACGTTTCGATTTTACAGGTTTAGGCGAAAGCGAAGGTGATTTTGAACATACCAATTTTTCGTCAAATGTCGAAGATTTGTATAGTGCAGCTCAATTTTTGGAAGAAAATTATCAATCACCTTCGTTATTAATAGGTCATTCGCTTGGTGGTGCTGCGGTTTTGTTTGCTTCAGCAAAGATGCCATCAGTTAAAGCAATTGCAACGATAGGAGCGCCTTCAAACCCTGAGCATGTGGCACATCTTTTTAAAAATAGCGTTGACGAAATTAATGCCTCAGGAAAAGCGCTTGTATCCATTGGAGGAAGAGAATTCACCATTCAAAAACATTTTTTAGATGATATTCAAGATAAAAACATAAAGCATAGTTTAGACGAATTTAGAAATTCAATTCTCATTATGCACTCTCCTCAAGATACAACCGTAGGAATAGATAATGCAGCAGAAATTTATAAAGCTGCACGTCATCCAAAAAGTTTTGTGTCTTTAAATGGAGCTGATCATTTATTATCAGACAAAAGAGACTCTGAATATGTTGGCAATATTATATCAACTTGGGCAGATAGGTATTTGTAATGTGTTGGGCTAGTGAAGTTGAGTGTCGCAGTCGCAATAACTAATTAATTTTAAGAAGTAACCAATATATGATGGCGCTGCAAATTGCTGCAATAGGTAGTGTTAATAACCAAGACAACAGAATATTTTGTATAACCTTAAAATCGGCCTTTTTTGTAACTGTTCCTATACCAAAAATAGAACCAACAGATACATGGGTTGTTGAAACTGGTAGACCATGTATACTTGCCGTTGTAACTAAAAGCCCTGTGATTAAATTTGCAGTAAACCCTTGACCACTATTCATTGGAGTAATCTTTTTACTCATCATTTCTCCTACTTTTTTTGCGTTTAATAATCCTCCAATAGCCATTGCTACGGCCACAGTTAGCATGCCCCATTTAACGTCTAATGTGTTGATTACAAGCAATAATCCAACAATCTTTGGTGTGTCATTTAGCCCTCTTGCAAAACTTACAATTCCTGCACTTATATAATGAGCAAGGTCTAACATTTTTTGTGAATTGATGCCAATAAAATCACCTTGATACCTTTCAATGCACTCCTGTTCATTACTTATTCTAGAGACTGTATGAGTTTCAGTTTCTGCTGTAATCAATCCATTAAAGTTCATAGTGCTTGTTATAGGTATATATTCTTTGCCAACACAAATACAAGTTTTCTTTGTTACTCCTAATGAGACCCTCAATTTCCTAAAAATAGTATATGTTATTAGACTAACCATTGCTGCCATAAGCGGGCTTACAATTAAAGGCATTAAAAATGTTCCACCAAGTTTGGTAAAATTAAATGAAGCACCAACAGCAACCACTCCACTTCCAAATAAGGCACCTACTAAACTATGTGTTGTCGAAATTGGCATTCCAATTTTAGTTGCAAAAAAAACGGTTATAGCAGCACCCAAGGCAATAGATATGGCAAATTCTGGTGATTGGATTAATGTGTCAGGAACTAAACCTTTTCCCGAAAAGTTTTTGACTAAAGTGCTTGCAAAAAAAATAGCCGCAATGGAGCCTGAAATAGTGGTTAATGTTGCCCAAGTTATAGCTCCTTTATAGTTTGTAGTTCCACTACCAAATAGTGTTGCAACTCCTTTAAAATTATCATTTGCTCCATTACTAAAGGCTAGAAAACAAGCTGCTAAAAAAAGAAAAATTAAAATCATATGTTATTATAATGTATGAGTAGCCGTTTAGCCTGAACAGAATTAAAATAGTAGTCGAAGTAGAGCAAGATTAATTACATTTTTAAGAATTGTCAGTATTTAAGTTTTCACACGTCTGTTATTAAAAGAACAAACTAATGAAAGCACTCGTAATTTCTGGTGGTGCTAGTAAGGGCGCTTTTGCTGGAGGTGTGGCAGAGTACCTTATCGACGATTGTTGTCATCATTACGATTTGTTTGTTGGTTGTTCTACAGGTAGTTTGCTCATGTCTCATTTGGCAATTGGGAAAATAGACAAAATTAAAAAAGTTTATACTTCTGTTTCTCAAAATGATATTTTTAGCATTAATCCCTTCAAGATAAAAAAAACAAAAACAGGCTATAAAACCTCTATACATCATTTTAATACCATTAGAACATTTATAAAAGGATGTCCAACATTTGGTGAAAGTGATAACTTAAGACAGCTAATTAGAAACAGCATATCAAGCGAAGATTTTAACGCTATAAAAGAAAAAAATAAAAAAGTGATTTTTACGGTTTCAAATCTTTCGTTAGATACGATTGAATATTATAATTCAGACGATTGCACCTATGATGACTATTGTGATTGGGCTTGGGCTTCCTGTAATTTTACGCCTTTCATGAGTATCTTGGATAAAAATAATTATCAATATGCAGATGGTGGTTTCGGCAGTTATGTGCCAATTTTATGCGCAATTGAGAACGGAGCCTGTGATATCGATGTCATCATTTTAGAAAATGAAAATAGAAATACAAAATATCCTGTAATTACAAATCCATTCTCATTATTATTTAGAACCTTTAAATTTATGAACCATCAAAATAGTACAAAAGATATTATAATTGGGAAGCTCATTGGATTAAATAGAAAAGTGAATATCAATTTTTATTATACACCTTATCAGTTAACAGATAATCCTTTAATTTTTGATGCGGAACAAATGACACAATGGTGGAATGATGGGTTTGAATTCGCCAAATCAAGAAACCCCGTTAGTTTTTGCCACATCCCAAATATTAACTATTAAATATGATAAATAAAACTCCGAATCCTTTAGTAGCACTTTCAGGTGCATTATTGCTTCATGTAAAATTAAATAAGGATACTACTGCTTTAGAACAAAAATTAGGTGAATTCACTTTAGAAGAATTACAGCGCCAGTTAAGCAGTGATGAAGCCAAAAAGACCTTTTGGATTAACATATACAACGCCTATTTTCAGATGCTGTCTAATTCAAAAAAAGTTAAAAGGAAAACTATTTTCAAAGTAAAATCAATTGAAATTGCTCAAAAATCATTTAGTTTAGATGATATAGAACATGGCATTTTGAGAAGATACAGAATGAAACAGAGTTTTGGATATCTGCATAATCCTTTTGTGTCATCATTAATCAAAGTTTTAGCAGTAAAAAAATTAGATTACCGTATTCATTTCGCCCTAAATTGCGGTGCCAAAAGCTGTCCACCAATAGCTTTTTATACCCTCGAAAAGTTAGATGAAGAATTAAATTTTGTCATGGAATCATTCCTTGATTCTGAAACTTCTATTGACGAGAATAATAAAACCATATCCACATCAAAATTACTGTATTGGTATTGTGCGGATTTTGGTGGTTATTTCAAAATAAAAAATGTTCTGAAAGATGTTTTAAATCGAGATTTCACGAACTATAAACTCTCATTTAAGGAGTATAGTTGGGATACTCAACTTAACAATTATTTATAGCCAATAAAAATTCTTTTAACAAACTAAATGATGCAAAATAGTCTTCAAAGCAAAAACATATTAGTAACCGCGGGTCCAACTCGAGAATATCTAGATCCCGTGCGTTTTCTTACTAATGAATCTACCGGAAAAATGGGTTACGCCATTGCTGAAGCTTTACAAAATTTAAACGCCAATGTCTATTTAGTAAGTGGTCCTGTTTCGATTCAATCAAATTTCCCAAAAGAAAAAATTATTAATGTAAAAACAGGAAAACAAATGTACCATGCTTGTGAGCAACTATTTGGTACTATTGATATTGCCATTTTTTGTGCTGCGATTGCCGATTATACTCCAAAAGTTACCTGCGATTGTAAAATAAAGAAAATAGATAATGAAATTTCAATGGAATTTGTTAAGAATGTTGACATTGCTTTTGAATTTGGAAAAGTTAAAAGCAAGCATCAAAAATCAATAGGGTTTGCTTTAGAAACTAACAATGTTTTAGAAAATGCAGCAGCTAAATTAAAAAAGAAACACTTTGATTGTATTGTCGCAAATTCACCAAATAAAAATGAAGGATTTGGTTTTGATACCAATAAAATTGCCATAATTAAAACCGATTTATCAGTTACCGAATTCCCTTTAAAAAGCAAACAAGACGTGGCAAAAGATATTGTGAATACCATTATTGACATGTATAATCCCGTAGCTGCAACAGTAAATGGATAGATTTAATTAGGATGTCTTTTTCTTGTAAAATAGTATGTTCCATTTTTTATTTGTTTTTATTTCACAATGATTTAAAAGCGCAAGAAATTGTTGAGTCTTTTTATCAAGATAGCTTAACTAATGGCGAATTCTCAAATTTAAAATCAGAATTCGGGAATCATAAAACCGTGATTGCAGATTATGAAAAGCAAATGCTCATTGCGTTGTCTTATTTTCCTGAGCTTAAGGATGTTAAAATCGTATTTAGATTAAGAAATAGAAAAACGCCCTTAGCCACCAGACCTACTTTTTTTAGTATGTTTTGTTCGGCTAAAAAACGAACATATGTTATTACAATTAGTAAAAAAAGCACCAACTATCTCAATACTATTATTTTCAAAAACTTAAATTATAATGCCCAAATAGGTGTTTTAGGACATGAGTTGAGTCATATTTCAGATTACTTAAATAAAGGTTTTGGTAAAATGGTTGTCATCGCAAAAAACGAATTATTGTCTCCTACGGAAGTCGATAAGAGAGAATTTAACACGGATTTAGACTGTATTAATCATGGTCTGGGTTTTCAACTTTTAGATTGGAGTATCAATGTTAGAGAAAATCTCAAAAGAGCAAATTGGCTTGGCGCAGTTAATTTATCAAATGATGAAAAAAGTGAACGGTATATGAATCCATCCACCATAATGGAAGTACTTTCAAAACACCCTCTTTACCAGGAACATTAAAAAATGATTAGTGATTGTCAGGATTGAAACGTTTGTCAGTCTGTTTATAAAATAAGTTATTTTTTACAGATGCAACTCACTTTTCAGACCTTATGGCAAAAAATTAAACAACCTTTTAGACAAGGGTTAGGTAGAAATGAAATTGCAAAAGCCATAATTGTGAGTTTATTGGTCACGGTGCTTCCAATATTTGGCGTTACTACAATTATTTTAACTTTTTTAGCAGTTAAATTTAAACTTAACTTACCAATTATGGTTGCAGTCAGTTATATAGCAACCCCTTTGCAGTTTATATTTTTTATGCCATTTATTCATGTCGGAGAGGCTATTTTTAATACAAAGCATACATTATTAACAGTTATTGAAATTAAAAATGCTTTTGAATCCTCGTTTTTCCATACTATAAAACAACTTATTTTCGAATTAGTTTGTGGAGTTAGTGGATGGTTATTATTGGCTCTACCAATTGCTTTGGTGAGTATCCTGTTAATTAACAAAATAAATTATTCTAAAAATGAAACAATCTAAAGTTATAAGCATTTTCTTTTTCATAGTGTTATTACATGCTGTTTCAAGTTTTTCTCAGCAACAATTATCTGTTAAAGCGTTTGAAAAAGGAATTCAAAATGATGTTCAATTAATAGATGTTCGCACAAAAAACGAATATGATTCAGGGCATATAAAAAATGCGAGGTTAGCCAATTGGTATGATAAGGTTGAATTTTCAAAAAACACAAATTCATTAAATAAATCAATACCCATATATCTTTATTGTAAATCGGGAGTTAGAAGTGGAGAAGCTTCAAAGCTTTTAGCTTCAAAAGGATTTAAGGTTTTTGAACTTAAAGAAGGAATTGATCAATGGATTTCAGAATCAAAAAAAATAGTTTATTAATTTTTAAAATTACGGTATTCAATAAAATATAGCACATGCAACTCACAAAAAATTTAGGGTATCTAGGTCTTCTAGGAGCAATATTAGTAGGGATAGGCGAATTCTATTTACATTATTCCCCTCATATTTTAGATAGCGCAACAGATTATTATTTTTTCAAACTTGTATCACTTGAAAACTTAACAACAGGGCATTTTCTTGCCGTTATTGGTTTGCCTTTTTATTTTGCCGGTTACATTCATATTTACAGAATGCTTAAATCTGGTAACGAAACTTTGGCTAGAATAGTTTTAGGATTAGGGTTTGTGTCTTTTGCAATAGGGGGTATTTGGATTGGTTCTCGCGCTTCAATAGGGAATATTGTTCATTTAAAAGACGCCTTAGATGTAGTGAATTATCAAAATCTTATAGACCATTATACCAATCATATGGAGGTTCTAGTAAAAGCACTTCGCGTTGTTATTGCCGTACTTTCCATAGTTTTTGTTTTAACGGTTTTAAAAGGAGGCACATATTATAAAAAATGGATGGCCATTTTTAACCCTATAGCCATTCTCTTATTATTAGTTATCTTAGGGAAACTCATTCCTACTATTGGTAAATATTTGTTGCCAATATTAATGAATGTAACACATTTTATACTCTTTTCACTTTCACTTTATCAATTAAATAAACTAACTAAAACCAATATAAAAAATGTTTAGGAAAAACACAAAAAACTTAATTATCGTCTTTAAAAAAACCTTTATGGTTATAGGAATTATACTATTAGCACTTATTGCAGTGGTAATTTATTTTTTCTGGAATGATGCCGTTTCAGATAAATATGATATTACCATTAGTGAAGATAAAATACCCGTTTTTAGTCTAGTAGAATTGGGTTTTGTCCATCAATATAATGGAGATAAATCGCTTCCAATTGCACCTTCAGCGTTAATAGATATAGATAATGATAACGTTGATGAAGTGTTTTTTGGAGGAGGAATGAATCAGGAAGATGCCATTTTTGCTTATAGAAATAACAAATTTGTAAATATTTCTTCTGAAGTCAATTTACCTAAAAAAGGAACGGAAACCACGAGTACTGGTGTAGTTTCAGCCGATTTTGACAATAATGGATTTACAGATTTGCTATTGGGTCGTGAAGATGGTCTTAGAATTTACTACAACTTCGATGGCAAATTCATCGAAAAAATTATTGATACACCAATGAATGAAAAATCTATCCCAGCAGGGTTAACTGTTGGAGACATTGACAAAGATGGTGATTTAGATATTTTTATGTCCACATATCTAAAAAAGAACTTGATGGAAGGTCAAACCATTTTTGAAGATAAAACTTATGGTTCTACAAGTGAATTGTTGTTAAATGATGGCCATGAAAATTTTACCAGTATCACTAAACAAGCAGGACTTGAATATGTACATAACACATTTATGGCTGTTTTTGTAGATATAGATAATGATACCAATATAGACTTAGTTGTAGCACATGATACAGGAGAAGTAAGAACATATAAAAACAATGGAAATCTGACGTTTACAATGAAAGAGAACCCAACAACAAACAAATTTGCGTATCCTATGGGGATTGCTGTTGGGGATTACAATAATGATGGATTGGTAGATTTTATGTTCTCTAACACAGGAAGCACCTTGCCAAGGGCATTGGCAAAAGGAGATATTAAAGATGCCTCAAAATTTAATGAAAAATGGATTTTATTTCGCAATGATGGTAATTTTAAATTTACCGATGTTGCTGCTGAAACTAAAATAGCCGATTACGAATTTTCTTGGGGCTGTACATTTGCCGACATGAACAATGATGGTCTTCAGGATTTAATGGTGGCCGAAAATTACGTGGACTTGGCTCCAAATAAAATATTTCGATTAAAAAGTCGGTTTTTAGTGCAAAAAGAAGATGGCACATTTGCACCTACTGAGGAGAAAAGTGGCGTTGTAAATCCACATTTTGGAATTACGGCTTTGGTGAGTGATTTTAATAAAGATGGTTATTTAGATATGATTTGGACCAATATTGATTCACCATCATTAGCCTACATTAATAAAGGAGGTGTCAATAATTTTATTCAAATAGATTTAGAAGATGCTGCTAAAGACCAAGGAGCGAAAGTCACCATAACAACAGCGACAAAAACATTAACCGAGTGGTTAGTAACTGGTGAAGGTTTAGCAAGTGACCAAACAGCCTTGTTACATTTTGGTTTAGGACAAGATACCGAAGTAAAAAGGGTTCTGGTACAATATTTAAATGGAAAAACTGACGAAGTAATTAATCCTAAAATCAATACGATTTTAAATATAAAATCTGAAAGAGAAAAACTGAAAATTAAAGATTCGATTAATCTAAATTGAAATTAATTATTAAGAAATGACTACAAAAAAAGTATTATCGTTTGCTATAACAATTCTACTGCTCATAGGTATTTGGGGAACAGGTGGTTTGGTATGGAATGAAATCCAAACTGGAAATGGATGCCCTAAAATCTGGATTATCCCTGCCTGTGTTATTGTGTTTATTTGCTTTTTAATTCCTCTTGTTGTACATAATTTAAATAAATGGAATCGATTATATTTTGTTTTTACAGGACTTGCGGTAACTATTGCCATTGTTGCATCTATCATGCAATTTACAGGCAATGGAGAATGCCCAAAATTAGATAATGGAACACCAATGTGTTACTTGTCATTACTTATATTTTCTGCGTTAATCGGATTAAAAGTAACCTTGTTGAATAAAGAAAACCACTAATATGAAATCGTTTAAATTATTCAAGAAACTATAATAATATTAAAAACTTACTAAATGAATACAATACAATTTTTTGGAGCCGATTGGTGTCCAGATTGCCAAAGAGCAAAGGCATATTTAAAAGAAAATAATATTAATTTTAATTTCGTTGATGTTGATTTAGATAAAGATGCAACAGCTAGGGTTGAAGCAATAAACAAAGGAAAACGGATAATTCCTACCATAATTATTAATGATAAACCATTCACAAATCCTGATAACGCTATACTTGCTAATACATTAGGAATCAATAAAAATGGAAGAGTGTTACTATATGGGGCCAACTGGTGTCCGGATTGTCAACGTGCAAAAGCATATTTACAGGACAACCATATTAATTTTCAATTTATTGAAGTAGATAAACACGATTGGGCTGCAAAATTGGTTGAAGAAACCAATAAAGGAAAACGCATTATTCCAACAATTTTCATAGATGATGTTGCGTATACCAATCCAGACAATGCTGTTTTGAAAGACGTTTTATCAATTGGTCATGAAACAGAAAAAAGGGTGTATGATAGTATTATTGTGGGCGCCGGAGCTGCTGGTTTAACGGCATCTATTTATATTCAAAGAGATCGATTTAATTCATTGATCCTTGAAAAGAAGAACATTGGCGGGAATGCTTTTCTAACTGAAAAAATTGAAAACTATCCAGGTTTCACAACTATTTCTGGACCGGAGCTTACACAAAAAATGGCCGAACAGGCTAAAACCTACGGTGCAAAAATTGAAACAGGAGTTTCAGTAAACGCTATTAAAAAAACAGGAACAACCTTTTCTGTAACAACAAATATGGGGCAATACGAAAGTAAAACCGTTGTATTGGCATTGGGTTCAACATATCGCAAATTAGGAATTCCAAATGAGGAAGATCTAATTGGTGCGGGCATTCATTTTTGTGCAACTTGTGATGGTGCATTTTATAGAGATAGGGAGATTATCGTAATTGGCGGTGGAAATAGCGCTTTAGAAGAAGGGGTGTTTTTAGCTAAATTTTGTAAAAAAGTCACTATTGTAAACCGAGGTACTGAATTTACTGCGTCACAGACTTATATCGAAAAGCTGACTTCAATTAAAAATATCGAAACCTATATGAACAAGGAGTCTGTGGAGTTTATTAAAAATGATAAAGGCAATTTCAAAGGGTTAAAGGTAAAAGACAGAACAACTGGAGAAACACAAGAATTATATGCCGACGGCACTTTTATATTCATTGGGCTTATTCCAAATACTGACAGTATAAAAGATTTAATCCAACTTAGCGAACGAGGTTTTATCACCACAACAGGATTGGCAGAGACCAATGTAAAAGGCATATTTGCCGCTGGAGATTGTCGGGAAGGTGCCATTGCACAAGTAGCAGCTGCTACGGGAGAAGGTGTTTTGGCAAGTTATGGTGTACGCCAATATTTTAACTAGAATGTTGCCTCCTTTGAGTTAATTCATGTTGAAATAATTACAACGAGTATTCCTTTAATAATTGAAATAAAATAAAGGGAGAAAGTGATTTTTTAACAATAGATATAGACTAAAGAAAAATAACTTAGAATTTAATAATACTAAAAATAAACAAGATGATACAAAACTTAAAAAGCGGTGTAGCCATACGAGGTTACGATGTGGTATCTTTTTTTAATGGAACACCAGAAAAAGGAAATTTAAGCCATGTTATAGACTATAATGATGCTAAATATCTTTTTTTTTCAGAATTAAATAAGGTAAAATTTAAGGCTTCACCAGAAAAATTCATACCACAATATGGTGGTTTTTGTGCATTTGCAATGTCTGAAGGAAAAGAAGTAATTCCAAATCCCAAAAGTTGGAAAATACAAGATGGAAAACTTTATTTTTTTACACGAATGCTTTTTGGAGTTATAGATGCGAAAAGACAATGGATAAAGGATCCTGCCAGCAAACTAAACCTTGCGAATGAAGCATGGAAAAAAATGAATACCTAAATTATAAATTACAGATGAATTAGCAGTTAAATGAAACTTATAATGCCATATGCTTAAAATAATAGTATTGCTTCAAAAATTAATGAAATAAGACAATATGTTTAATTCGAATTTTAAAGACTTGATATATGAAAACACTATCATTAGTATTGACATTGATCCTTTGTTCCTATGTAAATGCACAGGATGTTTCGACTTTATTTGAACAATTGGACCCTACGGTTGTAACGATTGAAGTAACCGAATATAAGATTAAAAACCAAAAACTTTCAGCTTCTGAAGGTTTAGGTTCCGGAGTGATCATTAGTTCAGACGGATTGATTCTAACAGCAGCCCATGTTGTTGAATCGGCAAATGAGGTGCTCGTCAAACTTCAAAATGAGACTTCGTTTGGGGCTGATGTATTATCAAGTTCTTCTGCTGCCGATGTAGCACTTATTAAGCTACGAAATCCACCAAAAAATTTAATGTTTGCAAAACCCGGAAATTCAGATACAGCCAAAATAGGAGAACAAATTTTGATTATTGGTGCACCACTTGGATTGGAACATTCTCTATCTGTAGGATACATAAGTAGAAAGATGAAAAAAAACATGATTACCAATGGCGAGATGGCTGGGTTTATTCAAACAGATGCTTCTATAAATCACGGCAACTCAGGTGGCCCAATGTTTATTTAATATGAATGGAGAGCTAATAGGGATCGTTAGTTTTATTTTGTCTCAAAGTGGTGGTTTTGAGGGCTTGGGGTTTGCGACAGATATCAACACCGCAAAAAAAACCTTATTTGATATCAATAGTTTTTGGACAGGTTTTGATGGCATCTTTTTAAGTGAAGCATTAGCAGGAATATTTAATACACCACAAAAATCTGGGGTTTTAATACAACATGTAACCCCTAATTCATTTGCAGATGCTATTGGAACTAAAGGCGGTTACTTACAAAGCGAAATTTTAGGTCAGAAATTGTGGCTTGGTGGAGATATTATATTAAGTATTCAAGGCTTGAGTTGTAATGAGCCTCACGATTTAGGAAACATAAAACAGCAAATAGAAAACCTTAAAGTTGGAGATCGAGTATTAATTGAGGTTTTTCGAAAAGATCAAATTGTAGTATTAGAAGGGAATTTCACAAATTAAATTATTAAAAAGGAGATTAAAAATAAAAACAGATTACTTGGAGCAGGATTACTCACAGCATTTACTGCTTCCTTATGTTGTATAACGCCAGTTTTGGCTCTTATAGCAGGTACAAGGGGAATTGCATCAACTTTTACTTGGATTGAACCCATCAGACCCTTTTTACTTGGCATTACAGTTTTTGTATTAGGTTTTGCTTGGTATCAAAAGTTAAAACCAAGAACTGCTGAAGAAATTCAATGTGCTTGTGAAGAAAATGAGAAACAACCTTTTATGCAAACCAAAACATTTTTAGGGGGTGTAACTGTATTTGCATTTCTAATGATGGCTTTTCCTTATTATGCACAGATCTTTTATCCGCTGTAGGTGGCTCACCTTGTCCGCCCTATCCATTGTAGCCACTTTTCAGACTCAAAATTTTGCGAGAGTGTATGCTACTTATGGTGGGGTTTTTATTGTAATGTCGCTATTATGGTCAATGAAATTTGACGATTACACACCTGACAAATACGATATTATCGGAGCATTAATTGCTTTATTGGGAGTTGGCATTATTTATTACGCACCTAGAAATTGAAAAAAAATATAAAATCTTAAATATATAAGCTATTCAAATCAACAGATAGAGGTCAGTAGTTAGTTGCATATAATTTGTTTGTGATATACTTTCTCTTTGTTGACCATTTTGGTTATTAGATTATTGAAGATAAATGGAAGTACTACGCTGTTTGAATTGCAAATCTTGTATCTGATTATTTCAGCTCTCATTCTAAAAATATTCGTAATATTGTATATGTTCAATTTTCGCTTAAAAGTTTTTTATACCGTCGCCAGAAGACTTAATTTCACTAAGGCTTCTGAAGAATTGCTCATATCTCAACCTGCTGTAACCAAACATGTCAAGGAATTGGAAAGCCAGTTCAACCTTGCTCTATTTGATAGGAAAGGAAACAAAGTTACATTATCTCCTGCTGGAAAAGTGTTACTTAAACATACCGAGGAAATACAAGAAATTTATCGCCAAATAGAATTTGATTTAAATCAGTTTAATCAGACCTTAAAAGGAACATTACATGTAGGTTCAAGTACCTCTATCACACAATACGTCCTACCTCCACTACTTGCGAAATTTCATAGCATTCATCAAGATATAAAGGTAGAGTTGCTCAATGGTAATTCAGAACAGATAGAACAAGCACTGCTGAATAAGAACATAGAACTAGGTATAATAGAAAGCAAATCCAAAAGACGCGAAATCCATTATACACCATTTTTAAAAGATGAGATTGTTCTTGTCTGTAGTAGTAAAAATCAATTGATCAAAAAGGACGAAATAAATCCTAAAGATTTAAAAAACATCCAACTACTTATGAGAGAGCCAGGATCAGGTACTTTGGAGGTTATAGCCGCTGCGTTAAAACAAAAAGGAATTAGCCTGTCTGACCTCAAGGTGGAAATGCAACTGGGAAGTACAGAAGCTATCAAATCATACTTACAACATTCCGACTGCATGGCTTTTATCTCTTTACACGCCATATTTAAAGAACTAAAAAATAATACACTTAAAATAATTGAAATTAAAAAATTACCAATTCATAGACATTTTTACTTTATCACCCCTCAAGGTCCAGAAGGGGGGTTGTCAGCCTTATTAGTCCAGTTTTTAATACGGAATCATAAATTTTGATTATATAAGTGACCATTATTTTAAAATACTTTCTTACCTTTTTTCTATTACTTTCATTACAAAAATCATATTTAAGCTATAACTTAAGGTTATACTAAATAAAAATTAGCTATTGGCGATTCGTTTTCTTGCTGCATATCTTTGAAGTACTAAAAAATTAGTACAATATTTTTATTGTTTAACTTAAAATTTAAAAAAATGAGTTTACGAATTGGAGACGACGCACCAAATTTTACTGCCCAAACAACACTGGGAGTAATCGATTTTCATCAATGGTTAGGAGATACTTGGGGAATCATTTATTCACATCCTGCCGATTTCACCCCCGTTTGCACAACCGAACTTGGACGTACCGCACAGTTAAAGGATGAATTTTCAAAAAGAGACACTAAGGTAGTTGCCGTTAGTACAGACGATCTTGAAGCCCATAAGGGTTGGATTAACGACATCAACGAAACACAAAATACCAAAGTGGAATTCCCTATTATCGCTGATACGGATAAAAATGTAGCCACACTTTATAATATGATTCATCCTAATTTCTCTACAACAGCAACAGTACGATCTGTGTATTTTATCAACCCTGCCAAAAAAATTCAGGCAATTATTACCTATCCAGCTTCTACAGGAAGGAACTTTACAGAAATATTACGCGTACTGGACTCCTTGCAACTAACTGCTGGACATAGTGTTGCCACACCTGTGGATTGGGAAGTGGGACAAGATGTAATCATTTCTCCTTCAGTAAAGCAGGAAGATGTTGAGGTTAAATTTCCTAAAGGACACCGTGTTATAAAACCATATTTAAGATATACACCACAGCCAAATAAATAATTTCAATTCATTCTTAAAATAATGGAATTAAAAAAGGGATTAGAAAGAGGTCCGTTTAATGATAAGCAGGCTGAAGAACTCAATAATGCATTGTCTGGACTTGATTCTGAACAGCTTCATTGGTTAAGCGGTTATTTTTCGGGTTTCACACAGACTGTTTCAGCAGTAATGGCAACAACTGGTAACGAATCGACTGTATCTTTAAACGCTATCGCCGATGTCAAATCAGAAAAAATAAACATTCTATTCGGTAGCCATACAGGAAACAGTGAAGTTCTGGCTATGAACCTTGCTACACAGGCAAAGGAAAGGGGGCTTGAAGTAAACGTTTCAGACATGGCCTCTTTTAAAACAAGAGATCTGAAAACAATCAAAAATTTAGCGATTGTTGTAAGTACTCATGGTTTGGGAGAACCGCCAGTACAGGCCGAAGACCTTCATAAATATCTTCATGGTAAAAAAGCCCCAAATCTTTCCCATGTCAATTTTTCTGTTCTGGGTCTTGGTGATAGTAGTTATGTCGATTTTTGCCAGACCGGCAAGGATTTTGATGCCGTTCTTGAAAAATTAGGTGCTAAACGACTTGCTCCACGTCAGGATTGTGATGTGGACTATGAGGAGGAAGCAGAAGTTTGGCAAAAGGTATTTTTGGATGCTATCGCACAAACATCTGGGGAAGTTTCCACTTCAGAGAATCAGAATGGTGTAACCGTCCCAGTTAACGGAATAAAATACGACAAGAAAAACCTTTTTGAAGCCACCATTCTGGAAAAGATCAATCTTAATGCTACGGGGTCTTCCAAGGAAACTATACACTTGGAATTAGACTTAGCAGGATCTGGCATAACATACGAACCAGGTGACGCTTTGGGTGTGTATGGCAGTAATTCCTCTAAACTTGTCCAAGCGGTTTTGGAAGCTACAAATTTGGAAGGAAGAGAAATTGTAATAACGGACAAAGGCGAAAAAACCTTGCTTGATGCCCTTACTTATGATTACGAGTTGACTCCCTTATCCAAAACCACATTGTCTAAATATGCCGAGTTAACGAACAGTACACGGTTGAAAAAAATATTGACAGACAATAAAGTTCTTACTCAATTTCTTCCTGGGCGTGACATTCTGGATTTGGTAGAAGAGGAGCCTTATAGGTTTTTGCCCAATGAATTGATTTCGGTCTTAAGAAAAAATACGCCACGCATGTATTCCATTGCCTCCTCTCAGGAGGCGGTGGAAGACGAGGTACATCTGCTGGTATCGGTAGTTCGTTATAATGCCTTTGGCAGGGATAAGGAAGGACTTTGTTCTGCTAGCCTTGCAGACCAGTTTGAAGTTGACGATAAAGTGAAAGTTTTTGTAGATAAAAATACTCGTTTTAAACTTCCAAAGAATCCTGACGCGCCAATCATTATGGTAGGCCCAGGAACTGGTATCGCCCCTTTCAGAGCATTTATGCAGCACCTCGAAGTGTCTGAAAAAAGAGCACCTTCATGGCTTTTCTTTGGTGATCGGAATTTCACAACGGATTTCCTATATCAAACCGAGTGGCAACAGTACCTTAAAGAAGGGGTTCTGACGAAAGTCGACGTTGCTTTTTCCAGAGACCAGGCAAACAAACAGTATGTACAGCACAGAATGTTGGAAAATAGTAAAGAGTTGTACTACTGGTTAGAAAATGGTGCTCATTTTTATGTTTGCGGGGATGCCAAAAAAATGGCCAAGGACGTGGATCTGGCATTAAAACAAATCATTCAGCAACAGGGAGGTGTAACACTCGAAAAGGCCGAAGAATATATTAAAAACCTCCAATTGTCAAATCGATATCAAGCGGATATTTATTAATTTGGTTCAGTATCGGTTCTGATACCCTAAAAACTTACTTATGGACAAACAAATTGCGCAAGATAATTTATCGGAAGACGAACATATCAAAGATAAAAGTGATTTCCTTCGGGGAACGATCAAGGAAAGCCTACTGAATCCCTTGACTGGCGGCTTGGATCCAGATGATGTAAAGCTTATAAAATACCATGGTTCATATCAGCAATATGATAGGGATCAGGAAAGCGAAAGGAAGCAGAAAAAACTAGAGCCCTTATACCAGTTTATGGTAAGGGTAAGAGTTGCTGGAGGTATTACCACTCCTAAGCAATGGCTTGCTCTCGATGAGCTTTCAGACTTACATGGAAATGGCACCATGAAATTAACTACTAGACAATCGTTTCAGTTTCATGGTATACTAAAGCGAGGTTTAAAGTCTACTATTCAAACAGTGAACGAAGTATTGTTAAGTACGCTTGCAACTTGTGGCGATGTGAACAGGAACGTGATGTGCAATCCCAATCCTTATCAGTCGCAGATCCATGAAGAATTGTATGGCCTTGCTGGCGAGATAAGTGATTATTTTCTTCCTAAAACCACTGCATATCATGAAATCTGGTTGAATAAAGAAAAAGTGGCGGGAACTCCTGATTTTGAACCTTTATACCATCATACGTATTTGCCGCGAAAATTCAAAATAGCATTGGTTATTCCACCGAACAACGATATTGATGTTTTTGCCAATGACCTCGGTCTTATAGCCATCGAAGAAAACAATAAAATCAAGGGATTTAATATTTGTGTTGGTGGAGGATTAGGGAATACTTTTGGTAATGATGCTACGTATCCGCGACTGGCGGATGTGATAGGTTTTGCACCAAAGGAAAAAGTAATCGAAGTTGCTGAAACGGTTATTGGAATTCAGAGAGATTATGGAAACCGATCGGATAGAAAATTATCGAGATTGAAACACACCATCGATGATAGAGGGTTGGGATGGTTTGTGAAGGAACTAAATACCCGTCTTGGATGGAATCTTGCCAGTCCTCTACCTTATAAATTCATATCAAATGGAGATAAGTATGGCTGGGTGAAAGGAATAAACAATAAATGGTTCTATACGCTATTTGTAGAACATGGAAGAGTGAAAAATGAAGATGGTTATGCCCTAAAAAAGGCTTTAAGGGAAATAGCCCATATTCATAAAGGCGAGTTTCGATTAACAGGAAACCAAAATCTTATTATTGGAAATGTAGAAGAAAAAGACAAAAAGGGAATTGAAACTATTTTAGATAAAAATGGAGTTAAAGACCATTCCAAACTAACAGGGCTTCGGAAAAGTTCTATGGCATGTGTGGCATTGGGTACTTGCCCGCTTGCTTTTGCAGAATCTGAACGTTATTTGCCTTCATTAATTGATAAGCTGGATGTAATAATGCAAAAAAATAATCTTGAAGAAGATGAAATTACTATCAGAATGACTGGCTGTCCCAATAACTGTGCGCGTTCGTCCCTTGGAGAGATCGGTTTTGTGGGTCGTGCCATTGGGCGGTATAATCTTTATTTGGGAGCCAGCCATAACGGTGACAGATTAAATACACTTTACAAGGAAATGTTATCTGAGGAAGATATTCTCAAAGAGTTAGAGCCCCTAATAGCAGCTTATGCACAGGAAAGAGAAGAAAGAGAGTATTTTGGAGACTTTGTCATAAGGAAAAAAATAGTTAAAGCCACGGACCGCCCTATACAGATACTCTCCTAATAAATATATAGGTATGGGCACTTAATTCATATCCAGTTTCTCTATATACTCCATTTTGTCATGACAAAAAGCTGAAGAGGAATTAGTATTAATGTGAGAGAACACTAGACCGTTTCAATATCTATAGGGAAATTCGTGTGTTTAAGTCATATAAGGAAAAACTTGGACTTATGTAAAACTATTACAATGGGATAGCGTAGGAATGTTTAATTACTCCCAAAACAAACGTACTGTGAGCACTTCCTATATTCTTAATTGAACCAAGATCATTTATGACAAAATTTTGATAATGCTTCATGTCCTGCACAACTATTTTGAGAAGAAAATCATAGTCTCCCGAAATATTGTAACGCCTTATGTTTTTCAAAATGAAACTGAGAAAAAGATTTTATATTTCGTGGGTTGGGTTGCGGGGTGCAGTCCCTATTGTGTTTGCCACTTATCCGCTTTTGGCGGGAATTGACAAAGCTCACATGATTTTTAATATTGTGTTTTTCATTTCAGTTACTTCCATATTAATTCAAGGGACTACCCTTCCGTCGTAGCTAAATGGTTACATGTAGGATTACCGGAAAAACAAAAGAGATTGACCACTACTGATTTGCTATTGGCAGAAAATCCCAAAGCTGAAATGAAAGAACTCTTAATAACTTCAGACTGCTTTGCAGTAGATAAGAAAATCGTGGAATTAGGCTTTCCGAAAAATGCGATAATAGCAATGATTAAAAGAGATGACAGCTATATAATTCCAAACGGATTAACAAAAATTGAAGAACAAGACATACTGATTGTCCTTGCTGACAGACCTAAAATTTTTGATGAAGTTTACAAAACACTTAAAACACAGAAAATATAAGAGGCCTAGGCTTAAATATTTATCGTCTGGTATTTACACTTGTTACCAATTGGGTGGTTTTTTTATCTTTGATTGTTTTAGTTAGTGTTTATCATTATTGAAACTGCTAAGATGCGACGATTTTAAAAGTATTTGTCAGGTAGGGATTGCCTATGAGTTGGCAATTTTCCCTACCTAACGTTTATACTTATACGGTTGCGGTTTCAAGCTCAGGAACGATTGGGAAATCAATTTCAACTTGAGTTAAATTGTGTATGTAATTAGTGACACTAACGGCGTTAACAGCTAAGATAATATCTACCAAACTTCCTTTTGTATAGCCTGTATTAAAAAAGGTTTCCAAAGTTGCGTCGTCAACTTTTCCATTGTTTAAAGTAATTTGTTTCGCAGTTTTAACGAGTGCGTCGTATTTTTTATCCGAAGAGTAAAATCCTTGTCTTAATTCTAAAACCTGTTCGTCTGTAAAACCGTTTAATTTTCCAATGGCAGTGTGAGCCGATTGACAATATCTACAGCCATTTACTTGACTGGTAATTAAATTAATCACTTCTTTTTCTTTATTAGAAAGTGAAGATTTTGCACTTTCGAATGGTAAGTAATTGCCTAAAGCGGTTTCTGAATATGCAACAGTTGCATAAATATTAGGCACAAAACCTACTGCTTTTTTTAGGTTGTCAAAAATTGCTTGATTATTTGAAGAAACATCTTCTCTTGTTGGTACTTTAAAAGTTGTCATAATATTCTGTTTTTATTATTGTTTATCATTATTGATAGTGCAAAGATGCGAACAGAATAGAGTACTTTGTTAGGTAGGTTTTCCTTGTTAGTTGGCAATTTATCCCGAATGGGTTTTTTCGCGATATTTTGAAGGAGAGCTACCTTCTTGATTCTTAAAAAACCTACTGAACGATTGGATATCTTCATAGCCAATTTCATAAGCAATTTCTTTTATTGGCTTATCCGAATAGTACAGCAAACGTTTTGCTTCCAACATAATTCGCTCTTGAATATATTTTAAGGGCGATTTAGGACTTATTTTTGAAAAAATGTTAGATATCGTTTTTGGTGATTTATGAAGTAAATCGGCATATTCAGCAACAGTGTGTTTTGTTTTAAAATGTTGTTCCACCAAGAAATTAAATTCCCTGATCACATCCGTTTCATTTTTTTCATTGGGGAATTGTTTTTGAAGTTTATATAGTCGGGTACAAAGAATCAAATATCTTTTTAACATCATTTGCAACATACTTATTTGGAGGTTGTCTTTTGATTTCATTTCTATAGTAAACATTTTCCAAAGGGTTTCAAAATGCTCTATTTCTTCATCTGGAATTTGAATGATAGGTAATTGAGATGAACCAAAAAATAAGACTCCCTTACAGCTTACTTCTGTATCGTGGTC
Organism: Mariniflexile fucanivorans; assembly: GCF_004341235.1. Lineage (GTDB taxonomy): Bacteria > Bacteroidota > Bacteroidia > Flavobacteriales > Flavobacteriaceae > Mariniflexile > Mariniflexile fucanivorans. The sequence goes on from NZ_SLUP01000012.1 coordinate 28,435, forward strand.
GATAATACAATAAAAAGGTCTATTAAATCTCAAATAGTTTGTTTCTCCCTTTTTATTAACGGTAACCTTATGAAATTCAGTTAAAAAAATAATTTGATTTTTAGAAAAGGCATACGTTTGACCGTCAATAATGAATTCATTATGATCTGCTCGAAACCAAAGTATGGTTAAGCTACTTGGTTCTGGGTTTTTAAAAATTGAGCGAGAATCATAACTGAGTTCTGTCATCTCAATAAATTCGTCTGTATTTCCTGTTATTTTCATGTTATCGTTATCGGAATGACAATCTGCTAATGGTTAAACGTAGTTCTGATTTGTGAATGAAAAGATAATAAATTATTGGTTGTCAATTAAACCCACAATGCGGGACGTTGATTGTCGAGAATATTGGATTTGAAATTCGAGAACAGGATCAAGTTACATTTTTTTTTAATGAATAATAGCACTTAAGAATACCTAACTAAAATATCTGTTACCTTTTGTAAATCAGATGCTACAATTTCGGTTTTTGGTGCCAATGGAAATAATTGTTGCCCGGGTCTGTTGATAAACGCAGCACGCCAACCTGCCCAAAGAGCACCTGCAACATCCCATCCGTGAGCTGCAATAAGCATGCATTCTTCAGGCGTTACACCCATTTTTCGAGCTCCCCAATCATAGGTGTCTCTAAATGGTTTGAATTTTCCAACATCTTCTATGCTCAATCGTTCATCAAAATACGTTGTCAAGCCAGCACTTTCAAACTGTTTTTTTACGCCTTCATTGGAGGAGTTTGTAAACGATACCAATTTGTAACCATCATTTTTCAATTCAGACAATGCATTTTTAACTTCTGGATGTGCCGGCAAACCTCTTAAAGATTGAACAATGGTTTTTCGCGCTTCTGATTCCGAAATGGAAATACCATTATTGGCTGCTACCATTTGTAGTGTAGCTGCACCTATATTGCCAAAATGCTCGTATTGTCCACTTGCTGAAGTGACTAAAGAGTATTGTAACATCGTGGTAAACCATAATGACATTAAGTCTTCTCTTCCTCCCAATGCCTCACCCACTTGTTTTTTCATTTGAGCGAGGTCAAGTAGCGTTTCGTTTACATCAAAGAATAAAACTTTAGGTCTTATTTTTTGGATGTTCATATTTTTGTTTTCTTGTGTACTTCCCAAAATATCATTTGGTAATAGTATTCCTGCTGTTCCCATAATTCCTATATTTTTTATAAAGTTTCTTCTGTTGTTTTTCATTATATTGTTTAGTTAAAAGCTTGCTTAATGGTTCTTAATCTATAAATAGCTAACGTTGCTAGTATTACAGCTATAACTACTAATGTTATTATAGGTTTTGGTCTCACAAAAAATTCCAATGTTAACGCTGTTATCATAGTAATTAATAAAAAAGAAAAGGCTATTTTTCCAATTATTTTGTTCTTATTGATTGCAAAAACTAGCACAAGAATGGCTAGCCCTAATTCTGAAAAACCCGTAAACATTCGAAAAAAATCAGCATCTAAATGAATGACATTTTCAAATTGCTTAAAACCAGCAATACTTTGTGGTTTTCCCAATAATTTAGGTATTGCAAAAAAAGTCATTACAAGTATTGTAATACTATTGATAATTTGATCTTTGATGTTTTTCATTTTATTTATTATTTTTAATTGCTTCAGTTAAAACTCGTTTAAATACATCAACAGGTTGTGCGCCTGTAACGGCACTTTTTTTGTTAAAAACTATAGTTGGAACAGATCTTACCCCTAAACTTTGCCAATAACTTTCTTTGCTTTTTACCTCGTAACGTGCGTCTTCATCATCTAGTTTTGCTAAAGCTTCTTCGGCATTTAAACCCACATCCAGTAAAGCTTGTTTTAAAATAGCTCTATTTGATACATCTTTTCGTTCACCAAAAAAGGCTGTTGTTAAACGCATATTTAATTCGGTTTGCTTTCCAAAATCTTTAGCATATTCCAGTAATACGTGTGCGTCAAAGGTGTTTCCCATACGCATATCGTCAAAATAGTCGAATGTAAAACCTAGTTCAGCACCGGTTTCTATCATGAACTGTTGTGATTCTTTTTGCTGTTCTATGCTCGAACCATATTTTTCTGCTAGATGCTCTTGTACATTTTGTCCTTCAGAAGACATGTTTGGATTCAACTCAAAAGGTTGCCACTCAATTTCTACTTGATCTTCAATGCCTAGTTCTGAAATGGCTTTTTCCAATCGTTTGTAACCGATGGTACACCAAGGGCATACCACATCAGAAACGATATCTATTTTTAATTTCTCTTTCATTTTTTAATAATTTTTAAATAAACCTTCCCAAATTTTTGTAGAAGGTTTAAAGCTATCAATAATATCAGTATTTATTAAAATTTTAAAAACGATTTAGACGTGAGCCTGTCGTTTTCTAGTTTCGTAATTAGCAATAACAATTGCGGCTACTATAGCTACCACCATTACAATTAAAGAAGCAGATGAATATATAATAGAAGCACTGTATTTTTCTATAAGTTGCCCATTAATTTGTGTACCTAATGCTGCACCTAAAAACAAATTAAATGATGCTAATGACATCACTGTTCCTTTCATTTCTGCCAATTCTTCCTGGACTGCAGCAAGAATTGTTGATTGAAAAAATATAAAAGTCATACCCAATCCGAATAGTCCAATTCCCAAAATAATGATATTGCTTGAATATGCTAGTAAACTCAAAGCTGTAAATCCTATAAATCCAGTAGCAACTAAAAACCCATTTTTTAATCGTTTTTTTAATTGTGGTGCTACTCGTCCTCCATATACAGTTCCAACGCCGTAAAGCGATAATAGTAAGCCAACAATAAATACATTATAACCAGTTCTTTCCATTGTGGTTATTCCTGTGTACGTAAAACATCCAAGTATAGCAAATCCCATAAAAAATATAAGACTAATCTTAGTCAAGAACCGACCATTTGAAAGTGCGATTTTATAAGAAGAAAAAGTCTTTAATTCATTGGTTACGGGTTTATCTTTTACCAAGGTTTTTAGCATCACTATTGCCAATATAAACTCGGCTACACCATAAATTAAGTATACCATTCTCCACGACCCAAAATATGCTATTGTGCCTCCTATAGCAGTAGCCGTTGCGCCTCCTAAAAAGGCTACTCCAAGTACTTTTCCAATAGCCTTTTGTCTGTTTTCGTTATCGTGTATTTCTCCAACAAGTGCAATCGCAACAGGAATAATACCCGCTCCAAATAAACCATTCATAGCTCTAAAAAACACTAAGGATGGGAGGTCGTAAGACAATGCTCCGAGCATACTGAATATTGATGTCCCAACAATTGCTATATTTATTACCCTAACTTTTCCATAACGGTCGGCTAGTGGACCAAATAATAATGTAAATATCCCAAATGCCATCATATATGATGTAACAGAAATGGCAGCAGTACTTACAGTTAACCCTAAATCTTTTGCTATATCACTAATTAATGTTGCAGCTGCGAGATTGTCACCATTTGCAAGGAAAGCAGCCGCTGCAAGCAATACCATTGTAAGCTTCTTATTTTTATCACTCATTCTATATTTTTCAATAATTTGTTTAGAATAAAAGTGATTTAAAAAACTTCATTAATTTGTACTTGTGGCTGCACGTTGGTAAAATTTTTAAGGTCTGCTAATATTTGTTCTGCATGGGCTCCAAAAGATTGCTGAAATAATTCTAAAGTTTCAAACGTTAGGTTGGAAATTACTACATAAGGTGCTGGTACTTCTGGTGTTGCACCAGATATTCCGAAATTGATATCAGAAGAAACGATAGCGTTCCCTAATAATTTTGTAAGTAATTGACTGTGTTGATTCGTATAATATTTCTTATCGAATTTTACATCGGGAGTATTTGGATACATTACTGTTAATTTGATCATGTTTTAATTTTTAGTTTTTTATAATATTTGTAATCCCCTTTTTAATTATCATGGCATTAAACCGGCCATGGTAGAAATTAAAAGAATTCCTCATTTTATTTAATTTTTTATATTTTAATAAACCTTCCGTATTTAAACGGAAGGTTTAAAGCTATCAATCAATCTGTGGTTTTATGATACCACATTTTCTTTAGTCCAAGCAAACTTTTTAAATGCTGCATCAACAGGTGTATTAGCAATATGGTTCACATAATTGCTAATTGTTTTTTGAGATAACCCCAAAAGGATTTCCAATACTTGTCTTTCACCATAACCCGCAGCATAGAAGGTGTTTAAATCTTCCTGTGTTACATGCCCACGATTACGGACAATGGTTAACGTCATAGTGCGTAACGCTTCTAATTTCGGATTTTCAAGTGGTGTTTCGTTACGTAATGCTTCAGTAATGTTGTCATTTACTTTCATCATTTTTGCAATACCTGTATGGGCCGGAACACAGTAATGACAGGCATGTTCTACATTTATTGATTGCCATACTACGGTTAATTCTTCCTCGTTAAATGAAGAGTTAACAAATAACTCGTGTAATGTCTTGTAGGCTTCAAGAGCTCCAGGTGCACCTGCCAATACACCATGTAAACCAGGAATCATACCGAATGCTTTTTTAGATTGTTCTAATAATGCTTTGCTACCTTCTGGAGCAGTTTCGATGTTGTGAACTTTTAATGTTGTCATAATTTCAATTTTAAATTTATTATAAATATAATATATCTAAACAATCGTTTAGATATAGATTAAAAAAATATTTTTAAATATTTTTAAATGTCATTTCTATATAATCTTCAATTTCTTTTGGCGTATTCACTCTGGTAGCAGCCACCAAACCATGCTTTGCCAATACCAAATAGTTAGCCTGTTTTAAAATGGTATCTTCATCTTTTGAGGTATCCATTTTTAATTTTTCAATAAATATTTTTTTTACATTATCCATAAAAGCAGTCATCTGCTCTTTTACTAATGAGTCGTCACTTACTGAAAATTCATTATACGTATTAGTCAATAAACAACCTTTTTCATTACCTTCTTGAAGACAAATATTTACTGAATCATAAAAAAACTGTTTGATATCATCAACACCACTTGAAGCGTTTTTAAATTTCTCAAACATAGCGTTTGTTTTAACTTTGTAACATTTTAGGCTTTCAAGGAAAACTCCGTGTTTGTTTCCAAAACTAGAATATATAGAAAACTTATTGATGCCCATTTCATTTTCAAGCATGTGCATTGAGGTGTTTTCATAACCATTACGCCAAAATACGCGCATTGCTTTTTCGATAACCTCTTCTTCTTTATATTCTTTTTTTCTTGCCATTGGTTTTAATTGCAAGACAAAACTAAACAATCGGTTAGTAATAAAAAAACATTTAACATAATTTTAAAATAGATGAAATTGGGAATGAACTATAAATACTTATTAAAAGTGAGCCGATATGATTCTGCTACGTCTTTATGGCTTTCAGATATTTTTCTTTAGAAACAGCTCCTAAAACATCCTCTGTTTTAATTTTTTATAAGCTAAAACTAATTTAACTCTAACTGTTTTCTTAATTCGCTGTTTTCTACTTTATTTTTTGTCCAATAATCCAATTTTATTCTTTTAAGCTTAGTTGCTTTAGTAGTTAATTTTTGAGCTTTATCACCCCAACCACTTATATAAGTTTCCTCCCAACTTTCTATTGGATAAGGAAATGAGTTTTTATAATTGATGGTTAATTCTCTGTCCAACTCTTTATAAGAAATTTTGTAAGCAATAAGGTCATCTTCAATTTTTGTTTTGGTAATTTCGGCTTGATAAGCCTTAAGTTCCTTATGCATTAGTCTCACATAAAATGAAGAAGGAATCATTCGTATTTTTCCAGTAGGAAGCAAATCGGGATTTAGTCTAATTTTAGACCATATTTCATCTTCTAACCAAGCTTCTTTTAGCTCAAATTTCTGATCGCCTTCATCTTCAAAATAAGAGAAAACAGAAATAGTATATTTTTTGTTTTTATTATTGATTTGCGTATAAGTATGACCACACCATTCTTGTGAACTTGTAGTTGTTTTTGATGCATGAGCGTCAGGGTAATTTACTGGAGTAAAACTCGATGTCATCATGGAATAAGGATAAATACCGGTAATAAAATTTTTAGTAAAATTTAATTTTAATACGGAATAGTCCTCTTTTATAGGATTATCTGCTTTCACCTGTTTTTGTCGGGAAAAAGGCTCCGTTACAAATATCAATGTAGCTTTTCCAGGATGGATTTCACCATACCGTGCTTGCTCTAATTTATAACTTGTAATTTCAGCTTCATTGTTGTACCAATAGGCATTAAATTTTTCTGATTGTTGAATACTCTTTTCAGCAATATTATTCTTTTCTGGTGAATTATTGGAACACCCCACAATGAACAGTAATAATATTGAGTTAAGCACTAAAATGTTTTGTAATTTCATTCTACAAAGATATTAAAAAATTGATAGGTGAATGGGGTTAAATTTATACTGTTAATGCTTATTCAAACAAGATTTATATAAATTGATGAGAACAAATACCGCTTGATTTTGATCTTACTGAACCATATGAGATGGAAACAAGAGTGCTAAAACAGGATGAAAGATGGAAATGATGATTTCTCAAAAACACACCATTTTTAATAGCCGTATAAGGTCTGCATTAGGTTACAAAGTAGAAACCAAAACCAAAGACATAAACAGACTGACTAAGGATCAAAAATTGATACAATTATAAATGGAATTGGAAGAATCCCTTGAACAGATTATTACTAATAAAATTCTAAAAAATAGTTCGCCACTAAAGTTCATTAAAAGTTAATTATTGGTTAAAATATTTAAGTATTTGCTTAAATACGTAATTAATTATATATTTGTCCGACAAAACAAAATAATATGAAACTTCCATTACGAGTTTTTGATACTCAAAGTGATGATTATATGGAAGCTACATGTAACCACTAAAAACAATAATATAGACACATGAAATTAGAAATAACCTGTACACGAGCGGAAGCCAACCATAAGCAACTGTTAAACTGTATGTCCACATTAAATAGTATGGACGTTAGTTTGGAAAAAACATCTAAACTTTTATCCATTGCAGGCAATGAGGTACGCTTAAAAATCCTGTTCTTATTAAATATGGAAAATGAACTCTGCCCTTGTGATTTAGCTGATATTCTTAAAATGAGTGTTCCTGCAATTTCACAGCATATACGTAAAATTAAAGATGCTGGCATTATTACAGCAAGACGAGAAGGACAAACACTTTATTATTCTTTAAACGAAGACAAAACAGATATTTTAAACAGCATCTTTAAGTCTATAAAACCTAAAATAAAAATAGCATAAATTAAAAAAAATGAAAACAGAAAAAACATCAAAAAATGCAGCATACACAGGTTTATTTGCTGCTTTAGCAGCATCATCTTGTTGCATACCACCTGTTATAGCATTAATTGCTGGCGTTGGAGGAAGTGCGTCTGCACTATCTTGGATGGAACCATTTAGACCCTATTTAATTGGTTTAGCTATAGTCGCAATTGGCTATGCCTGGTATAATTATTTAAAACCAAAAAATGCCGATGATTGTGGTTGTGAAGTGGATGCCAAACCAAAATGGTTTCAAACCAAGGGGTTTTTAGTTGGTATTACATTGTTTGCAACGGTTTCAATTGCTTTTCCTTATTATGCTCATATTTTTTATCCTGATAATAAGAAAGAAGTGGTTATAGTCAATCAATCCAATATTCAAACATTAAATTTTGATGTTAAAGGGATGACTTGTGCATCTTGTGAAGAACACGTTAAACACGCAGTTAATGAGTTAGAAGGTATTGTAAATATCAATGCTTCCTATGAAAAGGCAAACGCAGAAGTGGAGTTTGATAATACAAAAACGACTAAAGAGGATATAGAAAAAGCAATAAACTCAACAGGATATAAAGTAATTTATAAAGAAAAAGATGAGTAATAAAATAATAAATTTAAACATCAACGGAATGACTTGTTCTGGGTGTTCATCACATATTGAAAAAGATTTAAATGTTAAAGACGGAATTGTAAGTAGCACTGTAAATCACGAAACAGGAGAAGGGAAATTTGTATATGACACGAATAAGATAAGCAATCAAGATGTTATTAATGCAGTAAACAATGTGGGTAATTATTCAGTTATTGAAGATATTGAAAAGGAAGATTGCTGTATTACAAATGCCAAAGATTATGATGGAAAGAATAAATTCGATTTAATTGTTATTGGTGGTGGTTCAGCAGCATTTTCAGCAGCCATAAAAGCCGAAAGCATTGGCTTAACAACATTAATGGTAAATGATGGATTAGATTTTGGAGGGACCTGTGTCAATGTTGGCTGTGTACCTTCTAAAAATTTGATTAGAGCTGCCGAAACAGTGTATCACGCAACACATTCTAATTTTAAAGGAATTAAACCCAAAGGTGTTGAAATTGATTTTACTCAAATTATAAAAGACAAAAAAGCATTAGTATCCACATTACAACAACATAAATATATGGATGTGGTAAGTGATTTCAAAAACTTAACAATGCTTAAAGGTTGGGCAGAATTTGTAGATAATAAAACAATTCTTGTAGATGGAAAAGATACATACACCGCAACTAACATCATTATAGCAACAGGAGCAACAACAAACATTCCAAACATTGAAGGACTAAATAAAGTAGGCTACTTAACGAATGTATCTTTATTCGATTTAGAAGAAAAACCAAAAAGCTTAACCATAATGGGAGCTGGCTATATCGGTTTGGAAATTGCAATGGCATATAACCGTTTGGGAGTAAAGGTTCGTATCATAGAATTTACAGATAGACCATTACGTAGTCAAACCAACGATATTACAGATGTTTTAGAAACACAAATGAAAAGTGAAGGGATTGAAATCCTTCCAAATTTTAGAGCCATTAAATTTGAAAAAGATGGCGACAACACTATTATTCATTGCAAATGTCCTGATGGCTCTACCACTCAAATAATTGAAGAAGGCCATATTGTCGTAGCTACAGGAACAAAACCAAATACATCTAAATTAGGTCTCGAAAATATTGACTTAAACCTGACCGAAAAAGGACATATTTTAGTTAACGAAAAAATGGAAACTAATATTTCCAATATTTATGCAGCAGGTGACGTAACAAACACACCACCTTTTGTTTATACAGCAGCAAAAGAAGGAAGTACAGCAGTAAATAACGCCTTTTCATTATCAAAAAATAGTGTAGATTATACATCGTTACCTTGGGTAGTATTTACAGATCCACAAATTGCAGGAGCAGGTATGGATGAAGTAGAAGCAGAAAAAGCAGGCATCCCTTTTGAAGTGAGTAAGTTGGATTTAATTCACGTTCCAAGAGCACTGGCAGCACAAGATACCAGAGGGTTTATAAAGTTAATCCGCAATACGGAAACAGATAAATTAATAGGAGCAAGAGTGATTGCCCCAGAAGGAGGCGAACTCATTCAACAATTAAGTATGGCAATTAAATTTGGTATCACTGTAAAAGATTTAGCTGAAAGTTTTTACCCCTATTTAACTTTGGGAGAAGCTGTTAAACTGGCTGCAATTACATTTGGAAAAGATGTGTCCAAATTAAGTTGTTGTGCAAGTTAAAATTGATATTATGAAAAAGGAGTCACATAAACTTCCTTCAGATTTAGTTTTAGATATTAAAACTAGATTAAAAACATTAAGCGGTCAGATTAACGGAATAGTTAAAATGCTTGATGATGGTAAAGACCCGAAGCAAATAAACATTCAATTCAAATCAATCGATAAGGGCATACAAAAAGCCCATTATTTGTTATTGGATGAAGTGTACAGAAAAGCGCTTGCCATAGGAATCGTAAAAGCCTTTGACTCTTGCCCTGGAAATTGCGGAAATGAAGATAAAATAGCCTATTTGAAAGACGAATTTCCGAATATAGAATTATCAGATTTAACCAATAAACTAAAAGAAATTCAAACTATAGAGACCCGACTGAAAGCATACAACGAAAAAAAAGCTTAAAAAGTTTGGTTGCCCCCTCACTTCCGTTCTCATCTTTGTTCTATTATAAATTTAAACTTAAAATAAGATGAAACGTCAAATCGAGATTTTTACAGCAGGTTGCCCAGTATGCGATCCTTTGGTTCAATTAGTAAAAGAGACAGCAGGAAAGGACTGTGAAATCACACTTCATAATCTGTCCGAGCAATGTGAAAGTAAAATCTGTGTTTCAAAAATGAAGGAATATGGGGTTAAAAGAGTTCCTGCCATTGCCGTTAACGGAAAACTATTGAATTGCTGTACAAACATCGAATTCACAAAAGATGATTTGGTAAATGCAGGAATAGGTAGCTGTTAAGTTATGCCAATAATAAAATTGAACAAAAAAACATCTATGGGAACTGCTGTATGTTCAGCAGTTTCCTTAAAACTGTGCTGCTGGGGTCCGTTATTTTTAACAGGTGTCGCAGGAGTAAGCGGGAGTTCTGTTTATTTCTCTTGGCTTATGGTTTTAAAACCATATTTATTGGCCATAGCTATTTTGTCATTGGGATTTGCTTTTTATCAAGTTTATAAAAAAAAGAAGGTGAATGCCTGTGGTCACTGTGAAATCAAAAAACCATCTTTTTTCAAATCGAAGTTTTATGTTTGGTTAGTTGCCACTTTTGTGGTCGTAATGACCTTGGTCTCTTACTATTCTCAAATATTTCATCCAACAGCCACAAAAGGGATTGTTGCAACAAACAATACACATATTCAATCTGTAAAGTTGAATGTTGAAGGGATGGTATGCTCTGGTTGTGAAGATAATATCAATCATTCCGTGAACAAATTGGACGGAATTTTAGGAATTAAGACTTCTCACATCAAAGGAACTTCTGAAATAAAATTTGATACGACTAAAACGACTGTCAGTGAAATAGAAAAAGTGATAAAATCAAAAGGATACATAATTAAAAATAATACAAATGAATAGATTGATTATATTAACAATAAGTGTTTTTTCTGCCTTAAATGTCTTTGCCCAAGGACCACCAATTTTTACAGAAACACCAATTTTACTGGGTTTAGATGGCGGAGGAATGAGAACTTTTGCCAGGTTTATAGTAAAAGAAAATGCTACAGTTTACGTTCAACCTCTAGCGATACCTTATAATTTAGGAAGCAAAACTCAAATAGGAATTGTAGGAAGATTTGTAAATATTAATCCAAACAATTTTGAGTCTGTTTCTGGCTTTGGCGACCTTACTTTGTTCCTCAAACAACAGCTTTATCAAAAAGATGGAAAAGGCAAGACATTTAGAATTATCGCAAAATTAGACCAAGTATTTCCCACAGGAAAAACAAATAGTATGCCATCCATTGGAAGTGATTCTTGGCAATCACAATTAAGTTTAGTAACTGGTTATGTAACCTTAAAATATGGCATTTACGGTCAGGTTGGTTATAATATAACGTCAAATGGATTGCCAGATAATTTGATTTACAATGCTGCTTTTGTGTATCCGCTTTTGCCGCAAAAATATCCACCAAATCAATTGAACTTGAATATTGGAATAAATGGAAATTTTTTTACTGATGTAAATAGTAATACTATTTTGGCTTCGGGTGGAATACAATGGATTACCAGTAAAACAGCTTTGTTTGAAGCTGGTTTACAAATCCCAATAGTTGAAGAAGTACCAGAAGCTCAAAAAACAAACTATGTACTAACTTTTGGTACACGAATATTAATTTTTTAAAACCTTTATTATGAGAATTTTATTAAAAACAGGAATAATTACGCTACTTACATTTGCAACTTTTATATTATCTACTACAAATGTAAATGCACAAACTAAAAGCGAAACAGACAAGACCTATATTAAAATCGAAGTTGATGGACTTTCCTGTCCTTTTTGTGCCTATGGTTTAGAAAAGAAACTTAAACAAGCAGGATCCAAAGATGTGCTCATAAATTTAGAAGAAGGAGAAGCAACGATGAGTGTTCCAAAAGATCAGCAACCAACAGAAGAAGAATTACGAAAAATCGTTAAAGTCGCTGGATTTACCCCGAAAGAAATAACCTTTTCTAAAACACCATTTAAAATAAAACAAGATGAAAAATAAGGTTGTATTCGTACTAATAGCAGCTTTTTTAGGAACGTTGTTTCTTTTCTCTTGTAGAGGAGAGCAAGAGAAAAAAACAGAAATTAATTCGCAGTGGAAATTTGTAAAAAATATTGATTTAAATAACGTTAATCCTATAGGAATTGTAGCACAGGAAAATTTCTTGTGGCTTTCAGATGTGACCAATAACCGTATTGTGAAAATTGACCTTGACGGAAAAATTATTGAATCGTTTGATGGTTTTAAACGTCCAATGCATATGGCGATTCAAAAAGATAAAATCTATATTCCCGAATACACATCAGACAGCTTAAAAATTCTTGAAGATGGAAAGGTTTCAACCTATAAATTAAAAGAAAAACCAGATGCTATTGCTGGTGTTAGCATTGATGGAAATACTGTTGCTGTTGCTGACTTTTATAATAATCGAATCATTTTACAACAAGACAATAAAGTAACAATTATTGGCAAAGAAGGACACAATGATGGCGAACTATATTACCCAACAGATGTTGCTATAAAAAATGATTTAATTTACGTCGCTGATGCCTATAACAATCGTGTGCAAGTATTTGATTTTAGTGGAAAATATGTTAGAATGATTGGTTGGAATGAAGGAGTAAAGGTAGCCGCAGGACTAAAAGTCACTGACAGCCAAGTTATTGTAGCCGACTTTGATGGAAATAGAATTTTAGTGTATAACCTTTATGGTAAATTATTACAAACCCTTAACGGTAAGTTTAACCAACCAACAGATATTGAAATTGTAAGCAATAAAATGTATGTGGTAAATTATAAAGGAAAGTCATTAGCTGTTTATCAAAAATAATGTTTTTTCTATTTATTGGAGGGTATGCCAATCATTTTTAAATACAATCGGCAGCACTATTTTTAATAATCCCTGAGCAGGTAATGCCTCTTAAGGGTTATTTTTTAAAACGCCCTCATAAAATTTTGGTAAAAAATAGGAGAAAAGAGCGTCCTTATTTTAGACTATACAAATGCAATTATCTAGTAGGTGATTGTAATATGATACAACATTTTATCAAAATCTTGCTTCAAATCATATTTAGCTAAAAATTTACTTTGTACATTTTATTAACACCAAATAGGTTAAAATATAGCGAATGAGCCGTTAATTGTTTCATCAAATAAACTTCTGAAAACCTGTTCTTTTTTAGCCAATTATTCTTGAATCTAACATGAGAGATAACGATCATTGGTATTCTTAACTCAAATGTTAAAAAAATATTTGACTGTCAGGATTTCTGAATGTAACGTCTGTTTAGAAAATTACGTAATCAGGCAATCTAATAGAAATCTAAATGAAAGCACTCCTTTTTCTCTTTTTTATATTTACCCTGAATGCGTTTTCTCAAACCTGTTGCTCAGGAGGTGTACCATTATCAAACAACCTAGGATTGCCAAATGAAGGAAAAGGTGTATTTGTAATGGGTTTAAATTATGACTATAACAACCTAAATACATTAAATGCAGGATCGGAGAAATTAAACGATAACTCCCGGAAACGGATAACAAATTCTATATTGCTAAATTTTGGATATTCTTTCACAGATAGGGTGTCCGTTGAGATGCTTTTTTCCTGGGTAAATCAAACTAGAACTATTACTCAATTCGGGAATGAAAATTTTACAGGGACATCAGGGATTGGCGATGCTGTTTTTTTGGTTAAATACACTGTCCCCGATGTATTGGGTAAAAGAACCATTTTGAATATTGGAGTAGGAACTAAAGTCCCTTTAGGAAAATCCGATATACGTAGTGATCAAGGCATTCAACTTACTGCAGATTTGCAGCCAGGCAGTGGTGCTTGGGATGGGTTGGGGTGGTTATCTGTATCCAAAGGATTGGATTTCAGACCTTCGGCAACGGTATCTGCTACTGCCACATATAGATATACTGGTGTAAATAGCTCTTATTTAAACAATGCGGCAACATATGAATTTGGAAATGAAATACAAACAAATTTAGGGTACACAGATCAGTTCTTTATGTTTAATACGCTATTCAATTCAGGATTGATTTTTAAGTACCGTAAAGCATTTGAAGATAAAATAGATAATACAGGCATTCCAAATACAGGAGGGGAATGGGTTTTTATTCGTCCAGAACTAAGCGTGCAAATAGCTCCTCAAATGAACATGGTTTCAAGAGTTGAGTTGCCATTATACAGTAACGTAGTAGGTACTCAGCTCACACCAACCGTTAGATTTACTATTGGAATTATGGTTAAGTTGAAACCAAAACAAACATTTTAAATATAACACCATGAAAAGGAAAATTATGACACTCGTTTGTGCCGGATTACTAATCTCATGTAGTCCTTCAAGCACCCAAGAATCTAGTCAACCCTAAGGAAACAATACGAATACAGGAACTGGTTCATAATCAGCAACATGGAGTATTCCTAAATCTGAAGTTTTAGACGGAGGTCCAGGAAAGGACGGCATACCAGCTTTAGTAAACCCAAAGTTTAACACTGCACAAAATACAGATTATTTGTTGGATGCCGATTTAGTTATCGGGTTTAAGCAAGGTGATGACGTTAGGGCGTATCCTCATGTTATTTTGGATTGGCATGAGATTGTTAACGATAATATAGGAACTGTTTCGGTTGCTGTTACTTATTGCCCACTTACAGGTACTGGTATTGGATGGAATAGAGTTATAAAAGGGAAGGAAACCACCTTTGGTGTATCAGGATTATTGTATAATACCAATTTAATTCCTTACGATAGAGAAACAAATAGCAATTGGTCTCAAATTTTAAGTGAATGTGTTAATGGGCCATTGTTGAGCCAAAAGGCCAATTTGATAAAATTGTTTGAAACCAACTGGAAAACTTGGAAGACGATATATCCAAATTCTAAGGTGTTGAGTACCAATACTGGTTTTTCAAGAACCTATGGCAGATCACCTTACGGGGACTATAATACAAATAATGATTTCTTTTTGTTTCCGGTTCCAAAAGACATAAGGTTGCCGTCAAAAGAGAGAGTACTTGCCATTGTAGATGGTAGTGATGCAAAGGTGTACAGATTTGAAAATTTCACATCGAACAATATAATTAAAGATTCATTTAAAGGTAAAAATTATATACTAGTAGGAAACCAAAATTTCATTCTTCCTTTTGAATTAGAGAGTAATACAGTTGAATTACAATTTGAATATGTTTATTCAGGAACTGAAGTGGTATTAAAAGACAATGAAGGTACAGAATGGAATATATTTGGAGAAGCTATATCTGGGCCAAGAACAGGTCAATTTTTGAAATCTGCTCCTGCATTTATGGCATTTTGGTTTTCAATACCTGCATTTTATATTACCGATATTTACAGTAATTAAAAAATTAATAAACAACGCAATTTATAAAATGTATTAGAGGTCAGTAGTTAGCTGCATATAATTTGTTTTTGATGAATTTTATCCGCTTTGACCATTTTGGTTATTAAGTTATTGAATATTGTTGCTTTATTTTGAGAACGGTTTATCCTGAAACAGAATTCATTAAAATATCTATTGATGTTAAAATCGCTTACCCAAGAATAAGTTGTTCTTATCCACGATTTAATCTGATGGATCATGGTGTGCAAAGCTTTAAAATTCAATCCTTTATTACTTTCAATCTGGTTGATATTGTAAGCTTTGGCAATAGGTCTGTACCCTTTCCATTTATCAGTGGTCACATTTGCATCACGGCTTATGTGCTTTATAAACATGTACTGTAAAGACCTTGCTGAGAAATCTTCAATTTTCATTGCATACATACGCTTTACTTTACCTTCCTTGGTAAGCTCAACAGCAGTAATGGCTTTCTTTTTGTTGCCTTTATAGCTACGCCCGATTTTCCCTTGTTCTTTGCCTCCCAAAACAAACTCGTCAACATTGACAATGCCATCCATTGGGCTGCTTTCACTAGAGCTCATGGCTTCTCGAACAACAGTCGAGCTGTCTTCTCTGTAATGCCATAGCGAACTCCCATTTGGCTGGCTGACAGGCTTTTTGTGCTTGTCGCCATTTCAAAACAAATGAAAAAAGCAGTTCTGACTCCGAAACGAACACGATGAAATATCGTGTTGGAGGTAGGGGACTCGGTGTCACTGCATGAATTACAGGTTCTTGAAAAATCTTTGCGTATTTGGTAACTGCTATTGCCACATTTACGGCAAGCATAACCACCTTTCCATTTAATTTCTGCCAAATATTCTTTGCAGTTTAAATCCGTTTTGAACTGTTCAGCAAACTCCAGAAGGTTTTGCCCTTTAAAAATATTCATCTTTTTACTAATTTTATTGACCTTCAAGTTATGAAATTATCTACTGACCTCTAAAATGTATTATCTGTAACTGTGAAATTAGTCAAATTTTTTCAAATGAAGATAGTGTGATTATCTATCACCCTTTTTAAAGACTTCTATTCTAAATTCTAAAATAATTTTCTCCTAATTTATGTTTTCTTCAGCATTTAAAAATTTATTATAACAGAAAATGCCCTATCCTATGAATTTAATTTCGTTGCTAAAATAGGTCCTGCGATCAAAGCCACCGTAACCCCAAAAACAATGTGACCTACAACACTGCCCATTATTACCATAACCATGTTTCCTTCTTGTATTGGCATCGGAAAAATAGTCCCCATTATAGCCAACATAATTTGGGCAAATACAAAAGCCGCAATCCCAAAAGTGATTCCTTTGAAATAAATATTATTTATTTTTACCCTGGGTCCAAACAAATAAGAGTAGGATAATGCAAAAATGATTCCTATCATAAAATGCATGCTCCACCCCAAAGTGAGAGATATTCCCAACATACTCGATAACATATCCGGAGGGGATATTTTAGGCATTCCCATCTTGGCACCCAAAACCATAAAAAGGGTCATAACAATTGTACCAATAATTCCAGCAAATACTGCTCTTGTAAATGTATTCATAATTTTTAGTTTTAATTTATTACTAATTTAGTGATATTTAGATATTTGTTTTAAAAATCGTTAAAATATTAACATAAATTACTTATTTCGTCGCACTTAAAGTTTCTAATATCTTCTCTTCAAAACCTTGCAAAGCTCTTCGGGCATATTTTACTTTTTTCTTGGTTTTAAATTTATAGGACACTTCGAGGAAATTTTTATACGGTTTGTCAGGTTGAATTTCTAAAGCATCGTTTTTTTTATAATTTACTTTTATGGGAATGTTTTCATAATAAGTAAAATATTCGGGATGTGTAACAATTCCCAACGTAGAGCAATCAAAAGGAATAAATCCACGAACACCAAAATACTTCTTGTTCAATTCCATCCAAGGTTGCACAATGTCAAATAACCATTTATCGGCTTCATTGGTCATATCCAAACTGGCTAACAAATTAATGTTGTCAATATGTGTGTAAGAACTCGGTTCATAACCTGCAAATTCTAACGGAATAGGTGAATTCAACAAGACATTCATTGACGCTTCATCAAACTCATAATTATAGTCAAACACATTTAGTTTTCCGTTACCAGGATTAAATGGCAAATCGGGTGTTCTGGCAGCACAAATGGCCACTCGTTCTATTTGCGGAATAATATCAGGATGATTTTTTACCAAAGTCGCTATATTGGTCATTGGTCCAAGTGCCAAAATGGTCAGTTTTTCTTTTTTTAAAGCTTTATACATAGCTCTGGTTGCATCATTTTCTGTGCCCAAATCATCGGCATTTGGAGAACCCTTATATATAGGAATAGTTTCTCCCTTATTGTGCCAATTCAGAATTTTTTGAATAACACCATATCCGTAATCTACATAAGTAATATTGCTGATGCCTACAATTTCAATTTGTGGTTGCTTGAGTGCCATTATCAATGTAATGCCATCGTCTACTTCACGGGCTTCTTTGTCTGGCATTCCTATCATAATGTCGGTATCAAACCATACTTTGGTTTGTGCTTGTATTTGACTTACAAATGATAAAGACAAAAGGAATAATTTAAGTTTCATTTTCAATTATTTTAAAATTAAAGTCCTTGCAAACTTCAACAATTGTTTTTTTGTTTTCAAATCCATTTTCAGCGGTAATTGGGCCAATCCAATCAAGCGTCTCATAATTTCAACTCCTGTAAATCCATCCATGATATCTAAATTCAATTCAGGATAATCTTCATATTCAGTAACTACAATCGAATGTAAAGTTGCATCTTGTTGTGTTAAATATAAGTGTGCCGTTAAAATGCCCAGATCAAATTCTCTCGAACCGTAATAACAAAATTCCGGATCGATAATTTTTATGCCATCAGCTGTTTTTAACCAACTTCCAGGATAAAAATCACCATGCAACAAATACTTTCCTCTCGATAGATAAAGTGCTCCTAAAACCGAAATCTGTTGTTTTAAACGGACATCTTTTTTATATGGCAAAGCCAGTTCCTGCAAACCCTCTTGAACCGTATTCAAATCAAAACCATTATCTCCTAAAAACGGATAATGAAAAATATGTTCGTGGTTAAGCTTTCGCAATTCCAGATTTGCCAATTCATTATCAATAATTATTTTTTGAAAAGATGCGTGTAAACCGTTCAAATACGCAATTAATTGAATAAGTTCCTCCGGTTTTAATTGATATTTTAAATCATACAAAACCGTAAAATCATTGGCTTTACTTAAATCTTCTAATGCGATGACATTATTTTCAACATCAATTCCAATCAAATTTGGCATATAATGTTGAACTGTTTTTTTACTCGAAATCTTTTCGTAAAAAGCACCTTCAGTAATCACACGTTTTTCTGGAGCAGCCACTTGTGGATATTTTTCAACATAAGCCCGTGATTGTTTTAAAATGAAAGTTCTCGTTCCAGTATCCACACGCAACACATAATTCATATTGCCTTCACCCGGTTTTGTTAACGAAAGTATCGTTTCTTCAGCACCAAGCCATTGTTGTTTTTGTAAATAAGTAGCCAATTCCTTTGGCTCACTTGCATTGAGTATAAACATTTTTCTTATTTTTTTTGCAGTTTCATAAAATATTTTAAAACAAATATCTCACACTAAATTGAAACTGTCTTGGGGGTGATGCATTGCGCTGTGTAAATAAACCACTCGCTTTTGAACCGCCTTGAATTTGGTTACTCTGTGTTGCATTATTGCTATAACCACTCAAGTTTTCAGCATTGAAAACATTAAAAATATCGGCTCTAAATTCCAATTTATTGTTTCCTGAAATCTTCAATTGGTGTTGCAAACCAATATCAAAAGTAGTACTCCAAGGCAAACGGTCGTTGTTTCTGCTTTCGCCAGGATAGCGGTCGCTATTGCCTACATAAGCATCACCAAAACCGGAACCATCACCATTCAAATCGGTAGTACCAAAACCAAGTGGAATCCTGTTTATAGGTTGCCCACTTTGCAACAATCCCGCCAACGTAATCGTAGTTCCTGCAAATGGATAATAACTGTAAATGCCATTGATATTGTGCGTTCTATCATTAATGGAATAACCCCATTCGTTGCCGTAATTATTCCCATCCATTGCTCTAAAGTTGATATCTTCTGTATCATTTTTCAAGGAGGACAAGGTATAATTTAATCTGTACGAATAATTATCGTTTCCTTTTGCTTTTTGATAATTTAAACTCAAAGCATAATATCTTGATTTCCCTTTAGTTTCAGTCATCACAACATTTCTGGCAACACCAGTTACAGTTTGTCCTTCAATAATTGCACTCCCGTTTGCGATTGGTATTGGTCGAGTGGCATCTGCTTCGTCTGTTGTTCTAATAATAACGTTGTTTGGGTCAATATTATATTCAGCAGCAGCATTCAAATTTCGCAAACGGAATAAATTTTCACCTCTAATATGAACCAAATCTACATAAAACAATTTGTTTTCATCAGCTTGAAGTTGATAACCCAACATAAATTGATGAGAATACGGATTGTCATAACCATTCGGGTTTAATATTCTTCTTTCGTTGGAAAAAGCGCCTTCACGTTGATCTTGTAATACATCTCCTGATGGTCCTTGCAAATAAGGAATATCCGATAAATTAGCCGAAATATTTCCGTTAAAGGTAATGGCATCAAGATTCGTATGGGCAGGCAAAATCCCCAAATTGATAAATTCCTGCAATTGAGTTCTATAATCTGCCGATTTGGTGTTTTGTTGCAAAGCATCACTGTAAACGGCATAATTAATTTTATCATAAGCAATGCCATATCCACCTCGAATACTGCTGTTATTCGTTAGTTTGTAATTGAAATTAAAACGTGGGGCTAAGTTGTTATAATCACCTTTGTTACTACCACCTTTTGATAAATTATCATAATCATATCGCAAACCCAACGTAATATTTAGTTTATCATTCACCGACCATAAATCTTCTATATAAGCTGAATAAATATCTTGATGGGTACCAAAAGATGCTGGACGCAACTCCACATTATAATTTTCAATGATAGCATCAGCCGGTATGTCGTTGATGTCTAAAGCACTGCCAACACCACTAGCCTTAATGGCATCTATTTGGGATTGACTTAATTTAACCGTGTAATTTCCGTTTGGATTGCCACCACCGAACAATTCATGACTTCCTCTTATATAATTAAACCCAGCTTTAAGAGTATGATTGGCTAAATAGTATTTGAATTTTTGTTGCACTTGCACCGTATTTTCAACAGCTTTAAACAAATAACCTGGATGACCTAAAATAGCTAATGTTTCATCATTGGTACCTAAAACAACCACTTGAGAAGAATTTGACTGTAATGAATTGGCATAATCCCAGTTAAAACGACTGTATTGAACATTGGTTTCGCCACTTATTTTTCCAAAATTATAAGAGTTTTTCAAAGCCAATAAAACACTATTTCTTTTTTGCGTACTAGCCGAAGACGGAAAGGCAGCTCCACCATCTAATCCACCACCTTGACGTTCAATATTAATTAAACCAACATTAGCTCGAAACGAACTTCTAAAATTTTTATTCCAATTTTGGTCTATTTTAGAAGAGAAATAATTAAAGGTGTTATTGCCTCTAACGGTTTCAGTAATGCCAAAAGCGGGAACATTCAATAAATTGTCTTTTACATCGGTAGTATGTTCAAAATTGAAATAATAAAAAGTCTTATCTTTTACAAAAGCGCCACCAATACCAGCACCAGCTTGATAACGGGCAAAACCATCTTTTACTTGATTCCCAGATAAATCGCGTTGTGCAAACGGAGAGCTACCATCAATTGATGGCCCAGGTCTTGTAATAAAAAAGGCTTCACCAGTCGTTTTATTGGATCCTGAACGGGGCGTGATATCAACAACTCCACTTCCTGTCAGTCCATATTCTGCCGAAAAATTACTGGTCAATACCGTAATATCTTTTACAAAACCAGATGGAATCTCGAATTTTTGTCCGCCAAGAAACCGTTCGTTGTTGTCCATGCCGTCAATTAAATAAGAAGTAAAAAGGCCGTTAACGCCATTAATACTTACATTGGGAGCTTCAGGATAAAAACCTGTGGCTTGCGTAACATTGGGTAAACGATACAAAACTCTGGTAATATCACGACCCTCGACAGGAATTTCCTGAATTTCGGTAGCTCTCAATTCCGAAGACACTTCGGCATCACGACGATTGATTTTTGTGGTTGAATTGGCAGAAATAACAACTTCTTGTAATTGTTGGGGTGTGTTTTTTTGTAGAACCAAAATCACATTTGGGTTTTGATTAGAACGGACACTTAAAATATCTGAATTTTTGGCCGCATAATCAGTTGTTTCTTCAAACAAAACCTGATAACCATCAAGAGCAGGAATGTTTCTAAAAATTGCTTTTCCTTGCACATTAGTTGATTGTTCAATTGATATATTTCGAGATGAGTTTAATAATTGTATCGTAAGATTTGAAATTGGTTTTTGAGTTTCAAAATCAATAACAGAGACCGTAAGGTCTTGTTGGGCACTTGCTATAGTTGAAACACATAGCAACAAAGCCCAAAATAAAAATTGCTTCATTGGATATAATAATTAGTTTTAAAAAAAATGTAATCTAAACAAGAATTTGGACAGAAAAAGGAGAACCTTTGTTGAAATTAAAAAAATACTTTTCATAAGAAACAAAAGTAGTTTCACAATGATGAATAAAGAATTTATCTTGAAGTAGTGAAAAAATTAGATGTCTAAAAGGATTAGAATAAGACAATCTATGGATTACTTTTTTAAAATCGGGAGTCGAATTGCAATCATTCAAACCGGGTAGAAAAGCAGTATTATGGTTGCAATAAAGTTCTTTTAATTCATTAAAAACAGTACAAGTTTGCCACGAAATAGCGGCAAATTTTTCAATATCAAAACTTGATTTTGAAACTCCAATTAAATAAGCTCCTCCATTAAAATCAGGACCAAAAATAACATCATTTGTTTTTAGCTTATTACTTGCTTCAAGTAAATACTTTGATTGCAGTTCAATACAATCATTACCAATAACAATAACGTTATCAAAACCTTTGTAAATGACTTTCTGTATAGCAAATGATATTTTTTGACCAAAAGTGTTACCAATTTGGTTGGTTTCATCAGAAATAAAATAGGGAAGCTTTGTTTTTTGGATGGTTTTTAAAACACGTTCATTCATGTTTTTCCATAACAAAACCTTTTGCTTTTTTTGGCAAGCAATTGGTTTTGAAACACTCTGTGCATTTTCGTTTAGTGCGAAAAGGAGTATAGCGGTAGTTTTGAAATAGTTATTTGTATACTTCATTGCGATGATAGACGGAAAAATTTATAATCCTGACAAACAATTTCAGTTTTAAATGCAAATTTTGATTTAAACTTGTCAGGGAATCAGTTTCACTGCGTCTATATTTTAAAAATGGAATATTTTAAACCAAAAAAAACCAAGAACTCGACAATGATTAAACTTAAAAACCAAGCAGCAGGACAGCAAACTATCTTCAGTAAAGGGACAGATTTGGGATATTTACCAACTTTTTTTTAAAAACTGACATAATTATAAAATATCTTACCATGAAAACAGTATTATTTTTAGGATTAATGTTTTTTGTAGCTGTAGGATTGTACAGCTTTAAAGAACCTAAAACAGGCGAAGGGCATGATGCAAAGGGTATTCAATTTTTTGAAGGCACTTTTAAAGAGGCTTTGTTAAAAGCTAAAGATTTAAATAAACCCATTTTTTTAGATGTGTATGCTAAGTGGTGTGGACCCTGTAAATTATTAAAGAGAACAACTTTTAAAGATGAAGAGGCAGGTGCATATTTTAATGCCAATTTTATAAATATTGCTATCGATGGTGAAACTAAGGAAGGAAATGAATTAATGAAGAAATATAATATTCGTGCTTATCCGTCATTATTTATAATAGATATTAATGGTGAGATAAAAACCCGAGAAACAGGATATCTTAAACCTAAAATTTTAATCAATTTTGGAAAACGTATAATTCCTTAATAGTTAATAATTTTTAATTTAAACCTCCAATTAAATGAATTTTAAGCACACATTACATATTGCAATTCTTTTAGTTTCAATTCAATTGTTTTCACAATCAGATGAAAGTAATATTAAGAGAAAAATAGAAATAGGAACCGAATTACAATTATACCCAGTTGGTTATATGCCCATGATAACTTCTAATATTTTCATAAAGGAAGATTGGGCACTTCGATTTAGGCTAGGAGGTAATTTTGCTAATCGTGAAGATTTTAGTGGGTTTAATGATGATGAAGTTGCTAAGGGATTTGGAGGAAGTTTTGGTATAGTGAAATACCTTCCATATTGGAAAGGCAACTTTGTTTTTGGAGCTTCTTTAGATGCTTGGAATATGTGGACAAAATGGAAGGATGGTATAAACACACCATTTCCAACATCTGGAACTACTTATAATTTAGTCATACAACCTTGGGTAAATGCGGGCTATTTATATAATCTATCAAATCAATGGAATACAGGAATTTCATTGGGATTCGGAAGAGAAATAAATGTCATAACTCGCGGAGAGAATGTAGGGGAAGGTTGGATGGGAATTGCAACATTTTCATTGAATTATGTGTTAAATTAGCTCCTAATATTCTATTTTTAAAGATATCTTTTTTATATGTTTTTTACTTTAAAGTTGTTTAAATATATAGTAAAAACTTTATGAGTCTGGTTATGTTACATTTAAATTAGAAAAGACTAAGCATTTATGTTTAGCTTCAAAAACGAGTTCAAAGCTCATACTTTAAGATACAGGCAATTATCTATATCCATATTATAACAGTAAGATAGTAAATTATTCCATGAGTAATCTATTGGGATTTATGTGTACATATTTCTGTTATAATAGTAGAACTATTTCCCAACAAAAGTGAATATGAATAATATCAGTTGAAGTCAATATCAAGAAATCATACTAAGAATATATCTTAAGTTTTGATGTTTTTTAACCTTATTTGTTCATTAAAATTTTGTATATTTATTTCAGATTGAAGGACAATTTTAAGTAAACTAATTCAATTAAAAAGGTAGTTATTGTAACACCTTACATTAATTAACATCGCAAAACCCTTATAAACATTAAGAATTGTGGGACTGGTTTGAATCCAGTCGAGGTCACTAAAGGGGATTTTCTGCAAATTGCGTGGGAAGTCCCCTTTTTTATATCGTCCGAACCCCTTGAAAATAAACAGATTGCACCGAAAATTTCATTGACCCTGAAAGTTCGAACCACCTTGTTTTTGAAGTCGTACCCAATTCCGTCGGGGAACACCATATATTGTATGGCCCTTTTGGTTTTCAGATCGCCTAACTCCCACAACAAAGGTAGGTTACAGGCAAAATCAAGTGCGATTTTTATGGATTTTTTAAGGTTCGAACTATTTATTCCCCCATTTCCCAGTTTTTTCTCCAATTCTCTTTTTTCGGTTTTAAGTTCCGGCATAAAAAGGTCGTACTGAGGTTTTGTGATTTCGTTCAGCACAACGAACCTTCTTTCCAATGTATCTATCCGTTCTTGGAGCTGGTCAAGTTCTTTGGCCGATCGCTTTTGGTCGTTAAGTGCCTCTTGGTTTTTATCAATTAAGGTGCCGTGTATGATATCGGTCAAGGGTGCGATATATTTTTTATCGGCTATTGCAAACCTGCCCAATACATTTAAAAATTCTTCATGGAGCTTTTTGGCACTTCTGTTTTCTTTGCTGCCCTTACGCCTGTTCTTGTAATAATACAGGCCTTTTTTCTTTACGACATATCCAGTGTAGGGTGTTCCGCAAACCGAAGATCTGATAAACATTTTCAATGGCAGATTTTCATCATCGAACGAATATTTCTTAGGTGGGTCCCCGGCATGAAGTAAATTATGGATCTTAAGGAAAACTTCTTTCGATATCAGGGCTTCGTGTTTTCCCTGGATTACCTCCCCGGGAATCAGGCCATTGACCATAAGCCCACAATAGAAAGGATTTCTAAAAAGGTCGGTCAATTTTTTTGCTTTTATGTTCAACCCCTTTTCTTTCAGGCGTGCGGCAATTTCAACATGGGACATATTGGCGTTTGCTTTCCATAAAAAGGCTCGCTTTAGCAACCTTCCTTCTTCTGAAATCACGAAATTCGGAATCTTCCCTTTTCCCGGATTTGTATTGGTGTATCCAAATGGGTAGGCTCCCGTCCAGTATCCCCTTCGTAATTTTTCCCGCATTCCCGTAATGGATTTATCCCTTCGGATTTGGTTGTCAAAGTGGGAAAACATGTGGTACAGGTTTTCCTGGAACGTACCGGCACTTGTGGTTACATCAATTTCCTGAGTGGCCGAAATCACGGCCACTCCCTGCTTTTTTAGTTGCCCGCTTATATACGCCCCGTTCGCACCTGTTCTTGAAAATCTGTCGTAGGAATAGACAATGATATAGCCAATGTTCTTTCTCCTTTTGACATAGTCCAGCATCTTTTGGAATTCCTTACGTTCATCGCTCTTTGCCGATTCATAAGTTCCCCCAAAATATTCCATTACTTCCAATTCTTTCTTAAGTGCATACTCTTGGCAATACTTAAGCTGGGTTGTTAGACTGGCATTGTTGTCAAATTGCTCTTTACTGGAAACACGGGTGTAAATAACGGCCGTATTGCTTTTTCCAATAATCCTTCCCTTTTCCTTTTTAGCAAATTGTTCAAATACATCTAAGTTCATGTGCTCCCTTTTTGGACATGGCCGCAAACTATATTGGCGAGTTCTTGAAGTTGTTCTACGGTCTTTTCCGCATCTTCTTCCAAGTAATCCTCAAAACCTTTATAAGTTTTAAGCCATGCGCTGTTGAATATTCTATTTTTCTGCTTTAGCTCAATTATTGAGTTTGACATTTCCCGTAAATATTGGCAGCTCCTTTGTCTTATAGGTCACTACCGTATTTGTAAAAGCAGGCTTTAATTTACCTTTTTTAATTGATTGAATCCCTCTTGGGACTACTATTTTATCACATACTTATGAATTGCTTGTTAACAACTTTTGGTGTTGGGGTTGATTTTTTTCTTGAATATCCTGTTTACACAGACAATCTTGCCATTGCTCTGTTTGATTTCCAAATTTTGATAATCGTGCTGTTTCAAAACGTCAATGATACGTTCTCCAGTATTTATTCTTTCCAAACCTTCAATTGCATCAACCTCCCCATTTTTGATTATTAATTTGATGGATAGGAACCTTTTGTTGCGTATCATCTCCAATACTTGGATTTCAGAGGAAGATAATCCTGTAGATTGTAGCTTATCGATTTTTTTCATAGGTTCTGTTTTTAAGTTGTATCCAAATGGATTTTGGTTGACACAACCCCTGGATTCGGGCGTGCGTCCATCCGTTCAGTAAACCTTATGCGTTTTTAATTTTGTTGAATTTTGGCTTGTTTGACATTTGTCAAACTTACTACCGTTTAAATCTATATAAAGGCTTTGCCGTACATGATGAAGTGTACGTTAAATTGATTGATAGAGGTTAGCGTCATTAACCAAGCGGGGTTCCTGCTTCTGTCATTTGGGGATGTTTAGAGTGTTTATTTGCAAAAGGTGATAAGCATCTTTTTTGGTAGTTTTTATATACCCTTTGTTTTATATATATTAAAATTGAATGCGAACTCTACTGTAAGCCCTGTCATCGATTAGTTGTGTTGCTTGATTATTTGAAGAATAGTTTGGATGCTTTATGGGGCTTCCCCAAGTCTTTTGGCAAGCCTGCTTCATTACGGTTTCAAGTTCCGAAATGACTTCGCTTCGCTCATCATCCCGGATCTTTTACCTCCATTCCACAGACCTGCCCAAGACCGCTCATAAAGACTAAGAGAACTTAGAAAAAAAGTTCCCTTAGACTTTATTCTTCCATGCCGAGCCCCATTAGCATATGGTTGGTTAAGTAAAATTGAAAACAGGTTTGTAAAGAATATTTGATGGGAAAGGATTTATGCTTGAATGAGGGCGTACGAGATTTTCTTCTCAAATTCGAAAATTTTCATTCTCTATTTTGTGCCCCTGATTTTTAAATTTCATTATTCATTCTTGTTTCAGATTAATATTGATCCGCTTCATCCAGCACCCTAACGGGTGCTTTTTTGTGGCTAGGGAGAAAGAAGAAAAAGATGATATTCACTTGGTTTTTAGCTATTTCATCTAATTGTATGTATATATGCACATATATATACATATATAAATATATATGACAGGTAATCATGATTTTTTCCATATTTGCAAAATGGTGGACTAACAGTCTGATTCCTTCTACCCTTATTTTTTTTCTCCCTCTCCATTTGTTTTCACACCCTTTTTTCAAAATAGTTTTAAAGTTAACTTGTCAAAAATTGGAAATACATGAGGACAACGCCCATGGAAAAGCCCGCTACAAAACCACTTTACAATTTTTGGTAAATGACCCCTATACATACTTCCAAGTGCCTGAGGCGGAAACTTCACTTAAAATAACGTTAGAGGACGTAAAACTCTGTTAACCATTTTACCGTACCATACAGCATGTACGTTAAAGCCATTTCATGATGTCAAATGTTGGTAGGTTTGCTATATATCAAACAAACCAAAATCTAACAAAATGAAAAGAATATATGTAATGAACGGTGACGGTACCCAAGAGTACATTCCCATTCACAGTCAAGAGAAGCAAATTTTCAAAATCGGCTCAGAACCATCTACAAATTCTTCAAATTCCAAACCTGAAGATACATTATTGACTATTTCAGACCTTACCGAAAAATTCTCGGTTTCAAGACTAACCATTTATTTCTGGATCAGAAAATATCTTTTAAAAAGAATCTCCATTCAAGGCAGGGTTCTTTTTTACCCTAACGACATAAGAACGCTTATTGACAACAAAAAGTTAGTAGGATAAAAAGCCAAAGTCTGTTGGTAGTCACGAAGCAAGCCATGTTTTTGCAAGCAAAAACTGCTCACTTCGTTCGCAGGTACAATAAGATATTACCTCAAAATTTCCAATTATGGCAAGACCAAAAAAAGATATTCAATCACTAAAGGCGATTCGCATTAATGTTAGAATGACGGTCAATGATTTTTTGATTGTATCGGATAGTGCAAATTGTTTGGGTATCGGAATACCGGAATATATAAGAAGAAAGACAACCGGTAAGGCGATGCCAAGAACGAAAGTCACGCCTCACGATAGACAGTTGTTTGTGGCATTGAGCCGTATCGGGAACAACTTGAACCAATTGACGAAAAAGGCACATTTGGGGATGCACACCCCAAAATTGCTCCAAAAAGAATTGTTAGAGTTGAAAGAAACCATTGACCAGTTAAAGTTAAATATTGTAAATAAATGATAGCGGACCAGATTAAAGGAAAGGACTTTTATGGACTGCTAGCTTACCGCGAAAGGAAGGCAGAAAAAGGAAAGGTTATTTCTAGGATGCAATATTTCATATGGAAAAACCGCTACCATTACGAAGGAATTCAATCTTGTCAGGCAATTAGATCTAAGTCTAAACAAGCGGTATATCATGTTTCATTAAATCTTCCACATGAAGATAATTTAGCGGATAAAGAATTTATATAACAGGGTTGGAACCATCTACAGGGTATGGGGTTTGATGACAACCAATACATTGAACACAGGCATATCGAACAACAGCACCAGCACATCCACATCATCGCGAACAGGGTAAAATTTTCTGGCGATTTAGTCAATAACACTAAAAATTTTAAGCGTAGTGTCCATTTAATAAGGAAATTGGAAAAAAAATATGACTTTACCGAATTGGCAAAATTTTGCATTGAGCAATAAGACATTACCAATAAAGAAAGAATTGGAAAAAGCCATCAGAAAGGGCAGACCGCCAATCAATTTGGATAAGGCGGATGATGACAACCATTAAAAGCGGATAATTTGAACCAGATCATTTACAGATTTAAACTAATGCAATACAATGAGTTATTGATAATTTATCTATGCTTACTTTTTACCGCCGAGGGTGGTATTGTCTTGCCGTTTTTTACAGTTTCAACAAAAGAAATGGTATCACAGATAGAGATGTTTATTTTGACCAATTGCTTTATAATGAACGATATAAAATTGAAAGAACAAATACGTGGATGGACAGTTTTAGGTCGTTGCTCAATAGGTTTGACACAACAATAGATAGCTGGTTAGGCTTTAATTATTTAGCCTTCATAATAATTGCTCTAAATAAATTTAATAAAATAAAAGTTTAAACGACTTCACTATAAAATTAATGTTATGTAGAGATATATTTATGTTTTTTTCATAAGGTAAAAAGTATTCTTTTATTAAATAGAACAAGTGCAAAAGGTATGGTGTTTTCAAACAAAACTCTTTCTAGTTACAACCTTAAAAAACATCACTAAATAAGTAAACGCATCATTTGTTCTATAAGTTGATTAATTTCTACCATTACTTCTTTAAGCCTAAAACTAATTTTGCACTAAATTATATTTTTCAATCAAACTATAGGTATTTATTTTTTTAAAAAAAGATTTGGGTAGTCAATTGAAGTTTATAAAGAAGTAAAAATTATTAATTAAATCATAAAACTTGTGTATTACTTAGGATTAGACATAGGGAGTTCATCAATTAAAGCGGCATTAGTAGAAA
>NZ_SLUP01000013.1 GCF_004341235.1 Mariniflexile fucanivorans
TTGATTTGTTTTTTTCATGCAATGGGTCAAAATTTAAAACCAATCCAAAAAGGTTTTTCACCGTTTGGATTTTTTAAATTCCATTTGCTACGAAAAAAGGAAATTGGAACTTTTATAACATTTGCCTAATGAACATGTTCTCGCATTTTTTCCGACAAGGTCAACATTATGTAGTTTTATAAAGAGGCTGTTTAAAATCAAGTTTTTGGTAGGAACTTGAAAACCTTAAAAATTACACAGAATATGATTCTATTCTTTCTATCGCATTATCAACTGTTTCTTGCAGTACATCACAATAAACTTCTGTGATTTTTGCTTTAGTTTCTTTAAATTGGGCAGATAAAAAGCGAAGTGTATAAGTATCGTTTCCAGCTAATGTTACAAGTACCCACCCTTTATGATGGTGCCCATTAACCTTAAACATTAACCCATGTTCATCTAAGGATGTTGGGCTGTTGAAGCCCCAGCTCATGGTAATGATTTTATTTCTGTTGAGCCACAGTAATGTTTCATTTTGATCAAAAGGTCTTTGAGCAAATTCTGTTTTAAATTTTTCGTAAAAATCTGTTTTGTTACACATAATGTTAAATTTTATTAATTAATATTAGTGCAACCAGTCAGTGCTAGAAGAGATTTTCTCTAACATTTTGAAGTGTAAAATTGGATGGGTCCCCTGAGTTTACGAAGTGGGTTAATGCCATTTTATAGGCACAAAATTTTAAGGTAAATCGAACGCACTGAACTTAGTGCTCATATTTATTATAGTCAGCGCAGCGTTCCTTACATTAAATCTAGACTTTAAAGGAAGCTGAAATAACCATAGCAGGGTGGGGGCGTGGGAGAAAGCAACGGTAATGAAATTTTTATTTTGGTGCCATGTTTTTGGGCCCAAAATAAAAATTTTGTTTCTGTTGCCTAGCGGTTTGGAAGCTGTTTCAAAATATGGAGTTGCAGGAGATTCTAAGACAGGACCAGCGCAATGAAATGTAGCGGAACGGTCTTAGGGTTTCCAAAGTGGAATATTTTGAATCTGCTGGAAAACTTTGGATGGCCTATTACAAAAAATCGGTCAAAGTGGTTCTTCTTCATATTTGGGGAAATCTGCCAACATGGATTACTCTTTATTTATTGTTGAAAGATATGCATCAATAAAACCTAAGCGATCCAAGTGACCGATATATGAAAAATAAATTGTTTACTAATTTTAAATTTATTAAAACATCACAATTGACCACCAACACCTTTAAACTTCTCTACAAAAGAAGCTATCTTTTGAAAAACACTTTGTTTTTTTGTTAAGTATTGTGGGTTTAACGGACTCATTTTAGGTAAAATAGAATTTAGCTCTGTACCGTTTTCACTAGCATATTCACGTTTTAATGATGAAATAATATAACGTTTCGCAGCTTCCTCATCAAGGTTTTCATCTGCAATTAAAACGGACGCTTCGGCTTTTTGTTTTTCTTGTGCATAGCCAAAGAAAGCATCTATGATATTTGCTTTTTCTTTAATAGCATCTAAATTGGTATCGTTTATAAAATCAACAACTAAACTTTCTTTTGCTCTATTACCTACACTAGCACGAATTACGCGTCTTATTTCTTCTATTAATTCTTCCTTGCTTTTAGATTTTGTATTATTTTCAAAAATTAATTCTAGAATATAATCTAAGTTAATCTCTTGCGATTTTAATAAATCTATTTCAAAAACCACATCATCCCAATCAATATCCGATGTTTCTGCTTCGTCCCCTTCTTTCTCACGACGTAACCAATCTCTAATATCATTATACGTAGAGCGATAATCTTGAACGGCTCGTTCTGTAGGCAGCTCTATACTTTTCATTACGGCCATATCTTCATCTGAAATAAAGTGGGCTTCCTTAAACGCTTCAACAGCATCCGGATCATTTACATCAATAGCTTGAAATGCTTTTAGATTGGTAAACTCATCATAATTCTGCAATATATTTTCTACTCGCAAAAATTCCCCAAAGAGTTTAGAAAATTCTTTTTTATCCTTTTCTGTAACTATTTCATCAGGATTAGGAAACTTTTCATGCAACTCTTTAACGACTTCTACATAGCCTCTACGTGCTTTCCCTGTTGCTATATCTGTAAACCCTTCCAAGTATTCTTTATAGCTTTTTTCTAAAACCACATCTCTAGTACGACTATCGCCAAAAAGGGTAATAGCCTCAATGGTGGCTTGTTCTAAATTTCTAAAAGTTATAATATTACCAAAGGTTTTAGTCGCATCATAAATACGGTTAGTACGTGAAAAAGCTTGCATTAAACCATGATAACGCAAATTTTTATCTACAAACATGGTGTTTAATGTAGGCGCATCAAAACCTGTTAAAAACATCCCTACCACAATAAGCAAATCCACGTCTTTGTTTTTAACTTTCTTAGCAAGGTCTCTGTAATAATTTTGAAATTCTTTACTATCTACCCCATAACTTGTTTTAAATAGGGCGTTATAGTCATTAATAGCTTCTGTTAAAAACTCTTTCGCACTCACATCCATGGCGGTTGGCTCAAACGTTTCTTCTGTTATTTCACCAATGGCGTTTTGTTCTTCATTGGCTGCAAATGAAAATATGGTTGCTATCTTTAATGGCTTTTCAGCATCCTTTTGAAGCTTCTTTAGTTCTTCGTAATAACATTTTGCAGCATCTACACTACTTACCGCAAACATGGCATTAAAACCGCTATTCTGCCCTTTGGTTCTGTGCGTTTTATTTCTATAGTGCTTTAAAATATATTGCGATATTTCTTTAATCCGTGTTGGATGCAATAAGGCTGTTTTGTTTTCTGCTGCACTTAATTTCTTTTCATCAACTTCTGTTTCAAAACCTTTAAAATGCGGACGTACATCGTTATAATCGACTTTAAACTTCAGTACTTTTTCATCCCGAATAGCATCGGTAATGACGTAAGAATGTAATTCGCGACCAAACACACTGGCTGTTGTTTCGGCACCTAAAGCATTTTCTGGAAATATAGGCGTACCTGTAAAACCAAACTGGTAATATTTTTTAAATTTCTTACTAAGGTTTTTTTGAGCTTCACCAAATTGCGAACGGTGAGCTTCATCAAAAATAAAAACCACTTGCTTATTGAAAATAGGGAGATTACTCTCTGTTTTCATCAAGTTATTTAGCTTCTGAATGGTGGTTACAATAATTTTATTATCGTCTTTATCTAAATTTCGTTTTAAAGCTGCTGTACTGTCTGAACCATTCACGCTATCGGGCGAAAAACGCTGATACTCCTTCATGGTCTGATAGTCTAAATCTTTACGGTCCACCACAAAAAACACTTTATCTATAAAATCTAATTGTGTGGCTAACCTTGCCGCTTTAAAACTCGTTAATGTTTTTCCCGATCCTGTAGTATGCCAAACATACCCACCACTTTCTGTACTACTCCATGTTTTTGCTTGAAAAGAGCTCGCTATTTTCCATAGCATGCGTTCTGTTGCTGCTATTTGGTATGGCCGCATAACAAGCAGCGTATCACTGACATCAAAAACCGAATAGTTTAGCAAGACATTAAGTAAGGTGTGTTTTTGAAAAAAGGTGGCTGTAAAATCCTTTAGATCTTTAATAAGCGAATTATCTGCCTTTGCCCAGTTCATGGTAAAGTCGAAACTGTTTTTACTTCGCTCTACGGTATTTGCAAAATAGCGACTGTCTGTACCGTTAGAAATTACAAAAAGTTGTAGATATTTAAATAATGAATTTTCGGTATTAAAACTCTCTTTGGTGTAGCGATGTACTTGATTAAAAGCTTCGCGAATAGCAACACCACGTTTTTTTAATTCTACTTGTACTAAAGGTAAGCCGTTAACTAAAATACTAACATCGTACTTATTAGCTTGTGTGCCTTTTTGTGCAAACTGCGAAATGACTTGTACTTTATTGCGTGCCACATTCTTTTTATCAACCAAATAGATGTTTTGAATGTGCCCATCATCAAACACAAAATCGTAAATGTAGTTATCGTGTATTTTTCTTGTTTTATCTAGCAGGTTGTCGCTGGGTTTATCTAAATATTCCAATAGAAACCGTTGCCACTCACTATCTGTAAATTGCATGTTGTTAAGTGTTTGCAATTGCACACGCACATTGGCCAACATGGATTTTTGATTGGTTAACTGCGGAAGGCACTCATAGCCCTGATTTTGTAAATCTTTTAAGAGTTCCTTTTCTAAATCGGACTCTGTTTGATAATTTGTAGGCGTTTCGTTTAGTGCTGAAAACTTTTTGAAGTGCTCTAAAACAATAAAATTGTTAGATTCTGCTATGGTTTTGTAAGTGGACATGAGGCATTAGTTTTTTGGAAACGTTAACAACATTTCTCTGTAGTATTCGTATTGTTTTTTTCTTAGCTCTATTTCTTTTGGTAAACCTTCACTTATGGAAGTGGTGAGGGTATCGAATTTATCTAATATCGCTACTATGCGTTCTTGTTCTGCTTTAGATGGTATTGGAATTATAGCTTTACCTAACCCTTTAGCATTAATCGCTGAAATTTTACCAGAAGAAATATGTCTCTTGATTTGGTCATGAAATTGTCTCGTTCTAGTAAAATAAGCTACATATTTAGGATTAAAAGTACTTTTATAATAAAAACAAGCATCATGGACAGCAACTCCTTCATCACCTAACCAAGCTGTTCCTTGCCCTATATCCTCTATTGTTTCACCTGCGGCAACAATTACAACATCTCCTTTTTTAGCAAGTCTTAATTTTTTATTTTCTACTAATTCCTTACTAACAAAAGATTTGGTTTTGTCTGCCCAAGTACCATAATGGGTATACATTTCACCATAATGAATCGTTGGCACACCTTCTGCTAATAAATCGGTTTTCACAAAACGCTTACCTCTAATAAATTTCCCAACACTTTCATCACCCATAGCTACATGTTGTACTTCATTTTCATCAAAACTCAACAATTGTTCACGGTAATAGGTATATTGCTGTTTACGTGTAGTAAGTTCTGTAGTAAGTTCTGTAGTAAGTTCTGTAGTAAGTTCTGTAAAGGTATCTAAAATACGGACTATTTCTTTTTGTATTTTTAGTGGTGGGATGGGGATTTGAAATTTATCTGTTACAGGCGTTGAAATCTGAGGCATTTGCATTCTACTTCCTATATTTTGAAAATAAAGTTCATGTATCTTCAGAAAATAATAAACAAATTTTATATCGATATTTTCGTTTTTTGAATGGTATGACCACATTTCATTTTTATGTGAAAATGGTTTGTCATAATATTCAAATTCAATAACACCTCGAGATTTTACTATAATAGAAGTTTCTCTGTTTATATCCTTTTCAGGAACATCCTCAAAATTAACAAAAGCAATGGTTTTACCTCCTGCAAAGATTTTCAAGGGTGCATCATCACCTTTGTGTAACTCTTTCATTTGACCTGCGGTAATTTTTGTTCCTTTCGTGCGAACAAGAGCTTTCCCTAAAGGTTTCCATTCCACTTTAACACCTTCTAATAATTCATTTAAATAACTCATGCTTCAATTTCTTTTACAATGGCATCAATATCAGCACGAAGTGTATTTATCTTTTCTACTGTAATTTTAACTTCCTTATTCAACACGGCAATATCAATTTTTTTCCGCGTATCTTCAGCTTCCACATAAGAGCTCACAGATAGGTTATAATCGTTCTCTTCAATTTTGGTGTTATCTATAGATTTAGCAACGTATTTTACATCTTCCTTACTATCGAACATTTGCATAATTTGCTCAATATGTGTTTCGGTAAGCACATTGTTATTGGTTTCTTTTTTAAAGAAATTTTCCCCACTTACATCTATAAACTGTGTTTTGCTATCGGTTTTACTTTTAGAAAGCACCAAAATATTTACGGCAATAGAAGTTCCAAAAAACAAATTGGGTGCTAAAGAAATGACGCTTTCTACAAAGTTATTATCTACTAAATACTTTCTTATTTTTTGTTCTGCACCACCACGGTAAAAAATACCTGGGAAACAAACCAAAGCTGCTCTTCCTTTACTAGATAAATAACTTAATGCATGCAATACAAAGGCAAAATCTGCTTTCGATTTTGGGGCAAGCACACCAGCAGGCGCAAAACGGTCGTCGTTAATAAGGGTAGGGTCATCATCACCAATCCAATTTATGGAATACGGTGGATTAGATACAATGGCATCAAACGGTTTATCGTCTCCTAATTCTGGGTTTATAAGGGTGTTGCCCAACACGATATGAAACTTATCGTAATTTACGTTGTGCAAAAACATATTCATACGCGCCAAGTTATAGGTGGTATGGTTTATTTCTTGCCCAAAGAAGCCTTCTTCTATAATATGATTGTCGAAATGTTTTTTGGCTTGTAACAATAAGGAACCAGAACCTGCAGCAGGATCATAAATTTTGTTTACCTTTTCTTGTTTGTGCATTGCCAATTGCGCAATAAGCTTAGACACACTTTGCGGCGTAAAGAACTCACCACCGGACTTGCCTGCATTGGCGGCATAATTAGAAATAAGAAACTCGTAAGCATCGCCAAATAAGTCTATTTCATTGTCCTCAAAATTATCTAGTTTTAAACCTTCTACACCTTTAAGTACAGCAGCTAAACGGCTGTTTTTATTTTCAACGGTATTGCCCAAACGGTTACTGGTGGTATCAAAATCGGCAAACAAGCCTTTTATATCTTCTTCGGATGGGTAGCCATTTGCTGAACTTTCTATGGCTGAGAATATGGCTGCCAAATCTGTATTTAAATTGGGGTTGGTATTCGCTTTTTTAGAAACGTTTACAAAAAGCTGACTTGGATAAATAAAGTAGCCTTTTGTTTTAATAGCATCTACTTTTATATCAGATGTGATTACATCGTCTGGAAGATTTGCGTAATTAATGCTTTCATCACCAACTTCAATATAATTAGTGAAATTTTCACTTATAAAGCGATAGAACAATGTGCCTAATACGAAATGTTTGAAATCCCAGCCATCTACAGACCCACGTACATCGTTGGCTATTTTCCATATTTGACTATGTAATTCGGCTCTTTGGTTGTTGTTACTCATTATTTGATTTTATGATATGTATTCCAAGGAATGGAACTTAATTAAACTTTTAACTTTTTTGAAATAGTCTTTTTAGCAATTTTACTATAGTTGTTAAAAATATAATATTAATCTGACTTAATAATAAGGTTTACTGTATTTACTTTTACCCCTATTTTATGCTATATTGAAAATATAACAGGAACACAATTTGTTTGTGAAAACTTAAAAGATTTAGGAGCCATAGGTGCCTGTAAAACAAAAACAGTTACAATTCATAAAGGTAAATTCGAATACTTTGTATTTTCAGGCGATTTGGTCAGTCAGATTTTTTAAATTCCGATTTTCACACTTTTTCTATTAATCAAATCTTGAATTTTATAAAATAGTATTGTATTAAATAAAACAAAAATAATTGCAGTCCAAAACCCATAATTCATAATCAACCAGTTTCCAGCACCAAAAGTGTGCGCCATTAAAACAAAAAGTAAAAAAACTCGAGAATATTTTTTAGGTAAATAATAACCTATTATTCCAATTAAAATGAGCCAAATTCCACAAAGTATAAATATTCCAGAAACGTGTTGTTTCATAATGAAATATCCGATAGAATTCGCTTCGTTTGCTACGTCTAAATCACCATCCCAATATTCCTTTGGTTGATTAACAATTGTAATTATGGAATCAAAAAGACTTGTCCATAATGCAGGAATCAAAGTAAGTAGTTTATCTTTTTTATTCATTCAATTTTGAGTGAGCCAATGTCAAGAGCTCTTTGTCCAGACAACATTCCGCTAAAAATTATTGGAACCTTTTCGTTATTTTTTATTTTTCTTAATCGACTGTTTAATCAGACTCAAAATATATTCTAAATCCTCGTCCGAGTTTATTTGTAATTCATAATCTCCATTTCCCCAGTGTCCAGTTGAAGAAACGTCTCTTGTAATTCCTTTCGGGTCGTCAAGTTCTCCAATTGTCATATTAATCCAAATTTTCAATGCTTTTCTTTGTGGATGAATATCAACTACATTTCTGCCAGAAACAAAAGCAATATATTTTTTCTTTGGTTTGACTTCTATATTATCGAAATTCAGAATTGCGTTCTTCATTTTCTCGTACAATTCCTTGATTTCTTCGTTTGCGTTTTCCAAATGTTCCTCTTCCGAATAGACTTTAATTTCTTTCGCAACATTGTCAATTGTTTGGTCGGTTTTGGAAATAGTTTTTATACTTTCTTGTGCTCCTGCTTTTTGTATTTGTTCGTAAGAAACAGTATTGTTTTCAAATCTCTTTACTTCCCAAAGTTCAATTGGTAAGTCCTTAAAATTTATTGCCTCACGTTGATAATTAGTAAAAGCTGGTGAAACAAATAAAACTCTTGATTGGGACCAATCTACGTCATTCCGTTTGAGGGTTTTATCAAGGTTTTCATTAAATTCTAAAATAAAGTCTGCTTTATTATTTAGCATTAGTGATAAATAGGCATAACCCTGATCAATTACACTAAAGTTCTTATCTCTCTTATATTCGATTATTACAAAAGCATTCGCTTCCTTGTCAAACGCAAGAGTGTCAATTCGGAAGTTATTTAGGGCAAATTCAGATTTCACAAAGTCAAGTCCGAGAATTGTCTTTAAATTACTTTCGGTCAATTCTTGAATTTCTTTTTCAAGTCGGAAAGGTTTTTCTTTAATGTATTCTAAAGATTTTTCTATTTTGAATAATGCCATTTATTTTTTTGATTTTCGTTTTTTACACACAACGTTTATAATAATAGTAGCATGTTTGCGTGCGAGGATTTTCCGAAGGAAAATCAGAAGCTAGCAAGGAAAGCAACTGACATTGGTTAAGCTAAAAATAGCAATTTTTTATATACGGCTTGGCACCAGTATTTATTTTTTAGCTCTGCTTTCTAATATCATTTTTGATTGCCATTTTAGTCTTTCTAAAGAACCAATGTCAAGAGCTCTTTGTCCAGACAACATTCCGCTAAAAATTATTGGAACCTTTTCGTTATTCAGTTCAATTTCATAAGTTCCAATTTCAGAGTTAAATGTCGATTTTTTTCCTAAAACATCATTGTCTTCAAAAAACAAGTCAAAACCTTTCCAAATTTTCTTAAAACTGTTATGTTTTGTTTTCATTTTTCCAAAAAACTCGGAAGCCAAAGCGTTAGAAACAATTATTAGTTTTGGTTTCGCTCGTTCTATTATTTCAAATGATATTTCTAATTGTAGATTTAAAAATTCCAAATTTGTATAACTTAAATTCTCAATCAATTCTTGTTTTGTTTCTCTGATGAAAAATAAATCAAGATGAGTCCATTTTGCATTGCAATATTCTGCAACCTCTTTCATTTTTTCAAAGTATGGAATGTCTTTAGAGTTTTCCTCTTTTGGTATTTGATAAAAACCAATATTTTTTTCGTTTTCAGGTATTACAGAACTTTTTCTAAAAGAAGGATTCATTCCAATAAACATTAAACTTTCTTTATGAACTATTTCAGGAAGAAGTGGATGTTTTCTATATTCAAAATCGGGATTAGAAAAAACCTTGTGATTCTCAAATTTTTTCCAAATTGCAAGAACATCTTTTTCGTAAATTTCTCTAATGTCAATTTCGTTCATATTTTCAGGCGGTTTGGTCATATTGGTGCTAACGGTTAGTATATGAAAAGTAGGCGGTTACGAAGCACGAAACTTTCGGTTAAACACAAAGTTTGACACGAGCCACAATCCTTGAATTTGCTACTATTTCGCCTGTTTTTTATATACATCTTTGTTACCTGCTGGCCTTTTTCAAATGAATAGTCTATAATCATAAGTTCTTCCCTCAAATCTTGATAATAGTTTTCCAATTCTTGCAATCTTGTTTGAAGAATCAATTGTTGATGGAAGTTTTGAATACAAATCCAATGAATTCCAGTTCATTTTTGTTAATCCTAAAATTTCTGTCGAAATCAAATCAATATTCGATTCTCCATAATGCTTTGTTATTTTAATTGGTGCAGGTATGCTTCGACCACCTAAATAAAACTTATAATTTGGTTGACGAACAGAAGGTACAATTCCGTGAGTCCATAAAAGGGCAGTATGTTTTTTTGTAACAATACAAGTACCTCTTGAAATGGGAAATTTTTCTACTTGTAGCTCTTTATTGTAAACGCTCATCGCTACAAAACGAGCATCAGGTTCAAAACTAATTTCAACTAGGTCAATTTTTTTAATTCCAGCCTTATTCAGACTAGCCTTTATTCCATTTATTTCATCCTCTGTAAACCTTGTCCTTTTATGAATAACAACTCTTTCTGGTAATCTATTTAACGACTCATAAAATAATTCTCTGATAGAAACACCAAATTGGAAAGCATCTTTGAATGATAAATAAGGATTGTTTTGCTTGTCGAGAACATAATTATCAATCTTGGATAATTTATACTTTAAGCCTTGACCATTAGAATCATAAATGTGACTACAGCCAATTACAATTTCTGTCTTTTCTTTGATTTTTGATATACTATACCC
The DNA here is from genome assembly GCF_004341235.1 of Mariniflexile fucanivorans. Taxonomy (GTDB): domain Bacteria; phylum Bacteroidota; class Bacteroidia; order Flavobacteriales; family Flavobacteriaceae; genus Mariniflexile; species Mariniflexile fucanivorans. Next base: position 10,586 of record NZ_SLUP01000013.1, read on the forward strand.
AATTCCAGCATAGGCAGTGCTTTTTTCTTGGTTATTTAAAATCCAAGGTGTTCTAAGTGATTTCACGTAAAAGGATAACGATAGCCACCAATAAATCTGACAAGTTAATTTGTCATCTAGTGTTTCCTCTCTTATAAGTTGTGTAGCTATTCCTTTTGAAGCAGAAAATGCTTTTATGTAATCGTGCAAGTCGAAACTTTCTTCTTTGTTAACAAAGCTTTCAAAATTTTGCCACTCACTAGGGATAAAAATTATTATTGTACTTTGACTTTGAGTATTTGCAATTTGTTCAATCTTAGAAGTAATTAATCTCGCAAGATTGATAGCGTTTTCGTGTGTTTCTAGTTCGTTTTCTCCTTTGAAGTCAATATTCAACCATTTATCATCACTCTCAAAATATGGTATATTGATAGGTAAATTATAAATGGATGAAAATCCAGGATAATCAATTAAGTAATCAGGATTTATATTATCAGTTGAATGTTTATTTTGTAGTTTGGATAGAAAATCATAGAATTTTCTTGAATATTTTTCTCCACAAATGACAGATAAATTGATTTCATTTGATAATACAATTCCATTTAAATTAACATCAAATGGACGATTGTTGACTAAACCTCTCATTGGATGATAATCTTTGAAATCCATATCACTTGAAGTGTTTCTAAATACAAGTTGTGGTTCTAAAAATTGAACTCCTTTAAATTGTGTCTGTCGTTTATCATATTCTCTAGGACTATAACCTCTAAACTTAGGGTCTAAAACATCTATTTCTCCGAAAGCTGTATTGGAAGATATTTGAAATTCGAAACTGCTACCAGAACCCTCTGGATATTCGAATTTAATTTTAGGTCTATTGAATAATATTTTGTTCCAGCTTTCTAATATTTCATCGTAATTGTGGTTATATAACTTTTCTAAGTTGTATTTACTTATTGTTAATTTTTGTGTTTTTGATATTTCTTGGTCTGATGTTAAATGTAAAGTTGGTGTAAATGTCAGATATCCAAAATGTTTGTTTTTGTCAAAGTAAAAAGAAAGAAATAAGGCTTTATGAATTTTGATTTTTTGATATTCGCTTTGGTTAGAAGTGAGCCAAATTTTATTTTTATAATTTGTCAATATTCTTTCATCTATTGCAAAATGTTTCAAAATAGCTTGAAGCATTAATGATTTGAAAGCTGTTACATTTTCAACATCGTATTTACTAATAGGTTCTCTTTTTATATCGCTTTTTAAAACACCTTTGAAAGCATTTGAAATATCTGTTAAAGTACCAATTGCAAATACTTTTCTTTTGAAAGGAACAGCACAAATGTTATTGGTTTTACATATTTCTTTTAAAAAACTCCAAGGTTTTGATTCTTTATAATCAATTTCGAACTGAAAAACTTCTTTAGGGAAAACGACAGGATGTAAATTGCTCTTGATGTATTTGCTCGTTTTTGAGAAGTTTAAAGAAAAGTCCGTTTTTAGATATTCTTCATTCTTTGAGCTTTCCAATGCATCTTGAATTGCTTGAGAGCGTTCAGCATTATCTTCAAATGCTGATTTTGTTAAATGTATTACAGTTTTATCAAAACCGTCTGTTGCTATAAAATGAGCCTCTCTTCCTGCCTTACGTACTGATGTTAGTAAATCTTCTACTTCGTCCGTTATGTGATTCCCATAACCACACCAATATAATCTCCCAGCTCCTTTACGTGTAAACGCATTCTTTAAAGCATCCATTAAAGATTTATCTCTTCCGCTGTAACCAATAATTATCAGATTTTTGTCAATATGATAATTAGACAATGTTTCAACAAATACTTCATTTTGAGTATCTAGTTCGTCCGTTGTATTTTTTAACGAACTAAATTTATAATCTCCGTGAAGAGCAATTGTAAGAAGTTCCTTGTTACTTTGATTCCTATAGATTCTGTCTACATTATCTAGATTAATTTCAATAGGTGTGAGACCATTTTGATGAGCTGAACGAACAATCAAACCATCAAAATTAGTTGTCCAAACTGATTTTATAATATTGTGTTCAGCTAAAAGACATAGTAGCTTGTATCCAATGTAAGGTTGTTTGTTTTCTATTAAGCTTTGAAAGTATTTTCTTCTGTCATCACTAATTGGGTATGCTCTTTCCGCAAAAAAGGAATATTCTTCATTTGAATCTAATTCTGGATATTCTCCTTGACTGTCTAACCACTTCTGAATACTTATTCTAACTGAATCATCTTTATAGTTTTTATAATAGTTAGAGGCATTAACATTTTTAGAAAGATAAATGTCTTTTTTCCACTCCCAAATACAATCGTAAGCAGATTGAATACCAGAAGTAATAGAAGCACCAGCTCCTATCAAAATCGAATGAGGGACATCAATATTTCTTTTAAAAGACCTTAAAAAAGCAGCATAGTCAAGTCTTAGTTTTTCTTTCATTCAGTTTGTTTTTGTTACCTGCTTGCTTTTATTTATTTGAATATCCAATTTTTCTGTACATCTGTCCCGCTAGTCTCATCAATCTATCTCTGTCATTTTTTTTCGTATAGTTAAGTAAGTTTATCAAATCTTTTTCTTGCACTTCTAGAAGTGCCTTGTCAATTAAAGATTCAGGGAATAAACTCAACCATCTGTCTAATGGGCGATAGTCCATTAGTTTATAGAGTAATCTATCATTGTACTGTAAACATTCCTTGAAAAAGTAAATCCACCTATCTGATGATATGTTTTTTAGCATTTCATTTACAATACCTTGTGCTGCATTCGAAACGCCATAACTGTTCCCAAGTTTAACAGATAATATGGCTGTTATACAAATTGGAAATGCAGGTGTCGGGATTACACTTCCCATATTGTACAATGTACTTACTGGTTTTGGTTCGTTATAAAAGTTATTCATTCCTTCGTGAGCCGCTAGTATTTCATTAGCGACTTTTATGAATGAGGACGAACGCAAGTCTTCTGGCACAAAATCAAATCCTTTGACTTTTAATAAAACCTTCTTTAATCCGCTTGCAGCTATTGTCTGACCATCTGTAAATAGTTCCGAATAGGTTCTACCTATTTGCCATCTCTCAGGATGCTGCAAATTACCCCACAGCATTGGCATTATAAGATTTGAATTAGCAAGTGAATTTTCAAGTTGAGCACCATTTGAAGTTTTGACTAATGACAGTAATATGCGAATGACAGTTCTATGAAAAAAATATGGACTTTGAACTAATTTTAAAATGTAGGGATTCTCCTCATTAAGGGTGCGTTCTTCTAGTTCAACTCGAAAGTTTTTAAAGTCAATAGCAGCTTCAATCTTATTATATCCTAAAATGCCCTGAATACAAGTTCTGACAATTGTTCTAGCCTCATCTTGAGTCATTTCATTTTCTTCATCTTCGTCAAGTTCTGGCTGATTAAAATGGGTAACGGTTTCCATTGCTTTTTTTAACCTGAATGCTGCCGTCCCACTAATAACACCAAATTCTTCAGCAAGACGAATTGCTTCAAACTCAGAAATTGCTTGTTGGATATCCGTGTGCTCATTAATGTCTGGTCTATCTAACATCTCAGCAATAAAAGAGACACCCATTTTACTCAATTGGTTTTTGAGAGATGTTATTGCCTTTGTCCAAGTATATGTGGATACCATTTCATAAGCTTCATTATTAAAAGCAGAGACAATTTGCTTTTTATCTTTTACTTGAAGCTGAACTCCATAAGTAACCAAGTCTTCTATTTTTGAGACTTTCTTTGGTATCGCTGGTAAGGCATTGTTTTGCCAAACTACTAGTTCTGTACTACTCATTGTCTTTTGTTTCTATTTTTCCATCTTGTGATTGGATGTATGCTGATTCTAGTCCTTTGCCGATTAATTTACACAGAGTTAAAAAAGTTCTACTTCTTGCGCCACCTGAAGTATTGGTTTTGGCTATAGAGTCTGGATGCTTAACAAATACATTATAAGCTGCAACTTCTCCTTTGTCCGTGAAAACAGTTATGCCATCACTTTCCATCATCCCAATAATTATAGTGAAAAAACCATTTAGTTTAGAGTTTGCTTGCAAATCATCCTTTTCTAACAACTCTTTTATTATCTCTGGAATATTTATTCTCTGTTTTAATATTATTCCATCTTCTAGTCTTTTTGGAATTGTTTTTTTACTACCATTTATTGTACAAGCTAAAGTTCCGTGTCCAACTTTTAAAATTTCATTGAAAACCTTTTTATAAAAATTTGAGGTTTGTTCTTTTATGCTAGAGTCTACATTTTTAACAATCGTTTTAATAAACTCAAATTGATTTTCGATTGGTGATTTATTTGTTTCTTCTCTGCCTCCAAAACTTATCATTAAAGGCTCATTTTGAACACCTTTAATTTCTATTAACTTATCTGAAATTTGATGTAATAGAATTACTTTAAGTTCTTCAGTTCCATTAATTATTAAAAAATCTTCTATTGATACTGATAATAATGAAGTTCCAGCTCTGAAAACACCATAACTAAAGTTATCTCCATTTCTCTGAATGTAGATAGACCAATCGGCTTCTGTAAGAGGCGCACATTTTTTTAAAGCCCTCAACATTGTTTCTTTAGTTTTTTCGCCTTGACCTATGAAGCAGTGCTGAGACATAGGTAAAGATTGAAGTACCAAGTCAATATCATCAACTATGTATACTTTCGGAAATAGGTCTTTTCCTTCTTCTCTATAGTTTACAAGTTGATTTACTAAAGATACTATGCCGTTTTGCGTAATTAAGCATTCCATTCCCTCATTTTCTAGGAATGAAACGGCTTCTCCTAAAATTACTGGTCTTAGTGATATAGGTTTTCCGTTTTTCATTTAATCTTAATTACATTCATTTTTTCAGCTTTCAGGTAACGGTTGTATAACAGCAACTTTTCGACTTTAATTGATGTTATATCGTTTATGTATGCAATGTATTACTTTTCAACAAAGAATCCAATGGGCTTATAATGTTTATATTCAGGAAATTAAAAAAGGCAAGGGGAATTAAGCCTATAAATGATTAGGCCATAAATTAACTAGTGTTTTTTGAAGCTTACCATAGAATAAAAAAAATCAATTCTTGGCATCTTGCTCTTTAGAAAAAACACCTTCTATTTTAAGGTCTTTACGTTTTACGATAAGAAAGAATACCGCAAACACACCCATTACGCCATAAAGGATATTGTGCAACAAAGGGGGCAATTCCAAAAAAGTAGTCACCAGTACAAAAAGAAAAGCCAGGGCTATTATGATTATTTTTAAATTATTCATTTTTACCGTGTTTAATGTTGTTTTCCTTGATGTAATCTTCAAAAAGACGATCCAAACTTTCGCCCTTTAGTTTAAGCAAAAGAAGATATTTAAAAATTTTATTCTCCGAAAAGGATTCTTCAAGGTAATATTTTGTTGATGTTGTTTTCGCGTTTAAAAAAGAATCCAATTCTTTTGTTTTTATTTTTAGTTTTTTTCTTGAATTTTTGAGGAGTCCGCCGTCTTTTTTTGCCATACGTTTTGAAATAATATTTTAAACAAATCTTTAATAGGGGCTTTAAAGTGAGTGAAGATATTAAAAATTTCTCCAAAGATATATTTAAACATTATAAAGGAAATATTTAGTAAATTAGCGCTCCACCAAAATTACAAAAAAACATCGGAAAATGAAGTATATAGCATTAATATTTATACTATGCTGTAATATAATTCAAGCGCAAAATAGTGATGTTTTTAACGATGACTTTATACGGAAAAAGGTAGAACTAATGAATGATAATTCAGATGGCATGATCCCTTTTTCATATTCTCCGGAGTTCAAAAGAATTTTAATAGAATTGGTTAAAATAGAATGGTTGGAGAAAGCAATAAAGATCAGCGATTATTATTTTCCGTTGTTTGAAGAAAAATTGGCAAAATATGATTTACCGAATGACTTAAAATATTTGCCGATTTTAGAGAGTGGACTAAACCCAAAAGCGACTAGCTCAGTAGGAGCAAGCGGACTATGGCAATTTATGCCCAGTACGGGCGATGAAATGGGATTGGGGAGCAATAATTTAATCAATCTATATTATTGCCCTGTTGCCAATACCGATAGTGCGTGTCGTTATCTGGAGGGGCTATATAAAAGTTACAACGATTGGAAGTTGGTGTTGTCGTCATATAATTATGGCATGGGTAATATTAATAAGAAAATAAAAAAAGCAGGTTCAAGGGATTACGTAGACATCTATCCATATTTACCAATGGAAACAAGAGCATATGTACCAAAATTTTTAGTGATTAAATACCTGGTAACCTATCAAAACATTTATTATGATAATAACAAAAAGTTTAAATATGTGTTTACCGATCTAGCACAGATCAAAATAGAGAACCCAACCACGATTAAAGATTTAGCGGCAAGGTATGACCTAAACGACAGATTTATAAGGTTTGCGAATCCTCAATTATTAACGGAAATAATTCCCAAAGGAGCAATAATATATATAACCAAAAAAGACCCTAGCTAGGGTCTTTTTTGGTTATATATAGAAAGTTTTTTTAAGGTCTATTATTTATGTCCGCTCTTAAAACATACTCAACAATAATAACGTTATTGTCTTTATTGATTATCTGAATTTCTGACTTGATTAGTTTATAGCTTGAATCATTGCTTATTAAAAAATTCACATTATCAAAACTATTTATTTGATTTACACTAGAGGGATTTTTTAAACCTCCTAATAAATTATCACCTAATGTCTCAAACATAATTTTATTTTGATCGGTCAAGACAGAAAAACTCCATACAGAAGAACCATATTTAGCAAAATTATCAGAACACACATTTGTACCCTCAAACAATACAACTACATTGGATTGATTAGCTTCAAAAACATAATATGAGTCTAAATCACATTCTGGAACTTGTATCATTAAATCAGTACTTGTTACTCCATCATTATTTATATCAATGGGAGATTTAGAAGTCATAGAATCTAAAAACCACTTTTCATCTAATAAAAAGTTTTTATTAGTTTCCAATGTTAAAAAACCATTATTAGATGAGGATATATTATCATCATCACAACAAGATAGGGTAATTAAAAAAACAATACTATAAACTATATTTTTCATATACTTTTTTTTTAAAATGTTAGATTTTTTATAAATAATTTACTCCTTACTCCTCTATTATCAGTTATGTAAACTTCAACAGGATATGTTTGACCTTTAAAAACATTATGAAAACACTTAAAATTAAAAAAACCAGAATTATTATCATTAGTAGTCAAATTAAAACTAAATTCTTCAATATTAGCTGTAACAGCTTTAATATATATATTAGTTATAAAAACATTAGAAGCTTTAGTCCAAGAAACTTTCATCATCGGATAAAAGCCCGAAGAACCACAGGAACTTCCTCTTTGAACTTCAATATCTGTTACTAAGGGATCTTGATTTATAATTATAGAAATTTGCTTTGTTTTTGAAACCCCATTACTCGCTCTAATAGTAAAATAAATAATAGATGTTCCTGATATTATTGGATTATAACCTACATCAAATGATGTACTAAAAACAGAAGTAAATGTATTTTCATTTATAATTTTAGAGTTAACTTCTAATGTTCCATCAGTATTAGAATTAAATGATATTTCATAAGTAAGAGAACTTGGAGCATCCATTGTAAAAGAAAAAGGAATACTTTCTCCTAAATTAAAAGCCGTTCCTATTGGGCTAACATCAAAATTAAAATCAATAGGTTTGACTATTATACTTAATGTTTTGGATTTTGAAACCCCATATTGATTTGTAATAGTAAAGGTAACATCCATGGAACCATCAATAATTCCTTTTAATTTCCAAATAAAAGTATTATCTATATCATAATCTGTATTGGCAGATAAAATAACCCCATTATTATTTGTAAACTGATTTGATGGTCCCGTAATCGAATATTTAATTTTAAAATTTGAGTTACCAACCAACTCATTAACATTAAAACTTAGATCGATAGATTCACCAACTGTTACTTCGCTATTAGATGACACAGTAAATTCAAAATCGGAAGCTTCAACATTAACAGATATGTTTTTAGAGATTGTAACATTACTACTTTTTGCGGTAATATTGCTTGTAATAATATGTTCGCCTGTAGCATTTGGGGTATAAAAAGCTATAAAATTTAAAGAAGGTACTATAATTTTATCCCCTGCTTTATAATCAACACTATTAACAGTCATAATACCATTTTTAGAATTACTAAAAACTAATGTATATTGATCCACGCTTGTTGTTCCTTGCTCCGTAATATCATAACTAACCTGTAAACGTTCACCAATAGGCAAAGTAGCCAAACTACGTGTAGCCGTAAACAAAAAAGAAGTTTCATTACTATAAAAATCAATGATTTTTATAGTTGTTTCTCCCTCTAAATCAACAAAGGTAAATTCAATAGTAATAGTGCCAACACTTTTAGGTGTTATAGTGGGCTTGAACCGTAATCCATTCATGGTATAAAGTTCACGTTCAATAAGTAAATCGCCATTTGGAAGCAATAGGCTTGCTTTTCCTTCTAAAACACGATACGAGGCACTATAAACATTACTGGAAACAACTTGTTGTGGTGTTAAATCAAAAGTAGCCTCAATTGGAATGTTTATAAAGGTTTCGCTATCAAAATCAGCAGAAACTTCAAAAGGAAATGAATTAGAAACAGTTACTTCTTTGTCGCAACTATGTAACGACATAATGACTATAATAAAATATAATATTTTTTTCATGATTATTTTTTTTATTTAATGTAAAATTTAATACCAAGCCCCATATAAAAAGAAGCCACACCCAAATCACTATTGACATATAGGTTGGTATTGTGAACTCCTAACAATGCGACGGTATCTGATAGGTAATATTTTATTTCAGAACCTATAACGCCTCCGTAAACAATGGAACTATTTCCAACAATTACAGAGCCATTTTCTAAAATATTATTTCCATTATTAATAATCTCATAACCTCCCGAAGCTCCAGCTCCGATTGAGGTAACAAACCTATTATTATAAGATTTAAAAAGGTTATAGAAATAAGCAGCGTTAAGCCCTATGGTTCTATAAGGCACATCTAAAGTCTCTTTTTTATCTTTATTATCTGTGGCTAAAAGATTTATTTGAAAGTAACCACTATCATTCAAATCATAATTGTAACTGGCGTGTGCACCAAAACCATTGGTGGCATAACCTCCCGAAATTCCAAAGGAAACCTGGGAAAAAACAACGCTCTGGACGGCAAGCATTATAACAATGCAAAATGTTTTATTCATACTTAAAGTTTTACTGGATTATTGATTAATTTATTATTGATCTGTAATAACAAATCTCTTTCGCCTTCTTTTTCAGCTAAGTCAATTTGCAATTCTTTTTTATCGTTAATTGTGAATTTTTCAAAAACAATGATGAAATTATGTTCGCTATTGCCCGGAACTCGTTCAGGCTTATTGAAAATAAACAAAGGAGTTAAAGGGATGCTTTGATCTGTACTAACGCCTTTATAGCCTCTGGCTAATTTGGAATTAATAAAATCTACATCAAAAATTTGACCCCCTTTATTTTCAAGACTAAAATGGAAATAAAGTTCGTCCCGATCATAACTGATTTGTTTAAGTGTTAATTTAATATTACTGGATTGTTCAAACGTTCTAAATATTAGCTTAGGTAAATCATTTACTTTAGCGCAATTTTGTTTTATATATCCCATTTTATTTGAGTCATATAACTGATTAGGATTAGCAGGATCCTTAGAAGATATGCTCTTAGCTTCAATAGTTTGAACACCTTCGGAATAATAAGAAGATGGATTTTCTGCCGTAATAAAATCGATGTCTTTAGATGATGGATTATTTGATTTTATTAAATTTTGTGCACTATTATCAACTTGCATGTAGTGATTTAAAACAGTCGGTTTTTTAGTGTAGAAAAGTGAAAACTCATAGGAATAACCATCTTTGGTAAAGACGGTTAAATTAGTATTCTTTTCAACTTGGTCTAATTTAATATAACCCAGTCTAAGGGTTCTTTTACCAATCGAACTACTATTGTTCGATGGTTTTACTAAATATTCTTGTTCATTACCAAGGATAGATTCTTCAATTTCCGAGGGAAATACTAAAATGGTTGTATAATCTTCTGAAATTTGAATTTTATTCTGTGATAAAAGTATAAAAGGAAATAAAATTAAAACGATTAGGGGTATTAGTTTTTTCATTTTTCGAGTATATGCATTATTAGTTCTTGATCATTTAGTAACAAAATTTTATCATCATTCTTTAGGCGTTTATTTTGAAAAAATTTAGAGATCGCATTAATGGAACCCGATAAAATTTTTCCTCCTGTTGTTCCGGTAATGCCATCTGTTACTTTATCTGTGGATTCGTTCATAGCTTCGGATTCGTATTTATCCCAAAGCTCCCCTGCTCGCGATGAATACATGCCTATTCTGCCATCACGTATATCCCTAACCTCTAAATTTAATGGTTGGTGTGCTATGTTTGTTATATTAAAAAGAACCCTTGATTTATTTATATTCATATCAGCATATAAAAGTGTTCCCTTTTTAAAAATCGTTCCATTATATCTAAACTCTTTTGTTAAAACAAGTTCTACAAGTTCACCAGGCAATTTAAATTGATCTCTAAAAATGGCAACTCTTGTTTCTATCGTAGATACTTCAACTACATCATTTTCAGAATGAATCTTAGAGGCCCTAGCTTTAGCCAATCGTTCTTCGTAACTTAATTCTTTATTGTAGGTCTCTTTATTAGAATACGTTTTAGATGTATTTTTAGACGTTTTTTCACCCTCTTTTTCCCACATGGAGTAATCGCCATAAACATCATTATTAGTGTTTTTAGAAGCCGCCTTTTGATTATTAGATGATGCTTCAGGAGATCCTAAAGCGTCTAAATTTTTTCTTAATGCTTCTTCTTCTTCTGTAGAAACATTTTTTTTAATGGTATCTTTTTCTTCAGTAGAAAAAATATCGAGTAGATTTTCATTTTTTATTTTTTTGCTTTTTGCCTCTAACGCTTCAATTTTACTATCGTATTTTTCCCTGTCGGAAGTTGATGGTGTTTCAAAATCAGCACTTTGTTTTTCATCTGATTTAGAAAAATTAAAAACTGCGATTAAAACCAATAAAAGAGCAATAGAACCAATGACGATATAAGCAATCATCATCCTCTTTTTTTCTTTGGTTTGTTTAACTTCCATGAGCTTCTTTTTTTTCTGAACCTCATGTGCTAAATTTGAATCTTTATTGCTAATCATTTTGATTGTTTTCAATTAAATTATTTCTCATCGTTTCCTTAAAACCAGCTTCATCCAATTGTGTTAAATTCTCTGATAGATTTGTTATCAATAATCCGTAAGGATTAAAGGGATAGTTACGATTTACCTCCTTTAAGGTGGCAATGACCTCTGATGTATAATACGTTTTAGAATCGTCATTAATGCGAACAATCACAACATTGAAAGAAACCTTATAGGGATCATCAACACTGTAGACTTTCCAACTGCTTTGATCGATCAAAGCGTGCTGTGTAAGACCATTGATAGATAAAAAAGTGTTGAAATATCCTTTTTTGTCTCTGTCCTTAACGACTTCCGTTGGTTGTTTTCCCAATAGCCAAAATAATTTTTCCTTCTTTTCTTTCATGGTAAAACCATCGATATCATAATAAAGGGAAACCATATAATCGACATTGGATTTTACTTGTTTAAGCTTATCTTTTTTATCGTCCAATTTTTCAAGTGGGACCAAAATGCCATTTTCGGTAATAGCAAATAAATTTTGTTGGGAATGTTTGTAGACATAAAAGCAAAAAGCAAAACTACTAATGACAACAACTGTTGTAAGGCCAATTAAAAGCCATACAATTAAGTTGTTTTTCTTGAACATGGTATAAATATTTTCTTCTATTTTCATAAAACTTAACTAAAAAAACTAATGATATATGAGGTCGCTTTGTTAAAGAGGGCAACCTTTAATGTAAATACTATTATAATAGTTATGAGTGCCCCCCAAATGCTCGAATTAACACTTAAGAAACTATTAAAAAAATCTAGATCGCCAGCCATTTTAAATGAATTTTGTAAATGCATTTGTGTAAGGTCACAAAATTTGATGATCCCGATATAAACGATTCCAAGTATAGCTAAACCTATATAAAGTCTGAGCCACTTCGCTATAAGTCCGTTAGTTTGCTTTATGGTAGACAATGCAACGGCAATGGGAAATAAAAATTTCATGATTTCCAAAAAGAAGACCCTTGTCAGTAGATAACCAGAAATCATTGCCATTTCCGCAATTTTACAAATACCCATTACTACCAATACAATTAAAAATCCTATAAAATAAATTAGATTTCCCAAAATAGCCGTCAACATATCCCAGCCATCCTCGGCATCTTTAACAATCGTATCGTAATCATCCGTCAACATCTGTAATAAGTCCGTATAAAGAGAGCTTTGTGTTGTTGACATCGCACTATTTATGGATGAAAACGTACCCTCTACGGTATTGAACAAAAAATCCGAACTGATGATCAAAAAAACATAGCCAATAATTGTAAATACATCATTGAAATAATCAGTATTGCTGTTGATGGCATTTTTACCCCAACGTTCTAAAACTGAAAAAAAAAGCAAAAGTATAGCGCACATTTTTGCGCCTTTAATGGTATACATAAAAATATTACTACCCTCTAAAGACAAACGGACACTATCTATAAAATCATAATTCATTAGTTTCTTATCCTATAAGTGTTAGCATATCCCCTGGTCTTTGAAACTTGAAAAAATATGGCGCTGCGCTCGCTCTTAAACATATCAATACGCTCTTTATCGCTCATATTAAAAAAACCTTCTTTTAAAACATTGGAAATGGTATTTACCCTTTGGTTGATACTAAGCAAAATATGGTTCATATTTTCGAGCAGATTAGGGTTATCGGCACTTTTCTTATTGTTTCGTACTATATTGATGTTCTCAATGGCTTCTCTTTGCAATTCTATAATTTCACCAATTTTATAGACACTTGTTACAATGGAATTAATTTTTTGATACTTTTCTTCGGCTTCCTTAAGTACTTGATAGCTTTTTTCCAGTTGTGCCAATTGATTTGTAGAAGTGGTCAATTGCGTGGCTAATGTTTCGTTTGCTGTTACGTCAGTAACGGCCATCTGTCCATAATTGGATATCGTGACAAATAGAAATAATAATAAAAATTGCTTTTTCATAAGTAAATATTTAGGATTTATTAATAAATGTTGTGATGGCTGTTTCCATATTACCGACTTCTTTATATAGTTCCAAAAGTTCTTCATTTTTAGCTCCTTCTGTTTGATAAGCCCAATAGACTTCTTTAGAAACCTCTAAACGGTAGACTTGATGGTTCTTTTCTCTAAGTATGAATATTTCGCTCCAGGGTTTCTCTGCACTAAAGTCTGAACGGATTGAGGCTAATTGATAATAGGCATGTTCTGATAAGTCAAACCTTTTTTGCAAGCTCCTGTAATCTTTTGCTCCTAGCACATAAAGTATTTGGGTGTTTTCTACAATGGCCTTAGAAAGGTTATTATCGGGCAATTGGCTTTCAGATTGTAAAACAATGCCAACAGCTCCGTTTTGTTTTCTGATTGCTTGAAAAAAGAACTGTACCCTACCTAATACGCCATTCCATTTCAACTGCTCTGCAATTTCATCAAACAAAACAATGCCTTTGTTTTTTTTGTCTCTCCAGATGACATTATCAATAGTTGTCGAAACAAGCTGTAACATAATAGCCAATAAAAGCGCATTGTCTTTTACTTTATCTAGTTCAAAAACAACAATCGATTTATCATGTAAGTTTTTATCAATGGTTGTCGCTGTCTCTTTATATAAATAATCGTAAATCCCTCCATCGATAAATTCTTCCATTAAGTGCAAAAATTCATCTCTATTAAAAAATTCATCCTTTATACTTAGAAGTGAAAGTAGTTTAGGGTTGTTTTTCACAAAAAGAACAAAATTAGGAAGCGAATAATCTCCAGAGTTTTTCTTGTAATAGGTTTCAATTAATTTTCTAAGTGAAGCTCTTTCAATTTCATTTAATAAAGTATCTCTTTTAAAATGAACACCAACAAACTCAACCAGTTCATCCAATTTATCATTATTGAGCTTATTTTCTTCCGTATAAGAAGAACTATCAAGGTCAAAAGGATTAACCCCCATGGAGACCCCTTGCTCATAGCTTATATAGGCGGTTTTATTTGGGAACAACGCTGATAGTTTACGATAACTGCCCCCTAAATCTATGATAACAACTTTTACATTTATTGAAAAATAATAACTGATAATATGATTGGCATTGAACGACTTACCAAAACCCGTTGGGGCCAGTATAAAGAAATTTCTAGCCTTGACATATTTCTTTTTATCATCCCACGTATCAACGACAACAGGTACATTGTCTATTCTTGAATTATAGGTGATACCTTCCGTGTCATTTTTATAAGTTCCCGTATTATTGATAAAGGAACAAAAAATTTCAAGAGAGCTGACATAAAGCTGTTTGTCGGTAAAATAGTGAGAGAAAAACGGAAATGAATAATTAAAAATCGCGTTTAAATAATTACCAGTAGGTACATAAGGCTTTATATCTAGCTCCTTGAATTGTTCAATAACCTTATATAAGTTTGTTTCCAGTTCCGTTTCATCCGAAGCAATAACAATCACGTTATTATGTCCTCTTATCAGTTTTATAGAATCTGAATTAGTAACCAAATCTGTAATAATTTCATCGGTTTGCTTGGCAAACTCTAAATTAGAACGGTCAAAACTAGCTGATTTATGGAGTTTATCATTTCTTAGTCGAAGCTCATTTAAATGCTTGTCAGGACTATCAATGTATAATATTTGATTGTATAAATGTGAAAAATCCAAATCAAAAGTGAAATTGTCCGCATTGTTTCTATAAAAAACAGACGTATCACTAGAGTAAATCTTATCTTTTTTAAACTTGGCTAAAGATTCCGGAAACTTTTTTTCATCTACTTGGCAAACCATGGCTGCATATTTGTTCCCAATTTGAATGCTTGATTTATTAAAAAAACGATCACTAATAAAATCATCATTAAATAAATTATAATAGGTATCGTAATATGATTTTACTTGCCATGATTCAAAAGGGATCACATCAAATTTATTGTTCCCTGTTAAGCGAATACTTTTAAGGCTATTGATGGTCTCTTTTACAGAATTACTAAAATGTAATATTTTATCATCAAAGCCAAAAAAAGCTGTTTTATCTACTTTTTTAAAAGGGTTGGATAAATTTGTATTTAAAAGCTCTTTATTTGGAAGTATAAAAAACAAAAAACAAGCGTGTTCTTTATAATCTACATCCTTGAAATAGTTCTTAGTGCTTTTTTGTAAAAAATTTTCAGAAGGAAAATCTTTAGTATTGAATTTCTTTTTTATAATGGCATCTTGTTTGTAAAAGATGGTTCCAGATGGCAGATCCTTTAATGCTTTTTCCCAAGATGAATTAAGCTCAAGATAATCCTCTTGTCCTAAAGCATATTTTTCAGGCAGAACAAGATGGAAGCATTCTGAATAGATCCCATTAGCAAATAAACCTTTATTATCTTCTATATGTATAAATTCATTCATAGTCACTGTAGGATCGGGGAAGCTTATTGTCCATAAAACGGTCAATTAATTTACTATTGGATAAAATGAACTTACACACAAAATACAAGACAAAACCAAAACAGATAAAGAGAATTAATTTAGTAAATGAAAAACCACTTATAAAAGAAAAACCACCTGTTATGATTCCTATTACAAAAGCAAAAAAAGCCTTAACGGTAAATCCATATAAATAAGGTTCTTTTCGTATGTTCTTGTAATTCTTCATTAATATTACAACTGAACAGATGTGATGTATTGAAACAGCCCTGCAACAAGCCCAACGACAATAACATATACGACAATGTTTGTCAGTCCTTTTTTCCAATCACCGCCCTCTTTAACGAAATGACCTAGATTGACAAGAACCACCACTAAAAAAACAGCACCTGCTATATAAGGGAATATAGCCTTGATTTGATCTGTAATACTTTTCACAGGAGTTTCCAGATCCAATTCTTGCGCTTGCGAGATTGCAGAAACAAGTGATAATGATAAAAAAAGCATGTTTGTTTTTGTAAAGAAATTTTTCATAATAAATATTTAGGGTTGTTTTAATTAGCTACAAATATAATAAATGATTATTTAAAAATTACACTATATTGTAATTTTATTTTATTTTATGATCAACAAAGGATTGGATATCTCGTAAGATATTTTCGTAATTTGAAATAAGATTTTCTTTAGAAACTTCTAAAGAATTGTCTATTTCCTCTCTTTCAATCATTAATCTATTAAATTTAACCATGTCATTTTTACCATCGGATAAAAATGCGAATTGCCCTGCTTTGAGTTTAGTGAATTCATAGGCTCTAACTTTTGAAACTTCTCTTTTCGATGTCGTAGTTCCATTAGTGGTTTCAAATATTCCACCTCCTTTTTTACTTATGCTTTTTTGGTCCTTTTCTATAAGCTCAAAATAGCTTTCATAAAATCTGGCGGTGTCTGGGTCGTTAGCCTTTCCAAAAAATTGGGTAGATAAATTTGCCGTGATTTCTCTAAACTTGTCTCTCCCATATCTTACCGTTCCCTGTACCAAATCTTGTGCGCAATAAATAACAGCCACTCCGAAGCTTCGCATCGTCGCAGGTATTTTAGCCATATTTTGAAGTTTGATGGTAGGGGCTTCATCCAACAGCAAAAAACTGTGTTTCATATCCCTAACCATCATTTGCTTTGTCGCTGTGTGAATAATTGTTGCAATAATAGGGGTTAAGAACAAATCGTTTTTTGGTTCATTGATTATAGATAAAACGGTGTCGTTATTGGGGTGGTTTACGTTCAGATCTATGGTGTCTCCAGATAAGGACCAAAAAGCCTCGGGAAAAGCTATTTTTCTGAGTGAATTAGCCAATGTAGAGAGTACCGCTGCTGTTTGTTTTTCAGATGCCAATCCCATAACAAAAGGAGCTGCTTGTATGGCAACCCTTTTATTGGATAATAAAAATTTCTTCAACTTGGAAAAACTATCGATGGCCTCTTTGCCTAAATAATCTTTTCCTCCGGTGTTTTCTGAAAAATCAACGGCTAATAAAAAGGCAATAACATGAGGAAGCGTGCAATATTCCCTGTGGTCCAAATGAAATTTAAGAACGATGGCAGTCAGCAAAGCTGATGCGTTTTCTTGAAAGAAATCCGAAGTCTCTTTACCTGTACCTAAATTTGATATTAAAACGTTTACGGACTCATTTATATCTTTTTCATCCGTAATATATTTAGACGAAAAAACATTGACTCGCCTGTCCTCATAAGCTTTGTGCATGGAAATGATTTTTAATTTATCTCCAAAAAGGGGGATGCATATTTCCGTCAGTTCTCCATCCTTATAATCATAGACGATTCCTGTAAAATCCTTTTTTGCAAAATGTCTCAAAAGAACATAAATAGGGCTTTCTGTCTTTCCAGAACCAGCTGCTCCAAATATCAAAACACCTCGCTTAATATTCCGAATTATTTTAGTTCCTTTATTTGTCAAAAATTTAATGTCCCAAAGGTCATCAACTTTCTCTGGTAGGGTAAAAAGACCTATCAAAACACCAACTAACAAACTAGGTGCTATCATATAAGGAAGTATTTTTGATAGAAAATAATCAGGATAAATAAAAAACAATCCTCCTACTATAATTGTTAGAACGCCTGCATAAAGTGAACGGGGCTTAAAACGAAGCGTTAAAAATGAAAATAAAGTGATTGAAATATATAAAAGTATGATGATCAATAAGGCTTTTTTATCAATTGAATTTAAAAATTGTGCGGCATCTTCCATAAGTATAAGTTTAATATCCCAGTCCTTTATCTATTACTTTCTTACCTATTTTAAAGGCTAAATCTAAAGGTGTTTTTGGAATACGACTGGGGATTTGTGACATCCCCAATTGGGTTTTAATATTTTGAACAGGCGAAATTTGTTGTTTGATCGTATTGATACCTGTATGTTTTTTTACAAAGCTTTTCAATTCCCCTTTTGTTTTTCCTACCACATTATTTGACATGGAACGCTGTTTTTTTTCTTCTTTATAGCCTTGATAACTTTCCTTATGGGTTCTATCATAATCAAATTTTTTATCAAAAACAGTTTCTGCTTTTTGAAAAAATGCATCTCTGTTAAAACCAACATCAGCGCCTTTGTACATTTTACCCTCTTTATGGTTTGCTAATGGGGATAATGAAATTTTATTTTCGGGTTTTTGCATAGTTTTATCATGTCTGGAAACAACCAGATGTACATGATATTGATTACCTTCTTTTTTTAGCCCTGCTTTAATGATATTGTCTTTTTCATCCCTAAATAGCGAAGATTCTAAGTTTGCAATCTTGTTTTGGTTGAAAATTTTGTTTTTGCTTAATCGTTCAATTTCCTTTAGTGTTTCTTGGTTTTTTATCACATAGAGATCTGTGGGCTTATGGGTTCTTTGTGTTTCGACCTTACCATACCAAAGTAAATCTTTTTCAGTAAGTGGCCTTTTCTCTAGATTAAAGCCTCTTTCTCTCGCTAGTTTATTATAAATTTTTTCTCTTTCTGTTCCATATTCCGATAAAATCGATTGCTTTAAACTTTGCTTTTCTTTTTCATCATATAAATGCTTAGATACGTAATATTTATTATTGGTTTTAGTTATATCGGATTCATTAAAAGACATTTTTAATGGGTTTTCTAGTCTGCTATCTGTTTTCTCAAAATTATAGGCTTCTTCTTTGTTTTTTAATGATTTTGTGTCTTTAAACGAGGCATTAATTTCAACTAAGGTGTTCTTATTAATGATTTCATTTGCCTTAGCATTATATAAATTTTCAGGCAATTTATAAGAACCATTTTCTTGCTCTTGGACTAATTTCTTTGGCAAAAAGACTTCTGATTTTAGATTTCCTTCAATAGTAAGTTCCGCTTTGATACTATTCCCTTTTTCTTCTAAAATAACCAGGTTATTTGTATCTATCCACTTCGAGGATTTATCTTGATTTTTTTTATCTTCTTGTTCTATACCTTTCGTGGATAAGTAGCTTTTGAATTCTTTTTCTGTTGAATTTTCAAGTTCTTTTCTTTGGTTTTTATCAGGTAATTTTGATTCATCAGCATAAATATCTCTTTTAAAATTCCTGGCATATTCAGTCATTAAATCCTTAGCATACAATTTCATTTGCATTTTCATCAGCTCATTTTTTTGTTCCTGGTAAACTTGTTCTAAAAGTTTGTTTTTGGAATCAATAATAAGACCTCTATTTTGTAACTCTGTATTAGCCAACTGTTCCATGTGTGCCAGTTCAGATTTGTTCGGAGATACATTGAACATATAAAAATTAGACTGTTTTAAATTTTGTGTGCCCCTGTTACAGTCAATATCACTTACCACTTTATGTATATCAATCTGTTGGCTTGAATTTTCTTCAGAATAGTCACCATCAAAAAAAGATTCAAATTCATGATCTTTTTCTAAGGTTAAATTTTCTTTATTTCCATTTTCGGATTCTAAAGAAACATAGGCTTGGTTTTCTTTGTCCAAATAATCTATAAGACCAAAGGACGATGTGCTTTTTGTGGTATTATGTGATGTAAAGGATATGTGCATTGAATAAAAATTACAGTTCAAAAAGTTTGTCAAAATCTTCTTTAGACATATCAATTACGATTTTTTCCTTGCCAAAGGATTTTTCAATTTGATATTTTCTATAAATAATCTTTAATTTTTCTTCGTATTTCAAGGCTAGATTACCATCGGAATCTTGGGATAATTTGAGCTGTTTAAGTTCAGTGGCCTTGTCCTCAATAATAGTTTTTAAAAGTTCAATTTCTTTATCTTTTTCTAGATCTTCTTTTGATGAATCGGTTATAGATTCTATGGAGTTTTTTACATTGTTGTTTACGATCTCCTCTCTCTTTTTATCGTATAGATAGGAAAGTTTTGAAGACATGTTTATCATATGATCTTTCTCAATGGCTCGCACTAATTTTCGCATGCTTTGACTGTCTTTAATGTGCTGTTTTTTGAGTTCGTTGATGCCCATTTTAACAGCTTTTTCTACATCGAAAATGGAGTTTTGATAACTTTGGTTAACACCATCTTTTGGCGATATTTTATTTATTTCAAAAAAATTGCACATATACTCTATAGCGATACTGAAAGAAGGAAATGAATGTGTTTTTTTCAATGTATCCATCTTTTCCTTTGCAAGTTCATTTACTTTAATAGTTATTAAATTACTCATATTTTTACTAAATTTAAAACTTATAATTTATTGATAAACAAATATATAAAAAATAAATGAGTAAATAAATGAGTAAATAAAATATTTACAAAAAACATATACCACTAATAATCAGTACTTTATAATTTATACAATCGGTTTCCGTTGTTTCCTCTTGCTCACGTTAAAACTAAAAACCTTTTCAAATGAAATTTGATATTTAAAACACCATATTTTGAATTATAAATAAACAAAAAAACGGGGACAGAACCTGGACAATATTTATCAGATAAAATAATCAAACAACTAAAACTACGGTCCAAAAATCGATCTGGAAATAATGAAAATCCCAGTCATTTAAAAACAAAAAGATGTTTAGAATAAGATCGCTTGAAAACTTAAAGTAACAAAAAAATAATCGGATTGGACGGCGATATTATTTATCGGATAAAATCCTCAAAAAAACAAAAATATAGTTCGAAAATACCATCCGGAAATAACGAAAATACATGGTAGTAAAAATCCAAAAAAAGGAACGTTTTTTGTTTAAGGCTCTGCCTTAAAAATTCGGGTTTTTTAAACTATAGAAATATAAAAATATCAATTAAATTATTTGAATGAAATTACTCTATATTAAAATAATAATTCTTATATTTGACTATTGCAGGCTCTGACGTGGTGTCAACTTTGCGACTCATGGAATGTAAAAATTTCAAAATTATAAGCATCAATTTTATTGGTGCTTATATACTTTTAGAACACCTTTTCAAACGCCTGTTAATCATCTTTTAAAGGCTCTGTTTCTTTTATTACATATTTTAAAACCCCTAGTTTACTTTTTTTTTGAAAGTGGCTTAAAAAGCCTTAAATCAATCTGTTTAGTACTAAACATGGAAAATTTTACTATTTCTATAGTTAAAAAAACCTGGGGTGTGGGGCAAAGCCCCGCCATGAGATTGCGGTTTGTTTAACTAATCATTTATTTGAATATAATTTGAAGAGTATGGTTAACTAATTATTTTTTAAAGAGTATTATATGTTTATAATTATTAAGGTACACACTTCGACACAGCGTTACTTATAATTATCTATATTTCAGTGGTTTAAAAATGGTATTTAAAATGGGCGCCACACTTCAACACAGCGTTGCCACACTTCGACACAGCGTTAAGGGGTGTCTGCCACACTTCGACACAGCGTAAACATGGTTTTGCTACACTTCAACACAGCGTTAATGTTAAAAAACCACACTTCGACACAGCGTTGCCACACTTTAACATAGCGATAAGCCCAATTTGACCACACTTCGACAGAGCGTTATTGCAGATATACAAATATTATAAGGTAAAATTTGCTTTATAGTAATCCAGTAATTCGTAGACATGCCTAAACACTTTAACCCCTTTTTTACTACTAAAAGTAATTTCTTCTTCATTAAAGGAAATGGCCTTGTGTTTTTTGTAGGCGCTTGTTAAAGCTTTAATAAGCATCTCAAAATCCCCAGAAAAGCTAGGGAGCGCTTTTGTGGTTTTATATATTTCTAAGTAAGTGTCTTTGTATTTAATTATTTTAATATCAAGATCTGATGAAGAAAAAAACCACTCATAAAAAAAGCAGATCTTATCCCCTGGAGATAAATCCATTATTTTATTTTCATATTTTGAAAAACAGGCTTTAGCTAGTCCTTTAAAAAGTTCTTGGTTAAAGAGAGTCACGAAAGTTTTAGTGTCTTTTTTTTGCAGCTCCTCTTTAGTTAATTTATCCCAAGTTAAAATTGGAATGTTGTCATACTTCACACGAGTGTTTTTTTGATTAACAACAAGAGCATTGTTTAGGGTTTCTATATGGTCCGAATTTTTTCCCCAAACAAGTTTCAAGCCCTTTACATCATTTCCTATTGCTTTTTTTAAAGTTTCAAACTTTTGGTTTATTTTGGATTTATAATTTGAGAACCTGGTATATGGCTTGATTGATAATATTGCAGCAAAATCATTTAAATTAAAAGCAATGGAGTTAATGTTTTTAATATTACAGTTATTAATTCTATTTAACAACTCCAAATACGCATCGTCAAGATTAGGTTTCTTGAGCGCATTATAAATATCAACATTGGTATTTAGAAAATAGCTTTTAAGGTTCTCTTCAAATTTTTCATTAGGTTTATACTTATAGATTATTTTTTTTGTCTTTCCAACAGTTTCGAGCTCGTATTCAATTTCATCAATGAAATTAAAACGTTTAACAGAGGCTACAGCCTTTGTATCTGTTTTATAGCGATAATCCGTTAAAATATTTTCTGTATTTAAAATATATAGGGCATTTTCTATATAGTTGGACCAGGTTCTATAAGCACTCATACGGCCGTGCTTTTCCTCTAATTTAATAAGTTTCTGGGCATTGATTGATTCAAACTGTTTCGGGTTGGGATGGATCCTAAAAAGATTCGATTTTTGGAAAAACATAACATCAGCAAAAACCTCCGGATCTATTCTATAAAACCCGAACAGATCTTTTTGGCTGTCATAAGCCATATAGATCAAGATTGCCTTTATAATTTTAGCGTCCTCGTTATATGACCTGAATACTTGAATATTGAAGGCAAAATTCTTGTCTATTCTAATATTCTTATACTCATAGACATTAGTATCTATCACTTCTGTATTAGCACTCATATCTGACTATTGTTTGTTAAAAAATATATTTCTTCTTCCAACATTTAATTCTAAATAGTTGATTTTTGTAAGTGTGTTTTTTATACGTAAGCAGTTTCAAAATAATTTTTGCTGTGCTCACATTAATCCGCTGTAGGTAGCTCACTTTGGCCGTCCTATCTAATCATGTCTTTTCTAGTTTCTGCCTCGTTCATATTAGCTCTTGTTAGAGACAATTAAATCTTTTATATCTATATCTAAGATATTTGCAATTTCATTTAATATTTCAAGTCTTGGTTGTTGTCTATTCTGAACATAACCGTTGACCATGTTGTAACTCTTCCCTAGTTTTTCAGCCAGCCAAGTTTGCTTAATTCCTTTCTCTTCTAGTACTTCCTTTATTCGGTTCATTTCCGTCCTAAATTATCCGTCCAAGATAATATTTATTTTTAAACTATCTCGTTTTTCAATATAAAAAATGTTCTAATTATTGTCTTCCTAAGGGTGTGGGGAGATTTTTGGATAATTCGGTTCGATTTGGTTCTTCCTCCTATTTAGGGAAGCATCAACCAGTTTGAGATAAAATCACTTTGACCCCTTTCCAAATTCCTGAATAAAACCGTCATGAGCCCATTGGATTCTTTGTTGAAAAGTAATACATTGCATACATAAAAGATATAACAGGAATTAAAGTCGAAAAGTTGCTGTTATACAATTGTTAGCGGTCAGACAAAAATGACGATGGAGATTAAAATAACATAATGAATTTCGAAACAGATAAATCAAGAAGTTAATTAACTATGGCAACAACAGTCAATAATGCTTTCAATACTTTTATGAAAGATATTGTTCGTTTAGATAACGAACGTAATATTTTAGCAAAGAAAAGTAAAAATAATTTGGTTAAAGAAATAGAAAAATTTCCCAATGACGGAAAATTTCTTGAGTACTATACTGATTATACGAGCATTGATTACGGTTCTTTTTCACGTAAGACAAAAATAAGGCCTTTGGATGACATTGATATTATGATTGTTTTGCACGCACAAGGTAATTGGAGAGAGGAAATTCTAGGAGGTTATAGAATTAGAGTCCCACAAGAAGCAAGCAAGCAATTAGCATTGTGCAATCCTGGAACTAATGTACTCAACTCTATAAAAGTTATTAATAAATTTAAAGAATACCTAGCAAATGTACACTCGTACAAGAAAGCTGATATAAAAAGAAATCAAGAAGCAGTAACATTAGAGTTAAACTCCTATGAATGGGTTTATGATATTGTACCATGCTTTCAAACAGCACCCGATAATTTTGGCACAACATTTTTCCTAATTCCAGATGGAAGTGGTAATTGGAAACCTACAGACCCAAGAATTGATAAAAACAGGACTTTAAATATCAATGGTAAGCAACAAATTTCTGTACTTGATATAATCCGAATTATGAAATACTGGACTAAGCGGCGTACTGCATCTACAATGGGTTCATATTTTCTTGAATGTATGATTTTAAATTATTATGATTCTGCAGATGTTAATAGCAGTACATACATTGACGTGGAATTACCAAACTTGTTTGCATATGTATATCATCAAATACACAAAAGCTTATCAGACCCCAAAGGATTTCAAGGTGACTTAAATACACTCAATTTTAGCGAAAGAAATTCAATACAAGAAAGAGCTAAACTTGACTACAATCTTTCTAAAGAAGCTATCGATTTTGAAACAAACGGAAAGCAAAAAGAATCCATCGAGAAGTGGAGAGAAATATTTGGCTATGAATTCCCAACCTTTACGACGTAAAATATGAATAACATAAAAACAAATCAGGAATTACCTAAAAACATGTTATTACTTAAGGCACAAAGAGTGATATATGCAAATGCTAAAAAAATATATCGTTGGCAACTTACCTTTACAATTATTGTAGTAATCATTTTAAACTTTGTGAAGCTAATTCAAAAAGATCTTATAAGTATTGATTTAACACCTTATATTGCATTAGTTTCTGTTTCTATCACTTTAATTGATTTACTTTTTTTATCAGGCTATTTATCGAAGTTCAAAACGAACGGTGCGAAAGCTCAAGAACTATTTGACTGCCGTGTATACAATATGGGATGGAATGAAACAAATAGTGGAGATATGCCTGAAAACTCGGTGATAGAGGAAGCAGAAAAGAGGTATATTCACAATCCCAAAGCACCCTTGAACAATTGGTATCATATTGACCTTGATGGTTTAAAGCATGAAGAGGCAATACTTCGTTGCCAAGAAACAAATTTGGAATATGATCGAAAGTTGAGATTTCATTTCAAAAACGATTGTATAATTACATGTTTAGTTATTGTCATAAGTTCTTTCGTTATAGCTACAATTGTGAATGCTTCATTGCAGGGCTACTTAACTAATTTTATTGCACCAACTTTACCATTAATTGTAATTTTGATAAAATTAATATTAGACAATCAAAAAGCAGTTAAATCATTAGAAGAAGTAAGAAAGGCAGCTAGAAAGCTCCGTAACTCTTCAGAAATTCCGACAATGAATCAGTTAAGACAAGTACAAGATAAGCTGTATTGTAGTAGAAAAGACAGCACTTTGATACCTGAAAATTATTATCAATATCGAAGAACAAAATTGGAACAATCAACAAAAAGCAATGTTGCAGAACAATTATGAAAATAAATTAGTAATAGTCTTTAAATCAAGAATTATTGTTACCTATAAATGCCCGAACCGCTGTTAGCGGTAATTCCTCTTTTTTCGGGAAAGAAAATAATCACTTTAAGCTAACGTTTTATTTAGCTGGAAAAAACAAAAAATTAATCTGAAAACCAGAATCATTAATAATTGATTTTCAGAACATTACAAAAACGTTAGTCAGAATTTTACCAGACATCACAAATTAATCAAAAACAAAAAAAATGAAAAAAATTATTTTAACTATCTTTATTTTAACAAGTTGTGCAACTTTTAGTCAAATTACTTTTGAACACACTTATTCTACAACTGGCTTTTCTGATAATAAAGGCTTCTTTTTTAACACGGATAATGCGTCCTATCATTACACATTAGACAATATTAATAACGAAATGCATATTTATACAGAAACACATTCTTTATACAAAACTGTCAATTTACCAGTTGATTTAGGTTCAGAAGTTACGACGGTTTTATTTGCAACTGATAAATTATTTAATAATGACAGTTTAATTGAATTCATAATTATAACAGAGACTCCTTATGACCCTATTTCAGGAATCACTTATAAAATGACAATTCTTAATGAAAATAGCATAGTTATACAACAGTTAGGTAATCGGGAAATAGCATATATAGTCAAAACAAATTCCAATAATTATAAATTAATAACAATGGTTGGTACAGATGCAAATCCATCTAATCCCTTAAGTACAGTAGATGTTTATTCTTTAGCTGGTACTTTATCTGTAAATCAAGTTGGTTTATTATCAAAAAAAATCAAATCATACCCAAATCCTACAGAAAACCTAATTAATATCACAAATCCATTAAACAGTAATGAATCTGCGACTTTAAGTGTTTTTTCTGTTAATGGACAATTAGTTTTAGAAAAAAAAGTATTTGAAAATGAAAAATTAATACAATTAGATGTTTCAAGTTTGCCGAATGGACTTTATTTATATAAAATAAATGACTACTCTAATAAATTCATAAAAGAATAAAAAACTACCGCTAAGCCGTATAAAAAAAAATGCTAGTTTTAGCTAAACCAAAGTTAGTTGCTTGTTTGCTAGCTTCTGATTTTCCTTCGGAAAATCCTCGCACACAAACACGCAACTTTCCTTATAAACGTTAGAACCAACCTATGGAAGAAGAAAAAATAATTAGAACCGAAGCCAAAGATTTTTATGAATGGAAAATTAAAGGTTCTGACAGATTTAATCCAATTGAAGATTTTCATTTAATAAAATCTCGGTTATATGATTTTTATACAACGAATAGTAAAGCTATTTTTTTGGATGAGATAGAATCAATTGTGAAAACTGATTTACAAGAACATAGAGATAGCGCTCACGGAGGGAAACCAAAAGAAGGTTGTGGAGATGAAATAATTGCGGAGAAACTTCTATTCTACATAAAACAAGAGTTAGAAACTTTACCAGTAATTGCTCACCAAAAATTTGAATCCAAAGACGAGAATATAAGAGATAATGTTTTTGTAAGTTATAGTCATTTTGACAAAGAATATCTAAATGATATACAACGCCATTTTAAACCATTTTTGGGTAAAATCAATTTCTGGGACGACACAAAAATTCAACCAGGGCAACAATGGAAAAAGGAAATTGAAAAAGCCATTTCTAAAACTAAAGTTGCTATTTTACTAATAAGCACGGATTTTCTAGGTTCCGAATTTATAACTACAAAAGAAATTCCACCATTACTTGAAGCAGCGGAAAAAAACGGAGCTGTTATTTTAACTGTTATATTGAAACCTTGTCTTTTTGAAGAGTTCGATGAGCTAAATAAATATCAAGCAATGAATCCACCTAGCAGACCAATTAGCAAAATGGATGATAATGAAAGAGAGGAATTATTAGTGAATCTTGTAAGACAAACAAAAAAAGTATTAGAGAAATAACTGTAGGTAAGCCGTATAAAAAAAATTGCTATTTTTAGCTTAACCAATGTTAGTTGCCTGTTTGCTAGCTTCTGATTTTCCTTCGGAAAATCCTCGCACACAAACACGCAACTTTCCTTATACGTATAACCGTTGGCATTCATTAAAACCAATAACTCCAAAATTAAATGAGTTTAATAAACAATTTTCCCGAAATCAAAATATTTTTTGAAAAAGAAAATTTTGATAGTGACGAACTGGATGATTTTATTTTTCTTATTGAGAAAAAATATTTTGATAAAACTTTAAGGAAATCCGCATTAACTTTAATAAAGTTAGAAATTTTAAAGTTTAAAATTGAAGAGAACGGAAGCTCTAAAGAGTCAGATACAAACATCGATAAAGAATTTATTGAATCAAATCTCACGATTGATAACAAAAAAAATAATATCAAATCGATTTCTGAAAAAATTCAAGTAAGTGCTCACTTAATAATAGAATTATTTAAACAAAAAAGTATTCTAAAAAAAGAATCAGATTACATAAACGAAAAAGAATATTTACTGTTAAATGATTTTTTTACATCCAAAATTGAAGCCATTGAAAGAGCTTCCAAACAAGAACAAAGAATATTAAAATCTCGTCGAAAAAAAGTAGTTAAATCAATTTATAAAGGAATTCCTGTTTATAATAATATTTCACAAAACAAAGGAGTTGGAAAATTAATTTATATTAGAAAAAAATAACGAAATGCCAACAAATGTATAATTAATTGCTTGGTCACTACCGACTTACGAACATTCCTTCGGAATATTCTATCTGTGATTTAGTTGCTTAACCACGCAACTAACCATATACCAAACGTTGCCATTTTTGAAAATGTCATAACTAAAATGATTATTTATAGAGCTATTTATTTAAATTCATTTGATAAATTAGATAAATTAAATTTTGGCTGTCATTGGACAAAAGATGAATTATATTTAACCAGCATTGAATTTTTGTGTAATGACATTTCAGAAAAAGGAAGACAAGGAAAAATCCAGTTCTTATTTAAGACCAAAATAAATGAAAATCAAATAAATGAATTGGCTACAGCCAAAAGCAACAATGAATATTTAACAGAGAATGAATGTGTATTACAAAAGAATATTTTGTTAAAAAATGTAATTTTAATTTATCCCAAAGAATATTCAGCTTCATTCTCAGTTAATACTGGAACTAGATGCGACAAATGGATTGAATAAATATTAATTATAGGTTAATAGATAAATGGGACTTTTAAATTTTTTGAAAAAGCAAATTATCGGCGAAGAAGGAATAAAAGTTCTCGATAGGTTTCCTCAATGGGACAAAGAAATAAAGTTATACAGTAATAAAAAAGTAAAAACAGTCTCTGAAAACAGAAAGCTTCAACTTGAAGGATTCAAATTGCGCAAATATATCTGGGAAAACAATCTAGTTCCCTTATTGCCTGAAAAATATGTTAAAACAACTTTAATTGGCGAAAAGTTTCTTATATGGTTTGGACCTGGTTTACCAACAGAAAAATACTATACAATTTTTCCTTTTCATTTTGAAAACATATCATTGACTAATGAACAAAAAAAAGTAATAGAAAAATATGGTGTTTTCGAAATTCCTGAAACTCAAGGATTATTTATAAATCGTAAAGAATTATCTGAAATAATATTGGTTCTCGGGGGAAAAAAACATCAACATCTTGATGAATTTAAAACAATTGGAAATTTTGCTACTTTTCCACTATTAAGTCTTATCAATTCATATAATCAAATTGAAGATGAATCTGATGAATCTTCACAGTTCTTAGATGAAAAAAAACATCAGGTGTATTTTGATGGAATAAGGTACATTTCAATTTGGTTATTCAAAAGAAAGTTTGGAATTTCTCCAAACACAAACGAAGATAATTATATCAATTCTGAGGAAATCTTTTATAAATATCCATCATTAGAAACCATAAAAATTGATATTGACAACCGTAAATTCGATTATGTTTTAGGATATCCTGAAAAAACACTAAAAGAATATTTTAATGTCTAAAATAGGATTCTAGCGTTTAGAGAATCAATTTAAAAGTATGACAAAAAAAACGAAATGGCAGTCGAGTAGATAAAGGGGAGTTTCACCCCTAAACCTCTCACAGAACCGTACGTGAACCTCTCGATTCATACGGCTCTTGTTATTTATTATAGCTTCACAGCACATATCGGGTAGACGGGTGGCGACTTTTATTAATTTTCTATTGAAACATAAACTCTGATGATTCCTCTATCTTGCCATTCTCCATTTCTAAATTCAGGTCTTGACCTTAAATTTCCTAAAACTCCAGAAGTTTCACTGAATCTATTTGCATTCCAAGGTTTTTTCTCATTTGTTCCATTTGCATAAAATGTTGTGATGTAAGCTCTTTTTGTTTTTAGTAATTTTTTTTTAAAATCAAGTTCATTGGATGGGTTTAGTTCTATAGGTAAAATTGAATTTGTATAGCTTGGTGAGCTTATTGAATACTTTTTTATATTATCATTCCCAATCGTTACAATTAATGTGAAATTTCTTTCTTTTTCTATTCTTACAGGTTGATTAGGACCTCCTAATTGAGCTCTTACTGTATTTCTCATAGAATCTTTATGTCGGTCAGGAAAAAGTTTAACTAACTCATCTAAAATTTCCTCTTGAGATTTCGGTTGTGTAGTTATTAATTTTTTAATACTAGAAATAACTCCAGTTTTTTTTCTTCTTATTTCTCTTTGGGTAGGATTGAAATTAGTTGATGTTAAATCAGTTTCTATAAAATCAGATTTTTTATAAATATTAATATCAATTTCTTTTAGTACTGAATCAATTAATTCTCCATCATATTCACTTATAAAATCCTGTTTAATTAATTCAGTCAATTTTTCGATGTAATTATCTGAAACAATTTTTTTTGTAAGTTCCTTAAAATCTTGTTTTTTATTAATCTTTTCAAGAGCCTCAATTGTGAAATTTTTTAATGATTCCACATTGTAATTTTCCTTTTTAAATAACTCGACAAATGTTTCTCCTTTTTTATTATTTTTCTCAAATCTGATAGTTTCAAGTAAAATAGGATCTTCTTGTTTAGCTAAATTACCATCGTAAAAAATTTGAATACTTTGACCAATTAAAATTCCATATTCCAATTTCAAGTGTCGCATATATGAAAATAATTGTTGTTGAAATGAAGAAGTTAGAGGAATACTCGGTTGTTTAATTTCTATAACAAAAAGTTTTTGATTAGTAGCAGACTTTATAACAAAGTCAGGCATTATTCGATTAGCAGCACCGAATTGAAATGAAGGTCTAATATCAATATCTCCAGAGTATTCTTTCCAATCTAAAACTCTTAATGCTTGAATTACATTTTTTTCAAAATCATTTTCACTAATATCAGTTTTTATATTTTCTGAAAGTAAAAAATTGATTTCGTTCCATTTGTCTTGATTCATAGTTATTTCATTTTTCGGCTTGCTTGCAACAATTGTATAAACTTAACTTTTATTGTGGTAGTTGCTGTTATATCTTTTATGTATGCAATGTATTACTTTTCAATAAAGAATCCAATGAGCAAAAATGACCTTCTTCCAAATTTTTAAGTACAGCCTAAATAGATGCCGGTTTGACGTAATTTATCCAACCGCGTATCAACAGGTTGATACGGTAGAACCACGTAACTAATCATAAATACATTACCTCACTTTTGAGAAAACCGATGGACTAATGCAGTCAACATATCAAGTTTTATTTTAAATCTATATGGGAAGTATATTTATCTAAGAAAACACCCTGTTTAAAACTTCTAACTTCAACTACTTGATTTAATTCAGAATCATAGACTAGTTCCACGTAAAACCTATCTACTGAATAGAGGTTCATTCTAATATCAACCGTTACATAATTATCTAAAAAAACACCTTTATCCACAACTGTATATAGTTTTTCATCGTGACTAAGGCCATTGAATTCATTTAGGGTCATTGATTAATGATTTTGAACATTAAAACCCCTATAACAACGATAAACACAGCTAAAACGATCCAAACTATATTAAGATTTTTTTTCTGGGATAATATTTGATTTGACAGTAATGACCTTTCACTTTCAGCTTGCTTTTTAAATCTCACCAGTTCTTCATCCTTGGCCTTAATGACCTTAATCCTTTCATTATAGTTGTTTACAATGCTTTGCAAGAATGAACCAACGGCCGTAGGTGTAGAAAAGCCTCTATCCGCTACTTTCTCCAACAAAGTTTTATCAGCATCATGGCCAATGCCGGTAATAAATGGAATGGGCAGCTCTATGGCCTTTTTGCACAGATCAATTTCATTAAAAACCTCCAGACCGCTTCCCCCACCTCTTAATATAATTAGTAAATCAGTATTACTAAAATCATTGGAACTTAGAAATTTTAGCAATTCATCTTTTGTTGAAAGATTGCATTTATAATGTCTGATTTCATAATAAATATAATCTGGAAGTTGTCCTAAATAATCATCACGTGAAGTAGATTGAACCCCTGTGATCACATCTAGGATAGGTTTCTGGCCTTGTTGGACCTTTTCTGATAATATATCGGTAATCAAAGGAAAATCCCTTTCAAATCGAGCCTGTACGATATTATATTCCGCTTTGGAAATAAGTTGGACTTCTTCTTTATGTTCAAGGATTTTAGTTACCCTGAAATATACTTTCAATCTAGAATCATTATCTAAAGATTGCCCTCTACTAATATACCCTTGAAAGTTATAATAGTTTCCGGTGGTAAGTTTAGACTTTAAATTATGAGTGATCTGAATTGTGATTTTATGTTGCTTCTCCTTACTAACAATTTCATCATAATAATACTGTCCATAAAGTTTATTGTTATTATTAGAAAAAAAACCCTCAACAACTATCAAATCACTATCCATAGTGGATGACAGGCTATTTGCATATAAACTTAAAAGAGTTGAAATTGTAATGGTATTGTCTGTTTTAGACATAATTTGTAGTCATAATTTAACTTAGGCTAAAAATAAACAATTTCTATTTGCTCTTTTTTCATTTCCTGTTTTTTATATCTCATCTTTGGCCAAGTGATTAGGTACATAGATAAAAACGGCACCTGGTAACCTTTGGTAGATTACTTAAGCATCATTCTTGAAACACGACATCAATACAAGTGGCCATCCCCTGGCCTTTAAAACAAAAATTGTAAGTTTCACCAATAAGTTCATTCCTTATTTCCTTTTTGGTCATATTTGAAAAAGAGGTGCAAAAATTTAATTTAGGATTTTCAAAGCACACCATAATATGATGTGATTTGGTTTTAATTTGATGTATCATTTTAAAAAAATTATTAGTATCTTAAAGGGGTTCTCCCCTGTTCTGTTTTACATAATACCCGTTATCAAACAACCTATCATGCTTATTTTTAGTTATTTACGTTTTTTAAGATCTTTAGAACGGTTTAAAATCGTTCACATTTTCAGCTTTTTGAGGTTTTCTTTGCGAAAAATGAAATTTTAATGACACGTTGGCAGTGTTATTTTTTCGCCTTTAATACCAATCTCATGGCCTCAAATTTTGAAAGCTCATAAGGTATATCTTCTTCGTATCGGATGGCCGTATTTAACCATTCGTTAAAGTGCTTTTGACAATAGGCTCTATTAAGTACTGAAATATAATAACCTTTAAGCATCTTTTCGTTGCAAACATCACAAATTGATTGTCCACCAATAAAAAGAAATTCCATAGTTGACATTTCTATAATCTTGAACCCTTTATCATTTGGTACTATTTTAGACATTACTCATGTAGACTTTTTAGTTCCTTGTACTTTTTCTCCAGCTTTGGTTACCAAAACCTTATCTGGAGAAAAATGTTTAGCTAATTTTTCAGCAACTCTTTTTTGGTCTTCTGCTGAAGGATCGAAAGGTTTTGGGCTAGGGTATTTTTTCATAAGTCATTAGTTTTTTTTACAATCATTCCATCTTCATTTTTCAAGAAATATTCTTTCAAAACAGTCTTGTTTTTTAAATGACCTTCATCGTTTTCATCTTCAACATACAATATAATTTTCGTAGGGTATTCATCATAAGGAAAAAAAGAACTTAAAAGCTTTGCGCATTTTTCAGCTTCTGATTTATCATAACCAAATCCTCTATACATCCAAAAAGGTTCTATCCCAATTTGTTCAGTTTCTAATTCGACACTATATACTTTTTTCATCGCTTATTTTTTCTTATATCCCTCTGGAGCTTTTTGCACATTTAATTTTTTTGCCAATAGTTTAAGTGCGTCCAGAACCGCATCGCCTTGGGTATAATTATAGTCTCCAGACTGTTCTTTGGAAAAGGTAATATCATTCAACAAACCAATAGCCTCTTGGCTAATATACAAACGTTTGTACGATTTTTTAGCAATATCTACGATCTTAGAAGTGTTCTTTTTAACCTCTTTTTTATCTTCCTTACCTCCTATTAAATCATTTAGTCCCATCTTGTAGTTTTTTTATTTTTAGTTGTAATTCTTCTCCCAATGAAGCGTAATCAATTGCGCCATTGCTTTTTCTATCATACTCGAAAATGGTCTTTCTCTCAAACTGTGCATTTTCGATAGCCGTATTGACACGAATTTTGGTATCGAACAGATCAGCCGACCAACCATTATCTTTAATAACATTAAAGATGTCCTTAGTAATATTTAGGCGTTCATCATAATGCGTTAATAACAAGCCTAAAATTGAAAGCTTTGGATTAATCGCCCTTTTTATCTTTGAAGCGATCTCGATCATCCCCCCTACACCATCAAGCGAAAACTGAGCCGCTTTGATCGGAATAACAACATAATCCGCAGCTGACAAAACATTGACCGTTACCAGGCTAATATCGGGCGGGCAATCAATAAAAATATACTCATATTTATTTTTGTAAGGTTCAAGCGCTCTTGATAAGATCAGTTCCCTTGACAAGGTATTTTGAATCTCAAGATCTATCCCTGCAAAATCCAAAGTAGCAGGAATCACATCTAAATTCTCTCGCACTTCAATAGGTACAAAATCCTTCTGCAGAAACAGATCACGAATAGACGTTTTAGGCTCAGATAAATGAAATTGAAGTGATAAATTACCTTGGTTATCGGCATCAATAAGTAAAGTCCGCCCACGCATAGAAGCCTGTGCAGCCAAATTAATAGCGGTCGTGGTTTTGCCCACGCCCCCTTTTTGGTTATAAAAAACGATCGTTGTTGCTTTCATATAGTATATTTATTATACAAATATAGTATATTGCACATATACTATATGTGCAATATACTAACTAAATTTAGTTAGGAAACATTAAAGTTCCGCAAGCATTACAATTAATATCAAGATCGGGCTTACCCCAAACATTTGAGCAACCGCACGAATATTTTATTTTAGTAAGCTTTTTAGGCTTACTCTCATGATCCGCTAAAGTCAAATCCTTGATTTGGTCAAAAAGCGGTGTATCGGGATTGATCAGTTCAGCAATATCCGGATTGATTTCCAAAAAGAGACCAGAAAAAATATCACTATTGAGCAGCTCCTCGGTAGCCTCCAGAAATTTACCATCATTAATAGGGTAGTCGCTCATGGCCTGCCCGACGGTCTTTCCACCTACTTGACCCGTACTGGAGGGCATCAGCCCCAAATCAATCATTTTATCCGACCATTCTTTATTGTGATACCCTGGGCGTGATGGTGTGCCATAATGGAACTGCCAACCGTGGGCCATTTCATGCACAACGGTCTGACAGATTTCAATAAGTGGGAATTTCAAAAACATAGACGGATTGAGCGCCAGCTCGTCCGTTTCAAGGTTTTCATTGTGGTACCATCTTTTAAAGGCATAATGCCCGGCTACATTTTTCTTTCTAGTAATAACAATAAGACAATCTTTAATTTGATTATCAAATAATTCATCATTGTAAAAGTCAAAAATATATTGAAAAAGACCATAAAACTTTTTAGTAGGTTTATCTTGAATATCCATAACAAACGATTTAAGATATTAAATAAATGTATCGTACTATACATAAAACATAGAATATATATACAGTAAGTATAGTATATATAACATACTTACCTTTGAAACGGCTCGGTTTTATAGGGGTTTCATATAAAAAAGGACGAAAACAAGGCGTATTATTAGATGGAATATTACCATCCAAAGTGATAGAATTATTAACTTCAACATTTAAAATACCATCAGTACATTTAACAAGATTGGTGGTAACACCCGTCTTCAAATCAGTAGAAGATAAAACGGTGTTTTTATTCACCTTTAGGGAACGAAACACCCCACGTGAAAGTTTAAAAAAAGATATTAAATTTGCCATGATTCTATTTATTTAGGATTATTGATTTTAGGAGGGTGAAACTTTGGACGGCGACACCCTCTTATTAATGTAAAATGGTTATTGTTCTTTAGGTTTACTTAGCAACAGGACTTCGTTTACAAGCACCTCGGTAACGTACCGTTTGGTTCCCTGTGCATCCTCATAACTTCGAGAGACCAGTTTTCCCTCAACCGCGATTTCATCGCCTTTATTGGTATACTTTTTAATGACCTCCGCAGTTTTTCCCCAAGCCACGATATTGTGCCATTGCGTATCTGTGACCTTAACACCTTCGGCATTTTTATAGATTTCATTGGTAGCCAAAGAAAAGTTCACTACTTTTTTACCACCCTCTAACTCTTTAAAATCAGGCTCATTGCCGATGTTACCGATTAGCTGTACTTTGTTTTTTAGTGTGCTCATAATTAAAAATGTTTTAAGTTATTTTTTTTAAAAATTAAATATGTCCTACATATTCTAAATCATTATCACTCATTCCTTGGGGATAATCTCCTAAATCTTCTTCTAGAAATTCAGGGAAATTTTTGTTTTGATGCTTCATAATATGACGTTTTTAAATCTTATACAATATACTAAATATATACAGTATATACAACATATTAATCCTTTATTTTACCCTGAAATTGATGTTTTTTTTTAAAAAAATATTAGGAAACCCCTTGTTTATTTCCTCAAATGTGATGTTTAATCACCCCGACTTCAACCACGAAACTCATAGGAATTTTTTAAGGCACTGGAAGTTTAGGAGTGCGCGACTGACGTATTAAAATTGGGAGGGTTCCCCCGATAGGAGGGCATACCCCATTTTAATACAAACTTATAGGGATTTAAAAAATCTCCTGTGTACATTTTGAACCCGGAAGGGGTTTAGACTTCCATTTGAATCAAGGAAATAATAATTAAACATGAGTTCATTTTCAAGCGTACTTTTTTGCTGCACCAAAAAAGTCGAAGTAAAACATGAATCCTAGACCACCCTAGAGGTCCAGGATTCATGTTTTGCGAGATACGGGAAGTATAGCGCAGTAAAATGGATGAAACCTATTAAAAGCGTTAGTGATTGAAGCGGAAATCCAGTATAAAAAAGGCAATTAGGAAATCAAAAAGGCGGAAGCGACCAAAGGAAGCTCACGTACTTTTTAGAGTTCCTTTGGCTTTGAGTACTTATTGAAGCGAAAGCGCGTTAAAACGCCCTAAAAACCAAAAAGAAACGAGCCTAAAAAAAAAGTAAGGACACATTGAAACAACAACACATGATAGTACGAATAACATAAAAAAAGGACATGCAACATCCAGAAAAAAAAGAAGCCATCACCAAAAAAAAACTTTAAATAAAATCAAAATTTTAACTAAACAATATACTATACATACTACATGTATTTAATATACTACATAACTTAATCAAACCAAAAAAAAAGCAACTTATTTTAAAGAAACCAATCTTAAAAAAGCAAAAACAAGAGCTATTCACTATCTAAAGAAACAAACCCATAATCGCCAAGAAACTTAGAAACTTTAAAAAATTCATCAACCTTTAAGTGCCGTCTTTCATTCACAAAAAAAGAAAGATCGCGCTGCTTCATACCGCAACTTTTTTCAACGCAAGACAAATTGATGCACTTATGATTTAATAGCCAATTTCTCAAATGATTTTCAATGTAAGACATAATATAAAAGTTATAATTATTGATAAAACAAAAATAAACATAATAATCAACAAATGTTGATTATTATGTTTATTTGTTGATTTTTTTTGTTTTTTGTTTTTTTGCGTAAGCAAAAAAAAGGGTTGCTAAAGCAACCCATCATCAGCTAGAGAGCAGTAAGATTCTCTAGTTATGATGATACTATCTAGGAAAGAGATCCCAATAATTTCGCAAGCCTCTTTTAGTCTTTTTGAAATTTTCAAATCAGCTTCTGAAGGTTTAAGACCACCAGACGGATGGTTGTGCACCATAATTAAGCACGATGTTTGAATTAAGAGCGCATCCCTAAGCACTAGAGGCACATCAACAAGAGAACCAGTAAGCCCTCCAATGGTATGATGATGTACATTCACAACGCTATTAGTACGATTCAGGTGAATAACTTTTACTTCTTCATGGTCATCCATACAATCCTCGAAATAAGGTCTAATGAATGAAGCAATGTCTTTACTCGACCTAATAGAAACACTAGGCAAAGAAGTTCGTTTATAGGTTGCAGTAAGTTCACCAACGAAGTTTTTAAATGTTGAAATACGTTTTAATTCTTTCATAAAAATAAAATTTAGATTAAACAATAGTTTTACAAATACCCAGTGATAGTAAAATTTCAGCTCAAAAGGAAACGGAATAAAAAGAGCGAGGTACGAGCCTGGTTATGCCG
>NZ_SLUP01000014.1:0-3176 GCF_004341235.1 Mariniflexile fucanivorans
CCCAATATATTGCACCAAAAATGTGATTCAAAAAGTTTTTGTCTTTATAAGATTCAGGTTTATGACCTAAAGCAGTATAAAACGATCTTCCTCCTTCATATTCTTGATACCAAGCTATTGGATGCATTTCACCCATGCCTTTTAACGGGATATCATCATAACCCGCAGTAAAATCATAAGTAGTTTCATCAACAGTCAATAGAATATTTAGCTTATCTAAATTCATCTTTTCAAAGTTATACCATTCATCACTACGAAGCCACTTATTTGGTAGATGCCATGTTGCTGGAAAATCACTATTCTCAACGTTTACAATGGCTGCTTGTAATTTTGGATGATTCACAAATTTCGCTCCTACAAGTTCATCAAACCAAGCATTCTCGTTTTCGCCATCTGCTGTTCCGTGTATGCCAACAAAGCCACCGCCTCGTTTCATAAATGCTTTTAAAGCAATCATATGCTTTGGCGTCAAAAAATTGGCATTGGCGTTCATGAATATGACAACATCATATTCTGGTAATTTTTCTATAAGATCATTTGGCCTTTGTGTCCAATCAAATTTAAACTGATTTTCTACTGCCATTTCTTGAAAAGCTTCAACTGCAACAGGGATGGTATTGTAATGCCAAGTATCATGTTGAGTAAACAATAAAACACTAAACTGGTCTTGCGCATTTGTTTTAATCATTGTAAAGAAAAATATAGTTAATAAAAGATACTTCATTGTAAAAGGTTTCATAATCAAACGTTTATTTTAATAATTCATAATAAATATATTCCCAAGCTAAATTAACACTAAATAAAGGAGGGAAACTATACGCTTCCACTTCAGATAAGATATATTGAACTCCAGATATTTTTTGATAGTTGAAAATGTCCTTGAAATCTATTTTCCCACTTTCGCCTAATTCTTTATAATCCTTCACATGCCAACTAATAAATCGGTTGGGATAGGTTTTAAAATAATGAACAGGATTTACACCGCCCACATGCATCCAATATAAATCAGATTGAAAATAGACATACTCAGGATTGGTATTTTGAAGAAAATAATCATAAACGGTTACGCCTTCTACCTTTAAAAATTCATCGGCGTGATTATGATACACAAACTTAAGTCCGTTCTCCATACAAAGTTTTCCAACTTTATTATAATAATTACAATACTCTTGAAGTTCTTTGATCGTCTTAATGCCTTTTAATTTACTATTTGAGGTAGATAGATATTCAACACCTGCTTTTTTATGATCTTGTATCGTTTTATTCCACCACGAATTTATTGCGGTATCATCATTTTTATCTTCAGGATCGAAAAAAGTCATAGAACCCAAAAATTTCATCCTAGATTTTTCAACCATAACCTTAAACTGCTCTGGACTTTGACCATAAAAACCACCTTCTTTATAAACAAAAGTCTCAACATAGCTATACCCCATTCTACCTAACTGAATTAAGGTTTGTTCTGGATTTTTTAGCATATCGTCATGAACAGAAACTAGTTGAATACCAATATTTTTGTTTTTAGGATTATTTTTAATGTATCTGGTTTTCCATAAGGAATTGTTGTTTTTATCAAATCCTTCTAAAATAACATCTGTATTATTCTGAAAGTTAAAATCAACCTTCATTGTTTTATTACCATTGAGATCTCTGTCTTGCATCGACCATTTTTTTTCTGAAGAAAAGGTGCCTTTCCCAGTAAAAAATGCACCTTGTACATTATGACCTGCAGCAAAAACAGTATCAGTAACACGATCATAACCTATAATTTCATAAAGTATAGGATTGTATTGGTTGCTATTATCTTTTTGAAAAACTTCAACCGTGAGCGAATGATTATTGAAATTATTCATACTACTCATTTTTATTTCTGGAAATTTTGCAACACTATCTGTGCTAGGATTCATAGCACTTACCCACTGACCCGAATATTGTCTGAGTCGATCTTTTTGAGAAGACAGCCTATAGTTTTCTTGAGCAAAACTGACAAATGAATTTACAAATAGGATTATATATATCAGTGTTTTCATTTATCTTACTTTTTATCAAGGTGAATAAATAGTGGCTTCTCCATTTCTGTTTTATATGCCTCCAATACAAATGGATTTTTTTCTATACGGGCATCTTTCCAATCATGCCATGGAAAACCATTTTTGTTCGACCAATATTCCCAATCCCAATTGATGTAACAAAATGCTTTTATCCCCGGATTATCATCTAACATTTCGAAAAAAGGTTTAAACCATTTATTCCAAGAAATTTCACCATCTGAAACCCCAACGTATCTTGGTGTACATTCGCCAATCATCACTGGTTTTTTATGAGTATTAGCAGCATCAAAAAAGGTTTGCAAACCAATATGATCAAATTCTTCAGGGCTAAAAATATCAATACCCCACCAATCTACATATTCATTCCCTGGGTAATATGCCATTAATTTTTCAAGACCTATAAAATCAGCCGAACCACCACCCGAACACCAAACCGTAGCCGATTTTATGTTTTTTTCCTCAAATGCTTTAGAAATAGTAATAAAAACTTTTTTATAACTTTCTGGTGAATACCCATTCCAATCGCCTTCAAACTCGTAACCAATCCTAGTAAAGGAAGGTCTGTCTAAATCCAATAGCACTTTATAAAATGCTTGTAATTGTTTGTCATATTTTCCATCAGCCACTTCTTTATCTAAACCTGCCCCTGTATCTTTACCGCCAGTAAATCCTAAACCAATTTGAGGCATCATCCCTTTGGGCAAACTATCTAGAACATGTTTTAAATCTTTCCCCCAACTTTCAATCCTTTTTACTGGTGCGGTTAAATTAACATACGTCATATATATTGCAGGAAACTTATTTTCCCCAACGGCATTTACATAATCCTGAAAGCCATTTTTGTCTTGACCAGCGCCATGATAAATCCCTGTTTGAGGTTCATATTTAGCATTGTAATTAAAACGAAGTTTTGCCTCTTGGCTAATTCCATTTTGTAAAAACAATAAAAGAATAATTAAACTTATTTTACGCGTAAATAATAAACCTCTCATCTTTATAATTTTTAAAATTTATTTTCAATAATGATTGAAAAACCAGCATAGTACTGGCACCAATTTATATTTAGACCGTAATAATTTGTAAGCTTTTTACACACTAGCATACAAATTACTATTTATCTGAACT
>NZ_SLUP01000014.1:3271-5965 GCF_004341235.1 Mariniflexile fucanivorans
AACTCTCAATTTCAAACCATTTAAAAGATGCTGTATTATTGCTTTCTTTACCTAATGAAGTTGTGTACATTCCGTAGATCGTTCCTACAAATCCACCAGCTTGTTTGGTGCTTAAAAAACGAGCATCTACATTTTGTTGTAACATTTTAAAATCTTCATTTTCTTCAGCATATAGAAAATGATACACTGCTCCTTTTGCTTCAATTTTTAATTTTAGTGAAGCGTTTAATTGCAATGGTTTTTCTATGAGCAGGTTCATGCTATTTTCCGAAGATTGAAATAATTGAATTACTGGCTTTCCTTTTGCCACAGACTTACACATATAATAAAAATAAGCGTTGTTTTGAAACGCCACTAAGCCCGATTTTTCATTCTCTTTTGAAGTATTAAAATCCATTTCTGCACTAACACTTCCTTTTGAATGTTGCTGTCTATAACCAATAAAACTTGGATTTTGAGGATTTGAAACACTTTCTGCACGTGTTTTAATTTCTAAACTTCCATCTGAAATGTTGTACCATTTTTCTCTTGGAGTACGTAAAAACAAATATTCAAGACCTAATTCAGCAGTGTCAAATTCTTCCTTAAAAGCATAGTTACCGCTATGTTTAAATGATTTTTTCTGCTTTACAACATTGTTTGGCGTTGGATAGTTCGCTTTTACAATAACATCTCCTAAATCAAAAACCGGCCAATCATTCACCCATTTTACGGGCGCCATAAATGTTTCTCGTCCTGTATTGAAATAGCTATCCTCGTATGGTCTACACCCTAAAAAAACACCCCACCAATTGCCGTTTGTATCTTCAATAATATCCGCGTGTCCTGTTGAAGTAATAGGATTTAATCGATTGTCATTTAAATGCCTTTGCGTTAAAATTGGATTGTTTTCATAACTAACATAAGGCCCTTCTACATTTTCACTTCTAAATACCACTTCAGAATGATCTTCAGCAGTGCCACCTTCCGCAGCCATTAAATAATAAAAACTGTTTCTTTTATAAATATGCGGTCCTTCAATCCAAATTGGTTTTTTAGAAATATCAGTTCCACCATTTACTAAAATTATGGGTTCTCCAACTACTTTTCCTTTTTCAACATCAATTTCATACATTTTAATCGTTCTATGTCCGTCATATAATGGTTTTTTATCCGGCGCATCGCTATTGTAAATGATGTACACTTTTCCATTATCATCAAAAAACAAGGAAGGATCAATGCCTTCAACTTCTGGTAGCCATATTGGGTTAGACCAAGGTCCTTCTGGGTTTGTAGCTGTAACCACAAAATTATTTTTACCTCCAACAATGGTGCAGGTTACATAATAAACACCATTTTTAAACCGAATTGCAGGGGCAAAAACGCCTTGAGACACATCCAATCCATCCAAATACAATTGTTCCGGTCTGTCTAGTACATTTCCTATTTGTTGCCAATTTACCAAGTCGTTACTTTTAAAAATGGGAATTCCGGGAAAATACGCAAACGTAGAGTTTACCAAATAATAAGCATCTTCCGCTTTGCAAATACTTGGATCTGGATAAAAACCTTGTAAAATTGGGTTTGAGAATGTATTTATTTGGTTTTCAACTATGTTAACTTGTTCTTTTTTATTTGAACAACCAAATGCGACAATTACAAATACTACTACTATTGCACATTTTTTTATTCTATACATTTTTATTCTTTTAAACCCTCTAACACTGCAAAATAAGCAGGTTTTGGTTGTAAATTATCATCATATATACACGGCCAATCTTTCATATTAAAAAAGCCTTTAATCCAAGAATCTCTATCTGTAAAATCCCAAAACGTAATTCCAAATTGTTGTGCTTTCGGCACTATTTCCTTGTACATTTTAATCAGACTTTTATACTTCTCAGCTTGTGCTTGTTTCATTTCATCTGTTAAAACACTATAATTTTCAATACCACCTAACCTTTCATCATTATGTGTATTAAAAATAATATCGACTTCAGATAAATGTATTTGCAAACCCGTTGCCGCAGCTTTTTTTAATGAATACGCTATAATTTCATCAGGAATATCCATGCGTATATGCATTTGAAAACCTATACCGTGAATTGGAACCCCTTTTTCTTTAAATTCTTTTACCATATTTAAAACGGCGTTTAACTTTACGGTGTCTCTTTCAATGTTGAAATCGTTGTAAAACAATACAGCGTTAGCATCTGCTTCATGCGCATACCTAAACGCTTTTTCTATATAACTTTCGCCCAATTTTTTATACCAAAACGTTTCTCTGTAATTTCCTCCACTAGATGCAAAAGCTTCATTTACCACATCCCATGCGGCTACTTTACCTTTATATCTTCCTACATAGGTCTTTATATACTGTTGCATAAAGTTCCCTAGCCAAATACTATCTTTTTCACCTTTCTCTTCCACCCACTTAGGTGTGGAACTATGCCAAATTAAATTATGCCCAAACAACCGTTGATTGTTCTTTTCTGCATACTGTAATATGATGTCGGCAGTTTTCCAGTTGTACTGATTTTCAGCTGGTAAAATGGACTGCATTTTCATATCACTTGTTGCGGTAATACTATTAAAATTATCAATTTGTAATTTTTGAAGTATCGTATCATTCATTAACGTATGAATCTTTATGGCAGTACCTATTGGAAAAGTTGAAGCATCTTTTAAACCGATAGCGCTCTCCATTTTTTTTAA
>NZ_SLUP01000014.1:6061-20794 GCF_004341235.1 Mariniflexile fucanivorans
TAAATTATTACAAGCCAAAATACTTAAAACAAGGATTAACAAAATCCCTGATTTTATGAAATGTTTTTTTTTCATGTTTTTGATTTTTACAAAAAAAAACGGGTTTAAATTTAAAAAGGAACATACTCTTTAAAATTAAACCCATTTTTAAAACTAATTAAACTAATCTATTGTAATCCTTCT
This sequence comes from Mariniflexile fucanivorans, assembly GCF_004341235.1. Lineage (GTDB taxonomy): Bacteria > Bacteroidota > Bacteroidia > Flavobacteriales > Flavobacteriaceae > Mariniflexile > Mariniflexile fucanivorans. The sequence continues at coordinate 6,245 of NZ_SLUP01000014.1, forward strand.
AAAAACCCGAAATAAGCAGCTTTTTTATTATAATTTGAATCAAACAATAAAGGCCAATCTGCATTTCCCCAGAAATCTATTAACCAAGATTCATTATCTCGTACTCCCCAAACTGTTAGGGCGAATTTATTTGCTAAAGGAATTGAATTGTATATTTGAACTACTTCTTTATATTTTGCTCTTTGTTCTTGAGCTCTTTCATCTGTTAAAGAAGTGATGTCCTTATTTGGATTCGCTCTAATATCTAATTCTGCAAAATGCAATTTTTTACCTTTTGCAACTACCTGATCTGCTAAACTTTGAATTTGAGATTTTGAAGGACCGTTATACGAAATATGCATTTGAGCTCCAATACCATCAATTAAATCTCCTAGATCATCTACAAGATTGAACATTGCCGCTCTTTTTGTTGAACTAGAAGCCATGTTATAATCGTTATAAAAAAGCAATACATCTGGATCTGCGTCTCTCGCAAATTGAAAACATTTTTTAATATAATCATCACCCATTTTTTGTCTGAAAACAGAATTTCTAAGTGGATGACCTGACCCATCTTCAAAAGCTTCATTCACCACATCCCAAGAACGGACTTTTCCTTTAAATCTTGTTAAAGTGGTTGTAATATAATCTTTCACCATTGCTTCAAATTCAGCATTGGTTCCGGCAAAATTTACAACCCACGAAGGTGTTGCATTGTGCCAAATTAATGCATGTCCGTGAACATTCAAACCATTGGCTTGTGCAAAATCAACCATAGCATCTGCAGCACTAAAATCGTAGTTTCCTTGCGATGGATACATCACATTCATTTTCATCTCATATTCCGAAGTTATATTACTAAACTCCTTTTTTAAGATATCTGTATGCTTTCCTCCTGCATTTACCCATGATGATCTGGTGATGGTACCTACTGAAAAAGTAGTTGCTGCATCTTTCAAACTTGTATCACTTGTTGAACCGCAAAATCCATCTGGACACACTCCATTTTCATCAACCCTTATTGTTTGAGTTGCTATTGTTGTAAGTCCATCATAAATAACATAGTATTTAACAGTATATTCACCTGCTTCATTATATCTAACCCCACTAACACCTGCGTTATCACTTACAATTCCATCTCCTAAACCATAATCCCAAAAACTTTGATATTGCACTGAACCTTCTGTAGTATTTTGAAATGTTACTATATAGGGATCGATTGTTGAAATTGTATAACTAAATGAAGGCTTGACTGTAACTGGTGTTACAACTTCAGGCTCAATGAAACTCCCCTCTTCATTTGAACAAGAGAATAAGAACAGCGTTGTTACTAATAATAGTATTAATTTATTTATTTTCATAATATCTATATTTGGTTAACTTAAGTTCTACAATTATTTTTTTTCTACTTTAATATCATCAATAATGAATGTGCCTGCTGATGCACCCATATCTAAAGATATATTCGTATTTGCTTCATTAGCTACGAAAGTCCAAGTATATTTAGCCCAATCTGTAGTAATTGTATAGTCAGGTGCATATTTTGCTGATGCGTCTGGTTTTGTTGAATAACGAATCACTGCAGGATCACCTTTTGCCCATAAAGTTACTACATATTCAGCATCTACTTCTGTTGCTATGGCATCACTTACAAATTGCACACTCCAAGCGTCTCCAGCAGCAGAATTTGATACTTTAACGGCTCTAGAACCTGTTAACACTTCACTTGTTTCCTCAACAATATTATCGCCTCCATTGTATTTTGCCCAATTTGTAAAATCATTGCCAGAACCATCTTCGAAACCTCCGTTTAAAATTAAACTAGCATCAGAAGGAAGTGGAAGTGCTGAGTCTCCTTTTACAACTTCAATAACATCAATAACAAATGTACCTGCAGATTTACCCATATCTAAAGAGATATTAGTAGCTGCTTCATTGGCTGTAATTGTCCAAGAATACTGTTGCCATTCTGATGTTAATGTATAATCTGGACCATATTGAGCAGATCCATCTGGTTTTGTTGAAAAACGTAACACTTCTCCATTTCCTTTACCCCAAAATGAAATAGTATACTGATCTCCTACTACTGTTTCAATAGCGTCACTTACAAATTGCACACTCCAAGGATCTCCAGCTGCTGCATTTGATATTGTAGCTGCTCTACCACCTATAAGTGCATCTGTTGTAGAAAATATATTATCACCGCCATTATATGCGCTCCAGTTTGTAAAGTCATCACCATCTCCTTCAACTAAATAACCATTTAAAAGTAAATTTTCTGGATTTGTTAAGTATCCTTCCTCTACTGGCACAATTACTTCAATAGTTTGAGATGTTTGTAAAGCATTCGTTGTACTAACCATTGTTAGTGTTACAAATTTACTTCCAGACTCTGTGTATTTATATTCTACAACTCCTGCTTTATCAGCTACCTTCTTTCCTGCAACTTCAAACTCCCAGTAGCAATAAAACGCCTCTTTGTTTGGTGTTGTATTTTCAAAATAATAAATACCTGAATTTTCAGCAGATTCTGTTACTGTAAATGTTGGTTGCGTTAATACAACAACAACATCATCATTATTTGTACACGACCAAATGGTAATGAACAAACATAATAGACCTAATATTTTATTTTTTTTCATAATTGTATTTGTTATTATAATTATTTTAATACTGTAAAATAAAATTGCAAGTTGCTTTAAACGCTTTCTTTCTTACAAATTACTCTACAATCTATTTTATAAAAGACTAATTTTAAGTAGCTTAATAATGGTGTGAGTATATATTATAACACACCATTATTAAAGCTAACAACTAAACATATTATTTAACTCAAGTATTAAAAACCTGGGTTTTGATCTTCTGAATTAATATTTGCATTCGAACTAATCTCAGCATCTGGTATTGGCCATAATTCATTTTTTCCTACTTGAAAATTCGTACCTGCTAATTCAGTAGCTACAATTCCCCATCTAAGCATATCGTCAAAACGAACTTGCTCTCCACAAAGTTCTACTTTACGTTCATGAACGATAGCCTCAAAAACTTGTTGCTTTGTTAAATTAGTTGGTAAATTACCCAACCCAGCTCTTAATCTAACGCGATTAATATATCCAACTGCATTTGCTTGAGTTCCTACTTCGTTTTCACATTCGGCCATCATTAATAACACATCTGAGTAACGAATTACTTTTACGTTAATTCCAGAATTATTATTTTCTGAAGGTTGTTTGTAATAATTTTGATATTTTTTCCAAGCCACTGGTCTAATATTACCTCCGTTTTCAGCAAAATCTCCTTCAACAAACGTATTATCTCCATTGTTATATTTATCTCCTGCTACGTAAAAGCAATCTGCAAATCTCTTATCGCCAGGTTCAAATTCGGAAACTAAATCGTCTGACGGATATACGTTAAACCAATCCAAAACGCCATAATCTTGACCTCTCTTAGTTGCATGATTTGGACCTAATCCATTCACAGGAGACCACCAGAATTGATCAAATCCTAATTCTATATCGTACTCAATTTCAAAAATAGATTCCACTCCATGCTCTGTTTCTTCCATAAAATTATCGTAGTAATTTGTTTCAAGATCATAACCAGATAATTTATTAAACTCATCTAGAGCCAAACCATAAGATTCTTGAGTTCCTTGATATAAATATACTTTACCCAAAGAAGCCTGAGCAGCACCTTTTGTTACTCTACCTTGTGTTTCTACATTCTTATCTAATAAATTAGCAGAAGCGTATTTTAAATCGTCTATAATTAATTGAATCACATCTGCTTTTGTACTTCTTGGTTGCCCTTCTGGATTGTCGGTTCCATCACCTAAATAAATAGGAACTCCACCAAAACGATTTACTAAAAGCCAGTAATAATGTGCTCTTAAAAAACGTGCTTCACCAATAAATTTCGCTTTTTTAGTAGCGCTTAATGTACCGTCTGGAAGCGCATTAATTAGATCTGAATTTGAAATCACAAAATTCGCTTTGTTAATTCCTCTATAACATCCATCCCAATAATCTTTAATAGAAGGTAGACTTGAATCAAAAGAAAAATCATAAAAAGTTACTTTATCTCCTTCTTGTTGTCCGTTACCAGATTGTTCGTGAGCCATGTTGTCCATCATATAAAATACTAATCTACCATACAATCCGAATGGTTGTAAATTTGCATAAACTGCATTTACTGCCGATTCTACCTGAGACTCATTTGAGAAAAAAGTATCTGGTGATAATTGATTTGGATTTTTTAATTCCAAATCATCTTCGGAACAAGAATTTGTTAATATAATTCCGAAAAGTGCTATAACTATTAATATATATTTCTTCATAATTGCTTAATTTTTAAAATGAAACTTGAACTCCTACCAAAACAGATTTAGGCTGTGGATATTTACCTCTATCAATTCCAAATTCACCACCACCAATTTCAGGATCTAAACCAGAATAATCACTTATTGTTACTAAGTTTTGACCACTAACATACACACGTAATTTTGAAAAATAATTTTCAAACATACCCGTTGGAAATGTATAACCTAAAGAAACATTTTTCAATCTGGTGTACGATCCATCTTCAACAAAACGATCTGAAATTCCATTGTTTTGAGGTGCTCCTAAAATTCTAGGTTCTGTTCCTGTTGGGTTGGTTACAGACCATTTATTATCATAATATGATTGACTTACATTAAACAATCTGTTTGCTCCACCCACTAAATCGTACGTATTTGTATTAAAAATTTCGTTTCCTGCAACACCTGTAATAAATAGGCTCATATCGAAATTTTTATATTTAGCATCTAAATTTAAACCGTATGTTAGATCCGGAAATGGATTACCAATAATTGCTCTATCATCAGAGTTTATCATTCCATTACCATCTAAATCTTTAAAACGAATATCTCCTGGCTTCACAATAACTTGATTTGGGTTTGCCCATAATACTTCCTTTACCTCATCTTGAGTTTGGTATATTCCGTCAGTTACTAAACCATAAAAATGGAATAATGATTCTCCTACCACTGTACGTGTCACATCTGCTCCACCCAATTTATAAGGAGATCCTGTAATCTGATCTCTAGCCCCTAAACTTAATACTTCATTTTTTGAAGTTCCTAAGTTTAAATTTGCGGACCAAGTAAAGTCTCCCTCATAATCATTAAATCCTAACACTAATTCAAAACCTTTAGTTTCAACAGAACCAGCATTTACAGGTAAGCTACCTGCATTAATACCACTTGATAATACTGAAGGAATGTAAATTAATAATTCATCACTTGTATTTTGGTAGTACTCTAAAGAAGCTGTGAATTTTTCATTAAATAAGCCTAAGTCTAAACCTACGTTTATAATTTCTTTAGTTTCCCATTGTAAATCTTGATTTGAACCACCGTTTGCTGTTACACCAAATGCAACTGCGCCACCAATAGGATATTCAAAACCACCAGTTAAAGAAGGTGCGTATAAATAATTCCCAATAGCATCACTACCAACTGTACCGTAACTAGCTCTTAATTTAAGATTACTAAAATCTAAACCTTCCATAAAGCCCTCTTTAGCGATATTCCAACCAGCAGATGCTGAGTAAAAGTTAGCCCAACGTTTATTTGCTCCAAATCTTGATGAAGCATCACGTCTAAAAGATGCTGATGCAATGTATTTACCTTCATAATCGTAATTAAGACGCCCTAAGTAACCTATTTTATTTACTTCTGAAGAACTTGAGCTAATACTTGAAAATTCATTAGAAAGTTGGTTTACTTCATCTGTAACAGCATTTTGACTACTTGCACTTTGACTTTGGTTTTGGCCTTCATATTTTTCAACCAATGCTAACACTTCTATATTATGTTTATCATTAATTGTTGTATTATATGTTAAACTATTATCAAATATGATTGTTTGACCATTACCAGAATTACGTGAAATTGCTGCGTATTCTTGTTTGTGTGTACTACTTCCCTCAATACTATCATCACTATATGAAGGTTTGAAACTACTATTATTGTACGTGTAATAATCTAAACCCACTTGAGATTTAAAGTTTAACCCTTCAATAATTTCTAATTCTGCATAAACATTACCTATAATTCCTAATGTTTTATTTACTGCACTACCAAGTGTTTGAGCTCTTACTGCATTTACAGCATCTTGTCCATCTGCTGATGAAGAAGGCCCTTGAAAACCACCTAAGTTATTTGAATTATATACAGATAAATAAGGTGCAGATTTTATGGCGTGTTCTATAAGTGTTCTACCTTCTTCATCTCTTTCAGGATTTTGCTTTCCAAAAGAAAGAGACATAGATTCACCTACTGTAATTTTTCCAAATTTAGCACTGCTATTTGCTCTGAAAGAATATCTTTCAAAACCTGTATCAATTATAGTTCCTTCTTGCTTTAAATATTCGGCAGAAAAAAGGTGTGTTGAATTTTCTGTACCTCCAGAATAGCTAACATTATAATCTTGAAGTAAACCTACTCTAAAAATTTCATCTTGCCAATCTGTATTGGTTTTGTAAGTAGATAATGGTCTATTAGGAAATACTCCTAATTCTCCGGCGTATTTTAAATAATCTATGGTTTCTAATACATCATATCTTTTTGCTACTGTTTGAAAACCTGTGTAAGTGTTAAAATTTAATCTTCCTTTTCCATTTTTACCTTTTTTAGTAGTAACAACAACTACACCACTTGACCCTTGTGCGCCATAGACCGCTGTAGTAGAAGCATCTTTTAATACTGATACTGACTCTATATCATTTGGACTAATACCAGACAGATTCCCTACAATAACACCATCAATTACATATAGTGGATTGTTATTACCCACTGAACCTAACCCTCTAATTAATACCGACGGTGAGGATCCTGGAACCCCACTATTAGTAATAGTAAGACCAGCCGCTCTACCTTGCAAAGCGGATTCTGCATTTGTTACTGGTAGTGCCGAAATATCTTCAGACTTCACCGTAGATATTGCCCCAGTTACTGTTGCTCTACTTTGTTTTCCATAACCTACAACCACTACTTCGCTTAATGCTTGTAATGATTCTTTAAGTATTACATCAATTTTTGTTTGTGACCCAACAGTAATTGTTTGACCAAACATACCTACATAACTATAAGCAAGTTGATTTGTAGGTTTTACATTGTTTAAGGTATAATTACCATCAAAATCTGTTGAGGCACCATTGCTAGTCCCAACGACAAGAACAGTAACCCCTCCTAAAGGAATACCAGACTCATCTGAAACAGTACCGGTCACCGTTTTTGTTTGTGAGAAAGCACTTTGTGTACAAATCATTACCAACGCAATGACTGCCAATTTAAACTTCATCTTCATGTTAAAATAGTTTTAGTTATTAATTTAGTTAGTTGTTTATTTAATTTATTAATGATATTATTTTTGTAATTACTCCACTTGTAGGGGTATCTGCAACGCCTTTAAAACCTGGTTGCTTTCCCCCAACGCTTATTTCTAATGATCCTGGTTCTACTAAAGATTCACCTTCGTCACTTATTAAAGCGTAGCTTTTTGGACTTATATTAAAAGTGACTTTCTTTGCTTCACCAGCTTTTAAATGAATCCTTTCAAAACCTACTAAAGTTCTAGTGGCAGCATTTGCCTTGCCTTTGTGAGAAACATAAAGTTGAACGACTTCATCGCCATCAACTACTCCTGTATTTTTAACCTCAACATTTACATTAATGTCGTTATTTATGGTAACCTCGTCTGGGATGTTCAAATTAGTATATTCAAAACTGGTATAGCTTAAACCATGACCAAACGGAAAAAGAGGATCCCCTTTAAAGTATTTATAGGTTCTATTTTCCATGTTATAGTTTTTAAAATCTGGTAAATCATTTACTGACTTGTAAAAGGTTACAGGCAGTCTTCCTGCTGGGTTATAATCTCCAAACAACACGTCTGCAATGGCATATCCTCCAAATTCACCAGGATACCAGGCTTCTAATATGGCAGAAACATTATCTGCTGCCCAATTAATAGCCAATGCACTTCCATTCAATAAAACTAATATGGTTGGTTTTCCTAAAGCCTGAATCTCTTTCAATAATTTTATTTGCGATTTTGGCAATTCAATTTCAGATCTATCGCCTTTATCAAATCCTTCTAAAACAACTGGCATTTCTTCTCCTTCTATTTCGGGTGAAAGACCCAAACAAAGCACAATCACCTCTGCCTTTTTAGCAACTTCAATAGCTGGATTTAATAAATCTTTGTCCGTTTTTACCCATAGTAAATGTGCTTGCGGATCTGTATGGTAATTAGTATATTCTATTTTTACATTGTATGATTTTCCTTTTTCAAGCTCTTGGTCAAAATAACCAGTTTTAGGATCGTGATCATTAGTGAATTCTGCTTTTAATGTATCGTTAAAATAAATTTTCGCTCCACTTCTTGCTTTTATACCAATTCTATAGGTACCAGACTCTTTAGGAATGATTTGACCTGTCCATCTTATTGAAAACTCATCAGTTTCTAAATTATCTATTGGTTTTTTGTTCATCCATCCAAAGTCGATAACTGAATCGTTTCTAGAGAATTTTGGCGTTCCTTCAAAATTTATATTACCAAAATAGTCTCCTTTCAATCCATTTGAATTACCGTTTTTTAAACAATCTGCAGGAATTGTTTCCAACAATGGCCATCCTTCGGCAATTTCACTTCCTTGAGCGTAATAAATAGTTGCATTTGGTAGTTTTTCTGTTATTGCTTTTAGTGGCGTAATTTTATTATGAGGCGTTCCATGATAATTTCCTAACAGCACTTGTTCTGCATTTGCATTTGGCCCAATGACTGCAATAGATTTTATACTTTTACTTAACGGCAGTGTATTATTCTCGTTTTTTAACAACACCATAGATTCTCTAGCTATTTTTTTAGATAAATCATAGTGTTTTTGACTTGCAACAACACTGTATGGAATTTTTGCCCATTTTACAGCTTCGTCTGGGTCAAACATACCAAGTTTGAAACGTGCAGTCATCAATCTGGTTAGTGCCAAATCAATTTTTTCTTCATCAATTATTTTCTTAAGAACGGCTTCATTCAAGTTAGGATCATAACAGCTTCCGCAATTCAAATCTGTTCCTCTAGAAACTGCTAATGCACTCGCCTCAGCTGGAGTTTCTACCAATCCATGTTTGTTAGGTTCCCAAAAATCATTAATCGCCCAACAATCAGAAACTACATAGCCCTTAAATCCCCAATCGTCTCGAAGAATTCTATTTAGAAGCAAATCACTTCCGCAGCAAGCTTCGTCTCTAAAACGATTGTAAGCACACATTACTGAATGCACATTCGCTTCCTTTACTGCAGCTTCAAAAGCAGGTAAATAGGTTTCGAATAAGTCTTTATTAGATGTGTGGTAATTATCTTCGTGTCTTGATTTTTCTGGTCCACTATGAACCGCAAAGTGTTTTGCCGTAGCTACCAATTTTAAATATTTAGAGTCATCTCCTTGAAGTCCATTTATGTAATTAACCCCTATTCTACTTGTTAAATATGGATCTTCTCCATAGGTTTCCTGTCCTCTTCCCCATCTAGGATCCCTAAAAATATTTATGTTAGGTGTCCAAAATGTTAAACCTTGATAAATTCCTCTTTTACCTTCCTTTATAAACTTGTGATGTTTTGCACGCGCTTCATCGGACACGGCTGTACCCATATCAAATATTAAGGGCGCATTCCAGGTAGCCCCCATTCCAATACCTTGCGGAAAAACAGTTGCTTCACCTGCTCTTGCAACCCCATGCAAACATTCATTCCACCAATTGTATGCTGGAACTCCCAATCTTTCGATGGCTGGAGCATCATAACGCATTTGAGATACTTTCTCTTTCAAAGTCATTTGAGATACAAGGTCTTTAGCTCTTTCATCAAACGACTGTGTTTCATCCTTAAACTTATATGCAATAGATTTATCAGCAGTAATACATGAGTTTAATGCAAACAATAATATAATACCCATGCTTTGAAAAAAGCATGAGTTTCTATTTTTTAATGAGCTCAATAGATTAGACACCATCATCAATTTATCTTTAACTAAAAATCATTATAAGAAGCAAAAGCATAAAACCAATAATTACTATTTCGGCTAAAAATTTATATTTGGATTCACTTTGCTTCACTCTAAAATTTATTTTTATCATTCCAAATATAGATAGCATTTCACTTAATAAATAGCACAAATGAACAAGCTTTAGTAATTTTGATGCCAATATTGAAATATTTGCAAATGCGCAACATTTAATATATAGATAGCACCAATTGTTATAGTTGCCAAATTGTAATTAAAAGATAGCATACAGCATAGGGTTTAACAAAAAGTATTAAATCAATCATTAAAATAAAATCTAGAGAATATTATTTTGATCTATAAAATTGGTGAGACTAGGTTGGTGACAAATAAAAAATAATAAAAAACTAGTTATCCTTGAGGCAGAACCATAGACGTATTCGCTGCTTTGATTTTGGTCTTTGGATCACAAAACAGAAATATTATATTTTACCTCGCTCAGAACTGGGAAAAACCAGTTCTAACCTTTCCGAAGGAGAAGTAAAGCGTAAACTCCTAAGCAGAACATCGGGGAACTATTTAGATTAAATATATCTTACTAAGGTTCTTTTTCTACTTCTACATCAGTAGGGAGAATTCCAAAGTGTGCTTTAAAACATTTTGTAAAATAGGAAGGCGAAGAAAAACCTACTTCATAGCATACCTCACTAATATTTGAATTACCGGCTTCAAGAATTTGCTTTGCTTTTTGAAGTCTTATTTTTCTTAAAAATTCAGTTACAGTTTGCCCTGTAATTGCTTTAATTTTTCGATAAAGTCTGCTTCTACTTAGATCAACTTGTGAGGCTAAAAGTTCTACATTTAAATCTGAATCACTAATGTTCTCGCTAATATAATCCAGTACTTTTTGGATAAATTCTTTATCCAATGAGGCAGCAGTAGTAATATTATCTTTCCCGCTTAATTCTGCAAAATATTTATCAAATATTAATTTTCTACTAATTATCAATTGATTCAACCTCAATTTTAATAACCTCATATCAAATGGCTTTACCATATATGCATCAGCTCCAAACCCAATACCTTGCATCCGATCATCAACGGTTGTTTTAGATGTAAGCATTAAAAGAGGAATATGGCTTGTTTTTAAATCGGTTTTTATTTCTTTACAAAATTCAAAACCATTCATTTCTGGCATAATAACATCGGTTAAAATAACATCTGGAATAATATCTTTTGCTAGCTTCAACCCCTCTTTACCATTGCTTGCAGTAAAAACTTTGTATTGACTTTTAAATTCTCGTTTTAAGTAATTGCGCAACTCTGAACTATCCTCAACAATTAATAACGTGTTTGGCTTGGCCCCTGTTTCTTCTTCATCACTTACATTTATAACATTATTGAGAACAAATTTCTCTTTTTGTGAATCTTCTTTAATAGGATTATCAACTAACTCTTCCTTCTTAAAATGATCCTTACCTACAGGAAGAAGTACTCTAAAGACCGAACCTGTTCCAACATTACTCTCTACTTCAATTTTACCTTTGTGCAAGTGAACGAAATTTTGCACCACTTCTAAACCTATTCCTGTACCTCCGTAATAGGTTTTGCTTAAATTTTCTACCTGATAAAAACGTTCAAATATTCTTTCAACCTGACTCTTTTCTAACCCTGGACCTGTATCTGAAACTCTTATTTCTAACACCTTACTTAATTTATTTGCCTCTAACAAGGGTAACTCAACCAGATTATCTGTAGATAGAATGTCTATATTAATAGCGCCTCCATCTGGAGTAACTTTTACTGAATTTGATAACAAATTAAAAATAATCTTTTCCAGCATACCCTCATCTGCCCATATTAATAAATCTGGTATATCGGCATCAACACTCATAGATATGTTACGGTTATAGGCTTCTTCTTTAAAGTAACTAACTATACCTTTAGTAAAACTCACCAAATTAAATTCTTTTGCTCGAATACTCATTTTGTTTAGTTCGAGTTTTCTAAAGTCCATTAATTCGTTTATCAGTCTATACAGTCTATCTGTATTTTTATAAACTACTTCAAGTTTTTCTTTTGCGCTATATGCTAGATTTAAACTAGTGTCTCTAAGAATATCTTGAAGAGGCGTAATCATTAAAGTTAAAGGTGTTCGGAACTCATGAGAAATATTGGTGAAGAATTGTATTTTTTTTTCATGTAACATTTCTTCTTGTTCTCTTTGGTTTCGCTCATTACGCATGGCTTCCTTTTCTTTCATTCTACTCCTAATGACTCTATTCAACAAATAAACACTTAAAAAGAACAAAAGAATGTACGTTGTCTTAGCCAAATTTGTCTTCCACCAAGGTGGTAAAATGGTGATTTTAATGTTCAATGGTTCTTTATTCCATACACCATCATTGTTAGCTGCTTTAAGCTTGAATGTATAATCACCATAATCTAGATTTGTATAGGTAGCACTCCTTAAGTTGCCGACAAAATTCCATGATTCCTCAAGTCCCTCTAAATAATATGCGTACTGGTTTTTTTCTGGTCTCGTATAATTTATTCCTATATATTCTATAGTAAACACCGATTGTTTATGGTTAAATGTTATGTGATTAGTTTCAGAAATAACCTTATTTAAAGGAGAATCTTTTTTATTTGGCACAACATCTTTATTAAAAATCTTCAACCCTGTTAGGTATAATGAGGGTTGTGAAGTATTTACATTGATATTATCAGGATTAAAAAAATCAATCCCTCTGTAATTCCCAAAGTATAGAGCGCCATCAATTTCTCTTAATACTGCATTAAAATTAAAATCATTGGACAATAAGCCATCATTATAAGTGTAATTGACAACTTCATTGGTATTTACGTCTAATCTTGAAATACCCGAATTTCCACTTATCCATATATTCCCGTCCAAACTTTCTATAATACTTGCAACATTCTCTTCATTGAATCCTGAAAATTTATTGTACCATTTAAATTCATCCCTTTTTTTATCATATCTACAAAGTCCAGCACCTCTTGTCCCAATCCATATAATATTGTTAGAACTTTCGAAAAGAGACAAAATATGATTGGCACTTCTATTGTAGCCATAGGCTTCCCCCATTCTATTAGCATAAGATATAATAGAAAATTCTCCATTATTACGTTTTTTAATTTGAAAAAGACCTTCGGTTGTTCCTAACCAGATGGTGCCATCTTTATCGCATAATATCTTTCTAACATCACTTGTTGTTATTTGGTATTTGGCAAAAAGTTGAGAGTCATGGTATGTTATTTTATTGGTTTTTGGGTTGAATGAATGGAGACCTCTATAAAAAGTACCAATCCAAATTATACCCTCTTTATCTTCAGCAAAACTTAAAATAGCATTGGACCATAAATTCCCATTTGTATTCTGATTGTTCATATTGATGAACTTCTTTGCTCCTTTTTTTAAAAGATAAACACCATTGTCCCAACTTCCTGCCCATACATTGCCTTTACTGTCAATAAAAACAGATTGGATATAATCACTCGTCAATCCCGAATAAATATTGTTTGCGTTTTTACTTATATGATCCATTTTAGAGGTTTTGGCATCATAAAGGTCTATGCCTCCACCATCCATTCCAATCCATACTTTGTCACTTTTATCTTTTACTATGCTTGTAACAGAACCTACTTTTAATGAATTTGGATTACTCGTTAAGCTTTCAATATTTCCAAATTTATCATACAATTTATCACTCACTGCTACACCACTATTGTAATAACCCATCCATATTCGTTTGTTTTTATCAATAAACAAAGACCATATGGAATTGGAACGGATACTGTTTTCATCTGTTTTATTGTACACGTAGTTTTTAATGATAGACCCATTTTTATTTAAATGGAAAAGTCCATCATTTTCAGAACCAAACAATATAGTTCCATCAGACAATTCTGCTCCATTTAATATTCGTTTATTGGATATAGGAAAATGAATATTTTCTTCTAGCTGGCTCTCGTTATCAAATCCATATTTATATACCCCAGCTGACATGGTACCAACCCATAAATTATTATCATTATCTACTAACATAGACTGTATAGGGCTTTCAATATCCCTTTTGTTTAGAGCTGTTTTTGGATACACAATAACATTCTTTATTGTATCAATAACTCTAAGTCCTACACTTGTCCCTAAAAAAACTTTGTCTTTCGCAATTAATTGAATACTGTTAATCGAGATTGGGTTTACTTCAGTACTAGAAATTCTTAGAACATGTAATGTTTTTAAATTAATTTTAAACAAACCTAATTGCCTTGTACCTACATAAAGATTCCCGGCATTATCACCATTTAAACTTAATACGGATACGTTGGATTTATTTAAGCCAAGTGATACTTTTTTAAATTGATCTAAATCTCTATTATAAAGATTCAAACCATCTTCGGTTCCAACCCATAATTGATTGCTTTTGTCTAAATAAGAACAAAAAACAAGATTACTTGAAAGCGAAGTAGAATCATTTATTTTATATTTATAAGATG
>NZ_SLUP01000014.1:20888-29225 GCF_004341235.1 Mariniflexile fucanivorans
GAAGTTACCACTTGCCTTATCACTATGGTTAGTAAGATTATCATCATAAAACGGCACCTTGTGAGTGTCTGATCTTATATACCAACTTCGCTTAGTACCGTTGTTGGAACTGTATTGATATGCTTCAGCTTCAACTTCTAAAAAACCTTCTTTTTCTTCAAAAGGCTCAACCTCTTTTAGTTGTTCTTTAATTGAAAGTCCTTCCGGAATTAAAATAAGTGCATTCCAACGACCTCTAGACCAAGCTGTTTCATTATTTTCGAGTATTTTACCATTGGTTACTGCTTTTGATGCTATTTGAATAATATCGTTTTCAGTTAAATAAAATGTACCAAGCTCATGACGAATGCTTCGAAATGGTTCACTTACTTCGGGATTTACAATGGAATCAATGGCTGTTCCATTTTTTAAAATGACATATTCAGATTCTCCGTCATTTTCAGCCATTGTGACAAATGACATCTTAAATAACCCAGATGGGTTTCGAAATTTGGTTGTGGCAACAGCAAATTTATTACGATAGTTTTCATTAGTGGCATCTATTCCTAAAACACCATTAAGCTCATCTCTATAATATGGAATGCTATGATCTGATTTATCAATTTCAAAATCAGCTAAAGCATCAAGGGTTATTACTTCCGCTTTCAAATTTGCAGAACGTTTATTGTTCTTTTTACTCACTTTTATTAAAGCCACCCAATCTTTTTCTTTATTAGGTGGAAAACCAATAAAGGTATTTAACGCTCCTCCATTTATAGTTTTAATTGTGCCATTTTCTAACTTACCTCCTAGTCTTGGGTTATACCATCTAACCGAGAATGTATTTTTAGAACCGAATAAATTAATCTTAGTTTCTTTAACTTTTGGCAAGTAAATAGCATAGATTTCATCATTTTTAGCAAAAACATAATCTTCTTCATTATCTGTTAATCCGTCTGCAGATTGCATGTCATAAAAAGGTAAATATTCATTAAAAAAATCTAATGCATATTTGGTTTGTTCCCAAAGTATATCTCTTGAGCGCCAATCTTCACAATTCAAATCATTATGCGCAAACTTATACCCAAAATACCATTCTACACCTGCACCTCCTGCCATTAAATTACCCCAAAGTACTTTATGCCTTATATCGTCATGATTAGGGTCATCCACATCTGGTTTTGCTCCAGCGTCTGCTGGTCCAATTTCATCTTGATTTACAACCCAATTTTTGTTTGCTTTTTGAGATTTAGTTATCCATTTATTGGTTATTGAATGGATTAAATCTGGACTATGAGTTTGTAATGATGGCCCATCTAAATATTGGTCACCTAACATGGGTTCTAAATACAAGTCTTGTTCTTCTGGTACAGCATGTGTATGTAGCACAACCAAATTTTTATAAGGATCATTCTCTTTTATATATTTAGCCATGGCCTTTCTATCAGCATCATTTTGGCCTTTGGGAGACCAATGTACAGGACCGTTTTCTTCCCCTAAATTCCATGTTACTCCTAAATGATGTGCAAATCTTGCAATTAGCTCTCTATAATAGAGTTTTCTTTGAATACCTAATTCACCAATATCCAGTAACAATTCGTTTTCGGTTTCTTGAGTTACAATATGTAGCATTAAACCTAAATCATCCATGTGATCAAAAACAATTTCCCATTGATCTAGCTTACTGCAATCAAAGCGGTAGCGTTCATTTTCATCAATCCAAGGCCAAACATCTTTTCCATCTCCTTGAACATTCATGGTAAGGAAATAAACAGAGTTCATTCCTTTTGATGCTAAATAGTTTAAAGCTCCAATTATATTTTTCCCCTTTCCGTTTTGCCAAGTAGGGTCACTTTGTTTCCAATCTTTGGCATGCGGTTCATATTTATGAGACCCTGGTGTTTGATCAAATTCATAATAACCAAGAAAATTTTCTGGACTATCTGCTCCTCCTTTGAGAAAAAATTCTTTTGAACCTGAATATTGTAAATAGCGCTTTCCTATATATTTCAATCTCCCTTTACTTTGAAAAACCGACCCTTTGTCATCTGATTTTTCAACTATAAAACTTCCAGTTTCTCCATCAAAATCTATAGCAACGCCTTCATTAGGGTCATCATTTACAGCTATGTTTTTTCCTTTTTTAAAAGATACTTTATAAGTCCACAAACCAATTTCATCTGGAGCAAACCTTACTTGCCAAACTTTTCCTCCTTTGGCACTTGTTTCTGAAGCGTTACCATCTGTGGCATAAAAGCCTGGTATGGTATAAGATTTATTCTTATTCTTAAAAGTAACATTAAGTCTATAGTTTAAAAATGGATTATTCTCATCACTTTCATTTAATTCTTTCCCTTCAAAACTTATTGTTATTTTATGCCATGTTTTTAGTTCTCCTTCAACTTTTGAATTTGAGTTTTGAGAAAAATTAACTTGGGCCATAAATAAGAATACAATTATATATATATATGTAATTTTATTTCCGGAAAGGTTTTGATTGTTCATAGTTATTATCGTTACAAAAATTAAATCTATACTTTGATAAATTAGTAAAAAATAATCGTCCAATAAACATAAAATCTCCGAGAATTTTAACTCACAGAGATTTAAAGTCATTTACGTATCTATTCTACTAATAAATTAGGCCTTCTATCTTTTAATTCCCTTTTTTATAATCTTCTAAAAATTTAGCTAATCCGCTAACTGTTAACGGGTGCTTTAATAATCCTGTAATAGAAGACAAAGGTCCTGTCATTACATCTGAACCAATTTTTGCACAGTTAATAACATGCATGGTATTACGCACAGAAGCTGATAAAATTTGTGTTTCAAAACCGTAATTATCGTAAATCTGTCTAATCTCCGCAATAAGTTGCAATCCATCTGTAGAAATATCATCTAAACGTCCTAAAAATGGAGACATGTATGTAGCACCTGCTTTGGCTGCTAATAAGGCTTGTCCAGATGAAAATATCAATGTAACATTGGTTTTAATACCTTTATCTGAAAAATATTTACAAGCCTTTACACCGTCCGCTATCATTGGTAATTTCACTACAATTTGAGGGTGTAAAGCTGCTAAAGCCTCACCTTCCTTTACCATACCTTCAAAATCTGTTGAAATTACTTCTGCGCTTACATCGCCTTCTACAATCTCACATATCCTTTTATAATGTGCTAAAATATTATCGGATCCTGTAATTCCTTCTTTTGCCATTAACGACGGATTTGTTGTCACGCCATCCAAAACCCCTAAAGCTTGTGCTTCTGCAATTTCATCAAGGTTTGCTGTATCTATAAAAAATTTCATAATTTATGTTTTTATATTGTTTTTAAATATTCTAATACTTGTTTACTTACTTTTTCTCCAGTAAAACCAAACTTTTCATCTAGTACTGTTGCTGGTGCAGAATAACCAAAATGATCTAATCCGAACACTTTACCGTTATCGCCTACAAGCCCTTCTAAGTTTACCGGTAAACCAGCTGTTAAACCAAATAATGGTTTGTTTTTAGGAATCACACTTTCTTGATACGATTTGGGTTGTAATCTGAAAAGGCCTTCTGAAATTACGGAAGCAATACTTACTTTCAATCCGTTTTCAGATTCTAATATTTCAGCTGCCACTACTAAGGTTGCTACTTCTGACCCATTTGCGATTAAAACTACATCTGGATTTTCAACTTCTTTTACTAAGTACCCTCCTTTTTCAGCAGCTAAAGCATCACTATATCTTGATACTCCATTTGATGGAAGATCTTTAATACCTTGTCTTGATAAGATTAAACCTGTTGGTGTATTCTTATTCTCTAAAGCCATTTTCCAAGCCACACTTGTTTCTGCAGAATCTGCAGGACGTAATGCTAAGAAACTTGGTTTACCACTATGGTTTTTCAATTTTTCCAATAATCTAAGCTGCGCTTCTTGTTCAACGGGCTGGTGTGTTGGTCCATCTTCCCCAACTCTAAAGGCATCATGTGTCCAAACGTATTTTACTCCCAATTCTTGAATACCACTTAACCGAATTGCTGGTTTCATATAGTCTGAAAACACAAAGAACGTTGCTACTACTGGAATAATGCCACCGTGTAATGCAATACCATTAGCGATACACGCCATAGTTAATTCTGCAACCCCAGCTTGTAAAAACGAACCACTAAAATCTCCTTTTTTCAGCGCATGTGTTTTTTTTAAGAACCCATCAGTTTTATCGCTATTTGATAAATCTGCAGAAGACACAATCATATTTTCTACATGTTCAGCTAGATAACCGAGTACTCCTGAAGACGCTGCTCTTGATGCTAATCCTGCTTTGTGAGCTATAGAAGAAAAATCTAATTCTGGTAATTCTCCAGATAAGAAAAAGTCTAATTTCTTTGCTAGTACTTCGTTTGCACTTCTCCAAGCATTAATTTCAGCTTTCTTTTCAGCAGCTTTTGATGTTTTTACTTTTATTAAATTTTTATAGAAATCTTGTACGTCATCAAAAATATCAAAGGGTTTTTCTGGGTCAGCTCCTAAATTCAATAACGTTTTTGTATAATCTGCTCCTGTACCTCCTATTGGTTGACCATGTAATTCGCAGTGTCCTTCAAACATGCTGCCGTCTGCAGCCACACAACCTTTTCCCATAATGGTTTTACCAATTATAAGGGTTGGTTTTTCAGTTTCATTATTGGCATTGGTTAATGCTTTTCTAATTTCATCATGGTTATGTGCATCAATAGTAACCACTTTCCAACCCCATGCTTCGTACTTCATGGCAGTATCTTCACTAGTTACTTCATCTGTAGAAGTAGACAATTGGATATCATTAGAATCATAAAACATGATAAAATTACTTAATCCTAAATGACCTGCAATCCTTCCTGCACCTTGTGAAATCTCTTCTTGAACACCTCCATCTGAAATAAAACCATATATTTTATGATTCATCCAATCTCCAAATCGTGCTTGTAAAAACTTAGCAGCAATTGCAGCTCCAACACCCATAGTATGACCTTGTCCTAGTGGTCCTGATGTGTTTTCAATGCCTCTAGCTACATCAACTTCTGGATGACCTGGTGTGATGGAACCCCATTGTCTGAAGTTAGAAACATCCTCTTTAGCATATTTCTCTAAAAGATAATATTGCGCATACAATAGAGTAGATAAATGCCCTGCGTCCATAAAGAAACGATCTCTAAATGCCCAAGTCATATCCGAAGGATCGTAATTAAAAAACTCTGAATATAAGATATGCATGAAATCGGCGCCTCCCATAGGTCCTCCTGGGTGACCAGAATTTGCTTTTTCCACCATTGCTACTGCTAAGGCTCTAATATTATCTGCCGATTGTTGGTCTATTTGTTTGTTCATTTTTTATAAATTGAAAATTGCACTATATATACTGATTAATAATGTTCTCAAACAACTCTTGTTTACCACTTTGTAATTTTAGTTCACCATTTTCTTTAGCTAACTTATATAAGTCTTGTAAACCTAATTTTCCGTTTTCGAAATCTTTTCCTTTTCCTGAATCGAATGAGCTATAGCGTTCTTTTCTCAGTTTATCATAAGGTGAAGATGTGATGATTTTATCTGCAATTAATAAAGCGCGTGCAAATGTATCTGCACCTCCAATATGTGCATGGAATACATCGTCCATATCGGTTGAGTTTCTTCTAATTTTAGCATCAAAATTTACACCTCCGCCTTGTAAGCCTCCTGATTTTAAGAATACCAACATCGCCTCTGTGGTTTCTTGAATGTTATTTGGAAATTGATCGGTATCCCATCCGTTTTGGTAATCGCCTCTATTGGCATCTAGGCTTCCTAACATACCTGCTTTTGCAGCTGTTTCAATTTCATGTTGGAATGTATGTTGCGCTAACGTAGCATGGTTTACTTCAATATTTATTTTGAAATCTTTATCTAGTCCGTATTCTTTTAAGAAACCTATTGCTGTAGCTGTATCAAAATCGTACTGGTGTTTTGATGGCTCCATTGGTTTTGGTTCTATGAAGAAGTTTCCTTTAAATCCTTGTGCTCTTGCGTAATCTCTACACATGGCTAAAAACTGCCCCATGTGGTCTAACTCGCGTCCCATATCAGTGTTTAATAACGACATATAGCCTTCACGACCGCCCCAGAACACATAATTTTCGCCACCTAATTTTATAGTAGCGTCTATGGCCAATTTAATTTGTCCGCCTGCTCTAGCAACCACATCAAAATCTGGATTGGTAGAAGCACCATTCATGTAACGTGGATTTGAAAAGCAGTTTGCTGTTCCCCACAATAGTTTAGCGCCACTTTCTGCTTGCTTACCTTTAATATAATCAGTAATTGTTGCCAATCTTTGTTCTGATTCAGCAAAGGTTGCACCTTCTTGAATTAAATCGAAATCATGAAAACAGAAATAATCAAATCCCATTTTTGAAATGAATTCAAAAGCTGCATCTGCTTTATCTTTGGCTGCTTGAATTGGATCTGATGATTTGTCCCAAGGGAAGTTTTGAGTTCCTGGTCCGAATGGATCTGAACCTTGTCCGCAGAAAGTATGCCAGTAGGCAATAGAAAACTTAAAATGCTCACGCATTGTTTTTCCTGCTACTACTTGGTCTGGGTTGTAGTATTTAAATGCTAATGGATTATTTGATTCCTTTCCTTCAAATTTAATTTTGTCTATTCCTTTAAAGTATTCTTTAGTTGCCATTTTGAAATTTGTTTATTCGTTTATTTGTTTTAGTTCTGCATTGCGTTAAGGATAGTAGTGGAAAGCCCACAGGGAGGCACGACCGAGGACTTGCAACGGATAGCCCGACGCCGACCTTAGGAGGCGTAACGCCCAAATACTATTTTTTTAAAATGAGCTCTAATTCTTTTTTCCAGTTTTTATATGCTTCTATATAGGGCTGCTTGTCCTTAAAGGGCATGAATGTCATAACATGATCATTATCCATAATTGTTTTTCCAAAAGCCTCAAAATCTCCTATATGTAGGCTTGCCGCTCTTGCTGCACCAATTGCTCCCGTAGTATTATATATTTCTATTTCTTGCTCAATTAAAGTAGCTACTGTGTTCGCAAAAATCTCTGAGCGGAATAAATTATCGTTTCCGGCGCGAATAACGCTTGCTTTTATACCATCGGACTTTAGGATTTCCATGCCATAAACGAATGAAAATGCGATACCTTCTAGCGCTGCTCTACACATGTGCCCTTTATGATGGTTGTTTAAATTTATATTGACCATGCGCGTGCCTATTTCTTTATTATTTAGCATACGTTCTGCGCCGTTTCCGAACGGAATTAAACAAACGCCATCTGAACCAACTGCAATTTCTGAAGCCAAATTGTTCATCTCTTCATAAGAGCTTACTGCTAAATTATTTAAAAGCCAACGGTATTGAATACCTGCTCCATTTATACATAATAACTTACCAATTCTTGGGGCATCTCCTTTCTTGTAATTTACATGTGCAAAATTGTTTACTCGAGAACTCTCTTTGGCTGACAAACTATCTGTAACAGCATATACAACTCCAGAGGTTCCGCCTGTTGCAGCTACTTCTCCGGGATTAAACACATTTAAGGACAATGCGTTATTTGGTTGATCTCCGGCTCTATAGTAAATAGGTGTTCCAGCTGCAATACCACTTTCGGCTTCACCTTTTTTATCGACTAAAGATTGCACGCCGAATGTTTCGACAATGTCGGGAACCAGGGCTTCGTCTATACCATAATGTTCTAAAAGAAAATCGGCGAGTGAATCATTTTTAAAATCCCAGAAGATCCCTTCTGATAATCCTGAAATAGTTGTGTTTATAGTGTTTGAAAATTTGTAAGCGATATAATCTCCTGGTAACATAAACTTATAAATCTGATTATAAATATCAGGCTCATTTTCTTTTACCCACTTTAATTTTGATGCCGTAAAATTTGCAGGAGAATTTAAAAGTTGTGAGGCGCATTTATCATTTCCGATGGCGTTAAAAGCTGTATTACCAATTTCCACGGCTCTACTATCACACCAAATAATACTTTTTCTTAATAGATCGCCTTTTTTATCAACCAAAACAAGACCGTGCATTTGGTACGATATGCCAATGCCTTTAATTTGTGTTCTACTTATATTATACTGTTTTTTTAAGCTTGTAATAGCGTTACAAATATGTTTCCACCAATCATTTGGTTTTTGTTCTGCCCATCCATTTTTTTGAGCATACATGCCCATTTCTTCCTTTGGTTCTTGTACAACACCTAAACTCTTTCCTGTTTCAATTTCTACTAATGCCGCTTTAATTGATGAACTCCCTATGTCTAATCCTAAGTAATACACAAGTTTTATGATTTAATTAATAATTTTTACTTCTTTA
>NZ_SLUP01000015.1 GCF_004341235.1 Mariniflexile fucanivorans
ATCATGTGCGCGATCTTGATGCCTGGGGTTATCTTATATATTATCCAACATATCATCCATCTAGAGGTTCTAAAATTAAGATGACCAGAGCTTGTATCAAAAGTGGTACAACCATTGGTATACAGGAAGATCAAAATTTGGACAACACCGTCCCAGAACCACGCCAAAATTTGGTATCTTTTTATAAACATAAAACAAATGAAAACTATAATAAACTGGCAAGGCCAAAAAATGAATTAGAAGTTTTAAGTTTTTTTAAAACAAACAATTGGTCTGCTGTTGAAGGAAAAAAATTCTATGCCTATTACAAGAACAAAGATTGGACATTAAGCAGAGGTCTTAAGATAACAAACTGGCAAGAAACCGCTAAAAATTTTGTTGAAAAAGGTTTTATAATAAAGGCTAAATACACTAGTCCATTTTCTGACTATGAGGATAATTTGCGAAAATATGATAATAGAGATAAAGATTACGATATGCCTCTTTAATCTCTCATTTGAATTTTGATCGCAAAATTGCCATGTCCTTACTAACTTTCATATCGAGAATTTTAGCGTAATGCTGTGTGGTTTTCAAATTGGTGTGCCCAAGCATTTTACTAACCGATTCAATAGGAACACCATTAGAGAGCGTAACCGTTGTGGCAAATGTATGTCGGGCTAAATGGAAGGTCAAATTTTTAGTGATTCCGCAGAGGTCGGCAATTTCCTTAATGTAGGCATTCATTTTTTGATTGCTTAAAACCGGTAATACTAGATTTTTTATTTTCATCAGCTCATTGTCCTTATACTTTTCAATAATTGTTTGAGCAATAGGCAATATTGGGATATTACTTCTTGTATCTGTCTTGGTTCGTCTTGTCTTAACCCATTGCTCACCATCAACACCAATAACAACATCATCTTTGGTTAGTTTTTTGATATCTGCATACGCCAGACCAGTAAAGCAGCAAAAAATAAAAATATCACGGACTTGATCCAAACGTTCCATTTTCAGTTCCTTATTGATTAATTTTTGAATTTCTTCCTGCGTTAAAAATTCGCGATCAACTATTTTTAGTTTTCCTTTCCAATGAAGGAAAGGGTCTTTGTCAATCCAATCATTGGCGTGAGCAATTCGGATAATCTTCTTAAAGTTTGTTATGTATTTTATGGCAGAGTTATGAGCACATTTTCGTGTAGTCTTCAGGTAATATTCAAATCCATTTATAAATTGATGATTAACATCCTTCACAGTAATGTCATTTTTCTTGTATTTCTTCTTAATAAATTCCCCTACGTGTTTTTTACAAGTTCGGTACCGTTCGGCTGTTCCTGCGGAAAAATCTTTTCCAATCAAACTTTCAACTTTGTCGTTGTGTTCCTGGAATATTTCGAGAAGCATTTTTCGGGTTTTATCTTTTCCTAAGTACGTATCACGCAGATCAATGGCGGTATATTCCTTTTCCTCTCTTTGAAATTGTTGTTGAATCCCATAAATCTTATTTTTAATTACACCAAGCTCTCGATTTATTTCCTGAGCAACCATAGAGTTTCCTAAGGCAAGTTGAGTTTTGGAGTTCCATTCATTGAGTTTAACTTTTCTGCTTACACTGCACTCAGCCCTTCGTCCATCAACGGTTATGCGCATATAAATGTTAGCTTTACCGTGTTCGTCGGCCTTACTTTTTTTGATATAAAACAAGAGAGAAAGAGAATGTGACACCTTTTATTTTTTTAATTATTTTCAATTTACAAAAAAAATATTTAAAACAATAAAACGTAATTAGTTGTAAAACAAATATTTAACTTCAATTCGGTGTCAGTTGAGATGAAGATTTTAGTGACACCGAATTAGCCCCTTTTTGTACGATATCATATGATATCATATGATATCGTATAAAATGAAAAACCCTGTAAATCAATAATTTACAGGGTTTTTGTTGCCATTTGTAGGACTTTTCGCGGAGAAAGAGGGATTCGAACCCCCGGAGGTGTGACCCTCAACAGTTTTCAAGACTGCCGCATTCGACCACTCTGCCATTTCTCCAGTTTGGGTCTCATCAGGTATTCCCTGAATGCGGGTGCAAATATAGAATCCTTTTTCAATACTTTCAAATAAAAATCTACTTTTTTAAAAATATTTTTTAACTCGTTTACTATTAGCTTATTTTATGGTGCATTTTTATAAAATAACAATTCCAAAACGTATTTTTGCAAAAATTAAAATTCAAAAATGAATATTATAAAGCAACTTAAATGGCGCTACGCAACTAAAAAATTCGATGCAACGAAAAAACTATCTACTCAAAAGCTAGATGTTTTAAAACAAGCATTTAATTTAACAGCAACGTCCTTCGGGTTACAAACCATCAAATTAATAGTTGTAGAAAATAAAGAAATAAGAAAGCCTTTAGTAGCTCATGCTTACAACCAAAAACAAGTATTAGATGCCTCACATTTACTTGTTATTTGTCTGCAAGAAGATATTTTAGATACAGATGTAATCGCCTATTATGATAATATAAAAAACATCCGAAACACCTCAGAAACCATACTAAAACCATATAGGGAAGACCTCGTAAATATGATGCAAAAAATGAGTGTAGCAGAACGTCAGCAATGGTCCAAAAACCAAGCATACATCGCATTGGGAAATTTAATGACCGTTTGCGCCATTGAAGGCATCGATTCGTGCCCCATGGAAGGCTTTTTACCCAACGCCATCGATAACGCGCTACAATTAAACAAAATGGGTCTAAAATCGGTGTTGTTACTGCCCGTAGGCTACAGAGACGAAACCGATATGTTTGCCGGTTTCAAAAAAGTACGAAAATCAATAAACGACGCGGTCATCGAAATATAAATAAAACAAAGTATTTGGGCGTTACCACAAGGGTCGGGCTTTACATTGCAATCTTTTTGCTCGTGTCTCACAAAAAGGATTTCCACTGCAATCCCTAACGCAAAGGCAGTTTCAATTAAAATAAAGAACTAAAAATAAACAATATGCCAGGATTCGAATTATTTGGAGATTTAGAAAAAAAAGAAGTAACCGATGTACTAGAAAATGGCGTACTGATGCGCTACGGATTCGATGGTATGCGTAACGGCCATTGGAAAGCCAAAGAACTGGAAAAAGTTTTAGAAAACACCTTTCAAGTAAACCATGCCCAATTAGTATCTAGTGGTACAGCCGCAATTTCGGTAGCATTGGCAGCATCAGGCGTTGGAGCAGGAGACGAAGTTATTTTACCAACATTCACATTTGTAGCAAGTTTTGAAGCCATAATGATGCTTGGTGCTATACCTATTTTGGTAGATATAGATGATACATTAACCCTTAATCCAAAAGCCGTAGAAAAAGCCATCACACCAAAAACAAAGGCCATTATGGTGGTTCACATGTGTGGTAGCATGGCAAATATGGATGCACTCCAAAATATTTGCAGCAAACACAGTCTGTTATTGATTGAAGATGCGTGTCAAGCCATTGGAGGCACTTATAAAGGAAAAGTATTAGGTAGCATTGGCGATTTAGGTTGTTTTTCTTTCGATTTTGTTAAAACCATAACCTGTGGAGAGGGTGGAGCCGTAATAACAAATAATGAAGCATACTATACAAATTCCGATCATTACAGCGACCACGGTCACGATCATGTTGGTAACGATCGAGGCGCAGAATCACATCCGTTTTTAGGCTACAACTTCCGTATTTCAGAACTTCACGCAGCGGTAGGTTTAGCACAAATAAAACGTTTACCAGAAATTTTAAAAATTCAAAAGAGAAACTATACCATTATAAGAGAAGCATTGTCGCAAATTCCAGAAGTAACTTTTAGAACCGTTCCAGAAGGAGGTGAAGAAAACTATAGCTTTTTAAATTTCTTCTTACCAGATCTAGAAATGTCATTAAAAGTTTCAGAAGTATTTAAAACAG
This sequence comes from Mariniflexile fucanivorans, assembly GCF_004341235.1. Taxonomy (GTDB): domain Bacteria; phylum Bacteroidota; class Bacteroidia; order Flavobacteriales; family Flavobacteriaceae; genus Mariniflexile; species Mariniflexile fucanivorans. The sequence goes on from NZ_SLUP01000015.1 coordinate 3,919, forward strand.
AGGGTGTAGATGCTTGTTTTCAGTATTATAATAACAACTGGCATTACATTCGTAAGTGGAATCATTTAAAAGAATTGAAATCGTTGTATCCAATTTCAGCAGAAGTAAAATCGGGATTGGAATATCTTAAAACCAGCGAGTTTCCAAAATCAGACCATTATATTGGCAGAAATATTTCTTGTTTAATAAAACTTTCATGGACAGAGCAGCAAGTCAAGGAACGAGCATCTAAAATGGTTGAAATTATTAAAGCGTCATTATAAGTTTAAAATCATGAAAGGACTAAAATCATTTTTGTTTTTTGGTGTTTTAACAATTTCATTTTTAAGCTTTAGCCAGAAAGATGATTACCATATTATCAGTTTATTACCCATTGAGGATGATACCATTGCTCAAACGAATTTCTATATTTCAAAAATTATTGATAATAGAACTTTTAAAGATAATTTAGGAATTGCACAAAAAGGAATGTTTAATAAAAAAGTCCTATCTACATTTGATAAACCTTTTGAGGATGAGATATTAGACTATTTCAATGTTATTTTTCCACCAGATTTAACCAAACAGGCGCTTGTTATAAGAGTAAATCAATTATTAATATCAGAACATACGGGGGCTTTTAAAGAAACAGGAAAAGCAACGGTGAACTTAGATGTTTTAAATTTTGATAAAAATAACTATATCCTCTTAGGAAGCTTTTCCGCTTATGCCGAAAAAAACAGTATGGATGTAACTGGAAAACATGACGATAGAATTAGAGAAATTTTAAAAAGTTGTCTCATCCAGTTTAGTAACACAGATTATAACAATGCGGAAAAGCGATTCATATCTGTAAATAATCAGCAAACTCTACCAGCCATTTTAAAAGAGCCATTTAAAAAAGGGTTTTACACCTCATTTTCAGAGTTATATACTAATACGGTCTTTCAAGATTCCACAATTATATTTAAAGAAAGCAATAGTAATTCCGATAAGCTTTTTTTAGACAACAGAGTTCATAAGCGGGCATTATATTATGCGTATTCCGATGGTGAATCTATTTTTATTAATGCAGCCAATTATTCGGGAGATAAACATTTTGTTAAAACAGAAAAAATAGATAATTATTTGTTGTTTAACGATACGTTTATAAATCAAGATAAAGCTACAGGAATGTCTTTTGCTTTTGGTGTTTTAGGTCTTTTAGCTTCTAATGAAAAAACAAATGTTCTTTTAAATTTAAATACGGGACAATTTCACAATATTGATAACAGAATGATTCAATTGCTTTTAAAAGATGATTTTCCTGAATTATATAAAGAAATAAAAAAGTATCCTAATGATAAGAATTTAATGGCATCAACCTTAAAGAAATTATTATTAGAAGGGAATGATAAAGAAAAAGTAAAGCAAATATTAGAAGGCTTTTAATAATTAACATAATCAACAATTTCTATACCATAGCCAATTAAACCAACACGTTTACTCTGTTGCGTGTTAGATAATAATTGTAATTTATGAATATTTAAATCGTGTAATATTTGTGCCCCTATACCAAAATCTCTGGCGTCCATATCAATTTTTGGTGCTTTATAAACCGTGTTAGGCTGTTGGTTTTCTTTTAAAAGCTCTAATCTGTTCAATATGTTCATAGATTGTAATTCTTGATTGATAAAGATGATTGCGCCCTTACCTTTTTTGTTAATTACTTTGAACATATTATCTAGTTGCTCATCAACATTATTAGTTAGTGTTCCTAAAATATCGTTATTTATTAATGTGGAGTTAATTCTAGTAAGCACCTCTTCATTGTTTTTCCAGGTTCCTTTTGTAAGTGCTATATGTATTTGATTGTTAGTGGTTTGTTTGTAAGCTCTTAACCTAAAACTTCCAAAGCGGGTTTCGATTTCAAAGTCTTCTTTTTTCTCAATTAATGAGTCGTGTTGCATTCTGTACGCCACTAAATCTTCAATAGAAACTATTTTAACATCCAACTTTTTGGCAACTTTTATCAGTTCTGGTAAGCGTGCCATAGTACCATCTTCATTCATAATTTCAACAATAACACCAGCAGGTTTTAAACCTGCAAGTCTTGCAAAATCAATGGCAGCTTCGGTATGTCCTGTACGTCTTAAAACACCACCTTCTTTCGCTACTAGAGGGAAAATGTGACCTGGTCTGGCTAAATCAAATGACTTTGTATTGGGGTCAATAAGTGCTTTTACGGTTTTAGCTCTATCACTAGCCGAAATTCCAGTTGTAACTCCTTGGCCTCTTAAATCTACCGAAACTGTAAATGCAGTTTCCATATGGTCTGTGTTATTACGAACCATCATGCCTAGATCTAACTCTTTACAACGATTTTCCGTAAGTGGTACACAAATTAAACCTCTACCATGGGTTGCCATAAAGTTTATCATTTCCGGTGATACATTATCGGCGGCAGCTACAAAATCGCCTTCGTTTTCACGGTTTTCATCATCAACAACTATAATAACTTTACCGTTTTTAATAGCTTCAATAGCATCGTGAATTGTGTCAAGTTTAAACTTTGTACTTGTGTTCTGTGTCATGGTATCATTAATCATTTTGCAAATTTAAAGATTCTAAACAATTTTGCTTCAAGTCTTCTTTCATTTTGTCATCTAAAAAAAGATGCGCAATGAAGTATAAAGGAATTCCTATAATTAAAAGAAAAAGATTAGGTTTTTTCTCTTTTTTATTAATTTGATGGTAAAATTTATTGGTGTTAATTAGAGATTTTATATAGTATATTAAATACAAAACTAAAGATGTTATGCTGAGTTGAATAGATGCCGAAGCCAATGATGGCAGTTTATTGTTCTTAAATACAAAATGAAGAATAAGTAAAACAACACCAACTGAATATAGTACAATAGCAAATTTTGAATGATCTCTATAATCTTTTGCAATAGGTTCAGAAGCATTGTAATTACTGTTCATGGCTAAACCTTCGTCACATAACTGTTTTGTTGAAATACCACGTTCATTTAAAATTTTTAGAGCTTCATAACGACTTTCTTCTAAATGGCCAAGAGCTTCAAAGTTTATAATAACATCTTTTAATTCTTCATTTTTATAAGATGTAAGAAACTTATAATCAACAGTATCTTTTCCTTTAATGTTGAATAGGTTTTTAATAGGTTCGGTTATACTGTCAAAATCAAATAATCCTTTATCGGCAGTAGCACGTCTTGTTAAAAATATGCCTAGAGGCAACATAACAAGTGTAGAGAACCAAGCGGCCAAAATAGGGTTAAAGCTCCCTGTTTTAGCACTATTTGTGGCAAAAATACCAATAAAATGATAGGTTAAAAACAGTATGATAGCAATAACCATAGGTAAACCTATACCACCTTTACGTATTAGCGCTCCAAGCGGTGCCCCCACAAAGAATAAAATAATACATGCAAAACCTAAGGCAAATTTTTCGTGTAATGAAATAATATGTTTATTAAGATATTCTTTGGATATTTTCTTTGTGGTCTCGTTGGTTGCAATAACTTGTTTTGTGCTTGTAACAGCTTTTGTAGCTGCATCAACTAAATCGTATTTTTCTTTTGTATTGAAAATATCTAAAATTGGATCTAGGTAAATAGAATCGGTTGCTATTTTTTCAAGACGGCTATTTCTTATAGGTATGATATTCGATCGCTGAAATAAGTTTTTTGAGATTATTTCTTGCGATGCCATTTCTTTTTTAGATAAAGAATCGATGGTTTTTTGTAAACCAACGACATCAAGCATATTGTATTTGTCGGTTTGTGACTGTTCATCAAAATCAACATTTTTCATTTGAGACAAATCAATATTTATAGTATATTTTTCAAAAGTACTCTTAGCAAAAGGTTTTTTATTTCTGGACTTTGGATTATTTGTAGCAACGTCTCGGTAATAATTACCGTCTACTAATATAAGCTTTAATACATTGGAATCTTTTTCGTTTACTAATTCTCCAGTTTTAGACTTTATAGTTGTAGCATTGGTTCTTCCATCATTACCTCTAATATGAATGGTTACATTATCTAAATATTGGTCGTTATCACCATGTTTTCTGTCAAATTTAATATTATATGGGGTGCCTTCTATGGGGTTAAATTGCCCGACACCAAGTAACATGGCAGGTTTAGATTTTGCTATATTACTTCGAAGATTAAAAGATTTTAATTCTGACCAAGGAATAACATTGTTAGAAAAGAAGAAGGTGACAATACCTAAAATGATAATGAAAATACTTAAACCAGACATGGCGCGTTGTAATGAAATACCTGTAGATTTCATGGCAGCAAACTCATAATTCTCAGCAAAACTACCAAATACCATAATAGATGCTAAAAGGATGGTAAGTGGCAAAACCAATGGTATAAGCTTTGGTGTGAAATAGAATAAGAATTTAAAAATAACGCCAATATCTAAATCTTTTCCAGATAATTCTCTAATATATAACCAAATGGTTTGTAAAACAAAAATCAGCATGAGTATAATAAACACGCTGAAAAAAGTTTTAAGGTAGGTAGTTAGTATGTATCGATCTAGTATTTTCACCCTTCGAATTTCAAAAAATCTATTTATAAAAATCTACTTTGGTTATAGTAGATTAAAATGTAAATTAAAGCTTATTGATGTAATAGCCTTTGTATTTATTGGCATCAAAGGTAAATAGGTTTTTTGATAAAGGCTCGTTTGTTTTAAAAGAATTAACGGTAAGAGTTGTTTTTGTACCGTTTTTACCAATTTGCATTAAATTGTATATATGTTTTGTTTGAGTATCAATACCTAAAAGAATGTATTTTATTTCAGATTTTGAATCAATTGGCGTTAGTTTCACCAATTGTATTTTTCTGCCATTTACATTTTGCTCAATATCCATGGCATAGGTGTAACCATCTTCGTAAAACGATAACATTTTGCTGGGTGTAATGGCTCCTTCTTCATCATTTGTTTCAGCTGAAATAGTTACTTCTTCATCTTCAGTGCTAATGCTATAAAGTTTTTTTCCATCAAAAAGACGTGTTACACCAAGTATGTTTAATTTATATTTATCGCCTTGCATAATCACATCACCTTTGGTTTCTTGTTTTATTTTTTCTGCAGTATTTTCTAAAACATACTTAAAATCAATGGAAATATTATCGTAACTCTTTACTTTTTGCGACACTTGGTTTAAAAGTGTTTTCGCTTTGTTTTGAGCAAAGCTATTAATTGAAGCTGTTAGTATTAAGGCTATTATGATATTTTTAATTTTCATTTTATTTTTATTATTATAAAGTTTCATTTTCTAAATGTTTATCTAAAGCAACAAGGTCGGTAATTAATACCATTCTAGCCTTACTACCTTCAAAAGGACCCACAATACCTGCGGCTTCTAATTGGTCAATTAATCTGCCCGCACGATTGTATCCTAATTTTAATTTTCGCTGTAATAATGAAGCAGAACCTTGTTGTGCGGTAACTATAACTTCGGCGGCTTCTCTAAATAACTTATCGCGATCGGATATGTCTATATCAAGACTTGTGCCACTTTCTTCCCCAACATACTCTGGCAGTAGGTAAGCGTCTGGATATGCTTTTTGCGAACCAATATATTCGGTTATTTTTTCAACTTCTGGTGTATCAACAAACGCACATTGTACACGAATTAAATCGTTTCCTTGCGTAAAAAGCATATCACCACGACCTATAAGTTGGTCCGCACCAGAGCCATCTAAAATGGTTCTAGAATCTATTTTCGATGTTACTCTAAACGCAATACGTGCAGGGAAGTTGGCTTTTATTATACCCGTAATAACGTTAACCGACGGACGTTGAGTCGCAATAATTAAGTGAATTCCAATGGCACGCGCCAATTGTGCTAAACGGGCAATAGGCGTTTCAACTTCTTTGCCGGCGGTCATAATTAAATCGGCAAACTCATCAACCACCAGAACAATGTATGGTAAGAATTGATGCCCATCGTTAGGGTTTAATTTACGTGCTTTAAATTTTACGTTGTATTCGGCAATATTTCTGCACAATGCATTTTTTAGTAACTCGTAGCGGTTATCCATTTCAATACAAAGTGAATTTAATGTATTGATAACCTTGGTGTTATCTGTAATAATAGCTTCTTCGCTATCTGGGAGTTTTGCTAAATAATGACGTTCAATTTTATTAAAAAGCGTTAATTCCACTTTTTTAGGATCCACCAAAACAAACTTCACTTCGGCAGGATGTTTTTTATAAAGTAACGATGTTAGTACCGCATTTAAACCTACCGATTTACCTTGGCCAGTAGCACCTGCCATAAGTAAGTGGGGCATTTTTGCTAAATCGACTACAAAGGTTTCGTTACTAATGGTTTTTCCTAGGGCGATAGGCAATTGCATATCGGAAGATTGAAACTTTTTGGAAGCAATAACCGAGCGCATGGATACTATAGTAGAATTTTTATTAGGTACTTCAATACCAATAGTGCCTTTACCAGGAATGGGTGCTATAATACGAATACCCAATGCTGAAAGCGATAAAGCAATATCGTCTTCTAAATTTTTTATTTTTGAGATTCGAACACCTGCATCTGGTACAATTTCGTATAGTGTCACGGTTGGCCCTATGGTCGCTTTTATACTCGCAATACCAATATTATAGTTTTTTAAGGTATCTACAATTCTATTTTTGTTTTCTTCTAATTCTTCTTGATTGATGGTGATGCCTTCGGAATCGTATTTTTTAAGAAGATCTAATGGTGGAAATTGGTATTTTGAAAGTTCTAAAGTAGGATCGAATTGCCCGAAATCTTCCACCAATTTATCCGAAAGATTATCGGTTTCTGATGCTTCTTCGGCTACTTTTTCAACTTCAATTTCAATATCTAAATCATCTTCAAAGTCATCCTTTATGGCTGGTTTAACTACCAAAGGCGTAGTTTCAAAAATAGGTTTAGGTTCTTTTTTTATAATTACGGGTTCGTTATTTTCTTCGGAAATTTCGAAAGCTGATTTTATGGCTTCAGCTTCTTCCGATAGATTATTGTCAAGAGGAACAATGACATCTTCATTTAAATCTGAAAATTCATCATTAATATTTCTTTTGGCCGATTTGAAAACAGTGGTAAAACTTTCGAAAGTCACTTTAAAACGAACCGCTAAATAAGTAATCAACCCAAATAGAAGTAGGAGTGAAGTCCCTATTTTTCCTATGTAATCTTGAAGATACATGTTCACCTCAAAACCAATGGTGCCACCAAGTATATCGTTAGTATTCCCAAAAAAACCAAATAATACAGATAACCAAATAACGATAAGCAAACCCCAAAACCAATGAGACCATAATTTGGATTTGCTTAAATTCATTAAAACGTAAATACCCGATAAAAATATGAGTCCTGAAATTATGAATGAAGCCACACCAAACCCACGTTGAATAAAGAAATCGCTTAACCATGCGCCCGATTTACTTACCCAGTTTTCTGGTTTTACTTCGCGCGATGCAAAATCAGAGAGCGTACTTTGGTCTGCTTTGCCTGTAAAAAGAGACGAAAGAAATGCCATGAAAAGTATAAAACCAAAGATGACCAAAAAGCTGCCAAACACCAGTTTTTGCTGGCTTGACAACTTAAAACTTGGCATTTTAAATTGTTTTCTAGGTGATTTGTTGGTGTCGGTTTTTTTCTTCGCCATTAATGTTTTACAGTTTCAAATTGATATCCTGAAACCAGTTCAGGGTTGAATCGTTAATAACGATGCAACAAAAATACAAATTACTAACGTTTAACCTACAGGTTATAGTATTTTAAAAAATCTTTGGTAAATAGATGATGAGTCCAATAATAATAGCGAAAATAGAAGAAATAAATACAGCACCAGCAGCAATATCTTTTATTAAACCGATTTTTGAGTGATGTTCTGGATGAATAAAATTCGCCATTTCCTCTATAGCCGTATTAATACCTTCCGTACTCATAACCAAACCTATTGCTAAAAGTTGGATAATCCATTCGGTTGAAGAAATATGAAAAAAGAATCCTAAGGCCGTAACCAATAAAGCAATTACAAATTGAATTTTTATACTAGCTTCGTTTTTTAAAAGTAACATAGCACCTTTAAAAGCGTAACCAACACTTTTTAAACGGTTGGCAACGAAGGATTCTTTTTTTGTCATTTAATCTTAAAGCTTATTAAGCATATAAAGCTTCCAATGCTGCTTTATAATTAGGTTCATCAACAGTTTCTGCAACTTGTTCGGTATATAAAACGGTGCCTTTTTCATCTAAAACCACAACGCTACGAGAATGCAATGCTTCTAATGGACCCGTAATAAAGTTAACGCCGTATGCTTTTCCAAAACTACCATCTTTATAATCAGATAAACTTTCAACATTACTCAAACCTTCTGCACCACAAAAACGGTTTAAAGCAAAAGGTAAATCGTGCGAAATACAAAGTACTTTTGTGTTTTTCAATTCGCTAGCTTCTTGGTTAAATTGTCTTACAGATTGAGCACAAGTTCCCGTATCAACACTTGGAAAAATGTTTAAAACCACTTTGCTTCCAGCAAAATCACTTAAACTTTTTGATGATAAATCGGTTGCAGTTAATGTAAAATCTGGTGCTTTTGTACCAACTTTAGGTAATTCCCCAGATGTTTTTATTGGGTTTCCTTTTAATGTTACTGTTGCCATGGTATTGTTTTTAAATTATGGGATAAAAATAGTAATTATTAAGCGTTAAGTCGAAATTGAACTTATATTTTTTTACTCCATTTGTTAACATTCTATTAAAGAAATATTTTACAAGGATAAGTATCCGTCAACATGTTATTATAAGCGTTTCGGAAAAAAACAATCATACCATGGTATTTAAACTGTATTGTTTCCGAAAATTATGAACTAATAGGGATATCAATATTATTTTTTAATATCCAATTTTCTTGATTTAGTTCATTTAGTAAGCTGTAAATAAACAAAATAGCGGATTCAATATAGAATTGAAACCGCTATTGTTTTAATAAATTGTAAGCTGAAGTTTATTTTAAATCGAATCGATCTGCATTCATTACTTTTGTCCAAGCTTTTACAAAGTCTTTTACGAATTTTTCTTTGTTATCGTCTTGTGCATACACTTCAGAATAAGAACGTAATATGGAGTTAGATCCGAATACTAAATCCATACGTGTTGCTGTCCATTTTACGGTTCCATTTTTACGATCACGAATTTCATATAAACCTTTTTCTACAGGTTTCCATGTGTTGCCCATGTCTGTTAAGTTTACGAAAAAATCATTGGTTAATGCTCCAACTTTATCTGTAAATACGCCATGTTTCGTATTGTCGTAGTTGGTTCCTAACATTCTCATACCTCCTACAAGTACGGTCATTTCTGGCGCTGTTAAGCCCATCAATTGTGTACGGTCAAGCATTAATTCTTCAGGAGTTACAACATAATCTTTTTTGCTGTAATTGCGGTAACCATCGGCTAATGGCTCTAATGGTTCAAAAGAATCGGCATCCGTCATTGCATCTGTGGCATCTCCACGACCTGGCTCAAAAGGAACCGTAATAGGGAAGCCTCCCGCTTTTGCAGCTTGTTCTATACCAACATTTCCAGCTAAAACAATCGTGTCGGCGATACTTATGCCAAATTCAGCAGCAATAGGCTCTAATTTAGATAAAACATAAGCTAAGCGTTTTGGTTCATTACCTTCCCAATCTTTTTGAGGTGCTAAACGAATACGAGCTCCATTGGCACCACCACGATTATCAGAACCACGGAAGGTACGGGCACTATCCCAAGCTGTATTTACCATTTCTGGAATTGATAAGCCTGACGCAGCAATTTTATTTTTTACAGCCGTAACATCGTAATCTTTTGTTCCGGCAGGAATAGGATCTTGCCAAATTAAATCTTCTTGCGGTACGTCTGTGCCAATGTAATTAGATTTTGGCCCCATATCTCTGTGGGTTAATTTGAACCAAGCACGCGCAAACGTTTCAGAGAAATACTCTTGATCGTTCATGAACTTTAACGAGATTTCTTTGTAAATAGGGTCTACTTTCATAGCCATATCTGCATCGGTCATCATGGGGTTGTGGCGAATGCTTGCGTCTTCGACATCAACAGGTTTGTCTTCTTCTTTAATACTTACTGGTTCCCATTGCCATGCACCAGCTGGACTTTTAACAGAGTGCCATTCGTGGTTAAATAACATTTCAAAAAAACCACCATCCCATTTGGTAGGGTTTGTTGTCCATGCTCCTTCAAGACCGCTTGTTACGGTGTAACGACCTTTACCAGATTTGTTTGGGTTGTGCCAACCCAGTCCTTGTTCTTCTACACCTGCAGTTTCAGGATCTGGACCTAAAATACTAGCGTCACCATTACCATGTGTTTTACCTACGGTGTGTCCACCAGCAGTTAAAGCCACGGTTTCTTCATCGTTCATAGCCATACGAGCAAATGTTTCACGCACATGGGCTGCTGTTTTTAATGGATCTGGTTTGCCATTAACACCTTCAGGATTCACATAAATTAACCCCATTTGAACAGCCGCCAGTGGGTTTTCCATAGTTTTGGCGTCTTCTATATTATCATAACGTTCATCACTTGGTGCTAACCATTCTTTTTCAGCTCCCCAGTAAGTATCTATTTCTGGGTGCCAAATATCTTTACGTCCAAAAGCAAAACCATAGGTTTTTAAGCCCATATTTTCATAAGCTATGGTGCCTGCAAACACAATTAAATCGGCCCAACTTACTTTATTGCCATATTTTTTCTTAATAGGCCATAGTAATCTTCTTGCTTTATCTAAACTCACGTTGTCTGGCCAAGAATTTAACGGTGCAAAACGCTGATTTCCTGTTCCGCCGCCACCGCGGCCATCAGTTGTACGATAGGATCCTGCCGAGTGCCAAGATAAACGTATCATTAATCCACCATAATGTCCCCAATCTGCAGGCCACCAATCTTGACTATCGGTCATTAAGGCGTGCATATCTTTTTTTAGGGCTTCAATATCAAGTTTTTTAAGTTCTTCATGATAATCAAAATCTTGTCCTAGAGGATTTGTTTTGGTATCATGTTGATGTAAAATATCAAGATTTAGTGCATTAGGCCACCAATCCATAACAGAATTTTTGGTTGAAGTATTTCCGCCGTGCATTACGGGACATTTACCTAATGATGATTCATGAGAATTGTTATTCTCATGATTGGCTTCTACAATTGTAGGCGCATCATTTTGATGATGTGGGCATTGACCTGTATCGTCTGATGCATTTGAATTTTTATTGTTTTCCATATCTAAAAGTTTTAAGGATTTTAAATTTCGTACTATTCAAATTTACTTTAATCATCAATTGTAAATTCAACAATTTTATTTTCATATTCTATTAAACTATAAGTATAATTTATTAAATCAATTTTAAGAATAATTTAAACTTATAATAATGATATTTTACCTATAAATTTAAATTAAATAACCCATAAAGGCTAAAGAAACCGTGAAATATTTATTCATATAAGAATAATAGGAGAATGAACTATTTATATGATTTTTTTTGTGCATCATAACAGCAATTTTCCACATATAGCAGAAGTTAATTGCTGATTAAAATTTCGTATAAACAAAAAAACCACTTCAATTTTTTGAAGTGGTTTTTTAAAGGTATTAAATTCTCTTTTTCTATTTATCGATAGACCCAAGAACGCGAGACATAAAACTATTTAAAGCCTCTTTTTTTGGTGTGCCTTCCTTAATCATTTTATTAACTTCAATAGCACCATACATATTGGAAATAAGCTCTCCAATTACATCTAATTCTTCATCTTTCAATGATGGTACTTCGGTTAACGCTTCTAAAGTTTCAATGGTTTCAATAACGAAATCTTCATCATTGTCTTCTATAAACTGCGTTAAATGTTTAATTACTGGTAACTTCATCGACTAAATCTTTTAAAACTTCAAATTTATTTGTTTGAACCTGATTCATAAAAGTTCCTTTTTTAAATGTTGCAAACGTAGGTAAGTTATCTACATTTGCTAATTTTCTTGATTCCGGAAACTTTTCTGCATCAGCTATTACAAAAGTGATATTTTCATTTTCTGTTGCCAATTTTTTGAATTTTGGCTTCATAATACGACAATTACCACACCATGTTGCTGAATATTGAACTACAACAACCTCATTAGAGTTTACAATATCTTGTAAATTATCTTGATCTATTTCTGTAAACATAATATAATTGTTTAATCGTAATAACAAAGTGTACGAAGCGATCTTATTTAACAAACAGATTGCTTCGTTTTACTCGCTATAACGTTTTTTTTAATTTAATTGAGAAAGGTATGCTGCAGTTCCTTTAGCATTAGCTTGCATAGCTTGTTTACCTTCTTCCCAGTTTGCAGGACAAACTTCACCTTTTTCTTGTACGTGCGTTAAAGCATCAATGATACGTAAATACTCATTAACATTTCTACCAAGCGGCATGTTGTTGATGCTTTCGTGCTGTACAGTTCCTTCTTCGTCAATAATATAAGTGGCTCTGTAAGTTACATTATCACCTTCAACGGTTACAATACCAGTTTCTTCGTTATATTGTTCGTTAGAAATATCTAAAATACCTAGAGTAGATGCTAAATTTCTGTTGGAATCTGCTAATAATGGATAAGTTACACCTTCAATACCACCGTTATCTTTAGCAGTACTTAACCATGCAAAATGAACTTCGGCAGTATCGCAAGATGCGCCAATTACTATTGTGTTTCGTTTTTCAAATTCACCTAAAGCGGCTTGAAATGCATGTAATTCTGTTGGACATACAAAAGTAAAATCTTTTGGATACCAAAATAAAACTACTTTTTTATTGTTATTAACAGCTTCTTCAAGAACGTTTACTTTAAAAGTATCGCCCATTTCATTCATTGCGTTAACGTTTAAATTCGGGAATTTTTTTCCTACAAATGCCATGTTTTATTTATTTTTAATGTTATTGAATTTTTCATTGCAAATATAGCTATGACTAAGCAATTACACCATAAATAAAATTTTAATTACCTATTGAATCATAGATTTTAATTATTGTATATTTTGATATTGATAAGTTAAGTTTATTTGCTATTTAGTTGTTTTATTTTTATTGAAAAAGCAGCGAATAACAAGGTCATAAACGGACTTAACCAATTAAAAATGGCATAGCCTGCATAATGAAGCGTATCAACACCTAAAACGCCACTTTGGTAAGCTCCACAGGTGTTCCAGGGGATTAAAACAGAAGTAACAGTGCCCGAATCTTCTAAAGTTCTACTTAAATTCTCTGGGGCCAAACCACGGTCGTGATAGGCTTTTTTGAACATTTTTCCAGGAATCACAATGGACAAATATTGGTCTGAAGCAATAGCGTTTAATCCCAAACAACTTATTACAGTACTGGCAAAAAGACCAAAAATAGAATGTGCCAGTTTTAATAATTCTCTGGTAATTCTAGCTAATGCACCAATACCATCCATAATACCTCCAAAAATCATGGCACATATAATTAGGAAGATGGTCCATAGCATGCCTTCCATTCCGCCAGCTGAAAAGAGGTCGTTCAACTTTTCGTTTTCAGTAGTTATTTGTGTTTCTGTAAATATTGATGTTACTAAAGCACTTAATTTTGAATTGGATAAATGCATCAATACACCAGGTTGAAAAAGGAATGCAAAAATAGCAGCCAATAGAACGCCAGTACCTAATGCTATTAAGGGCTTAGTCTTCAACAGAATTAAAGCAATTACAACTACGGGCACGATGAATAACCATGGAGTTATATTGAAAGTAGTACTTATGGTAGAAAGTAAATCACTTAAATCGGCAGTTCCAGAGGTTTCAATATTCATACTTATAATGCTGAAAACAATAAGTGTAACAATAAGTGTAGGAACCGTAGTTAATGTCATGTACCTAATATGGGTAAATAAATCGGTACCAGCCATGGCAGGAGCGAGGTTGGTAGTATCACTTAACGGCGACATTTTATCACCAAAATAAGCCCCAGAAATTACTGCGCCAGCAATCATGCCCGTGTTAATGCCTAATGCGGTACCAATACCAACTAATGCAATACCAACAGTAGCCGATGTGGTCCAAGAGCTACCAGTAGCAATAGATATTACTGCACAAATAATTACCGATGCTGGAAGAAATATAGATGGACTTAATACCTGTAAACCATAATAAACCATAGCAGGGATAACGCCGCTTACTAACCAAGTTCCAGCCAGTGCACCTACTAAAAACAGTATCATAATGGGTACAAAAACACTTTTTAGGTTTTCCCAAATTTCTTTGAGCATACGTTCAAAAGTCACTTTATTAAAGAAACCAACGGTTGCTGCAACAAATCCACCAAGTAATAAAATTATTTGGTTGGTGTATGTTCCAAACCATTCTTGACCTTCAACAAAAAAAATGTTATAAGCCAATAATCCCATTAAAATAATAACAGGAATTAAAGCTTCCCAAATATTAAGCTCTTTGTTTTCAATAATGTTTTGGTTTTCAATTTCTATTTTGGAAATATTTTTGTCGTCTTGCATGCTGTAGAATTGTTTTGTAATGTTACAATTTTACGTGCAAGTATGCAAATACTAGAAAAGCCAAATTATAATTTTTGCCTAGTTAAGTAGATTTGATCTAGGTTTGTTAGTTTATAACATGAAGTTCTGTCATACACTTATTAATCATTTTATAAGTGCGTTCAATATCGTCATCCAATCCAATGGAAAAACGAATTAAGCCATTACTTAAGCCCATCGTTTTTTGTTCGTCAGGAGATATTTCGGATGATGTAGAAGTCCCAGGAGCACTAAACAATGTTTTATAAAACCCTAAGCTTACAGCAAGATAACCCAAGTTACGGTTTTGCATCAGCTCCATTAATTCATTAGCTTTTTCCAAAGAACCCACATCAATAGTTAGCATGCCACCAAATCCGTATTGGGTATTCATCATACTTTTAAACAACTCGTGCGATGGATGTGACTCAAGTCCCGGATAGACCGTTCTTAAACCATCAGCTTCAAATTTTTCAGCTAAAAACAATCCATTTTTACTGTGTTGCTGCATTCTAATGTGCAATGTTCGTAGGTTTTTTAAAATAGAAGCGGCTCTTAAACTATCCATAGTAGAACCTAATAACATGGATGCGCCATGGTTTACGTTTCGTAATTCGTTTATAAATTCTTGAGTACCACAAACCACCCCACCAACGGTATCACTAGAACCGTTAATAAACTTTGTTAAACTGTGAATTACTACATCGGCACCTAATATGGCAGGTGAAATAGATAATGGCGAAAACGTATTGTCTACCACCAGTTTTAAATTATGTTTTTTAGCTAAAGCCGCTAAATTTTTAATATCGGCAACTTCTAAAAGCGGATTACTAACAGATTCGCAATACAGCACTTTTGTGTTTTTAGTAATGGCAGCTTCAACAATGTCTAACTTAGTAATATCAACAAATGATGTTTCAATTTTAAAACGTGATATAAAGTTTTTGAGAAACGCATAGGTACCACCGTAAATGGTTCTACTTGAAACAATATGATCACCACTGTCGCATAATTGTAATAAAACAGGTGTGATAGCTCCCATGCCAGATGCAGAAACGTTAGCGGTTTCGGTACCTTCCATAGCCGCAAGCGCTTCACCTAAATATAGATTGGAAGGCGATGAGTGACGCGAGTATAAATAACACCCATCTGCATTACCTTCAAAGGTGTCAAACATTGTTTTGGCAGATAAGAAGGTGTATGTAGAAGAGTCTGAAATAGAAGGATTCACGCCTCCAAATTCCCCAAAGTATTGTAAATCTTGTATATTGTTTGCTGGTTTAAACTTCATAATGTGTGTGTTGTTTATCTAACAAATTACTTAAAATTTAGATAATAAAACAATATAAATACATTTATTTAGATATTAAAACTATAAAATTCATATATTTTAGAAAATATAATTGTAAATTTCTGAAAAATTGATCTTTCAACGAAAATTTTTCAATTATGATATTTGATGATACCGATAAAAAACTACTTGAATATTTACAAAGTGATAGTAAGCAAACCAATAAAGAACTTTCAAATAAATTAAATCTTTCTGTTACAGCAGTTTACGAACGTATTAAAAAACTTGAAAAAGATGGGTTTATAAATAAATATGTGGCTTTGGTTAATAAAGATCGTGTAGATAAATCGTTTGTTGCTTTTTGTCATATTAAGCTAATTCAGCACTCACAAGAGCATGTGGTTAAATTTGAAAATGAAGTTTCTAATTTACCAGAAATCTTAGAATGTTATCATGTAAGTGGCGATTACGATTATCTGGTAAAAGTAATTGTGAAAGATATGACGGCTTTTAGAGAATTTTTAGTTGAAAAATTAACCTCCATCAATCATATTGGCAGCACGCATAGTATGTTTGTAATTAGTGAAGTAAAGCACTCAACAGCTTTAAAATTTTAATTCCATATTTTTTTATTACTTTTAAACAGCTATTACTAACTAACCATAAAAACCATGAAAAATTTAATTTACATTATTTTAGGAGCCATTATTGGAGCGGTATTAACGTATTATTTTTGCCCAAGACAATTGGAAGGCGAAGAATCAGTAAAAATTGTGAAGCCTAAAAACGTTATTTCTGTTAAAGAAGCCAAAGTTTTAAATGACAATTGGACCTTATACCGAAAAGCTGCAGTAGATTCGGCAGCACAAAAACAAGGAAGAAAAGAAGATGATCGCTCAACCTATTGGTCTTTAACCGATATTGAAAACTATTTAGAATTTGCCAAAAATGAATCGGATAGTCTTGGGTATCAAATGACAGGTATTCGTGTTTATTTAGGTGTTTATGGAAAAGATGCAGATGAATCCAAAAAAGATTTAACCACCATGTTTATAGTGCCAACTGGTAGTAAATCGAAAGCAAGTAGTCTTAACCTGAATTTTATAGGTAATGATGAAGACGTTCCCGGAGGTAGTCCATTAAATAGAGGAACCGGTGGCGGAGGTGGTTATCCACAATAAATTTTTGTGATAAATTTTCTATTAAATAATTATGAGCTCATAACTTATATATTGGAGTTCTTAGCAGCTATTACTGGTATTTTTTGTTTTAGAAAATACCAGAGTACTGTTGTTAAGTATTTTATATATTTTCTTGTATTTGTAGCATTTTCAGATATGATTTGCTTTTATACATTTTATGTAAGACCAGACAAAGCTTTGAATTTTTTAATTGGTACCAAATTTGAAAAAAATCATTGGTGGTCTACGTTATATTGGAGTATAGGAGCCATTTTATTTTACGTTTTTTATTTTTATAAAATTTTAAAAACACCGTTATTTAAAAATATTCTAAAATATTCAGGATATGTATTCAGTGTTTTCTCATTAACTTATATTACTTTACATTGGGAACAATTTTTTTATAAGTTTTTTACAGTTTTCGATATTTTAGGAGCTATAATAATATGCATGTGTTCTATTTTTTATTTCACTGAAATTTTAATGAGTGATAAAATTTTAGAATTCTATAAATCCATAAACTTTTATATTAGCGCTACTATTTTTATTTGGTGGCTAATTATAACACCATTGGCTTTTTATAGTGTTTACTATACCTATGAAGTAGGTAAGAACTTTTACGATTTAGATTTTGTAATACTTAGAAAACAAATCTTTTTATTTTCTAACATATTCATGTATTTAACTTTTACATTTGCTTTTATATGGTGCAGACCGGAGAACAATTAACAAGTACAGCTTCAGAACGTTATCTTTTAATTTATATGTTGGCCGTTTTGGTAATTATAACCACACTTGTTGTTGTATTTTTTATTGTATTTCAAAAAAGAAAAAACAAATTATTGCTCGATAGAATAAAACAGCAACAAGCCTTTGAAGCGGAAATTACCCAAGCACAGACAGAAACCCAAGAACAAACCTTAAAAAATATTGGTTGGGAACTGCATGATAATATTGGTCAGTTACTATCGTTTGCAAGTATGCAATTAAGTATTTTAAAAATGCAGGTGACCGATGACGTAAAAGATAAGTTTAAAGATACCTCTGATGCTTTAAGAGAAAGTTTAGCTGAAGTAAGAGCGCTTTCAAAAACATTAAATAACGAAGTGGTTTTAAATATGGGTTTTGAAAAATCGATTACCAATGAATTAAACCGTTTGAAGAAGATGAAATTTAATTCAGCAGAATTAAAAACCATAGGAGAGCGGGTTGAATTTCAAGATAGAAAACATGAAATCATTATTTTTAGGATTCTTCAAGAATTTTTATCAAATTCAGTAAAATATTCCGAAGCAAAAAACATAGAGGTCGTTTTAGATTATCAACCTCATAACTTGATGATTACAGTAAAAGATGATGGTAAAGGATTCAATATTAATGACATAGAAAAAGGTTCAGGCTTAATTAATATGAAAAGTAGAGCCTCTTTAATAAATGCCCATTTTGAATTAATTTCTCAACCTAATGAAGGTGTAAAATTGATATTAAACTACCCGCTCTAAACGTCATTGCGAGCCTCATGGAATGAAGCGAAGTAATCTGTTTATTCTAAGTTGTGATTAAACTTACAAGTAAATTTAATGAGATTGCTTCGTGCCTCGCAATGACGGAAATCACTAACTAAAATACTTAAATATTTTTTTTATAAAATTAAGTTTGTTTTTATACGGAGCATATCTCATTGATGGGTCTAACCAATTTCCACGTTTTATAATCGCTTTACTATGAGAAAACGTATCAAAACTCAGTTTTCCATGGTAAGCTCCCATACCACTACTTCCAACTCCTCCAAAAGGCAATTTATGGTTACTAAAATGAATTAATACATCGTTTACAACACCGCCACCAAAACTATAAGTATTTAGAATATGTTCAATGAAATTTTTATCATTTGAAAATGTATATAATGATAAAGGTTTATCAAAATTTGTAACAATTCTATGTATATCTTCTTTGGTTTCGTAGGTTAGTATGGGTAAAATAGGACCGAAAATTTCATCGTTCATAACCTCACTATTTAGTGCAGGCTCGTCAATTAAGGTAGGAGCGATGTAGTTGGTTGTTTCTTCTACAATACCTCCAAACACAACATTGGTTTCTTTTAGCATGTTAGCTAAGCGTTGTGTGTTTTTTTCGTTTATAATTCTGGGGAAATCTGCCGATTCCTTGGGGTTTTCTCCATAAAAATCGATGATTTCATGTTTTAAAAGCTCTATAAACTCTTGTTTTATAGTGCGTTTAATAATAACATAATCGGGGGCAATACAGGTTTGTCCAGCATTAAAAAATTTGCCCCAAACAATTCGTTTTGCAGCTAATTTTAATTTTGCTGTATCATCGATAATACATGGCGATTTTCCACCTAATTCCAATGTTACCGGTGTTAAGTGTTTTGCAGCAGCTTCTGCCACTATTTTTCCAACAGGTACGCTTCCTGTAAAGAAAATATAATCCCATTTTTTGGCTAATAACTCTGTAGATACTTGCGCATCACCTTGTATAGAGGTAACGTAATCTTCAGGGAAAACAGTTTTTATAATACCCGTTAGAAGTTGTGATGTGTGTGTGGTAAGTTCACTAGGTTTTAAAACGACTGTATTTCCTGCGGAAACTGCCATGATAAGTGGTTCTAGGGCTAACAAAAAGGGATAATTCCAAGGGGAAATTATCAGTACATTTCCATAAGGTTCTTTATAAATATAATCTTTTGAGGGAAATGTGATTATTGATGAACTTACCCGTTTTGGTTTTGCCCATTTGTTTAGATTTTTAATAGCTAAATTTAATTGAGAAATAACAAGTGAGAATTCGCTAACGTACGTTTCAAATTCCGATTTTTTAAAATCCTTGTTTAAAGCATCATAAACTGCCTGTTCTTTTGAAAGAATTTCACTTTTTAAAGCTTTTAAATAAACCAATCGTGTTTCAAGTGATTTTGTTTTTTGCG
>NZ_SLUP01000016.1 GCF_004341235.1 Mariniflexile fucanivorans
AAAGGAAATAATCATAATTTCGTTTTACGTTACTAACGTCAAAGATAAGTAAAATATTTTAATTTGCAACGGATTTTCTCAAATGTTGCCTAACGTTGTTGTGTATGGGCAGGAAAGGGGTTGATTTCACTGACCATTTGGGTTAATAATTAATTTTTTATGCACTTTTTTTTGCGGCAGGTGCTTACTCCTTTATTGCTTATACACGGTGTTACCTGCTGTACTTTTTTTTGTCCGTTGTCATTTTAAATCCGTAGTTTAGGTTTTTAATCTACCTATCTATGTTTATAATAGTTAATTGTGGCGAAACCAAGAATATTATTAATTCCAGACAAGTTACGTTTATTACTGACACATCTCCAAGACGCACTATACGTTTTTCTGATGGTAATAGTATCCAAGTCAACGAGTCTTTTCAGGAGCTTGCTGAACTATTGCACGACCAGGAAGATTAGCTTTTAGTTCGTCTAGCAATACAATAGCAGTTTGATAACAAAGTCCGTTTAACTGTTTTGATATATTGTTTAATAAAGCACTGTAGTTTTCTTTGTCCATTAGTTTAGGTTTTAAAATTCGTTTTTATGAAGTTATTAATTTAGATTGTCAGTCAGACGTAACAGTTGTGTATTGCTTGTAATTCAGATGTCTGATTGTTTTTTATTACCTTGTCTAAAATTTTATATTATGACTTACGAACAAGCACTTGAAGAACAGATTAAATTAAAAAATCATTTGGATTTAGTTAGTCGAGGTTATTATGTTGTCAGGGTTGTTCCAAAAAACTTTGCTGATTATCTTAAATTCTTAAAAGCAATAAAAAGTCAAAATGCTATCTACGATAATGTGAAATCTTATAGTTCTGATGATGACTACCAAGTGATGTCTTTACCTATGTCTTCTAGTGATTATCTTTAATGTGCTCTATATAATTTTCTAACTTTTCTTTTGATTCCGACAGAGGTTTGTCAAAAGTCATTTTCTCTCGGTTGAAGAAGTCGACTTCTATTTTAGAGTTAAATGTGCCTTCTAGTTTTAGTATTGGCTGTATTAGATGTTTCTGCTCAAATTCTAATACTATCTTATTTAGGTGAGTTTGTAAAATAGATTGTAATTCCGCCCATTGCTCTTTGGTGTAGTCAATTGAGTTTTTACTGAGAGTGTCGATTTGCATAAGTCATTGTTTTCTCACAACGTTTTATTGTTTCCGTATTGCAGGTAACGTTTAGTATATGAAAAGTAGGCGATTACGAAGCACAAAACTTTCGGTTAGACACAGAGTTTGACACGAGCCAAAAGCCTTGATTTTACTGCTATTTCGCCTATTTTTTATATACATTGTTAGCCACAGTGGATAGAGCGGTCAATGTGAGCCACCTTCAGCGGATAAAAGTGAGCATAGCAATAATTATTGCAAACCCGTTTGTAGTTTAGGCTGAAATGAGTTTTTAAGTGGCTCAAAAATTTCTGTTTTAAGTGGTTCGCTTTAACCGGTTTTGCAGCTTATAACAAAGATGACATGTTTTTAGTTATGGAAATTAGGAACCATTCAGGAATAGATTTTGAAATTGATTACTTGAATGTCTCAAGAGTGCAGGGTAATAAAAAGCGCTAGGCTTCTTACCAAAGTTTAGAGCAAGAGGTCATTTTTAGATTAACGACAATTTTTGCTTAAACACAACATTTAGTCTTGATCCGTCATTTATAAGCACGACATGCCAGAAGCTGTCGGAAACAATAGTGTCAAACGATTGGTTTATGTACTTCCGAAATTTGTTTTAAGTGAGAATGAGAAATTATATATTGACTTAAAAGAACTTAAGGGTAGCAGGACAATTACCTTAAAGACCAAGTTATTAATTTGAGGTATTTCCAATATCTTGTTGATTAAATTTAAGTCTCTTTCTTAAAGCTTTCATATCATCACTTACTTTCCTGTCTAATATTTTTGCATAATGCTGGGTCGTTTTTAATGATTTATGACCGAGCATTTTACTTACCGATTCAATTGGGACGCCATTACTTAATGTAATGGACGTTGCAAAGGTGTGTCTAGCCAAATGAAACGTTAGATTTTTTGTTATTCCACAAACATCGGCAATTTCCTTAAGGTAAGCATTCATTTTTTGATTACTCAAAACGGGTATTAAGCATTTACTATTTATTATATCAGGATGGGATTTATACTTGTCTATAATGGCATCGGCTATGGGTAAAATGGGAATGTTGCTCCTTGTATCGGTTTTTGTTCTTTTGGTTTTTATCCAGCGCTCTCCATCCATTCCAATAACAATATCGTTACTTGATAATTTTTTAACATCTGAATAAGCCAATCCAGTAAAACAACTAAAAATGAATATGTCCCTCACTAACTCCAAGCGTGAAATATTGACGTCCTTTTCTATTATTTTTTGAACTTCCCACTCACTTAAAAATTCTCGTTCTACAGTTTTCCATTTGGCTTTCCAAAGAAAAAAGGGATCCTTAGTTATCCAATCATTTGCATATGCAATCCTTATGATTTTTTTGAAGTTGGTCAGGTATTTAGTAATTGTGTTTTGGTTAGCAGTAATCTCTGTTTTTAGAAAATACTCAAACCCATTTATGAATTTTAAATCTACATCCTGAACAAAAATATCATTCAGGTGATATTCTTTTTGGATATAATTCTTTAAATGGTTACATGTTCTTTCATAACGTTTAAAACAACCCGAAGAATAATTTTTTCCAACTAATTTTTCTATTTGGTTATTATGCTCATAGAAAATTTTTAAAAGTGTTTTTCTTGCACTGTTTTTGTTAAGGAAAGTATTTTTAATCATTAAAGAAGTAAAAGGTTTATCTTCTATTAAGAACTTTTCTTGGATTTTATAGATTTTGGCACTGATGGCGTTTATGTATCTGTTAATTCCGTAGGCTTCTTCATTATTTCCAATCATTCTTCCTGCAATAGAGTTCCATTTTGAGGGGTCAATTTTTCGCTGAATGCTTAATTCACTGCGTTTGCCATTAACCGTAATTCTAAGATAAATGGAAACTTTTCCGTCTTTGCTTATGCTGTTTCCTTTTGGAAAAAATAATAATGAAAATCTATCATTCATAATTGATATCTATTTATATGATTAAGTTACAGAATTTTTGATTAAACACAAATTGTAATATGTTAAAAATCAATATTTTAACCCTTATTCGGTGCGTGCTTTTTAAAAATTCAGAACACGCACCTATTAGCCCACCTTTTAGATGGAATTATTTGATATCAATTGAAGACAATAAAAATGAAAAAGCCTGAAAACATTATGTTTTCAGGCTTTTTGAATAATTCTAGAAGTGTTCTAGTGACCGGGCTGGGATTCGAACCCAGGACCCTTTCATTAAAAGTGAAATGCTCTACCAGCTGAGCTACCAGGTCGGTTTTTTTATTGTGCTATCGTGTTGTTGTTAGCGGGTGCAAATATAAAACCTATTTTTAAAAAAACAAGCCTTTTTTAAAAGAAATTTTCGTTTTTTTGCATCACTTAAACGTATGTTTTTAATAATCAATTTGTAACAAAATAAAATGGTTGTAATTTTAATTGGATATATGGCTTCTGGCAAGTCTACTTTGGGAAGAATTTTAGCAAAAAAACTAAACTATGAGTTTTTAGATTTGGATGATTTTATTGAAAAAAAAGAAAATGCTGCTGTAAGTGATATTTTTAACTTGAAAGGAGAAATACATTTTAGAGCCTTAGAAACACAATATTTAAAAGAATTATTAGCTTCAAAAAATAATTTAGTCTTGTCTCTAGGAGGTGGTACACCCTGTTATAGTAATAATATGGAAACCATTTTGAATGCCGATAATACTAAAAGCATTTATTTAAAAGCATCAATACCTACTTTAATTACTAGATTGAAGAATGAAAAGAGTACGCGCCCTTTAATTGCCCATATTGAAACCGACGATTTGTTGGCTGAGTTTATTGGGAAACATCTTTTTGAACGCTCGCAATTTTATAGTTTAGCAAATGCGACTATAACAACCGATAATAAAATAGCAAATGATATTGTAGAGGAATTGGTGTTGCAACTATTCTAAAGAAACTTCAAAATTTTTGCCTTCAAGTACAACGGTTACATGTTCGTGTAAAGAGGTTGAAAGTGAAATTCCTTTAAAATCGGCCTTTACAGGGTATTTTTTATGGTTTCTATTTACTAATACAGCTGTTTTAAATTGTTTCAATGGTACATCTAAAAAATGCTTCACACCATAAATTAATGTGGTTCCAGAATTTAAAACATCATCAACCAATACTAACGATTTGTTTTCATAATCTTCAACAGGAATAGACGTTTTTATGGGCGAATGCGGATTTTTTTTATCAATACTCACTTTACATAAAACAGGATTAATATCTGATATTTTTTGGAGTACCGTTTTTAATTTTTTAGCAAAAATATAGCCGTTACTATCTATACCAGCTAAAACAACCTCTTTTTCATTAACATTGTTTTCATAAATTTGAAACGCAATACGTCTTATTTTATGGGTAATCTCATCATGGTTTAGTATCACATTGTTCATAGCGAATGCATTTTTTTCAAAAGATAAAATTAGTCTTTTTTACCTGTTTCTTTTCGTTTTTTTAAAGGAAATAGTTTTTTTATTTTTGGTTTTTGTGTTTGGAATTTGGAATTTTCTTTTTTTTGGAATTCAACATATAAGTAGTTTATTCTTCCGAATCATCGTCCTTAAAATCATCAATATCTCTCCGGTCTTTTTTAGTAGGTCTGCCAACGCCTTTTTTTCTATAATAATCTTTCGAGTATTTTAAAAGTTCGTTTGCCTCAAACTGTTCTTTAGGTGTAGTGTCGGTTCTATAAATATCAACTAATTTGGCACCAACTCTACTTTCAGGAATATCATTAACAGTTAATCGGTAATTAATTTGGTCCTTTCTTAACTCAATAATATCTTGTGCATAAACTTCACGACTAGGTTTTACTATTTCTTGGTTTACACGAATATGCCCTTTTCTACAAGCCGTTGTAGCAAGGGTTCTCGTTTTATAATACCTAACACACCATAAATACTTGTCTATACGCATATAATTAATATTAAAAACTACGTTAATGTTGTTATGCAAAATTATATTTAAATCGTATCTTGCGGCTCAAAAATAAGGAATATTGAAACATTCTTAAAGGGATATTAAATCTTTAATAAAAGGATATGCTAAGATTGTTTCAGGCAAGCTATTAAAAATAAAATAAAGACATGAATTTAAGAAAATTAAGCTTATATCTGTTATGTTTAACTATAGGAATTGTATCCTGCAAAAAAGATGATGATCCTACTACTGTTCTAGTTGAAATAGAAGATAGAGATGTACAACAGCTTAAAGACATGGATTCTCTGAATAAATATTTAGACACTCATTATTACAACTCTGAAGAATTAGCTTCTTTGGGTACAAATGTTAGTATTTCTGATATCGTTATTGGGGAATTAGGAGAAGATGAGACAGTAGCAGATATACCAGTTGGATTTACCTTACTAAGAACCGCTGTTGGGGCGCCTAAAACAACCACTTATGCAGATACCGGCTATGAGTATTATGTGCTTAAATTAAACCAAGGTGGTGGTAGTGATTCACCTAAATTTTGTGATAGAATCCGTTTCAATTACGAAGGTTTTACTTTAGATGACGTGGTTTTTGATTATTCTGTACATCCAATAGATAGCGATTTAGTTGGAGATGGTGGAGTAACTTCTTATGGACTTATTACTGGTTGGAATAAAGTCATGCCCGATTTTAATACTGCTGAAGGTTATATTGAAAATGGTGATGGTACAGTTACTTATGTGAATAAAGGGGTAGGTATTATGTTTTTGCCTTCTGGATTGGCTTACTTTTCAAGTGCAACTACAGGAATTGTTTCCTATTCTCCAATAATTTTTAAGTTTGAATTATTACAAATGTCACAAAACGATCATGATGGTGATGGTGTTCCTTCATATCTTGAAGATCTACCTAATTCTAATGGAGTAAGAGATAGCCAATTCACAGTAAATTATGATGATTTAACTGATGCTACAGATGATGATACCGATGGCGATGGCACCCCAGATTACATTGATACAGATGATGACGGCGATGGTATTTCAACCATTAATGAAGACATTAACAATGATGGCGACCCCACCAATGATGATTCAAACGGTAACGGGATTCCTAATTATTTAGACAACACCGATATAATTAAAAAGGTAACGACTTAATCAAAAAGTATAATACTAAAAAACCTCGCTATTAGCGAGGTTTTTGTTTTATATAACAGTTTTTATAGTAATAACGACAAACTTAAAATTAACTGTTCAGGTCTAGTATCCAACCTATCTTTTTCACTAATATTACTGTTTATGAATTTAGCTTCGTTTTTACTAAATCCACGCTCGTATCTTAAATCAATTCCAACTTTATTAAAGTTAAGTCCAATACCAAAATTTAGCCCAATTGAAAATTCATCTTTCACATCATTTATATTAATACCGCCAAATTCGCTATCTAATATGTATTGTATAGATGGGCCTCCAAAAACACTTAGCGGGCCTAATACTTTTACACCTACTAATAATGGGGCGTCTAGTTTTTGCATTTCAAAAGTATCGTCAGTATAATCACTTTTTGTGCTTGTGTAAACTAGTTCAGGTCTAAAATAAATTTGGTTACCAATTTTTCCAAATACACCAACATGGTAACCAACATTTCTATCAGGGTGTTGTACATTATCTCCAATAGATTCAAAGTAATTACCATTGGCATTGTAATTTAACCCGCCTTTTAAACCAAATCCAGTACCAGATTGGGCGTAAGTGTATGATAATGTAGATACTAAAAATAAAACTAGTAAAGCTGTTTTTTTGCTAGCGTTCAATTTACTTTTTAAGTGTTTCATAATGTTCGTTTTAAATTAGAATTAGGTTTTTCCATCTTATTTTCAAAAATATATAATCCATCAACCTTATTTATTATATAATTTTTCTAGTTTTTTATATAATACAAACAAATTTGGCCTCTAAATTCTATAATAATTTCAATAAGATGTTTACATGCAATCAAAAACGCTGCCAAAAGCAAATTATTTTCTTTTCATTACAATCAATATCATTTCCCAGTTAATTATCTTTGCCAACCAAAGTGCTATTTTATATTTTTTTATAGCAAATTATAAAAGTGATAAAATTTTTAGATGAAATTTGAATTAAAAGCGAAAGACACCCAAAGTAAAGCAAGAGCAGGAACGATAACCACCGATCATGGTACTATTGAAACACCTATTTTTATGCCGGTTGGTACTGTAGGAACTGTAAAAGGAGTGCACCAACGCGAATTAAAAAATGATATTAATCCAGATATTATTTTAGGAAACACGTATCATTTATACCTACGCCCTCAAACGGATATTATTGAAAAAGCGGGCGGACTTCATAAGTTTATGAATTGGGATCGGAATATTTTAACCGATTCTGGTGGCTACCAAGTATATTCGCTTTCGGCAAATAGAAAAATTAAAGAAGAAGGTGTTAAGTTTAAATCGCATATAGATGGCAGTTACCATACGTTTACACCAGAAAATGTGATGGAAATTCAACGTACTATTGGAGCAGATATTATTATGGCTTTTGATGAATGTACGCCTTACCCATGCGATTATAATTATGCAAAACGCTCCATGCACATGACGCATCGTTGGTTAGACAGATGCATCAATCATCTAGAAAAAACACCTTTAAAATACGATTATAACCAAGCATTTTTTCCTATTGTTCAAGGAAGTACCTATAAAGATTTACGAAAACAATCTGCCGAATATATAGCGAATGCTGGTGCTTTTGGGAATGCAATTGGAGGACTTTCAGTGGGTGAACCTGCTGAAGAGATGTATGCCATGACCGAAATTGTAACCGCTATTTTACCCGAAAATAAACCCAGATATTTAATGGGAGTTGGTACCCCTATCAATATTTTAGAAAATATAGCGTTAGGTATTGATATGTTCGATTGTGTGATGCCAACAAGAAATGCCAGAAATGGCATGTTGTTTACGGCGCATGGTACTATTAATATTAAAAACAAAAAATGGGAAGCCGATTTTTCACCTGTTGACGCAATGGGAATTACCTTTGTAGATACCGAATATACCAAAGCATATTTAAGACATTTATTTACTGTAAATGAATTGTTAGGAAAACAAATTGCTACCATTCATAATCTAGGATTTTATTTGTGGTTGGTTCGCGAAGCAAGAAAACATATATTAGCAGGAGATTTTACAACTTGGAAAGATCAAATGGTAAAACAAATGGATAATAGATTATAAGTAAAAAGCAGAAAGTTTAAATTTATTTCAACTCAACGACTTAACAACTCAACAACAAACATCAATTGAAAATACTAGACTGGTACATATTAAAACGCTATTTATTTACATTTTTAATGATGTTGCTACTGTTTATACCCATTGGAATAACGGTGCATCTCGCAGAAAAAATTGGTAAAATTTTAGAAAATGATGTGCCAATTGGAGAGGTCATGATATACTTTTATCATTTCACCATCTATTTTGCACATCTTCTATTTCCACTATTTTTATTCTTATCGGTAATCTGGTTTACATCCAAATTAGCCAATAATACAGAGATTATTGCCTTTTTAAGCTCAGGCGTATCGTTTTCCAGATTTTTACGTCCCTATATGTATGGAGCTACTATTGTAGCGATATTATCTATTTTATTAGGTCTTTTCTTAGCACCAAAAGCGAGTGAGGGTTTCAATGATTTTACCTATAAATATCTTAAAAAAGGGAAAACAGCTTTTGAGGAAACGGACCAAAATGTTTTTAGGCAAATTAATGACAACGACATAATTTATGTGAGTAGTTTTGATGTAGCTAACAAAAATGGAAGTAATTTTACTTTGGAACACTTTGAAAAGAATAAATTAAAATATAAAATTACAGCTAATAATATTAGATATATTGAAGAAGATACCACCTACAGATTATCCAATTATGTTAAAAGAACAATAGGTGAAAATGAAGATGAATTAGAAATTCTTACTACTAAAGACACACTTTTTGCTTTTGATGTAGACGATTTAATACCTGTAATATACGCAGCTGAAACAAAAATGTATGGTGATTTAAAGCAATTTATAGCAAAGGAAGAGGCGAGAGGTTCCTCAAATGTGGGGCGGTTTAAATTGGTATTGTACAGAAAATGGAGTTTGCCCGTTTCAGTATTTATTTTAACTATTATAGCCGTGGCAGTATCTTCTATAAAACGCCGTGGTGGTATGGGCGTTAATTTGGCAGTTGGTATTTGTATTGCGATGGTTTTTGTGTTTTTTGATAAAATTTTTGGTGTTATGGCAGAGCAATCAGATTTTTCACCCATCATAGCTGTTTGGTTTCCTAATGTTATTTTTGGCGTTCTCGCCATTTTCCTTCTGCGCAATGCTAAACGTTAAAATAAAAAACCATTTACATCTTCATTTCTTAGTTTTTATAGCCGGTTTTACAGCTATTTTAGGAGAGTTAATCACCATTACTGCTATTCCTTTAGTTTGGTTTAGAATGGTAATGGCATCTATTTTAATTTTTATTTACATTAAAATTGCCAAGGTTAATATAAAAATTAATCCTAAATCTATTGTAAGGCTATCTATTGCAGGTGTTATTATTGCCTTACATTGGATTACGTTTTTTGGAGCTATCGATGCTTCAAATGTATCTATTACACTAGCTATGTTTTCTTGTGGCGCTTTTTTTGCGTCTTTAATAGAGCCTTTAATTTATAAACGCCGTATTATTTGGTACGAAATTCTATTTGGAATTATCGTAATTATAGGAGTTTTTATAATTACGAGAAGCGAAATAAAATACATAACCGGAATCATTTTAGGCATTACATCAGCGTTTTTATCGTCGCTTTTCGCTGTGTTGAATGGTAGTTTTTTAAAACAGCATACAGCTACCGTTATTTCGTTTTACGAATTTTTAAGTGGTGTTTTATTTGTTTCTATTTACATTGCGATTTTTGGAGGAGGTTTTTCATCCGATTTTTTTATTTTAAGCTTTTCAGATTATGGTTACTTATTTATTTTAGCCTCCATTTGTACCGCTTATGCATTTATTGCCGCTGTACATGTTATGAAGGTAATCAGTCCATACACCGTGGTCCTCAGTTATAATATGGAACCTGTTTATGGTATTTTTATGGCAGTTATTTTGTTTCCAGAGAAAGAATATATGAGTAGCACTTTTTATTATGGTGCTATCGTAATTATTATCACGGTATTACTAAATGCCATTCTAAAAAATATAAGATTGATAAAACGTAAGTACGCTTAAATTTATACGAAAATTAAAGTTTTTATATATTCTTTTAGAATGCTTACTTTTGTACTTTAGTTTAAGAAATCCAATATTTTTTGTTTTTTTTCCATTTAAAATGAAAAAATATGTAGGTTTGTACACTAACTTAAGATTAATAGCCAAAATTAAATTCTCATGGAATATTTAGAATTTGAACTCCCAATAAAAGAACTTGAAGACCAATTACTGAAATGTAAAATTATTGGTGAAGAAAGTGAAGTAGATGTTACTGAAACATGTGCTAATATTGCGAAAAAATTAACAGCCACTCAAAAAGAAATTTATAAAAACCTAACACCTTGGCAACGGGTACAAATGTCTCGCCATCCAGATAGACCTTATGTTTTAGATTACATTCGTGCTATTTGTGGTGAATCTTTTTTAGAACTTCACGGTGATAGAAGTTTTAAAGACGATAAAGCCATGATAGGTGGTTTAGGTAAAATTGGCGACCAAAGTTTTATGTTTATTGGGCAACAAAAAGGCTTCAATACTAAAACGCGTCAATACAGAAACTTCGGTATGGCAAACCCAGAAGGGTATAGAAAAGCATTGCGTTTAATGAAATCTGCCGAAAAATTTGGAATTCCTGTAGTAACGCTTATCGATACTCCGGGCGCTTTTCCAGGTTTGGAAGCTGAAGAACGCGGACAAGGTGAAGCCATTGCAAGAAATATTTTAGAAATGACTCGTTTAAAAGTGCCAATTATTACCATTATTGTAGGTGAAGGAGCTTCAGGTGGGGCTTTAGGTATAGGTGTAGGCGATGTAGTTTTAATGCTTGAAAATACTTGGTATTCGGTAATTTCTCCAGAATCATGTTCTTCCATTTTATGGCGCAGCTGGGAGTTTAAAGAACAAGCAGCCGATGCTCTAAAATTAACAGCTAGCGATATGAAAAAACAAAAGCTGGTTGATGAAATTATTAAAGAACCATTAGGTGGAGCACATAGAGATAGAGAAAAAACATTTTCAGCGGTTAGCAGTGCCATTATTAAATCGTTTGAAGATCTAAAAAACTTATCACCAAAAGATTTAGTAACTAAACGTATGGATAAATATTGCCAAATGGGTGTGTTTAAAGGCTAATACGTTTAATAACATAACATCACAAAATCTGAGGCTTCATGCTTCAGATTTTTTTTTGTGTTGTTCACAATATTTACAAGTTGTTAACAGTTAAATTGTTAACGACTAGTTAACAATCATAAATCATTTTTTAATTAAAAAACGTTCTTTTTAGTTACTTTCGCAGTTATGAAGCAACCCGACCAAATAAGAGGATTTAAAGTTGACAAGAGTACATTGATTAGTCTTGAGAAGGGTAAAATACCGCCTCAAGCACTTGATTTAGAAGAAGTTGTACTTGGTGCGATGATGATCGATAAGAAAGGTGTAGATGAAGTTATCGATATTTTAAGTCCAGATGCTTTTTATAAAGAAGCGCATCAACACATATTTAGCGCTATCTTTCAGTTGTTTGAAAATAGCGAACCTGTCGACTTATTAACCGTTTCAACACAGCTAAAGAAGAATGCTAAGTTAGAACTCGCTGGTGGCGATTTTTACCTTATTTCCTTAACCCAAAAGGTGTCTTCTTCGGCACATATTGAGTTTCATGCACGTATCATTTTACAAAAATTTATTCAGCGAAGTTTAATTAAAATTTCAAGTGAAATTATTGAAGCTTCTTATGATGAAACTAAAGATGTTTTCGATTTATTAGACCAAGCCGAATCAAAATTATACGAAGTTACCCAAGGAAATATTAAAAAATCGAGTGAAACTGCTCAAGATTTAGTAATTCAAGCTAAAAAGAAAATTGAGGAAATTTCAAACAAAGAAGGACTTAGTGGTATTCCAACAGGGTTTAATAAATTGGATAAATTAACCTCGGGTTGGCAACCATCCGATTTAATTATTATCGCTGCCCGTCCTGGTATGGGTAAAACAGCATTAACCTTGTCTATGGCACGAAATATTGCGGTAGATCAAAATATACCCGTAGCGTTTTTCTCGTTAGAGATGGCTTCGGTACAGTTAATTACCCGTTTAATTTCTAGTGAAACAGGCTTGTCTTCTGAAAAATTAAGAACAGGAAAATTAGAAAAGCACGAGTGGGAACAACTAAACGTGAAGGTAAAAGGTCTTGAAAAAGCACCGCTTTTTATTGATGATACCCCATCACTTTCTATTTTCGATTTACGTGCAAAAGCGCGTCGATTATCATCACAACATGGTATTAAACTTATCATGATTGATTATTTACAGTTAATGACGGGTGGAAGTAACCATGGAGGAAACCGTGAACAGGAAATTTCGATGATTTCCAGAAACCTTAAAGCATTGGCAAAAGAACTTAATGTTCCGGTAATAGCGCTTTCGCAATTATCGCGTGCGGTTGAAACGCGTGGGGGTAGTAAACGCCCGCTACTTTCAGATTTACGTGAATCGGGTGCGATTGAGCAAGATGCGGATATTGTAAGTTTTATTTATAGACCTGAATACTACAAAATTGACGAATGGGATGATGAAGAACGTTCACCAACTGAAGGTCAAGGAGAGTTTATTGTCGCCAAACACCGTAATGGTGGTTTAGAAAACATTCGTTTGAAATTTATTGGGCACTTAGGTAAGTTCGATAATTTAGATGATTTCGATTCGCCGTTCGAGTTCCATTCTAAAATGAATGCAGCTTCAAATGATGATACGTTTAAAACGGATAACTTTAAAGCCAGTCCAGACCAAGCATTTGGTAGTTCGTTTAACGACGATGATGATAACGACGTACCGTTTTAAATCTAATCTTCTGTTAAACTAATTTTAGAAAGAAGAAATTTTAAGTATCTTTCAACGTAAATATGTGTGCTTAGTCATTTCGATGGAGGAACGACTGAGAAATCACATTAAGTTTAGCCACAAATTTTGAAAAAGATATTTTTTACACTATTTTTTATAGTTATCGGTTTAAAAACCTACGCATCCTACATTCTCATTCCTATGGATGTAGATAGTCAAAAAAATCACTTAAAAGCATACGGATTAACTTATTGGGTTTTAAATAAAGAACAAAAAGTTAAATGGTTGCTTAATTTTCGTGGTGGGTCTTTTTTGTTACCCGATACACAAGAAATTCAACAGGAATGTCAAATTCGAGGTATTTCGTTTGAAGTACTTTCCGATTCCAAAACCGAAAGTATTTTAGAAGATATAAGTAGTCCTAGCCAAAATATGGAAGCGGTGGTGCTAGAAAAAGCACCTAAAATCGCAGTGTACACCCCTAAAGGAAAATTGCCATGGGACGATGCTGTAACCATGGTTTTAAAATATGCTGAAATACCTTATGAAACCGTTTATGATGAAGAAGTACTAAACGATGGTCTTTTAGCATTCGATTGGTTGCATTTACATCATGAAGATTTTACAGGACAGTACGGAAAATTTTATGGGGCTTACAAAGCAGCATCGTGGTATATTGAAGAGAAAAAAGAGGCTGAAGCCTTGGCTACAAAATTAGGCTATGATAAAGTTTCAGAAGAAAAATTAGCAGTTGCTTTAAAAATTAGAGATTATGTTATTGGTGGCGGTTTTATGTTTGCCATGTGTAGTGCTGCCGATAGTTTTGATATTGCTTTATCTGCCGAAGGTATCGATATTTGCGAACCCATGTTTGATGGAGATGGAACCGATTCTGGTTATCAAAATAAAATTGACTACAATAAAACCTTTGCCTTTACAAATTACACTTTAGAACGTAGCCCCAATGTTTATGAGTTTTCATCTATTGATATGACTCAAAAAAGATTCGTTTCTAAAACTTCTGATTATTTTTCATTAATGGAGTTTTCAGCTAAATGGGATCCCATTCCAACCATGTTATGCCAAAATCATACGGCGTTGGTTAAAGGTTTTATGGGACAAACTACGGCATTTACCAGAGATGAAATAAAATCGAATGTGTTGGTAATGGGTGAAACAAAATCTAATGGCGAAGCGAAATATATTCACGGTATAAAAGGAAAAGGTTTTTTTACTTTCTATGGTGGTCATGATCCTGAAGACTATCAACATAGGGTAGGAGATGCCAAAACAGAACTCGATTTGCACCCAACATCTCCAGGATACAGGTTAATTTTAAACAACGTATTATTTCCTGCCGCTAGAAAGAAAAAGCAGAAAACTTGATTTTTCATTTGATTTTTTAGGGTTTAATACCCCGAGGCTTGCCTCGTCTTCATTTATGGAATTTGGAATTTCCTTTTTTTTTTGGAATTTAAAACCTAGTGGGCTTGCCCTGAGATAGTTTATTCTACATCTTCAATAATAACCACACGTTTAAAAATATAAATAAACCCATCTGCTCCAGTACCGGTTGTAGTTATATTTTGGTCTATTACTAATTCGGTTTCGTTAAATGTGAATTTACCAAATTCATTAGAATCTATCACAAGAAACGACTTATCATCTTCACCTTCAACTTCAACTATGGTAACAGAGTACGTATATGTTCCTGTATCAAGCCCATCTTCTATTTCTGCTGTATTTGTGTTGTTAATTTTTAATTGGTCTGTATCTTCATTAAATGTCCAAATAATTTCATTTAAATTAAAATCATTGTCAACGCCTGCTATACCACCACTAACATTTGTAAGATGCCAATAGGTTTTATAAACTTGGTCTTTAATTTCGTTATCACCTTCAAGAGAACAATTGGTTAATGTTGCAAAGCTTAAAAATGCTATTATAATGGAATACTTCATTTTTCGTTTTTTTTAATTTGGGTTGTTATGTTGTAGATGATAAAATTCTTAAATGGTTGCGTGACAAAACCAAAAAAACATATTTCTTTCATACTTTTATAACTGTAAATTATAAATATTAAAATGAATTTTTTTCAAAAACAGATAAAACTGAAACCTTATTCAAGAGGTTTTCATTTAATTACAGACGCAGTTGAAGAGGCAATTCCTGAAATAAGACAAATAAAAATAGGGCAATTACAGGTATTTATTAAGCATACATCTGCAAGTTTAACTATTAATGAAAATGCCGATTTTACAGTTAGAGAAGATTTTGAAAGTCATTTTAATAAGATGGTTCCTGAAAATGCACCGTATTACAAACATACTTATGAAGGTTCTGATGATATGCCAGCGCATATTAAAGCATCATTATTGGGATCTTCAATACAAATACCAATTACCAGTGGTAAATTAAATTTAGGAATTTGGCAAGGAATTTATCTTTGTGAACATAGAAATTATGGAGGTTCAAGGCAGTTAGTTATTACTGCTTTTGGGGTATAAAGCAAAAAAAATCCGATTCGTTTGAATCGGATTTTTAATATATTAAGCGAATATAATATGTTTTACAATAGGCGAAAACGCCTTATTTTACTTTCTCGATTACGGCTTTAAAAGCCTCAGGGTTGTTCATCGCTAAATCTGCTAAAACCTTACGGTTTAATTCAATATCATTAGCTTTTAATTTTCCCATAAATTGAGAATAAGATAATCCATGTATTCTAGCTCCTGCGTTAATACGCGCTATCCATAATCCACGGAATGTTCTCTTTTTGTTTCTACGGTCTCTGTACGAATATAACATCGCTTTGTCAACCGCATTTTTTGCTACTGTCCAAACGTTTTTACGACGTCCGAAAAAGCCTTTTGCTTGTTTTAGAACCTTTTTTCTACGGGCTCTTTTTGCTACAGAATTTACTGATCTTGGCATAATTTTAATTGTTTTTTTGTAGTAGGCGGTCGATAATCGACACTTTGTTGTTTTATAAATCGCAAATCAAAAATCTACAATCGTTAATCTTGTGGCCTAACTCCAGGGTTTATAATTTATTTTAACCGGTTAAAAAGTTGTTACTTTAAACGTAACATTATTTTAACATTATTCTCATCCGCCTTGTCTACTAAGGTATCATGCGTTAGAGCGAGCTTGCGTTTTTTAGACTTCTTTGTTAAGATGTGACTTTTAAATGCGTGCTTTCTTTTTATCTTACCAGTACCAGTTAGCTTAAAGCGTTTTTTGGCACTAGATTTTGTTTTCATTTTAGGCATTTTCTTTTCCTAGGTTTTAATTAATTCGCTTAATTATTTTTATGCTGAATGTTAATCAACTTTTTCTATTTTTTTGGAGCAATAAACATAGTCATACGTTTACCTTCCAATTGTGGCATTTGCTCTACTTTTCCAAATTCCTCGAGGTCTTGAGCTAATCTTAGTAATAAAATTTGACCTTGTTCTTTAAACACAATGGAACGACCTTTAAAGAATACAAACGCTTTTAGTTTGGCGCCTTCTTTTAAGAACTTTTCAGCATGTTTCTTTTTAAAGTCATAATCATGATCATCTGTTTGCGGACCAAAACGTATTTCTTTAATAATAACTTTGGTTGCTTTCGATTTTATGGCCTTATCACGTTTCTTTTGTTCATAAAGAAACTTTTTATAGTCCATAACTTTACAAACAGGTGGGTCTGCGTTAGGAGAAATCTCAACTAAATCTAATTCTTGCTCTTTTGCTATTCTCATAGCATCACCTTTGGTATAAATACCAATTTCAACATTTTCACCTACAAGGCGAACGTTGGGTGAACTAATTTTAGAGTTAATTTTATGTTTATCCTCTTGTGAAACCCTTTTAGCGGGTTGCGATTTTCTTCTAATTGCTATGGCTGTATAATTTTAAGTTAAACTTATTTTAAAACGGTTTTAACGTTTTGTTTATTTCCTTTTTTATAATTTCAGAGAAGTCTTTTATTGAAATCATACCTAAATCTTCTCCACCGTGCATACGCACTGTAATTTTGTTTTCTTGTTCCTCTTGCTCCCCAATAATAATCATATACGGGTGTTTTTGCATTTCGGCCTCCCGTATTTTCTTGCCTATGGTTTCATTTCTATGGTCTACAAGGGCGCGAATTTCGTCATTTTCTAGCAAATTTAAAACTTTTTCAGCGTATTTTTCATATTTCTCACTAATTGACAGTATAATAGCCTGTGTTGGCATCAACCAAAGCGGGAAATTACCAGCTGTATGCTCTAATAAAATAGCTATAAATCGTTCCATGCTTCCAAAAGGAGCACGGTGAATCATCACCGGTCTGTGCAATTCATTATCGCTACCTTTATATGTTAAGTTGAAACGCTCTGGTAAATTATAATCTACTTGAATAGTTCCTAATTGCCATTGTCTGCCTAAAGCATCCTTCACCATAAAATCCAATTTCGGACCATAAAATGCTGCTTCACCAGTTTTAACAGTGTAGTTTAAACCTTTATCAATCGTAGCACTCATAATAGCATTTTCAGCTTTTTCCCAATTTTCAAGGCTGCCTATGTATTTATCCGGATTTTCAGGATCTCTTAAGGATACTTGCGCTGTAAAGTTTTCAAAACCTAACGATCCGAATACATAAAGTACTAGGTCAATCACATTTTTAAACTCAGTATCCAATTGTTCTGGTGTACAAAATAAGTGAGCATCATCTTGAGTAAAGCCTCTAACACGAGTTAACCCGTGTAATTCACCACTCTGTTCGTATCTATAAACGGTACCAAATTCAGCATAACGAATAGGTAAATCTTTATAACTCCATTGGCTGTTGTTATAAATTTCACAGTGATGCGGGCAGTTCATAGGTTTTAATAAAAACTCTTCACCTTCTTTTGGAGTACTTATAGGCTGAAAGCTATCGGCACCATATTTTGCGTAATGCCCAGAAGTAACATATAATTCTTTTTGTCCAATATGAGGTGTTATCACCATTTCATATCCAGCTTTCTTTTGTGCGGCTTTCAAAAAGTTTTCCAAGCGTTCGCGTAAAGCGGCACCTTTAGGTAACCATAAAGGTAAACCTGCACCCACTTTTTGCGAAAAGGTAAATAATTCTAATTCTTTACCAAGTTTTCTATGGTCACGTTTTTTTGCTTCTTCTAGTAACTCTAAATATTCAGTAAGTTCCTTTTGTTTAGGAAACGATATACCATATATACGTGTTAATTGCGGATTATTTTCATTTCCTCTCCAATAAGCACCAGCAACACTCAGTACTTTTGCAGCTTTTATAATACCAGTATTTGGTATATGTCCACCACGGCACAAATCGGTAAAAGTCGAATGGTCGCAAAAAGTAATCGTACCATCTTCTAAGTTTTCAATAAGCTCCGTTTTAAACTCATTACCTTTATATAGTCGTAAAGCCTCTGCTTTTGTTGCCGAACGCATTTTAAACTCATGTTTACCTCTAGCAATTTCTAGCATTTTATCCTCAATTACTTTAAAGTCTTTTTCCGAAATGCTTATATCACCAAAATCTACATCATAATAAAACCCATTTTCAATAGCAGGACCAATAGTAAGCTTCACACCAGGGTACAATTCTTCAACGGCCTGTGCCAAAACGTGTGCAGATGAATGCCAAAAAGCCGTTTTACCCTCTGTATCATTCCAAGTATATAAAACTAGCGAGCCATCCGTCGTCAATACCGTTTCCGTTTCCACAGTTGTACCATTAAAATTTGCCGAAATTACGTTTCTAGCAAATCCTTCACTAATGCTTTTCGCAACGTCCATTGGTGTCACGTTTTCTTCAAACGTTTTCACGCTACCATCGGGTAATGTAATATGTATCATTAATATAATTTTAATTCAGGCTGCAAAGATAGTAGTATAAACAAATACATACAATATATATATAGGTATAATTTTTATAAAATTCATTTTGGCGTTTCCCCGAAAAAAATCGGGGTCGGGCTATGCGTTCCAAGTCCTCGCTCCCGCGCTTATGCGCGGTTCGCTGTGGGCTTTCCACTGCTATCCCTAACGCGCTCGTCAACAAAGTGCACTATATAAGTGGAGAGGGCACCCCGTTTTTTCAAGGTCCATTACATACGGTATAAACAAAAAAACAGCCCACAAACTATTTTTGTTGCCCCAAAGCAAACGATCCGCCTCCATTTTCCGCGCCCAACCCACCCAAGTTGCATCACCAAAACCCCGTCA
>NZ_SLUP01000017.1 GCF_004341235.1 Mariniflexile fucanivorans
TTGATTTGTTTTTTTCATGCAATGGGTCAAAATTTAA
Organism: Mariniflexile fucanivorans; assembly: GCF_004341235.1. GTDB lineage: Bacteria > Bacteroidota > Bacteroidia > Flavobacteriales > Flavobacteriaceae > Mariniflexile > Mariniflexile fucanivorans. The sequence continues at coordinate 38 of NZ_SLUP01000017.1, forward strand.
AACCAATCCAAAAAGGTTTTTCACCGTTTGGATTTTTTAAATTCCATTTGCTACGAAAGAATATGGACATTCGCTTTTAAAATTGCAGGTACTTATAGATAATTGCATTATAAACTATGTGAAGGATGGGGATCTTCGAGGTTTAGAAAAGACAAAAAAAAGAGCTAGACGGCGCATGATTATGTCTTCTCATATCCTAATAATTGAAACTTGGCGTTTTTCTGTATAAATATTCATTTTGTTAAAATAAATTACAAACTTAGATTCAGATAATATCCAAATGAAACATGAAAATTGTAATATTTACTGTAGTTTTTGAAATACGTAAACATTTGATTATTAAAATATTAATAATCTTTTATATAGAATTAAATATTTGATTAAATATTTTCAAACAATCGTTGTGTGTAATAATTTATTTACTACATTAGTTAAATTTATTTACACTAAAAATATGAAACAGTTTATACTATGCGTACTATTTGGGGCCTCTACATTGGTCCAGGCCCAGGACAAAATTAAATTTGAATATGACCTGGCGGGTAATCAAATACAGCGCGAGTTATGTATCAATTGTACCAGTGCCAAGAGCTCAAAAAAAAGCAATAAGGAAATTGCTTCGATAGAGGAACCTGAACTACAAAAATTTTCCGATGAGGATACTTTCAGTTATTACCCGAACCCCGTAAAAGAGGAACTCTATTTACAATGGAACAGTACGGATGAGAGCAGGGTCGTTGCTGTCCATGTCTTCGACCTGAGTGGGCGCCTATTGAAAACTGTCCCTAATTTAAAAAGCCAGAACCACCAAAACATTGCTTTTGAAAGTTATCCAAGCGGCATTTATGAGGTTGTACTGGTGTATGAGAACCAAAATAAAAAAACGATCAAAATTATTAAAAAATAATCCCCATGAAACAATTTTACTATTGCCTCTTACTATTTGGCATTTCATCTTATTTGAATGCTCAGGACATGGGAGGGATCCCTGTCGAGGGCCTAGTCCCTATTAAAAAAATAGAGAACAACAAAAAAACAGCTCCTGAGACCAATAGTGCCGCCAGGATGCTTTCTCCGGGGGCTATAACGCCCACGGGAAGCTCTACAGAAGTAGGCATAACCGAAGGTCAATTATCTGTTTCATTAACGGGGGCGGCTTCCTATACCATTCCCATTATGGCACCACCAGGAATAAACGGTGTCATGCCTGAGGCTGGTTTAGCCTATAACAGCCAGGGAAGCAATGGTATGGCCGGGTATGGCTGGAACATTGCAGGGGTATCATCTATAACGAGAATGTCCTCAACCGCCTTTCACGATAGCAATATAGATCCTGTGGATTTTGATAACTTAGACCGTTTTGCTTTAGACGGACAGCGCTTAGTGTTAAAAACGGGATCGATATATGGTGCTAACGGGGCTATTTACGAAACGGAAAATTTCTCAACGATAAAAGTAACCTCCTACGGGACCCATCCTTCAGGGTCTACTTATGGACCTTCCTATTTTTTGGTTGAATATCCTGATGGGTCTAAAGCTTATTACGGCTATACTTCCGATTCCCGCAGTATCATTGAATACTCCATCTCGTATTGGGAAAACCCACAAGGGGTAAGGATCGGTTACAGTTATAATAATACGAATAACAGCTTAAGTATTGCATCCATAAATTACGGAGCTGTCGGTGCCGCAAGCCCAATCAACAAAATCCAGTTTAATTATGGCACTTCTGCCAAACCAGAGCAAATATATATTGGCGGACAGAGTATTATACAAGATAAAATTTTAAACTCTATTGTTGTTACATCCAATGCCGTTGGGTTTAGGAGCTATTGGTTAAGCTACAATCCCAATTCTCTGGGGTATCAACGTTTGGCCAGTATCACTGAAAAATCGGGCGATGGGACTAAAAGTTTTAATCCTACTGTTTTTACTTATGAAGATACCCAAGAGTCCATATCCTATGCGGATTTTACAACCGGTTTGAGTATAGGGAACATCAATTCCTCAAATGCGGAGACTGTTTCGGGGGACTTTGACGGTAACGAGAACATGGAGTTCTTAATTTATCCAACCACCGGAACGGACAGCAAGAAGAAGTACTGGCTGTTTTCTGATATTGGTACAGGTACTAACACAAATTTTGGTTATGAACATAACGTGGGCGAATTTGAAACTATTTTTCCTGTATCATGGTTAACATGGAACAATAAATTATGGGACAAACAAGGATGGTCAGTTGCAAAAAAAACAAACACCAACTATACTTTCACTATCTTTAGTGCAGGTACGGTATCTCCGATTTATTATCAATACGAACGGGTGGTTAATTTTCCAACCCAAGCAACAACAGAAAAAGTGAACTGTAAAACTGTTGCGGTCAATAAAATTTTTCCAAAAAAAATACTTTCGGGTGATTTTAATGGCGATGGGCTTTCAGACGTGATTGCTATTGATATGGATCTTGAAAAAGTAATAACTGATATTTTTTGTCGCACCATTACGTCATATATTACTTCGAAAAAAGTCTATTTTGTTGATTTAAAAAGAGATAACGCCACTAATTTCTTAACGTATTCTGGTGAGTTGCTAGCGAATTTGACTTCAAAATCGAGAGTAGAAGTTGCCGACGTGAATGGCGATGGCAAGTCCGATTTTATGGTCTTTGAAAACGGAAAAGTTACTACCTATACATTAAGCAATACTAATCAATTAATAATGCTATGGAACTATCCCGATTCCAATATCTCTATTGAGAATACCAAAACAATCATTATTGGCGATTACAACGGCGACGGCAAAACGGATTTCATCATCCCGAAATCCTATGGTTCTACAGAATGGCACAAATACACGTCCACTGGAACTAATTTTGTAAAAGCCATTCAAACCTACACTGGAGTTTCATTTTTACAAAACAATTCTACAAACACCTATAATTATATAGCCTCTGATTATGACAAAGATGGAAAATCAGATTTAATTTTAACTAGCAGCAACAGAAGTTCAACATTAGGTAATCTAAATGTTAAATGTTATAAAAATAGAAATGGTGCTTTTAGTTCAAGTAGTTATAATCAAGGCAACAGTGGCTATAATGCCTCGATAAATTTAAACCCCCTTCCTGTTTACCTACCTACAGGGAAAGGGATTCAAAGCAAGGACAAGCCCTATAACCCAACCTTGGAGATTGCCTTTCTGAGCGATAATAAAATTTTCTATTTCAATTCCAATAAGGATAATTCCAAGGACCAACTATTACGGGCTATTACTACAGGCAATGGGGTTACTGAGTCCATTACCTATAAACCCTTAAATTCAGATATTGATTATAATGATGATTTTTATGAGCCTATTTATAACAGTTCCTATTCTGAGAGCTATCCCAATACGGATATCAAAACGGCATCCAGTTTAAACGTGGTGTCCATGCTGGAAAAACAAAGCAGTACAGATTATTCCAAACAATTGTACTCTTATTTTGGTGCTGTTTCCAATGTTGAGGGCCTTGGCTTTTTAGGTTTTAAAGCTGCCGCAAGGACCAATTGGTTCAACGACAACAACCCAATCATAACCACTGTATCCAAATACGATTCGGCCCTACGTGGCGCCAATACCGAAAGTTATACGGTTCTGGGATACTATTCTGCCAGCGATTATGTGGCTCCAAGCAATTTTATCACCAAAACAACCGCTACTTATTCTAGTACACTTAGCGCTAATAAGGTTTTTAACCTCAAGTTAAATACCTCTCAGGAGTTTAACGGCCTGAACAATACCAGTACCGAGACCTCGGCAATTGTATATGATGCATACCATAATCCCACCCTAACAACAACGGTCATAAAGGAGGGCGGTAGCATCCAACAAACCACCCTAAGCGAGATAACCTATGCGCCACCTACAAATTCCCCATATGTGGTAGGCAGGCCTACAAATAAGAAGCAGAGTGTCTCTATATCAGGGGACACCATGACCAAAGAGGAACAGTATAGCTATAACACCGGAGGTCTATTGACTCAAATAAAGAAGAAAGGACATAACACCAACTTTATTACAGAAGTCAATCAATATGATGCCTATGGTAACATTACACAAAAGACAATTTCAGCATCTAACGTGCCGCCAAGAGTGACCAAGTTTGAGTATGATACATCATCCCATCGTTTTCTAACTAAAAGCACCGATATTGAAGGCCTTGTAAGCAATTATGGTTACAATGCAAATTATGGACTACTAATTTCAGAGACCAATCCTTATGGCTTAACAACCACTTATACCTACGATGCTTGGTTTAAAAAAATAAGCAAAACTGATTATTTAAGTAAAAATTATCAAACTATTTATGCACGTAATGGAGGCAATACTATCGTGACCAATACGGGAGACGATGACAGTGCCACGGTAACGGAATTTGATGATCTGGGACGAAAAATTAAGACGGGCGTTAAGGACCTCAATGGAAACTATTCCTATGTCTCTTACCTATATGATATCTACAGTAGAAATTATAAGGTGAGCGAACCTTATAGCAGTTCTCCCAGCCAATGGAACGAGACCTATTATGATAACTATGGGCGAACCATCCAGAACAGTGCTTATACAGGTAAAACCACCAACATCACTTATAATGGATTGTCTACAACGGTAAATGATGGTACGTTGTCTAAGACCATTACAAATAACGCCATAGGGAATATGGTAAGTATAACCGATAGCCCTGGAGGCACCATTAACTATACGTATTTTGCCAACGGCAATCTCAAAACCTCCAATTATGATGGCATAGTCACCACCATTGATCAGGACGGCTGGGGCAGAAAAACCAAATTGACAGATCCATCGGCGGGAGAATACAACTATACCTATAATGAAATTGGCCAAGCACAAACTGAAACCACGCCCAATGGCAGCACGATTTATTCACTTAGTTATTATGGTAAAGTATCGAGCAAAAAAATTACAGGCACTAATACCAATAGCCAAACAAGCTATGTGTATGATAATACCACAAAACTGCTAAACTCCAGCACTTATACAGATGTTTTAGCAAATAATGCGATCACTACCACAACTTATTCCTATGATGGTTATAAAAGATTAATGAAGAGTGTTGAGATCACTCCCTACGCAACATTTACAAAAGAATTCACTTATGACGGATTTGGTAGGCTAGATACCGAAAAGTCAATAGCCAGTGCCGTTGGTAAATCGAGTACCAAAACCATAAAGCATACGTATAAAAACGGTTTTGCTTGGCAAATGATAGACATGGCAAACCAGCAAGTGCTGTGGCAAACAAATGCCGTAAACGCGAGAGGGCAGTTAACAAGTGGCAGCTATGGAAATGGCCTGGCCTTAAGTCAAAACTATGATACCTATGGTTATATAGAACGTTCACGGGTATTCAAAACTGGCACAAATACAGATGTCCTTAACCTGTACACCACTTTTGAACCCTTGCGAGGTAACTTAACCTCTAGAACGAACAGTTTGTTCAATTGGACCGAAAACTTCCAGTATGACACCTCGGACCGATTGAGCCATTACACCAATGCACAGGGTATTCAGGTAGAACAAATGTACGAGAACGATGGGCGTATTAAAGAAAACACTTTGGGCACTTATAATTACAGTAATTCTGCTAAAAAATATCAAAACACCTCCATAGACATAAATCCAAGCTCAAAGGCATATTACGAAAATAGGGCTGGGCTATTCAATGAAGGTATGGAGCAAAAAACAGGTTGGATGATTAATGACCCTAATTTGTTTACTTATGATTCAACGGTAGGAAAAACAGGCACCACGTCGTTGAAAATGAACAATACGACATCTGGAGAAATAGTTGCGCATGCAGAAAACTGGATAAAGATTGACAATGCAGTGGCCACGGAATACACCTATTCTACATGGGTAAAAAGTGATGGGAGCAATCCAGCTGCGGAGATTTTCCTGTTTATGAAAACAGAAAATGAAACAGGCTATTTTACAAATGTTGACAGTAAAATAATAGCCACATCTACTAATTGGGTTCAAATTGAAAAAACCTTTTTAGTACCTGCTAATATTAAAAAATTGAACATCCGTTTGGATAACAATGCTACAGGTGTTCTGTGGTTTGATGATGTACGCCTTTACAAAACAAGCGATGCCATTCCGCAGGAAAGACAATTGAATATCACTTATAATACTTGGAAAAGCCCTTATGAGATAACAGAGACTGGTGTAGATAAAATTAGTTTTACCTACAACGACAATAACAGCCGTAGCACTATGTTCTATGGCGGCTTGCAGACCGATAAACTGCAAAGGCAGTACCGTAAGCATTATTCTGCCGATGGCAGCATGGAAATTAAGCACAATACGGTAACAGGCGCAGTAGAGTTTGTTACCTACATAGGTGGCGATGGGTACACTGCACCTGTGGTGTTAAAAAGTGATGGCACTACGCAAGAATATTTATATTTGCATCGTGATTATTTAAACAGTATTGTTGCCATAACCAACCAAGCGGGTAACGTCGTAGAAAAACGTTTGTTCGATGCTTGGGGAGATGTGGTTAAAATTGTTGATGGACAAGGCACTGTTCTATCAAGTTTTGCGGTACTCGATAGAGGCTATACGGGGCATGAGCATTTACAAAGCGTTGGGCTTATAAACATGAACGGGCGTTTGTACGATGCGAAAATGCACCGTTTCCTGCAACCGGACAATTATGTGCAGGACCTGACTAATACCCAGAACTTTAATAGGTATGGGTATGTGTTGAATAATCCTTTGAAGTATACGGACTTTAGTGGGGAGAAATGGAAAATAAAGTTAACTTGGAGTGATGTCTTTGCTGCAGCATCAATTGTAGCAGGTACAGCTTTAGTAATTTTTGGTGGACCAGCGGGTGCCGCTTTAGGGGCTAAATTAATTTATGCTGGAGCCACGCATTTCCTTTTTACAACAGTGTCGGTAATAACTGAAGGGAAGTCTTGGGTAGACGCTTCAAATTATATAGGTTTTCAATCTCCAACAGTAACTATCAATACTGATTGGGGTTATGGTAAGGATAAAAAAAATGGAGCTTATCAAGATATACCTGTTGTTGAGCCTAATTCTGATAGTACTGGAGAAATTAATAAAAACGCCGTTCCTTGTGTACAATGCCATCATCAAACAACTTTTTCAGTAGATGAAAATAATGCATTTAATAGTTTTAACTTTGCAGACAGACAAAGTGGGTATGTTCAATATGGAGGAGAAATGCGTTCGGACTTTATAGGTTCTTCTGTGGGTAAAAATGGTTTTATATATAACTCATATAGCAACCCTTTTGCATTAAGTGACCATAGAACAAAAATTAATTTTTTGAATTACTTATCAGATGTGATGGGCGGTTTAGGTACAGGATATGACTTTGCTTCGTTATTTTATGGTGATGCAGATATTAATATTAGAACTTTTAACTATACAACAAAAGATACTCTATGGATGATAGGAGGGTATAGAGATTATTACATACTTAAAAACGTTAATAAAAAAGGATACATAATTAATAAAGACACAATAAAATGAAAAGAATAGTTTTATTAACTGCGTTAGCTCTTTTATTTTTTTCTTGCAAAAAAGACGAGAAAAAATTACTTTACCTAGATATTTCTTTTCGTACTATCAATCATAATAATATACATGATATTAATGAACTAAAACTTCAAAATAATAAAATTGTAAACGAAACCAATTCAAATATTATAAACGTTTTGAACGAACTTTCAGTAGCGTACTTAATTTATCTTGATAGTATTCAGAGTTTATGCAAAAGCGACCAAACACCATTTTTCTATAAAGGAAATAGATCAGAGGCTACTAAACTTAGCCATGAGTTTAGTAGAAAAACTAATGAGTTTTTGAATAAATTAAATAATAATATAAAAAGTTCTACTCTTAAAAAAAGAACATATAGTTTATTAAATGTAGATGACATTAAAATTGACAAGGCATCATCTATCATGTATGTAGAATGCTATTTTAGAAATGTAAGTTGTGAAACATTAGATTTTTTTATTAACGAACGTAAGAGAAATGTTTTATTAATACAAAAGGAGATATTTGATGAAACTCTTTTAAATAATGTGAAATAAATGTGTAGTAGTATTGGTAATAATTATATGCAAGTCCAAGGATACATCATTTTTTATACAGCCTTATTATTTACATTTATTTCATGTACAAACCAGTCCCATCATAATATAGATTATGATGGGTTAGCATATTCATTAAATGATAATTTAAAAAATGATATTGAATATCTTAAAAATGATATAGTTAAAAAAGAACTTAAAATTGGATTAACTAATAAATCTTATGTTGATTATAAACTAAAAACGACAGAATACATTATGTATCTTGAAAAGTTAGAATTATTATCTTCAAAAGTTGAAATAAATCCTTTTTTTGATAAAGACAAATTGACATCTGAAGGGAAACTATTTATAAAAAAAACCAATGAATATGTAAATTTAATAAATACCGCAAATAATAATACAGAGCTAAGCTACAGAGTAAATGATTTGCTAGGAGTAAATGATGTTATAACCGAGGGTAATATCTATTTTAGATACATCGATTATTATTTTAATGGATTACCTAAAAGTTTTTTTGTTTATGAGATTAATAACCGTATAAGAAATGTTTTATTAATACAAAATGAATTGATACTCATGATTTTATTAGAAGAGTGCAACAAATGATATATACGACAAATATAAATATGATAAAAAAAATTTCACTACTCAGTTTTATTTTTTGCACACTGAGTATTTTTGCACAAAAAGATTTGAAAATTGGTTATGTAGTCTTGGAAACAAAAGACACCATAGTTGGAACACTTAAAAACAAAAACTATTATTCCAAAAGTGCAGTTAAATTATATCAAGAAAATGACATAACAAGATTTTCAAAAAGGGCATTATCAGAAATCCATATCGAAAATGATGCTTATATAAAAAGTGATTTAACCATTTGGTCACAAGGGTTTTTTAAGAAAGTGTTGATAGGTAATGTAAACTTATATACCTACAAAAGAGCAAAACTATTAGGAGGATTTGATAGCGATATAGGTTTTGGCAGACTTGCTCCTGCCATTAGATTTTATTGCTCTGATTATCCAAATTTAACAGACTCGATTAGAGACATTAATAAAGAAAATGTTGCTGATTTTATTCAAACTTATAATGATTGGAAGCTAAAGAACCCAGAGAGTAATTCATTTTTTGAAGATAACATCCATACCAAACCGAAGATAAATTTCAAAATGAGTTTTTTACTTCCGGGTGCTGGCTTTGAGTTTGTTTTAAACGACAAATTTTCAATAAATACCATGCTTAAAAATGAATTTGGATATAGTAGTACTGGTGGTTGGGATATAAACCCTTTTATAGACACCCAATTGAGGTATTATCACAACATGGATAAAAGAAAAGCAGAGAACAAAAGAACTTATAAATATTCAGGAAACTATGTTTGTTTGATGGATGGCTACTTCCCGAAAAACAAATCCAATCTTATTGGGATTGAGTATGGTTGGCAAAGAATGGTAAATAAACATTGGTATTCTAATTTAGGCATTGGTGCCGGAAAATATACAACAGGAAACCAAAGCTTTGCAATTATTTATGATCTTGATTTTGGATATAATTTTTAAGCAATTACTTATATAATTAAACAATAGTTTTACAAATACCCAGTGATAGTAAAATTTCAGCTCAAAAGGAAACGGAATAAAAAGAGCGAGGTACGAGCCTGGTTATGCCG
>NZ_SLUP01000018.1:0-5794 GCF_004341235.1 Mariniflexile fucanivorans
GATGATCAAGGTTGTCAGGCAGAATCCAATATCATTGTAGTGACTCCAAAAACAGTACCAACACAAACCTATACCCAAACCAATGTAAGTTGTAACGGAAGTAGTGATGGTAGTATTGTAGTAACGGCAGCCGATGGAATCGCACCATACCAATATAGTATAGATAATGGAGCGACTTTCCAAGTATCGAATGTATTTAATGGCTTAGCGGCAGGAGCATATAATGTTGTTGTGCGAGATAGTAAAAGCTGTATTTCTGTAGCAACAGTAGTAACAATTACCCAACCAACGCCATTAGCAGCATCGGCAAGTACCACAGCATTTAGTTGTAGCGTGACCAATGCGAAAGTATCAGCGGTAATCACCATTGCAGTACCAACAACAGGAACAGCACCTTACCAATACAGTTTTAATAACGGCGCATCGTTCAGTTCAACCAATACGTTAACGGTAAACGATAATGGCGCAGACCAAACCTTTACCTATGTAGTAAAAGATGCCAATGGTTGTTTAACCGTGGCACAAACTATTACGTTAACAGCATTAAATCCACCAACGGATTTAGCATTTACATCAGCGGCGGTTACTTGTACAGCCACAACAACTACCGTAAATCTAACAGCAACCAATGGTGTTGGAACATTACAATATGAAACTATTGCCCCATCACCAATCATCAGAGCAAAACAAGCTTCAAATTCATTTGCAGGCCTAACACCAGGTACATATGTGTTCCAGGTGACCGATGCGAATGGATGTTATTATTCAGAATCTTATACCATCGTTCCAGTTACCCCAATTGCAATAACAGGAACAAAATTGAGCGATGTACTATGTAACGGGGATAATACAGGAGCCATTAAATTTACGGTTTCTGGGTATTCAGGAACTTATACAAGTATTTTAACAAGTGGAGCAGGAATTCTGGTTCAATCAGGAAATACAGTTGATATTACAGGTTTAATTGCAGACACCTATACAATTAGAGTTACGGATGACATTACAGGTTGTTTTGATGAGGAAACTATTATTATCACTGAACCAACAAATCCTTTAACATTTACAGTAACTTCAACAAATGTATTCTGTACAAATAATAATTCACAAATTACAGTTACCGCAATAGATGGTACGCCAAGTTACACTTATGCGGCTGTAATAACAGGAAACCTAGCACCATTAGCAGCTGCATATGGTAGCAGTAATGTTATAACTGTTGATACAAATTCAGCAGCAGATTTAGTTTGGGATGTTTATATAAAAGATGCTAATGGCTGTATTACTGTGGATACTATTACCATTATAAATGATGTTTTACCAACAGTTACTACACCACCTTTGGCTTCAAACCAATGTACGGTTTCAACTGGATTTACTTTTACAGCAACAGGAACTGGATTAGCTCCACTTTCTTATAGTATAAATGGAGGGATTTCAGATCAAGCAAGCCCGACTTTCGTAGTTAATGTACCTGGAACTTATTTTGTAACCGTTAAGGATAAAAATGGTTGTACAGCAACTAGTTCTACATCAACTGTAGTATATGCTCCGCTTAATACAAATGCTATACTTACAAAAGATTTAACATGTTCTGCACCAACAGACGCAACTATAGATGTAACGACAGCGGGCGGAAATGCACCTTATTCCTATAAAGTCAAAATAGGAGCAGGTACTTATGGTGCTTCGGTTCCATTTGCGGGTGCAACATTCACATATACAGTTACAACTGCTGATACCTATCAATTTGAAATTACTGATACAAATGGATGTACAAAAGAAACTAATGTAATTACTACAACAGCTATCGTTAATCCTGATATTACAAATGTTGTTCAAACACAATTTATTTCATGTAACAGCGATGAAACAGCAGCTATTGATATCACCATTGATGATACAAAAGGATTAGCACCATTTGTATTTAATGTGTTAAATACCACTACGTCTTTTGATTATGGTACACAGACTTCTGGTTTAGCAGCTGGAGACTACACAATAACGGTTACAGATGCCAAAGGTTGTACGGATACATTTAATATAACAATAGTAGAACCAAATGCCATTGATTTTGATCTAACAAAAGTAGATATTACTTGTAGTTCTACGGGAGGGTCAAGTCTAGGCTCTATTACTGTTGAAAATATTGTAGGAGGTACAGCGCCATTTACCTATTATATTACGAATAATTTTGGAGATGTAATTCCAGGCAGTCCACATTCGGCTATATCCAATGAGGATCACACCTTTAGTATCATAAATTTTGGTATTTATACTATTAATGTCATTGATGCCAATGGATGTAGCTTGACAAAGCAAATAACCATGGCGTCTCCACCATCCGATTTGGATATAGATGTTACAACCTTATCATCTGATTGTACTAATGGAGGTACCGCCATAGTTGAAGCCATATCTACTGTAGGTAGTAATAATTATGAGTTTGGTATTTTAGAATTTAATTCAGCTCCTTACACATTAACATATTTAACACCAGATTCACCAGGAGGAGCCATAAAAACGTTTACAAACCTGACCCCAGGTGTGGTTTATACCTTTGTGGTGCATGATCTTACAACAAACTGTTATTTTGTAAAATCGGCAGATACGCCTATTGCACCGGCTTCGGCTTTAACATCAACGGTTGTTGCAAATAATGTTGTTTGTAAAGGAGAGAATAATGGAAGTGTAACGTTTACTATTGATAATTTTGATAGTACCACAGCTTCTGTTGATTACGAAATTTTTAGAGCGTTTTCAAATGTTTCTATGGGACCATTAGTTAATATACCAGTTACTTTTGGAACACCTGAAACAGTAATAGCTCCTTCACCAGCCTCTTTATCACCTGGACAATACTATATTACGTTTACTGAAAATGGCACAGGTTTATTTAATGGATGTAAATCAGCATCAGCCATATTTGAAATTAATGAATCAGCAATCGATTTAAGTGTTTCAGCTACCGTATCCAAAAATGAAAACTGTAATGAATTAGGCGTTATTTCAGCCATTGGAAAAGACGGAACAGCTCCTTATACATACCAGCTTTTGTTATCAACAGATCCGGCTCCAATAGCGACTAGCGCAGGTTGGTCATCAGCAAATACATTTACAGCTACCGCGGATAGTTATATCGTTTATGTAAAAGATGCTTATGGTTGTATTAAATTTGATGCGGCAAATTTACAGAAGGACCCAGAGCCAACAATAAACCCTATTGCTCCACAATGTTTTGATGGAACCCCTATCAATATTACATTAGTAGAAGTTACAGGTACTGCCATAGCTCCATTAACTTATAGTATTGGTGGTGCTTATCAATCAAGCGCAACCTTTAGCATTAATGTCTCAGGAACATATAATGTGTTTATTAAAGACGGCAACGGTTGTATTGCAACAACAACGTATGTCGTACAATCAGCATTATTGTTAGATGCAAACATGACGCAAGATTTAACTTGTACTGTTGATGCTAGTATAACTTTAACACCAAGTGGTGGGACAGGTACATATACAGCGTATGCAGTTAGCACCGATGGAGGAACAACGTATACAGCAGCAAGTTCTACATATACAGCAACAGCAGATGGAACATATCAATTTAGAGTAATTGATGATCAAGGTTGTCAGGCAGAATCTAATATTATTATAGTGACTCCTAAAACTACTCCAACCTTTACGTTTAGTCAAACAAATGCGACTTGTAATGGAGATTCTGATGGCAGTATAGTTGTAACAGCAGCTAATGGCATAGCTCCATATGAATATAGTATGGATAATGGTACGACTTTTCAAGCATCAAATGTGTTTAGTGGTTTATTGGCTGGACCATACGATGTAGTTGTGAGAGATAGTAAGAATTGTGATTCGGCACCAACAACGGTAACTATTACCGAACCTCTAATTCTAGCAGGAACCGGAGCTTTAACACAAGGTTTAACCTGTGGATTAGGCAATGCCACCCAAGCGGCCGAAGTAACCGTTACAGGTAGCGGTGGAACAGCTCCATATACCTATAGTTTTGATGGTGGTGTAAACTACACGTCAACAAATGCCTATTCAACATATACTTCAGGCACAGTAACAGCCTATGTAAGAGATGCCAATGGCTGTACCATTCCAGTACCAATCAGTGTTGTGGTACCAGCTTTAGATGTTCCAACAGATTTAGCATTTAGTGCTACGGCGGTAACCTGTTTAGCATTAACCAGTGATGTAACACTAACCACAACAAATGGCGTAGGCACATTAAGCTATGCGATACTTTCGCCATCAAGTGCTACAGGCAATGTAACAGGGGCCTCTAGTGGAACCTTTACAGGATTAGCACCAGACACTTATATGTTTGAAGTGACCGATGCCAATGGCTGTACCTATCAGGAATCCTATACAGTGGTGCCGGTAACCAATATTTCAGTTGCGGGATTAAAATTAAACGATGTTTATTGCTTTGGCGGTAATACGGGAGCGATTGGGTTTACGGTAAGCGATTATGCAGGAAGCTATACAACTACAATACTTAGTGGCGCAGGTGCTTTGGTTCAAACAGGAAACACGATTGATTTCACGGGATTAATTGCTGATACCTATACAATTAGAGTAACAGATGACATCACAGGATGTACTGCAGATGCTACAATAATAGTAACAGAACCATCAAGTGCATTAAGCTTTACAGCAACACCGACCCATGTATACTGTAGCAATGATGAATCACAAATAACAGTGATTCCATCAGGAGGTACAGCGAGTTACACCTATGCCGCTGTTATATCGGGTAATCCGTCCCCTGCACCAGCAGCTTACGGAACAAGCGATGTAGTTACGGTAGACACCAATTCAGGAACAGACTTAGTTTGGGATGTCTACGTAAGAGATGCCAATGCTTGTACAACAATGAATACGGTTACGGTTATACTTGATCCGTTACCAACGGTATCCACACCACCTTTGGCTTCTAACCAATGTACTGTTACTTCAGGATTTACTTTTACAGTATTCGGAGAGACAGGTGTTGGACCATTTACATATAGTATCAATGGAGGCGCTTCCTATCAAGCAAGTGCGACATTTACTGTAAATGCCCCAGGAACTTACACAGTTACCATTAAAGATAACAATGGTTGTACAGCAACCAGTGCTACTGCTACTGTGGTATATGAACCATTAAATTCAGTTATAACCTTAACAAAAGAATTAGATTGTACAGGATCACCAGATGCAGAAATTACCGGAACTATTACTGGAGGTTTAGCACCATATACGTATGAAGTATCTATCAACGGTGCTGCATATGCATCATTAGGAGCAACAGGTACACCTTATACATATACTACTGCAAGTTCAGGAACGTATCAATTTAGAATAACTGATGCAAATAGCTGTCAAGCAGAAACCAGTATAATTACCATTGACGCATTAACCACGCCAACCCTTTCAGAGACCCATACCAATGTAAGTTGTAATGGAGATTCTGATGGCAGTATAGTGGTAACAGCAGCTAATGGCATAGCTCCATATCAATTTAGTATAGATAATGGTACGACTTTCCAAGCATCAAATGTGTTTAGTGGCTTAGCATTAGGCGTATACGATGTGGTTGTGAGAGATAGTAAAAGTTGTGTTTCAATAGCAACTTCCGTGTCTATTACAGAGCCAGCATTGGTTGGAGGCACTATAGCATTAACACAAAACTTAACCTGTGGATTAGGCAATGCCACCCAAGCGGCCGAAGTAACCGTTACAGGTAGCGGTGGAACAGCTCCATATACCTATAGTTTTGATGGTGGTG
>NZ_SLUP01000018.1:5891-7827 GCF_004341235.1 Mariniflexile fucanivorans
CAGCAGCTTACGGAACAAGCGATGTAGTTACGGTAGACACCAATTCAGGAACAGACTTAGTTTGGGATGTCTACGTAAGAGATGCCAATGCTTGTATAACAATGAATACGGTTACGGTTATACTTGATCCGTTACCAACCGTTACCGTTCCAGCTATGGCTGCGAACCAGTGTAATTTGGTTGGAGATCCATATACATTTACAGTAACAAGCACTACTGGAATAGCCCCTTATACATATTCTATAGGAAGTGGTTTCCAATCTAGTGATACATTTACAGGATTAGCTCCAGGAAATTATTTTGTAACGGTAAAAGATGGAAATGGTTGTGAAACTATTAGTCCAACTTCAGTAACAGTATATGCACCATTAGATTTTACACCAACCATAACTGCCTTACCAACTTGTGCTGATAACGATGGTGTCATTACAGTATCACAATCAGGTGGTTCTGGAACATATAGCTACGTAATTAGTCCAAGTGTAGGATCATTATCTGGCAATGTGTTTTCAGGAGTGCCATCAGGAACTTATACTATCACAATTACAGATGGAATAACTTCATGTACAAAAGATGTAAGTATTACATTAATAGCCGCTACTCCTGTAACCTTTACAACATCCGTTGACGATGTAAGCTGTAATGGAGGAAACGATGGTGTTATTACCTTAAATTTACCTGCAAGTAATGATAATCCTATTTATACTTATGAAATTATTGGAGGCCCAAGTATAGTGGCAGCACAGAACTCTAATATATTCTCAGGGTTGGTTGCTGGAAATTATACAGTTCAAGTTAATTCTGGAAGAGGGTGCTCAACTAGTGACATTATTACTGTTGGAGAACCAACCTCATTAACAGTTTCTGGAACAGCTACGGATTTTGGATGTGCAGCAGACAATTCAGTAAACACCTCTACAGTTACCATAACAGAAGTAGGAGGAACGGCACCTTATTCATACAGTATTGATGGTGTTAATTATTTAGCTACCAATAATTTTGATGTTATCGATACAGGAGCTTCACAAACTATTACCGTTTATGTGAAAGATGCCAATGGCTGTTTAAATACAAACACGGTTGTAATTGCACCTCTGCCTACATTAACAGCGGCTACAGTAGCTATTGCAACACCTATTGATTGTAACAATACAGGTTCAGTTTCTATAACTGTATCTGGAGGTTCAGGTAATTTTACCTATCAAATGTTACCAAGCGGGGTAGCTCAGGCTTCAAATATATTTAGCATAACATTACCTGGAACTTACTATTTCCAAGTAAATGATATCACTACAGGATGTACAATTGCAACCTCAGATTTCACAGTGGTGCCATTTGATACTATGGATGTGGTAGCAACAGCAACAACACCAGTAACTTGTTTTGTTGACAATAATGGTGCTTTAGAGATTAATGTGACTGGTTATACAGGAACATATAATTATGAAGTTTTTGATAATTCTGGTGCTTCAGTTGGAGGAGTTGTTAGTGCAAACACGTCTACAAACCCACAAGTTATATCAGGGTTAATAGGAGGTAATTATACAGTAAGAATTACAGAAACAGCTAGTCCATTTTGTACTACTGTTTCTAATATGGTTACTATTGCATCACCATCAGCTGCCTTAACTCTTTTAGCTTCTGAAACATCAAATGTAACCTGTACCAATGATAAAGGAACCATTACAGCAACTGCCAATGGGGGTTGGGGTTCTTATGAATATGAATTAACAGGTACAGCAACAGTTGCTTATTCCTCGAATGGAACGTTTACAAACTTATCAGCAGGAAATTATATTGTAAATGCAAGAGATGCTGGTGGATGTATTGTTTCTCAAAATGTTAACCTAGCTATCCCCGCAGCAATAGGAGCAACAGTTACACCAAGCACAACCTTATTGACATGTTTTGGAGACACCAATGCTTCCATAACGGT
>NZ_SLUP01000019.1 GCF_004341235.1 Mariniflexile fucanivorans
AACTTTTACTTTGGCTACGCCTACCAGATCACCATGAACGAGCTCTCTGGCTTCAACTCTGGGACGCACGTAATAACCATCGGGCTTGATTTTCTACAGGGCATCAGCAATTGTCCCTGTACACAAAACCCTGTGCATTATTAGTGTGTTTCTTTGTAATCTTTAATATCAGAAGAATCTTATTTAAATTAAAATGATTTCATTTTATAGAAATAAGATTTTCAGCTTGCGATAAAGCCAAAAATCATAAAATAAACTAATTCTGCATAACCAATTATTTTCTTCTAAAAATAGTAGGAGTTTCTTTTGGTAATTCAACCCATTAGTCATTAAAATCCTTGCTAACTATTTGTTTTTTTTTGCACGTTACAAAAATTTAACAAAAACCTCTTTTTATGCAATTCTATAGTGTTTGTTTAATTTTTAACGACTGCTGTAACTCAAAGTATTTGGAATTAATGCGTGTAATAATTTGTAAGACAGGTTTTTAAGTTTTTATTATAATTATTTATTTGGATTATTTTGTGATGAATTATCGTTGTATGGCAAATTTATCAGATTTAAAAACAAGAAAAATACTCGTTAAATAAATAAATAATGCATTTTATCGAAAAAAAGTGACGTTTCATAGATTTTTTTTATATTTTTGAATTTTGTTGCTAAGAGACATTAAAGCCGATAAAAGCATATTTAATTGTAATAAAAATCGGATTATCCTGTAGGTTTTAAAAGGGGTAAATGAAATTATAAGAGTATTAAGTAGCATTTTTATCAGCATAGAATTTAAATAATGCTTAAACAACTATAATTTATTAAAATTTCTCTGAGGAATTAAAGCCCCAAATTTAATTATGATGAAAAACTCTACCCTTTTTAAACACCTTCTTGTAGTTTTATTGCTAGTTATTAGTTTTCAAACTGTTGCTCAAAATTTTGTGCCTTTTAACCCTAGGTTTAATAAAGATGTAAAAGGCGATATTCTTTTGATTGGTAATAATATTTTAGGACCTAATAATAACGCATTTAACAGTAATGGAACTTACAATAATGATGTTAATATGCGATATATTGACATTGATGGTGATGGTTCTACATATAGTTCATCTAGTGCAGATTTGATAATTCCAAATCCTGAATGTTATAAAATTATACACGCTGGGTTATATTGGGGAGCGGTTACACCTGGGAATCAATCAATAACAAATGTTAAGTTTAAAGGGCCATCTGGTAGTTATAATGATGTAGTAGGTACCGTAATTTATGATGCAGGGAGTAGTGTTGTTAGTAATAGTTTTCCATACGCTTGTTATGCCGATGTAACTTCTATTGTTGAAGGTCTAACTAATAATCAAGGAACTTATACAGTTGCTAATGTATCGTCTGCCCAAGGTAGAACAAGTAGTTTTGGTAATGGTACAGGTTACTCTGCAGGTTGGTCTCTTTTTATAGTTTATGAAGATCCAACGTTGCCAGGAAAATCCATTACAAGTTTTGATGGATTTAGTTCCATTAGTAGTTCGGTGAATTTAAATGTTCCTGTTTCTGGATTTCGTACTGTTCCATCTCCATCTCCAGTAAGAGCTAATTTTGCGTTTGCTGCTCTGGAAGGTGATAAACCAATAAGTGGAGATAGATTAAGAATTAATGGTTCTAGTTTATCGGCTACAGATCGATCTAGTAATAATTTTTTCAACAGTTCGGTAACTCAATTAAGCGGCTTAGCTGTTAATAATAGAAATCCTAACAGTACTAATACTTTGGGTTTTGATACTGGTATTTTAAATGTACCAAATCCAAGTAATTCTGTAATAGCAAATGATGCAACTTCCGCAGTGGTTCGATTGGAAAGTTCTCAAGACGCATATTTTCCATATTTCTATGCGTTTGCTGTGGAAATTATTGAACCAAAAATTGTACTTACCAAAATTGTAGAGGATGTTTTAGGAAATGATATTGGTGGACAAGATGTAACTCTTGGAGATCAATTAAACTACGTTATTGGATTTCAAAATACAGGAAATGACAATGCCACTGAATTTACTATCAAAGACATATTACCTGTAAATGTTACGTTTAATTATCCAGCAGATTTGGGTATTTTACCTCCGGGTGTATCAGTAAAAAGCTATAATCCATTAACTAGAGAAATTATTTTTGAAATTAATGATTCTGTAGTTGAAATAAATGATCCCGTATTAGAAATCCGTTTAACAGTTAGGGTTGTAACATTATGTAATATGCTAAGTGATGCATGTTCAAATAGTATTGACAATCAAGCATATGCAACTTACAAAGGAGATACTAATCCTTCATATACTATTTCAGACGACCCTAGTTTAAATACTAATACAGGATGTTTATTAGTGCCTAAAGCAACTAATTTTTTAGTTGGTGTAGATGATTGTTTGTTTACAGGAACAGAAGTACTTTGTGGAGCAACGGTGGAACTAACAGCTGCAAGCGGTTATAATTCATATTCATGGTCAACGAGTCCAACAGGTACGCCAGTAATTGGTACGAGCCAATCTATAACGGTTTCAAATATTGGAACTTATTACGTTCATAATACAGCTGTAGCACCATGTTTATCTATTAATCAAGAGATTACGGTAGTCCCTTTTGGGGGTGTTTTAACAAATCCCGTAATTCCTTTTGCAGATGAAGTTGTTATTTGTCCTAATGATGGAAAACAATTGCCCAATATATTTTTATGTGGTGCCAATGCGTCAAGAGATATTGTAACTGGTATTTCAGATGGATCAACTATTATATGGGAAAAGCTAAACGAAGGAAGTTGTGCCGCTGTTTTTAGCGCCGATTGTGCTAATGAGAGCACATCATGTACTTGGACGCAGGTAGGAACTGGACCAGATTACACTGTGAACACTTCGGGGCAATTCAGGGTAACGTTAAATTATGCAGGCGGATGTTTTAATAGGTATTATTTCAACTCCTATCAAAATTTATTAAGTCCCACAGTATCAACTCGAGATATTATCTGTACAACACCAGGTCAAATAATTGTTGGTGGCGTACCCGCTGGTTATGAATATAGTCTAGATAATATTAATTATCAGACAAGTAATATTTTTACTATAAATACGCAAAATACATACACGGTTTATATAAAACAAGTAGGTGTAACCACTAATCCTTGTATTTTTTCGGTACCGGACATTCAAATTAGACAAAGAAATTTTACGGTTTCAACAGTTGTTACCCCTCCGTTATGCCATGATGGAAAAGGCAGCGTGAAATTAGCAGCTAATGATGTTAGACCGCAATATTCATATTCTATTTATAATGGAGCTACATTGGTAAACAGTGTAGGTCCTATTGATGATAGTGATTATACATTTCTAAATCTAAACCCTGGCACCTATAGTACACGTGTAGAAACAGAAGATGGTTGTTTATATACTGGCACGGTAACAATTGCTAATCCGCCATTACTAGCGGCAACTTCGGCAATTACAAAACCCTTAACGTGTACCGATGGAGAAATTACGGTATATCCAACAGGTGGAACTGCTCCTTATTTTTACTTTGTAAACAGTACAACTGAATTTCAGGATGTACCACAAATTGATGTTACAGCATCTGGTGTGTACAATATTACTGTTGTAGATTCTAATAACTGTAGCATAACAACTTCGATAACAGTTGACTTAACCCCGGCACCAGTTTTTAATGTAACCAAGACCGATATTTTATGTAGTGGTTCTGGAAATACAGGAAGTATAAATGTTAATGTTACAAATGCTAATGGAAATAGTTTGTTGTATAGTATTGATAATGGTGTCACATTTGTTAATTCTCCAACATTTACAGGGTTGGCTAATGGAAATTACGAAGTGGTGGTTCAATATACAACAGGTCCAGATGCGTGTACTTCAGCACCACAGACTATAAATATTGCAACACTTCCAGCAGTAACAGGAACGGCAACTTTAACAACACCTTATACCTGTTTAACAACAGGAACTATAACTGTTTCTGGAGTTTCTGGAGGAACTTCACCATATACTTATAGTATTGATGGTGTCAATTTTCAATCAGGACTTACTTTTTCAAGTTTAACCAACGGATCTTATACCATAACTATAAGAGATGCTAATAACTGTACGTTTAATACAGCTGCTATTACTGTACCAGCACTAAACCCTCCAACCGATTTAACATTTAGTAGTTCAGCTTTAACGTGCCCAACTAATACTTCAACAGTTACCATTACTGGTACAACTGGTGGTGTTGGAGCATTACAATATCAAATAATTGCACCTGCGGGTTCTGCAACGGCATACCAATCTTCAAACACATTTTCAGGATTAGCACCAAATACTTATACATTTCAAGTAAAAGATGCTAATGATTGTATTTATAATGAGTCTTACACCATTACACCTTTAACAGCATTGACTGTTGTAGGGCAGTTGGTTAATGATGTTTCATGTTTTGGTAGCTCAAATGGAGCTGTTCGATATACAGTATCAGGTACTTCAAATTTCACATATACTATCAATGGAGGAACTTCAAATGTAGGTACATCACCAATAAACTTAACAGGTCTAGCAGCGGGAACATATGTTATTCTTATTAGAGATACCACAACAAATTGTCAAGCAACAGCTTCGGTTACAGTAAATCAACCTGCTACGGTACTTGGAGTTTCATCAACATCAAGTCCTATTACTTGTATTACAAATGGTAGCGTAGTTATTAATGCCACTGGTGGTTGGGGAGGAAACGCTTATACTCTAACTCAACCTGATGGATCTGTTTTACCTTCACAATCAAATAACACTTTCAATAACTTATCACAAATAGGTACTTACATAGCAACTGTTACAGATAGTAGAGGTTGTGCGGTAACCAGTTCATTTACTTTAACAGCGACTAGTATACCAACGGCAAGCATAAGCTCTTCTTCCAATTTTTGTTATGGAGGCGCTACCAGTGCATCATTAGTAGTTACAGCAACAGGAGGAAATACACCTTATGAATATAATATAAATGGAGGGCCATTTCAAACAAGTAATACGTTTGCAAATTTAACACCAGGAAATTATACAATAATTGTTCGAGATGCTTATGGATGTACGGTTACTTTACCAACCGAAACTATCGCACAACAATTAGCAACAAGTAGTGTATTAACGAAAGAATTGGATTGTACCATTTCGCCAGATGCTTTAATAACAGGTAACATTACTGGAGGCTATGCACCATTTACTTATGAGATTTCTATAAGCGGGTCAGCATATACTTCTTTGGGGGCTACAGGAACCCCATTTACATATTCAGCAGCAAATGCTGCAACATATCAATTTAGAGTTACAGATTCTAGAGGATGTCAATCAGTGTCAAACGTTATTACCGTTAATCCAATAACCAATCCAACAGTTACGGCAACAGCCACAAATGTAACTTGTAATGGAGCTTCAAATGGTACAGCTCAATTAGTTGGATCAGGAGGTTCTGGAGGTTATACTTTTAGTAATGATAACATTACTTTTGGAGCAACTTCCTTATTTACAGGTTTATCAAACGGTGCACATACTTTTTATATTAAAGATAGTAAAAATTGTGTAGCGAGTGTGGTTGTAAATATCACCCAACCAACGCCATTAGCAGCATCGGCAAGTACCACAGCATTTAGTTGTAGTGCAACTAACACCAAACAATCAGCTGTAATTACTATTGCAGTACCAACAACAGGAACAGCACCTTACCAATACAGTTTTAATAACGGCGCATCGTTCAGTTCAACCAATACGTTAACGGTAAACGATAA
>NZ_SLUP01000020.1 GCF_004341235.1 Mariniflexile fucanivorans
TATGGCAAGTTTTTAAGTGGTTTAAAAAGCGCGCTATCCGCTATATCTTTTTATGCTGGAGTTTTATCGTAATGGTATTAAGTAAGGTAAGGCATAAAAAGGATGCCGCTTCTATCGCTCTTGCAAGCATCAGTTAGGGTAGGGATTAAACCCTAAATTCGGTTTCTATCCGTTATTACCTAAGTTTATAAAAACAAAAAAGCCCTTCATATTTCTATGAAGGGCTTCCAAAAAAGGCAACGACCTACTCTCCCACAATGCAGTACCATCGGCGCTAACGGGCTTAACTTCTCTGTTCGGAATGGTAAGAGGTGAGCCCCGTCGCTATAACCACCTTAAGTCATAGCTGTCGTAATAAGTTTAAGCTTATTACTTACAGCGTTCTGATTAAAAACCAAAACAAATATCTTAACATATTGAAAAAAGGGTATTGCTACCATTATACATGAATACTATAATAATTAGTTATTGAACTTTATAAAAAAACAGGCGTACAATAAGCCTATGGGTTATTAGTACTACTCGGCTACGACATTACTGCCCTTACACCTATAGCCTATCAACGTGGTCATCTTCCACGACCCTTTAAAGAAATCTCATCTTGTGGTGGGTTTCGCGCTTATATGCTTTCAGCGCTTATCCCTTCCCAACGTAGCTACTCTGCAGTGCTCCTGGCGGAACAACAGATACACCAGAGGTTGGTCCAACTCGGTCCTCTCGTACTAGAGTCAGATCCACTCAAATTTCTAACGCCCACTGTAGATAGAGACCGAACTGTCTCACGACGTTCTGAACCCAGCTCGCGTGCCACTTTAATGGGCGAACAGCCCAACCCTTGGGACCTTCTCCAGCCCCAGGATGTGACGAGCCGACATCGAGGTGCCAAACCCCCCCGTCGATATGAGCTCTTGGGGGAGATCAGCCTGTTATCCCCGGCGTACCTTTTATCCTTTGAGCGATGGCCCTTCCATGCGGAACCACCGGATCACTATGCTCTACTTTCGTACCTGATCGACTTGTAGGTCTCTCAGTCAAGCTCCCTTATGCCATTGCACTCTACGTACGATTACCAACCGTACTGAGGGAACCTTTAGAAGCCTCCGTTACTCTTTTGGAGGCGACCACCCCAGTCAAACTACCCACCAAGCACTGTCCCCTTTGTTCAAGGGTTAGACTCTAGATAAGCAAAGGGTGGTATTTCAACAATGACTCCACAACGCCTAGCGACGCCACTTCAAAGTCTCCCACCTATCCTACACATTACTTATCCAAAACCAATACTAAGCTATAGTAAAGGTGCACGGGGTCTTTTCGTCCCACAGCGGGTAATCGGCATCTTCACCGATACTACAATTTCACCGAGCTCATGGCTGAGACAGTGTCCAGATCGTTGCACCATTCGTGCAGGTCGGAACTTACCCGACAAGGAATTTCGCTACCTTAGGACCGTTATAGTTACGGCCGCCGTTTACTGGGGCTTCATTTAAGACCTTCGCTTACGCTAAGCCCTCCACTTAACCTTCCAGCACCGGGCAGGTGTCAGGCCATATACATCATCTTTCAATTTAGCATAGCCCTGTGTTTTTGATAAACAGTCGCCTGGACCTTTTCACTGCGGCCACCCCGAAGGGTGGCGACTCTTCTCCCGAAGTTACGAGTCTATTTTGCCTAATTCCTTAGCCATGAATCTCTCGAGCACCTTAGAATTCTCATCCCAACTACCTGTGTCGGTTTAGGGTACGGGCTGCTTCACTCGCTTTTCTTGGAAGTCGCTACTCTGGATTATCACCTTGACCGAAGTCTCAGTGTACTATCGCCGTGTTACCACTGGCTTCAACGAACTATTCCGTCAGTTCGCACCAAATTTACGCCTCCGTCACTTTTAACGTGAGCAGGTACAGGAATATTAACCTGTTGTCCATCCACTACCCCTTTCGGGTTCGCGTTAGGTCCCGACTAACCCTCAGCTGATTAGCATAGCTGAGGAAACCTTAGTCTTTCGGTGTGCGGGTTTCTCGCCCGCATTATCGTTACTTATGCCTACATTTTCTTTTGTAGCTTCTCCAGCATGGCTCACACCACACCTTCGACGACACTACAATGCTCCCCTACCACCCTGAATCAAGTTCAGGGTCCATAGCTTCGGTAATATGTTTATGCCCGATTATTATCCATGCCGAACCGCTCGACTAGTGAGCTGTTACGCACTCTTTAAATGAATGGCTGCTTCCAAGCCAACATCCTAGCTGTCTAAGCAGTTCAACCTCGTTATTTCAACTTAACATATATTTGGGGACCTTAGCTGATGGTCTGGGTTCTTTCCCTCTCGGACATGGACCTTAGCACCCATGCCCTCACTGCTGAAAAACATTCTATAGCATTCGGAGTTTGTCAGGAATTGGTAGGCGGTGAAGCCCCCGCATCCAATCAGTAGCTCTACCTCTATAGAACTTTTAATCAACGCTGCACCTAAATGCATTTCGGGGAGTACGAGCTATTTCCGAGTTTGATTGGCCTTTCACCCCTACCCACAGGTCATCCGAAGACTTTTCAACGTCAACCGGTTCGGTCCTCCACTGTATGTTACTACAGCTTCAACCTGCCCATGGGTAGATCACACGGTTTCGCGTCTACCACTACTGACTAAAGCGCCCTATTCAGACTCGC
The DNA here is from genome assembly GCF_004341235.1 of Mariniflexile fucanivorans. Classification (GTDB taxonomy): domain Bacteria; phylum Bacteroidota; class Bacteroidia; order Flavobacteriales; family Flavobacteriaceae; genus Mariniflexile; species Mariniflexile fucanivorans. The sequence goes on from NZ_SLUP01000020.1 coordinate 2,668, forward strand.
TTTCGCTACGGATCCGTGACTTAATCACTTAACCTTGCCAGCAACGGTAACTCGTAGGCTCATTATGCAAAAGGCACGCCGTCACCCCAAAGGGCTCCGACCGCTTGTAAGCGTATGGTTTCAGGTTCTATTTCACTCCCTTATTCAGGGTTCTTTTCACCTTTCCCTCACGGTACTAGTTCACTATCGGTCTCTCAGGAGTATTTAGCCTTATCGGATGGTCCCGACTGTTTCATACAGGATTACTCGTGTCCCGCACTACTCAGGATACCACTATCTAGACATTCTTTGCTTATACCGGGCTATCACCGTCTATGGCCCCTCTTTCCAAAGGGTTCTAATTCATCCTGTTTCGAATATCGTGGTCCTACAACCCCAGACTTGCCGTAACAAGCCTGGTTTGGGCTAATCCGCGTTCGCTCGCCACTACTAGCGGAATCACTATTGTTTTCTTCTCCTCCGGGTACTTAGATGTTTCAGTTCCCCGGGTTTGCTTCCTTTCGGATACTATGTCTTCAACATAGTGGGTTGCCCCATTCGGATATCTACGGATCAAATCGTGTGTGCCGATCCCCGTAGCTTTTCGCAGCTTATCACGTCCTTCATCGCCTCTGAGAGCCTAGGCATTCCCCATACGCCCTTATTTAGCTTATTGTACTTTTTGCTTTTTTAATGAGTTACTATTCAGTTTACAGTTTTCAGTCCCAGTTTGCAGTAAATAAATACCAAATCCTGTTTCTTACACCCCGTAAATTGAACGTTTTTTGATTAATTGGATATCGCTCGATGTGATTCCAATTAATCTAAATTATTATTTAAAATTAGACGAATCTAATCTTAATTTTCATGTATCTTTTTTCAATATGTCAATGAACGTGTGGCGAATCGCCACTGATAAATTATCAGTAGACGACGTTAAGCCGTTGTGGAGAATATCGGAGTCGAACCGATGACCTCCTGCGTGCAAGGCAGGCGCTCTAGCCAGCTGAGCTAATCCCCCGTCCTTCAGAATTCAGAATCATGAATTCAGAATTACGAATTGTGAATTCTCAACTTCTAAAATTTCCTTTTCAATATGTTATGAACGTCTAAAGCCAATAATATATCAAATAATCAATTATTTAATAATCAAATCAACCTTTAGGTTGTAGTCTCAGGCAGACTCGAACTGCCGACCTCTACATTATCAGTGTAGCGCTCTAACCAGCTGAGCTATGAGACTGTTTATAGTCGTTAGTTTTCAGTTTTCAGCAAATAAATTTACCGACCACCGTATCCTGGTGACTTATTATTTAAATTAACAGCAATGAGAATAAACTACTCTTTTCTTAGTTTTTTGGTTTTCCTTTTAATCGTCTTTCTCTAGAAAGGAGGTGTTCCAGCCGCACCTTCCGGTACGGCTACCTTGTTACGACTTAGCCCTAGTTACCGATTTTACCCTAGGCCGCTCCTTGCGGTGACGGACTTCAGGCACTCCCAGCTTCCATGGCTTGACGGGCGGTGTGTACAAGGCCCGGGAACGTATTCACCGCATCATGGCTGATATGCGATTACTAGCGATTCCAGCTTCACGGAGTCGAGTTGCAGACTCCGATCCGAACTGTGATAGGGTTTATAGATTCGCTCCTGGTCGCCCAGTGGCTGCTCTCTGTCCCTACCATTGTAGCACGTGTGTAGCCCAGGACGTAAGGGCCGTGATGATTTGACGTCATCCCCACCTTCCTCACAGTTTGCACTGGCAGTCTTGCTAGAGTTCCCGACATGACTCGCTGGCAACTAACAACAGGGGTTGCGCTCGTTATAGGACTTAACCTGACACCTCACGGCACGAGCTGACGACAACCATGCAGCACCTTGTAGATGGTCCGAAGAAATAAGTGTCTCCACCTAATGCAATCTACATTTAAGCCCTGGTAAGGTTCCTCGCGTATCATCGAATTAAACCACATGCTCCACCGCTTGTGCGGGCCCCCGTCAATTCCTTTGAGTTTCATTCTTGCGAACGTACTCCCCAGGTGGGATACTTATCACTTTCGCTTAGCCACTCAGATAAATCCGAACAGCTAGTATCCATCGTTTACGGCGTGGACTACCAGGGTATCTAATCCTGTTCGCTCCCCACGCTTTCGTCCATCAGTGTCAATACAATGTTAGTGATCTGCCTTCGCAATTGGTATTCTATGTAATATCTATGCATTTCACCGCTACACTACATATTCTAACCACTTCACATTGATTCAAGATAACCAGTATCAAAGGCAATTCTACCGTTGAGCGGCAGGATTTCACCTCTGACTTAATCATCCACCTACGGACCCTTTAAACCCAATGATTCCGGATAACGCTTGGATCCTCCGTATTACCGCGGCTGCTGGCACGGAGTTAGCCGATCCTTATTCTTACGGTACCGTCAAGCCGCTACACGTAGCGGTGTTTCTTCCCGTATAAAAGCAGTTTACAACCCATAGGGCCGTCTTCCTGCACGCGGCATGGCTGGATCAGAGTTGCCTCCATTGTCCAATATTCCTCACTGCTGCCTCCCGTAGGAGTCTGGTCCGTGTCTCAGTACCAGTGTGGGGGATCCCCCTCTCAGGGCCCCTATCTATCGTTGCCATGGTGTGCCGTTACCACTCCATCTAGCTAATAGAACGCATACTCATCTCTTACCGTAACCTTTAATAACATCCCCATGCGGGGTCGTTATGCTATGCGATATTAATCCAAATTTCTCTGGGCTATCCCGCAGTAAGAGGCAGATTGTATACGCGTTACGCACCCGTGCGCCGGTCTCAAGAAAAGCAAGCTTCTCTCTACCCCTCGACTTGCATGTGTTAGGCCTGCCGCTAGCGTTCATCCTGAGCCAGGATCAAACTCTTCATCGTTAATTTGTATCGGACATATCAATATGCCCTTGTTAACAATCAATCGGAATTTCTAGTACTCAAAATGGTTTATTCTCTTTGTCGATTCGCATCGTTTCCAATGCTAATCTTACGCTGTCAATTCAATATGTTTATGAACTTGTTTCTTTCTTGTCCCAGCTCGTTTCCTTGCTAAGCGGGTGCAAATATAAAACCCTTTTTTTT
>NZ_SLUP01000021.1 GCF_004341235.1 Mariniflexile fucanivorans
CAAACTTTCCCAGTTTAGGTATTGGTATCGGGAGTGGGTTAAAGAAGTGTCTCCAGTGATGCATTTTACACACAAAGCGGGCGATAAACTTTTCACAGACCAACAGATTATGTGTTTCCTATCTTATTAAAAGACGACTTAACACCAATGCAAATTGAAAACAGGAAGCATAAAACATTAAGAAGATTTAATAAGCAACTTAAAGAGATTGCAGAAATTCAAGGTGTAGAACAAAATGTAACATCTTATGTTATTAGACACAGTTTTGCAACTAATTTAAAGTTTGCAGGTGTTTCAACAGATTTAATTGGTCAATCTATGGGGCATCATGATGTTAGTGTGACCCAAGCTTATTTAAAAGAATTTAATGATGACATTATAGATGATGCTATGTCAAAATTGTTGGAGGAATCCATACTAAAATACGCCTCCTAAACCAATTTAAAAGACTCTCATAAATGGGGGTCTTTTTCATTATATACTGAATCTATTCAGATTAAACTTAAAAATAATTCAATTTAATATTAACCTTCAAAAACATAAGAAATGGAATTAAGAAAATCCGAAAGGAAACAAGCAAAAATCAAGATGGCTCTTCAAGGTTCATCAGGCTGTGGGAAGAGTTTAAGCGCTCTTTTACTGGCTAAAGGATTAACTAATGACCAACTAGATAAAGTGGCTGTTATTGATACAGAAAACGGTTCAGCTGACCTTTATGCTCATGTAGGTAATTACAATGTATTACCATTACAACCACCTTATACGCCAGAGAAATTTATTGAAGCAATAGAGGTTTGTGAAAAGGCAGGAATGGAAGTGATAATTTTGGATTCCATCTCTCAAGTATGGGATGAATTGATAGACTATCATTCAAAACTACCTGGGAACTCTTTCACAAACTGGAATAAGGTAACTCCTAGACAAAAAGCTTTTATCAATAAGATTTTACAATGTAATGCTCATGTTATAGCAACTATGAGAACAAAACAAGAGTATGTGTTACAACAAAAGGATGGTAAATATGTACCTGAAAAAGTAGGGCTTAAAGCAGTACAAAGAGATGATGTATCTTATGAATTTACTATTGTATTTGATATAGATATTAAGCACTTTGCTTTAGCGAGTAAAGACAGAACCAACTTGTTCTCTGGTAAGCCAGAATTTATGATAAATACTTCCACAGGAAAACGCATTTTAGAATGGTGTACTTCTCCTGTAAAAGAAGAAGATGTTAGGAAGAGAATAGAAGACTGTTTATCTGTTAGCCAGTTAATGGAACTGTATAAAGAACATCCAAGTTTTCAGATACCATTAAAAGCTTTGTTTCAAGCTAAAAAAGATTTATTAGAAAAGTTAGTTAACCCACAAAATTTTATTCAAAATGGAAATAGTATCAGTAACAGAGCTTAACAGGCAAAGTCAAGGAGTATTTAATTTGCTTCAAGGTCAGTCACAAACTGTACATCATTTGCAAATACCTTCAAGAAATAAAGTATATCCACAAAACCCATTTATGGAGGCTAACACAAAAGAGGTTAGCCTTTCTACTTTAAAGCATGATTGTATCATTCCTGTTTTTTCAAAAGATAACGAAAAGACTTTAGCAAATCAAGAATTTATAGAGGTAGCTCAAGACTGCTTAAGTTTGTCTTTTAATTAAATTTGATATAAATCAGAAAGAACAAAAGAGAGGATTAAGGTTAGTATACACGGTGAAGCTCAAGACTTCGGCAACATTGATAATCCCCTCTCTTTTCTACTTTTATTTCGTTCAGTTCTGTGAGACCTAGATCTCGTTTTCAAGTTGTTGAAAGCAAAGTAGAATGTCCTTTCATAAAACAGTTCTTATGAATAAAAATACAGAATTTTTTGGAATAGACATCAGCAAAGATGTATTTGATGTTTTTAGTTTGGAGACGGGCCATAATCAGTTTACGGTGTTGGCAACTGGCTTTTTTGTTTAACTTTCTTACTTCCATTAATTTTTCAATCCGAAAACAGTTTTTTTTCAGTCAGATAAGATTTATCGGGTGTTAATCATACGTTGTTTTTTTATTCAATTACGATAAGTATTCATTGATTAAATAAATTAAAAAGAGAGGTGATATAACCGATATTGCAAAGTAGAAATACGAGAATATTTTGAACCTTAACGATATTTCTAGTTTTCTTCGAACTATTTTTTCAGTTCTATTCTTAATTTGATACAGATAAAAATTAAATATTGTCATTCCGATGTCAATTATCAAAAACCATTTAGGTAAAAATGAAAAATCAATTCTTAAAAAATAATAAACAAGAATTACGAAGAAAAATATATTTACAGACTGTACAATTGAAATTATTATAATCGGAAAATACTGCGGTGTATCATCACTATTTTTCTTCAAATTATAATAGTAGAGAAAGAGTTTGTCGTAAAAATTATAGATTTTCTCCAATTACTTGTCTGTTATTGAGTTTTTTTAGCTTGTTGCCAACGTTTATGTATATGGAAAGTTGCGTGTTTGTATGCGAGGATTTTCCGAAGGAAAATCAGATGCTAGCAAGCAAAGCAACTGACATTGGTTAAGCTAAAAATAGCAATTTTTTATATACGGTGTTGTAAAACGTTTTTATTGGTTCATAAGTTTTCGTACTTCTGGATGAACAAAAGTAGAGTCTATTTGGTCAGTTAGTTTTATGTATTTTTCTAAGCTATCTTTTTCTTTGATTTGTCCATAAGCTCCAGCTAATTGACCATACGCACGTGCATTGTTAGGGTCGATTTTTAATGATATTTTTAGACATTCAATTAATTCATTTAATGATTTTTTTTCTTTAGTTTTAAAGAATAATTGTCCATGACTAATTGCTTTTGACTCCCAAACTTTAGCATTTTGTGAATTGATTTGAATTGATTCTTCAAAATATTTCAATGATTCCTCAAATTCGCCTTTTTTCCCCATTAGATTTCCATAACCCCAATAAATATCTGCATTATTCTTATCCAATAGCCATGCTTGGTTAAAACGTTTCATAGATAGGTCTATTTGGTTATTGTAAAAATATCCCCAAGCTAAATCAATATAATGAATTGCGGCAATTTTTCTATTTGGATAAATCGTATCACATCCTTTAATGAACTCGTTGTCTAAAGTTATTTGTTCAGCACATTTTTTAATCTTTCCATATTTAGGTAGATTATTAATTCCTTGAATACAATCGTTCTTAGCACAATTATTAAATATGATAAGGACAACAAAAAGTAATATATGCTTCATTTTGGTTTTTTGTCAAATGTCTCGTCCTGAAATATGGCTACAGGTTAAAATTGAATTTACGCTGTTAATTTATATACCATATTAGGTGTTTTAAAATCTAAAGATAAGTGTAATCTTATTTGGTTGTATAAATTAATTGCATTTTTTGTAGCTCTTTTCGCGTGCGCTATATTAGTAAAGGTCTGGTCGAGATAAAACTCATCTTTAAGGATCCCGTTAACCCTTTCTGCTAGGGCATTTTCATAGCAATGGTTTTCTTCTGTCATG
>NZ_SLUP01000022.1 GCF_004341235.1 Mariniflexile fucanivorans
TAAAGAATTTTTAATAATCACAGGAAATGGAATAAACACGGTTAAAGAACTTATAGAACAAAACCCAAGATTTTCTTTGCAATTAGAAACATTAAAGAAAAAGTATGGCAATAAGTTAAACGATATTTTAGCCAAAGACGAAACTCTCAATTTAGTGCCTTATGGTAACCATGTAAGAGGTAGTAAATTTACTGATGTTAGCCATTGGATTAATGAAAATCTAACACAAACAATTAATACTATTTGTTTACAAATTCCAGATTTTCATTTTGGAAGGTTGGATATTATGTTTAAATCTCGTGAAGATTTAGAGCAAGGTAAAAACTTTTCTATCATTGAACTTAATGGAGCCGGAAGTGAACCAACTCATATTTACGACCCAAAACATTCTATCTTTTTTGCTTGGAAAGAGATTATAAGACACTACAATATTTTATATAAAATAAGCACTTACAATCATCAAAAGGGCTATTCTTATTTGAATTTACAACAATCCAGACAGTTAGTTATTGATAATAGAAGGCTGACAAATTATTTAAAATCTATATCATAGCTATGAAATGGATGGATAAATATAGTTTTAATAACAAGTCCTTTGTACTTGGATTTATAATTAGTCTCATAGGGTCTTTGCCTTTAGGGTATCTTAATGTAATTGGTTTACAAATTTTATTAGAGCAAGGTGGTTTGGCAGTTATTTCTTTTATTCTTGGAATTATTGTTGTAGAGTTTTTTGTTCTTAAAACAGTAAGTTTTGGTGCTAAATGGCTAGTGGAACAAAAAAAGCTGTTATTATTTATAGATATTTTTACAATACTGTTTTTAGCTAGTATTTCATTTTATTTTATGAGCAATATTAACAATGAAAATAGCTTTAGTTTATCACAATTGCATCTTGCGCAATACCCATTTATACTAGGAGTACTTCTAAATGGTTTAAATGCCATTCAATGGCCTTATTGGTCAGGTATCTACATTTATATTTTCCGAACTAAAAAACTTAAAACAACTAAAAAAGCTAATTATATATTTATTATTGGAGCCTTGATAGGTACTGGAATCGGCATGTTAATTTTTGCTTATGCCGGACAATATATTTTGGTTGAAAATAATATTGAAATGACACATTATCTCAATCCAGCTTTGGGAATGTTGTTTTTTATATTAGCATCCATTCAAATTGCCAATCTGTTTTTAAATAAAAATAAAATGGAGACAATTTAATCCCGATTATAAAAAATGCTCTCAAATAAAAGACATATATAAAAACTTGAGCTAGTTTGTTTGTCAGGAATTAATGTTTTTTATGTCTGTTAATTAGTAGACTAACAAAACCAAAATGAAACAGATAATAAAACTACTTCCTTGTTTTGTAATCCTTTTTATAGTACAATCTTGTGCTACCTATGATATGCAAATAAAAGTAGTTTCTCAGACTAAGCAAGATACTTCAGGAATAAATATTTTTCTAATTGGTGATGCCGGAAAGTTAGAAAATAATCAGCCTTCAAAAGCTCTTATAGCTTTAAACGATAAAATTAAAGACTCAAAAAAGGAAGATTTGTTATTGTTTTTGGGCGACAATATTTACCCAAATGGATTATCAGATTCTTATACCGAAGAGGCAAAACTAGCTCTACAATCTCAAATTGATGTTGCCAAAAATTTCAATGGGAGAGTTATTTTTCTTCCAGGAAATCACGATTGGTATTCGGGAATTGATGGTTTGAAAGAAGAAGCAAAATTGGTTGGGAAAGCTTTAGGTGATAAAAGTTTTTCTCCTCAAGATGCTTGTCCGTTAGACAGTTATGATGTTTCAAATGAAATAGTTGTAATCACTGTTGATAGCGAATGGTATATTACCAATTGGGACAAGCACCCAAAAATGAATGATAACTGCAATATTAAATATAGGGAGAAATTTATTTCAGAATTTAAATCATTAGTTAACAAAAACCAAGATAAAACTATCATATTAGCCATGCATCACCCATTAGGAAGCTATGGCAGTCATGGTGGTCAATTCTTGTTTAACCCATTAAAAGCCCCATTAAATGTGTTGAGAAATGCTTCAGGAATTAGTCCTGCGGATTTAAATCATCCACTTTACAGAGAACTTTCAAACAAAATCACGACCATTTTACAAGAATACAAAAACGACGTGATTGTGGTTTCGGGACACGACCATAATTTACAATATTTGGTTCACAAAAATATCCCACAAATCATTAGTGGCTCAGGTTCAAAAGTTAAGCCGGTGCGCCATTATGAAAAAGATGCTTCAAGTTTTGGATATGCAGGTTTAGGTTTTGCTGTTTTAAATATTCAAGAAAACAATCAAACCGTTCAATATTATGATGAAACTAATCAATTAATTCATTCAAAAGTAATTAGAGAAATACAAACAGAGAAACCTTTATCTGTTTCAAATTTCCCAAAGGAAAGTATAATAAGTAAGTCCATTTATACTAAACACACTGATGATAAATCAAAAAACTATAACTCCTTTTTTGGAAATCATTATCGACAATTGTATTACAATAAATTTGATTTTCCGGTTGTAAATTTAGATACGCTACATGGCGGTTTAAAACCCGTAAAGTTAGGTGGGGGTAATCAATCGGTATCGTTGCGATTAGAAGATAATGACGGAAAGGAATATGTTATGAGGCGCATGAGAAAAAGTGCCACACAATTTATTCAAGTAAAAGCATTTCAGGAAGAATTCATGAAAGAGCGATTGGAAAATACTGTTGCCGATCGATTTATAATGGATTTTTATACTACTTCTTATCCATTTGCCGC
>NZ_SLUP01000023.1 GCF_004341235.1 Mariniflexile fucanivorans
ATTTTCAGTTTAAAAGGTTCTGAATACCGTCTGATTACTTTGTCATTTCTATACATAATGTTTAAAATTATGTAGCCTTATTTCAGGACGGGTCATAATGCACCACAACGTTGATGTATATGGAAAGTTGCGTGTTTGTGTGCGAGGATTTTCCGAAGGAAAATCAGAAGCTAACAAACCAAGCAACTGACATTGGTAAAGTACTAATTTAGCAATTTTTTATATACGGTGTTGCCATTTCGTTTTTTTTTTCTTACAATTTGCGATTAGTCGACAAATCTTTTTTTTCTTTTGCTATTTAGTCTGTCGCAACAGTTGCGCATTGTTTTGGTCAGTCATTTTTTTGTTTTTAAACTTTTCTATTCCATTTGAGTAAGCAATTCCGAATCTTGCTAAAGTCCGAATTTTTTTTTTAGATTTCGATTCCGTAAACAAGCTAAAAGTCAGATGTTTTTTCGTTTGAGTGAAATCTGTTGCGCAATATTTTGAAATTTATCAATATGTTTTTTTTTGTTTTTTCTTGCTTAAAACTCAAAAAAAAAATCGGAAATAAAACTAGGTTTTTTTCTCTACGAGTGCGTTTTTTAATGAATGGCAACGTTTATGTGTATGGTTTGTTGCGGTGAATTTAGCGAAAACCATTACAAATAAAAACTAAAATAGGGAAAATCGGAGATTTTTCCGAATAGGAAAGGAACTAGCAATAAATTATACACGGTGTTACCAAACGTATTTATTATCAGTTCTAAAGTTCATTGACGTATTGAAAACTATATTTTTTTTGATGGAAGGCAGATTTATGACAGACGGAAGGAAAATTAATAGTGATATCGACATTGTACTATTGTTAATACTTGGTCTTTATCGGTTCCAGAAATTTTATAAACTAATCTATGTTCTCCTGTTATTCGTCTTGACCAATATCCTTTAAGAATTCCCTTCAATGGTTCAGGATTTCCTAAACCTACAAAATGAGTTCTTTTTGTATTAGCAATTAATGTGTTTATTTTTTTGAATATTTTCTTATCGTTTTCTCCCCAATACTGGTATTGCTCTAATGCAATCGAAGTAAATGCAACTGTCATTAAATATTAACTACTGTAACTTCTCCTTTTTCGGCTTGCTTAATCGATTCTAAAAGAGTGTTTTTATTAGCTTCAGTTCTTAATAGATAATCAGTTTCTGTTAATGAATTATATTCGCTCAAAGGCATCATAACGATAGCTTCCTCATCTTTAGTTCTTGGAATCATAATTGTTACGTATGATTCTGAAACAAGGTCAAGATAGTATTTTAGTCTGCCTCTTAAGGAGGTTGAAGTTATTGTTTTCATTGTCGCTGTTTTAGGTTGTATACTACAAAGTATATGCCAAATGTACAACATTGTGTACATAAATAAATGTTAAAGTTATGTTAATTGTTAACTTTTTATTCCTATTGGTTAGTCGTTGGATCAGACTTTAAGTTACAAAATAACCTAATAATTACATGTATTTATATAGATAAACAAGCTAAAAAAAGGTCGGAAAAAAATAAAGAGATTTCAGTAAGTCAGTTGATTAAGAGTGCGAATTTATATGTTTGGTAACGTTCATGTATATGGAAAGTTGCGTGTTTGTGTGCGAGGATTTTCCGAAGGAAAATCAGAAGCTAGCAAACAAAGCAACTGACATTGGTAAAGCACTAATTTAGCAATTTTTTATATACTGTGTTGTGGTGCGTTTTTTTAATTTAGATTGTTGATATTATAAATCACTAATTTTTGCGTTTCGCTAATCAGTCCGTCGCAACAGTTGCGCATTGCTTTGGTCAGTCATTTTTTTATTTTTTAAAACTCTTCTATTCAATTTGAGTAAGCAATTCCGAAACTAGATAAATTCCGAATTTTTTTTTTAGTTTTTAATTCCGTAAACAAGCTAAAAGTCAGATGTTTTCCATTTGAGTGAAATCCGTTGCGCAATATTTGAAATTTTTCAACATGCTTTTTTTTTGTTTTTTCTTGCTTAAAATTCAAAAAAAAAAATTTGAAAATAAACTAGGCTTTTTTCTCTGCGAGTGCGTTTTTTAATGTCTCGTCCTGAAATATGGCTACAGGTTAAAATTGAATTTACGCTGTTAATTTATATACCATATTAGGTGTTTTAAAATCTAAAGATAAGTG
>NZ_SLUP01000024.1 GCF_004341235.1 Mariniflexile fucanivorans
TGGATAGGGCGGGCAAAGTGAACCACTTGCGGCGGATGAAAGTGAGCATAGTAAAGTAAGTGCTCAAAATCGATTCATTTGTGGTTAAATTTAGTCTTTATTTTTCAATTTTTTACGCATCGATTCTCCTTTAATATCGATTCTGTGTGCATTATGTACAAGGCGATCCAAAATGGCATCTGCGATGGTTTGTTCTCCTATAATTTCATGCCATGCTTCTACTGGTAATTGGGAGGCGATAATAATACTGTGTTCTCCGTGCCTATCTTCAATAATTTCCATAAAGGAGTGCCTATTTATAGCATCTAAAGCTTTAAGCCCAAAATCATCTATAATCAGTAGGTCTTGTTTTTCTAGTTTATTGATTTGTTTTAGATAAGAGCCATCTGCTTTTGATGTTTTAAGCATGGTAAAAAGTTTATTCGTGTTATAATACATGACCTTATATCCCAATGAACACGCCTGATGACCGATAGCTGATGCCATATAGCTTTTTCCAGCACCTGTACTTCCCGTGATAAGGATATTCTGTTTTTGCTTTATAAACTCACAGCTAGCAAAGCGATGTATTTGATTTTTATCTAGTTGTCTTGAAGCATCAAAATCGATAGCTTCCATAATAGCACTGTACCTAAATCGCGCCGCTTTTGTTAACCGTTCTATTTTTCTGTTTTGACGATCATCCCATTCGCTTTGGAGCAGATATGCGATGAGTTCATCATTGGTGTAGTTTATACTTTGTGGCGATAAACTGCTGTCAAAGGCTCTGTACATACCGTATAGCCTTAGTTGTTTCATGTGTTCCAATGTCTGTTTATTCATTGTTTTTTGGTTTTAATTTATTTGTAATAATGACTTCCTCTAATGTTATTATGATTTGGGACCTCAGGTTGGTCTTCGATGTCTTCATCTAAGGTGTCCCAACCGTTTTTAAGAATACGCTCTATAATATTGTAGTTATGAGCACCATAGTCCAATGCACGCTTGCAGGCATTATCCAATCGTGTATTGCCTACCTTTTTAGTGAGGTGCAATATGCCCAGACATGATTTATAGGATTGTTCTGGGTGTTGTTTCTTTTCTAATATGTTAATGATTAGTGTCTTGCAATGTTCACCAACCTGCTCTGCCCAGGCAATGAATTTTTCACTGCTCCACTCGCTGATAAAGCGGTGGTGGGAAGGCATGTGTTCCTTTATCGTGCTATACCCATATTTTTGTTTGTTTCTTGGATGGACTGTAAGTAGTTCCTGTTGGTAGAACATCTCTATGGTGCTATCTGAATAAACCACTTTAATACGTTTGCCTATATGCTGATAAGGTAAGCTATAATAGTGTTTGTCCTTACTAAAATAAATATGGCTGTTTTTATGAACCGTTGCATTAGCGTAGCGTTTAATCTCATAGCGTTTTGCTGGCAATGGTTTAAGCTGATGTTTTTCAATCTCTTCAAATAACGAATAGCGAGAATATTCCCGTCCCCTAAAAGAGGTGCTGTTATGGGTTTTAAGAAGTTCTAATATAGCCTTATTCAGTGCAGCTTTAGAATGGAACGTTTGGTTGCGCAGTGGCGCAAAGACCCGTGTATATATGATACGCACTGCATTTTCGACGATGGCTTTATCCCTAGGCCTGTAGGCTCTGGTTGGAAGTACTGCCGTTTCATAATGCTCAGCAAAATCTACAAAAGTTTCATTTACTTTTGGTTCATAACGACTGCTTTTGGTAACTGCTGCCCTCAAGTTATCAGGTACTAAAGCCTGTGGTACACCGCCATAAAACCAAAGTGCGTTTTCTATACAAGCTATAAAATCTTCTTTCTTTTGGCTCTCACAGGCCTCAACATAGGTGTATTGGCTACTGCCCAATACACAGACAAAGACCTCTAAATCTTGTATTTCACCTGTGTAGCGGTCTACAATTGAAAGCTTCTTGCCCGTAAAATCAATGAAAAGTTTATCGCCCGCTTTGTGTGTAAAATGCATCACTGGAGACACTTCTTTAACCCACTCCCGATACCAATACCTAAACTGGGAAAGTTTG
>NZ_SLUP01000025.1 GCF_004341235.1 Mariniflexile fucanivorans
ATTTTCAGTTTAAAAGGTTCTGAATACCGTCTGATTACTTTGTCATTTCTATACATAATGTTTAAAATTATGTAGCCTTATTTCAGGACGGGTCAAAATTGCACACAACGTTGTTGTGTATGATTAGTTGCGTGATTAAGCATCTAATTTACTAAATAAAAACTAACCACGAAAGTCTGAGAGGACTTTCGTAAGTAAGCCTAAAAAAGCAATTAATTATACACGGTGTTATGCCCAGTTATTTTCTTTTCATATTTTTTCAATGCCATATTATATCCCTCTTCTATTAATGGAAATAATTTATCAAAAGTTTCTCTTGTTGGATTTAAAACACAAATCCAACTCATCCAGCCATAAACAGGATGAGGCATTATTTTATCCAGTTCGGTGAAATCAAATGGCATATCGATTATTTGACCTGCTTTTGGTCTTTTCGGTTTATTGCCAAATAATTGATAGAAACTTTCTTTCGATATTCCTAAATTTAATCTATAAACATCTTCTCTGTTTACGTTCGATGCTTTGTCGTTCGCTCCATCTTTTTCTTTAAATGTCAATAGGTAAATTCCTTTACTTAATTTATTTTCAGGATTGTAAAAAAGTCCAACTTCTCCCCAATTTTTATTTTTTACAAGACCATTGAAACTATTCTGAACCTCTTGAATAATCTCGTCCGTTGTCATTGTTTTCATTCTTGAATTTCATTAAAGATTGAAAAATGCTTAAAAGTCATAGTTCTTTCATCAATCACTTCAAATGCTTTTAAGGTTTTCGGGTTTTCCATTGCCTTTTCTGATGCGATTGTTGCCGATTCCAAGTCTGTCCAAAACACAAGGTCTAAAAATTGTCCGTCTTCAGATACAGAGGTTTTTCTGGAAATAAATCCATCTTGTTTACTAATGAATTCATTCAGTTCAGACATTTGGTTTTCTGCTTTTTCTTGGCTTATTCCATCATTTATTTTGAATAATACCATTTCTACAATTGTTGCTTTTTTAGTCATTTTGCTTTGTTTTTTTTCTGAATTACTGCAACTGCAAATAATTAAGAATGTTATTGCTATTATAAATTTTGTTTTCATAATGCAAAAATAAGACGGATGACTGACAACCCTATGTCAACTATACCTCAGTAAATTTTTCTAAATATTGTTTAAGTGTAAAACTCTGTTGATATTCAAAGGTTTCGGAAGTAATAGTTAGATTTAAAATTCTATCTAATCTAAATTCACGCTCTTCATTTCTTAAACGACAAAATGCGACTAAAACCCAAGCATTTTCTGTAAAATAAATGGCTAGTGGTTCAATGTTTCGTTTAGTACTTTCTTCTTTATAAATTGAGAGGTAGTCGATTTGTATCACATTTGCGTTTGTGATAGATTTTTGAATTTTTGATAACCAATTACTTTTATTTTTATCAATTTTTGTTGAAGGTTCAATTCTATTTTCAAGTTTTGAAATATTTTCCTTTTCAAAATTCTTAAGAGTAGATTTTATTTTGAGCAAAAGTGAATTAAAATCTTTGATTAAGGAAGTATCTCCTTGATTTAGAATGAGTTTTTCGGAAATTATTAAAGCATTGGCTTCTTCTTCTGTAATCATTATTGGTGGTAGTGAATATCCGTTCACAATGAAATATCCAACTCCATTTTCCGAACCTATTGGAATTCCAGCATCTTGCAGTGTTTTAATGTCTCTGTAAACAGTTCTCAAACTAATTTCAAATCGTTCCGCAATTTCTTTCGCAGTTACAATCTTTTTTGACTGTAATTGGATTAGAATTGCTGTTATTCGAGTTAGTCTGTTCATTTTTTGTTAATTGGGCATAACGGTTACGTATAACTTAAGTTAGCTTTTATTAATAAAGTTTTAAATTTAAGTACATAAACAGAAAGAACAAAAAGAGAGGATTAAGGTTATTTTGTATAGTGAGATTT
>NZ_SLUP01000026.1 GCF_004341235.1 Mariniflexile fucanivorans
GTTAACCTAGCTATCCCCGCAGCAATAGGAGCAACAGTTACACCAAGCACAACCTTATTGACATGTTTTGGAGACACCAATGCTTCCATAACGGTAAGCGGCGTAACGGGGGGACAGGGAAGTAATTATTCATACACGCTTAACAGGGTATCTCCAACGGCCAGTAGCTCTGGTCCGCAAGCTTCACCAGTATTTAGCGGATTAGGAGCCGGAACCTATACCGTAAGCATTATAGATGGCTATAATTGTTCGTTTACCTCTGCGGATATTGTTATTACGGAGCCGACAAAAGTAGAATCATTGTTAGTAAAGGAAACCTCCCAGACATGTCTAACAGGCACGACGTTGAGACTTAGCGCTACCGGTGGCACAGGCCTGTATGAATACAGCAGTACACCAGATTTCGCAACGGTCCTAGGCACATTCGCATCCTCAACAACAGTGAGCGTATCACCTGGAACCTACATGTACTATGTAAGGGATGTCAATGGTTGTGAGGCCAATGTATCCAATCAGATAAAGATCGATCCCTTACCAACCTTGGTAGTGAATGTAGATGCGACCAATGCCTTTATCAACTGTTCGGGCGATAACACGGGCGTTATCGTGGCGACGGCCAACGGAGGTCTGGGCAATTACATTTATACATTGGAAGATGCCTTGGGAAACACCATTGCTGCAACCCAATTGACCCCAGGAAGGTTCACGGAACTATTAGCGGGCGATTATCAAGTACATGTCGATAGTGGTGATTGTGAAGCGACATCCATTATCGTATCCATAACCGAACCAGATTCACCATTAATTGCACCATTTACAACAAGCAACATTACCTGTAATGGTTCGAACAACGGCTCTATCACCGTAAATGCTTCGGGTGGTACGGGACAGATCAGATATGCGATCTCACCCCAGTTGAACCAGTTCTTTGAAACGAATACATTTGGGGATCTTGCACCGGGAACCTATGATGTGATAGCACAGGATGAACTGGGCTGCTTCATGGTTATCAACTTTACGATAACCGAACCAGATCCGTTAGCATTGACAATCGTTTCTGGCTCCTTGCTACCAGAAGTCTGTACGGGCGATATGGACGGGGAGTTCAGCGTAGAGCTTTCGGGGGGCACGGCACCATACAGCGTTGCCCTGGATGATATAAACGGGACCTACACCACAGGAGCCTTAACGCAGACGGAGTTCCCTTTCACAAATTTAGAAGGAGGCGATAAAGTGGTATATGTGCGTGATGCGCTAGGTTGTGAGACCGAATGGAACATCACGTTCCCTGAATCGGTTACCATTGCACCTGAGGCCAGCGTAGCATATGGCTGTACCAATAACATCTCTACCAATACGGTTACCGTTACCGTTGATGCGAGTATCACTGATCCTGCCGATCTGGACTATTCACTGAACGGCGGTACCTACCAAACGAGCAATGTGTTCGTAAACGTGCCAGCAGGTCTGAGCCATTATATAGACGTAAGGCACACCAATGGCTGTATCAAGAGGACGGCAAGTTTTGATATAGAACAGTACGATGCACTATCGATAACCTCGGCCATAGGAGAGATAAACGAGATTGTAGCCGT
>NZ_SLUP01000027.1 GCF_004341235.1 Mariniflexile fucanivorans
CTTAAGTTAGCTTTTATTAATAAAGTTTTAAATTTAAGTACATAAACAGAAAGAACAAAAAGAGAGGATTAAGGTTATTTTGTATAGTGAGATTTGATCTCGATTTTCTTGAGAATCCCCTCTCTTTTCTACTATTATTTCGTACAGTTCTAAGAGACTAAGGATCTCGTTTTTAAGTTGTAGAAAACACGGTAGATATGTTCCTTCATAACATATTAAATATGAATGAAAATACGAATTATTTTGGAATTGACATTAGTAAAGATGTTTTTGATGTAATGGGAAGCGATGGATTGTTTCACCAGTTTAGTAATGAGCTTACAGGCTTTAAGAAATTCATCAAACTCATGGGTAGCAATCCCCATTGCGTTATGGAATCTACAGGTGTTTACCATTTACGATTGGCATATTACTTAATTGAAAATAATATAAAAGTTAGTGTTGAAAATCCTTTGTCAGTTAAACGGTTCATCCAAATGAAGCTATCAAAAATAAAGACAGACAAGAGTGATTCTAAAATGATTTATGAATATGCTATTATGAATAGCCCTAGCTTATGGACAGGTCAGACCAAGAGCCAAAAAGAATGTTCTCATCTATTAAGTTTAAGTAATTTATATACGAAGGAGATCATCGTTCTTAAAAATAAATTGCACTCAGAAGAAGCGCAAGGTAGTCCAGTTCCTAGAGTAATACGTTCCATAAATAGGAGCTTAAAATTTTATAAAAAAGAAATAGAAACTCTGGAGATAACCGTTTTAAAATTAGTAAAACAAGAGTATCAGGACTTGCATAGTCGTATTAAAAGCATCCCTGGTTTAGGAGCCAAAGCTAGTGCTCTATTAATTGTTTTGACTGATGGATTTGAACGTTTTAATACAGCCTCAGAACTCTGCTCTTTTGCTGGTCTAACACCTATCATAAGAGAGTCAGGTAGTAGTATAAGATCAAGACCTAGAATAAGTAAAATGGGAAATAGGAGACTGAGAAAAGTATTATTTATTTGTAGTTTCTCTGCAAGCAAACATAATAAAGCTTGTAAAGAACTCTATAATAGGATTGTTGCAAAAGGGAAGAGTAAAAAACTAGCTTTGGTTGCAGTCTGTAACAAGCTATTAAAACAGGCCTTTGCAATTGCTAAATCTCATTTGTGGTATGACGAAAACTACAGGAGTGTTTTAGTAAGGTAAAACCTAGTTTTAAATTATTATTTCAATATATTTTTATTCTAGGGTGAAAATGTAATAGAAGAATATTGTTTAAAAATAAACTGTTTTTCATTTGGTTTTTAACACAGTTCTTG
>NZ_SLUP01000028.1 GCF_004341235.1 Mariniflexile fucanivorans
ATAAAAATTTTCAAGAGATTATAAAGCATTTAAAAAATAGAAGAAAGCATATATTAGAATGGGCTGAAACCTACTATAAAAGTATCAATAGAAACGTTATTATTCAAGGCACCAATAAAGATGATTTGTTCGAAATTAAAAGGTTAGAAGGCGGTTTTACAAACATAAAAATTACTAGAATCAAAAATACTCTTGATGAAAATGATGTGATGTTTGATAAAACTTTTGATCCTAAAATCACCAATGAAATTTGGTTATATGGTTTAGATGATAATGACCAATATCGTGTTGCAGGTACTAATAATTCTAAAATTAAAGTTTTATTAATTGGAGGTCAAAATAAAGATACTTACAGTATCGAAAATAGGAAAAACATTAAGGTTTATGATTACAAGTCAAAAGAAAGTGTGTTTGAAGGCGTAAATGTATATAAAAGACTATCAGACGAATATGAGCCTAATAATTATGATTTCGATAAATTTAAACACAATTTGCGTCAAGTATTGCCAACCATTGGGTACAATCCAGACGAAGGACTTACCATTGGAGCATTATCCATTTTTACAAAATACGGTTTTGAATTAAATCCATTTACCCAAAAACATAGTATTGAAGCTAAATATTTCTCAGCAACAGGTGGTTATGAACTTGGTTATACAGGAGAATTTGCAAGAATTTTTGGAACCTCAAATTTAAGAATAGAATCTCGATATTCAACACCTGCTTTTGCACAAAACTTTTTTGGATTTGGAAACGAAACAAAAAACTTTGAAGGTAATTTGGGTATTGAATTTTACAGAACACGTTTAGAGCAGTTTAATTTTAAAACGTCATTTGTGAAAAGAGGTAATTTGGGTAGCGAATTTACGTTAAGTATCCCTTTTGATTATATCAAACCAAATGATAACCAGAACCGATTTGTAGAACAAAATTTAAACAATGAAGACTTAAAATCTAAACAATTTTTGGGAGTAGAAACAGCCTATTCATTTATAAACAAAAACAACAGGTCATTTTCAACTTTAGGGATAGAGTTTTCATTACAAGCAGGTTGGAAAACCAATTTGGAAACTAGCAAACAAAATTTTGCTTATTTAACTTCTGTTTTTCAAATGGATTACCCTGTTTTAAAAGACGATAAATTAACGATTTCAACTATTTGGAAGGGACATATAATCTCTAACCAAAGTTTTGAATTCTATCAAGCAGCAAG
>NZ_SLUP01000029.1 GCF_004341235.1 Mariniflexile fucanivorans
TAGTAAAGGTCTGGTCGAGATAAAACTCATCTTTAAGGATCCCGTTAACCCTTTCTGCTAGGGCATTTTCATAGCAATGGTTTTCTTCTGTCATGCTTATATCTATCTTATTTCTTTTCAGGATTTGTGTGTATACATTGCTGCAATATTGAATACCTCTATCAGAGTGGTGAATAAGTCCTTTTATGTTCTTAGCTTGGTATAAAGCTTTTTGAAGCGCTCTCACACAACCGTTGAGTTCCAGACTATCACTCAGGTCATAACCTACAATTTTTCTTGAATACATATCAGTTATTAACGCTAGATAACAAAAGCCTTTTACCGTTCTGATATAGGTAATATCAGATGCCCAGACCTGATTAGGCCTTGTAACTTCTACATCTTTTATAATGTTTTTGTACTTATAAAAACGATGCAGCGAGTTTGTTGTTCTGGAGCTATATTTCTTTCTAAGAGTTAGCATATTGTGTTTCCTAAGGACATTAAATAATGTGTCTCTACCGACTTTAAGGTTTGCTTTAGTGAACTGATTATCTAAAGATATTTCAAGTTTTCTCACACCTTCTCTAGGAAGGGACTTGCGTCTTTTCTTGACTATTTCAATAATCTGTTGTTCTTGTTTTAAACGCTTATCAGCTCTACGTTTATACTTGTATAATGCATCACGTTTAAGTCCGAAACAATTGGTTATGGTAGTTAAAGAAGCAAATCCCTTAGACTTTTCTTTGGCTTTAATTAAGGCTTTATACTTAGCTTTTTTTTTAATTCAGCCACAGATTTGTATCCTAGATCTTCGGCAGCGACTTCCAGGTACGAATCCAATACCATGGCATCCAAATCCTTTTTTAATAGAAGCTTTTTAAGCTGTTCAATTTCTTTTTGAAGTTCTTTGATTCGTGTTATTTCGTCTTTTGTTTCCACTTTTACTCTGGTGTTCATGAGGTCTTTACGGTTGTACTTTCTAATCCATTCATTAATGGTGGTAGGAGCAATGCCGTAAAGTTTACCTAGTTGATTTTTGTTTAGTTTACCCCTTGTAATTTCGTCTAAAATTTTCAGTTTAAAAGGTTCTGAATACCGTCTGATTACTTTGTCATTTCTATACATAATGTTTAAAATTATGTAGCCTTATTTCAGGACGGGTCA